>NZ_CP028913.1:0-2400000 GCF_003070885.1 Agromyces badenianii
CCCAGCTTGGTGCGCGGAATCTCGGGCTTCTTCCGAATTCTCCCCACAGGGCGTGGAGAACACAGACAACACTCGCCTCGCGCCGCTTGCTCAGTCGATCGGGGGATCGATGAGCGGCAGACGACGGCACCGGATTGAATGCGGGGAACAATGACAGAACAGCCCATCTCGGATACGTGGGCGACGATCCTCGATCGGCTGTCAGACGACGACGCGATCACCCCGATGCTCCAGGGATTCCTCAATCTCGTCGAGCCGAAGGGCATTGCGGCCGGCACCTTCTACCTCGAGGTGCCGAACGATTTCACCGCGAGCATGCTGAACCAGCGCATGCGGGTCTCGCTGCTCTCGGCGATGAGCGTGGTCGAGGCTCCGGCGCCGGTGACCTCGTTCTACGTCGTCGTCAATCCCGAGCTCGAAGAAGCCAGGGCACCCGAGCCGCAGTCGCCGTTCGTCGACGAGATGCTCGATCCGGTGGAGATGCCCGCGTCTCCGCAGTCGGTCTTCGAGAACACGAACCCCGTCGCGTCGCGCGACACGCGACTGAACCCGAAGTACGCGTTCGAGAGCTTCGTGATCGGTCAGTCCAACCGCTTCGCCCATGCGGCGGCGGTCGCGGTGGCCGAGGCGCCGGCGAAGGCCTACAACCCGCTCTTCATCTACGGCGACTCGGGCCTCGGCAAGACCCACCTCCTGCACGCGATCGGCCACTACGCGATGAGCCTGTATCCGGGCATCCGCGTGCGGTACGTTTCGTCCGAGGAGTTCACGAACGACTTCATCAACTCGATCGCCAACAACCGCGGCTCGCTCTTCCAGCAGCGATACCGCAACATCGACATCCTGCTGATCGACGACATCCAGTTCCTGCAGGGCAAGGCCGAGACGCAAGAGGCGTTCTTCCACACCTTCAACACCCTGCACGATCACAACAAGCAGGTCGTGATCACGAGCGACGTGCCGCCGAAGCACCTCACCGGCTTCGAAGACCGCATGCGCAGCCGCTTCGAGTGGGGCCTCATCACCGACGTGCAGGCGCCCGACCTCGAGACCCGCATCGCGATCCTCCGCAAGAAGGCGCAGTCCGAGCGCCTCCAGGTGCCCGACGACATCCTCGAGTACATGGCCTCGAAGGTCTCGAGCAACATCCGCGAGCTCGAGGGCACCCTGATCCGCGTCACCGCGTTCGCGAGCCTCAACCGCACGCCGGTCGACATGCCGCTCGTGCAGACGGTCTTGAAAGACCTCATCACGGATGACTCGGACAACGTCGTCTCGCCGGTCGACATCATCACCGCGACCGCCGACTACTTCAAGCTCACCGTCGACGATCTCTACGGGTCCAGCCGATCGCAGGCCGTGGCGACCGCGCGCCAGATCGCGATGTACCTCTGCCGCGAGCTCACGAGCCTGTCGCTGCCGAAGATCGGACAGCTGTTCGGCAACCGCGATCACACGACCGTCATGTATGCGAACAAGAAGATCTCGGAGCTCATGAAGGAGCGGCGCTCGATCTACAACCAGGTGACCGAACTCACCGCGCGCATCAAGCAGGTCAGCCGCTACCGCTGAGCACGGCGGTGCGAAGGGTCGAGTGAACCGTGCACCGGGGTCTCGACACGGCACAGGCGCCACGGCACGCCTGCTCGACCGACCGGGCGGATTCTCGATACGGCGCCGGCCCGCCGACTCGACCAGCAAGCGAGGGTGATCGGCGCGCCCGCACCCTCGGAATCGGGGTCTGCACGGCCACTGCAGATCGTTTCAACGCAATTCCCACAGTTGTGGAGAACCTGTGGATTGTTAACGAGCAACCGCGCCACGCCTGTTGAGACCGGCCCCTCGCCTGTGCAGAACAGTGTCATGCGTTCGGCACCGCGCCGGGACATCCGCTCGCGAACCCACACACTGTGCACAGATCGGATGCCCCGAGATCGGCGTCGTTCCGCGGGTCTCCGAACACCATCCACAGTTTCCACAGCGGTTAACACTGTTAAGAGTTAAGGGTTTAAGGGGGGATTCCCACAACCTCGAGATCGGCGGGCTTCGGTCGACGCCTGGCGCGCCTGCACGTCGTGATCGATTCGCCCCGCGACGCGGTCGGCTCTGCGGATAACATGGGACGCACCCAGCGCCATCCACGACGGGAGAACCGTGAAGTTCCAGGTCAACCGCGACGTCTTCAGTGAGGCCGTTTCCTTCGCCGTCAAACTGCTGCCGCAGCGCACCACGCTGCCGATCCTCTCGGGCGTACTGATCCAGGCGAATGCCGACGGTCTCGTGCTCTCCTCCTTCGACTACGAGGTCTCATCGCAGACCGAGATCCAGGCCGACGTCGAAGAGCAGGGCACCGTGCTCGTCTCGGGCCGACTCCTCGCCGAGATCGCCGGCCGCCTGCCGAATGCCCCGGTGCGCGTCGCGACCGAAGAGAGCCGCATCTCCGTGAGCTGCGGCTCGGCGAGCTTCACACTCCTGTCGATGCCGGTGGAGGAATATCCCTCGATCCCCGAGATCGGCCCCGAGTCCGGCGTCGTGCCGGCCGAGGAGTTCGCGGCCGCAGTGGCGCAGGTCGCCGTCGCAGCATCGCGCGACGACGTGACGCCGGTCATCACGGGTGTGCAGCTCGAGGTGCGCGAGAACAACCTGAGCCTCGTCGCCACCGACCGCTACCGCGTCGCGGTGCGCGAACTCGATTGGGACGGCGGCGGCGTCGCGAGCGAAGAGACCGTCACGGCGCTCGTGCCCGCGCGCACCCTGCAAGAGGTCGGCAAGACCTTCGGTCACTCCGGCACGATCTCGGTCTCGATCACGAACCGCGACGACCGCGAGCTGATCGCCTTCAGCGCCGAGAAGAAGACTGTCACCTCGCTGCTCATCAAGGGCAACTTCCCGCCCGTGCGGCGGCTCTTCCCCGAGACGGTCGACAACTACGCGGTGGTCAACACGGCCGAGCTGATCGAGGCCACCCGCCGTGTCGCCCTGGTGCTCGAGCGCGAGGCGGCCCTGCGCTACAGCTTCACGGCAGACGGTCTCACCCTCGAAGCCATCGGCAGCGAACAGGCCCAGGCGTCGGAGTCGATCGACGCGATCCTCACCGGCGACGACACCGTGGTGTCGCTGAAACCGCAGTTCCTGCTCGACGGCCTCGGCGCCGTGCACTCGGAGTACGTGCGCGTGTCGTTCACGAAGACCGAGAACCCCAACAAGCCGGGCCCGGTGCTCATCACGAGCCAGTCGTCACGCGAGCAGGCCGGCGCCGACAGCTACCGCTACCTGCTGCAACCCAACCTCCTGCTTCGCTGAGCGGTTCCGGGCGCCGGTCGGGCGCGGCCGCGGTGCCGTGGGCCCGCAAGTGCTCGGAGACTCCGACCCGCGTGGAGGTCAGTGGTGCGGGGTAGCGTTGTGAATTGCGATTCCGGCGGCCACGGGGCATCCGGATGCCTCGTCGTGGAAGGGAGCCCAACGTGCACGTCGCCCGGCTCTCACTGACCGACTATCGCAACTATGAGCGCGCCGAGCTCGAACTCGGCCCGGGGGCGACCGTGCTCGTCGGCCGCAACGGCCAGGGCAAGACCAACCTCGTCGAAGCGATCGGCTACCTGGCCACCCTCGGGTCGCACCGGGTCTCGGGCGATCAGGCCCTCATCCGGGCCGGCGCCGACGCGGCGATCGTGCGGGCACTGCTCTCGCACGGCGACCGCGAGCTACTCGTCGAGCTGCAACTGAACCGGCAGGGCGCCAATCGCGCACAGCTGAACCGTTCGCCGGTCAAGACGCGGGAGCTTCCGCGTTATGCGCACAGCGTGCTCTTCGCACCCGAAGACCTCGCCATCGTGCGCGGCGAACCCTCGGTGCGCCGGCGGGTGCTCGACGAACTGCTCGTGCAGCGCACTCCGCGGCTCGCGGGAGTGATGGCCGACTACGAGCGCGTGCTGAAGCAACGCAACTCCCTGCTGAAGAGCGCTCGGGCACGAGGGCTGGCCGTCGACAAGCTGACGACCCTCGACATCTGGGACGAACGACTCGTCGCGCTCGGCTCGGAGCTCATCGACCAGCGTCTCGCGCTCGTCGCCGAGCTCCGCGAGCCGCTCGCCGCCGCGTACCGCTCGATCGTCGATGCCGATCACGCCCCGGGCATGACGTCCCTGCTCTCGATCGACGGCGCCGACCCCGATGCCGAGCCCGAGGCATCCGCTGCCGTGTCAGAGCAGGTATCGGGCACGCGTGAGCGATTCGCCGAGGCCCTGCGGGTGCTGCGGCCGAAAGAGCTCGAACGCGGTGTCACGCTCGTCGGTCCGCATCGCGACGACGTCGTGCTGCTGCTCAACGGTCTGCCGGCGAAGGGCTATGCGAGCCACGGCGAATCCTGGTCGTTCGCCCTCGCCCTGCGACTGGCCTCGGCCGAACTGCTCCGCCGCGACTCGATGACCGGCGACCCGGTGCTCGTGCTCGACGACGTCTTCGCCGAGCTCGACCGCCTGCGGCGCGATCGCCTGGCCAGTGCGATCGCCGGCTTCGAACAGGTGCTCGTGACGGCCGCGGTGCTCGAAGACGTGCCGCGTCCGCTCATCGCGCGCATCGTGCACATCGAGGCGGGGCACATCGTCGACGAGGCAGCGGCCGAGCCCGACGCCGAGCCCGAGCCCGACCCTGACGCACCGTCGACTTCAGAGCCCGAGGCCGCCGATGTCTGAGGCCTCCCGCGTCTACCAGCACTTCCGCGAGATCTTCGGGGGCGAGCCGCGCACGCGCACCGGCCGCCCGGGTCGGGTGCGCACCCGCGACACCTCCGGCAGCGAGCCGTTCACCCCCGGCCGCGATCCGAAGCCGCTCGCCGACTCGATCGACTCGCTGAGCACGCAGCTCGGCTGGAACGGCCCGCTGTCGCAGCACGACGTGCTCGCGTCGTGGGCCGACATCGCCGGCGACGAGACGGCGCGGCACTCCGAACCGATCGCCATCGAGGGCGGCGTGCTCCAGGTGCGCTGCGAGTCGACCGCGTGGGCGACGCAGCTGCGCATGATGCGCACGCAGATCCTCACCGAGATCACGACGAGATTCCCCGGAGCCGGGGTCGACATGATCCGTTTCCAAGGGCCGGATGCCCCCACCTGGAAAAGGGGCCCCAGATCGGTTCCAGGGCGCGGTCCGCGCGATACCTACGGGTAGGCAGGCAAATTCGGTCACTTCGCAGTTGATATCGCCCCAGATCGGCGCTTCAAGCCTTGCGTCGACCCTCGATTTGATAGGATCGAGAGTCGCCAGAATGACGGTCAGGAGCCCGATTCACACATGACAGCGGAACCGACGAAGGCCCAGCAGACACCGGCATACGGTGCTGATGAGATCCAAGTCCTCGAGGGCCTCGAAGCGGTTCGCAAGCGGCCGGGTATGTACATCGGCTCGACGGGTCCCCGAGGCCTGCACCATCTCGTCTCCGAGATCGTCGACAACTCGGTCGACGAGGCGCTTGCGGGCCATGCCACCACCATCGATGTCACGATCCTGCCCGACGGCGGTGTGCGGGTCATCGACGACGGTCGCGGCATCCCCGTCGACATCCACAAGACCGAAGGCCGCTCGACGGTCGAGGTGGTGCTCACGGTGCTGCACGCCGGCGGCAAGTTCGGCGGTGGCGGCTACGCCGTCTCGGGCGGGCTGCACGGCGTCGGGTCGTCCGTCGTCAACGCGCTCTCGACCAAGCTCGACGTCGAGGTGCGCCGGCAGGGCCATGTCTGGCGGCAGTCGTTCACCGTCGGTGTTCCCGACGCGCCGCTGTCGCAAGACGAGCCGAGCGACGAGACCGGCACGACCATCACGTTCTGGCCGAACGCCGACATCTTCGAGACCGTCGAGTTCGACTACGAGACGCTCCGCAGCCGCTTCCAGCAGATGGCCTTCCTCAACAAGGGCCTGCGCATCACGCTCACCGATGAGCGCAGCGGCCACGTCGAGATCGATCCCGACGACACCGCGGCGAGCGAAACGGATGACGCGGCTCCTGCTCCCCGTACCAACACGTTCCTCTACGAGCGCGGGCTCGTCGACTACGTCGAGTATCTGAATCGTTCGAAGAAGTCCGACCTGGTCAACGAAGAGATCATCTCCTTCGAGTCCGAAGACACCGACCGCAAGATCGCGCTCGAGGTCGCGATGCAGTGGACGACGTCGTACACCGAGTCGGTGCACACCTACGCGAACACCATCAACACCCACGAGGGCGGCACGCACGAAGAGGGTTTCCGTGCTGCGCTCACGACGCTCGTGAACAAGTACGCCCGTGAGAAGGGCATCATCAAGGAGAAGGAC
This sequence comes from Agromyces badenianii, assembly GCF_003070885.1. Classification (NCBI taxonomy): domain Bacteria; kingdom Bacillati; phylum Actinomycetota; class Actinomycetes; order Micrococcales; family Microbacteriaceae; genus Agromyces; species Agromyces badenianii. Next base: position 6,310 of record NZ_CP028913.1, read on the forward strand.
GACAACCTCTCCGGCGACGATGTACGCGAGGGTCTCACCGCGGTCATCTCGGTCAAGCTCTCCGAGCCGCAGTTCGAGGGTCAGACGAAGACCAAGCTCGGCAACACCGAGGCGAAGTCGTTCGTGCAGAAGGTCACGGCCGATCAGCTCGGCGACTGGTTCGAGCGCAACCCGGCCGTAGCCCGCGACATCATCCGCAAGGCGATCCAGGCCGCAACCGCGCGCATCGCGGCACGGAAGGCGCGAGAGGCGACCCGGCGCAAGGGCCTGCTCGAGTCGGGCGGCATGCCCGGCAAGCTGAAGGACTGCTCGTCGAAAGACCCCTCGGTCTCCGAGATCTTCATCGTCGAGGGCGACTCGGCCGGCGGCTCGGCCGTGCAGGGCCGCAACCCCGAGACGCAGGCGATTCTCCCGCTTCGCGGCAAGATCCTGAACGTCGAGAAGGCCCGACTCGACCGCGCCCTCGCCAACAACGAGGTGCAGGCCATGATCACGGCGTTCGGCGCCGGCATCGGCGAGGACTTCAACACCGAGAAGGCCAGGTACCACAAGATCGTGCTCATGGCCGACGCCGATGTCGACGGCCAGCACATCACGACCCTGCTGCTCACGCTGCTGTTCCGCTACATGCGCCCGCTCATCGAGCTCGGCTACGTGTACCTCGCGCAGCCGCCGCTCTACCGGCTCAAGTGGACGAACGCCGAGCACGAGTACGTCTACTCCGACAAGGAGCGCGATGCGCTGCTCACGGCCGGTGTCGCCGCCGGCAAGCGCATCCCGAAAGACAACGGCGTGCAGCGCTACAAAGGTCTCGGCGAGATGAACCACCAAGAGCTGTGGGAGACCACGATGAACCCCGAGACCCGCACGCTGCTGCAGGTCACCATGGACGACGCGGCCGCCGCCGACGAGATCTTCTCCACCCTGATGGGCGAAGACGTCGAGAGCCGCCGCAACTTCATCCAGAAGAACGCGAAGGACGTGCGTTTCCTTGACATCTGATGTGATCAACCCCGGCGGCGACGAGACCGTCGAGGGGCCCGGCATCCACGGCAGGATCGACCAGGTCGACCTGCAGCTCGAGATGCAGCGCTCGTACCTCGACTACGCGATGAGCGTCATCGTCGGCCGCGCCCTGCCCGACGTGCGCGACGGACTCAAGCCGGTGCACCGGCGCGTCATCTACGCGATGTACGACGGCGGCTACCGACCCGACCGGGCGTTCTCGAAGTGCGCCCGCGTCGTCGGCGACGTCATGGGCCAGTTCCACCCGCACGGCGACACCGCGATCTACGACGCGCTCGTGCGCCTCGTGCAGCCGTGGAGCCTGCGCTACCCGCTCGCGCTCGGTCAGGGCAACTTCGGCTCGCCCGGCAACGACGGCGCGGCCGCTCCCCGATACACCGAGACGAAGATGGCTCCGCTCGCGCTCGAGATGGTGCGCGACATCGAGAAGGAGACCGTCGACTTCCAGGACAACTACGACGGTCGCACGCAGGAGCCGTCGATCCTGCCGTCGAGGTTCCCGAACCTGCTCGTCAACGGCTCGGTCGGCATCGCGGTCGGCATGGCCACGAACATCCCGCCGCACAACCTCCGCGAAGTGGCATCCGGTGCCCAGTGGTACCTCGAGCACCCGACGGCGTCCCGCGAAGAGCTGCAAGAGGCGCTGATCCAGCGCATCAAGGGCCCCGACTTCCCGACGGGCGCGCAGATCCTCGGCGTCAAGGGCATCAACGACGCTTACCGCACGGGTCGTGGCTCGATCACGATGCGCGCGGTCGTGTCGGTCGAAGAGCTGCAGGGGCGCACCTGCCTCGTCGTCACCGAGCTGCCGTACCAGGTCAACCCCGACAACCTCGCGATCAAGATCGCCGACCTCGTGAAAGACGGCAAGGTCGGCGGCATCGCCGACATCCGCGACGAGACCTCGGGTCGCACCGGCCAGCGCCTCGTGATCGTGCTGAAGCGCGACGCGGTCGCGAAGGTCGTGCTCAACAACCTGTACAAGCACACGCAGCTGCAAGAGAACTTCGGCGCGAACATGCTCGCGATCGTCGACGGCGTGCCGCGCACGCTCTCGATCGACGGGTTCATCGCCCACTGGGTCGACCACCAGATCGAAGTCATCGTGCGGCGCACGCAGTTCCTGCTGCGCGAGGCCGAGGCCCGCATGCACATCCTGCGCGCCTACCTGAAGGCGCTCGACGCCCTCGACGAGGTGATCGCCCTGATCCGGCGATCGCCCACCGTCGAAGACGCCCGCGACGGGCTCATCGAGCTCCTCGACATCGACGAGCTGCAGGCCCGAGCCATCCTCGAGCTGCAGCTGCGCCGCCTCGCCGCGCTCGAGCGGCAGAAGATCAACGAGGAAGCGCAGCGGCTCGCCGAGGAGATCGCCGATTACCAGTCGATCCTCGCGTCGCCCGAGCGGCAGCGCACGATCGTCTCCGACGAGCTCGCCGAGATCGTCGCGAAGTACGGCGACGATCGCCGCACGCACATCATGCCCGGCTACGACGGCGACATGTCGGTCGAGGACCTCATCCCCGAAGAGGAGATGGTCGTCACCGTCACCCGCGGCGGCTACGTCAAGCGCACGCGCAGCGACAACTACCGCTCGCAGCACCGCGGTGGCAAGGGCGTGAAGGGCGCGCAGCTGCGCGCCGACGACGTCGTCGAGCACTTCTTCGTCACGACGACTCACCACTGGCTCCTGTTCTTCACGAACATGGGGCGCGTGTACCGGGCGAAGGCCTACGAGATCCAGGAGGCCGGTCGCGACGCGAAGGGCCAGCACGTCGCGAACCTGCTCGAGATGCAGCCCGACGAGCAGATCGCCGAGATCCTCGACATCCGCGACTACAGCGTCGCGCAGTACCTCGTGCTCGCGACGCGAGACGGACTGGTCAAGAAGACCGAACTGACCGCCTACGACACGAACCGCTCGCGGGGCGTCATCGCGATCAACCTGCGTGAGGGCGACGAGCTCGTTTCGGCGATGCTCGCCGACGAGCACGACGAGATCCTCCTCGTCTCGAAGAAGGGCATGTCGCTGCGCTTCGAGGCGACCGACGAGGCGTTGCGGCCGATGGGCCGGTCGACCTCGGGCGTGAAGGGCATGTCGTTCCGTGCGGGCGACCAGCTGCTCGAGGCATCCGTCGTCGCCGGCTCGCAGCACGAGGCCGCGCCGGCCGACGACGACGACTCGAGCGACGACGACGCCAGATACGTCTTCGTCGTCACCGAGGGCGGCTACGCCAAGCGCACCGCTGTCGACCAGTATCGACTGCAGAATCGCGGCGGTCTCGGCATCAAGGTGGCCAAGCTGAGCGATGATCGAGGCGACCTCGCGGGCGCCCTGATCGTCGGCCGCGACGACGAGGTGCTTGTGGTTCTTGCCAGTGGCAAGGTGGTACGCTCTGACGTCGCCGAGGTTCCCGCCAAGGGCAGGGACACGATGGGAGTGGTGTTCGCGAAATTCGCGGACGACGACAAGATCATCGCCATCGCGAAGAATTCCGAACGGAATCTCGTGGAGGAGGCCGCAGAGTCCGAAGCGGCCGAGCCCGCGCGAGAGGAGTAACCCTACATGAGTAGCGTCGCCGAGAAGCTGGCCCGCAAGTCCAATCGCAAGACCCCTGCCAAGCAGGTGCGGCTGCGACTCGTCTACATCGACTTCTGGTCGGCGGTGAAGCTGTCGTTCCTCGTCGCCGTGTGCCTCGCGGTCGTCAGCATCGTCGCCACGTTCCTCATCTACACGGTGCTGAACTCGACCGGAATCTTCGAAAAGCTCAACGAGCTGGTGCAAGACGTGGCCGGTGCGGGCGGCGACCTCACGTCGATCCTCTCGCTCGGCAACGTCATGGGCTTCGCCGTCGTCGCGGCACTGCTGAACCTCGTCGTCACGACGGCTCTCGGTGCGATCCTCGCGGTGCTCTACAACCTGAGCGTCAAGATCACGGGCGGCATCCTCGTCGGCTTCACCAACAACTGACGCCGCGCTCGGCCGATTCGGAGATTCCTGCCACGTCCGGTAGTCTTTCCTTCGGCCGAAATTCGGGGATATAGCTCAGGCGGTTAGAGCGCTTCGCTGATAACGAAGAGGTCCGAGGTTCAAGTCCTCGTATCCCCACTCTGAAAATTCCATACATATATAAATTCCATACATATATATAGGATGCCTCGGCATCCGCCCGGGGCCTTAGCTCAGTTGGTAGAGCGCCTGCTTTGCAAGCAGGATGTCAGGAGTTCGAATCTCCTAGGCTCCACAGTTTCCCACCTCGGGCGTCTGATCGCCGATGCGTTCGCGCCGTCGCTCCACTGTCGCGCGGGTGGCCGTCGGGCCACCGCTCACAGGCGAAGCCAACGGTCGATCAGGCTCACGATGGACGCGAGATGCCGGTCGATCTCGTCTGCGGGCAGGGTGATCACGCCGCGATCGGCAGCCGCCCAGCGCACGAGTCCGGTGTCGTCGTCGAAGCTGAACCCCTCGGCGTCGACGATCTTCACGCCACGGTGCATCACGACCCGCACCTTGCCGCGGGGATCGATGCCGAGGGTCACGCGATCGGTGCCGTCGAGTGCGTAGTTCGGCCCGTTCCACTTGATGTTCTCGATCGTCCCGGCAGGGGCGATGCCGCGGATGCCGCCGCACAGGCGCGAGAGCGGACCGCCCTGCTCAGGCGCGAGGCCGGCGAGATAACGGTCGACGTCGGGCGATGCCGGAACCGGCGTCGTCGCATCGGTCATCGGGTTGCTCCGTTCGAATGAGGATGCCTCGACCATAGCCGCCCCCGGCTCGTTCGTCGATGCCACGGCTACAGTGTCCGAATGGACATCCGCATCGCTGCCTACGGGGTCATCATCGCCGACGGCCGGATCCTGCTCTCGCACTGGAACGAGCACGGCCGGTCGGGATGGACGCTGCCCGGCGGAGGAATCGAGGGATCCGAGCACCCGGTCGAGGCCGCGCGGCGCGAGATTCGCGAGGAGACGGGGTACGAGGCATCCGTCGACCGACTGCTCGGCATCGACACGATAGTGGTGCCGCTCTCGAAGCGCCACTCGGGCTCGTCGCCGCTGTACGCGATGCGCGTCGTCTACCGGGCGAGCGTGCTGGGCGGTGAACTCCGCAACGAGATCGGCGGCTCGAGCGATGAGGCTCGCTGGTTCCCGCTCCGCGACGTGCCGCGACTGAAGAGAGTGAGCCTGCTCGACGTCGCGCTCAGGTTGAACGAGGCCGAGCCGCCCGACGGCGTGCCGCCGGCCGCCTCGGCCTAGCTCGCGGACTCGATCCCGCGGCCGTGACGCCGACGTTCCGGCCATGCCGGCCGAACCGTTCGCGACACGGCCGCGGGGTGCCGAGCTCCCCGAGGGTCGACGTCGTCGCGTGGGCGATGACCTCGACCCGCGGGGGCCGGTCTCGGGTGCTGGTGATGGTCTGCATGACGCTCAGATCATCGGGGTGGCGATGAGCGCCATGCGCTGGAACTCGGCGGCCTGCAGCCGTGCCGCGAGCAGTTCGTTGCGACGACGCTCGGAGTTCGCCGAGTGGGTGCGCCGCTCGTCTTGGCGACGGCCCCACGCGATGAGGGCGAGGCCCGTCCGGCGCGCGATGCGCTCGCGCAGCAGTCGTGCGTCGGCCCGGAGAGCGACGGCCTGGCCCTGTGGGCTTCGACCGGCGGTGAGGGTACTCGTATTCACGGTGATTCCTTCGTGTGTGTTGTGTGTGTGTGTTGCGTGTTGTGCGGTGTTGCGATGTGTACGTCGTGGTCGGCGCGCACTTGCCGAGCCGTCGGACGGACGACTCGGGGCCTCGGCGGGCGAGCGTGCGCGCCGGCGGCTCTCGGTGCGGTGCGGTGCGGTGCGGCCGGCGTGCGGCCATCGAGCGGCTGGCCCCGAGAGGCCCGGACGATGTTCCCGGGGCATCCGCCCGTCACGGTCGTGACGATGGCGATGAGGTCGCCGACGGATGCACGGCTGGCGCCGCGGGGATCACGCCCGAGGGGCGGAGTCGACGATCAGGCGCGAGTGCGCGTGACGTCGGGGTGAACCGCTAGCAGGCCCGAGATGCGAGGAGGACTCCCGTGTGGGCCGCAGCGAATGCTGTCGTGAAGATGTGCTTCATCATGGGTATCAACTCCTCTCTCTTGGCGTGTTGGACACCGGTTGTAGACGTTAGCGGGACTTTCGCGTCGACCGCAAGGTGAATTCTCAGATTCGTCGAGAATCAGGGGCAGCACTGAGCGGCGTGCGCTCAGCTCGAAGGATGCGCGCACGCCGAAACGGAGCCGGCATCCCGGGGTGACCCGGGGGAGTGCCGACTCCGTCAGGAGTGGATCAGGCGTGTATCAGACGCCGGCGGGCGTCGGGGGCGTCGGCTCGTCGTCGGCGACCCAGAGCTCGTCGTCGGCGCGGAAGGTCTGCCAGACGGCGTAGGCGACGCCCGCTGCGGCGATGATGCCGGCCCCGATCGCGAGATAGGTGCCCACGCCGGGGCCCCTCTTCTGGTTCACGACGGCGGCGGCACGAGGCGACAAGCGCCCGATGGCACGACGGACCCGCGCGTCGTTGGCGATGTCGCCGATCGAGAGCACCGACCCGAGCGCGGTGCCCACGGTGCGCTCCACGGTGTCGCCTGCGGTGCGGGCGACGCGGCCGGCCTGCTCAACCCCCGGCCGGACATAGCTCTCGTACCCGGTGCGAACCCGCGGAACGACCTCTTCTCGCGTGAGTTGACCGAGTTGGCGGCTGGCTTCGCGGGCGACGGCGTTGGCGTGCTCGAGCACATGCTGCTGGTTCTCCCACAGCTCCCCCGCGTGGCTCTGCAGTCGCTTGAGTTCCTTGCGGCGCTTGCGTGACAGGCTCATCTCGACCTCCATCGTTGTGAGCGAACTCCTCCATCTTGCCATCGATACGGCTGGAAGCGAGGTGGGAGTCCGAATCCGGCATGCGGGTTGACGAATCCACCCGTGACAGAATATGAAGATGCCGATTCACACCGCAGTCGCGACGCTCAACACCAACCACGGACCCATCAAGGTCGACCTCTACGGCGATCACGCGCCCAAGACGGTCAAGAACTTCGTCGGCCTCGCCACGGGCGAGATCGAGTGGACGCACCCCGCCACCGGCGAGAAGTCGACCGCACCCCTCTACGACGGCGTCATCTTCCACCGCATCATCCCCGGCTTCATGATCCAGGGCGGCGACCCGCTCGGCCAGGGCGTCGGCGGCCCCGGCTACCAGTTCGACGACGAGATCACCTCAGAGCTCGACTTCACCGAGCCTTACGTGCTCGCCATGGCGAACGCCGGCATCCAGATGGGCCGGGGCACCAACGGCTCGCAGTTCTTCATCACGGTCGGACCCACCACGTGGCTGCAGGGCAAGCACTCCATCTTCGGCAAGGTGACCGACCCCGCGAGCCAGGCCGTCGTCGACAAGCTCGCCGCCGTCGCGACCGACGGGCGCGACAAGCCTCTCGAGGACATCGTCATCGAGAGCATCTCCGTCGAGCCCGTCTGACCCGCAGGTGAGCGACTCGGGGCCTGATCGGGCGAACTTCTGCTATCGGCATCCCGACCGGCCGAGCTACATCCTGTGCCAACGGTGCGGGCGCACGGTCTGCCCCGAGTGCCAGACCCAGGCTCCGGTCGGAGTCATCTGCCCCGAGTGCATGCGCGAGCAGCGGGCCTCGGCGCCTCGCACGAAGCCGGCCGCACTGACCCGCATGCGCTCGGCGGCGGGGCGAGGCGCCCCCGTGGTGACGTATTCCCTGATCGGCATCACCCTGGCCGTCTTCGTCTTGCAGCTCATTCCCGGGCTCGGCGTCACGAACCTGCTGTACTTCACGCCGATCGCGGTGAGCGACATCGCCCTCCATCCGTGGCGGCTCATCACCACGGTGTTCGTGCACTCCACCGGGCTGATCTTCCACGTGCTGCTCAACATGTACACGCTGTGGATCTTCGGTCAGCTCCTCGAAGGGCTTCTGGGGCGCTGGCGCTTCCTCGCGCTTTACCTGCTGTCGGGTCTCGCCGGTTCCGTCGGCGTGGTGTGGTTGTCGGATCAGAGCGCGGGTGTCGTCGGCGCATCCGGGGCGATCTTCGGGTTGATGGGCGCCTTCCTCGTCATCCAGCGGCGCCTGGGCGGTCAGACGACCCAGTTGTTCGTGCTGCTCGGCATCAACCTCGTGATCGGCTTCGTGCCGGGTCTCAACATCGCCTGGCAGGCGCACCTCGGCGGACTCCTCGGCGGAGCGCTCATCGGGTTCATCTTCGTCGAGACCCGCAAACGCTCGCAGCAGACCCTTCAGACCTGGCTCCTGGTCGCCGTCGGCATCGTGCTCCTGCTGCTCAGCATGCGCTACGTCTTCCTGCCCATCGGCTGACGGCGTTCGAAGTTATCCACAGCACTCTCCACAGCTGGGGAGAGTTACACCGGTGTAATTGTCGTCGTTTCGGGGGACGCGGCGTCATTCCGTTCTCCACAGGCTGTGGGGAACCACGTGAACGCAGACGAAAGAGGGGCGGATGCCGCAGCATCCGCCCCTCTTCGCGTGTGTCGTGACGCCGGCTACCGCCAGCGAGTGGTCATGAGGAAGCCGATGAAGGCGATGCCGAAGCCGATGAGGATGTTCCATGAGCCGAGGTCGGCGATCGGAAAGCGGCCCTGGCTGACGTAGAACACGATGATCCAGGCGAGCCCGACGAGCATGAAGCCGAACATGACCGGCTTGAACCACACCGGGTTCGGAGCCTCTTCGCCGCTCACCTGTTCTGCGCGCGCGGGCTTCGGAGATTTCGTACGTGCCATGCGGGTGATTCTAGCCGAGCCCGGGGCCGCAGGCACATTCGGTTCCCCGTCGCGCGGGCTAGAATCGCCCCTGTGTCCGAGTCGCAGCCCGAAGCCGGGCGCTCGCGCCGCTCCGCGGGTGGCCAGCGCCCCCGTGTGAGCGTCATCGGCGTGCTCGGTGAACTGCTGCTCACGGCCGGCGTGCTGATCCTGCTGTTCCTCGGATGGCAGCTGTGGTGGAACGACGCGATCATGGCCGGGCAGCAGTCCTCCGCGGCATCCGAGCGAAGCAGCCAATGGCTGGAGCAATCGCGCGCGACACGCGACGATGCGCCGCAACCGGAGCCGGCCGACTACGGCGACCCGGTGGTCGACACGACCGAGTACGGCAACGGCGAGGCATTCGCGGTGATGTACGTGCCGCGGTTCGGCGAGGACTCCCAGCGCAACATCGCCGAGGGCTACGGACTCGACGTGCTGAACAGCTTCGACCTCGGCGTCGGCCACTACCCGCAGACGCAGATGCCCGGCGAGGTCGGCAACTTCGCGATCGCCGCGCACCGCAGCGCCTACGGCGGGGGCATGCACGAGATCGAGCAGTTGCAGCTCGGCGATGCCATCTACATCCAGACCGAAGACGGCTGGTACACGTACCGATTCCGCGACTTCGAGTACGTCACCCCCGAGACGGTCGACGTGCTCGCGCCGGTGCCGCACCGCCCCGAACTCGCGCCGACCGACCGCATCGTCACGCTCACGAGCTGCAACCCGCTCTACTCGACCGCCGAACGCATCATCGCCTACGGCGTGCTCGAGTCGTGGCAGCCGAGCGCGGCCGGACCGCCTGCGGAGATCGCCCCGATCGTCGCGACCTGGGGGAGCTGAGACATGTACGGCGCACTCTGGCGCATCCTTCCCGGGCCCGTGTGGCTCCGCATCATCCTGCTGCTCCTCCTCGTCGTCGCCGTCGTGTTCGCCCTCTTCACGTGGGTGTTCCCGTGGGCCGACGGCATCCTCAATCCGATCAACGTCACGGTGGAGCCGAACTGACATGGAAAGCACCGGGACCCGCGTCCTCGTCATCGACAACTACGACAGCTTCGTCTACACGCTGGGCGGGTACCTTCAGGAACTCGGCGCGGAGACCGAGGTCGTGCGGAACGACTCGTTCGACGTCGCCGAAGCTCCCGCTCGCATCGCCGAGTACGACGCGGTGCTCATCTCCCCGGGGCCGGGCAAGCCATCGGATGCCGGTGTGTCGATCCCGATCGTCGAGGCCGCCCTCGCCTCGGGGCAGCCGCTGCTCGGCGTGTGCCTCGGGCACCAGGCGATCGCCGAGGCCTTCGGCGCGGTCGTGACGAACGCCGAGGAGCTCATGCACGGCAAGACCTCCCGCATCACGCATGATGGGAGCGACTTCTACGACGGCGTGCCACAGCCGTTCACCGCGACGCGCTACCACTCGCTCGCGGTCGTCGACGGCACCGTGCCGGCCGAGCTCATCCTGACGAGTCGCACGCAGGGCGGAGTGATCATGGGATTGCGTCACGAGCGTGCGCCGATCTTCGGCGTGCAGTTCCACCCAGAGTCGGTGCTGACCGAGGGCGGATACCGCATGCTCGGCAACTGGCTCGCGGTGGCCGGACTGCCCGAGGCCCGCCAACGCGCTGTCGGCCTCGGCCCGCTGGTGCGGTCGACGGCCACGACGGCGTGATGAGCCGGGGTTCGCTCGGCTGAGGGGCGGGCGGGTCTCGATGCGCGCTTCGGTCGATGCGCTCGCTACTCGACCGGCGAGGGCGGGCGGATCAGCCCGCGCAGTAGGTGAGCTCGACCGAGGAGTGCTGCGGCACGTCGCCGGGCGCCAACGACTGCTGGGTGACCGGTGAGCCCGGCTGCGACTCGCACGACGGATCGGGCTTGGGAACCGCGCTCAGCTGCAGGTTCTCGGCCGAGAGGTACGACGAGGCCGCCGCGAGCGCCTGCCCGGTGAGGTCGGTGAGCGTCACCATGCCGCTGGAGATGCGGAAGTCCACCGTGGAACCGGCCTCGACCGATGAGCCGGCTTCGGGCGTGGTGCCGAGCACGGTGTCTCCGGGCACGGTGGGGGATGCCTCCCGCGTCTCGGTGCCCGGCACGAGCCCGACGGCCTGCAGGTCGGCCTTCGCCTGTTCGAGCGTCTTGTTGCGCACGTCGGGCACGGCGACCGCCTGCCTGCCGGTCGAGACGTAGACGGTGACCGCGGTATTGGAATCCACGATCTCGCCCGCGGGCGGGTCGCTCCTGGTCACCTCACCCGCCGGCACGGTGTCGCTCGTCTCATCGATGCGGGTCGCGGGGAGGCCGAGCTCTTGCAGTTTGGCCACGGCGTCTTCGTAGGTGCCGCCCGTCAGCACCGGGATCTCGCGGGCGTTCGACGGCAACTCGCTCGTCGGCTGCAGGTTGAACGCCCAATACATGACGGCGATCACGATGACGATCACGCCGATGATGCCCGACCAGATCCAGATCGCCGGCGGGCGGCGCTGGGTGCGGGTCATCGTCTCGTCTTCGGCGAGCTGTCGGAGTGCAAGCTCGGAGCTCGACAGCGAGGCCGTGGGGGCGCCGAAGAGCATCGTCGCCTGATCGGGCTCGCGGTGCACCGGCACGCGGCCTGCTGCGGCGGTGTCGACGTCGGCTCGGAACTCCGCCGCCGTCTGGTATCGCTGGTCGCGGTTCTTCGCGAGGGCGTGCAGCACGACGGAGTCGAGTGCCGGCGACACCTTCGGGTTGATGACGCTCGGCTTGATCGGCCGCTCGCTGACGTGCTGGTAGGCCACCGCGACCGGCGTGTCGCCGCGGAACGGCGGACGACCGGTGAGCATCTCGAAGAGCACCACGCCGGTGGAGTACAGGTCGGTGCGGGCGTCGACGACCTCGCCCTTCGCCTGCTCGGGCGAGAAGTACGCCGCCGTGCCGAGGATGGCCGTGGTCTGGGCGACGGTCGTCGACGAGTCCGAGACGGCACGGGCGATGCCGAAGTCCATGACCTTCACCTGGCCGGCGGTCGTGATCATGATGTTGCCGGGCTTGATGTCGCGGTGCACGACGCCGGCCCGGTGCGAGTACTCGAGCGCCGTGAGCACGCCGTCGATGACGCGAACCGCGGCGGAGGCCTCGAGCGGCCCGTCGTGGATGATGTCTTTCAGGAGTCGCCCCTCGACGAACTCCATGACGATGAAGGGCAGCTGCACCTCTTGGCCGGCCGCGTCGACGACGGTCTCCTCGCCGGCATCGAACACGCGCACGATCGTGGGGTGGGCCATGCGTGCTGCCGACTGCGCCTCCTGTCGGAAGCGCATGCGGAAGGCAGGATCGGTCGCCAGCTGCGGCTTCAGCAGCTTGATCGCGACCTGGCGGCCCAGCCTGGTGTCGGTGCCGACGTGCACGTCGGACATGCCGCCTCGCCCGATGAGGGCGCCGACGCGGTACCGACCCGCGAGCACTCGTCCTTCATCGTTCACCGTGCGGCTCCATCCCTTCTCGTGTCGCGAACTGAACTCTAGTCGTTGGAGGCGACCGTCACGGTGAGAGAGGGCGATGCCGGCGAGCTGACCTGGCCGCAGAAGTACTGGAACGTGACCTGGAACTCCTGCTGGCCCGCCATGACCTGCGCCGAGGTCGTGCCGGCGCCGACCGGCGCGGGAGCCGTCGCGTCACCGGTCACCTGCACCGCGTAGCCCGACAGAGTCTGCCCGGCGGGGCACGACTGCGTCTGCCACGACACGTTCACGGGAACCTTCGCGTTGGGGTCGCTCGAGGGCGTGAACGGGTTCGGGGTCGCCGTGGGCGCCGTCGACGGAGCACTCGGAGCGACCGGGGCGGCGTAGTAGGTGATCGTCACTTCGGAGCCGATGCTCATGTTGCCGGTCGGGTTCACGTCGTAGACGCGGCCGGCCTCGTCGGCGGTTGCTGCGGGGTTGCCCTCGGCGGCGTTCACGACCATGCCGAGGCCCTGGAGCTTCGCGCGCGCCTCGTCGACCGTGAGGCCGAGGTAGTCTTCGCGGGTCACCTGTGCGGTCGTCGGGGCTGCCGGGGTCGACGGCGGTGCGCTCGACGGCGAGGCTGATGGCGTGCTCGGGGTCGACGGCGCCGTCGACGGAGCGTCATTGTCGCCGTTGCTCAGCGCGAGCGCGATGATCGTGCCGATGAGCACGATCGCGAGCAGCGCGATGAGCACGATGAGCGGCCACGTCCACGGGCTGCGCTTCTTCTTCTCTTCGACGGGCTCTTCGCCCTCGGGTGCGGCACCCGCGGCAGACGGCAGCACCGTCGTGGCCGCGGTGGCACCCGACTGCGGCATGAGCATCGTGGCGGCGGTCGCACCGGCGGCGCCGAGCACGGCGGGCACCGCGGCAGCGGCGGCCTGCACGTCGCCCCGGCGGAGCGCCGTGGCGGCGCGGGCGAGGTGCGCGGCGGACTGCGGACGATCGGCCGGGTTCTTCGCGATGCACGCGTAGACCAGGTTGCGCACCGGCTCGGAGACGGTGACCGGCAGGTCGGGCGGAGTCTCGTTGATCTGCGCCATGGCGATCGCCACCTGCGACTCGCCCGTGAAGGGGCGGCGGCCGGCGAGCGCCTCGTAGGCGACGATGCCGAGCGAGTAGATGTCGGTGGTCGGCGACGCGGGGTGACCCGACGCCTGCTCGGGCGAGAGGTACTGCACGGTGCCCATGACCTGACCGGTCGCGGTCAACGGCACCTGGTCGGCGATGCGGGCGATGCCGAAGTCGGTGATCTTCACCCGGCCGTCGGGCGTGATGAGCAGGTTGCCGGGCTTGATGTCGCGGTGCACGAGGCCCGCCGCGTGCGCGGCCTGGAGCGCCGCCGCGGTCTGCGCGACGATGTCGAGCACCTTGTCGGTGGAGAGCACGTGCTCGCGCTCGAGGATCGTGGACAGCGCCTCACCGGGCACGAGCTCCATGACGAGGTACGCGCTGCCGTCTTCTTCGCCGTAGTCGAAGACGTTGGCGATGCCCTCGTGGTTCACGAGTGCGGCGTGACGGGCCTCGGCGCGGAACCGCTCGAGGAAGCCCGGGTCGCCGAGGTACTCGTCTTTCAGAATCTTGATCGCGACCTGGCGACCGATGACGAGGTCGGTGGCCTGCCACACCTCGCCCATCCCGCCGATCGCGATGCGGGATTGCAGTTCGTAGCGCCCCCCGAAGGTGAGCCCTGCGCTCGGTCTCATTTGTTCAGCACCGCCTCTAGTACCTGCTTTGCGATGGGTGCGGCGATGAGATTGCCGTACCCCTCCTGACCAAGTCCCCCGCCATCCTCAACGAGCACTGTGATCGCATACTGAGGATTGTCGGCGGGGGCAAAACCGGTGAACCAGAGAGTGTAGGGGTCACTCTCGCCGTTCTCCGCTGTACCCGTTTTACCGGCCACGCTGACGCCGTCTATTCTTGCATTACTCGCGGCCCCGTTCTCGACGCCGTTGATCATCATCTGCACCATCGTGCTCGCCGTCGCCTCGCTGATCGCGCGGCCGAACTCGCGGGGTTCGAACTCCTGCAGCGGAGTGAAGTCGGGGGCCGTGATCTGTTCGATGAGGTTGGGGTCCATCACGATGCCGCCGTTCGCGATCGCGGCCGACACCATCGCCATCTGCATCGGCGTGGCACGCACCTCGTACTGGCCGAACGCCGACAGTCCGGTCTGCGCGTCGTCGAGCACGCGCGGATAGGTGCTGACCTCGGTGGCGGTCGGAATCTCGAACTCCGAGTTGAACCCGAACTTCTCGGCCTGCTCGCGGATCGCCGCGTCGCCCAGCTCGATGCCGAGCTCGGCGAAGGGGATGTTACACGAGAGTCGCAGGGCGGTCGCGAGGCTGACGGTGGCACCGCCGCCGCAGTTGCCGCCCTCGGTGTTGCGCACGACCGAATCGGTGCCGGGCAGCGTGAAGGTGGCGGGGTTCGGCAGCTGGCTGTCGGGCGTGTAGTTGCCCGATTCGAGCGCCGCCGCGGTGACGACGAGCTTGAACACCGAGCCGGGCGGGTTCATGTCTCCGCCGGTGGCCCGGTTGAAGAGCGGGTCTTTGGGGTCGGCGAGCAGTCCCTCGTAGGTGGCGGTGGCCTCGGCGCTGTCGTGCACGACGAGCGCGTTCGGGTCGAAGCTCGGCTTGGAGACCATCGCGAGGATGCGCCCCGTCGCCGGTTCGGTGACGATGACGGCGCCCGTCTGGTCGCCGAGCGCGTCCCATGCGGCCTGCTGCGCCACCCCGTCGATCGCCACCTCGACGGATGCGCCCATCGGGTCCTGCCCGGAGATCAGGCGATTGAGCGAGTCGAAGAACTGGCTCGACGACTGGCCGCTGAGGTAGTCGTTGACGGAGCGCTCGAGGCCGGTGGCCTCGCCGTTGACGGGGATGTACCCGGTGATCGGCACGTACAGCGCCCCGTTCGAGTAGACGCGCTGGAACCGGTAGTTGTCGTCGGAGGGCTGCGAGTAGGCGATCGGCTCGCCGTCGAGGAGGATCGGCCCGCGCTCGATCGAGTAGCTCTCGTAGAGGGTGCGCGAGTTGCGCGGGTCTGCTGCGAGAGCCTCGGCCTGCACGTACTGGATGATCGTCGACGAGACGAGCAGGGTGAGGAACATGATGAGCGCGACGATCGAGACGCGCTTGAGTTCGCGGTTCATCCGTCGATCACCAGCCTCGGGTGGTTGCGCACGGTATCGGACAGTCGCAGCAGCAGCGCGACGATGATCCAGTTCGCGACGAGCGAGGAACCACCCGCCGCGAGGAAGGGCGTCGTGAGGCCGGTCAGCGGGATGACCCGGGTGACGCCGCCGACGACGATGAAGACCTGCAGCGCGACGACGAACGCGAGGCCGACGCCGAGGAGCTTGCCGAAATCGTCTTGACCGGCGAACCCGATGCGGAACCCGCGTGCCACGAAGAGCAGGTACAGCGCGAGGATCGCGAAGATGCCGGCGAGGCCGAGCTCCTCGCCGAGGCTCGCGATGATGTAGTCGCTCTGCGGCACGGGCGTGATGTCGGGCCGCCCCTGACCGAGTCCGGTGCCGATGAGCCCGCCGTTGGCGAGCCCGAAGAGCCCTTGCACGAGTTGGTAGCTGCCGCCGAACTCCTGGTCGAAGCGCTCGGGGTTGAAGGGGTCGAGCCAGTTCGCGAAGCGGTTGCCGACGTAGTCGAGCGTCTGGCTCGCGATGATCGCGCCGCCGATGAAGAGGCTGAGCCCGAGCACCACCCACGACAGCCGGCTCGTCGCGACGTAGAGCATGACGAGGAAGAGGCCGAAGTACAGGAGCGCCGTTCCGAGGTCGCGCTGGAAGACGATGACGGCCATCGACAGGGCCCACACGATGAGGAGCGGACCGAGGTCGCGAGCGCGCGGGAACTGCATGCCGAGGAACTTCGTGCCGACCATCGACAACGAGTCGCGGTTGCGCACGAGGTAGCCGGCGAAGAAGACCGCCAGCGCGATCTTCGCGATCTCACCCGGCTGGAAGGTCGCGATGTCGCCGATGCCGATCCACACCTGGGCGCCGCCGCGGGCCTGGCCGAGGCCCGGCACGAGCGGCAGGATGAGCAGGATGATCGCGACGAGCCCCGCGAGGTAGGTGTAGCGGAAGAGCACGCGGTGGTTGCGGATGACGAGGATCGTCGCGATCGCGCAGATGATCGCGATCGCGCTCCACACGATCTGTCGCACGGCGGCGCTCTCCCAGCCCGTATCGCCCTCGGCGATGTCGATGCGGTAGATCATCGCGATGCCGAGGCCGTTGAGCACGGTGGCGATCGGCAGCAGGAACGGGTCGGCGTCGCGGGCGACGAAGCGCATCGAGATGTGCAGGCCGAACACGAGGGCCGAGAGCCCCGCGCCGAGCAGCACGAGCTGCGTATCGACGCGCCCGAGTGCGCCGAGCTGCACGAGCACGATCGCCGCCGCGTTGATGCCGCACGCCACGAGGAGCAGCCAGAATTCGAGGTTGCGCAGCTTCTGGGGCATCCGGATGCGCCGGATGCCCTCTGGGGGCGTCTCGGTGCGTGCCGCGGCCGGGCGTGCGTCACTCAACGGAGTCCTCCAACCGCTGCACGATGCGAGAGGCCTCTGAGAAGGAGCCCGCGCTGATGGTCTGCCCGACGCGCTGCTGGTCGTAGGTGCGCAGCTCGGCGACGTCGAGGTCGGTCTCGGTGTGCAGTTCGTGCAGCGAGATCGGCCCCAGGTCTTGCTGGATGCCCTGGAAGATCGCCACCCGGCCGTTGGACTCGCCGACGTAGTAGCGGGTCTGCGTCCACTGGTAGCCGAGGGCGAACGCCGCCACGATCGCGGCGATGAGCAGCACGATCCAGAAGCCCCACGTCCAATGGCGGCGACGGCGACGACGAGCATCCTCTTCGATGATCTCGTCGAAGTAGTCGGCCGAGTCGGGCTCGAAGTGCGTCTCTTGCACGGGATGCGGCCGGAACGTCGTGAGACGGATGCCGCGGGGCCGCGCCTGCTCGGAGGGCTGGCCGAAGGCGAGAGGGGCGGCAGCCGAGCCGACGACGAGCGGCGGTGTCGCCGGTGCCGGGGGCTCGCCGATGTCGAGCACGACCACGGTGACGTTGTCGGGCGCGCCGCCGTCGAGCGAGGCCTTCACGAGACGATCGGCGACCTGCTTCGCGCCCGCATCGGCCGACATGAGCTCGTGGATCTCGTCGAACGAGACGACGCCCGAGAGGCCGTCTGAGCAGAGCATCCACCGATCGCCGGAACGGGTGTCGAGCACCATCGCGTCGATCTCGGGGGAGACCTCGACATCGCCGAGCACCCGCATGAGCACCGAGCGTCGCGGGTGCACCATCGCCTCCTCGGCGGTGATGCGGCCCGCG
This sequence comes from Agromyces badenianii, assembly GCF_003070885.1. Taxonomy (NCBI): domain Bacteria; kingdom Bacillati; phylum Actinomycetota; class Actinomycetes; order Micrococcales; family Microbacteriaceae; genus Agromyces; species Agromyces badenianii. Next base: position 23,984 of record NZ_CP028913.1, read on the forward strand.
TCGACGAGGCGCTGCACGAAGGTGTGGTCGGTGGAGATCTGGCTGAGCTCGCCCGAGCGCAGCAGGTAGATGCGGGAGTCGCCGATGTGCGAGATCACGACCCGGTCGCCGACGAGCAGCAGCGCGCTCACGGTCGTGCCCATGCCGGTGAGCTCGGAGTGGTCGGCGACGGTCGCGGCGAGCTGGCGGTTGGCGGCGATCAGGGCGCCCTCGAGGGATGCCCCGGCCTCTGCCGTGTTGCCGTAGTCGACGTCGGCCTCGGCGATGCGCCGGGTGGCGATCGCACTCGCGACGTCACCGCCGGCGTGGCCGCCCATGCCGTCGGCGACCATGAACAGCCGGCGCCCGGCGTATCCGGAGTCCTGGTTGTTCGAGCGGATCCGCCCGACGTGCGAGACCGCAGCGCTCGCCTTGACCGTGGCCATGGGCTACCGCCGCAGCTCGAACGTCGTCGCTCCGACTTTGACGGTGGCTCCGAGCGGAATCGGTGTGGGCACGGTCACTCGGGAGCCGTTGAGGAGGGTGCCGTTGGTCGAGTCGAGGTCTTGGATCATCCAGCGCCCGTTCCACTGCATGAGCCGGGCGTGGTGGGTCGAGGTGTAGTCGTCGCGGATGATGATCGCCGAATCGCTCGAGCGGCCGATCGTGATCTCGTCGTGGCCGAGCGGGAACTCCGCGCCGGCCTTCGCGCCGCTCGTGATGACGAGCCGCGTGGCATTGTCGCCCGAGGCGAGCTCGCCGTTGCCGCCGCCGGATGGTGCGGGCGCGTGCGCCACGGGGGCGGTGGCCGCCGCCGCTGCGGCCGGCGAACTCGGGAACGCCGCAGCCGCCACCGGCACGCTCGCCGCCGCCTCGGGCTGCAGCTTGCGCACCCGCTGGCCGAACAGGTCGCTGCGCAGCGCGTAGACGATCGAGAAGATGAACACCCAGAGCAGCAGCAGGAAGCCGAGCTGGAGCACGAGCAGGGTCAGTTCGCTCATTCGCCGGGCCCCCAGAACCCGCCCATGTCATGGCGCTCGGTGGCCGGATCGGCGCGCCGGCCGGCGTCGCCGCCCGAGGCCTGCGCGAGCACCCGGAAGACGATGCGGGAGCGGCCGATGGTGATGACCGAGTCGGGTTCGAGGATGGCGTCTTTCACGGGCGATCCGCCGAGCTGGGTGCCGTTCGTGGAGCCGAGGTCGCGCACGCGTGCGCGACTGCCGTCCCACTGCACCTCGGCGTGCCGACGTGAAGCCCCGGAGTCGTCGAGGGTGATGTCGGCCTCACTGCCGCGGCCGATCACCGTGCGACCCTTCATGATCGGGTAGCGCTTGCCGTTCACGTCGAGCACCGGGGTCCAGGCGACCTGGCCCTTGACGTTCTGCGAGTCGACCTGCACCATGCCCTCGGCGAGGCTCTGGTCGGGCTGCAGCGTGATCGTGATGCCGCCCGCGAACTGGAAGCGCTGGCTCGCGGCGTGCTTCTGCACGAGGTCGATGAGTTCGTCGATGAGTGCCGGGCCGAGGCCCGTCATGCGCGCGTAGTCGGCGGGCGCCATGCGCACGACGAAGCTGTTCGGCACGAGTACGCGATCGCGTGAGACGACTGCAGCCTTCGTGTCGATCTCCCGCTTCAGGGCGGAGGTGATCTCGACGGGTTGCAGCCCCGAGCGAAAAGTCTTCGCGAACGCGCCGTTGACCGCGCGCTCGAGACCCTTCTCGAAGTTGTCCAGTAGGCCCACAGGTCTCCCGCTCCAGAATATGCACCGACGCTCTCGTGACTGTGACATGGTAGCCCGAAGGGCTGGGAAGACTCGTGATCAGTCGATCTGGATCGCCGAGTCCGCTTCGTCGACATCGAGCGAGAGCGTCGGGATCGACGCCGTCAGCAGGGTACCGTCGGCGCGGCGCGAGCCCGTGACGTCGCGCATCGTCGGCGCGCCGTAGAGGCGCGGCCCCTGGCCCTCGAGCGGCACCGAGACATCCGTGCCGGTCGTCACGAGCACTTCGGCGCCCCGCACCCGCACGCGTGCCTCGACCCCGTCTTCGACCGAGAACGAGATCGAATCGGCTTCGAGCGTCACCCGCAGCCGCGTGCCGCGGAGGGTGATGCGGAACGTCAGCCGCTGCCACCCGTCGGGCAGTCGCGGATCGAAGCTGAAGACGCCGTTGTGGTCGCGGAAGCCGCCGAATCCCGAGACGAGCGCGCTCCACACGCCGCCCGTCGAGGCGACGTGCACGCCGTCGGACGCATTGTGGTGGAGGTCGGCGAGGTCGACGAAGAGCGCAGCACGGAAGTACCGCATCGCGAGCTCGTGGTAGCCGACCTCGGCGGCGATGATCGACTGCACGACCGCCGAGAGCGTCGAATCGCCGGTGGTCAGCGGGTCGTAGTACTCGAAGTTCGCCCGTTTCGCCTCGGTCGAGAACCGGTCGCCCTGCAGGTAGAGCGCGAGCACGACATCCGCCTGCTTGAGCACCTGGAAGCGGTAGATGACGAGCGGGTGGTAGTGCAGCAGGAGCGGGCGGCGGTCTTCGGGGGTGTTCTCGAGGTCCCACAGCTCCTTCTGCAGGAACGCGCTGTCTTGCGGGTGGATGCCGAGCTGCTCGTCGAACGGGATGTGCATGTGCGCGGCCGCGCGGCGCCAGCCCGCGACCTCGGCGGGCGTCACCCCGAGCCGCTCGACGAGCCGGTGGTACGCCACCGGATCGAGCACCTGCAGGTTGTCGACGGCGGATGCCGCGGAGGCGAGGTTCGCCCGGGCCATCACGTTCGTGTACAGGTTGTCGTTGACGACGGTCGTGTACTCGTCGGGGCCGGTGACGCCGTGGATGTGGAACACGTCGTCGGCGTTCGAGCGCCAGAAGCCCAGGTCTTCCCACATGCGGGCCGTCTCGACGAGGATGTCGATCGCACCCCGGCCGAGGAAGTCCTGGTCGCCGGTGGCCGTGACGTACTGGCAGAGCGCATACGCGATGTCGGCGTCGATGTGGTACTGCGCCGTGCCCGCCGCGTAGTACGCGCTCGACTCCTGCCCGTTGATCGTGCGCCACGGGAACAGTGCCCCGAGCTGGTTCAGCTCGAGCGCCCGGGCGCGGGCGGCAGGAAGCATCCGCTGCCGGAATCGGATCACGTTTCTCGCGACGATCGGGGCCGTGTAGCTGAGGAACGGGAGGACGTAGACCTCGCTGTCCCAGAAGTAGTGGCCGCCGTAGCCGGAGCCCGAGACGCCCTTCGCGGCGACGCCGTCGCCGTCGGTGCGCGCGGTCGCCTGCGCGAGCTGGAAGAGGTTCCACCGGGTCGCCTGCTGGATCGCGGCCTGGCCGGCGATCTCGACGTCGGAGCGGGCCCAGAAGTCGTCGAGCCAGGAACGCTGCTGTGCGAACAGCCCCGCGACCCCCTGCTCTGCGGCGCGGTCGAGCGTGCGATCGGCGCGGTCGACGAGTTCGCGCGTCGGCACCGTGCGCGCCGTGTGGTAGCTGACGGTCTTCGTCACCCGGATCGGCCGGCCCCGCTTGGCCTGCACCCGGTAGGTGTGCTTCGCGAGGTCGTCGCCGATCGAGCTCGACTCGCTGAACTGGTTCTCGGTCGCGATCTGGTGCTCGGCATTCACGGCGATCGTCATGCCCGAGTTCGTGGTCTGGTAGCCGAGCACGTATCGGCCGTTCTCGGCGCGCTTCACCCGCGGTTGCAGCACCCGCTCGTTGAACATCTCGGCCTTGCGCGGGTCGAACGCGCCCACCGGTTCGAGCACGCCCGAGCGGTACTCGTCTCGCCCGTCTTGACGGTTCAGGATCTGGCTCGAGATCGTCACCGCGGCATCCGCGTCGAGCATCTCGACCTCGTAGTCGAGCACGGCGAGGTGCCGGTCGGTGAAGCTCACCATGCGCCGGCTCGTGATGAGCACGCGCTTGCCCGACGGCGTGCGCCACACGATGGAGCGGCTGAGCGCGCCCAGTCGGAAATCGAGGCGGCGCTCGTACGAGAGGATCTCGGCGACCGTGAGCACGAGCGGCTCGTCGTCGACGTAGAGGCGGATGACCTTCGCATCGGGCGCATTCACGATCGTCTGCCCGACCCGGGCGAAGCCGAACGCCTCTTCGGCGTGCCGGATCGGCCAGGTCTCGTGGAAGCCGTTCACGAACGTGCCGTGCATGTGGCCGTCGCGGCCCTCTTCGACGTTGCCGCGGAGACCCAGGTAGCCGTTGCCGACGGCGAACAGCGTCTCGGTGCGGCCCATGTCGGACTCGTTGAACTCGGTCTCGACGAGCGCCCACTCGTCGATGGGGAACCGGGTGCGGTTCAGCGGGTCGTGGTCGGCGAACCTCATGCACGTTCCTCTCGCGGGGTGTCGTCGGGTGTCGGTCGCAGCAGCGGGATCAGTTCATCGAGCTCGTCGACCACGATGTCGGCGCCGAGTGCTTCGAGCACCTCGCGGCCGACGCCCCGATCGACGCCGATGACGACCCCGAACTCGCCGGCTGCGCCGGCCTTCACGCCCGACTCGGCGTCTTCGACGACCGCGCACGCCGTGGTCGGCAGCCCGAGCAGCTCGGCGGCGCGCTCGAAGGTATCGGGGGCGGGCTTGCCCGGGATGCCGTCTCGCGCGGCGACCGCGCCGTCGACGACGACCCCGAAGCGATCGGCGAGCCCCGCGGCCGCCAGCACCGAGGGGGCGTTCTTCGAGCTCGAGACGACCGCCACGCGGCATCCGCTCGCCTGCACCGCGTCGAGGAACGCGACGCTCGCCGGATACGCCGCAACGCCCTCGTCGGCGAGGGTCTCGTTGAAGGCCTCGTTCTTGCGGTTGCCGAGCCCGTGCACGGTGTCGGCCGTCGGGGGGTCGGTCACCTCGCCCTCGGGCACGTGGATGCCCCGGCTCTCGAGCAGGCTGCGCACGCCGTCGTAGCGGGGCTTGCCGTCGATGTACGAGAAGTAGTCGCCCTCTTCATACGGCGCGGCGCCGTGCTGCGCGAGATACGGAGTGAACAGACGCGCCCAGGCGTGCATGTGCACGGTGGCGGTGGGCGTCAGCACGCCGTCGAGGTCGAAAAGGTAGCCGCGGATGCCGCTGAGCGTCGCCGCCGCGGATGCAGTGCGCGTGGCCGCGCCGCGGTCGTGGTTGCCGGGGGTCGGAGTGGACTCGCTGAGCGAGGTCACGGACGGTCCTTTCGTCGCATCGGTCGGGGCACACAACCCGCTGAACGATGGTATTCCTGCGCGGCGGCGCAGCGCGAGATGCGGGCCAGACTCGGAGGAATCGTGGAGGCGCGAGTCAGGGTTCGGGCGGCTCGTGCTGCGCGTCGCTGACGGGGCATCCGGTGGCCGAATGGCTTTGCCGGGCGCGAGATGTTAGTCTCGCGTGGTTGGACGCACCACGGTGCGACCACACGTGCGCGAGTGGCGGAATTGGCAGACGCGCTGGCTTCAGGTGCCAGTACTCGCAAGGGTGTGGGGGTTCAAGTCCCCCCTCGCGCACCACCACCACGGGGAATTAGCGAAGTTCCCGTGAACAGTTAGCGATATCGAGTCGGCCCGGGCCTCAAATGAGGATTCGGGCCGTTTTCATAAACGCACGCTGAGCCGGTGGCGGGCCGGCGGCAAAAGGGCGACGCATCGGTATGGTTCACGTGTGGACTCCCCGGTAACGGTGCGCCCCGCTCGACCCGAGGACGCCGCCGCCATGGCGCGGGCGCACGTCCGTATTCTCAATATCAGATATGTCTCGAAACGACCGATCAACCGAGGGATGTTCTGATGGCTGACACCAAGGAGCGGGAGCGCCCTCGTCGGCGAAAGGGTGATCTAGTTGTACTGACCGGAGCGGTTGATTGAGTGGCTCACTCGCCACGACCGTGTACCGGTCTGGCGTTCGCGGGGGGTTCTCCGACCTCGTGGATGGTATGGCCGCTGCAGGCCGCCTTAGTTACGGTGGCCTGCTCGATGCGCGACACGGCAAACCATCGCATTGCGTCGCGCATTCGGCACCATCCAATTAAGTACCACTGGCCGTTCGTGGAGCCGAACAGCACGGGCTCGACGTCACGAGTGGTCGTGGTCCCGTCTCTCGATGTGTAGCGAATACGGATTACTCGCTGCTCGGCCATCGCCTCCTCCAGTGCCGACTTAATCGCGCGCGAGGACGAGGGAAGCGCGTTGACCCATACACGGCGGGCCAGCTCGTCAGCTCTTGCTCGGGTTCTGGGATCGAGGACGTCCAGGATCTTCTGGACACCGGCTGCCGCCAGATCAGCGTAGGGGGCATCAGACGCTGCGGACACAGCCGCCATGAGCGCCACAGCCTGCGCCGGAGACAGGCTGACGGGTGGCAGGGACGCGCCGAGAGCCAATCCGTAGCCACCGCCCGGACCCGGGCGCGACCATAGAGGCGCACCGCTGTTCTCCAGCGCATCGAGGTCTCTTTTGATTGTGCGCACGGACACCTCGAACTCTCTCGCCAACCGTTCGGCGGAGACCCCCCGCACGCCGCTGCGGCGCAACATCTCTGATAGAGCATGGAGCCGTTCTGCTCGCTTCACTGCTCAGACCCAGGCAAATTCATGACATAAATAGTGACACACCATTGTCCGTAGGGCCTGCGAGATTTGTGACATGGCAACCACTACGAGCAGCCCGACCATCATTCTCATCGCCGGCCACTGGCTGGGCGCTTGGGCCTGGGATGAGGTTCTTGAACACTTGAAAAGCGACCACCCTCGTGCCATCGCGATGACACTGCCCGGTCTCGACGCGCACGATCCTGAGCGTGCGACGAGAACCCTCGACGCCCAGGCTGAAGCAATCCTGGGCGTCATTACTCAGCACGGTGGTCAGCCTGCAATTCTCGTCGCCCACAGTGGGGCCAACGCTCCCGTCAGCCTCGTCATGGACCGATACCCTGAGCTTGTCCACCGGGTAGTGTGGGTCGACTCCGGCCCTGTAGCGACGGGAAGTGTCTTCGCCCCAGACCTCCCGGAGGAGTTGGAGGAGCTTCCGCTGCCGCCCTTCGACGTCCTTGCACAGCAGGCGAGCCTCGAAGGCCTGAGCGCAGAGGTCCTCGAGCAGTTTCGGGCCCGAGCCGTCCCCGAGCCCGGCCCCGTGCTTCGTCAGCCCATCGAGCTCACCAACGACGCCCGCCGCAAGGTCCGGACGTCCTTGGTCTGTTGCTCAATCCCTAGTGCGCAGGTGCTAGAGCTGGCCCAAACCGGTCATCCCATGTTCACCGAAGTCGCGCAGCTTGAACACCTCGACGTCGTTGACCTCCCGACGGGCCATTGGCCTATGTGGAGCAGTCCCCGCGACCTCGCCAAGGCCATTCAGTCAGAGGCTTCTCGAAACAACTGAACTGCACGCACAACCTGAAGGGGTCAGCCGAATCCGGCTGGCCCCTTTCCGTCTCCGAGGGAATTCATGACCCACCCTAACGCTGCTCTCACACCGCGCCACCGGCTAAAGGTCGCCCACCTCGTCGTCGATGACGGTTGGCCGATCAGCGAAGTTGCCGCCCGATTCCAGGTTGACCCACTTCTGGAGCACAAAGCGAACCTCGGCGTGTGCGGGGCGAGGAGGCCACCTTCGAGGGATGTCGACACCGGGAACGCAGCGTGCCCGCCGACCGGGTGGTCGACGGGCACGTGGAGTTCGCGGCGGTCGGGTGATCAGACGATCGCGGCGCGGAGCGCTGCTGCTGCGGCGCCCACGTCGGGTGCGCCGTAGATCGCGCCGCCGGCCACGGCAATCTGGGCGCCAGACTCCTGAACGGCGGCGATGGTGGCGGCGTTGATGCCGCCCGCGACCGAGAAGGGCACGCCCGCGGTCGCGCCGTCGCGAAGGAGGGTGTCGAGCGTGAAGCCGTCTTCGGCCTGTTCGTCGAGACCCGCGTGCATCTCGACGAACTCGACGCCGAGTGCGACGACCTCCTTGGCGCGCTTGGGCTTGTCGGCGACGCCGATGAGGTCGACGACCACGCCCTTGCCGTGCTTCTGCGCGGCCTTCACGGCGCCGACGATGGTGCTGTCGCCCGCCGAGCCGAGCACGGTCACGAGGTCGGCGCCCGCGGCGAAGGCGATCTCGGCCTCGAGCTCGCCGGCGTCCATGGTCTTGAGGTCGGCGAAGACGATCTTGTCGGGGTGCGCGGCCTTCACCGCGGTGATGGCCGAGAGGCCCGCGCTCTTGATGAGCGGGGTGCCGAGCTCGAGGATGTCCACGTGCGGCGCGGCCGCCGCGGCGAGTTCGAGCGCCGCCTCGGTGGTGAGCGTGTCCATGGCGAACTGCAGTTTCATCGTGTGCCTTTCATCGTGTGGGTGGGAGGGTGGAACACAGGTGGAGGCGAGCGTCACTCGAGGTTCGCGTGACGGGGCCAGAGTTCTTCGGCGCTCGCGCCGGAACGTTTCCAGAGCGCATGGAAGACGGCGTCGCCGAGCAGCACGACCATCTGTTCGAAGAGGCTGCCGGCGTACTGCCCCGAGGCGGCGCCGGTGCGGTCGAGCTTGGCGGCGGCCGGCACGACGACGGTGACGGATGCCAGTTCGGCCAGTGGGGAAGTCGGCGCGGTCGTGATCGCGGCGATGCCCGCTCCGACCGAGTGCGCGGTCTGCGCGGCCCTGACGATGTTGCCGGTCGTGCCGGAGCCGCTCGCCGTGAGCAGCAGGTCACCGGCGCGGATCGCCGGTGCGGTGACCTCGCCGACGACGTGCACCTCGAGGCCGAGGTGCATCAGCCGCATGGCGGTCATGCGCAACGCGAGTCCTGAACGGCCGGCGGCGAGCACGAAGATGCGCGGTGCATCGTCGATCGCGTCGGCCAACGCCGAGAGCGCCGCGGCGTCGTCGCCGGCGATGCGATCGATGAGGGTCGAGAGTTCACGGCCGATGTTCGTCAGGGCGGAACCGACTCCATCGTCGTCCAGTGCGTTCATGCCTCAATGGTGGATCTCCCGAATCGCGGAGCAGCCCACCCGAACATTCAGTTCTTCCTACTCCAAAGAATGGGATTGCGGACCGGCGGGTAGCGTGTCGGGCATGAGCGCCAGTACCCACTCGCCCGCGGAGCTGTCGACGCCCGCCTCACGCCGCACCGTCAGTGAGCACGCCCGCACCGTCGCGGAACAGGCCGATCGCCATGCCGTCACGCTCGAATCGCTGCTCGCGATCCTCCGCTCCCCGCGCCTCGACGACCGCATCGCCCGGAACATGGCGATCGACGTTGCCGCGAACGCGCTCGTCGGCTTGCGAATGGCCACGGATCAGCAGCGCAGCGGCTTGCTCGAGCCGGTCGTCGGTGCCTTCGCCCGGCTGCGCAACGACCTTCGGCCCCTCGTGCGATTCGGCGATCTCGACGTGCAGTTCGTGGAGCCGCCCGCCACGGGCCGGGCGCTGCCCGGCGACGTCGCCCACGCGGCGCGTGCCATCGTGCGCAATGCGGTGCTCGCCTTCGTCGATGCCGGCGAGACGCGTCGCGTGCGAATCCAGTGGGACTGCGACGGGCTCAACCTCCTGATCGGCATCAGGGACGACGGGCTCGGCCAGCTCTCGGCCCATGACGATTCGCTTCGCCCGATCGTCGAGCGCGTCGCGGTGCTCGACGGTTCGCTGAGCGTCGCGTCGACGCCCGGCTGGGGCTCCTCGCTCAACATCCGGATCCCGCTCGACCCGCCGGTCGAACCCGAGCCGATCGTGTCGGCGGCGGAACTCTCGATCCGCGAGCGGGAGGTGCTGCGCCTGGTCGCGAGCGGTGCCCGGAATCACGACATCGCACGAGAGCTCGGCATCAGCCTCAACACGGTGAAGTTCCACGTGTCGAACCTGCTGAAGAAGGCCGGTGCCCGGTCGCGCGCGGAGCTGGGCGCGCTGACGCGCTGACGTGATCGGCCCCTCTGGGTCTCGTGCTACTGCCCGCCGCGCAGGTCGAGCCGGCCCGTGCTGACCGCGGCGACCACGCCGCCGTCGACCAGCAGGTCGGTGCCCGTGATGAAGCTCGCATCGGGGCCGAGCAGGAACGCCGCGGCATCCGCGATGTCGTAGGGAGTGCCGACCCGGCCGGTGCCGGAGGCGGCGATCATGGCGCGCATCTGGCCGCCCGACTCGCCGGCGAGCTCCTGCTGGCCCATCGGCGTGGAGATCACGCCGGGGCTGATGCTGTTGACGCGCGCGCCACGAGCACCCCATGCCGAGCTCGCCGCTCGCACCCGCAGGTGGTTGGCGTGCTTGGCGAACGGGTAGGCCGCGGCGGCCTCGGTGATCGAGGCGAACACCGGCAACGACAGGAGCTCGTCGCTCGGCGTCGTCGCGAGGGCGTGCGCGACCTCGGGCGGCAGCGGCGGCATGAAGTGGCCGGCCATGCTCGCGATGACGAGGCCGGCGCCGCCAGGGGCGATCACCCGCTCGAACTCGTCGAGCACGAGCGCCGTGCCCAGCAGGTCGACGGCGAGGATCGCATCGCGCGGCGCCTGCACGGGGGAGAGCCCCGCCGTGTGCACCACCTGGGTCACCCGGCCGAGTGCCGCCGCGGCGTCGGCGAGCTCGGCGACCGAGGCGCGCGATGAGACGTCGACCGTGCGGGTGACGACCTCGAAGCCGTCGCCGCGCAGCGCGCCGCCGACGCGCTCGAGCGCCTGCTCGCTGAAGTCGGCGAGCACGACGGTGCGACCCGTCGCCTGGCGCCGGGCGATCGCCTCGCCCATGCCGCCGACGCCGATGACGACGAGCACCTTGCGCACGCCGCCCTCCGCTCCGGCCGTCATGCCGCGGACCATCCGCCGTCGCTCGCGAGCACGACGCCGTTGATGTTCACGCCGTCGTCGCTCAGGAGGAAGGTGATGGATGCCGCGAGCGCCTCGGCCTCGGCGGCATCCGGCAGGATCGCCATGGCCTGGCGCACCCGCTGGGCGCCGAGCGGGGAGGCGAAGGTGGCCTCGATGTTCGTGATGGTCGCGCCGGGGGCGACCGCGTTGACGCGGAGGCCGCTCGGGCCGTACATGAACGCCGTCGACTTCGTGAGGCCGACCACCGCGTGCTTCGAGGCCGTGTAGGCCACGCCCGCTGCCGAACCGCGGAGCGCGGCCTCGGAGGCGGTGTTCACGATCGAGCCGGTGCCGCGTGCGAGCATCACGGGCACGACGGCGCGCATGAGCTTCATCGTGCCGTCGACGTTGACCGAGAAGACGCGCTTCCACACGGCGTCGGTGAGCTCGCCGATCGGCGTCATGTCGTCCATGATGCCTGCGATGTTCGCGAGGCCGTCGATGCGGTCGCCCGCAGCCGCGACGATCTCGGCGACCTTGGCGTCGTCGGTGATGTCGGCCACGAGGGTCACGACGTCGGCGCCGTCGTGCTCGGACACGAAGTCGTCGAGGCGCTCCTGCGAGACGTCGACGGCGATGACCCGGCCGCCCTCGCGGGCGATGCGCGATGCCGTCGCGCGGCCGATGCCCGAGCCTGCACCCGTGACGATGACGGTCTTGCCGGCGAATCGGCCCTGGTCGAGGCGTTCGACCCACTCGGGGCGCTCGACCACGGGGGCATCGTCGACGGCGTCGGCCGACTCGGTCGTCGGCTCGGGGGCCTTGGCTGCGACATCCGCTGCGCCACCGGGAACGTCGCCGGCCGCCGCGCGCGCGACGAGCTCGTCGACCATCTCCTGGCTGAACTGACCCTTGCTGAGCTTGACCAGTCGCTTGATCGCGAGGCGCTGCACGGGGCGCAGCACCTCGGGGCTCTGGCCGGACTGCGCCAGCAGGTCGCGAATGATCGGGCCGCCGACGGGGTGCTCGAGCCAGGTCTTGATCGAGTCGTCGCCCGAGAGGGGCTTTGGGGTGCTCATGCCAGTGCTTCCTTCTGTTCGTCGTGCCGCGCTCGTGGTGCAGCGAATCACACACCGGACATCGTTGTCCGGTAGTAAGGTTACACCCGTGCGAGAGCGTGGGGAGGGGTCGTCGGAGACGCGGAAGGCCAACCGCGGCCCCAGCGCCGGCCCCGAGAATCGGCGCGCGATCATCGCCGCCGCGCGCGAGGTGTTCGCCGTCGACGGGCTTCAGGCGCCGTTCAACGCGATCGCCAAGAAGGCCGGCGTCGGGCAGGGCAGCCTCTACCGGCACTTCCCCGATCGACTGGCGCTCGCCGTCGCCGTCTTCGACGAGAACATCGACGAGCTCGAGACATCCGTCGAGCCCGAGACGGCGACGCTCGACGACCTGCTCGACGCGATCATCGAGCAGGCGGTCGTCTCCACCGCGCTCATCGACCTGATCTGGCGCAACCAGCACGACGAGCGCGTGACGCACCTCGGCGAACGACTCTCGCGCGTCGCCGGCACCGTGCTCGACCGCGAACGCAGCGCCGGTCGCATCGGCGGGCACATCGCCGTCGAAGACGTGCTGCTCGCCGTGACGATGCTCGCCGACGTGGTCGCTCGCACCGACCCGGCCGATCGCGCGCGCGTCGCGCAGCGCGCGTGGTCGCTCTTCCACGCGGCGTTCGCGCCGCGCTGATCCGTTCCGGCCGAAGTGCCAGCGCCGGCCGTCCTGGCCGCGCCGGTCGTCCTGCACGCGCCGATCCTCCTGCCCGTGCCGGCCGGACCTTCCGCCCGCGCTGTCAGGCGCGTGAGGCACACTGGAGCCGTGCTCGCCGACCACGCCCTCAGCTGGCGGCCGCGGCATCCGACCGATCTGCGGCAGACGATCGGGGTGCTGCGCCGCGGCGGCGGCGACCCGTCGTTCCACCTCGACTCGAGCGGCGCGGTGTGGCGCGCGACCCGCACCCCCGACGGGGACGCGACGCTGCGACTGACCCAGCCGGAGGCCGACGAGCTGCGCTGCGAGGCCTGGGGGCCTGGTGCCGCGGCGGCGGTCGCGCAGGCGCCCGAACTGCTCGGCGCGGGCGACGATCCGACCGGGTTCGTGCCTGGGTTGCGGCTGCTCGACGACGCGCATCGCGGAAACCCCGGACTCCGCATCCCGCGCACCGCGCAGGTCTTCGAGGCGCTGGCGGCTGCGATCCTCGAGCAGAAGGTCATCACGCTGCAGGCGCACGACTCGTGGCGCCGGCTGCTGACCCGGTTCGGCAGCCCGGCGCCGGGCCCGACTCCGCGGCCGATGCGCGTCGCGCCGTCGCCCGAGGCGTGGCGGTCGATCCCGAGCTGGGAGTGGCACCGGGCCGGCGTCGACCCCAAGCGGGCCCGCACCCTGCAGAACGCCGCACGGTACGCACCGAAGCTCGAGGCGGTCGTCGAGATGAGCCCAGAGGATGCCGCGGCTCGCCTCACCCTCATGCCCGGCATCGGCCCGTGGACCGTCGCCGAGGTGGCCCAGCGCGCGCTCGGCGATGCCGACGCCCTCTCGGTGGGCGACTACCACCTCTCGAACTACGTCGGCCACGCCCTCGCGGGGCGCGACATGACCGACGACGAGATGCTCGAGACGCTCGAGCCCTGGCGCGGCCACCGGCACCGCGTGGTGCGGTTGCTCGGCGCTGCCGGCGTGCGCGGCCGACCGCGACGCGGGCCGCGCATGACGTTCGTCGACCACCGGGCGATCTGACGCATCGCTGCTCGCGCCGCGCGCTTCGCCGGCCCTTCGGCTCGCACGGAATCTCCCCGCGACTCATAGGACAGGCATAGGCTCACCCAATAGCTTGCCCTGAGGTCGATCCTGGCCCATCCCGACAGCGAAGGACGTCATCACCGTGAACACAACCGCCAACTCCAAGGTCAACGTGCCGCTGATCCTGCTCTGGGTCGCGGCGGTGGCCCTGATCGGCGGGGGCTTCTGGCTCCTGACCTCCTCGAATGCCAACCAGATCGATCTCTACTCGACCGGTTCGCAAGACGTCGCCGCCCTCCTCAGTGCGCAGACGGCCACGACGATCGCCGGCCTGCTGCTCGCCGTCGGCGCACTCGCCGTGGTCATCGCCCTCGCCGTGCACGCCCTCGCACACGTGAGCGCCCGTGCCGCTGCGACGACGGCGACGGATGCCGCGGCGTTCGCCGCCGAGGAGAACGCCGTGTTCGACGAGGCCTACGCCGGCGACGACGCGACCGTCGCGCCGATCGTGCCCGCGCCCGCCGCCGCCGTGCCGGCTAAGCCCGCCGCGTCCGCTGAGCCCGCCGCGCCGGCTGAGCCCGCCGCGCCGGCTGAGCCCGCAACTGAGACCGACCCCAAGTAACCCCTACGGGCCTTCACCAGCGCGAACGCGTCACTTCGCGACGTTTCCACGTCGATGCGCGCCGAATTCGGCGGGAAGTGACGCGTTCGCGCTGTCCGGGGCCTGTGCGGGCGTCAAGCTGCACGTCCGTGCAGATCGGCAACGCGAGCGGCCTGTCGCGGAATCGATCCGCCGCGGCCGCGTTGCATCGACCATGACAAACATCGCACCCACAGACATCGGAATCATCGGCGCCGGCCACATCGGCGGCACGCTCGCACGAGGGCTCGTGGCACTCGGCCACCGGGTGACCATCGCCAACTCGCGCGGCCCCGAGACGCTCGCCGAGCTCGTCGCCGAACTCGGCCCGAACGCGAAGGCCGGCACGCCGACCGAGGCGGCCGAAGCCGGGGAGTTCGTCATCGTGACGGTGCCCTTGAAGGCGTACCGGGACATCCCGGCCGAGCCGCTCGCCGGCAAGATCGTGATCGACACGAACAACTACTACTGGGAACGCGACGGCCACGTGGCCGAGCTCGACGCCGGAGAGGCCACGGTGTCGGGGCTGCTGCAGGCGCACCTGCCCCAGTCGAAGGTCGCGAAGGGCTTCAACCACATCACCTCGACGTCGATCCTCACCGACGGCACGCCGGCCGGTACGCCCGAGCGCCGGGCCCTCGCCACGGCGAGCGACTTCGAGGAGGCGGCGGCGCTCGTGACCGCACTCTACGACGACCTCGGGTACGACACGGTCGTCATCGGCCCGCTCGAGGAGAGCTGGCGCGCCGAGCGCGACCAGCCCGCCTACGTGTCGTCGCAGAACCGCGACGAGCTCGTCGCGAACCTCGCGCGAGCGGAGCGCGCCGGAGCGGAGCGCGTCACCGCGGAGTAGGCGCCACAGCACATCGAGAGCCGGTCGGGCGGATCATCGCCCGGCCGGCTCTCGTCGTGCCCGGGCAGGCCGTTCATCGGTGCGAAAAGGCTTTGCATCGATTCAATTGTTTCGGGCGTGGAACGAATGACGATTGGCTCTAGACGGGGCCGAGAATTGGTCCTACTCTTGCAAAAACGTTTTTGGGAACCTTCTCACGACGTTCCGCAACGCCGCGGGGCATCACGCGGCCTACCCCCAGGAGTGACCATGCGAGCTCGCCGTTCCACAGCTATCGCCGCAGCCGCGGTATCCATCATGTTCCTCGCCGCGTGTTCGGGAGCAGGGGGAGGTGGTGAGGAGACGGCCGCAGCCGACGCGCAACGCGTGCTGCTCGTCTCGAACCAGCCGCTCGACCCCGGCACCTCGGGCGGCGAGATCGTCGCCGACGGCCTCGACGTCTGCGCGGAGGAGGGCTGGGAGACCCAGTCGATCGTCGTGGCCGACGTCAACCAGTACGAGTCGACGCTGCGCACCGCGGCGCGCGACGGGTACGACCTCATCGCGACGACCTTCCCGCCGATGAGCGACGCCACCGTCGCCGTCGCCGACGAGAGCGCCGACACCGACTTCGTCGCGATCTACCAGTTCACGAACATCGAGTCCGACGACGTGCACCCCAACATCGCCAGCAGCAGCTTCTCGTACGAGCAGACCGGCTACCTCTGGGGCGTCGCCGCGGCGACCCTCAGCGAGTCCGGCCTCGTCGGCGTCGTGAACGGCATGGCGGAGCCCGGCAGCAACACGGTCATCAACGGCGCCATCCAGGGCGCTGCGAGCGTGCGGCCCGACCTCGAGTTCACGGTGACCTACACGAACTCGTACACCGACCCGGCCAAGGGCAGCGAGAACGCGGCGGCCCTGCTCAACGAGGGTGCCGACGTGCTGTTCGCGATGGCCGACCAGTCGAACATCGGTGTGATCGACACCGCGAAGGACGCGAGCACGATCGTGATCGGCGACACGGCGCAGCGCATCGAGAGCTACCCCGAGGGCATCGTCGCGACCCAGCCGCTGACCTTCGGCGAGCCGCTCGCCGACGCCTGCCGCGGTGACTTCGCCGGTGGCGAGCACACCGTGTACGAGTTGAGCACCAAGGGCGCGCAGCAGATCCTCGACGAGGTCGCGGCCTGGGCCGAGGCATCCGGTTCGCCGAAGGGCGCCGACGTGGTCGAGGCCGTCAACGCGGCCTGGGCGGCGATCGAGTCCGGCGACGTCGTCGTCGAAGCCGACCCCGCCGAACCCGGCACCGGGAACTGATCCGACGTGACGAACACCCGAACCCGACCCGAGACCATGCGCGACACGATGGCGGTGGAACTGAGCGGCGTCACCAAGCGGTATGGCGAGCTCACCGCCCTCGACGATGTCTCGCTCGTCGTGCGACCCGGCACGGTGCACGGACTGATCGGTGAGAACGGCGCAGGCAAGTCGACGCTCTCGAAGATCATGTTCGGCATGGTGGCGCCGGATCGCGGGTCGGTGAGGGTGCTCGGCACCGACACCACGTCCACCTCGGCGGCTCGCGCCGCCGGGGTGGGCATGGTGCACCAGCACTTCGCGCAGGCTCCGTCGATGAGCGTGCTCGAGAACCTGGCGCTCGCGGCGCGCGCGAGCGACGAACGGAGGATCCTGAGCCTTCGCGAGGTCGGCCGACGGGCACAGGATGTCGCGGGCCGCCTCGGCTTCGACCTCGACCTCCGAGCGCGCGTCGAGAAGCTCTCGGTCGGCGCCCGCCAGCGCATCGAGATCGTGAAGGCCCTGCAGCACGGTGCCCGCGTGCTGCTCCTCGACGAGCCGACCGCGGTGCTCGCCCCCGCCGAGATCGCCGAGCTCGTCGAGCTCATGCGCGGACTCGCCGAGACCGGCACCGCCGTCGTGTTCGTCTCCCACAAGCTCGAGGAGGTGCGAGCCGCCTGCGACGAGGTGACCGTGCTGCGGCGCGGCCGCGTCGCCGCGCGCCTCGACGGCGCCGGGCTCAGCGCCCGAGCGCTCGCCCGGGCGATGACGGGCGACGACCCCGTGCGTGCGCCCAAGGCTGCAGTCGACCCGGGGCCGGCGGCTCTCCTCGTGCGCGAGCTGCACGCGCGGGACGACCGCGGCCGCCCCGCGGTGACCGGCGCGGGACTCTCGATTCACGAGGGCGAGATCGTCGGCATCGCCGGCATCGACGGCAACGGGCAGGAGGAGTTCGTCGAGGCGATCGCAGGTCTCCGCGGCGTCGAATCCGGAGGCATCGAGCTTCACGGAACTTCCCTCGCCGGGCGCAAGCCGCGCGAGATCCGCGGTCTGGGGGTCGCGCACATCGCTTCGGATCGACTCGAGACGGGCGTCGCGCCGACGCTCAGCATCCAGGACAACGTCGTCGCGGCCCGCTACTGCGACCCCGAGCACGCGCGATTCGGGTTCACCCGCCCCCGCCCAGCTCGCGAGGCCGTCGAGCAGGCGATCGCCGACTACGACATCCGCGGCGCGTCGCCGGCACTGCCGATCGGTGCACTCTCGGGCGGCAACATGCAGAAGGTCGTCGTCGCTCGAGAGCTCGCCAACTCGCCCGCGGTGCTGCTCGCGGCGCATCCGACCCGCGGCGTCGACCTCAAGGCCATCGAGCGCATCCACGCCGCGATCCTCGGAGCGAGGGCGCGGGGCTGCGCCATCATGCTCCTGTCGACCGAGCTCGACGAACTGCTCGCCCTCTCCGACCGGATCGTCGTGTTCTCGCGGGGCCGCATCGTCGCCGAGCTCGATCCGGCGAAGACCGACCCGGCCGAGATCGGCGTCTACATGACCGGTGCCACGCCGACCGCCGTGACGCCGGCTATCCCACCCACCCCACCGGCCGCACCAGACGCCGGTCACCTCACCGAGCGAACGGCAGTGCCATCGTGAACACCAGGATCCTCCGCTCAGTCGCACTTCGCCTGGTCGGGCTCGCAGCCGGGCTCGCGGCATCCACCCTCGTCATGCTCGTGACCGGCAACGACGTCGGCGGATTCATCGACGCGATCGGTGCCGGCTTCGGCTCGAACCTCGACTCGACCCTGCGCTGGTTCGCCCCGCTGCTGCTCGCCGGCGTCGCCGGAGTGATCGCGTTCCGCGACGGCGCCTTCAACCTCGGCCTCGACGGCCAGATCTACCTCGGCGCCGCGGCGAGCAGCGTCGTCGCACTCGGGGTCGGCCGTGATCTCGACCCCTTCCTCGGCGTCAGCCTCGCGATCGTCGCGGCGATTGCCGCGGGAGCGGCCGTCGCCGGGGTGTGCGCACTGCTCCGCCTGCTCTTCGGCACCCCCGAGGTCATCACGACCCTCGTCATGAACCCGCTCTGCGCGATCGTCGTGACCCTGCTCGTGACCGGTCCGCTCGCGCCGGGCGGCGCCGCGGGCAACACCGAGTCGAGCGAGGTCATCCCCGAGCAGCTGTGGCTGCCGTCACTCTCGCCGCACTCGCTCGCCACGGCGGCCGTCTCGATCGCGCTCGCCGTCGTCGCCATCGTCGCCGTGTACTACCGCTTCACGATCTGGGGCTTCGAGTCCCGGCTCTTCGGTGCGGCCCCGACGTTCTCGTTCTACGCCGGGGTTCCGAACGTGCGGGTCTTCCTCCGCGCGATGCTCGTGAGCGGCGGCATCGCGGGTCTCGTGGGCGCGACCGAGGTGCTCGGCGTGCAGCACCGCCTGGCGAAGGGCTTCAACCCGGGCCTCGGGTTCGACGGCATCGCGGTCGCCCTCGTGGGCGACCTCTCCGTCGTCGCGCTCGTCGGTGTCGCGTTCCTCTTCGCCTTGCTCCGACAGGCCGGGGAGGTCTCGCAGATCACCCTCGGCATCCCCTCGGAGCTCGTCGACGTCATGATCGCGCTCATCATCCTGACGACGAGCGCGCACGTCGTGATCCGCTGGACGGCGCGTCGACGCTTCGCGCCCCCGCCCCCGCCTCAGCCGTCAGCCGGCGACGCACCACCCGCGGACCGCCACGAGAAGACATCGGAGCCGGCACAGCCATGACCATCGACGCACAGTTCTTCGGCTCGGTGCTCACCACCATGACGCCGCTCGTGCTCGCCGCCCTCGGCGCGCTGCTCTGCTTCCGTTCCGGGTTCTTCAACATCGCCATCGAGGGCCAGATGCTGGTCGCCGCGTTCGCCGCGGCGGCCACCGCCGTCGCCACCGGCAACGTCATGCTCGCGGTGCTGGCCGGCGTCGCGGCATCCATCGCGCTCGTCGGGGTGGTCGCGCTCGCCACGTACTGGGCCGGCGTCGACGCGATCGTCGCAGGCATCGCGGCGAACCTGCTGGCCGCCGGTCTCACCGCGCTGCTGACCCGCGAGATGACGGGCGGAAGCAGCTCGATCGTGGTGACCGACGGCCGGCTTCCCCGGGTCGAGACCGGCTGGGTCGCCGGCTGGGGCGTGTTCGGCGACCTCTTCCGCGGGCAGACGCCCCTCGTGCTCGTCGCCTTCCTCGCGATCCCCGCCACCTGGTGGTTCCTGACGCGCACCCGCACGGGCCTCGGCATCCGGGCGCTCGGCGAGAGCGAGCTCGCGGTGCGCTCCTCGGGCCTCTCGGTGCTCCGGGTTCGCGTGATGACCACGCTGCTCTGCGGGGCGTTGAGCGGCCTCGCCGGGGTCCAGCTCTCACTGGGGCCCGCGACGAGCTTCTCGGTCGGCATGACCAACGGCCGCGGGTTCACCGCGATCATCGCCGCGATGATCGGCACGACGGTGCTCGCCGCCGTGCTCGGCTGCGCCCTCTTCGGCATCGTCGAGGCGCTCGGGCTGCGCATCCAACTCGGCGACACCGGTCTTCCCCAAGTCGTCGTGCAGGCGATCCCGTACCTGCTCGCGCTCGTGGTGCTCTCGGCGGCCTCCGCCGTGCAGCAGCGCAGGGTCGACCCGGTGCGACGACGCGTCCTGCGGCACTGAGCCATGGTCGAGCGACGAGTTCACGGCGTGCCGCCGAGCGACGAGTTCCTGCGGCTGCGGCGCACCCTCGAGGTGCCGACGCCCACGCCGACGCCCATGCCTTCGCCCCCGACGCAGTTGGGCGACGAGCGCTGGTCGTTCCGAGTGTGGGCGGCCCGGCTGCCGGTCGCGCGCGAGGTCGTCGTCGAGCCGACGACCGAGATGCCGGAGCCCGGGTCGGAGTGGATCCGCCCGACACGGCCGGCATCGCGCCGGGACGTGATCCTCTACCTGCACGGCGGTGGCTTCCGCGTGGGTTCGCCTGCGACCGCGCGCTCGATCACCAGTCACCTCGCGGTCGCGAGCGGCCTCGAAATCGCGAGCGCCGCCTATCCGCTCGCCCCCGAGGCCACGATGGACGAGATGGTCGCGAGCGTGACCCGCAGCTACCGCGCACTTCGCACCCTGCGACCCGACGCGCGCGTCGTGCTCGCGGGCGATTCGGCCGGCGGATACCTCGCGCTCGCGCTGCTCGACCAGCTCGCCCTGCAGGGTGAGCCGAGGCCGGCGGCCGTCGTGCTGTTCTGCCCGCTGACGACGCTCGACGCGCGCGCCGACGAACGCCGCGAGGTGCGCGACCCCATGCTGAGCGAGGCGATGCTGACGTCGGTGCGCCGCGATGTGCGCCGGCCCCGTCGCCCCCGTCAGGCCCGGCCCGGCGCGCCTGCATTGCTGCCGCCCTGGCCTGGGCGGGCGGTGCCGCGGAGGACGGCGGCGACCGTCGGCGCCGCCTCACTCTCGGGCGTGCCGCTGCTCGTGCAGTACGGCGGTCACGAGCTGCTCGCCTCGTCGATCGAGGCCTTCGCCGAGCAGGCCCCCGACCACGCCCCGGTGGTGGTCGAGGAGTGGCGCCACGCGTTCCACGTCTGGCAGTTGTTCGCCGGGCTGCTGCCCGAGTCGGATGCGGCGATCGCCTCGGCGTCAGCGTTCCTGCGGGATGCGCTCGGGTGAGGCATCCGTGTCGAAGATCTCGCGCAGGCGGTCGTGGGGCATGGCATGGGCGGTCGCACCGTCGCGACCGGTCATCGTGGTCGCGCCGAGCATGGCGTTGACGACGGCCTCTTCGGTGGCGTCGACGACGGCGTCGAAGAGCTGGCCGACGGCTCGGTTCGCGAGCGCATCGAGCGTGAGCCGGTCGGCCCGGCCATCGTGCCCGTCGTCGGGCGGAATGCTGCCGCGGGAAGCCGTCGAGAAGGCGAGGAAGAGGTCGCCGCTCGAGTGCTCGCCGACCGCGCCGCAGCGCGCGATGCCGAGGCCCGCGCGTTGCGCGAGGCGACGGCACTGGTGGGGGAGCAGGGGTGCGTCGGTCGCGATGACGCCGATCACCGATCCGGCGCCCTGGCCCGGAGCCGAGTGGGGCACGGGCACCTCGGCGTCGGGGATGAGCCGGCCGACCGGCACGCCGGCGATGGTGAGGCGCTCACGGCGGCCGTGGTTGGCCTGGAGCAGCACGCCGACGGTGTACTCGGTGCCGCCGATGGCGACGACCCGCGAACTCGTGCCGATGCCGCCCTTGAATCCGTGGCAGATCATGCCGGTGCCGCCGCCGACCGATCCCTCGGCCACCGGGCCGCTGTGGGCGTACCCCCACGCCTCGCGCACGTGGCGCGGGGTGACGTGCTGCCCGACGATGTCGTTCAGCACGCCGTCCCACGTCTCGCCGACGAGCGGCAGGAACCACTCGTCGCCGCGCGAACCGAGGCGCGTGGCGGTCATGTCGACGAGGGTGTCGCGCACGACGCCCACCGAGTGGGTGTTCGTCAGCGCGATGTCGCCGGTGACGAGGCCCGACTCTTCGACCCAGTGGATGCCGGTGAACTCGCCGTTGCCGTTCAGTCGGTGGAAGCCGCCGAAGACCGGCTCGCTGAAGGGCTCGCCGTCGTGCGGCCGGATCACGGTGACGCCGGTGCGCACCGGACCGCGGCCGACGTGCAAGTCGCCGTCGCCCTCGATCACGGTGCTGTGCCCGACGAGCACGCCCGGTACGTCGGTGATCGCGTTCAGCCGCCCGCGCTCGAGGCTGCCGAACTGCAGACCGAGCTCTGACGCCCTCATGTGCCGGTCTCCTCGCCGATCAGTCGCCGTCGGCCATGCCGAGTGCGAAGAAGTCGAGCCCGCCGACCAGGAGCACGTTGCCGTACGGCGTCGTCTCACCCGTCTGCACGATGAGCCGGGCGGTCGGCAGCAGCTCCTCGATGTCGTCGTGCGGCAGTTCGCGCACGCGCGTGCCGGTGAACACCTCGTCGACCGTGGCGCTCACGGTGGGGTTGACCTTGCGCATCTCGGCCGCGATGATCACCTCTTCGATGACGAGCTCCTCCTTGAGCACGCGCACGACGGCGTCGACCGAGGGGATGCCGTTCGTGAGGGCCAGGTCGAGGGTGGCCACGCCGGCGGGCACGGGCAATCCGGCGTCGGCGATGACGATGATCTCACCGAAGCGCAGGCCGGTGACGGCGGCACTCAGCTGCTGGTTGAGAAGGGCACTGCCACGCTGCATGATCTCTCCTTTTTGCTAAAACGTTATTGCACGAGTACAGCGCGCGCAGGGCTCGTCTGTCAAGCGCGTGACACGAGGAGCGGATGCCGCGGCGACGGGTCAGCCGGTCGCCTTCGTCGATTCGCGCACGATGAGCTCGGGCTGCAGCAGCACGTGCCGGCCCGGGCCGACGTTGCGCTCGAGCAGCAGACGCGTCGCCTCGATCGCGATGCGGTCGACCGGCTGGCGCACGGTGGTGAGCGGCGGCCACGAGATGCCCGAGTACGAGATGTCGTCGAAGCCGACGATGCTGAGGTCGTCGGGCAGTGCGATGCCCTTGCGATGCGCTTCGGCGAGAGCGGCCAGGGCGAGCAGGTCGTCACCGGCGCACAGAGCGGAGAAGGTCGACGCGCGGTTGATGATGCGCTCGGCCTGGTCGACGGCGTCTTCGATCGTGAAGCTGCTGAAGCCCTCGGTCACGACGGCGAGTCCGTGTTCGGCCATGCGGGCGCGCACGGCGGCGTGGCGGGCGCGGGCGCTCGAGAGCTCCTGGTCGCCCGCGAGCTGGGCGATGCGGGTGTGGCCGAGGGAGACGAGGTGGTCGACCATCATCTCGCCGCCGCGCCGGTGGTCGCAGCTGACGAAGTCGCCCGTCCAGCCGTAGACCTCGCGATCGACGACCACGGTCGGCACGGCGTCGGCGAGCGTGTTGAGCCGGGCGAGCTTCGTGCCCGCGGTGGGAATCAGCAGGAGTCCGTCGACGCGGCGATCCTCGAACGCGCGCAGGTAGTGCTCTTCGCGGCCGGCATCGTTGCCGCTGTCGCCGATCAGGAGCGAGAGGCACTCTTCGGCGACCGCGCGCTCGACGCCCCGCACGAGTTCGGTGAGGAACAGGTCGGTGACGTCGGGCACGATGATGCCGATCATGCCCGAGCGCTTGCTCGCGAGCGAGCGGGCCACGAGGTTCGGTTCGTAGCCGAGCTCGTCGGCGATGCGACGCACCTTGGCCCGCGTATCGGCATTGACCCGGCGCACGCCCGTCAGCGCATTGGAGGCCGTGGAGACCGACACGCCTGCAGCCTTCGCCACGTCGACGATCGTCGGTCGCTGCGACTTCGCCATCAACCCTCCAGCGCCCGTTGAGGAGTCATTCCGTAACCGACCCTAGACCAACGGCCGCTCCGGGCGTATGGTTGCAAAAACGTTTTAGGAGCAGCGTGGACCTGAAATTCGGATTCAGCATGAACCCCAGCGACCTCAGCGAGGTGCGCGACGTCGGTCGCGCCGCCGAGCGCGCCGGGTACGACCGTGTCGGAGTGTGGGACTCGCCCGCGCTCTTCCATGACCCCTGGGTCACCCTCGCCTCGCTCGCCGAGCACACCGAGCGGATCCGCATCGGCACGTGGGTCACCAACCCGCTCACGCGCCATCCGGTCGTGACGGCGAGTGCCGCGGCCGCGCTCGACGAGCTCGCGCCCGGCCGAGTCGTGCTCGGCATCGGCACCGGCGACAGCGGCGTGTACAACCTCGCGCGCACGGCGGCCCCGCTCGAGGCGCTGCGGGAGTACGTCGAGGCGGTGCGGAGCCTGCTCACCGACGGCGTCGCCACGTGGCAGGGCGGCACACTCCGCATGCGCCCGGCGGCCAACCCGGTTCCGATCTGGGTCTCGGCGCACGGCGCACGATCCATCCGCATGGCGGGGCGCATCGGCGACGGGGTCATCTTCGGCCTCGGCGTCAGCCCCGAGGTGGTCACCGAGTGCCGAGCCATGCTCGCACGCGGCGCCGACGAGGCCGGACGCGATGCCGCAGAGCTCGAGCAGTGGTACACCGCGCCGTGGTACGTCGACACGGATCGCGTGAAGGCCCGCGAGGGCGCCCTGTGGCACGTCGCGAGCCTCGCCCACCACATCGCCCGCAGCGGCGTCGTCGGCAAGTTCATCCCCGAGCAGATGGTCGAGGGCGTGCTCGAACTCGGCAACGCCTACGACCTCATGTCGCACGGCGACCCCTCCGAGTCGCTGCGCGCCGAGTACCGGGCGCTCGCCCGCTCGTCGGGCGTCGCCGACTACCTCATCGACCGGTTCACCATCTCGGGCACCCCCGAGGAATGCGCCGGCCGAGTGCTCGCCGCCGCCGAAGCCGGCGCCGAGCGCCACGACTGCGCGAACGACTCACCCCCCGGCTCGCTCGGCGACCGGCCCGACGCCTGGGCCAACGCCGTCATGCCGCTGCTCACCCCCCACATCGAGAGGACCCTCCATGCTTGACCTCGCCATCCGCAACGGCCATGCCGTCACCCCCGAGACCGAAGGGCCGATCGACATCGGCGTGCGCGACGGCCGGATCGTCGAGCTCGCCGCCGCGGGCACCCTCGGCCCCGCCCGCACCGACATCGACGCCACCGGCCTGCTCGTGCTGCCCGGCGGGGTCGAGGCGCACGCCCACATCCTCGAACCCGCCCACCGTGGCTGGACCAAGGGCGAGGAGGTGTGGCTGCAGGGTCCCGAGGGCGCCAGCCGCGCCGCGGCCTTCGGCGGCACCACGACCGTCGCCTCCTTCGCCTTCCTCGGCGTGCACGACCTGAACAGCGACGACCCCGTCGAAGCCGTGGCCCGCCGCCGCGAGCTCTTCGAGGGCAAGTCCTACGTCGACTTCACCTTCCACCCCGGCATCGTCGGCAATCCGTCGGCGAAGCTGCTCGAGAACGTCGGGCGCGCCGTCGAGGCCGGCATCCCCACCTTCAAGGCCTTCACCACCTGCGTGACCACCGCGCAGGAAGGCGTGAAGATGGACGACGGGCCGCTGCTCGAACTCATGGAGGTGCTGAGCGCCTCGGGCGGCATGCTGCTCGTGCACGCCGAGTCCGACGAGCTGGTGACCCACATGGAGGCCAAGCTCAAGCACGACCACCACGACGAGTGGTACAACCTCCACCTCGTGCACTCCTCGCTCTCGGAGGAGCTCGCCTTCCACAAGGTCTGCCGCCTCGCCCGCGAGCACGGCACGGCCGTCTACTTCGTGCACGTCACCGGCGAGAGCGGCGCGCAGGTCATCGCCGCCGCTCGTGCGGGCGGCCAGCCGATCTACGGCGAGGTGCTGCACAACTACCTCTGCTTCACGGCCGAGGACTACAAGCAGCCAGACGGGGGCAAAATCCAGACCTACCCCGCGCTCAAAGAGGACCGCGACCGCGACGCGCTCTGGAACGGCCTGATCGACGGATCGCTGACGACCGTCGCGACCGACGAGTACACCACCGACTACGCCACGAAGGTGGGCGGCAAGACGATCGAGACCGCCTGCGGCGGGCACGCGGGCATCGAGACGCGCGGCATCATCACCTACACCGAGGGGGTCGCGACCGGGCGCATGTCGTTGCGGCAGTTCGTCGACGTCTTCTCGACGAGGCCGGCGAAGGTGCTCGGCTTGTACCCGAGGAAGGGTGCGATCGCGATCGGCTCCGACGCCGACTTCGCGATCTGGGACCCGTCGGTCGAGCGCACGATCACGATCGACGACCTGCACCACGACGGCGACTACAGCATCTGGGAGGGCTGGGACGCCCGCGGATGGCCGCTCACCACGATCGTGCGCGGCGAGGTCGTCGTCGACCGCGGTCAGCTCGCCGGCTCGCCCGAGCACGGTGAATGGCTGACCCGGAGGCTGACAGCCGAGGTCCTCCAGGGCCCCGGTGCCTGAACCGATCACGACACGAGAGAGACGAACCATGAAAGCAGTGGTCTACAGCGCCCCGACCGAGTTCGAGGTGACCGACATCCCCGACCCCGTTCCCGGACCCGGGGAGATCCGCTTCCGCGTGGAGCTGGCCGGAGTCTGCGGCACCGACCTGCACGTGCACGACGGCACCTTCTTCGCCGAGTTCCCGCTCACCCCGGGGCACGAGCCCGTCGGTATCGTCGATGCGATCGGCGAAGGGGTCGAGGGCTTCGAGATCGGCCAGCGCATCGTCGCGACCGGCGTCGGCGGCTGCGGTGAGTGCGAGAACTGCCGGCGCGGCAAACGCCTGCTGTGCACCTCGCTCACCGCGCTCGGCGTCACCGGGCCGGGCGGATTCGCCGAGTACATGATCGCCCCGGCGCGCTGGTGCTTCGATGCCTCCGACCTCGACCCCGAACAGGCCGTGCTCGCCGAACCGACGGCGTGCGCGATCCACGGCGTCGAACGGCTCGCGCCGCGGCCCGGTTCGAGCGCCCTCGTGATCGGCGCCGGCCCGACCGGGCTGATCCTCGCCCAGCTCCTCGCGCACGGCAACGCGGCGACCGTCACCGTGGCCGCGCCGTCGGCGCACAAGCTCGAGCTCGCGGCCAGGTTCGGCGCCGACGAGGTCGTGCGCATCGGCCGCGACGGCTCGGGCTACGACGAGCTGCGCAGGATCGCCCCGAACGGCTTCGACATCGTCGTCGACGCGACCGGTGCGGCATCCGTCACCCAGCGTGCGCTCGGCCACGTGCGCGACGGGGGCACGCTGCTCGTCTACGGCGTCACCGACCCCTCGGACACGGTTGAGTTCAGCCCGTTCGACGTGTACCGCCGTGAGATCACGATCACCGGGTCGTTCGCCCAGATCGACTCCTTCCCGGCGGCGCTCGCGGCGCTGCGCTCGGGCCGGGTGGCGACCGAAGGCCTGATCAGCCACGTCTTCGCCATCGAGGACTTCGAGCAGGCGCTCTCGACGCTGCGCTCCGACCCGACGGCGCACAAGGTGGTGATCCGTCCGTGAGTGACGGGCCGCACCTCGTCGTGGCCGGGAGCTACGGCTGGAGCACGCGGTACGTGCTCGCCGCCGCGCCCGGCCCCGGCGAGACCCTGCTCGCCGACGAGGTGCAGTTCGAGCACGGCGGAAAGGGGTCGAACCAGGCCGTCGCGGCGGCTCGGCTCGGGGCATCCGTCGACTTCGTGACGGCCGTGGGCCACGACCACCCGGGTGAAGCGGCCATCGCGCTCTGGCAGGGCGAGGGCGTGCGGGCCGATCCGGTGCGGCCCGCGGGCCTGCCCACGATGACCGGCACGATACTCGTCGAGCGCGACGGCGAGAACCGCATCGTGGTGGCGCTCGGCGCCATGCTCGCGCTCGGCGCCACCGACGCGCACCTCGTCGGTCGGCTGGTCACCGCGGACTCCACCGTGGTCGTGCAGAACGAGGCGCCCTACGCCTTCACCCGCGCCGTGCTCGAACGCGCCGCCGCGGCGGGTGCGCGCACCGTCTACAACCCGGCACCGGTCAGCGCCGCGCTCGACCACCGCGACCCCGTGTGGCAGGCCGTCGACGTGCTCGTGCCCAATCAGCACGAGGCGCGTTCACTGCTCGGCGATTCCGACCTCGCACCGGATGCCTCGGCTGAGGAGCTCGCCCGCGAGCTCGCCGAGCGCACCGGATGCCGCGTAGTGCTCACCCTCGGAGCTGAGGGAGCGGTCTTCGTGGCGGGCGGGGCGGTCGAACGCGTGCCCGCCGTGCCGGCGACGGCCGTCGACACGACGGGCGCCGGCGACTGCTTCACCGCGGCGCTCTCCGTCGCGCTCGCCGAGGGCGCCGTCATGCGCGATGCGGTGCGGTTCGCGTGCCTCGCCGCGTCGCGAGCCGTGCAGCAGCCCGGCGTGATCGACGGGCTGCCCCGCCGTGCCGAGCTGGCCGAGGAAGTCGTGGGGCACCAGCGCGAGTGGATCACGGAGTTCGGTCGCAGCGTCATCCCGCGGTTGCGACGTTGAGCGGCGCATCAGCGCGCGCCTGGACCGTCATCGTGCCGCTCTTCGGGCCGGAACCCGAGCAGCGACCCGCCTGGCAGTCGCCGGCACTCGTCTCGGCGATCGCGCTCGACACGATCGAGGCGGTCGCGTCGGCCGCATCGGTGGGCCGCATCGTGCTCGTGACGGATGCCGCGGCGCACCGCCGGCTCGGAACGCTGAGTGAGCACGCGGCAGCCGTGAGCCAGGTGCTCCTGACCACGCCGCTCGCACGCAGCGGCGCGATCGAGCTCGCGCGCCGACACATCCATCGCACCTGGGGGTCATGCTCGGTGGCGGTCATGCCCGCCGCCGTGCCGTTCCTGCGGCCGGCGGAGCTCGACGCGGCGCTCGCCGAGGCGGCGCGCTACCCGCGTGCCGTGCTGGCGGCGGCCGACGAGCGCGGGCCGGCGCTGCTCACCGCGAGGGAGCACAGCCTGCTGCCGAACGGCGAGCCCGACTCCTACCGCGGCCACCTCGCGCTCGGCTTCACCGAACTCACGCGCGCGGGCAGCCGCTCGCTGCAACGTGACGTGGGCACGCTCGACCGACTCGCCGCGGCGGTGGCGGCGGAGGCGGCGGAACTCGCGGATGAGCCCGGGGGAGTCGCGCCCGCTCCGCGCACCAGGGCGGTGCTCCGAACGCTCGCGAGCGCCGGAGTGGCACCGATGAGCGGGTGGCGCGCGCTCGGCTGAGGTGCGCCCGCGGCGCGGCGCGTCGCCGGGCGTCAGGCCGGCTGGGCCGGGCCGTCCAGCACCCGGTCGAGCACCGGGTGCAGGTGCCGGGTCGTCAGCACCGTTGCCGCGTGCCGCGCCCCGGCGCCGAGCGCGTCGACGAGCGAGGCGCCGGCCAGGTGCGCGTCGAGCACGCCGGCCATGAACGCGTCGCCGGCCCCGTTGGTGTCGAGCACGTCGACGGGAACGGAGGCGACCTCGGTCAGCCGCAGCCGGCGGTCGGGGTCGGCGTCGCGATCGATCGCGATCGCGCCCCGCGCACCGAGGGTGCAGACGACGACGGATGCCCCGCCCCGCACGCACTCCTCCATGAACGGCTTGGGGTCTGCGCCGATGCGGTCGGCGTTCATGAAGATCCAGTCGGCCGCCTCGATGAACGGCCGGTGGAACTCGGCGCTGCCGTCGTAGTCGTGGATGTCGGTCCAGATCGGCGACCCGGCCCTGCGCGCCGCGTCGATGAGCCCGCGGGAACGCTCCGAGAGGTCGAGCACGATCGCCGGGGCATCCGCCATCGCCTGCGCCAGGTCGGCCGACGGCGGCGTGCCTGGGTCGGCGGGCGCGCTGAGGTAGAGCGAGACCCGCTCGCCCTGCCGCGTCATGAGGTTCAGATGGCTCTCGGTGCGCGCGGCCGGCAGGCTCGCGAGCCCGACACCGGATGCCTCGAGCGCGCCTCGCACGCGGCGCCCCTCGTCATCACCGGCGATGAGCGTGTGCAGCAGCACGGGCCGGCCGAGGCTCGCGAGACCGAGCGCCTTGCCGGCCGAGGTGCCGCCGACGGTCTCGTAATCGTCGAGCGCGAACTGCATGTGCGGCACGGGCTCGGGCAGGTGCTCGAGGTAGACGATGCGATTCCAGGCCGCCGGGCCCGAGATGACGATGGGTGCGCTCATGGTGGTGTCAGCGTAGGCAGACCACGCCGTGATTCGGCACCCATCGATCGGCTTCGAGCACTCAGCGACCTACCGGCTGAAGAGCTGGGGGAGGAGAATGACCGCGAGTACCACCACAGGAATGAGCGCGATGACGGCAAGCGCGCGATTGATGCGCTGGCGACTGACCGTGCCTTTTCTGAACGATGATGACGAGATGTGGTCCAGGTTCGGAAAGAGGGCCTGATACGGCGGCTCCTTCTCAGGGGCAACGTCGGGTTCGCGTTGGGGCGGGTCGTCATTGAGGTTCCCCATTTTCTGATCGTACGCAGCGCCCGGCAGTGACGCGAGGCGCGATCGTCTCGCGCTGCCCGCGCCATCAATCGATCCTTCAAGGCGACGAGGAATATCTGCAGATCCGGTTCGGTGGCCGCTGTGCTGACGGATGTCGTCTGCTTACACTGTCGCAGTGAGCCAAACGCTGGACGAGGGGCCGTTCTTCCACGGCACGAAAGCCCATCTCCGAGACGGTGATTTCCTGACGGCCGGCTTCCGGTCGAACTATCGTCCCGAAGTCGTGATGAATCACATCTATTTCACCGCTCTCCTCGACGGTGCCGGACTCGCTGCGGAACTCGCGGCCGGTGACGGTGCCCCGCGCGTCTACGCCGTCGAGCCGACCGGGCCGTTCGAGGACGACCCGAACGTGACCGACAAGAGGTTCCCCGGCAACCCCACCCGCTCGTACCGCAGCAGTGCCCCGCTCAAGGTCGTTGGCGAGATCACCGATTGGACGCGTCAGACTCCCGAGGCGCTGCAGGCGTGGAGAGAACGGCTGGCAGCGCTCCGCGCCGACGAGCGAGGCGAGATCATCAACTAACAGGCAGTACTCCATTGAGGCGAGAATCCGTCCCGCGCTGCATATGGGTATCGATGGCGAGCACCTCATCGTCTGCCCTTCGGGGAAGGAACGTCGACCGGGGCGATTGCGTGACTAAGCGGGCTGTTTGACGGTCAGAAACGAAGGCGGTCTCAATGGGCCAGTGCATTACTCGGGTCGCGTCGATCGTAGCGACGAGCGACTCAACCGACTACTCGCCGGGCGCGCCAATTGGTAGCACTGGAGCACGCACACCATGACGTCCGGCGTCGGGGCTCGTTTGTTGCATGGAACGCCGTTGCGTGCCAAGGAACCGCTCGGCAACGTCTGGCAACGACGGCTAGGGGCCAGGTGACTTCTCGGCGTTGTGGAGGATGACCTCAGTCCCGGGGTTGGTCATTGTTTAGCAGTTGAGGCCCACGATATTGGTCGCGCTCGCAATCCGTGGTGCTGACGCTCGACGTATGTGTGCTTTCGGCCGATCCGTCGATCCACAGGATCGAAACACGGGATACATGCAGCCAATGCGGGTTGGCTGAGCGAATGAGAACGGGCAGACTGCATCAGCGGCGTTTGGTTGTTGCCGCGACGTGCCTCATTTTGGCCACTTTCACCCTCGCAGCCTGCTCGTTCCGCACGGAACCTCCACAAGCATCACAGCAAACGGCGGCGGACCTCGCCGCATCTGTGGAGGAACTTCGCGGCGTCCATTCGGCGAAAGCGACGGTCAACGATGTTGATTTGAAAGACAAGCCAGGCGAGTGGTACGTCCAGCTGACGGTCGACGCCGATTCAGCCGCTGACATCAATGGCTTGCCGTTCGCACTCGCCCCAGTCCTCGACGACGCACAGTTGCACGGTCAGAGGATACGGCTCGCTCTTCGTATACCAGGTGGCCCTGGCATCGCCTCAACCACGCTCGGTGCGATTTCGGGCGGCAATGTCCGCACTGCGATCGCGCTTCGGTCGGTCCCCGGGGTTCTCTCTGTAGATGGGGCGTCATACTCACCGAAATTGCTTGCATCAATGGCTCCGTCAACAACGCTCACGACCATCCTGCCCACGCTGCGAGACGCGTTGCGTGCCGGCGGCGACGAGGTCCCCTCGGTGATGGCGGCCTGGACCGGCGAGGTGAACACTCGCTTTTCCGTCGATGTCTCCTCAGCTTGGCCGTCAGAAGAGTTGGTCACCGCATTGGAGAAAGTCGGTCGCATGAGCTCGTTGAGATACCTCGCCGCGTTGCAGCGCACCGAGTCGATGCCAATGATTACTGCTGATCTGACGAAGTCAGCAGACGTGACCGTTGTTGCCGATTTGCTTCGAGAAGTGACAGACAGCGGCAGCCCTGCCGGAACACACTTTTCGGTCAACGGCCCTAATGGCGAGCAACTCACAGGAACGATCTGAACGCGTATCCAAACCGCAGTGAGGGATCCCTATGTGCGTTGGTGAGCTGTTCTGAGTTCTGGGCGGAAGCGGTCCGCTGCGGTGTCCCACCCGAGGACGCGTTGCGGTCGGGTCTTGATCCGTTCGGCGATGTCGTCGAGCTGCCGGAGCGAGAACCGGTTCAGGTCTTCACCGTTCGCGAGGTACTGGCGCAGGAGGCGGTTGGTGTTCTCATGCGACCCACGCTGCCATGGGCTCCGTGGGTCGCAGAAGCAGACCTGGCCGAGCTCGGCGGCCAGTTCTTGTGCTCTGCCATCTCGCGGCCGCGGTCCCAGGTCAGCGACAACCGCAGCGTTGGCGGTACGCCCCGGAGGTCCTCGACGATGGCCCGGTGTACAGCGTCGGCTTTTATCCGTGCGGGAGGGGCACGATCCGCACGAACCGGGTCTGCCGCTCAACCAGAGTCGCCACCGCCGAGGGGCGACGACCCATGACCATGTCGCCTTCCCAGTGCCCGAGCGCACGATGCGAGTCCAGCACTGGATATCTATCGGCAGTTCCGTGGTCTGATCGTCTCAGGCCAGCTCGGCGCCGGCGAACGATTGCCGACCATGCGACAGACCGCAAGTGACCTCGGAGTTGCGCCCGGCACCGCGGCGAAGGCATACAAGATGCTCGAGCGAGACAGGCTCGTCGTCACCCGCACTGCAGCGGGCACCCGTGTGGCGAGTTCGGCAGCGGTCCTCCCTCGGTCGGTGGTCCGGCGCATTCGCGATCTCGTCGCGGAGGCAGAGGCGGCCAGCGCTGACACTGACGATGTGATCGATGTGCTGCGCGTCATCTGGCAAGCCGAGGTCGGTACACCGGCACCGCCCCACACCGGCGAGAACCGTCACCGAATGCGTGTCCTGCGTGAACTCGACATCGTGTTTCAAGTGCGGGTGGAACGCACCGCCTCTTCGGCGTCAGCCGAAGAGAAGCCTTCGTCTTGAAGCTCTTCAACGAGTTGTCTCTCGCGCTGAGCCCGGGCCAGTGCCTGGCGTGCGGCCCGATTCACGGTTACGAGGGTGGATAAGAGTCGGTAGCTCAGGTACGCGATCAGCATGAGCGCACCGAGAAGTGCGGCCACGAGAACCGCTGAGCCGAACGCCGCGATACTCTCCATGAGATCACGCTAGAGCCTCATGGATTTCCCTCCTAGTCGCAGCCGGCAGAGACGTGTGTCACCACCGATCGTTCCGACTCTCGAACATCAGCGTGAGGACCGGTCGGGCAGGTCTGGTTCAGCCGGCCGGTGTGTGGCCCGGGGCGATGAGATCGTCAGCGGCGGCCTCAGCGAGGAGCAGCGCCGTGCGCGCGCGCTGGCCGTCGGTGTAGGCGTTGAGTGCCCGGATCGCCGCGATGACGAGCCAGGCGAGCGCGACGACCGCCGCGAGCGCGACCACGATGTAGATGACACTGAAGAGGCTGAACATATCCATGCCCCGAAGGTATCGGGCAGGCGCGCGTCTGTGCGTCGGCCGGTTGCTGACATCCTTCGAGGCGCCGACTTTGGGTCGCCGCCAGAATCGACAGCGAGTAGTCGCCGCCAGAATCGACAGTGCGTAAGCGTCGTCGGTACCGATCGTTTGAGGTCTACCCAGCCGGAGAAGCATTCGGGTCGGTTCCCGCGAGACGCACCAAAGTCGTCTCGCGCGGATGGTTGCCAGCGGGCTCAGGTTCCACCTCCGCGAATAGCTCGAATCGTCGCTCTTTTGCGTGGTCCTCGGCCCACCGGATGGCCTCCAAAACGTCGGCGGTGCCGCTAAGAGTCCACGCATCGAGATTCCATCCGAAGCCAGGAGCAGGCCGCTCCCAGTAGTTCACCCGGTACACCGGATCATTCACTTCTTGTCGGGACTCGCTATGCGTCGTCTGGCGGGCGTCCATGGTCGCCAGCGTAGGCCCAAGTGCCCAATGGCGACGCGCGTTTCAAACGACCGGTTCTGAATATGCAGGGTTCGGCACCCGCCGCCATCGAACGTCTGGTCGTGCGCACTGAACATGAGTGTTCGTCCGAGTTCACGCGACACCAACCCCGAGGGATGGACGGATTATTACCAGCACCGAGCTGGCGGCGACCCCGGGTGACCGCGGCGCCCGGTCGGTTCCACGACGCGACCCAGCTGGTAGCGTCGCACGCGTGAATCCGACGAGCACGCTCGCGATCGACGCGGGCCAGTCCGGCATCAAGGTCAGGCACACGGATGCCGCGGGCTCGAGCGAATGGTCGGCTCCGGGCATTCGCACCGACCTGCCGCTGCTGCCGCAGCTCGCCCGCATCGTCGCGCAGGCGCATGAGGGCGGTCGCACGGCCGAACGCATCGGGCTGGGTGTCTCGGGGCTCACCGAAGACGAGACCGACGCCGGGTACCTGCTCGCCGCCGCGACGCCGATCGGCGCCCGCAGCGTGCACCTCGCCCACGACTCGATCACCGCCTACCTCGGTGCGCTCGGCGACGAACGCGGAGTCGTCGTCGCGGCCGGCACCGGTGTCGTGACGCTCGCCGTCGGCGCCACCGAGATCGCCAGGGTCGACGGGTGGGGCTACATCATGGGCGACGCCGGCAGCGGGTACTGGCTTGGTCGGGCCGGACTCGAGGCGGTCATGCGCGCCCACGACGGCCGCGGCGACGCGACCGCACTGAGCGATGTCGTGCGCGCGGATTTTCCCGACCTCGAGGCGGCCTACATCGAGCTCCAGGGCGACCCGGGGCGGGTGCAGCGCGTCGCGTCGTACGCGCGTGCGGTGGCTGACGCGGCTGCGGCCGGTGACGCGGTCGCCGAGGCGATCGTGACCGATGGGGCGCGCGAGCTCGCGGCATCCGCAACCGCCGGGCTTCGCCGCGTCGGCGAACTGGGCGTGCCCGACTCGCGGGTTCGCGGGGTCGGCGGCCTGTTCCTCGGTGAGGTGCTCGGGCGAGAGTTCGTCGCCGCGATTCGCGCCAGGCTCCCCGGTGCCGAGGTCCGGCTCGGCGAGGCGCACCCGCTCGACGGTGCCGCGGCGCTCGCCGATGTCGCGCCGACGAGCGCGCTCGCGGCCCACATCGCCGTCGCGCACGTCTGAGACGGCGGCGCGGGCGCCCGCGGTGCACCCGCGCGACGCCCGCTGCCCGGGTGTTCAGCCGCGGGTGAGGTACGCCTCGATGCGGTCGAACGCGCCGATCCAGGCCTGGGTCTGGAAGAAGTCGCGCAGTTCGGGTGTCGGGAAGCCGGTCTGCTCGACCGTCATGAGGGTGCCGCCGTCGTTCGGCTCGAAGGTGACGACGACGTGCGTCGTCATGGCGGCGCCGTCGGGCCCGCTGCCGGTCGACTCGGTGACGAGCCGGTGCGGGCGATCGATCTCGAGGAAGGTCTGCACCTCGCGGAACAGGGTGTCGCGGTCGGGCCCCCAGACGGCGGTCTGCGTGCCGCCGACACGAAGATCGACCTCGATCTCGACGACGCCGGGCTCGTCGTCGAGGATGGAGTACCAGATCTTCTGCTTCCCGGCGTCGGTGTAGGCGTCGAAGACCTCGCCGGGTGACGCGGGGAGCTGTCGCTGGAGCCGGAGCCCGATCGTCTCGTTGGTGTCGGTGTCGCTCATGATTCCGTTCCTTTCGTGAGGGTGAAGTAGGCATCGAGACCGTCGAGGCGACGCTCCCAGAGCCGCTGGTAGAAGGTGATCCACGCCATGGCGTCGTCCAATCGCTCGGTGCCGAGGCTGACCTGCCGCGCACGGCCGACCTTCTCGGTCGTGACGAGGCCGGCGGCTTCGAGCACGTCGACGTGCTTGCGGATGCCGGTGAGCGTCATGCCGCTCGGTGCGGCGAGCTCGGTGATCGTGGCTGCGCCGGAGCCGAGCCTGGTCAGGACGCCGCGCCGCGTCTCATCGGCGAGGGCCGCGAAGGCCCGGTCGAGGAGCGCCGGATCGGATGTCTGTTGCTGAACCATGTGGTTCAGTGTACGACACTGAACCGAAGAGTTCAATGATGTGGTCTCACATCGTGTCGAGGATCGCCACCAGGTGCTCGAACGTCGTGTTGGGGTTCACGATCGCGAACCGCGTGTTCGGCCGCCCGGCGTGCGAGCTCGGCGTCACGAACGCACGCTGCTCGTCGAGCAGCCGCGCCGACCACGCGTCGTAGTCGGCCTTCGTCCAGCCCTCGCGCTCGAACACCACGACCGACAGTTGCGGCGCCCGCACGAGGCTGAGGCCCGCACGCGACTCGATCTCGTCGGCGATGCGCTGCGCGAGCGCGAGCGAACTCGAGATCGCCTCGCGGTACGCGGCGCCGCCGTAGCTCGCGAGCGAGAACCAGAGCGGCAGCCCGCGCGCACGCCGCGTGAGGTGCGCGGCGTAGTCCGACGGGCTCCAGTCGCCGCCCTCGGTGAGCGTGTCGAGGTACTCCGCGTGCTGGGTGTGCGCACGCCGGCCCATCTCGGGGTCGCGGTAGATGAGCGCGCACGCGTCGAACGGAGCGAAGAGCCACTTGTGCGGGTCGACGATCACCGAGTCGGCGTGCTCGACGCCCGCGAAGCGGTGCCGCGCGAGCGGGGAGAGCATGCCCGCGAGCCCGTAGGCGCCGTCGACGTGGAACCAGAACTCGAAGTCGCGCTTCAGCTCGGCGATCGAGGCGAGGTCGTCGACGATGCCGAAGTTCGTCGAGCCGGCGGTCGCGACCACGGCGAAGACGGATGCCCCGTGCTCCTCGAGTGCCGCCCGCACGTCGTCGCCCCGCAGCATCCCATCACCGGCCGGGGTCACGGGCACCACGTCGACGTCCATCACGCGCGCGGCCGACGCGATCGAGGAGTGGGCCTCGGCGCTGCACACGATCTTCCAGCGACCACCGGGCGGGGCGGGCACCGGGGCATCCGTCTCGCCCTGGCTCAGCCGGTGCCGCGCGTGCTCGCGCGCCGCGACGAGGGCGGAGAGGTTGCCGAGCGTGCCGCCCTGCACGAACACGCCGCCCGAGCCGGCGGGCAGGCCGAACTCGCGGCCGAGCCACGAGAGCACCTCGTTCTCGGCGTGCACGGCGCCGGCGCCCTCGAGCCACGAGCCGCCGTAGAGGGCGCTCGCCGAGACCACGAGGTCGAACGCCGTCGCCGCCTTCGTGGGCGCCGTCGGAATGAAGGAGAGGTACTGCGGGTGGTCGGTCGTGATGCACGCCGGGGCGAGCACGTGCTCGAAGAGGGCGAGGGCGCGGGCCGCCCCGATGCCCTGCTCGTCGATCGTGCGCCCGGCGAGGCGGCGCAGCTCGGCCTCGGACACGGGCTTGTCGAGCGGGGTGTCGTCGCTCAGGATGCGCCGGCGCGAGTAGGCGAGCACGAGGTCGACGAGGTGCGAAGTCTCGTCGGAGGTGGAGTGCATGCGCGTCGCGGGGTCGCGGGGTTCGCGCTCGGCGGTGAGGTCGGCGTTGGACCCGCGGGCGGGTTCGTTGCGGTGCATCCGGATGTCCCTTTCGACTCGGCGCGGCCGGGACGCCGGCGGGCCAGAGGAGAGTTTCACATACCGCGGCCGAACTGCAAAAAAACCTCACGATTCCTGCGTCATGCGCGGCTTCCGTGTGCAAAACGGCGACGGCGCGCAATGGATGCCGCGGTCGACGCAACGCCGCCGGCAGGTGTTCCCCGGGGCACACGACTCGTCTCGGTCTTCGGCGCCGAGCGCGACCCCGAAGCCGGGCGTGTCGGTGGCCGGCGTGAATAGACTTCGCCAATGGTGAGCGCATGGAACCAGCAGGCGGCCCGATACCTGCTGGCCTCGACGATCTGCCCGCGGTGCGACGCCGAGATGCGCGACAGCGCGATCTGCCCGTCGTGCCGCGCCGACCTGCGCGGCGCCGAAGGTGCGCTCGTGTGGGGTGCCTCGCAGCGCGCCGCCGAGGCGGTGCTCGAACGGCAGCGGCTCATCGCGGCGCTGCCGACGGCGTCACCGGCCACGGCCGCGCAGGTGCGGGCGGCGGCCGGAGCGTCCGTGCCGTCGCCCGCAGGTTCCGAGCGCCGCACCGGGGCCCGCGTGGCGCCCGTGCCGCGAGCGGATGCCGCGGTGCCGACCGCGACCTCGCAGCTGAGCGTGCAGTCCGTGCTCGCCGTCGCCGGCGCGGGCCTGTTCGCGGTCGCGGCGATCGTCTTCACGTTCCTGAACCCCGACGTCGGATTCGGAATGCGCACGGCGGTGATCGCCGTCGTCACGGCGGTCTTCCTCGGCGGCGCCTGGGTGCTCCGGCGCCGCGGCGTGCGGTTCTCGGCGGAGGCGATCGGTGCGCTCGGCATGGTCTTCGTCGCCCTCGACGTGTGGGCCTTCTCGGAGCTCGCGCCCGCTGCGGTGAGCGGTTGGGCGTTCGCGGCGCTCGGCACGTTCGTCGCCGCCGTCGTGATGCTCGTGGTCGGGTGGCGTGCACGCATCCGAAGCTGGTGGTG
Organism: Agromyces badenianii; assembly: GCF_003070885.1. Lineage (NCBI taxonomy): Bacteria > Bacillati > Actinomycetota > Actinomycetes > Micrococcales > Microbacteriaceae > Agromyces > Agromyces badenianii. Next base: position 62,523 of record NZ_CP028913.1, read on the forward strand.
GACGGCGCTCGTCGGCCTCACCCTCGTGCCGGCGTTCTTGGGCTACGCCGCCGGCGGGTGGGCGACTGCGTGGGGCCATCTCGGCCTGATCGCGGTCGCTCTGGGTGCCCAGCAGCTCGTGCGGGTCGCAGCTCCTCGCTTCGGCACGGTGCTGCGAACCGATCGCGTGACGCTCACGGTCGTGCAGGTGCTGGCAACCGTCGTGGTGCTCGCGCAACTGGCCGTCCTCCCATTGGCTGAGGTGCAGAGCCCGGTGCTCGTGCGTGCGGCGATCCTCGCGCTGCTCGCCGTGCTGGCCGCCCTCGCGGCCCGCAACGGACTGCCGAGATTCTGGAGTTTCGCCGCGGGCGCGCTCGGCACGGCGGCCCTCGTCGTGCTTCCGCTCGCGCCGGTGAACCTCGATGCGGTGTGGCTCACGACGCTCATGCCCCTCGCCGCAGCGCTCGCAGTGGGGGCGTCGGGGCTCCTCGGAGCCGGGGGAGTCGTGCGCGCTCGCGCCCTGCAGGCCGGAACCCTGACCGTGGGCCTCGCCGCTGCGCTGCCCGCCGTCATGATCTCCCTCGGCGCACTCGGCTCGGTGGCCGTGGCGTTCCTCGACGACGGACTCGCGCCGTTCCGAGACAGGGTGACCGCCGACCTCACCGCTGCAGACGTGGCATCGTTCGCCCCGCCGGCCGATGCGGCGCTGGCCGCCGTGCTCGGACTCCTCGCGGCGGCGTTCGGCGTCGCCCTTCTCGCCGCGGGCGCCCGTCGCGTGGAGTGGGCCGGGACCCGCTCCGGCTTCCCCGTCGGCGTGCTCGAGCTCGCGCTCTGGATCGGCGCGCTCGCAGCCGCGGCCTTCGTCGGCTGGCCGGCGTTCGTGCCGCTCGCGGGCGCCGTGGTCGGCATCGCGGTGAGCGTCGCCGCCACCGCCGCGGTGCTCGTGGCGTGGTCGCCGTTCACCGGCGTGCGCGCGAGCATCCGCGCGCCGTTCATCGCGCTCGCCCACGTCGCACTGATCGGTGCCGCCCTGCTCAGTTGGGTCGACCCGGCCATCACCGTGCCGGTCGGGGTCGTCATCGTCGCTGCGATCCTCGTCATCGCCCGCCCGATCGCCGCGGGCGCGCGAGTGCTGCACGTCGGCGCGGCGTACGCCTACGCGCTCGTGATCTTCGCAACGGCGCTCGACCGGGTGGGTGTCGTGACGATCGCGGTGCTCTGTCTCACCACGACCGCCGCGGCGCTCTGCGCGCTCGCCGCGACGCTCGTGCGGCGGGTCGACGCGCGCTCCTGGTACGCGATCCTCGTCGTGACGGCCGTGCCGTTCCTCATCGGCGTCGCCACCGTGCTGCGCGAGCCGAACGGCTGGACCGCGCTGTCGACCGGGGTCACGTTCCTGCTCGCCCTCGCGCTCGTGCTCACCCGGCGCCCGGGCCTGAACCGCCTCGTGCGCTCCGCCGCGGCCGCGATCCTCGTGCCCTCGCTCGCCGTGGTCGCCGTCTGCCTCGGCTCGGAGTTCCTCGAGGTCAGCGGCTCACCCGTGGTGCTGCCGATCATCGCCGTGATCGTCGCGACCGTGCTGCCCGCGACGAAGGCCGTCGAGGCGGCGCTCGTGGCTCGTGGTCAGAACGCGGGCACCGCGGCATCCGTGCGCCTGTGGATCGAGATCTCCTCGCTCGTGACCGCGGCGATCGCGGTGCAGCTCGCGCTCGTGCGCGATGCCGCCGGACCGGGCACCGCGATGGCCGTGCTGGTCGTGCTCGGTCTCGGCTTCGCGGCGACCCGCATCGTCGCCGGCCGCCGCTACGGCTGGTGGCTCGCCGCCGCGAGCTGGACGGGCGCGCTCTGGTGCGTGTGGGCGATGCTCGACATCGACGTCGTGGAGCCCCACACCCTGCCGCCGGCGCTCGCCGCGGCGCTCGTCGGCGCGATCCTCGTCGCGCGTCGCGGGCGGGGGCTCGCGCTCGCCGCGACCGGGCTCGCGTGCGCTCTCGTGCCCTCGCTCGTGCTGCTCGCCGCATGGGGAACGGAGCCCGGGGCGTTCGCGTGGCGCACCGCGGCGCTCATCGCGGCATCCATCGCCCTGCTCGCGGCGGGTTGGGCCCTGGGCCGCTCTGCGACGGAATCGAAGGCGCGGATGCTTCGCGTACCCGTGCTCGCGGCGGCACTGCTCGCGGCGGCCGCGGCGCCGATCCAGGCGGTGCGCTGGGGTCTCGAGCGCGACGTGGTGGCGCTCGCCGATTCCGGCCTCGTCATGCTCCCGGTGCTCGGCCTCACGCTCGCGGGCGTCGTGCTCGCGGTCGCCGCGGTGTGGTTGCTGCACGATGGCGCGACGAGCGCCGGTGCGAGCTTCGACGCGTGGCTGCTCGGCACGAGGTGGTTGTTCGCCCCGGCGCTGCTGTTCCTCGTCGCGGGGCCGATCACGGCGATCAGGCGCGAGTGGTTCGCGATCTGGACCCTCTGGGTGCTCATGGCGCTGCTGCTCGCCCTCTCGCTCGCCGCAGTGGCCCTCGCGCGCCGGGCGCGACCCGTGCTGCCGCCGTTCTGGTTCATCTACGCGCTCGCCTGGGTGACCGGGGTCCAGGGCTGGAGTGAACGCGACCTTCGGGTCGAGGTGTTCTCGCTGCCGCTCGGGCTCGCCGTGCTCGCTGCGGGCATCATCGCCATGCGACCGGCGGCGCCGGCCGCGATGCCGGCGCGCCCCTCGCTCAACTCGTGGCCGATCGGCTTCAGCGGCAGCTGGTTCCTGCTCGCTCCCGGCATCGTGCTCACATTCCTGCCGTCGGTGCTCGCCACCGGCACCGACCCGCAGCTGTACCGGCCGATCCTCGTGATCGCGCTTGCCCTCGTCGCCATCCTCGTGGGCTCGTCACGCAAGCTCGCCGCCCCCTTCCTGCTCGGGCTCGCGGTGCTGCCGATCGAGAACATCGTCGTGTTCTCGGCGCAGGTCGACCGTGCCGTCGGAGCGATGCCGTGGTGGATCACGCTCGCGACGGCGGGCGCGGTGCTGCTCGCGATCGCGGTGGGATCGGAGCGCCGCACCAACCAGGGCGGCGGCGTCGCGGCGCGGCTGCGCGAGCTCGAGTAGGCCGCGACCGCCGAGTTGCCGAGCCGCCGAGCCGCCGAGCCGCCGAGTCGCCGAGTCGCCGAGTTGCCATTCTCTGCTTCTGCGTTCTAAACTGACTAGTCAGTACAAACGAGAAGGATGCATCGTGTCGATCATCGTGCGGGCGCACGACCTCGCCCTCCACTCCAAGCGCGGCGCCGTCTACGGCCCTGTGAACGTCGTCGCCGATGACGGACTCACCGTGCTCCACGGCCCGGCCGGCAGCGGCCGGACGAGCCTGCTGCTCACCCTCGCCGGGCGCATGAAGCCCACGAGCGGCGTGGCAGAGGTGCTCGGCCACGAGCTGCCCCGTCGCGCACGCCCCGTGCAGCGCGCGACGGCGATCGCCGGCTTCCAGGGCATCGACACCCTCGAGGAGTCCGTCACGGTCGGCGCCGCAATCCGCGAGCGGGCCGCCTGGCTCGCGCCCTGGTGGGCGATCGTTCGACGCACCGACGACGCCGAGCTCCGCCGCGTGCTGGCCCCCGTCTTCGGCCATGTGCCGCTGCCGACCGCCGACACCCTCATCTGGGACCTCGACGAGGTACAGACCGTGCTGCTCCGCATCGCCCTCGCGATGATGAGCGAGCCGAAGCTGCTCTTCTTCGACCAGATCGAACAGCTGCAAGCGCCCGCCGCCCGGCTCGTGCTCTGGCAGCGCCTCGACGCGATCACCCGTGCAGGCACCGCCGTCGTGGCATCCGCTGCCGCGCCCGACATCGAGCTCTGGAACGAGCTCGGCATCGCCCCCCTCGCCTTCGACATCTCCATCACCGCGCCAGAGGCCCCGGCGATCGCCGACCCCGATGACGCCATCGACCTCATTCTGGAGCACGCCTGATGTTCGCCTTCCTCTCCTCCGGCACCGAGCTGCGCCGCTTCCGCAAGGGCGTGCTGCCCAAGATCGCGCTCGTCGTGCTGCTCTTCATCCCCCTCATCTACGGCGCCCTGTACCTCTGGGCGTTCTGGGCCCCGACCGACGAGCTGAAGAACTTGCCCGTGGCCCTGGTGAACGAAGACACGGGCGCGAGCCGCGATGGTGAGGCGATCACCGCGGGCGATGACCTCGTCGACGAGCTCACGAGAGGCGGCGAGCTCGACTGGCGGGTCACCGATGCCGCGGATGCCACGACCGGCGTGACCGACGGCGACTACTACTTCGCGGTGACCATTCCGCGCGACTTCTCGACGAGCGCCGTCTCGGTGGGCACCGACGACCCGAAGCCCGCGACCGTCGAGGTCGAGTACAACGACTCCAACAGCTTCCTCGCCTCGACGCTCGGCAAGTCGGCGATGGTGCAGCTCCGCGACGCGGTCGCCGAGCAGGTCGGCCGGCAGACCGCCGATGCGATGCTCGTCGGCCTCAACGACGCCGGCGCGGGCATCCGCGCCGCCGCCGACGGCGCCGGCACCCTCGCCGACGGCTTGACGACCGCGAACGACGGCGCCGGGCGACTCGTCGTCGGCCTCGGCGACCTCTCGAGCGGCGCGAACGCCCTCGACGCGGGCGCGACGAAGCTCGCCGACGGCACCGGCACCCTCGCCGGCGGGCTCGACCAGCTCGCCTCGGGCGCAGGCACGCTCTCGGGCGGGGCCGGCACCCTGGCCACCGGGCTCGACCAGCTCGCCGCCGGGGCCGGGACCCTCTCGACCGGTGCGTCGAAGGTGGCGAACGGCGCGACCGAGCTCTCGGGCAAGGTGAACGACGCCGCGACCGGGTCGACCATGCTCGCGGGCGGCGCGCATCAGCTCGCCGACGGTGCGGGCTCGATCGCAGCCGGCACCCAGCAGGTCTCCGCCTCCGTGGCGGCACTGCTCGCCGCGATGCAGGCCCACCCCGAAGTGCCCGCGGCGGCGTACCTCGATTCGCTGCAGCAATTGAGCGATGGGGCCTCGACCCTGAATACGGGAGCGCAGAGCTTCGCCGACCAGAGCTCCGCCTATGCGGGCAAGGCCGACGAGCTCTCCGCCGGGCTGAACGCCGGAGCCCCGAAGGCGGCCGAACTCGCGGCGGGCGCCGCACAGGTGCGCGACGGCGCGGTGACCCTCGCGGGGAAGTCGGGCGAAGCGGCATCCGGCGGACGCACGCTCGCCAGCGGTGCGTCGACGCTCTCGGCCAAGTCGGGCGAGGCGGCATCCGGTGCCCGCACCATCGCGACCGGCGCGGCGACCCTGAGCGCCGGCACCGGCGACCTCGTGAGCGGCACCGGGCAGCTCGCCGACGGCGGCACCCAGCTCGCCTCGGGTGCGACCCAGCTCGCCGACGGCGCGGGCACGCTCGCCGACAAGCTCGACGAGGGCGCCGCCGAGGCGCCGCAGCTCACCACTGCCGACATCGAGGCGAAGGCCGACATCATGGCGGCGCCCGTGCAGCTCGACCAGAGCTGGCAGAACGAGTCGAAGAGCTTCGGCGAGGGGTTCGCCCCGTTCTTCATCGCGCTCGCGACCTTCGTCGGCGGCCTCATCACGTGGCTGATCCTGCGCGCCCTGCCGACCCGGGCGCTCGCCGCCTCGGCCAGCGGCCTGCGCGCCGTCATGACGGGTTTCCTCCCGGCCATGGCGATCGGCCTCGGCCAGGTGGTGATCATGGTGCTCGTGCTGGTCTACGGCATCGGCCTCGAACCTGCGTACTGGCTCGCGACCTCCGCCTTCATCTACCTCGTCACCCTGGCATTCCTGGCACTGCAGCAGATGTTCATCATCGTGCTCGGCACCGCCGCGGGCCGGGTGGTGAGCCTCGTGCTGCTCATGCTGCAGCTGAGCTCCTCGGGCGGCACCTACCCGGTCGAGACCACGCCGCAGTTCTTCCAGGTGCTGCACCCGTTCATGCCCGCCTCCTACGTGGTGAGCGGCCTGCGCGAGCTCATCACCGGCGGCGTGGACTCTAGACTGTGGCTTTCGGTGCTCGTGCTGGCCGGCATCCTCGTCGGTTCGCTCGCGATCAGCGCCTGGAGCGCGGGCAAGCAGCGCATGTGGAGCGTCAGCCGCCTGCACCCCGAGCTGGCGATCTAGGCCGCGGCCACCGACTCGAACGGAACGACGAGGAGACACCATGGCCCGCGCCAACACCACCAAGCGCGCCATCCTCGACGCCGCGCTCGAGCTGGCGGCCACGAAGGGCATCACCGGCACGACCATGGACGAGGTCGCCGAGCTCGCCGGCGTCGCCAAGGGCAGCCTGTACTACAACTTCAGCTCGAAGGATCAGCTCTTCGAGGCCCTGCTGCAAGAGGGGGTCGGCGCGCTCGCCGACTCCCTCCGCAGTGCGAAGGGTGAGTTGCGCGGCTGGGACGCGGTCGACGCCCTCGTGACCAGATTGCTCGACCTCATCGCCGCGAACGCCCCGCTCGCCAAGCTCATGGCGTCGGAGATCTTCCGCACCGACCGCGCCTGGCAGGAGACCCTCTTCGCGCTTCGGCACGACGCGCTCGCCGTGTTCGCCGAGGCGATCGACGAGACGGATGCCGCGGCCGGACGCAGCGGCATCATGGCCTCGGGCGTCTTCGGAGCGGTGCTCATGTCGGGGCTCGAGTGGCTCGTGTTCGAGCCCGAGCGCGACCGCGACGAGGTCGCTGCCGCGATTCTCGCGACGCTGCGGGTGCGCTGAGCCCGAGCGGGCCCACGGTGGCTCGCTCGACCAGCTCGCGAGGGTGACCGCCCCGCGACATCCGTCGCCGGGGGGATTCGCCGGCCCGCGGCATCCGACAGGCTGGGCGGGTGGAATTCGATCTTCTGAGCGGTGCCGCCCTCACCGGCCCCGCCCTCCTCGGCACGCTCGCGCTGCTGGCGCTCGTCGACTCGACGAGCTTCGGCACCCTGCTCATCCCGACCTGGCTGCTGCTCGCGCCCGGCAGGTTGCGGCCGGGGCGCATCCTCATCTACCTCGCGACGGTCGCCGGGTTCTACCTCGCGGTCGGCGTCGTGCTGCTCACGATCGCGGCGACGGCGGTGCCGCAGCTCATGGAGCTCTCGGCGACCCCGGCGTTCCTCTGGGCGCAGCTCGTCGTCGGCGCCGCATTGCTCGTGGGTTCCTTCTTCATCGGCGGCAAGCGCAAGCGATCCGGCCCGGGCCGATTCGCCCGCTGGCGCGAGCGCGCCGTCACCGATGTCGCCGACGAGGCGGGCAGCGTGCTGCCGCTCATGGGTCTCGCCGTCGCGGCCGCCGCCGTCGAGGTCGCGTCGATGCTGCCGTACCTCATCGGCATCGGCCTGCTCTCGACGTCGGAGTACGACGCCGGCACCCGCCTGCTGGTGCTCGTGGGCTACTGCGTCGTCATGGTGCTGCCCGCGCTCGTGCTGCTCGGGCTGCGGCTCGTCGCCGCTCGCGCGATGGAACGACCCCTCGCGAGCTTCGGCGCCTGGATGGAGAAGAACGCCGCCGAAGCGACGGGCTGGATCGTGGGCATCCTCGGCTTTCTGCTGGCCCGAGCGGCGGCCGTCGAACTCGGCCTCTTCGAGGGCGTTCTGTGACGAACTGAGATGCGCCGTGTCGGCGGATCATGGTCGACTCGGGGCATGGGCTTCGATGCGCAGTTCCTCGGTGTTTCAGCGGCGATGCCGCACGTGAGCGAGACGGATGCCGCGGCGACCGTCGAACTCGACTACCTCCACTTCTCGGTGCTGCTCGACACCGGCAGGCGCCTCGCCCGGGTCACGGGGGTCAACGTCGACGGGCCATCGCTGATCGACCTTCCGCGCGGCGACGACTGGCGTCTCGACGAGCGCATTCCCGCCGACTGGCAGGCCGGCCCCGAGATCTACGCCCGCAACGACTTCGATCGCGGCCACCTGGTGCGGCGCCGCGATCCCGTGTGGGGTGCACCCGAGGTGGCCGCCCGCGCCAACGCCGAGACCTTCCGCTACCCGAACGCCGCGCCGCAGGCCTCGGGGTTCAACCAGTCGAAAGAGCTCTGGCTCGGCCTCGAAGACCACGTGCTCGAGCACGCCGAGGCGCACCGGCTGCGACTCAGCGTGTTCACGGCGCCGGTGCTCGCCGCGGGCGACCCGCCCTATCGCGGCATCCGCGTGCCCGTGCGGTTCTGGAAGGTCGTCGCGTGGAACTCCGGCGGTGCACTCGCGACGACCGCCTTCGTGGTCGACCAGGCGCCACTCGTCGACACGAGCGAGGTCGCAGCCCCGCGGCCCGGGCAGGCACCACCGCTCGGTCCGTTCCGCACCTTCCAAGTGGCCGTGTCGGATGTCTCGGGCATCACCGGCCTCGTCATGCCCGAGCTCGTCTCGGCCGACGTGCTGCCGCGCACGGTCGTGGCCGCCGGGTGGCGCCGGCTCGAGTCATCCGACGACATCGTGCTCTGAGGTCGGGCGGCGGAGAAGAACCCACCGCCGCGAACAACCCCGCGCTCTTCCCCCGGTTCGGTCTGGCATCACGAGCTGCGCGGTGCGAGAGTTGAATCATGGGCGAGGGCGCCGAGGCACCGGTCACCGAGGCATCCGTCGGGCGTATCGACGCCGACGTGCTCATCGTCGGTGCGGGCCCGAGCGGACTCATGCTCGCGGTGTGCCTCGCGAAGCTCGGCGTCGACGCCGTCATCGTCGATGGCAAGAGCGGCCCCACCCGCGAGTCCCGTGCCCTCGCCGTGCAGGCGCGCTCGATGGAGATCTACGCCCAGCTCGGGCTCGTCGACCGGGTGCTCGCCGCGCGTTCCTCGGCCACGGCCGTCGTGCCGGGGGCGGGCCGGGGCCGCCGGCCGTTCGGGCGCATCGAACTGCGGGCGATCGGCGAGGGAGTCACGCCGTACCGCGAGATCACGATCTTCGAGCAGAGCCGCAACGAGCAGCTGCTCGTCGACGCGCTCGGCGAGCTGGGCCACGAGGTGCGGTGGGGGCATCGGCTCGACCACCTCGAGATCGACGGGGCGGATGCCGCGGCATCCGTCACCGCGACGCTCGCCGCGCCGAGCGGTGCCGTGACCGTGCACGCCCGCTACTGCGTCGGCGCCGACGGAGCGCACTCGCCGGTGCGCGACGCGCTGGGCATCCCGTTCGAGGGGGTGACGAACGAGCACACCTATTGCATCGTGGATGCCTCGGGCGTCACCGGTCTCGTCGGCGGCGCGATCAACGTGCGCATCACGGCCGAGCACTTCCTGCTCGCCTTTCCGATGGGCCCGGGGCGCATGCGACTGCTCGGGGTCGTGCGTGATCGCGATCGCGACGAAACGGGCGAACTGCCGGAGTCGCTCGTGCGCGGGCTGCTCGACCGGGAGTTCGGCGTGCGGTACGCGGCATCCTCGTGGTTCACCACCTATCGGCTGCACCACCGCCTCGCCGCGCGTTTCCGTGCGGGGCCGTGCTTTCTCGTCGGCGATGCCGCGCACATCCACTCGCCGGTCGGCGCCCAGGGCATGAACACCGGCCTGCAGGAGGCGCACGGTCTCGCCTGCGCGCTCGCCGACGTCGTGGTCGGCGGCATGCCCGATGCGCGACTCGACCACTACGAGGCCGAGCGGCGGCCCGTCGGCAGGGTGCTCGTCGCCACGACCGACCGGGCGTTCGCCGTCGTGACCTCGGCATCGCCGCTCGCGCGTTTCGTGCGCGGGCGCATCGTGCCGGTCATCGGGCCGATCGTCGTTCGCGTGCTGCCGCGCATCATCGGCGGCCGTCGGGTGTTCGGCTACGTCTCGCAGACGCGCATCCGGTATCCGGTGCCGGATGCCGCGGGCACCCGTCGCGACGGTGCCGTCGGCCTGCGGCTGCCGTGGACCGGCGGCAACTTCGACGCACTGCGCTCCGTGCAGTGGCAGGTGCACGGCTACGGCGTGCCCGGCCGTGCCGTGCGGCGCATCGCCGCGGAACTCGGCGTCGAGGCGCACGTCTTTGCGCGGCACACGAGCGGGCCGCGCAGCCGCCGCCTCCGCCGCGACCGGGTCTACCTCGTGCGCCGCGACGGCTTCGTCGTCGCCGAGGTGCTCGCGCCGGGAACCGGCGCTGCCCTCGACGCCGCGTTCGCCCGGCTCGCGGGGGCGTGAGGGTCGCCGCTCGGCGCGTATCGTCGGAGGGTGACTGACGAGACTGGTGCCGCCGCGTCGGATGCATCGTCGTCGGCGGCATCGACCGGGTCGCCGTCGTCGACCGCGTCGCAGGCGACGGATGCCGCGGCCCGGCGCCGCGGCCTCGCGGGCGCCGCGACGCAGCTCGGCACCGAGGTGTCGATCAACTTCGGCTCCTCGCTCGCGGGCCTCGTCATCCCGGTCGTCGGCTCGTTCGTCGTCGTCGCCGTGCGACAGCTCGTGATGGTCGTCGCCGTGCTGCCCTTCTACCGTCCCAAGCGGGCCGAGCTCACGTGGCGACGCCTCTGGCCGGCGATCGCGCTCGGTGTGGTGCTCGCCGTGATGAATCTCGCGTTCTACGAGTCCGTGCACCTGCTGGGTCTCGGCGTCGCGGCGACGATCGAGTTCCTCGGGCCGCTCGCCCTGGCCCTCGCGAGCTCGCGACGGGTGCTCGACGTGATCTGCGCGCTCGCCGCGGGCGCGGGTGTGTTCCTGCTCATCGGCCCCGGAGCGTCGGATGCCGCGGGCATCGACCCGTGGGGCGTCGCACTCGCGCTCACCGCGGCGGCGGCGTGGGCCGGGTACATCCTGCTCACCCGTCGCGTGGCGGTCGGGCTGCCCGGACTCGAAGGGCTCACCGTGGCCAGCCTCGTGAGCCTCGTGCTGCTCGTGCCCTTCGCCGCGGCGACGTTCGACCCCGCCGTCATCGACTGGTCGATCGTCGCGATCCTGCTCGGGGTCGGCGTGCTGTCGTCGGCGCTGCCCTACAGCCTCGACACGTTCATCCTGCGCCGCATCTCACCGCGCATCTACGCGATCATCACGAGCTTCGGGCCCGTCATCGCGGCGATCTTCGGATGGCTCGTGCTCTCGGAGACCTTCACGTTCATCGAGGTCGTCGCGATCGCCGTCGTCTGCGGAGCCGCGGGCACCGCGCTCGCGACGCAACGCGGGCGGCCGAAATCGCAGCTCGAGCAGACGGCCGAGGGCATGGCCTGAGCCGCCTCAGGCGTATCGCACGGTGACGTCTCGGACGTATCGTTGAAGCGGAGCGTGCTTCGCAGCGACGACGACGTCGGGAGGGACCATGGCCACCATCGCGTGGATCGGTCTGGGCAACATGGGCGGCCCGATGGCGGGTCACCTCGTCTCGGCGGGGCATGTCGTGCGCGGTGTCGATCCGGTGCCTGCGGCGCGCACCGCGGCCGCCGAGCGCGGCGTGCGAGTCGTCGCGACCGTGGCCGCGGCGGTGCTCGACGCCGACGCCGTGATCACGTCGCTGCCACGGAGCGAGCACGTGCGCGAAGTCTACGGCGGCGAGGACGGCGTGTGGGCGACGGCGTCGCGCGCCTCGCTGCTGCTCGACACCTCGACGGTCGACATCGCGACGTCGAGCTTCTGCCACGAGGCATCCGTCGACCATGGGTTCCGGTTCGTCGACTCGCCCGTCTCCGGGGGCATCGCGGGCGCCGAGGCGGCCACGCTGACGTTCATGCTCGGCGGTGCGCCGGCCGACGTCGCCGAGGCCACCGAGCTCGTGGCACCGCTCGCGGGGCACGTCTTCGACCTCGGCGGGCCGACGATGGGCATCGCCGCGAAGCTCGCGAACAACCTCATGCTCTTCGTCTCGCTGCTCGGCGTCGCCGAAGGCTCGCAGCTCGCCGAGGAGCTCGGGCTCGACCCGGCGAAGTTCTACGAGGTGGCATCCGTCTCGTCGGGGGAGTCGTGGCCGTTGCGCACGTGGTACCCGGTGCCCGGAGTCGTGCCGACGAGCCCGGCGAACCGCGGCTTCGACGCGACGTTCACGACCGTGCTCGCCGAGAAGGACCTGTCGTTCGCCGTCGCGGCCGGGGATGCGGCGGAGCTGCACCTGCCGGCGGCGCGCATCGCGCTCGAGCAGTTCAGGCGGCTCATCGACGAGGGCCTCGGCGGCAAGGACGCGAGCCTGATCGTGAAGTACGCCTCGGCCGACGGCCGAGTCGCGGGCTTCGAGCCCGACGAGGCGTGACCGGGCGCGGGTCGCGGGGCTCGCGCCGACTGGTCAGCCGTGCTGCACGGCGGCGATCACCTCGGTGAGGCGGTCGCGCAGGCGCCCGAGCTCGTCGAGGCTCATGCCGAGACGGTCGACGACCTGCGGCGGGATCGCGAGCGCCTGCTCGCGCAGCGCCCGGCCCGTGTCGGTCAGTGCGACGTCGAGCGCCCGCTCGTCTCGTGCGCTGCGCTCCCTCGTGAGGTAGCCCTGCGCCTCGAGTCTCTTGAGCAGCGGGGAGAGGGTGGCGGGCTCGAGTTGCAGGGCGTCGCCGAGGTCGCGCACGGTGCGGGGGCTGCGCTGCCAGAGGGCGAGCATCACGAGGTACTGCGGATGCGTGAGGCCGAGCGGTTCGAGGATCGGCCGGTAGACGCCGATGACGCCGCGCGCGGCGACGGCGAGGGCGAAGCACACCTGGTTCTCGAGGGCGAGCAGGTCTTCGGATGCCGCGGCGGTCGCTGCGGCGGAGCCGTGGGGTGCGCTTCGGGCGTTCATGGACTCCCAGTATGACGTGGTGGCTAATAGTTAGTACACTAATGATTGTGACACGAAGAAAGCGGGACACGCCACCCGGAGCCCAGCGCGGCTACGCCGGCTTCATCGACCGGTTGAACGCCAAGCTGCTGCCCTACATCGGCCCGCCGCCGCTCGGCCCCTACGACGAGGAGCCGGCGCAAGCCGCACCTCCCGTGTGCCCGCTGTGCGGCGCGCCGATGTCGGCCCACACCATCGACCGTTCGGGCGAGCGCACCCAGCTGTACTGCCCCTGAACGTTGGTGCGGGCATCCCTCGACGGGCCTCTCGCGATGCGCCGAAGGGGCCTGCCGTTCGCCGAGGCCTGCCGTTACAGTGACATCGTGAGCGACTACGAAGTGCTGGAAATGGGCGGGCTCGACGAATGGCGGGGGCACTACGGCGGCTTCCGGCCCGAGAGCTCGCGCGATGGTCGACGGGTCGTCGACCACGACCTCACGATGCAGTACATCGGCATGACCGCGAACGCGCTCGAGCCGGGTGAAGAGGCCGGGTACTGGCACACGCACTCGCGCGTCGAGGAGCTCTACGTGTTCCTCGCCGGCCGCGGGCAGATGGGCCTCGACGACGAGGTCGTCGACGTCGGGCCGGGCACGGTCGTGCGCGTCGGACAAGACGTCTGGCGCACCTGGCGCTGCGTGCCCGACAGCCCCGAGCAGCTGCGGTGGCTGTGCATCCGTGCGGGCGGCTCCGAGCTGCCGCACCTGCCCGACGACAGCCGGCGCGACAACGACCGCCCGTCGCCCTGGTAGTCGGCAACACAACGACTGAAGAGGAGGGTGACGTGTCGGTCGCCGAGGTGCGCGATGCGTACACGCGGCGAGCCGAGGAGTACGTCTCACTGCTCGGCTCGGTGGCCGACATGCATGAACTCGACCGCGAACTCATCTCCCGATGGGCCGAGCACCTCGATGGACCGTTGCTCGACGCCGGGTGCGGGCCGGGCCACTGGGCCGACCACCTCTGGCGGCTCGGCCACGAGGTTGAGGGCGCCGACCTCGTTCCCGCATTCGTCGCTCGTGCCGAGGAGCGATTCCCCGAGGTGCCGTTCCGAGTGGCGTCGTTCGACGACCTCGGCGTCCCCGATGCCGGGCTCGCCGGAATCCTCGCGTGGTACTCGCTGATCCATCTCGAACCGGAGCGGGTGCCGTCGGCACTCGACGAGTTCGCGCGGTGCATCGCCCCCGGCGGAAGCATGCTGCTCGGCTTCTTCGACGGAGTGAGCGTCGAGCCGTTCCCGCACAAGGTCGTGACTGCTTACCTCTGGCCGCCCAGCGAAATGGTGGAGCGCGTCGAAGCCGCGGGATTCACGGTCGAAGAGGTGCACACCCGCACCGACCCCGGCAGCAGGCCGCTTGCCGCGATCGTCGCGCGCCGCACCGGCGCCGAGCCGGCATCGCCGACCGGGTAGCTCGCCACGTGGCTGCCCGGGCGGCGACGAGGCATCGGCCTGTTAGTTCTGCGCCGCGAGGCGCCGGCTCACCCAGCGGTCGTACTGCTGCCACGGGTCGGCGACGCCGAGCCTCAGCTCGGCGATGTGCGCGAGCAGTTCGTCGTGCACGGCGAACCACTCGGTGCCCGCGAAGCGGCGGGCGGCGAATTGCGCGTGCCGTCGCTGCTCGACCAGCCGGTCGCCGAGCTCGAACGCGAGCACCTCGTCGTGCGGCAGGCTCGCAACCCGCAGACGCGGATTGCCCGAGGTGCCGATCTTGATCTGGTCGCGGTAGCGGAGGTAGTAGACGACGTCGACCCGAGGGTCGGCGACCTCGAGGTCGGGCACGTCGCCGACCCGCCACTCGCAGTTCGCGCAGATGCGACCCGACGGGTAGGCGACCCCCACCCATGAGCCGCACACCGGGCACGGCCCGGGCATCAGATCGGTCTCGCCGACTCCGCGGGCGACCCAGTCGTACGCCTCGAGCAGGTGCCGCGTGCAGAGGTCGAGCGGTGCGCCGGGCTCGACCGGTGCCGGGCACCGACCCTCGGCGAGGGTGATGCTGCACGCCCGCCCCGCGGCATCCACTCGGCTCATCTCAGCAGGCTAGCCGCGACCACCGACTCGTTACCGGCGTGACAGACGTGCGCGATAGGCTCGACCCCCGGCCGCTGAACGGCGGGCGCGCATCGAGGTTCGGAGGTCGACCGGCATGCCCCTGTGGCGCAGACGTTCGCGACGGCGATTCAAGCCGTTCGACCGCAGCGCGCTGCCCGAGGCGCCGTCACCCACCTTCGATGAGATGCTCGCCGAGGGTGTGCTCGTCGCCGAATCCGCCGGGCGCATGGCTTTGAAGAACCGGCTGATCGTCGAGGCGTTGCGCGGTGACGAGCCGTTCGCGCCTGAGCGGGCTGCGGCCGCCGCGCGCGCCGTGCTCTACGAACTCGTGCAAGAGGCCGACGAGGTGGCCGAACGCACCGGCGAGGCCCGCTCCGAGGCGGCGAGCCGCGACGGCCGGTCGGCGCACGAACACGACTACCGGCGAGCGGATGCCGCGAACCTGCGCCGACGCGAGCAGGTCTATGCCGCGGTGGCCAGAGAGCTGTGGCTGCGCCGAAGCGATCCCGACTACCTCAACGAGTTCGCCGAGCGGGCCCGTCGAGAGGCGTGGGAGGAGGTCTCGGGCGCCATCGAGACCCGACTCGAACGCGAGTGGGGCGAGTGGCCGCAGATCGAGGTCGACGAGACCTACGAGGCCGAGCGCGACGACCGGGTGCGCGAGCTGCTCGGCGACCTCGATCGTGGGGTGCGCGCCGCCGAGGCCGAGCGCGCTCGCCGCGAAGAGGAGAACGACCCCTTCCGGGGGTTCGTGGGCTGAGGGATGCGGCCGCGCGCGTGGTCACCGCGACGCGAAGTTCTTGCTCGGTGTCGTGGTGCTCGACGCTGGCCGGGCTCCGTGCCATAGACTTTGGTCTATGGGTGATGTCGCTGAGGCCACGCGCGAGCTCCGGCTCGTGGCCGATCCGACGCGCGCTCACATCCTCCGGAGCATCCTCGCCGCCCCCGACGGCCGGGTGCTCGTCGGTCGACTCGCCGAGGAGCTCGGGCTGCGGCAGCCGACCGTGAGCCACCACGTGAAGGCGCTGCTCGATGAAGGGCTGCTGCAGCGTGAGCCCGATGGGCGCCGCACCTGGTACTCCCTGGCGCCGGCTCATGCCGACCGGATCGCCGAGATGCTCGGCCGGCCCGAAACCGAGGTCGCCGTCGAGCCGATCCTCGACCGGGTCGTGCAGAATCTCAGCGAACGGTTCCGGGGCGTGTTCAGCTCCGAGACGGTCGAGCGGTACGTGCACGAGAGCTACGAGCTGCTCGCGGCACGGCCGACCCCTGGCCAGCGCGTCCCTTCGCTCGCGGCGCAGTTCGCGGCGGATCGCCTCGAGGCGCTCGCCCGGGATGACACGGCGCCGAGTACCGGCGCGCCGGAGGTGCTGTTCGTCTGCGTGCAGAACGCCGGCCGATCCCAGATGGCCTCGGCGATCCTCCGGCACCTGGCCGGTGACCGGGTGCACGTGCGCACCGCCGGCTCGGATCCCGCCGGCGAGGTGCGCAGCTCCGTCCTGACCGCGCTCGACGAGATCGGCGTGCCGCTGGCCGGCGAGTACTCGAAGCCGCTGACCGACGAGGTGGTCCGCGCGGCGGATGTCGTGATCACGATGGGGTGCGGCGACGCCTGTCCGATCTACCCGGGCCGCCGGTACCTCGACTGGGAACTCCCCGACCCGGTGGGCAAGCCCCTCGCTCAGGTGCGGGAGATCCGGGATGACATCGAGCGCCGCATCCGCGAGCTGCTCACCACCCTCTGAGATCGACAGGACCGATGACCGCCGACGTGTCACCCCAGCCCATCCCTGCCCCGCTCACCCGTCGCCTGGTCGCCGAGTTCCTGGGCACCGCCCTCCTCGTCGCGATCGTCGTCGGCTCCGGAATCGCCGCCTCGGAGCTCTCTCCGAACGACGTCGGACTCCAGCTGCTGCAGAACAGCATCGCCACGACCCTCGGTCTGGCGGTGCTCATCGCCGTGCTCGGGCCGCTGTCGGGCGCGCACTTCAACCCCGTCGTCTCCCTGGCGGACTGGTGGCTCTCGCGCCGTTCGGGCCAACCGGGATTCTCCGCTCGCGATGTCGCACCGTACGCCGTCGCGCAAGTGCTCGGCGCGATCGTCGGCGCACTGCTTGCGAACGCCATGTTCGACGTGCCCGCCGCGATCTCGTCGACCGAGCGCGCGGCGCCCGGCACCCTCCTCGCTGAGATCGTGGCGACCGCCGGGCTCGTGCTGGTGATCTTCGCGCTCGTGCGAAGCGGCAACGCGCGGATCATCCCGGCCGCTGTGGGTGCGTACATCGGCGCGGCCTACTGGTTCACCAGCTCGACCTCCTTCGCCAACCCGGCTGTGACCGTCGGTCGCATCTTCTCCGACACGTTCGCGGGCATCGCGCCGGCGTCGGTCGCACCGTTCCTCGGTGCGCAGCTCGTCGGAGGATTCCTCGGTGTGCTGCTCGTGAGCTTCCTCTTCCCGACCGCGGTCGCCGCCGCAGAGCCGGTCCGAACGAAAGTCTCGGTCGCAGTAGCCAAATCATAGATGTACGTCTATCATTGTGGTCATGAGCACTGAGAAGAAGCCCTCCGTCCTGTTCGTCTGCGTTCACAATGCCGGTCGCTCCCAGATGGCCGCGGGGTACCTCCGCGCGCTCGGCGGCGACGGTGTCGAGGTCCGCTCAGCCGGCTCGGAGCCGAAGGATCAGATCAATCCCGTCGCCATCGAGGCCATGGCCGAGGAGGGCATCGACATCACCGGCAACACCCCGACGATCCTCACCCTCGACGCCGTGAAGGAGTCGGACGTCGTGATCACGATGGGCTGCGGCGACGCATGCCCGATCTTCCCCGGCAAGCGCTACGAAGACTGGGTGCTCGAGGATCCGGCGGGCAAGGACCTCGAGACGGTGCGACGCGTCCGTGACGACATCCGACGCCGAGTCGAGGCGCTTCTCGCCGAGATCGCCCCGGCGGCGTAGCCATGGTCGAGCTCGACTCCGCCGGGCGACGCAGCCTCCCGGGTCCCACCGAGAACGTCGTCGTCATCGGCTCGGGCCCCTCGGGGTACACGGCCGCCGTCTACCTCGCCAGGGCCGGCCTCGCGCCGGTTGTGCTCGCGAGTTCGGTCGAGGCGGGCGGGGCGCTCGTCACGACGACCGAGGTCGAGAACTACCCCGGGTTCGCCGAGGGCATCATGGGGCCCGAACTCATGGAGCAGATGCGGCAGCAGGCAGAGCGATTCGGCGCCCGCATCGTCTACGACGACGCGACCGAGGTCGAGCTCACCGGCAATGTGAAGACGATCCGCACCATCAACGGCGTCGAATACCGGGCGCACTCCGTCGTGCTCGCCATGGGCTCGGCCTATCGCAAGCTCGGCGTCGAAGGCGAGGAGCGACTGACCGGCCGCGGCGTCTCCTGGTGCGCCACCTGCGACGGCTTCTTCTTCCGTGGCAAGGACATCGCGGTCGTCGGCGGCGGCGACTCGGCGCTCGAAGAGGCCATGTTCCTCACCCGGTTCGCCGACTCCGTCACCCTCGTGCACCGGCGCGACTCGCTGCGGGCGTCGCGCATCATGCAGGAGCGGGCGCTGTCCAACCCGAAGATCCGCCCGTACTGGAACGCCGAGGTCATCGCCGTCGAAGGCGCCGACGGCCTCGAGCGGCTGCAGCTGCGCGACACCGCAACCGGTGAGCAGAAGGCCATCGACGCGACGGGCCTGTTCATCGCGATCGGTCACGACCCGCGCAGCGAGATCGTCGCCGAGCAGGTCGAGCTCGACGCCGACGGGTACGTGAAGGTGGCGCATCCGTCGACCCGAACGAATCTCGAGGGCGTCTTCGCGTGCGGAGACCTCGTCGACAAGCGCTACCGCCAGGCCATCACGGCGGCGGGCACCGGTTGCGCCGCCGCCCTCGACGCCGAGCACTTCCTCGCCGAGCGAGGGCTTGCGACGCCGGTCGAGGAGCAGCCGGCGATCATCCTCGAAGCGTCCTAGTACCGAGGGAGCCTCCGGGCGTGGCTCGGAACCATAGGCTGGCAGGCGATCCCCGAGTCATCGACGAAAGAGGCAGATGTTGCGGTCGACATGCCCCCCGGCCGAAGCCGAGCCGCGGGTCCCGGTCGCCCGGTCGCTCCGAGGCGCCCTCGCCGACCTCGCGCGCACGATGCCGACCGACATCGCGACGGCAGTCGACATCGCCGCCTACCGGCGCGCGGGCGCGGCGCGCGGCACCACGGCCGAGGCGGTGGCGGCTCGACTGGGTCTGACCGCAGAGGGCCATGAGCTCGAGGATGGCTCGGCCGTCACCGTGTTCCGGGGTGAGCGGGTTGCCGCGCGCGTGGTGTTCCTGCACGGCGGGGGGCTCATCGCCGGCAACCGCTTCGACGGCGTCGATGTCGTCGCGCGTCACGCCGACGCGCTCGACCTCGAGGTGTGGACGGTCGAGTACCCGTTGGCTCCCGAGCACCGTCTCGAGCGCATGGTCGAGACGGTGATCGAGGCCGTCGTGGCGTGCGCAGACGATGGCTTGCCGGTCGTGCTCGCCGGGCAGAGCGGTGGCGGCGGGCTCGCCGCGGCCACCGCTATGGAGTGTCGAGACCGCGGCATCCCTCTCGTGGGCCAGCTGCTGATCTGCCCCATGCTCGGCCGTGAACCGACCCCGGCGATCCGCCAGTTCGCCCAAGACCCCTCGTGGAGCGAACTCAGCAACGCGACGGCCTGGGCGGCCGTCTTGGCGGGGAGCGAGCTGGTGCCGCCGGCTGAGCGCGACGACCTCGCCGGGCTCGCGCCGAGCTTTCTCGACACGGGTTCCGCCGAGCTCTTCCGCGACACGATCGTCGGCTACGCCGGCGGCCTCTGGGCGCACGGATGCCGCGCCGAACTGCATGTCTGGTCGGGCGCCTTCCACGGCTCCGACTGCGCCGCCGAGTCGCCCGTGGTCTCGATCGAAGCGCATCGCGCGCGGCGCGAGTGGTTGCGGCGACTGCTCACCGACGAGCTCTGAGTCATCCCGGCCCGAGCCGGTCGACTCAACTGCAGCAGGCGGTGCCCCCCGCGCCGGCTCGGCCGGGTTCGCCGGCTTCGCCGGGTTCGCCGGTCGAGCACACGCCGGTGGCGGGCAGCACGAGCTCGACGTTGCGCGCGGCTGCGGCGTCGCCGGCCAGCCAGGCCGAGACCGAGCGCACCTGCTCGTAGCCCGTCGCGAGCAGGAACGTCGGCGCCCGGCCGTAGCTCTTCATGCCGACGATGAAGAAGTCGCGCTCGGGCTGGGTGAGCTCGGCGAATCCGTGCGGCTCGACGGTGCCGCACGAGTGCAGGTTCGGGTCGATGAGGGGAGCGAGCCGCCGAGGGGCTTCGACGATCTCGTCGAGCTCGAGCCGGATCTCGCGCAGCATGTCGAGGTTCGGCCGGAACCCCGTGGCGTTCACGATGCGGTCGGCCGAGATCGTCTCGAGCCCGTCGCCGCGCCGGCCGGTGATGCGAACGACGGATGCCCCGTCGTCTCCGCCGCGAGCGAGGCGAACGATCTCGAAGCGGTCGACGAGCTCGATGCGGCCGGCCGCGACGAGTGCGTCGACGCGGGCGCCGATCGATGCCCGCGCCCGCAGTTCGTCATCGGGCGAGGTCGAGACGCGCGCGGCGGTGGCGTTGCGGATGACCCAGGTGATGCGGGTTCCGGCATCCTGCTCGGCGAGTTCCGCGAGCTGTAGGAGCGTATTGGCGGCGGAGTGTCCGGCACCGACGACGACCGTGTGGCGGCCGGCGAACGCGGCCCGATCGTGGCCGAGCGCGTCGGGCAGGGCGTGGCTCACGAGCTCGGCGACCTCGTCGAACCCGAGCGGGTCGAGGCCCGAGGAACCGAGGCTGTTGGGGCTGCGATAGGTGCCCGAGGCGTCGATGACGGCGCGGGCGGTGAGCTCCTCGACGCCGTCGGCGGTGCGAACGCGCAGGAGGAACGGCGCCTGCGCACGGGCGGCGGTGCGCGTGCGGTCCATGCCCTCGCGGGAGACGTCGGTGACGTCGACGCCGAGGCGGGTGCGGGCGGCGATCGCCGGAAGCGCGGCGAGCGGCGCGAGGAACCGCGCGACGAGTTCGGCGCCGGTGGGGAGCGAGTCGCCGGGCGGTGCCACCCAGTCGGTCTGGTCGAGGAGGAGTCGCTGCGCCGCCGGGTCGATGAGGTGCTTCCACGGCGAGAAGAGCCGGGTGTGGCCCCACTGCAGCACGCTCGCGCCGATGCGGTCGCCGGCTTCGAGCAGTACGAAGTCGAGCCCGCGCTCGGCGAGGTTCGCCGCGGCGGCGAGGCCGATCGGGCCCGCGCCGATGATGGCGACGGGCAGCGCTTGCAGCCGCGGGGCGAGGGTCGTCGGTGGGGTGAGGTCGATGAGGGTCATCCGAGTGCTCGCATTCATTGAAGTTCGTCGATATACCGAGTGTGGCGACTATATCGACGAATGTCAATATACGGGTAGACTCATCGTGTGACGATCGTCGAACTACCTCTCGTGAACCGCGACGCGGTCGCGCCCGCCGCCGCGCCGGTCGCCTGCTGCGCGCCGCTCACCCGCGAGACGATCACGCCCGGCGACGCCGAGCTCTTCGCGCGAAAGCTCAAGGCACTCGCCGACCCGGTGCGACTGCGGCTCGTCTCGATCGTCGCGGCATCCGAGGGTCAAGAGGCGTGCGTCTGCGATCTCATCGAGCCGGTCGGGCTCAGTCAGCCGACGGTCTCGCACCACCTGAAGATCCTCACCGAGGCGGGCTTCCTCACCCGTTCCAAGCGCGGCACCTGGGCCTACTTCCGTCTCGTTCCCGGGGCGCTCGAAGCGGTGGCCGCCCCGCTCGTCACCGTCTGACGCGCGCTGGCGCGGCCCGGCGCCGCGTCGATGCGATGCGATGCGGATGCCGCGAGCCGCCGCCAAGCCACAGCCCCGGGCACCCGCCCGCCGCGACATCAGCCCGCGGGCGTGATGTTGTGGTTCTGCCGGAACACGTTGCCCGGGTCGAGCTGTGCCTTGACCCGGCGCAGGCGCTCGAGCGTCGCGGGCGGATACATCGACGCGGTCACCTCGTCGCCGCGCTCTGGCGCGAAGTTGCCGTAGACCCCGCTCGTGAACGCGATGGCCGCGTCGCTGCCGACCTTCGTCGCTGCCACGAGTTCGGGCGCCGCGTCGAGCGCCAGCACTCCGTTGACGATCAGCAGTGCTTCGGCGTCGCGGTGGGCGATCGCCGTCGCCTCGGGCGCGACGCGGGAGAACGCGCCGCCGAGGGCCCGCAGCAGCACCATGGTGGGCACCTCGCGGTCGTAGGCGGTGGCGATCGCGTCGAGCGCCGCATCGGAGAGCTCGGGCACGAAGCCGTTGCCGCCGACGAACAGGAACGGCGGACGCCCGGGCGGGGCGTCTTCGAGCAGCTCGCCGTAGGCCACCGGGACCAGGGCGACCTCGAGCACCGACGGCAGCTCGAGGAGCGGCGCGAGCAGTTCACGCAATTGCTCTTCGCTTCCCTGCAGGGCGACGCCGAGTTGCGGGCCGCCGGGCATCTCGGGGCCGAACGGCGGCATCAGCACGAGCGACGAGTTCAGCTCGTCGGGGCCGGCCCGCATCACGTCGCGCCACGCCCGCAGCACGGCGGGCACATCGGACCGGTCGAACTGCACGTGCCCGCCGACGAGCCCTTCGGCGGGCATCGCCTGGAACGTGAAGCGCGTCGCCACGCCGAAGTTGCCGCCGCCGCCGCGGAGCGCCCAGAACGTCTCGGGGTGCAGGGTCTCGTTCACGATCAGCACCTCGCCGGCTGCAGTCACGAGCTGGATCTCGCGCAGGGCATCGACGGCGAGACCTTGCGCGCGCACCAGCCAGCCGATGCCGCCGCCGAGCGCGATGCCGCCGACGCCCACGTCACGGGTGTCGCCCGAGCTGATGCAGAGCCCGTGCGGGGCGAGGGCCGCCGCGACATCGCCCCAGCGCGCGCCGCCGCCGACGGTGACGAGGCCGTCGGCGCCGACTTCGATGGCGGTGAATTCGGCGAGGTCGACGACGAGTCCGTCGTCGACCGGGAGGAGGCCGTGGCCGCCGCTGCGCACGGCGATGGGAATGCCCGCCGCAGCGGCGAGGCCGACGGCGGACGCGACGTCGTCGGCGGTGTGCGGCCGCACGACCGCTTCTGGCTCGCCGATGCCGGCGAAGACGGTGCGGCCGGCGTCGTACTCGGTTGCGCCGGGACCATGCACCCGGCCTGGAATTCGCTCGCTCAGATCAGAGAGAAGAGACATTTCGTCAGTCTGGCACCGGCCCGCGACATCCGGAATCGTGCTCGCTCAGCGCTGAATCCGTGCGTTCGCATGCAGTGCTGCGCTGCTCGGGCGCTGGGCGTAGTGTGCCCTCATGACCCTCGACGACGGTCTCGTCACCGCCAACCTGACGATCTCGCTCGACGGCTTCGTCGCCGGACCTCACCAGTCGCTCGACGATCCGCTCGGCGAGGGCGGTGAGGACATGCATCGGTGGATGTTCGAGCAGCCCGATGAGAACCAGTCGATCGTCGACCAGATCCTCGCCCCGAGCGCCTACATCATGGGGCGCAACATGTTTGGCCCGATCCGGGGCGAGTGGCCCGACGACGAGTGGAAGGGATGGTGGGGCGACGATCCGCCCTACCACGGGCCGGTGTTCGTGCTCACGCATCATGCGCGCGACCCGATTCCGATGCAGGGCGGCACCACGTTCCACTTCGTCACGACCGGCATCGACGATGCGCTCGCCCGGGCGAAGGCCGCCGCCGGCACGGGCCGGGTCTCCATCGCCGGCGGCGCCAGCACGGTGCGTCAGTACCTCGCCGCGGGTCGCATCGACCGCATCATCCTCAGCATCGCGCCGATCATGCTCGGCGACGGCGAGCGACTCTTCGACGGGCTCCATGTCGAGATGACGCCCGTCGAGGTGCTGAACACCGAGCTCGCGACGCACATCACCTACGACGTGCGGCACTGACGCCGGACGTGCGGCACTGACGCCGAGCGGGCGGATGCCGCGGCATCCGCCCGCCCTCGATCACTCCCCGCTCGGGTGCGCTCCGGCCGCGTCGATGACCCAGGCGTAGGCGAACGCCCGCTCGCGCCACGCCGAGTACCGCCCGGAGACGCCGCCGTGCCCGGCCGCCATCTCGATCTTCAGCAGCGGGTCGGCGCCGGCGTCGCGCAGCTTCGCGACCCACTTCGCGGGCTCGACGTAGAGCACGCGGGTGTCGTTGAGCGAGGTCACCGCGAGGATCGGCGGGTAGTGCCGGCCGCCGTGGGCGCCGTCGTGCACGTTCTCGATGGGGGAGTACGACTTCATGTAGAAGTAGACCTCCTCGTCGTCGAGCGGGTTGCCCCACTCGTCCCACTCGATCACCGTGAGCGGCAGCGACGGGTCGAGGATCGAGGTCAGCGGGTCGACGAAGGGCACCTCGGCGAGGAACCCCGAGAAGTACTGCGGTGCGAGGTTCGCCACGGCGCCGATGAGGAGGCCGCCGGCGCTGCCGCCCTGCGCCACGAGCCGGTCGGCGGCGGTGATGTCTTGGTCGATGAGGTGCCGGGCGGCCGCGACGAAGTCGGTGAAGGTGTTGCGCTTCTCGAGCTTCTTGCCGTGCTCGTACCAGAGCCGGCCCATCTCGCCGCCGCCGCGCACGTGCGCGACCGCGAAGACCATGCCGCGATCGAGCAGCGACAGGCGCGGGATGCCGAAGCCGGGGTCGATCGAGTACTCGTACGAGCCGTAGCCGTAGAGCAGGGTCGGCGCGGGGGTGCCGAGGTCGACGAGGTCGTGCCGGTACACGAGGGAGATCGGCACGCGGGTGCCGTCGTCGGCGATCGCCCACTCGCGGCGCTGCGCGTACCTCGTGGCGTCGTAGTCGCCGAGCACGGCCTGGCGCTTGCGCAGCTTGCGCTCACCGGTGGCGACGACGACGTCGTACACGGTCGAGGGCGTCACGAAGCTCGTGTAGCCGATGCGCAGCGTCGGCTGCGTCCAGTCGGGGTTGCCCGAGAGACCCACCGAGAAGAGCGCCTCGTCGAAGTCGAGTTCGTGCAGCGTGTCATCGGGGGTCGCGGTTTCGGGCAGGCCGCTCTCGGGCACCTTCGCGATCGCCACACGCGACAGCCCCTCGCGCCGGTACTCGACGGCGACGAAGTCGCGGAACCCGTCGACTCCCTCGAGGCGCACGGCGGGATCGTGCGGCAGCAGCACCCGTCGCCGGCCCTGCGGGTCGGATGCCGCGACGCTCACGAGCTCGAAGTTGACGGCCCCGTCGTTGTGCACGATGAGGAGCCGGTCGATGCCGCCGGCCACGACGTGCTCGACGTCGTACTCCACTCCGTCTTTGCGCGGCCACACGACGGCGAACTCGCCGCTCGGATCCTCCGCGTCGAGCAGCCACGTCTCACTCGTGACGTTCGACCCGGCCTCGATGACGAGGAACCTGCGGCTGCGGGTGACGCCGACGCCGAGCCAGAAGCGCTCGTCGGGCTCGTGGAAGACCGAGACGTCGTCGGATGCCGCGGTGCCGACCTCGTGCCGCCAGATCGTGTCGGGCCGCCACGACTCGTCGACCGTCGCGTAGAAGACGTGGCGGCCGCTCGGATCGAACGTGGCACCGCCGGCCGTGCCCTCGATGACGTCGTCGTATTCGCGGCCCGAGCCGTCGAGCGAGCGGAGCCGGAGCGTGTAGCGCTCGTCGCCCTCGACGTCGATCGCGTACAGCAGGGTCGAGCCGTCGGGCGTCACGTCGAAGCTGCCGAGCGAGTAGAAGTCGTGGCCGGCGGCCTCGGCGTTGTCGTCGAGCAGCACCTGCTCACCGGGCAGCGGCGAGCCGGAGTCATCCGTCACCGGGGGCTCCCAGTCGTCGGGCCCGGCGGCCGGAACCCGGCAGTGGATGCCGTACTGCTTGCCCTCGATCGTGCGAGTGAAGTACCACCAGTCGCCCTCGCGCGTGGGCACGCTGAGGTCGGTCTCCTTGGTGCGGGTCTTGACCTCCTCGAAGATCTGCTCCTGCAGGATCGCGAGGTGCTCGGTTCTCGCCTTCGTGTAGGCGTTCTCCTCGTGCAGGTGCGCGACGACGGCGGGGTCGTCTTTCTCGCGCAACCACTCGTAGTCGTCGACGACGACGTCGCCGTGGTGCGTGCGTTCGATGGGTCGCTTGTCGGTGTTCGGCGGAGTCAGCACGTTCCAACGCTACGCCCAACGTGCGAGTTGCGTCGGTGGCGTCATGTGACGGTCAGGGAATGTAGGTGAGGCTACTCTTACCTGAGCTATCCACGACTTCCAGGAGTGCCATGTCCGCGCGATCTTCCGAGACGACCCGTCTCAGGCTGCTGCGCGGACGTGCGAGCGACGACGCGCTCGTCGTCGGCGGCGTGCCGCTCACGTACGGCGAGATTCAGGCGCGGGTCGATGCGCGACGCGATGAACTCGGCTCGACGCGCCGACTCGTGATGATCGAGGGTGGCAACGCGCTCGAGCCGGTCGTCACCTACCTCGCTGCGCTCGAGGGCGGGCACGTGGTGCTCTTCGTCGACGGCGACCCCGCGCGGTCGGCCGAACACCGGCGGGGGCTCATCGAGCGGTTCGATCCCGACATCGTCGCGACCGGTCCGAACGGGGCGGGCACCGCGGCATCCGTCGCCCCCTGGCACCTCGACGAGCGCCGCGAGGGCACGCGTCACGAGCTGCACCCCGAACTCGCGATGCTCGCGAGCACCTCGGGCTCGACCGGTTCGCCCAAACTCGTGCGGCTCTCGCGAGAGAACGTCGTGAGCAACGCCATCGCGATCGGCGACTCCCTCCAACTCGGACCGAGCGACCGCGCGATCACCACGCTGCCGCTGCATTACTGCTACGGACTCTCGGTCGTCAACAGCCATCTCGTGTCGGGTGCCGGTGTCGCGCTCACCGAGCGATCGGTCGTCGACGACGGCTTCTGGAACGAGTTCACGGCGTCGGCGGCGACCTCCTTCGCGGGCGTGCCCTACACGTTCGAGCTGCTCGAGGCGACGGGATTCGCCGGCCGCCACCTTCCGAACCTGCGCTACATCACGCAGGCAGGTGGACGCCTCGACCCCGAGCGGGTGCGCCGCTTCGCCCGGCTCGGCCGC
Organism: Agromyces badenianii; assembly: GCF_003070885.1. Lineage (NCBI taxonomy): Bacteria > Bacillati > Actinomycetota > Actinomycetes > Micrococcales > Microbacteriaceae > Agromyces > Agromyces badenianii. The sequence continues at coordinate 89,344 of NZ_CP028913.1, forward strand.
GAGCGGCACTTCGACTTCATCGTGATGTACGGCCAGACCGAGGCCACCGCGCGCATGGCGTACCTGCCGCCGCACCTGGCCGAGGCGTCCGCCGGCGCGATCGGCATCCCGATCCCGGGCGGCCGGTTCACGATCGACGCACCCGCCGGCGAAGACGTGGGCGAGCTCGTCTACGGCGGGCCGAACGTGATGATGGGCTACGCCGAGCAGCCCGCCGACTTCGCCCTCGGCCGAGAGATCGAGGAGCTGCGCACCGGCGACCTCGCGCGCGTACGCGACGACGGGCTCTACGAGATCGTCGGCCGCAACAACCGTTTCGCGAAGATCTTCGGGCTGCGGCTCGACCTCGATCGCGTCGAGCGGCTCCTCGCCGACGAGGGCTCGAGTCACGCCGGGGGGCACGAGGTGAGGGCCGCCAGCTGCGACGAGCGTCTGCTGCTGTTCGTGCTCGCCGAGCGGTTCGCCGGGCCGGTGCGCGATCGCGCGGTGGCGTTGTTCGGGCTGCCGGCGCACGCGATCCGGGTGCACGCGGTCGCCGAGTTCCCGCGCACGTCGAGCGGCAAGCCCGACACCGGGGCGCTCCTGCGCCACGCGGCGCTGGCCGAGCAGCACGAGCAGCACAGCGCACCGGGTGGCGTCGCCGGGGCCACCGGCACCGACGCTCGCCGCACGCCCCTCGATGTCATCTTGGCCCTGTACGCCGAGGTGCTCGGGCGCCCGGACGCCACGCCCGAGGACTCGTTCGCCGGGCTCGGCGGCGACTCGCTGAGCTACGTCGAGGTCTCACTCCGGCTCGAACAGCTCGTCGGCGAACTGCCCCGCGGCTGGCCGAGCCTGTCGGTCGGGAAGCTCGCGGACGTTGCGGCCGGTGCAGCTGCGGCCGGTGCGGGTGCGACGGTTGCGCCAGGTGCGACGGGTGCAGGTGCGACGGGTTCGCGCTCACTCGACGCGCCCCGCCGCCGTCGACGGATGCCGCGGATCGAGACCCCCGCACTGCTTCGTGCCATCGCCATCGTGCTGATCGTCGGCACGCACGCGAACCTCTTCTTCGTGCAGGGCGGAGCCCACCTGCTGCTCGCGGTCGCCGGCTACAACCTCGCGCGCTTCCAGCTCGCCGACGCGCCCGGCCGACGGCGTGTGGCGGGGCTGCTCAAGAGCACCGCCCAGGTGGTCGTGCCCGCCGCCCTCTGGATCGGTGCGGTCGGCCTCGTCACGGGCGGCTACCGGCCGACCACGGCGCTGTTCGTGAACAACTTCCTCGGCGACGAATCGTGGAATCGACAGTGGCAGTTCTGGTTCCTCGAGGCGATCGTGTGGACGATGGTGGCACTCGCCGCGGTGTTCGCCGTGCCGAGGGTCGATCGGCTGGAGCGGCGGCATCCCTTCGCCTTCGCTCTCGGCGTGCTCGGCGTGGCGCTTGCGGCGCGTCTGCTCCTCACCGGCGGCGTCGAGGCTGAGGGCATACCGGCGTACATGACGCTCGGCGTCGTGTGGTGCATCGCTCTCGGATGGCTCGTGGCGCGGTCGTCGACCCTCGCCCAGCGGCTCACGGCCTCGGCGTTGACGCTCGTCACGGTGCCCGGGTTCTTCGGCGAGCCGGGCCGCGAGGCGATCGTCGTCGCCGGCGTGCTCGTGCTGCTGTGGCTGCCCGCCGTGCCGGTGCCGCGGCTGCTCGTGCCGGTGATCGGCCTGCTCGCCGGCGCTTCGATGTTCATCTACCTGACGCACTGGCAGGTGTACCCGCCGCTCGAGTACCACGTGCCCTGGCTCGCGACACTGCTGTCGCTCGTCATCGGGGTGCTCGTGTGGAAGGCGTACTCATTCGTCGTCGCGCGCGGCGCGGCGGTTCTCGCACGGCGGCGGCGGCGCTGAAGGCACCCCGCCCCGCGCTGCGCCGCTCTGCGCAGCTCAGCTCAGCTCACGCCCCGACCGGGTGCGGCGCCTCGTCGCCGACGCGGTCGAGCTCGAGGGGCTCGTCGGCCGGGTAGAAGACGGCTCCGCCGTCGACGCGCACCGCGACGCGCGACCCGGGCCGCAGTCCGTTGAGCTGGTGCAGGGGCACGCGCACGTCGATGAGCACGGGGTCGGTGTCGCCCGCGAGCAGCGAGACCTCGGCGATCGGTCCCATGGGGCGCACCTCGCGCACGAGGGCGTTCAGCTCCGCGGCATCCGCGCTGGTGCTCAGGTCGATCTGCGCGGGACGCACCATCGCGAACCCCACGACCGCCCCGTTGCTGCGGTCGTGGCGCAGTGGAATGCGGCCGATCGCGCAGTCGACGCATCCGTCGCCCGGGCTCGCGGGCAGCAGCACGGCCGGGCCGAGGAAGGCGGCGATCTCGGCGGTCTCGGGGTCGTCGAACACGGCGTCGGGGGCGCCGGCCTGGGCGAGGCGGCCGTCGACCATCACGCCGATGGCGTGGCCGAACGAGAGCGCCTCGTCTTGGTCGTGCGTGACGAGCACCGCGGTGATGCCGCTGCGTTCGAGCGCGTCGATGACGGCACGGCGGGTCTGCTCGCGCAGCCCCGTGTCGAGCGCGCTGAACGGCTCGTCGAGCAGGATGATGCCGGGCCGCGGCGCGAGGGCGCGGGCGAGGGCGACACGCTGCTGCTGCCCGCCCGAGAGCTGGTGGGGATAGCGGTCGGCAAGGTCGGGGCTGAGTGCTGAGAGCTCCATGACCTCGCGCACGCGGGCGTCGCGGGTGCGGCCGCGGCCGCGCGGGAGGCCGAACGCGATGTTGCCCGCGACGGTGAGATGGGGGAACAGTGCACCGTCTTGCGCGACGTACCCGATGTCGCGCCGATGCGCAGGCACTGACGTGCCCGGCGCCGCGAGCGTGCGGTCGCCGAGCCGGATGCTGCCGGCATCGGGCTGCTCGAAGCCCGCGATGAGCCGCAGCAGCGTGCTCTTGCCACTTCCGGATGCGCCGACGATCGCCGTGCGCGACCCCTGGGGCACGGCGAGCGAGACGCCCTCGAGCACGGGGGTGCGGCCGAACGACTTCGAGACGCCGGAGACGGTGAGCATCATCGGGCGCGACCTCCTCGCGTCTGTGCGAACATGAGCGCCACGGCGGGCACCGAGAGCAGGATCAGCAGCAGCGCGTACGGCGCGGCCCCCGGGTAGTCGATGGCCGACGCGGCCGACCAGAACTGGGTCGCGAGCGTGCGGGTGCCCGTTGGAGCGAGCAGCAGCGTGGCGGTCAGTTCGTTCGCCGCGCCGAGCGCGACGAGCGCCCCGCCGGCGGCGACGGCCGGGAGCAGCAGCGGGGCGGTGACGCGCAGCCGGGCCACGATCGGCGCCGATCCGAGCGAGCGCGCCGCCTCTTCGAGCGACTCGGGCACCTGGGCGATGCCGGCCCGCAGCGAGACGAGCGCGCGCGGCAGGAAGATCACGACGTACGCGGCCATCACTGTGGCAGCGGTCTGGTAGAGCGCAGGCACGAAGCGCAGCGTCACCGTGACGAGCGCGAGCGCGACGATGATCGCCGGCAGGCTGCTCGCCACGTAGTACGGCGCCTCGAGGCTGCGACTGAGCCGCCCCGGGAACCGCGCCGACAACCACCCGACCGGCAGCGCCACGAGCAGCGCACCGACGGCCCCACCGGTCGCGAGCAGCACGGTCTGCACGATGGCGGCGGGCATCGCTTCGAAGGCCGAGGGGTCGGATGCCGCGAGCCACCGCACCACGTTCACGAGCGGCACGACCGTGGCCGCCGCGCCCAGCACGACGAGCGCGGCGATCGCGAGCGGTGTCGCTCGGCCGAGCCGCGCGGGCACGGCAGGGTGCGGACTCCCGGTGCCGACCCGCGCATACCGCGCGCGCCCGCGCGCGCCGGCCTCGATCACGAGGAGCACGAGGCAGAGGGTGGCGAGCACCACGCCGAGCGCCGCGGCGGATGACCCGGCGAACGTCGACTGGTAGGCGACCACGATCGCCGTGGTGAACGTGTCGAACCGGATGAATGCGAACGCGCCGTACTCGGCGAGCAGATGCAGGGCGACGACCAGTCCGCCGCCGAGGATGGCGAGGCGCAGCTGCGGCAGGATGACGCGGCCGAACACCGCCCACGAACTCTGTCCGAGCGACCGGGCCGACTCCTCGAGCGCCGGGTCGAGACCGCGCAGCGTGGCCAGCGCGGGGAGGTAGACGAGGGGGGAGTAGGCGAGGGTCGCGACGAGCAGCCCGCCGGCGAGCCCGTTGATCGACGGGATCGCGCTCGCCCAGCCGTAGCTGCTCACGAACGCCGGAATGGCGAGCGGCGCGACGAGCAGCACCGCGAAGAACCGACGACCGGGCAGGTCGGTGCGCTCGACGAGCCAGGCGCCGCCGACACCGAGCACGATCGTCGCCGGCACGCCCAGCACGAGCAGCAGCACGGTGTTCACGAGCAGCTCGCCGACTCGCGGACGGAAGATCAGCGGCGCGAGCTCCGCCCAGCCGATCTCGACCGCCGTGGCGACGACGTAGCCGACCGGCACGAGCATGGCGACGGCGAGCACGGCGACGAGCGCGAGGAGCGTCGCCGACGGCGTGCGACCGTCGCCGGTCACCGCCCGGCCCGCGTCGCGGGTCGGCGCCGTTCGGCTCTCAGCCGGTGTCGCCGTGAAGGTCAGAGCAGCCCCGCCTCCGTCATGAGGTCGATGACCTCGGGGCCGTTGAGCGTCGACGGGTCGACGGCCGGGGCGTCGAGGGTGTCGAGGGCGGGCAGCGGCGGCTTCGCCGGGACATCGCCGATGACCGGGTACTCGAAGCTGTAGCCCTCGCCGAGGATCGTCTGGCCCTGCACGCCGGCGAGGAAGGCGAGGAACTGCTGCGCCTCTTCCTTGTGGGCGCTCGATTTCAGCACGCCGCCGCCGGAGACGCTCACGAAGGCGCCCGGGTCCTGGTTGCCGAAGTAGTGCAGCTCGGTGTTCGCGCTGTTCTCCTCGGTGCCGTCCTGGTCGCGGTACCAGTAGTAGTGGTAGATCACGCCTCCCGGAACCTCGCCGGCGTTCACGGCCTTCATGGTCGCGATGTTGTTCTGGTAGATCGTGGCGTTGCTCTTCATGCCCGCCAGCCAGTCGGCAGCGGCATCGGCGCCCGTGAGTTCGACGATCGCCGAGACGATGGCCTGGAAGTCCGCGCCGCCGGGCGCCCCACCCCAGCGGCCCTTCCACGAGGCGTCCGCGAGGTCGAGGATCGAGGCCGGAAGCTCCGACTCGTCGAGCAGCTCGGGGTTGTAGACGAACACCGTCGAGCGCGCGGCGATGCCGGTCCACAGGCCGCTCGACGGGCGGTACTCCTCGGGCACGAGGTCGAGCGTCGCCTGGTCGACGGGCGCGAGCAGGCCGGCGTTCTCGACGAGCGAGATCGCGGGCGAGTTCTCGGTGAGGAACACGTCGGCTCGAGAGGCCTCACCCTCTTCGACGAGCTGGTTGCCGAGTTCGCTGTCGTTGCCGTGGCGCACGACCACCTCGATGCCGGTCTCCTCGGTGAAGGCCGCGACCCATTCCTCGGTGAGCTGCTCGTGCTGGGCGTTGTAGACGACGAGCGCGTCGTCGGAGGCCTCGGCCTCGGAGCCGCCGTCGACGGCGCCGCCCGCCGCGCAGCCGCTGAGCACCATCGCCGCGAGTGCGACGGGCGCGAGGGTCAGGAGGAATCGACGAGGGGTCATGAGGCTCTCTCGGAATCGCTAGCAGGAAAGGCTAGCCTAACCCGGCGCAGCCGGGATGACGTTCTGCGTCGGCCGACCGCAGTGCGACGCTCCGAAATTAGGTTAGCCTTAGCTCAATCCCACTCGTTCGCATCCAGGAGACGCGTGTGCTCGCCAACTACCTGATCGGCCTCCGCGAAGGCCTCGAAGCAGGCCTCATCGTCGGCATCCTCATCGCGTACCTCGGCAAGATCGGGCGCCGCGACCTCTTCGGCCGGCTCTGGATCGGCATCGGCATCGCGATCGCCGTCTCGCTCGGTGTCGGCGCCCTGCTCACCTGGGGTCCGTACGCGATGACCTTCCAGGCCCAAGAGGTGCTCGGCGGCGTGCTCTCGCTCGTCGCGGTCGCGCTCGTCACCTGGATGATCTTCTGGATGGGCACCCACGGTGCCGGCCTCTCGAAAGAGCTGCGCGGCCAGGTGGATGCCGCGATCGACCGCTCCTGGTTCGCGATCGTGCTGCTCGGGGCCCTCTCGGTCGGCCGCGAGGGCATCGAGACCGCCCTCTTCGTCTGGGCGAACGTCTCGGGCGGCAGCGACCCCGTGCTCGGCACGGCCGGGGCCCTGCTCGGCATCCTCACCGCCGTCGTCATCTCGTGGGGCATCTCCCGCGGGCTCGTGCGCATCAACCTCTCGGTGTTCTTCACCTGGACGGGGCTCTTCCTGATCCTCGTCGCCGCCGGGGTGCTCGTGTACGGCATCGGCGACCTGCAGGAGGCCTCCGTCATCCCCGGCTGGGGCACCCACGCGTTCAGCCTCGTCGAGCTCGTGCCACCGGGCAGCTGGTACGGCACCCTGCTCGGCGGCATCTTCAACTTCACGCCCGAGCCGACCTGGGCCCAGGTCATCGGCTGGATCGTGTACGTCGCCATCACGAGCTCGCTCTACCTCGGCATGCTGCACCGGCGGCGACGCCGGGCCCCCGCCGGCCGAGAGGCGAGCACCCCCGAGCGTCTCGAGACTCCCGCACCGGGTCTCGGCACGGCGCTGCGCGCCCGCTCCGCCGGCGCATCCTGACCCGCAGTTCCACCGCAACACCGACAACCCAGGAGTCCCCATGACCCGACGTGCCCTCGCGGCATCCGCTGCCGTGACCGCACTGGCGCTGGCCCTGACGGGCTGCGTCGCGAAAGCCGACCTCGCCTCGGCGATCGCCGTCGACATCACCGATGACGGATGCGCCGTGGCCGCCGCGACCGCGCCGGCCGGCGCCGTGACGTTCGCGCTCGCCAACAACGGCTCCGACGTGAACGAGTTCGAGATCCTCGCCGACGACCAGCTGCGCATCGTGGGGGAGAAGGAGAACGTGACGCCCGGGCAGGAGGTCGAGTTCACCGCGCAGCTCGGCCCCGGCACCTACTACACGGCGTGCAAGTTCCAGCAGGTCGGCGCCCCGATCGGGCTCGCCGAGTTCACCGTGACCGGTGAGGCCTCCGCCGTCTCGGCCGACGAGCAGGAGCTCGCCGACCAGGCCGTCACCGAGTACCTCTCTTATGTGCGGTCGCAGTCGGCCGAACTGCTGCCGCTCGTCGAGGCGTTCACCGCCGCCTACGCCGCCGGCGACGACGACGAGACCGCACGGTCGCTGTTCGCCGCGACCCGCGTGCCGTACGAGCGCATCGAGCCGACCGCCGAGGCGTTCGGCGACCTCGACCCGAAGATCGACTTCCGCGAGGTCGACGCCGTCGCCGACGGCCTCGAGTGGACCGGGTTCCACCGCATCGAGAAGGACCTCTGGCCGCCGGCCGCCGGTGACCTCAACTCCGACGGGCAGGACGCCCTGAAGGACTGGGCGCCGTCGACGCCCGACGAGCGCCAGGTGTACGCCGACGGTCTCGTCGCGGATGTCGCCGAGCTGCACGAGCTCGTGACCGCAGACGACTTCACGGTGTCGCTCGCCGACATCTCCAACGGCGCGATCGCCCTGCTCGACGAGGTCGCCGCGGGCAAGATCACCGGTGAAGAGGACTGGTGGTCGGGCACCGACCTCTCGGACTTCGCCGCGAACGTGCAGGGCGCGGGCGTCGCATTCGGCGCGGTGCGCGCGCTCGCCGAGTCGAAGGGCGACGAGGGCACGGCGCTCGCGACCGAGATCGACGAGCAGTTCACGGCGCTCGAGGACGCGCTCAGCGAGTACGGCTCGCTGGAGTCGGGCTTCGTCGACTACGCGACCCTGACCGACGCCGACAAGAAGGCGCTCAGCGACCAGGTCAACGCGCTCGCCGAGCCGCTCTCGAAGCTCACCGCGACGGTGCTCGGGGTCTGATGAGCGCCGATCGTTCCAGCGGCGGCGGCGTGAGCCGTCGGCAGCTGTTCGGTGTCCTCGGCGCGGGCGCGGCCGGGGCGGTCGTCGGTGCCGCCGGCGGGGCAGGGGTCGCGCTCGCCGCGACCGGCGGTGGCACGACGGACGCCTCGGGCGCCGCGGCATCCGTCTACCCGTACTTCGGGGCGCACCAGGCCGGCATCGTGACCCCCGCTCAAGACCGCCTGCACTTCGCCGCCTTCGACGTCGCCGACGCGCTCGACCGCGAAGGCCTCATCGGGCTGCTCACCGAGTGGACGGATGCCGCGGCGCGCCTCAGCCAGGGCCTCGAGGTCGCCGAGGGCGGGGCGGTCGGCGGCTCCGACTACTCGCCGCCGACCGACACGGGCGAGGCGCTCGGCCTGCCCGCGAGCGGGTTGACGATCACCTTCGGGTTCGGGCCGGGCCTCTTCACCGATGAGTCGGGCGCCGATCGCTTCGGCCTCTCGGCACGCAGGCCCGCGATGCTCGAACCGCTGCCGCGGTTCCAGGGCGACGCGCTCGTGCCCGAGATGTCGGGCGGCGACCTCTGCATCCAGGCGTGCGCCGACGATCCGCAGGTCGCGGTGCACGCGATCCGCAACCTCAGCCGCATCGCGTTCGGCCGGGCGAGCCTGCGCTGGTCGCAGCTCGGATTCGGCCGCACCTCGTCGACGTCGACGACGCAGGCGACACCGCGCAACCTCTTCGGCTTCAAAGACGGCACCGCGAACGTCAAGGCCGAGGAGACGGCGATCGTCGACGATCACGTGTGGGTGCACGCGTCCGACGAGCCGGCGTGGCTCGCGGGCGGCTCCTACCTCGTGGCCCGCCGCATCCGCATGATCATCGAGAACTGGGATCGCGTGCAGCTCGGCGAGCAGGAGATGCTCGTCGGCCGCTCGAAGGGCGAGGGGGCACCGCTCTCGGGCGGCACCGAGTTCACCGAACCCGACTTCGACAAGACCGGGGCGACCGACGCGCCGCTCATCGACGCCGACGCGCACGTGCGACTCGCGCATCCCACGAGCAACGGCGGTGCACGGATGCTGCGGAGGGGATACAACTTCGTCGACGGCAACGACTCGCTCGGCCGGCTCGACGCCGGGCTCTTCTTCCTCTCGTTCCAGCGCTCGCCGCAGCAGTTCATCGACGTGCAGACGAGCCTCGCGCGAGACGGCCTGAACGAGTACCTGAAGCACGTCGGCTCCGCGATCTTCGCGGTGCCGGGCGGGGTGGCCGAGGGCGAATTCGTGGGGCAGGCGCTCTTCGCCTGAGCACCGTGGCCCGCGACGGTACCGGGAAGCGCCGGGCTTCGCTATCGTCGGAGCGGTCGGAGAACCGGTGCACGTCGCCGCACTCGACACCGACCGTCGTGGCAGAGAGAGGGCCGGCCCCCATGGACATCATCCTCGTTCCCGGAATGTGGCTCGACGCGTCCTCCTGGCACGACGTCGTTCCCGTGCTCGAAGCGGCCGGCCACCGCGCGCACCCGGTCACGCTGCCGGGCATGGAGTCGCGTGAGGCGGACCGCTCGAAGGTCGCCCTCGGCGATCACGTGAACGCCGTCGTCGAACGCATCGACGCGGCATCCGCGCCGGTCGTGCTCGTCGGCCACTCGGCCGGCGCCGACCTCGTCTGGGCTGCGGTCGATGCACGCCCCGACCGGGTGGCGCGGGCGATCCTCGTCGGGGGAATCCCGTCGGCCGCCGGTGCGGCGCTCGTGAGCGGCTACGACGCCGTCGACGGCGCGATCCCGCTGCCCGAGTGGTCGGCGTTCGACGACGCCGACCTCGCAGGCCTCGATGACGCGATGCGCGCCCGGTTCCGTGAGCGCGCCATCCCCTCGCCCGCGCAGGTGCTCGCCGGTCCGCAGCGCTACACCGACGAGCGCCGCCGCGACGTGCCCGTCACGGCAGTGAGCACCGAGTACTCGAGCGACGAGCTGCGCGGGTGGATGGTCGAGTACGCCGACGCCATGCGGGAGTTCACGTCGATCCGCGACGTCACGCTCGTCGATCTGCCGACCGGCCACTGGCCGCAGTTCTCCCGGCCGGTCGAGCTGGCCGAGCTCATCCTCGGTCAGCCGCCGCTCGCTGCGGGCGACTCGGGCGCCGCGGCATCCCGCCGCTGAGACGGTCGCGGCAACGCGGCCGCCCGTTCACCCCGTCTTGGTCCAGTCGAGGTTGACGACATCGCCGATGTAGACGTTCTCGCCGTAGTCGTGCACCTGCGGGTTCATGCGCAGCAACTGCTGCTGCGGCAGGTCGAACCGCTGGGCGATGTCGAAGAAGCTGTCGCCCGAGACGACGGTGTAGCTGATCGGCATGCCGCCGCCGTCGAGCACGGGGGAGCCGTTGGCCCCGTCGCGTGCGCCGAGGTCGTAGGCGGGCCCCGGCTCGTAGACGGGGGCCGGGGCGTTCGGCACGGGGTCGGGTGCCGGCGCCGGGGCGGGCTCGGGCGCCGCGGTCGGCGTCGGCGTGGGAGTCGGCTTCGGGGTCGCGGTGACGGTCGCGACGATCGTGACCGGAGGCGGGGCGGGGGCGCCGACGCACCCGCTCAGCACCAGCACGGCCGAGGCCGCGAGCACTCCGATGGCGATCGACGCCGCTCTCTCGCCAACCGCTCGCCGCACCGGGCCTCCAACCGTAGGGTGGCGCACCGCCCTCGGCGCGCCGGTCGGTTCACCCTACCGGGTCGTTCGACGGTTTCGACAGGTCGCGAATCGTCGCGTTCGCGCGGCGAGGAGCGCGTCGACCGGTCATCTCAGCCGATCGAGGATCGCCGCGCGAATGCGCGCGAGCCCCTCGACGAGCTGGGTGTCGCTCGGCGCGGCGTAGCCGAAGACGATGCCCGACCGCTCCTCGCCGGGCACCGCCGAGTAGTCGGAGAGCGGGGCCACGCCGATGCCCTCGGAACCGAGCCGGGCCACGACGGCAGCGGATGCCGCGGCATCACGCATCTCTACGACGGCGTGCAGTCCGCCGTCGAGGCCCGAGAGCGGCGCTCCGCGCAACCCGTCGAGCGCGGTCAGCACGAGGCGGCGCCGATGAGCGTACTCGCGGCGAGAGACGGCGATGTGCCGGCGCACGGCGCCGCTCGCGAGGAGGGCGGCGACCGCCTCCTGCGCGATGCCGGGCACGGGGCAGGTCTCGTCGGCACGGGTGCCGGCGATCGCTTCGCGCAGCGCCGGGTTCGCGCCGGCGGGCGGCAGCACGAGGTAGCCGAGCCGGAGCCAGGGGGTCAGCACCTTCGAGAAGCTGCCGACGAGCACGACCCGGCCGGCGTCGTCTCGCGAGGCGAGCGAGGCGAGCGCGGGCAGTGGCGGGCCGAGGTGGCGGAACTCGCTGTCGTAGTCGTCTTCGATCACGAGTGCGCCCGCGGCGCGCGCCCACGCGAGCAGTTCGAGTCGCGTCGCGACCGGCAGGCGCCCGCCGAGCGGGTACTGATGGCTCGGCGTCACCATGACCGCGTCGGGTGCTCGAGGCATCCGTCGCAGGGCGTCGACGACCAGCCCGTCGGCGTCGACCTCGACGGGAGCGGTGTCCGCGCCACGGCGTTCGAGGGTGCGTCGGGCGGAGGGATAGCCGGGGTGCTCGACCGCGACGACGGGCGGGCGGGCGGCGATCGTGGCGACCGCGAAGGCGGCGAGCCCGACCGCTTCGCTCGTGCCGGCGGTGACGACGATGTCGTCGGGCGAGCACGAGACGCCCCGCGCGAGCCGCAGGTGGTCGGCGATCTCCGAGCGCAGGCGCGGCACGCCGAACATGGGCGGGGCGTCGGCGGGGATGTCGAGGGCGGCGGCGTGCCGCCAGGCCGAGCGCCACGCGCGGGTGTCGATGCGCGAGGTCGAGGGCCGGCCCGGCAGCAGGTTGATGCGCGGCTCGTCGGGCGATGCGGGCGCTGCGGGCGACGCGGGCGCTCCCTGCACGGCTAGGGCAGCGAGCGATGCGGGCGCGGTGCGCGATGCGGGTGCGGCGGGGGTTGCCGACGCTGCCGGCGTCGAGGCCGCTGACGAACCGGATGCCGCGACCGCCGGCTCGCCGTCGTGCGCCGCCTCCCGGTGCCGGGCCTGCGCGGCGACCGACGTGGTCGCTCCCAGTTCGGCCACCCGGGTCGCCGCCCCCTGCCGCATCTCGAGGTAGCCCTCGCCGGCGAGCTGTTCGTACGCCGTCACGACGGCGCTGCGCGAGACGCCGAGCTCGCTCGCGAGTGCGCGCGTCGAGGGAACGGGGTCGCCGGGGCGGAGGGCGCCGCCGAGGATGCCGCGGCGCAGTCCTTCGACGAGCTGAACGCCGAGTGGCGTGCCGGCCTTCCGATCGATGGCGAGGATCGGTCCGTCCATGCTTCCCTTACTGGACTGGTCGAGTCTGCGGCAACTGGACTGCAAGTTGAACCAGTGTAACGCCGAGACTCGAATTGTGACCACGATCGAACCCGCCACTCCAGTCGCCTCCCGCGAGCCCCGCCGCATCCACCGCCTGTCGGAGCGTCAGACGACCGACCCCGATGCGCTCTACGAACTGCTCGACACCGAACTCGTCGGCCACCTCACGGCCGTCGTCGACGGCGTGCCGCTCGTCGTGCCCATGGGCTACGCCCGCGACGGCGATCACCTGCTCGTGCACGGCTCGAGCGGCGGCGGGTTCGCGTTGCGCGCGGCATCCGATCGCCAGACGGTGGCCTTCGCGGTGACCGCCCTCGACGGGCTCGTCTTCGCCCGCTCGCTCTTCGACAGCTCGATGAACTACCGCAGCGCCGTGGCCTACGGCGTGCTCGAACCGGTCGAGGGCGAGCGAGCGGATGCCGCGCTCGTCGCGTTGGCGGAACGGCTGATGCCGGGTCGCAGTGCCGAGGTGCGCGCGATGACCCGCAAGGAGATCGCCGCCACCCGGGTTTTGCGGCTGCGCCTCGACGACGTCGTCATGAAGACGCGGGCGGCCGGGGCATCCGAGGCGCCCGACGACGGCGAGGATCATTCCGTCTGGGCCGGCGTCGTGCCGCTCGGCAGGGTGTGGGGCACGCCCGAGCCCTCGGTGCTGACCCCGACGGGCACCCCGACACCCGATTCGGTGGTCGCCCTGACGAACCCGCCCGCCGAAACCGGCAAGCTTCCATGAGGTTTCGTCAGATTCCGTAGGACTCACACAGAAGGGAGGTGCGCGATGTTCGCGACCCTGTTCCTGCTCTCGCTCGCACTGATCGCCGTCGTGGCGGTCTCCGCCGCGGTCGTGCAGTTCGGCCGAGACGGCTACCGCCGTACCCCGACGCTCGCCCGCTGAGCACCCGCCCTAGGTCGCCGCAGGCCTCTCGCCGCGGGAAATAGGGCGATCACCCGATGAGCCTCAGGTGCCTCAGAGCGCACGCTGGAGGCATCCGGTCGACAGGATCGGAGACACCCCAGGAGGAATCATGCAGTTCTCGGCAGACTTCGTGGCATTGCACTCGCACCAGTCCGACGTGCAGCTCGCCGAGCGGGAGATCAGCCGGCAGCGCAGCGCCGACGAGAACGGCTCCGGCGATGCGGTCGCGTCGCCGGAGCCGGTCCGGCGCCACCGTCAGCACCGCGCGCACCGCGCTCTTCGACTCGCCCTGCGCTGACCGCGGCGGTGGCCGCAACGGTGATTCAGCCGAGCGCGATCACGGATGCCGCGACAGCCGCCGATGTCGGCGGTACGTGGCACGATGAGATCGTGACCACGTCAGCGGCGGCCATGGTCGGTCGCGACGCCGACCTCTCGAGACTCAACGAGCGACTCGACGAGGTGCGTGCCGGTGCGCCGTTCACGGTCGTCATCGGCGGCGAGGCGGGCATCGGCAAGACCCGGCTCATTCGCGAGTTCCAGCTCGGCCTGCCGTCCGACGTGCGCCTGCTCGCGGGGCAGTGCGTCGACCTCGGCAGTGTGGCTGCGCCGTACGCGCCAGTGAAGGCGGCGCTCCGCACGCTCGTCGCCGAGGTCGGGCCCGAGCGCGTGCTCGAAGCGGCGGGCCCCGGTCGCTCGGCGCTCGCCGCACTGCTTCCCGAACTCGCGGCCGCCGAGACCGCGATCACGGCGATGGCAGCCCCTGCCGGGGGCGGTGCGGCCACCGGCCAGCTGCACGAGGGCATCGCGGTGCTGCTCGAGACGTTCTCGCGTGAGCGGCCCATCGTCTTCGCCATCGAAGACCTGCACTGGGTCGACGCCGCGACGCTCGCACTGCTCCGCTTCCTCATGCGCGCGCTCGGCTCGAGTCGGGTGCTCACGGTGCTCACCTATCGCAGCGAAGACGTCACCCGGGGGCATCCGCTTCGCCCCTTCCTCTCCGAGGCCGAGCGCGACCGCTGGGTCGAGCGCCTCGATCTCTCGAGGCTCACCCGCGCGCAGGTGCGAAAGCTCACGAGGTCGCTCATCGGCGAGGCACCCACCGACAAGGTCATCGACACGGTCTTCAGCCGCAGCGACGGCGTTCCGTTCTTCGTCGAAGAACTCGTCGGGCTCGACGGCTGCCGTGACGAGAGCGGGTTGCCCGACACGCTCCGCGAACTTCTGCTCGCGCGGTACGAGCGACTCTCCGAGGGTGCGCAAGCACTGCTGCGCGTCGTCAGCGTCGGCGGTGTGCGCATCTCGCACGCACTGCTCGAGGCGGTCTTCGACGGCACTGCCGGTGAACTCGATCTCGCCGCGCGCGAGAGCGTGCTGGCCGGGGTGCTCACGATCGACGGCGACGACTACACGTTCCGGCACGCGCTCGTGCGCGAGGCGATCCTCGCCGACCTCCTGCCCGGTGAGCGGGCCCGCTTCCACGCGAGATACGCCGAGGCCTACGAGACCGCCGCCGCGGCCGGCACCCGCCGCCTCGCGGCCGAGATCTCCTTCCACTGGCTCGGGGCGCACGACGCGGCTCGCGCCTTCCCCGCCGCGATCCAGGCGATGCGCGAGGCGCGCGCCGCCGCCGCGTTCGCGACCGCCGCGCAGCTCGGGGAGCGCGCGCTCGGCCTCTGGGACGTGGTGCCCGACCCGGTAGGGGCCGCCGGCATGGTCAAGCTCGAGCTCATGGGCCGCACCGCCTCGCACCTGCGCAACGCCGGCGAGGGCGAGCGAAGCCTCGCGCTCGTGAAGGCCGCCCTCGCCGAGTGCCCGCGCGACGACCCGCAATACCCGCGGCTCCTGCGCGACAAGGCGGTGTACCTCGCCAACGTGGGGCGCCCGGGGTCGATCCCGGTGCTCGAAGACGCCCTCGAGGCGCTCGGCGAGCACGGGTCGAGCGAGCTCCGCATGACCGTGCTCACCGTGCTCGCCGGCAGGTTCATGATCGAGGGCCGGCTCGACGAGGCCGTCGACACCGCAGAGCGGGCGCTCGCCGCCGCGCTCGAGATCGATTCGCCGCGGTACGCCTCGATCGCCACCAACGTCGCCGCCGTCAGCCGCGCGAGCCGCGGCGAGGTCGAGGCCGGGCTCCGCGGTCTCGAACGGGCGCGTGAACTGGCCGAGGGCGACGGCTCCGCCCTGCTGCGCTACTGGGTGAACGCCTCCGACCTCCAGTTCCTCGTCGGCAATCACCACGAGGCGGTGCGCCTGGCCGAAGCGGGGCTCGAGCAGGCGCGTGCCCAGGGCGTCGAGCGCAGCTCCGGCGTGATCCTCGCGTCGAACGCCGTCGACCCGCTCTTCGCACTCGGCGAGTGGGACCGGGCCGCCGCGCTCATCGAACGCGCGCTCGCGCTCGACCCACCGGGGCCGTTCGGCGTCTACCTCCAGCGCGCCCGCATCTGGGCCATCCTCTGGCTCGGCGAACCGGTTCGGGCCGCCGAAGAGCTGCGCGGCGTGCGCTCCGTGATGACCGAGATCATGAAGGTCGAGACGCAGACGCGGCTGAGCGTGAGCCGCGTCACCGCCGAGATCGCACTCGCGAACGGCGACATCGCCGAGGCGTGGCGAGAGGCGAAGCGGGTGCTCGATCGCGGCGACGTGCCGCTGCCCGGCTACGGCCTGCCCCTGATCTGGGTGGCGGCACGGGTCATCGGCGCCGCCCGCGCAGGTGCCGTCGAGCGTGCGGGCGGGTTGCCCGATGTTCTCACGGCCGAGATCAGCGCCGCCGAGCCCGAGCTGCGCGCGGCGCTCGATCGCATGCACGGGTGGCCGACGCACGCGCTCTGGGCGGCGTTCTTCGACGCCGAGCTCGCCGAGGCGCCCGGCAGCACCGCCGGTTCGGATGCCGCGGCGTGGCAGGCGGCAGCCAAGGAGGCAGCCGCTCCCACCGCACCGGGCTACCTCGCACCGTACGCGCTGCTTCGCCAGGGCGAGGCCGAACTCGCCTGCGGCGATCGCGCCAGCGCCAAGGTGACGTTGCAGAGCGCCCTCGACCTGGCGCTGAGCGGCGGGGTCGGTGCGGTGCGCGATCGCGTCTCGCGGGTGGCCACCGCGGCCGGGCTCGCGCTCGAGGGCGGCATGGGCGCCGGCCGGGCGAAGACGGCGGGCGGCGGCGCTCCGGGCATCGCGGGCGCCGCGGCATCCGACGATCTCGCCACCGCCGAGCTCACCGCCCGTGAACGCCAGGTGCTCGAACTCATCGCCGAGGGGCTCAGCAATCGTCAGATCGGCGAGCGGCTCTTCATCAGCGGCAAGACGGCGAGCGTGCACGTCTCGGCGATCCTGCGCAAGCTCGGCGCGGCGACCCGCACCGAGGCCGCCTACCGCGCGGGCGTGCTGCGCTGACGTTCGCTCGGGGGTGCCGGGCGTTCAGCGCGCCGGCTGGAAGCCCCGGGCGACATCGATCAGGATGCGCGTGCCGAAGCCCGTCGCGCCCTTGGAGCGCCACGAGTCGTCGGCTTCCGTCTGCATCGTGCCGGCGATGTCGAGGTGGGCCCACGGGGTGGCGCCGACGAAGTGATCGAGGAAGAGCGCCGCCGTCGTGGCACCGGCGAACGGGCCGCCGAGGTTCGCGATGTCCGCGACCTCCGAGTCGAGCTGCTTGCGATACCGGCGCTCGAGCGGCAGCCGCCAGACCTGCTCGTCACTCGTCGCCGCGGCGCGTTCGACGGTCGCGAGCATCGTCTCGTCGTTGCCGAGCAGCGCCGCGATCGAGGGGCCGAGCGCCATGAGCGCGGCACCGGTGAGCGTCGCGATGTCGACGATCGCGTCGACTCCGTCTTCGTTCGCGAGGGCGATGGCGTCCATCATCACGAGCCGGCCCTCGGCGTCGGTGTTCTTCACCTCGACGGTCGTGCCGCCCCGCGCGGTGAGCACGTCGCCGAGCTGGTAGGCCGAGCCCGACGGCATGTTGTCGGTGCACATGAGCCAGCCGCTCACGGTCGCGGTGGCGCCGAGCGCGCGCAGGGCGGTGAAGGCGCCGAGCACGGATGCCGCGCCGCCCATGTCCATCTTCATGAGCAGGTGCATCGGGTCGGACGGCTTCAGGCTGATGCCGCCCGAGTCGTAGGTGATTCCCTTGCCGACGAGGCCGAGGTGCCCGGTCGACGTTCCCGGCGGGGTGTAGCGCAGCTTCACCATGCGCGGTTCCTCGGTCGAGCCGCGGTTCACGCCGAGCAGTCCTCCGCAGCCCAGCTCGATCAGCTGCTGCTTGTCGAAGACCTCGACGTCGAAGCCGAAGCGTGCGCCGAGCGCGACGGCGACCTCGGCCAGGTCGACCGCCGTGAGATGACCGGGAGGGGTGTTCGCGAGGTCCCTGGCGATGTTCGCCGCGCGCGAGGTGATGAGGCCCGCTTCGATGCCCGCCCTGAACTCCGCGGTGGCCGCGCGCGCCGGCTCGATGTCGCCGATGCGCACCGCGAGCCGCTCGAGCGGGGCATCGGGCCGCTTCGACGCGAGGCCGCTGTAGCGGTATCGGGCGAGCGCCGCCCCCTCGGCGATGGCCTGGCCGGCCGCCGCGGGGTCGAGCTCGCCGAGCGACGGGATCTCGAAGCCGAGTCGCCCCGTCTTCGAGGTCGCGCGCACGAACGCGGCAGTGGCATCGCGCAGGCCGTTCACCGTCAGCCCGGCAGCTGCGCCGCCGCCGACGAGCACGGTCGGCTCGTCGCCGGGGATGAGCAGGGTCTGGCCGGGCTCGGCCTCGAAACCGGCCCGCTGCCAGGCCGACGGTGAGAGGCCCGCGATCGGCGCCGCGTCGGCGACCGGCGTGAAGACGAGCACGCCGGTCGTCTCGACGCCGCCGAGCGCGTCGTCGAGCACGACCACGGGCGAGTCGGCGAGCGACGGGGTGGCGGTGAAGCCGTCGGGGATGAGCTTGCTCGGGCTGCGGGTCATGCGCGTGCTTCCGTTCCATCGGCGAGGCCGCCACCGGCGAGGCCTCGATCGGCGAGGTCTCGATCGGCGAGGTCGAGTGGGTCGTCGTGCTCGACCGGGTCGATGGGGTCGTCATCGTCGGGTTCGAGCTTCTCGGGCAGCTCGTCGCGCCGTCGCCCCGGCATGCGCGTCGCGGGCACGATCGCGAGCAACGACAGTGCGGCGAGGCCGAGCAGCGAGACCTTCAGCGCCTGCAACCGTGCTTCGGCGTTGACCGCGATGGCCGCGTCGAGCTCGGGGCCGGTGGCGCGTGACGCGAGCAGCGCGGCGAGCTGCTCGTTCGTGAGGAAGTCGGCTTCGTTGAGGTTCACCTGCGCGATGAGCTCATCGGAGATCTCGGGGTGATCTTCAGCCCCGCTCAGCAGCATCGTCGAGAGCATGCCGACCGCGAACGCGGTCGCGACGGCGATGCCGACACTGCCCGAGAGGTTGTGCACGAGCCCGCGCCAGGCGCCGACGTCGCCGGCGAGCTGCTTCGGCGCGGCGGAGAGCAGGGTGTTGAACACCAGGGCGACGATCGCCCCCTGGCCGAGGCCGAGCAGGATGAGACCCGCGACGACGAAGCCCTGGCTCCACTCGCCGCGCACCGTGAAGGCGAGCAGGGTGAGGGCGGCGGCGACGACCACGAACCCGGTGCTCGCGATCACCCGTGGCGCGAACCGGCCGTAGAGCGAGGCGACGAAGGTCGACGCGAGGAAGATCGACAGCGTGTAGGGGATGATCGAGAACGACGTCTCGATGCTCGACCGGCCCTGCACGACCTGGATGTAGAGCGGGATCAGGAAGTTCGCGGCGGTGCCGACGAAGAGCATGATGGCCATGCAGGCGGTGATCGCCCGCTCGGAGCCGGTGGCGAGCACCCGCAGGTCGAAGATGCGCGGCTTGCCCTCGCGCCCGCGGCGGCGCAGCCACGAGAAGAACACCTGGCCGACGACGAGTCCGGCGATGACGAGCAGCGGCGCGGGCGAGATGCCCAGGATGTCGAACGGCGCCTGGTCGGTGGCGAGCCAGACGCCCCACGTCGAGAGACCCGAGAACCCGAAGCTCAGCAGGATCACCGCGACGGCTGCGAGCACGGCGCCCGTCCAGTCGATCGAGAGGCCGGGCTGCGCTGGCACGCGCTTCAGCCGGAAGCTCAGCAGCAGGTTGATCACGGCGAGGCCGACCATGAGCGCGAACGACCAGCGCCAGCCGATCGTGGTCGCGAACCAGCCGGCGAGGATGAGCGCGAGCACTCCGGCAGCGGGGATCGCCGCGGCGAGCAGGCCGATCGCCCGGCCCTGCTGGGGGCCGTGATAGTTCGTGGCGATGAAGACCGTCAGTGCCGGTGCGATCAGGGCGATGACGGCACCCGACGAGGCCTGGGCGATGAAGAGCATGGCCGGTGAGACGCTGAGCGCGACGGCGAGCATCGCGACGCCGTGGATCGCGACGGCGATCTGGAAGACCCCGCGGCTGCCGAAGCGGGAACCCACCTTCGCGCCGAGCAGGATGAACGCGGCCATCGCGAAGGTGCCCGCGGTGATCGCGGTGCCGACCGAGCTCGCGGGGGTGTCGAGGTCGGTCGTGATGCCGGACATCGACACCGTCAGGGCGTTCACCGCGAACGACGCCTGGATCTGCGTCAGCACCACCACGGCCAGCGGCAGCCATGACGTTCGCACTCCGGTTGCCGCGACATCCGTTGCCGTCATCAACGCCCCCTGCCGATGTTCGACGCGCGACTCGCTCGTCTGTCTGGCTCTCACCCTAGGGCTGACGGCACGGCCGGTGGTAGACACGACCCGCCATTCGCGGAGTTCCGTGCCGGTGCGCGCCGCACCACTAGCCTGAGCGCATGGACCCGGTCGTGGTGACGTTCGTGATTCTCGGCCTCGCCGTGGTCGCGTTCGTGTCTGGGCGCATTCCGATCGCGGTCGTGGCGATCGGGGTCGCCCTCGCCCTCTGGGCGACCGGCGTGCTCACGCTCGAGCAGTCGCTCGCCGGGTTCGGCGACCCCACCGTGCTCTTCATCGCCTCGCTCTTCGTCGTGAGCGAGGGGCTCGACGCCACCGGCGTGACCGCGCGCCTCGGCCGGCTCGTGGTGGCCAGGGGCGGCGCGAGCCGCAACCGCGTGCTGCTGCTCGTGATGGCACTCGTCGCCCTGCTCACGGCCCTCATCAGCGTGAACGGCGCGGTCGCAGCGCTGCTGCCGATGGCCGTCGTCGTCGCCGTGCGCATCGGCCTGCCGCCCTCGCAGTTGCTGCTGCCGCTGGCGTTCTCGGCGCACGCGGGTTCGCTGCTGGCGCTGACCGGCACGCCCGTGAACGTCATCGTGTCGGAGTTCGCAGCCGAAGAGGCCGGCGGTCCGTTCGGGTACTTCGAGTTCGCGCTCGTGGGTGCGCCGCTCGTCGTCGGCACCCTGCTGCTCGCGATGCTTCTCGGCAAGCGGATGCTTCCGGCGCGGAGCGCCGACACCGTGCCCCGCGACCTCACCGATCACGCTCGCACCCTGCTCGCTGACTACTCGGGTCTCGCCGAGGCCGACGGCGGGGGCCGCGCGGTGCTCATCGATGCCGAGAACGGGGTGGCCGAGGTCATGGTGCCGCCCCGCTCGGAACTCGTGGGCATGCGGGTCTTCCCCGGCATGGCCACGCCGAGCGGCAAGCTCGTGATCCTCGCGCTGGCGCGCAACGGCCGTGAGCTGACGGGCCCCGCTGCCGAGGTCGAGGTCGGCGACGTGCTGCTGTTGCAGGGCACGTGGGACGACCTCGAGGCGAACACCGGGGGCGACGAGGTGCGGGTCGTCGACGCACCCTCGGCGGTGCGCGGACAGGCGGCGCCGATCGGCACGCGCGGCGTCGCGGCGATCGTGGTGCTCGCCGCGATGGTCGTGCTGCTCGCGACCGGGCTCGTGCCCGCGGTCGTGGCGGGCCTCCTGGCGGCGGGCGCGATGATCCTCACCCGGGTGGTCTCGATCGGCCGCGCGTACCGGGCGATCTCGTGGACGACCGTCATCCTCGTGGCCGGCATGATCCCCCTCTCGACGGCGTTCACCACGACGGGAGCCGCCGAGATCGTCGGCAACGCGCTCGTCGCGGCGGCCGGTCCGGGCGGGCCGCTCGTGGTGCTGCTCGCGGTGTGCGTGCTCGTCGTCGTGCTCGGGCAGTTGATCAGCAACATGGCGACGGCGCTCATCGTCGCCCCCATCGCGCTCTCGGCCGCGGCCGAGCTCGGCGTCTCGGGCAGGCCGTTCCTGATGGCGCTCACGGTGGTGGCCGCCGCGGCGTTCCTCACGCCGATCGCGACGCCCGTGAACCTCATGGTCATGGGGCCCGGCGGGTACCGCTTCGGCGACTACGCGCGGTTCGGATGGCCCTTCACCCTGCTGTTCCTCACGGTCGCGGTGCTGCTCGTGCCCCTCATCTGGCCCTTCTGACGCGGGGCGGTCGCCGCGGCCGACGGCGCGGCCGGTGACGCTCCGGTCAGCTTCCGCGCATGGGCGGGGATGCCTCGGGCGGCAGTCGCAGGAGCGCCCCCTCGTGGCGCACCGTGGCGGCGGCGATCGCCATCGCCGACTCGAGCGCGTCGGCCCATTCCTCGGTGCTTCCCGGCACCCCGTGCACTGCGAGGTGATGTACCACCGCCGACAGCGTCGCGTCGCCGGCGCCCATGGTGTCGACGACCGCACCGGGCAGTTCCACGATGCCCGCGCGCACCACCCGCTCGCCGTCGAAGAGGGTCGCGCCGTCGCGCCCGGCGGTCGCGAGCACCGCGGGGCCCGCGCCCGATGCGCCCGCTCCCGATGCACCCGCCGCGCGAACACGGTCGACGAGCTCCGGCAGCGGGGCGCCGATGAGGAGCTCGGCGTCTTCGTCACCGACCTTCGCGAGCAGCGCCCCGCCCGCGACGCGGGTGAACTGCTCGAGGAAGGCGTCGCGATCGTGCAGCATGCCCGCACGCGGATTGCCGTCGATCGCGAGCCGCTCGCCGGGCCGGGCGACGGCGTCGACG
The DNA here is from genome assembly GCF_003070885.1 of Agromyces badenianii. Taxonomy (NCBI): domain Bacteria; kingdom Bacillati; phylum Actinomycetota; class Actinomycetes; order Micrococcales; family Microbacteriaceae; genus Agromyces; species Agromyces badenianii. Next base: position 111,590 of record NZ_CP028913.1, read on the forward strand.
AGCTCGGCGACCTGCTCGTCGTCGTCGAAGGGGAAGCAGCTGACCACGACGAGGTCGGCCTCGTCGATCGCGGCCCTGGTGGTCTCGTCGAAGCGGATGCGGCGGCGCTGCGCAGCTTCGTTGAACTCGTAGCGCGGCTCGCCGTCGGCGCGATCCGAGATCGCCCGCGAGGTGCCGTGCGCCGAGGGGCTCTCGACGAGGCGCACGTCGTAGTCGCGGAGGTACGAGCGGATGCGGGTGGCCGGCTCGTCGTCGCCGAGCATCGCGACGAGGGTCACCTGCTCGCCGAGGAGGGCGAGCCCGACGGCCACGTTGAGGGCGGCGCCGCCGACGAACTCACGGGAGCCGTGCGGGTCGCGCAGCTCGTCGATGAGCGCGTCGCCGATGACGGTCACTCGGGCGGGTCGGGCTGATGCGGTCGTCATCGACGGTCCTCTCGACATGCGGCACTCCAGCGTGGCACACGGCTCGCGGCCGGTGCACCTGCGGGTACGGTGGTGAAGACCACGAGGAGCACCATGAAACCCGGACCGAGACGCAGTGTCAGCCAGGTCGACATCGTCGACGCCGCGTTCGAGATCCTCGAGCAGAAGGGCTTCGCCGCCGTCTCCGTGCGGGGCGTCGCCGCGGCGCTCGGGCTCACGCCCACCGCGATCTACACCTACTTCCCGTCGAAGAACGCGCTGCTGCGCGCGATGGTCGACGAGCTGCTGTCGAGCCTCGACCTCGCCGCGGCATCCGACCCCGCCGTCGACTGGCGGCAGCGCGTGCACGCGCTCGCCGCGGCCCTGCGCGCCCGGCTCGCCGAGCACACCGGCGCCATGGTGCTCGTGACGAGCGGACCGCTCGACGGACCGCACGCGCTGAGCCTCAACGAAGCGCTCATCGCGGGCTTCATGGGCGAGCGGATGCCGCTCGACGACGCCGCCCGCGCGGCGCACGCCGTGCTCGCCCATGTGCTCGGGGTCGCCGCGCTCGACGCCGCCGAGCGCGCGGGCGATGTCGAGGCATCCGCCGGCCGGACCTCGTCGGGTGCGCTCTGGTCGGATGCCGCGAGCCATCCGCTCACCGAGGCGACCGCGCACCTCGTGGCCGGCAGCGCCGGCGGTGCCGTTGGTGTCGTTGGTGCCGGCGGCGCAGACGCCGTCTCGGCGAGCGATGACGGCCGGGCCGATTCCGCCTTCGCCTGGGGCCTCGACCGCCTGCTCGACGGGGTGCTCGCGAGCGTCGCCGAGCCGGTCACGGCCGGAGCCTGACCCACTACCAGCGGTTCTTCACGAACTCCGCCCAGCCGGTGAGCGCGTCGATCGGCACCACGTCGCCCGAATCGTCGGTCACCGTGCCGCGGTAGGTGCCGAAGCACTGATGCGTCTCGGAGTGGATGACGCCGAACGCGCTCTTCGAGAAGCGATCGTGGAACGGCTCGAAGCGCAGTTCCACGCGGTCGCCGGTGATCGACCACGGCCGCAGCCAGTCGGTCGGATCGAAGCGCCATCGCAGCTCGGCGCCCAGCTTGTGCAGTCGGCCGTCGACCGAGAGCGCGTTCTCGGTGGAGCCGGTGCCGTCGGTCCAGAGGCCGCCGAGCTGCAGGCCGAGCCGGTGGCCGTGCTCCATGCCGGAGGCCGCGCCCCAGTGCCACGTCATGCTGTAGGGCCAGCGGCCGCGGCCGTGGTCGAGCACCGCCCAGCTCTCGCCGGCAGGCAGCTCGTGCGCGACCCCGTCGATCGTGATGGTGCCGCGGGCCGGGCGCGCGACATCCTTCACCGTGTACTGGAACCTCGTGTCGCTCCACGGCACGACCACGCCGAGCGCCTCGTGGCCATCGGGTCGCTCGGCGAAGACGTCGAGCGCGACGCGTTTCGTGGTCGCGACGATGCGGGTGCCGTCGCCCGATTCGGTGATCGCCGTCTCGATGCCGGGCACCCTCGCGGTCGCCGGAGCCGCGCCGAGCGTGCCGGGCAGGTCGACGCCGCGGGAGAGGGGGGTGATCGCGCCGGCGTCGACGTCGGTCGCGGTGCGCCGGTCGAACACCCACACCTGGTTCAGCGTCGCGTAGTCGAGCATCGCGACCGTCACGGCGACGATGTGGTCGGGAGTCGTGATGCCCCAGTACTCCCAGCGCTTGTTGCGGCCGCGGCCGAGCCGGCCGGTGCCGATGCCCGAGGTGTCGTGCAGCGGATGCCGCGTCCACCCCACGGCGGCGGGATTCAGTCGCCCGTTCGGCAGTGTGAGCGAGACGGGTTCGGTGATCTCCCGTTCGTGCGTGAGGGTGGTTCGCGCGTCGTTCACGGCACCTCCATGTGCGTCGAGAGTCAGTGTAGGGGCGCCGAGACGCGCCCGGACGCGGCGAGGCGCCGACTCCCCGAAAGAAGCCGACGCCTCGTCGTGTGCCTTGCCGTGAATCAACCCGCGGCGGGCGGGGTGATCTTGATCAGCGCGGCGATGTTGCCCTTCTCGGCCTTCTTGACCTCGATGACCGTGCCGTAGCCGACGCCGGCGTCAGCCGGGTTGCCGGTGCCGAGTACGCCAAGTTGAGTCTCGGAACCGTACAGCTCGGGCAGCGGGTTGCCGTCGAAGTCGACGATCCGCGTGGAGTACGGCGCGTTGCCGACCGAGGGAACGACCGCCGAGCCGTCGCGGAAGCGGCGGGCCAGGCGTCCGTCGGGGAGCACCTCGAGGCCCGACGTCCAGCCGAGGTCGTCGGTGAACGTCGAGACTCCCGCGCGAGCGGGCACCTTGGTGCAGTACTCGTCGGTCAGCTCGGCACCGGTGATGCACTCCGTGAACTTGTAGGTCTTGCCGAGGCCGAAGGCCACGTCGGACGACTGCGAACGCGACGGCAGGTTGTGCTGCAGCGTTCCGTCGGCCGCGGCCGCGTCACCGGTTCGGCGCAGCGGGTCGAAGTGACTGTCGACGAGCAGCAGCCCGCCCTTCGCCCCGTAGCTCGGCAGCGCCGTCTCGTTCGTGCGAACGTGGTTGGTATTGCCGTAGGTGGTGTCGCGGTACCAGATGAGCGCTCCGGGAGCGTTGTAGGCGATCTTCTCGACCTTCCACGCGCCGGTGCTGTACACCGAGTTGTAGCCGTACTTCAGGCCCTCGTCGAAGCCGTCGAAGTTGCGCCACTCGACCATGTAGTACTGCGCCTTGTTCGAAGTGCCGGTGTCGATGCGCCAGCCGGGGCCGGTCGTGTCGGTGAACGACTCGACCTCGGCGGTCCAGCCGTTGTCGCCGCTCTCGACGTCGTCGCTCCACACCGTGTCGGCCCCGCTCGTGAGAGCGAAGTCGTCGGAGAACCAGCCGCGCTCCTGGAACGCGGCATCGGTGGCCAGGCGCAGGCGCACGCCGACGGTCGTGCCCGAGTACTCCGCGAGGTCGATGTACTGTCGCGTCCAACCACCCGAGGTGCCGGTGAGCCCGAACTTCTTGTTGCCGAACGTCGCCAGGTTGCCGTTCGGGTCGGGGTAGCCGTCGGGCGTGGTCGCCTCACTGCCGTCTTCGTTGAAGACCTTCACGTCGGTCCAGGTGGTGCCGCCGTCGGTCGAGACCTCGACGAAGCCGTAGTCCCAGTCCTGCTCGATGACGAAGTTGTTGCTCATCCAGAACTTCGCATCGGCGGGCACGTCGACGCTCCGGGCGATGCGGATGTCGCCCCAGTCCTGATCGGAACCGCTGAACCACATGTTCTCGCCGCTGGCCGGCTCGGCGAGCGTGATCACCTTGTCGGGCAGGTTGATCTTCACGCCGTCTTCGGTGCCCTTCGGCGACCGAGACGTCTGGCCGATCTTCAGCGTCTTGGCGGCGTCACCCGGGTTCATCTCGACGGGGTCGACCCAGCCGAGCACCCACTTGTCCCAGATGCCCATGTGCGTGGGCATCGACTGGAAGATGGGGCCGGAGTGCGAGCCCGACGACATGAGGTCCCAGAAGTCGATGTCGGAGTTGCCCTGGTTCGACGTGTCGTAGAGGTCGGGCAGGCCGAGGTCGTGGCCGTACTCGTGTGCGAACACGCCGACGCCCGAGTCTTCGGGCTGCACGATGTAGTTCGACAGCTTGAGGTCGGTGCCGGGGATGTCGGCACCGCCGGCGACGGCCGAGGAGTGCGCCCAGAGGGCGTACGTGCCCTGCTCGCCGCCGCCGCCCGACTTGTCTTCGCCGGCGTGCACGAGCACGACGTGGTCGATCACGCCGTCGGGCTCGTTGAAGTCGCCGTCGCCGTCGCGGTCGCCCTGGTCTTCGATGTCGTAGTCGGCCCAGGGGAAGTCGGGCTGGGCCTCAGCGAGCGCCGCCACGGCGTCGATCGGGAGCTGGCCCGCGCCGAGGGGGTTGTCGGGGTGGCCCTGCTGGTCTTGGATCTCGCCGGCCTCGTAGACACCGTCGGCGTTCTGGAAGCAGAGGCTCGCGCCGTACCAGGCCTCGGAGTGGGGCACGGTGATCCACGGGGTGGCCTCGCCGGTCACCGTGTAGGCGCCGCGCGACATCTCCTCGTACATGTTCTTCATCGTGTAGCCCGAGATGTCGATGCCGCGGCGGCCGTCGGGACCCTTCAGGTCCTTGCGCACGCGCTCGGTGATGCCGCGCTCGGAGAACAGCATCTTGTTGAAGTGCTCCGAGGAGAAGTCGGACACCCACATCGTGTTGTTGTCTTCGAGCTCGTAGTCGGCGGGGTTCGGGATGTTGTTGTGCACGGGGCCGTTCTGCACGTCGCCGGGCTTGCACTCCGTGGCACCGAACTCGTTGGGCACGTACGATCCCGTGAAGTCGTCGTTCGCGTTCTGGTCGAACTCGACGAGGATCGTGAGGAGCTTCGCCTCCTGCGTCGTCTCGGCCTCCTTGTACTCGGGCTTCTTGTGGTGCCGGCCCTTGCCGTGGTGACCTTTGCGGTGCTCCTGCTTGAGCTGGCGCGGGCTCTTGCCCGTCGCGATCGAAGACGCTTCGAGCGAGGCCAGCCCCTTGGCTGCGACCGGGTTGCCCTGCGAGTACTTCTGATCGAATTCCTCGGCACGCTCGATCGCTTCGGCCTGCGCGGCTTCGGGCGTCGCTGCCCTGAGCTGGTTGCCGGAGTCGACCAGGACGTCGCCGTCGGTGTCGAACTGATCTTCAACTCGAGGCGCCACATAGTTCATGTAGTACTCGGAGTCGCTGATCACCGGTGGCGAGACCGGTGATTCAGCAGCGGCTGCCCCGCTCGCACCGAACGACACCAGACCGGTGGCGGCGAGCGCGAACACTGGGATGACCGCAACCGCGCGCCTGCGCGCGCGGCCCGTGAATCCAGACATGCTTCTCCCTTCGAGCGACCCTGCGGAGGTGACCACGGGGTCGCGTACGACGCTCGTCGGTGGGCGAACGTACTCGGAATCCTGCCGTGACAGGCGTCGTCTATGGAAGAGCTGTGCGCGGGTTGTGAGACACGACGCACGACTGTTGCGTCGCGGCGGGTTGTCGCGCCGATCGCGCGCGCGTGTCACCCGAATGGGGGGGATTGTTGCGGCTCAGCCGAGCAGCAGGCTCCGCAGCTGGTCGGCCGAGTGCACGACCGCCATCGCGTCGGCGGCCTCGGCGGGTGAGCCGTAGCCCCACTCGACGAGGATCGTCGGCACGCCGTTCGCGAGCGCGCCGAGCGTGTCGTAGCCGCGGTCGCCGACCATGACCGAGTGCTCGGTGCTGATGTCGAGGGCGTGCAGACGTCGCAGCGCTTCGGCGACGACATCGGCCTTCGTGCTGCGCTCCTCGTCGTCGCTCGCTCCGGCGATCACGGTGAAGTACTGGCTGAGCCCCGCGTGGTCGAGCACCCGGCGTGCCATCGACTCGGGCTTCGAGGTCGCGAGCGCGACGGGGATGCCGGCCGCGTGCAGGCGCTCCAGCACGCCGGCGACGCCGGGGAAGACTGGGGAGCGCAGCACGTGCTCGCCGTAGTGGTCGCGGTAGACGTTCAACGCCTCCCACGCCTCGGCGTCGTTGAACCCGGCCGTCATGCGCAGGCTGTCGAGCAGCGGCGGGCCGACGAAGGAGAGGAGCACCTCGTCGGTCGGCACGGGCAGGCCCAATTCGGTGAACATGTGCGCGAGCGACGCGGTGATGTCGGACGCCGAGTCGACGATCGTGCCGTCGAGGTCGAACAGCACGGCCGACCACGTGCGGGTCGGCGTGATCGGCGTCGGGCTCGTCATGGTCTCGGAGGTCACCGTGACATCCTAAGGCCCCGGAGTTCGAGCCTTACTCAGCTTATCGACAGCCGATTCTGCTTGCCGGTCGCGGGGCGGCTCGCTCAGACCAGCCGGGCAGGCCGCTCAGAACAGTCGGGCAGGCCGCTCAGAACAGCCGGGCAGGCCGCTCAGAACAGTCGGGCAGGCCGCTCAGAACAGTCGCGCGTGCCCGTCGTCGACCCCGCGCATCGCGTCGTAGTCGAGCACGACGCAGCGGATGCCGCGGTCCTCCGCGAGGGTGCGCGCCTGCGGCTTGATCTCCTGGGCGGCGAACACGCCGGTCACCGGGGCGAGGTGCGGGTCGCGATTCATGAGCTCGAGATAGCGGGTGAGCTGCTCGACGCCGTCGATGTCGCCGCGACGCTTGAGCTCGACGGCGACCGAGGCGCCCGAGGCATCCGTCGCCAGGATGTCGACCGGGCCGATCGCCGTCATGTACTCCCGGCGCACGAGCCGGTGGCCGTCGCCGAGGAGTTCGATCTGCTCGGCGAGCAGCTTCTGCAGGTGCGCCTCGACCCCGTCCTTCTGCAGGCCGGGGTCGATGCCGAGCTCGTGGGCGGAGTCGTGCAGCACCTCGTGGATCGACACGATCAGCTGGTCGGCGGTCTTCTGGTGCACGACCTTCCACAGCTCGACGATGCCGGCGGCGCGCTGGTCGTCGTCGGGCTCGAGGGTCGTGAGGGTGCAGGGCGGGCTCATCCAGTTGAGCGGCTTGTAGCTGCCGCCGTCGGAGTGCACGAGCAGGCTGCCGTCGCCCTTCACCATGAGCAGGCGGGTGGCGAGCGGGAGGTGGGCGGCGAGGCGTCCGGCGTAGTCGACGGAGCAGCGGGCGATGACGAGACGCACCCGGTGAGTCTACTTGCGGGTCAGGCCGTGGGGCGCGAGCGCTCGCGGGCGGCCGGCGCGGCGAGGGCGGAGAGCACGAGCAGGCCGAGGAGCACGAGCAACGCGTTCAGGATGCCGAACTGCTGGCCGAGGAACCCGAGCAGCGGCGGCCCCGCGAGGAAGGCGCAGTAGCCGATGATCGCGACGGCGCTCACCCGCGCGGCCGAGCGGTCGGGGTCGTCGGCCGCCGCCGACATGCCCACCGGGAAGCCGAGCGAGCAGCCGATGCCCCAGAGCGCGGTGCCGGCGATGAGCATCCACGGCTCGGTGCCGAAGATGAAGAGGCTGAGTCCGGCGATGCCGACGATCGCGAGGGTGCGCAGCACCGGCACGCGGCCGAAGCGGTCGAGCACCGGCCCGCCGATCACCCGGGCGGCGGTGATGGCGACCGTGAAGACGCCGAACACGATCGCACCGGTGGTCTCGTCGAACCCGTGGCCGTCGACCACGGCGAGGGCGAGCCAGTCGTTGGCCGATCCCTCGGCGAACGACATGCCGAGCATGATGACGCCGATGAGCAGCAGTCGCACGTCGCCCCACACCTCGAGGTTCGCGCGCAGGCGCTCGGTCCACGGCGGCCGCGGGGCATCCGTGTGCGTGTCGTCGCCGACCTCGGCGCGCAGCGGCACGTAGCGCACCGCGATGAAGACGGCGACGGCGATGGCGAGGGCGATGACACCGAGGTGCAGCGACACGGGCAGACGGGCAGCGGATGCCGCGGCGGCGAGTGCGGCCCCGGCGACCGTGCCGAACGAGAAGAAGGCGTGCATGAGCGGCATCACGGTCTTGCCGATCTCGCGCTCGGCCTCTGCGCCCTCGACGTTCATCATGACGTCGACCGCGCCGTTGCCGAAGCCGAAGAGCGCGAGCCCGATCACGACGATCGGCACGGAGGGCACGGCCGAACCGCCGATGCCGAGGAGCACGAGGCCGACCGAGACGGTCAGGAGCGCGAGGATCATGCCGGTGCGGGCGCCGAACCGCGCGAGGAACCACGGGGCGGCGACGAGACCGAGGATCGAACCGATCGACCCGGCGAGGATGACGAGGCCGACGCCCTGGGTGCTGAGCCCGGTGTCGTCGCGGATCGCGGGGAGGCGAGCGACCCAGCTCGCCATGCTGAGGCCGCTGAGGAAGAAGATCGCGAACACGGCGTTGCGCCACGAGATGAGCTCACGTGCCGCGCGGGCGGCCGTGGCGGAGGTTTCGGGCGTGTGCGGCGTCTCGTTCATCGTCTCTGTCTCGTCGTCGTCGCGGGGGGAGTCGAATCGATTCGACAACCCTGACCCGAGAACGATATCGGCGCGGCCGCCAGCCTGCAAGCGTGCCGGGACGCCCGCGATGCCCGTGGTGGGCGAAGTGGGCTGCGGATGCCGCGGCATCCGTGGCTACCATGAACTGACTGGCGCTCGGGGTGACCGGACACGACCCGGAATCCCGACCCAGAGCCGCACACCCCCGGCTCGAGTACCAGAGAACGACGAGGTCATCGATGAAGGCACTCTTCAAACCCGCCCCCGGCGCCGGCCTGGAGTACGTCGAACGCCCCGAGCCCGAGACGGGCCCGGCCGACGTGAAGATCCGGGTGCTGCGCACCGGCATCTGCGGCACCGACCTGCACATCGAGAAGTGGGACGACTGGGCTGCGTCGACCATCGCCGCTCCGCTCATCCCGGGCCACGAGTTCTTCGGCGAGGTCGTCGAGGTCGGGCCGCTCGTGCACGACGTCGCCGTCGGCGACCGGGTCTCCGGCGAGGGGCACATCGTCTGCGGCATGTGCCGCAACTGCCGCGCCGGACGCCGCCAGATGTGCATCCGCACGAAGGGCGTCGGGCTGCACCGCGACGGCGCCTTCGCCGAGTACGTCGTGCTGCCCGGCGAGAACGTCTGGGTGCACCACGCCGACATCGACCCGGAGGTCGGCGCGATCTTCGACCCCTTCGGCAACGCCGTGCACACGGCGCTCGCCTTCTCGGTCGTGGGTGAAGACGTGCTCGTCACCGGCTGCGGCCCGATCGGGCTGATGTCGATCGCCGTCGCACGCCACGTCGGCGCGCGGTTCATCGTGGCGTCGGATGTCTCGCCGGCACGTCTCGGGCTCGCGATGCGGATGGGCGCGGATGCCGCGGTCGACGTGTCGCGCGAACGCATCCGCGACGTGCAGCCGCGACTCGGCATGCGCGAGGGCTTCGACGTCGGATTCGAGATGTCGGGCTCGGCGAAGGCGCTCCCCGAGATGATCGAGAACATGAACCACGGCGGCCGACTGGCGCTGCTCGGCCTCCCCGCCGAGCCGTTCGCGATCGACTGGGGCAAGGTCGTCACCCACATGCTCACCATGAAGGGCATCTACGGGCGCGAGATGTTCGAGACGTGGAACTCGATGAGCGCGATGCTGCAGACGAGCGAGACCCTGCGCACGAGCATCGCCTCGATCATCAGCGACCGCTACCCGGCACGGGAGTGGCGTGCGGCGTTCGATGCGGCCGCCTCTGGCGGCGTCGGCAAGGTCATCCTCGATTGGACGGAGCTCTGATGTACGGAACGGTTCGGGAACAGCTGCGCGCGGAGCTCGACGAGATCGAGGCCGCGGGCCTCACGAAGCGCGAGCGCGGCATCCACGGTCCGCAGTCCTCCGAGATCGAGGTGGCCGGGCGCGAGGTGCTGAACTTCTGCGCCAACAACTACCTCGGGCTCGCCAACGACCCGCGCATCGTCGAGGCGGCGCATCGCGGGCTCGACGACTGGGGCTACGGCCTCGCGAGCGTGCGCTTCATCTGCGGCACGCAGGAGCTGCACCTCGAGCTCGAGCGACGGGTCTCCGACTTCCTCGGCTACGACGACACGATCCTCTTCTCCTCATGCTTCGACGCGAACGGCGGCGTCTTCGAGGTGCTCTTCGGCGCGGATGACGCGATCATCTCCGATGAGCTGAACCACGCCTCGATCATCGACGGCATCCGGCTCTCGAAGGCGCAGCGCTACCGGTACAAGAACCGCGACCTGGCCGATCTCGAGGCGCAGCTCGTCGCGGCATCCGGTGCGCGCCGCCGCGTGATCGTGACCGACGGCGTCTTCTCGATGGACGGCTACATCGCGCCGCTCGCCGAGATCTGCGACCTCGCCGACCGCTACGACGCGCTCGTCTTCGTCGACGACTCGCACGCGGTCGGCTTCGTCGGCGAGCACGGGCGCGGCACGCCCGAGCACTGCGGAGTCGAGGGCCGGGTCGACATCACGACCGGTACGTTCGGCAAGGCGCTCGGCGGGGCATCCGGCGGCTACGTGGCCGCCCGTCAGGAGATCGTCGACCTGCTGCGCCAGCGCGCGCGGCCGTACCTGTTCTCGAACACGCTCGCCCCGGCGATCGTGGCGGGCACGATCGAGGCGCTCTCGCTCGTCGCCGGCTCCGGCGAGCTGCGCGAGCGGCTGCGCGCGAACGCCGCGCTCTTCCGCTCGCTCATGACGGATGCCGGGTTCGAGCTGCTGCCCGGCGAGCACCCGATCGTGCCCGTGATGTTCGGCGACGCCGTCCTCACCGCGCGCATGGCCGATGCACTGCAACGGCACGGGGTCTACGTCACGGCGTTCAGCTTCCCGGTCGTGCCGCGCGGGGCCGCGCGCATCCGCGTGCAGCTCTCGGCGGCGCACTCCGAGGAGGAGATCCGTCGCTGCGTCGCCGCCTTCGAGGCGGCCCGCGACGAGGTCGCCGCGACTCCGCCGGCCGAGTAGCCGACCACTCGTCCGTCGACCGCGTCGCTCGAATCGATTCGGCCTAGAATCGGGCGCATGGAGCCCGATGCCGTGACACGAACGACGCTCGCCGATGTCGCGGCGCGGGCCGGCGTGTCGCCGTCGACGGCGTCGCTCGCCTTCAGCGGCTCGGGCCCCGTGTCGGATGCCACGAAGGAACGCGTGCTCGCCGCGGCATCCGAGCTCGGCTATGCGGGCCCCGACCCCCGCGCCCGCTCGCTCCGCCGCGGCCGCTCGGGCATCGTCGGCGTGGTGCTCGAGGAGCGCGTGCGCGCGGCGTTCCTCGATCCGGTGAAGATCCAGATGCTCGACGGCATCACCGAGGGCATCGCCCCGCTCGGTGCCGGCCTGCTGCTGCTCACCGACACCGGCGAGCCCGGCGAACACGCGGTGAGCATCGAGAGCGCGCCGGTCGATGCGGTCGTGCTCATCGGCTGCAGCCCTCGGCTCGGCGTCTCGATCGAGGCGCTGCGGCGCCGCGGCATCCCGGCCGTCGCGATCGAGGGCGCGACCGGCGAGGACATCCCCGAGATCTCGATCGACAACCGTCAGGCGACGAGGCGAGGTGCCGAGTACCTGCGAGAGCTGGGGCACGCGGATGTCGCGATCGTGACGCTGCCCCTCGACGCCGGCCGCACCCGGGGCCCGCTCACCGAGGCGCTCCTGCAGGCCGGCACGAACACCACGGCGCTGGAGCGACTGGCCGGTGCGCGTGAAGTCTTTCCGGCCGCGACCGGCCGTGTCGCCGGTGCGAGTTCGATCGAACAGGGCCTCGAGGCCGCGCGGGCGCTGCTGACCGACGCCGCCGGGCGCCCGACGGCGATCATCGCGCAGAGCGACCTGCTGGCCGCGGGCGTCATCCAGGCGGCCGAGGAGCTCGGGTTGCACGTGCCGGGCGACCTCAGCGTGCTGGGCTTCGACGGCATCAGGGTCGACGGCCTGCAGCACGACCTCACTACGCTCGCGCAGCCGTCGGTCGCGAAGGGCCGAGCCGCGGGCGAGGCCGTCGTGCAGTTGCTCTCCGGCGAACCGCCCGAGTCGCGGTGCTTCACGAGCACGCTGCATGTGGGCGACACGACGGCGTCGCCCGGTGTCGTCCGGCGTCGCCGTTAGGGTTCCGTCAGGGACATTCACAAATTTGTGCACGCCCAGCGCGCGAGGCGTGAGGGCCGGTGTCACGGTGCGTGCGCAGGTGCGGGCGCAGGCTCGACGTCGACGCGAGTCGCGCGCTGCTTCCGCGCCTACGATGAAACGATGGCGGCCCGAGAACAGCTGCGTCTGAGGTGGGACGCGCTTCCCCGCGCGGTGCGCGACGGCATCGAGAAGGTCCTGGGCGGCGATGTCGTCGAGGCGCGAAGTCAACCGAGCGGATTCTCCTCCGGAAGCGCTGATCGCGTGCGAACACGGCATGGCCGTCGCGCCTTCGTCAAGGCCGCGCACATCGGGCACAACGCCGGCACGGTGGCACTGCATCGCCGCGAGCTCGCGTTCATGAGTGAGATGCCGCCTTTCGTCCCGGCCCCTCGGCTGCTCGGCACGTACGAGCGGGACGGTTGGATCGCCTTGGTCTTCGAGGACATCGTCGGAACTCACCCGGGCGCGGCCCTGGACGGTTCGGACGTCCCCCTCGTCCTGAATGCCCTGCACGCCTTGCCGCGAGTTCGAGGGAACATCTCGATCCCGCTCTTTGAAGTCGCAAACGAGGTTGCGGCTGACGGCGGGAGTTGGGACGAGATAGTCCGAGACGATGCGCTCGCGTCGCTGCCGAAGTGGGCGCAGATGAACCTCGAGCGCCTCGCCGTCGCGTCGCGTCGCGCGGGTGCGGCAGTTGCCGGCGACCATCTCGTCCACTTCGACTGTCGCGCTGACAACATGCTCATCGATACCGACGGGCAGGTATGGATCATCGATTGGCCATGGGCCGCAGTCGGGGCGAGGTGGTTCGACGGCCTGACCTATCTGCTCGATGCACGGCTTCGAGGTGAAGCGATCGACGCAGAGGCGGTGATCACGTCGCACCCGATGTTCGGTGACGTCGCGCCCGAGGACATCGATGCAGCTCTGGCCGCGACGACCGGGGCATTCTTCAACACTGCCCGTCGCCCTGCGCCGGACAGCATGCCGACGCTCCGAGCGTTCCAGCGCTCTGAGGCACTCGCCGGCATGGAGTGGTTGCGCGAACGCTGGGCCTGACGAGCGAGGAGTAGGACGGCGACCGCGCGGGCTCAGGCAGGAGCGTCAGGAGTGCGTCTCGGGCCGGCCGCGAGGAACTCGGTGAAGGTCCGGGTGCCCCATCCCGGGCCGGGCACGAGGTTGCCGCCGGCGGCGAAGGCCGCGAACGTCTTGCCGGGCAGCGAGAGCGGCACGATCCTGCGGCGCACGGACTTCGCGGCGGCCCAGCGCTCGGCCAGTTCGCGCGCCGTGAGCCGTTCGGGTCCGCCGATGTCGGCGACGCGTCCGGCGGGCCCGCCCGCCACGAGCTCGGCGAGCCGCGCGGCGACGTCGTCGGTGCTGATCGGCTGGAACGAGATGGTCGGCGCGACCACGACCGGCAGCCACCGCTGCGCGTCGAACACCCCGGCGACGAGTTGGTGGAACTGCGTGGCGCGGAGGATGGTGTGCCCGGTTCCGGATGCCTCGAGCAGCTGCTCGGCGGCGAGCTTCTGCCGGTAGTACCCGAGCGGAATCCGGTCGACCCCCACGATCGAGACGAAGACGAGGTGCCGCACGCCGGCCTCCCGCGAGGCGTCGACGACGGTGCGCATGAGTCGGGCGTCGCCGCTCGTGCCCGTGGCCAGGTGCACCACGGTGTCGGTGTCGGCCACCGCATCGGCGACGCCCTCGCCCGAGCGGAGGTCGCCGACGACGCGCCCGGCGCCCGCGTGCCGGCTGAGCGCGCGAACGTCGTGGCCGGCCGAACGGAGCCGATCGACCGTGGGGGTTCCGAGTCGGCCGGTTCCACCGGTGACGAGGATCGAGGTCATGTGGGTCCCTTCCCTCCCGCACCCGCTCGCGTCGTTCGCGCCGCGATGGTCACCCTCAGTCTGCCCCGCCGCCCCGCCGCCCGCCGCCCGCCGCCCGGCCGCCCCCCCACCCGCCGCCGGTCCTGTCGGAGGAACGTTGTCGTGTCGGAGGAAACGAATCCACGACCTCCGACGCGATTCGTTGCCTCCGACGTGCGGGCGCCGGCGGGCGGGCGGCGGACGGGCGGGGAGGCCGGCGCGGGCCGGGCGGCCGGGCGGGGCGGCGGGCGCCGGGTCAGCGACCTGCGCCGAGCACCATCCACGCAGACCCTCGAGCCCTGAGCCCGAGCGTCACCGCGCGCGCCCCGAGGAAGCCGATCGCGAAGGCGGCCATGAGCCACGCCGGCCCGGCCGCGCCCGGGGGTGCGACGGCCACTACCCACAGGGCGAGCGGCACGAACACGACGAGGTTCACGATGCCGGTCCATGCGAGGTATCGGGCGTCGCCGGCGCCGATGAGCACCCCGTCGAGCACGAAGACGACGCCGCCGAGCGGCGCCGAGAGCGCGAGCACGACGAGCGTCGGGGGCAGCAGCGCCGCGACATCCGCTGAGCTCGTGAAGAGCGCGGGCAGCAGCCAGGCCGTCGCCAGCACGACGACGCCGACGACCACGCCGCTGCCGACGCCCCACTGCAGGCAGCGGCGCAGCACTGCACGCACGCCGGCGACGTCGCCCGAGCCGAGGTCGCGCCCGACGAGCGCCTGGGCGGCGATGGCGAGCGCGTCGAGGGCGAAGCCGATCGTGAAGTAGATCGTCATCGCGACCTGGAAGGCGGCGAGCTCGTCGGAGCCGAGCGAGGTCGCGCCCCACGTGGCGAGCAGCAGCGCGAGCCGCAGGCTCAGCGTGCGGAGGAACAGCCATCCGCCCGAGGTCGCGCCGCGCAGCACTCCGGCGTGGTGCGGCCAGGCGCTCGCTCCCACGCGCGCCGCGTGCCGGGCGACGACGACGAGGTAGACCGCCACCATGCCCCACTGCGCGAGCACGGTGCCGATGGCCGAGCCGGCGATGCCCCAGCCGGCGACGTAGATGAAGACGTAGTTGAGCGCGATGTTCACGCCGAAGCCGATGCCCGCGACCCACAGCGGGGTACGGGTGTCCTGGAGGCCCCGCAGCAGCCCGGTCGCGGCGAACACCACGAGCATGGCCGGGAGTCCGGCCATCGAGATCGTGAGGTAGACGGATGCCTCGGCGGCGACGTCGGCGCTCGCGCCGAAGAGTCCCACCAGCGTGGGCGCGGCGAACCACCCGGCGACCCCGAGCACCGCCCCGAGGCCGAGCGCGAGCCACAACCCGTCGATGCCGGAGGCGACCGCACCGCGCTCGTCGCCGAGCCCGACCCGGCGTGCCACGGCCGGCGTCGTGGCATAGGCGAGGAACACCATGAGCCCGATGATCGTCTGCAGCACCGCGCTCGCGAGGCCGAGGCCCGCGAGCGGCGTGACCCCGAGGTGCCCGATCATCGCCGTGTCGGCGAGCAGGAACAGCGGCTCCGCGATGAGCGCGCCGAGCGCCGGCACCGCGAGGCGGAGGATGTCGCGGTCGACGCCGGTTCGTGCAGCGATCGGCAGTGGTTCGTTCATGGGCCCCTCGAGCCTATGGTGGGCCGGCGGGGCTCGCGGCCGACGTGATCGACCCGTTCGTCGCGGGCACGCCCCTCGACGGGCGCGAGGTCGCCCGCCGCGAGCGCACCGCCGCGAGCGCACCGCCCCGAGCGGGGTGCCAACGTCGGCACCCGCGCATAGGCTGGGGTGATGACCGATGTCGCGCTGCCCTCCGGAATCAAGCAGGACGAACTCGACGCGGGCATCCGCCCGCAAGACGACCTCTTCCGTCACGTCAACGGCAAGTGGATCGAACGCACCGCCATCCCGGCAGACAAGGCGAGGTACGGTTCGTTCCTCGTGCTGCACGAGGAGGCCGAGCAGGCCGTGCGCGAGATCATCGAGGAGTCGCAGAACGCCGAGCCGGGCACCGAGGCGCGCAAGGTCGGCGACCTCTACGCGAGCTTCATGAACGAGGAGCGTGCGAACCTCCTGGGGGCGACGCCCATCGCCGGCCAGCTCGTCGAGGTCGAGCTGATCAGCTCGATCGATGCGTTCCTCGAGACCCTCGGCAAGCTCGAGCGACAGGGGGTGCCCGGCTTCCTGCAGCTCTACGTCGACAACGATCCCGGCGACCCCGAGCGCTACCTCGTCTTCGTCGAGCAGGGCGGCATCGGCCTGCCCGACGAGAGCTACTTCCGCGAAGAGCGGTTCGAGCCGGTGCGCGAGGCGTACCGCGCACACCTCGAGCGGATGCTGCGGCTCGCGCAGCTCGACGATCCCGACGCGCGCGCCGCCCGGGTCTTCGAGCTCGAGACCGCGATCGCCGCGGCGCACTGGAGCAACGTCGACACTCGCGACAGCGAGAAGACGTACAACCTGTTCACGTGGAACGACGCGGTGGCCGAGGCATCCGTCGACCTGAACATCTGGCGCGATGCGATGGGCGTGCCCGACGGCGCGTTCGACGAGATCGTGCTGCGCGAGCCGTCGTTCGTGCAGGGCCTCGGCGCGCTGCTGACCGAAGACCGCCTGCCCGCGTGGAAGGACTGGCTCGCCTGGCAGGTCGTCCGCGGCAGTGCCGCCTACCTCTCCGACGACTTCGTCGAGGCGAACTTCGACTTCTACGGCCGCACGCTCACCGGCACCCCGCAGATGCGCGAGCGGTGGAAGCGCGGGGTCTCGCTCGTCGAGGGCGCGATGGGCGAGGCCGTCGGCCGCATCTACGTCGAGCGGCACTTCCCGCCCGCGGCGAAAGAGGCGATGGACGACCTCGTCGCCAACCTCGTCGAGGCCTACCGCCAGTCGATCAGCGCGCTCGAGTGGATGGGCGAAGAGACGAGGGCCAAGGCCCTCGACAAGCTCGCGAAGTTCACGCCGAAGATCGGCTTCCCGGTGAAGTGGCGCGACTACTCGGCGCTCGAGATCACCGACGACCTCGTGGGCAACGTGCGGGCGACGGCCGAGTTCGAGTTCAACCGAGAGCTCGGCAAGATCGGCAAGCCGCTCGACCGCGACGAGTGGTTCATGACACCGCAGACGATCAACGCCTACTACAACCCGGGGTTCAACGAGATCGTCTTCCCCGCGGCGATCCTGCAGTATCCGTTCTTCGATGCGAGCCGGGATTCCGCGGCGAACTACGGCGCCATCGGGGCCGTGATCGGGCACGAGATCGGGCACGGCTTCGACGACCAGGGCTCCAAGTACGACGGCGACGGCCGGCTCACCGACTGGTGGACCGAGGCCGATCGCGCCGCGTTCGAAGAGCGCACCACGGCCCTCATCGACCAGTACGACGCGCTCGTGCCCGCGCAGCTCGACGGGGCCGGCGATGCCGAGACCGCGGATGCCTCGGGCCCCGACCCTGCGGTCGCGGAGGCCTCCGGTGCGGGCGGGGCGGATGCCTCGGCCACCGCGCCGCACGTCAACGGCGCACTCACCATCGGCGAGAACATCGGCGACCTCGGCGGCCTCGCGATCGCGTGGCGGGCCTACGTGCTCTCGCTCGGCGGCGACGTCGACGCGGCACCGGTGATCGACGGACACACCGCCGCGCAGCGCTTCTTCCTGTCGTGGGCGCAGGCCTGGCAGATGAAGGGCCGCGACGAAGAAGTCATCCGCCTGCTCGCGATCGATCCGCACTCGCCGAACGAGTTCCGGTGCAACCAGATCGTCAGGAACATCGACGAGTTCTACGCTAGCTTCAATGTGACTCCAGATGACGCTCTCTGGCTCGACCCAGCCGAGCGGGTGACGATCTGGTAGTCGAAGAACCGCATCCGCAAGAACACCGAATTTCGAGCGCGCCGCTGACCGCGGTGGGGGAGCGCCGACCGCCAGAGGAAGGCCGTGGAATCACCGTGGTGACGTCGTCGCAAGGTTCGGAGCGGCGTGCACGGCATAGCGACCTCCGGCGCGGCAAGCACCGCACCGAAGAGCCGGGCGAGAACTTCGCACGAGGGTTCGACGCGCTCGGCGAGCTCGCACTCGCGGGCGTGCAGGTCTCGGCGCGAGCCACCGATCTCGCGACCGGCAAGGTGCTGTTCTCCGTCGACGATCACGTGGTGATGCCGACCGCCTCGATCGGCAAGGTGCTGCTGCTCGTCGAGGTCGCGACGCGGCTCGCGAGCGACAGCAGCGAGGCGTTCACCGTGCTCGACCGCGCGCCGCGCGACGCCGTCGGCGACTCGGGCATCTGGCAGCACATGCAGTCGTCGTCGCTGCCGCTCGCCGACCTCGCGGCGCTCGTCGGCGCCACGAGCGACAACCTCGCCACGAACGTGCTCATCCGCCACGTCGGTCTCGAGGCGGTGCGTGCACGCACCGAGGCCCTCGGCCTCACCCGCACGGCGCTGCTCGACCTCGTGCGCGATCACCGCGGCCCCGACGACGCCCCGCAGCTCTCGATCGGTTCGGCGAAAGAGCTCACGTGGCTGTTCGCGTCACTCGCGCGCGGCGAGATCGTCTCGCCCGAGGTGTCGCAACGCGTCGTCGGCTGGCTCTCGCTGAACGCCGACCTGTCGATGGTGGCGAGCGCGTTCGGCCTCGACCCGCTCGCCCACCGCACGCCCGACCACAACGTGCTGCTCATGAACAAGACCGGCACCGACGGCGGCGTGCGCAGCGAGGTCGGCGTGCTCCGCGGCCCGCGCGCGAGCGTCTCGTACGCCGTGTCGATGTACTACGCCGACACGATGATCTCCTCGCGTCTCGCGGTGCTCGACGGCATGCGTCAGGTCGGACTCGACCTGCTCGAATACGTGCACTGAGCCCGATGCCGGTTCGCTACGCATCCCCGATCGACGAGCTCTGATCGGGCGCGGCACCCGCGCGAACCCGGGCGAGCGACTCGACGCCCGCGATGACGGCCGCCTTCGTCGCGGCGGCCGCGAGGATGCGGAAATGGCCCGCGACCGGCACCTGCACGTTCGTCGCACCGGCGAGCACGCTGCCCTCGGGCACGTGCGGGTCGAAGGTGCCGAACACCGACACGATGTGCGAGTTGACGGATGCCGCGTCCGAGAGTTCGACGATCGTCGCCCCGTCGGGCAGGAACTCCCGCAACCGCGGATCGATGAGGTAGCGCGCGAGACGTGAGCCGCCGAACGGCGTGGCGACGGCGACGACCCCGAGCAGGCCGAGCCGTCGCTCGGCGTCGCCCAGCAGCATCCGCTTGCCGACGAGACCGCCCTTCGAGTGCGCCACGAGGATGCGCCCGCCCGCCGGCGGCGGGATGCGCTCGAGCGCACGGGTGATGCGCTCCGCCGTGTCGAAGATGCCGAGCAGGTTCGCGCCGAGGCCGTGCACCACTTGAACGCGATACCCCTCCTTGTTGAGTGCATCGCCGAGCGGTGCCATGAACGACCAGTGCTCGTAGACGCCGGGCAGCAGGATGACGGTCGGCCGGTCGGCTTCGCCGCGGGCCCATCGCTCCGGCGGCCGCCGTGCGGTGAGCACCCGGGCGTGCCGCCGCGCCGCGTCGAGGTAGTCGAGCGCCCACCAGCCGGCGGCGGCGAGCGGCGACAGCGGAGCGGGGGCGTCCGCCACCGTCGCAGCGCTCGCGATCGGGGCATCCGGCGCGGTCGAGGAGGATGCCCCGGCGTGCGCGGCATCCGGCGCGGTCGAGGCGAGTGCCCCGGCGCCCGCGGTCTCCTCGACCTCGCGCCCGACCGGCTCGCCGCGCGCGTGGCGGGCGACGAGGTCGGCGACCAGCGGGCCCGCCGTGATCATGGTCTCGTGCCCGCGCCCCGGCACCTCGACGTACCTGGCGTGCGGCACGAGCAGGGCGACCTGCTCGGCCCAGTCGCGGGGCACGATGCGATCGCGTTCGGCGCGGATCACGAGCGTCTCGGCCGCGATGTGCGGCAATGTGCTTTCGATCTCGTGCTCCATCACGGGGCTGAGCGTCTCGAGGTACCAGCCGAGGCCCGCCTTGGCGTACGACACGATGCCGAGGCCGAGCACCTTCGGGTGGGCGAGCACGAGGTCTTGCGCGAGCCTGGCGGCCTGCTTCGCCACCGTGCGCTCGCGGGGGTTCACCGTCGGCGCGATGAGCACGATGCGCTCGAAGAGCTCGGGATGCCGCGCCGCAGCCTCGGCCACGACCTGCGCGCCGGCGGAGTGGCCGACGAGCACGGGCCGTTCGATGCCCTCGGTGCGAACGAGCTCGGCGAGCAGGTCGCCCGCATTCGGCATCGACGTCGGATGCTCGGGTTCGGGTGCCTCGCCGAACCCCGGCAGGTCGAGGGCGTAGACGGTGCCGGTGCGGCCGAGGGCCTCGGCGACATCCGACCAGTACTCGTGCGCCATGCCGATGCCGTGCACGAGCACGTAGCCCGGCCCGTCGTCGATGCCCGTGCGGGTGATGAGCGTGACCCATTCACCGCTGCGGAACTCGCGGGTCGTCGCCATTCCCGAAGTCTACGAGAGGGTCAGTCGATGAGCCCGGCCGCGGCGAGCCGCTGGAGCACCTCGGCTCCGGCCGGCGGGCAGCGATCGACGTCGGCCGTCGTCACCCAGTGCAGGCTCCCGACCTCGGCCGAGGCGAGCGGCGCGGCATCCGTCTCGGCGCGGAAGACCCGCATGCGCACGAGCCGGCCGTCGGGCTCGCCGTGGGCCGCCGCGACGACTTCGAAGAGCTCCTCGAGGGCGGCGGGGTCGAGCACGAGTGCGACTTCTTCGAGGGCCTCGCGGGCGGCGGCCTCTGCGGCCGTCTCGCCCTCGTCGATCTTGCCGCCCGGCATGTAGTACACGTCGCGGTCGCGCGCGGTGACCATGAGCACCCGGCGGTTTCGCAGCAGGGCGATGGCGGCGACGCGGAGGTCGGTGAGCTGAGGCATCCGTTCCAGCCTAGGTCGTCTCGTCGAGACCAAGTCTTGGTCGCTCCCGGTGCGGTTCGATCGGGCCGGTCACGGCGCGGTGAGCCCGAGCCTGGGGAAGAGCACCTCGAACCCCTTCTCGAGCCCGCCGCGCAGCGCCCGGGCGTCGTGGTCGGCGCCGGGCACGAGGAAGAGGGTCGTCTGCATGCCGGCGGCGATCGCGGCATCCGCGAGGCGCTCGGTTCCCGCGACGAACGCGCCGTCGTTCTCGCCCACCGTGAAGACGGCGACGGTGTCGGGGTACGGCGCCTTCGAGGCCATGATGTTCGCGGGCTTCACCGCGTCGTAGGCGGGCTGAACGTCGTGGAAGACGGTCGAGAGCACCTCGTCGGCCTGCTCGGCACCGGCGAATTCCAGGGGTGAGACGGCGAGGAGGTTGCCGAACACCTCGGGGTGCTTCGCGCCGAAGTACGCCGCGCACTGGCCGCCGTTCGAGTACCCGGCAACCGTGGTGTACTGGCGCCCCTGCAGCACGCCGAGGCGCTGCTTCGCCCACGGCACGACATCCTGCATGACGTAGCTCTCGACCCGGCCGAGCTCGCTGTCGAGGCAGAGCGGGTCGACGCCGGGGTCGCCCAGCTGGTCGATCACGAGCGCGATCGGGGCGAGTCCGTCGTGCTTCGCCGCGAACTCGTCGAGCACGCCGCCGATGAAGCTCGCGTCGGGGTCGCCCGGCTGCCCCATCATCATGACGACGAGGGGCAGGCGAGGGGCATCCGCCACGAGCGCTGCCGGTGGCAGGTAGATCTGTGCGGGCCGCGCAGCGAAGCCCGACTGCGTGTTCGGCACACCGCCCTGCACGACGCCGATCTCGCCCGTGGCCGGCATGTCGGCCGGGGGCGTCCAGGTCAGGTAGAGCGGCTCTGCGGGGTCGGCGGTCTCAGCCGGGTCGGGAACCGGGGGGTCGATCGGGTCGGCGGTCGAGATGTGCAGCATCGAGCCGAGCGTCGGACTCAGGCCGTAGGCGGCGTTCACGCCGAACGCCGCGGCCGCCGCGAACAGCGGGATCGCGAGCAGGGCGATGAGCTTGCGCCACCATCTCGAGTACCAGAGGTTCCAGATCGCGAGCGTGATGCCGGCGGATGCCGCCGGCACCCAGAGCCAGGCCGAATCGTCGACGGGCCCGCCGAATGCATCGAACATGTTCACGGCGAGCCAGAGCACCGCGACGCCGACGAGCGCGCCCACGATGAGCAGCACGACGACCGTGAGCACCCACGACCAGCCCGGCCCGCGGAAGAGCAGATACAGGAAGACCAGTGCGGCGATCGCGCACACCGCGATGATGAACGGACCGTCGACCACGTTCAGCTCGAGCACGAAATCCCACACCGTCGCCCCCTTGGCTCTGGTCGTGTTTGGCCACAGCGTACCGACCGCGCGCTCATTCGGGCTCGCGCCCGCCCGTAGGATGGTGACACCGTGTCGTTTTCCGGCATTCGCCCGATCCCAGGACCATTGGAGCCACCGTGGCCGCACCCAGCCGTCTCGAGTCCGTCATCGCCCTCGCCCAGCACCGGGGCTTCGTCTTCCAGGCCGGCGAGATCTACGGCGGATCCCGGTCCGCCTGGGACTACGGACCCCTCGGCGTGGAGCTGAAAGAGAACATCAAGCGGCAGTGGTGGCGGTACATGGTCACCGGTCGCGACGATGTCGTCGGCCTCGACTCGAGCGTCATCCTGCCGAAGCAGGTGTGGGTCGCCTCGGGTCACGTCGGCGTCTTCACCGACCCGCTCGTCGAGTGCCTGCACTGCCACAAGCGCTTCCGCGAAGACCACCTGCTCGAGGCCTTCGAAGAGAAGAAGGGCCGCGCCCCCGAGAACGGCATGGGCGACATCGCCTGCCCGAACTGCGGCACCCGCGGTCAGTGGACCCCGCCCCGCGACTTCAACATGATGCTGCAGACCTACCTGGGTCCGGTTCAGGATGAGTCGGGGTTGCACTACCTCCGCCCCGAGACGGCGCAGGGCATCTTCACGAACTTCGCCAACGTGCTGCAGGCCGCGCGCATGAAGCCGCCGTTCGGCATCGGCCAGATCGGCAAGTCGTTCCGCAACGAGATCACGCCCGGAAACTTCATCTTCCGCACCCGGGAGTTCGAGCAGATGGAGCTCGAGTACTTCGTCGAGCCCGGCACCGACGACCACTGGTTCGAGTACTGGCTCGACTACCGGTGGAACTGGTACGTCGACCTCGGCGTCGACCCCGAGAACCTGCGTCGCTTCGAGCACCCGCAGGAGAAGCTCTCGCACTACTCGAAGCGCACCGTCGACATCGAGTACCGCTTCGGTTTCACCGGCGGCGAGTGGGGCGAGCTCGAGGGCGTCGCCAACCGCACCGACTTCGACCTCACGACGCACTCGGAGCACTCGGGCAAGGAGCTGTCGTACTTCGACCAGTCGAAGAACGAGCGCTGGATCCCCTACGTGATCGAGCCCGCGGCGGGCCTCACCCGCTCGCTCATGGCCTTCCTCGTCGACGCGTACCACGTCGAAGAGGTGCCGAACGCGAAGGGCGGCGTCGACACCCGCACGGTGCTGCGTCTCGACCCGCGTCTCGCGCCGGTCAAGGCCGCCGTGCTGCCGCTCAGCCGCAACGAACGCCTCTCGCCGCTCGCGCGCGAGGTCGCGGCATCGCTGCGCAAGCACTGGAACGTCGACTTCGACGACGCCGGTGCGATCGGTCGTCGCTACCGTCGCCAAGACGAGATCGGCACGCCGTTCTGCATCACGGTCGACTTCGACTCGCTCGACGACAACGCCGTGACGGTGCGCGAGCGCGACAGCATGGAGCAGGTGCGGGTGCCGCTCGCCGAGCTCGAGGGCTACCTGGCGGCGCGCCTCATCGGCGCGTAACCGCCCGGGTGGGGTGAGCCCAGAGCTCGCCCCGCGGCGCTGCACGCCCACTCTGCGGGACATTCGAACGTACGTTCCCCAGGCTGTGGATAACTCTGTGGAGACGTGGAATAGGAGGATCGTCTCCGGTGCGCGCAATCGACGCGCCGCGGAACGCCCCGACTACCCCCGCGCCGCCGCCCACTCCCGGCGGAGTACGCCGTAGACCGCGGTGTCCTGCCACTCGCCGTCGTTGTACTGCTCTTCGAGGATCGTCGCCTCGCGGCGCATGCCGAGCCGCTCGCACAGGGCGGCGGACGACCCGTTGCGCGCGTCTAGGAATGCCTGCACGCGGTGCGGATCGAGCGTCTCGAACACGAAGTCCCGCACCGCGAGACCGGCTTCGCGCGCGTAGCCGCGGCCCTGGAAGTCGGGGTGCACCACCCAGCCCAGCTCGAGCTGCGCGTGCGCGAGGCTCGAGACGCGCACCATCATGTCGCCGATCACGCGGTCGCTCGCGCCGTTCCCGGTCGACGGGGTGCCGAGCAGCGTCACCGCGAGCACGAAGAAGTCGCCGTCGGCCGCGAGCACACGGCCGGCCGCGCGGGTCGCGGTGTGCGCGTAGCCCTGGGCTCGGTCGCGCTCGGGCCACGGCAAGTAGCGGAGCACCTCGGGAATGCGCTGGTACTCGAAGACGTCGGGGGCATCGGATGCCTCGAGCGGGCGCAGCACGAGTCGTTCCGTGCTGATCGGCGACTCGGTCAGCACGGTCGCGTCGAACGGAACGCGCAGCGCCGGCGGCCCGTCAGCTGCGGCAGCGGCTGCGCGATCGGCGGGAGTCGGCTTCGCGGCCGTGGAGTTCTCGTGCATGGTCATGCAGCGTATCGCGCACCCCTGATGCGACGGATCCGGCCTGTGGTCCGGCCATCGGCAGCGGTCGAAGGGCCGTCAGTCAGCCGAGTCGGCGTTCCGTCGACCCTGCCCCGCCGGCGTCTGTTGCACCATCTGCGGCCGCACCGTCCAGGGCTGCTCCATCCGCGGGAGCGACACCGAAGATCGCCGCGATGCCGTCGATCCAGGCCTGCTGCTCACCGGCGCGCGCGAGTTCGCGCGAGCGCACCATGGGGGTGTGCAGCAGCACCCCCGCCATGTGCCGCAAGGCCTCCTCGGTGCGTCCGTCGGCATCGCCGCGGGTGCGGGCGCGCTCGATCTCGCCGTCGAGCAGATCGAAGACGTGGCGTCGCAGGGCGACGACGGCGGGCGCGAGATCCTGCTCTTCACGGGCCTCGCCGAAGGCGCGGGCGGCTCCGTCGACGATCGCGCGCGCGGCATCCGTCGCACCGAACTCTTCGAGCGGGGCGTGGATGCGGATGGTCTCGAGGTCGAGCAGCTCGACGCCGGGGAGCTCTACGACATCGGGGTCGACGTTGCGGGGCAGGCCGAGGTCGATCACGAGCTGGCGTGCGGCCGGTGCATCGACCGGCTGCGCGACGAGGCGGAGCGATGCCGGAGCGGCAGCGTCGGCACCGGCGTCGCCGCCCGCAGGGGCGCGGTCGGCACCGGATGCCTCGAAACCGGCCCGTCCGGACTCGAGCAGTGCGCGGTCGACCACGTGGTGCTCGGCCGTGGTGCAGGTCACGATGACGTCGGCGCTCGCCGCGGCCGCAGCGACCGTGCCGCGGGTGACCGCCTCGATTCCGTGGTTCGCGGCGAACTTGGTCGCGCGCCCCGACGGGGAGAAGACCCGCACATCGGTGACGCCCCGATCGCGCAGTGCCGCGAGCGAGGCGCCGGCGAACTGGCCCGTGCCGACGAGCAGCACTCGAGTGCCCGCCCAGTCGGTGATGCGGCTCTCGGCGAGTTCGAGCGCGAGGCGCACGACGGAGCGACCCTCGCTGCCGATGCCGGTCTCGTTCTTCACGCGGCGCGAGATCTGCGAGGCGCGCTGGAAGAGGCGATCGAGGTCGGGCGTCGTGGTGCCCTCGGTGCGGGCTCGTTCGAGCGAGCGGCGAACCTGGCCCGCGATCTCGCCCTCGCCGACGACGACCGATTCGAGGCCGGATGCCACCGCGAACAGGTGTCCGGCGACGGCGTTGCCGTGCACGAAGCCGAAGGTCGCACGGAGCTCGCCGGGTTCGAGTCCGGCGACGGAGCCCACCGCGCGGATCGCCTCGTGCACCGCCGGCACCGGCGACTCGCCGTCGGCGGCGTCGAGGTCGAGGTACGCCTCGAACCGGTTGCAGGTGGCGACGACGACGGCGCCCTGCACGGCGGAATGTCCGTTGCGAATGCGGGGGCCGGCGGCATCCGCGGTCGCTGAAAGCCGCTCGAGCATGTCGAAGCCGGCGTTCTTGTGACTCGCGGTGAGGCAGATGAGCACGAAGGGATTCTACTCGCGGTCGAATGCGGGTTCGCCCAGTGCCGTTCCTGAGCGAGGTCAGCGCGGGGCGAGCGCCGGGGTCTGCCGCATGATCTGGATCGGCGCGGTGAGCGGCGGCACTTCGAGCCCCTCGGCCGCGAGCGCGAGGCGGTGCTCGGCCTTCCAGCTGCGCACCACGGCGAAGAAGGGGGCGTCGGAGAGCGCGTAGCGACCGGGTCGCTCGGCCGCGAGCACGATCGGCAGTTCGACGCTCACACCGCCGCGGCGCACGCGCAGCACGAGCACGGAGAGCACCGAATCGCCCGCGATCATCGAGTCGCTGCGGATGCCGCGAACCTCCTGCCACGGGAAGTGCACCGCGCGCCGGGGGCGTCGCCCGCCGTTCCAGAACGACACGCCGAGCTCGTCGACCACGATCGAGTAGCGGGCCGCGAGCTTGACCGGGCGCGGGTCATCCGCCGTCAGTTCGTTCAGGCTCGCCACCAGTTCACGGCGACGGATGCCGCAGCTCACCTCGCCGCGCACGCCGGCCTCGAGTGCGCGACGGCGCGAGCGGGCCCTCGCGAGTCCGCCGAGTTGCACGAACATCCAGATGAACGCGACGAGCACCGCGGCGGCGGAGAGGCCCATGGCGACGCGTTCGAGGTCTGGAACCTCCGGGAGGCGGAACATGACGCGTTCGAGGGCTGCCGAACCGGCGACGAGCGCGCCGATGACGATCGCGGCAGCAGCGGCGACCACGAAGGTGATGCCCGTGCGATGCGGCGTGGCCGCGTTCATCGGGCGACTCGAACTGATCGGGTGGGCGGGGTGCAGCACGACAGTGGGGGCATGGGTTCTCCGTGGGTGCGGAGGCGCACGAGCCGGGACACGCGCGTCGTCGTGCTCGGGGGGCGCACAACGTCTCGACCATAGCGCCGATGGGAGCGGAAATGTAAGGGTTCCGAACGAATTACTGCGGCGGTGCAGCGCGCCGGGCGCGGAACCCGGGAGATGGCGCCGGCGTTCAGGTCGGGCGAGTTCCTCAGGCCGATACGCGACAATGTCAGGCGTGATCCTCTCCCCGCAGCATCCGCTCTCCGCCGGCCTGACCTCCGACTCGCGTCTCGTGCGCGCATACCGAGGAGAGCGCTCCGACGCGACCCCCGTGTGGTTCATGCGGCAGGCGGGGCGCTCGCTGCCCGAATACCGCGACCTCCGCGTCGGCACGCGCATGCTCGACGCGTGCCTCGACCCGGCGATGGCGAGCGAGATCACGCTCCAGCCGGTGCGCCGGCACCGGGTCGACGCGGGCATCTTCTTCAGCGACATCGTCGTGCCGCTGAAGCTCGTCGGCGTCGACGTTGAGATCCAGCCGGGCCGCGGCCCGGTCTTCAGCAGGGGCTACGCGGATGCCGCGGGCGTCGCCGAGCTCACGGCGATCGACCCGGCGCGGCTCGACGAGGCATCCGGGCCCATCAGCGAGGCCGTCACGCTCACGGTCGCCGAGCTGAACACGACCGACCACGGCGCCGGAACGGCGACCCCGCTCATCGGCTTCGCGGGCGCGCCGTTCACGCTCGCGGCCTACCTCGCCGAGGGCGGCCCGTCGAAGGACCACCTCGCCGCCCGCACCCTCATGCACGCCGACCCCGGCGCGTGGCGCGCCCTCATGGACTGGACCGCAGAGCTCACCGGCCGCTTCCTGCGCACGCAGGTGCTCGCCGGGGCATCCGCCGCCCAGCTCTTCGACTCGTGGGCGGGCGCCCTCTCGCTCACCGACTACGAGACCCACGTGGCGCCCGCCTCGGCGGCGGCTCTCGCGCACGTGCACGACCTCGCCTACGAGACGACGGATGCCTCGGGCGCCGCGGCGCCCGCCCGCAGCGTGCCCGTCGTGCACTTCGGCGTCGGCACCGGCGAGCTGCTCGGCGCGATGCACGCCATCGGCGTCGACACGGTCGGGGTCGACTACCGCATCCCGCTCGACGTCGCCGCCCGGCGCGTCGGCGAGGGCGTGCCGCTGCAGGGCAACCTCGACCCCGCGCTGCTCGCCGCCCCCTGGCCCGTGCTCGAGGCGGCCGTGCGCGAGGTGCTGCGCCGCGGCGAGGTTGCCCCCGCCCACGTCTTCAACCTCGGCCACGGCGTGCCGCCCGAAACCGATCCCACCGTGCTGACGCGCGTCGTCGAGCTCGTGCACGAGGCGTCGGCATGACCGAGCCGACGCACCCCGCTGCCCCTGCCGAACCCGCCGTCGAGCGATCGAGCGCCGATGTCGTCGTGGTGGGCGGCGGCGTCGCCGGCCTCGTCGCCGCACTCGAGTGCGCGAAGGTGGGCCTGCGAGTCACCGTGCTCGAGCGGCGCGACGAGCTGGGCGGATGCGTCGGCCGCATTGAGCTCGACGGGCTCACGCTCGACAGCGGCGCCGAGTCCTTCGCGACCCGCGGCGGCGCCGTCGCCGAGCTGCTCGGCTCGCTCGGCCTCGACGGCGACATCGAGAACCCCAACCCCGCCGGCGCGTGGCTCGTCATGCCCGGCAAACCCGGCCGCCCCGACGCGGCCCCACTGCCGAAGACGGGCATCCTCGGCATCCCGGCGAACCCGCTCGGCGACGACGTGCGCCGCATCATCGGCTGGAGCGGGGCGATCCGCGCCTACGGCGACCGCCTCATACCGATCCTCCGCATCGGCCGCGCCCGCAGCCTCGGCCAGCTCGTGCGCTCGCGCATGGGCCAGGCCGTGCTCGACCGGCTCGTCACGCCCATCTCGGCCGGCGTCTACTCGACCGACCCCGATGAGCTCGACCTCGATGTCGTCGCCCCCGGCCTCAACGAGGCGATGACCCGCACCGGCTCGCTCTCTGGCGGCGTCGGGCAGCTCGTCGAGGAGCGAAAGGCCGGGGGAGCCGTGCGCGGCATCCGCGGCGGCATGCACACCCTCATCGACGCACTCGAGCGCGAACTCGGGCGCTTCGGCGCCACGGTCGTGCGCGGGGCCGAGGTCACGGGGCTCGAGCGCGAGTCCGCGCCGTCGTCGGGCGAGGCATCCGGATGGCTCGTCACCGCCGCCGCTGCGAGCGGCGAGCTGCTCGTGAGCGCCCCCGACGTCGTGCTCGCCGCCTCGGGCCACGCCGCACTCGACCTCGTCGACGCCGCGCTCGACGGCTGGGCCCCAGTCGCCGACACCGCACGGGCCGAGTGGCCCGCCGCAGCATCCGTCGAGCTCGTCACCCTCGTGCTCGACGCGCCGGCTCTCGACGCCGCGCCCCGGGGCACCGGCGTGCTCGTCGCCGCCGACACCCCCGAGGTGCAGGCGAAGGCGCTCACGCATTCGACCGCGAAGTGGAACTGGCTCGCCGAGGCGGCCGGCGGCCGTCACGTCGTGCGCCTCTCCTACGGTCGGGCGGGAGCGCCGAATCCGCTCGACGGACGATCGGACGCCGAGGTCGCCGTACTCGCGCTCGCCGACGCCTCCCTCCTGTTCGGAGTGCCGCTCGACGGGCGGATGCTGCGCGCCTCGGGCCGCACCGCCTGGCGCGACGCCCTCTCGCAGGCGGCCATCGGCCAGCGCGACCGGGTGCGGGCACTCGAAGACGCGCTCGCCGCGGAGACCGGCATCGAGGCCACCGGTTCGTGGATCGCCGGTACGGGCCTCGCCTCGGTCGTACCCCACGCGCTCGAGGCGGCACGCCGCATCCGGCACCGCCGGGTGCACCCCGACGGCGTCGCATAGCCCGAACGGAATATTTCAGCGCAACCCCCTTGCGCGTCTTCGTGCTGGGTCTACGCTGGAACAGTCGCTGTGATGAATCACAGGGAGATGGGGTGCACATGAAAGGCAAGATCCTCTTCGTCGTGGGGCTCGGAACCGGCTACGTGCTCGGCACGCGAGCCGGTCGTGAGCGCTACGAGCAGATCCGCAAGGCGGCCGAGGGTGTGTGGAACACGCCGGCCGTGCAGCAGGGCGTCGACACCGTCAAGGGGTTCGCGGCCGACAAGGTCGGCGACCTCTCCGGCACCGTGCTCGATGGGGTGAAGTCGCTCATCGGCAACGCCACGCGCGGCTCCGGCGCCACGAAGCACGACGTCAGCAGTGCGGCGAGGGCTGCCAAGCAGAACGTCTCGAAGACGGCTGCGGCTGCGAAGTCCGCGCTCGATGACGCGGCATCAGCGCTCGACGAGGTGATCGACGACGCGGCCGATGTGGCGGCGTCGTCGGCCCGCCCGAAGAGCACCGCGGCTGCGACGAGCAGCGCGAAGCGCCCGCCGGTGACGCGCAACGGGGCGGGCTCGTCGAAGCCCGCCGCATCCGATTCATGACGGTGGAGGTGACGACGCGATGACCGCACCGTCGAACGACGACGACCGCTCACTGTTCACGCTGATCGGCGAGCTGCCCGACACGATCTCGTCGCTCGTGCGAGCCGAGATCGACCAGATCAAGGCCGAGGTCTCGTACAAGGTCAAGCACTTCGGCATCGGCTCGGGGCTCGTCGCCGGCGCCGCGGTGGTCGGCATCTTCCTGCTCTTCACCCTGATCATCACCGGCATCTTCGCGCTCGCGCTCGTGATGCCCGCGTGGGCGGCCGCCCTGACCGTGTCTGGCGCGCTGCTGTTGATCATCGTGATCCTGCTCTGGATCGCCTACATCAACTTCAAGCGGGGCGCCGAGCCCCTCGAGTCGATCGACAGCTTGAAGGCCGACCTCGACGCACTGAAGGGAACGGGTGACTATGACCGTCGTTACTGATGCCACCGGCCCCAGCCCCTCCAAGCGCGACAGTGCCACGCGCGAGCGAAACCTCACCCGCGTGCAGGCGAGAATCGCGTCGCAGCAGGCGCGGGCCGACTTCGCCGAGACGCTCAACGCGCTCGAAGACAAGCTCAATGTGCCGAAGCAGGTGGGCAGGCGGGCCGCCCGCGCGAAGGTGAAGCTGCGCCGGTTCGCCGACGAGCAGCCGGCCGTCGCGTTCGCCGCAGCGGTCGGTCTGGTCGCCGCCGTCGGGGCCACGGTGTGGCTGGTCGTGCGAGCGAACCTCGACTGATCGCCGCGTCGATCAGGGCGAACCAGAGCGAGCGGATGCCTCCGTGCCGACGACCCGACGCGGGGTGAGCGCCCGGGCGGCGGCCGAGACCACCGTCGACCGCGTGGCGGCCTCGGTGCGCGCCGACATCTTGAGCGGGGTGCTTCCGCCCGGCGCGCCGCTGCGGGAGGAAGCCGCAGCGGAACAGCACGGGGTGTCGCGGCACACGGTGCGCGCCGCGTTCCAGCGGCTCGTGGCCGAGCGGCTCGCCGTCGCCGAGGCCTACCGCGGGGTGCGCGTGGCGAGCTTCGATCGGGCACATGTGATCGCGCTGCAGCAACTGCGTGCCGCGCTCGAGGTCGAGGCCGTGCGCATCGCGGGCGAGCGCCTCGGCGACGCGTGGCCCGACGAGGTGCTCGCGCCGGCGCGCGCGGCCCTCGACCGGCTCGACGTGCTCGCACGCACCGCACGCGACGCCGCGCGTCACGAGCACGACGCCGAGCGTCACGCGCACGACGCCGCGCGCGACGCCGAGCGTCACTCGCACGACGCCGCGCGCGACTCCGAGCGTCAGAGGGACACTGTCGCGTCAGAGGCAACGGATTCCCTTCCTCCGACGCGACAGCGTTCCTCTGACGGCGGCGGCGGGGGCATCGGCGGGAGCGACGGCGGCGACGACGGGGGCGGCGGCTCCGACGGCGGCGGCGGCGGGCGAGACGAGGGGTGGCTCGAGGTCGAGCGCATCCACGCCGACTTCCACCGGGCGATCGTCGCGGCATCCGCGAGCCCCCGCATCATCGAGGCGCACGTCGCCCTCGGCAGCGAGCTGCTCCTCTTCCTCCTGCACGTGCGCCCGCACTACACGCTCGAGAGCCTCATCGCCGAGCACCGGGCGCTCCTCGACGAGGTGCAGCACCGAGGTCCGGCCGCGATGCGCGAGCACCTCGAGCACTCCACGCGACTGCTCGTCGGCGGCTGAGCGTTCGCCCCGAGCGGGCAGCGCTCAGGCCGTGATCGCCGCGTACCAGATCAGCAGCATCGTCACGAGGAATCCGACGACGTAGTTGATGCCGAGGAATCGCCTCCAGCCGGCGTTCGCCGAGCCCGATTCGGCGTCGGTCACGCCCGTGAAGGGCGCCGCCGCGACGATGTACGGCACCACGAGCACCGCCGCGAGCGGACCGGGCCACGACGTCGCGAGCATGAGCACGCCGGCCAGCGCCCACATGCCGATCGCGAACCACACCGTGCGGCGCGCCCCCAGCACGGTCGCGATCGAGGCGATGCCGCCGGCGCGGTCGGGCACGACGTCTTGCACGGCGCCGAACGCATGGCTCGCGATGCCCCACGCGAGGAACGCGAGGAGCAACGCGAAGAGCTGCGGCGTGAACGCCGCACCGGCGAGCACCAGTCCGTAGACCGCGGGGCTCACGAAGTGCACGCTCGAGGTGAGCGAGTCGAGGAACGGCACCTCCTTGAACCGCAGGCCCGGCACCGAGTACGCCGCGACCGCGAAGAGGCTGACCGCGAGCACCGCCCACGACGCCGGTCCGCCGAGCACGACGAGCGCCGCGACGAACGGCATGCACGTCGCGATCGCGGCGATGATCGTGAGCCGGTGGCGGCCCGGCACGAGCAACGCGCCCTCGACGCCGCCCTTGCGCGGGTTCGCGGCATCCGATGCGTAGTCGAAGACGTCGTTCACGCCGTACATCGCGAGGTTGTACGGCACGAGGAAGAAGAGCGTGCCGATGACGAGCGCGGCATCGATCTCACGGGTTGTGAGCAGGTACGCTGCGGCGAAGGGGAACGCGGTGTTCACCCAGCTCAGCGGGCGAGAGGCGGTGACCAGGTCGGCGACCGCGCTGCGGCGGGCGTCAGTCGGCATCGGTCCGCCCTCCGAGGAGATTCCAGAGCCCGCTGAGCAGCAGGATGCCGGCGATCGGGTACGCGAGGTCTTCGATGGGGGCGAGGCCGAGGCGCACCCCCCAGATGTGCGCGTCGGCGTAGTCGAAGAGGCCCGTGGCGATCATGATCGAGTCGAAGGCGATGGTCAGCGCCACGAGCACGAGCGCCGAGATCAGCACCGCCCGCCCGTGGCCCCTCGGCGCGCGTCGCCAGCCGAGCGCCGCGACGACGACGGCGACCGCGAGGAACACCGCGGAGAGCAGCAGGTAGGTCACCGGCGGGCCTCCTTCGCCGCGATCAGGCGCAGCACTCCCGTGTAGAGCACGAGCGTGAGGTAGCAGAGGAACGCCAGGAACACGAGCTCCTCGAGCGGCAGCTCGGGCGCCAGCAGGATGCCGGTGCTCACCGTGTTCTCGGCGCGGTGGAAGATGCCGAGGCCGATGCCGGCGAGGTCCCACACGAGGAAGAAGACGAGACCGATGACGAGCACGACCGCTGCGCGCCAGCGCCGGCGGGCCGCGGCGAACACGAGCCGGAAGCGAACGTCGAGCAGCACCATGCACGCGATGCCGCCGAGCAGCACGCCGAGGTAGACGAAGGTCATGCCGGCACGCTCCGCACCTCGGGCTCGGCGAGCGGGCCGGCGCCGCGGTCGCCGCGCAGGGCCTTCGCCACGAGCTCGGCGCTGATGAGGCACATCGGCAGTCCGATGCCGGGCACCGTGGTCGCGCCGGCGAAGTACAGGTCGCTCACCGTCCGCGAGGCGGTGCGGCCGCGCAGGAAGGCGCTCTGGCGCAGCACGTGCGCCGGCCCGAGCGCCGAGCCGCGCCACGAGTTGAACTCCGAGGCGAAGTCGCCCGGCCCCACGGTTCGGCGCACGACCACGCGGTCGGCGAGGTCGGCGACGCCCGTCCAGGCCGAGATCTGCTCGATCGCGGCGTCGGCGATGCGCTCGACGGTCGCGTCGCCGGCACCGTCGACCCCGCCGTGCCCGATGCCCGGGTCGGCCGGCACCGGCACGAGCACGAAGAGGTTCTCGTGCCCGGGCGGCGCCGCCGTCGGGTCGGTCGCGCTCGGCTTGCACACGTACAGCGACGCCGGGTCGGGCACCGACGGGTTCCGACCGAAGATGCGGTCGAAGTTCTCGCCCCAGTCCTCGGTGAACAACAGGTTGTGGTGCAGCAGCTGCGGCAGCCCGCCGCGCACGCCGAGCATCACGAGCACGGCGCCCGGCCCGGGATCGGCTCGGCGCCACGAGGCATCCGACCTGCTTCGCAGCTCTGGCGGCAGCAGCGCCGTCTCGGTGTGGTGCACGTCGGCCGCCGAGACGACGAGGTCAGCGTCGACCAGGTGGGCGGTGCCGTCGCGATCGAGGTAGCGGATGCCGCGGGCCGCCCCCGACTCGACCCGAATCTCGGTGACCCGGGCGTTCGTCACGATCTGCGCGCCGGCCCGCTGCGCCAGCCGGGCGACGCTGTCGATGACCTCGCGGAAGCCGCCCTGGGGGTAGTAGACGCCGTCATCGAGGTCGAAGTGGCTCATCAGGTGGTACATGCTCGGCGCCGCCGACGGCGAGGTGCCGAGGAAGACCGCGGGGTAGCCGAGCACCTGCCGAAGCCGCTCGTCGCGGAATCCGCGCGCGACGAAGCGGTCAAGCGGCTGCAGGAGCAGTCGGCCGAGCCGGCCGAGCCGCCGCAGCACCGGCGGCACGAGCAGCGAGCGCGGCGACGAGAAGTCGTTGTAGAGGAAGTGGTCGAGCGCCAGCTGCGTCGTCTCCTCGGCCGAGTCGAGGTGGCGCTCGAGCGCCCGGCCGGCACCCGGCTCGATCGCCTCGAACGTCGCGGCGGCGCGTGCCCGGTCGGCGACCACGTCGAGGGGCTCGTCGTGGCGCTCGAAGAACACGCGGTAGCCCGGTTCGAGTCGCACGAGGTCGAGCTCGGCGTCGGCGCTCGTGCCCATCAGCCGGAAGAAGTGCTCGAACACCTCGGGCATGAGGTACCACGACGGGCCGGTGTCGAAGCTGAAGCCCTCGGCATCCCACCGTCCGGCGCGACCCCCGACGGTGTCGTGCGCCTCGTAGACCGTGACCTCGTGCCCGTCGCGAGCGAGGAGTGCGGCCGTCGCGAGGCCGGCGATGCCGCCTCCGACGACGGCGACCCGGCTCATGCCGTCGCCTCGGGCACCGGCGCAGCTGCCGGGGCGTGCGCCGGGCCGCGCGACCGCGACCCGGCGGCGCGCGCGAGCAGCAGGAGCTTCTGCGGCGTCGGCACGCTGACCCTGACCGTGAGCAGTTCGCTCGCCGGGGTGCGGCGCAGCCGCTCGGAGAGGGCGGAAAACAGGGCGTGCGCGGCGGCGACGGCCCTGCGGCATCCGCTCGGAAGTTCGGGAATCACCTCGCCCGCGATCCGGAGGTCTCGATCGATGTCGTCGAGCAGCCGCGCCTTCTCGGCCTCGCTGAGGTGCGCCGGGTCGATTCCGGGAAAGTAGCGGCGCCCGAGCGACTCGTAGTCGTCGGCGAGATCGCGCAGGAAGTTGACCTTCTGGAATGCGGCGCCCAGATGACGGGCACCGCGCTGCCACCGCTCGTCGCGGGCGGCGTCGGCGGGCAGCCCCTCGCTGAACGCGCGCAGGCACATGAGCCCGACGACCTCGGCCGAGCCGTGGATGTAGTCGCGCAACTCGTCGTCGTCGAACTCGACCGGGTCGAGATCGCGACGCATCGACGCGAAGAACGGGCGGGTCAGCTCGCTCCCGAACCCCGTGGCGCGTGCGGTCTGCGCGAAGGCGTGCACGACGAGGTTCGAGCTGTACCCGCGGGCGATCGCCTGCTCGGTCTCCACCTCGAGCGCGTCGAGCATCGCACGGCGTTCCTCGAGCCCGAGCCCGGCTTCTTCGGCCGGACCGTCGACGATCTCGTCGGCGATGCGCACGAGCGCGTAGATGTCGGCGACGTGGACGCGAACCGTTCGCGAGCACAACCGGCTCGCGAGGCCGAACGAGGTCGAGTAGTGCGAGATCACCTGCGCTGAGCCGAGGCGCGCTGCGCGGTCGTAGAGGGCGAGGCCGGTCGTCGGCGCGGTCATCGCGCACGCTCCACGCACGCGCGGGCCGTGAGCGTCAGCGCCTCGTGCAGGCCTTGGGGCAGGTCCGACCCGGTGATGGCGTCGACGGCGGCGGCGCAGCGCTCGTCGATGAGTCGCTCGACGCGTTCCCTGGCGCCGCTCGACTCGATCGCCGAGCGAAGCCGGGCCGCCTCGGCGTCATCGAGCTCGGGCGTGCCGAACCCCGCAGCGGCCTGCGCCCAGTCGGGATGCTCCCGGGCATACGCGATGAGCAGGGTCTCCTTGCCCTCGCGCAGGTCGCTGAGCGCCGACTTGCCGGTGACCTCCACGGAACCGTAGACGCCGAGCACGTCGTCTCGCAGCTGGAACGCGACGCCGAGATGGCGGCCGATCTCGCCGAGGCGCGCGACGGATGCGGCGGAGGCTCCGCCGAGCATCGCCCCGGCCTGGAGCGGTGCGCTGAACGAGTACGACGCGGTCTTGTTCTCGATCATGGCGAGGATGTCGCGCTCGCCGGGTGCATCGCCGGCATGACGGACGGCGTGGCGCACGTCGGCGTGCTCGCCGGCGGCCGCGAGGAAGACGCACTCGTCGACGATCTCGAGCACCGCCCTGCGCACCGCCCGCGGTGCCTCGAGTTCGGCGACCACCCGCAGCGCACCGCTGATGAGCAGGTCGCCCGCGAGGATCGCGGATGCCTCGCCGTACTCGTGCGCCCAGTCGGCGGGCAGCCCGCGGTCGATGCTCTCGAGGGCGAAGCGCCCGGCGACGTTCGGCGCTCCCCGGCGCACGAGGTCGTGATCGATCACGTCGTCGTGCATGAGGAAGGCGGTGTGCAGGAGCTCGAAGGCGGCGGCGAGTCGCACGGCCTCGGTCGTGCTCGAACCCGCGTACGCGGCATGGGCGGCGAGCACGAGCTCGGGCCGGATGCGCTTGCCCCCCGCGGCGCCGTCGCGCGCGGACTCCCAGAGCCGCACATAGTCGTCGCCGTGCCGGGCGGCCCGTTCGAGGCGTTCGGCGAAGAACTCGTCGATGAACTCGCCGACCGCGGCGGTGCCGGCTTGGAGCGGGCGGGCGAGGGTTGCGCCGATCATGACGCCAAGGCCGCGCGCTGATCGAGGGAACCGCCGAGGAACGGCAGCAACTGCGCCTGCAGCACGAGCCACGGGCTGAACACCCAGGGCGCATGCTCGATGGCCGGAGCGAGGCGATCGGGATGCACCCAGGCGAAGTCCATCACCTCGCCGGGGTGCGGTTCGAGGTCGGATGTCGCACGCGCCGTGTAGACGGGGCAGAGCTCGTTCTCGACGAGCCCCGAGGCATCCGTCGCCCGGTAGTGGAAGAAGGGAAGCACCGGCTCGATGGCGTCGAGCGAGAGGCCGAGCTCGAACTCGCCGCGGCGGCGGATCGCATGCACGAGGGTCTCTGCTGGCGCCGGATGGCCGCAGAACGAGTTGGTCCAGACGCCGGGCCACGTCTGCTTCGACAGCGCGCGACGGGTCACGAGGAGTTCGTCGCGCTCGTTGAAGACGTGGCAGGAGAAGGCCAGATGCCGGGCGGTGTCTGCGCCGTGCACGCTCGACTTCGGCGCCCGGCCGATGGGACGGTCGTCAGCGTCGAGTAGGACGACCTCTTCGATGTCACTGAGGGTCATGCTGACTCCAGACATTCACTGAATAGGATAATAATTAGCTTAGCTAGAAATATACTAGATTGGCTAGAATCACACCATGGCAACTGAGCGGGAGGGGCGGCACGACATCGCGGCCGCGATGCACGACCCCCGCATCTCCGACCACGACGAGCAGCTCGTGGATCGGCACGGACTCGACGACGAAGCCGTCGACCAGATCGTGCGCGTGATGCAGAGCCTGCGCGGCTGGCACGACGCCGAGCGTCGCATGAGCGAGGCGTCGAGCCGGTACATGAAGCTCAACACCACCGACATGCGCGCCCTGCGCTTTCTCATCGCCGCGCGCAACCAGCGCGAGATCGTCACCCCCGGCGCTCTCAGCGAGTACCTCGGCATCTCGAGCGCGTCGACCACGAAGCTCCTCGACCGGCTCGAGCACGGCGCACACCTCGTGCGCGCACCGCACCCGACCGACCGGCGGGCGCTCGCCATCTCGGTGACCGACGCAACCCGCATCGTCGCCCGCGAGACCGTGGGCCGGCAGCACGCCCGGCGGTTCGCCGCCGCCGCCGCGCTCGCGCCGGCGGAGCGCGAGGTCGTCATCCGGTTCCTCGACGCGCTCAGCGCGACCGAACTCGATCAGGACTGAGGCGATGCGCTCTCCGCGGCAGGCAGGGTCGCGCGCTCCCACGAGGCGACGGCCCCTGCGGTCACCGTGAAGAGCGGGTGCGGTGCCGGCAGCTCCACGCCGGCCCAGCGCAGCGCCAACTCGGGACTGCGGGTCGCCAGCTTCCGCCGCAGGTGCTCCCACTCGAGCGCCAGCTGCCCGCTCGTGACCTCGAGCAGCACCGGCGTCTCGCTGCGCCGATGCACCTTGCCGCCGTCGAAGCGGTAGCCGCGCGCCGTCGCCTCATCGGCCACCCCGGCGAGGTAGTCGCCGATCGCGCCGAGCGGGTCGGGCAGGTCGCGGAACCGCTCGAGCTGCGGGTGACGCGTGTAGCCGCGGGTCGCCCCCTCGAGCACCGCCTGCGCGAGCAAGGTCTCACGCCAGCAGGCGGTCAGCCCCTGGCGATCGAGGTAGCGCGGATGCAGCGACCAGATCCTCATCCGACGAGCGTACGTGCTGGCGGCACCCGACGAGCGTCCGTCGTGCCGGCACGCACCGGCCACGGGCCGGCCGACTCCCTTTTGGCCGATCACTGAGAAAGAGAGAGACTGGAGGCATGTCTTCCCCCGCTGCCGAAGCGGCAGCCGACGCGCTCCGTCCCCAGTCCGAAACCGGCGATTCTCCCGAGGGGTTCACGGTGTTCGCCGTGTTCCGCCGCGACCCGGCGAGGCCCGATGACTACGACGGCCACGACGTGCGCCGCATCGTCGACGAGCTCGACGGCGTCATCGCGCTCGTCGAGAACGAAGGGGTGACCCTTCGCGGCATCTACGACGTCTCCGGCCTGCGCGCCGACGCCGACGTCATGCTGTGGCTGCACGGACCGAACGCCGAAGGGCTGCAGTGGGCGCTCCGAGAGCTGCGCCGCGCCCGCATCCTGAAGCACCTCCTGCCGACGTGGAACGCCATGGGCGTGCACCGCGACGCCGAGTTCAACAAGGCGCACGTGCCCGGGTTCCTCCGCGGCGTCGAGCCCAAGGCCTGGCTCACGGTCTACCCGTTCGTGCGCAGCTACGAGTGGTACCTCCTGCCCGGCGAGGAGCGCAGCCGCATGCTCGCCGAGCACGGCCGCAAGGGCGCCGCGTTCCGCGGCGCGATCGCCAACACCGTGAGCGCCTTCGCGCTCGGCGACTACGAGTGGCTGCTGCCCATCGAGTCCGACGAGCTCACCGAGCTCGTCGACCTGATGCGCGATCTGCGTGCCACCGACGCCCGCCGTCACGTGCGCGAAGAGGTGCCCTTCTACACGGGTCGCCGCATCACCACGGCCGAGCTCGTGGAGGTGCTGCAGTAATGGCGGCGGTCAACCTCGGCTCGACCGGCGCCGGCGCGGCGGATGCCACGGAGACGCGGGCCCGCGGCCACAAGCCGGCCCCGGCGGCATCCGCTCCCTGCGCTCCCGGCGCGATCGTGCCCGGTGCCACGCCGGCGGCGCAGAGCGGCCCTGCGCACGTCACCGAGCCCGTCGCCTACGACGCGATCCTGCTCGCCGGCTTCGGCGGACCCGAGGGTCAAGACGACGTCATCCCGTTCCTGCGGAACGTGACGAGCGGTCGGGGCATCCCCGACGAGCGTCTCGAAGAGGTCGCGCACCACTACCGGCACTTCGGCGGCACGAGCCCGATCAACGCGCAGAATCGCCGGCTCAAGGCGTCGCTCGAGGCCGAGCTCGCGATCCGGGGCATCGACCTGCCCGTCTACTGGGGCAACCGCAACTGGGACCCGTACCTCAACGACGCGCTCGCCGAGGCGAAGGCCGCGGGCCACTCGAAGCTCATCGCGATCGCCACGAGCGCCTACAGCTCGTACTCGAGCTGCCGCCAGTACCGCGAGGACTTCGCCGACGCGCTCGCCGACACCGGGCTCGGCGACGAGATCCAGATCGACAAGGTGCGTCAGTTCTTCGATCACCCCGGTTTCGTCACCCCCTTCGTCGAGGGCGTGCGCGACGGGCTTCAGGGGCTCGAGGCATCCGCCGGCCTCGACCGCACGACCGAGATCGAGGTGCTCTTCGCGACCCACTCGATCCCGTCGACCGACGCCGCGAAGTCCGGGCCGGCCGAACGCGGCTTCGGCGAGGGCGGCGCCTACGCCGCGCAGCACCGCGCGGTCGCCGAGGTCGTCATGGCCAAGGCGGGGGCAGCGGATGTCCCGTGGCAGCTCGTGTACCAGTCGCGCAGCGGCCCCCCGTCGATGCCGTGGCTCGAGCCCGACATCAACGACGCCATCGAAGAGCTGCCCGCGGCCGGCCGCAAGGCCGTCGTCATCGTGCCGCTCGGCTTCGTGAGCGACCACATGGAGGTGCTCTGGGACCTCGACAACGAGGCGCTGGAGACCGCCGAGCAGCACGGCCTCGCCGCAGTGCGGGTTCCGACGCCCGGCACACACCCCGCCTATGTCACCGGGCTCGTCGACCTCGTGCTCGAGCGGGTCAACGGCACTCCGGTCGCCGAGCGGCCCGCCGAGACCGAGCTCGGCCCGTGGTACGACGTCTGCCGCCCGGGCTGCTGCGAGAACGTGCGCCTCGGCTTCCGCCCCGCGCTCGCCGGGATCGCGCCATGAGCCAGGTCATCCGCGTCGGCACCCGGGGCAGCGCGCTCGCGATGGCCCAGACCCGCCAGATCTCCGAGAGACTCGGCACGGCCGCGAACGCCGAGATCGAGCTCGTGCCGATCACGACGCAGGGCGACACCTCGCGGGCGTCGCTCGCGACGATCGGCGGCACCGGCGTGTTCGCGGCCGCGCTCCGCGAAGCGCTCCTCGCCGGCGAGTGCGACGTCGTCGTGCACTCGCTGAAAGACCTGCCGACGGCCGAGCACGAGGGGCTGCGCCTCGGCGCGGTGCCGAAGCGCGCTGACGCCCGCGACGCGATCTGCGCGCGCGACGGGCTCACCCTCGCGACGCTGCCCGAGGGCGCCCGGGTCGGCACCGGCTCGCCGCGCCGCATCGCACAGCTCGGTGCGGCCCGCCCCGACATCGTCGCCGTCGACATTCGCGGCAACGTCGACACTCGCCTCGGCAAGGTCGAATCGGGCGAGCTCGACGCCGTGCTGCTGGCGGCGGCCGGTCTCGGCCGGCTCGGGCTGGCAGATGCGGCGACCGAGCTGCTGCCGCTCGCCGAGTGGCCGACCGCACCGGGTCAGGGTGCGCTCGCGATCGAGGTGCGGCGCGAGAAGGGCGACCGATCGCTCGAGCGGGCGCTCGAGGCGATCGACCACAACACGACCCGGGCGACGGTGCTCGCCGAGCGGCTCGTGCTCGCCGGACTCGAGGCAGGGTGCTCCGCTCCCATCGGTGCCACGGCATTCATGGAGGACGAACTTCTCTTCCTGACGGCGACCGTGTACAGTGCCGACGGAGCCCGGCGAATCGTGAGTTCGCACGCGGCCACCCCCGACAGCCGCTCGGCCGCCGACTTGGCGGATGCGGCGCGCGACGTCGCCGAACGTGCCGTCGCGGAACTCCTCGGCAACGGCGCCGCCGAACTTGCACCACCTGAGGAGTCGCCGTGAGCGAATTCGAATCGATGACGGGTGCCGTCAACCTGCCCGCTTCGGTGGGCAAACCACTCGCCGGCTGGCGAGTGCTCGTGCCGCGCGGCGGGCCCTGGGGCGACGGCGTCGCCGCGGCGCTGCGCGCTCGCGGCGCCTCGCCGCTGGTCGCCCCGCTCATCAACTTCGCACCCACCGACGACCAGCCCGCCCTCGAGGCGGCACTCGCGAAGCTCGCTGCCGGCGGGTTCGACTGGCTCACCATCACGAGCGCGACGACCGTCGACGTGCTGTCGTCGTACGACGCGGTGATCCCTGAGACGACGAAAGTCGCAGCGGTCGGCGAGACCACCGCTGCCGCTCTCGTCGCAGCCGGGTACCACGTCGACATCGTGCCCTCCGAAGACAACTCCGCCCGTGGCCTCCTCGAGGAGTGGGAGGCGGCGACCGAGGGCCGAAAGGGCCTCCGGGTGCTGGCCCTGCGCTCGGCGATCGCGAAGCAGGTGCTCTCGATCGGCCTCGCCCGGGCCGGGCACCACGTCGAGGCGGTCGTCGCCTATCGAACCATCGGCGTGCCCGTGTCGTCGAAGGTCGCCGACGATGTGCGGTCGGGCCGGGTCGATGCCGTGCTCGTGACGTCGGGCAGCGTCGCCGAGCAGGTGCAGCAGCAGCTCGGCCCGATCCCCGAGTCGATCCTCGTCGCCGCCATCGGCCCGCAGACGAAGATGGATGCCGCGCAGGTCGGCCTCCGGGTCGACGTCGTGGCCCGCGAGCGCACCGCCGAGTCGCTCATCGACGCGGTGGTCGACGCCGCGACGGCGAAGGCCTGATCGAGCCCATCGCGCCCGGCGCTCGCACAGACGCCGCGACGTAGGCTTGACGGGTGAGTTCCACGCCCGTTCCCCGTGTCCGCCCGCGCCGTCTGCGCGAGACGCCTGCGCTTCGCCGGCTCGTCTCCGAGACCCGGCTGCACCCCGCCGAGCTCGTGCTCCCGATCTTCGTGCGCGAGGGCGTCACCGCCCCGGTGCCGATCGGCTCGATGCCGGGTGTCGTGCAGCACTCGCTCGACAGCCTGCCGCGAGCGGTGTCGGATGCCGCGGCCGCGGGCGTCGGCGGCGTGATGCTCTTCGGCGTGCCCGAGGTGCGCGACGCGCGCGGTTCGGGAGCCACCGATCCCGACGGGATCCTCAACCTCGCCACCCGGGTCGCGGTCGAGGCATCCGCCGGACGGCTCGTCGTGCAGACCGACCTCTGCCTCGACGAATTCACCGACCACGGCCACTGCGGCGTGCTCGACGAGCGCGGCCGGGTCGACAACGACGCGACCCTCGAGCGGTACGCGGCGATGGCGCTCGAGCAGGCGCGGGCGGGCTCCGAGCTGCTCGGCCTCTCGGGCATGATGGACGGCCAGGTCGCCGCGGTGCGCGACGCACTCGACGACGCCGGGCATGCCGACACCGCGATCCTCGCCTATTCGGCCAAGTACTCGAGCGCGTACTACGGCCCGTTCCGCGAGGCCGTCGAGTCGACGCTCGAGGGCGACCGACGCTCGTACCAGCTCGACCCCGGCAACCGCCGCGAGGGGTTGCGCGAGGCGATGATCGACATCGACGAGGGCGCCGACGTCGTCATGGTCAAGCCCGCGGGCGGCTACCTCGACGTGCTCGCCGACGTCGCCGCGGCATCCGAGGTGCCCGTCTGGGCCTACCAGGTGTCGGGGGAGTACGCGATGATCGAGGCCGCCGCCGCACACGGTTGGATCGACCGCAAGCGCGCCGTGATCGAGTCGGTGCGCGGCATCCGCCGTGCCGGCGCAGACGCCGTGCTCACCTACTGGGCCGTCGAGCTCGCCGACTGGATCCGCAACGGAGACCTCGCATGACCGCCGCGAACACGACCGCCGCAAGCACCACCGCCACGAACGCCGAGCTCTTCGCCCGCGCCCAGGCCGCGATCCCGGGCGGGGTCAATTCGCCCGTGCGGGCGTTCCGCTCGGTCGGCGGCACGCCGCGCTTCTTCGTCTCGGCGAAGGGCCCGTACGTCACC
The DNA here is from genome assembly GCF_003070885.1 of Agromyces badenianii. NCBI lineage: Bacteria > Bacillati > Actinomycetota > Actinomycetes > Micrococcales > Microbacteriaceae > Agromyces > Agromyces badenianii. The sequence continues at coordinate 155,404 of NZ_CP028913.1, forward strand.
GACGCCGAGGGCCGCGAGTACGTCGACCTCGTCGCGGGCTGGGGTCCCGCGATCCTCGGCCACGCCGACCCCCGCGTCATCGCGGCGGTGACGGATGCCGCGGCCCGCGGACTCTCGTTCGGCGCATCGACTCCCGCAGAGACCGAGCTCGCCGAGCTCGTCGAGCAGCGCATCGGCCCCGTCGAGAAGCTGCGCCTCGTCTCCACTGGCACCGAGGCGACGATGAGCGCGATCCGTCTCGCCCGCGGCTTCACCGGGCGCGACCTGCTCGTGAAGTTCGCCGGGCACTACCACGGTCACTCCGACGGCCTGCTCGCCGAGGCCGGCTCGGGCCTCGCGACGTTCGCGCTGCCGGGTTCCGCCGGCGTGCCGGCCGACATCGCGGCACTCACGCTCGTGGTGCCCTACAACGACCTCGACGCACTGCGCGCGGTGTTCGCCGAGCACGGCGACCGCATCGCCGCCGTGATCACCGAGGCGGCGGCGGCGAACATGGGCGTCGTGCCGCCGGCACCCTGGTTCAACCGGGCCGTCGTCGAGCTCGCGCACGCCAACGGCGCGCTCGTCATCTCCGACGAGGTGCTCACGGGCTTCCGCGTCTCGGCCGCCGGCTGGTGGGGGCTCGAGGCCGGCACCGACGGCGACTACACGCCCGACCTGATGACCTTCGGCAAGGTCATCGGCGGCGGCATGCCGGTCGCGGCACTCGGCGGTCGCGCCGAGATCATGGAGCAGCTCGCCCCGCTCGGCCCCGTGTACCAGGCGGGCACCCTCTCAGGAAACCCCGTCGCGGTCGCGGCGGGCGTGGCAACGCTCCGGGCAGCGGATGCCTCGGTGTACGCGCAGCTCGACGCCGCGGCCGAGACGATCGGCGACGCGGTCTCGGCGGCGCTCGACGCCGAGGGGGTGGCGCACCGCGTGCAGCGGGCGGGCAGCCTCTTCAGCTTCGTGTTCGGCGCGGAGGCGGCGTCGGCCGAGGTGCGCGACTACGCCACGGTGCAGCGGCAGGAGTCGTGGCGCTATGCCCCGTTCTTCCACGCGATGCTCGACGCGGGGGTCTCGCTGCCGCCGAGCGTGTTCGAGGCGTGGTTCGTCACCGCCGCCCACGACGACGACGCGATCGCCCGCGTGTTCGAGGCGCTCCCGGCCGCGGCGCGCGCCGCGGCATCCGCTCGCCCGTCGTAACCGGCAGAGCCGGTACCGAACGATTCCTGCAGCAATCCGTTCTTCGTTTGTGGGGCGTCGACACGACACCGGGCGCTCGACTCGGGCAGGATGGAAGCATGGCGAAACTGCGCGTGCACACCGACCGGATCGAGGTACACCTCACTCCGGCCGAGAAGTCGCTCGCGCTCCGCGCCGACGACCTCGTGGTGCAGCGCGACGACATCCGCTCGGCGACCATCACCGACGACCCGTGGATCTGGATCCGCGGCATCCGTCGTCGCGGCACCGAGATTCCGCTCGTCGTCGCCGTCGGTGTGTGGAAATACCACGGCGGCAGCGACTTCGTCATCGTCAAGGGCAAGCGTCCGGCGGTCGTGCTCGAGCTCGCCGGGGGCGAGTTCGCGCGCATCATCCTGAGCACGAACCATGCCGCAGAGCTCATCGACCGGTTGAAGCTCGGCGCGGCGCCCGACGAGACTCAGGACTGATCGGCCCGGTCGCGCCGATCCTCCCGGTCGCGCCGATCCTCTCCCGAGGCGCCGATGCATCCGCTCGCTCAGGCGAACGCGAAGAGCACGAAGCCGATGAGCGGCAGCGTGCCCTGCACCAGGGCCGGCCGCAGGTAGCCGCGGCCCGTCGTCGTGAGCACCGCGGCGGCGAGCACCATGCACGCCGTCGTGAACAGCACGAGGGTCTTGCCGACCGGCATCGCGCCCGCCCAGTAGAGCGCGAGCCCGACCGCGGCGCCGATGCCGAGGAAGAGGTTGTAGAAGCCCTGGTTGTAGGCCATGGGCTTCGTCACGTCGGCAGCGGCCTGGTCGGCGACGCCGAAGCGCTTCCAGGTGGAGGGGCGCGTCCACCACACGCTCTCCATCAGGAAGATGTAGCCGTGCAGCAGCGCGGCGAGAGCGACGAACACGCTTCCGATGACGGCCATGCCGCGATCGTACGGCCATGCCGGTGCGATTCCCGAGATCCCACGCGGCCCGCCGGGGCCACGTGCGTCACTCGGTTAGCGCCTCGCGCTCGACCGTGACGGGCAGGCCGAGAAACCGCTCGACCTCGGCGACGGATGCCGCGAGCGCCTGCTCCTCGCGGGGCGTGAACGCCCGCCATGGCACGAGCTTGACCACCGCGCGTCGTCCGTTCGACGTCGGCGCCCAGCGCCCGGCCATCACGCCGTCGAGCATCAGGGCGTGCAGCGGGAACTCGGGGTGCACCGGGGTGGCCCGGCCCGCGGGTTGCAGGTACGCGCGGGGCGCGGCGTAGCCCATGATGTACTCGTCGTACGCCTGCAGCAGGTCGACGACGCCGGCAGCCGGTGAGCCGCCGAACGCACGGGCCTCCGAGGTCGCCTCGGCGTCGTGCCAGTGCGTGGCTCCCTCGACCTCGACCGTTTCGATGCGGCCGCCGCTCGCATCGCCGACCGCGGCGAACGCCTGGCGCGTGTCGCCGAGCGTGAACCCCGACCACGCCGAGAAGTCGCGGTCGGTCACCGGCCCGCGGGAGCGGATGAATCGTGCGGCGAGTTCGCCGAGTGCCGCCTCGCGCGTCTTCGGCGCCGAGGGCGGCACTCGTTCATTGAAGGCCGCGTAGGTGCGCTGCTTACCGGCCCCTGCGCCGGAGATCGCGACCCGTTCGAGCTCGGCGAGCATGAGCAGGTAGGTGAAGGCGAGACCGGTGAACGGCTGCCCGGCCGCCTCGAGTGCGGCGGAGAGTTCGGCCCGCGTGCAATGCGCCCCGGCGAGCGCCTCGGCCACGATGTCGAGTCCGCGGGTGGCGGCATCGCCGTCGACACCGGTGCGCCGGTAGTAGGTGGCGTTGGCCCGATGCACACGCTCGGCCGAGAGCTCCATCAGCCATCGGGCATCCGCCGGGTCGACGAAGTGCCAGGTCGGGCGCAGCACGTGCGTGCGCAGGATCTCGCCCCGGTCGAGTGCCGCCCCGACCTCGGCGAGGTCGGGCCTGCGTTCGGCGGGCACCCGCATCGCGAGACCCCACTGGGCGGGCACGAACTCCTGCGACTGCACGGCGACGAAGCCGCGCACGACCTCGGCGGCCGAGGCGGCGCGCACCTGCCGCAGCCCTTGGACGTGCAGCCGCACCCGGCGCAGTTCGGCGAGTTCCACGCCTACGCCACGCTCCTACGCCACGTCCCGGCGCCACGTGGTGGCGCCGCCGATCACGGTGGCGACCACCGCGATGCCGAGCAGCACGAGCCCGCCCTGCCACCAATCGAGCGTCTGGGTCGACCCGAGCGAGGCGATGTTGTAGAAGGATGCCCCGACGAGCGCGTCGCTCGCCGCGCCCGGCAGGAACCGGCCGATCGAGGCCGTGACGTCGCTGAGCGAGGCGACGATCCGCAGGATCGGCTCGAGGAACTGGGTGAACGCGATCACGATCACGATCGCCGCCACCTGGTTGACCACGAGCACGCCGAGGCCGACGCCGATCGCGCCCCACAGGGCCATGGCGAGCACGCCGCGGCCGACGAGCGCCCAGGTGTCGCTCGAGTCGAGTCCGGTGTCGAGGCCGAAGCCGGCGAGGGCGGCTGCACCGGCACCGACCGAGACGGCGAAGGCGATGACGCCGAGGCCGGCGCCGACGACGAGCTGAGACAGGAACTTGGCGCTGAGAACGACGGTGCGGTGCGGTTCGGCGAGGAAGGTCGGCGTGAGGGTCTTGTGCCGGAACTCCCCGGTCACGGCGAGCGCACCGAGCAGCACCGGGAACACGTAGCCGACCGACGACGCGAAGCTGTAGATCAGCAGCGCCAGATCGGCACCGGGCGGCACCGTGGTCGTGCCGCCGGTGGCCGCAGCGGCATCCGGATTCTGGGTCGCCCAGCCGAGGAAGGCGCCGAATCCGCCCGACATGAAGGCGACGTATGCCGCGAGGAGGATGGCGAGGAGCCACCACATGCGGGTCGTGAAGACCTTCTGGAACTCGGAGCCGATCGCACGCACGACGCTCACGCCTCCTCACCTCCGCCGACGAGGGAGAGGAAGGACTCCTCGAGCCCCGATCTCAAGCGATGCAGGGCCGCGAGCTCGACGCCGCCGACGAACGCGGCATGCCCGACCCGGGCGGGGTCGGGCTCGGTGACGATGAAGCCGTTCCGACCCTCGGTGTACTCGAGCCCCGCGGCCTCGAGCGCTGCGGCGAGGGCCGGCCGGTCGGGCGAGTCCGCGATCGTGCGCGGCGCCGAATCGAGTTCGAGGCTCGCGAGCGTGCCGGTCTTCATGAGCCGGCCCTTCGCGATGATCACGACCTCGTCGACGCTCTGCTGCACCTCGCTGAGCAGGTGGGAGGAGACGAGCACGGTGCGGCCCTCACGGGCGAGGCTCTGCAGGAACCCGCGGATCCACTTGATGCCCTCGGGGTCGAGACCGTTGATCGGCTCGTCGAGCACGAAGACGCCGGGGTCGCCGAGCAGGGTGTAGGCCAGCGCGAGCCGCTGCCGCATGCCGAGCGAATATCCGCCGACCCGGCGGTCGGCGTAGTCCGCGATGCCGACCTGCTCGAGCACCGCCTGCACGCGAGCCGTCGGCAGGCCGGCGGCCGTCGCGTACACCTTGAGGTGATTGCGAGCGCTGCGCCCCGGGTGGAAGTTCGCGTCGAGCGCGGCACCGACCGTCTCGATGGGCTTCTCGAGCGCCGAGTACGGCGTGCCGCCGAACGTGGCGGTGCCGGCGCTCGCGCGCTCGAGCCCGAGCAGCACCCGTAGGGTCGTCGTCTTGCCGGCGCCGTTGGGGCCGAGGAACCCGGTGACCTTTCCCGGTTGCACGGTGAAGCTGAGATCGTCGACCGCGGTCACCGGCCCGAAGTGCTTGCTGAGCCCCGAGATCTGGATGGGGATGCCGCTCGCCATGCGCTCTCCTCACGTGGGGGGCGAACTCGGCCGCGCAGGCCGCACCCCCGCACGACCCGGGCGGCACGCCGCCTCACGCTCACACTAGCGAGCAAGCGGAGCGCAGGGCATCCGTCTCGCGGGGGATTCGCGGATTCGCGGGGTTCCCGCGTCAGCCGAGCGCGCTCGCGAGGCCGGCGAGCAACCGCTCGACGTCATCGTCGTCGGTGTAGGGCGCGAGCCCGACCCGCAGGCCGCCGGCGTCGCCGAGGCCGAGGTGCCGCGACGCCTCGAGGGCGTAGAAGTTGCCACTCGGCGCGAGCACCCGGTGCTCGGCCAGGCGCTTCGTGACCTCGGATGCCTCGTGGCCGGCGAAGGTCATGAGCAGCGTCGGCGTGCGCCGCGATGCCCTCGACCACACGGTGACGCCGGGCAGGGCGGCGAGTCCCGACTCGATGCGGGTTCGGAGTCCCTCCTCATGCCCGTGCAGTGCCGTGTACGACGCGGCGAGCCGCGCGCGGCGGGAGCTCGCGGCATCGGGCGACCCGTCGAGGCCGGCGAGCGCATCGACCGCCGCCGTGGCGCTGGCGAGCAGCTCGTAGGGCAGGGTGCCGAACTCGAACCGCTCGGGCACGACGTTCGTCGACGGCAGCAGCTTGTCGGGTGCGATGGTCTCGAGCAGTTCGGGCGCCGCCGCGAGCACGCCGAAGTGGGGGCCGAGGAACTTGTACGGCGAACAGGTGAAGAAGTCGGCGCCGAGGGCCTCGATGTCGGGCAGTTCGTGTGCCGTGGAGTGGACCCCGTCGACGTAGACGAGCGCGCCGACTCCGTGCGCAGCGGCGGCGATCGCCGGAATGTCGGGCTTCGTGCCGATCAGGTTCGACGCCGCTGTGACCGCGACGATCCGGGTGCGGTCGGTGAGCAACGCGGTGACCGCCTCGACGGGCAGCTCACCCGTGGCGGGGTCGAAGTCGGCCCAGCGCACCGTCGCGCCGACCCGCTCGGCCGCCTGCACCCACGGGCGCACGTTCGAGTCATGGTCGAGCCGGGTCACGACGACCTCATCGCCCGCGCCCCATTGCTTCGAGAGGTGCCGCGAGAAGTCGTAGGCGAGCTGCGTGGCGCTGCGCCCCTGCACGATGCCGCGCGGGTGGCCGTTGACGAGGTCGGCCATCGCGAGCCGGAAACCGTGCACCGCCGCTTCGGCGCGTTCCTCGGAGACCCCGATGGTGCCGCGGTTCGAGAGCGGGCCGGTGAGCACGGATGCCACGGCGTCGCCGACCGACCTCGGCGTCTGCGTGCCCCCCGGCCCGTCGAACTGGGCCCAGCCGCTCTCGAGCGAGGGGAACTCCGACCGAATGCGTGCGACGTCGTAGGCCATGCAGCGAGACTAACGAGTCGGCGCATTCGTCGGCAGTGGCTCGTGTCGGTCGGGTCGCGGCCCGTCGTCGCTAGCATGGGCACATGTCGGAGGTGGGGGCCGGGGCATCCGGTGACAGGATCGGGAGCGCTGCCGTCGACCCTGCTCCCGCGCGCAGGGTCTCCTTTACCGTGCTGCTCGACGGCTTCTTCTTCATCTATGCGGGCATCGCAGCCGTCTGGCTCGCCTGGCTGGTGCTCACCGAGTCGTTCGCGTTCGGCTGGTTCGGCATCGCCTTCTTCGTGGTGTTCTGGCTCGTGCTCGCCTATCTCGTGCTGCCTCGGCTGCACCGCATCCTGACGGCCGTCTACGTGCCCGACTACTTCATCGGGCGGGCCCGCACGAGCGATGGACTGCTCGGCGACCCGGTGAACCTCGCCTTCGACGGCGAGGAGGCGTCGCTGCATGCGGCGATGCGCGCGGCCGGCTGGACCCGGGCCGACGACGTGACGGGCGCGTCGAGCTGGCGCATCGTGGCGTCGACCATCACCCGTCGCAGCTACGACGAGGCGCCGGTCAGCCCGCTCTTCCTCTTCGGGCGTCAGCAGGACTTCGCCTACCAGCAGGAGGTCGAGGGCAATCCCGCCCGCCGTCACCACGTGCGGTTCTGGCGCACCCCCGAGAGCTGGCTGCTGCCGGGCGGGCGCCGGGTCGACTGGCTCGCGGCGGGCACCTTCGACCGCGCGGTCGGCTTCTCGTTGTTCACGCTGCAGATCACGCACAAGATCGACGCCGACATCGACATCGAGCGCGACCACATCGTCGACACCGTCATCGCGGCGAACCCCGCAGCGCGGGTCGATGTGCTCGCCGACTTCTCGACGGGCTACCACTCCCGCAACGGCGGCGGCGACACGATCCGCACCGACGGAGATCTGCCGGTCGTCGACGTCAGCGCGGTGCCGGTCGAGGCGGTCGACGCGGTCGAGGCAGCGGATGCCGCTGAGCCGCGGTTGCCCGTCGAGACCCGCGTCGCGCGCGAGACGGGGGCGGCGCGATGAGCGTCGAGAAGCGCCCGGCGTTCGAGTCGCCGGCGGTGCTCGTGGCCCCGGCGCCGGTCGCGCCAGTGATGAAGCGGCCGACGGCGACCGTGTTCGGCGCGATCCTCGTGGTCTGCCGGGTGGTCGCCGGCATCGTCTGGCTCATCTCGCTCGCGGTGCTGTGGCGGCGGGTGCTCATCGACGACCTCGGGCTCGCGCTCGACTTCGACGCGCAAGCCGAGGCCGGCTCGAATTTCGCCCTCCTGGTCGTGCTCGTCGTGGGCGGCATCGTGCTCGCCGTGCAACTCGTGCTCGCACTGCTCATCTACCGCGGCAGCAATTGGGCGCGCATCACCGTGATGGTCTTCGCGACGCTCAGCATCACGTGGTCGGCATTCGACTACTTCGCAACCGACACCGAGATCACGCTGCGCACGACGCTCATCACGCTCGCGCTCGACATCCTGGTGCTGCTCGCGCTCTCGAGCCGGGCCGCCCGCGCGTACGCCCGGCGCCCGCGGTCACGGCCGCGCGACGTCTCGGCCCGCGCGACGGGGTGACGTGAATCGACCCTCGCGAGGGTGGGCCGGCCACTCGGTCGGCAGCGGTCACGCGGCGGCGGAGGTCACGCGGCGGCGGAGGCATGCGCCGGGCAGGCGCCCGCCCCGCACGCTTCGCACCGCACGAACTCGACGTCGCACCCGGCATCCGTGCAGTTGGCGGTGCGGTTCGTGGGATCGCCGCAGCTCGAGCACGTGCCGATGACGGCGGCGTGATCGCTGAAGTCGAGCGAGCCGCGTCCGTCGAAGACATAGAGCGAGCCCTGCCAGAGGCCGTCGTCGCCGAAGCGCTCGCCGTATCGCACGATGCCGCCGTCGAGTTGGTAGACCTCGCCGAAGCCGCGGCTCGTCATGAGGCTCGAGAGCACCTCGCAGCGGATGCCGCCGGTGCAGTACGTGACGACGGGGCGACCCTTCAGCTCGTCGTACTTTCCGGACTCGAGCTCGTCGACGAAGTCGCGGGTCGTCTCGACATCGGGCACGACGGCGCCGGCGAAACGGCCGATCGCCGCCTCGAGCGCGTTGCGACCGTCGAAGAAGACGACCTCGTCACCGCGTTCAGCGATGAGCTCGTGCAACGCGTCGGGGCTCAGCTTCGTGCCGCCGCCGACGACGCCCTGCCCGTCGACACTCAGCTCACCGGGCGCGCCGAACGAGACGATCTCCTCGCGCACCTTGACGCTGAGCTTCGGGAAGTCGAGGCTCGCGCCGGTGTCGTCGAGTCCGCTGCCGCCGCTCCACTTGAAGTCGATGTGCTTGAACGCGGGGTAGTCGCGGGTCTTGCGCACGTAGCGCTTGAGGGCGGCCATCTCGCCACCGAGGGTGCCGTTCAGGCCGTGCTCGGAGATCAGGATGCGACCGCGGAGCCCGAGCGACTCGGCGAGGTCGCGCTGCCACAGCCGCACGGCGTCGGGGTCGGCGAGCGGCGTGAAGGCGTAGTAGAGGAGGATCTTGGCGACGGCCACCCGTCGATGCTACGTCGTGTCGCCTGAGCGCGGCCTCCCCGTCCGCCCCGGCCTCCCCGACCGCCCGACTTTCCCGGCCGCCCGGCCGCCCGACTTTCCCGGCCGCCCGGCCGCCCGGCTCTCCCGGCCGCCCGGCTTCCCGGCCTTCCTGGCCGCCCACTCCCGCATCTCCGCCGCGGGTTCAGATTCTGCACGATGTTTCCCGAAAACGGCATGCCAGTTCCGCCTCAGTCGATGAGGCGGAACTGGCATGCCGATTTCGCAGAACTTGTCGCGGCGATGTACAGAGCGGTCGTGTCGAGAAGTGGTCGTCCCAGGGTTAGAGGGTGAAGAGGGTGGTTGTCTCGGGGTTCGAGGGTGAAGTGGGTGGTCGTCTCGGGGTTCGAGGGTGAAGTGGGTGGTTGTCTCAGGGTTCGAGGGTGAAGTGGGTGGTTGTCTCAGGGGTTCTGGCCGAGGGGCTCGTCGAAGCCGGGGGAGCGGCGCCCGCGCATGCCCTTCCGACCGGCGCGGTGCGAGTGCGGAGCTCGGGTGGGCGGCAACGGTCGGGCCGGGAACTCGGGAGCCCGGCGCACGCCGGTGCCGTACCGCTGATCCCAGAGGGCGAAGAGCGCCCCGACGGCGTCGTCGAGACGTTCGAGGAAGTCGCCGTCGAGCACGTACAGCCGCGATTGCGGCAACCCCTGATCCTGCGCGACCGTGACGACGCCCTCGTCGCGCAGGATCCGCAGGTGATGCGACACCGCCGACCGCGAGATGCAGAACTCCATCGCGATGACGTCGTTGAGCACGCCGACGGGGTGTTCACCCACCGCGAGCACCTCGATGAGCCGCCGTCGCACGGGGTCGGCGACGAGCTCGAACGGATGCATCATCGCGGCAGCGTACCGAGTACGGCACGCCGTCGGCTCTCGCCATCCACAGGCTCAGTGCTTGTTGCCGCTGAGCGCCAGCACTCCGCCGAGACCGATCATCATCACGCCGCCCGTCGCCGAGAGGTGGGCGAGCCGCTTCGGCGAGCGGGCGAACCAGCCGCGCGCGGCACTCGCGGCGAGCGCCCAGACCGAGTCGCACGCCAGCGCGAGCACAATGAACACCACACCGAGCTCGAAGAGCTGCAGCGGGATCGACCCCGCCGTGAACGACACGAACTGCGGCAGCACGGCCACGAAGAACGCGATCGTCTTGGGATTCGTGACGCCGACGACGAAGCCCTCGCCGAGCTGGCGCCAGTGCGAGTTCGGTGCCGCCTTGCGATCGACGGATGCCGCGGCATCCGCTCGGTGCCTGATCGCCTGCACGCCGAGGTAGACGAGGTACGCCGCGCCGGCGAACTTGATGATCGTGAACAGCACCACCGACTGGGCCACGATCGCGCCGACGCCGAGCGCCACGGCGGCGACGAGCGGCAGCATGCCGAGGGCGTTGCCGATGACGCTGAGGAGCCCGCCGAGACGACCGAGTGCGAGCGAGCGGCCGATGACGAACAGCACGCTCGGTCCGGGGATCACGATGAGCACGACCGACGCGACGACGAACGCCCAGAGGTTCTCAGCGGGGACCATTCCCGAATGCTACGCGTTCGACGTCGCGGATGCCGCTACGGTGTCACTCGTGAGCGACCACATCTCCGCGAGCGTCGCCGACGGTGTCGGCCACGTGACGCTCGACCGCCCCCAGGCGCTGAACGCGCTCAGCTACGAGATGATCCGCGCGCTCACGGCGGTGTTCGACGCCTGGCGCGACGACACCGAGGTCGGCCTCGTCGTGATCGACGGCGCGGGGGAGCGGGGCTTCTGCGCGGGAGGCGACATCCGCGAGCTCTACCACTACGCGTCGAACGACGATCACGCCGAGGCCCGTCGGTTCTTCCGCGCCGAGTACCGGCTCGATGCCACGATCGCCCGCTACCCGAAGCCCGTCGTGGCGATCATGGACGGCATCACGATGGGCGGCGGCATCGGCCTCGCCGGCCACGCCTCGGTGCGCGTCGTCACCGAACGATCGCGCGTCGCGATGCCGGAGACCCGCATCGGCTTCACCCCCGACGTCGGCGGCTCCTGGCTGCTGGCGAACGCGCCGGGCGAGCTCGGCGTGCACCTCGCCCTGAACTCCCGCACGATGGATGCCGCCGACGCCCTGCACGCGGGCTTCGCCGACTCGTTCGTGCCCTCCGAACGGCTGCCGCACCTGCTGCAGGCGCTCGCCGAACGCGCCGACCCCGGCACCCCGGCCGAGATCGTCATGCTCTTCGACGAGACACCCGGCCCGTCCGCCCTGGCGCTCGCCCGCGATTGGGTCGACGCCTGCTACTCGGCGCCCTCGGTCGGCGAGATCATCCGTCGCCTCCGTGCCTTCGCCGAGGGGCGAGTGACGGTGCCGGCTGACGGGAACCCGTCGGGCTCGTTCCCGCTGCATCCACTCGACCCGGCCGCCTCCGCTTATGCCGCATCGGCCGCCGACGAGCTCGAGACCCTGTCGCCGACGGCGCTCGCCGTGACCCTCGAATCGGTGCGCCGCGCCCGCACGCTGCCGAGCCTTGAAGCCGCCCTCGAGCAGGAGTTCCGTGCGGTGTCGTGGTTCATCGAGCAGCACGACCTGCGCGAGGGAATCCGCGCGCAGGTCATCGACAAGGACCGGCAGCCGCGGTGGAATCCACCCGAGCTCGGCGACCTCCCGCCGGGTCTCGCGGCACGCGTGCTCGACGAGGCCCGCTACGACCCGGTGTCGCCCGCGTAGCGTTCGCCGTGCACTGGCGATGATCGCCGCCCGTATGTATACAAAAGCTCGGAAACGATCGCGGATTTGCGGGATTGCGGACTGAAGCGTATACATAAGTCGGGGAGGTGAGACGATGCGAGCCAGCGAGCGAGCCTACGAGATCCTCCGCGAGGAGATCCTCGACGGAGTGCTCGAGCCCGGTGCCGCGCTCGCCGAGGTCGAGCAGGCCACCCGTCTCGGCGTCTCCCGAACCCCCGTGCGCGAAGCACTCGCCCGGCTCGAGGCCGATGGCCTGGCGACCGCCGCGTCGGCACGCGTGCTGCAGGTGAGCGAGCTGACGGCCGCGAGCATCACAGCGCTCTACGAGCTTCGCGAGGCACTCGAGGAGCGGGCCGCCCGCCTCGCGGCGATGCGACGCGATCCGGCGCGGTTCGAGGGGCTCCGCCGGCGGCTGCAGCAGACCCCGGCCCAACTCGCCTCGGGCGACGCCGGGCTTCGCGACTACTACGACACCGTCGACGCGTTCGACCGCGAGATCGACGCCGCGGTCGCGAATCCGCTGCTCACGGGCGCCCTCCGCAGCGCGCGTCTCCACTCGGCACGGGTGCGGCGGCTGGCCCGTCACAATCCCGAACGACTGCGCGCCGCGGCATCCGAGCACCTTCTGATCGTCGAGGCGATCGTCGCCGGCGACGCGTCGCTCGCGGCCCATGCCAGCCATGTGCACCTGCACCTGAGTCTTCGCCACGCACTCGCTTCGGTCGAGGCTCGTCAGCCCGACGGGCACCGCGTAGCCTGACCGATGGAACAGTCAGAAAGGTCCACCATGCACCTCCACCACGTCCGCACGCACCGCAGTGACGAGAACCTCGACCGTGAGGGCCAGCTCGCCTGGAAGCTCGCGGGCGTCGCGACCGACCCGGTCGAGCTCGACGACGACGTCGTCGACATGGTGGTGAACCGGGTCATCGACAACGCCGCCGTCGCGGCCGCGTCGATCGCCCGCGGCCCGGTCGTCTCGGCGCGCAGCCAGGCCCTCGCGCATCCGGTCTCGATCGGCGGCGACGGCGCCACGGTCTTCGGTGCGGATGCCGCGCGGCGCACCTCGCCCGAGTGGGCGGCGTGGGCCAACGGGGTCGCCGTGCGCGAACTCGACTTCCACGACACCTTCCTCGCGGCGGAGTACTCGCACCCCGGCGACAACATCCCCCCGATCGTCGCCGTGGCCCAGCACCTCGCGGCCAGCCGCGGGCTCACCGGGCGCGACGTCGTGCGGGCGATCGCCACGGGCTACGAGATCCAGATCGACCTCGTGAAGGCGATCTCGCTGCACAAGCACAAGATCGACCACGTCGCCCACCTCGGCCCCTCGGCCGCTGCCGGCATCGGCACCCTGCTCGGCCTCGACCAGGAGACGATCTTCCAGGCCATCGGCCAGGCCCTGCACACCACCACCGCGACCCGGCAGTCCCGCAAGGGCGAGATCTCGACCTGGAAGGCGCACGCTCCCGCGTTCGCCGGAAAGATGGCCGTCGAGGCGGTCGACCGGGCGATGCGCGGCCAGACGAGCCCCGTGCCGATCTACGAGGGTGAGGACGGCGTCATCGCCTGGCTCCTCGACGGACCGGATGCCTCCTACGACGTGCCGCTGCCCGGCGCGGGCGAGGCCAAGCGCGCGATCCTCGACTCGTACACGAAGGAGCACTCGGCGGAGTACCAGGCGCAGGCCTGGATCGACCTCGCCCGCAAGCTCCACGACGAGTACCCGCTGATCCTCGACGACCCCGAGCGCATCGAGTCGATCACCCTGCACACCTCGCACCACACGCACTTCGTCATCGGCTCGGGCGCGAACGACCCGCAGAAGTACGACCCGGATGCCTCGCGCGAGACCCTCGACCACTCGATCCCCTACATCTTCACCGTCGCCCTGCAAGACGGCGCCTGGGACCACGCAGAGTCGTACTCGCCCGAGCGTGCGCACCGGCCCGACACCGTGGCGCTCTGGAGGAAGGTCTCGACCGTCGAAGACCCGGAGTGGACCCGTCGCTACCACTCCGACGACATCGCCGAGAAGGCGTTCGGCGGACGGGTGGTCATCAAGCTCGCCGACGGCGGCGAGATCGTCGACGAGATCGCCGTCGCCGACGCGCATCCGCTCGGGGCCCGGCCGTTCGCCCGCGAGCAGTACGTGCAGAAGTTCCGCACGCTCGCCGAGTGGGCGCTCACGCCCGACGAGATCGAGCGCTTCCTCGACGTCGCGCAGCGCCTGCCCGAGCTCGGCCCCGACGAGCTCGGCGGCCTCACCTTCACCGTCGCGCCGGGCGCGCTCGTCGGCGTCGAGATCCCCGAGGGGCTGTTCTGATGCTGTACGCCACGACCCCGCCCGCCGAGAAGCGCCGGCTCTTCCGCGAACGGCTCGCGGGCGGCGAGCTGCTCCGGTTCCCGGGAGCGTTCAACCCGCTCTCGGCGCGACTCATCGAGCAGAAGGGCTTCGAGGGCGTCTACATCTCGGGTGCCGTGCTCTCGGCCGACCTCGGCCTGCCCGACATCGGCCTGACGACGCTCACCGAGGTCGCCGGGCGCGGCAGGCAGATCACCCGGATGACCGAGCTGCCCGCGATCATCGACGCCGACACGGGTTTCGGCGAGCCGATGAACGTGGCCCGCACCGTGCAGGAGATGGAGGATGCCGGGCTCGCCGGCCTGCACATCGAAGACCAGGTGAACCCGAAGCGCTGCGGGCACCTCGACGGCAAGCAGGTCGTCGACGAGTCCACGGCGCTGCAGCGCATCCGCGCTGCGGTCGACGCCCGCCGCGACCCGAACTTCCTGATCATGGCGCGCACCGACATCGCCGCGGTCGACGGGCTCGCCGCCGCGGTCGACCGCGCGAAGGCGCTCGTCGACGCGGGTGCCGATGCGATCTTCCCCGAGGCGATGCGTTCGCTCGCCGAGTTCGAAGCGGTGCGCGACGCCGTCGACGTGCCCCTGCTCGCCAACATGACCGAGTTCGGCAAGAGCGAGCTCTTCACCGTCGAGCAGCTCTCGAGCGTCGGCATGAACATCGTCATCTGGCCGGTGTCGCTGCTGCGCCTCGCGATGGGCGCGGCGGTGCGCGGCCTCGACGAACTGACGGATGCCGGTGCGCTCACCGGCAGGCTCGACGAGATGCAGCACCGCGCCGAGCTCTACGAACTGATCGACTACGAGGGCTACAACCACTTCGACACGAGTATCTTCAACTTCACCGTCGACCGCTGACGCGTGAACCGCACGAGCACGACTACGAGCACGAGCAACGAGCAGAGGAGCACGTCCATGGCAGAGCAGCCCGAGATCTTCAAGGGACTGGCCGGCGTGCCGGTCGACTACACCGCGATCTCGAAGGTGAACCCCGAGTCGAACTCGCTGCTGTACCGCGGGTACCCCGTGCAGGAGCTCGCGGCGTCGGCCACCTTCGAGGAGGTCGCCTACCTGCTCTGGTACGGCGAGCTGCCGGATGACGTGCAGCTGGCCGCCTTCGAGGAACGCGAGCGCTCGTTCCGCGGCCTCGACCACGAGGTCAAGCGCATCGTCGACGAGCTGCCGCTCACCGCCCACCCGATGGACGTCGTGCGCACCGCCGTCTCCGTCATCGGCGCGAGCGACCCGGCGACCCCCGACGACAGCGTCGAGGCGAACCTCGACAAGTCGATCCGGTTGCTCGCGAAGCTGCCCTCGATCATCTCGTACGACCAGCGCCGTCGACACGAGCTCGAGTTCATCGAGCCCCGCGACGACCTCGGCTTCTCGGCGAACTTCCTCTGGCAGACCTTCGGCGAGGCCCCCGAGCTCGCGGTCGTCAACGCGTTCGACGTGTCGATGATCCTCTACGCCGAGCACTCGTTCAACGCCTCGACGTTCACCGCCCGGGTGATCACGTCGACGCTCGCCGACCTCTATTCGGCGGTCACCGGTGCGATCGGCGCGCTCAAGGGGGCGCTGCACGGCGGCGCCAACGAGGCCGTCATGCACACCTTCGCCGAGATCGGCTCGGCCGATGCCGCGGAGGGCTGGCTCGATGCCGCGCTCGCCGAGAAGCGCAAGATCATGGGCTTCGGGCACCGCGTCTACAAGAACGGCGACTCGCGCGTGCCGACCATGCGCGATGCGCTCGAGCGCATGGTCGAGCACTACGAGCGGCCCGACCTGCTCGAGCTCTACCTCGCGCTCGAGACGGCCATGGCCGAGCGCAAGGGCATCAAGCCGAACCTCGACTATCCGGCCGGTCCCGTCTACCACCTGATGGGCTTCGACACTCCCACGTTCACGCCGCTCTTCGTCGCGAGCCGCATCACCGGCTGGACGGCGCACATCATGGAGCAGGCCGCCTCGAACGCGCTCATCCGCCCGCTGTCGGTGTACCGCGGCGTCGACGAGCGGCACGTTCCCGTGAAGGGGTGACCGTGTGGGGCACGCCTTCATCGAGATGACGATGACGCTCGACGGCTTCACGGCCGCGCCGGCGACGCATCTGCGCTCTCGGCTCCTCGCGGTCGCCGAGTAGGCGATCGCGGCCTCGCACAACGGGAGCCGCGGCATCCGTCGCCCTGACTGTGGCGACCCACCAACCTTCGATGACCCACCACGATCTCGGCATACAGTCGTTGATCATGCACATGTTCTTCCGCACCCTGCTCCACGTGCTGTTCCTCTCGCGGCGCAAGCCCGAGCTCGGGCACTTCGAGGTCGCCCGCACGAACTTCATCACCCTGCCGACCGACCTCGACATCAACCGGCACATGAACAACGGCGTCTACTTCTCGATCATGGACGTCGCCCGCTTCGACATGCTCGTGCGCAACGGCGTCTGGGCGATGATGCGCGAGAAGGGGTGGTACCCGGTCGTCGCGAGCGAGACGATCACGTTCCGGAAGTCCTTGCAGCTCTGGGATCGCTTCACGATCGAGTCCCGCCTCGTCGGCCACGACGACAAGGCCGTCTACATGGAGCAGCGCTACGTGCGCCCCGGCGCCGACGGCGAGCCCGAGATCTACGCGCAGGGCTTCATCCGCGCCCGGTTCCTCAAGAAGGCGGGCGGCACGGTGCCGATGTCCGAGATCGTCGAGGCGCTCGGCGTCTCGGGCGCCGACGAGATTCCCGACTGGATGGAGCAGTGGGGCACCGATGTCGCGCTGCCGCCCACGCGCGCGGCGGCGCCGTCGGTCTGGCACTGATCGCCGGTCGTCAGGAGCGGGCCTTCTGCGGGATCACGACCTCGCGGATGATGAGCAGGATGCCGGCCGAGATCGGGATCGCGACGAGCGCGCCGAGCAGCCCGAGCAGGGTGCCGCCGGCGAGGGCCGAGATGAGCACGATCGTGCCCGGCACCTGCACCGCCTTGCCCATGACCTTCGGGGTCAGGATGTAGGCCTCGACCTGCATGTAGACGAGCATCACGAGCAGCACGATGAGCCCTGCCGCGGGTGAGGTGAAGAGGGCGATGATCGTCATCAGCGTGGTCGTCAGCACCGTGCCGATGAGCGGGATGAGCGTCACGAAGAGGGCGATCACGCCGATGATGAGCGCGTACGGCACCCCGACGAGCGTCAGCAGGATGGTCGAGAACACCGCGTTGAGGAACGCCAGCACGACCATTCCGCTGAGGTAGCGCCCGACGGAGTTCATGATGCGCTCGGCGTAGTCGACGACCCGGCTGCGGTGCGATGCCGAGATCAGCAGGTAGCAGGCGCGCTTCGTCGTGTCGAGCGTGGCGATGAAGTAGATCGAGAGCACGACGACGAAGACGCTCGTCGAGACGGCGTTCACCAGGGATGCGCCGAGCTGCAGCGCCCCGCCGCCGATCGTGGCCCAGGTGTTGGGGTCGCCGAGCAGCTTGCCGACCCAGGCGATGGCCGCGGAGGCGAAGCCGTTGGTCGTCTCGTCGACCTGCTCGAACCAGTCCGAGCCCTGCAGCTTCGTGATCTGCGAGGGGAGGTTCTTGATGAGGGCGGTCGCCTGCTCGATGACGGGCGGCACCACGATCCAGACGATGCCGAGCACCACGACGATGAAGAGGATGATCACCGTCACGATCGCGCCGCCGCGGGAGAGCCCGCGACGCTGGAACCAGCGGATGAGCGGGTCGAGCCCCAGCGCGACGAACGCGGCGATGAAGACCGAGAGCAGCACGCTCTGCAGGTTCACGACGATCATGGCGAGCAGCACCGCGAGCAGCACACCGAGGGTGACGATGAATCCCCACCGGAACGGGTTGTTCGCGAAGAGCCCGGTGGTGCGCGTCTCGGAGTCTGCGGAGCGACGCCGCAGTCGTTCAGTCGTGTTCACTGGCACAGTCTAGGGTTCGGGATGCGGCGGAATCGGGACATCCGTCGCCCGTCGCCGGCGGTGCGCGCGTGGGGGAACGGCTCGATCACCGCACCGCGCCGGGAACGGCGAGTTCCCGGTAGTGCGGCGAGAACGAGGGGTAGTAGGTCTCCCAATCGGGCAGCGGCGCTCGCGCCCGGGTGGCGGCGAGGCTGTCGAGGTAGTAGTCCCAGCCGGGGCCCATGTCGGCGGCTTCCGCCGGGCTGTGCAGTCGCTGGCCGAGCGTGAGCGTGGTCATGCCGCCGCCCTCGACCAGGTGGCAGAAGAGCCGGATGCCGGTCGGGCCGGGCCCCGAGTCGGCGGTGAACCGGTGCGGCGGCGCGCACTCGAGGATGCTGACGTTCTGCCACTCGGCCTCGCCTTCCGACCCCATGCGGAAGCGCACCCCCCCCGTGGCGGGCCTGCCGGTGTAGGTGCCGATCCAGGCCTGCATGGCCGTCGGATTCGTGAGGCTGAACCACACGTCTTCGATGGGAGCGTAGAACAGGCGGTCGAACTGCAGGTACAGACCGTCTTCTTTCAGGACGTAGTGCCCGGTCGGTCTCGCGGTCATCTTCGGCCCCCGTTCGCTCGTTCCCTCAGGCTAATCCCGTCGGTGTCGATCTACCAGAGCGCCGCGGCTCGACACTAGAGTGAGCGAATGAATTCCAAGGGTGCGACGCACGAGCAGGCGATGGACATCACCGAGGGCAAGTCCGGGCTGTGGGGTGCGCTCGCCGGCCTCATCGTCGCGGCGCTCATCGCGGTGCCGCTTTCAGCGGCCTTCGCCTTCGCGACCCACCCGGGCACCGAGCAGTTGTTCGGCGGGCGTCTCGGCGATGCATCCCCGGCCGGGTACTCGGCCTTCTGGTGGATCGTGACGGTCTTCCTCGTGGCGCTGCCGTTCCTCGTCGGCTTCGGCGTCGCCAAGCTGTCGGTGAAGTCGCTCACGATCGTCGGCGCCGTCGTCGTGCTCTTCATCATCGCGATCATGGTGCTCGGGCAGCTCTTCGTCTTCTAGCGAGGCTGCGGCGCAGGGCCGTCGGCGTCGTCGTCGAAGGCGTCGCGTGCCGCCGTGATCTGTTCGTGATTCGCCGCGGCCCAGCCGACGAGGCCGAGCACGGGCTCGGCGAGCGAGCGGCCGAGCGGGGTCGCGGCGTACTCG
The DNA here is from genome assembly GCF_003070885.1 of Agromyces badenianii. NCBI lineage: Bacteria > Bacillati > Actinomycetota > Actinomycetes > Micrococcales > Microbacteriaceae > Agromyces > Agromyces badenianii. Next base: position 174,577 of record NZ_CP028913.1, read on the forward strand.
ACCCGCGGCGGGATCTCGGGATAGCTCGTGCGCGACACGAGTCCGTCGCGTTCGAGGTTGCGCAGGGTCTGCGTGAGCATGCGGTGCGAGATGCCGTCGACCTTGCGGTGCAGTGCGGTGAACCGCAGCGGCCGGTCGTGCAGCAGGCCGACGACGAGCAGGCTCCACTTGTCTCCGACCCTCGACAGCACGTCGCGGATGACGGCGCTCGCCGGGTGATCGGTGCTGCAGGTCGACGAACCGACATGCGGATGGTCGACGATCGGCACATCGTCGGCGATGCGGAGCGTGGCATCCGTCGCGCCCATGGGGCTCCTTCCGTTACGCACTTCGAGGTGCGTGACGCACGGTAAAGTGCGCGGGACCTCTCGGTTACAGTCACGAATCGTGCGTCACGCACTCATCGTAACCGAAGTGGAGAACCCCATGATCATCGCCCTGTGGATCGTCACCGTGCTGCTCGCCCTCGTCTTCCTCGCCGCCGGCGTCACGAAGTCGGCCACCCCGCGCGAGAAGCTTCTGCCCAAGATGGCGTACATGGAGGACCTCTCCGACGGCCAGGCGCGCGCGGTCGGAATCCTCGAGTTCCTCGGGGCGCTCGGGCTCGTGCTGCCCGCGGCCACCGGCATCCTGCCCTGGCTCACGCCCGTCGCCGCCTTCGCCCTCGCCGTCACGATGGGCGCCGCCATCGCGCTGCACGTGAAGCGCAAGGAGCCCGTCGTGCCGGCGGTCGTACTGGGAGTGCTCGCCCTCGTCGTCGGCATCGGCTGGGTCGTGCTCGGCTGAGGTCGGCTCGGGGGTCGGCTCGAGGGTCGGGCCGGGGTCGGCTCGGGGTCGGGCCGGCGAGGCGCGCGCCTCAGCCGACGGATGCCTCGAGCACCGCCATCGCCGCATTGTGCCCGCCGATGCCGCTGACCGCGCCGCCGCGCACCGCGCCCGAACCGCAGAGCAGGATGCCGGGGTGCGCCGTCGCGACGCCCCACCGCTCGGCCGGAGTCGCGAGCGGTGCGCCCGGCTCGGCCCACGGCCACGAGAGCGGCCCGTGGAAGATGTTGCCACCGGGCATCGCGAGCGACTCTTCGATGTCGCGCGTCGTCTTCGTCTCGATGCAGGGCCGGCCGGCGGCATCCGTCGCGATGACGCCCTCGATCGGCTCGGCGAGCACCGAGTTCAGCGAGGCGAGCACGGCCGCCTGCAGCTCGGTGCGCAACTCCTCGTTGCCGTAGCGCTCGAGCAGGCGGTGCGGCACGTGCAGGCCGAAGACCGTCAGGGTGTGGGCGCCGGATGCCGCGAGCTCGGGGGAGAGGATCGACGGGTCGCTCAGGGTGTGGCAGTAGATCTCGCACGGCAACGGCGATGGGATGCGCCCGCGGGCGGCGTCGCCGTAGGCTGAGGCCAGCTGCGACTCGAGCTCGTTGATGTGGAAGGTGCCCGCGAACGCCGCCTCGGGTGCGACGTCGGCATCGCGGAGCCGCGGCAGGCGGGTGAGCAGCAGGTTCACCTTCACCTGGGCGCCCTCGGGGGCGTTCAACTCGCGCAGGCGTTCGCGCACGACCGCGGGCACCGAGTGCGCTGGCCCGGCGGAGACGAGCCGGTCGAGCACTGCGGGCGCGACGTTCGCGAGCACGACGCCGGCCTGCGACATCCGCTCGCTCGCATCGCCGCGCTCTCGCCACCGCACCTCGCCCGACGGATCGACGGCGATCACTTCTGCGCCCGTCACGAGTTCGGCGCCGGCCTCGCGCGCGGCCCGCGCGAGCTCGCCAGTCACAGCGCCCATGCCACCGACGGGCACGTCCCAATCGCCGGTGCCGCCGCCGATCACGTGGTACAGGAAGCAGCGGTTGGCGTCGAGTGCCGGGTCGTCGAGCTCGGTGAAGGTGCCGATCAGGCCGTCGGTCGCGACGACGCCGCGCACGAGGTCGTTCGTGAAGCGCGCGTCGATCGCGGCGCCGAGCGGCTGCTCGATGAGATCGCGCCAGATGCGGTCGTCGCCGACCAGCATGCGGGCCTCGTCGCGCGTCGGAAGGGGCTCGGTCAGCGTCGGGAAGAGCCGCTCGGCGAGGCGTGCGGTGTCGGCGGAGAGATCGTTCCAGGCGGCGAAGTCGGCGTCGGCGCCGACCCGTGCGAAGGCCGCGAGTGCAGCGTCGGGGTCGGCCTCGCGGTCGACGAGCAATCCGCGCGCGGGATCGGACGGGTCGGGGGTGTACGAGGAGAAGCGCCGCCGCACGAGCTGAATGTCGAGGCCGAGATCGTCGATGATGCGCTGCGGCAGCAGGCTGACGAGATACGAGTACCGCGAGAGGCGCGCGTCGACCCCGTCGAACGCCTGCGCCGAGACGGCGGCACCGCCGAGCTGGTCGCTGCGTTCGAGCAGCAGCACCCGCTGGCCTGCGCGAGCGAGGTAGGCGGCTGCGGTGAGGCCGTTGTGGCCACCGCCGATGATCACGACGTCGTGGGGCATTCCATGAGCGTACGTGATCCAACGGATGTCACGCCCGGCGCCCGAATGGGGCGAGTGAGCCGACCTAGCGCGCGGCGGCGCGGAGCGTGCCGACCGTGTCGCCGGCGCTGTCGTACACGATGCAGACGAGATGGCGCTCGCCGGCGGTCCACTGCGCCTCGGTGGGGAACACGACCAATCGCGAGAGGCTGCTCTGCTCCATGGGGACTCCGACGTAGGCCCCGAACGGGTCCGTGCACTGCACCTGAGACTCGAGGGAGAGCCATTCCGCGCCCGGGAAGAGTCCGTCGCCGTTTCGACCGTGCGTCGTGCCGACGTGCACGACCTCGCCGAAGTGCGGGTCCGAACATGGGACGAGCCGAGCGGTGCTTTCCTGCACGACTCCCTGGACCGCCACCTCGCCTGAGGCGCAGTCTCCGACCGCGAAACCGTATCCGAGGCGAGCTTCGGCCGTCGCCGGAGTGAGCGCCGGAACGAATGCCTGAGCGGCGATCGCGAGCGCGAGGCCGAGCACGGAGATCCCCAGCTCGGCCGCCCGCGAGAACGTGCGACCGGTCGTCGCCGACCACAATGCGGGCACCATCGCGGTCAGTCCCAGCGCCAGACCGACGAGCGCGGTCGTCAGCCAGGCGTTCCAATCGGCGAGAGCGACGAGGATGTCGCCGCCGCCACGTGCGGCGTGGAAGGCGACTGCGGCAGCGATGCCGATCGGCACAGTGAGCGTCGCGACGACGGTGACCGCGATGGCCCCGCGCCGGGACACGGGTCCGGCCGAGCCGAGGCGAAACAGCCACAGCGCCCCGACTGACGCGAGTACCGCGACGATGCTCGAGATCACCCCGTACTGCCAGAGGAACACCCAAGCCGCGGTCGCGGCCGGCACGACGAGCAGGCTGAGCGCGAGACCGCGCCGGAATCCGCCGACTCGGCGCCGACGAGGACGCTTCATCCGAAGCGAGACGACCGGTGCCGGATGCCGCGACGGCGGCACCCAATCCCGGGGGCCGGTACCTGCCATCATCGAATCCTCCCGATTCGGCGGCTCGGGCATCCACCTGCTCGGGGATCACTCTGCCGCGCTTCGCTTCGCAACGGCCAGCGCACGGATCCCGAGGCAGGTTGCGGCGGCATCCTAGCGCGCGGCGCGGAACGGAATGTGACCTCGTCGCGAGCGCGGTGCGCGGTGCGCGGGCGACCCGGGCCCGCGCACCGCTCTGGCGTTCGCGGTCAGCTGGCCCGGCGCATCGCCCGGACGCCGATGAGCACGCCGATCGCGCAGGTGACGACCGCGGCGATGATGCCGCCGACGACCGCGGGTGCGCCGAAGTCGCCCGCGAGCAGCGCACGCTCGGCGCCCACGAGGTAGCTCAGCGGGTTGATCGCGGCGGCGACCTGCATCCAGGCCGGACCGTCGTCGAGCGGCAGCAGCATGCCCGAGAGGATCATGAGGGGGAAGAGCAGCGTCTGGTGCACCATCCAGAACATCCAGTCGCGATTGCGGCAGGCGAGTGCGAGCGTGTAGCTCAGCGCCCCGAAGCCGATGCCGAAGACGGCGAGCACCACGAGGCCCGCGATGAGGCCCGGTACATCGAGCGAGAAGCCGAACGGCACCGCGACGAGCACGACGATCGTGCCCTGGACGACGAGCGGCACGACCTCCTTGAGGGCGCGGCCGACGAGGAGCGCGCTGCGCGAGAGCGGGGCGACGAGCGTGCGCTCGTGCGATCCGGTCTGCATCTCGAAGAGCAGGTTCGCGCCGGTCGAGGCCGTGCCGAAGAGCGCGACCATGACGAGGATGCCCGGCACGAACCACTGCAGGGTGCCCGCGACGTCGCCGCCGGCCGCGCCGACCAGTAACGGGCCGAACAGGCCGAGGAAGACGAGCGGCTGCACGAGCGAGAACATCACGCTGAACGGGTCGCGCACGAGCGGACGGGACTCGCGCACGAAGACGGAGGCGGTGTCGCGGAAGAAGCCGGTGGGGCGGGCGGTGGTGTCGATGGTGGTCATGAGGGTGATCCTTCGTGTCATGAGAACAGGGGTTCTCGGTCGTCGGGTGCGGCAGGCGCCTGTACTCGAAGCGGATGCCGCGTGTCTGCCTGTTCTCAGGCGGCGGCGGCCGCGGCGGCGGCGGCGGCCGTGGGGGCGTGCGCCTCGCGGAGGCTGCGGCCCGTGAGGGCGAGGAACACGTCGTCGAGGGTCGGCTGGCGATGCGTCGCGGCGACGACGTCGAGGCCGGCGTCGGCGAGCGAGCGGATGTAGCGGGGGAGTGCCCGGTCGCCGCCGGGAGCGGTCACCGTGACGACCTGCCCCGAGGCCTCGCCGCCGATGCGTGCTGCGGCGGCCGCGGCATCCGTCGCCGAATCGAAGGTGAGGCTCACCCGGTCGCCGGCGAGCGACTCCTTCAGCGCCCACGCCGTGTCGTCGGCGATGACCCGGCCGTGGTCCATCACCATGACCCGCTCGGCGAGCTGGTCGGCCTCGTCGAGGTAGTGCGTCGTGAGGAAGATCGTCGTGCCCGTCTCGCGGCGGAGCTCGACGATGTGCTCCCACAGATTCGCCCGGCTGTGCGGGTCGAGGCCCGTCGACGGTTCGTCGAGGAAGAGCAGTTCGGGGCGGTGGATGAGGCCGAGCGCGATGTCGAGCCGGCGCTTCTGCCCGCCCGAGAGCGACTGCACCTGCCGACCCGCGACCTGGCCGAGCTCGAGCGACTCGATGAGCTCATCTGCGCGCGCCCGGGTCTCACGGCGACCCATGCCGTAGAAGGCGCCCTGCGCGTGCAGCTCGTCGCGCACACGCTGGGTGTGCCCGCCCGAATTGCCCTGGCCGACGTAGCCGATGCGGCGGCGCACGCCGGCGGGATCGCGGCGGATGTCGCAGCCGGCGACGACCGCCTCGCCGCTCGTCGGCGGCAGCAGTGTGGTGAGCATGCGAAGCGTCGTCGACTTGCCGGCGCCGTTCGGGCCGAGGAAGGCGACGAGCTCGCCGGCGTCGACGGAAAGGTCGACGGAACGGACGGCCTCCACGACCTTCCCCTTGGCGGGGAACGTCTTCGTGAGGCCCTGAGCGGAGATCATCTGGTTCGTCATATCTGCAGTCTCTCGAGGCATCCGGACAGTTTCTGTCCTCATGGATGGGAAACTTGGAACATGGCCGCAACGACCTCGAGAACCCTCGAACTCCTCTCCCTGCTGCAGAGTCACCGGCACTGGGCCGCGCACGAACTCGTCGATCGGCTCGGCGTCTCGGAGCGCACCCTGCGCCGCGACGTCGAGCGGCTGCGCGACCTCGGGTACGGCATCGAGTCGGCGCGCGGCTCGACCGGGGGCTACCGGCTCGAGGCCGGCACCGGGTTGCCGCCGCTGCTGCTCACCGACGACGAGGGGGTTGCGATCGCCGTCGGGCTGCGCTCCCAGGCCACCGCTGCGCTGCGCGGCGCCGAGCACACGACGCTCAGCGCCCTCGCGAAGATCGAGCAGGTGCTGCCGCCGGCGCTGCGCCGCCGCATCGAGGCGCTGCAGTCGCACGCCGCCGCCGGGGCCGGCGGCCCGGGCTCGGCCCGCACCGGCCGGCCGTCGCCCGAGATCGACGCCGAGCTGCTCGGGCTGCTCGCGCTCGGCTGCCGCGACTCGGAGCGGTTGCGATTCACCTACACGGATGCCTCGGGCGAGGCGTCATCCCGAGTGATCGAGCCGTACCGGCTCGTGCCGGTCGCCCGCCGCTGGTACCTGCTCGCCTGGGACCGGCAGCGCGAGGACTGGCGCACGTTCCGGCTCGACCGCATCAGCGAGGTGTTCCCCACCCGCGTGCACTTCGAGCCGCGCCCGATGACCGACGACGACGCACGGGCGAGGGTCGAGGCCGCGGTGCGCTGGCGCGATCGGAGCGTGAAGGTGCGGGCGATCGTCGAGATGCCGCAGGCGGCACTCGTCGAGCACCTCGGCTGGTACGGCCGCGACGTCGTGGCGGTCGATGCCGAGCACTGCGCCTGGCCGCTCGAGGCCGAGGCGGCCGAGAGCCTCTTGATGGCGTTGATCTGGATTCCGCGCGGGGTGCGGTACCACGTCGAAGGGCCGCCCGAGGTGCTCGAGCAGCTCGCCGAGCACGGGCAGCGGCTCGCCGCGGCATCCGCTCGGCGGTAGCGACTACTCGGCGCGCGGCAGCGTGCCGATCTCGGCGCCGTCGGCATCGAGCACGGTGAGGGTCTCGCCCGCGATCGTGCCGGTCGCGAGGTTCGAGAGCCACGTGTCGACGCCCTCACAGGCCATGCGCGTCGAGGCGACGTCGGTGAAGGCGATCGCGTCGTCTTCTGCCGTCCACGTGCCCATGAGCCGGTTGCAGCCGTCGGTGCCGGTCAGCTTGCCGTCGCCGGCGAGGGCGAGCGACGGTTCGCCCGCAGCGACGGCATCGCCCCAGGTGCCGACGGGATCGGCGGGCTCTGCCGACCCGCCGGGGTTGCCGGCGCAGGCGGTGAGCGCCGACGCGGTGAGCAGGACGGTTGCGGAGAGGGCGAGGCGCTGCATCGTTCGCGACATGGGCACAGCGTATCGATCGGGTGGCTCAGCGCCCTGACGGGGTCGCCATCGCGCGTGCCGCGCGAGCGAGGGCGTCGCGGCACGCGACGACCGCCGGGCGGGCCGCGGCAGCCTGCCTCGTCGAGGTGAAGACCTCGCGTTCGGGATGCCCCGGAAGGTCGACCAGCGCGACGCTCGGCGCCTCGCCCGCCCACACGAGGTCGGGCAGCAGGCCGACCGCGTTGCCCGAGCGGATCAGCCGGATGTGCGCCATCAGGTCGGCCGTCTCGAAGCGCACGTCGGGCTCGAAGCCTGCCTCACGGCAGAGCTGCTCGGCCCAGTCGCGCGACGCCGTGCCCTCGGGCTCGAGCACCCACGGCATGGTCGCGGCGGCGGCGAGGGCGTGCTCGCGCGAGGCATCCCTGTCGCCCCGCCTGCCGTGCACATCTGCGGATATACGATCCGCCACCCCGGCCCATGCGCCCGATTCGTCGGCGCGCCGGATCGTATATCCGCTGGAATGAGCGGGATGCGGCGGCAGCGCGAGCCGGATCGAGTCGGCGACGAGGTGCACGCGGTCGAGCTCCTCACGGTGGGCGCGGGTGTGGCCCGGGTACTGCTCGGCGATCACGAGGTCGAAGTCGCGCGCCGATACCTCGAAGAGCCCGACGTCGGGTTCGCGTTCGGTGACCTCGACCCTCAGGGCGGGATGCTCGGCGCGCAGCAGCGTGAGCGCCTGCGGCACCACGGCGTGCGCCGCCGACTGGAACACCGCGATGCGCACCGTGCCGCCCACGGCGGTGAGTGAGCGGGCGACCTCCGACTCCGCCTCCTCGAGCCGGTCGAGCACCGCACGGGCATGCCCGACGAGCACCACGGCCTGCGGGGTCAGCTGCACGCGCCGCCCGACCTGCACGAGCAACGGCACCCCCGCCTCGCGTTCGAGCTGGCTGAGCTGCTGCGACACCGACGACGGGCTGTACGAGAGGGCTTCGGCGACCGCCGAGAGGGTGCCGCGGTCGCTGAGCTCGACGAGCAGTCGCAGGCGTCGCACGTCGAGCATGGCGCACCTCCGGGGCATCCACCTATCGTTCGGTTCTTCCGAACAGTATCGTTCAGATTCATTCGCTGTACCGAATGGATGCCGCGGGCGCACACTTAACCCGACAGGCGCGCGACCCCCGGCGCGCCCGAAGAAAAGGACACTACCCTCGTGACCATGTCGAACGCCGCCACGGACGCCCGGCCGAACACCGATCACGTCGTCGCCCTCGTGCGCCGCTGGCTCGCCGAGAGCGCGGAGCACCCCGCAGATCCCGCCGCCGAGCGCCTCGCGGGGGTGCTGAAGGACCCGCGCGGCCTCGACTTCACCGTCGGCTTCGTCGACGGGGTCATGCGCCCCGAAGACCTCGGCGTCGCCGGGCGCAATCTCGAGCAGGTCGCGAAGCTCACGCCGAAGTTCCTGCCGTGGTACCTGCGCGCCGCGATCAGGGTCGGGGGCGTCTTCGCCCCGGTGCTGCCGTGGGTCGTCATCCCGATCGCGCGCCGGGTGCTGCGCGCCATGGTCGGCCACCTCGTGCTCGACGCGACGCCCGACAAGCTCGGTCCGGCCATCGCGGCCCTGCGCGAGTCGGGCAACCGCCTGAACCTCAACCTGCTCGGCGAGGCCGTGCTCGGCGAGGAGGAGGCCGACCGCAGGCTCGCCGGCACCTTCGAGTTCCTCGCCCGCGACGACGTCGACTACGTGTCGATCAAGGTCTCGAGCGTCGTCAGCCAGCTCTCGATGTGGTCGTTCGACGAGGCCGTCGCCAAGGTCGTGGCGAAGCTCACCCCGCTCTACGAGCTCGCCGCCGCGGGCGCTGCGCGCGGCAAGGCCAAGTTCATCAACCTCGACATGGAGGAGTACCGCGACCTCGACCTCACGATCGCGGTGTTCACGACCCTGCTCGACCAGCCCCAGCTGCGGGGGCTCGAGGCGGGCATCGTGTTGCAGACCTACCTGCCCGACGCGCTCGGCGCGATGCAGGAGCTCACGGCGTGGGCGAAGAACCGCCGGGCCGCGGGCGGCGCCCCGGTCAAGGTGCGCGTCGTGAAGGGCGCGAACCTCGCGATGGAGCACGTCGACGCCGCCGTGCACGGCTGGCCCCTCGCGAGCTACGACACCAAGCAGGACTCCGACACCAACTACAAGCGCGTGCTCGACTGGTCGATGACGCCAGAGCGCGTCGATGCCGTGAAGCTCGGCGTCGCCGGCCACAATCTCTTCGACGTCGCCCACGCGTGGCTCACCGCTCGCGAGCGCGGCGTCGACTCGCGCGTCGACTTCGAGATGCTCCTCGGCATGGCGACCGGCCAGGCCGAGGCCGTGCGCCGTGACGTCGGCAACCTGCTGCTCTACACGCCCGTCGTGAACCCGAGCGAGTTCGACGTCGCGATCGCGTACCTGATCCGCCGGCTCGAAGAGAACGCTAGCCACGACAACTTCATGTCGGCCGTGTTCGAGCTGGCCACGAGCGAGCCGCTCTTCCAGCGCGAGCAGGCCCGCTACCTCGCCTCCCTCGCGGCGCTCGAGCCCGAGGTCGGCGTCGCGCCCGCGCCCAACCGCACCCAGAACCGCCACACCGAGTGGACCGACGAGACCCTCGCCGCCGCGATGACGGTGCCCGATGCCCCGGCGCCCGGCGCCGAGCACGAGCACGACCCCTCGCTCACGAGCGTCGTGCTCGGCATCACCCGCGGCTCCGAGGGCGACGGCGATTCCGAACTGGGGGATGCCGCGGCATCCGCCTCGCTCGTCGCAGGCGGCCCCTCGGCGACGCCCGGCTTCCGCAACGAGCCCGACACCGACCCGGCCCTCGCCCCGAACCGCGAGTGGGGCCGGCGCATCCTCGAGCGGGTGCCGGGCTCCCGCCTCGGCATCGACACGATCGCGGGGGCACGCATCGACGACGCCACCACGCTCGAGCGGATCATCCAGACCGTCGCCGCACGCGGCCGCGCCTGGGGTGAGCTGCCGGGTGCCGAGCGCGCCGCGGTGCTGCACCGCGCCGGCTACGCGCTCGCCGCCAACCGCGACCGCCTGATCGAGGTGATGGCCGCAGAGACCGGCAAGACCATCGCCGAGGCCGATCCCGAGATCAGCGAGGCGATCGACTTCGCGCACTACTACGCCGAGCGCGCACGCGAGCTCGACCACGTGCAGGGGGCGATCTTCGTGCCGTCGCGCCTGACCGTCGTCACGCCGCCGTGGAACTTCCCGGTCGCGATTCCCGCGGGCGGCGTGCTCTCCGCGCTCGCCGCTGGATCGGGCGTCATCATCAAGCCCGCGAAGCTCGCGCAGCGCTCGGGCGCGGTCATGGTCGAGGCGCTGTGGGAGGCCGGCATTCCGCGGGAGCTGCTCACCCTCGTCGACATCGGCGAACGCGAGCTCGGCAAGGAGCTCGTCTCGCACCCCGCGGTCGACCGGGTCATCCTCACGGGTGCCTACGAGACGGCGCAGCTGTTCCGCTCGTTCCGCAACGACCTGCCGCTGCTCGCCGAGACGAGCGGCAAGAACGCGATCATCGTCACGCCGTCGGCCGACCTCGACCTCGCGGCATCCGACGTCGTGAAGAGCGCCTTCGGCCACGCCGGCCAGAAGTGCTCGGCGGCCTCGCTCGTGATCCTCGTCGGATCCGTCGCGAAGTCCGAGCGATTCCGCCGCCAGCTCGTCGACGCCACGCGGTCGCTGCGCGTCGGCTGGCCCGAGCAGGCGACGAGCCAGATGGGCCCCATCGTCGAGCCCGCGAACGGCAAGCTGCTGCACGCGCTCACCCAGCTCGGCATCGGCGAGGAGTGGCTCGTCGAGCCGCAGCAGCTCGACGACACCGGGCGCCTCTGGTCGCCCGGCATCCGCACCGGCGTCGCCGGTGGCTCCTACTTCCACCTCACCGAGTTCTTCGGCCCCGTGCTCGGCATCATGCACGCGAAAGACCTCGACGAGGCGATCCGCCTGCAGAACGCCGTCGACTACGGGCTGACCGCGGGCCTGCACTCGCTCGACCCGCACGAGCTCGCGACGTGGTTCGACCGCGTCGAGGCCGGCAACCTCTACGTCAACCGCGGCATCACCGGCGCGATCGTCGAGCGCCAGCCGTTCGGCGGCTGGAAGCGATCGGCCGTGGGCGCGGGCGCCAAGGCGGGCGGACCGAACTACCTCTTCGGCCTCGGCGAGTGGCTGCCGCAGCACGGCACCTCCTCGACCACGCTGCACCTGCGCGGACTCGAGAAGCGCGTCGCCGAACTCATCGAGGCATCGCAGCCGGCCCTCGACTACGAGTCGTTCGACGTGCTGCGCCGCTCGGCGCTCTCCGACGAGCTCTCCTGGGCCGAGGAGTACGGCGTCGTGAAAGACGTCTCGGGCGTCGGCGTCGAGCGCAACCTCTTCCGCTACCGGCCGTTGCCGGTGACGGTGCGCATCGGCGAGCAGGCGACCCTCGCCGAAGGGCTCCGCGTCATCGCCGCGGGCCTGCTGGCGAAGTCGGCGCTGTCGGTCTCGACCGCCGTCGAGCTGCCGAAGGGCGTGCGCACGCTGCTCTCCGCGCGCGACGTGAAGGTCGTGCGCGAGGGCGACGCGGCCTGGCTCGGCCGGGCGGCCAAGCGCGGCATCACGACGCCGCGCGTGCGACTCGTCGGCGGCGGGGCATCCGCTCTCGCCGAAGCGCTCGGCGGCACGCCGGATGTCGCGGTGTGGTCGCACCCCGTGACGCCATCGGGCCGCGTCGAGATGCTGCCGTTCCTGCACGAGCAGGCGATCTCGATCACGAACCACCGCTTCGGCAACCCGACGACGCTCTCGCAGGGCGTGATCTGAGGGGAGCGGTCGATCAGGCGCGCGGCGCGGGCGCCGAGTCGCGACCCCGATTGCGGCGACGGATGCCCCGCGGCGCGCGCCCCCCGACGAAGGAGCGAGCCGAGTCGACGATGAAGCCCTGACGCAGCGCCTCGCGGCCGACGAGCATGCGGAAGCCCATCTCGTCGCGGTTCGTGAGGGTCACTTCGGCGGTCATGGTGCGGTCGAGCAGCACGATGTCCATGAGCACCACGATGCGCTCCTCGGTGTGGCCCGACGAGCTTCGCACCGAGCGGCGGTCGTGCACGGGGCTTTCGACGACGACGGCGTCTTCGTCGGAGTTCTGCCACGGGTGCACGCCGAACCGCACGACCGCGACGCCGTCGCGATCGTGCTCCTCGACGTCGAAGGCGTGCAGGGATGACGTGCGTGCACCGGTGTCGAGCTTCGCCTTGATCCAGGGCACACCGGCTCCGGACAGGCTCACCCATTCGCGCCACCCCGCGATGGTGTTTGAATAGACGGGCTCTCTCACTCCACCATCTTCGCAGGGGCACACGATGAAACTGGCGATCCTCTCGCGCGCCCCGCAGGCGTATTCCACACAACGGCTCCGTACGGCCGCCCAACAGCGTGGTCACGAGGTCAAGGTGCTCGACACCCTGCGCTTCGCGATCGACCTCTCGGGGCCCGAGCCCGACCTGCAATATCGCGGGCGACGGCTCTCCGACTACGACGCGGTGCTGCCGCGCATCGGCAACTCGGTCACGTACTTCGGCACCGCCGTGGTGCGGCAGTTCGAGCAGATGGACGTGTACACGCCGAACACCGCCAACGGCATCACGAACTCGCGCGACAAGCTGCGGGCCAACCAGATCCTCTCGCGCCACAACATCGGCATGCCCGCGACCGCGTTCGTGCGCAACCGCGCCGATGTGCGCCCGGCGATCGAGCGAGTCGGCGGCGCGCCCGTCGTCATCAAGCTCCTCGAGGGCACCCAGGGCATCGGCGTCATCCTCGCGCCCGAGGTCAAGGTGGCCGAGGCGATCATCGAGACGCTGCACTCGACGAAGCAGAACGTGCTCATCCAGCGCTTCATCAAAGAGAGCCGCGGCCGCGACATCCGTGCCCTCGTCGTGGGCGACCGCGTCGTGGCCGCGATGCGGCGAAGCGCGAGCGGCGACGAGTTCCGTTCGAACGTGCACCGCGGCGGCACGGTCGAAGCCGTCGAACTCTCGCCCGAATACGAGCAGGCCGCGGTGCGCTCGGCGCAGATCATGGGCCTGCGGGTCGCCGGCGTCGACATGCTCGAGGGCGACGACGGCCCGCTCGTGATGGAGGTCAACTCCTCGCCCGGCCTCGAGGGCATCGAGTCGGCCACGAAGCTCGACGTGGCCGGTGCCATCATCGACTTCATCGCGAACCAGGTCGGCTTTCCCGAGATCGACGTGCGGCAGCGTCTCACCGTCTCGACGGGCTACGGCGTGGCCGAGCTCATGGTGCACGGCGGCGCCGACCTCGTCGGCAAGACGCTCGGCGAATCGGGGCTCTGGGAGCGCGACATCACGGTGCTCACGCTGCACCGCGGCACGACCGTCATCCCGAATCCCCGCAAGGGCGTGGTGCTCGAGGGCGAAGACCGCCTGCTCTGCTTCGGCAAGCTCGAGGAGATGCGCTCGATGATCCCCGAGCGGCGGCGGCGCCGGTCGAAGGTGCGCAAGCTCCCGAAGCAGCCGATCCCCGAGGAGTGAGGGGCGCCGGGCGGCTCGGGCGCGAGGCATCCGCCGCACCCTGCAGGGGATTTCGGCTCATGCACGCCCCCAGCGGGGCGAAGGCCTGAATCCCCTGCAACGGGCCGCCGAAGCGGTCAGCTGCTGCCGCGAAGGGCGGCGCGCACGATCGCGAGGGCCTGCTCGGCATCGAGGCCGAGTTGCGCGATGCGATCGGCGTAGGCGGATGCCGCGAGCTGCGCCTGCTGCTCGGTCGGGTCCCCGGTCGCCGAGACGAACGATCCGTTGCGACCGCGGGTTTCGATCACGCCGTCGCGCTCGAGTTCGCGGTACGCGCGGGCCACGGTGTTGGCGGCGAGGCCCAGCTCTTCTGCGAACTTGCGCACGGTCGGCATGCGGGTGCCGGGTACGAGCTCGCCATTGCGAACCGCCGCGATCACCTGCGCGCGGATCTGCTCGTACGGGGGAGCGGCGTCGTGGGGGTCGACGGTGATCGGCATCGTCAGTCCCGGTTGCGGTTGACCAATCGCGACAGCACGATCGCGCTGCGGGTGTGGTCGACGTTGGGCGCGACGCGAACGCGTTCGAGCGCGTCTTCGAGTGAGGCGATGTCGCGGGCGCGCATGTGCACGATCGCGTCGGCGCTGCCCGTGACCGTGCCCGCGTAGACCACCTCGGGCACCCCCTGCAGGATGCGCTGCAGCTCGTCGGGGGCGACGGTGCCCCGGCAGAAGAGTTCGACGTACGCCTCCGTAGACATGCCGTCGACGGCGGGGTCGACCTGGATCGTGAACGAACGGATCACTCCGTCGGCGACGAGCCGGTCGACGCGCCGCTTCACTGCCGACGCCGACAGGCCCACCGACGACCCGATGTCGCCGTAGCCCGCCCGGGAGTTCTGCCGAAGCAGGTCGAGGATGGCGCGATCGAGGTTGTCCATGATCGGATTGTATGTCGATCCATTGCGTTCCCCCACGTCGTGCGCATTATTCATGCGCCTCGCGCAGGATCGCGCCTTGGCTGACGGAATTCCGCTCGACTCCGCTGTGCGCCTGGGCGTGCAGGGCACCAGCACGCCCGAGCGCTGCCGCGCATCGAGGCCCGCTGGGCGGAGCTCACCCCCGCCGCCGACCCACGACATCCCGATCATGATCGGCGGCAAGGGCGAACAGAAGAACGAGCTCGACCGTTGGTCGCATACGAGCCGGTGCATCCATCGGCCTGATCATGCAGAGAATCCGCACAGGGGGTGCCGAAAACGCGTGAATATTGCGCAGAACGCCGCCCACCGCGCGGTATTTCCGTCCACACTTGAACTGGCGTCTCGACGGCGGCGCAACCCGAACGTCGTCGTCGAGGCTCGTGAGAGCGACCCGGTCCGCCTGCCGTGCACCCCAGCGGATGCTGTGAGTTCACCGGCATCCGCAGCGCCGCAGCTTTCGAAGGAGTGAGATGTCGACCGTGATCGAAACGGATACGCAGCCCGGCGAGCAACCAGGCGAGCAACCAGGCGAGCAGCACGCAGCCCGGCCGGAGCGCCGCCCGACCGCCCGCACCGTGCTCATGTGCCGGCCCGAGCACTTCACCGTGGTCTATCGCATCAACCCGTGGATGAACCCGGCCGCGCCGACGGACACGGGCCTCGCGCTCGCGCAGTGGCAGGTGCTCCACGACACCTACGTCGCGCTCGGCTACGAGGTGCTGCTCATCGACCCGGTCGCCGGCCTGCCCGACATGGTCTACGCCGCCAACGGCGGATTCGTCGTCGACGGCATCGCCTACGGCGCGAAGTTCGCCCACGCCGAGCGCCAGCCCGAGGGGCCGGCCTACATGCAGTGGTTCCGCGAGGCCGGCTTCGACGTGCGGGTGCCCGACGAGATCAACGAGGGCGAGGGCGATTTCCTGCTCGTCGGCGACGTCATCCTCGCGGGCACGGGATTCCGCAGCGACTCGCGCTCGCACGACGAGCTCGCTCGCATCTTCGGCCGCGAGGTGGTGACCCTGCGGCTCGTCGACCCGAGCTTCTACCACCTCGACACGGCGGTCGCGGTGCTCGATGCCACCCCCGGCCGGGAACACATCGCCTACCTGCCGAGCGCGTTCGACGCGGCATCCGTCGCGGTGCTGCAGGAGCGCTTCCCCGACGCCGTCATCGTCACCGAGGCGGATGCCGCGGTGCTCGGCCTCAACTCCTTCAGCGACGGCTTCAACGTGGTGATCGCCTCGCGGGCGACCGACTTCGAGCGCCAGCTTCGCGAGCACGGATACCACCCGATCGGCGTCGACCTCTCCGAGCTGCTGCTCGGCGGTGGCGGCGTCAAATGCGCCACCCTGGAGCTGCGCCGATGACCCTGAATCGACACGACGTGGCGACCGATCTCACGAACGACGCGATCGCGCTCGAAGAGGAGCACGCCGCGCACACCTACCACCCGCTGCCCGTGGTCGTCGCCTCGGGAGACGGCGCGTGGGTGACGGATGTCGAGGGGCGTCGCTACCTCGACTGCCTCGCCGCGTACTCGGCGGTGAACTTCGGGCACGGCAACCCGCGACTCGTCGAGGCCGCGCGCGAGCAGCTCGGGCGCATCACCCTCACGAGCCGCGCGTTCCACAACGACCGGCTCGCCCCGTTCGTCACGGAGCTCGCAGCGCTCTGCGGCAAGCACATGGTGCTGCCGATGAACACCGGTGCCGAGGCGGTCGAGTCGGCCGTCAAGGTGGCGCGCGCCTGGGGCTACCGGGTGAAGGGCGTCGAAGCGGATGCCGCGAACATCGTCGTCATGGCCGGGAACTTCCACGGCCGCACGACGACGATCATCTCGTTCAGCGACGACCCCGATGCCCGCGACGACTTCGGGCCGTACACGCCGGGATTCCGCTCGGTGCCCTACGGCGACGCCGCCGCGCTCGAGGCCGCGATCGACGAGAACACCGTGGCGGTGCTCGTCGAGCCGATCCAGGGCGAGGCGGGCGTCCTCGTGCCGCCGGCCGACTACCTGCCGTCGGTGCGGGCGATCTGCACGGCGCGAAACGTGCTCATGATCGCCGACGAGATCCAGTCGGGGCTCGGCCGCGTCGGGGCGACGTTCGCGTGCGACCTCGTCGGCGTCGTGCCCGACCTGTACCTCCTCGGCAAGGCGCTCGGCGGCGGCATCGTGCCGGTCTCCGCGGTCGTCGGCGACCGCGAGGTGCTCGGTGTGCTGCGGCCGGGGGAGCACGGTTCGACGTTCGGCGGCAATCCGCTCGCGGCATCCGTGGGCCTCGAAGTGGTGCGCATGCTCGCGACCGGCGAACCGCAGGAACGCGCCCGAGTGCTCGGCGCCCACCTGCACGAGCGGCTGCGCGCGCTGCTCGGTCACGGGGTCGTGGCGGTGCGCGGTGCGGGCCTCTGGGCCGGCATCGACATCGACCCCGCGCTCGCGACCGGCCGGCAGGCGTGCGAGGCGCTCATGCGACGCGGCGTGCTCGCGAAGGACACGCACGGGTCGACGATCCGGCTGGCACCGCCGATCGTGATCGAGCAGGCGGATCTCGATTGGGCCGTCGACCAGCTCGCCGCCGTGCTCGCCGAGTTCTCGATCAGCGACCGGTGATCGTGATCGCCCCGTTCGAGGTGGCGAGGTCGAGCACGTACTCGCCGTCGGAGTCCTCGTCGATGCCGACATCGACCGGGCCGTTCGAGGTGTCGGTCTTCACCCGGTAGCCGGAGCCGTCGGTCGGCACCGTGAGCTCGATCGCGCCGTTCGACGTGCGAGCCTCGACGTCTTGGGCGGCCGCGAGCCGCAGGTCGATCCCCCCGTTGGAGGTGGAGACGCGCACGCCGGTGCCGGCGAGCCCGCGTCCTTCGATGCGTCCGTTGCTCGTCTCGACGTCGACTGCGCCCGAGACGTCGTCGAGTTCTATGCGGCCGTTGTTCGTCGAGATCTCGACGTCGCCGACGCCCGTGAGATCGATAGTCCCGTTCGAGGTGGCGCCGCGCACATCGACGCCCGCCGGCAGCTCGACCGTGTAGTCGACCGAGCAGCGCCGGCCGCACCCGCTGAGAACGAGCACGCCGTCGTCGACTTCGAACGTCGTGCCGATCTTTCGATCACCCCGGTACGAGACCGTGCGGGAGAGCTCGACCGAGGTGGCGTCCTCGTCGGTCTCGACCGTGATGCTGCCCTCGGGATGGTCGATCTCGATCGTGTGCACCTGCTCGTCGAGGGTGGCGTCGTCACTGAATCGCTGGGGCGGGGTGAGGAATGCGCAGCCGCCGAGCAACAGGGTCGCTGCAGCCGTGATCGCGCCGACCCCCAGCGCGCGTCTCGTGCGTGCTGTGCCAATCATCGTGTTCCCTCCGTGGCGCGGCCGTTCCGCACCTGCTTCCTTCAACCGACTGTAAAACGATGACGCGCATCCCGCACGGGGGAAGACCCCCGTCCGCGCCTCGTCGTCGCGCCTGCTCCCTGCACGACGCTTGGTCGAATGCTGCGGGTTTCCGGCGGCATCCGGGGCCGCGCGGTACCATGCTGGCATCGCACCGATTCGTCCGGCGGAGCCGGAGTCAGGGGTGGGGCCATGGCACGGAGGAAAGCCGAGAAGGCTGCGGCACGGGCACTCGACGACGCGAAGGATGCCGTCGCCGAGGCGAAACGTCTCGCGAAGAAGGTCGACAAGAAAGCCAAGCGACGAGCCGCGAAAGTCGAGGCGCGCCTCGAAGCCGTTGCGAAGCGCGTGCGCGAAGACACCGCGTCGAGGCGCGAGGCGACGAGTGATTCGGTGTCGGATGCGCGCGCGGGCAGGGATGCCGGGAAGCGGGCGACATCTGCGACGCCCTCGAAGTCTGCGAAACCCGCGAAGTCGGCGAAGGCTGCGAAGTCTGCGAAGGCTGCGAAGTCTGCGAAACCCGCGAAGTCTGCGAAGTCGGAGACATCTGCGAAGCCCGCGAAGTCGGAGAAACTCGCGAAGTCGGCGAAGTCGGCGAAGTCTGGGAAGCCGGCGAGGTCCGCTGCTGAACAGGCCAGGCCGGCGAGCGCCGCGAATCCGACGGTCGCCAAGGCCGCGCCGCCGAAGACCGCAGCGCAACCTGCGCAATCCGCGACTCCGGTGAAATCCGCGAGTCCGGTGAGGCCGGTGAGTCCGGTGAGATCGGCGAGTCCGGTGAGATCCGCGAGTCCGGTGAGATCCGCGAGTCCGGTGAAATCCGCGAGTCCGGTGAAATCCGCGAGTCGGGTGAAATCCGCGAGTCCGGTGAGTTCAGCGACTCCGGGGAGTTCGGCGAGTCGGGTGAAATCCGCGAGTCCGGTAAGATCGGGGAGTTCGGCAAGGTCGACGAAACCCGCGAGGACCACGAGTTCGGCGAGTTCAGCGAAGCCCGCGTCGACCGACCTCGACTCGCTCAAGGTCGTGCAACTCCGTGAGCTTGCCCGGGAACGAGGGGTCCCCGGTTACTCGCGGTTCACCAAGACGCAACTGCTGGTTTCCCTCCGCGGCTGAAGCTTGAGGCGTCGTGTCGACGGTCGCGCTCAGCGCGGTCGGCATCCGGCATCCGTTTCGAGCAGGAGGTCACGTGACCGCTGACGCACCCGGCATCCTCGACAGCTCGACGCTCGCGGCGCCACCACGCACGCTGCTCGACGTGCTCCGCGCCACGACCCAGGCGCATCCCGACGCCTCCGCACTCGAGGACGCGGACGGCGCCCTCAGCTACCGGGAGCTCATGGCACGCGTCGTGCGCACGGCAGCTCGCCTGTACGAGGCCGGGGTGCGCCGGGGTGATCGTGTCGGGGTCCGGATGCCCTCGGGTTCGCGAGAGCTCTACATCGCCATCCTCGGCGTGATCGCCGCCGGCGCCGCCTACGTTCCCGTCGATGCCGACGACCCCGAGGAGCGGGCCCGGCTCGTCTTCGGCGAAGCCGGCGTGCGCGGAGTGATCACCGGCCGCGGGGCCTTCGAACCGATCGGCGATCCGGCACCGGATGCCGCGACGCCCGAGCTCTTCGACGGGCACCCGCCGCACCCGAGCACGCACGCGACCCCCGTCGCGGCACCGCCCGGCCTCGACGACGACGCGTGGATCATCTTCACCTCGGGTTCGACCGGCACGCCGAAGGGCGTCGCCGTGACCCATCGCTCCGCGGCGGCGTTCGTCGACGCCGAGGCGCGGATCTTCCTGCAGGACGCACCGCTCGGCCCCGGCGATCGGGTGCTCGCGGGGCTCTCGGTCGCCTTCGACGCCTCCTGCGAAGAGATGTGGCTCGCCTGGCGGCACGGCGCCTGCCTCGTGCCGGCGCCGCGGAGCCTCGTGCGCAGCGGCATGGACCTCGGCCCGTGGATGGTCTCGCACTCGATCACGGTCGTCTCGACGGTGCCGACACTCGCCGCGTTGTGGCCCGCCGAGGCGATCGAGAACGTGCGGTTGCTGATCTTCGGCGGCGAGGCCTGCCCGCCCGAGCTCGTGGCCCGCCTCGCCTCGGCCGAGCGCGAGGTGTGGAACACCTATGGTCCGACCGAGGCCACGGTCGTCGCCTGCGCGGCGCTGCTCGACGGCACGTCGCCCGTGCGCATCGGCCTGCCGCTCGACGGCTGGTCGCTCGCCGTCGTCGACCCCGAGGGCCGGCCGGTCGGCGACGGCGAGGTGGGCGAGCTCATCATCGGCGGTGCCGGTCTCGCCCGCTACCTCGATCCCGAGAAGGATGCCGCGAAGTACTCGCCGATGCCGACCCTCGGCTGGGAACGTGCCTACCGCTCGGGCGACCTCGTCGTCTTCGATCGAGCCGGCCTCCTGTTTCAGGGGCGCGCCGACGACCAGGTGAAGGTCGGCGGTCGACGCATCGAGCTCGGTGAGATCGAGTCGGCGCTCCAGGCCCTTCCGGGTGTCACGGGCGCGGCCGCCGCCGTGCGGCACACCGAAGCGGGCAACCAGGTGATCGTCGGATATCTCGCCGCCGCCGACGGATTCGACCGGGTCGCGGGCCGTGCGCTGCTGGCCGAGCAGTTGCCGGCAGCCCTGGTGCCCCTGCTCGCGCTCGTCGCCGAACTGCCGACGCGCACCTCGGGCAAGGTCGACCGCGCCGCCCTGCCGTGGCCGCTGGAGGGCGTGGAACCGGATGCCGCCGGCCTCGACCCATCCGCCGCCTGGCTCGCCGAGCAGTGGCAGGCGGTGCTCGGCGTGCCGGTCACCGAACTCGCCGCGAGCTTCTTCGACCTGGGCGGCGGATCGCTCGCGGCCGCCCAGCTCGTCAGCCGCATCCGCAGCCGCGATCCCGAGTTCGCCGTCGCGGACATCTACGACCACCCGCGCCTCGGAGCCATGGCCGCCGAGATCGAGGCGCGCACGTCGCGTGAGCCGGTCGGCGCCCCGTCGTTCCGCCAGTCGGTGCCGACCCCTCGCGCGACGCAATGGCTGCAGACGCTCGTCGGCATCCCGCTCTTCATCCTGAGCGGTGCGCGATGGCTGCTGTACCTGCTCACGGCGACGACCATCCTCACGGCGATGAGCGATGGGTTCGCGTTCCTGCCGACGGTGCCCCTCTGGGTGCTCATCGTCGGGCTCGTCCTCTTCGCCACGCCGTTCGGCCGCATGGCCATCGCGGTCGCCGGCGCGCGCCTGCTCCTCGCCGGTCTCGAACCGGGCGACTATCCCCGCGGCGGCTCCGTGCACATGCGCATGTGGCTGGCCGACCAGATCGCGCACCAGGTCGATCCGGTCGGGCTCTCGGGCGCACCGTGGGTGTCGAACTACGCGCGAGCGCTCGGCGCGAAGATCGGCCAGGACGTCGACCTCCACACGCTGCCGCCCGTCACGGGAATGCTCACGATCGGCGACCGCGCCGCGATCGAGCCCGAGGTCGATCTCGCCGGCACCTGGATCGACGGCGACGTGGTGCGCATCGGCCGGGTGCGCATCGGTGCCGGCTCGACGATCGGCACCCGCAGCACCCTGCTCCCCGGAGCGCGAATCGGGAAGGGCGCCGAGATCGCCCCGGGGTCCGCGGTCTTCGGGGGTGTGCCGGCGGGCCAGCACTGGGCCGGTTCCCCCGCCCGGCGCGTCGGCCCGGCCCGCCTCACGACCGACGAACCGCCTCGGCCGCGGCGCTGGCTCGTGGCGTACGGTGCCTCCTCGCTCTTCCTCTCTCTGCTGCCGATCGTCGCATTCTCGGCCGGGGGTGCGGTGATCGCCGTGGCGATCGACGGTGCGGCGACGCTCGGCGATGCCGCGCTGCGTGCGCTCGCCTGGGTGGTGCCGGCGACGCTCGTCGCCGGCATCGTGTTCGCCTCCCTCGTCGCGATCGCCGTGCGACTGCTCGCCATCGGGTTGCACGAGGGGCGGCATCCCGTGCGGAGCCGGGCCGGCTGGCAGGCATGGACCACCGAGCGGTTGATGGATGCCTCGCGCACGATCCTGTTCCCGCTGTACTCGAGCCTCTTCACCCCGGTGTGGCTGCGACTGCTCGGCGCCGAGGTGGGCCGCGGCGTCGAGGCATCCACCGTGCTCCTGATCCCCTCGATGGCCACGATCGACGACGACGCCTTCCTCGCCGACGACACCATGGTCGCCTCGTACGAGCTCCAGCGCGGCTGGATGCGACTCGAGCGGGCGCGCATCGGCAAGCGGGCGTTCCTCGGCAACTCGGGCATCGCCTCCCCGGGGCACAAGCTCGCCCGCGACGCGCTCGTGGCGGTGCTCTCGGTGGCGCCGGTCAAGTCGAAGGCGGGCACCTCGTGGCTCGGCTCGCCGCCTGTCAGGCTGCGTCGCGCCCCGCTCGACGGCGACGAGAGCCGCACCTACCAGCCGCCGTACCGGCTGCGGATCGCGCGCACCCTGTGGGAGCTCTGCCGCATCGTGCCCGTGATCGTGACCTGCGTCATGGGTCTCCTGGTGCTCTTCGCCCTCGCGGCGCTCGTCTCGGAGTTCGGGGTGTTCGTCGCGCTGCTGCTCAGCGGCGTCGTGATGCTCGCGGCCGGAGCCGTGGCCGCCGTCGTGAGCTCGATCGCGAAATGGGTGTTCGTCGGTCGCATCCGCGCGGGCGAGCAGCCGCTCTGGTCGAGCTTCGTCTGGCGCACCGAGGTGTCCGACACCTTCGTCGAGATGGTCGCCGCGCCCTGGTTCGCCCGGGCGGCGGCCGGCACGCCCGCGCTCGCCATGTGGCTCCGCACGCTCGGGGCCCGCATCGGACGGGGCGTCTGGTGCGACAGCTACTGGCTGCCCGAGGCCGACCTGGTGGAGCTCGGCGACGGTTCGACGGTGAACCGCGGCTGCGTGGTGCAGACCCACCTGTTCCATGATCGAATCATGAGCATGGACCAGGTGACCCTCGAGGCGGGCGCGACGCTCGGGCCGCACAGCGTGATCCTGCCGGCAGCCCGCATCGGCGCCCACGCGACCGTCGGACCGGCGTCGCTCGTGATGCGGGGCGAGGAGGTGCCGGTCGGCAGTCGTTGGAGCGGCAACCCCATCGGGCCATGGCGTGCCGTTCGCGTGGCCGACTACCACCGGCGTGTGCGGTGATGGATCCCGCCGCAATCGGCGCCGACACCGCCGGAGACGCCTACCTGCCCGCCAGCGGAAACGGCGGGTACCGCACCGTGTCGAGCGAGCTCTCGCTGAAGTACCGCATCGCGCGGAATCGACTCGACGGGGTGGCGGTGCTGCGCCTGCAGGCGACGCAGCGGCTCGCGCGGTTCAGCCTCGACCTCGTGGGGCTCGCCGCCTCGCGGGTCCGGGTCGACGGGCGGAAGGCGGAGTTCCGGCATTCCCGGGGCAAGCTCAAGATCACGCCGTCGCAGCCCATCGCGCCGGGTTCGATCGTCGACGTCGAGGTGGTGTACGGCGGCGCTCCGAAGCCGCGTCGTTCACGGTGGGGCTCCATCGGCTGGGAGGAGCTCGATGACGGGGTGCTCGTCGCCTCGCAGCCGTCGGGCGCCCCGACCTGGTTCCCCTGCAACGATCACCCCTCCGACAAGGCGAGTCATCGTCTGCGATTCGAGACGGATGCCGCGTACACCGTCATCGGCAACGGCGAGCTCGTCGAGCACCGAGTGGCCGCCGGCCAGGGGATCTGGGTCTTCGAGCAGCTCGAGCCGACCGCGAGCTACCTGCTCACGGTGCAGATCGGCCGGTACGCCAGACGTGCGCTCTCGTTCGACGGTGCGCAGTGCGAGGTCTTCTTCCCCCGTGAGCTCGAACGGCAGGTGCGAGCCGACTTCGGCCGCCTGCCTCAGATGCTCGCGGCGTTCGAGGAGCGGTTCGGGCCGTATCCCTTCGGGCAGTACTCGGTCGTGGTGACTCCCGACGAACTGGAGATCCCCCTCGAGGCGCAGGGCCTGGCCGTCTTCGGCGCGAACCACGTCGACGGCCGCGGCGGCGAGGAGCGACTCATCGCGCACGAGCTCGCGCACCAGTGGTTCGGCAACAGCGTCGGTCTCGCGCGCTGGCAGGACATCTGGCTCAACGAGGGCTTCTGCTGCTACGCCGAGTGGTTGTGGTCGGAAGCCTCGGGCAGGGAGTCGGCCGACGAGCTCGCTCGCCGACATCACGCGCTGGTCGCGCAGTCGCCGGCCGACCTGCTGATCGGCGATCCCGGGCCGGTGCACATGTTCGACGACCGGGTCTACAAGCGCGGTGCACTCACGCTGCACGCGTTGCGACTCGAGATGGGCGACGCCGGCTTCTTCGAGCTGTTGCGCACCTGGACCGACGAGCACCGGCACGCCACGGCCACGACCTCGGAGTTCATCGAGCTGGTCGCCTCTCGAGCCGACGGGGCGGTCGGCGAGTTCTTCGAGGCGTGGCTCTTCCATCCGGTGCTCCCGGCGTTGCCGGCCGCCCCCTCGGTCGCGACCGACCCCCTCAACCCGGGTCGGCGACGGCGACACTGACGAGGCATCCCTCGACGCGAAGGTCGATGATGCGGTACCGGGTCGACCCGTCTTCGATTCGCGCGACCCCACGTTCGAAGCTCACCGCGCCCGGCTCCACCCGGAGGCCCCGGCCGTCGGCCTTCAGCACGGCCTCGGTGCGCACCCAGCGGCGGATCGCCGATCTGCTCGACCCGCCGATGAGTCGGGTGACGGCTCGGCGGCGTTCGTTCTCGGCGTCGCGAGACGCCTCCGCGCGCCCGCGCTCGATGTCGACGCCGACGTGGCTGCCGGCCGGGGCGACGGCCGCGATCACGAGCTCGGCGCACGATGCCAGGCTCGCGAGGGGCGGCGGCCCGGCGGCATCCGGCCAGACGATGCTCGGCCGACCGTGCTCTGCACCGCAGCGCTCGCAGCTCGCCCTGATCTCGATCTCGCCCGGCCCGATGTCGCCGGTCTCGGCGACATCGGCGGCCAGCTCGCGCAGGAGCATGCGGCCGAGCAGGAAGCGATCGCGCTGCGCACCGTTCACCGTGCCGGCCGCGCGGGCACGCTCGGCGCCGCCGAGCAGGTGGAGTGCCCGCTCGCGGTCGAAGTCGTCGGGGTGCGCCCACCGGACGCGCACCCCGCCTTCGATCGTCTTCGCTCCGGCAGCCACGATCGTGCTACTTCGCGAGGAAGGCGAGCAGCGCTTCGTTGACCTCGGCGCCGTGGGTCCAGAGCAGGCCGTGCGGCGCGCCCTCGATCTCGACGTAGTCGGCGTCGGGCAGTCGCTTCGTGAACTCGCGCGCGGTCGCGTCGATCGGCAGGATGCGATCGGCGGTGCCGTGCAGGATGAGAGCGGGCACGTCGATCTTCTCGATGTCACCGCGGAAGTCGGTGAGCCATGACTGCACGACCGCCGACGAGGCGAACCACGACGCGCCCGCCGCGACGTTCCAGCTGCCGCGCACGGCGGCCTCGCTGATGCGCGAGCCCAGGTTCTCGTCGAGGTTGTAGAAGTTCTGGTAGAAGTCGTCGAACCAGGCGTAGCGGTCGGCCTTCGCGGCCTGCTCGATGCCCTCGAAGACGTTCGCGGGAACGCCCGTCGGGTTGTCGTCGGCCTGCAGCAGGTAGGGCTCGAGCGAGGCGAGGAAGGCGGCCTTCGCGACCCGCTCGCTGCCGTAGGTGCCGAGGTAGCGGCCGACCTCGCCGGTGCCCATCGAGAAGCCGACGAGCACGGCGTCGCGCAGGTCGAGGGTCTCGAGGATCGTGTTCAGGTCGGCGGCGAAGGTGTCGTAGTCGTAGCCGGTGGTCGGCTGGCTCGAGTGCCCGAACCCGCGGCGGTCGTAGGTGATGACGCGGTAGCCCGCGTCGAGGAGGGCGGCCGTCTGCTTCTCCCATGAGCGACCGTCGAGGGGGTAGCCGTGGATGAGCACGACGGGCTGGCCGCTGCCGTGGTCTTCGTAGTGCAGTTCGATGGGGGTGCTGTTCTCGGTTCCGACGGTGATGGTCGACATGTGATCGTGCTCCTCGTGTTTCGAGTACATCTAACCGGATTGGTTCGGTGTGTTGGTTATAACGTAACCATAGCGAGATCATTCCAACCTGTCTAGCGCGTTATGATGGTTATAACCTCCCGTTCAGAATCGAGTCCCGATGTCCACCTCGCTGTTGCTCGACCTCGTGAACTCGCGGCTCGTGCTGGGCCCCGAGGTCAGCGACGAACTCGGCGACGACGCCGAGGCCGCCGCCTGGTTGCGCGAGCACGGGCTCGACGGCTCGCCGGCAGAGGTCGCCGACGCGCGAGCAGTGCGCAATGCGCTCGTTCCGTTTCTTCGAGGCGAGACGGATGCCGCTGCGCTCGAGGCGTGGGCAGGCGCGATGCGCAAGCGCGCCCGGCTCCACGCCGATGGGCTCGACTGGGTCGACGACATCGATGGCGATCGTGCCGTCGGTGCGCGCGTCATCGAGGAGTGGGCGGCACTGCAGGGCGAGCAGGGCTCGCGCATCCGGCCGTGTGCAGCTGAAGACTGCCAGCACTTCCTCATCGACGAGAGCCGCGCGAACGCCCGCAAGTGGCACTCGATGGAAACCTGCGGCAATCGCGCGAAGGCGCGCCGCCACTACGCGAGGTCGAAGGTGGGCGGAGTAGGGTGACCAGCATGGGCAGCGTCACCGAATCTGCCCCGGGGGAGTACGGGTCGCCTGAGCCGAGGGGAACCGGCGCAGGCGACTCGTCGCGCGACACTCGGGGCGACCACGGCTTCTTCGGGCAACCGCGATCACTCGTGCACGTCTTCGGCGTCGAGATGTGGGAGCGCTTCAGCTTCTACGGCATGCAGGGAATCCTGCTCATCTACCTGTACTTCTCGGCCGCCGAGGGTGGTCTTGGCCTCGAGGAGACCGCAGCGGCCGGCATCGTCGGGGCCTACGGCGGCGGCGTCTACCTCTCGACGATCCTCGGCGCGTGGATCGCCGACCGGTTGCTCGGCAGCGAGAAGGTGCTGTTCTTCAGCGCCATCGTCATCATGGCCGGGCACATCGCGCTCGCGCTCATTCCCGGCTTCTTCGGCGTGGGCGTCGGCCTGATCCTCGTGGCCTTCGGCTCCGGCGGACTGAAGGCCAACGCCACGAGCGTCGTCGGCACGCTCTACTCCGACAACGACCCGCGGCGCGACGCCGGGTTCTCGATCTTCTACCTCGGCATCAACCTCGGCGCATTCCTCGGACCCATCCTCACCGGGCTGCTGCAATCGACCCTCGGCTTCCACTGGGGCTTCGCGCTCGCCGCACTCGGCATGGCGTTCGGGCTCATCCAGTACTCGTTCGGGCGAAAGGCGCTGCCGCCCGAGGCATCCGTGGTGCCGAACCCGCTGCCCCGCGACCGCATCGGCCTCGTGATCGGCGTCGCAGCGGCATCCGTCGTGGTCGTCGTCGTGCTCGTCGCCACCGGTCTCATCACCGCGACGAACCTCGTCACCTGGGTGATCGGGGCGGTGATCGCGGCCGCGGTCTCGTACTTCGTGGTGATCCTGTCGAGCCATCGCATCAGCACGGTCGAACGCAGCCGGGTCGTCGGGTTCATCCCGCTGTTCATCGCGAGCGTCGCGTTCTGGTCGCTCTACCAGCAGCAGTTCACGGTGCTCACGATCTACTCCGACAAGCAGTTGAACCGAGACCTCTTCGGCTGGGAGATGCCGGTCTCGTGGGTGCAGTCGATCAACCCGGTCTTCATCATCATCCTCTCGGGCGTCTTCGCCGCGATCTGGACGAAGCTCGGCGACCGGCAGCCGTCGACCCCGGTCAAGTTCGCGCTCGGCACGACGATCATGGGTGTGGCGTTCCTGCTCTTCATCCCGTTCGCCGGCGGCGCGGCGAACTCGACGCCGCTGCTCGCGATCGTCGGCATCCTCTTCGTCTTCACGGTCGCCGAGCTGCTGCTCTCCCCGGTGGGCCTCTCGGTCACGACGAAGCTCGCGCCGAAGGTGTTCCACACGCAGATGGTGGCGCTGTTCTTCCTGTCGGTCTCGCTCGGCACGGCCATCTCGGGCCAGCTCGCGACGTTCTACTCGGCCGAGACCGAGGTGGCCTACTTCGGGGTGCTCGGCGGCATCGCGATCGTGCTCGGCGTGGCGCTCGCCGTCGGCAGCCGCGGCGTGCTGAAGCTCATGTCGGGCGTGCGCTGACCCGTCGCCCGCGCGATGAGTCCGTGAGACGGGCGATGCCTGCGGGCGGCTACGATTCGAGTGATGACCCGAGCCCTGGTGGTGATGCCCACCTACAACGAGCGCGAGAACCTCGCCGCGATCGTGGCCCGCGTGCGAGCGGCGGCGCCTGCGGCATCCGTGCTCGTCGTCGACGACTCCTCGCCCGACGGCACCGGTGTGCTCGCCGATGAGCTGGCGGCGGCGGATGCCTCGGTGCGGGTGCTGCATCGCATCGAGAAGAACGGGCTCGGCGCCGCATACCTCGACGCGTTCGCCTGGGCGCTCGCCGAGGGCTTCGACCCCATCGTGCAGATGGATGCCGACGGATCGCACCTGCCAGAGCAGCTCGATCGGCTGCTCGCGCCGCTCGGCATCAGCGGCGACGCTGTCGGCGGCGACGGGGGTGGCGGCGGTGACGGCCCGGCCGACCTCGTGATCGGCTCGCGATGGATTCCGGGCGGCTCGATCGAGAACTGGCCGCGCCATCGCCAATGGCTCTCGCGTGGCGGCAGCGCCTACGCGCGATGGGCGCTTCGGCTGCCAACCCGTGACGCGACGGCGGGCTACCGGGCGTTCCGTGCCGAGGCGCTGCGCCGCATCCGGCTCGACGATGTCAGCACGCGCGGCTACGGATTCCAGGTCGACATGCTCTGGCATGCGCACGAGGCCGGGCTCGTGGTCGTCGAAGTGCCCGTGACCTTCGTCGAGCGCGAGCGAGGCCGGTCGAAGATGAGTGCCGGCATCGTCGTTGAGGCGATGCTTCGCGTCACCGGGTGGGGCATCCGCAGTCGGCTCGGCCGGCGGCGTCGTCAGCCGACGAGCAACAACGGTTCCGACACCAGGCGTTCACGCGCCTGACGGCGTGCGCCCACGACGGCGGCCTCGGTGCCGTGCCGCGACGCCACGAGTTCGGGGATCGACTCGAGCGCACCCCCGCCGAGGGTCGGCCGGTTGTCACGGAATGCCGTCTCGATGTCGCCGATGAGCGCCGCCCAGTAGCCGCCGACGACGATGTAGGCCGGATCGAGCGTCGGCGCCACGACCTGCAACGACCGCCCGATCCACAGGGCGGCGTCGAGCCACGACCAGCGGGCGCGGTCGTCGGCGGCGTCGACGCGTTCGATGAGCTCGGCGAGGGCCGCGGTGCGACCGTGCTCGGCCGCGAACTCGGCGAGGCCGGCTCGCGCGAGCACGACCTCCGGGGCGGCGACGGTGGCGAGGCATCCGCGCTGTCCGCAGCTGCATCGCACGCCGCCCTGCACGATCGGCAGGTGCGCGAGAGTCGCGGCGAGTCCGTGGGCGCCGCGCATCGCCCGGCCGTCGGCGAAGGCCGCGGCGACGATGCTCGTGTCGCCCGCGAGGTAGAGCAGGTCGCGGGCGTCGAGCTGCGCCTGCTCGACGGATGCCGCGGCCACCGCCGTGGGCACGAGCGCGATCGGCAGCGGCAGCGCCGCCTCGACCTCGGCGAGGCCGGGCGTGCGTGCACGGAGCTCGCCGATGACGTCGATCGGCTCGACGCCGAGTCGCTCGTCGGCGAGCACCACCGAGGGGCGCCCGGCGACGGCACCGTCGACGAGCACCGTGACGTCGGCGATCGGATGCACCGCGCGGTCGGCCCGCGCGATGGCGCGGCCCAGCACGATCGCGAGGAGCTCGAGCGGCGCCGGAGCGGAGGTCTGCGCCGCCGCGTCGTCGGTGTCGGCAGTGCCGCCAGGCCGGCGCCCGGATGCGTCGTCGAGCGGCGCGCTGAATCTGACCAGCTCGTCGCCGCCGAGCGAGGAGATGGTGGCGATGGCGTCGCCGGGCCCGAGCTGGGCGGTGACCAGCACGTGATCCGCCGCGGCGAGCGAGAGCGGTGCGGTGCGGCCGTCGCCCGCGGCATCCGCTGCCTCGGCTCGCAGCACGCCGGCGTCGAGCAGGCGTGCGGTGAGTCCGGCGATCGTGCCTCGGCCGAGTCCGGTCGCGGCCGCCAGCTCGCTGCGGGTGGCCGGGCCGTGGTCGACCAGGTGATCGACGAGACGAGCCGACTGCTCGCGATGCACCTCGTCGAGTGGGCCGGTCGTCGTGGGAACGGATGTCTCTCCGACCGTAGTCATGTGAGAAGCATGCTGTGCCGGGACGCCCCGGGTCACGTACCCCGTTCGGGTGACACGACCCGGCGCCGACTCAGTCCCGACGCGCGACCAGATGCCAGAGGTAGGCGATGTGCTCGGCCATGTCGATCGAGCGGTCGAGCATCCACTGCGTCTGCAGGCCGTCGGCGGCGGCGAGGAACAGGTTGCCGATGCGGTCGAGGTCGAGGTCGGGATCGAGCCTCCCGGCGGCCTGCTCGTCGCGGAGCATGCCCACGAACAAGGTGCGGAACTGCGCATAGCGCTCCACGAAGAATGCGTGGGACGGGTGCTCGGGGTCGCCGGCCTCGGTCGAGAGCTGGGCGTAGAGCTGCACGAGCCCCGGTACCTCGCTGTTGTGCCGGATCACGCCGAGGAACGCCTCGATCGGCTCCGCGGTGTCGAGGTTGAACGCCGCGGTGTCGACCTCGTCGCGCTTGCGGAGGATCTCCTGGAAGAGCTCCTCCTTCGAGCTGAAGTAGTGCAGCAGTCCGGCCTGGCTGAGCCCGACGGCATGGGCGAGTTCGCGCACCGAAGTGCGCCGGTAGCCGTTTCGCGCGATCACGTCGAGCGCGGCGGTGAGGATCTCCTCGCGCTTCGCGACGCCCTTCGCGTATGAACCCCTGCGTGCCATACCTGAAATGGTACGGAAAGAACCCGTGCCCACCATCGAAGCCGACGTCACAGATGGAACACGACCGTCGTGAACGGGCACGCGGCCCGATCGCGGCGTGGCGTCGAACTCGGCGCCCGGGCAGGAGACACGGGTGCTGACCGACCCGGGCGGGATGCGCAACCCCTTGCCGGAGCATCCGCCGTCACGTAGACCGGGAGGCGACCCATCCGCGTTTCCGCAGCGGGCGGAGGAGAAGAGGAGAGCACCGATGGACGACGAACTCGACCTGATCGACGGGGAGTGAACCATGGCCACCACGATCCGTACGCAACGTGCAGAGGCCAAGCGCGCCATCGGGCACGCGAAGCACGCCGAAGCCGAGGCCCGAAAGCTCGTGAAGACGCTCCCGCAGGGCCCCGCGCGCTCGAGGCTCGACGGCCTCGTCGCCGAGGCGCACGCCACGCGCAAGGCGGCTGAGGCCGAACGCAAGGTCGACCCGCGCCTCGCGGCACGACGCGCGGCGCATGCCGCGACGAAGCTCGAACGCGCCTCTCTCAGGGTCGCGCCCGGTGGTGCGAGGCGGGCGCAGAGGGCGGCGCCGGCGAATGCCACCGGCGCCGAACAACGTGCGAAGGCGAGGGCGAAGACGCTCAAACGTCGACGCAAGCAGGCCAAGAGCGCGCAGAAGATGGCCAAAGCCGTGGCGCGGCGCACGATCATGGCGTCGATCTCGACGCCGACCGACGAGAAGCGGCGAAAGGTCGACGCCAAGCGCGCTCGCCCCCAGGGCGTGCACTGACCCCGGATTCGGGCACTGCCTGCCGATCGGTGAACCCGGCGGCTCCATATGGCATCGCAGAAATGGGTATTTCTCCGGATGCCGCGGCCGAGCGGCATCCGTAACTTCGATGCCATGGACCTCGCCGTGCTCGCCGGCATCCTCTCGACCGGCCTCTTCACCATGAGCTACCTGCCCATGCTGGTGAAGGCGGCGCGGACCCGGGATCTCTCGTCGTACAGCTTCGGCAATCTGGCGATCACGAACGTGGGCAACGCGGTGCACTCCGTCTACGTGTTCAGCCTGCCGCTCGGCCCGATCTGGTTCCTGCACACGTTCTACCTCGTCGCGTCGGCCCTGATGCTGATCTGGTTCTACCGTTTCCGCACGGTGAGGCGCGAACCGTCGTCGGCTTCGCTCCGACGACCCGCTCCGCGGCTTCCGTCATCGGTTCCGGCAGCGCACTGATGCGGCGCCGCGGCGGTGGGCGTAGCGTCACTGCCATGTGCTCGGCATCGACGCGCCGCCCGGTGCGCGACCCGGTGCGCCACCCGGTCGTGCGCCGGATCGCGGCAGCGGCGGCGAACCTCCCGCTGCCGCCGGGGCATTCCATCGGCATCGTGGTGATCGTCGTGCTCGATCGGGTGCACCGGGTCGGGATCCCCGGCCCGCGGTGGGCGCATCGCGCCGCGGGTGCGGCCGCGATCGTCGCGGGCGGCGCGGCGAACGCGTGGGCGCTGGCCGAGCGCCGCCGACGCTCCGGCGGAGCATTCCGGCTCGACCGGCCGCAGTCGCTCGTCACGACCGGTCCGTACGCGCTCAGTCGACACCCGATGTACGTCGGGTGGTGGCTCATCCACCTCGGCATCGGCGTCTTCCGCGGCTCCGCCTGGCTCGCGGCCACGCTGCCCCTCGCGACGCTCGCCGAGCACCGCGGCGTGCTGGGCGAGGAGCGTACCCTCGACCGCGACTTCGGCGCCGAGTACGCCGCCTACAGTGCGCGGGTGCCGCGCTACGTGCGCTGGCCGGTGCGTGCGCGTGGGTCGCGGCGGCTCCGGGGCTGAGTCACCCGGGTTCGGCGCCCCGTTCGTCGCGTGGCCGAGTTCGTCGCGTGCCAGACTCGAGCCGAACGACACCGGGAGGTCGACCATGCACGCCGCCGCAGCATCCGTTTCCGCTCCGCCGACCGCGGCCGTCGCCGACGCGGCCATGCGGCTCGGCTTCGACGCACGCCTCGCGCCGGTCGCGTTGCGGCCGCTCGTCGCGGGGGTGCCCCTCAGCGGTCGTGCCCGGCCCGTCACGCATCTCGGCAGCGTCGACGTGCTGCTCGAGACGATCGACGACGCCTCGCCCGGTGAGGTGATGGTGATCGACAACGGCGGGCGCCTCGACGAGGCGTGCGTCGGCGACCTGATGGTGCTCGAGGCCGAACGCGCCGGGCTGGCAGGCCTCGTCATCTGGGGTCTGCACCGCGATTCGTCGCAGCTGCGCGAGATCGGCCTGCCGGTCTTCAGCCTCGGCGCCTGCCCTTACGGACCCCGGCGCGTGCCGCCGGCCGGCCGCCGCATGCCGAGCGCCGTGCTCGACGGCGTCGCCGTGACCGAAGCCGACCACGTGTTCGCCGATGACGACGGCGTGCTCCTCGTCGCCGCCGATCGGGTGGGCGAGCTCGTCGAACTCGCCCGCGCGATCCAGCTCACCGAGACCGCGCAGGCGGAGCAGATGCGCGATGGCACGAGCCTGCGCGAGCAGCTCGACTTCTCGGGCTATCGAGCCCGCCAAGCGGCCGAGCCCGAGCTCACGCTGCGGCGATACCTGCAGGAGCGGGGCGGCGCCATCGAGGTGTGAGACCGCCGTCGAGATCGGTTCGCCGGCCTACTTCGCGACCGAGCTGCGACCGGTCGCGGGCTTGGCGGCGGCCGCCGTCTTGGGCTTCGCCGACGTGGTCGACTTCGCGACCGAGACGGCCGAGCCGGCCGCACGCGGGGCGCGCACCGTCTTCGGCTTCGCCTCGACGGCCTGCTCCGCGGCATCCGTCATCGGCTTCGGCAGGGCGGTGAAGCGCGAGA
This sequence comes from Agromyces badenianii, assembly GCF_003070885.1. Taxonomy (NCBI): domain Bacteria; kingdom Bacillati; phylum Actinomycetota; class Actinomycetes; order Micrococcales; family Microbacteriaceae; genus Agromyces; species Agromyces badenianii. The sequence continues at coordinate 208,221 of NZ_CP028913.1, forward strand.
GCTGCGTGACGTGCTGCGGGCCGAGCTCGTCGAGGGTCGAGACCTCGAGCAGCTTCATGGTGCGGGCGATCTGCGTCGACAGGATCGAGATCGCCTTGTCGACGCCCTCGCGCCCGCCGGCCATGAGCCCGTAGAGGTAGGCGCGACCGATGAGCGTGAAGCGCGCACCGAGGGCGACGGATGCCACGATGTCGGCGCCCGACATGATGCCGGTGTCGAGGTGCACCTCCATGTCGGCGCCCACCTCGCGCACGACGTGCGGCAGCAGGTGGAAGGGGATCGGCGCACGGTCGAGCTGGCGCCCGCCGTGGTTCGAGAGCACGATGCCGTCGACGCCCCTGCCCGCGAGGATCTTCGCGTCCTGCACGGTCTGCACGCCCTTGACCACGATCTTGCCGGGCCACATGTCGCGGATGACGTTGAGGTCGTCGAACGAGATCGTCGGGTCGAACATGCCGTCGATGAGCTCGCCGACGGTGCCGCCGGTCGAGGAGAGCGAGGCGAACTCGAGCTTCGGGGTCGTGAGGAAGTTGATCCACCACTCGGGTCGCGGAATCGCGTTGACGACCGTGGCGGGGGTGAGCTGCGGCGGGATCGAGAAGCCGTTGCGCACGTCGCGCAGGCGAGCGCCGGCGACCGGGGTGTCGACCGTGAAGAAGAGCGTGTCGAAGCCCGCGGCCGCGGCCCGGCGCACGAGCTCGTAGGAGCGTTCACGGTCGCGCATGACGTAGAGCTGGAACCAGTTGCGCCCGGTGGGGTTCGCGGCCTTCACGTCTTCGATCGAGGTCGTGCCCATGGTCGACAGCGTGAACGGGATGCCCGCCGCGCCGGCGGCGCCCGCGCCGGCGGTCTCGCCCTCGGTCTGCATCATGCGGGTGAAGCCCGTGGGGGCGATGCCGAACGGCAGGGCCGTCGGGCCGCCGAGCACCTCGCGGCTCAGGTCGACCTCGGGCACGTTGCGCAGGATCGCCGGGTGGAACTCGATGTCCTCGAACGCCTGGCGGGCACGCGCGAGTGAGATCTCGCCCTCGGCGGCGCCCTCGGTGTAGTCGAACGGCGCCTTCGGCGTGCGGCGCTTCGCGATGTCGCGCAGGTCGGAGATCGTGAGGGCCTTGTCGAGATGGCGCTGCTTCGCGTTCAGGGTCGGCGCCTTGAAGCGCATGAGCTCGGCGAGCTCTTTCGGGTTCGGGAACTGACGCTGGACCATGATGCTGCTCTCTTTCGTGGCCGGCGAGATGACGCGGATCGACCTTCGCGGTGGCGGAAGGTCGACGGGCGTCACCTCGGTGAGGTGTCGATGAAGGTCTCGGCGTAGTAGCCCGAGATGTGGTCGTGGGTTCGGGTGCGGGCGGTCGCGGCATCCAACGCCCTGATCGCCTCGAGGATGCCGCGGTGCTCGGTGCGGAGGCGGGCGCAGGTCGCCGGCCAGTCGGCGATCGCGGCGAGGCCCTCGAGCGCGTACCCCTCGATGCCGCTGCGGAGCCCGGCCATCGTGGCGGTGATGACCTGGTTGCCGGATGCCTCGGCGAGCGCCAGATGGAAGGCCGCGTCGAGCGCGAGGAACTCGGTGGGCGCGAGGTTGGGGGAGTCCATCGCGTCGAGCAGTCGTTGGGCCGGGGCGAGGTCGGGCGCGGCGGGTGCGTCGCTCTCGGCGGACGCCCTTCGACCTGCCTCGGCGAGGTCGCCCGCGACCGAGGTCTCGAGGATGAGCCGGGTGCGCACGATGTCGGAGACCGGGAAGCCGCTCGCCGCGACCTGCAGTCGCATGAGTGCCGACATGCCGCCGCCGGGCGTCGCGATGATGATCGCGCCCGAGCTCGGGCCCGATCCCGCGGCCGTGCGGATGAGTCCGAGCACCTCGAGCACGCGCAGCGCCTCGCGCACGCTCGAGCGGCCGACCCCGAGTTCGGCGGAGAGGGCGCGTTCGCCGGGCAGGCGGTCGCCGGGGCGCAGGGCGCCCTCGAGCAGCTGCGTCTCGATGTGCTCGAGCACCGTGCGCCAGGCGCGGGGGGCGTCGGATGCCGCGGCGGGCGCAGGTGCTGCGTCGAGCGCCGTCGTGTCGTGCGCCATGCCGCCCCCTGGCCGCTCTCGAATGCTCCGACCGAGTCGTCGGGTCATGTGGTCTGTCCACAGTAGCAGATGTGGTCAGACCACACCCGGCACTCGCCTCAGTATCCGAACAGCTGGGTCCACCACGGCCCGCCCGGGCCCTCGTGCACGCCGACGCCGAGCGTCGTGAAGTCGCAGTTCAGGATGTTGGCGCGGTGACCTGGGCTGTTCATCCACGACTGCATGACGGATGCCGCGTCGGCCTGCCCGCGCGCGATGTTCTCGCCGCCCGCATGCGAGATGCCGGCCGCGCCCGCCCGGTCCCAAGGGGTCTGCCCGTCGGGGTTCGTGTGGTCGAAGAATCCGCGGGCCGCCATGTCGCCGGAATGGGCGCGGGCGACCGAGCGGAGCCCGGCATCGTCGGAGACCGGTCCGCAACCCGTTGCCGCACGCTCGCGGTTGACGATCGCCAGCACCTCGGCTTCCACCGACGACGCGCCCGATGACGGGGCGGGCGCCGGAGCGGGCGGCGGGTCGGCCGGTGCCGGCGCCTCCGGTGCGGGCGCGGGAGCGGGTGCGGGCTCTGGTGCCGGGGCGGGTGCGGGCGCCGCAACCGCGGCCGGCTCGGCGGGCGCCGCCGTCGGCATCGGCCGGCTGGAGGCGGTTTCGTTCTCGCGCTCGGAACCCGCGGCCGCGGCCGCGGTGTCGGTCGCCGTCGCCCGTTCGCCATCTGCGTTGCCGAGCGCGACGGCGGAGACCGAGACGCTGCCGACGAGGAGAACGGCACCCGCGCCGATCAGCCAGAGGCGGGAGGGAGGCCACGAAGCCCGGTTCCGGTGCTGACCCATGCGTTCACTCTCCTCGCCTCGACGGATGCGCCCGCGACCGAAGCAGACCCTTCGGTCACCCCCGAACGGGGGACGCGCTGGAGCGACTCTACGTGTTCGAGGCCGTGACGGTGCTGTGAGTCAGTCCTTCTTCGGGCGGATGCGCACGCGCCCGCGGCCGGCCTCGTCGAGTTCGACGACGCCGCCGCGTGACTTCAGGAAGTCGGTGAACGACGCGAAGCCGAGTCGGCGTTCCTGGAAGGTCGGGTCCATGCGCATCATCTGGTTCTTGACCGCGCTCGACGACTGCCACTCCTCGTCGTTCTTCGCTCGCATCAGCTCGAGTGCCTTGAGGAGCAACCGGCCCGGGTTCCGCGGGCTGCCGGTGGCGGCGTCATCGGCGGGAGCCGGCTCGACGGGGGCGACGAATTGCAGCGCCCGCGACGACGGGCCCGTCGCGGCGGCGCCCTTCGTCTCGTCGGCGAACTTCGTGTCGATCGAGACATCCGACCCCGCCTCGGTGGGCTTCCTCGTCGAGGCGCGGCGGCGACGGCTCGGTGCGGGCTCTGCGACGGGCTCTGCCAGGGGCTCTGCCGCGGCCTCCGTGTCGGGCTCGGTGCCGGAAGTATCGCCCCTGCGGCCGCGACCGGTCGATGGTGCCGGGGCCGCCACCTCGTCGTCGCCGACCGCGGCGTCGGTGGCGAGCAGGGTGTCGTAGTCGGCGTACTCGTCGCACGCGGCGGTGAGCGCCCTGCTCGTGCCGCCCGCGACGCCGATGCCGACGACGTAGCGACCGAGTCGCTTCGCCTTCTGCGCGAGGGCCACGTAGTCGGAATCGCCCGCGACGATGACGATGTGCGAGAGATCGTCGATGCGGAACATGTCTTCGACCGCGTCGACGGCGAGGCGGATGTCGGCGCCGTTCTTGGTCGCCGAGAGCGGGAAGAGCTGCACGAGGTCGACGGCGCGGTCGATGAGCTGACCGCGGTAGCTCGCGTTGATCGGGGTCGACCAGTCGGCGTAGGCGCGTGCGATGGCGATCGTGCCGAAGGTGGCGGCGAAGTCGAGCACCGCGTCGATGTCGACGGTGGCCTCGGCGAGCTTCTTCGCCGTCTGGGTTCCGGCGGCGGGCGCCTTGCCGCGCGAGGTGTCTTTGCGGTAGGCGCTGTCACCGTGCAGCTGGTCATATCGTGAGATGACGATGTTGTCGAAGTCGAAGTACAGGGCGACGCGTGGTTCTGCCGAAATGGCCATGCATCGACCCTACGCCCCACGCCTCGGTGGAGGCTGAGGCGACGCTGAGGAGGCTGAGGGCGACGCGCGACGTCATCGTGCGCAACGCTGGAATACGGGCGGGCGCCCGTCGTTGCCCCTCTGTAGCGCGCCGGCCTTCCGCCGGGTCCACCACTTCCGAGATCCAGGAGCAGCATGACCGAGACCACGACCGCCACCCGCCAGCGCATCGCCGACTCCGAGCTCGAGGTCTTCCCGCTCGTGCTCGGCGGCAACGTCTTCGGCTGGACGGCCGATGAGGCCGAATCGTTCGCCGTGCTCGACCGCTTCACCGCGGGCGGCGGTGACTTCATCGACACCGCCGACGGGTACTCGCACTGGGTGCCGGGCAACTCGGGCGGCGAGAGCGAGACGATCATCGGCCGCTGGATCGCCGCTCGCGGCAACCGCGACGAACTCGTCATCGCCACGAAGGTCTCGACGCACCCGCAGTTCCCCGGCCTCTCGGCGGCGAACATCGCGGCGGCGGCGGATGCCTCGCTGCAGCGACTCGGCACCGATCGCATCGATCTCTACTACGCGCACTTCGACGACGAGTCGGTGCCGCTCGAGGAGACGATCGGCGCGCTCTCCGAGCTGGTCGACGCGGGCAAGGTGCGCACGATCGGCATCTCGAACTACTCGCCCGAGCGCATCGACGAGTGGTTCGACGTCACCGCAGCCAACGGATTCCACCGCCCGGTCGCGCTGCAGCCGCACTACAACCTCGTCGAACGCGGCTTCGAGCACGGCCTGCGCGAGCGCGCCGAGCGCGAGGGACTCGCGGTGCTTCCCTACTTCTCGCTCGCGAAGGGCTTCCTCGCCGGCACGTATCGAGGCGAAGCGGATGTCGCGGCGGCCACGAGCCCCCGGGCGGGAGCGGCCGCCGCCTACCTCGACGCGCGCGGACAGCGGGTGCTCGCGGCGCTCGACACGATCGCGGCGGCGCACGGGGTCGACGTGGCATCCGTCTCGCTCGCCTGGCTGCGCCATCAGCCCACCGTGCTCGCACCGATCGCGAGCGCCCGCACGACGTCGCAGCTGCCCGCGCTGCTCGCCTCGGCGTCGCTCGAGCTCGCACCCGAAGAGCTCGCGGCGCTCGACGCCGCCTCGGCCGCCGACTGAGCGGCCTGGTCGCCGGTGCGCCTGCCCGGGCCAGGCTCGGGTCCGGGCTCGGGCGGGGTCAGGCCCCGGCGACCACCGCGTTGTGCAGCTCGTCGCCGTCGACGCCGAGGCGGCCGTACCCGCCGGCGATGTTGGTGAGCAGCACGAAGCACACCCCGCGCGACGGGGTGACCCAGAACTCGCAGCCGCCCCACCCGCCGTGCCCGTAGGTGTCGCGTGCGAGCAGGCCGGGGGCGTTGTTGCGCAGGTTCCACGTGAAGCCCCAGTCCTGACCGCGCTCGGCACGGTAGGGCTCGAGCTTCGTCATGCCGGTGGTCAGCGGGCGCAGCATCGCCTCGGCCGTGACGGGCGCGACGAGCGATCCGTCGTCGCGCAGCAGGGCGCTGCCGACGGCGAGCAGGTCGCTCGCGCGCCCGAGCAGTCCGGCGCCGGGGTGGTCGAGGCCGGCGAAGCGCTCGTAGTCAAGACCCTGAGCGGATGCCTCGATGATCTCGTGCTGCGACGAGCCGGCGTCGAGGGTGAAGCCGTCGGCGCCCGCCCGTGCCGCGACCGCGGTGACGGCGTCGAACCACGACGCCCCGCCCGCGTGCTCGATGAGGGCCGCGACCCCCTCGAAGCCGATGGTCGAATAGCGCGTGGCGGTGCCGGCGGTGAAGTCGCGCCCGGGCGTGAGCAGCAAGGTGCGCAGGCCCGGCGTGTCCATCGGCGGTTCGACGATGCCCGAACTGTGGCTGACGAGGTGGCGAAGCCGCACGACGTCGTCACGGCCCGCACCGAACTCGGGCACCGCGGTCGAGAGCGGGGTGTCGGGCGTGAGCCGCCCCTGCTCGACGAGGCGCAGGGCGGCGAGGCCGACGAGCGGCTTCGTCACCGAGAAGAGCGGGTAGTGGTCGTCGACCGATGCCGCGCGCCCGCGCTCGGTGCCGAACGCCTCGAGTGCCGCGACGCCGTCGCGCGTGGCGATGCCGAGCACGGCGGTGGGCAGCGCTCCGCCGTCGACGTGGCGTCGCACCCAGTCGACGGCGTGGTCGAATCGGGGCATGGGGGTCCTCCCTGCGGGTCGCGACGGTCGCGCGGGTCGCGCGGTTCGGGCGGTTCAGCTGCGGTACACGACGTTCAGTGGAGCGTCGCCGCGCAGCATCCGCTCGATCTGCTCACGCAGGAGCCTCGCCATGCGGGGCATCATCGCCGTCGAGGCGCCGCCCACGTGCGGCGAGATGAGCACGTTCGGCAGCGCGAAGAGCGGATGCCCCGCCGGCAGCGGTTCGGGCTCGGTGACGTCGAGGGCGAAGCGGAGCCGGCCGCGTTCGGCCTCGGCGAGGATCGCCTCGGTGTCGGCGACCTTGCCGCGCGCGATGTTCACCACGAGGGCGCCGTCGGGCAGTGCGGCGAGGAAGGCCGCGTCGACGAGACCGGTCGTCGCTGCGGTGAGCGGCACGCCGATGACGACGATGTCGGCGTTCGGCAGCAGGCCCGGCAGCTCGTCGATGCCGCGGATGAAGCCCTGCTCGTCGGAGCGCGCGCGGCTCGCGACGCGGGTGAGCTCGACCTCGAACGGCGCGAGCCGCGCCTCGATCGCGCGCCCCACGCCGCCGTAGCCGATGAGCAGCACCCGGCGGTCGGCGAGGCTCGCGTGCCGGGCCGGGGCCCACCGGCCCTCGCCGGCGGCGCGGACGAAGTCGGGGATGCCGCGCTGGGCGGCGAGGATGAGCGCGAGTGCGAGCTCGGCGGTCGACGTCTCGTGCACGCTCGCCGCGTTGGCGAAGACGTGCCCGGGCGGCAGCGCGGCCGGCACGTCGTCGTAGCCGATGGACTGCGACTGCACGAGCCGGGTCGTGACTCCCTCGAGCGCCCCGAGTCGCCCAGCGGCGCCCATGTACGGCGGCACCACGAGGTCGATGCGCTCGGCGGGTGCGGGCCCCGACATGTCCCACTGCACGATCTCCGCGCCGTCGGGCGCGGCGCCCAGCGCGTCGCGCAGTGCGTTGCCGGGCAGGGAGACGAGCAGGGGGGCGTCGGTCATACGACGATCCTTCCAGACGGATGTCGCGACTCGCCGGTGCCGCGGGCCGTCGTGCCGTCAGGGCAGTTGCGCGACCTGGGCCCGGATGATGCGCTCGGCCACGTCGTCGGCCGCGGCGTAGGCGTCGAAACCGTGGAGCAGACCGTCGACGGCGAGCGAGGCGATGCCGTGGCTCATGGCGCAGAGCTGCAAAAACGTCGTCTCGACGTCGCCGTCGATCGCGCCGGAGTCGTGCACCTGGATGACGAGGGCGCGCAGTCCGTCGAGGGCCGCGAGTCGTGCCCGATCGAGCAGTTCGTCGCCCTGCGCGGAGGAGGGCGTGCGGAACATCGCGTCGAAGTGCGCGGGGTGCCGGAGTGCGAAGGCCACGAACTCGACGGAATCGGCGACCAGTCGCTCTCGACCGGGCAGGTGCGCGGCACGCTCCTGAGCGGTGCAGAGCTCGTCGTCGAGGAGCGCGAGGCCTTCGAAGGCGAGGGCCCTGATCATGCCCTCGCGGCTGCCGAAGAAGTGGGTGGGTGCAGCGTGCGAGAGTCCGGCGTGGCGCGCGACCTCGCGGAGTCCCACGTTGTTCACGCCCTGTTCGCGGGCGAGCTCCTCCATCGCGCGGAGCAGGGCGGCGCGGCCCGGGGCGCCAGGTGGGCCCGGGGCGCTCCCCACCGAGGAAGCTCCGCCGCCCGGTGTCGTCGTCTCGCTCACAGCGCTCCCTCCTTCGCCACATCCTCCACCCTACTTGACATCGTAAAGTCAGGTGCCGTAGCGTCGAATCAAGAGAACTTGACAATGTAAAGTTAGAGGGAGTGGTGAAAATGGTCGACATCACGAACGCCGAGGTCTGGAAGGCGATCGAGAGCGTGAACTTCATGGTCATCGGCATGGTGTCGGCGAGGGGCGAGGCGCGCACGGCCGGCGTCATGCACGTCGTCGACGACGGCCGGCTCTGGTTCACGACGAACGAGCGCGAGTTCAAGGCACGCCACATCGCCGCCAACCCCGGCGTCTCGGTCACGGTGCCCATCGCGAAGCGCATCCCGTTCGTGCCGTGGGTGAAGATTCCGGCCGCCACGATCACCTTCTCGGGGGTGGCCGAGATCATGCCCGCCGAGCAGCTGCCGAGCGACGCGAAACGCGCCCTGCTGCACGGGCTCGAGCTGAGCGACGGCGAACGCGGCGACCTCATCGCGATCGGCGTGCGCCCGAGCGGCGACTTCGTCACCTACGGCGTGGGCGTCTCGCTGAGCGGGATGCGCGACACCGAGCTCGCACGTGGGCGCGTGGCGTCGGCGCCGAAGTCGCCGGCGATCGTCTGACCCGCCGCCGCCCTGTGCTGTGACAGCCAGTCGTCGCCCGGCTCGCCGGCGGCGGGCTAGCCCGCGACCGGCTCGTACCGGCGCGGAGGGAACGCGGTCGCCACGAGCGCACGCAGCGACTCGAGGCCGGCACCCGTGAAGCCCTGCGCCCGCGCCTGCACGAGCACGTTGCCGATCGCGGTCGCCTCGACCGGTCCGGCGAGCACCGGCAGGCCGGCGCGATCGGCGGTGCGCTGGCAGAGCAGCTCGTTGAGCGCGCCCCCGCCGACCAGGTGGATCGTCTCGACCTGCGTGCCAGAGAGGCGCGCGGCATCCACCACCGCCTCGGCGAAGGCCCGGGCGAGCGACTCGACGATCGAGCGGGCGAACTCGGCGGGCGTGCCCGGTGCCGGCTCGCCGTGCTCGCGGCACCACTCGGCGATGCGGGCGGGCAGGTCGCCGGACGCCATGAAGCGGGGGTCGTTCGCGTCGAACACAGTGACGGGCGCGGTGACGGATGCCGCAGCCGCGAGCAGTGCCGCGAGTTCGACGGTCTCGCCGTCGCGCTCCCACTGCCGCACCGACTCGCTCAGCAGCCAGAGGCCCATGACGTTGCGCAGGAAGCGCACGCGCCCGTCGACGCCGCCCTCGTTGGTGAAGTTCGCGGCTCGGGCGGCATCCGTCAGCACCGGGCGTTCGAGCTCGACGCCGACGAGCCCCCAGGTGCCGCACGAGATGTAGGCGGCCGACTCGGGTCGCATTGGCACGGCGACGACGGCGGATGCCGTGTCGTGCGAGCCGACGGCGACGACCTCGAGCGGATGCCGCGAGCCGATGCCGAACCCGGCCGCGACCTCGCCGCGCAGCGTGCCGATCGTCTCGCCCGGGTCGACGAGTCGAGGGAAGACCGAGCGAGGCAGGCCGAGCCGCTCGATGAGCTCGTCGTCCCACTCGCGGGAATCGATGCCGAGGAGCCCGGTCGTCGACGCGTTGGTGCGTTCGGCGACGCGTTCGCCCGTCAGCTGGAACGCGATGAGGTCGGGCACCAGCAGCAGGGAATCGGCGAGGCCGAGGCATCCGCCGCCGTCGCCCTGAGCGCCCTGCGCGCGCTCGGCCGCGAGTTGATAGAGCGTGTTGAACGGCAGGAACTGCAAGCCGTTGCGGCGATAGAGCTCGGCGAACGGGGCGATCGTGTGCACGGCCTCGACCCCCGCGGCCGAGCGCTCGTCGCGGTAGTGGAACGGCTCGCAGAGCATCCGGTCGCCCGCCAGCAGCGCGTAGTCGACCGCCCACGAGTCGACGCCGATCGAGGTGACGCCGGGTTCCTCGCGGAGCGCCTTCGCGAGGCCGCTGTCGACCCGGCGGGAGAGGCCGGAGAGATCCCAGTGCAGGCCGGAGGCGAGGCGCACGGGATCGTTCGCGAAGCGTGCGACCTGCCGGATCTCGAGCGTGCCGGCCCCGCGGCCGTCGACGCGGCCGAGGACGACCCGCCCGCTCGTGGCCCCGAGGTCGACCGCCGCGACGGTGCCCGCTCCGCGCCCGCCGCCGGTCATCGCAGGAAGGCGGCGGCGACGCCCGCGTCGACGGGGATGTGCAGGCCGGTCGTGTGCGAGAGCTCGGGCCCCGTGAGCACGATCACGGCATTCGCGACATGTTCGGGCAGCACCTCGCGCTTGAGGATCGTGCGCTGGGCGTAGAACGCGCCGAGCTCCTCCTCTTCGATGCCGTAGGTCTTGGCGCGGTTCGCGCCCCAGCCGCTCGCGAAGATCCCCGAGCCCCGCACGACGCCGTCGGGGTTGATCCCGTTGACCTTGATGCCGTACTCGCCGAGTTCGACGGCGAGCAGGCGCACCTGATGGGCCTGGTCGGCCTTCGTCGCCGAGTAGGCGATGTTGTTCGGGCCGGCGAACACCGAGTTCTTCGAGGAGATGTAGACGATGTCGCCGCCGAGACCCTGGTCGATGAGCACTCGCGCGGCGGCCTTCGAGACGAGGAACGAGCCCTTGGCCATGACGTCGTGCTGCAGGTCCCAGTCGGCCTCGGTGGTCTCGAGCAGCGGCTTCGAGAGCGACAGGCCCGCGTTGTTGACGACGAGGTCGAGGCCGCCGAAGGCGAGCACCGCCTCGTCGATCGCGGCCTGCACGGCCGCGGCATCCGTCACGTTCGCGGCCACGCCGATCGCGACATCCGCGGTGCCGAGCTCGGCGGCGGCGGCCTGCGCCTTCGAGGCGTCGAGGTCGGCGATGACGACGCACGCGCCCTCGGCGGCGAGGCGGGTGGCGATGGCCTTGCCGATGCCCGACGCCGCGCCGGTCACGAGTGCGATGCGCCCCGCGTGCGGCTTCGGCTTCGGCATGCGCTGGAGCTTCGCCTCCTCGAGCGCCCAGTACTCGATGCGGAACTTCTCGGCGTCGCTGATGGGGGAGTACGTCGAGAGCGCCTCGGCGCCGCGCATCACGTTGATCGCGTTGCGGTAGAACTCGCCGGCGACGCGGGCCGTCTGCGCGTTCGCGCCGTAGCTGAACATGCCGACGCCCGGGATGAGCACGATGAGGGGGTCGGCGCCGCGCATCGCGGGGCTCGAGGCATCCGCGTGCGCGTCGTAGTACGCCCGGTAGTCGGCGCGGTACGCCTCGTGCAGCTGCTTCAGGCGGGTGATGCTCTCGTCGACGCTCGCCGACGCGGGCAGGTCGAGCACCATCGGCTTGACCTTGGTGCGCAGGAAGTGGTCGGGGCAGCTCGTGCCGAGCGCGGCGAGTCGCGGGTGCTCGGCGCGGGCGAGGAAGTCGAGCACCTCGGGCGCGTCGGTGAAGCGGCCGACCATGGGCCGGTCGTGAGAGGCGAGCCCGCGGATCGTCGCGGCGAGGGCGGCGGCCTTCGTGCGGCGCTCGGATGCCTCGAGCGCACCGTAGCCCTCGAGTTCGGCGCCGAACGGCTCGGCCGCGCCGTGCTCGGCGATGTAGGCGGCGGCGGTGTCGATGATCCAGAGGGAGTTGCGCTCGCTCTCCTCCGAGGTGTCGCCCCACGCCGTGATGCCGTGCCCGCCGAGGATGCAGCCGATCGCCTGCGGGTTGGCCGTCTTGATCGCAGCGATGTCGAGCCCGAGCTGGAAGCCCGGGCGGCGCCACGGCACCCACACCACGCGCTCGCCGAAGATCTTGCCGGTGAGCGCTTCGCCGTCGGCGGCCGTCGCGATCGCGATGCCCGAGTCGGGGTGCAGGTGGTCGACGTGCGCGGCGTCGACGAGGCCGTGCATGGCCGTGTCGATCGACGGCGCCGCACCGCCCGTGCCGTGCAGCGTGTAGTCGAACGCGGCGACCATCTCGTCTTCGCGGTCGACGCCGGGGTAGACGCCCGTGAGCGCGCGCAGCCGGTCGAGGCGCAGCACCGCGAGACCGGCCTCGGTCAGCGTGCCGAGGTCGCCGCCCGAGCCCTTGACCCACATGAGTTCGACGGGCTCGCCGGTCACCGGGTCGGTCTCGGTGCCCTTGGCCGAGGTGTTGCCGCCGGCGTAGTTCGTGTTCTTCGGGTCGGCGCCGAGGCGGTTCGACCGGGCGATGAGCTCGGCGGCTGCCTGGTTCGTCATGAGGGGAGTCCTTCGTTGCTGCGGCGGGTGCTGCTGGTGGTGGTGTGGTGGTGGTGGTGGTGGTCTGGGAATCGGACGGTTCGTTTCGCATGGGATGGGGGATGTCGGTGATCCCGTGCGAAACGAGGGGTCCGGTCGTGCGCTCGATTCGCGGGTCAGGCGCCCCAGCCGGCCTGCACGCCGCCGACGCGGTCGGCGGCGATCTTCGCCAGGTAGCCGGATGCCGCGAAGGCGGCCATGGGGTCGGCGGGCAGGCCCCGCGACTCGCGCCACTCGGCGAGTGCCGGTCGCACGTCGGTGTAGAAGGCGTCCATGAAGATGCGGTTGGCCTCGAGCACGTCGCCCGCCTGCTGCGCCGCGCGCAGCGCGCCGGTGTCGACGAGCAGCGCGCGGGCGGTCATCTCCTGCACGTTGAGCACGGAACGGATCTGCCCCGGCACCTTGTCTTCGACGTTGTGGCACTGGTCGAGCATGAACGCGACGTCGGGGTGGTTGAAGCCGCCGCCGCGGATGACCTCGAAGAGGATGCGGAACAGCTGGTACGGGTCGGCGGCGCCGACGATGAGGTCGTCGTCGGCGTAGAAGCGCGAGTTGAAGTCGAAACTGCCGAGCCTGCCGAGGCGCAGTAGCTGCATGACGATGAACTCGATGTTCGTCCCGGGAGCGTGGTGACCGGTGTCGAGGCAGACCATCGCCCTGTCGCCGAGCGCGGCGACCTGCACGTAGCTCGTGCCCCAGTCGGGAACGTCGGTGTGGTAGAACGCCGGCTCGAAGAACTTGTACTCGAGCACGAGCCGCTGCTCGTCGCCGAGCCGGGCGTAGATCTCGGCGAGCGAGTCGTGCAGGCGGTCCTGCCGGCCGCGCAGGTCGGCCTGCCCGGGGTAGTTCGAGCCCTCGGCGAGCCAGATCTTCAGGTCGCGCGAGCCGGTGGCGTGCATGATGTCGATGCACTCGAGGTGGTGGTCGACGGCCTTTCGGCGCACGGCGGCGTCTTCGTGGGTGAGGGCACCGAACTTGAAGTCGTCGTCTTGGAAGGTGTTCGAGTTGACCGTGCCGAGCGAGACGCCGTGGTCTTCGGCGTGCCTGCGGAGCACGCCGTAGTCGTCGACCCGGTCCCACGGGATGTGCAGCGCCACGGTCGGCGCGAGTGCGGTGTACTCGTGCACCTGCGCGGCATCCGCGATCTTCTCGAACGGATCACGCGGGGTGCCCGGCGTCGCGAACACCTTGAATCGGGTGCCCGAGTTGCCGAACGCCCATGAGGGCAGCTCGATGGCCTGCTGCTCGAGCTGGTCGAGGATGTCGCTTGAGAGGTTGCTCACGAGTGGCTCTTTCCGGTTCTTCTGTGTGCATGTTCGGTCGTGCGATGCTCAACGCTCGGCATCGAGCGCGGCGAGTTGGTCTTCGAGGTGGAAGACCTCGGCGAGTCGCGGGGCGGACTGGTCTGGTCGTCCGCCGAGGGCGATGAAGAACCCCGCCATGTCGGCCTCCCACGCGGCGGTGCGCGGGTCGAGTTCGAGGGCCGCCTGTGAGGCGGCATCGTCGTCGGTCTCGTAGTAGCCGATGAGCAGGCCGTCGTCGCGGAGGAAGAGCGAGTAGTTGCGCCGACCGGATGCCTCGATCGCACGCAGCATCTCGGGCTGGACAGCCTCGTGGCGGGCGCGGTACTCGTCGAGGCGGGCGGGGTCGACCTGCAGTTGGAAGCAGATCCGCCCGGTGCCGTGAGCCTCGCCCATGGTCGTGCTCCCTCGCTCTGAATCGTTTCAATGGTAAATGTGAACCCGGTTTCCCGCAACCGCCGAGCCATGCCGCGTGCATCCGAATACTCCGGCGGGTCGCATGCCGCAGGCCGGTCGGGGCTCTGCCGGGCGACGCCCGGCAGAGCCCCGCGATCGACTAGAAGTCGAAGTCGCCGATGTTCTCCGCGTCGAAGACGAAGGGGTCCCCGAGCAGCACGACGCCGTCGGCGCCGACCGTGTACTCGCCGAGCTTGCCGGCGTCGAAGGTGTCGCCGTCGGCACCGGTGATGTCGCCCTCGATGAGCGCCTTCGCCGCGAAGGCCGCGAGGTAGCCGAGGTCGGCCGGGTTCCACAGCGCGAACGCGGTGACGGTGCCGTCTTCGACGTACTCGCGCATCTGGTTCGGGGTGCCGAGGCCGGTCAGTGCGACCTTGCCCTGGTACTCCGAGGTCTGCAGGTAGCGCGCAGCCGCCGCGATGCCGACGGTCGTCGGCGAGACGATGCCCTTGAGGTTCGGGTGCGTCTGCAGCAGCGCCGCGGTCTTGTCGAACGAGGTCTGGTCGTCGTCGTCGCCGTAGACGACCTCGACCAGCTCGATGTCGGGGTGGCTCGCGGCGAGCTCCTCTTCCATGAGCTCGATCCAGGCGTTCTGGTTCGTGGCGTTGGCCGAGGCCGACAGCACGGCGATCTCGCCCGCGTCGCCGATCTGCTCGGCGATGAGGTCGACCTGCACCTTGGCGATGCCCTCGGCGTCGGCCTGGTTCACGAACAGGTCGCGGCAGTCGGCATTGGTGTCGGAGTCGAAGGTGACGACCTTCACGCCGGCGTCGCGCGCCTCGTTCAGCGCGTCGCAGATCGCCTTCGGGTCGTTCGCCGAGACGGCGATCGCTCCGACCCCCTGCTGCGTGAGGGTGTTGATGTAGCTGACCTGTCCATCGGGCGTCGCCTCGGCCGGACCGACCTCGGCGTAGGTGCCGCCGAACTCCTCGATGGCCTCTTCGCCGCCCGCGTTCGAGGTGTCGAAGTACGGGTTGCCGAGGTTCTTCGGCAGGAAGGTGATCGACAGGTTGCCGCCGTCACCCTCGCCGCCGTCGGCGCCCGAGTCGCCGGCGGCACAGCCGGTCGCGACGAGCGCCACGCTCACCGCGAGCGCGGCGAGGGCCGCTGCCCTGGTCTTCTTCTGAAACAACATCGTTGTTCGTCCCTTCATCTGGATGGCGTCGATGACCTGGTCGCATCGACGATGGTGCGGTCTGGTTACCCTGCTGTGGAGACCTCGACGCGCGGTTCCCCTCCCGCCGACTGCCGCCGCGATCGTCGCCGTGTGCGCAGCCAGGCCAGGAAGCTCGAAGACACCACCGAGATCACGAGCAGTGCGCCGGTGATGATGTTGATGACATCGGAGGTGACGTTCGCGAGGCGCAGCGCACTGGCGAGCACCCCGATGAGCAGCACGCCGGCGATGACGCCGTGCAGCGCCCCGCGGCCGCCGAACACGCTCACGCCGCCGAGCACGACGGCGGCGATGACCTGCAGCTCCATGCCGGTCGCGTTGTCGCCGCGCGCACTGCCGAAGCGCAGCGTGTAATAGACGCCGGCGAGCGCAGAGACGAGGCCGGCGAGCACGAAGAGGATGAACTTCGTGCGTCCCACCTTGACGCCCGAGAACGCGGCCGTCTCCTTCGAGAGCCCGATCGCGTAGATGCCGCGGCCGAACGGGGTGAAGTGCAGCAGCACTGCGAAGATCGCGAGCAGCACGAGGAAGGGGATGATCACGAGCGGGATGCCGGTGGCCCCGAGCTTCGCCTTCGCGAGGTCGGTCCAGAACTCGGGGAATTCGGTCACTGCGGTCGTGCCGAGCAGGCCGACGGCGAGTCCGCGGAACAGCGCGAGCGTGCCGATCGTGACGGCGAGCGACGGCAGGCCCACCACCGTGACGAGGAATCCGTTGACGGCGCCGCCGACGCCGCCGACGAGGAGCGCGATGAGCGCGGCGAGCTCGAAGGGCATGCCGCCCTGGGCGAGCACGCCGGTGATCACGCTCGAGAGTCCGACGACGCTCGCGACCGAGAGGTCGATCTCGCCCGTGATCATGATGAGCGTCATCGGCAGTGCGATGAGCAGGATCGGTGCGACATCGAGGATCAGGTAGGTCAGAGTGATCGGCTGGCCGAAGCCGCGCACGGTCGTCGACGCGACGACGACGACGATGACGAGGAGCGCGATGATCGCCATCTCCCGCGTGAGCAGCACGCGCTTCCAGAGCGGCCGGTCGTAGTCGCGGTAGCCGCGCACCGATGCCGGGGCGGGCGTGGTCCGGGTGATGCTCGACATCAGCTGTCGTCCCTTGCCTCGATGAGCTTGCGTTTCTGTCGCACCGCGAGCACACGGTCGAGCACGATGGCGCCGATGATGAGCACGCCGACGACGGCGCGCTGCCAGAAGTCGGGGATGCCGAGGATCGGGAGCGCCCGGTTGATCGTGAGCAGCAGCACCGCCCCGATCGCGGCGCCCCAGACCGAGCCGACGCCGCCGACGATCGCGACGCCGCCGATGACGGCCGCCCCGACTGCGTCGAGCTCCCATCCCGAACCGGCCTGCGAGTTGATGGTGCCGTAGCGGGCCGCGTAGAGCACGCCGCCGAGCCCGGCCAGGGCGCCCGAGAGCACGAAGGCGTTGAGCAGTCGCCGGGTGACCCTGAGCCCGTAGAGCTCGGCCGCCGCCGGGTCGGAGCCGATCGCGTAGAACTCGCGCCCGCCGCGGGTGTTCTTCATGTACCAGCCGGCGATGACGAGCACGACGAGCGCGATGATCGTGAGGATCGGGATCATCAGGAACTGCTCGGTGCCGAGTGCGAGGAAGTCCTTCGGCAGGTCGGAGGCGTTCACGCGGTCGCCGCCGGTCCAGAGCACGTTGATGCCCCGGTAGGCGTAGAGGGTGCCGAGCGTGATGACCATCGCCGGCACCTTCGCGAAGGCCACGAGGGCGCCGTTGATCATGCCGAGGAGGCCGCCGAACGCCACGGCGATGACGAACACCGCGATGATCGGAATGCCCGGGAAGTCGATGAACAGCCGGCCGGTGAGATAGGCGGTGAGGCCGAGCACCGAGCCGACCGAGAGGTCGACGTTTCGCGTGATGAGCACGATCGCCTGGCCGACGGCCACGAGCACGAGGATCGACGGGGTCAGCAGCAGGTCGCGCCATCCGTCGGCGCTGAACAGGAAGTTCGGGTTCGCCGCCGTCGCCGCGATGACGACGAGCACGAGGGCGAGCAGGATGCCGAGTTCACGGGCCTTGCCGATGGCGCTGAGGCGCTTCGTCACGTTGGACGTCGGCGTGGTGGTCGCGGTGCTCACGAGTGCTGCTCCTCGGCGTGGGTCGCGGCGAACATGACGTTCTCGGATGTCGCATCGACGCGGTCGATCCCGGCGGTGATGCGACCCTCGCGCATGACGAGCACTCGATCGGCCATGCCCAGCACCTCTGGCAGCTCGGAGGAGATCATCAGGATGCCCATGCCCTGACCCGCGAGCTCGGAGAGCAGGCGGTGCACCTCGGCCTTGGTGCCGACGTCGATGCCGCGGGTCGGCTCGTCGATGATGAGCACCTTCGGCTCGGTCGCGAGCCACTTGCCGAGCACGACCTTCTGCTGGTTGCCGCCCGAGAGGGTGCCGGCCACCGTGCTGAGGGCAGTGGTCTTCACCTCGAGGCGGCTCGCCCAGACGCGGGCGGCACGGTTCTCGAAGCCCGAGGTGATGATGCCGAACCTCGCGAGCTGCTCCCGGATGGCGAGCGTCGTGTTTCGGGCGACGCTCGAGTCGAGCACGAGGCCCTGCTTCCGGCGATCCTCGGGAACGAGGGCGAGGCCGAGCCGCATCGCGGCGCTCGGGTTCTTCGCCGGCACCGCCGTGCCGTTCAGGCGCACGGTGCCGCTCTGGTAGTGGTCGATGCCGAAGATCGCGCGCGCCACCTCGCTGCGCCCGGCGCCGACGAGCCCGGCGAGTGCGACGATCTCACCGGCGCGCACCGTGAGCGCGATGTCGTGGAAGACGCCCGCGCTCGTGAGTCCGTCGACCTCGAGCAGTGCGTCGCCGATCGTGGTCGGCTGCTTCGGGAAGAGCTCGGTGATCTCGCGCCCGACCATCTGGTGCACGATCTCGTCGACGCTCGTGTCGGCGATGCGGCTCGTCGAGATGTAGGCGCCGTCGCGCATGACCGTGACGGTGTCGCACAGGTCGAACACCTCGTCGAAGCGGTGCGAGATGAAGACGAGGGCCCGGCCCTCGTCGCGCAGGCTCCGCGCGATCTGGAAGAGGCGATCGACCTCGACGCCCGAGAGCGCCGCCGTCGGCTCGTCCATGATGAGCACCTTCGCGTCGAGCGAGATGGCCTTGGCGATCTCGATGACCTGCTGGTCGGCGATCGAGAGGCCCTCGGCGGGTCGGTCGGGATCGATCCGCACACCGAGACGCTGGAAGAGCCCGTCGACTTCGGCGCGCATGGCCTTGCGGTCGATGCGGCCGAAGCGGCCGACCGGCTGGCGCCCCATGAACACGTTCTCGGTGACCGAGAGATCGGGGAAGAGCGTCGGCTCCTGGTAGATCACGGCGATGCCGGCCGCCTTGGATTCGGCGGTCGAGGTGAAGTCGACGTCGCTGCCGTCGAGGCGGAACGCCCCGGCGTCTCGCCGGTAGAGTCCGGCGACGATCTTCACGAGCGTCGACTTGCCGGCGCCGTTCTCGCCGACGAGGGCGTGGATCGAGCCGGAGTGCACCTCGATCGTGCCGGAGCGCAGGGCCACGACGGCGCCGAACGACTTTCGGATGTCGCGGAGCTCGAGCGCGGGAACCGCGCCGCGGGCGTCGGCAGCGCCAGGGGGAATCGTCATTGATCTGAACCTAAGCTGCGGGGACGACCCCGCGGAGTTGAATCGTTTTAATGCACCTGAACGTCAGCAATTTACGATGTGGGTCGAACGATGTCAAGTCGTGCATCCGTCGATGGTACGTTTCACAGCAGAGATCGCCGAATGCGCGACGGGAGGGGCGAGACCATGACGGTGAGTGTCCGGGATGTCGCGTCTGCGGCATCCGTCTCTGTGGGTACGGTCTCGAACGTTCTGAACCGCCCCGAGAAGGTCGCACCGGCCACCGTCGCACGGGTCACCGCCGCCATCGAGCAGCTCGGCTTCGTGCGCAACGACGCCGCTCGACAGCTTCGGGCCGGTCGCAGCCGGTGCATCGGGCTCGTCGTGCTCGACGTGCGCAACCCCTTCTTCACCGACGTCGCTCGCGGCGCAGAAGATCGCGCGGCCGAAGCGGGCATGACGATCCTGCTCGGCAACAGCGACGAGCGTGCCGACCGCGAGGGCGCCTATCTCGACCTGTTCGAAGAGCAGCGCGTCGCCGGCGTGCTGATCTCGCCGCTGGCCGACGACCTGCCGCGACTGCAGCGACTGCGCGGCCGGGGCACGAGGGTCGTGCTCGTCGACCGAGAGGTTTCCGACGAGGACTTCTCCTCGGTCGCCGTCGACGACGTCGTCGGCGGGTATCTCGCCGTGCGGCATCTCTGCGACACCGGTCGGCGGCGCATCGCGTTCGTCGGCGGGCCCGCGAGCATCCGCCAGGTCGCCGACCGGCTCGAAGGGGCCCGACGCGCCATCGACGAGACCCCGGGCGCGGTGCTCGAGGTCGTCGAGACCGAGTCCCTCACGGTGCTCACCGGCCGGGCCGCCGGTGAGCGCATTCGCGAGCGCGCGGCATCCGATCGACCCGATGCGGTCTTCGCGGCCAACGACCTGCTCGCCATGGGCGTGCTGCAGGCGCTCATGATGCAGGGCGGCATCGACGTGCCCGGCGAGATCGCGCTCATCGGCTATGACGACATCGACTTCGCCGCGGCCGCCGTCGTGCCGCTGTCGTCCATCCGGCAGCCCGCGTCGCTCATCGGCTACACGGCGGTCGACCTCATGCTGAAAGAGGCCGGCGGAGAGCACCCCCACGAACGTGTCGTCTTCCAGCCCGAGCTCGTGGTGCGCGAGTCCACCGGGCCGGCTGCCTGAGCCGCGTCATACGGCGAGGGGCTCTTCTCAGCACTGGGTAGTGTGGAGAAGCCGCGCGCGACAGGCACCTCGTGGCATCCGTTCGAGAGAGGGGCGCGTGTTGCTCGGTCGCACCACCATCGAAGACGTCTACGCCGAGACGCTGCGCCGAAACCCGGGCGAGCTCGAGTTCCACCAGGCGGTGCGCGAGGTGTTCGACTCGCTCGGGCGCGTGCTCGACAAGCATCCGCAGTACGTGCAGGCGTCCATTCTCGAGCGCATCTGCGAGCCCGAGCGGCAGATCATCTTCCGGGTGCCGTGGGTCGACGACGACGGGCGCGTGCGCATCAACCGCGGCTTCCGGGTGCAGTTCAACTCGGTACTCGGGCCGTACAAGGGCGGGCTCCGCTTCCACCCGACGGTGCTGCTCGGCACCGTGAAGTTCCTCGGCTTCGAGCAGGTGTTCAAGAACGCGCTCACCGGCATGCCCATCGGCGGCGGCAAGGGCGGCAGCGACTTCGACCCCAAGGGCCGCTCCGAGGGCGAGATCATGCGGTTCTGCCAGTCGTTCATGACCGAGGCGTACCGGCACATCGGCGAGTACACGGATGTGCCGGCCGGCGACATCGGCGTCGGCGCGCGTGAGATCGGCTATCTCTTCGGCCAGTACAAACGCATCACCAACCGCTACGAATCGGGTGTGCTCACCGGCAAGGGCGTCACCTGGGGCGGCTCGCTCGTGCGCACCGAGGCCACGGGGTACGGCGCCGTCTACTTCACCGAGCACATGCTCGCGACCCGCGGCCGCTCGTTCGACGGGGCGCGGGTGCTCGTGTCGGGGTCGGGCAACGTCGCCGTGCACGCGATCGAGAAGGTGCACGCCCTCGGTGGCCGAGTGGTCGGGGCCTCCGACTCGTCGGGCGCGATCCACGACCCCGAGGGCATCGACCTCGAGCTCCTGCGCGACGTCAAGGAGCGCCGCCGCGAGCGCATCTCGGTGTACGCCGACGAGCGCGGCGGGCGGGCGAGGTTCTTGCCCGGGGCATCCGTGTGGGACATCGAGAGCGACGAGCGCATCGACGTGGCGTTGCCGTGCGCGACGCAGAACGAGATCTCCGAGGCGCAGGCCGCGGGCCT
Organism: Agromyces badenianii; assembly: GCF_003070885.1. Classification (NCBI taxonomy): domain Bacteria; kingdom Bacillati; phylum Actinomycetota; class Actinomycetes; order Micrococcales; family Microbacteriaceae; genus Agromyces; species Agromyces badenianii. Next base: position 229,311 of record NZ_CP028913.1, read on the forward strand.
CGTCGCCTCGGGGGTCGTCGCCGTCGCCGAGGGGGCGAACATGCCCACGACGCCGGGCGCCATCCGGGTGCTGCGTGACGCGGGCGTGCTCTTCGCACCGGGCAAGGCCGCGAACGCCGGCGGTGTCGCGACCTCGGCGCTCGAGATGCAGCAGAACGCGTCGCGCGACTCCTGGGGCTTCGAGCACACCGAGGAGCGATTGTCGGAGATCATGGCGGGCATCCACGAGCGCACCGCCGCGACCGCCGACGAATACGGCGTGCCGGGCGACTACGTGGTCGGCGCGAACATCGCCGGCTTCACGCGGGTCGCCGATGCCATGCTCGCCCTCGGCGTGATCTGACTGCCGGCGTCGGGCGCCCCTAGGAGTATTCGGGTCGGGCGGGCGCCTGCGCGGTCGCGTGCGCGGGCTCGCGATGCGGCGGCTTCGGCAGCGGGATCGGCGAGGTGAGCGCCACCTGCTCCGAGAAGTCGGCGGGCACGAGCTGGTCGTTCGGCACGGTCGGCACGAGTTCGCGCTCGGGCTCGAGTTCGAGTCGATCGACCGGCACCACTCGCACGACCGGCACGGCCGGCACGACCGGCACGGCCGGCACGACCGGCACGGCCTGCGTGGCCACCGACGCGATCGCCGCCGTCGGGGCATCCGCGAATCGCACCACCGGTCGCCAGGCGTACTCGGGATGCCGCGCGAGCCGCATGCCCCGAGAGATCACGAGCCAGCCGAGGCCGATGAGTGCGGCGACGACCGCCGCGATCGCCGCGAGCCCGAGCGCCCAGCGCGGGCCCATGCCGTCGGCGACCGCGCCGACGATCGGGGCGCCGATGGGCGTCCCGCCAGCGAGGATCGCCATGTACAGCGCCATCACGCGGCCGCGGAGTTCGGGTGCGGTGGTGGTCTGCACGTAGCCGTTCGCGGTCGTGAGGATCGTCACGGCGCCGAGGCCGATGAGGATCGTGGAGGCGGCGAAGGTCCAGTACGTCGGCATGAGCGCCGCGGTCAGGGTGGCGAAGCCGAGGAAGGCGCAGGCGAGGATGACCACGCGGATGCGTGCCCGCTCGCGGCGCGCCGCGAGGAGGGCGCCGGTCAGCGAACCGATCGCGAGGATCGAGGACAGCAGCCCGTACTCTCCGGCCCCGCGGCCGAATTCGACCGCCATCGTCGACGAGAAGATCGGGAAGTTCATGCCGAACGCGCCGATGAGGAACACCATGACGAAGACGACGACGAGATCGGGGCGCCCGGCCACGTAGCGGAACCCGGCGGCGAACTGCCCTCGGGCGCGTGGAGCGCGGGCCGTGCGCTTCAGTTGCCGGCTCTTCAGCATCGCGAGCGCGCAGAGCACCGCGAGGAACGTGAACGCGTTGATGATGAAGACCCAGCCCGAGCCGACGAGCACGATGAGGAAGCCTGCGACGGCGGGGCCGATCATGCGTGCCGTGTTGAACGACGCCGAGTTCAGGGCGACCGCGTTCGACATGTCGGAGTTCGAGACGAGGTCGGAGACGAAGGTCTGCCGGGCCGGGTTGTCGATCGCGTTCACGAGGCCGAGGGCGAGGGCGAAGAGGTAGAGGTGCCAGAGTTCGGCGTGGCCGAAGACGAGCAGCAGGCCGAGCGCGAGGCCGAGCAGCATGAGGGCGGTCTGTGTGACCATGAGGATCTTGCGGCGGTCGAAGCGATCGGCGATGAGGCCGGTGATCGGCACGAGCAGCAGCTGCGGCGCGAACTGCAGCGCCATGGTGATGCCGACGGCGAAGGCGTCGTTGTCGGTGAGTTCGGTGAGCACGACCCAGTTCTGGGCGGTGGCCTGCATCCAGGCGCCGACGTTCGAGACGAGGGCGCCGATGAACCAGATTCGGTAGTTGCGGTGGGCGAGGGAACGGAACATGGCACTCACTGGGTGGCGAGTCCTCCCATCAGTTCGGCGGCGCGGGCGAGGGAACGGAACATGGCACTCACTGGGTGGCGAGTCCTCCCATCAGTTCGGCGGCGCGGGCGAGGGTGGCGCGGTCGTCTTTCGACAGCTCGCGCAGGCGCGTCGTGAGCCACGCCTCTCGCTTCGACACCGTGGCCTTGACGACGTCGCGGCCGGCGTCGCTCAACGTGATGTTGGCTTTGCGGCGATCGACCTCGTCGGCGACGCGGGCGAGGTAGCCCGCCTCTTGGAGGCAATTGACCGTGCGATTCATCGACGGCGCAGAGACCCTCTCGCGCTCGGCGAGCTGGGTGAGGGTCTGGCTGCCGTGCCGGTAGAGCTCGCCGAGCACGGCGAACTGGGCGTCGGAGAGGCCCTGGTCGGCTTTCTGTGCGCGCAGGCGCCGGGCGAGCCGGAAGGTCGCCATGCGCAGCTCGGTGCTCTGCTCTGCGATCGTGGCCATAGGTTACTTAGCATAGCTCATTAGCCTTGCTAAGTACAGTGCGAGGGCGGTGCGCCGCACGGCGAGCGTCCGGCCGATGGATGCCGCGGCTGACACAATGGCCGGATGGGGACCTTCACCGATGCGCATGGGGTACGTATTCACTTCGAGTCGTGGCGGGTGCCCGACGCCCATGCCGTGATCCAGCTCGCCCACGGCGTCGGCGAGCACATCGGCCGGTACGGGGAGCTCGTCGAGGCCCTGAACGCCGCCGGGTACTCGGTGTGGGCCGACGACCACCGCGGCCACGGCAAGACTGGCTTCGAGCAGCACGGCGGCGACCTCACGCGCATGGGCCGCCTCGGCCCCGGCGGGCTGCGGGCGACGATCGACGCGGTCGAGCAGTTCAGCGGCATCATCCGCGAGGCCGAAGCGCCCGAGCTGCCGTTCGTGCTGCTCGGTCATTCGTGGGGCTCGCTCATGTCGCAGATCATCGTGAACCGGAGCGCGTCGAACTACGACGGCGTCGTGCTGACCGGCACGGCCTACCGCACCCTCTTCGACATGAACGGCGGCGACCTGAACGCGCGCCACCGCCACCTCGGGCCGACCCCGGTGGAGTGGCTGAGCCGCGACCCCGACGTCGCCGCGGCGTTCATGGCCGACCCGTACACGACCGACGTTCCGCTGCGGAAGCTCTTCGGCACCCTCGACGCACTGCGCCTGCTCGGCCGGCCGGCGCGCGGACTGCCCCCCGAGCTGCCGCTGCTCATCATGGTCGGCTCCGACGACTCGCTCGGCGGGGAGGAGAGCGCGGCGAAGCTCGCGAACGCCTACGTGCAGCGCTCCGGGCTCGTCGACGTCGAGCTCATCATCTACGAGGGTGCACGCCACGAGATCTTCAACGAGACGAATCGCGAAGAGGTGCGGGCCGACCTCATCCGCTGGCTCGACGAGCGCTTCGCGGTCGACTGACGGCGGGCCCGCTGGCGGGCGGGCTCGCTAGACCGCCGCGCGACCCGGCGGCACGTCGAACCCGAGCAGCCTGATGCGCGGGTGGCTCGTCAGCTGCGATTCCGTCGCCCACGGGTAGACGATCGTCGTGATGCTGCAGTTGCCGAGCACGGGCAGCAGGTCGCGGTAACCGTCGGGGTCCATGCCCGCCAGTTCGCAGAAGAGCAGCCTGATGAGCGTCGCGTGCGCCACGATCAGCACCCGGCCCTCGGGGAACTCCTCGACGAGTTCGTCGAAGACCGGGAGGGCGCGGGCGATGCCGTCGCGGCCGCTCTCGCCGCCGGGCAGCGGATTCGACGCGGGCGCGCGGCAGAACGCCGCCCACTCCTCGGGGAACCGCTCGACGAGCTCGTCGGGCGTGAGCCCCTCGCCGTCGCCGAAGTCGATCTCGACGAGCCGGTCGTCGACGCGCAGCGCGAGGCCGGTGGTCTCGACGGATGGCGCGGCGGAGCGCCGGGCGCGACTGAGCGGCGATGCCACGATCGCGTCGAGGTTCGCGTCGACCGCCCAGGCGCCGAGCGCGGCGGCCTGACCGAGACCGTGCCGCGTGAGCGGGACATCCGAGTTGCCCGCGTACCGGTGATCGGCATGCCAGGTCGTCTCACCGTGGCGTGCCAAGTAGAACGTCGTCATGCGTACTGCCCCCCTGCTTCCTCCTCGATCGTATGCCTGCGCCCACCGCATCCGTAGGCTGTACCGCATGCACGGTGAATACAAGGTGCCCGGTGGCAAGCTCGTGGTCGTCGATTTCGACGTGAACGACGGGGTGATCCGAAATCCGCGCGTCGCGGGCGACTTCTTCCTCGAGCCCGACGAGGCGCTGGGCGACATCGATGCCGCGCTCGACGGGCTCTCCGCGGCATCCGACGCCAAGCAGATCACCGCGGCGATCACCGCCGGCCTTCGCCATGACACGGTGATGCTCGGCTTCTCGGCCGAGGCGATCGCGGTGGCCGTGCGGCGGGCGATGACGGATGCCACGAGCTGGGCCGACTACGAATGGGAGATCGTGCACGACTCGGCCGTGCCGCCGCGTACGCATCTCGCCCTCGACGAGGTGCTCGCCACCCGTGTGGGCGAGGGACGACGCAAGCCCACGCTCCGGTTCTGGGAGTGGGACGAGTCGGCGGTCGTCATCGGCAGCTTCCAGTCGGTCAAGAACGAAGTCGACCCCGAGGGCGCCGAGAAGTACGGCTTCGACGTCGTGCGGCGCATATCGGGCGGCGGCGCGATGATGATGGAGCGGGGCAACGTCGTGACCTACTCGCTCTACGTGCCCGGTGAGCTCGTGCAGGGCATGAGCTTCGCCGATTCCTACGCCTACCTCGACGACTGGGTGCTGCAGGGGCTACGCGCGATCGGCATCGAGGCGACCTACCAGCCGCTGAACGACATCGCGAGTCCGCTCGGCAAGATCGGCGGCGCCGCGCAGAAGCGCCTCGGCTCGGGCGGCGTGCTGCACCACGTGACCATGGCGTACGACCTCGACAACGAGAAGATGCTCGAGGTGCTGCGCATCGGTCGCGAGAAGATCAGCGACAAGGGCATCGCCTCGGCCGCCAAGCGCGTCGACCCGCTGCGCTCGCAGACCGGCCTCAGCCGCGCGGCGATCATCGAGAGCCTGAAGCAGACCTTCACTTCGCTCTACGGCGCGACGCCGGGCACGGTGAGCGCCGACGAACTCGCCGAGGCCGAGGCGCTCGTCGAGTCGAAGTTCTCGACGCGGGAGTGGCTCGAGCGAGTGCCCTGACGGGCGCGTGCCCGGCCGAGCGCAAGTCCCAGCCGCGCCCCGTTAGACTCGCCGGATGGACTGGTGGATCTGGCTCGGCATCGCCGCGCTCGTCGTCGCCTTCGTGGCGGTCGCGGTGCGACGCGGCTGGATCGACCTCTCCGACAAGACCAAGCGCGGCGGTGGCGGGGGCGGCGTCATGATGATCGGCGACGAGGTCTTCGCACCGCGCAAGCACGAGGCGCAGGTCGAGCTCGATCGGCAGAGCCGCCTGCCCGCGCCGGCCCCGCTGCCGGGCGACGGCGACAAGGGCATCGCTTTCGCCGACGACGGCGCGGATGCCTCGCGGCCGGCGCCGGCGCGGGCCGACCGGTTCCGCGGCACGATCCGCCTCGACGTCGACAACGGCTGATCGTCGGCGACGGACCGAACGCGTGATCGACGACGAACCCGACCGCATCATCCATGCGGACAACCTCGCCGTGCTGCCGACCTTCCCCGACGGCCGGTTCACGCTCATCTACCTCGATCCGCCGTTCAACACCGGCCGTGCGCAGTCGCGGCAGTCGACCCGCCATGTGCGGGTCGAGCCGACGGATGACTCGCAGCCCGCGGCATCCGGAACCATCACCGGGTTCGCCGGAAAGCGCTACGAGCGCATCCGCGGCGACCTGCTGCGCTACGACGACCGCTTCGACGACTACTGGGCGTTCCTCGAGCCGCGGCTCGTCGAGGCGTGGCGGCTGCTCGCCGACGACGGCACCCTCTACCTGCACCTCGACTACCGCGAGGCGCACTATGCGAAGGTGCTGCTCGACGCGCTCTTCGGGCGCGAGTCGTTCCTCAACGAGCTGATCTGGGCCTACGACTACGGCGCGAAGGCGAAGCGCAAGTGGCCGACCAAGCACGACACGATCCTCGTGTACGTGAAGAACCCCACGGGCTACTGGTTCGACTCGACCGCCGTCGACCGCGAGCCCTACATGGCGCCGGGGCTCGTCACGCCCGAGAAGGCATCACTCGGAAAACTGCCGACCGATGTCTGGTGGCACACCATCGTCTCGCCGACGGGTCGCGAGAAGACGGGCTACCCGACGCAGAAGCCCGAGGGCATCCTCCGCCGCATCGTGCAGGCGTCGACGCGCGAGGGCGACTGGGTGCTCGACTTCTTCGCGGGGTCGGGCACGACCGGCGCCGTCGCCGCGACGCTCGGCCGCCGCTTCGTGCTCGTCGACGAGAACGCCGAGGCCATCGCCGTCATGAAGGGCCGGTTCACGGATGTCGCGGGCGTCGTGTTCGAGCAGGGGCCGACGGCCTGACGTCGTCGTCCCGTCCGCCAGAGCGAGCCGCCGCCGGAGGACGCGTGCCGTCGGAGGACGCGAATCGCGTCGGAGGACGCGGATCCGTTGCCTCCGACGCGACACCGTGCCTCCGACGATGTCGGCGGCCGCGGATGCCGCCCGCGGATGCCGCCGCGGACGCGACCGCGGATGCCGCCGGCGCTCAGCTCGACTGGCGCACCACGAGCTCGGTCGGCAGGATGGTCGCCGCTTCGACGTCTTCGCCGGCGAGCAGCCGTACGAGCTTGCGCGCCATCTCGGCGCCCATCTGCGACGAGGGCTGGCGCACGGTCGTGAGCGGCGGCATCGCGGTCGCGGCGTAGCGATCGTCGTCGAATCCGACGACCGCGACGTCGGCCGGCACCGACCGCCCGGCCTCGGCGAGGGCGGAGAGCGCGCCCATCGCCATCTGGTCGTTGGCGGCGAAGACGCCGTCGAGCTCGGGGGCGCGGGCCAGCAGCTTCCGCATCGCGGCGGCGCCCGAGGCCGCCGTGAAGTCGCCGTACTCGACGAGATCGTCGGCGAGACCGGCTCCGGCGACGACCGAGCTGAAGCCGTGCAATCGGTCGACGCCCGGCGGCATGTCCTGGGGGCCTGCGATCGTCGCGATTCGTCGTCGCCCGGTGTCGACGAGGTGCTGCGCGGCGGCGGCGGCGCCGTGCTCGTTGTCGACGTCGACCGTGCAGCCGCTCGACTCCTCGGGGTCGAGCGGGCGGCCGCCGAACACGAGCGGCAGTGAACGGGAGAGGTGCGCGAAGGAGTGGTCGCCCGTGTGATGCGAGACGACGAGCGCCCCGTCGACGTTGCCGCCGAGCAGGTACCGGCGGGTCTTGTCGGGGTCGAGCTCGGACTCGATCAGCAGGTTCAGCGTGTACTCCGTGCCCGCCAGCGTGAGCGCGGCGCCCTGCACGACCGAGGCGAAGAACGGATCGTCGAAGACGCGCGCCGCCGACTCGGGCACGATGAGCGCGATGGCCTGCGTGCGGCGGCTCGCGAGTGATCGGGCTGCGCGGTTCGGCACGTAGTTGAGCGCGGCGATGGCCGCCTGCACGGCCTCGACGACGTCGGGGCTCACCTTCGGCGACCCGTTGACGACTCGGGAGACCGTCGCGCGCGACACGCCCGCGCGGGCCGCGACCATCTCGAGGGTCGGCGCCTGGCCGGGCTGAACGCTCGCCATCATCGCGGCCTCCTTCCCGTGTCCCGATTCACCCCACGATAGTCGTCGTCGCGGCGTGCGTCTTCGACCTTGCGATCAGTGACGAGAAGGCGTGTGCGCTGTCCTTCGGCGTGCGCTCGAAGGTGTCGTAATCGACCCGCACGATGCCGAACCGCTTCTCGTACCCCCAGGCCCATTCGAAGTTGTCGAGCAGCGACCACACGAAGTAGCCGCGCACGTCGGCGCCCTGCTCGATCGCGTCCGCGATCGCATCGACGTGGTCGAGCACGTACGCCGTGCGTTCCGCATCGTGCACGGCTCCGTCGGCCGAGACGACATCGTCGTAGGCCGCGCCGTTCTCGGTCACGTAGAGCGGGGGCAGATTCGGGTATTCCGCCCCCAGCCGCACGAGCAGGCGGGTGAGGCCGCCGGGATTCACCTCCCAGTCCATCGACGTGCGCGGCAGCCCTCGCGACGGCGTCGAGACGTGCTCGCTGCCGGGGAACGGCGAGCGGCCGGGCCGATCGGTCGGGCGCAACGACGGCGCGGCGTCGGCGGGCAGCGGATGCCCCGACACGTTGTCGTCGTGGTAGTGGTTCACGCCGAGGAAGTCGATCGGCTGCGCGATCTGCTCGAGGTCGCCGGGCAGCACTCGCGAGTCCAGCCCGAACTCCCGCACATCGGCGAGCAGGTCGGCGGGATACGCCCCGAGCAGCAGGGGCTCGAGGTACATCCGGTTCCACAGCGCGTCGATGCGTCGGGCGGCTTCGAGGTCGACGGGGTCGGCCGCGTCGTTCGGCACCGCGTTCGTGAGGTTCAGCGTGATGCCGAGCCGGATGTCGCGCCCCGCTGCATCCGCGAGGCCCCTGAGCCTCTCGACGGCGAGGCCGTGCGCGAGGTGCTGGTGGTGCACGGCAGCGAGCCCCGCCTCGGGGTCGTTCAGGCCGGGTGCGTGCTCGCCGCCGACGTAGCCGATGAGCGAGGAGCAGAGCGGCTCGTTGAACGTCGTCCAGTGCGTCACCCGATCGCCGAGCACGTCGTAGACGGCCTCGGCGTACTCGACGAAGCGGAAGGCGGTGTCGCGGTTCGCCCACCCGCCCTGCTCCTGCAGGGCCTGCGGCAGGTCCCAGTGGTAGAGCGTGAGCCACGGCAGGATGCCGGCGCCGAGCAGTTCGTCGACGAGGCGCGAGTAGAAGTCGAGGCCCTCGCGGTTCACGGCGCGACCGCCCGGCACGACGCGGGCCCAACTCGTCGAGAAGCGGTAGGAGTCGAGGCCGAGCGAGCGCATGAGCGCGACGTCCTCGGGCATGCGGTGATAGTGGTCGACGGCGCGATCGGGGGTGTCGCCGCCGGCGATCGCGCCCGGAACGCGGGCGAACGCGTCCCAGATCGAATCCTCCTTGCCGCCTTCATGGGCAGCGCCCTCGATCTGGGCCGCGGCCGTCGCCGATCCCCAGATGAAGTCGGCGGGCCAGTCTCGACGAAACGACGGGTGGTTCACGTTCAACCCTTCACAGCTCCTTGCATGATTCCCGAGATGAGTTGCTTGCCCGCGATCACGAAGAGCACGAGCAGCGGGATGGTGGCCAGCACCGCACCGGTGAGCACGATCGAGTAGTCGACGTAGTAGCCCGATTGCAGCTGGCTGAGCGCCGTCTGCAGGGTGGGGTTCGTCGGGCTCAAGACGATGAGCGGCCAGAGGTAGTCGGTCCACGCCATCATGAACGTGAAGAGGCCGAGGATCGCCATCGCCGGTCGGGCGGCGGGCAGGGCGACGTTGAAGAAGGTGCGGATCTGGTTCGCGCCGTCGACCCTGGCCGCTTCGATCAGCTCGTCGGGGATGACGTCGACGAGGTACTGGCGCATGAAGAAGACGCCGAAGGCGGTCACGAGGGTCGGCACGATGACGGCGCCGATGGTGCCGGTCCAGCCGAGCTCGCGCATCACCATGAAGAGGGGGATGATGCCGAGCTGGGTCGGGATCGCCATGGTGGCGATGACGAACACCATGAGCCCGTCACGGCCGCGGAAGCGGAGTTTCGCGAACGCGTACCCCGCGAGCGTCGAGAACGTCACGACCGAGACCGTGATGACCGCCGAGATCACGATCGAGTTGCCGAGGGCGAGCCAGAACGGGATGGCGTCGAGCACCTTCGTCGCGTTGGCGAGGAAGTTGCCGCCCGGGATGAGCGGCAGGGTCTCGCCGCGGGTGGCGTTCGTGCCGCTGCCGACGACGACCGACCACCAGAGCGGGTAGGCGCCGCCGATGATGAACGCGGCGAGCAGCCCGTAGGTGAGGAAGCCGGGGCGGCTGCCGATGCCGGCGGTGCCCATCGCGCGTCGGGGGCGGCGGCCGGGGTTGCCGCTGCCGTCGTCGTAGCGGGGTCGCGCCGGGCGATCGGGTTCGACGTCGTCGACGAGTACGGCGGGGATGGGCTCGGGGGTCAGGGTGCTCATGCCGCTCCTCCTCGGGTGGCGCGCTCGCGTGCTCGGCGGGTGCGGCGGTCGGGTTTGTCGCCGCCGGTGGCGATGCGGCGGGAGATCAGGAAGTTCACGAGGCCGAACCCGACGATGAGGAGGAACAGCAGCCAGGCGACGGCTGCGGCCTCGCCGAAGTCGCGCCGGAAGAATGCGAGTTCCCACATGAACAGCACGGTGGTCTGGAACTGGCGGTCGCTGCCGCCGATGCCGCCTGCGGTCGAGACGTCGAAGAGGCGCGGCTCGGCGAAGATCTGCAGCCCGCCGATCGTGGCGGTGATGATGACGAAGATGAGCGTCGGGCGGATCGAGGGGATCGTGATGGAGAAGAACCGGCGCACGGCTCCGGCGCCGTCGATCGCGGCGGACTCGTAGAGGTCGCGCGGCACCGACTGCATCGCCGCGAGCAGGATGAGGGCGTTGTAGCCGGTCCAGCGGAAGTTCACCATGGTGGCGATCGCGATGTGGCTGAGGAAGGTGTCGTGCTTCCACTGCTGGTCGGGGATGCCGAAGACGTTGAGGAGGTTGTTGACGAGCCCGTCGGCCTCGTTGAAGGCGCTCGAGAAGATGATCGCCACGGCGACGGGGGTCACGATGTAGGGCAGCAGCACGCTCATGCGCCAGAAGGTCGGGGCGCGAAGGCCCTGGTCGAGCAGGTACGCGACGACGAGCGCGATGACGAGCTGCGGGATCGACGACAGCAGGAAGATGCTGATCGTGTTGCCGATGGAGTTCCAAAACATGCTGTCGCCGAGGATCTCGACGAAGTTGTCGAAGCCGACGAATGCGCCCTGCCCCTTCAGCAGATCCCACTCGTGCATCGACACGACGAGCGTGTAGCCGAGAGGGAAGAGCCCGACGAGCGCGAAGAGGACGAAGAAGGGCGAGACGTAGAAGTAGGGGCTCGCCTTGACGTCGAAGCGCGAGAGGCGCTGACGGAAGGTCAGGGGGTCGGATGCCGCGGCTCGGCGCTGCGGGCTGGTGGTCCCGCTCGCGGGGGGCCGGATGGTCGTGGTCATGCGATGTCCAGTCGTGGGGGAGTGACGGGGGAGAGCCCTCGGGCGGTGCGCCCGAGGGCTCTCCGTTCCTCAGGTGGGACTACTCGCCGACGAGCTCGTGGAGCAGCTCGATGGCCTGGTCCCAGGCCGACGTCGCGTCGGCTTCACCGCGGTCGAGCGCCGAGAGCGGCGGGCCGAAGACGTTCTCCTGGATGACGGAGTCGTCGGGGCCCTTGAACTGGGCCACGACGCCCTCGGCGCGCGCGGCGAGGATGGATCCGGTCGGGGCGCCGTTGAAGAACTCGTTCGGCGTCGCCTCCTCGGCGAGGGTCTCCTGCGCTCCGATGGTGCTCGGGAAGTTGCCGGCCGCGGCTGACTGCTTCACCTGTTGCTCGGGCTGCGTGAGCCAGTCGGCGAGCTTGGCTGCCGCTTCCTTGTGCTCTGACGTCTCGGGCACCGAGAGGAAGGCGCCGCCCCAGTTGGCTGCGCCGCCCGGGAAGACGTCGGCGAAGTCCCAACCGGTCGAGGCATCGCCGCCACCGGTCTCGACCTGTCCTTCGACGACGCCGAGCATCCAGCCGGGGCAGACGAAGGTCGCGAAGGCGCCGTCGACGAACGACTTGCCGCCGTTCCAGTCCCACGCGGTCTGTGCCGCCGAGAGGCCGTCGTCGACCGCGCCGGCAAGCAGGCCGAAGTTCGCCTTGAGGTCGGCGTTGTCCTCGACGTTCAGTTCGCCGTCGGTCGTGTAGTAGCCCTCGGGCATCTGGTTCACCATCGAGTTCCAGACGAAGCCGGAGTGGTCGAACCACGCCTTCCCGGTCGCCTGCTGGTACTGGCGGCCCACGTCGAAGTAGTGCGCCCAGTCGCCGTTCAGCAGCTCGGCGACGCTCTCGCGGTCGCTCGGCAGGCCCGCGGCTTCGAGCGCGGGGCCGTTGTAGCAGATGCCGGTCGGGCCGATGTCGGTGCCGTAGCCGATGACCCGGCCTTCGGGGTCGGTCGCCTGCTCGTACTTCCAGTCGACCCAGTCGCCCTTGCGGTCGGCGATGCCGTACTCGGTGAGGTCGGCGAACTGGTCGGAGACCTCCATGATGGCGCCGAGCCAGCCTTCCTCGATCGCCACGACGTCGGAGAGCCCCGAGCCGGCGGCGAGCTTGGTGAACGCGTCGGTGCGGGCGTTGCCGCCGGTGTCGATATTCGTCGCCTCGATGGTGACGCCCGGGTTGGCTTCCTCGTACTCCGTGTACAGGTCGTCGTAGCCGAACGTGCCGAACGTGGTCACGGTCAGTGTGATGTCGCCGTCGCTCTCTTCGCCGCCGCCTGTCGAACAGGCGGAGGCGAGGAGGGCGATGGTCGCCGCGCCGGCAACGGCCGCGGCAACCTTCGTATGGCGTGAGAACTTCACGGTCACTCCTTTGTGTGTGCGTGGACGGGAATGTGTCACAGTGCGTGAGCGCGCTCTCGTCGGGAATGGTGAGAGCGCTCTCACGATTCGAGGTGTGACTCTATGCAGTCCGTTCGGCGTTGTCAAGAGAGCGCTCTCACAGCGTCGTCCCGTGCGGCGGGGCACGGTCGGTCTCCTCGCTCCGAGCCGAACTCCCAGCTCGCTCCACGGCCCCGGCGTAGACTCGAACGGTGCCAGCGAGTGAACGTGCGGGGTCGTCCGACGAGGCGAGGCAGCAGCGACGACTCGTGATCGCGGGCTCGCTGAGCCTCGCCCTCGTCGCCGTCGCCGTCGTCGTGATCGGCGCCGTTTCGGGCGGCCCGGCAGCAGGCTCGACGTCGAACTCGACCGCCCACGGGGCATCCGCTTCGCCGGGCCCTGGCACCCCTCGACCGGTGCCCGGCGCGGCACCGGCGCCGGCGAGCGTCGACACCTTCGACCGCACCGCGCACTCCCTCGACGACCCGAACAGCATCTGGGTCGTCGTCAACAAGCTGCGGCCGCTGAACCCGCAGGACTTCGAACCCGAAGACCTCGTCGACGTGCCCGTGCCCCACACCTGGGAGCCCATGCTCCGCCAAGAGGCCGCCGACGCGGTCGTGGCGATGTTCGAGGCTGCCTCCGACGAGGCCGACCTCGCGCTCGCGTCGAACAGCGCCTTCCGCTCGTACTCCTCGCAGGAGTCGATCTACGACGGCGACGACCTGCTCACGGCGCGGCCCGGATTCAGCGAGCACCAGACCGGACTCGTCATGGACATCGGCGCCGAGAGCGGCGAGTGCTCGCTCGCCACCTGTTTCGCCGACACGGCCGAGGGCATCTGGCTTCGCGACAACGCGTGGCGGTTCGGCTTCATCCTGCGCTACCCGGCCGACAAGACCCCTGTGGCGGGGTACGAGTTCGAGCCGTGGCACTACCGCTACGTCGGCGTGCCGCTCGCAACCGAGATGCACGAGACCGGAGTGACGACGCTCGAGGAGTTCTTCGGCCTGCCTGCTGCGCCCGACTATGAATGAGCGGATGCCGCGGCGCGGCCTTTCGCTCACGGTGCTGGTCGTCAACCAGCTGCTCGCGGGCGTCGGGGTGGCATCGGGCATCGCCGTCGCGGCACTGCTCGTCGAGGAGCTGACGGGAGCCGTCGCGCTCGCCGGGCTCGCGCAGTCGTCGAGCGTGCTGGGCGCGGCCCTCGTCGCCATCCCGCTCGCCCGGCTCGCCGTGCGCTCCGGTCGCCACGTCGCGCTCGCCACCGGGTACGCGCTGGCGATGACCGGCGCGGTGCTCGTGATCGCGGCGGCCGCGAGCGGCTGGGTGCCGCTCGTCTTCCTCGGTCTCGCCGCATTCGGTGCCGGAGCCGCCGCAGGACTGCAGGCGCGGTTCGCCGCGACCGAGGTCGCCGCTGCCGGCTTCGAGGCACGTTCGATGTCGATCGTGCTGTGGGCGACGACGCTCGGTTCGGTGGCGGGGCCGCTGCTCGCCGCGACGGGCGATGCGGTGGGCATCGCGCTCGGGCTGCCGCCGCTCGTGGGTCCGTTCCTCTTCTCGGGAATCGCGTTCGGCCTGTCGACGCTGCTCGTCGCGACCCTGCTCCGGTTGCCGAAGCCCGGGTCGATGGCCACGGATGCCGCACCCGACGCACCTGACGAACCCGCCGCACCCGACGCACCCGAGGGCACCGAGACCGACGACGAGCTCGCGCCCGAGCGGGCCGCCGACGCCGGGGGACCGGCTCCCGCGGCCGAGCCGATCGGCGCATGGCGCGCCTTCAGCACGGCGGTGCGCGAGCCGCGGGCGCTGTTCGCGATCCTCGCGATCGTCTGCTCGCACACGGTCATGGTCGGCGTGATGGTGATGACCCCCGTGCACATGACCGCGCACGGCCTGTCGCTCTCGCTCGTCGGCGTCGTGATCAGCATCCACATCATCGGCATGTACGGTGCGAGCCCGATCGTCGGCTGGCTCGTCGACCGCATCGGTCCGCCGAGGGTGATCGCCATCGGTGCCGGCATCCTCGTCGCCGCCGCCCTCATCGGCATCCTCGCGCCCGCCGACGACATGCTGCTGGTGCCGCTCGCCCTCGGCCTGCTCGGCCTGGGCTGGTCGTGCGGACTCATCGGCGGATCGACCTTGCTGACGACGTCGGTCGACCCGGCGATGCGGGTGCCGTTGCAGGGGGCGACGGACGCGGCGATGAACCTCGCGGCCGCGGCATCCGCTGCGCTGTCGGGGGTTGTGCTGGGGGCCGCGGGATTCGCCGGCGTGAACGTCGTCGCGCTGCTCGTGCTGGTGCCGTTGGGCATCGCCGCAGTGCGCTCGATGGCCGCGAGCCGCGGGGTCGGGGTGTCGTAGTCCCGGCTTCCCGCCGAGAGCGCGCTCTCACCGGGTTCCCAGAGTTTGAGAGGGTTCCTCACAAATTCGCGTGATGGGGTGTCATGTTCCCCCCGCTTTCTACCCGGAATCCCGCCTGTGCTCTTCAGCTTCTTCACGCCTGCCTCCACGCCCGCCGAATCGCCCGCCGAACCACCCGTCGTCGAACGCCGCGCGGCGCGCCGTGCGCGACACCGCGCTGAGCCGGTGCGCAATCGCCGCCCGTCGAGCGGGGCGCCGCGCCGGTTCCTGGCTCTCACCTGTGCGGGTGCGATCCTGAGCGTCAGTGCGTTCGGCGCCGCGGCCGCAGCATCCGCCGGCGAGAAGTCGACGGTCGCCGCCGCAAGCGCCGCGAGCGCCGCCTCGACGCCGGCGAGCGCCGCCGCGAACGACGAGATCTCGACGAGCGCGTTCGCGGCACGGCCGACCGTCACGAGCGGGCTCTCGACGGCGGCGGCACCCTTCACCGGGGGTACCCAAGTGACCGTCACCGGCGAACAGCTCGACCAGGTCGGCCAGGTCGTCGTCGGCGGCGTCGCCGCGCCCATCGTCGCCGCGGCGCCCGGGCAACTCACCTTCGAGGTGCCCGCGGTCGCCGATTCCTCCCTCGGCGACGTGCCGGTGGCGTTCACGGATGCCGCGGGCGTGCCCGTCGCCGTCGCCGCGCCCGGCACGGCGACCGTCGCGGGCGCCGCCGCGCCGGTCTTGCTCGCCGCCCAGCTCACCGCGATCGACGAGGCGGTGGTTTACGCGGCGCCCCAGCCGCTTACGCTGACCTACACCTCGAACCCGGCGATCGACGCGCAGGTGGGCTACGTGCTCACCTACTGGAGCGGTTACAACACGGCCGAGTACACCGTCTTGGGCGGTGTCGACTGTGCGAACTTCACGAGCCAGTCGCTCGTCGCGCGCGGCTGGGCGATGGATGCCGGCTGGTACTACGACCGCGCGACCGGTGCGATGTCGCCGAGCTGGTCGAGCTCGACGGCGATGCGCGACTGGCTGAACACCCGCCCAGACCTCGCGACGCCGCTCGACGACTCGCAGCGCGGCCTCGTGAAGGTCGGCGACATCGCCCAGTTCGACTGGGACGGCTCTGGCGACCGCGACCACACCGCCGTCGTGACGCGCGTCGAGCACGGCCCCGGCGGCACGACGGTCTGGGTCGGCGGACACACGAAGGACGCCGACTACTGGAACGTCGACGAGGCGCTCGCCTCGGGCGGCGGCGGCGTCAGCTACTTCTCGCTGCGGTGAGCGCCGCGTCGACGATGGCCTTCGCGGCGGCCTGCACCTCGGCGAGGTGCTCGGGCCCCTTGAACGATTCGGCGTAGATCTTGTAGACGTCTTCGGTGCCGCTCGGTCGCGCCGCGAACCACGCGTCGGCGGTCTCGACCTTCACCCCGCCGATCGCCGCGCCGTTCCCCGGCGCGTGCGAGAGCTTGGCCGTGATGGGTTCGCCCGCGAGCTCGGTCGCCGTGATGGCGTCGCCGTCGAGCTTGCCGAGCGCGGCCTTCTGGGCAGCGGATGCCGCGGCATCCGTGCGCTCGTAGGCCGGGTCGCCGAAGCGGTCGACGAGGTCGCGATAGAGCTCCGACGGCGAGCGGCCCGTGACCGCGCGGATCTCGGACGCGAGCAGGCACAGCAGGATGCCGTCTTTGTCGGTCGTCCAGACGGTGCCGTCGAAGCGCAGGAACGAGGCGCCGGCACTCTCTTCGCCGCCGAAGCCGACCGAGCCGTCGACGAGGCCCGGCACGAACCACTTGAAGCCGACCGGCACCTCCCAGAGGCGCCGCCCGAGTGCGTCGGCGACGCGGTCGATCATCGAGCTCGAGACGAGGGTCTTGCCGATCGCGGCATCCGCCCGCCAGTTCGGTCGGTGCGCGAAGAGGTACTCGATCGCGACGGCGAGGTAGTGGTTGGGGTTCATGAGCCCGCCGTCGGGCGTGACGATGCCGTGCCGGTCGGCGTCGGCGTCGTTGCCGGTGAGGATGTCGTAGTCGCCCGCGTGCTCGAGCACCGACGCCATGGCGCTCGGCGACGACGGGTCCATGCGGATCTTGCCGTCCCAGTCGAGGGTCATGAACGCCCAGGCCGGGTCGACGCGTTCGTTGACGACCGTGAGGTCGAGGTCGTAGGCGTCGCGGATCGCGCCCCAGTACGAGACGGATGCCCCGCCGAGCGGATCGGCGCCGATCTTGACGCCTGCCGACCGGATCGCGTCGAAGTCGATGATGTTCGCGAGGTCGGCGACGTACTCGCCGCGGAAGTCGTAGGTCTCGACGCCGCTCGGCTCGGCCTGCCTGACGTCGGCGAGGCCGCCCGCGATGAGCTCGTTGGCGCGGTTCGCGATCCAGCTCGTGGCGTCGGAATCGGCCGGGCCGCCGTGCGGCGGGTTGTACTTGAAGCCGCCGTCCTGCGGCGGGTTGTGCGAGGGCGTGATGACGATGCCGTCGGCCTCGCCCTCTGCACGCCTGGCCGGGTCGTTGTTCCACTTCAGGATCGCGTGCGACAGCGCCGGCGTCGGCACGTAGTCGTCGAACTCGTCGGCGAGCACCCGCACCTTGTTGGCCACGAGCACGTCGAGCGCGGTCGTCTGCGCCGGGGCGCTGAGAGCGTGCGTGTCGGCGCCGATGAAGAGCGGGCCGGTGATGCCCTGCGCGGAGCGGTACTCGACGATCGCCTGCGTGATGGCGAGGATGTGGTCTTCGTTGAAGCTCGAGGTGAGCGCCGACCCGCGATGGCCCGAGGTGCCGAACGCGACGCGCTGCGCCGGCACCGAGGCATCCGGCTTTCGCTCGTAGTACGCCCTGACGAGCGCCTCCACGTCGATGAGGTCGGATGCGGTCGCCGGGGTGCCTGCTCGCTCGTGCATGAGACCCAGTCTGGCACCGAGCCGCGGCTCAGACGAGAGTGTGCAGCGCCGTGGCGATCGTGAAGATGGCGAGCCCGGCGAGCGCGCCGACGACGGTGCCGTTGATGCGGATGAACTGCAGGTCGCGGCCGACCTGCAGTTCGAGCTTCTCGGTCGTCTCCCGCGGGTCCCAGCGTTCGACGGTCTCGGTGATGACGCCGGCGATCTCGTGGCGGTAGCTGCGCACGACGTAGGCCGCGGCATCCGTCATCCAGGTGTCGACCTTCGCGGCGAGGCCCTCGTCGGCGACGAGCCGCGCACCGACCTCGACGACCGCCGAGCTGAGCCCGGCACGGAGCTCGCTCGTCGGGTCGGCGAGGGCCGTGTCGAGCGTCGACTTCACCGAGGCCCACACCTCGCCCGCGAACTCGCGCACCCGGGGGCTCTCGAGCAGCTCGACCTTGAGCGTCTCGACGCGCGCGATCATGGCCGGGTCGTGCTGCAGGGCGTCGGCGAGCTCTGCGAGGTAGCGGTCGATCGCGACACGCAGCGGATGCCCGTCATCGGTGCGCACCGCCCGCACGAGCCCGAGCACCTCGCGTGAGGCCCGGTCGTCGACGAGGCGGTCGACGAAGCCCGGCAGCCAGCGCGGCAGCCGGTCGGAGATCATGCTGCCGAACGCCTCGGGGTGCGCCTCGAGCCAGGCCTCGGTCTTCTCGAGCACCACGTCGACGGCGGCGCGCTGCTGGTCGGCCGCCACGAGCCGGGCGCCGACCCGGCCGATCGCGGGCGCCCACTCGGGCTCGAAGAGATGGCGACGGGCGAGCCGCTCGATGACGTCTTCGACGTCGTCGTCGCCGAGCAGGGTGAGCACGCCTCGTGCGGCGACGGATGCCTCGGCGGTGAGCCGCTCGGCGTTCGCGGGCGTCGCGAGCCAGCCGCCGAGCCGGCGGGCGATGCCGATCGAGCGGAGCTTGCCGAGCACGACCTCGTCGGAGAGGAACTCGTTCTCGACGAAGGCGCCGAGGCTCGCGCCGATCTCGTCCTTGCGGTTCGGAATGATCGCGGTGTGCGGAATCCGGATGCCGAGCGGGTACCGGAACAGCGCCGTCACCGCGAACCAGTCCGCGATCGCGCCGACCATCGCGCCCTCGGCCGCCGCGCGCACGTAGCCGAGCCACGGCACCTCGTCCTGCAGTGCGAACGACACCGCGAACACGACAGCGGCGACGAGCAGCAACCCGGCCGCGACCCGTTTCATGCGTCGGAGCGCCACGAGTCGCTCGGCATCGGTCGGCACGGCCCGGCGTTCATCGATCGTCGTCATCGTCCCCTCCTCGCCCTTCGGGGTTCGCACGCATTCGACGCTAGCCGCTCCGCGGCGAGCCGGTGGCTAGGCTGGCCTGCATGACGGATGCCGCAGCCACCCCGCCCGAGGAGACCTACTCCTACCTGGGGCCGGCCGGCACCTTCACCGAGGCCGCGCTCAAGCAGGTGCCCGCGGCATCCGGCAAGCACTGGCGGGCGGTGAACAACGTCGGCGAAGCGCTCGCGGATGTCACGAGCGGCCGTTCGACCGCCGCGATGATCGCGATCGAGAACTCAGTCGACGGCGGCGTCTCTGCCACGCAGGATGCGCTGGCCACCGTGCCGGGGCTCCGCATCGTCGGCGAGTACCTCGTGCCCGTGAACTTCGTGCTCGTCGCGAGGCCCGGCACCGCGCTCGCCGACGTGCGGGTCGTCAACGCGCACCCCGTCGCGTACGCGCAGTCGCGGGGCTGGCTCGAGCGCGAGCTGCCCGATCACGGTCACATCCCGGCGACGAGCAACGTGGCCGCCGCGGCATCCCTCTTCGAAGGCAGCCCGGCCGACGCAGCCGTGGCGCCGCCCGGCATCACCGACCATCTCGACGTCGACGTGCTCGCCCGCGACATCGGCGACAACCCCCGCGCCGTCACCCGCTTCGTGCTCGTGAGCCGCTCGCGCGAGCTGCCCGAGCCGACCGGAGCCGACAAGACGAGCCTCATCGTCGAGCTGCCCGACGATGAACCGGGTGCGCTGCTCGCGATGCTCGAGCAGTTCTCGACCCGCGGCGTGAACCTCTCGCTCATCCAGTCGCGACCGATCGGCGACGCCCTCGGCCGCTACCGCTTCGTCGTCGACATCGACGGGCACGCCGCCGACGAGCGGGTCGCCGACGCGCTGCTCGGCCTGCGCCGAACGAGCCCCAACGTGATCTTCCTCGGCTCGTATCCGCGCGCCGATCAGCGGGAGGTCGCGTACCACTCGAAGTACGATGACGGCATCTTCATCGAGGCCCGCGACTGGCTGCGCGGCCTGCTGAGCGGCGAACCCGAGTGATCGGGCGCCCCTGACCCGAGGAGTCCACGTGAGCGACGGCGCTACGACCGGCATCGACCCGCGGTTCGACCCGCGATTCCAGCGCGGGTACTCGGGTCATGGGGTGAGCGAGACGGATGCCGCGCCCGCGCGTTCCGTGGCGTCGCCGCCCACCCCGGCGCAGGTGCCCGCATTGCACCGCGTCCCCGATCCGCCGATGCCGGCTCCGGTGACGCAGGAGACCGCCGAAGAGGTCGAGGGGAGCGTCGAACAACTCGTTCGGGTGTTCGAGCCCGTGGAGCCGGAGCCGGAACCCGATCCGGCGGCCGGCGTCCTGCGACCGTGGTTGATCGTGGCATGGTCACTGCTCGGTGCATTCGTCGTAATCGGCCTCTCGATGATCTGGACGGTGAGCAGCGATCCGAGCAACTACACGGGAATGGGCTCGAACACCGTGCTCCGAGAGATCACGTGGATGTCTGCGCCGGCCCTCGTGAGGGTCGGCTTCCTCGGCGCCGTCGCGCTTCTCTCGGCGCTCGCCCTGCGCCGGGTGTGGTCGGTTCGAGAGTCGGCGCAGGTGCGGCCCTTGTCGGGCGGCCGGGCGTTTCTCGGGCTGGTCGGGGTGATCGCCGCCGCCATCGTGCTCGTGGCCTGGTACGTGAGCATCACGGGAGACGGGCGAAACGGCGGCTGGAGCGGCGCACCCGATGACGAGGAGGTGCGGCTGATGGCGCTCCAGTCGACCGCGCACACTCTCTCTTCCGCAGCGGTCGAGGCGGCGCTGTGGGCGGTGCTTGGTTTGCTCGTTCTCGCCGCGATCAGCGCGGCACGCGCACGATCAGCGCGGCCGGATCGACCCTGAAGCGGGCCGACACCACGAGCCCGAACTCGTCGCCGTCGATCTCGAACTCCTCCGCCGCACCCTCGATCTCGAGCTCGACCGACCGCCCGCGCAGGTAGAGGATCTCGGTGCGCTTGTTGCCGCCCGTGAGGTCGAGGAACTGCCGCCCGAGTGCAGACTTGCGCAGCACCCGGTTCTCCCAGGCGACCTTGCGCCAGATGAGCAGCCAGCCGAACGCGTTGCGCGGTTGCAGCACGACCACATCGAGCCGCCCGTCGTCGATCTCGGCATCGGGGATGAGCTCGATGTTGCCCGGCAGGTAGCCGAGATTCGCGACGAGGATGCTCGCCACCTTCGAGCGGTGCTGGCGGCCGGTGTCGACGCGGCGCAGAACCCGGTACGGCTTCGACGCGGGCAGCGCGCGAATGCCGGCATCGACGTAGGCGAGCCAGCCGACGCGCTTCTTCAGGTCGGCGTTCGTGTTCGAGATCATCGCGGCATCGACGCCGATGCCGCTCATCACGAGTGACACATGCGTCTCGTCGGAGCCGTCGGGCCGCGTGATATCGGCGACGATGACGTCGACGGCGCGATCGAGGCCGGCGAAGGCGAGCACGACCGCATCGGCCTGGTCGTTCACTGGGATGTCGAGATTGCGGGCGAAGAGGTTTCCGGTGCCGATGGGCACGAGTCCGAGCGGCACCCCGGTTCCACGCAGCGCTCCCGCGACCGAACGCACGGTGCCGTCGCCCCCCGCCGCGATCACGATATCGACGCCCGCATCGAGCGCCTCGCGGGCCATGCCCTTGCCCGGGTCGTCTTCCGTGGTCTCGATCCAGAGGGACGGGGCGAAGTGCTGTCGCTCCTCGGCCGCCCCGATGGCGGCGCGCAGCGCCTCGACGCCCTGCTTGGTCGGATTGAAGATCACGGCCGCGCGCGGACGCCGGCCCGCAGCATCCATCGCCCGCTGATCTTCTGCCGTCATTCAGCCCACGGTATTGCATCGCGCCCCCGAAGTCGCGATGAATACTCGCAGCCAGCCGATCGGCCGGTCGGATGCCCCGGCTAGACTTGCTCGGGTGATCGACCCCGTGCTGCTCCGCGAGAACCCAGACCTGATCAAGCGTTCGCAAGAGCTCCGCGGCGAGTCCGTGGCGCTGGTCGACTCGGCCGTCGACGCCGACGCTGCGCGGCGCACGGCGATCACGGTGTTCGAAGCGCTTCGCGCCGAGCAGAACGCCTTCGGCAAGCAGGTCGCGCAGGCGCCGAAAGACGCCAAGGCCGCGCTCGTCGCCGAGGCGCAAGAACTCGCCGCTCGGGTGAAGGCGGCGAACCAGGCCGTGAGCGACGCCGAGGCCGAGTTCACGCTCGCCGTGCAGCGACTCGGCAACATCGTCATCGACGGCGTGCCGGCCGGCGGTGAAGACGACTTCGTCGTGCTGCGCGAGGTCGGCGAGATCCCCGCCTTCGACTTCGAGCCGCGCGACCACCTCGAGATCGGCGAGCTGCTCGACGCCATCGACATGCAGCGCGGCGCGAAGGTCTCGGGCGCCCGGTTCCACTACCTCAAGGGCATCGGCGCCCGCCTCGAGCTCGCGCTCATGAACATGGGCCTCGACCGGGCGATCGCGGCGGACTTCACGCCGCTCATCACGCCGACGCTCGTGCGGCCCGAGATCATGCAGGGCACCGGATTCCTCGGCGCGCACTCCGACGAGGTCTACTACCTGCCCGAGCAGGAGCTCTACCTCACGGGCACGAGCGAGGTCGCGCTCGCCGGCTACCACGCCGACGAGATCATCGACGTGTCCAAGGGGCCCATCCGCTACGCGGGCTGGTCGACCTGCTATCGCAGCGAGGCGGGCAGCCACGGCAAAGACACCCGGGGCATCATCCGGGTGCACCAGTTCAACAAGCTCGAGATGTTCACCTACATCGACCCGGCCGACGCCGAGGCCGAGCACGAGCGCCTGCTCGGCTGGCAGGAGGGCATGCTGCAAGACCTCGGCCTCTCGTACCGCGTGATCGACACGGCCGCGGGCGACCTCGGCTCGAGCGCCGCGCGCAAGTACGACGTCGAGGCGTGGGTGCCCACCCAGCAGGCGTACCGCGAACTCACGTCCACCTCGAACTGCACGACGTTCCAGGCCCGTCGCCTCGACATCCGCCACCGCACCGAGACCGGCAAGACCGCGCCCGTCGCAACGCTCAACGGCACGCTCGCGACGACCCGCTGGCTCGTCGCGATCCTCGAGACGCACCAGCAGGCCGACGGCTCGGTCGTCGTGCCCGAGGCCCTGCGCGGGTACCTCGGCGGCCTCGAGGTGCTCGAGCCGATCGCATGAGCATCGAGCGGATGCCCCGGGCCGACGCCGACGTCGAAGCCGTCGAGCCGTGGTTCGTCGCCCTCGACGTCGACGGCACGATCATGCACGAAGACGGATCGATCGACCAGGTCGTCGTCGACGCGGTCGCCGCCGCGCGTGACCGCGGCCACGTCGTGACGCTCGCCACCGGGCGCTCGTGGGCGACGACGGCGCCCGTGCTCGAGCAGCTCGACCTCCGCCCCGAGTACGTCGTGTGCGCGAACGGCGCCATCACGATGCAGCGCGACGACGCAGCAGCCGACGGCTACACCAGACGTCATGTCGAGACGTTCGACCCGACGCCGGTGCTCGAACGCATCCGCGCCTTCCTGCCGGCCGGCAAGTTCATGGTCGAACTGCCCGACGGGTACCGCCTGTACACCGAGGGCATGTCCGAGTGGAACCTCGACAACGCCCGCGAGGTGCTCTTCGAAGAGCTGCTCGACCAGCGTGCGACCCGCGTCGTCGTGACGAGCCTCGAGCACGGGCTCGACGAGTTCTTCGAGATCGTCGACCGCATGGGCCTGCACCACGTGAGCTACGCCATCGGCTGGACGGCATGGCTCGACATCGCCCCCGACGGCGTCAACAAGGCGACCGCGCTCGAGCGTGTGCGCGGATGGCTCGAACTGCCGATCGACCGGGTTCTCGCCGCCGGCGACGGGCGCAACGACCTCGAGATGTTCGCCTGGGCGGGTGCGGCCGGCCGTGCCGTCGCGATGGGGCAGGCGCCAGTCGAGGTACGCGAGGCCGCGGGCGAAGTCGGCGGCTCGATCGACGACGCGGGGCTCGCGGCGGTGCTCGACTCGCTGCCGTGACGCGCCGCGCTGCACGCCCGTCACGGCGGGCTCGGAGGCTGTCGGCATAGAATCGCCCCGTCGGAGGGGGCGCGGTGAGCGATCCGGGCGAGCAGCACGAAGGCACGGCGCAGACGCCGGCGCCGAGGCACGGGCGGATGCCGAGGCGCGGTGCCGCCTCGACGTACCTGAAGCTCGCGGCATCCGTCGTCGCCGTGCTCGCGGTGAGCACCGCGGGGGTCGCCGCCTTCGCGGCGATCGATCTCTGGAACTCGTTCAAGCCCCCGCTCGAACTCGAGAACGAGGCGATCCTCGACGACGTTCCAGACATCGGAGCGATGGACGGCGGACTGAGCTTCGTGCTCGTCGGCAGCGACAAGCGGCCGGCGAGCGGTGCGTTCGGCGACCCCGAAGAGGAGTCCGGCGAGCTCAACGACGTCACGATGCTGCTGCACATCTCGCAGGATCACTCGCACGTGGAGGTCGTGAGCTTTCCCCGCGACCTGATCGTGTCGGTGCCCGAATGTCCCGACCCCGCAGACCCCGAGGGCGAGCCGCTCTCGGCGATGTCGGGAGTGAAGCTCAACTCCGTGCTCTCCCACGGCGGGTTCAACTGCGTCGCCTCGACGATCGAAGCGCTGACCGGCGTCACGATCCAAGCCGGCGGCATCGTCGAGTTCGACGGCGTGGCCGCGCTCTCGACGGCGGTCGGCGGCGTCGAGGTGTGTCTCGCCGAACGCATCGACGACGACTACTCCGGCCTCCACCTCGATGCCGGCACGCACAGCATCTCGGGCTACGACGCGCTCGCCTTCCTCCGCTCCCGCCACGGCGTCGGCGACGGCAGCGACCTCGGGCGCATCTCGAACCAGCAGATCTTCCTCGCTTCGCTCATGCGCACCGTGAAGTCCGGTGGCACGCTGCAGGACCCGGTGAAGCTCTACTCGATCGCGAAGGCGGTGACCTCGAACATGCAGCTGACGTCTGAGGTGCAGGACCCGGCGCGGCTCGTCTCGATCGCCAGGGCGCTGCAGGACATCGATCTGTCGAAGGTCGCATTCATCCAGTACCCGACGGGGTACAACGACGACAAGACGGCCGTGCTGCCCTCCGAGGCTGCGGCGCTCGTCAACGCGGCGCTGCAGGCCGACCGGCCCGTGCAGCTCGATCCGACGGCGAACGAGAACACCGAGTTCGGCACTGTCGCCGACCCCGCAGCTCCGCCGCCGGCCGAACCGGTGCCCGCTGACCCTGCTGACCCCCCTGCCACCTCGGCGCCGGTGGAGTCTCTCCCCCCGGACGTGCCCGGCCAAGACGGCGACGACGTTCGCTGTTCAACGGCGAACGCCGGCTGAATCGGAAGCGCGACGCCGCAGGCCAGCCGCTTCAGCACCCTTTCAGGGTCGCCTGCAAGGCTGTTCGAATCCCGCGTCGGCTAGAATCGGGGCCTGCCTGCACGTTCCGTGGTTCTCCGCGGCAGCGCACGGGCATGGAGGGCTGTCCGAGCGGCCGATGGAGCTGGTCTTGAAAACCAGTGGGCAGCAATGCCTCGTGGGTTCGAATCCCACGCCCTCCGCGCATACCCCGAACCTGAGAGGACAGCGGTGACAGAAGAGTTGCGGAGCAGTGCACGTCGCGCTGCCAACTCCGTTCCCGTCGTTCGGCACGGCCGTCTCAAGCGACGCGCGACCTGGAAGACAGTCGTGAAAGTCACCGCCTCCGTCGCCGCTGTCGCCCTCGTCTCGGGCTCGGCCGTCGCGGCGTATGCCGCGTGGGACCTCGCGCAGAGCGTGCAGCCGACCATCACCCTCGGCAACGAAGACGTGCTCGACGGCGTGCCCGACGTGGGCGCGATGGAGGGCGGCGTCAACATCCTCGTCGTCGGCAGCGACAGCCGTCAGGGTCAGGGCATGGCCTTCGGCGATCCCGACGAAGAGACCGCCGTGCTCAACGACGTCACCATGCTGCTGCACATCTCCGAAGATCACTCCAACGCATCAGTCGTGAGCTTTCCGCGCGACATGCTCGTCGACGTGCCCGAATGCGACGACCCCGACGACCCCGAAGAGCCGTTCTCCGAGCTGTATGGCGTGAAGATCAACTCGGTGCTCTCGCACGGCGGTCTCGGCTGCGTCGTCAAGACGGTCGAGAACCAGCTGGGTGTCACGATCCCCTTCGCCGGGGTCGTGCAGTTCATGGGTGTCGCGGGTCTCTCCGAAGCGGTCGGCGGCGTCGATGTCTGCGTGGCGGAGCCGATCGAAGACGAGTACACCGGCACCTTCCTCCCGGCCGGCACCCACAACCTCTCGGGCGTGGCCGCGCTCCAGTTCCTCCGCACCCGTCACGGCGTCGGCGACGGCAGCGACCTGGCCCGCATCTCGAACCAGCAGGTCTTCCTCTCCTCGCTCGCGCGAACCCTGCAGTCGAACGGCACGCTCGGCGATCCGGTGAAGCTCTACTCCATCGCCAAGGCCGCGCTCGCGAACATGCAGCTCTCCGACAGCCTCATGGACCCGACCCGCATGATCTCGATCGCGAAGGCCCTGAAAGACACCGACCTCAACAAGATCGCGTTCATCCAGTACCCGACCGCCTATGTCGACGGCGGCGGCGCGGTCGCGCCCACGAGTTCGGCGGAGTACGTGAACACCGCGCTGCAGAACGACCTGCCGGTGACCTTCGACGCAGCAGCGCAGGAGTCGGCGTTCGCGTCGGCCGGAGACCCCAACGCGATCGCTCCGCCGGCGGAGGTGCCCGCCGAAGCGGTGCCCGTCGAGGGTGAAGCCGAGGCGCCGGCCGATCCTGCCGCTCCCGCTCCCGCAGCCACCGTCGAGGCGCTGCCGAGCGACGTCGCGGGCCAGACCGCGGCCGAGACTCGGTGCTCCGCAGGCCGTACGCTCGACGACCAGTAGCGGTCACGATCGCCGAATCGTCATCCGCGGCATCCGCGGGTTATGATGGCTCTCGCGTGTGCGTGTGAACGCATACGAGGAGACGTCGCATAGTCCGGCCGAGTGCACCACCCTGCTAAGGTGGAGTCCCCGTAAGGGGACCAGGGGTTCAAATCCCCTCGTCTCCGCTCAATGGGGTGACCTGATTTCTTGATCGAAACGGTCTGAAATCTCACCCCAAATGAAAAAGCCCCCGCGTTCTGCGGGGGCTTTCGTGTTTCCTGGTGGTGTCTACGGCTCTGTTGAGTTACTGGCCGAGTGAGATTCTGCGAGGGAGCTGTCGGCTGGCTTCAGATTCT
The DNA here is from genome assembly GCF_003070885.1 of Agromyces badenianii. Lineage (NCBI taxonomy): Bacteria > Bacillati > Actinomycetota > Actinomycetes > Micrococcales > Microbacteriaceae > Agromyces > Agromyces badenianii. The sequence goes on from NZ_CP028913.1 coordinate 256,640, forward strand.
TGTTTCAGGGCGTGCTGAAGCGCTGTTGCGTGCGGGTGTGCGGGGTTTGTCAGATGTTGGTGAGCGCCCTCATGTTCGGAGAGGGTGCTGCGCTGGTGGACCAGCCGCGTCAGTAGCGGGTTTGGTGAACCAGTTCCGTGCGTAGTCGGAGATGTGAACGGCGCGGTTCTTCGTGACGCCGTATGCCTCGGCGAGGTAGCGGTCGTGGACGAAGGTATAGATCGCGCGGAGGTTAGCGGAGACGACAAGGAAGGTCGCGAGGAACTGCTGGGCCGCGAGCCCACGCATGCGCCGCCCGCCACGGGCCTCGAAAGCTTCGTGGCTGGGGTCTTTGATGTATGAGTTGAATCCCTCGGAGAGGTTTCGGTCGCGGTTGTACGTTTCGGCCCATTCTTCGGATCCGTAGCGGAGAACCTGCTTGTGCTTGAGGCCTTCGTCGCCCGTGAACGTTACCGACGTCTGGCTGCATACGGCCGGCAGTTGCCCGTCGATCGCAACTGGGACGTTCGCCGGGAGGACCTTTGCTTTCGGTTTGGAGGACGACTTGGGGTGGCGTTCCCGCAGCGGGCAGACGACGCGTGCTTGAGGGCCGTGCGCCGGGCACATCATGGGTTGCTTTCCGTTTTCGTCGGGGCGTTCTTTCGCGCGGAGTTCGAATGCTCGCCGCTTCTCGATGCGTTGGATGTAGGTGTCTTCGTCGAGAAGCCCGGATTCGGCGTCAACCGAAGCGTTCATGAGGTCAGGGCCCATGCCGGGGCAGTAGTGGCGTCCTTCGATTTGGACGGCGCCTGCGTGCCCGCCCTTCACGCCGAGCATGTCGCGCTTGTAGTCAGTGACCACATCAAACCCGAGTTCGCGGACTGGTTTGTGAAGCTTCTCGATGTCTTTGCCTGCGAAGAATTCGCGGTCGGCGGTGATGTGCGCCGGCTTATGGCCGCGGTCGACGACTGACTTCGCGAGCTTCACCAGCTCGCCTTCGGAGTCGACGAGTGGAGTGCTGAGGGAAAACCCGATCGCGATCGGCGGTACGGGTACCCCTTTGATCTCGGCAGTCAGGATGGCGAAGTTCGCGGCGGCACCCCACACTGATGACGATGTGTCCTTGCCTGGTCCGCCGCCCTCGCCGGGTCGCTGCTCCCGATCGTCGGGTCGTTTGTAGTACCAGTTCATCTCGGGCTCGAGGACCTTCGGGTTCTTACGCTCGGCCCCGTCCACGAGTCGGGACCGGCCGATGCGGCCGGCGGTCGGCATCGGTGTCTGATCAGCAGTCAGTCCGCTCTTCGTGAGTGCGCGGCGTGTGTCCCGGTTCATCGTCTGGTAGGTCGCTTCGAGGAAGGCGTTCGAGAACTGGTCGAGATGTTCCTTCTTTCGGCGCTCCAGGTTTCGTCGGCGGGGGTCGTGATCGAGGCGAGCACGGAACTCGGTGCGTTGGTCGCGGGTCGTTGGTCGACGCCGATCGAGGTCCGCGTATGGGTCCATGATCTTGATGAGTTTCTTCGCGGCGTATTCGGTGTTGTTCTTCCAATTCTTCGCGGCGACCGGGTCGTGCTTGTCGTCTGGCTGCGGGGGAACACCGAGGTACTCGCGGGCTTCGTCGTCGAGACGGTAGGCGAGGACGTCCCTCATTCGTTTCAGATGGAGCGAAGAGTGCTCGAGGGCGAGCACGGTCGCCGCGACGAGGACGTGCAGGTCCGTGATTGTTGATTTTGCGCCGCCCCGGTACTTCGGTGGCTCCTCCGCACGCCACTCCACCAGGTAGTCGAGGACCTGGGAGCTGCGGATGAGTTCGAGCGGAAGCTCGATCTCTTTCATGCCGACAGGAGTCCAACGTCCACGGCCGGCGCGCCGCTCGTCGGTGAGTACCGAGTAGTCGGTCGCGAGCCGTGTTAGCGCGTGGCGACGGTTGGGTGACTGTTTGATCGGTTTCACCGTTGGCCGGGTCATCGGGGATCCTCGAGCCCGGCGATGATCAGCAGATCGTCGATGCGGGTTTCCCGTTCGGGCACCATGTCGTAGTACGGCTTCAAACCTTGCAGGGTTCTGATGCGGGCGAGTTCGAGGCATCGGTCGATGGGGAGTCCGAGTGTGAGTAGCTGGACGATCCACGTCGTTCGGAGGCGTCCAAGGTCTGGGGCCTTGCCGCTGACTCGTTTGAGTAGTCCGCGGCTGAGCGTCGTTTGATCGCTACGCGTTCGCAGCGTCCATGCAACGTAGTCGTCAGGGCCACGATCGAGGACGAGCGGGTCGAGGGTGGAGATCCAGTCGTGCCTCAGGGGAATGGATCGCGCCTTGCGGCCTTTGACGTGGATGAGGTGGCCGAAGTCGGTCGGCTCGACATCGCCGACCTTCAGGTGCAGCATTTCGTGGGTCATGAGCCCGGCGCCGGCGCCGAGAGCGAGGGCCGCGGCCAGATCCCGTCGGGCCGATGGGGTCGGCTGGGAGTGCGCGACGTTGAGGAACGCGCGGAGCTCCGCCGGTCGGTACGGTGCCGGCACCGTGGGTGTGGTCCCGAGTTTCCTTTGGATCTTGACCCCGGTCAGGAGCTCCGCGTACGAGGTGAGGCAGAGCTCGACCCGGTACCGGTAGTACTTGTCCTTCCCCTTGTTGCGAAGGGTGTGCCGGACGTACATGTCGATGATGTCGGCGTCGAACGCTGAAACCGGTTCGAGCGGTGTCCCGTCCTGCCACAACCAGACGGCGTAGTCGGCGAGCTGTGTCAGATGCGCCCGAACCGTTCGGATCGAATCCGGCGCGCGGCGGCCGACGCACGCGACCACGAAGTCGCGGACGAGATGCCAGTAGTCGGCTGTGGGTGGGTGGGGTGTGTATTCCTCGATCACGGTCCGCGCCTCATCGCGAACATGATGGTTGTTTTCACCAGTTGTAGCGAGGATGGGATGGTTTGTCGAGTGGGAGCGGGTTTCTTGGGGCACGAGGAGTAGACATGTTGTGAAAGGTGTAGTCCCTTTGGGACTATGGTCCCATTGGGTATACTTTCGACATGCCCAATCCACGCTTCCGCCCGCGCGACTGGTGTCTGCCCAGAGCAGGATTCGGACGCTCGACTGACGTGACTTGGGTGCCCGCGAGCACGGAAAGAGACAGAGACCGTCTCGGAGTAGCTGAACTTCAGCACCGCGTCGCACTCGAGCTCCGCGCTCAACTTTCGTCGCGGGATCTCAGCGTGCGGGGGTACGCCGGACCCGAAGACAAGCACTACACGCGCCTCCGCCGACTGCTGGACGGTGAGATCATCATGCGCCTCGAAGACGTGGTCAGGTTCGAACGGACACTCGGGGTTGGTGTCGAGGTCAAGCAGATCTAGGCACGGTGCGGTTGGCTGAAGCCGACGGTTCGAGCTGAGCGGCCTGAGGGAGAAGGAGCGTGCTGTTCTCGCTGGCCGTCGCCAAATAGGTGTACACCGAGGTGTCAGCGTGTCTAGTCGCGTTCAGGCGTGCTGCGCTGTCGTTTTCGACAGTGAGGCGTGATGTCGGCCGCGAACGAGAAGTTCGGCGGCGGAGACTTCCCCGACACCGACGAGTGGTGACGCCGGCCACATCCTTAGGCACTCGGCGGTCCGTTCGACGGTGAACGGCGCAGTCGTCGCCTGGTGGCTAGGAGCTTTCCAACCAGAGCCCGTGAGCGACTTCGTCCCAATCCGACCCAGGTGCCGTCGTGGCGAGCCGGTAAGTCCCGCCTTCGAGCGCGATTTCAATCGGCAATGAGGTGCCGCAGTGCGCTGAGCCCTGGCTGTGCTTCACGACTACGAGGCAGAAGGATCCAGCGGGCTCCGTACCCCGTGCCACGAAAACGTCGGTAGCCCCGTCCTTGGCCAGCCAGCGACTCGACGTGGGATCGATGCCGTCGATTGATTCGATCTCCGCAGGCGCGTCTGTCGGAGTCGCCGCCTCTGACAATGCAGGGATCTCTTGGGCTATGCATCCTGTCATTGCAACCCCGACGAGCAGGAGTGATGTTGCCAAGAATCCGACCCTCATATGGAGGAGTGTAGGGGTTCGCGTGCTTGCAAGCCACCGTTGACAACATATGTCGGATAGGAGTAGCTTCGGCGAAAATCGGCAAAGGGCCGATATCTAAGGGGGATTCATGAGGAAACGAAGAGGTGTCCGCGTTGCCCTGACGGTAGGGGTGACAGCGGCGCTTGTAGCACTCGCTCCGGTGGCGGCTGAGGCCGCGGAGTACAACTATTTCGTCGGCAGCGCCACCATCAATCAGTGGTACTACAGCGGACACCGCGACATGAATGGCGCGCGTGCTCTCGCGACGAGCCCGTACCAGTGGCTCTCTCTCGTGAACACCGGGTTCACGGCCATGTCCGGCTGGGATGACATCACCGTGTCCCACTCCCTCACGTACACCTCGAGCCGCTGCGGGTGGTCAAACGGCAGCGTGGCCGCGGGGACCTCATTCTCACTCGTTTGCAAGTACTGGCGATAGGACGGTTGATCAATGCGTAAACGAACGAAGATCGTAGTTGGCGCTGGCGCCACATTGTGTGCCGCGGCCATGAGCGTTGGCTACGCCTCAGCAGCCTTCGCAGACCTCACACCGGCGGTTGAATCCGTCCACGCGACGGTCTCAGCGGAGCGCTCACCGGCCGATGACATTCCTTCGAGTATCAATCGGGGAGTCTTCGAAGGCTTCGACTTCCAGACGTCGCATCTCGTAGGGGAGTCTCAGAACGCTCGCTACTGGAGCGTCGCGAAGAACGACGGGGACATCTGCCTGGTGCTGGTTCCAACCGGACAGGAGGACTTCGCCGCGGCCACCTGTTCCGACACCAAGCGCTTCGCTCAGTACGGTCTGACCCTCGCAGTTGAGGGCACGGATGAAAGCGCATCGTTCGCTGCGTTCATGCTGCCCGACACCGCGGCAGGCCAAGCGATGCCGCCTGGTCTGCACGCCGTTTCGGCGGTCCTCGCCGAGTCAGACCTGGCAACCGCACAGAAGGGGGCATCGGTCGAGTCGAAGAGCCCGAACGCGCCGGCAGTTATACTTCGAGGCATTGGGCGTGTCGGCTGATGACGGTGAATGTCGCCGCACCCAGGCGAGGGCTGCGTGCAAGGATCCCGGCCGCCATCCTGGGCCTGCTTCTGGCGACCGGGTTCGCAGTCTCTGCTTCCACGCCTGCCGAGGCTGCGACGCGGGTCGTGTACTACGACGGGCAGATCGCTCAGAACACTTGGAAGTGGAGCGGTCATTCGTACAGTATCGGAGCACTCGCTGAGAGCAGAGAATTCTTCAGCTTCAACGTGAGCCTCATCATGAGTGGCTCTAGCACTGTCCACAGCGGCAACCAGCAGGTCTACATCTCCTACGCGTATCAGAACGTGTCCATTGGATGCGGTCATGGCGAGACCGGCAACAAGCCGGTCAGATGTAGCCGAGATTTTCTCTGACGAACTGCTGAAATAGCGGAGGGGCGCTGGCCGCCCCCTCCGCTTTTCAGTGGGCGGACGGCGGGCCGGAAGGAGCGGTGCCGGCGGCGGCGCGTTCTCGTGACATGCTGCCGCTGAGGAGTCGCCGGCGTACGCGCGGAGTATCTCCTTGGTCATTCGGCCCAGGCCTGCCGAGGAGAGCTCAGGCGCGGTCACATGCGTCGAGGAACGCCCGCATGGCCGCGAGGTCGGCGTCGAGCCCGTGGAACTCGTCCGTCTCGATGGGTAGGCCGGGCACAGACGTGAGCACGGGGTGGCGGAGTGTGGGATGTCCCGCCACCCCGTGTACTCACTCGACCGCGGACTCGAGTTCAGATTCGGTTGAGCCGAGTTCGGCTGCGATGCTCTGGACCACCGCCGAGTCCTCACCTGCGACCGCCCAGACGTCGTGCCCGACGGTGACCGGGTTTGTGCCGCTTGCAAGGCTGGCGGACCCGCTGCGCTGACTCGTCACCGAGTCGAAGACCGCGAACTGGAGTTCGGAGCCGTCGTCGTTCTGGCAGCTACGCAGTGCAAGGATCGACCCTTGCGACGGCACCGTCTCCACGCATTCGTACTCAGCCTGCTCGGCACTGGTCTCGAAATGCCCGACGAGCTCGTCGGTGGAAGCGCTGCATCCGGTCATGCCGAATACCGCAACCGCAGCGACCAGGACTGCGAGTGTCGTCTTGTAGCCTGCCATCGTGCTCTCCCTATCCCTAGCTCCCTGAGAGCCCAACCGTCACGTCCGAGTCGAGCTCGAGGACCTCATCCGAGGAACGCGTCCCGAACTCAGCATCCACGAACAGCGTGTCAGTCAGCTGCGTCAGGCCAGCAACCGGCTGGCCGTCAATCGTCGGGTTGGCGTCCGGAAGGATCGTGAACTGCTGTGCGACGCCAGCCGCTCCGACAATACCGACGGTCAGGCCGTGCTTACTGAACACATCGGCGGTCGCCGACGCACCCGTTGCATAGCCGTCGCCCGTGACGGTGAACAGGTAGGTCTTGGTCCCGTCGCTTGCGGTCCACACGTCCACGCCCTCGTGCGAAGCGAGGAAGGTCAGATCTGCGGGCGTGAGTGAGAACGCATCCGCGGCCGATGCAAGCGGGTCTGTCGCGGCTGCATCGCCGGGAACGTCACCGAGATCGTTCTCTGCACGGAGCATCCCGCCGACGTTCAGTGCGATCCCCAACATCTTGAGCTTGTCGCCGGACTGGCCACCAGGGTACGTCCATTCGAACGCTCCCTTGTTGTTGGTCCGTGGGCCGCTGATGGCACATTCCACCGCCCAGCACTGGTTGGAGTACGCGCCGTACCAGACGGTGATCCGAGCCTGTCCGACGGCCGTACTCTCGTTGAAGCCAGCCTTGATGCCGTCGCGTGTTTGGTAGGCGGTCCCCTCGGTGTACTTCTGGTTGATGTTGGCGGTGCCGTTGTACCAAGTCGTCTGGGCGGCGACGGCCGCTGATGCGGCCCCGAGGGCGAGCCCAGCCGCGAGCAGTGCACTGCCTGACCCTAGAATCAGGCGGCGACGCATCGTTTGCTTCATAGTTCCTCCTTGCTGACGCCACGCCGCGAATACGCGAGCGTGCGAGGCATTCACCTCGTGTTGTTCAACTTAGCTCGATTAGCGAGGGAGGTCGTCGCAATCCGTAACACGGTCGCGTCGGCTCCAGAAGTGCCGTTTCGCTGCCGCCAACGAGATGCGGGTGACGAACTGACGGCTGCCGTGGAAGTGGGCCCCGGTGAGCCCGTGGAACTCGTCCGTCTCGATGGGTAGGCCCGGCACAGTCGTGAGCACCGGCTCCATGTCCAACCCGGCGTAGCCGCGGGCGATGGCCGCCTCCTGGTCGTCGGCCCACACCCACGGCTGACCGGTCGTCTCGATGCGGGCGCGAAGACCGCGGAGCTTCCAGTCAGCGCGTCGATGCCCGCGAACGAGCGGCGGCATCTTCGTGAGGATGAACCCGCCTGCAAGGCGCGCCCATCGAATGCTGGCTCGATGACGGCCCGCATGTTTGGCCCCACGTCGTCAGTCACCCGAGCTCGAGCTTTCGTGAGCGGACGACGTCGTCCAGCTCTTTGGCTTTGCCAACTTGATTCAGGATCACGTGACGGCTTGAGCAAGGACCACCCTTCCCGATGATCTTGGCTCGGCGGTCGATGGCAGCGGGCGGAACCGCGCGGCGGCAATGACCGCGGTCGTGGTGTTCAGTAATGGGATTCCTCGAGGTAAGGTCGCGAGGCGGAGCCAGGCGGCCGCGGCGGGGAAGGATGAGCTGTTCCAACCGGCGTAGAAGTGGACGGGGGTGAGGCGCGCGTGAGCCGTAGCGAGGAGCTTCGGCGAGACGTCGTAGTCTGAGACCGTGGGTCGGGTGAAGCGTGCGAGTCCGTCTGAGCTGGTTTCCGACTGGCCGGATGGCCAGTCTGACGACCCGATCGCGCGCGTCGCGCAGCAGTTCGTCCTGAACCTCGTGGATGCGATCGGTGAGCAGTCGGTTCGCGCGGTCTCGAGGGAGGCGGGTATCGATCACGCGACGTTGCTCGCGGTCCTCGCCGGCCGGTCGTGGCCTGACATGGCGACTATCGGGAAGCTCGAGCGTGCGTTGAGCAGGAATCTCTGGCCGACCGGTGTGAGTTACCGGTAGGACGTGACGATCGACTCGTCACCGAAGTGCGCTGGCGATGTCGGTATCGGACCAAGGCGCTGCATGCGGAAGAAAACGGTCGACGGGTTCCAGTGTCCGGAGTCCGGCGGCAGTGAGTAACGGGAGGATCGGTGTTCCTCGGTTGAGGTGATGGACGATCCAGCTTGCGCGCATCCGTCGGACGAGAAGGGTCGGTCGACCGTCTGACTTCATGACGAACAGCCCGGTGAGGTTTGCTGACCGGTACCGGCGACCGGGGAGGAACACCCATTCATCGGAGCCGGCGACCTGGAGCTGGGTGAGCAGCGTGGCCCATTGTTCGAGGAACGGTACGTCGCGTTCGCGAGTACCCGCCACGTGCACCGTCGTGCCGGCGTCGCTGACGTCCAGGTCTCGTCGGCGCACGCGGATTAGCTCCTCGTTTGACAGCCCTGCTCCGAATCCGAGTGCGAGGAGCACCTCGGCATTGGTCCGGCGCAACAGGGTGCCTTGGGATCTTGCCCAGCTGAGAAACGCCGCTTGTTCTTGCAGCGTGTATGGGGCGGAGGCATCGGAGTTGCCGTACGGCCGCAGGCGCACAGGTGGTTGGTCGGGGGCCAGCACTTCGGCCAGTCGTAGGAGTCTTGAGCGGATTGTGTTGCGGCTCGCGTTGGTCCATCCGCTGAGGCCGGTGGTTACGAACATTTCGATGACGTCCCGGTCGAGAACCTCGCTCGTGTCCAGCGATGCTGACCCAGTCTGCCAGCACCAGATGCTGAGGGGCCCGAGTGCTGCCGTCAACTCTTTGAGGGAGTAACTCGTGCGACCTTCGGATTCGATGAGGCAGTTGTCGACGAACTCCTCGACGTGCGTCCAGTACTTCGCACCGTTTCGGGGCTCGTACTTGTAGCGGGCGCCTGTTGTCATTCGCCTGTGCGGTGTGTGTCGGTGGTCTGGGGAGCGGGTGGGATGGTGCTGCGGTAGATCGTGATCATGGTGTCCGCGAGGTTGGGACCGAACACGGTCACTGACCTCCACCAGTTGTTCAACGCAGTCGGGTTGCGCTGCTTGATGCGATCGGCCAGTTCGGTCGGCTGGATGACTTCGACCCGGGAGGTGCCGCTGAGCATTCGTGGAAGGACGCGGGCGAGGATCTCGGCGAGCTCCGTCGAGGATCCTTCGTCGCCGGCGCCGGTGATGATTAGTACCCCGAGGCCCTCTTCGTCGCCGGATCCGTAGACGGCGACCGTAGTGTAAGGCCCGACAGTCTCGGAGGCCAGCGCCTTGATTCGAGTGAATGCGTTCGGTCGTGCATCCAGTGCTTCCAAGAGCGGTGCGGTGAGTACGTGGCTATCGTTCAACCAGTAGACACTGCGGTCTGTATCCCGGGTGGCGAGTCCGATCGCAACGAGGTCGTCGAGCGTCTTCTTCACGCGCTGGCGGCTCAGTGTTGCGCGCATTGCGGCATCTTTGCTGGTGACCGGTTCGTATGAAGCGAGGATGCGAAGGATCAGTGCGCGGGTCCCGCCGATGAGGTCTGCGACCGGGTCGGCGACGAAGCGGTCGATAGACCAGCCAAGGTCTCGACGGTGCGAGCGACTACGTCTCACAAGGCCCCCCATTCTCGGATAATGGTGGAAAGAGTCACCACTTGATGGTACCGCAAATGGTGAATTCAATCATCAGTCGCAGGCATTGAGCTGCGACCCGACGGATAATCGAATAACCAAATGAGCTCGAGTCCGTTTCGACGAGCGTGGACGCGATCATCGAAGGCCAGCTCGGAAGCTTCGGCCGCACCCTTACCCTCGGCATCCTCGCCGTCACCGCGTTCTCGTCGCGGTGCTCCCTACGGCATGGTGATGCTCCGCCGGAAGGACTTCGGCCGACGAGCTCCCTCTCGCCTACGCGCGCCGTGGCCGCTGGCCCCGGTCCCCGTGCAGTTGTACGCAACGCCCCCCATTACGCTGGACTGAGGCGATCTTCCGCGGCCGGAGACCGAAGAAGTCGTCGCCGGACGTGCCGTGGTTCGAAGGGAAGACTCAAACGAATCGACGCCGGTCCGACCTATGTTGGATAGATCGCCATCATGGGTGATACTACCTCTCGACCCGAGGAATGTCCCTCGAGTATGAGAGGAACCATGATGTTGAGGAAGACCCTAATCGGCGCGGCGCTCATCGCCGGAATGACTGTGTTCGGCGCCGTCGCGCCAGCGACCGCTGCGCCCCAGACACCTGTGGCATTGACTGAGTCAGAAGCCGACGCTCCCCTTGAGAACGTCCACGTCACACTCGATCCCGCCACTGGCGCCGTCGTCGCCGTCACTGAGCTGATGGTCGCACCCGCCATCAGCTCAGTGACGTGCACGAGCGGCACTGTGTGCCTGCGCAGCAACTTCGGGACGGCAGTCGGGTTCCAGGGCGCCGGGACGACCACAGGCTCGTGGACTAACCGGACCTCCTACGACACCGGCTCCTGGACGGCGCAGCTGCGTTGGATTTACAGCGGCAGCACGGTGACCGGCCCGACTCTCGGCCCGGGTTCGAGCGCTGGCTGGGGAGGCTCGGCAGTGACCGTCACATCGGTCAAGATCTTCTAACTCGTGAGCGAGGCTGCGGCGCACCTACTGCTGCGGCCTCGCTTTCTTCGACCTACTTCGTCCCGATGATCGCACCGGTCGCCGGGTCGATGATGTAGGTGTTCTTCGTCGACTTCGGCGGCTCATTCGCAACGGCGGGGGGCTGGTTGGCGTTCACCGCGACGATGATGAGCATCGCGACGAACCCGGGCAGCAGCACCCCGACGACAAGCAGCCGCATCCGGTCGACGCCCGACCACATCGTGGCAGCCTCTGTGGTCGCCGCCGTCCAGCGGAGTGAGAGCGCCGCGCCCGCGAGCGAGGCGAGCAACGAACGCTTGGACATGCCGAGCTCCTCGCAGGAACTGAGGTCGGCCGACCACTCAGCCATCCAACGCTCTCGCCGCTCCCGGGGCACGAGGAGCGCTACAAGCGCGAGGAGCCGCCGGACCCGCGGAGTCATGCCTGCGCGCCGCCCAACACCGCGCCCCGGTCCGAGCTCCGCACTCGGCTTCCGGCACGTTCCAACAGCAGCTTGACCGCCGCCTTCCTGCCCTCGGCCGTCAACTCGTAGTAGTGACGGCGCGGACCGCTGCGCTCAGGCTCCGCCGGCCAGTCCGACGTCAACCAACCAAGGCTCTCGAGTCGCTCGAGGATCGGGTATACGGTCCCCGGGTTCCTCCCGGAGTCCTTGATGATCTGAAGACCCCACATCGGTGACGCCGATTCCACGAGTGCAACGAGCACATCGAGGGTCGGCGGTGTCACGCGTTGGATCGGCTCCATCCGCCAATGTTACCGAACGTCATCGCGATTCCCCATGCCGCGGCATCCGCTCGACCGCGCGCAGCCACGCACCAAGCAAGCACGGCTCGTCTCCCTCCACGCGGACGGTAGGACGGTCAGCCTCGCGACGCTCGACCGGACGAGGGATGAGCTCGTCGTTGAGAAGGTGTAGCACAACCTTCTGTAACGGTCCCTCGCCGCCGCCCCGCGAACACCACTCGGCCAGGCGGGAGAAAGGTTGTCCGACAGAGTGGAGGCACGTTGCCACTAGGCAGTACAGCCGAAGACACCGCTGGTGTAGGTCCCGGCGGTGCTCATGTTTATCGTCACCGGAATTTTCGCCTTGTAGAACCCCTTCAGGCTGGACACCCCCGGGGCGAACTCCTTGGTGATGATTGATGTGCCACCGGTGTGCGTGTGTGTGGTCGAGCCTCCCGGTCGAGTTGGCCCGGGTGTACGGGTACGAGTTGGCGCAGGTCGAGGTGCTCGACCCGCTCTGCGCCTGAGCCGCTGCCGCTGCGCCAATCGCCAACGCGAGGAGGGAGCTTCATCACGTCCCTTTCACCCCTAGATCAGTCGGTGGAAGATTTCACCCTGCCGCGCTACGATCAAGGTGAATGAAATCACCATATCTGTGAGGTGCAGACGAAATGGCTGCAGAGCACCCAGCTGTTCGGGTCGCCGAGAACGCTTGAAGCGATGCGCCGAGAACTCGCTCAGGAACGCGGTTCGTGAACATGCGATACGGCAATCGGGTTGGTGTGATCGGCACCGTGAACGGGGACTGGGCTTCGTTGACCGTGGCGAATGCAGGGCTCGCCCGACACGAAGTGCGCACCGTGTTCCAGCTCGGTGGCCTCGGCCTGATCCCGGACGACGTCGACTGGCGAAACCTGCCGGCGGAACCAGGGCGAGCGCTGGCCGCGTATGAACACAAGCTGTTGTTCCTCGACGGTCCCTCCGACCCGCTCCGTCTTCGATACGTCCCGTTCGACCACGACTCGGGGCTGCCGTGGTCGTGGCATCGGGAGGAAGTCCGGTTCGTGTCGAGCCGGATCGGATACCTGCCGCGCGGGTTCCGAGACGAGTTCGAAACCGCGCAGAAGTTCGCGGTCTTGGGCGGCGGGGAATCCGACCACGAAGATCGGAGGGTCGACGACCGCGATGTTGAGGCACTCGGCCGCGGCTACGCAGACGTTCTGTTCACGTGTTTGCCGCCGTTCGAACGACCGTCGGCCACTGACCTGAACGACAAGGACGCTCCGTCGCAAGCCGAAGTGCATCGGGCGTTCCTCGCGGTCCGACCCCGGCTCCTGCTGGCCACCGGCTCCGCGTTCGGAGCGAAGACGCTCGCCTACGCGACCGGGCTCCGGACGTGCAGACTGGTCGCTGCGATCCTCAACACGGAGACGCTCGACCTCGAGTTCATCGATGATCGGGGGACCCGGGTCGAGGCGCCCGATGATGTCACTGACTTGGCAACCCAGACGACCGGGCGATGGTTGCTCCGCACCCAGAGCTCGCAACATGTGGTCGACCTGGACCGCGGCACCTGGGAGCGAATCCCGGGATCCGGCGCCCACCGGTACGACGCACCGAACACCGGGCTTCTTCGCACGTTCGAAGACTGCGCGGTCGGGAAATCGGCGTTCATCACCACACGCTCCACCGACCTGCTCGTCGACTACTACTGGGCGAGGACGTCGCTGATCCTGAGCATCGACCGGCTGGCCCACGGCGAAGGGGTCGATGATGTTCGGTGACCTGATGACGCTCAACGGACTGACCGCCGGCGTCTACATCGTGACCACCGAAACCGGTTCCGAATACACGGTCGACCTCGACCAAATGGTCGTCACCCGGCACCGAGAGGAGCCCGACGTATACCACGAGCTCCGCCGAGACGAACAATCCGTCACCCTGCTCAAGCTCATCGACTGCCGGCTCGGATACGACATGCGACTGCTCATCGACCTGAAAGTCGAAGGGGTGCTGCACACGACGCGGGCCACGACACCGGTTGTGATGATCGATCGGCGCCCCATCAGCCGTCGGTCATGAACGAACCGGGGAAGGTTGCGTGGTGGCGGCGGAAGATCGGATCCGCTTCGAAACGGGCCGGGCGCTCGAGTGAATCGTTCCGTTGGCTCGCGCACCGATTCGTCGATCGAACTGAGAGAAGGATCCCCGCGGTGCAGTACCGTCAACTCGGGTGACTTCGAACCGATTTGGAACCAACCTCGCTCATCCGGACATCTCTGTTTTGGGAGATGTGGAAGTGGGGTGCGACGAGTATGTCGGCTGGCAAGACAGGCTCATGCGGGCAGCGGGCGCTTTGACGATCGTGGGTTTGGTTGGCACCCGCTTCTGCAGACGTCCAAGCAGCTCGCCGAGGCGGGGCGGCGTGGCGAGATCCGCAGCTCTCGACTCGGGAGTGGGAGGCTCCTGCATGTTTGAGAGTGCGCGCCGTGTCGCTAGGAGAATCGCTTCCGGCGAAGAACTTGTCGAGCTCGCCGAGGATCGCGCTCAGCTCTTCGTCTCGGACCCCACAGATAAAGCTCGGTCAGGAGGCGCGGCATCTGCGCTAGTTGACCGAAGCCTGCATCGAGGGTCTTCACCTCCGTCTTCACCGTCTTGGCTGTCGGTGATTGGCCGGCCAGGCTTGACCGGTGAATCTGTGCTTGAGAGAACAGCAAGGCCCATCCAGGCTGTGCCTCATGCGATGAGGTCTGCGGGGAGGAGATGGACCTGGGTTCGGTGAGCTTCCTGACGTGCGAGATCCGCTTCACAGGCAGTAGCTCGAAGCTGCTGCCGAGTGGCCGACGGCTGCACCGAGCAGCGAACCGAACAAGCCGGCGACCGCGGCGATTACCGCAAAGATCATTTCATCTGACACATCGCTGACCGTACAGGGCGCCGACGACGCTGACGTGTCGCTGTAAACAAAGCAAACAAGTAAACGGTAAGGGTGTTGTAAACCGGGCCCGGCAGCGCGTGTTCACTTGATGGCCAAGATACGCGTCGGCGACCCCTGGACGGCTTGTGCGATGTTCGCTGCCCATGGACAGACCGCGCCACGAATAATACGAGCCGAAAGGCTCGGCGCTGACCGGTGTGGAGCACACTGATGCAAGCCGTCGGAGTGGCCCGCTGACGATAGGACGAGGCAACTCTGAACGGTCCGGCGGGCTGAAGGAACCGGCGCGCGCAATGCGGTGGGCTGGGCTGATGGTACTGAGGTGATCGCGCCGTGGGCTCGGAATCGTCCTCGCAAGTCAGGACCACCCGCGTGCTGGGTGCTAGACCGGTGCAGGCGCACGCGGTAGTGTGGCCGCACCAGCACGCAGAGCAGACTTGCAAGTACCGAGTCAAGCAGCGTCGGTCCAACGTCACCACGTTCTGCGCGCCACTGATGCGCGGGACGGTTCCTACCCTCAAAGGGGATACCCATGTCTGAACCCACGTTTCCTGTACCGCCGCCGACGTTTGCCGCGATCACGACAGCGTCCCGAAGCCGGATCGTGCTCATCACGCCAGCCGCCCCGCTGGCAGCGCCAACCGTAACGGTCGTGACGACTCTCGCGTGCGATGCGGACGATGCCGCTGCCCTGGTCAGCGCACTTAACTGGGCTGCGTCCGGACAGGGCCAAGAGGAGTTGGAGACGCTGCTTGCCGGATTTCCGCCTGCGGTCGGCCGCTCATGCCGAGAATCGATTGCTGCCTGCCCACCGCTCTCCAGCGTCGCGTGGAGTCAGGACGGGTCCGCCATGACTGTCCTGAAGAAATTCTACTTCGAGTCTGAATCGGATGACCTTTTGGCGTGCGCGGACGCGGCCGTCGATCTTGGGCTCCAGCTACTCATCGAAGGAGAGATCGATGACGAGGACGGCCGATTCCGGATGGTCGGCACACTGCTCTCCGGGGAGGCGGAGACCGGCCCGAACTCCATCGACACTTGGTGGCCCGTCCCCGACGGAGCGACTCTTGACCGCCGAGTTCTGACCAACTCGGAGGAGCTTGCCACGGTGCTCGGGGATCCGCGCTGGGAGACCAACCTTGCGCGCGGCTACTGGCTTTGGATCCGCGACACAGAAGATGCCGACGCCGATTTTTACAGTGCCGCCGCAACGTGGGTCATTGAGTTCTTTGACAAGCCGCTGGCTCCCGACACCAACGTCCGGGTCTTTCTCGCGGACGCAGAACTCGATCAGAACGTCGAGACGGTACTCACGCCACGCAACCGGTTCACACTCTGGGTAAGCCTCTCCAACATCTCTGTTGACCTCGATGGCTGGTTGGCCGACCCAGTCGACGCAATCAGTTCCATCGTCGCGGACGATATGCCGGCCATGGTGCAATCTGAACCGCGTGACTGGTGGCTCGCACTCCGAGAATCCGCGGATCGGCTCCGCGAAGCGTCACGCCGAGGTGACTATGAGGGGATGGTCCCGCGGACACCCGCCGAAGAGGCGCTCCTCTCCCTCGCCACCCGACCCGACTACGTCGAGTGGGCTATGGACTCGTTCGAGCTTCACGATCGATCAGAAGTCTTCGGCCAACTACCCAACTCAACGTTTGACGGCGATCACGACGAGGTACTCCCCGAACTGACCGGAGATACTGACATCGAAATGATGTGGGTGGACGATGCACCCCATCGCAGCGACCCGAAGGACGCAATCAACCGGTTCCTCGGTCTCGGCGACTATCGATCATCCGAATGGCATGTGCCGTTCGACCGAGCCGTCGATAGCTTTGCCAATGAGCAAGATCCCGGTGATCAGTGACGAAGGACTGACGACGAGATCTGGGCTAGGGCGGTTTCGCATACTTCCTCGGGTTGATCACGCCACTCGTACTGTTTGGGCTGCTCCTCGCCCGTTTCGGCAAACAGCGTGCTGCCTCCTCGCCATCGGACTGCTGGTCTTGACAGGGGTTTGGGGCCCAGTGTCAGCATGGATCAGCCAGACGGCCGGTACCAGCCTTCCTAAGAGGTGCCGCCCGCCCATGCTCAAATGGCGCCTGGTCTAACGGGCGCACGCCGGGCTTGCGTTGGGTTCCCTTGTGTGACTATGGCAGCGTAAGTCGGACCCACCGGGGCAATCTAAGCGGGGACCACTTGCGGGTTGTCGGGGTGTTTGCGGCACTCTAAGCCGGACCCACCCCCACGGTTATCGGAACTGCGGTTTCCGATTGCTGAGGGTGGAGGACGGATGGAGTCTCGGGTGGACGTGTTTGCTCGGATCCGACGTGATGCGCGGGTAGAGGAACTGGGAATAAGGGCGTTGTCGGCCGGCAAATGGTCCGGCAGGCGCTGGCCTCGCCTGAGCCGCCGCCGAAGAAGACGAGGGTACGGTCAACACCGCGCCTTGACCGATTCAACCGATCATCGACGCGATGCTTCGTTAAGGATTATCTGGGTCCGGCTTCAATTGACCTTCTCACCGGTGTGTCCTTCACTCGCCAACGTTCGCCACGGATCACGAGTCGAGTTGGCGCACCGTTCTGCTCCCAGACGGTCGCCGACCCTGTGACGGTTGTTGCCATCACGCCTCCACAAATTCGAACACGTGGTCGAATGTTAGTCGACGGTGCGACGACATGCCGAATGTACGGTCCCTGCCTAGTTGGCAGGGATGAGCAGTAATGGCAGCGGTGATTCCTTAGAAGACCATTGAAAGCGAGACCGGCTCGTCCCACAAAAGTTCGCAGTGTCGTCTAGAGGCGATTCCTCTCGCTAGCGTTCGCCGCCATCCGCAGCTTCTACTGCGACGCAGGGGAAGAAGCACTCCTGAAAGCCCTCAACGCCGCTTTCGCAGCCAGGAAGGCGTTCGGCGGCGGCGGGTTGATGCCAGCCGCCCTCTGAGGTCCCGCCGGCCCAGAGCTTCGACAGCTTCGTCGCTGAGGGCGAGCTTCCTTGACACAACGCCCTTGATCGCTTCGAGCTTGCTGCCGACTATTTCGATGTCCCTGCCGATCCGGACGAGCGGGTCGACGGGCAGCTCAATACGCTTCTCAACATCAAGGTCAAGGATGAACTTCTCGCGGAACGGCTCGGAAGAAACGGTCCCCCCGTACTCGGCTTCGACCTCCCAGCGGCGCGGGATTCCCGACCTGTCGTCGAACAGGCCCGGGACCTGACCCAGAAACCAAACGTACGTGTTGCCCGGATGGAGCGTCCGGAAGCTTACCTCGCCGCCGAATGCGCCGTTAATCTCAGCGAAATGCGCCCCCATCCTTCCAGGCTTGAAGTACTTCTCTAACGAAGTGAAGGGCGGACTCACACGCAAACACACGTCGTGGGCCGGGCTTACCCCGATGTTTCGTACCGCGATATGGAGCGTGCCCTCTACCGGCGCCCCGCGATTATTCTGGACGAATCGAGTAGGTTCCAGAGCGACCTGCACCCTCGGACGGACGGCTTCGATGTTGACTTGGCGACCGAGCTCGTTAGAGGCGATTAGCGCCTTGTTCGACTGATCCACCTGTCGAATCTGGTACCAGGCGAATCCAAGCGCGACTAGGGCTGATGCCCCGAAGAAGGCGGACCATTCCTCGGCGGTCGGCATATCGAGAACCCGCCACCACGAACCCCACACCACGACGCTGGCAGAAAAGAGCCCGAAGACAACAACCACGATGGCGAGAACCGTCATGACGATGCGCATGGCTGGAGTGTTCACCTTCCGACACTATCGGCGACGGCGACGACGACTGGGCAGCGAAGCATCACGAGTGTGAGGGCCTTCCTGTTTCGTGTTGCTTCAGGATCGGTGGGCCTGGATAGGCTGAACGGGTCCGCACAAGGCATGAGCACGAAGCGAGGCGTTGATGGCGGGAAACAGGATCACCGTTCTGCTCGGAGCTGGGGCGTCGCGGGACGCAGGGCTACCACTCACCGAGGACCTCGCGAGAGCGCTCGTCGAATCGTTCGAGCAGGACCTTGGTCAGCTCCACTCAAGCCAGCGGGCCAGCCAACAACAGGTCGTTCGCGCGCTGCACATCGTCTACGGTGCGATGGTCGCACACGCAACAGAACAGGGCGACAGCCCGCTCCGCGCCGTGAACGTTGAACGCCTCGTCTCTGCCGTACGCCTACTCAGGGACCGCCGCATGCATGAAGCGGCGCCGTTCATTTCCGCGTGGCGTGGGTCAGTGGAAGAGGTGGACGGCCACCCTGTACCGTTCCGCGACAGCGACATCCGTCTGAAGGTCGACCTACACACCGGCCTAAACAAGAGGGGATTGGCTGCCGACATCGCTGCGATCGCGAGAGCAGCTGTCGCTCCTGGCGACGGGTCGACATTTGCGCGCCTCGAGGATCAGCTGTTGAGGCGAATCGTTGCACTGCTCTCCGTGCCTGTAAACGTCGACTACTTGCACCCGCTCGTCGAGCTAGCTCAAGCCCAGTCCGGTGGGGTAGACATCACGACGCTCAACTACGACCGGGCGATTGAGCTCGCAGCCGCAGAGCTCGGAACACCGATCGATACCGGCCTCGATGGGTGGCGACCCGGGAGCCCGGTTCCCTTTGAACAGGTCGATGGGCGAATCAACCTCATCAAACCTCACGGGTCCGTGGACTGGGTTCGTCAGTCCGGCGGGCATACCGACCCGATCCCGGACCACCCGCTCGTCCGGTACAGGTACAAGTCGGGCGTCACAGCAGAAGTCGTTGGGTCGCCCTATACGACAGACACCCCGCTGATCGTCATCGGGGACCGAGAAAAGCTTGCAACCGACGGGCCCACCCTGCCCCTGATGCGAGCATTCGAGGAAGCGCTCAGCCGGGCGACGAAACTCGTGGTGATCGGCTACTCGTTCGGCGACGATCACATCAACACGGTCGTGCGCAACTGGCTCGCCGCGGACAAGAGCCACGTGATTAGCATTCTCGACCCGGGATGGCCCAGACCGCAGCCGAAATCGATCGGGTATGACACGCAGCTCGGTCTTCGTGAAGCGCTCCAGTTCATGGCCGGTACCTCACCAGTTGCCGGGCCGAGTCGAGTTGTCGTCACCCGGGAAGGGGCCCGGACTGGCCTGACGACGGCGTTGGCAGCCGAACCTCTCGTGGAGCCTCCGGACGCGATCTCGGTGATCCTTTGTATTTCTGAGCAGCCGTTCATCCGCATCACCAACCACGGATACGACCTCGAAAGCATCCGAGTGTGGGCTTGGAGGGTTCACCAACGTCCTACGGGTCAGGCGATTGGCCGATTGCGACTCGATCCGAGCAGCGAGGGTGGCGCGCAGCTTTCGGTCGATCGTCTCGGCCGAGACGAACACCTGGTCGTCTTCGTCGATCTCACACCCGGCGCCGGCGCCGGGGATGTCCGCATCGATGCCGAGACCTGGGCGCGAGGCATTTCGGTCAGAACACTCTTCGACGACCTCGACATCACCACACCCGCGGAGGAACCATGCAGCTCCACCGGAGCTTGACGACAGCACCAACGGCTGTTGACCTCACGATAGCCCAGGCGGCAACGGCGACTGGTCTGAGCGAACGCTACTTCAGACGGTGGATCGATTGAGACCCGTCAGGTTCGCTTCGCCCAGACGCTCCGGTCACCCAACTGCGGCCAATGGCAGCGGACTCGAGGACTTTTCCGCCGTCGACTGTCGCGAAAATCAGTCCGCTCCCGCAACGAGGGTAGAGATCGACCCGTGAGCGTACGAAATACCGAGTTTCCGCCCAACCCACGTAGGGATGTGTGGTTACTGGGCGCAGGCTTCTCGCGAGCAGTCTCGTCCGCAATGCCGCTAACTGACGAACTCGGCAAAGAGGCCCTAGGGGAGTTGCGGAGACAACGCCCGTCTCTGAGCTTCACAGAGCCCCATTTCTCGGCCGACGGGCTTACCTTCGAGGCATGGCTGACGTGGCTCGCGGAGCGTCAACCCTACGAAGATGAGCCGGAGGCCTACGCACAGTTGGCGGTCTTCACCGCAGCCCAGGCGACGATCGCTGAAGTTCTGCAGCGAAGGGAAAAGGAGGCTGCCGCGGATCTGCCTGCATGGTTCGACGCCTTCATCGACCTTGCGCATCACGCTGAGACTCCGATCATCACACTCAACTACGACACGCTGGTGGAGGCAGGGGTGCGACAGCGGGGCTACCGCGACGAGCGCGACTTCTTGCAGCCCATGGACGCTGTCATCGGGTTCCCCAATGGGAGAGGCATGTTCATGGCGGTCCCACAGGGATTCGTTCGCCATGCCACTCTGCGCGTCTACAAGCTGCATGGCTCCACCGATTGGTACTACTTTCCAGGAGACGCCAGCGGTGCCACCCTGGACCGTCTCGAGGTGGGTCCGGGACGTGACATGACGGACCTCATCCCGGTAATCGGAGGACGCTCGCCATTCATCGTCCCGCCTACGTCCACCAAGAGTCGCTTCTTCGACAATCCAAAGACGCGATTTCTCTGGCGGGAATCGCGACGCGAGCTCGACAATGCTGATCGGGTTGTCCTTATCGGCTATTCATTACCACTGACCGATACGAATCTCGCGAGCTTGCTCGCAAGAACTTTGTCCAAATCCGGCTGCGATGTGCTGATCGTGAATCCGGCAGCGCCGGATGTTGCCCGCCGCCTAGAGGCTCTCGGCGTCGACTCTTCACGAATCAAGACTCTCGACGGCAACAGGTGTGTTGCAGATTTTGTGCACCAAGAATCGCAAGAGGTGAGTCGCCGCCTAGCGGCGAGCGTGTCGAGCGCCTACCAGCGCCGACTCGATTCGCCACTCGCGGTCGGCTGGCCGCATCCGGGTACATACGCGGCCGTTCAAGGCTATGAGCAAACGGACCGCGGCATGACTTTGCGTATCGCCAGTTTTGGCCCTCTGCAAACACTCGCAAGACGCGGGGCGGTGTTCCCCGAGGGGCAGCACTATCCGTCTGCAATCACGCTTGCCGATCTTCCGTCGCCTGATCCGACGAAGCCGCTCCACGCGACTGACGGGCGGGATACGTGGGTACTCGCCGGATACGTGGGACAACTCGGTGAAGCAGAGGCGGGAACGAGCCGCGTGGCCTACCAACACAGCACCGACGATGACTGGATCGTGTTTCGACCCTTTGGACGGGCCCCCGCAGTCTGAACTCGATGGGCGAGATGGCACGACGGCTCCACGCTGCTGTCGGTATGCCATTCATACACATGTATCCCATGTGGGAGTCGTCGCCTCGACATTTAGCTGCGCCCGAAGGACTAAGACAAGCGCCCGTGCGTCGCGGCCGCTCGCGACGGCTCAACCGTACGGAGGATTATTTCGCCCGCCGAAGAGGATTGTTTGGACCAAGTCTCCGATCGAGCCCTGAACTGACGACCGACTTCGAGTTTTCAGACCTCCCCCTCAATTTTCTCAGTCTCATCCGAACCTGTTCTGCGACATCGTCGCCAGTGTTCGTGAGCGAATTGCCGTGCCCTTTCCGGCGTCTGTCGCTCGTCACGTGGCCTGTCAACCCCGTTATGGCAGCGCGGGTACGCACGTAGCTTGAGCCCTCACGACGATTCGACGCCGACGACGAATGCCGGCATCAGGGGGTAATCGAATGTTCTTCCACGTTCAACGCATGATCAACGAAATCGTGTCCGACGAGCCGGATCCCGCCGCGGCGAACGCGCTGCAAGAGGGGCTCGGCGGCCAATTCGGCGAGATGCGCACGATGATGCAGTACCTGTTCCAAGCGATGAACTTCCGGGGGCCCGACGGGAAGCCGTACCGCGATCTTCTGCAGGGCATCGGCACTGAGGAGATCAGCCACGTCGAACTCATCGGCACGACGATCTCCCGACTGCTCGACGGCTCGCCGCAGTACCAGGGCAAGCCGACCGACCCGCTGGACAAGCCGGGGGCCGGCGGGGCCACGCCGCTGAGCATCGCGCTGGACGAGGGCAACATCCACCACTATCTCGTGGGCGCGCAGGGGGCCCTTCCGGTGGATGCCGCCGGCAACCCGTGGAGCGGCAGCTATGTCTACAACTCGGGCAACCTCCCGCTCGACCTCCTCTACAACCTCATGCTCGAGTCGACCGGGCGCCTGCAGAAATGCCGCATCTACGAGATGACCGCCAACGCCACTGCGCGCTCGACGATCGCCTACCTCATCGTGCGCGACCAGGCCCATGAGAACGCATACGCCAAGGCCCTCGAATCACTCGGCGTCAAGTGGAACACGCTGTTGCCGATTCCGAAGACTGATGCTGCGAGCTTCCCCGAGGTGAAGCGCCTGCTGGATCTCGGGCTGCAGAGCAAGCAGTACACGTTCGACCTCACCGGGCAATCCGAGGCGGGGAAGATCTTCCAGGGGATGTCACCGTCCAACGACGGAACGACACTCGACGCGAGCGAGCAAGCCCCTGAAGGCGTTCCGTCGACCATCGCACCGGAGCGACGGGAGGAGTTCGCGCCCGGTCTCGATCCGGAACTGCTCGAACTGATCCAGGCGACCGCTGAGATGGAGATGGCAGACGTCGACGCCCTCTTCGGGCCGGTTCCTCCCAGAAGTTCCTGAGACCCGGCACCCGCCGCGAACGGGCGGGCGCACGCCGATCGTGCTGTGCGCCCGCCTGGACGCCGGTCGCCCGTTCTGCGCGTGCCCTCCGCAGCGGCGGGCCTCGGCCTGCCAGAGTCGAGCGTCATGAGGAGAAGTCGGCGGGCGAGTGTGCAACTCAGGCGAATCGCTGCGGCGATCACGATCGGCATCGGGGCGGTCGCGATCGTCGCCGGCGGCACGAGCGCTCCATCGGCCTCGGCCGATGACGGGCAGGGATGGGCGACGATGCCGATCGCGATCCACAAGGAGCCGGGCGTCGGCCCGACCCCGATGGTCACGATCATCGTCGGCGGGAGTCCGGTGCAGGTCAACCTGGATACCGGGTCGAATGGTCTGGTGCTGGCCCCGGGGGTCGTCGTCGACGAGTGGACGCCTCGAGGCGAGCGCGCTTCGCAGGACTACGTGAGCGCGGTGATCGAAGGTGAGCTCGGCGTCGCCGACGTGACCTTCGGCACGAACACGCTGTCGGGCGTGACCTTCCTCAAGGGCGACACGATCGACTGCACTTCGCCGTCGACGCCGTGCCCGTCGCACTGGCCGTTGCACGGTGCCGCCGGCGGCGTGCTCGGTATCGGCCAGGCCCCGGGGCCGGAGTGGCACGGCAAGATCGAATCCCCCTTCATGTACGCGACGGGCGAGGCTGCTGCCGGCTTCCTGCTCGACATCCCGACGGATGCCGGCGGAACCCTGACGATCGGCGGCGTCGTGCCCGCACCCGGCGGCATCGTCGTGAACCAGGTGCCGACCGGCGGGCAGCACCCGCTCTACCCGAACGGTCAGACACGATACGACAAGGCGCCGCCCGTGTGCTGGACGGTCGGAACCGTCTCCGCCTGCCACGACACCACCTTCGACACCGACGAACCGCAGGGAACCGTGTACGACGACGCGTTCGACTGCGCGCAATACCC
This sequence comes from Agromyces badenianii, assembly GCF_003070885.1. Taxonomy (NCBI): domain Bacteria; kingdom Bacillati; phylum Actinomycetota; class Actinomycetes; order Micrococcales; family Microbacteriaceae; genus Agromyces; species Agromyces badenianii. The sequence goes on from NZ_CP028913.1 coordinate 280,547, forward strand.
GCAGGGCAGGTTCACCGCCGGCCTTGCTGTCACGATGGCGGCCGCCATGGGCGCGACCCCGTTCGCGTCGTTCATCACGACGGATGACCCGCCCGACACGTTGCACTGCAGCGCCGTGCCCGACAACAACGGCCACTTCAACACGGGGTTCGCGTTCTTCATCGGCAAGACCGTCGGCTTCGACTCGGTGGGCGGACGGATCATCATGCAGGCGGCGCTCGCGCCCGCGGTTCCGACGCCGAGCGTCGACCCGTCGGGAGCCGCCGCCGCGTCGCCGAAGCTTGCGGAGAGCGGATCGAGCGAGGTGCTCCTGGTCGGCGGGGTCTCGACGGCGCTGGCCGTGGTCGTTCTCGGCGCCGCGCTCATGGTGCTCCCGAGGCGGGACCCGAGCGTGCGCCGTGCCTCGCAAGTAGAGCGGCCGGCCGAGTGGCAACCCATGGGGGATGGGGGAGCCTCGTAAGAGGCTGGCTGCGAACTCGACCGGCCATCGAGGCCGTACCGCCTCGATGCCTCGATACTGCCCCGACCGGCCCTCGCACGGAAGGGGGTTGACAGCCCGGATTCCGCGGAGACGAACCCGAGGGGTCGGGTCGATGGTGCCCCGGAACGGGTGTCTGGAGCCCTCGGTAGACTCGTGTGGTTACACGATCAGGGGGAATTGCACCATGCAACGAATCATCTCTTCCAGCGCGCTCGTCTTCGCCGGCGCCCTACTTCTCTCAGGCTGCGCAACGGGCGGCACCGGTGCCAGTGCATCGGCCGACTCGTGCGAGGTCGTCCGCGTCGAGGTGCGCGACATCTCGAACGGCGCCCAGAACTCGATCCTCACGGTGAGCGACCCCGCCGAGCTGGAGGCATACCTCGACCGGCTCTCCGAGCGCGTCGACGCACTCGACGAGCAGGCTGCTGACGACTCGGCGCTCGCCACGGCTCTCGACGGACTGCAAGAGAAGCTCGACGACGCGAGCGATTGGGCGGAGACCCTGCCCACCGCGGCCGAGATCGAGGCCGGCACCGAGATCGACGCCGACGCTCAGTCGCAGCAGACCGCAGACATCCAGGCCGCGGCCGTCAAGGTCACCGAGGTGTGCACCGCCGAATAGCGATCGTCGATCCGGTCGTCGCACGGCGGATCGCCGGGTCGCCCGGCACCTGCACGCACGCGAGGGGCGCGCGGTATCCGTTCACTCGGAGGCCGCGCGCTTTCTCGTGCCCGTCGACTTCGCCGGTGCCTTCGAGCCCGCCTTCTTCTTCGAGCTGCCCGTGCTCTTCGCGCCTGAGCCCGCGCCCGACTCGCGCTTGGCGGCGATCGACTGCCGCAGCGCCTCCATGAGATCGATGACCTCGCCGCCCTCCTCCTCGGGCTCCTCGCCGAAGGTCGCAGCGGTGTCGACGCCCTCGCCCTGCTCGAGCTTCGCCGTGATGAGGGTGCGCAGCTCCTGCTGGTACTCGTCGACGTACTGCTCGGGATCGAAGTCGGAGACGAGACTCTCGACGAGCTGCTTGGAGAGGTCGAGTTCTTTCGCCGAGATCTTCACCGGTTCGTCGAGCGAGGCGAACTCGGCGGCGCGCACCTCGTCGCTCCAGAGCAGGGTCTGCACCATGAGCACGTCGCCGTGCACGCGCAGCGCCGCGAGGCGAGTCTTCTGCCGCAGCGCCATCTGCACGATCGCGGTGCGATCGGTCGACTCGAGGGTCTCGCGCAGCAGCACGTACGCCTTCGACGACGCGGAGTCGGGCTCGAGGTAGTAGCTGCGGTCGAACATGATCGGGTCGATCTGCTCGCTCGGCACGAACTCCACCACCTCGATCTCACGGCTGCGTTCGGCCGGGAGCGACTTGAGGTCGTCGTCGGTGATGACGACGGTCTGCTCGCCGTCGTCGTAGGCCTTGTCGATGTTCTTGTAGTCGACGACCTTGCCGCAGACCTCGCACTTGCGCTGGTATCGGATGCGCCCGCCATCCTCGTCGTGCACCTGGTGCAGTGACACGTCGTGGTCTTCGGTGGCGGTGTACAACTTGACGGGCACATTGACCAGGCCGAATGTGACCGCGCCCTTCCAGACGGCTCGCATGCCTCAAGTACACACCCGGCGCGGGCTCGGGCGATAGCCCCGGCACGACGCGTCAGGGTCGGCGGGGGGCGATTCGCGCCATCCGGCCCGGGCACGGGCAAGATAGGGGCATGGCTGAGGGCGCGCGGCAGCTCGTCGAGGTCGATGGCCGACGCCTGCGGCTGACGAACCTCGACAAGGTCATGTATCCCGAGACGGGCATGACGAAGGGCGAGGTGATCTCGTACTACGCCGAGATCGCCCCCGTCATGGTGCCTCTCGTCGCCGGGCGTCCGGTCACGCGCAAACGCTGGGTGCACGGCGTCGGCACGGCGGATGCCCCGGAGACGGCGTTCTTCGAGAAGAACCTCGCCGAGCATGCACCCGAGTGGGTGCGCCGAGGCATCCAGCACCACTCCGACGGCGACAAGGCGTACCCGATCGCCGGCGATCGGGCGACGCTCGTGTGGCTGGCCCAGCAGGCCGCCCTCGAGTTGCACGTACCGCAATGGCGGTTCGACGCCCGCGGGGAGCCGGCGGGCCCCGACCGGATGGTCTTCGACCTCGACCCCGGTGAGGGCATGGGCCTCGCCGAGTGCGCAGAGGTCGCTCGCCACGTGCGCGCCCTCCTCGAGGGAATGGGCCTCGAGGCGATCCCCGTGACGAGCGGCAGCAAGGGCATCCACCTCTACGCGGCGCTCGACGGCTCGCAGACCTCCGACCAGGTGTCGGCGGTCGCGCACGAACTCGCGAGGGCGCTCGAGGCCGACCACCCCGAGCTCATCGTCTCGAGCATGCGCAAGACGCTGCGCACGGGGCGCGTGCTCATCGACTGGAGTCAGAACAACGGCAAGAAGACGACGATCGCGCCGTACTCCCTCCGCGGGCGGTCGCGCCCGACGGTCGCGGCGCCGCGCACCTGGCACGAGCTCGAGGCCCCCGATCTCCGTCAGCTCGAGGCATCCGACGTGCTCGCCCGCGTCGCGGAGTCGGGCGACCCGATGGGGACGTTCACCGAGCACTCGCACGCCGGCCCACTCTCGGCGTACCTCTCGATGCGCACGAGCGGCGCCACTCCCGAACCCATGCCCGCCTCGGCGTGGGGACAGGTCAGTGGCGGACCGCCGAGCGGCAGCGGGCCGCGTTTCGTGATTCAGGAGCATCACGCGCGGCGCCTGCACTACGACCTGCGACTCGAGCGAGACGGCGTCATGAAGAGCTGGGCCGTGCCGAAGGGAGTGCCCGAGACCTCCGGCACGAACCACCTCGCCGTGCAGACCGAAGACCACCCGATGGAGTATGCGACGTTCGAGGGCACGATCCCGAGGGGGGAGTACGGCGCGGGCTCGATGACGATCTGGGACACGGGCGTCTACGCCGCCGAGAAGTGGCGCGACGACGAGATCATCATCGACCTCGACGGGCAGGCGGGCGGCCCGCTGGGTGGACCGGCGCGACTCGCACTCATCCGCACCGACGGGCAGGGCGAGAAGAGCTCGTGGCTGCTGCATCGGATGAAGGATCAGGCTCCGGGCGCGGCTCGAGCGGCGGCGGCGGCATCGGCGGATGGCGGCGCCGGCGACCTCGATGCGCGCCCTCCTGCGACGGGCGCTCCTCGACCAGCGGGGAGGGTCGGCCCGATCTCGCAGCGTCCGATGCTCGCGACCGCCGCCTCACTCGGCATGCTCACGGGCGAGGAGTGGGCGCTCGAGTGGAAGTGGGACGGCATCCGGGTGCTCGCCCGCGTCGAAGCGGGCGGCATGCGGCTGCTCAGCCGCAACGGAGTCGACATCACCGCCCGCTACCCCGACCTCGCCTCCCTTCCGTCCGTCGTGCGCGGTGATGCGGTCGTCGACGGCGAGATCGTCGCGCTCGACACCGATGGCCGCCCCGACTTCGGTCGCCTGCAGCGCCGGATGAACCTCACCAAGCCGCGCGAGATCGAACGGGTCGCGGCATCCGTGCCCGTGCGCCTGCTGCTGTTCGACGTGCTCGAGGTCGACGGCCGGCCGGTCACCGACGAGCCCTACCGCCAGCGCCGGGCCCGACTCGCAGGCCTCATGCGGATGAAGCGCGGTGTGCCGGTCGAGGTGCCGGCGCCGGCGACCGGCACCCCCGAGGAGGCGCTCGCGGAGAGTCGACGGCTCGGCCTCGAGGGCATCGTCGCGAAGCGGCCCGACTCCCCGTATCGGCCCGGCGCCCGCAGCTCCGACTGGCTCAAGCACAAGCTCACGCTCACGCAGGAGGTCGTGATCGGCGGCTATCGGCGCGGCGCTGGCACGCGCACCGGCCGCATCCGCTCGCTGCTCGTCGGCATCCCCGGAGATCGCGGGCTCGAGTACGCCGGGCGCGTCGGCTCGGGACTCGGCGAGCTCGCCCTCGAGCGGCTGCTCGCGGCCCTGCGGCCGCTCGAACAGGCCGAATCCCCATTCGTCGAGGTGCCCGCAGCCGACATGAGCGACGCCGTCTGGGTTCGCCCCGAGCTCGTCGGCGAGATCGAGCTCAGCGACTGGACGAGCACCGGCGTCGCGCGGCATCCGCGCTGGCGGGGCCTGCGGCCCGACAAGGCGCCGGCCGAGGTCGAGCGCGAGACCTGAGCAGCAGCGCGGCGGCAGGCAGCCTCAGGCCGCGTCTTCGGCCGCCGGTCCGAGCAGCTCGAGCAGACGGCGTTCCCGATCGGGGCCGGATGCCACGACCACCCCGCGCTCGTAGGCGCTCAGCACGCGCGGGTCGACATAGCTGCCCTTCGCGATCGCGGGGGTGTTGCCGAGCACGCGCGACGCCTCCTCGATCGCCTCGCGGATCGCCGAGGTGCGCGCCCGCCCGGTGCCCGCGGGTCCGAGCTCGGCGAGTCGGTCGGCGGCGGCGATCGTTCCCCGCAACGTGCGGAAGTCCTTCGCGGTGAAGTCGCCGCCCGTGCGATCGCGGATGTCGTCGTTCACGTCGACGGGGGCCGCAGCGCGCATCGACCGTCCGCCCGACCAGGCGTAGAGCCGGGCGGCGGCCGAGCGCTCGCCGGCTCGCTCGACGAACGCGGCGAGCGAGGCATCCGTCACCCGCATGTCCTGTGGGATGCCGCCCTTCGCGCGGAAGCGGAACCGCACGGTCTCCACGTCGTCGAGCCGTGCGTTCCGCACGAGGAGCGTCGTGAGGCCGCGGCTGCGGAATCCGGCGAGCGATTCCTCCGAACCGATGCGGATCGCTCCGAGATCGAGGGTGCGGAACGCCGCGGCGAGCACGCGTTCCCGAGGCAGCTCGTCGAGCGCCAGGTCTCGGGCGACGGCGCGGCGGGCGCCCGGCAGCGCCTCGGCCAGGGCGGCCATGCGCAGGAACTTCTCGGCGTCCTGTCGTTCGCGCCAGACCGGGTGGTAGCGGTACTGGCGCCGGCCGGCGGCATCGACGCCGACGGCGAGGATGTGTGCATTCGGAGCATCCGAGATCCAGACCTCCTGCCATGCCGGCGGGATCGCGAGATCGGCGATGCGCGCCCGTTCGGCTCGACCGGCGGTGCCGCCGTCGCTGTGCACATACAGGAAGCCGCGCCCTCGTCTCACCCGGGTGAACCCGGGCGAGACGTAGGGCTCGACGCGTTTGAGGCGCGGCATCGGCGTCGAGCGTTCAGTGGTTGCGCAGGGTCGAGATGAGTTCGGCCTTGCGCTTGCCGCTGTACCCCGTGATGCCGAGCTCCTTCGCCCGCTTCTTCAGCGCGGCGACGGTCCACTCCTCGTAGTCGCCGTGCCGGCCGCCCTTGCGGCCGATGGCGCTACGGCCCTGCTTGGCCGCGGCGTTCGAGATGCGCGCCGCCTTCTCCTTCGAGGCACCGTCTTCACGGAGCTCCTCGTAGAGCTCGGGATCCTTCAGTGACGCGTTCTTGCGTCCGGGCATGGTGTGCTCCGTTCTTCTTCTCTCGTGTCACAGACCTTCTCTCGTGTCACAGACCGCGGCCGCCGGTGACCGGCAGCACCGCGCCTGACACGTACGACGCGTCATCCGACGCCAGATAGACGTAGGCTCCGGCGAGCTCCGCGGGCTGCCCCGCACGGCCGAGTGGGGTGTCGCGCCCGAAGCCCGGCAGCTTGTCGGGCCAGCCCGTCGCCGGGATGAGCGGCGTCCAGATCGGCCCGGGAGCGACGGCATTGACCCGGATGCCGCGGGGCCCGAGTTCCTCGGCGAGCGCCTTCGTGAACGCCACCAACGCCGCCTTCGTCATCGCGTAGTCGACGAGCGCCGACGACGGATCGAATCCCTGGATGGACGTCGTCGTGATGATGCTCGACCCGGGCTCCAAGAGGGGCACGGCCGCCCGCGCGAGGAAGACCGGCGCGAACAGGTTCACCCGCATCACCGTCTCGAAGTCGTCGGTCGGCAACTCGTCGATGCCACCGCGATTGCGCTGGTACGCCGCATTCAGCACCAGCAGGTCGAGGCCGCCGAACGCCTGCTCCGTGTGCTCGATGAGTTCTGCGCAGTGCGCCTCACTGCGCAGGTCGCCCGCCAGGAGCAGCGCGTCGGTGCCGGCATCCGAAACCCACTCGGCGGTCTCCTCCGCGTCGGCCTGCTCGCTCGGCAGGTACGAGATGGCGACCCTCGCCCCTTCCCTTGCGAAGGCGATGGCCACCGCGCGGCCGATGCCGGAGTCGCCGCCCGTGATGAGCGCCCTCCGCCCCTCGAGCCGGTGAGCCCCGCGGTAGCTCTGCTCGCCGTGGTCGGGCTGCGGTGACATCTGGTCGGTGAGCCCCGGCGGCGACTGCTCTTGCTTCGGGAATGGATCCGTCGTGTGCTTGGTGGTCGGGTCGATGAGTGATTCGTTGGTCATGTGACCTCCTGGCTTCCCGGCCACGGTACGCGCGCGTGTTATTGCACGGCAGGGGATTGACACGCCTGCGCGCATGCATCCCGGCCGCAACCGGCGTCGTCGCGACTAGCACGGGCCGAGAACGGGGGTCAACCCCTAGCCGCGCGGTCGCTCGCCCCAATAACGTCGAAGACACGAGGCGTACCCCCGTCTCGAGGTTCTGCCCGCTGGGCCTGAACCACCCTCCGCCCCGTCGATCACGGGTGCGGAAGAATTGAAGGAGAGATCATGAACATCCTCGTCGCCATTATCGCCATCGCTGCTGTCGTGCTGCTGATCACGGGCGGCGTCGTCCCCGCGCTGAACTTCCTGATCTGGGTCGGCATCGCACTGGCGGTCATCGCGGTCATCGTGTTCCTCGTGCGCTACATCGGCGGCAAGCGGACGGTCTGATCCGCGAAACTCTTGAGGAACGGGCGGCCTTCGGGCCGCCCGTTCCTTGTGAGCGGCGATCCGGGCCACCGAGACGGCGACATCGCGGCGCTGTTCGCGCCATTCGTCCGGTGATGTCAACGGCGCTCGCGGCGAACCCGTAAGCTTATCCTGTGGGAACCCTGTATTACGGAGACTCCGGCACCCCGATCGGCATCGAGGACCGCGCTCTCGCGCACCTGAAGATCGCCATCACGACCAAGCTCCGCCGTGGTGAGTCCTTCACGCTCTCCTGGCAGCACGCCGAAGATCAGCCGCGTGGCCGCAGCACGCTGTGGCTGCACGCTTCCATCCCGCTCCGTTTCGTCTTCGACGAGCCCGAGGCGCCAGAACTCAGCCGCCAGTGGATCGAAGATCTGATGCGGTCGGCGAACAGCACCGGCGGCATCCGGCTGGTGCCCGAGCACCTCGACACCGACCCGATCCCGACGATCGCCGGCCAGCCCGTGCAGGTCGGCGTCGACGTGCAAGAGGTCGATTCCCCGACTGAATCGCAGCCCGCCTGAGCCCTCGGGCCTCGCGATTCGTGTCGCTCAGCCGATGGCGGATGCCTCGGTCTACTCGTCTTCGAGCTGTGCGCTCTCGGCCGGCTCGGGCACGAAATGCAGTCCGGCCGTGCTGTTGGCCGACAGCAGCATCTGCTCGATCCAGAGACGGTTCAACACCGGCGGCCGGTTGCCGCTGAAGACGAACTGCAGCGGAATCGATTCGTGCAGCCAGATCGTCGTGCGACCGCTGCCGTTCTCGACTCCGTGTTCCCATGTCATGGCGAAGCTCTCGGAGCGACGGAGCTTGTTGAGGATCGCCACACGAAGATGGGCCAGGGTGCGATCGTCGATGTCGATCTCACGCGGCGAAGAGTTGTAGATGAACTTGCCCATGCCGGAACTCTAGTCCGCACGGTGCTCGCTTCGGCACCATGCGAGCCAGAGAGTCTGCCCCTCAGATCACGTGCCCGTCGGGGTCCAGCGGATCGTTCCGTTGGATGCCGGGCTTTCGCGCGTCGAGGGGGTCGGCGTCGAGCTGCTGCGCATCGGGGTCGCTGAGCGATGGGCCGTCGATGGTCGAGGGCGGCAGGTCGCGCATGCGTCGACGTGCCGCGTCGTCGTTCGGCGGAGCGCCGGTGTCGGCGTCGGGTCGAAGGTCGTTCTCGGGGTCGGTGAGGGCGTGGGGAGTCTGCCCTCGCGGGTCGCCCATGACTTGCTCCTTTCGGGCGTGCGGATGATTCGGGGGCATCCGCTCAGTACACGGTAGGCACAGCCCGGTCGCCGCCGCCAAGGGGTTGACCGAACCGGGCCAGTCGCTCGCGCAGGAGGAGCCCGTCTCGATTGGCGCGATCAGAGCGCGTGCGTTAGAGTTGCGTGGTTGCCTGATCGCGAAGATCGCGAGGGTGACATCCCATGCGCCCGTAGCTCAACGGATAGAGCATCTGACTACGGATCAGAAGGTTGGGGGTTCGAATCCCTCCGGGCGCACACTGGTTGAGACAGTATCTCTGTTCTTCAGAGGCGTGGCGGCTCGCGAAAGCGGGCCGTTTTCGTTGCGGCCAGTCCGCCCTTGCGGCATCGTCCGATACGCTTCGAAGCTATGGGCGCGCTTCGCAAGACCCCGCCGTCTGCTGAGAATCACCTGAGTATCGGCGTGTGCGCCGCGCCGGAAAGGTGACGCGGAGGCTATTCCCCGGTTAGGCTCGAGACACATCTGAGTCCCGTGATCGAGAGTTCGGATATGAAAGGTGCGCGCGCCGGGTCTGACCCGGCTACGTTCTACCGGGCGGTCTTTCTGCGGCAGCGCACGAGCAGTCCCGACTTCGCCGACCGTGAAGGACACGTTCGGCGCGAAGTCCTGCGTGCGAGAGGCCCGGCATCCCTAATGCGGCGAATTTACATCCTGCTCATCGCGTGCGCCGTGTCGATCGTGCTGTATCGCGCGCTCGACCCGCGGTTCTCGCCGACGAACGCCGACCAGGTGATCGACCTGCTGTGGATGGCGCTCGCGCTCGCGGGAGGTGTGGCCGTCGGGGCCTCGCTCTTCCTGGCGTCGGCATCGCGGGCCGGGCTCGCCGGAATGGTACGCCTCGGTCTGCCGACGCTTCGCACGGAGCCTCGGGCCATCGTCAACGGGCTCACCTGGGCCGCGATCGCGCTGCTCGCGGTGCACTTCACGGCCGCGGCCTTCGACGGGTTGCCCGGCGGCCACCGCTTGGCGGGCGTCGTGCTCGGCGCCGCCTTCGGAATCGGAACCTTCCGCCTGCATCGGCACGCGATCGAGCACGAGGTGTACCGCAACTTCAACCTCGTCGCGATGCTGCTCGCCGCTGGAAGCCTTGCGAGCATGAGCATCACCCCGACCGGCGAGTGGTGGACGCACAACTTCAGCACGCTCGGCACCTCGAACGACCTCGCCGCGGCCTGCTTCAATGGCGCGGTCATCGTGTCAGGGCTCGGCATGGCCGGGTTGTCGGCCTCGCTCACTCGAGCGCTCGCCCAGGGCCCGTTCGGCCTGCGCCGCGGCGCACGTTCCGTGATGCAGACGCTCATCGCCCTCGTCGGGGTGAGCCTCATGGGCGTCGGCGTGGTGCCGATCGACAGCGCCACCGACCTGCACAACATGTTCGCCATCGGGGCGGCCGCCTTCTTCGCGCTGCTGTGCCTCGGCGTGCAGTTCTTCGCCTCGCGCATGCCTCGGTCATTCGTGTTCTTCTCGTACGGCTCCCTCGCACTCGAGGTCGTCGCGATGGTGGCCTACGATCGGCTCAGCATCTTCAGCCTCACGGTGTTCGAGATCGTCGCCTTCGCGCTCATGTTCGCGTGGCTCATCGCCCTCGTCGTGGCCACGGTGCACGAGCACAGCGACAGCACGGCGGATGCCCCGGCGGCATCCCGATGCATCCCTCGCCGTTCTTCGCGCCCGATCTTGACGGTGCACCGCGACCGCACCGACGCCGCTGCAATCGCTCGGTTCGGTCCGAGTGTTCGGGTCACGAGCGCCTCGGGGCGCGGCTCAGCGGCGGTGTTGACTTCGAGCCGGCGCGACGGACAGCCCATGTGCCACGACGTGCCGCCGCGAACCGTGCGATTCCGCTCGCTCCGGCCGCAGCCCGGGCCTGCGCACCCTCGTCGCGGTGAGCGCCGATCACGGCGAGTCGGCCCTACCGGTCGAGTAGAGTCACGCCATGGCCACCGATATCGTTGACATCGTCCGCAACGATGACCGGCACCGCTATGAACTCTCATTCGCCGGCGAACGCGCCGGGTTCGCGCAGTACCGCCTTCATGACGGCACGATCGTCTTCACGCACACGGTGGTGCTGCCCGAGTTCGAGGGACGCGGCCTCGGCAGCAGGCTCGCGAAGTTCGTGCTCGACGACGCCGTGACGCGTGGGCAGCGCATCGTGCCGGAGTGCCCGTTCATCGCCGCCTACCTCCGGCGGCACGAGGAGTACGAAGCGTCGATCGACTGGCCCTGACGCCGCGTTCCGCGGCTCGGCCCGGTCCTGGCAGGCCCTCACCCCCCAATCGGGGAAGTATCCGCGCGCCGAACCGGCGACTACGATGCGAGCAGACCCGAGTCGGACCCGTACCGACCTGCTCGCGCTGCACCGGCGAGTCGCGTGATCGAGCGCTCGCACGATCGCCCGGGTGAAGCTCGCCGGGCTGTGTTCGGGTCGCTCGGCGGGAGGGGTCTCCCCTGGAGACCGCGGTGGGGCGGGAGGTAGGGTTCCCGCCCCGCCGTCCTCCAGGTGCCGTGGATCCGTCAGCTCGCGGCTTCGGCGGGCTGCGCCCCGTCGATGTCCCTGCGTAGCCGATCGCAGAGTGCGGCGAGGGTGCGCAGCTCGGACTCGCTGAGCGTGTCGCCGATCTGCCGGTTGATCGCGTCCATATGGATGATCGCGACGCGGCGGAAGAGCGTGAATCCCGACTCGGTGATGGCCACGATCGTGCCGCGCCCGTCGTTCGGGTCGGGGAGCTTCGAAACCAGCTCGCGCGCGGCGAGCCGGTCGACGAGACGGCTCACGCTGGGCTGCGTCAGGAGCACGTTCCGATTCAGCTCCTTGAGCCGCAGTCGGCGGTCGGGCGCCCGTGTGATGGTGAACAGCACGTCGTACTCGTTCAGCGAGATGACGTCGCTCGGGAACTCGGCGGCCAGTGCTCGCATGATCGTGACTTGCGCACGGAACAGCGACTCCCATGCGGCGACGGTGATCGCACGATCTGCCATGACCGTTCCCTTCGACGTGTGGATGCAACCCACAATAGGGAACTGCGGCAGGAATCGGTTGAGGGCCGGTCGTAGAGGCTGACGACCGGCCCTCTCCCTTGCACCAAGAGTGTCCTGCAATCACATTCCGCGCCGTCTGCCACAGCAAACATCCGACGCAGTACCGAATATATAACGGATCGGTAACAGGCGCTAGTTATCGTTCTGTTATTTTCGAGGCGATTTCTTTTCGAACACCTGTGTTCATGTGCCGGCAACCCATGCACCATCGTTCGAGCTGCACAGGAGTCATCCATCTCCGCATCGACCGTCCGGACCCCGGTGCAGACCAGTCGGCGAGCGAAGCTTTCGCCGGTGGGAACCCCTGCTCAGTACAGGTCGGGCGAGGGCGTCGAGGCCTGGCGGATCGAGACGTCGGCGTGACGGTCGAAGCGGTAGCCGACGCCGCGCACGGTGCGCACGATGTCCTGGTAGTGCGCGAGCTTCGAGCGCAGGCGACGCACGTGCACGTCGATCGTGCGCTCGCTCGGCGCCTCGTCGTCGGCGTCCCAGAGGTTGTCGATGAGCTCGTGGCGGTCGATCGTGCGACCCTCGCGGAGCACGAGGTACTGCAGCAGCTCGAACTCCTTGTAGGTCAGGCCGGCCGCCTCGCCGTCGAGCAGCACGCGCTTGCGGGAGATGTCGATGATGACGCCGTTGGGGTGGCGGTCGGAGTCGTCACGGGTGCGCTGCCCCTCGCGCTGCTTGGCGAGCGCGGAAGGATCTTGCAGGGCGAGTCGCACGACGTCGACGTCGCGGCCGCCGGCGCCCTCGGGTGCGAGTGCCACGGCGGCGTAGGTCTCGGCCGAGGGGGAGACCTCGGCGGTGAGGGCTCGAAGCGCCTCGACGATGCGGTGGAGCGTCGTGCCGTCGGCGATGGCCTTGGCTTCGTCGATTCCGACGTAGAGCACGAAGCCGCGGGCCTCGGTGCCTTCGGGCACCGCGCGAACCCGGGGCGAGCGGCCCGCGGCCTCGGCCGAGGCGTCGGTCGTCTCGGCGGCGACGCGAGAGGCGGTCGCGGCGAGCGAGCGGAGCGGAGTGGTCGAGGGAGCCGCCGTCAGCGAGGGGGCGGTGCGAGCCTGGACGGTGCGGACGGGGGTGGTTGCGAGTGCGAGAGACATGACGGGAGTCCTTGTGTGAAGGGTGCAGCGACGGACCCCGGAGGCGGGGTCGGATCGAATGGCCGATTCGGCCGGGCGAGCCCTCCGAAAGTCGGAGGGTTCAGAGGAGTCGGCGCCGATCTGGATGCGGATCGGCTGCAGAACTCGGCGGTCGGTTCGCGGGTCAGCGGCACATTCGACAACACATGGGTGCACGCGCCGACATCATCATGTCGGTCGTCCTGAGAGCGCCGTGGGCGGTCAGGTTGCGTGCGGTGTCAGTCATGACCGTCAGTCAAACCGAATGTCGAGCGTGTGTCAATTCATGACCATTGGGTGACGGGGTGTGACGTCGCACGCGGTGCGCGCAGCGCTGCGGCATCCGGCAGGATCAGTCAGTGGGCCGCAGTGACTGAAAGGATCTGCGGCAGATCAGCCGGAAAAGAAATCTTCCGCGTGGGAACCTCGCCACGGCGTGTCGTGGCTCGAAGATCCTTCACTGCGGGATGCTGCGAGTGGCCCTTATACCGTGCCGTACAGCCGGTCGCCCGCGTCGCCGAGGCCGGGCACGATGTAGCCCAGTTCGTTGAGTCGCTCGTCGACGGCCCCGAGCACCACGGTGACCTCCCGGCCCTCCAGAGCCCGCTCGACCGCCGCGAGACCCTCGGGGGCGGCGAGGATGCAGATCGCCGTGACATCCGTCGCGCCGCGCTTCAGCAGGAACTCGATCGCGGCGATGAGCGAGCCGCCCGTGGCGAGCATGGGGTCGAGCACGAAGCACTGGCGGTCGCTGAGGTCGTCGGGCAGGCGCTCGGCGTAGGTGGTCGGCTCGAGCGTCTCTTCGTTGCGAGCCATGCCGAGGAAGCCGACCTCTGCGGTCGGCAGCAGCTTCACCATGCCCTCGAGCATGCCGAGGCCCGCGCGCAGGATCGGCACGATGAGAGGCTTCGGCTCGGCGATGCGCACACCGGTCGCCGCAGCCACCGGGGTGATGATGTCGACGGGCTCGACGCGCACACCGCGAGTGCCCTCGTAGGCGAGCAGCGTCATGAGCTCTTCGACGAGCGAGCGGAAGACCGGCGACGGGGTCGTCTGGTCGCGGAGCACCGTCAGCTTGTGAGTGATGAGCGGGTGATCGGCAACGTGGACTCGCATAGGCTCGAGTCTAGTTCGCCGGGTCGGCGCGGAGGGAGTGACTGTGGAGCTGCCGCTGCACCGCGACTGGATGCGCCTCGCGCTCGCCGAAGCCGCGCAGGCGCCCGCCACGCGCGACGTGCCCGTGGGCGCGATCGTGGTCGACGCCGCGGGCGCGGTCATCGCCGCGCGCCGCAACGAGCGCGAGCTCCTCGGCGACCCCACCGCGCACGCCGAATTGCTCGCGCTCCGCTCGGCCGCCGAGGTGACGGGCGACTGGCGCCTGACCGAGTGCACGCTCGTCGTCACTCTCGAGCCCTGCGTCATGTGTGCCGGGGCGATCCTCGCGGCCCGCATCCCGACCGTGGTCTTCGGCGCATGGGATGAGAAGGCCGGCGCTGCCGGATCCCTCTACGACGTGCTCCGCGACCGGCGGCTCAACCACCGGGTCGAGGTGTTCGCGGGCGTCGAGGCGGATGCCGCGGCCGAGCTGCTCCTCGACTTCTTCGACGACCCCCTGCGTCGCCCCTGATCACCTCACCGGTGGAGGAGCATGGCGAGAGGGTCGCGAGACCCCGACTCGAGCAACGAGACGCCGTCGGGATGCTGTCGAGACGCCGTCGCTACCCGACCGCCGACTCCTCGACCGCCGCCGGCTCCCCGACCGCCGCGGACTGGGCCGCCGTGCGCACCGCGAGCCCGTCGAGGTACTCGCCGAGCAGGCGAGCGGATGCCGCCTCTGCGGCCGGCCCGAACGACGCCCGCTGCGCGCGCAACTGCTCGCGGCTGAGGCCGTACTCGGGCAGTTCGTCGCCCCACTCGCGCAGCCAGTCCTCGTGGATCTCGTCGGTGACCTCGGGGTGGAACTGCACCGCGAGCAACCAGTCGCCCTTCGCGAACGCCTGGTTCTCGTACTGGCCGGAGGCGGCCAGGCGGTCGACGCCCTCGGGCAGCTCGAAGGTGTCGCCATGCCACTGCACGGTGGGCACCCCGGCGAAGTGCCGCACGGGCGAGTTCGCGCCCGCCTCGGTCGGCTCGACCGTCAGCCAGCCGACCTCTTTCTTCGGCCCCTTGAAGACCTCGGCCCCGAGTGCGCTCGCGAGCAGCTGCGCTCCGAGGCACACGCCGAAGATCGGCGCCTCCGCTTCGATACGCGTGCGCAGCAGCCCGATCTCGTCGGCGAGATACGGGTAGCGGTCGATCTCGTACGCACCCTCGTCTCCGCCGAGCACCACCACGAGGTCGGGTTCGAGGGCATCGAGCGCCGCGACATCCGTCGACGGGGCGTCGACCGTGACGATCTCGTAGCCGTGCGCGTGGAGCGTCGGGCCGAGATTGCCGAGGCCGATGGCCGAGTCGTGCCGCAGCACGAGGGCGGTGCGGCGAGGTGCCGTCACTCGAGGCCCTTGATGACGATCGCGTCGGTGGGCGGTGCGGGCTGGTTCGGCTCGACGTACACGTCGGGCTCGATGTAGACGACCCGTGCGGCGGGCACGGCCTCGCGGATGCGCTGTTCGATCACGTTCGTGGCCGTCGACACCTCGAGCAGGCGCTGGTCGGCGGTGAAGCCCAGCTTCGCGGCGACGAGCAGTTCGTCGGGGCCGAGGTAGAGGGTCTTCATGTGGATGATGCGCTCGGCCTCGGGGCCGTCGAGGATCGCCTGCGCGATGCGCGCGACGTCGTCGTCGTTGGCGCCCTCGCCGACGAGGAGCGACTTCGTCTCGATGCCGAGCACGATCGCCACGATCACGAGGAGGGTACCGATCATGAGGGTGCCGATCGCGTCGAAGACCGGGTTGCCGGTGAGGATCGTGAGGCCCACGCCGAGGAACGCGAACACGAGGCCGAGCAGGGCCGCGACGTCTTCGAGCAGCACCACGGGCAGCTCGGGCGCCTTCGCCCGGCGCACGAACTGGACCCAGCTCTGGCGCCCGCGCACGTGGTTGGACTCCTTCACCGCGGTGCGCAGGGAGAACGACTCGAGCACGATGGCGATCGAGAGCACGAGGATCGGCAGCCACGCGTTCTCGAGCTCGTGCGGGTGCTGCAGCTTGTCGACTCCCTCGTAGATGGAGAAGATGCCACCGACCGAGAACAGGATGATCGCGACGACGAACGCGTAGACGTAGCGTTCGCGGCCGTAGCCGAACGGATGCTCCTTGTCGGCGGCCTTCCTGGCCTTGCGGCCGCCGAGGATGAGGAGCAACTGGTTGCCGGCATCGGCGACCGAGTGCACGGCCTCGGCGAGCATCGACGCGGAACCGGAGAAGAACCACGCGATGAACTTCGTGATCGCGATGCCCGTGTTCGCAAGGAATGCCGCGATGATGGCTTTCGTACCGCCCGATGCGCTCATGGAGCAATCCTAAACGGGGGTGCCGGGGCGAGGCATCAGCTCGCAGGCACAGTGTCGGGGCCCGAACTTAGGATGGTCGCTATGAGTGCCGAGGCCCCCGTCAGACTGCCCGCGATCGCGTTCCTGGGGGCGGGGTCGATGGCCCGCGCCATCCTCACCGGGCTGTTGGCGCCCGGCATCGAGATCGACGGCGGCATTCGCGCGACGAACCGCAGCGCAGAGAAGGCCGCCGAGCTCGCGAGCCTGCCCGGCGTCGTCTCCTCCGCCACCGAGACGGATGCCGCGGCGAACCGCACGGCCGTCGCCGGCGCGAAGCTCGTCGTGGTCGCCGTGAAGCCCGCGATGGTGCCGGCGCTCCTCGAGGAGATCGCCGACGCGCTCGAGCCCGGGGCGATCGTCGTGAGCGTCGCCGCCGGGGTCACCGTGTCGACGTTCGAGTCGCTGCTGCCCGAGTCGGTCGCCGTGATCCGCTCGATGCCGAACACGCCCGCGGTCGTCGGCCGCGCCGTCACGGGCGTGGCGGCGGGCACGCGCTCGACCGACGCCGACCTCGCGCTCGCCGTGGCGCTCTTCGAGACCGTGGGCGAGGTGCTCGTCGTGCCCGAAGAGCAGATCGACGCGCTCTCCACGATCTCGGGCTCCGGTCCGGCCTACCTCTTCTACCTGATCGAGCAGCTCACGGCGACGGCGATCGACAAGGGCTTCACGCCCGAGCAGGCGGCCGTGATGGTCGAGGGCACCTTCCGCGGCGCGAGCGAGTTGCTCGCGGCATCCGACGCCGGTCCTGCCGAGCTGCGCCGCCGGGTGACGAGCCCGAAGGGCACCACCGAACGGGCCGTCGCCGTGCTCGAAGAGGCCGCGCTCAAGCAGACCTTCGACCGGGCGACCGATGCCGCGCTCGCGCGCGCTCGCGAGCTGGCGGCGGGCGCGTGAGCGGGCTGATTCCGAAGCCCGCCTCGTTCGAGGCGCGGGCGGGCGAATTCGTGCTCGATGCCGACACCGAGATCACCGCATCGGATGCCGCGGCATCCGTCGCACGTCGCCTACAGGCCGATCTGGCCGCGGCGACCGGCTTCGCACTCCCCGTCGGCGGGGGAGTGCCCACCCGCGCGGGCATCGCGCTCGAGATCGATCCCGATTCGCCGGCTGAGGGGTTCCGCCTCGAGGTGGCGCCGGGCGGCGTGCGCATCGCGGGCGGCTCGGCGGCGGGCCTCTTCTACGGTGCGATGGCGTTCCGCCAGCAGCTCGGGCCCGACGCGTTCCGGCGGGCGGCGCTGCCGGGGCGGCGGTGGCGCGCCGAGGCATCCGTCACCGTCGACGCCCCGCGCTTCGCGTGGCGCGGCTTCCTGCTCGATGTCGCGCGCAGCTTCCGGCCGAAGCACGAGGTGCTGCGCCTCATCGACCTGCTCGCGCTGCACCGAGTCAACGTGCTGCAATTGCACCTGACCGACGACCAGGGCTGGCGCATGCAGATCCATCGCTACCCGCGTCTCACCGAGGTCGGCGCGTGGCGGCCCGAATCGCAGCTCGGTCACGGGCCGAAGTCAACGCTCGACGGGCGACCGGCGGGCGGCTTCTACACCCACGACGAGTTGCGCGAGATCGTCGCGTACGCCGCCGAACGGCACATCGAGGTCGTGCCCGAGATCGAGACGCCCGGGCATGTGCGCGCCGCGCTCGCCGCGTACCCCGAGCTCGGCGTGACCGGCGGGCCCCGCGACGTGTGGACGCGCTACGGCATCAACGACGACGTGCTGAACACCGAGGAGTCGACGGTCGAGTTCTTCCGCAACGTGCTCGACGAGGTCATGGAGGTCTTCCCGTCGCGCTACATCGGCGTCGGCGGCGACGAGGCGCGCAAGACCCAGTGGGCGGCCGACCCGCGTTCGCAGCAGCTCATGGCCGAACGCGGCCTCGAGACGCCGAACGAGCTGCAGGCGTGGTTCGTGCGCCAGCTCGATGCGCACCTGACCGCGGCGGGGCGACGTCTCTACGGCTGGGACGAAGTGCTCGAAGGCCCGCTCGATCCGGGCGCGACGATCGCCTCATGGCGAGGCATCCGCGGCGCCCAGGTGGCCGCGGCCCGCGGGCACGACGTCGTACTCTGCCCCGACGACTTCGCCTACCTCGACTACCCGCAATCGGATGCCGCCGCAGAGCCGATCCCGGTGGGCACCGTGCAGACCATCCGCGACGTCTACGACTACGAGCCGCTGCCCGCCGACGCCGCGGAGGCACTGCGTCGCCACCTGCTCGGGGTGCAGGCCAACGCCTGGAGCGAGCACATGGACACGGCCTCACGGGTCGACTACATGGTCTTCCCGCGGCTCGCGGCCTTCGCCGAGGTCGCCTGGAGCGCCCCGGGCAAAGACTGGCCCGACTTCTCGTCGCGTCTCGATGGCCAACTCGCGATCTACGACGCCATCGGAGTGGCGTACCGCCCGCTCAGCGGGCCGAACCCGTGGCAGCAGCGCCCCGGTGTGCCCGGTGTGCCGCGCGACAAGGCCGATCGTCAGGCCGAACTCGCGGCGCTCACCGCCGACCTGCTCGAATAGCGCCGACCGGCACGGCGCGCTCGAGCAGCACCATGACCTCGAAGTGCGTCGTCTGCGGGAACATGTCGAACACCCGCCCCCGCACCGGCCGCAGCGACGGCATCGCCTCGAGGTCGCGCGCGAGCGAGGCCGCGTTGCAGCTCGAGTACAGCACATGACGAACCGCGGATGCCTCGAGCCATCCGCTGAGCTCACGGCCGATGCCCCGGCGCGGCGGGTTCACGATCACGAGATCGGGGGCCGCCGCTTCGCCGAGCGCGAAGGCCGTGGCGTCGCCGGCCTCGAACCGCACGCGTGAGAGCGCGGCATCCGTGCGGCTGAGCTCGGCGCTCGCGACGGCCTCGACGCTCGTCTCGATGCCCGTGACCGATGCTGCGGCATCGGCGATGTGCAGGGCGAAGCCGCCGACGCCCGAGTACAGATCCCAGGCGGAGTCGGCCGCGAGCCCGCGCACCCAGTCGCGCGCCTCGACGTAGAGGGCGGCGGCGATCTCGGTGTTCGTCTGGAAGAAGCTCTGCGGGCGCAGGTGCATCGTCACGCCGTTCAGCCGCATCGGCAGCGTGGATGCCTCGGTGAAGACGATCTCGTGCTCGCCCTCGAGCACGGCCTTGTGCTCGGGCAGCACGTTCGCGGTGACCACCCGGGCGTGAGGCAGCTCGGCGAGGAGCCACGGCAGGTGCTTGCGGATGCGGCCGACCGGTTCGGTCGAGCGCACGACGAAGCGGATCATGAGCTCGCCGTCGGGCGACTCGGTGAGGATCAGGTGCTTCAGCTCGCCGGTGCGGCTCGGCACGTCGTAGGGGGTGAGGCCTGCGCGGGTGATGAACGCGGAGATCACGGGGAACGCGGCGCGATGGCCCGGGGAGCAGATGCCGCACGCCTCGAGATCGATGCCGTGGCCGTCGGCGTCGAGGATGCCGATCGTCGGGGCCGCCGTCGTGCCGCCGATCACCATCTTCGCCTTATTGCGGTAGCCGGCCTCGGGGCTCGCGACCGGCGGCAGCCAGTCGAGGCCGTCGTGCGCGGTGAGGAGGTCTTCGGCGTGACGCTGCTTGCCCGCGAGCTGCGCGGAGTAGGGCTGCCCCATGAGCGAGCACGAGGTGCAGCGCCCGGCGTCGAAGTAGGAGCAATCCACGGGTTCCAGCGTAGGCGCGCCTGCTGCTTCGCCGGGAACAGGACGACACGCCGTGGCGGCGCCGAGAACAGGCGGCTGGTGCCCGTCGCGGCGAACGGCTCCTGTTTCAGGCGCGAGCGGTCACGGCTCGAAGCGGTAGCCCATGCCCGGCTCGGTGAGGAAGAAGCGCGGCTCCGACGGCGTCGGCTCGAGCTTGCGGCGCAGCTGCGCGACGTAGAGGCGCAAGTACCCGGCGTCGTTCGCGTGGAACGGCCCCCACACCTCGCTCAGCAGCATCTGCCGGGTGAGCAGCTTGCCCGGGTTCTTCAGGAACAGCTCGAGCAGGCGCCACTCGGTCGGCGTCAGGCGCACGGATGTCGCGTGGCCCGAGGCATCCGTCGACCTGATGGTCTTCGCGGCGAGGTCGACGGTGAGCGAGCCGATGGCGAACGCCGCGGCATCCGCCTCGCCGGTGGTGGATCGCGCGCGGGCGCGGATGCGGGCCAGCAGCTCGTCCATGGCGAAGGGCTTCGTGACGTAGTCGTCGGCCCCGGCGTCGAGGGCGTCGACCTTCTCGGCCGAATCGGTGCGACCCGAGAGCACGAGGATCGGCACCTTCGACCAGGCGCGAACCGCCCGGATCACGTCGACCCCGTCGACCTTCGGCATGCCGAGGTCGAGGAGGATCAGGTCGGGGTGGGCGTTCGCGGCGAGGTCGATCGCCTCGGCGCCGTCGCGGGCGGCGATGACGTCGTAGCCGCGCGCGGCGAGCGTGATGCGCAGGGCCCGCTGCAGCTGGTCGTCGTCGTCGGCGAGGAGGATCCTCATCGCGCCTCCTCGGTGATCGGGGCCGACGGCAGCGTGACGACCATGGTGAGGCCGCCGCCGGGCGTGTCCTCGACCTCCAGTGTGCCGTCCATTCCCTCGACGAAGCCCTTCGACAGGGCGAGGCCGAGGCCGAGGCCCGTGTCGTTGTCGGTGTCGCCGAGGCGCTGGAACGGCGTGAACACCTCGTCGCGGCGCTCGGCGGGGATGCCGGGGCCGCGATCGACGACCCGCAGTTCGGTGCGCCCCTGGAACGAGCTCGCGGCGACGCGCACGCGCACGCCGGCCGGGCTGTGCCGCACGGCGTTCGCGAGCAGGTTCACGATCACCCGCTGCAGCAGCACGCCGTCGGCGAGCACCGGGGCGAGCTCATCGGCGAGGTCGAGCTCGACCTCTCCCGGCCCGAGCGCGAGTTCGTCGAGCGCCGGGAAGACGACGTCGGCGACCTCGGTCGGCGCGAGCGTGACCGCGAGTGCACCGGCCTGCACGCGGCTCACGTCGAGCAGGTTGGTGACGAGCTCGGCGAGGGCGTCGAGGCTCTCGGATGCGGTGGCGAGCAGCTCGTCGCGCTCGGCGGCGGGCAGCTCGACCTCGCGCGAGCGCAGCGCGCTCACCGCTGCCGACGCCGAGGTGAGCGGCCGGCGCAGGTCGTGCCCGACCGCGGCGAGCAGGGCCGACCGCACCCGGTCGGTCTCGGCGAGGGCGTCGGCCGCCGAGGCTGCAGTGGCGAGTGCGCCGTGCTCGATGGCCGCATCGATCTGCGCGGCGATCACCTGCAGCAGGCGGCGTTCGGATGCCTCGAGGTGCTGCCCGTGCAGCTCGAGCACGCCGCGGGAGCCGATCGGCACGTTCGTCACCCGGTCGTCGCGGGCGGGCTCGCCGTCGGCGACGCGGGTCTCGCCGTCGACCAGCAGGCGAACACCGGTGAGTCCGAACGCCTCGCGGGTGCGGGTGACCATGGCCTGCAGGGCGTCCTCGCCGCGCAGCACGCTGCCGGCGAGGGTCGCGAGCAGTTGCGATTCGGCCGCGGCGCGGCGGGCGAGGCGCGTGCGCCGTGCGGCCTGGTCGACGACGTAGCTCACGAGCAGCGCGTTGGCGACGTAGAACGCGAGTGCCATGAACTGGCGGGGGTCGCTGATGGTGAGCGTGAACGTCGGCTCGACGAACAGCACGTTCAGGGTGATTCCCGAGAGCACCGCCGCGAACAGTCCCGGCCAGATGCCGCCGATGAGGGCGACGATGATGACGAGCAGTTGGTAGGCGAGCACATCGCTCGTGATCGACGTCTCGGTGTGGAACGTGACGAGCAGCCAGCTGAGGAGCGGCCCCGCGACGAGCGCGACGATGAACCCGACGACGAGCCGGGTGCGGCTGAGCGCGCCGCCGAGCTTCGGCAGCGAGAACGCCGACCCGGCCGCGGCGTGGTTGACGATGTGCACGTCGATGTCGCCGGACTCCCGGATGACGGTGGCGCCGATGCCCGGACCCGAGAACGCTGCAGCGAGTCGGGAGCGGCGGCTGACGCCGATCACCAGCTGCGTGGCATCCGCCGACCGTGCGAACTCGACGAGGGCACGCGGCACGTCTTCGCCGACGACCTGGTGGAAGGTGCCGCCGAGCTGTTCGACGAGCGTGCGCTGGGCATCGAGGGCGCCCGGATGCCGCGCCCGCATGCCGTCGGGGTTCGTGACGTGCACGGCGATGAGCACTCCGCCCGACGAGCGAGAGGCGATTCGCGCGCCCCGGCGCAGCAGCGTCTCGCCCTCGGGGCCGCCGGTGAGGGCGACGACGACGCGCTCACGAGCCTCCCACTTGCGGTCGATGCCGTGCTCGGCGCGGTACGCCTTCAGCGCGGAGTCGACCTCGTCGGCGAGCCAGAGCAGAGCGAGTTCGCGGAGCGCGGTGAGGTTGCCGAGGCGGAAGTAGTTGGACAGCGCCGCATCGATGCGCTCGGCGGGGTAGACGAGCCCGCCCGAGAGCCGGTCGCGCAGCGCCTGCGGGGCGAGGTCGACGACCTCGATCTGGTCGGCACCGCGCAGCACCTGGTCGGGAATGGTCTCGCGCTGCGGCACACCCGTGATCTGCAGCACGACATGGCCGAGCGATTCGATGTGCTGCGTGTTGACGGTGGAGATGACGTCGATGCCCGCGTCAAGGAGCTCGTCGACGTCTTGCCAGCGCTTGGCGTGGCGCGAGCCCGGCGCGTTCGTGTGCGCGAGCTCGTCGACGAGGGCGATCTCGGGCTTGCGTGCGAGCACCCGGTCGAGGTCCATCTCGGTGAGCACCATGCCCCGGTGGGTCACGCTGTGGCGCGGAACGAGCTCGAGCCCCTCGACCATCGATGCCGTCGCCCGGCGCCCGTGCGTCTCCACGAACGCCGCGACCACGTCGTTGCCCTCCGCGGCGAGGCGCTTGCCCTCTTCGAGCATCGTGTAGGTCTTGCCGACGCCGGGGGCGGCGCCGAGCAGCACGCGAAGCCGCCCCCGTCTCATACCCTCTGCCCTTCTCAGCCGAGCTCGGCGAGAGCGAGATTCAGCTGCAGCACGTTCACGGTCGGTTCGCCCAGGTACCCGAGATCCCGTGCCTGAATCCTAGACTCCACGAGTTCGCGCACCGCCGATTCGGGCAGTCCGCGCTCGCCGGCGATGCGGGCCACCTGAAGCAGCGCGTACTCCGGGCTGATGTGCGGGTCGAGGCCCGACGCCGATGCGGTGACGGCGTCGGCCGGGACATCCGCTTCGGAGACGCCGTTGAACTCGGCGACCTGCGCCTTCCGCTCCTCGATCGCGGCGATGAGGTCGGCGTTCTCGGGGCCCTGATTGCTGCCGCTCGAGGCGCCGCCGTCGTAGCCGCCACCTGCCGCCGACGGGCGGGACTGGAACCACTCGGGAAGCGGGGTGCCGTCGGCGTCGGCGAACGACTGGCCGATGAGGCTCGAGCCGACGACCTCGCCGCCGCTCGTCACCCGCGAGCCGTCGGCCTGCGCCGGCAGCACGAGCTGGCCGATGCCGGTGACGACGAGCGTGTAGGCGATGCCGAGCACTGCGGTGAAGATGAGCATCGCGCGGAGTGCGACCCAGTAGGTGCGCACCGTGGTGCGAGTGGAGCTCATGGTGTGAATCCTTTCGTTCCCGGGTTCAGAACCCGGGGATGAGGCTGACGACGAGGTCGATCAGCTTGATGCCGATGAAGGGGGCGATGATGCCGCCGAGGCCGTAGACGAGCAGGTTGCGGCTGAGGATGGCGGAGGCGCCGCCCGGACGGTACTTCACCCCGCGCAGCGCGAGGGGGATCAGGATCACGATGATGATCGCGTTGAAGACGATCGCCGAGAGGATCGCCGAGGCGGGCGAGTGCAGCTGCATGATGTTCAGCACTGCGAGCCCCGGGAAGATCCCCGCGAACATCGCCGGGATGATCGCGAAGTACTTCGCGATGTCGTTGGCGATCGAGAACGTCGTGAGCGCGCCGCGCGTGATGAGCAGCTGCTTGCCGATGCGCACGATCTCGATGAGCTTCGTCGGGTCGCTGTCGAGGTCGACCATGTTGCCGGCCTCCTTCGCGGCCGAGGTGCCGGTGTTCATCGCGACCCCGACGTCGGCCTGCGCGAGCGCCGGGGCGTCGTTCGTGCCGTCGCCGGTCATGGCGACGAGGTTGCCGCCCGCCTGCTCGCGCTTGATGAGGGCCATCTTGTCTTCGGGGGTGGCCTCGGCGAGGTAGTCGTCGACGCCGGCCTCGGCCGCGATGGCCTTCGCGGTGAGCGGGTTGTCGCCCGTGATCATGACGGTGCGGATGCCCATCGCCCGCAGCTCGGCGAACCGCTCGGTCAGGCCGTCCTTGACGATGTCCTTCAGGTGCACGACGCCGAGCAGGCGCGCCTCGCCGTTCGCGTCCTTCGCCGCGACGACGAGCGGAGTGCCGCCGCTGTTCGAGATCACCTCGACGCGCTGCTCGAGCTCGTCGAGCGTGCTCGACGCGATGCCGCCGGATGCCTCGACCCAGGCGATGACCGCCGATCCTGCACCTTTTCGAATGCTCGAGCCGTCGGGCAGGTCGAGTCCCGACATGCGGGTCTGCGCGGTGAAGGGCACGATCTCTCCCGCCGGTGCCGCGTCGAAGTGGATGCCGTGCTCGGCCGCGAGTTCGACGATCGACGAGCCCTCGGGCGTCGGGTCTGCGAGCGACGACAGCGCTGCGGCGCGCTCGAGCTCGGCCGCATCGACACCCGGCATCGCGACGAACTCGCTCGCCCGCCGGTTGCCGTACGTGATGGTGCCCGTCTTGTCGAGGAGGAGCGTCGTGACGTCGCCCGCCGCCTCGACCGCGCGGCCCGACATCGCGAGCACGTTGCGCTGCACGAGTCGATCCATGCCGGCGATGCCGATCGCCGAGAGCAGCGCGCCGATCGTCGTCGGGATGAGGCAGACGAGCAGGGCGACGAGCACCGGAATGCTCGCCGGCGCCGCAGCGTACGAGGCGATCGGGTTCAGGGTCAGCGCCACCACGACGAAGACGATCGAGAGGCTCGCGAGCAGGATGTTCAGCGCGATCTCGTTGGGCGTCTTCTGGCGGGCCGCACCCTCGACGAGCGCGATCATGCGGTCGACGAAGGTCTCGCCGGGTTTCGAGGTGATGCGCACGACGATGCGGTCGGAGAGCACGCGGGTGCCGCCGGTGACCGCCGAGCGGTCGCCGCCCGACTCCCGCACGACGGGCGCGGACTCGCCCGTGATGGCCGACTCGTCGACCGAGGCGATGCCCCAGACGATGTCGCCGTCGCCCGGGATCAGCTGACCGGCCGTCACGACGACCACGTCGCCGAGCCTCAGTTCGGCCGAGGAGACCTTGGTCAGCGGGGTGCCCTCCGCCGAGGCATCCGACACCTCGTCGTAGTTGCCGACCAGCTGCGCCGCCGTCGAGGTGCGGGTCTGGCGCAGGGTGTCGGCCTGCGCCTTGCCGCGGCCCTCGGCGACCGACTCGGCGAGGTTCGCGAAGAGCACGGTCAGCCAGAGCCACACCGCGATGCCCCACGTGAAGCTCAGCGGCACCGCCGTGCCGCCCGACGACTGCGCGCCGCCGAGGAACGGCTCGGCGAGTGCGAGCACCGTGGTGAGTGCGGCGCCCACCTCGACGATGAACATGACGGGATTGCGCCACATCTGGCGCGGATCGAGCTTCGCGAACGCGCCGGGCAGGGCTTGCAGGATCTGCGCCGGGCCGAAGGCGCTCGTCGGGCGTTTCGACGGCGAACCCATCGGCCGAGGCGCGGGCCCATCGACCGGCTCGGGCGCCGCTTCGGTGGTGGTGATGGTGGACATGATCAGTTCAGCCCTTCCGCCAGGGGACCCAGCGTGAGAACGGGGAAGTAGGTGAGCGCGGTCACGATGACCGTCACGCCGACGAGGAGGCCGACGAACTGCGGCCGGTGGGTGGGCAGGGTGCCCGCGGTCTCGGGAACCCTCTCCTGCGCCGCGAGCGAGCCGGCGAGCGCCAGCACCAGCACGATCGGGATGAATCGGCCGAGCAGCATCGCGACGCCGAGAGCGGTGTTGAACCACGGCGTGTTCGCGGTGAGGCCGGCGAAGGCCGAGCCGTTGTTGTTCGACGCGCTCGTGAACGCGTAGAGCACCTCGCTCATGCCGTGGATGCCGGGGTTCCAGATCGAGACCGCCTCGACGTCGTCCCGGATTCCGGGGATCGCGAAGCTCAGGGCGGTGCCGGCCAGCACGAGCGTCGGCGTCACGAGGATGTAGAGGCTCGCGAGCTTGATCTCACGCGGCCCGATCTTCTTGCCGAGGTACTCGGGCGTGCGGCCGACGAGCAGGCCCGCGATGAACACGGCGATGACCGCGAGCACGAGCATGCCGTAGAGACCCGAGCCGACGCCGCCGGGCGCGACCTCGCCGAGCATCATGTTGAGCATCGGCATCATGCCGCCGAGGGCGGTGAACGAGTCGTGCATCGAGTTCACGGCACCCGTCGAGGTGAGCGTCGAGGTGGTGGCGAAGAGCGTCGAGCCGAGGATGCCGAAGCGCGACTCCTTGCCTTCCATCGCGCCGCCGGCGAGCTCGGGCGCGGTGCCGTCGCCGCCCGCTTCGAGCGCGCTGAGCGCCACGAGCGAGACGAGGTAGAGCGTCGCCATGACCGCGAGGATCGCGTAGCCCTGCTTGTTCGAGCCCACCATCCTGCCGAAGGTGCGCGGCAGGGCGAACGGGATCGCGAGCATGAGCACGTTCTGGAAGAGGTTCGTCCACGCGGTCGGATTCTCGAACGGGTGCGCGGAGTTCACGTTGAAGAACCCCCCGCCGTTCGTGCCGAGCAGCTTGATGGCCTCTTGCGAGGCGACGGGGCCACCCGGAACGCTCTGCGTGGCGCCGGCGAGCGTCGTGATCTCGGTGAAGCCGTTGAAGTTCTGCACGACGCCCCCGATGACGAGCACGATCGCGCCGATCACCGAGAGCGGCAGCAGCAGCCGGAACGAGCCGCGGAACAGGTCGACCCAGAAGTTGCCGATCGTGCCGGAGCCGCGGCGGGCGAACCCGCGCACCAGGGCGATCGCCACGGCGATGCCGACCGCGGCCGAGACGAAGTTCTGCACCGCGAGGCCGGCGAGCTGCACGGTGTAGCCCATGGTGAGTTCGGGGGAGTACGACTGCCAGTTCGTGTTCGCCACGAACGACGCGGCGGTGTTGAACGACAGCCCCTCGGGCACCGCGGGAAGGCCGAGCGAGAACGGCAGCACGGCCTGGGCCCGCTGCAGCACGTACACGAACAGCAGGCCGACGACCGAGAAGGCGAGCACGCCCCGGAGGTACGCCGGCCACGACTGCTCGGCGCGCGGGTCGACGCCGATGAGGCGGTAGAGGCCGCGTTCGAGCTTCCAGTCGCGGTCGCTCGTGTAGAGACGCGCCATGTAGTCGCCGAGGGGGCGGTAGAGCAGGGCGAGGATGAGGGCGAGGGTGGCCGCCTGCATGATGGCGAAGAGCGCCTCCATCAGAACCGCTCGGGTTTGACGAGGGCGTACACGAGGTACACCACGGCGGCGACACCCAACGCGGCGGCGAGGAGTTCGAAGAAGATCACAGCTTCTCGACCCCCCTGGCGATGAGGCCGACGAGTACGAACACGGCGATGATGCCGAGAAGGTAGACGACGTCGAGCACGAAGACTCCAGATTCACAGATGCCGCGGCCGCGAGCGCGGCGAGCGGGCAGCAGTTCGCTGCACCTGCGATGCAATACCCGAACGGATGCCTCGGCGCCGATCCTCATGGATCCCTAACGGGCCGCCCGTCGATCCGAATGCCTCGCTCACGGCGCACCCGCTGGCGTGATCGGAGGTCGAGACGACTCGAGGGCGACGTTTCGCGACGACGCCGCCGGGGACGGTACGTTTGCCCCATGGATGCAGCCGCGACCGTCTCGGTCATCGCCGAGGTGATCGCGTGGTTTGCGCTGGCCTCAGGGCTCGGATGCCTGCTGATCGCCCTGCTCATCCGCGTGGTCGACGGCCCGTGGCTCCGAACCGAGGCCGTCGTCGTCGACGGTGATGGCGGGAGCGTCGTGCGGTGGTTCGCCGACGGCGCGTTCTACTCCCGAGCGCTCAGCCCCGACGAGCGGGCCCATGTCACGAACCCCGACGAGGAGCTCGCGTACTACAAGCAGCGCGAACCCCGGCGGCTGCGGCTCCACGAACCGCCCACGGGGCGTCGCGTGGTCGGCATCGTCGGCATCGTGCTCGTCGGCATCGCCGTCGTCGCGACCGTCGTCGGCCTCGTGCTGATGTTCGTCGGCTGACCAGACCGCCGAAACGTCAGTTCACGACCGGCGGCCGCCCCGCGGCATCCGCTCGCAGTTATTCGAGCGCCGCGAACCGCTCGATGTCGCCCTCGGTGCCCGAGACGATGATGAGGTCGTGGTTTGAGACGACGGTGTTCTCGGTCGCATACGTGAACGGCTTGCCGGGGCTCTTCACGCCGACGACGGTGACGCGATACTTCGACCGCACCCCCGACTCGGTGAGGTTCTTGCCTCGGATCGGCTTCGGCGGGTACATCTTGACGAGGGCGAAGTCGTCGTCGAACTCGATGAAGTCGAGCATGCGCCCGCTCACGAGGTGCGCGGTGCGCTCGCCGGCTTCGCGCTCGGGGTAGATGACGTGGTTCGCGCCGATGCGCTGCAGGATCTTGCCGTGCGAGGCCGAGATCGCCTTCGCCCAGATCTGCGGGATCTTCAGGTCGACGAGGTTCGCGGTGATGAGCACGGATGCCTCGATCGACGACCCCACCGCGCAGACCGCGATGGAGAAGTCCTGTGCGCCGATCTGCTTGAGCGCGTCGATCGACTTCGCATCGGCGACGACGGCGTGGGTGACCCGCTCCGACCACTTCTGCACGAGCGATTCGTTCTCGTCGACGGCGAGCACCTCGCGGCCGAGGCGGTCGAGCTGGCCCGCGGTGGCCGCACCGAACCTGCCGAGGCCGATCACGAGCACCGGGGCGTCGTGCCTGATTCGATCAACCAACGATGGGCCTCTCTTCGGGACGCTTGAACAACTGCCGGCGCTGGCTCGCCGCCAGGGCGGCGGCGAGTGTCACTGTACCAACCCGGCCCATGAACATCGTGGCTGCCATGACGTAGACGCCCCCTGGCGGCAGCTCGGCCGTCAGGCCGGTCGACAGGCCGCAGGTGGCGAACGCCGAGATCACGTCGAAGAGCACGTAGTCGAACGGCTGCTTCGTGATCTGCAGGATCGCGATCGACGACACGGCCACGATCGTGGCGCCCCAGAGCACGACGCTGACCGACAGTCGCAGCATGTCGCGCGGGATGCGCCGGCCGAACGCCTCCATCGAGGGCGCGCCTCTCGCCTCGGCGAACGCGGCCAGGAAGAGCACCGCGAGCGTGGTGACCTTGATGCCGCCGGCCGTCGACGCCGAACCGCCACCGATGAACATGAGCATGTCGGAGACCAGCAGGCTGGATCCGTTGAGGTCGTGCATGTTGATGGTCGAGAAGCCGCCCGATCTCGTCATCATCGACATGAAGAACGACTGGAAGATCGTCGGCCCGGCGTCGAGCTGCCCGTAGGTCCTGGGGTTGCCGTACTCGAGCAGCAGGAACATCGCCGCGCCGGCCACGAAGAGGATCGTGGTCGTCGTGAGGGTGAGCTTGACGTGCACGCTCCAGCGATGCGGATGTCGCCAGGCCCGCGCCAGCGCGAAGATCACGGGGAAGCCGAGGCTGCCGAGGAAGACCCCGAGCATGAGCAGCGACTGGAACCAGTAGTCGCCGATGAGCGGTTCGAGGCCGCCGGGATTCGGGTTGAATCCCGTGTTCGTGAAGGCCATCGCCGAGTAGTAGAAGCTGTACCAGACCGAGTGCCACGCGTCGTAGCCCGCGGCGAGCAGGCTCGGGATCATGCCGAGCGCGATCGTCACCTCGATCACGAGGGCGCTGATCGCGACCGTGGCGAGCAGCCCGCCGACCTCGCCGAGGCGCACGGCCTGCCGCTCGGAGACCGGGCCGACGTGGATGCGCGAGGGGTTCGAGTCGCTCGCCGCGATGAGCTTGGCCCGGAGCCCCAGCCGCCGCGAGATGACGAGGCCGAGGATAGAGGCGAGCGTCAGCACGCCGACGCCGCCGATGTTGACGCCGATGAAGACGAGGGTGTTGCCGAACGGCGACCAGTGCGTCGCCATGTCGACCGTCGCGAGGCCGGTGACGCAGATGACCGACACCGCCGTGAACACGGCGTCGTGGAGCGGCGTGATCTGCCGATCGGCGGTCGCGATCGGCAGCGAGAAGAGCACCGTGAACACGAGGATCAGCGCGGCGAAGATGAGGATCGCGAACCGCGACGGCGAGTGCTTCACGAGCGCGTCGACCGCGTCGCGCGCGCGGCCGAGCCATGACCGGCGGTCGACTCGACCGAGGCGGCCCATCGCCTGTGCGCGCATCAAGCCCCCTCTGTGCCGTCACCGAACGCGTTGTCATGGTACTCCCCGCCGCGAATGACTAGCCTTGGGGCATGGCGGACATCTTCGACGTGGTGGCGGACTCGACGCGGCGCGACATCCTCGCCGTGCTCCTCGAGCGCGAGAACTCTGTGCCATCGTCGGGGGGCGAGATCAGCGTGTCCGAGATCGTGACCGCGCTCGGCGCGAGCCAGCCGACGGTCTCCAAGCACCTGAAGGTCTTGCGCGAGTCCGGTCTCGTGGCGGTGCGCGAAGAGGGCCAGCACCGCTACTACCGGCTCGACCGCACCCCGCTCGAGACCCTCGAAGACTGGCTGATCCCGTTCGTGTCGACGGATGCCGCGGCCGACGCCGCGACCCTCGCGGGCGTCGCCGCACGCGACGAGGCCCCACTCAACGAGGACCAGTTCGCGTTCGCATCCGCCATCGGCAAGGCCTTCGCCCAGACCGCCCACCAGGTCACCGCGGTGGTCGGGCCGAAGAAGCGCCGCTGACCGTTCTCACGCCGCCTCCGGAGTCGCGGCGCTCTTCGCGTGCCGCCGCTCGTTTCGACGTTCGTGCCGTCGCTCCGCGCGGCGCTCGAGCAGCGAGTAGAGCACCGGCACGAGCAGCAGCGTCAGCAGCGTCGAGGAGACGAGCCCGCCGATCACGACGATCGCGAGCGACTGCGAGATGAACACCCCGCCGCCGGTGAGGCCGAGCGACATGGGCAGCAGTGCGAACACCGTCGCGCACGCCGTCATGATGATGGGGCGCAGCCGCAGCCTCGAGCCGTGGATGACGGCGTCGAGCACGGAGTCCCCCCGCAGCCGGAACGCGTTGATCAGGTCGATGAGCACGATCGCATTCGTCACCACGATGCCGATCAGCATGAGCAGGCCGATCATCGCCGGGATTCCGAGCGGCGTGCCGGTGACGAGCAGGCCGGCCACGGCGCCCGTCGCGGCGAACGGCACCGACACGAGCAGGATCAACGGCTGCACGAGACTCCGGAACGTCGCGACCATGACGATGTAGACGAGCGCGATCGCCATGAGCATGGCGAGACCGAGCTGCGCGAACGACTCCTCCTGGGCCTGCGCGACGCCGCCGAGTTCGGCCGAGACGCCCGTCGGCAGTTCGAGGCCGTCGAGTCCGTTGCGGATCGCGACGGAGACGGCTCCGAGATCCTCGTCGGCGGGCTCGGCCGAGACGGTCACGGTGCGCACGCCGTCGACGCGGACGATCGTCGCCGGGGCGAGCTCGTCGACGACCCGGGCGACGTCCTGCACGAGGATCGGGGCGGCCCGCACCTCGGCGAGGTCCTCCTGCGCCTGCGTGAAACGCTCGCTCTCAGCCTCCTGGGATGCCGCGTCGGACCTCGCCGTCGTCATCGCGACGAGCTGCTCGTCGAACGAGGCGATCGCCGAACGGGCCTGGGCGACGGCACCCTCGAGTGCGGCGAGCTGCTCGGCGCGTTCGAGCGCAGCGCGTTCGAGCGCCTGTTCCTCCGGTGTCGCCGGCTCGGCCGTCGGCACCTCGAGCGGTGCCGATGACAGTGCGGCGAGCTGGTCGATCGATCGAGCGAGCTCCGCGGTGGCCTCGGCCCGCGCGGTGCGCAGCTCGGACTCCTGGCGTGTCGACTGCGAGCGGGCCTCGGCTCTGGCCCGCTCCGCTGCCGCCCTCTGGTCGGCCGTCAGCCGGTCAGACGCGGCCTTCTGCGCTGCGGCCTGCTGCAGCGCGCTCACGGGAAGCGGCAGGGCGGCGATCTCGGCCGGGGTCGTGCCGGCACGTTGGGTGCGCACGACGATCTCGCGGGTAGTGCCCTCGAGCACGACGGACCCGAGCGATGTGCCACGGAGCATGTCGGAGATCGCGGTGCCGACCTGCTCCTGGGTGAAGCCGTAGCCCGCAGCGGTCGTTCGATCGACGTCGACCTTCAGGATCGCCTGCTCCTCGGCGAGGTCGCTCGTGGCGGCGCCGACGCCGGGAAGCTCGGCGAGCATCGCCTCGACGGCGGCGGCACCCGTCGCGAGCGCCGCGGGGTCGTCTCCGCGCACCGCGACCTGGATGCCCCCCGCCGAGAACCCGGCGTCGGGTTCGCCGATGTCGACCGTGCCGACGTCGGCACGGTTCTTCACCGCTCGGGTGATCGATGCGGCGACGTCGTCGCTCACGGCATCGTCCTCGAGTGTGACGGTGATCGATGCGGTGCTCGACGAGCTTCCATCGCCGATCGTCGTGAGGTACGAGGCGACTCCTGGGGTGTCGGCGAGCACGCTCTCGACCCGTGCGGCGGCATCACTCGTGGTCTCGAGGCTCGAACCGGCGGGCAGCTCCTGCGACACCTGGAGGGTGTCCCCGCCGCCGAGGTCGCCAAGGTAGTCCATCTTGAGGAAGCCGCCGGCGACGATCGTGCCCGCGAAGATCACGGCGGCCGCGCCGAGCGAGATGAGCGGATGCCGCAGCGCCGCCATGAGCACCGGAAGGTAGCCGCGTTGCAGACGGGTGACCTCCTCGGCCCGCTCCGAATCGGGTGCGGGGGCTTCTGCGAGCGGCCTCGTCTGCGGGTCATCCGACGATGTCTCGGCACGGCTGCGTGCGCCCATGAACCAGTACGCCAGCACGGGCACGATCGTCAGCGACACCACGAGGGAGGCGAGGAGCGCGATGGTGACGGTCACGGCGAACGGGCGGAACAGCTCGCCAGTGGTTCCGCCGACGAAGGCGATCGGCAGGAACACGGCGACCGTCGTGATCGTGGAGGCCGTCACGGCCCCGGCGACCTCGCGAACGGCGGCGAGGGCGGAGTCCGTCGTCATCGGCACCCCGATGTGGCGCCGCTTGAGATTCTCGATCACGACGATCGAGTCGTCGACCACGCGGCCGACGGCGACGGTCAGCGCCGCGAGGGTGAAGATGTTCAGCGAGTAGTCGCCGATCCACAGCCCGATCATGGCGATGAGCAGCGACAGCGGGATCGAGACCGCCGTGATGATCGTCGATCGGAGCGAGAGCAGGAAGACGAGGATCACGAGCACCGCGAACAGAAGGCCGAGGCCGCCCTCGACTGAGAGGTCGTGAATCGACTGCTCCACCATCGGCGACTGGTCGAAGACGATCGTGAACGATGCGCCGTCGCCGAGCTCGCGCTCGAGCGCGGGCAGTGCGTCGCGGATCGTGTGCGCGAGCTGCACGGCGTTCGCGTCGGGGTTCTTCAGGAGGGAGAGGCTGAGCGACGGGAGTCCGTCGGCGCGCGCGATGGTGGTCATCGTCGCCGGTGCGAGCTCGACATCGGCGACCGCAGAGAGCGGGAACGGCCCGGCCCGGTGCTGCACGGGCAGCCCCGCCAGCTCCTCGACGGTGGCGACCGGACTCCCGACCTCGATGGAGAGGGCGAGCCCGTCACTGACGCTCGTGCCGGCGGCGACGACGGCGCTGCTCGCCTCGACCGCGGCGCCGACCTCCTCGGCCGAGACGCCCTTCGCGGCCAGATCGACCGGCCGCATGGTGATGACGAGCTGCGTCTCGTGCTGCCCGCTGAGCTGCACCTGGCGAACGCCCTCGATGCCGCGGAGCGCGGGCAGCACGACGGATTCGACCCGCTTCGCGAAGTCGGCCGGCTCGGTGTCGGCGGCGACGGCCAACGACATCACCGGCAGGTCGTCGCTGCCGCCGGCGTAGACCTCGCTCGTGCTGCCTGCGGGCAGCGTGCTCTCGGCCGCGCCGATCGCGGTGCGGATGTCGGCCACGACCTGCTCGGAATCGAGGCCGAAGTCCCACTTCACCTGGATGCTCGCGCTGCCGTTCCTCGAATCCGAGGTGATGCCCGTGACGCCCTCGACGCTTCGCACGAGCTGCTCGATGGGCGCCGTGAGCTCGCGCTCGACCGAGGTGGGCGACGCGCCGGGGTACGTCGCGACGACGACCGCGCCGGGCTGCTGCACCGAGGGGAGGAGCTCTTGCTTGAGGGAGCCCGTGGCGAAGAGGCCGAACGCGACGATCACGATGGTCACCAGCCCGACGATCACGCGGTTGGCAAGGCTCAGCTTGGTCAGAAGGGTCATCTGGCGGGTGCCTCTCGTGGGCTGCCGTGGCGGGAATGCAGGGCGAGCGCCCTCCTGCCCACGCTAGGCACGCGCCGCCGCCGGCGGATCGACGCCAGGCCTGATATCCGGGCTCGGCGACGTGGTCCCGCAGGGGGACGCCCCTGGTACCGCGGTACCAGGGGAACGAGATTCACCCGGCCGGATCGTGAGCGCGAAGCAGGCGCGCCGCGGCCGAGCGTGCGTGCCGGCTCAGCGCAGCGGCTTGATCATCTCCAGCTCGAGACCGCCGGGCTCGAGCTCGTACTCGCGGCTTCGACCCGTGCGGGTGAAGCCGAGCTTCTCGTAGAACCGGATCGCGCGGGGATTGTCTTCGTGCACCTCGAGCCGCAGGGTCGAGCCGAAATCGCGCGCCCACTCCTCGACCGCCTCGAGCAGCAGCCGTGAGATGCCCGCCGCGTCGCCGCGATGGTCGGGTGCCACGTAGACGCCGACGAGCAGCGGGCCCGACGCGGCATCCGGAATGTAGCCGCCCATCTGCCCGATCCAGCGCTCGCCGTCGATCGCGACGATCGAGGTCTGGCGGGGCGTCGTGCCGCGTGCCGCTCGCGCTCGCCACACCGTTTCGCCCGCGTCGAGCGCCGTCGACAGCGTCTCGCCGTAGGCGAGCGGGGTGTCGCGCAGCATCTCGAGGCGCAGTGCTCGCACCGCCTGCCAGTCGGCTTCCTCGGTGGTGCGGATGACGATGTCGCGGGGTGGCATCCCTCGACGCTAACGCATCGGGCGAGGGGGACCGCGCGGATCCGCTAGACTACTCCGAGGCTTTCTAGCCAACGGCCGCGGCACGCGCGACCGACTCGATCTTTTCTGTGAGGTTCTGATGGGTTCCGTCATCAAGAAGCGCCGCAAGCGCATGGCGAAGAAGAAGCACCGCAAGCTGCTTCGCAAGACGCGCCACCAGCGTCGCAACAAGAAGTAGTCCTTCGGCACTACCGGCTGAGCGTCAGGCCCTGCGGCCTGGCGCTTTTCGCTGTGCCCGAGCACCGGCGTACGATCGAGGCGTGCCACGCGACATCCGACTCACGCTCATCGGCAAGCCCGGCTGTCACCTCTGCGATGACGCGCGCGAGGTCGTGCAGGCCGTGCTCGCCGAGCTCGCGCTGACGGATGCTCCGCCGCGCATCGCCCTCGACGAGGTCTCCATCCTCGACGACGAGGAGCTGCGAGCCAGGTACGCCGAGGAGATCCCCGTGCTGCTCATCGACGGCGTCGTGCACAACTACTGGCGCATCGACCCGGCACGCCTGAAAACGGCGCTGATCGGCGGCTGACGCCGCGCGCCTATCGGTCGGGCGGTGACCGGTCAAGCCCATTGCCGCGGCAGGCCGTCGGGTCTTGACTGTCGGCATGAACTCGTTCTGGACGGCTGCGGCGACCGTGTCGGCAGATCAGGAGCCGATCATCGAGGCCGGCGAGCGAGTCGTTCCGGCCGGCCCGGTCGACGTCGCGATCGTCGGTGCCGGCATCACGGGGTTGTCCACCGCGCTCATGCTGCAACGCGCCGGCCGCTCGGTCGTGGTCGTCGAGGCGACGAAGGTCGCCGCGCTCGCCACCGGCGCGAACACGGGCAAGGCCAGCGTGCTGCAGGGCGCGAGACTGCAGCGCATCCGGCGCTCCCACTCGGCGAAGGTCGTCGGCGCCTACGTGCAGGCGAACCTCGACGGTCAGTCGTGGATCGCCGAGTTCGCGCACGAACGAAGCCTGCCGGTCGAGCTCGAGACGGCTTACAGCTATGCGCAATCCGACACGGGGCTCAAGACGGTCCTCGCCGAGTTCGACGTCGCCCGCGAGGCGGGCCTGCCCGTCGAGGTCGTCGAGCGGATGCCGGTGCCGTTCCCCTTCGCCGGGGCGGTGGCACTCGAACGGCAGCTCGCCCTCGACCCGTACCGGCTCGCCCTCGAGCTCGCCGACGCGTTCGTCGCCGAGGGCGGCGTGCTCGTGACCGGGGTGCGCGTGCAGGGAGTGCACGCGTCGGACCCGGTCGTGCTCGACACCGAGCAGGGCTCCCTGCGGGCCGACGACGTGGTGATCGCGACCGCCACGCCGATCCTCGATCGCGGACTCTCCTTCGCGAAGATCCGAGCTTCGCGCTCGTACCTGGCGTCGTTCCGCGTCGGCGATCCGCCGCCTCCCGGGCTCTACCTGTCGGTCGACGGGCCGAGCCGCTCGGTGCGCACCGCTCCCGATCCCGCTCCGGAATCCACGACGCGGCAGCTCCTCGTCGGCGGCAACGGGCATCCGGTGGGCCGCGTGGAGTCGACCGCCGAACTCGTCGACGACCTCGTCGCGTGGACCCGCCGGCACTTCGCCGACGTGGAACTCACGCACCGGTGGTCGGCGCAGGACTACGAATCACTGAACCAGATCCCGTTCGCCGGCCGGATGCCCCGCGGGCGGGGTCGCATCCGCTTCGCGACCGGCTATGCCAAGTGGGGTCTCACGAACGGGGTCGCCGCGGCGATCCGCATCTCGGCGGAGATCCTCGGCGAGCCCTGGCACGAGCACCGGCCGTGGATCCGGACGCTCGGCACCCGGGTGACGGTGCCCGCCGACCTCGGCCGGGGGATCGCCGAGAACGCGAAGGTCGCGGCGGCGCTCGCCGCCGGCTGGGTTCGGGCGGAAGCCGATTCCGCCCCCGTGCCGCGGCCGGCCGAAGGCGACGGCGTCGTGGCGTCGCGCCGGGGAGTGCCGGTCGGGGTGTCGACCGTCGATGGGCAGACCTGCGCGGTTCGCGCCGTCTGCACGCACCTCGGCGGCGTGCTGCGATGGAACGATGCCGAGTCGAGTTGGGACTGCCCGTTGCACGGCTCGCGCTTCGAGGCATCCGGTCGCCTCATCGAAGGGCCGGCGACCCGAGACCTGCGCTCGACCGCGCGATCCGACGGCCCGCTCTGATCGTCGGGCGACCACGTACCAGCGGTCGCCAACGACGGGGCGACTCGGGATATCGGCTTCCGCGATTCACGTGTGCCAGTTCCGCCTCAATGATGAGGGGGAACTGGCATGCGAGCGGCGAAGCGGGGTGCAGTCGGCCGATGAGGGGAACTGGCATACGAACGATGGGGCGGCGCTATAGTCGGCCGATGAGGGGGAACTGGCATACGAGGATGGGGCGGCGCTGCGGCCGATGAGGGGGAACTGGCATGCCGAATGACGCGAACAGGCATCGCGAATGAAGGGAACAGGCATCTGATGCCGAGGCGCGTGGCTTCGGCTACTCAGTCCGAGGGCAGGCGCGACTCAGGAGCGGGCGCAGCGGAAGCCGATGTGCGACGTCGCCGTGTCGTCGGACTGCGGTGAGCGGGCGGCGGGGCGGTAGCGCAGGCAGTAGTCGGGGGAGCACAGGTGCGAGCCGCCCTTGAGCACGCGGCGGGGAATGCGCGAGCCCGGTTCGGCGGATGCTGCGGCGAGCAGGTTCGGCCGCCGTTCGGCGTCGACCGCCTCCACGCCAGGCGGGGTGTGCCGGGCGGTGTAGAAGTCGGTGGTCCACTCCCACACGTTGCCGGTGACGTCGAAGAGGCCGTAGCCGTTGGCCGGGAACGTCATCACGGGCGAGGTGCCGACCCAGCCCTCGGCACCCGTGTTGCGGTACGGGAACGAACCCTGCCACCGGTTCACCATGAGCCGGCCGTCGGGGAACTCCTCGTCGCCCCACGCGAAGCGCGCGCCCTCGAGCCCGCCGCGGGCGGCGAACTCGAACTCGGCCTCGGTGGGCAGGCGCTTGCCGGCCCATTCGGCGTAGGCCGAGGCATCCTCGAAGCTCACCTGCACGACCGGGTGAGCGGGGCGGTCGGCGAGCGCGTCGACGGACGCCTCGGGGCCGAACGGATGCCGCCAGCTCGCGCCCGCACCCCAGCGCCACCACTGCCGCCACTCGCGCAGGTCGACGGGGCCCGACGTGGGCGTGAAGACGAGCCCGCCCGGCACGAGGTCGCCGGGGTCGGCACCCGGGAAGTCCGCCGGGTCGAGCGGCCGCTCGGCGACCGTGACGTACCCCGTCGCCTCGACGAACGCGGCGAACTGCTCGTTCGTGACCGGGTGCACGTCGATCTGGAACGACGCGACCGTGCGCTCGTGCACGGGCGTCTCGTCGGCGTAGAACTCGGACGAGCCCATGCGGAACGTGCCGCCCTCGACCCGGATCATGGGTGCGAGCTGGTCGAGACGGCCGGTCATGGCTACGGCAGCAGGCGCGTCGGCCCGCGGAACAGGTAGGTGGTCTCGCGGATCGACGACTCGCCGAGCATCAGCATGAGCACGCGAGCGAGGCCCATGCCGAAGCCGCCGTGCGGCGGCACGCCGTAGCGGAAGAAGTCGAGGTAGAACTCGAGCTCCTCGGGATCCATGCCCTTGTCGCGAGCCTGCTCGACGAGCACGTCGATGCGGTGCTCGCGCTGGGCGCCCGTCGAGATCTCGACGCCGTTGTAGATGAGGTCGTAGGAGTTCGTGAGGCTCGCGTCGCCCTCGTGGCGCATGTGGTAGAACGGCCGGATGCTCGCCGCGTAGTCGGTGAGGAAGACGAAGTCGTGGCCAAACGTCTCTTTGACGTAGGCCGAGATCTGACGCTCGCCCTCGGGGTCCATGTCGTCGTCGGCGCGGGGGATCACGTAGCCGCGGTCGGCGACGATCTGCTTCGCCTCGGCGAGCGGGATGCGCGGGAACGGCCGCGACGGCACCTGGAGCTCGATGCCGAACAGCTCGGCGATCTCGGCACCGTGGCGCTCGACCACCGCGGTGAAGCCCGCGACCATGAGCTCCTCGTGCAGGGCCATGACGTCTTCGTGCGAGTTGATCCAGCTGATCTCGGTGTCGATCGAGGTGAACTCGGTCGCGTGACGCGAGGTGAACGACGGGTCGGCGCGGAACGCGGGCCCGACCTCGAAGACGCCGCCGAAGCCGGCCGCCTGGGCCATCTGCTTGAAGAACTGGGGGCTCTGCGCGAGGTACGCCTTGCCCTCGAAGTACTCGACCTCGAAGAGCTCGGCGCGCGACTCCGACGCCGAGGCCATGAGCTTCGGGGTCTGGATCTCGATGAGACCCTTCTCGACCCACACGCCGCGCAGCGCGTGGAGGAACGTCGTCTGGATGCGGAAGATGAGGGCCTGCTTGGGGTGGCGCAGGTCGAGGAAGCGCCAGTCCATGCGCTTGTCGAGGCTCGAGTCGGCCGCGATGGGCGTCTCGGGGTTGGCCTCGGTGACGACGTCGAGCGAGGCGATCTTCACCTCGAGGCCGCCGAGCTTCACGCGCTCGTCGTGCTTCAGCTCACCGGTCACGGTGATGAACGAGCCGTGGGCGAGCGCCGAGATCGCCTCGGTCGTCGCGAGGCGAGCGGATGCCGCGGCATCCGCGCCCTCTTCGACCTCTCGCGTCGCGGGGTTCACGAGCTGCACGGCACCCGACTCGTCGCGAAGGATGACGAACTGCACCTTCTTCTGATCGCGCACGGTCTCCACCCATCCGGAGACGGTGACGGGGCCGTCGGGGAGGGCGGCGAGGGTCTTGACCAGGGTGCGTGTACTCACGATCGACCATCCTACCCGCGGGGGTTTCGCCGCTCGGCTGAATCAACGCTCGGCGGATTCAAAGGGTCTCGCTCTCTAGACTGGAAACCGTGCCCGCCGAGCAGATCCATCTCGTGCGCCATGGCGAGGTGTTCAACCCCCAGGGCGTGCTCTACGGGCGACTCCCCGGCTACGGGCTCTCCGATCTCGGTCGTCGCATGGCGCAGGCCGCCGCAGACGACCTCGTCGCGCGCGACCGCCACGTGAGCGCGCTCATCTCCTCCCCGCTGCAGCGCACGCAGCAGTCGGCTGAGCCGATCGCCGCAGCATTCGACCTCGAACCGGTGCTCGACGAACGGGTGATCGAGCCTGAGAACCGCTTCGAGGGCAGGCGCATGCGCGGCCCCGACGGAGCGCTCCGCGACATCCGCAGCTGGCCCCTGCTCGTGAATCCGTGGGAGCCCAGCTGGGGCGAGCCGTTCCGCTCGATCGCCGACCGCATGCTCGCCGCGATCGGCGACGCCTGGCAGCAGACCGACGTCGGCGACGTCGTCATCGTCAGTCACCAGCTGCCGATCTGGATGGTGCACCGGCGGCTCGCTCGCCTGTCGCTCTCGCACGATCCCCGTCGTCGCCGCTGCGGGCTCTCGAGCATCACGACGCTCGAGCGTCGCGGCGATCGATTCGTCGAGGTCGGATACGTCGACCCCGCGGCGGGGCTCGCGGCCGAGGCCACCGATGTAGGAGCAGTGTGATGAGGATGCGTCGGTCGATGACCGCGGTGGTCGTGGCAGCGGCCCTGCTGTTGACGGGCTGCACGAGCGACCCGCTCGCCGATCAGTTCCGCGAGGGCAGCGGCAAGAACTACATCGCCGGCGACGGCACGATCACGGTGTACGACCTCGACGGGCGCGGCGAGCCGATCGAGTTCTCGGGCGAGACCGTCGAGGGCGAGAGCTTCGACTCGGCGGATGCCGCAGGCAAGGTGCAGGTCGTCAACTTCTGGTACGCGGGCTGTGCGCCGTGCCGGGTCGAGGCGCCGATACTGCAAGAGGTCTACGAGGCCGTCGACCCCGACGAGGTGAGCTTCGTCGGCGTGAACGTGCGCGACCAGGCCGGCACCGCTGCGCCATTCGAGCAGGACTACGGCATCACCTACCCGTCGGTGCTCGACGTCGCGAGCGGCGAGGCGCAGCTCGCGTTCGCCGGCCGAGTGCCGCCCGCCGCCGTGCCCACCACCATCGTGCTCGACCAGCAGGGCAAGGTGGCCGCACGCGTGCTCGGCCAGCTGAAAGACGCCTCGATCCTCGAGACGATCATCGACGACCTCCTCGCAGAGCAGGCGTAGCGCATGGGCGCGGGCGAGATCGTGTTGAACGGGCAGTTGCTCGCGGCGATGCCCATCGCCGTCGCCGCCGGTCTCGTCTCGTTCCTCTCGCCGTGCGTGCTGCCGCTCGTGCCGGGCTACCTCGGGTACCTCGGCGGGTTCACGGACGCCTCGGCAGATGCCGCCACCGAGCGAAGCAACCGCCGCCGGCTGCTGCTCGGCGTGCTGCTCTTCATCACCGGCTTCACCGTGGTCTTCGTCACCTTCAACCTGGTCGCGGGCGTCGCCGGTGCGTGGCTCGCGCTGTACTCCGATCTCATCGTGCGCGTCGCCGGCGTGCTGCTGGTGATCATGGGGCTCGTCTTCATCGGCCAGTTCACGTTCCTGCAGCGCACGATCAAGCCGTCGTGGCGGCCCGCGACCGGGCTTGCGGGGGCGCCCCTGCTCGGCATCGTGTTCGGCCTCGGCTGGACGCCGTGCATCGGCCCGACCCTCGCGGTCGTGCTCGCGCTCAGCGCCGACTCCGCGTCGGCCGGCCGGGGTGTGCTGCTCGGCCTCGCGTACTGCGTCGGCCTCGGCATCCCGTTCCTCCTCGTCGCCGCCGGCTTCGGCTGGGTGACGGGCTCGCTCGCCTTCCTCCGCCGCCACATCCGTGCGATCAACATCGCCGGCGGCGCGCTGCTGATCCTCATCGGCGTGCTCATGGTGTCGGGAATATGGTCCATCTGGATGTACGAACTGCAGGCGGTGATCACGGGTTTTGTCCCCGCAATCTGACCCGGGCGCGCCGTCGCGGCCCGCCGACCACATCGACTCGGTCGAGCAGGATGCCGGCGAGGCATCCGTCACCCAGCCGAAGCTCGGCTTCACGGGCTGGGTGCGCTTCGCCTGGCGGCAGCTCACGAGCATGCGCACCGCGCTGCTGCTGTTGCTGCTGCTCGCGATCGCCGCGGTTCCCGGTTCGCTCGTGCCGCAGCGCTCGAGCGACCCGAACGGCGTCACCCAGTACTTCAGCGACAACCCGACGCTCGCGCCGATCCTCGACGGCTTCCAGATGTTCGACGTCTACGCCTCGGCGTGGTTCTCGGCGATCTACCTGCTGCTCTTCGTCTCGCTCATCGGCTGCATCATCCCGCGCACGAAGCATCACTTCGAGGCGCTGCGGGCTCGGCCGCCGCGCACGCCGGCGCGCCTGTCGAGGCTCGCGGGATACACCGAGCGCGAGCTGCTGCCCGCGGGCGACTCGGCCGGTGCCGGCAGCAGCGAGGCCGCGGATGCCGCGATCGACGCCGCCGCGAAGCAGCTGCGCCAGTCGGGCTACCGCGTCGAGCGCTACGAACTGCGCGGCGAACCCTCGGTCTCGGCCGAGCGCGGGTATCTGCGCGAGACCGGCAACCTCGTCTTCCACACGGCACTGCTCGGCGTGCTCATCGCGG
This sequence comes from Agromyces badenianii, assembly GCF_003070885.1. Lineage (NCBI taxonomy): Bacteria > Bacillati > Actinomycetota > Actinomycetes > Micrococcales > Microbacteriaceae > Agromyces > Agromyces badenianii. Next base: position 323,557 of record NZ_CP028913.1, read on the forward strand.
TCGGCTTCGGCGGCGGATTCGGCTTCTCGGGCCAGCGCGTGATCGTCGAGGGGCAGACCTTCGTGAACACCCTCGCCGCCTACGACTCGTTCAACCCGGGGCGCTTCTTCAACGACACCCGGCTGACGCCGTACCGGCTCTCGCTCGAGAGCCTCGACGCCGTCTACGAGACGCGCAATCAGGAGGCGATCGGCCAGCCCATCGACTTCACGGCGCACGTCACCGTGCAGGGGCAGGGCGGTCAACCCGAAGAGCGCACCGTCAAGGTCAACGAGCCGCTCTACACGCACGGCACCGACGTGTACCTGCTCGGCAACGGCTACGCGCCCACGATCACGGTGAAGAACGCCGACGGCGAGGTCGTGTTCACCGACTCGGTGCCGTTCCTGCCGCAGGACGCGAACCTCACGTCCATCGGCGTCGTGAAGGTGCCCGACGGCCTGCCCGAGCAGCTCGGCATGGTGGGCTTCTTCTATCCGACGCAGAGCGAGCTCACCTCGGGCGCGTACACCTCGAGCTACCCCGACCTGGTCTTCCCGGTGCTGACGCTGAACGTCTACGAGGGCGACCTCGGCATCGACGAGGGCACGCCGACCTCGGTGTACACGCTCGACCCGTCGACCATGGAGCAGCTGACGGGCGGCAAGACCGGCGTCGACTCCATCGAGCTGATGCCGGGCGAGACGGCCGAGCTGCCGAACGGCCTCGGCACCGTGACCTTCGAGGATGCGACCCCCGAGACCGGGAGCGCGGATGCCGAGGGCGGGGACTACGCGAAGAGCGTGCCGCGCTTCGCGAGCTTCGACGTCCACCACGATCCGACGCAGATCTGGGTGCTCGCCTTCGCCGCGCTCATCCTCGGCGGGCTCCTCGTCTCGCTGTTCGTGCCGCGACGGCGCATGTGGGTCAAGGCCGTGACGAAGCCCGACGGACGCGTCGTGCTCGAGTACGCGGGGCTCGCGCGCGGCGACGACCCGGGTCTCGACGACGCGGTGACCGCGTTCGCCGACCGGCACGGCGGCCCGGCCGCGGCCGACGAAGGCGCCGGTTCCTCCGAGAAATCTTCGACGTAAGGTAGAACAGTGCAGTTGACGCTCGACGAGATCTCCATCCTCTGCGTGTACTCGGCAATGGTCGTGTACGCCATCGCGTTCATCGCGTTCTCGATCGACCTCGCGAAGCGATCCGCCGCCGCCACCGCGGCAGTGGATGCCTCGGCTCGCGTCGAGGCGAACGAGGCCGTCGCCGTGGGTGCGACGGGAGGCTCGCGCACCGCGGTCGCGGCGAAGCCCGCGGCATCCGTCGCCTACGGTCGTTCGCCGGCGCTGCGCGTGGGCGTCGCGATGACCGTGCTCGCGTGGCTGCTGCACCTCACGGCCGACGTGCTGCGCGGCCTCGCCGCCGGGCGGGTGCCGTGGGCCAACATGTACGAGTTCGCCCTCACCGGAACCCTCATCATCACCACGGTGTTCCTCATCGTGCTCGTCGTCTCCAAGCACGACCTGCGCTTCCTCGGCACCTTCATCACGGGCCTCGTGCTCGTGCTGCTCGGCGTCGCGGCGCTGAACTTCTACGTCAGCCCGGTGCCGCTGCCGCCGGCACTGCAGTCGGTGTGGCTCGTCATCCACGTGTTCGTCGCGAGCGCGTCGGTCGGTCTGTTCGCGCTCGGCTTCGCGCTCTCGGTCGTGCAGCTCATGCAGGCCCGCCGGGAGTCGATCGCGGCGACGGCGAAGGCGGCGAAGCTCACGTTCCTCGCGACGCTTCCCGACTCGGTCACGCTCGAGAACCTCGCCTACCGCATCAACATCATCGGCTTCATCCTCTGGACGTTCACGCTCATGGCCGGTTCGATCTGGGCCGAGAAGGCCTGGGGCCGCTACTGGGGCTGGGACACCAAGGAGGTGTGGACCTTCATCATCTGGGTGGTCTACGCCGGCTACATCCATGCTCGCGCGACGCGCGGCTGGCGGGGCTCCCGCTCCGCGTGGCTCGCGATCATCGGCTTCTCGACGGTGCTGTTCAACTTCACCGTCGTGAACCTCTTCTTCAAGGGACTGCACGCCTACTCGGGTCTCTGATCGCCGGCTGACCCGGGGTTCGCCCGCCGACTCGGGGTTCGCCCGCTTGCGTCGTCGACCCGCCGAGGGCACGATCGAGCCATGGGCAGAGACCTGCTCGAACGGGATCGCGAACTCGGCGAACTGCGCTCCGCGGCGTACGACGCCGCACTCGGGCGCGGCCGCGTGGTGCTGCTCCACGGTGAAGCGGGCATCGGCAAGACGAGCCTCGCGAACGCGCTTCGCGCGGATCCACCCGGCGGTGTGCGCGTGCTCCTCGGCTCCTGCGACGCGATGTCGACGCCGCGGCCGCTCGGGCCGTTGCGCGACCTCGCGGCGGAGGTCGGGCCGCGGCTGGGCGCGGCACTGCGAACGGGTGACCGCGAGGCGGTGCTCGACGCCCTCCGAGACGAGCTCTCGGATGCCTCGGGAACGGTGCTCATCGTCGAGGACGTGCACTGGGCCGACGAGGCGACGCTCGACGCGCTGCGGTTCCTCGCCCGCCGCATCGACGCCCTCCCCGCCCTCCTCGTTCTCACCTACCGCGACGAGCTCGACCGCGACCACCCGCTCGGCCGCCTGCTCGGCGACCTCGGCCACGGCGATCGGGTCGATCGCATCGCGCCGCGCCGTCTCTCCTCGGGCGCGGTCGGCGCGCTGACCGCCGGCAGCGGCCTCGACGCCGACCGGGTCTTCGCGGCCACCGAGGGCAATCCCTATTTCGTCAGCGAACTCGTCGCCTCCGCCGACGAGACCGGAGTGCCCCCGACGGTGGTCGATGCGGTGACCGGTCGGCTCCGGCGCCTCGACCCGTCGACGCAGGATCACGTCGAGCAACTCGCCGTCGTGCCGTCGACCGTCGACCGGGCACTGCTCGTGACCCTGGTTCCGGGATCCGAAGGCGCGTTGCGCGCGGCGGAGGAAGGCGGCCTGCTCGAAGTGCATCCCGAGGGCGTGCGGTTCCGTCACGAGTTGACTAGGCGGGCGATCGTCGACGCGCTGCCGGCCTCGCGTCGCATCGAACTCGAGCGCCGGGTGCTCGGCGAGCTGCTCGCCTCGGGCGTCGCCGACCCGTCGAGGCTCGTGCACCATGCCCTCGCCGCAGGAGACATCGACACGGTCGTCGCGTGGGCCCCGCGAGCCGCTCGCGACGCCGCGGCATCGGGTGCGCACCGGCAATCGGCCGCGCACTTCCATGCCGCGCTCGCCCACGCCGACCGGTACGGCCCGGCCGAGCTCGCCGAACTGCTGGAGGAGTTCGCGATCGAGGCGTACACGATCGGGTCGGCGCCCGACGCCGTGACCGCCCAGCGCCGGGCCGTCGAGTATCGCAGGCAGCTCGGCGATGCGCGGCGACTCGGGGCGAGCCTGCGCTGGCTCTCCCGCTTCCACTGGTTCGCCGGGCGCCGTGCCGATGCCGAGTCCGCCGCCCGCGAGGCATCCGCCGTGCTCGCCGACGCGGGCGACGAGAGCCTCTTCGCGATGGCGCTCAGCAACGAGGCGCAGCTCGCCCTGCTGGCGCACGATTCAGCTCGGGCCCTCGTCCTCGCCGGTCGCGCGATCACGATCGCGCGGGAGACCGGAGATCGCCGGGTGCTCTCGCACGCCCTGAACAACCACGGCAGCGCGCTCATGTTCCGCGGTGCCGACGAGGGCATCGGCGAGCTCCTCGAAGCCGCAGAGGCTGCGCTGTCGGTCGACGACATCGAGGATGCCGCGCGCGCCTCCGTCAATCTCGTGTGGGCGCTGCTCGACGAGTACCGGCTCGACCTCGCCGAGGAGCACCTCGTGCGCGCGATCGAGCTCACCGAACGGTCGGAGTTCATCGGCTTCGTCGTCTACCAGCGCATGGAACAGGCCCGGCTCGACCTCGCCAGGGCTCGCTGGGACGACGCACTCGCCGTGGTGGAGCCGCCGCCCGAGCCGCCGCACGCTCGCTGCGTCGCGCTGACGGTCGCAGGTGCGGCGCACCTGCGGCGGGGCGACGGGGGAGTGGAGGAGGCGCTCGACGAGGCTCGACGTCTCGCCGACGAGCTCGGTGAGCTGCAGCGGCGCGCGCCGGTCGCCGCCGTGCGGGCGGAGGCCGCCCTGCTCAGCGGCGACCTCGATGCGGCTCGTGCGATCGTTCGGCCCGAGTTCGACGAGGCCGACCGCCGGGAGGCTCGCGCACTGCGCGCCGAGCTGGCGTATCTCTTGCGCCGTGCCGGCGACGAGGTCGACGTGGCGGCCGACGACCCGCATCCCTTCGCCGTGCAGGCCCGCGGCGAGTGGCGTCGGGCCGCCGAACTGTGGCACACCGCAGGTGCGCCGTACCACGAGGCCGCGGCGCTCGCCGAGAGCCCCGATGACGTCGACCTCATCGACGCGCTCGCGATCCTCGACCGCATCGGCGCGGTGCCGCTCGCCCGGCGCGTCAGGGCTGGGCTTCGCGAACGAGGCGCGCGGAGCATTCCGCGCGGGCCGTCGAGCCCGACCAGGCGCAACCCCGAGGGGCTCACCGACCGGCAGGTCGACGTGCTGCGGCTCCTCGCAGGCGGTCTGACGAACGCCGAGATCGCCGAGCGGCTCGTCGTGTCGGTGCGCACCGTCGACAGTCACGTCGCCGCGGTGCTCGCCAAGCTCGGGGTGTCGTCGCGTCAGGACGCGGTGCGCGCCGCCGGAGATCTCGGCCCGCCCTCCGCGTGACCTCCGCGTTATGCCGGCGTGATCTCGGTAGTCCCGCCCGGTGATCTCGGTAGCGGTCGCCGATGATCCGGAGCGCGCTTCGAGCTGAGATGGTCTCACGGCCCGCAACCGACGGGTCGCACGGACAAAGGATCATCATGAACACCGCACTCATCGCATCCGGGGCTTCGTCAGTCGGCCAGCGCCGGCACTCGACGCTCATCGAGTGGATCGCCCGTCGCGCTGAGCTCTCCCGCGACGCGCGGACGCGCCGCGCCGAGCTGCGTCACAGTCGCGAGGAGCTGGCCGCGCTGCACGAGCGACGCCAGGAGGCCGCCCGGCTGCGGGAGGAGCGGTTCCGCGAGGTCACCTTCGCCCGCCTCATGTGACGGGTCGGGCGAGGCATACGGCGACTCGCGCTCGTTCCCCGTGCCGTTGCTCCTCTGGTGACCCGGGCGGGAGCCGAGCTCAGGCCTCGGCTCCCACCGGCCGGAAGGCCGCGCATGCCGTCGCGGCGATGAGCGCGGCGACGACGAGCAGCGCGAGGGCCAGCCACGGCAGCACCTCGACGCCCATCGCGTCGAGGGCGAGGCCGCCGAGGAACGCGCCGGCGGCGATCGAGCCGTTCCAGGTGGCGACGACCATCGACTGCGCGACGTCCGCCGCATCGCCCGCGATGCGGGCCGGGGCGGCCTGCAGCAGGGTCGGTGAGCTGCCGTAGGCGACGCCCCACGCGGCGAGGGCGAGGTAGACCGCGACGGGCTGGTCGGCGAAGAGTCCGATGGCGATCATCGCGAGGCCGAGCACGGTCGCCGCGAAGAGCACCATCGACCGCAGCCGCCGGTCGACGAGCGCTCCTGCGCCGATCACGCCGGCGACGGCGAACAGCCCGAAGACGAGCAGCGCCAGGTCGAGGTGGCGATCGATGCCGGACGCGACGGTGAGCGGGGCGACGTAGGTGTATGGCACGTTGTGGGCTAGCACGAAGAACGCGGTCGTGGCGAGCACGGCGGCGAGGCCGGGCAGCCGGAGCACCGACGACAGCGAGGGGCGCTGCCCGGAACGCTCGCCCGCGAACGAGGGGAGCGCCGCGGCGGCCCAGACGGCGAGACCGATGCCGACCACGGCGATGACGCCGAACGCCGCGCGCCAGCCGATCGCGGCACCGAGGGTGGTCGCGATCGGCAGGCCGAAGGCGAACGCGAGCGGGGTGCCGACCATCGCGACCGAGAGCGCGCGTCCGGCGTGCTCGGGTTCGACGGTGCGCATCGCGTAGCCGGCTGCCATAGCCCACAGCAGCCCGGCGAGCATGCCGCCGAACACGCGGGCGATGAGGATGACGGTGTAGGAATCGGCGATCGCGGTGATGCCGTTGACGAGGGCGAAGCCGATGACGAGGGCGACGAGCAGGGGCTTGCGCGGCAGGTTGCGGGTGACCGCCGTGAGCGGGATCACGGTGATCGCGGTGGTGACCGCGTAGATCGCCACGAGCTGGCCGATCTGCGATTCGGATGCCCCGAGGTCGGCACTCATCTGCGGCAGCAGCCCGGCCGGGAGGATCTCGGTGACGACCCCGGTGAACACGACGGCGGCGAGGGCGAGCAGTCCGTTCAGGGGGAGGCGTGCGCGAGCTCGGCGGGCGGCTGCGGGGATGGTCGGGGCGGACTGCTCGGTGATCGGTGAGGCCATGTCGACAGTGTCGAACCTTGACACTAGTGTGAAGGTCAAGCCAAGGGACGGCGACTCACAGGAGGCAGCATGCGAATCGGTGAACTCTCGGCGCGCACGGGTGTGCCGACGCGCCTGCTGCGCTACTACGAGGAGCAGGGCCTCGTGAGCTCGACGCGGGAGCACAACGGGTACCGCGACTACGCCGAACCCGCGATCGAACGGGTCACGCAGGTGCGGGGGCTCATCGAGGCCGGCATCCCGACCGCGGTGATCCGCGACATGCTGCCGTGCCTCGCGAGCACGTCCGTCGTCGAGGCGCCCGTCATCCAGCGCGAGCTCGCCGAGACCCTCGCCGAACGCCGTGCCCAGCTCGAGCAGCGCATCGGATGCCTCACGAAGAACCGCGACGCGATCTCGAGCTACCTGGAGCGCGCCACCGTCACGGGGTGACGCGGCCCGCGAGCACCGCGTGACAGCGCACGAGGCGCTCGAACCACCACTCGGTGCGCTCGGGCGACGCGGCGTACCGATCGAGCAGCGCGGGGTCGGGCAGCACCCGGCCCACCGGGATCGACCCCTGCTCGGGCAGCAACGGCGACCGCGTGACATCCGCCGCCAGCAGCGATGCGGTGCCGAGCCCGCAATCGAACTCGAGCGAGGTGACGGATGCCGCGAGCTGCGCTCCCATCGCGATGCCGACACTCGTGTCGAGGGCGCTCGAGACGACCACCGGCAGGCCGGTGCGGCCGATGAGCTCGAGTGCGCGGTGGATGCCGCCGAGCGGCTGCGCCTTGATCACGAGCAGGTCGGCGGCGCCCGCCTCGGCCACGGCGAGCGGGTCGTCGGCCCGGCGCACGCTCTCATCCGCCGCGATCGGCACGCCCATGTACTTCGTGCGCCGGCGGATCTCGACGAGCTCGGCGATGCTCGCGCAGGGCTGCTCGACGTATTCGAGGTCGAACGGTGCGAGCGCGTGGATCGCATGCTCGGCCTCGTCGACGTTCCAGCCGGCGTTGGCGTCGACGCGGATGCGGCCCTCTGGGCCGAGCGCCTCGCGCACGGCGCGCACGCGGGCGACATCCTGGGCGAGCGTCTGGTCGGGGCTCGCGACCTTGACCTTCGCCGTACGGCAACCGGGGAAGCGCGCGAGCACGGCGGCGACGCTGTCGGGGTCGACCGCCGGCACCGTCGCATTGACCGGGATGCGGTCGCGCAGCGCGGGCGGCGGGGTCGTCCAGCCGTAGTCGATGGCCGCCTCGAGCCATGCGGATGCCTCGTCGTCGTCGTATTCGGCGAAGGGCGAGAACTCGGTCCACCCCTCGGGCCCCTCGAAGAGCACGGCCTCACGCACGTCGATGCCGCGGAACCGCGTCACGAGGGGGAGGGCCACGACTCGGGCGGTGGCGAGCAGTTCGTTCGGCTCGGGCAGCATGTGCCCAGTCTCGCACCCCTGCCCGTCGCTCGCCGCGGAGACCCGCTCGCCCTCGCGCGACGCGATTGCAGGGGATCACTGCTCAGAGGTGCCGTGGCGGGGGCATGAGGGCGAATCCCCTGCATCCGTGTCAGGGCTCGACACCCAGGCGTTCGTCGCGCATGGCGGCGGGAATAGGCTGAGAGGCATGGTGCACGAGGTGTCAGAACTGTTCGATGCGAGCGAGTGGACCGACGCGGCATCCGCGATCGCGCGCCCTAGGGGCGATGGGTCGAGCGGCCTCACCGACATCACCTACCACCACTCGAACGACGGCCGCATCGCGCGCATCGCCTTCGACCGGCCCGAGGTGCGCAACGCCTTCCGCCCGCACACCGTCGACGAGCTCTACCGCGCCCTCGAAGACGCGCGCACGAACCCGCGCATCGGAGTGGTGCTGCTGACGGGCAACGGGCCGAGCGCGAAAGACGGCGGCTGGGCGTTCTGCTCGGGCGGCGACCAGCGCATCCGCGGGCGCGACGGCTACAAGTACTCAGACGCCGAGACGGCCATCGTCGACGGAGCGGGCGGTGATGCCGACGCGCCGGGCAGCCATGGCGCGGTCGGTCGCCTGCACATCCTCGAGGTGCAGCGGCTCATCCGCTTCATGCCGAAGGTCGTCATCGCTGTCGTGCCCGGCTGGGCGGCGGGCGGCGGGCACTCGTTGCATGTCGTCTGCGACCTGACGATCGCGAGCCGCGAGCACGGCCGCTTCAAGCAGACCGATGCCGATGTCGGCTCGTTCGACGCGGGCTACGGCAGCGCGTACTTCGCTCGGCAGATCGGGCAGAAGTTCGCCCGCGAGGTGTTCTTCCTCGCCGAGGAGTACTCGGCCGAACGCGCCTACGAGATGGGCGCCGTGAACCGCGTCGTGGGGCATGCCGAGCTCGAGCGCGAGGCGATCGCGATGGCCCGCACGATCCTCACGAAGTCGCCGACCGCGATCCGCATGCTGAAGTTCGCGTTCAACGCGGTCGACGACGGCATGGTCGGCCAGCAGGTCTTCGCCGGCGAGGCGACGCGCCTCGCCTACGGCACCGACGAGGCCGTCGAGGGGCGCGACGCCTTCCTCGAGAAGCGCGACCCCGACTGGGGTCCGTACCCGTGGCACTACTGAGACGGCGGCGCCGGCGATGAAACCGCTCAGACAGGTTTCGGCGGCGGATGTCGCGGAGCTGACCGAGGCGCTGCGCGGCGCGCTCGCCGGTGGCGACGCCGTCTGGCCGGTTCCGGCTGAGGTGACCGATTCGAGCGCGACCGGGTCGGCCGCGACCGAGTCGGCCGCCGACCCGGTTCCGGCCATCGTCGCCGACGACGTCGCACTCGTGGTCGAGACGAGCGGGTCGACGGATGCCCCGAAGCGGGTCATGCTCTCGGCCGAGGCCTTCATCGCGAGTGCCGACGCGACGGCCGACCGGCTCGACGGCCCGGGCCGGTGGCTGCTCGCGTTGCCCGGGCACTACATCGCCGGCGCGCAGGTGCTCGTTCGATCGATCCTCGCCGGCACGACGCCGGTGCTGCCGGGCGAGGGGCCGTTCACGCCGGAGAGGTTCGCCGAGGCATCCGCTCGCCTTGGCGCCGACGCGCCGCGGTACACCTCCCTCGTGCCGGTGCAGCTCGCCCGCATCGTCGACCGGGCCGAGCGCGACGCCTTCGTGGCCGCAGCGCTCATCGGCTACGACGCGGTGCTCGTCGGCGGTCAGGCGCTCGCCCCCGAACTCGCAGTTCGGGCCGAAACGCTCGGCGCGCGCATCGTGCGCACCTACGGATCGAGCGAGACCGCCGGCGGCTGCGTCTACGACGGTCGTGCACTCGACGGAGTGAGCGTGCGCATCGCCGACGGCCTCGTCGAACTCTCCGGGCCGATGCTCGCCGAGGGCTACCTCGGCGACCCCGGGCGCACCGCCGCGACGTTCACGACCGATGCCCGGGGCGTCCGCTGGTATCGCACGGGCGACCTCGGCGAACTCGGGCCCGACGGCACCCTCCGCGTCCGCGGGCGTGCCGACGACGTCATCATCTCGGGCGGAGTGAAGGTCGTGCTCGGCGAGGTCGAGCGCGCGATCCGCACGGTTCCCGGCTTCGCAGACGCGGTCGTCGTCGCGGTCGACGACGCCGAGTGGGGTCAGCGGCCGGCGGTCGCGGCGACGGGAGCCGCGGCATCCGCGACCCTCGCAGAGCTCGCAACGGCGACGGATGCCGCGGGGCTCTCGCCTGCCGCGCGCCCCGTGCGCATGCTGCGCCTCGACGCGCTGCCGTTGCTCGCGTCGGGCAAGCCCGACCGGCGTGCCGTGGCGGCGCTCGTCGGCTGACGGCCGGTTCGCACGCACGGCGAACTAGCATTGAGTGCGTGGCGCGCCCGAAACCCCAGAGGATGAACCCCGCCGACGAGATCGCGAAACGCGAGACCGCACGTGCGAAGGGCGGTGCCCCGAACTCGACCGGCCGCTCGACGTCGAGGCGCACCGTCGCGGCGAACCCCGGCTCGAAGGCCGGAAGCGGGAAGGCTCCCGGTCGCTCCGATCGCGCCACGGCCGCCGACTGGCTGTCGGGCGCACGCCTGCGCACGCTGCCGCTCGCCATCGCCCCGGTCGCGCTCGGCACGGGGGCGGGCATCGTCGCGATCCCCGACGGCCCGTGGCATCCGGCGCGAGCGCTGCTCGCCCTCGTCGTCGCCCTCGCGCTGCAGATCGGCGTCAACTACGCGAACGACTACTCCGACGGGGTGCGCGGCACCGACGAGCACCGGGTCGGCCCGGCCCGGCTCACCGGCTCGGGCGTCGCGAAGCCCAAGCAGGTGCTCGCCGTCGCGCTGAGCTTCTTCGCCCTCGCCGCAGTGGCGGGCCTCGCGCTCACCGTCGTGACCGGGCAGTGGTGGATGCTCGCCGTCGGCGCCGTGGCCATCGTCGCCGCCTGGTTCTACACCGGCGGCAAGCACCCCTACGGCTACTACGGTCTCGGCGAGCTGTTCGTGTTCGTGTTCTTCGGCATCGTCGCGACGGCCGGATCGGCCTTCGTGCAGGCACTCGACGTCAACCTCGAGGCCTGGCTCGGCGGCGTCGGGGTGGGCCTCATCGCCTGCGCGGTGCTCATGGCCAACAACCTGCGCGACGTCGCCCAAGACAAGGTCGCCGGCAAGCGCACCCTCGCGGTGCTCGTCGGGCCGCTCGCGGGGCGCATCCTGTTCGCGGTCTTCATGCTCGTACCGTTCGCGATCGTCGCGTTCTTCGCACTGCTCTACCCCACGGCGTGGCTCGTGATGTTCGCCCTGCTCGCGGCACTGCCGGCCTGCCTGATCGTGCTCACCGCGAGGACGCCGCGCGAGCTCATCATCGCGCTGCAGCTCGCGAGCCTCACGGCCCTCGTCTACGGCATCGGGCTCGGGCTGGCGTTCGCGCTCTGACTGGCGTTCGCGCTCTGACTGGCGTTCGCGCTCTGACTGGCGTTCGCGCTCTGACTAGCGGTCGCGTGAGTCGCGTTCGATCGCGGCGTCTTCGACCTCGTCGTCTTCGGCGACGAGCGGGGTCTCGCGGTGGCGCGCGGCGTACAGGTCGCTCGCCATCGACTCCCGCGGCCGGCGCAGGAAGAGCAGCGAAGCGCTGAGACCGAACACGGCCGCGACGATCGTCGAGACCAGCGGATCGACGCCCGCGATGAGGAGCACCGCGAGCGGAACGGCGAACAGCAGCACCCGCAGCACGGTGTACCAGATCCAGACGGGCAGGGACTTCACCCTGACAGTTTAGGTCGATGCGGCTGAGCGCACTCACAGCCGCATCGGGCCAGGACGTGCCTAGACTGGGGGCATGGCCCGGCTGCTTTTCGGACTCGGCGTCGCCGCCGTGATCTTCACGATCTACGCCGCCGCCGACTGCGCGTTCTTCGACCGATTGCGCATCCGCGGGCTGCGCCGCGGCTGGTGGATCGTCATCATCCTCTTCGTGCCGATCATCGGGGCGCTGCTCTGGTTCATCATCGGCCGGGGCCGTGCCGAACGACTGCCCGGCGGGCGTGCACGAACCGTCGCCCCCGACGACGACGTCGACTTCCTGCGCCGGCTCAACAACGACGCGGCGCAAGACGAGCGCATCCGCCGTCTCGAGCAGGAACTCGCCGAGCTGGACTCCGACGCCTCGAACGACGGCGCCGATGATGCCGATGGCACGCTCGGCACCGAGCGCAAACGACCCGACACCCCTGAGACGCCGGGTGAGCCCGGTCCGTCGGGCCGCCCGAATGGCTGAGCCGGCCCTCCGAATCCCCGGCACGAGTCCCGCGAGCGACAGCGCGCTGGCGCTGCTCGCCGGCCTCGTCGGCGCGGGCGTCGCCGATCTCGTCGTCGCACCCGGATCCCGCTCGCAGGCGCTCGCGCTCGCCGCCGCCGAGCTCGAACGCGTCGGCGCCGTTCGCCTGCACGTGCGCATCGACGAGCGCGGGGCCGGGTTCCTGGCGCTCGGCCTCGCCGTCGAGTCGGGGCGACCCGTGCCGATCATCACCACCTCGGGCACCGCGGTCGCGAACCTGCACCCGGCCGTGCTCGAGGCCCATCACTCGGGCGTTCCCCTCATCGTGCTCTCGGCCGATCGGCCGGCGGAGCTCCGCGGCATCCGCTCGAACCAGACGACCATGCAGCCCGGGATCTTCGCCGGGGCGGTGCGTCTCGAGCGCGATGTCGCCGCGCCCGAAGGGGCGATCGGCGAGTCGGATGCGGCGGCGCGCCTCGCCCGCGACGCCGTCGCTGCGGCACTCGGTCGCGACACCGACGGGGTGTTCGTGCCGCATCCCGGCCCGGGCCCGGTGCACCTGAACCTGCAGCTGCGCGAGCCGTTGTCGGCGGCGCGATCGATCGACGGCGCCGTTCCGCAGCTCGCGACGAGCGCGCTGCACTCGCCGCACGCGCTCGCCTCGTTCGCGGCCGACAGCGGCGCCCGCCCTGCGCTCATCCCGCGTGGACCGCGCACCGTCGTCGTCGCGGGCGCCGGAGCCGGGGCCGGCGCCGAGGAGTTCGCCCGCGACGGCGGCTGGCCGCTGCTGGCAGAGGTCGCGAGCGGCGCCCACTTCGGGCCGAACCTCGTCGTCGCCTACCGGGAACTGCTGCGCGAGCCGGGCTTCGGCGACCAGATCGAGCGGGTCGTCGTCTTCGGGCATCCCACCCTCTCGCGAGAGGTGCCCGCTCTCGTGCAACGCGAGGGCGTCGAGACGATCGTCGTCGAGCCGTGGGGCATCGAGTGGTTCAACCCGGGGCGTCACGTGCGGCGGTTCGAGCGTGCCGTGGTCGCCGAGCGTCATGAGCAGTCGGCCGACGAACGCGCGTGGGTCGGCCGGTGGGTGCACGCGAGCCGCACGCTCGTGCAGGCAGGGCTCCCCACCGCGGTCGTGCATCGCAGCGGCATCGACGAGACCGGTCATGTCTCGGACTTCGAGGCCCAGCGCGAGTACATGAAGGCGCAGCTCGCCGCGGTGCGCGCCCCCATCACCCGACGCATGCTCGTCGACGCCGTCTGGTCGGCGACCTGGCCGCACGACCGGTTGGTCTTCGGGGCGTCCCGCCTCATCCGAGACGCCGACCGCGCGGTGCCCGGGCGCCGCATCCCGGTGCACGCGAACCGCGGGCTCGCCGGCATCGACGGCACCGTGGCGACCGCCGTCGGCATCGCCCTCGCGAGCCAGTCGGCGCTTCCGGGCGAGCAGGTCGAGCACGGCGCCGCCGCGGATGCCACGGCGACGGCACCGGCGCGCACGCCGCCCACCCCGCCCGCTGCGGTGACCCCGCCCACTGCCCACGCCGGCGTGACCCGCGCCCTCATCGGCGACCTCACGCTGCTGCACGACGTCGGCTCGATGCTCATCGGCGAGGGCGAATCGCGGCCCCGCGTGCAGCTGATCGTCGGCAACGACGGCGGCGGAACCATCTTCGATTCGCTCGAGGTCGCGGCATCCGCCCCAGCCGAGGCGTTCGACCGGGTGCAGTTCACGCCGCAGCACGTCGACCTCGCGGCGCTCGCGACCGCGTACGGCTGGGCCTACGCCAAGGCGACCACGCGCGGCGAGCTCGACGAAGCGCTCGGCACACGGGTCGACGGGCCGTCGATCCTCGAGGTGCCGCTGCCGCGCTGAGCTGTCTCTGCCACAGGGTTCCGGCGGTCGGCACTTGCCGCGGCATCCGCTCGCTCGGCAGGATGGAAGCCGGTGCGGCACCTCGCCGCTCGAGGGAGCGAGACATGAGCCGAGAGTCGTACTGGATCACCGACCCCGCCGATCTGCTGCGGGTCCGCGACGGATTCGAGCTGTCGAAGGCCGATTCGCGTGCCTCGCCGGGCTTCGACGGCGACAAGCAGGCGGGGCAGGCCGCGCTCGCCGAGGGCGCCGTGATCCTCGCCGAGCTGCAGGAGCAGCTCTTCGCGATGAGCCGCATGGGCGACGAGCGCCGCATCCTGCTCGTGCTGCAGGCCATGGACACGGCGGGCAAGGGCGGCATCGTCAAGCACGTCATGGGTTCGGTCGACCCGCAAGGCGTGCATTTCGCCGCCTTCAAGAAGCCGACACCCGACGAACTGCAGCACGACTTCCTGTGGCGCATCCACCAGCAGGTGCCGGGCGCGGGCATGATCGGCGTCTTCGATCGCTCGCACTACGAAGACGTGCTGATCGGCCGGGTGCGCGCCCTCGCGTCGCCCGAAGAGATCGAACGCCGCTACGCCGCCATCAACGAGTTCGAAGCCGAACTCGCTGCGACCGGCACGACGATCATCAAGGTCATGCTCCACATCTCGCGCGACGAGCAGAAGGCGCGGCTCACCGAGCGGCTGGCACGCCCCGACAAACACTGGAAGTTCAACCCCGGCGACGTCGACGAACGATTGAGGTGGAACGACTACGCCGCCGCGTACCAGCTCGTCTTCGAGCGCACCGTGACACCGAACGCCCCGTGGTTCGTGGTTCCCGCCGACCGCAAATGGTATGCGCGGCTGGCCGTGCAGCACCTGCTGATCGATGCGCTCGAGGCGATGAATCTGGACTGGCCGAAGGCCGACTACGACGTCGCCGAGCAGCAGAGGCGGCTCGCCGCGAGCTGACCGGCTCGCGAGGCCTCGGGGGTCGACTCAGCCGCCGAAGGCCTCGACGATCGGGCGGAACTTCATGACGGTCTCGGCGAGTTCGTCGGCCGGCACCGAGTCGTGCACGATGCCGCACCCCGCGAACGCGGTGACGGTGCCGTCGGCGTCGACCTGCGCACACCGCAGGGCAATGGCCCACTCGCCGTCGCCGCCGCCGTCGATCCACCCGACGGGGCCGGCGTAGCGGCCGCGGTCGAAGCCCTCGAGCTCGGCGATCACCGGCAGCGCCACGCGCCGCGGCGTGCCGGCGACGGCGGCAGTGGGGTGCACCGCCCGCACGAGGTCGAGCGAGCTCGAACCATCGCCGAGCGTGCCCTTGAGATCGGTCGCGAGGTGCCACAGGTTCGGCAGCTGCAGGGTGAACGGCTCGGGGCTCGTGTCGAGGCGGGCCGTGTGCGGCGCGAGCCGCTTGACCGCGCTCTGCACGGCGAGGGCGTGTTCGGCGCGGTCCTTCTCGGACGCCGCGAGGGCGAGCGCCCGCTCGCGGTCGGAGGCCTCGCCCGCGCCGCGCGAGGCGGTGCCCGCGAGCACCCGCGCCGAGACGGTGCCGTGGTCGACCCGCACGAGCGTCTCGGGGCTCGCGCCGATGAGCCCGTCGACGGCGAAGACCCACGTGTCGGGGTAGTCCTCGGCGAGGCGGTTGATCGTGGCACGGAGTCCGGCGTCTTCGTGCAGTTCGCCGACGAGCTGCCGGGCGAGCACGACCTTCTCGAGTTCACCGGCGTCGATGCGGCGCACGGCCTCGGCGACGGCGGCCTCGTAGGCCTCTGGCGGCACCGAGCCCGGCGTGAATGCGACCCTCGGCACCTGCCGCTTCGGTGCCGGCTCGGGCAAGGCGACCTCGGCGGAGCCGGAGGCATCCGTCGCCTCGTCGTCGCCGGTGTCGAGCGAGATCCTCGTGACCCAGGCGCGGCCGTCGCGCCGGCCCATCACGAGCTCGGGCACGATGAGCACGCTCGTCGCCTCGGACTCGTCGGCGAAGGCGAAGGCGCCGAACGCCACGAGTCCGGTGCCGGGCAGGCCGACGCGGTCGTCGATCCGGGCGAGCTCGGCGAGCGAGGTCCAGGCCGCAGCGGCGTCTTCGACCCGGTGCGCGCCGCTCGTCTCGATGCGAACGACCTCGCCGAGGCCCACGATGCCCTCGCCGCGACGCATCCAGACGAGCGGATGCCGCGGGTCGGCGCGTGGGATCAACGGCTCCGTCTCGTCGACGGCGACGGTGCGGACGACGAGCCGAGCACTCGCGGCGTGCGCCGCGCCATCCGTCTGATTCACCGCCCCAGCCTACGCCCGGGTACGCGCTCTAGGATCGAGGGATGACCCGCGCAGACCTCGGCAAGCAGCCCGACCAGGTGTCGGCGATGTTCGATCGCGTCGCCGCGAGCTACGACCGCACCAACACCGTGCTCTCGGTCGGCAACGCCCCCCTGTGGCGGGCCGCCACCACGCGCGCGGTCGATCCGCGGCCCGGGCAGCGCATCCTCGACGTGGCAGCGGGCACCGGCACGTCGAGTGCGAGCCTCGCGAGGTCCGGGGCATCCGTCGTCGCCGCCGACTTCTCGCCCGGCATGATCGAGGTCGGCCGCAAGCGGCAGGCCGGGGTGCAGAACCTCGTGTTCGTCGAGGCAGACGCCACGAAGCTGCCGTTCGGCGACGACGAGTTCGACGCCGTCACCATCTCGTTCGGCCTGCGCAACGTCAACGAGCCCAAGACCGCCCTCGCCGAGTTCTTCCGCGTCACCAAGCCCGGCGGCCGTCTCGTGATCTGCGAGTTCTCGACCCCGCCGGCGCCCCTCGTGCGCACCGGCTACGGCCTCTACCAGCGCTACGTCATGCCCCCGCTCGTGAAGCTCTCGAGCTCGAACGACACGGCCTACGACTACCTCAACGAGTCCATCAACGCGTGGCCCGATCAGCGCACCCTCGCCGGGTGGATCCGAGAGGCCGGCTACACGGATGTCGCGTGGCGCAACCTCACCCTCGGTGTCGTGGCCTTGCACCGCGCGCGCAAGCCTCTCTCCTGAGCGGCGAGGCGCGCGCCGACCGTTCGCTGTCATCGACGTCGGAGCGGGGAACACACCCAGATAGGCTAGTGAGCGTGAAACCGAGTCACCCGGTCGCCCGTCGAGGCTCATCGCTCGCCGCGAATCTCGGCCTCAGCGAACGCGTCTTCGCGTCGTCAGCCGACAAGGCCATGGCCAAGGCGATCGACGCCGGACTCGACCGCGTCGAGGCCGGACTGCTCGACGAGGTGCGGTTCGCCGACACCATCGCGGATGTCTCCACCCGCTACCTGCTCGAAGCGGGCGGCAAGCGGGTGCGCCCGATGCTGACGCTGCTCACCGCGCAACTCGGCGCCGGCGTCACCGACGACGTCGTCACGGCCGCCGAGGCGATCGAGATCACGCACCTCGCGAGCCTCTACCACGACGACGTCATGGACGAGGCCGATCGCCGCCGCGGAGTGCCCAGCGCGCAGGCCGTGTGGGGCAATTCCGTCGCGATCCTCACCGGCGACCTGCTCTTCGCCCGCGCCAGCCAGCTCATGGCCGGCCTCGGCGAGGGCGCCATCCGCATGCAGGCGAACACCTTCGAGCGGCTCGTGCTCGGGCAGCTGCACGAGACCGTCGGGCCGCAGCCGGGCGACGACCCGATCGCGCACTACATCCAGGTGCTCGCCGACAAGACCGGCTCGCTCATCGCGGCCGCGGCCCAGTCGGGCATCATCTTCTCGGGCGCCGACCTCGGCCTCGAGGCCCCCATCATCGAGTTCGGCGAGAAGATCGGCGTGGCCTTCCAGCTCGTCGACGACGTCATCGACCTGTCGCCGCAACCCGCCGAGACCGGCAAGGTGCCCGGCACCGACCTTCGCGCGGGCGTCGTCACGCTGCCGATGCTCCGTCTCGCCGAGCACGCGAAGACCGACGAGGCATCCGCTGCCCTGCTCGAACGCATCGAGCGAGACGTCGTGGTCATCACCGACCCGGCCGCGCTCGGCGACCCGACCGACACGAACACGCTCGCCTCGCGCATCGTGCCCTCGCGCGAGACCGTCGACGCCATCGTCGCCGAACTGCGGGAACACGAAGCCACTCGCGCTACGCTCGCTGAGGCCCGACGTTGGGCGGGCGAGGCCGTCGCGGCCTTGGCGCCGCTGCCCGAGGGCAGCGTGAAGAAGGCGCTCACACGATTCGCCGAGACGGTCGTGGAGCGAGAGAGCTGATGGAGAGACCACGCACGTGACGAGGAACAAGCTGAGACTGGCGATCGTCGGGGCAGGCCCCGCGGGCATCTACGCCGCAGACATCCTGCTGAAGGCCGAGCGCAATTTCGACGTCTCGATCGACCTCTTCGATCACCTGCCCGCGCCGTACGGGCTCGTGCGGTACGGCGTGGCCCCCGATCACCCGCGCATCAAGGGCATCATCACGGCGCTTCGCGAGGTGCTCGACCGCGGCGACATCCGCATTTTCGGCAACGTGAAGTTCGGTGAAGACATCACGCTCGAAGACCTGAAGAAGCACTACAACGCCGTCATCTTCGCGACCGGTGCGGTGAAGGATGCCTCGCTGAACATCCCGGGCGCAGAGCTCGAGGGCTCGTTCGGCGCCGCCGAGTTCGTGAGCTGGTTCGACGGGCACCCCGACTTCCCGCGCACCTGGCCGCTCGACGCGAAAGAGGTCGCGGTCATCGGCAACGGCAACGTCGCGCTCGACGTGTCGCGCATCCTCGCCAAGCACGTCGAAGACCTCATGTCCACCGAGATCCCCGCGAACGTGGCCGCCGGCCTCGCGGCGTCGCCCGTGACCGACGTGCACGTGTTCGGGCGCCGCGGCCCCACCTCGGTGAAGTTCACGCCGCTCGAGCTGCGCGAGCTCGGCGAGCTGCGCGACGTCGACATGATCGTCTACGACGAGGACTTCGACTACGACGACGCCGCGCGCGCGGCGGTCGCCGGCAACAAGCAGGTCTTCGTCATCGACAAGGTGCTGAACCAGTGGCGCCAGCGCGAGGTCGGGCAGGCCTCGCGCCGCCTGCACCTGCACTTCTTCGCGAAGCCGATCGAGATCGTCGACGACGGCACCGGCAAGGTCGGCGCCATCCGCTGGGAGCGCACCGCTCCCGATGGCGAGGGCGGAGTGGTCGGCACCGGCGAGATCCGCGAGCTGCCCGTGCAGGCCGTCTACCGCGCCGTCGGCTACTTCGGCTCGCCGCTGTCCGGCATCCCCTTCGACAAGAAGTTCGGCGTCATCCCGAACCACGAGGGCCAGGTGCTGATCCGCGACAAAGAGTCGGGCGAGCCGCGACAGATGTACGGCGTCTATGCGACCGGCTGGATCAAGCGCGGCCCGGTGGGCCTCATCGGGCACACGAAGTCCGACGCCATGGAGACGATCAAGCACGTCATCAACGACCTCGGCAACTGGTGGACCCCCGAGTCCCCGTCCGAGGAGTCGGTCGTCGAGATGCTCGAGTCGCGCGGCATCCGCTGGACCGACCTCGACGGATGGCACCGCCTCGACGAGCACGAGCAGGCGCTCGGCTCGGCCGAGGGCCGCGTGCGGGTGAAGGTCGTGCCCCGCGACGAGATGGTCGACATCTCGCGCGGCGACGCCGCCTAGCGCCGCCCCGTCGCGGCCTGTTGAGAACCCGCGGCCGGCTCGTTCGCCTGCCGCTACGCTGCTCACCATGCCATCCGACTGGTCGACGCCGACGGTGACCGTCGTCGCCATGGGCCTCGGCTTCGCCCTCGGCTGGTGGCCGCTCGCGAACTGGGCCGCCCGGTCGATGCAGGGTGAGTGGATGCCGCGACAGCGCGTGATCACCGCCGTCGCCACCGCCGCGACCTTCGCCCTGCTCGCGTTCCGGTTCGGCGCGACGTGGACCCTGCCGCCGCTGCTCGCATTCGCCGTGGCGGCGACGGTGCTCTCGACCGTCGACCTCGCCGAGCAGCGCCTGCCGAACGCGGTCGTGTTCCCGGCCCTCGCCGCGGTGGGGCTGCTGCTCGTGCCGGCGAGCTGGGCCGCGAACGCCTGGATGTCGCTCGTGTGGGCGTTGGCCGGGGCGGGCGCGATGTTCGCCGTGTACCTGCTGCTCGCGTTGATCTCGCCGTCGTCGATGGGCTTCGGCGACGTGAAGCTCGCCCTCGTGATCGGGCTCCTCCTCGGCTGGTTCGGGCTCTCCGCCTGGCTGGGTGGACTCCTCGCAGCATTCATGATCGGGGGCGTGACCGCGATCGTCGCGCTCGCACTGCGACGGGTGACGCTGCGGGGGTCGATTCCGTTCGGTCCGTCGATGCTGGCCGGCGCCGTTCTCGCCGTGCTCGTGGTCGGTCCGTAGAAGACGACGCTTCGGGCTCCGCGGCTCCCAGGCATCCGCTCGATAGGCTGGCTCGCGATGGGGGAGGCGTGGGGTGAGCGAGAACGACCGCACTGAGTGGCGCCCCGATGTGCTCGGCGAGCACTTCGAGCAGCTCACTCTGCCGCTCGGACGCGACAGCGAGGGCGAGGTCGTCGCCACCCTCGTGCGGCACCGGCCGCCGTGGCGCCTGCGGATGAAGCCCGGCCCGGCATCGGGCGCCGACGTGCTCTACGTGCACGGCTGGAGCGACTACTTCTTCAACCCCGAGCTCGCCGAATACTGGTCGAACGCCGGCGCGCGCTTCTTCGCGCTCGACCTGCGCAAGTACGGCCGCAGCCTGCGCCCCGGCCAGACACCGGGGTTCATCACCGATCTCGCCGAGTACGACGCCGACATCGGTGCGGCGCTCGACGCGATGGGGCACGGGGCGCCCGATGCGGTGCTGCCCGCCTCGACGGCCAGCACCGGCCGCCCGCTGATCCTGCTCGGCCATTCGACCGGCGGCCTCACGCTCAGCCTGTGGGCCGCCCGGCACCGAGGGCGAGCCGCCGCGCTCGTGCTGAACAGTCCGTGGCTCGAGTTCCAGGCCAGCCGGGTCGGACGCGAGGCGCTGGCGCCCGTGATCGGCTGGGGTGCGAAGGTCACCCCGCTGGCACCGCTGCCGAACGTCGACCTCGGGTTCTACACCCGCACGGTGGCGAAGGAGCAGGACGGCGAGTGGGAGTACAACCACGAGTGGCGGCCCGCTCGCGGGTTCACGACGCATCCGGCATGGTTGACCGCCGTGCTCGCGGGACACGCCACCGTCGCCGCCCGCATCGACGTCGGTGCGCCGGTGCTCACCCTGCTGTCGAAGCGGTCGACCCTCCAGGCGCGCTGGGACCCGGCGATGGCGTCGAGCGACATCGTGCTCGTCGTCGACGAGGTCGCCGAACGCACGCTGCGACTCGGTCAGACGGGTGCCGTCACCCGCATCGACGGCGCGCTGCACGACGTCTTCCTCTCGCGGAAGCCGGTGCGCGCCGCGGCGTACGCCGCCATCACCCAGTGGCTCTGCGGCTACGCCCCGCACCGCCGCTGACGCGCCCGCCGCTGACGCCCCGCCGCCGCCCGCCGCCGCGCGCCGCTGATCGCCCGCCGCTGACCACCCGCGTCGGAGGCAACGAGTCGCGTCGGAGGACGCGGATTGGTTGCCTCCGACCGGATTCGTTGCCTCCGACTGCGGCACGACTCGTCCTCGACAGCGGCATCGCGACGTCGTCCATTCCCAAGCCGGGCGCCGGGCGAGGTGCGGAGCGGGGAGGGGCGGCAGACTCGCGGGATGCAGAGCCTGCCGACCACGCCGCACGGCCTCATCCGATTCGACGACGTTCGCACGATCGGTCGCGAGGCGGAGCTCGCCAGAGCGCTCGCGGCCGGCGAGGTCACGCGCATTCGCCGGGGGGTCTACGCGCGGGTCGCGGGCGAAGCCGCGGCAGGGTCGGCGGGCGAGCGCGACGCGCAGCGCTACCTGACCGCGGTGCTCGCGGCCGGGGAGACGATGCGGCATCCGGTCTTCACCGGCTTCTCGGCGCTCGCACTCGCCGGAATTCCGATCTTCGGCAGGTGGCCCGCCGACATCTCGGTGATGTCCACCGATGCGCATGGGCACAGGCGCGCCGGGGTCATCTCTGTGGCCGGCAGCTACGCGCCGACGCGCGCGACCGAGGGCGGACACCTCGTGACATCCCTCGAGTTCTCGCTCATCCAGCTCTGCCGCCAGGCGACCCTGGCAGCAGCACTCACGGCGACGGATGCCGCGTTGCGCGTGCGGCGCTTCAGGCCGGGACGCCCCCGCACGACCATTGCGGCGATTCGAGCCGAGCATCAGCGGTTGTTGCCGTACCGCGGCAGCAGACGAACCGAGGCGGTGCTCGCGCGTGCGACCGACAGCTCCGACACGCCGCTCGAGACGGTGGGGCGACTCGTCATGGAAGAGCTCGGATTCGAGGAGCCGGAACTCCAACACGAGCTGTGGCTTCCCGAACTCGCGAAACGGGCGTTCCTCGACTTCTACTGGCCGAGCGTCGATGCGGGCGGTGAGGCCGATGGGCAGGGCAAGTACCTCGGGTCGGCCCGGGCGTCGGCGACGGCCGCAGCGGTGGTCATCGCCGAGAAGGAACGCGAGAACGCCGTTCGGCGTCAGGTTCGGGCGTTCGACCGGTGGGACTGGTCGGAGACCCTGCGTCGAACACCGCTCGAGCGGCGGCTGGTTGCGATGGGCGTCCCGCAGACCCGGCGCCGGTCGACTCTCGTCGGCTCGCCGGAGGAGCCGGCCTCGATCACCCCGATCTCGCGTCGGCGGCCCGGCGCTTCACGCCCGGAGCGAGCGTGAGGTCGGAGGCAACGAGTCCCGTCGGAGGCAACGGATTCGGTACCTCCGACACGACTCGTTGCCTCCGGCGCACGAGCGGCGCGGCGCGCAACTGCACGAGCAGGGCCGGCGGGCGGGCGGGCCGGCGGGAGGGTGCGCGGCACGCTACCGCGCGAACGGCCCGCGCAGCGCCGCCCACTGCAGCAGCATGATCGTCTTCGCGTCGACGATGTCGCGGCCGATGCGGTCGAGGGCGTCGTCGAAGCCGAGTTCGAGCACCTCGATGTCCTCGCCCTCGTCGGCGAGGCCGCCCGCACCCGAGCGGGTTCCGCCGCCGTAGGGAGCCGCGAAGAAGTGCAGCTTCTCGGTGACCGAACCCGGACTCATGTACACGTCGAAGACGTGCTCGACGGCGCCGACGGTGTGCCCGGTCTCCTCCTCGGCTTCGCGGCGGATCGCCGTCTCGGGGTCGTCCTCGTCGAGCAGCCCCGCGGCCGTCTCGATGAGCATGCCGTCGACGTGGTCGTTGACGTAGGCCGGGAAGCGGAACTGACGGGTCAGCAGCACCGTGCGCTCGACGGCGTCGTAGAGCAGGATGCAGGCGCCGTCGCCCCGATCGTAGGTCTCGCGCTCCTCGGTCGTCCACCGGCCGTCGCGGTGCCGGAAGTCGAAGGTCGTCGCCCGCGTCACGTACCAGTTCGAGGTGAGCACGCGCACCTCGCGAACCCGCACGCGCGGGTTCGTCGCGAGATCGCGGCCGACCTGGTCGAGGCCCGTGCGGCCGCGCCGATCGGGCACGTCGACGCCCGGCTGCGACGCCCGCTCGCCGTCGGAGCCCGTGACCGAACCCGATCCCGTGCCGACTTCGGCCGCAGACATCCGCTCGCCCTCGGAGCCCGTGACCGAACCCGATCCCGTGCCGACGTCGGCCGCAGACATCCGCTCGCCCTCGCTCAGCGGAAGTTCACGAACTGCAGCGCCACCTCGAGGTCTTTGCCCTTCAGCAGCGCCATCGTGGCCTGCAGGTCGTCGCGGCTCTTCGACGAGACGCGCACCTCGTCGCCCTGCGTCTGGCTCTTGACGCTCTTCGGCGCCTCGTCGCGGATGATCTTGTTGATCTTCTTCGCGTTCTCGGAGTCGATGCCGGCCTTCATCGAGGTCTCGATGCGGAACTCCTTGCCCGACGCGAACGGCTCGCCGGCGTCGAGCGAGCGCAGCGAGATGCCGCGCTTGATGAGCTTCGCCTCGTAGACCTCGAGGATCGCCTTCGCGCGCTCTTCGCTGTTGGCCTTGATCAGCACCTTCTCGCCGGACTGCTCGATCGACGCGCCGACGTTCTTGAAGTCGTAGCGCTGCGCGACCTCTTTCTGCGCCTGGTGGAGGGCGTTGTCGGCCTCCATCTGGTCGACCTTGGAAACGATGTCGAACGTTGCATCTGCCATTCCGCCAGTGTAACGACGAGCGGATGCCGCGAGCAGGGTGTCGTGCGCTGCGCCGCGGTGCTCGGGGCGATCAGGCCGGCGGGCGGGCCGTCGAGGAGCGCACCCGCAACTCGTAGGGCAGGGGAGTGGCGGCGGGCGTCGCGGCATCCGTCGTGCTCGGCTCGAGCTCGTCCATCAGGATCTCGACCGCCATCTCGCCCTGCACGCGGGGGAACTGCGCGACGGTCGTGAGCCCGAAGAAGTCGGAGAGGTCGTGGTCGTCGATGCCGACGATCGAGACGTCGCGCGGCACGACGAGGCCGAGGTCGCGTGCGGCGAGCATCGAGCCGATCGCCATCTCGTCGGATGCCGCGTAGATCGCCGTCGGTCGGTCGTGCGGTGCGCCGAGCAGCTGCTTGGCGGCGTGGTACCCGCCGCGGATCGTGAAGTCGGCGGGAGCGAAGAGTCGAGGGTCGACCTCGATGGCGGCGTCGCGCAGGGCGCCTTCGTAGCCGATGCGACGGTTCGTCGGCAGGTGGAAGTCCATGTCGAACTCGAGGTGTCCGCCGATGTGGGCGATGCGGGTGTGGCCGAGGCCGATGAGGTGCTCGGTCGCGAGCCGGGCGACCGCGACGTCGTCGATCGTGAGGGTGCGCACCCCCGGGATCGGTCCGCCGACGCCGACGAGCGGCTTGCCGAGTTCGTGCAGGCGGGCGACCTCGGGCTCGGTGAGTTCGAGCGAGACCGCGATGACCGCGTCGACGCGTCGGCGCAGGAGGAAGTGCTCGAAGACGCTCGCGCGCTCCTGCCCGTCGCCCGAGAGGTTGTAGAGCGTGAGGTCGTAGCCGCTGCGGAGCAACGACTGCTGCGCGCCTTCGAGCACGGAGGAGAAGAACCAGCGGTTGAGGAAGGGGATGACCACGCCGATGTTGCGCGTGCGCCCCGAGGCCAGGCTCGAGGCGTTGGAGGAGACGACGTAGCCGAGCCGGGCGGCGGCCTCTTCGACCTTCGCCTTCGAGGTGGGCGACACGTGCCCGCGGCCGCTGAGTGCGCGCGAGACCGTCGCGGTGGACACCCCCGCGAGTCTCGCGACCTCTTCGATCCCGGCCATGGCTCCTCATTCCCGGCCTCGCCGAGTCGTTCCCGGCCTCGCCGAGTCAGGGGAATCCTATCGCCCGGTCTGCGACGCCCCGCGTGGCGGATTGTCTGGACAGATCGGGTGCGGTAGAAATGCGTGGCGGGGCCGGGTCGGGGGCGGCGGCTTGCCCCAGTCGCCGTCTTGAAGGGAAAGCACCCGTGAAGTGGCTCAAGGGCATCGCCGTGGCGTTGGTCGTGATCTTCGCCTTGTTCTACATGATCAGTCGACCTGAGGACGCCGCGAACGTCGTGCAGGGCGCCTTCGGCGCGGTCGTATCGGCATCCGAGGCAGTGGGCAGGTTCTTCACCTCCCTCGCCACATGACGCCATGAGCGTGTTCGGCTTCGACCCGCGCGTCGAGCGGCATCTCATCGCCGACGAGGGCGAGGTGATCGTCGACGAGGTGCGCAAGCACTGGGCCGCGATCGTCGGCGCGATGCTCGAGATGCTCGCGGCGATCCCGGCGCTGCTGCTCCTGGCGTGGGTGCCCTCGCAGCTGTACTGGTTGCCGTTGTTCCTCGCCCTCTTCCTCGCCGTGCACGGGCTGTGGCGCATCCTGCAGGCCCGCATGGACCGCTTCGTGATCACCAACATGCGGGTGTTCCGCGTGCACGGGATCCTCTCGCAGCGCATCGCCACGATGCCGATCTCGCGGATCCTCGACATCTCGGTGCACATGCCGATCATCGGCCGCATCTTCGGCTACGGCCACTTCGTGTTCGAGTCGGCGGCGCAAGACCAGGGGCTCCGCGAGATCCGCTTCGTCGGGTCGCCCGATCAGCGCGGGGCCACGATCCAGCGGGTCATCCAGCGCTCCGGCCTGCGCGGGCCCGCGCGACCTGTGCGCCGCGACGACGAGTACGACCGCAGCCGCACGCCCAGGTACGACCCCGCCCCGCGACCCGATCTCTACGACACGAGGCCGCAGCGAGACCAGAACGACACCGCCGAGATGCCGTGGTGGCGCGCGTCGAACTGACGTGGCCGAGTGGGATGCAACCGGCATCGCGCGGAATGCGGTGCGGCGGGCTCGCCGCCGATTTCACGCACCGGCCCTCGGCGGGTATTCTTGACAGGCCCCCGGTCGTGTGCAGAACGTGGTCGGGTGCAATGGCGAGTTACCCAAGCGGCCAAAGGGATCTGACTGTAAATCAGACTGCTCAGCATTCGGGGGTTCGAATCCCTCACTCGCCACCAGAGAAGCCCCGGTCAGCCGGGGCTTTCGTGGTTTCGGGCGCGGTCTTCGACGTCAGCAGCTGTGCTCGGTTCTCCTCGCTCGGCGCGGCGCGGTCGCACTAGTTTGAACGCATGAGTGAACACGAGTCGTCGACCGGTGACCACGAAGCGGCGCGTGCCCATGGCGCGAGGGATGCCGCGGCATCCGCTGCCCTGCTCGAGCTCGCTCGCCGCATCGCGCTGCAAGCGGCGGAGTTCGCGCTCGACGCGCGGCGCGGCGGGGTCAGCGTGGCCGCCACGAAGTCGTCGCCCGTCGACATCGTGACCGCGGTCGACCGGGACACCGAGGCGCTCATCCGCCGGCTCATCCTCGAGGCGAGGCCCGACGACGGCATCGTCGGCGAAGAGGACGACGCCCTCGTCGGTACGAGCGGCGTGAACTGGGTGGTCGACCCGATCGACGGCACCGTGAACTTCCTCTACGGCATTCCGGCCTGGGCGATCAGCATCGCGGTCGTCGAGGGCTCGGCCGACCCCGCAGCCTGGACCGCGATCGCCGGAGTCGTCGTCAACCCGAGCACGGGGGAGGTGTTCGAGGCCGCGGCCGGCGGCGGCGCGCGACTCGACGGGCGAAAGATCCGAGCGAATGCGGATGTCTCGCTCGCGCAGGCCCTCGTCGGCACCGGGTTCTCGTACTCGGCCGAGGGGCGACGCGCGCAGGCCGAGGTGCTCGTGACGCTGCTGCCGAAGGCGCGAGACGTCCGTCGCATCGGTTCCGCCGCGCTCGATCTCTGCGCGGTCGCCGCCGGTCGCCTCGACGCGTACTACGAGAGCGGGCTGCACCCGTGGGATCACGCGGCCGGAGCCCTGATCGCCCGAGAAGCCGGGGCCAGGGTCGGCGGCCCTGCCGGCGGTCCGGCAACCGTCGAGCTCGTGGTCGCTGCGGCGCCCTCGCTCTCCGACGAGCTCACCGAAGCACTGCGCGCCGCCGGAGTGGATGCCTGACCCGGGAGCGGCGCGCCGGTGCGCGGCGCACTGGTGCCGCGGCCGGCTTCGGCGGGTGACTCCCGTTCTCTTACGTAATCATGCGGATGTCGCGCGGGCCTGCCGCGCCGGCACCTGAGAATCTCCGGTTCGTATGGCATGCACAGCTGAGACCGGGGTAGTCTTCTTTATCAAGCTGTTATCTCGGCGTGATGTCGGGATGTCCACCTCCCCCCATCCTTGTTCGCTCCACGACGCCGAGAGTTCCCCCACACGTGCTCGAGTCCCCTCTCGTGCCCGACGGTTCATCGCCAGGCACCCAGGTCCCTTCGCGGCCTGAGCGACCCCTGACCCGTCGTGAGCTTCGTGAACGCGAGGCGGCAGCCGCGGTGCAGGCGGCGGCTCCCGCGGCCCCGGCAGCGCCGGTGACGACAGCGCCGGTGTCGACGGATGCCTCGTGGCAACCGCGTCTCGCGCCTGCGGCCGCACCCGCTGCCCTGTCCGACCAGGCGCTCCTTCGCCCCCGTCGTTCGGCGGCCAGCACCGCTCCCGCCCTCGCCGCTGGCGCACCTCGCATCCCGACCTCACCGGCCGAGCCGGTCGACCGCCCCGTCGGCAGGAACTCGGCCTTCGCTGTTTCCCGACCCGCGCCGGCGCCCGAGGTCGCCGTCGACGCGCTCTTCGCCGGGCTCGCCACCGACGCACCCGAGACGGAGTCGTCCGGCGACGCACCTCGTCGAGAGC
Organism: Agromyces badenianii; assembly: GCF_003070885.1. Taxonomy (NCBI): domain Bacteria; kingdom Bacillati; phylum Actinomycetota; class Actinomycetes; order Micrococcales; family Microbacteriaceae; genus Agromyces; species Agromyces badenianii. Next base: position 351,714 of record NZ_CP028913.1, read on the forward strand.
GCGCCTCCGAAGCGCTGCGCGCCTCGCGCGCCGAGCGCAAGGCGGCGAAGTCCGTCGAGGGCACGACCGACACTCCTCGGAATTCGTTCCCTGCTGAGCCGGTGCGCGAGGCCGAAGCGGTGGTCGACGATTTCGCCGCCTTGATCGCGGCATCGGCCGGAGCCGCGCCCGTCGCCCCAGCGGTCGCGCAAGCGGGTGCCGTCGCACCGCCCGCGGTGCGGGTCGCTGCAGACTCGACGCCGGCCGCTCCCGCGGCGGAGGCGCCGACCGAGCGGCCGAGGCGCGCGGCCAGCACCGTGCCCCGGCGAAACCCGGCACGCACACCCGCCGCGGCGACTGCCCCGAGCGGTCCCGTCGGGCCCGCCGCCAAGAGCCGGGTGACGCGATCGAGCCGCATCGCTCGTGTGTCCAGCGGATTCGCGGCGATGGGCTTCGCCGCACTGCTCGCGGTCGCGACATCCGTGCCGGCGCTCTCGCTGCTCTCGCCCGCCGACGTGCAGGCCATGGCCCTCACCGGCGATGCGCTCGGCAGCGAACCCGGTCAGCAGGTCGAGATCACCGGCGGCACGCTCGCCCAGACGGTCGAGCGCGAGGCCTACGCCACGCAGACGATCGACGAGTACGCGCGTGCGGCCGGCATCCGGGCGGAGGCGACGTTCACGAACAACCCGGCGGGCACCGTCCAGTGGCCGTTCGCGGTCGGCGTGCACATCGGCGACCAGTTCGGCTACCGCGACTGCGCCGGCTGCTCGAGCGACCACGGTGGTCAGGACTTCAACCCCGGGCTGGGCGCCGAGATCCAGTCGATCGCCGACGGCACGGTGGCGAACTCGACCGACTCGGGCGGATCCCTCGGCGTCGTCATGATGATCGACCACGTCATCGACGGCGAACGCATCACGAGTGTCTACGCGCACATGGAGTACGGCTCGCGCCGCTTCGAGACCGGCGACACGGTGCGGGTCGGCGACGTCATCGGGCAGACGGGCGACACCGGCATGTCGACGGGCCCGCACCTGCACTTCGAGATCCGCCTCGGCGGCATGGGCGGCACCAAGGTCGACCCGCTCGTCTGGCTGTACGAGAACACGAACTGACCTGCGGCCGCGGTGTTGCGTTCGGCGGTTCGGTTCCTCGCCATCCCAGCCACATCGTCGGCACCTGTGGCTTGGCGCGAGTTGCAGGGGATTCCCGAGCTTGCCCCCTCTGAGCCGGCCATAGCCGCGATTCCCCTGCACGGGAGGGCCTGAGCTTATCCACAGGCAGCGGAGGTGAACCTGCCGCACGCGCGAGACTCTCGCTTTGACCTCAGTCCACGCCTCCGTGGTTCACCCGCCGCCGGCAGCTGCAGCGGCAGCGGCAGCGGCTACAGCGGTGCGAGCGCGCGGCGGCGTGGTTCCGGTGCGGGTGCTCGACGAGCTGGGAGTGACGAAGTCAGCCAGAGTCGCTGCGATCGGCGCCGGAGCGCTGATGAGCGTCCGGCAGGGCTGGTACAGCGTGCCCGATGCGCCGCCTGACGTCGTGAGCGCGGTGCGTGTCGGCGGTGCGCTGACTGCGGCATCCGTCGCGAGGCTGCACGGCCTCTGGCTCCTCGGCGATGCGCGACTGCACGTTCGGGTTCCAGGCAGTGCATCCCGACTGCGGTCGCCCGACGATCGAAGCGTTCCCCTCGCACCCTCGCACAGCGTCTGCGTGCACTACCGCGAGCGGCCAGGAGGTGCGGGAGACCTGCCGGCGCGCGACGGCCTGCCGCGTGCCCTCGCAGAGATGTTCAGTTGCGCCGGGCCGTTGCCGGCGATGATCGCGGTCGACTCGGCACTGAACTCGGGCGAGCTCGGGGCGGCGGGGAGAGCCGAGCTGCGCACACTCGTCGGAGGAGCGCACCGACGGCTCGTCGACGCCGCGGACGCCGGGTGCGACTCGGGGCTCGAGACCATCGCCCGGATGCTGCTGGTCTCGAGACGGGTGCGTCATCGCACGCAGGCGTGGATCGCAGGGGTCGGACGCGTCGACCTGCTGATCGGCGATCGGCTCGTCGTCGAGCTCGACGGTGCGGGATTCCACATCGATCGTCCCGACTTCGAGAAGGATCGCCGCAGAGGCCTCGAGCTCGCACGGCAGGGGTATCTGCTCGTGCGGCTCACCTATCGGATGGTCGTCAACGACGGGGAGACGACCCGCGCCACGCTGCTCGCGCTCATCGCACGCGGCGATCACCGGTGGGGTGTGCGAGCGCAGCATCACGTGCGGTGAGTGAGCGTGCGGTGAGCGAGGCTCCGTCGCCGGCCATGGACGGTGGAGTGAGGCGTCAGGATTGCAGGGGATTCCGGCTCGTAGGCCTCCCAGAAGGGCCAACAAAGGGAATCCCCTGCAGCGTGCGAGTCCCGGGTAGGGCGCGCGCTGCCCGAGCGCGGTGGGGCAGTGCGCGCGCAGCCCGCACCGCGCGCCGGCGCGCAGCGCGACCGAGCGCGGCCTACGCCGTGAGCCAGGCCGTGGTGTCGGCGGGCAGCACGCGCGCGTCGAGCGGCTCGCTCGACAGCAGCACCTCACCGTCGGGCAGCTCGACCGGCTCGCTGCCGGTGTTGGCGACCACGACGAGATCGCCGTTCCGGAACGCCACGACCGAGTCGGGGAAGCCGGGCAGCCATTCGAGGGTGCCGGCGCCGAGGTCGCGCGCGCGCCGTAGGGCGAGGGCATCACGGTAGAGCGACAGCGTCGACGTCGGGTCGCCGAGCTGGCGATCGCGCGCGAGCGACGCCCACTGTGCGGGTTGCGGCAGCCACGAGGCATCCGACGGCCCGAAGCCGTAGGAGGGAGCGGCGGATTCCCAGGGCAGGGGCACGCGGCATCCATCGCGCCCGTACCGCTCGCCCGCCGTGCGGAACCAGGTCGGGTCTTGACGGGCATCGTCGGGCAGGTCGATGACCTCGGGCAGGCCGAGCTCTTCACCCTGGTAGAGGTAGACCGAACCGGGCAGCGCGAGCATGAGCGCGGTCGCGGCACGGGCGCGGCGCAGGCCGGGCGCGTACTCGGGCAGGCCCTTCGAGCGGGGGCCGAGGCCGTGGCCCTGCGGGTTCGGCTCGGTGACCGACAGGCGGGTCGCGTGACGAACCACGTCGTGGTTCGAGAGCACCCAGGTCGACGGGGCGCCGACGGCGGAGAACGCGTCGAGCGAGTCGTCGATCACGCGGCGCAGCGCGTCGGCGTTCCACGGCGTCTCGAGGTAGGCGAAGTTGAACGCCTGGTGCATCTCGTCGGGGCGCACCCACTTCGCGACACGGGGCAGGGGGTCGACCCACGCCTCGGCGGCGAGGATGCGGTCGCCGGGGTACTCGTCGAGCAGCGCCCGCCAATCGCGGTAGATCTCGTGCACGCCGTCTTGGCCCCAGTAGGGCGCGCTGTCGCCGGGCTCGGCTGAGATCTGGGGTTCGAGGGGCACTCCGGATGCCGCGGGCGCGCCGCCGCCCATGCTGCCGCCCTCGGCCGGGGGCGTGTAGTCGGGCAGGCCCTCGGCCTTGATCATGCCGTGGGCGACATCGACGCGGAACCCGTCGACACCGCGGTCGAGCCAGAAGCGGAGGATGCGGCGGAACTCCTCGCGGACCTCTTCGTTGGTCCAGTCGAAGTCGGGCTGCGAGCTGTCGAAGAGGTGCAGGTACCACTGTCCGGGGGTGCCGTCGGCTTCGAGCACCCGCGACCAGGCGGGGCCGCCGAAGATGGACTCCCAGTTGTTCGGAGCCTCGCCGCCGTCGGCGCCGCGGCCGTCGCGGAAGAGGTAGCGGGCGCGCTCGGGGCTGCCCGGTGCGGCCGCGAGGGCGGCCTGGAACCACTCGTGCGCGTCTGAGGAGTGGTTCGGCACGAGGTCGACGATGACGCGGATGCCGCGGCCATGCGCTTCGGCGACCATCGCGTCGAAGTCGGTGAGCGTGCCGAAGAGCGGGTCGACGTCGCAGTAGTCGGCGACGTCGTAGCCTGCATCGCGCTGCGGCGAGGTGTAGAAGGGGGAGAGCCAGATCGCATCGATGCCGAGCTCCTGCAGCGCGCCGAGCCGCGAAGTGATGCCGGCGAGGTCGCCCATGCCGTCGCCGTTCGCGTCGGCGAACGACCGGGGGTAGATCTGGTAGATCGCGGCAGTGCGCCACCATTCGGAAGTCATGACCGAAACTGTACGACATCCCCACGACGGAGTGGAAACGCTTGCAGACCCAAAACGTCACATGTTGGTTACAAACCGGTATCAATGCACGCGTGAACATTTGGTAAAGCACGTCGCGCAAGGTATACCTGTAATCGCTTGCATAACGCGAGCATTCCAACGGAAGAACGGCCTTTCGGGCACGGTGCCCGTTTCGCACGCGGAACGGGATACCCATCCACCAGCGAAGGCGCCGATCTCACGCACACTGAGAAGGGCACACCAATGAGGGTGAACACGAAGAGCCTCCTCGCCGCCGGGGCCGTCGCAGTCATCGCGACGCTCGGCCTCGCGAGCTGCTCCGGCGGCGACAGCGGCTCCGACGGCGAGGCCTCGTCGAGCGGAACGCTGACGGTCTGGGTCGACGCCGAGCGGGTCGACGCGCTGCAGGCTGCGGCCGACGCGTACTCCGAGGAGAAGGGCGTCAAGGTCGAGCTCGTCGGCAAGGACAACGCCGACATCAAGGACGACTTCATCCAGCAGGTGCCGACCGGCAAGGGCCCCGACATCACCATGGGTGCGCACGACTGGCTGGGCGAGCTCTCGACGAACGGCGTCGTCGCCCCGCTCGAGCTCGGCGACTCCGCTGCCGACTACCTCCCGGTCGCCGTCGACGCGTCGAAGTACGAGGGCACCACCTACATGCTCCCCTACGCGGTCGAGAACATCGCCGTGCTCCGCAACGCCGACCTGGTTCCCGAAGCCGCGACGGGCTTCGACGACATGATCGCCAAGGGCCAGGCCGCAGGCCTCGCGCAGCCGTTCGTCGTCGAGCAGGGCGCAGAGGGCAACCCGTACCACCTGTACCCCTTCCAGACCGCATTCGGCGCTCCCGTCTTCGGCAGCACCGACGCGGGCTACGACCCCTCCGACCTGCAGCTCGGCAACGCCGGCGGCGACCAGTTCGCCACGTGGCTCGGCAGCCAGGGCAAGAACGGCACGGGCGTCTTCAACACCGACATCGACGGTGACATCGCCAAGCAGTCCTTCCTCGACGGCACGGCGGCCTTCTGGCTGACCGGCCCGTGGAACGTGGGCGCCGCGACCGAGGCCGGCATCAACGTCGCCATCGACACCGTGCCGAGCCCGACCGCCGAACCCGCGTCGCCCTTCGCCGGCGTCAAGGGCTTCTTCGTCTCGTCGGAGTCGAAGAACAAGGTCGCCGCGAACGACTTCCTCGTCAACTACATCGGCACCGAAGACGTGCAGCTCGAGCTCTTCAAGGCCGGCAACGTGCTTCCCGCGCTGACGGCAGCCGCTGAGGCCGCGTCGAGCGACCCGATCGTCGCCGGCTTCGCCGCCGTCGGCGCCGAGGCCGTGCCGATGCCCGCGATCCCCGCCATGGGTGCCGTGTGGCAGTACTGGGGCATCGCCGAGGCCGACATCATCAACGGTGCCGACCCGGTCGCCACGTGGCAGAAGCTGGCCGCCGACGTGCAGGCTGCGATCAACAAGTAACGATCGAGACGCTCCGGGTCGGATGCCGCTGAGGCATCCGGCCCGGAGCACTCACGTTCGACGAGAAGAGCGAGCAGGATGAGCACCACGATCGACGACGAGGTCACCCCGGCGACCGAGCCGAAGCCGACCAAACGGCAACGGCGCGCCGCGAACATCGCCGACGCGGCATCCGGGGGGCTGAAGGTTCTGCTGCTGAAGCTGCTGATGCTCGGCCTCGTCGACGCGATCGCGATCTACGCGGTCATCATCCTCGCGAGCGCAGGGCAATGGCTCGTCGCGGCGATCGTCGGCGTCGTGGCCGTCGTCGTGAACTGGATCTACTTCTCCCGGCGCAAGCTCCCCGCGAAGTACCTCGCACCCGGCGTGATCTTCCTCGTCGTGTTCCAGGTCTTCGTGCTCATCTACACGGGCTACATCGCCTTCACGAACTACGGTACCGGCCACAACGGCTCGCAGGAGCAGGCGGTCTCGTCGCTCATGGCCTCCTCGCTCCAGCGCGTCGAAGACTCGCCCACCTACCCCGTCACCGTCGTCGACCAGGGCGGCACGCTCGGCCTGCTCGTGACCGACCCCGACGGCGAAGCGCTGCTCGGCACCGACGAACAGCCGCTCGCCCCGGTCGACGCCGACGTCGAGGGCGACCGCGCCGTCGCCGTCGACGGCTGGACGACCCTGCAGTTCGCCGACGTGATCGCGCGCACCGACGAGATCACCGCCCTCGCCGTGCCGTTCTCCGACGACCCGAACGACGGGGCGCTGCGCACCCCCGACGGCTCGAGCGCCTATCTCTACCTCTCGAACCTCGAGTACGACGAGGCCGCCGGCACGATGACGAACCTCGACACCGGCACCGTCTACTCCGACATCGGCACGGGCGCCTTCACCTCCGACAGCGGCGAGGAGCTGCTGCCGGGCTGGCAGATCGTCGTCGGCTTCGACAACTTCGTGCGCGCCGTCACCGATGAGCGCCTCGCCGGTCCGCTCCTCTACGTCACCCTCTGGACCTTCGCGTTCGCGCTCATCTCGGTCGCGTCGACGTTCTTCCTCGGGCTCTTCCTCGCGATCGTCTTCAACGACATGCGCATGAAGGGACGCAAGTACTACCGCGTGCTCATGATCCTCCCGTACGCGATCCCGTCGTTCCTGTCGGCGCTGATCTGGGCCGGCATGATGAACGAGAGCTTCGGCTTCATCAACCAGGTGCTGTTCGGCGGGGCATCCATACCGTGGCTGACCGACCCGGTGCTCGCCAAGTTCTCGGTGCTCCTCGTGAATCTCTGGCTCGGCTTCCCGTACATGTTCCTCGTCTGCACGGGTGCGCTGCAGTCGATCCCCGAAGAGCTGCAGGAGGCCGCGACGGTCGACGGGGCGAAACCGTGGGCGGTGTTCCGCCTCATCAAGCTGCCGTTGCTGCTCGTCAGCGTGGCACCGCTGCTGATCGCGTCGTTCGCGTTCAACTTCAACAACTTCAACGTCATCTACATGCTCACCGACGGCGGGCCGAGGGACTCGAACGCGCCGATCCCCGTCGGCTTCACCGACATCCTGATCTCGATGGTCTACAAGGTGGCGTTCACCGGGCAGACGCGCGACTACGGTCTCGCGAGCGCGTACTCGATCATCATCTTCATCATCGTGGCCGTCATCTCGGTCATCGCCTTCCGCCGCACCAAGTCGCTTGAGGAGCTGAACTGATGGCCGCTCAGCAGCCCGTTCCCGGAACCCAGACCGGCCTCGCCGTAGGTGAGGTGGAGGATTTCGCGGATGCTTCGACGCGCGCGAGCGTCTCGCTCACGAACCCGGCCGACCGGGCTCCACTGCCGCGCAAGCCGTTCAAGTTCGGGCGCTGGTTCCGTGCCACCGGCTGGCGTCACGTCGTCGGCGTGGTGATGGTGATCTTCTCGCTCTTCCCGATCGTCTTCGTGATCTCGTCGTCGCTGAACCCGCAGGGCACCCTCACGGGCTCGAACGCGCTCTTCTCGAAGATCGGGCTCGACAGCTATGTGCGCATCCTCACCGACCCGAACGTGCCGTTCCTGACCTGGTTCGGCAACACGCTCATGATCGCCGGCATCACGGCCGTGCTGACGGTGTTCCTCGGAGCGCTCGCCGCGTATTCCTTCTCGCGCATGCGCTTCACCGGGCGCCGCTTCGGTCTCATCGCGATCGTCGTCGTGCAGATGTTCCCGCAGCTGCTCGCCGTCGTCGCGATCTTCCTGCTGATGAGCGCGATCGGCGACTGGTTCCCCGCGATCGGGCTGAACACGCACATCGGCCTCATCATGGTGTACCTCGGCGGCGCGCTGGGCGTGAACACCTACCTCATGTACGGCTTCTTCAACACGGTGCCCGCGTCGATCGACGAGGCGGCCAAGATCGACGGCGCCGGCCACGCGCGCATCTTCTTCACGATCATCCTGCGGCTCGTCGCGCCGATCCTCGCCGTGGTGGCCCTGCTGTCGTTCATCGCCTCGGTGAACGAGTTCGTCGTGGCATCCGTGCTGCTCATCGACACCGACAAGCAGACGCTCGCCGTCGGCCTCACGAAGCTCGTCTCCAACCCGCGCTACGCGGACTGGAGCGCCTTCTCGGCCGGCGCCGTCATCGCCGCCCTGCCGGTCGTCGCCCTGTTCCTCTTCCTGCAGAAGTACATCGTCGGCGGCCTCACCGCCGGCGCCGTGAAGTAAGCGAACGGATGCCGCGGGCAGCGGCGAGTTCTCCTGCGTGTCACACGCGGGTGGAAAGGTGATGGAATGCCAGAACCGCTGACGCCGCACCACGACGGATCCCCGCTGCACGTCTCGAGCCAGGCGCCCGGGCTCGGCGAGACGGTGCAGGTGCGCCTGCGGGTGCCCGAGTCGTTCGGGCCGCTCTCGTGGGTGGGCACCAGATCGAACCCGAACCGCGAGCCGCGGTTCGACGAGGCATCCCTCGTCGCGACCGTCGACGGCTGGCAGTGGTGGCAGGCCGCCGTCGAGGTCGAGAATCCCGTGCACGGCTACCGCTGGCTGCTCATCGGCGACGACGGCCGCCAGCACTGGCTGAACCAGCTCGGCCTGTCGTCGGTCGAGACCCGCGATCACGACGACTTCAAGCTCGTCGCGCACGAGCCCGCACCCGAGTGGGCGCCCGCGAGCGTCATGTACCAGATCTTCCCCGACCGGTTCGCGAGGTCGACAGCGGCCATCGGAGCCGGCGCGGCCACCCGCCCCGCGCCCGACTGGGCCATGCCGGCCGAATGGAACGATCCGGTCGACCCCGTGCCGCCGGGCCGTTCGGCACAGTACTACGGCGGCGACCTCGACGGGGTGCGCGAGCATCTCGACCACCTCGAGTCCCTCGGCATCGACCTGCTCTACCTGACGCCGGTGTTCCCCGCCCGATCGAACCACCGCTACGACGCGTCGACGTTCGACCTCGTCGACCCGCTGCTCGGCGGCGACGACGCCCTCGTGCGGCTCGTCGAGGCGGCGCACGCCCGCGGCATCCGGGTCATCGGCGATCTCACTTCCAACCACTCGGGCGACGCGCACGAGTGGTTTCGTGCAGCGCAGGCCGAGCCGTCGGCGCCCGAGCGCGACTTCTACTTCTTCAAGAGCGAGGCCGAGGGCGGCGGGTACGAGTCGTGGCTCGGGGTGCCGAGCCTGCCGAAGTTCGACTGGAGCTCGGCCGAACTGCGCCGGCGCTTCATCGCGGGCCCCGATTCGGTCGTCGCCCGCTTTCTCGCACCGCCGTTCGACCTCGACGGCTGGCGCATCGACGTCGCCAACATGACCGGTCGTCTCGGCTCGGCCGACCTCAACGCAGAGGTGCGACAGACGATCCGTCGCACGATGCTCGAGACGAAGCCCGACTCGATCCTGCTCGGCGAGTCGACGAACGATGCCGCAGGTGACTTCCAGGGCGACGCGTGGCACGGCGCGATGACGTACACGCCGTTCACCCGCCCGCTGTGGAGCTGGCTGCAGGAGCCCGGCAGCCCGGCCGGCGGCGGCATCGGCTTCGCGCTTGCCCGGGTGCCGACGTTCACGGGCGGCGACTTCCACGCCGCGCACACGACGTTCGCCGCCGGGTTCCCGTGGAGCACCCGGCTCGCGACCATGAACGCGCTCGACACCCACGACACCCCGCGATTCGCGACGCACGCGCGGCCCGGCACGCTGCCCGCCGCCCTCGGGCTCGCGGTGACGCTGCCCGGCATTCCCGTCGTCTGGGCGGGCGACGAGTTCGGCCTCACCGGCGAAGACGGCGAGGCGTCGCGCACGCCCATGCCGTGGGGGAGTGAGGCCTCGCCCGAGGTCGCCCCGGTGCTCGAGACGTATCGCGCACTGCTCCGGCTGCGCCGCGAGCACCCCGTGCTCGCGACCGGCGGCATCCGCTGGCTCGCGGTCGGTGACGAGGCGGTCGCGTTCGTGCGGGAGTCGGCCGCGGAGTCGGTGCTCGTGTTCGCCTCGCGGTCGGCGGCGCGCCTCGAATTCGATGCGGCGGCGCTGCCGGCGGTGGATGCCGCGGGGTCGCTCTTCGGCGCGGCCCGGCTCGCGGCATCCGCTGGTCGAATCACCCTCGAATCGGATGCCGCCGGCTTCGCCGCGTGGAGTCTGCCGGGCGCATCGGCTCCGGCGTGGCAGGGTGACTCGGCAGTGACTCGGCATGAATGACGTGTGCCCGACGACGCCGAACCATCGCATGTCGTATCGGTTCGGCGGCACGGCCCGGAGGTGATATCCTCGTACGGTTGCCGATTGCGGCAGCACGCCCCGATAGCTCAGTGGTAGAGCACTTCCATGGTAAGGAAGGGGTCGTCAGTTCAATCCTGACTCGGGGCTCTGGTTCTCTTCGGTTCTGCCGTCGAGGCCTACCCGGCGGGGTAGCTCAGGTGGTTAGAGCACACGGCTCATAATCGTGGTGTCGCGGGTTCGAGTCCCGCCCTCGCTACAACAGCAGATCCTGTTCAAACTGACCTGAGAGAGAAGTGATTCCCTCTCGATATCAAGATCCTCGGCGAATGCGCCGGGGATCTTCTTGTTTTTCCGTACAGCCTCGGTGATACCGACTCGACCTGGATTGATTCGTCACCGTCCTCAACCCAACTCGCGCCGCCGACGCCTACACTTGGCCTACCGCGTGCAGGAGCACAGCGGGAGATTCTTGAAGTGGGGCGCACGACTTGAATGGCCACTATTCGCGGGGCTTCCTGTCAACGAAGCTCCTCATTTCGATGACCGGCGGCTCGCGCGACATATGTTGAATCTTGAACGATGGCGAGTCGAGCGTGATGCGGGGCCGGACAACTGCGAACGGTGGAGGGGGCCGAGCGAATGACAACTCCGCCAGCTGCCCTCTCGATTGGAGGTGTACTCGGAGACTACGATCCCTATAACAAGGCGTGGCTCTCCACCATCCGAGAAGTGAGCATGCGCACTACGCCTATTGCAGAGCTGGTGGAAAGCCCGTTGGCACTCAACGTCGTCTTCCACGTGGATGGCAAGCTGGCAGCCAACGAGTTTACGGGTGTGCGGACTGGACATTTCAGCAAGAAGGACTCGCATCTGATGGTGCAGGCAGCTGTCCCATCCGGGCCGGTTGAGAATCGTCAGGCCGTGCTCTTGAGTCTGCTCCGTGACGCGGTTGCTGAGGCGGAGACCTTCGCCAAGAAGCGCGGGATTGCCGAGTCGCTCGACGAGATTCGAGCCATCATCAACCAGGTGGCCGCTGAGTGATGAGGCTGAACCTCGCCGATGAGGAGTGTCTGGTCAGCACGCCGTCCGACTTCCGCTCGACCGCGTCCGTCAACCATCTTTCCGAGGCGGCTTCATGAACTCCTCGCGCGCTCATTGAATGGCGTCTGAAGACTCCGCGAGACCCCCCGAAAGTGGGTGGTGACTTGGTCGAGACCCTGAGTTGGGCCGCGATAGCGTGATCGGCGGTCGACCCGATCAAGGAGAGCGATGAGCGACGCCCCCATGCCGCCTGCCGGATGGTATCCCGACCCTGACAATGCGACGGCGCAGCGGTACTGGGACGGTGCAGCCTGGACGGAACATCGGGCCAGCATCCTGCCCGCTGCTAAGCCCGCGTTCGGCGCAGCGGTTCTCGGCCATATACGCGGCTGGTTTGGTCGGCTCACGCCGCTCGGGTGGATCGCCTTCGTCGCGCTCGCGCTGCTCACTGTCATGGCGTTCGGGAGCAGTGGATTCGGCAGCGGGCTGATCATGCTCGGCCTGATCGCGTTGATCACCGGCGTGTACTCTCTCGCGACTCGGCGCCCGTCGTGGGCGGGGATCGCAAGTCGGAAGATCGCTGCGGGCGTCCTCGTCGGCGGTTTGCTCACAACGTTCATTGGAGGTGCCGCATCCAGCGCAACAAACCCGCGCGACGCGTCGTCGGCCGTAGCAGAGACGACCGAGCCCTCGGAGGAACCGACCTTCAAGACAACGCCTTCCCCCAGCCCGACCGCTGACGTCGAGCCAGACGCCCCAGAGAGCGTGATCGCGGCTGAAGATGGCCCGGCCGTCAAGATCGCCAACGGTTCTGCAACCCAAACGACGGCACTCGCCCTCCTCGACACCCTTCCCGTGAAGGGCCGGGCCCCGAAGACCGGCTACGAGCGCGAAGCGAAGTTCGGCACGGCTTGGCTCGACGTTGATCGGAACGGTTGCGACACCCGGAACGACATCCTCGCCCGCGACCTCGAGCCTGAGGTGAAGTCGGGGCCGTGCAAGGTGACATCGGGAACGATGCTCGACCCCTACACCGGCAAGACGATCGACTTCGTGCGCGGCAACACGACATCGCTCGCAGTGCAGATCGATCACGTCGTCTCACTCATGAATGCATGGGAGACCGGCGCACAGAAACTGACTCAAGCGCAGCGGATCAGCCTCGCAAACGACCCGATCAACCTCTTCGCTGTCGGTGGTCCCACCAACAGCCAGAAGGGCGCTGGCGACGCGGCGACCTGGCTCCCGCCGAAGAAGGACTTCCGCTGCACGTATGCCGCCCACCAGGTCTCCGTGAAGGCCACCTACGGGTTGTGGGTCACCCAGCCGGAACACGACGCCCTCACCCGGATCCTCAGCGGATGTCCTGACGAGCCTGCAGTCACATCTGCGTTTACCCCCGCGGCGCAGCCGGCTCCGGCTCCCGCTCCGGCCCCTGCATCGGAGCCGGCCCCTGCACCCGCACCGGCCCCTGCACCCGCACCGGCCCCTGCACCCGCACCGGCCCCTGCACCCGCACCCGCACCGGCCCCGGCCCCTGCGCCCGCACCGGCCCCTGCGCCCGCGCCAGCGCCGGAACCAGCGCCCGCACCCGCCCCTGCTCCGGTCTACTACGAGAACTGCGACGCGGTTCGCGCTGCCGGGGCCGCGCCGATCTACGCCGGCGACCCTGGGTACTCCCGCAAGCTCGACCGTGATGGAGACGGCATCGCCTGCGAATAGGCATTGATCGCTCCGAGGAGGCAAGCCGCCGATGCCGGGGCGTCGGGCCGGCGACGACCGGCGACGGTCGAGCCTGGTGGCATCGCACCCGCGGAGACGAGACTTGCAGTTTGGGTCCACCTCGACGACGTCAACAGCGCGATCCGTTTCCGCCACCGCGATGACATCTGATGATGGTGCTGCTCTATCGCTTCGAGACGGTGAGTACGCCGAGGCGGCCCAAGCCGCGCATCTCAACCCCTTCGCCGCCTTGCAGCGAAACGGCGTCTCCATATTCGAGCTCGACGCCGGAGCATGTCACGGGCCTGAGGAGATTGACCAACACAACTTGCTGGTTGGCTTCGGCCTGGATCCACTTCGCGTCGACGAACCTCACGTCCTGAAGAGTGATCGAGTGATCGACGCGCCTCGCCATGGCGTTGAGATCTCGGATGGCTGATCTGACGCCCACGACTTCAACGCTCGCCTCTCCCTCGAACGCAACGACTTCGTATTGAGAAACGCGGCGCTCTACTCCGTCGATCGACAGATTCAGCCCGTCAACGTCCAGTGGCATCAGGAGGCGGCTCACCCCCGGATAGCTCGAGAAGGGGCCGTTCTGCGAAATGGTCGCAACGCTTATCCGCCAGAGCTCTTCTCCGGCTTCGTCTTCCTCTGCGGCAATGACCTCGGTGACGCCGAGACCGTTCTTCCAGGGCTGAACATTGCGCGCGGACGCGGGTATGCGCTTCAAGCGACACGCTCGCCATGACGCCAAGCGGCCGCCGTCTGGCGCACGCCGAGTCGATAGGCAACGTGAGCTGCCGCAGCCTTCTCCAAAGTCATGCCCATCGGCAATACCGCGGAGGCGTCAGAGAACGGCATAGACGTATTGTACGAGCTTCCTGTGTTGCAGTTCGGTAGCGATCGCAACCGTGACGTCGGCTCTCGCGTTGAGATGTCACAAGCTCTCCGAAATGTTCGTGGGATGGGACGTCAACACGATGTTGATGCGCGGGTGGTGAGACTTCCTCGCGAGCCGCAGAGGCCTATGCGGCGTTGTGCATATTCTCGCTGATCGCCGCCCACGCCGCGTTGACTTCGAGCTCGTGCTGGCCGCAACGTTCAATCAACCGTGGCCTTCTGCTGTTGATCCCTGCAACAGACTGTTGTAAGGTTCGATTCATCGCCGTCAGCTCCAGGGCGATCGAAGACATTCGTACAGAACGGAATAAGGAAGATGACGATGCGGTACATTCCCGAGCCCTTCAAGATCAAGATGATCGAGCCCATCCGGATCACGACGAAGGAGGAGCGGCGCCAGGCTGTCGAGGCATCCGGCTACAACAACTTCGGTCTGCGATCCGACGACGTCTACATCGACCTCCTGACGGACTCGGGAACCAGCGCGCTCAGCGACCAGCAGTGGGCCGGCATGATCCTCGGTGATGAGGCGTACTCGGGCGGGCGCAGCTACTACCGACTGCTCGAGGTCGCCACCGGAATCTTCGGCTACGACTACATTCAGCCCGTGCACCAGGGGCGTGCGGCCGAGAAGGTTCTGTTCCCGCTGATCGTGACCCCAGGTCAGTACGTGGTGTCGAACACCTTCTTCGACACCACTCGCGGGCACACCATGATCGCTGGTGGCACCCCGATCGACCTCGTGTGCGAGGAGGGCAAGGACCCGGCGACCTACGCCGACTTCAAGGGCAACATGGACGTGCCCGCACTCGAGGCGTTCATCGCCGAGCACGGTGCACCCAACATCGGCGCAATCGTGATGACCATCACGAACAACTCCGTTGGTGGCCAGCCCGTTTCGGTCGCGAACCTGCGTGAGGTCTCACGCATCGGGCGTGAGCACGGCATCCTGGTCATCATCGACGCGGCCCGCTATGCGGAGAACGCCTACTTCGTGAAGCAGCGCGAGCCCGAGTTCGCCGACGCTTCGATTCGGGAGATCACCCGCGAGATCTTCGCACTCGGTGACGTGTTCACCATGAGTGCCAAGAAGGACGCGATTGTCAGCATGGGTGGTTTGATCGCGGTCCGCGACCAGACGACGCATGCCGATCTGATCGCCGGCATCAAGGGCCTGGTCGTGCCGAACGAGGGCTTCATCACCTACGGTGGGCTGTCCGGACGTGACCTGGAGGCTCTGGCGACCGGGCTCGAAGAGGGCCTGAACGAGGATTACCTGCGCTACCGGATCGGGCAGCACCAGTACCTGGCCTCGCGGCTGGACGAGTACGGCATCGGATACCAGAACCCGGTCGGCGGGCACGGCGTGTACATCGATGCCGCAGCCCTCCTGCCGCACATCCCGTGGTACCAGTTCCCTGGTCACGCACTCGCTGTCGAGCTGTATCTGGAAGCCGGAATCCGTTCCTGCGAGATCGGTTCGTACCTCCTGGATCCCGATCCGATCACGGGGGAGCAGCCGCGGGCGACGTCTGAATTCACGCGCCTCGCAGTGCCGCGCCGTGTCTACACCCAGGGGCACCTCGACGTCGTCGCCGAGGCGCTCCGAGCGATCAAGGAGCGCGCGCACACCGTGCCGGGCTACGAGATCGTCGAGCAGGGCAAGGTTTTGCGGCACTTCACCGCGAAGCTGCGTCCTGTGCAGCACGAGGCGTAAGCCGAAGTGGATCACAACGAAGTGGACTACACCATGAAAGGGAAACGTCGATGAGCCGGTTGAATGCACAAAAGGCCAGCGCACCCCCTCCTGCGGGGGTACAGGATGACGAAAGCAAAGGCTTCAAGCGAGCGCTGACAAGCCGCCACATCCAGATGATCGCTCTCGGTGGAGCGATCGGCACCGGATTGTTCTACGGCTCTTCCGATGCCATCGGACTGGCTGGGCCGGCGGTGCTGATCGCCTACATCATTGCTGGGGCGGCGATCTTCCTCGTCGTTCGCGCTCTCGGTGAGATGGCGGTCGACGAGCCGGTCTCCGGTGCCTTCAGCCACTACGCCTTCAAGAACTGGAGCCCGCGCGCGGGATTCGTCTCGGGATGGAACTACTGGTTCAACTACGTGGCAGTCGCCATGCTCGAGCTCGCCGTCGTGGGGATCTACGTGAACTACTGGTTCCCGGAGGTTCCAGGATGGCTGACGGCGGCGTTCTTCCTCGTCACCATCACGGCCATCAACCTCGTCGGCGTCAAGGGATTCGGTGAATTCGAGTTCTGGTTCGCGTTGATCAAGGTCGTGGCTGTCATCGCGATGATCGTGCTCGGCCTTGCAGTCGTCATCCTCGGAGTGAACAACAACCCGGATCTGCCCGATCCGACCTTCGCGCACTTGGTCGACGACGGCGGGTTCGCCCCGATGGGCTTGATGGGCATCGTTCTGGCGCTGCCGGTGGTCTTGATGTCGTTCGGTGGCGTCGAGCTGATCGGCGTCACCGCCGGCGAGGTTCAGAATCCGCGCAAGACCATCCCCAAGGCAGTCAATCAGGTCATCTACCGGATTCTGATCTTCTACGTCGGTGCACTGATCGTCGTGCTCGCGGTGATCCCGTGGCGGAGCATCACGGGAGAGATGAGCCCGTTCGTGCAGATCTTCGACAATGTCGGGATCGCGGGGGCGGCTCACGTCCTGAACCTCGTGATGATCACGGCTGTCTTGTCGGTGTACAACGCGGGTCTGTACTCCAACGGTCGGGTGCTGCATTCCCTCGCGCATCAAGGAAATGCACCGGCCTTCCTCAAGCGTCTCTCGCCGAGTGGTACCCCCGTTGGCGGCGTGATCGTCACGTCTGCGGCCACGGTGCTGGCGGTTGCCGTCATCCTGCTCTGGCCCGACTTCGCCTTCGGCTACCTGCTGTCGATCGCCGTGATCGCCGGAATCATCAACTGGTCGATGATCATGATCACTCAGCGCAAGTTCCGGCGTCGGATCGGGGCAGACGGTGCTGCTGCACTGTCGTTCCGACTGCCCGGCGGACGACTTGCCACCTATGCGGTGTTGGCGTTCTTCGCCGTCGTCGTCGTGATCATGGCAATGTCGCCCGCGTACCGCACCGCGGTGATCATCGGCCCCATCTGGATCGGGATCCTGCTGGTCGCGTTCGAGATCAAGACCCGGCGTCAGCGTCGGCGTCGGACGACGTATGGCGACGAGACCGAGAGCTCGTCAGATGTAGCTCCCACCCCTGAAATGACCGCTCCTGGAAGAGAGAACCTGTGATCACCGGCGACGAGACGAGCGTCCGCGCAATCTCGGTCCAATCGGCGCCCGCCGCCATCGGACCCTACTCCCAGGGAGTCGTAGCACCCCCGTACGTCTACGTCTCCGGCCAGCTGCCGATCGACCCCGCGACGGGCGAGCTCGACGGCTCCACGGCCGCGGTGCAGGCGAAGCGCGTTCTCGCCAACCTCGAGGCCGTGCTCGAAGCGGTCGGGTTGACGCTCGCTGACGTGGTGAAGACCACGGTGTTCCTCGCCGACCTCTCCGACTTCGCCGCCGTCAACGAGGTC
The DNA here is from genome assembly GCF_003070885.1 of Agromyces badenianii. Taxonomy (NCBI): domain Bacteria; kingdom Bacillati; phylum Actinomycetota; class Actinomycetes; order Micrococcales; family Microbacteriaceae; genus Agromyces; species Agromyces badenianii. The sequence continues at coordinate 369,278 of NZ_CP028913.1, forward strand.
TACGCCGACCGCTTCGTCGGGGCGGTTCTGCCGGCGCGCTCGACCATCGAGGTCGCTGGATTGCCCCGAGGCGCGCAGGTCGAGATCGAGGCGATCGCGGCGATCCGGGCGAGCTGAGTCCTGCTCAGCAGGGTGATCCCGTAAAGTCGCACCACAATTGGCGAGCCCTGGATTCGGCACGACTCCGAATCCAGGGCTCGCCGTCGTCTGACGATGGCTGACCTGTCCTCCCGAGTTGAATCCTGAAGGAAATGATGACTGAAGCAATCCACACCCCCGCTGCGAGCAGCACTGACCTCGTCGCGGTGAGTGTGCTCGACCGCGCCGAGGCCGAGTACACCTTGCACTCCCATCCGCCGGTGATGCGGGCGGAGGACCACGCGAACAGCGGACTGGCGCTGGACCGGTCAGCGAAGACGTTGGCGTTCCTCGTCAGCGGGGAATTCGTAGCGCTGGTCTGTCTCCCAGCGATGGCGAAGCTCTCGTACGGGCAGCTCGCCACTGTTCTGGGCCGCTCACGTTCGCAGATCAAGCCTGCGCCGGCGGAATACCTCGAGCGGCTGGAGATGAAGCCCGGTGGGGTTGGGCCGTTCACCACTGATCCTGACGTGAAGGTCGTCATCGACCAGCAGGTCCTCGAGTATCCGGTGGTCTATTGCGGGAGTGGCGACCCCTGCGTCACCGTAGAGCTGACTCCGGCCCAGCTCGAGCGGGCCTGCCCGACCGCGATCACGGCCGACGTCACGTCCTGACGCTGATGGCGCGGGCTGCTCGCCCCCTGCCCTGACGACCGACCCGACCGACCCGATCGGCCGGGGAAGACGTGAGTCGAGAAGCCGATCGAACTCGCCGGTGATCGAGTCAGATGTCGCTCGAGCTGACCCGGTCCGTGGCGGGCGCAGTCTCGTGCTCGATCTCGTTCAAGTAGTTGTAGACCGTGAAGCGGGTGACACCGAGTGCCTGCGCCGCGGTCTCGACGCTCTCTTTGAGCATGAAGAACCCTCGGTCCCTGAGTGCCTGGACAACGGCCAGCTTGTGACGCTTGTGCATGAGGTCGACCGGGACGTCGACCACACTGATGGCGCTCGCCAGAACATGCTGGGCAACCTCGTCGACATCTCCGACGAACTCCTCGGCTTCGTTGGCTCCGGAATCGGCGAGGCGGGTCTGCGGCATCATGGAGCCGGCCAGTTCGGCGAGGATGCGCCAAGCATGCGTGTCGTTGTTGACGCAGAGCGCAGCCACTGCGGTGCCGGCGCTATCGCGGAAGATGATCGTCGAGCTGCGCCACTCACGTCCGTAGGCGTTGCGGCCACCGTAGCCGAGCACGGTGCTGTAGGTGTCGGTGGCGCTGGCCCGAAGCAGCAGGTCGGTCGCCGAGCCGCCTTCGTCACGGCCCGAAAGGTCTCCTGCAACGGCCACGATCGAATTCGGCAACAGGCGCAGGTCGTGCAGCACGACCTCGCACTCGCCCGGAGTCAATGACGCCAGCGGCTCGACGAGGGTCCGCAACGTCCGCAGGATCAGGTCCGCCTCCGCAGCGATACTCTGCCCGGCGGGGCTGTGAATGGTTTCAGTCATCTTTTCATTCAGGATTGCACTCTCGCCGACACCATCGATCTGATGCGGCACGTCTTCGTGCGGAACGAGCTGCCCGCCGCATCCAGACTACCTAAGCTTCTGCTTAAATCTTAGCGAACAGCCGAGACAGGCCGTATGCCCCGCACGACCCGTCATCCATGCTGAGCGGGCCCAGCCCGGCATCACTCAGCGCCGCCCCCTGCGAGGTCGGCGGCAAGGCTCTCGAGTTCGGCGAGCAGCCCGGTCAGGCCGGGTTCTTCGATGGGGGGTGGCCGCACTATGAGCGGCGCGGCGCGCGTGTCAAGCCCTAGGACCGCCGCAGCGCGGCCTGTTAACGTGGCTGCGAACGGACCCCCGGGGCCTTCCGAACCGCGTTGACCACCACCGCGACCGGGTGCATGCATATGGAGCGAATCCTTTACGCCGGACACGACTTCGCCACCGCCACCGTGATCGCCGAAGCCGTGCTCGACTACGCCGGCGAGCTCGCCGCGGTCGGCCGATACGCCACCGTCGCCATCCCGATCATCGCGATGGATGGAGCGCCGTCCACCGCGAGACTCCTCCTCGGCCCGTCGCTGCCGATCGCGACGAAGCCCATCCAGGGGCCAGCGATCGAACTCGTCGACGACGGTGCGGTGGCAGAGCTGCGCGACGCGACGCGGCGGCTGCGCCCGTCCCACGACGTGCACTGGGCGGTCGATCCAGGCGGCGAGCAGCGCATGGCCGACGAGTTCGACTACGACCCATCGCCTCCGAAGGCGCGCGAACTGCGTTCTCCCAGCTCTACGGATTACCCTGAAGCGTGACTGCTGACGAAGCTCCGGTCGAGGTGGAGGCTCCCAAGGAGCCCGCCGCGACGACATTCTCCGACCTCGGGCTCGATGGCGCGGTACTGAAGGCGCTCGCCGATGTCGGCTACGAGACGCCCTCCGCGATCCAGGCCGCGACGATCCCGCCCCTCCTCGCCGGTCGCGACGTCGTCGGTCTCGCGCAGACGGGAACCGGCAAGACCGCCGCCTTCGCTCTGCCGATCCTCGCGCGCCTCGACCTCGCCCAGAAGACCCCGCAGGCGCTCGTGCTCGCGCCGACTCGTGAACTCGCGCTGCAGGTCTGCGAGGCGTTCGAGCGCTATGCCGCGCATCTCAAGGGGGTGCACATCCTTCCCGTCTACGGCGGTCAGGGCTACGGCGTGCAGCTGTCGGCGCTGCGCCGCGGTGTGCACATCGTCGTCGGCACCCCTGGCCGCATCATGGACCACCTCGACAAGGGCACCCTCGATCTCTCGGAGCTCAAGTACCTCGTGCTCGACGAGGCCGACGAGATGCTGAAGATGGGCTTCGCCGAAGACGTCGAGACGATCCTCGCCGACACTCCCGACGACAAGCAGGTCGCCCTGTTCTCGGCGACCATGCCGACCACGATCCGGCGCATGTCGAAGCAGTACCTGCACGACCCCGAAGAGATCACGGTCAAGACGAAGACCACCACCTCGGCGACGATCACCCAGCGCTACCTCGTGGTGTCGTACCAGCAGAAGGTCGACGCGCTGACCCGCATCCTCGAGATCGAGAACTTCGAGGGCATGATCGTCTTCGTTCGCACGAAGAACGCGACGGAGGAGCTCGCCGAGAAGCTCCGCGCCCGCGGGTACTCCGCCGCCGCCATCAACGGCGACGTGCCGCAGATCCAGCGTGAGCGCACGGTCAACCAGTTGAAGTCGGGCAAGCTCGACATCCTGGTGGCCACGGATGTCGCGGCGCGCGGCCTCGACGTCGAGCGCATCAGCCACGTGGTGAACTTCGACATCCCGACCGACCCCGAATCGTACGTGCACCGCATCGGCCGCACCGGCCGCGCCGGCAGAAGCGGCGATGCGATCAGCTTCGTCACCCCTCGGGAGCGCAACCTCGTCTCGTCGATCGAGCGGGCCACGCGTCAGCCGCTCACGCAGATGCAGTTGCCGAGCGTCGAAGACGTGAACGTCACGCGCCTCGCCCGCTTCGACGACCGCATCACGGCGGCGCTCGGCCAGAGCGAGCGCATCGACATCTTCCGTGACATCATCGCCCACTACGTGCGCAACCACGACGTGCCAGAGGTCGATGTCGCGGCGGCGCTCGCGGTCGTGGCGCAGGGCGAATCGCCGTTGCTGCTCGAGCCCGAGCCCGAGCGTCCGCGCCGAGCCGACCGTGAGCGCGGCGATCACGCCGAGCACGGCGATCGACCGGCTCGCGGCGAGCGCTTCGACCGTGCAGATCGCGGCGATCGCGGCGACCGAGGAGACCGCCCCGAGCGTCGTCAGCGGCCGAGCAGCGGCCCGATGGCGACGTACCGCATCGCCGTCGGCAAGCGTCACAAGGTCGAGCCGCGGCAGATCGTCGGTGCGCTCGCCAACGAGGGCGGCCTGAGCCGTGGTGACTTCGGCGCCATCCAGATCCGCCCGGAGTTCTCGCTCGTCGAGCTGCCCGCCGACCTCTCGCACGAGACGCTCGAGCGCCTCGACGGAACTCGCATCTCGGGCCGGCTGATCGAGCTGCGGCCCGATCGCGGGGGCCAGGCACGCCGTGCCGACGAGGGTGAGGGCGCGAAGCCCTTCCGGAAGCCGCGTCACAAGGGCTGATCCGGCGTGCAGGCACGGCGGCCCCGGTCACCGGGCGGTGCGCGCGGCATCCGCGTGCGCTGCGCGGCGGCCGCGGCGGCGACCCTCGCCGTCGGGGTCGCGCTGCAGGTGCCCGAACGCACGGTGCTGATCGATCTCCTCGGCAGCGTGCTCTACGTGTGCCTCTTCGCGTTCCTCGTGCGAGCGGTGTGGCCGGCGATGGGCGCCGCCGCGTCGGCGCTCTCGGCCCTCGTCATCGCGTGCGCCGTCGAGCTGCTCCAACTCGGCGACGTGCCACGGCGCATCGTCGAGGCCTTCCCGCCGGCGAGGCTCCTTCTCGGCAGCGCCTTCGACCCCGTCGATCTGTTCGGCTACGCGGGCGGCGCGATGCTCGCGTTCACCGTGCAGCTCGCTCTGGCCGGGCGCCCGGCGCGCCCGGCGCCGGAGCCCGGCTCGAGCTGACGGGGCGGGCTTCAGCCCTCGCGGCGGAGCGCCCGGCGAACGCGGTCGATCGCGGCTGCGACGCCCATGCCCATGGAACGCACCGGCCGGGGCAGGTCAAGCCGCGCTGCTGCGGCGCGTGCGCGCCGGAACCGGCCGCTGCTCCGTACCTGCCGCCGCACCGCGGCGTGATGCAGCTCCCGTGACCAGACACGCACCACCCGCTCCTCGTCGAAGGCACGGGCGCTGCGCACGGCACTCGCCCGCATGCGCGCGACACGTCGCGGCGACATCCTCTGCAGCCTGACGATCGCGTCGGCGAGCGCGTCGACGTCGCCGGCCGGCACCAGGAACCCGTTTCGTCCGTCGCGGATGAGGTCGGCGGGGCCGTACGGGATGTCGTAGGCGATCGGCAGGCAGCCGGCGGCCATGCTCTCGACGAGCACCAGCGGGAACCCCTCGGAGTGCGAGGTCAGCAGGAGGAAGGATGCCGCGAACAGGTGTCGCCGGGCGTCGGGATCGAACCCGTGCAGGCGCACCGCGGCCGGGTCGATGATGCGCTCCTCGAGCGCCGCACGGCTCTCACCGTCGCCGTAGACGTCGAGGTGCACACGGACTCCGGCGTACGTGTTCGCCGCCTGCACGGCATCGATCGCGTGCGAGACGCGCTTGCGCCGGGTCAGCGCCGCGAGCACGACGCCGCGGTCGGGCTCGCGCCGCACCGGGGTTCGCGGCGAGAGCATGGGTCGAGGGTTCGGGATCACGGCGATGTGGTCGTGTCGTCCGACGATCTGCTCGAGGTCGTCGCGCTGGCGCCGGGAGAGCAGGGCGACGAGGTCGAAGCCGTCGAGTTGCTCGAGGACCTCCCGCCGCGACTGCCGGATCGGGGATGACGCGTCGGCCTCCGTGGCCCGATGCGATGCGTGCACCACGTGGGCCGTGATCGCGTGCGGCCGCCGGTACGTGAGCATGAACGGCGCGATCGTCTTGCTGTCGACGATCAGGCAGCTCGGCCGGCCGCCGGTCACCGCGTCGAGCCACGCCCGGTACAGCGACCAGATGCGCCGCCAGGATCTGACCGGCCGCCCGTCGGCATCGCACAGCACGATGGATCGCCCGCCGGGCACACCCCGCTCCCGCGTGTCGCGCCGGTCGCTGACGAGCAGCGTGCCGTTCTCGCGGTAGTGATCGATCTGGAGCGTGCGCCCGTCGCCGTCGAGCCGCACACGACTCATGACGGCGTCGCCCCGGCGCCGCGTCTCGGCCGCGTCGTGTGCCGCGAGCGGTGTGAACTCGTCACCGTCCAGCTTCAGCGAACCGCCGGGCAGCGGATGCTCCCTGAGCCAGTCGTACAGGTTCGAGATGCGAACCCCGGGCGCGAGCACACCGCGTTCCCGGAGCTCCTGCTCGAGCTCGGGGGTGTCGGGGCGGTCGTCGAAGGTCAGCACCTCGACATCGACTCCGCCGACGCGATGGAATGCGGCGGAGCGTCGCAGCAGCGCGTCGGTCATGCCCCCGAATCGGTCGGGGATCGACCAGGTGACGGCGAAGTGACGGCCGGCCGGCAGCCGTGGCCCCACCGTCATCGGCTCACCTCCGCGAGGAACTCGAGGGTCTCGACGAGCGCCGCCTGCGCCGCTTCGTAGTCCAAGTGGAACTGGTACTCGTGCGGCAGCGCCGGCTCGTGCGCGGCCGGCCAGAACAGCGCGGTGACGTCGACGCCCTGCTCGACGAGACGGTCCCGCATGGGCAGCGACTGGATCCAGGTGAGCGCATCGCCGTTGCCGCCGGAGATGTACGTGGCCGGGAAGTCCGCCGTCACGAAATCGATCGTCGACATCGTCGTGCCCGATGGCCGCTGCGACCAGTCCTGTGCGCCGGTGTAGCCCCAGAGGGCGATCTTCAGCCCCCACGCGCCGATGCCGGTGAGCTCCGACATCGCGTCGAGGTCGTAGACGCCGCAGTTGAGCACGACCCCCGCGAGCTGGTCGGCGTCGAGGGCGGGATCGATGCTGAGGAGCTCGGCGTAGTCGGGGTTCGTCGAGAGCGTGGCGAGCTGGCTCGCCAGTTGCGCGCCGGCCGAATCGCCGGCCAGCACGATGCGCTCGGGGTCGATGCGGAACTCCTCGGCGCGGTCTTCGAGGCTTTGCAGGGCATCGTTCAGCTGGTGCACGGCCGTGGGATACGTCGCCTCGGGTCCGACCGTGTAGTTCAGACCGACGGTCGTGTATCCCTCGGCGGCGAGGATGCGCAGGTAGGGATCGACGTCCGACGAGTCGCCGGAGATCCAGGCCCCGCCGTGCACCCACACGACGGTCGGCAGCGGCTCTTCGCCGTCGGCGGGCGAGAAGACGTCGAAGGTGATGCCGCCGTCTTCAGCGCCGCCGTCGACCGGCACGTCGAGCCGAGCGGTGAGCGGGGCATCGGTCACGTACTCGTTCATCTCGGCCGCGGTCTCCCGACCGCCCTGCTCGAAGACCGCCCGGATCGCGAGCGCCGAAGGCCACGGGGTGAGGGTCAGCACCCAGGTGATCAGGAAGCTGATCACCGCGATCGAGGCGACCGTGCCGATGAAGCGCCGCTGCCCTCGAGTCAGCCAGACCTCGTTGCCCCACGACGGCAGCGCGTTGCGTGTATTCCTCGAGCCCACCCGTTCCCCCTCGGTCCCCTACAGGGCCATCCTGTCGGAGAATCGGCGGGCCGGAGGCCGGACGCACCGACGCCCGGAGTCTCGGCTTCCGCACATGCCGCGTTCATGATCCGTTCAGACGGGCGTGGTCGGCTAGTGTGCATGCCTGACGCCCGAGGTTGCGCGTCGATCACCGATCGATGGGATGAATCGTGACGAGCCGTACGGCCGAGTACCCTCGGCCGGACCACTTCCTCCTTCACATCAGCGACACGCACGTGCTCGCGGGCGGTGCCATGCTCTACGACCGGGTCGCGAGCGAGCGGCATCTGCAGACGCTCTTCGACGAGTTCGAGGCATCCGGTGCCCGGCCCGACGCCATCGTCTTCACCGGCGATCTCGCCGACAAGGGCGAGCCCGACGCGTACGATCGCATCCGCCGCATCGTCGACCCCGTCGCCGAGCGGCTCGGCGCGCAGGTCATCTGGGTCATGGGCAACCACGACGACCGGTCGGCGTTCCGCCGCGGCCTGCTCGGCGAGTCCGGCGCCGGCGGCATGGGCGGGGCACGGCCGGTCGACCGGGTCGACGACGTCGACGGACTGCGGGTGATCACCCTCGACTCGACCGTGCCCGGCCACCACCACGGCGAGATCGCACCGGCGCAGCTCGACTGGCTCGCCGAGGAGCTCGCCATCCCGGCGCCGCACGGCACGATCCTCGCGATGCATCACCCGCCGGTGCCGAGCGTGCTCGACCTCGCGGTCTCGGTGGAATTGCGCGATCAAGCCGGACTCGCCGAGGTGGTCGAGGGCAGCGACATCCGCTCGATCATCGCCGGTCACCTGCACTACTCCTCGACGGCGATGTTCGCGGGCGTTCCCGTCTCGGTGGCCTCGGCGAGCTGCTACACGCAAGATCTCAACGTGCCGGTCGGCGGCACTCGCGGGCGAGACGGCGCCCGGGCCTTCAACCTCGTGCACGTCTACCCGTCGACGGTGCTGCACTCGGTCGTGCCGCTCGGCGCGTTCCCGACGCTCGACTGGATCGACGCCGACGAGAGCGCACGGCGCCTCGGCACCTCGGGCATCAGCATCGCGGATGCCGCAGCGACGTCGGTGCCGAACGAACCTCCGTTCACCATGCCGATCCCGGTGCTCGTCGGCTGAAACGATGTCGCCGGTGTCGGGCGCGACCTTTCGGCCGACCCGAGGGGATGACATACTCGGTTCACTCCTGCCGACCGCAGCGCCCCTTCACGTCGCGTGAGGCGAGTCGACCATGGGAGGTCGCATGAGCACCGAGCTCGCCGCACTCATCGGAGTGGCCCTGATCCTCGCGGATCTCGCCATCCGCATCGCCGCGCTCATCATCGTGCCGCGGGAGCGCAAACCCACCGCGGCCATGGCGTGGCTGCTGGCGATCTTCCTCATTCCGTTCATCGGCATCCTCTTCTTCCTGCTGATCGGCAGCGCGAAGCTGCCGAAGCGGCGGCGCGAGCGGCAGCGCGAGATCAACGAGCTGATCGCCGCGAGGGCCGAGCGCGTCGACCTCGCCCCCGACCGGGAGAGCTGGCCCGACTGGTTCGTCTCGCTGACCGAGCAGAACCGGCGCCTCGGCGCGCTGCCCGCGATCGAGGGAAACTCCGCACAGCTCATCGGCGACTATCAGGCCTCGATCGACGCCATGACCGCCGAGATCGACACGGCCACCCGATACGTGCACGTGGAGTTCTACATCGTCTCGCACGACTCGACCACGAAGGACTTCTTCGCCGCGATGGAGCGCGCCGTGCTGCGCGGCGTCACGGTGCGGGTGCTGCTCGACTTCGTGGCCTCGAACCGCACCGCCGACCACGACGCGACCTACGCCGAGCTCGATCGCATCGGCGCCCAGTGGAGTTTCATGCTGCCGGTGCATCCGCTCAAGGGCCAGTACCAACGGCCCGATCTGCGCAATCACCGAAAGCTCGTCGTGGTCGACGGGCGGGTGGGGTTCACGGGCTCGCAGAACCTCATCGACCGCAGCTACAACTCGCCCAAGAACCTGAAGCGGGGCCTGCAGTGGCAGGAGCTCGTGGCCCGGGTCACCGGGCCGATCGTGACGGGCATCGACGCCGTGTTCCTCTCGGACTGGTATCTGGAGACCGACGAACTGATCGTCTCGGAGAGCGTGCCGGCCGCCGCGGTGCCCGCCGACCCGTCGCCCGAGGCGCTCGTCTGCCAGGTCGTGCCGAGCGGCCCGGGCTACGACGCCGAGAACAACCTGCGGCTCTTCCTCACGCTCATCAACTCGGCGCAGCGCCGGGCGATCATCACGAGTCCGTACTTCGTGCCCGACGAGGCGATGCTCTACGCGATCACTTCGGCGTGCTACCGAGGGCTCGACGTGCAGTTGTTCGTCTCGGAGATCGGCGACCAGGGCTCCGTCTGGCACGCGCAGCGTTCGTACTACCGGGACCTGTTGCGTGCGGGCGTGAAGATCTGGCTGTATCCGGGCCCGTACATCCTGCACTCGAAGCACTTGTCGATCGACGACGACGTCGCGGTGATCGGCTCGAGCAACATGGACATCCGCTCGTTCAGCCTCAACGCCGAGATCTCGCTGCTCGTGCGGGGGGCGTCGTTCACGGCGCAGATGCGGGAGGTCGAGCAGGGCTATCGCGATGTCGGCCGGCAGCTCACGCTCGAGGAGTGGGACCGCGAGCCCGGGTCGGCGACGTTCCTCGACGGGGTGGCGCGGCTCACCTCGGCGCTGCAGTAGCCGGCGGGCGTCGTGTTGGTCGCGGAGGCCGTCAGGCGGTGAGCTCCGCCGCGTCGGCCGCCTGCTTCTCCCACGGCGCCGGGAACGGGAGGTAGCGCTCGAGGAAGTCGATCACCGCCCCCGTGCGCTCCTCGACCGAGATCTCGGGGAAGCTCCCGTCGTTCAGGCAGAACATGTCGTGGTCGCGGCGCTTCAGGAGCTGCTTCATCGCGGGAAGCGACTGCCTGAGCGTGGTCTCGACGTACTTCACGCGGGCATCGGTCTGCACGACGGCGTGCCCGGCGAGCAGCGAGTAGTAGTGGTACAGCGAGTTCGTCACCGAGATGTCGGTGGCCGAGCGGAAGCGGCTCGCGGCGGTGCGCCGGAACTCCTCGGGGAAGGCGGCCTCGAGCTCGGCCATGACGCTCTTGCGCAGTGGTGCGGCGCAGTGCTCGAGGTGCCGGGTCGTGACCTTGCCGAACCGGTCGCGCAAGAGCGCCCGGTTGACCCGCGCGGCGTTCTCGAACCCGCTGCGGCCGGGATGCGTCGAGCCCAGCCCGATGCGCGTCGCGGCCTCGACGAACTTCGTGATGCCGCCGGGGGAGAAGAAGAGCGACGGGCTCACCGGACGGCCGAAGAACATGTCGTCGTTCGAGTAGAGGAAGTGCTCGGCGAGGCCCTCGATGTGGTGCAGCTGGCTCTCGACGGCGTGCGAGTTGTGCGTCGGCAGCACCGAGGTGTCGGCGAACATCTCGTGGCTGCGGACGATCGTGACCTTCGGGTGCTTGGCGAGCCAGGCGGGCGCGGGCGAGTCGGTCGCGATGAATATGCGTCGCACCCACGGGGCGAAGAGGTGCACGGAGCGCAGCGCGTACTTCAGCTCGTCGATCTGCCGGTATCGGGCCTCGGAGTCGTCGCCCTCGCCGACGACGTAGCTCTGCATGCGCTTCGCACGCTCGCGGATGAACTCGTCGCTCGAGCCGTCGACCCAGGAGAAGACCATGTCGATGTCGAAGTCGACATCGCTGGCGAGCGGCTCGAACATGTGCTCGAGCGTCGGCCAGTCGCGACCGTACAGGTGCACCACGTCGTCGGTGGTCTCGGAGCGCGGCAGTGTGCGGCGCATCAGGGCGTTCTCGAGCGGCGCCTCGATCGTGTCGTCGCCGAATCGCCAGAACTCGAGCTGCACGGCGGTGCCGCTGCCATAGCGGAGTCGCCCGATCGGTTCGACGCGCGGGCGGTAGATGCGAAGCACCGTCGGCTTTCGCCCGGCCGAGAGCCGGCCGTCGGCGAGCAGCACGGGGTGGGTGTGGGCGGCCTGTCGTGGGGAGAGCGTCGCCGCATAGAACGGCTCGTCGGCGAAGGCGTGGGCGAAGGCCCGTGCGACCGCCTTGCGCTCGGCGCGTTCGACGGCGATGACGGGCCGGTCGTCGTTACCGCGCACGAGCAGGAACGGGATCTCGGCGGCATCGAGGGCGCCGCCCACGGCGAGCAGGTCTTCGACCATCGACTCCTGCGGGGTCATGTGACCGTTGCGCAGCGCGTACTCGCCCTTGCGCAGCACGAGGTCGTCGCGGTCGAACCGGGATGCACGGTTCGCGGACGCCACGAGCACGAGCTCCGAGGCATCCGCCAGCCGCATCGGCGGCGTGGGCGACGCTTCCCTCCTCGCGAACGCATGTCCATCGTGCTGGTGCCGGTCAAGGGTTCGATCGCGGTCGGGTCTCGTCACGAAGCGGTGGCCTCCAGGGGTTGGGCGGAAGTGCGCGAATTGCGCGGTGCTCTGATTCTACGCAGCATCGACACCCGCACGGCCAGACCGACGATCGCTCTTGACAGCACACTGTCAATAGGCGAAAATGACAGCATGCTGACAAACACCGACCGGAACGATCGCCTCGTGGTGCTCTATGCGACCGACACCATGGCCGACTGGGAATACGGTTACGTCGTCGCCGGGCTGGGCATGACCGGGGGTGCGTTCCCGCTCGTCTGCGCGGGCGAGACCACTGCCGAGGTTCGCACCATGGGCGGGCTCAATCTCCGCCCCGACGCCGCCATCGCCGAACTCGATCCCGAGCGGATCGCACTGCTGGTGCTGCCCGGCGCCGACACCTGGGCCGAGGGGCACGAGCCGGTGCTCGCCCTCGCAGCACGCCTCGTCGAGGCCGGCACGCCCGTCGCTGCGATCTGCGGCGGCACGCTGGGACTCGCCCGGGCGGGTCTGCTCGACGAGCGGCGGCACACGAGCAATGCACCCGACTTCCTCCAGCAGGCGGTCGGATACACGGGGGTCGAGCACTACTCCGATGAGCGGGCGGTCGTCGACGGCGCCGTGATCACCGCGGGGGCGACCGCGCCGGTCGACTTCGCCAGGGCGGTCTTCGAAGCGCTCGACGCCATGCCGGCACCGGTGATCGACGCGTGGTACGGCCTCTACACGACGGGTGAGCGCCGCTACTACGATGCGCTCGTCGGAGGCGTGTGATGCCCGCTCGCACCCCGGCGGGCGACGCCCTCACCGCCCTCGTGCTGCCGGTGTTCGAGCTCAACGGCGAGTTCCTCGACGCCGCCCGCGACATCGCGGGACCTGCCGGTCTCACTCCGGCGCAATGGCAGGTGCTCGGCGCCACGCTCGACGAGGGGCTTCCCGTGGCCGAGATCGCGCGACGGGTCGGCCTCGGGCTCGCCAGGCAGAGCGTGCAGCGCACCGCCGACCTGCTCGTCGAGCGCGGATGGGCCGAGTACGCCGAGAATCCGCGGCACCGCAGGGCGAAGTTGCTGCGGCCGACGGTCGAGGGCCGCGCTGCCGTGAAGCGAAGCGCCGCCGCCCAGCACGCGTGGGCCGATGCGGTCGGCGATGCGGTCGGCGCCGAGGAGTTGCGTGCGGCCCGTGAAACGCTGCGCCGCGTCGTCGACGCTTCGCGTCGGGTTCGCGACCTCGTCGACTGATGCCCGGGCGGGGGGTGGCGTTCGGGTTTTTCCAGAGTTTTCCTCACATCGAAGGCGGATGCGCGTACAGTGATGGCATGCGGGCGGTCTTGCCGCCTCGCATTCGCTCCCGACCATCGCGGAGCGGGCAGGGACGATCATGACCCCCGAGCCGACGCCGACGTCGATTCGCATCACACCTCCTCAGGGAGATCGCGCGGGGTCGTCCAACAGCGACTTCACCGATCTCGCACGTCTCGTGAAGTCCGCGGGCCTGATGCGTCGTCGCTACGGCTACTACTGGACCAAGCTCATCGCCGTGCCCGTCGCCATCGGCGGCGCCATCGCACTCTTCGTGTGGATCGGCGACACCTGGTGGCAGATGTTCACCGCGGTCGCCTTCGCCTTCCTCTTCACCCAGACGGCGTTCCTCGGCCACGACGCCGCGCACCGCCAGATCTTCCGGTCGGGGCGCTGGAACGACTGGATCAGCCTCGTGCTCGGCGACCTCTTCGTCGGCATGAGCTACGGCTGGTGGCAGCACAAGCACACCAGGCATCACGCCAACCCCAACCAGATCGGCGTCGATCCCGACATCGACCTGCCGGTCGTCGCGTTCACGCCGGAGCAGGCGACCCGCGAGCGTGCGGCGTTCTTCCGGTGGGTGATCGCGCACCAGGGTGCGTTCTTCTTCCCGATCCTGCTGCTCGAGGGGCTCTCGTTGCACGCGTCGAGCGTGCACCGGGTGTTCGCCCGCGAGCACGTGGCGCGACGGCCCGTCGAGATCGCCTTCCTCACCGTTCGGGTGATCGGCTACCTCGCCCTCGTGTTCATCGTGCTCTCGCCCGACAAGGCGGTGGTCTTCCTGGCCGTCCAGCTCGGGCTGTTCGGCCTCTACATGGGCATGTCGTTCGCACCGAACCACAAGGGCATGCCGCTCGTGCCGAAGGGCATGAAGCTCGACTTCCTTCGACGTCAAGCGCTCATGAGCCGCAACATCCGGGGAAACCGCGTGCTCGACTTCGCGATGGGCGGACTGAACTACCAGATCGAGCACCACCTCTTCCCGTCGATGCCGCGGCCCCATCTCCGTCTCGCGGCGCCGCTCATCGCCGAATACCTTCGCGACCATGACGTGCCGTACACGCAGACGAGCCTGTGGCGTTCGTACGCCATCGTCTTCGACTACATCAATCGCGTCGGGCTCGGTGAGCGAGACCCGTTCGAGTGTCCGCTCGTGTCGGCGCGTTCGAGCATCTGACGTCGCGGGCAATGACGCCGTGTGACCCTCGGTTGACGCGTGTGACGGTCGGTTCCCTCGTGTGACGGCCGGTTCCCTCGTGTGACGGAGGCCCTCGCCACATCCGTTCGACCTCCCTAGCGTCGGGGCCAGGAGGTCGAACATGACACGACTCATCATCGGCGCAATGGTCAGGGCCATCGGCGCCTACCCTTCGGGGTGGCGGTATCCCGGCGCGCACCGCGACCCCCGCAGGGACGCTGCGGTGCTCCGGCGTACCGCCCAGGTCGCCGAGGCCGCCCGCCTCGACTACCTCTTCTTCGGCGACTGGCTCGCGACCGGGCACGACCTCGAGTTCCGCGACCCGTACCTCGTCGCACGCATCGACCCGATCTCGGCGATCACCTACCTCTCGGGCATCACCTCGCGCATCGGCCTCATCGCCACCGCGAACACGAGCTACGCCGACCCCTACACGCTCGCCCGGTCGACGGCGTCGATCGACCTGCTCTCCGGCGGGCGGGCGGGCCTGAACCTCGTGACCGGGGCCGAGCCGCGCGCCGCGGGCAACCACGGGCTCGACTTCCACGCCGCGAACGAGGCGCGGTACGACCGCGCCGTCGAGTTCGAGATCGTGCTGCGGCGTCTCTGGGACTCGTTCGAAGACGATGCATTCGTTGCGGATGCCGCGAGCGGCGCGTACCTCGACCCGCAGAAGCTGCACGCCACCGACTTCCACGGCGAGCACCTGAGCGTGACCGGTCCGCTGAACGTCGCGCGCCCGGTGCAGGGGCACCTGCCGATCGTGCACGCCGGCACCTCGCCGCGTTCGCGGCTCTTCGCCGCGCAGAGCGCCGACCTCGCACTCGTCGCGGTCGGCGGTCTCGAACACGCCGTCGGGATCCGCGAGGAGCTGCGCTCGCTCGCGTTCGAGTCGGGTCGCGATGACCGCACCCTGAAGGTGATCGCTCCGGTGCTGCCGATCGTCGGGGAGACCCGCGAACACGCCCAATCGATCGCCGACGAGCTCAGCGAGCTCGTGCAGATCGCGGAGGACTGGCCGGGCGGGCCCCCCTCCGCCTTTCCCGCGAACCGCTCGATCGCCCAGCTCTCGGCCCTCGTCGGGGTCGACCTCGCCGAGCTGTCGCCCGACCGGTCCGTGACCACCGAGCTCGTCGCCCAGTTCAACGCGCCCGGGCAGGAGCTCGTCGAGATCGTCGCCGAGCGCACGGGTCGCAGCCCCGGCGGCGACCGTCCGCCGACGCTGCGCCACCTCGTCGTCGCGGCGTCGGTGAACGCCTCGATGGTCGTCGGCACCGCCGACGACATCGCCGCCGAGTTCGAGGCGTGGGGCGATGCCGGCGCCGTCGACGGGTTCAACGTGCTCTCCGCCGTGCAGCCGCAGCAGTTCGAGGCGTTCGCGCTCCAGGTCGTTCCCGAACTGCAGCGACGCGGCGTCTTCCCCACCGAGTACGAGGGCGAGACGCTGCGCGATCACCTCGGTCTCGGCCGCCCCGGCAACGTGCACGTGACGCCCGGTGACGCTGCGTTGCAGGGCGCGTCACCGCGTGACCGTGCGGGTCGCGGCGCGGTTGAGACCGCCCCGCGGCATCCGTAACTTCAACCCAACAGCCTGCCAAGGGCTCTGCACGATCCCATCCCTGACCGAAGGAAGACCACCAGATGTCCACCCCACGCATCCGACGCCTCGCCGCAGCAGGCACCGCCGCGCTCGCCGCCGTCGCACTGCTCGCATCGTGCGCCGCACAGTCGGGCACGACGCAGACCGCAGAAGGCGGCGACCCCGTCGAGGGCGGCACGCTCACCTACCTCGAGTACCAGGCGCACACGACCCTCTACCCGCCGCAGGCCGGCTTCTACCCCAACGGCGGCATCGTGAACTCCATCACGGCCCGCCTGACCTGGCAGGACCCGGAGTCCCTCGAGATCGAGCCGTGGGTCGCGACCGAGTGGACGGTCAACGAGGATGCCACGGAGTACACCTTCGAGCTGCGCGACGACGTGACCTTCTCCGACGGCACGGTCGTCGACGCCGCGGCGGTCGCGAAGAACTTCGACACCTACGGCCTCGGCAACAAGGAGCTCGGCCTCACGATCTCCGAGGCGATCAACAACTACGCTTCGAGCGAGGTCGTCGACGACGACACCGTGACGTTCCGATTCTCGGCACCCGCCCCCGGCTTCCTGCAGGCCACCTCGACCATCAACTCGGGCCTCCTCTCGCCCGCGACCCTCGACCGCAAGCTCGAGGAGTTCGGCGCCGGCGCGTCGGCCGAGATCATCGGCGCCGGCCCCTTCGTCGTCACCGAAGAGGAGATCGGCACCTCGCTGCACCTCGAGGCACGTGAGGACTACGACTGGGCACCGCCGTCGTTCGAACACCAGGGTCGCGCCTACCTCGACGCGATCGACATCGTCGTGACGCCCGAAGACAGCGTGCGCATCGGCTCGCTGCTCGCCGGCCAGGCCGACGTGATCCGCTACGTGCAGGCCTTCGACGAGGCGCAGGTCGCCAGCGCCGGCTTCGAGATCGTGGCCGCCCCGACGCGTGGTGTGAACAACTCGCTCGGCCTGCGATTCACGAACCCGCTGCTGAGCGACGTGCGGGTGCGTCAGGCGCTCGTGCACGGTGTCGACGCACAAGAGGTCGTCGACACGATCTTCACCGAGAACTACCCGGTCGCGACCTCGCAGCTCGCCTCGACGGCCGCCGGCTACAAGGACGAGTCGAAGGCACTCGCCTTCGACCCCGAGCTCTCGGAGGAACTGCTCGACGAGGCCGGCTGGGCAGTCGGCGCCGACGGCATCCGCGAGAAGGACGGCGAGCGGCTCTCGCTCACCGTCTACGAGGCGAAGCCGCAGCCGCTCTCGAAGCAGACCCTCGAGCTCGTCAGCCAGCAGCTGGCGAAGATCGGCGTCGAACTGAACGTCAAGGCCGGCGACGCCGGCAGCTACGCCACCGACACCCTCGACCCGCTGAAGACCGCGCTGTACCACTCGATGGTCGGACGCGCCGACCACGACGTGATCAAGAGCCAGTACTTCACGAAGAACCGCAACACGCTGCTCTCGAACGACGCGAAGCTCGACGAGCTGCTGACCGCCGTGGCATCCGAGCCCGACGCCGCCGAGCGCGACAAGGCCTCCGCCGCCGTGCAGGACTACCTCACCGAGCAGGCCTACGTGATTCCGCTCTTCGAGGAGCCGCAGGTCTACGGCGCCGCGCCGTACGTGCACGGCTTCACGACCGAGGCCGTCGCGCGCCCGCTGTTCTACGACACCTGGGTCGAGAAGCAGAAGAAGTAGCGCACGCGCCGGTCGAGGAGCGGCTCCGCCGCTCCTCGACCAGCGGTTCCACGACCGGCATCTCGAACACGACCGACACCTCGAACACGACCGACACCTCGAAAGGAGCATGCCCATGCCGTACCTCGCACGCCGCGTCGGGCAAGCGCTCGTCGTGCTCGTCCTCGCCTTCACCGTGACGTTCGTGCTGTTGCAGGCACTGCCCGGCGACGCGGTCCTGATCAAGTTCGAAAGCCCCGAGCTCGGGCTGTCGCCGGAAGAGATCGACGACATCAGGGCGAGCTACGGCGCGGACGTGCCGCTCTGGCAGCAGTACCTGCACACGGTCTCGGGCTTCCTCGTCGGCGACTTCGGGTACTCCGTGCAGTACGGCACGCCGGTGCACGAGCTGCTCGGCGCAGCGCTGCCCGAGACACTCGCGCTCGCGGGGCTCGGCTTCCTCGTCGCGGTGCTCCTCGCCGTCGCGCTCGCGTTCCTCTCGACGCTCGCGCCGTTCGCGTGGCTGCGGCAGGCGCTCCGTTCGCTGCCCGGCGTGTTCGTCTCGGTGCCGGTCTTCTGGCTCGGCATCGTGCTGATCCAGGTCTTCTCCTTCCAGTTGAACCTCGTGCCGGTCATCGGGGCCGACCCCGTGCAGGCGCTCATCCTGCCGGTGCTGACGCTCGCGATCCCGATCTCGGCGCCGCTCGCGCAGGTGCTCGCCCGCTCGATCGACGACGTGCAGCTGTCGCCGTTCGTCGCAGTCGTGCGAGCCAAGGGCGCCGGTCCGGCGCGAGTGCTGTGGCGGGATGTCGCGCGCAACGCCCTGCTGCCGACGATCACGATCGCGGGCGTCCTGATCGGCGAGCTCATCGGCGGCGCCGTGGTCACCGAGACCGTCTTCGGTCGGGCGGGCGTCGGTCGCCTGACCGAGCAGGCGGTCACGAATCAGGATGTCGCGGTGCTGCAGGCCATCGTGATCCTCGCCGCGGTCGTGTTCGTCGTCGTGAACCTCGTCGTCGACCTCGTCTATCCCGTGCTCGACCCGAGACTGAAGCGGAAGGCGGTGGCGGCATGAGCGTCGACAGCGAACTGGTCGGCAGCGCGATCGTCAGGAAGGCGAAGGGTCTCGCGACTCGTCCTCGTTCGTCGGACGCTCCTCGACCGGCGGGGGCGACGGCGACGGACGTGCCTCGACCGGCGGCCGGGCACCGGCTCCGCGGCATCCGTGCCGGGCTCGTGCTCGCCTGGCTCGTCATCGCCGTCGTGATCGCGTGGGCGATCGTGCCGTGGCTCTTCACCGGACAGAACCCGATCAGCGGCGTTCCGGCCGAGAAGCTGCAGGCGCCGAGTCTCGCGCACCTCTTCGGAACCGACGCGATCGGCCGCGACCTCTTCACCCGCGTGGTCTACGGCGCGGTGAACTCACTGTCGGGCGCATTCGTCGCGGTGACGGTCGGCCTCGTCGGCGGCACCCTGCTCGGGGTGCTCGCGGGCTCGCTCGGCGGCGTGATCGATGCGATCGTCATGCGCGTCGTCGACGTGCTGCTGTCCATCCCCGGCCTGCTGCTCGCGCTCTCGATCATCATCCTGCTCGGCTTCGGCACCGTGACCGCGGCGATCGCCGTCGGCGTCGGCTCGATCGCGGCGTTCGCCCGCCTCTCCCGCTCCGAAGTGGTGCGAGTGCGGCAGAGCGACTACGTCGAGGCCGCGTTCGGTTCGGGTGCGAGGCTGCACACCGTGCTGTTCCGGCACGTGCTGCCCAACTCGCTCACCGCCGTCATCGGGCTCGCCGCCCTGCAGTTCGGCGCAGCGATCCTCGCGATCTCGACGCTCGGCTTCCTCGGCTACGGCGCACCGCCGCCGACGCCCGAATGGGGTCTGCTCATCGCCGAGGGCCGCAACTACGTCGCGACCTCGTGGTGGCTCACCGTGCTGCCGGGGCTCGTGGTCGTCGCCGTCGTGCTCTCGGCCAACCGCATCAGTCACGGACTCGGGAGGAACCGATGAGCGCACCGCTGCTCGCGATCGAGCACCTCGACGTCGCCTACCGCACCTCGGACGGGCCTCGCCGCGTCGTGCACGACGTCTCGTTCGACGTGCTCCCGGGCGAGGTCGTCGCCCTCGTCGGCGAGTCCGGTTCAGGCAAGACGACCACTTCGAGCGCCGTGCTCGGGCTGCTGCCGGGTGGCGGACGCATCGAATCCGGAGCCATCCGGCTCTCGGGCACCGACATCTCGGGATGGAACGACCGGCGACTGCAGAGCGTGCGCGGCGCCCGCATCGGCTACATCCCGCAGGACCCGGTGTCGTCGCTGAACCCGGTGCGCCCCATCGGCGTGCAGCTCGCCGACGCGTTCCGCATCCACCGTCGCGGCGACCGCCGCGACCACCGCGGCCGCGTGCTCGAACTGCTCGAGCGCGTCGGCCTCGACGACCCGGCGCTCCGCGCGAGGCAGTACCCCCATGAACTCTCGGGCGGCATGCGGCAGCGCGTGCTCATCGCGGGCGCCGTGGCCCTCGAGCCCGAGCTCGTGATCGCCGACGAGCCCACGAGCGCCCTCGACGTGACCGTGCAGCGGCGCATCCTCGACCTGATCGACGAGCTGCGCAGCGAGCACGGCACGGCGGTGCTGTTCGTCACCCACGACCTCGGCGTGGCGGCCGAGCGCGCCGAGCGCGTCGTCGTCATGCAGAACGGCCGAGTCGTCGAGCACGGAGAGACCGGGGCGGTGCTCGACGCTCCCGCGCAGGAGTACACGAAGCAGTTGCTGGCGGATGCCCCGGGGCTCGCCGAGCACGCGTTCCGCCACCCCCGCCCACCGCTGTACCTTCGCGACGCGAGCGTCGCGGCGGCCGAGAACCCCTTCGTGCTCGAGGCATCCGGGCTCGTGAAGGAGTACTCGCTCGGCCGCGGCCGTGAGCCGTTCCGAGCCGTCGACGAGGTGTCGTTCAACGTGCTGCGCGGAACCACGCACGCGATCGTGGGGGAGTCGGGCTCGGGCAAGACGACGACCGCGCGCATCATCGCGCGATTCGTGACGCCCGACTCGGGTGACGTCAGGCTCGGCGGCGAGTCCGTGACCGCGCTCGCGGGGGCGGCCAAGCGCGCGTTCCGGCGCCGGGTGCAGCTCGTCTACCAGAACCCGTTCGCCTCGCTCGACCCGCGTCAGTCGGTCGAGGAGATCATCGCCGAGCCGCTGCGCAACTTCGGCGTCGGCGACCGACGTTCGCGGGCGGAATCCGCTCGACGGCTCATCGACCGGGTCGCGCTGCCCGAGGGAGTCGCTTCGCGCCGCCCGTCGGAGCTGTCGGGCGGGCAGCGTCAGCGCGTGGCGATCGCGCGCGCCCTCGCCCTCGAACCCGAGCTCGTCATCCTCGACGAGGCCGTGTCGGCGCTCGACGTCACCGTGCAGGCGCGCATCCTCGAGCTGCTCGAGGAGCTGCAGGGCGAACTCGGCCTCAGCTACCTCTTCATCTCGCACGACCTCTCGGTCGTCGCCCGCCTCAGCCACTCGGTGTCGGTGATGCGCCGCGGCCGCATCGTCGAGACCGGGCCGACGGAGCGGGTCTTCCGGGCACCGCAGCACGACTACACCCGGGAACTGCTCGATGCGGTTCCCCGAAGAGCAGCACCCACAGGAAAGGCCATCGCATGACCCGGATCGGATTCTTCACCAGGCTGCTCGACGACGCCGGTCCCGCCGAGCGATACCGCATCGCGACCGAGCAGATCGTCGCCGCCGAGCGCCACGGCTTCGACTCGGCCTGGGTCGCGCAGCATCACTTCCACGCCGCGGAGGGCGGGCTGCCCTCGCCGTTCGTGTTCCTCGCGCACGCGGCAGCGGCGACCACGCGGATCCGGCTCGGCACCGCCGTGGTGACGCTGCCGCTCGAAGACCCCGTGCGCGTCGCCGAGGACGCGGTCGTGCTCGACCTGCTCTCGGGCGGGCGGGCCGAACTCGGCGTCGGCTCGGGCTCGACGCCCGCGTCGTTCCTCGCGTTCGGCGAGCGCTTCGAGGATCGCTCCGAGGTGTTCGCCGAGAAGCTCGACGCCCTCGTGGCAGCGTTCGCCGGCGGCGCGCTCGCCGACGAGGCGAACCGTCTGCACCCTTCGGGCCGCGACCTGCTCGGCCATGTCTGGCAGGCCACGTTCTCGGCCTCGGGCGGTGCCCGCGCCGGGCGTGCCGGTCACGGCCTGATGCTCTCGCGCACGCAGCCGAGGCCGGCGGCCGCGCCTGGCGGGCCCGGGCGGCGCGCATCGATCGCGGAGCTGCAGCAGCCGATCGTCGACGCCTATCTCGAGGCGCTGCCGCACGGAGCGACCCCGCGCATCCTCGCCTCGCGCACCCTCTTCGTCGCCGACTCCCGCGATGAGGCGCGTCGCCACGCGGAGCTCGGGATCAGGCGGGCCGCGGTGATGTTCGCGCGCGCCGGGCAGCCGCCGATCGGCGACACGCTCGACGAACTCATCGCCTCGTACGACGCGCACGTGGGCACCGTCGAGGAGGTCATCGAATCGCTCGCCGCCGACACCGTCGCCGCGCAGGCGACCGAGGTGGCGTTCCAGGTGCACTCGGTGGACCCGCCGCATGAGCTCGTGCTCCGCTCGATCGAGCTCATCGCGAGCGAGGTCGCCCCCGCGCTCGGATGGGGAAGCCGCGTCTCCGCCGACGCCGCCTGAACCCGACCGCCAGCAGAGCCACCACCAGACCGCACGACCGAACGCACGACCAAACGCACGACCTCGAAAGGACGACCATCATGACCGACATCATCGACCGGCTCGCGGGGGTGACACCGGGCGGGACCGTCGACGCACTGCGCCGGCACCGACCCGCCACGCGTGACAACGCGCAGGCGAGCTACCACGCCCTGTTCGAGAACATCGAAGCGGCGAGCGCGACGCTCGCCGAACGTGCGGCCGTCGCCCAGTTCGTCGCGATCCTGCACGACGACGAGGTGGCCGCCGCCCACTACGCCGCCCTCACCCGCGAGTCCGGCGGCGAGGCGCTCGAGCGCGCCGTCACCGAGCTCGCCGAGGCCGGTCGCACCGAAGGGCCCTATGGCGAGTACCCGGCCGAGGGACCCCTCGTCGGCGAGAGCGTCGCGGGGCTCCGCTTCGCCGTCGACGATCACGCCCGCGAGATCTTGGGCGAGCGAACCGCAGCATCGCTCGAGCACGCACACCTGCTCGTCTTCCGCCCGCGGGAGTCCTCGGTCGCGGCGCTCACCGCGCTGGGCGCCGCGGGCTGGTCGACCGACGGCATCGTCACCCTCTCCCAGCTCGTGTCGTTCCTCGCGTTCCAACTGCGCGTCGCGGCCGGGCTCCGCCTGCTCGACACGGAGGACGCAGCATGACCGAACAGACGATCGACCGGGCCGAGGCGGCCACCACGTGCACGGCGGGTGCCCCGGCGCCCGCTGCCGCCGGCATCCTCAGCCACCCCGAGGCATCCGTGCCCCTGGCTTTCACGCAGGCCGAGATCGGCTGGCTGCCGTGGCTCGAGCCGGCGGAAGAGGCGACGCTCACCGAGCGTCAGTACGAGGGGCTCGTCGACCGCGGGCGTGCCAAGAGCGACTACTTCCGGCTGCTCGTGCGCGACCCCGACATCCTGAGGGCGCGCACGCTCACCGACAAGGACATCTTCTACAACGCGAACGACGGCCTGCCCCGCGCCGAGCGCGAGCTCGCTGCAGCCGCCACGAGCCGCTTCAACGGCTGCATCTTCTGCGCATCGGTGCACGCGCGCTTCGCGACGCACCACTCGAAGCGTCATGACGACGTGCAGCGCCTGCTCGACGACGGCATCGACGCGGTGCAGGATGCCGCGTGGCGCGCCATCATCGATGCGTCCGTCGCCCTCGCAGCGACGCCGTCGCGACTCGAGACGCGGCACCTCGACGCGCTGCGAGCAGCGGGCTTCGACGAGCAGGCGGTCTCCGACGTCATCCACTCGGCGGCGTTCTTCAACTGGGCGAACCGGCTCATGCTCTCGATCGGCCAGCCCGACAACCCGCCCGGCGAGTAGGCACCGCGGAGGCCGTGTGTCGTAATGCGTCGCGGTGTGACTCAGTGCGGCGGGCGACGGTTGAGCGGGGTGCCCCGCGAACCGTAGCCTCGTCGCCAACCACCGGCAACCGAGGAGCATCCGTGATCGTCAGCGAGCAGCGCGCGACGGCGACCCGTCTGGGCGCTCGCCGCGTCCAGACGGTGTCCGAAGTGCTCGACGCGCTGCCCGCTGCGGCGCAGAATGACGTCGCGATCGAGGTCGACGTGAGTGATGTGCCGGGGTCCGCACGCAGTGCGGGCCCCGGCCCCCTCGCCGCGCTCGCCGATGCCGGCCTCGAGGTTCCCGTGCTCGGCGGCGGGCTCGCGCGGCACGTGAACCTCGACATCGCAGCCTCCGCCCCGGCGTTCGACGTCGTGGCGGCGCACGTGGCCCGGGTGCTGCCGTACTACGCGAGCGTGCATCGCGGAACGGGGTACCCGTCGCAGGTGTCGACCTCGCTCGTGGAGGACGCCCGGCTCGTGGTCGCGCGGCACGTCGGCGCCCGAGACGACGACCTCGTCGTCTTCACCCGCAACACGACCGATGCGCTGAACCTGCTCGCCGGCGCGGTGCCGGGCGACACGGTGGTGCTTGACCTCGAGCACCACGCCAACCTGCTGCCGTGGCACTCGCGCCGGGTCGTCGAGGCGCAGGCGACGATCGCCGGCACGCTCGACGCCCTCGACGCCGAGCTCGCTCGGCGGCCCGCAGCACTGCTGTCGGTGACCGGCGCATCGAACGTCACCGGCGAGGTGCTGCCGATCGGATTGCTCGCCGGCATCGCGCATGCCCGCGGCGCACGCATCGCGGTCGACGCCGCGCAACTGCTTCCGCACCGTCGCGTCGACCTCGTGGCATCCGGCATCGACTACCTCGCGTTCTCGGGTCACAAGGCGTACGCGCCGTACGGGGCCGGAGCACTCGTCGGTCGCGCCGACTGGCTCGATTCCGCCCCCGCGTACCTCGCCGGCGGCGGAGCCGTCGACACGGTGCGCATCGACGGCGTCGATTGGAAGCGCGGTGTCGAACGCCATGAGGCGGGCACCCCGAACGTCGTCGGCATCGTTGCGCTGGCCCGCGCGCTCGCCGAACTCGAGCGGCTCGGCGACGACGCGCGCCGTGACCACGAGCACGCGCTCACCGTGCGCCTGCACGAAGGACTCGCCGCCCAGCCGGGCGTGCGGGTCATCCGCAGCTTCGCCGACACGGCGGCGGGGCTCACCGGCTCAGACGACGCAGGGCTCGGCGACCGCCTCGCGATCGCCACGATCGAACTCGAGCGCGGTTCGGTGGGCCTCCTCGCCGCGGCCCTCGGCGCGGAGCACGGCATCTCGGTGCGCGCCGGCCGATTCTGCGCGCACCCCTTCTTCGAACGCGCGGCGTCGCGCTCCAACGGACTGCGCGCGAGCCTCGGCGCAGGCAGTTCGGCCGACGACGTCGACCGATTCCTCGACGCGCTCGCCTCGCTCGTCGCCGACGGTCCGGCGCACGCCTACGAGCGTTCGCACGGCGGCTGGTGCCCGCGCGTCGACGACCGGCCTCGGCCGCACTTCGGCGACTGACGCCGAAGGCGGCGCATGTCGTCGCCCGTTCGCGTCACGACGTGCGGGTCGGGGCGGTGCGGCGTACCGTTGAAGGCGGAGCCGTCGATGGATCACGACCATGCACCTCTGACTGCCCGCCGCGACGAGTTGCGGCGCATCGTCTACGGTGCGCCCGGTGGCCACGAGTCGAACGCCGTGGCCGAACTGGCCGACGTCGAGCGGCGGCTCGAGCAACTCGAGCAACTCGAGCAGCTCGCGCAACTCCGAGCGATGCAGGAGAGCGCGGCCGGGTCGACTGAGGGCGATCGGGCTGCGGCGGGCGGGGTCGATGACGGGGTCGTCGCCGGCACTGGCCTGTCGAGGCCGCGACGAGGACGGCCGTGGTTCGCGCGTCCCGTGGTCGCGATCCTCGGGGCGGCCGTGGCCGTCGCGGTCGGCGGCGGCCTCGCCGTGGCGCTCGATCCGTGGTCGGGCGCCGGCGAACCGCCACGGGGACTCGAGGTGTTCGAACGCGCCGACGACGACGTCGATGCGGCCCCGCGTGCGTTCGTTGCGGCGCTCGGCAGGGAAGCCGTCGCGACCTTCCGGAACATCGGCCGTGCCGTCGGGCACGACGTGTGGGTCTTCCGCGACGGCCGCGATGTCTGCATGATCGCGCAACGACGGCCCTGGAGCAGTTGGGGCGCGAACTGCGTCAGCGAGACGAAGTTCATGCGCTCGGGCATCAGCCAGTTCATCACCTACGACGAGTTCAGCGGTCAGGCGCGACCCGCGGGCCTCGACTACTCGAGCGCCGTCGAGTTGACCTGGACCAACGGATCCGCCGAGGTCGAGTGGTCGATCGTGCCCGCGTCGCGCGCAGCGGTCGACGGCGTCTGGGTGTGGGTGCCCGCCTCCGCCGATGGCGGATCGGTGCCGATGACTTACGAGGAGTGGTCGACGGTCGGGCCCGGCGCCGGCCCGAACGGCTCGTAGGGGAGAATCCGCAGTACCCACGCCGCCCGCTTTGCGGCACACTGAGCGCATGGGATCAGCGTTGACCACCATCGGATTGCCCGTCGCCCTCGGCATCATCATGTTCGGACTCGGCCTCTCGCTCACGCCCGGCGACTTCGCGCGCGTGGCGAAGCATCCCAAGGCGGTGATCGTCGCACTGCTCTGCCAGCTGGTGGTGCTGCCCGCGGTATGCCTCGCCCTCGTGCTGCTCTTCCGTCTGCCGCCCGTGCTCGCCGTCGGCATGATGCTGCTGGCGGCGTCGCCCGGCGGCACGACCGCGAACCTCTACAGCCACCTCTTCCGCGGCGACGTCGCCCTGAACATCTCGCTCACCGCGATCAACTCGGTGCTCGCCGTCGTCACGCTGCCGCTCATCACGAACCTCGCGATCGGCTACTTCCTGCCGGGCGACGACACCCTCGGCCTGCAGCCGGCGAAGACCGTCGAGGTGTTCGTGATCGTGCTGCTGCCGGTCGTCGCCGGCATGCTCGTGCGCTGGGCGCGGCCCGGCTTCGCCGACCGCATGGACAAGCCCGTGCGCATCGCTTCCGTCGTGATCCTCGTGGTCGTCATCGCGGGTGCGATCGTGTCGAACCTGGGCCTGCTCCTCGAGCACGCCGGCAGCCTCGCCGGCATCACGGTGCTCTTCTGCCTGCTGAGTCTCTCCGTCGGCTACGTCGTGCCGCGGATGGTGCGGGTCGGCCCCGCCCAGTCGATCGCGAGCTCGTTCGAGATCGGCATCCACAACGCGACGCTCGCGATCGTGATCGCGCAAACCGTCGTCGGCAGCGTCGAGATGAGCCTGCCCGCCGCGGTCTACGGCGTGCTCATGTTCTTCGTGGCACTCGGGTTCGGCTTCCTGATCAGAGGGCGGGGCACGGCGCGCGATCGAGCGGATGCCGCGACCGCGGCGGTACCCGCGACGCGATCGGGCGGGCGAGCACCCGGGGACTGAGCCGCGCGGCGGCGGGATGCGCTCCGCCGCCGACGTCGTGGGGCGGGAGATGGCGAGCGAGAACGAGCTGGAACGTCGTCGGGACGAACTGCAGCGCATCGTCTACGGCTCGTCGGGTGAGCCGCCCGCCGCCGTCGTCGACGAGCTGGCCGAGGTGCAGCGGGCGCTCGCGGGTCGCGCCGGAGGCGAGCACTCGGGCCGCGCGGTGGACTCGGGCCGCGCGGCCTCGAACTCGTCGGACGGCTCGCCCGACGGCTCGGTCGGTGAATCCTCGCCCGACCCGGCGAGGGCCCGTTCGGTCGACGACTCGCGCGCTCGCCCCGAGGTGGCGGAGGCTCGATCCGACCGTCGCCGAGCGCGGCGCTTCAGCGGACTCGCGGTGGCCGTCGCCGCGCTCCTCCTCCTGGCGGGTGGGTGGGCGGTGCTCACGCCCGTGCGGGCCGTGCTCTCGCCGCCCGGCGGCCTCGGGATCTTCGAGCGAGCCCAGAGCGCCGAGGAGCAGGAGCTCGCCGAGGAGGTCGTCGTCGGAGTGCGGCTGAACGAGGTCGAACGCAGTGGGCTCCGCGCCGTCGGCACCGCCGTCGGCCACGAGTTCTGGGTGCTACGGCGCAACGAGCGCGTCTGCATGCTCTCGCGGCGCGAGTTCTTCTTCGATTGGGTCAGCACGTGCGTATCGCTCGAGGCCTTCCGGGAGCACGGCCTCGAGCGGCGCATCCCCGCCGACGAGATCCGAGGCGGGGCGAGGCCGCCCGACGTGCAACGCGGCGACGTCGTCATTGTGAGCTGGGGCCCGGGCTCGGTCGGCGTCGATTGGCGTGTCGAGCCTGTTGCACGGCGCTACGGCACGGCCGAGTATCACCGCCCGGTGCCCCGCGAGCACTTGCTGCAGTGATTCGTAGACTGGGAGGCACGCACGGAAGGGGAGGCATGCAGCCGCTGGTCGAGAACGACATCGTCTCGTCGCTCGGGAACGCGCACCCCGGCGAGCTCGAGCAGCTCTCGCTCCCGGTGCGGTTCTTCCTCACCGAGTGGGCCCCGCTCGATGCGTTCGCGTGGCGCGACCCGCGCATCCCCTCGCGCGGCTACCTCGTCACCGAGCTCGAGGGCGCACCGGCCGGGGTGGTGCTCCGGGCTTCCGACCGCACGGGCTCGCACCACCGCGCCGCCATCTGCAACCTCTGCCACACGCAGCAGCCCGGCGACCAGGTCGAGCTGTTCTCGGCGCGACGCGCGGGTGTCGCGGGCGAACGCGGCGACAGCGTCGGCACCTACATCTGCGCCGACCTCGCCTGCCAGGAGACGGTGCGGCTCGGCCGCCCGCCCGCGCCGTCGGAGGTGCAGCCGAGTGCGCAGGAACTCGAGCGCATCGAGGGTCTGGCCCGCCGCACGAGGGCGTTCGTGGCCGACGTGCTCGGGGTGCGCTGAGCGTGCGCCGAAGCGGAGCCCGCCGGGCTGGGCGACCATCGGCGTCGGCGCCGATGGATCAGGCGTCAGGCCGCGGCATCCGGAGCCACCGGATCGAGGGTCGGACGCTTCGCCGAGCGCCCGTCGCCCGATGAACGGCCGGTGAGTCGCCGCCCGATCCACGGCAGCACGAACTCGCGGTAGTAGGCCGCGGTGTTGCGGCTCCTCGGGCCGGTCGGTGCCGCGGCGACCTCGTCGACGCCCCACTCGGCGGGCACGGGCACGCCGAGGCCCGTCAGCACATTGCTCGCGACCCGCGCGTGGCCGAGGGCGTTCAGGTGCAGCTTGTCGGGCGACCAGTAGCGGATGTCGCGGAGTCCGCGATCGTTGAAGTTGTCGACGAAAGTGACGCCGGGGACCTCGGCGAGGTCGACGAGCGCTGCGGTGAGGCGCGCGCCGCGGGCGTCGAACAGCTTGCCCATCGGCAGGTGCTCGGTCGGATTCGCACCGCTCAGCATGAGCACGTGGATGCCCGCGGCGCGGATGCGCTCGATCGCGTCGCGGAAGCGCGAGGCCGTGACCTGTTCGTCCATGCGGGGGCGGAGCATGTCGTTGCCGCCGCCGTTGAAGCTCAGGAGGTCGGGGCGCAGGGCGATGGCGCGATCGAGTTGCTCGTCGATGATCGGCCCGAGCTTGCGGCCGCGGATCGCGAGATTGGCGTACCTGACCGGCTCGCGCGCCGCCGCGGCGAGGCCGAGTGCGACGAAGTCGGCCCAGCCGCGCACCGATCCGTTCGGCAACTCGTCGCCGACGCCCTCAGTGAAGCTGTCGCCGATCGCCGCGTAGGAATGGAACATGCGTCCACGGTAGCGCCACGTGCGGAACACGGGACCGGCCCGCACCGGCGATGCCGCACACGCGGTCGGATGCCGGAGTCAGCCGGCGTGCTGCACGCGGTCGGATGCCGGAGTCAGCCGGCGTGCTGCTGGTGCTCGAGCACGCAGTCGGCACCGGGATAGAGCAGGGTCTCGTGCCCGTCGTCGAATCGCACGAGATAGGGCGGGCCGCCGTCTTCACCGCGCACCTCGAGGATCTCGCCGCGGCGCGTGGCCTGGCCGACCTGCTTGCCATGGATGATGAGGTGTTCTCCGACGGTTGCATGCATCGCGTCCTCCTCCGGTTCTTCCAGCGTACGCCGGTGCCGAGGCGGGCGGTAGGCCTCGCAGACGGGCGCGCGGCGCTTCCCACGGCCGTCGTCGGCGGCTATGGTGGCCGAGTGGGTCAAACGTCCCACTTTGGACGATCGGATGCCGCGGCATCCGCTCACCGCGAGTTGCCGACGAACAGCGAGGTTCTCATGGGCGATGCCGCCACCCCCCATCACTCGGCCGAACCGGCGCCGTTCCCGCGGGGATTCCGCTGGGGTGCGGCGACCGCGGCGTTCCAGATCGAGGGCTCGACGAGCGCCGATGGCCGCGGCGAGTCGATCTGGGACGTCTTCACGCGCACGCCCGGCCTCGTGCTCGACGGGGCGAACGCCGAACTCGCGGCCGACAGCTACCGGCGCTACCGCGACGACGTGGCACTGCTCGCCGGGCTCGGCGCCGACGACTACCGCTTCTCGATCGCCTGGCCGCGAGTGCAGCCGGGCGGCACCGGGCCGGCGAACGAGGCCGGCCTCGACGCCTACGAACGTCTCGTCGACGCGCTGCTCGCCGCGGGAATCGCTCCCGTGCCGACGCTCTACCACTGGGACCTCCCGCAGCAGCTCGAAGACGCGGGCGGCTGGCTGAACCGCGACACCGCGTCGCGCTTCGCCGACTACGCGGCGCTCGTGGTCGACCGGCTCGGCGATCGCGTCGGCCGCTGGATCACCCTGAACGAGCCCGCCATGACGACCCTGCAGGGCTATGCGCTCGGCACCCAGGCGCCCGGCCGCGCCCTCATGCTGGGCGCGCTTCCCACCGCGCATCACCAGCTGCTCGCGCACGGGCTCGCCGTCGCCGCGATCCGGGCGCGCGGCGCCGGCGAGGTCGGCATCACGAACAACCACACCCTGGTCGTGCCGGCGACGGATGCCCCGGAGGACCGCCTGGCCGCGGGCGCCTTCGACCTCGTGGTCAACCGCATCTTCGCAGGCCCCGTGCTCGCCGGCGCCTACCCCGACCTCTCGGGATTCGGGCTCGACGCGATGCCCGGCCTCGAAGCGGGCGACCTCGACGTGATCGGCGCCCCGCTCGACTTCTACGGGGTCAACTTCTACAACCCGACGCGCGTCGCCGCGGCATCCGCCGGCTCGGAGTTCGCCGCCGCCGGCCTGCCGTTCGAGCCCGTCGACTTCGAGGGCGTGCCGACGACGGGCTTCGACTGGCCGATCGTGCCGGCGGCGTTCACCGAGCTGCTCGTGTCGCTCGGCGAGGACTACGGCGAGCGCCTGCCGCCCATCGTGATCACCGAGAACGGGGCGTCGTTCCC
This sequence comes from Agromyces badenianii, assembly GCF_003070885.1. Lineage (NCBI taxonomy): Bacteria > Bacillati > Actinomycetota > Actinomycetes > Micrococcales > Microbacteriaceae > Agromyces > Agromyces badenianii. The sequence continues at coordinate 400,174 of NZ_CP028913.1, forward strand.
CGACGAGGTCGTGGGCGGCGAAGTGCACGACGCCCGGCGCATCGCCTACCTCGAGGAGCACATCGCCGCGGTGCGCCGGGCGATCGAGCTCGGCGCCGACGTGCGCGGCTACTACCTCTGGTCGCTGCTCGACAACTTCGAGTGGGCCGAGGGCTACACGCAGCGGTTCGGGCTCGTGCACGTCGACTTCGACTCGGGGGAGCGCGTGCCGAAGGACTCGTACGCCTGGTACCGGGAGTTCATCGCGGGGGCCCGCGGTCTGAGCTGACGCCCGGGCGCGCGGGCGGGAGGTGTCGGGCGACGGAGCCCGGATGCCGCGTCAGTCGACGGCGAGGAGCGCCGCCCACAGATCGGCCCGTGCGTGGAAGCCCGACAGGTCGCGGCCGAGGAGCCGCTCGGCGAGTGCGATGCGGCTGCGCACGGTGTGCCGGTGCACGCCGAGGGCCCGCGCGGCCCGGTCGAACTGCCCGCCGTGCTCGAGCCAGGTGCGCGTGGTCGCGAGCAACGCGGTGCCGGCCGCGGCGTCGTGCTCGGTGAGCGGGGCGAGCGTCGCGAGGGCGACGGCACGGGCATCGGTGCGGGCGAGGAACGCGAGCACCCCCTGGCGGCTGATCTCGTCGAACGGCACGACGCCCGAACCCGACTCGCGAGCGCGCTCGAGCGCCCGCAGCGCCTGCTCGTGCGCGAGCGCGATGCCGCCCGTGGCCACCGGGTCCGAGATGCCGACGGGCAACTCGAACTCCGTCGCGAGCTCGTCGGCGAGCCCCGCGTCGGACTCCTCGACGATGAGCACGAACTGCTCGTCGTCGCGCCCGAAGAAGAGTCGCCCGCCCCGCTCGTCGACGCGCAGTTCGAGCAGCTCGGTGAGGCGATCGGCGCTCGCGATCGGGACATCCGTCACCGCGATGCGAACCGGCGCCGCCGGGAGCGGCCCCCACATCTCGGTCGCGACCCGTTCGGCGAGCGAGAGCTCGCCCGCGAGGATGCCGCGCAGGAGCCCCGACCGGAGGTGACCCCTGGCCCGGTCGAGGTTGCGATTCTGCTCGAGCGCGAGACCCGCGAGGGCGATCACCGAGGTGACGACTTCGCGGCCGGCCTGGTCGAGCTCGGGGGAGTCGCCGATCGCGATGACCCCGCGCAGCGCTCCGCCCGTGCCGAGGGTCTGCAGCGTCATCCGCTGCGGGGCACCGGTCGACTCGCCCGCGAGCAGCGTGCGACCGGCGCGCTGGCCGCGGCGCAGCATCGACCGCGCCTCGCCGACGACCTCGCCGAGCAGCGGCTGGTCGAGCCCGCCCGACGGAGCCTCGCGGTCGAGCGACCCGGTCGCGTCGATGAGCCCGACCCAGGCGCCGATGCGGTGCGAGAGTTCGGCGAGGGTCGCCGACAGCCCGTCGGGGCGGAGCGCCGCGAGCGAGATCGCGCGCTGAGCGCTGAGCGCCCAGGCCTGGCGGGCGTTGGCGTCTTCGGCGATGAGGTCGGCGACCGTGCGCGCGATCGCGATGAACGGCACCCGGTAGGGCACCTCGAAGAGCGGCAGGCCCTGCGCGGCGCAGGCGTCGACGAGCGACTCGGGGGTGCCCTCGCGAATCACCTCGGTGCCGAAGCCGAGGGCTGCGACACCTGTCGCGCGGAGTCGCTGCACGTAGGCCGCGGCGAATGCGGCGTCGGCGTCGTCGCCGAACTGGGTGCCGGTCGTCAGCAGCACGTGACCGGCGTCGAGGAAGGGGGTGGGGTCGGCGAGGTCGGAGCTGTGCGCCCAGACGACGGGCGCGGCGAGCGCGCCGTCGGGCAGTTCGGGCGCCTGCGTGAGCAGGCCGAGCCCGAGCTCGGGGCGGTCGAGCAGGGTCTGCACGGTGGGCTGCACGGCGATCTCCCTGCTGTACGTGGTGTCGAAGAACTGCAAGCAGAGTGTACAGGCGGGCGCTCGGGCATCCGCTCCGCCCGACCTAGCATTACGGCACCAGCCACCGTCGTCAGCCTGCATCGGAGCACTCATGACTCTCGTCGACACCCCGGCCATCACGACCGGGGGACCTTCGCTCGCACAGGAGCGCCGTCTCGTCACCGCCATCCCAGGCCCGCGCTCGCAGGAGCTCATGGCCCGCAAGGCCGCGGCCGTCGCCTCGGGCGTCGGCACGACCATCCCCGTCTCGGTGGTCGCAGCAGGCGGCGGCGTCATCGTCGACGCCGACGGCAACTCGCTCATCGACCTCGGCTCGGGCATCGCGGTCACCGGTGTCGGCAACGCGAACCCCCGCGTCGTCGAGGCCGTCACCGCGCAGCTGAACGCCTTCACGCACACGTGCTTCACGGTCGCCCCGTACGACAACTACGTCGCGGTCGCCGAGAAGCTCAACGCCCTCACGCCCGGCGATCACGTCAAGCGCTCGGCCCTCTTCAACTCGGGCGCCGAGGCCGTCGAGAACGCGGTCAAGATCGCCCGCCACTACACCAAGAAGCAGGCCGTCGTCGCGTTCGACCACGCCTACCACGGACGCACGAACCTCACGATGGGGCTCACCGCGAGGAACATCCCGTACAAGAGCGGGTTCGGACCATTCGCCTCAGAGGTGTACCGCGCGCCGCTCAGCTATCCCTTCCGCGACGGCGGCCTCTCGGGCGCCGAGGCAGCGGCCCGCGCCATCTCGGTCATCGAGAAGCAGGTCGGCGCCGAGAACCTCGCCGCGATCATCATCGAGCCGATCCAGGGTGAGGGCGGGTTCATCGTTCCGGCGCAGGGCTTCCTCCCCGCGCTCGTCGAGTGGGCCCGCGCGAACGACGTCGTGTTCATCGCCGACGAGGTGCAGACCGGCTTCGCCCGCACCGGCGCCTGGTTCGCGAGCGAGCACGAGGGCATCGTGCCCGACCTCGTGGTCACGGCGAAGGGCATCGCCGGTGGCCTGCCGCTCTCGGCGGTCACGGGGCGCGCCGAGATCATGGACTCCGCGATGGCCGGCGGCCTCGGCGGCACCTACGGCGGCAACCCGCTCGCCTGCGCCGCGGCGCTCGCCACGATCGAGTCGTACGAGGAAGACGGCCTCATCGGGCGCGCTCGCGAGATCGGCGCCGTGCTGATCGGCCGGCTCAACGCCCTGCGCACGGCCGACCCCAGGATCGGCGACGTGCGCGGCCGCGGCGCGATGGTCGCGATCGAGCTCGTCGACCCCGAGACCGGCGCGCCCGACGCGGCGCTCACGAAGGCCGTCGCCGAGCACGCCCACGCGAACGGCGTCGTCGTGCTCACCTGCGGCACCTACGGCAACGTCATCCGCTTCCTGCCGCCGCTCACGATCTCCGACGAACTGCTCGTCGACGGCCTCGGCGTCGTCGCGGAAGGACTGAAGACCGCATGACCGGCCCCCTCGCGGCGAAGACGGTGCACCGGTGGCGCGCCGACGAGGCGAAGTCCAGACTGGAAGAACGGATGTGGAACGCGTCGCCGAAGCGCACGAGCTGCGCGGCCTCCACCCCTGATCGTCCGCACCGACCGAACCCCTGATCGCCACTCACGGAACATCGAACGGAAAGCACACGCATGACGAACGCAACTCTGGAAGCCACGGTGCTCGACAAGGTCGACGGCGGCCTCTTCATCGGCGGCGAGTGGGTCGGGGCCGAGGGCGGCAAGACCCTCGCCGTCGTCGACCCGTCGACCGGCGAGACCATCAAGGAGATCGCGGACGCCTCCGTCGCCGACGGCATCCGCGCACTCGACGCCGCGGTGGCCGCGCAGGATGCGTGGGCCGCGACCGCCCCTCGCGAACGCGGTGAGCTGCTGCGCCGCGCCTTCGACCTGCTGCAAGAGCGCAAGGAGGAGTTCGCGCTGCTCATGACGCTCGAGATGGGCAAGCCGCTCGCCGAGGCGCGCGGCGAGGTCGCCTACGGCGGCGAGTTCCTCCGCTGGTTCAGCGAAGAGGCCGTGCGCATCTCGGGCCGTTACGGCCTGAACCCCGAGGGCACCGGCCGCATGATCGTCTCGCAGCGCCCCGTCGGCCCGTCGTTCTTCATCACGCCGTGGAACTTCCCGCTCGCCATGGCGACGCGCAAGATCGCACCGGCACTGGCGGCGGGATGCACCGTGGTGATCAAGCCCCCGGCGCTCACGCCGCTCACGACCCTCGCGTTCGTGCAGCTGCTCGAAGAGGTCGGCCTGCCCGCCGGCGTCGTGAACGTCATCGCGACGTCGACCTCGTCGAAGGTCTCGGGCCCGATCATCGCCGACCCGCGCCTGCGCAAGCTGAGCTTCACGGGCTCGACCGAGGTGGGCCGCAGCCTCATGAAGGAGGCGGCGCAGGGCATCCTCCGCACCTCGATGGAACTCGGCGGCAATGCGCCGTTCGTGATCTTCGACGACGCCGACCTCGACAGGGCCGTCGACGGTGCGATGCTCGCGAAGTTCCGCAACATCGGGCAGGCCTGCACCGCCGCCAACCGCTTCATCGTGCACGAGTCGGTCGCTGACGAGTTCGGCACCCGGGTGGCCGAGCGCGTGCGTGCGATGCGCGTCGGGCGGGGCACCGAAGACGGCGTCGCGATCGGCCCGCTCATCGACGCGAAGGCGGTCGCCTCGACCGACGAGCTCGTCAGCGACGCGGTCGACAAGGGCGCGCGGGTGCTCGCCGGCGGCGCTCCCATCGACGGTGCCGGCACCTTCTACGCGCCGACCGTGCTCGGCTCCGTGCCGGCCGACGCCCGACTCCTCCGTGAAGAGATCTTCGGCCCGGTGCTCGGCATCACGACGTTCTCGACCGAAGACGAGGCCGTGCGCCTCGCCAACGCCACCGAATACGGCCTCGTCTCCTACGTGTTCACGCAAGACCTCGCGCGAGGTCACCGCATGATCGACCGTCTGGCCACGGGCATGATGGGCCTGAACACGGGCCTCGTCTCCAACGCGGCCGCGCCGTTCGGCGGCATCAAGCAGTCGGGCATCGGCCGCGAGGGCGGGCTCGAGGGCATCCACGAGTACCTCGACACGAAGTACACGCTCATCCCGGTGAGCTGAACCAGGCGAGCGGATGCCGCGGCCGCGCGCCGCGGCATCCGCTCGCCCATATCCAGACATCCGATTTCAGGAAAGCAGAGACCATGGAACGCATCGACTGCGACGTCGTCATCGTCGGCGCCGGGGCATCCGGCCTCACCGCCGCCAACACACTGAAGGATGCCGGCAGGAGCGTCGTCGTGCTCGAGGCGCGCGAGCGCATCGGTGGCCGCCTCTGGACCGACGACATCGACGGCGCGATGCTCGAGATCGGCGGCCAGTGGGTCTCGCCCGACCAGGATGCGCTCATCGAGACGCTCGCCGAGCTCGGCCTCGAGACGTACTCCCGCTATCGCGAGGGCGAGAACGTCTACATCGATGCGAGCGGCGAGCGCCGGCTCTTCGAGGGCGACATCTTCCCGGTGCCCGCGAAGACCGAGAACGAGATCGTCGGCCTCATCGAGAAGCTCGACGCGCTCGTCGCCGAGATCGACCCCGACGCACCCTGGGCGCACCCGCGCGCGAAGGAGCTCGACGAGATCTCGTTCGCGCACTGGCTCGAGACGCAGACCGACGACGAGGAGGCGCGGCTGAACATCGGCATGTTCATCGCCGGCGCCATGCTCACGAAGCCGGCGCACGCCTTCTCGGCGCTGCAGGCGCTGCTCATGGCGGCATCCGCTGGCTCGTTCTCGAACCTCGTCGACGCCGACTTCATCCTCGACCAGCGCGTCGTCGGCGGCCTGCAGCAGGTGCCGCTGCGCCTCGCCGAGCGGCTCGGCGACGCGGTGCGGCTCGGCCAGCCCGTGCGCACCGTGCGCTGGCAGCCGGATGCCCCGGCCTCGGGTGTCGTCGCGGTGACCGACTCGCTCGAGGTGCACGCCAAGCACATCGTGCTCGCGCTGCCGCCGATCCTCATCAGCCGCATCTCGTACGAGCCGCCGCTGCCGCGTCGCCAGCAGCAGCTGCACCAGCACCTGTCGATGGGGTTCGTGATCAAGGTGCACGCGGTCTACGAGACGCCGTTCTGGCGCGAGGCCGGGCTTTCGGGCACGGCGTTCAGCCCGTACGAGCTCTGCCACGAGGCCTACGACAACACCAACCACGGCGACCCGCGGGGCACGCTCGTCGGCTTCGTCTCCGACGAGGAGGCGGACGGCGTGTTCTCGCTCACGCCCGAGGAGCGGAAGGCCCGGATCCTCGAGTCGATGTCGCACTACTACGGCCCCGAGGCACTGAACCCGGTCGTGTACTACGAGAGCGACTGGGGCTCCGAGGAGTGGACTCGCGGCGCGTACGCCGCGAGCTTCGACATGGGCGGGCTCGCACGGTACGGAGCCGACCTGCGCACCCCGGTCGGGCCGATCCACTTCTCGTGCTCCGACATGGCGGGCAAGGGCTACCAGCACGTCGACGGGGCGATCCGGGTCGGCCGCGAGGTCGCCGCCGAGATCCTCGGGAGCAAGTGATGCCCACCCGCATCGTCGTCGGCTACATCGCCAACGAGAGCGGTGCCGACGCGCTCGCCCTCGCGACCCGCATCGCCCGCGCGAGCGAGGCCGTGCTCGAGGTCGTCATCGTGCTGCCGAGCGAGGCGCGCGGCAGCGTCGTTCCGCCGGATGCCGGATACGAGCGGTTCCTCAGGGAACGCTCGCGCACGTGGCTGGCCGAGGCCTCGGCCGCGCTCGGCGACGAGGTGGCCCAGTCGCTGCACATCCGCTACGCGGAGTCGTTCGCCGAGGGCCTGATCGCGGCCGCGCACGAGTTCGAGGCGATGCTCATCGTCGTCGGCGCGGCGCGCGGCGGCATCCTCGGACGCGTTCGCATCGGTTCGGTCGCGAACGAACTGCTGCACTCCTCCGACGTGCCGGTGGCGCTCGCCCCCGCGGGGTCGCGCGAAGTGCCGACCGGTCAGGGCGTGACCCGCATCACGGCCGCGGTCGGCACCAGGCCGGGGGCCGAGGGGCTGCTCGAGGCATCCGTGCGGCTGGCCCGGCTCACGCATGCGCCGTTGCGGCTGCTCTCCCTCGTCTCGATCGACCTGCCGGCCGGCATGGACGAGGAACTCGCCCAGCTCACGAGCACCGTGCACGCCGAGGAGGTGCTGCTGACAGCCCGGCGCGCCCTGCCCGAGAGCGTGGAGTCCACCGCGGTCACTGCGAAGGGCACGACCATCGAGGCCGCCGTGCAGTCACTCGACTGGCATGCGGGCGAGCTCGTGCTCGTCGGCTCGAACCGGCTCGCGACACCGAGCCACCTGTTCCTCGGCTCGACGGCGGCCAAGATGCTGCGCGAGCTGCCGGTGCCGATGATCGTGGTGCCGCGCACCGCGACGGCGCGCGCCACGACGCCGCGCACCACGACCTGAAAGAGACGGCAATGACGCATCCCTCCGACAACCCGGCGCCGATCACCGAGGCATCCCGCGCCATCGACGGCGCGGCCGGCGGTCTCTCGAAGAAGGGCCTCTCGGCCGGTTCGGTCGGCCTCATCGGCGCGATCGTCATCGGCATCTCGTGCATCGCCCCCGCCTACACGCTGACGGCCGCGCTCGGACCGACGGTGTCGGAGGTCGGCGTGCAAGTGCCGGCGATCATCCTCGTCGGCTTCATCCCGATGCTGCTCGTGGCGTTCGGCTATCGCGAACTCAATCGCCGCATGCCCGACTCGGGCACTTCGTTCACGTGGGCGACCCGCGCGTTCGGGCCGTGGGTGGGGTGGCTCGCCGGCTGGGGGCTCGTCGCCGCGACGATCCTCGTGCTGTCGAACCTCGCGGGCATCGCCGTGGACTTCCTCTTCCTCCTGATCTCGCAGATCGCGGGCAATCCCGACATCGCCGACATCGCCGCGAACCCGTTCGTCAACGTCGTCACGTGCCTGCTGTTCATGCTCGGCGCGACGTGGATCTCGTATCGCGACATGCAGACGACCCAGAAGCTGCAGTACTGGCTCGTCGGCTTCCAGGTCGCCGTGCTCGTCATCTTCTCGGTCGCGGCGCTCGTCGAGGTCGCGAACGGCAACGCCTTCGACGCGACCGCGATCGAGCTCTCGTGGTTCAACCCCTTCGCCGTCGAGTCGTTCTCGGCGTTCGCCGCGGGGCTCTCGCTCTCGATCTTCATCTTCTGGGGCTGGGACGTCACGCTCACGATGAACGAGGAGACGCGCGGTTCGGAGAAGACCCCGGGCCGGGCGGCGACCATCACCGTGGTCACGATCGTGGTGCTCTACCTGCTCATCGCGGTCTCGCTCATCGCCTTCGCGGGCGTCGGCACCGGCGAGTTCGGCCTCGGCAACCCCGACATTCAAGACAACGTGTTCTTCCACCTCGCGGGCCCGATCCTCGGCCCGCTTGCGGTGCTCGTCTCGCTCGCCGTGCTCACGAGCTCGGCGTCGAGCCTGCAGTCGACCTTCGTTTCGCCCGCGCGCACCCTGCTCGCGATGGGGCACTACGGCGCCCTGCCCGAGAAGTTCGCGAAGGTCAGCCCGCGCTTCTTCACGCCCGGCTACGCGACGATCGTCTCGGCGATCGTGGCCTCGGTCTTCTACGCGGTCATGCGCTTCGTGAGCGAGAACGTGCTGTGGGACACGATCACGGCGCTCGGCATGATGATCTGCTTCTACTACGGCATCACGGCGTTCGCGTGCGTCTGGTTCTTCCGAGCGGTGTGGTTCCGTTCGGTGCGCAACGTCTTCTTCACGCTGCTGTTCCCGCTCGTCGGCGGGGTCATCCTCGCGGTGCTGTTCTTCACGACGCTGATCGACAGCATGGACCCCGACTACGGTTCCGGCTCGTCGGTCGCGGGGCTCGGGCTCGTCTTCGTGCTCGGCGTGGTCGTGCTGCTCTCGGGCGTCGTCATCATGCTGTGGCAGTGGCGGAAGCGCCCGGCGTTCTTCCGCGGCGAGACCCTCTCGCGCGCGGTCGCTGAGGACTGAGCACGACCTCGAACCGCCACCGTGGGCGCGCACGATCGAACTGATCGACGCCTGGAGATCGTCCCGATCCGCGCATGCCAGTTCCCCCTCATCGACGAGGGAAAACTGGCATACGCCATTCGGAGAAATGCTCGCCCATCGGTCGAAGCGGGGAGACGGACAAGCGGGCGGCGCGAGGGAGCTCGGCGGGGACGGTGTCGAGACGTGCGGTCTCGAAGGTGTGCACGGGTCCGCACGTAGACTGGCGGGGTGCCAGTGAACCCCGAGCTGCAGGGGCGGGTCCTCCCGCCGACCGAGCCCTACCTCGTCGGTCGTGAGAAGGTGCGCGAGTTCGCCCGTGCCGTCTTCGCGACGAATCCGATCAACCTCGATCCCGAGGCCGCGCGCGCGGCCGGCTACGACGACGTGGTCGCTCCGCCGACCTTCCCGATCGTCGTGCAAGAGCTCACGCTCGCCCAATTGCTGGCCGAGCCCGACGCCGGCATCGACTTCTCCCGAGTCGTGCACGGCGATCAGCGCTTCAGCTACTCACGCCCCGTCGTCGCCGGCGACCTGCTCACCGCGACCCTGACGGTCTCGAGCGTCAAGACCCTCGGCGCGCACTCGATCGTCGTCGCCGAGTCGGTCATCGTCGATGCCGACGGCGCCCACGTGGTGACCGCCCTGTCGCAGCTCGTCGTGCGAGGAGAAGACTGATGCCCGCCCCCGACTTCGCCTCCCTCGCCGTCGGCGACATCGTCGCCGAGCAGTCGTTCCCGCTCACCCGTGACTCGCTCGTGCGTTACGCCGGCGCTTCGGGCGACTTCAACCCGATCCACTACCGCGACGACGTCGCGCACGCGGTGGGCCTTCCCGGTGTGCTCGCCCACGGCATGCTCACCATGGGGTTCGCGGTGCAGCCCGTCGTCGACTGGGCCGGCGACCCCGGCCGCGTCGTCGACTACCAGGTGCGCTTCACCCGCCCCGTCGTCGTCGACCCCGCGATCGGCGCCGTCGTCTCGGTGATCGCGAAGGTCGGCCAGCTCGACGAAGCCGAGACCGTGGCCCGCATCGACCTGACCGTGAAGGTCGGCGAAGAGACGGTGCTCGGCAAGGCGCAAGTGCGCGTCGCGCTCGGCTGACATGAGCGGCGACATCCGTTTCGCGGAGTACACGACCCTGCGGGTCGGCGGTCCGATCGATCGACTCCTCACGGCGACGACGCAGCGCGATCTCGTCGACCTCGCCGGTGAGACCTGGGCGACGGATGCCCCGTGGCTCGCGCTCGGCGGGGGCTCCAACCTGCTGGTCGGCGACGAGGGGTTCGACGGCACGGTGATCCGCGTCGCGACGCACGGCATCGAGGTGCTGCCGGGCTCCGGTGACGAGCACTCGGTGCGCGTGCGCGTGCAGGCCGGCGAGTCGTGGGACGACCTCGTCGCCTGGACGGTCGAGCACGGCTACTCGGGCATCGAGGCGCTCTCTGGCATTCCCGGCTCGGTCGGTGCGGCGCCGGTGCAGAACATCGGCGCCTACGGGCAGGAGCTCGCGTCGACGCTCGTCGCGATCGAGTTCCTCGACGAGGGGGCCGATGCCCCGCGACGCATGACGGCCGACGAGCTCGAGCTCGCCTATCGCACCTCGGTGCTGAAGCAGGGCCTGCGGGGCATCGTCGTGACGGTCGAGCTCGAACTGCACGACACCGCCGCCGAGCGCGAGGTGCTGGGAGAGGCACTCGGCCGGCCGATCGCCTACGGGCAGCTCGCTGCCGCGCTGCGCGTGCAGCAGGGCGACCGGGTGCCGATCGCGAAGGTTCGCGAGAGCGTGCTCGAGCTGCGCGCGTCGAAGGGCATGGTGCTCGATGCGGCCGACGCCGACTCGGTGAGCGCCGGCTCGTTCTTCACCAACCCGATCGTCGGCGAGCACGTCGCGCGCACGCTGCCCGCGGCGGCACCGCGATGGTACGTCGAACCCGAGGCGCCCGACGAGGTGATCCCGCTCGGTTCGCTCGGCTCGGAGTCGCCGCTCGACGCCTTCCTCGCGCACCAGGCCGAGCTCGAGGCATCCGACAGCGTCTCCGCCGACCGGAACGCGAGCGAGACGGGGCCGCTCGTGAAGCTCTCGGCCGCGTGGCTGATCGAGCAGTCGGGCATCGGCCGGGGGTTCGCGCTGCCCGGTTCCCGCGCCGCGATCTCGTCGAAGCACACCCTCGCCCTCACCAATCGGGGCGACGCCTCGGCCGACGAGATCGTGCAGCTCGCCAGATTCGTGCAGAGCCGGGTGCAGGCCGAGTTCGGCATCGTGCTGCGGCCCGAACCCGTGCTCGTCGGCGTCGAGCTCTAGCGCGGTCGGTGCCGCTCGTGTCGCGTCAGCGGCGGGTGCGCTCGCCGCGGCGGAGGAGGCCGACGATGCCGAACATCGCCACGACCACGCCGAGGGCGATGAACGCGTAGAGCACGGCGGCGAGCGGGCTCAAGCTGGTCAGCCACCCGCCGACGGCGTCGCGGCGAGCGGGGTCGACGACGACCCAGAGCGTCGTCGCGGCCGTCGCCCCGAAGATCAACGCCCAGACGAGTGCGCCCCAGCGCACCGTCGGCCGGGTCGTCCCACGCGCGGCGGGATCGCCGTTGTCGGGCGATATCGCCGCCGGGGCGCCTGCAGCGGGTGTGCCCCAGTCGGCCAGGATGGCGGTGACGGCGGCATCCGGTGCGGTCGTCGGCTGGCCGGAGTCCTGGTTGTTCGTGGTCATGGTCATGCTCCTTCGCGAATCTCGATGTGCACCATGCCGGACCCCTGCTCGAGCACGATCCGCGCGTCGGCATCGCCGGTGAGGTCCTCTGCGACCGCCGGCTCGCCGCCGAGCATCAGCACCCGGGAGTCCGCATCACCGAGTTGCGATGTCGACCGCACCGAGCCGTCGGGCGAGGTGATGAAGAGCTGGACGGGCCCGGCTTCGCGCGCGTCGAGCTCGATCTCGGCGCCCTCGTCGAGCGTGATCCACGTGTCTCCGGTGCCCTGTCGAAGCTCGATGACGGGGGTTGAATCACCGATGAGGGAAGGGGTCGCGTAGAGGTACGCGTCGCCGAACGGCTGCACGAGTCGTTGGGTACGGTCGAGCGAGACGCTGTGTCCGGGTGGTATGAGCACGCCCTGCGGCATGAACGACGACGCGAGCACGGCCACCATCATCGAGGCCGTGGCGAGCGTCGTCGTGAATGCGAGGGCGCCGCTTCGCCGGCGCCGGAGCGCGGCGATGACCATGCCGAGCGAGAGCAGCATCGTCACGGCCGCGAGGGCGATCGGGATCGCGAACCCGGCGACACTCGGTCGGCCGAGCGCCCAGACCGCCGCGATCGATCCGGCGACGAGGGCCAGACCGAGGAACGTGAACACGAACGCGGCGCTCGCCCGGGGGCGGCTGGCCCGGCGCGCGGCCCGGGCCTCATCGGCCTGGGCGGTGAGTGCGATGGCCTTCGCCTTGTTCTCGGCGGCGGCCCTGGCTCGGGCGGCCCGCTCGGCGCTCTCCTGGCCCGACTTCCACTCGGCGTGCGAGAGTCGCCACGCCTCGTGCTGCGCGCGCCACTCGGCGATGGCCGCCGCATCGGCGCCGTTCGCCGGCACGGGCGGCTCGGTGCTCGCCGCGGTTCCCGTCGTCGCCGGCGCATCCGATGCCGCGAACGCGGTCGACGCGGGATACCCCGAAGCGGCGGCGGTCGCCGCGGAAGCCATTCGCGGCCCGCCGCCGTCCGGGGGGTTCTGGGAGGCTCGCCGTGCGAGCCAGACGACGAGGGCGATGACCGCCCCGACGATGAGGAGCACCCACAGCACGCGCAGCGGCCAGGTGAGGTTGAAGCCGAAGATCGGGTCGGAGATCGTCATGTCGGGCCACCAGCGCCAGCCGAGCCATCCGCCCTGCACGAGCGGCACGAGCCCGATCACTCCCATGACGGCGATACCGACGATCGCCGGGTCGACGATGCCGCGAGTCAGCCGTTCGAAGTGGATCTCGCCGTCGGTGTCGGGCAGCAGCAGCCACGCCACGGCGTAGAGCAGCACGAGCGGGGCGCCGAGCAGGGCGATCACCACGACGATGCCACGCACGATGATCGGGTCGATGCCGAGACGGGCGGCGACGCCCGCGCAGACGCCGCCGAGCCAGCCCGAGCGACGCGGTACGCCGAGTCGGCGCAACCACGGGGAGAACCCGGTGCCGGTGCCCGGCGCGGGTGTCGCCGCGCCGGGTCCGCCGGAGGATGGAGGCGATCCCGCCGCCTCCGGGGTGGTCGGGCCGGACGCCGCGGAGTCCCCCTTCGCGTCGTCCTGCACTGGGTCCGCCTCAGGGGCGGTCGGGTTCGTCTCCATGCTTCGATGCTGGCAGCAACGACGGATGCCCCGCCATGGGGTGAATCCCTGATTCGACCCTGAGCGGGCCACCGGGGCCGGGGCGATTTCGCCCCGGTCTGCTTGGATGGCAGGCATGGACACGCGGGCGATCGGAACGACGGATGCCGCGGCATCCGTGCCGGCCGGCGGCGTGCACCCCGGCACGGCACCGCGCATGACCCGACCCCGCGCGTGCGTTGCGACCGGGGTCTCGGCCGGGCTCGCGCGGCACCTCGGCTGGCCGGTCTGGGTCGTGCGTGCGGCATTCGTCGCGACGAGTTTCGCCAGCGGCGCCGGACTCCTGCTCTACCTCTGGCTCTGGGTGCTCACCCCGTGGGCGCCGGGCGAGTCACGGCCGACCCGGCGTGCTCCGGTCGCGTGGGTGCTCGTCGTCGCTTCGGCCGTGTCGCTCCTCGCCGCGTGGGCGACGAGCGGGCTCGTCGTGGAGACGGACGGCACGGGGCTCGACCGGTGGATCTTCGCGGTGCTCGCGGGCGTCGGCCTCGCCGTGGCATCCGGAGCCTGGGCGACCTTCATCGATCGACCCGACCCCGACCGCGGCCCCCGCAACGAATTCGCGATCAGGGTCGTGGCGACGTCGCTGCTCGCGATCACCGCGCTGGCCCTCGTCTTCGGTCCGAGCGCGTACCGGTATCCCGTGCCCACGTTCGTCGCCGCGCTCGCCGCGGTCATCGGCATCGCCCTCGTCTACGTGCCGACGCTCATCGCCTCGTGGCGCGAGCTCACCGCCGAACGCACGAGGCGCATTCGCGAGGAGCAGCGCAGCGAGATCGCCGCGCACCTGCACGACTCGGTGCTCCAGACGCTCGCGCTCATCCAGAACCGGGCCGGCGCCACGAGCGAGGTCGCCCGCATCGCCCGCGCACAGGAGCGCGAGCTGCGCGACTGGCTCTTCGCCGGCGACACGCCCGCCGACAGCGATCTCGGCACCGACCTGCGCGACTTCGCGGCGGCACTGGAGATCGACTACCCGGTGACGGTCGACGTCGTCGTTGTGGGGGAGTCGCGCGAGCGCGCGAGCGGCGAGGTCGCCGCGGCGGCACGCGAGGCGATGCTCAACGCCGCCAGGCATGCGGGCGGGGAGGTGTCGGTGTACGTGGAGTCGACCCCCGAGACCGTCGAGGTGTTCGTGCGCGATCGCGGCCCGGGCTTCGCGCTCGCCGACGTGCCGCGCGACCGGCTCGGGGTGCGCGAGTCGATCATCGGCCGCATGCGCCGCGCCGGCGGATCGGGCGAGGTGCGCCCGGGGGCAGGCGGTGTCGGCACCGAGGTGCGGCTGCGGTTCCCGGCAGAGCGCGGGGAGCCGGTTCGTGGCTGAGCGCGTGCGGGTCGTCATCGTCGACGACCACTCGATCTTCCGGTCGGGCCTGAAGGCCGACCTCGACGACTCGATCGAGGTCGTCGGCGAGGCGCACGATGTCGAGTCGGCGGTCGCGGCGGTGACGGATGCCGCACCCGACGTCGTGCTCCTCGACGTGCACCTGCCCGGGCTCGCGGTGCCGGCGGGCACGAGCGGCGGCGCCGAGGTGATCCGGCGCGCTGCGGCATCCGTGCCTTCGACGCGCTTTCTCGCGCTCTCGGTCTCGGACAAGGCCGAAGACGTCGTCGGCGTGATCCGTGCCGGCGCCCGCGGATACATCACGAAGGGCTCTTCGGGCACCGACGTCAGCCGTGCCGTGCACGCCGTGGCGGGCGGCGACGCGGTGTTCTCGCCGAAGCTCGCCGGCTTCGTGCTCGACGCCTTCGGCGCGGCGGTCGGGGAGACGGCGGCGGCGAGCGACGAGCTCGACCGGCTCTCGGCGCGAGAGCAGGAGGTCATGCGGCTGATCGCCCGCGGTTACGCCTACAAGGAGGTGGCGGCCGAGCTCTTCATCTCGACGAAGACGGTCGAGACGCACGTCTCCGCGGTGCTGCGCAAGCTCCAGCTCTCGAGCCGGCACGAGCTCACGGCGTGGGCGAATGCCCGGCGGTTGCTGTGAGCGACGTGCCGCCGGATGCATCCGGGAGTTCAGTGCTCGCCGGCCGATAGACGTCGAGTGCCGCCGGCACGATGCGCACCGTCGTGCGGTAGCCGGGCACTGCGGTGCGCGCGGATGCCTCGGCGGGCGCCTCGATCGACACCTCGCCGTCGTGCGCGAAGCCGGGCGGCTGCCCCTGCCGAGGGCGGACGATCACCTCGATCGACTCCGTCGTGAACGATTCGAGCCGCTCCGGCAGCAGTCGTACGCGGCGGAGCACGGCACTGGTGCGCCGACCGAAGGCGAGGGCGCCGGCAGCGCGCACCCGAGATCCGGCGTGCAGCACGCGCACGTCGAGCTCCCCGCCGTCGAGCCGACGTCGCTGCATCGGAGCGGGGATGCCCGCGTCGTTGACTCCGACCCCCACGTACAGGGTCCAGACCCGGGCCCTGCGTCCGTCGACGACGACGGTCACCGGAGCCGATCGCCGCAGCACCCGCGCCGCGGCGAGGATCGCGGCGAGCCACTTGCCCCAGTGTTCCTCGTGCCGCTCCCGCTCGGCCACGAAGTCGGGATAGAGGCCCACCGAGGCGGTGTTCAGCACCGTGATCGGCGGGCCGTCGGCGAAGCGGAGCTCCGCGACATCCGCACGCACGCCCTCGCCTCGCTGCAGGGCATCGACGGCGAGGTCGACGGATGCCGCGCCCGCCGTGCGCGCGAAGTGGTTGAACGTGCCGCCGGGCACGACGAAGAGCGGCACCCCGGCGAGTCGTGCCTCGTGCGCTACGGCGGCGACGGAACCGTCTCCGCCGCAGACTCCGACGATGGCTGGAGGGTCGTCACGGGAGAGCGCGGCACGCGCAGCCGCCTGAGGGTCTTCACCGTCGTCGAGCAGGTGGATCTCGGCGCGCGGCAGACGTCGTTCGAGCACGCGCAACGGGTCGCTGCGCAGCACGCTCGTGCCCGAGGAGCGGTTCACGACGATATAGACGCCCTCGCCGTCGGGCGACGCGGGCAGGCGGCGGTCGGTGCCGCTCGGAGCCGAGCCGTCGTCGGCGGGGGTCGTGCCGGGGCGGGCGACGAGGGCGCTGAGTCCGGCGACGCCGGCACCGAGCGCGAGTCCGCCGACGACGTCCGACAGCCAGTGCGCCCCGGTGTGCAACCGCGAGTAGCCGACGCCCAACGCGGCCGGCACGAGCGCGGCGCCGAGGCGTGGCGACTCGATCGCGATGCCGGTCGCGAAGGCGGCCGCGCTCGCCGAGTGGCCAGAGGGGAAGGACGGCGTGATCGGCGGCTTCGGCAGGTGCCGTCCGACCGGCACGTCGGCGAGCAGCGGACGGTCGCCGCCGAAGACCCGCTTGGCGATGACGTTGGTGAGCGCGCTCGCGACGAGCAGCGATCCGAGCCCGCGCGCCGCCGCGCGGCGGCGTCCGGTGACGGCGAGCACACCCGCGATCGTCCACCAGAGCACGCCCTTGTCGGCGAATCCCGAGACCCGAGACCAGAACCGGTCGACAGCGGGATGGCTGCGGCGGGCGTTCACCGCGCGGGCCGCCGCGGCATCCGCTTTTCGAACCCAGGAGGGCAGGATCCTCGTGCGCTGTACGGCGACTCGCACGTTCTGGAAGGGCACCCCGACATCGTAGGCGCGTGGCGTCGGCAGGCTCAACCGCGAGCCTCGGCCGGTCGCGAGGTCACTTCGCGGCAGCCCGGTCGAGCAGCACGTCGCGCACCTGGCGGCGCAGCACCTTGCCGATGAGCGAGCGGGGCAGCTCGTCGAACGGCTCGATGCGTCGCGGCACCTTGTACGGCGTCAGGCTCGTGCGGCAGAACTCGCGGAGCGCGGCTTCGTCGAAGACGGCTCCCTCGCGCAGCTCGACGCCGGCGGCGACGGCCTCGCCGCCCGAGCCGCGAGGCAGGCCGACGACGGCGGCGCCGCGCACGTCGGGGTGGGCGAGCAGCGCGGCCTCGACCTCCGACGGCGAGACGTTGAAGCCGCCCGTGATGATGAGCTCCTTCACGCGGTCGACGATCGTCACGAAGCCGTCTTCGGAGACGCGCACGATGTCGCCCGTGCGCAGCCAGCCGCCGGGAAGGAGGGTCTCGGTGGTCTCCGCCGGGCGTCGCCAGTACCCCTGGAAGACCTGCGGTCCGCGCACGAGCAGCTCGCCCGGTTCGCCGACCGGCCGATCGACCTCGGGGTCGTCGGGGTCGACCACGCGGATGTCGGTGCTCGGGAACGGCACTCCGACGGTGCCGGGTCGCCGGGTCGGGCCCATCGGGTTGCCGAGGGCCACCGGCGACGACTCGGTCATGCCGTACCCCTCGACGAGCAGCCCGCCGGTTGCGCTCTCCCAGCGGTCGACGGTCGCGATCGGCAGGCTCATCGCGCCCGAGATGGCGAAGCGGATGCTCCGGAGCGCTCGCGGCTGTCGCACGGCCGCGCGCACCAGCTGGTCGTAGATCGGCGGCACCGCGGGCAGGAACGTCGGCGGCGAGTGGCGTGCCGCGTCGAGCACGAGGCCCGAGTCGAACTTCGGGAACAGCACGAGGCGCGCGCCGATGCTCATCGCGAACGTCAGGCAGAGGGTCATGCCATAGGCGTGGAAGAGCGGCAGCACCGCGTAGAAGACTTCCTCGCCCTCGACGAGGCCCGGCACCCAGGCGCGGCCCTGCATCGCGTTGGCGCGCAGGTTGCGGTGGCTGAGCACTGCGCCCTTCGGGGAACCGGTGGTGCCGCTCGTGTACTGCAGCACGGCCGTGTCGTCGAGGGTGGGCCGTGGATGCCGCCTGGCGAGTGCTCTCCGCGAGGTGAGGTGCTCCCAGTCGACCAGGCCGCGGGCGCGCGGCGTCGTCGTCAGTGCGGCGCGGGAGCGCCGGGCCTTCGGGATCGGGAGGCGCAGGGCCATCCGCTTGCCGAACGGCAGGGCACGGGTCAGGTCGACCGCGACGATGTGCTCGGGGCGGATGTCGCTCGGGAACTCCGCGACCGTGTCGGCCACGCTGTTCCAGACGATCGCGACGCGGGCGCCATGGTCTTCGAACTGGTGCCGCAGCTCGGGCGGCGTGTAGAGCGGGTTGTGCTCGACGACGATCGCGCCGAGCCGCAGCACGGCGTAGAACGCGACGACGTGCTGGGGGCAGTTCGGCAGCACGAGTGCGACCCGGTCGCCCGCCCGCACCCCGAGACGCCGCAGCCCCTCCGCGGCCGAGGCGATCTGCTCGCCGAGCTCTCGGTAGCTCGTCTCGGCACCGAAGAACTCGAGCGCGGTGCGCCGTCGGAATCGGCGGACGGCGTCGTCGATCATGTCGACGAGCGTCTGGCTCGGTTCGTCGATCTCGGGCGGCACGCCCTCGGCGTAGTGGGCGAGCCACGGTCGATGCTCGTACGCGTTCATGCGTTCCCCTCGAAGTCACCGCGAGTCGACCGCCGGAGCGGCCGGCCGCTGCCACGGCGTGTGCGGATGCCTCTCCAGCGTAGGCGGCGCCCGCCGTGCCCGAGCTGAGTCGCTCGCTCCCGACCACCGCCGCCCGGCGTGTTCAGAGAATGCCGAGTTCCATCGCCCGGGTCACGGCGCGGGTGCGATCGCGCACTTCGAGCTTCTCGAACACGTGCAGCAGGTGCGTCTTGACCGTCGCCTCGCCGATGAAGAGCGCCGCGGCGATCTCGGGGTTCGAGCGGCCCTCGGCGACGAGTCGCAGCACGTCGAGCTCGCGCGGCGAGAGCGACGGCGGGGCGACGGATGCCGCTTCGGCGCGAACCCTCGACACGAGCTTCGCCGCGATCGACGGGGCGAGCACGGTCTCGCCCGCGGCGACCGCGCGGATGCCCGCCAGGATCTCCGCCTGCGGGGCCGCCTTGAGCAGGTACCCGCTCGCGCCCGCCTCGATCGCCGCGAGGATGTGGTCGTCGGTCTCGTATGTCGTGAGCACGAGCACCCGGGTCCCCGGCACCTCGGCGAGGATGCGGGCAGTCGCTGTGGCGCCGTCGAGCTGCGGCATCCGCAGGTCCATGAGCACGAGGTCGGGGCGTTCGGATGCCGCGACGGTCACGGCCTCCGCGCCGTCGGCGGCCTCGCCGACGACCGCGAGTCCGGGCTCGGCCTCGAGCAGGCCGACGATGCCGGCGCGCACGATCGGGTGGTCATCGGCGACGACGATGCGGATGCTCATGCGGTGTCCTCCAGCGGCAGGGTGGTCGCGGCATCTGCTCGAGCGACGACGATGCGGATGCTCATGCGGATCCCTCCTCTTCGGCGCCGGCCGCGGCATCCGCTCGGGGGATGCCGACGCGCAGCACGGTGCCGCCCGCGGATCCTGGTTCGATCGCGAACGAGCCGCCGACGAGTGCGGTGCGGTCGCGGATGCCGGTGAGCCCGAAGCCCGAGGCGCCGGGCGTCGCAGCTCCCGGACCGACGCCGTCGTCGGAGACGGTGAGCACGACCTCGCCGTCGACAGATTCGACCGTCACCGCTGCGTGCCGGGCGCGGGCGTGCTTGCGCACGTTCGCGAGCCCCTCCTGCGCCGAGCGCAGCAGCACGACCTCGTGTTCGCGGCTGAGGCCGGTCGCACTCGCAGACACCGTCACGACGACGCCGGTCTCGCGCTCGAAGCTCGTCGCGAGCCGCGCGAGCGCGTCGGCGAGGCCTGCCCCGGGTTCGACCGGCGCGAGCGAGGCGACGAGACCGCGCGCTTCGGTGAGCGCCTCACGCGCCATCTGCTCCATGAGCTCGAGGTCGGAGCGAGCGGATGCCGCGTCCGCCCCGTCGACGCCGTCGAGCCGTGTGCCGGTGCGCTGCGCGACCATGACGAGCCCGGTGAGGCTCTGCGCGATCGTGTCGTGGATCTCGCGGGCGAGTCGTGCGCGCTCTTCGAGGACACCGGCATCGCGGTGCATCGCGGCGAGCTGCCCCTGCGCGGCCTGCAACTCCTCGAGGAGGCGGCCTCGCTCCTGACCGTAGACGGCGATGTTCGTGATCCAGAGCCCGAGCGCGATGCTGAAGCCGACCGAGACCGCCGCGCTGACGAGTCCGGTCACGATGCCGCTCGGGCCGAAGTGCACGGCGTACCCCGCCGCTAGCGCGACGCCGATGAGCACGTTCGACACGAGCGCGCTGCGGATCGACGGCGCGGTCGTCCAGATGAACGGATAGACGAACACCTGCACGATCGCGAACGAGGGTTCGAACGAGGCGCCGACGCCGACGAGCACCGCGAACGCGATCGAGATCACGAGGTGCGGCGCAAGCCGGTCGTTGCCGAGCTGGGCCCTGGCGTAAGCGAAGTAGAAGGCGAGGAATGCGCCCGCCGTCGCCCAGACGCCCCAATCGTTCGGTCCGTACGGCGGCGGGTCGAACAGGGTGAAGAGCACGAGGACGGATGCCACGGCGATCGCCGCGACATCCCACCATCGTCTGTTCAGCATGTTGCGAGTCTGGCACGCGCCCTAGGCGTCGCGCCGGATCCAGCGGAAGGTGAGGCGAGACAGCACGAACCCGACGACGAGCCAGATGCCGAGCGCGATCGCGACGCCCGCGAGGTTCCACGTGCCGCCCTGCTCCGCAGCCTCCCACCCGTCGGGCAGGAACACCGAGCGCATCCCCTGGGCGATCCACTTGAGCGGGAAGAGGCTCGCGATGTTCTGCAGCCACTCCGGCAGCATGTCCCACTGCAGGTAGACGCCCGAGATGAACTGCAGCAGCAGCACGACGGGGATGACGACGGCGCTGGCACTCTTGCCCGAGCGCGGCAATGCCGACAGGGCGATGCCGAGGAGCGCGCACGTCGTGAGGCCGAGCACGAACACCCACGCGAACGTGAGCCACTTCGCCGGGTCGGTCGGCAGGTCGATGCCGAGCACGAGCCACCCGGCGAGTATCAGCAGCGCCGCCTGCAGCCCGCCAGTCACGAACACCTGGCCGATCTTTCCGAGGAAGTAGCCGACGGGGGAGAGGGGCGTGCCGCCGAGCCGCTTCAGGGTGCCGTTCGACTTCTCCAGCGCGATGTCGATCGCGAGGTTCTGCACGCCCGAGAGCAGGATGCCGGCGGCGATCATGCCGGGCAGGTACAACGCGCCGATGGAGATCTCGTTGCCGGGAGGGCCGACCTCGCCCGAGGCGCTGAACGCCGCGGTGAAGATCGCGAGCATCACGAACGGGAAGAAGAACGTGAAGAAGAGCGTGTCGGGCGCCCGGAAGTAGATCTTGGTCTCGAGGCCGAGGCGCGACGCGCCCTGTGCCATCAGGTTGGTGGTCATGCGAAGGCCTCCTCGGTGGTCGCGGCCGGTGCCGTGTTCCGCACGAGCTGCAGGTAGATGTCTTCGAGCGTGGGGCGGATCACTTCGAGGCCCGCGGGCTCACCGCCGAGTTCGGCGACGACGGATGCCACGACGAGACCCGGTTCCTCGGTGCGCACCTCGCGGGGCGCACCGCCGGCATCCACCCAGCGCACGATCGGCACCCGCGCTTCGGCGCCGCCGATCTCGTGGATGCCGCCGACGTCGACGAGCCGCCCGCCGGCGATGACGCCGGCGCGATCGGCGAGCTGAGCGGCCTCGTCGAGGTAGTGGGTGGTGAGCACGATGGTCGTGCCGTCGGCCTTCAGCGAGCGGATGAGCTGCCAGAACTGCCGGCGAGCCTCGGGGTCGAAGCCCGTCGTCGGCTCATCGAGGAAGAGCAGCTCGGGCCGGCCGACGATGCCGAGCGCGACGTCGACGCGCCGCTGCTGGCCGCCCGAGAGCTTGGCGATGCGCGTCTTCGCCTTCGCCTCGAGCCCGACGGCGGCGATGACCTCGTCGATGTCGCGGGGGTTCGGGTAGAGCGAGGCGAAGTTCCGCAGGATCTCGGTCACCGTCAGAAGCCCCGTCTCGCCGGTCGACTGCAGCACGATGCCGATCCGCGACTTCCAGTCGAGGCCGCCGCGGGCCGGATCGACGCCGAGCACGCTCACCTCGCCTTCGGTGCGCACGCGGTACCCCTCCAGGATCTCGACCGTGGTCGACTTGCCCGCGCCGTTGGGCCCGAGCAGGGCGAAGGTCTCGCCGTGGGCGATGTCGAGGTCGATGCCGTCGACGGCGGCGACCGTGCCGTAGAGCTTGCGGAGCCCGCGGATGTGCACCGCGGCATCCGTGCCTGTCATGTTCATGTGACCAGCTTCGCGCTCGCAGGCCCGGCGCGGCAGCCCCCGGCCGTTCGATTCCGGCATCCACCGGTCGGTGGATGGGCCGGAACCGAACGCGGACTCGGCGCCTCAGTGCGGCAGCACGAGCAGCACGCCGAGGGTGACCATGACGAGCGCGATCAGCCCGTCGAGCACCCGCCACGCCCGCGGACTCGCGAGCACGCGGCCGAGCAGCCGGGCCCCGTAGGCGAGGCCGAAGAACCAGACGAGGCTCGCGAGCCCCGCCCCGGCGGCGAACGCCCACCGTTCATCGCCGTGGCCGTTCGCGACCGAGCCGAGCAGGAACACGGTGTCGAGGTACACGTGCGGGTTCAGCCAGGTCAGGGCGAGGCAGGTCAGCGCCGCTGCCGCGAGGGTCCCGGCGCCCGCGCCGGGGCTCGCCCCCGCGTCGAGGGCCGCCCCGCTCGGCCGGATCGCCCGCCGTGCCGCGAGAGCTCCGTACCCGACGAGGAACGCCGCGCCGGCCCAGCGGATGACGCCGACGAGCCACGGCACCGCCGCGAGCACGGCGCCGATGCCCGAGACGCCGACGAGGATGAGCGCGAGGTCGCTCAGGGCGCAGATCGCGGCGACGGTGAAGACGTGCTCGCGGCGGATGCCCTGTCGCAGTACGAAGACGTTCTGGGCGCCGATCGCGACGATGAGCGAGAGGCCGAGACCGAGGCCGGCCAGCGCGGAGGAGATGGGCACGGGTCGACGCTATGCGGCCTTCCGATCATGAACCCAGCTCAAGATCCTTCAGACGCATTAGCATCGCTTCAGATGGAGATCCCGCTCGACCTCGCTCGCACGCTCGCCGTCGTCATCGACGAGGGGACCTTCGACGCGGCGGCGCGTCGGCTGCGCATCACGCCCTCGGCCGTCTCGCAGCGGGTCAAGACGCTCGAGCAGCAACTCGGCCGCGTGCTCGTGGTGCGCTCGAAACCGGCCCGGGCCACCGAGGCAGGCGCGCCGATCGTGCGGCTCGCCCGCCAGATCGCGCTGCTCGAACACGATGCGCTCGCCGAGTTCGGGCCGCACGAGGCATCCGCTCGACCGATCTCGGTGCCGCTCGCCGTCAATGCCGACTCGCTCGCGACCTGGTTCCTCCCGGCGCTCGCCCGAGTCGGCGAGCACCACCCCGTGGTCTTCGACCTGCACCGCGACGATCAGGACTTCACCGCCGGCCTGCTCGAGTCGGGCACCGTCATGGGCGCCGTGACCTCTCAGGCCGCACCGGTCGCCGGATGCCTCGTGCGCCCCCTCGGCGTGATGCGCTACGAAGCCGTGGCGACGCCCGCCTTCGCCGCGCGCTGGGCGCTCGCCGATCGCGACGAGGCTCGATCGGCCGCCGCGCTCGCCTCGGCACCGCTCGTCGACTTCGACCGACGCGACGACCTGCAGCGCGAGTACCTGTCGGCGATCGGAGTCGACCCCGATGCGCCGCCGCGTCACTACGTGCCGGCCTCGCACGACTTCGCCACGGCGATCAAGCTCGGGCTCGGCTGGGGCATGCTGCCGGCGTTCCAGTCGGCCGGTGAAATAGAGCGGGGCGAGCTCGTGCGACTCGGCGGGGCGCCGATCGACGTGCCGCTCCACTGGCAGCAGTGGAACCTGCGGTCGACACTGCTCACCGCGATCGCCGACGAGCTCGCCGCAGAGGCGCGCACCGCGCTCGCGCGATCTTGAGGCCTGAGGCTCGAGGCCGCTTCGCGCCTTGCGCCTCGCGCTAGGCGAAGAGCCGCTGCAGGCGCTGCACGCCCTCGAGCAGCGGCGCGTCGCCGAGCGCGTAGCTGAGGCGCAGGTAGCCCGAGGGGCCGAACGCCTCGCCGGGCACGGCCGCGACCTCGGCCTGCTCGAGGATCAGGTCGGCGAGCTCGAGCGAGGTGGTCGGCGTGACGCCGCCCCACTCGCGGCCGAGCAGCCCCGAGACATCGGGGTACACGTAGAACGCGCCCTGCGGAACCGGCACCGTCATGCCCTCGATCTTCGAGAGCTCGGCGACGATGGTGCGGCGGCGGCGGTCGAAGGCACGGCGCATCTCTTCGACGGCGTCTTGCGGACCGGTGAGGGCGGCGATCGCGGCGCGCTGCGAGATGTTCGCGACGTTCGACGAGAGGTGGGACTGCAGGTTCGCGGCGCCCTTGATGATGTCGGCGGGGCCGACCATCCAGCCGAGTCGCCAGCCCGTCATCGCGTAGGTCTTCGCGACCCCGTTCACGAGGATCGTCTGGTTCGCGAGCTCGGGCACGGCCTCGACGATCGACAGTGCGCGCGGCGGCACGCCGTCGGGCTCCTCGGCGTAGGTGAGGTTCTGGTAGATCTCGTCGGAGACGACCCAGATGCCGTGCTCGAGCGCCCACTGGCCGATGGCGCGCACCTCGTCGGCCGGGTACACCGCGCCGGTCGGGTTCGACGGCGAGACGAAGAGCAGCACCTTCGTGCGGTCGGTGCGTGCGGCCTCGAGCTGGTCGACCGTGACCAGGTAGCCCTGGTCGGCGCCCGCGAACACGTCGACCTGGCGGCCGCCCGCGAGCTTGATGACCTCGGGGTAGGTGGTCCAGTAGGGCGTCGGCACGAGCACTTCGTCGCCCGGGTCGAGCAGCGTCTGGAACGCCTGGTACACGGCCTGCTTGCCGCCGTTGGTCACGACGACCCTGCCGGGCGAGACCTCGAGGCCCGAGTCGCGCAGCGTCTTCGCGGCGATCGCCTCGCGCAGCTCGGGCAGGCCGGCCGCGGGGGTGTAGCGGTAGTTCTTCGGATCGTGCGTGGCCGCGAGCGCTGCCTCGACGATGTACTCGGGCGTCGCGAAGTCGGGCTCGCCCGCGGCGTAGGAGATGACGGGGCGACCCTCGGCCTGCAAGGCCTTCGCCTTGGCATCGACCTTCAGGGTGGCGGACTCGGCGATGGTGGCGATGCGGGCGGAAAGGCGCGGCTTCTCTGTCACCTTCAACAGCCTAGAGCGAAGCGGATGCCCCGTGGGGCATTCGATCTCCGATCGTCACATCGTGAAACGACTCATCTGCTTCAGAGGTTCTGGCCGATGTCCCACAGCCGGTCGGGTCGACCGTCGAGGGCCTCCGACACCGCGAGCGCCTGGTCGTCGGAGAGCGAGGCGACGTAGTCGATCACGCCGCGGCCGACGCCGAGCCGACGCACATCGCCGGCGGCGGGGATCGGCAGGGAGTCGGGCCGCGAATCGCGGAGGTGCGCGTAGCCATCGGTGGCGATCTCGACGAGTTCCTTCAGCCGTTGCGGCACCCGGTCGCGGTCGTGCTCGTCGGTCGCCCAGGCGGTGAGTCCCTTGACGGCGCGGGCGAGCACCCGGCTGAGACCGCGCTGGTACATCACGATGTCGGCGCGGTCGAGGATGAAGTGCCGGTGCACGAACTTCAGGATCTCGACCTCATGCCACGCGCGGCGATCGAGGGTCACGAGGCCCGACCGCACGACGTCGCGCGGGGCCGGCACGACGGAGGACTGGAGGTGGCTGATCCAGCGGTTCGTGAACGACGAGAGTGCGCGTTCGGAGGAGATCGACCCGTCGAACGGGATGGCGAGCAGGCCGTCGACGAGGTCGTCGGCGACGACGTCGACCGCGTCGGCGAAGGCGTCGTCGTCGGCGACCCACGCATCGCTGCGCCAGAGCTTGCGCCGCAGCGCCTCGAGCGCGCTGCCGGGCGGCGCCGTGCGGGCGGCGAGCGCCTCGTCGTCGAGTTCGCGCAGCGACGCACCGGCCTCGACCCAGCCGCGGAACTCGCGGGCCACGGCGCCCTGACTGAGCACTCCGGCGCGGTAGAAGTCGTCGACGTCGTGGATCGAGTACGCGATGTCGTCGGCGATGTCCATGATCGAGCACTCGAGCGACTGCTGCATGGGCGGCTGCCCGGCCCTGGCCTGATCGAGGTCGGGGGCGTCGATGTCGTAGGCCGAGAACTTCAGGACGTCGATGCCGTGTTCGCTGCGACGCAGGCCCCGCGGCAGCGGGCCCCCGCCCATCGAGGCGTCGTCGATGGAACGCGTCCACGGGTACTTGGCGACCGCCGTGCGCACGGCTGCGGTGAGGTTGAGCCCCCGGGGCGCCGCCTCGCTCACGTCGAGCGCAGTGAGGATCCGGTAGCTCTGCGCGTTGCCCTCGAAGCCGTCGACGAGGCCGAGCGTCTCGCGCGAGAGCCGGTCGAGCACGCGTTCGCCGAGGTGTCCGAACGGCGGATGCCCGAGGTCGTGCGCGCTCGCGGCCGCCTGCACGACCACGGCGTCGCAGCCGTGCTCGAGTGCGAACGCGCGGGTCGGCGCCGCGGCATCCGTCAGCTTGACGGCGATCGCGCGCGCGACGGCGGTCACCTTGATCGAGTGGGTGAGGCGGTTGTGGATGAGGGGACCGGCACCGGGTTGCGCGATCACCTGGGTGACGGCCGACAACCGCGAGAAGTAGGGCGAGAACCGGATGCGCTCGAGGTCGAGCCGGAACTGCGAGTGCTCGCCGATGACCTCAGCGCTGCTGCGCGGCTCCGGCACCAGGCGCGACGCGCGATCGATGGGCATACCGCCAATCTATGCCGGTCGCGCCTGCATCGCTCGCATCGAGGGGGCGCCGTGCGGCGGGTGTCGGCGGCGGCATCCGCTCGGCTTTACTCTGCCTTCCGCGTCGCATACACTTGGTGAGGTTGTTGAACTCAGCCAAGATTTTCTGCGCCTGTTTTCGGGCTCTCACCTGGTGAAGAAACGCAGTTGATCGTGGTGCACTCAGCAACCGGTGGAACAGCCCCGGTCACCCGGTCGTTCCATAGGGCGGTGGCTCAATTGGTAGAGCAGCGGTCTCCAAAACCGCAGGTTGCAGGTTCGAGTCCTGTCCGCCCTGCGAGCCGGCAGTGAATGCCGGCCCACGAAAGGTGTACGAGGTGGCACGGAAAGTAATCGACGAACCGAGTGAAGACGTCGTCGCCAACGCGAAGCGCGATCGCGCGGCGCGTCGGAACCCCTTTTCGCGCGTCGCCCTGTTCATCCGGCAGGTCATCGCCGAACTCAGGAAGGTCGTCACACCGACCCGCAAAGAGCTTCTCAGTTTCACGACTGTGGTGCTCGTGTTCGTCGTCATCATGATGGCGATCGTGTGGGCGTTCGACCAGGTGTTCGGCTGGGTCGTGCTGTACGTCTTCGGAACACCGGGGGTCTGATCGGACCTTCGGGTTCGACGGATCCGGTTCGCCGCTGGCGCACCGGAGAAAAGGATTGAGAGAAGTGTCAAGGACTGAGCACGACGACGTCGACTGGGCCACGGCCGCCGAGCAGTCGGCTGAAGACGACGAGGCGCAGACCGGCAGCGTGCTCGAGCACGAAGAGGAATCGGTCGAGCCGGCCGAGCAGCGGGCCGTGCACATCGTCGACGACGAAGGAAACGACGTCGACCTCGACGCCGTGCTCGACGCGATGGCCGAGTCGAGCGACCCCGAGGCAGACGCCGTGATCGACGACGCCCTCGACATCGACTCCGTCGAAGAGGCCGAGGCTGCGGCCGAAGCCGTCATCGAAGAAGAAGAGGAGCAGGCCGACCCGTACGCGGAGTTCCGCGCCGAGCTCCGCTTCCTTCCGGGCAAGTGGTACGTCATCCACTCCTACGCGGGCTTCGAGCGCCGCGTGAAGGCGAACATCGAGCAGCGACGCGAGTCGATGGCGATGGCCGACTACATCTACCAGGTCGAAGTGCCCATGGAAGACGTCGTCGAGATCAAGAACGGCCAGCGCAAGATGGTCACCCGAGTGCGCATCCCCGGTTACGTGCTCGTGCGCATGGACCTCAACGAGGAGAGCTGGTCGGTCATCCGCCACACTCCGGGCGTCACGGGCTTCGTCGGCAACGCGCACAACCCGACCCCCCTCCGCTTCGAAGAGGCCTTCGGCATGCTGAAGAGCCTCGTCGAGATCAAGGATGTCGCCCCCGTCAAGGGTGCGAAGGCCGGCGCCGCCACGGGTGCCGCCCGCGCGATCCCCGCCGAGGTCGACTTCGAGGTCGGCGAGACGATCACCATCAAGGACGGCTCGTTCGCGGGCCTGCCCGGCACGATCAGCGAGATCAAGCCCGAGAGCGGCAAGCTCATCGTGCTCGTCTCGCTCTTCGAGCGCGAGACCCCGGTCGAGCTCAGCTTCGACCAGGTCACCAAGCTCTAACCTCCCAGACAGCACGCAGCGGCCCTCCGGTATCATCGGAGGGTTGTGCTGCGTCAGCAGGGTTGAAACAGTACACAGATCACCGCATCCCGGAACGGCCGGGCGTGCGGGAGAGTGCCCCGGCAACCGGGGCGTTCGAACAGAAAGAGAGAAATCATGGCACCGAAGAAGAAGGTCACCGGTCTGATCAAGCTTCAGATCAAGGCCGGCGCCGCGAACCCGGCCCCGCCCATCGGCCCGGCCCTGGGTCAGCACGGCGTGAACATCATGGAGTTCTGCAAGGCCTACAACGCGGCGACCGAAGCCCAGCGCGGCAACGTCATCCCCGTTGAGATCACGGTCTACGAAGACCGTTCGTTCACCTTCGTCCTGAAGACCCCGCCCGCCGCCGAGCTCATCAAGAAGGCCGCCGGCGTCGCCAAGGGCTCGGGCGTTCCGCACACCACCAAGGTCGGCAAGCTGACCCAGGCGCAGGTGCGCGAGATCGCCGAGGCGAAGATGGTAGACCTCAACGCCAACGACCTCGACGCCGCGTCGAAGATCATCGCGGGCACCGCTCGCTCGATGGGCATCACGGTCGAATAGGCCTCCGTCTCGCCGGTCGAGGTGCGCGAAGCGCGCGTCGAGACCCGAGACCGGCGGATGCCACGCGGCATCCGCTCACCAGAACTCAGCATCAGTGGCAGCGCCCGCCAGGCGCAGATGACCACACTCTCTCAAGGAGAAGCAACATGGCACAGAAGTCCAAGGCCTACCGCGCCGCGGCCGAGAAGATCGAAGACGGCAAGTTCTACACCCCGAGCGAGGCCGTGGCCCTCGCGAAGGAGACTGGCTCGGCGAAGTTCGACTCGACCGTCGAGGTCGCGCTGAAGCTCGGCGTCGACCCCCGCAAGGCCGACCAGATGGTGCGCGGCACCGTCATCCTCCCGCACGGCACCGGCAAGACCGCCCGCGTCATCGTGTTCGCGACCGGCCCCGCGGCCGAGGCTGCGATCGCGGCGGGCGCCGACGAGGTCGGCGGCGCCGAGCTCATCGAGAAGGTCGCCGGCGGTTACACCGCGTTCGACTCGGCGGTCTCGACCCCCGAGCTCATGGGCCAGGTCGGCCGTCTCGGCAAGGTGCTCGGCCCCCGCGGCCTCATGCCGAACCCGAAGACCGGCACCGTGACCCCGAACGTGGGCCAGGCCGTCTCCGACATCAAGGGCGGAAAGATCGAGTTCCGCGTCGACAAGCACGCCAACGTGCACTTCGTCGTCGGCAAGGCCTCCTTCACGCAGGAGCAGCTCGAGGAGAACGCCAAGGCCGCCCTCGAAGAGGTGCTGCGGCTGAAGCCGTCGAGCTCGAAGGGTCGCTACATCCAGAAGGGCGCCGTGTCGACCACGTTCGGCCCCGGCATCCCGCTGGACGTCAACGCCATCTAGTCTCGAAGCAGACTGCACGAAGGGCCCGCCGGTTCGCCGGCGGGCCCTTCGTCGTCGTCGGCGGTCGCATCGCCCCGATGGGCTCGCGCCCTTGCGCCGACAGCGGGGCGGCGTACGCTGGCGGCATGAGTGAACGAACCACAGCGGTCTTCGCGTCGGTCGCCACCCTCACCGTCGCCACGGCGTACTGGACCTGACCGACACATGGCGTCACGATCGAGTACCGAACGTCCCGAAACCGTCGATGCGGGCGGCAGGACGCCGATTTCACATCGGCCGGCGTCGCGCATCTGAGAGGATTGCTGCATGATCGGCACCCCCCTGATTCGAGACCGGGTTGCGCCGGGTGCGATGCGGCCGGCAGGCGCGGCGCACCTTCGTGGTGGAGCGTGCCCTCGTGCGTAAGAGCACCCTCGACCGCATCGTCGCCGCCATCGAGGGGCCCGGTTTCCAGCACGGGATCGTCACCTCGGCCGCGCATGGGCGTCTGGTTCCGGTGTGCGCCGAGATCGACGCCGAGCTCGCCGGTCGCGGCGATTCCCGCGACGGCGGGGGGCCGCTCGACCCGGCCGTCGAACCGCTCGCCGCGACGGCTCGGGAGTGGGCCGAGCGGTTGCAGCGCGGCGCCGTCGTCGAAGCGGCAGAGGCGCGCGCACTCGCGGCGCTGCTCAGCGAACTCGCCGACGTCGTGAGCCCGATCGACGCACCTCGGCACTGACGTTCAGTCCGCCACGTCGAACGCGCCTTCGCCGACCGGCTCGCGCTCCGCGACATCCATGCCCTCGACGATCGATTCGGGCGGGCCGCTCGCGAGCCATGCGAGCATCGCCTCGACAGATGCGTCGTCGCCCTCGATCTCGGCCTCGACCGTGCCGTCGGCGCGGTTTCGCACCCAGCCGCCGATGCCGAGGCGGGCGGCCTCGAGCCTGGCCGAGTAGCGGAAGCCCACGCCCTGCACCATGCCGCGCACGACGACGTGTCTGCGGATCATGCGTCAAGCGTAGGCCTCAGCTCCCCGGGCGGCCGCGACAGGCTCGCTCGACGACGGCCCGGATTCGCGGGGCGATCGGATGCCTCGGCAGCCGCTCGGCGTAGCATGGCGGCCATGGGGGAGATGAGCGACTACATCGCCGGGCTCGAGGAGCCCGATCGTGACGTCATCGAGCGCATCAGGGCCCGCGCGGTCGCGCTCGTGCCCGACGCCGTCGAGGGGGTCAGCTACGGCATGCCGGCGCTGCGCTACCGGGACTCGCCGCTGCTCAGCGTCATGAAGGCCAAGGAGCACATCGGGCTCTACCCGTACAGCCCGCCCGTGATCGAGGCGGTCTCGTCGGAGCTCGACGGGTACTCGTGGGCGAAGGGCACGATCAGGTTCACGCCGGAGCATCCGCTGCCCGACTCGCTCGTCGATCGCATCATCCTGCTGCGACGCGACGAGATCGACGAGAAGAAGAAGCGCTAGCGCCGCCGAGACGACGGATGCCCCGGGGCACGAGCCCCGGGGCATCCGCTCTGCTTCGGCCCTCAGCCGATGCGGATCATCTTCTTGTTGACGAACTCGTCGGCACCGAAGCGGCCGAGCTCGCGGCCCGAGCCCGAGCGCTTGATGCCGCCGAAGGGCAGCTCGGCGCCGTCGGCGCCGACGACGTTCACGAAGACCATGCCGGCCTCGATCGAGTCGGCCACGCGCAGCGCCTGCTCGGCGTCGGTCGTGAAGACGTAGGAGCCGAGCCCGAACGGGGTGTCGTTGGCGAGCTGCACGGCCTCGGCCTCATCGGCGACCTTGAAGACCTGCGCGACCGGGCCGAAGAACTCCTCGTGGAACGCGTCGGAGCCGGGCTTCACATCGGTGAGCACGGTGCCCGCGTAGAAGTTGCCCTCGGCGGTGCCGCCCGTGACGAGGGTCGCGCCCTGGGCGACGGCCCGCTCGACCTGCTCGGTGAGCGTCTCGGTCGCCTTCGCCGACGAGAGCGGGCCGAGGCCGGTGCCCTCCTTGCTCGGGTCGCCGGTCTCGACCGCGCTGATCGCTGCGCTGAACTTGTCGAGGAACGGCTGGTAGAGCTCCTCGACGACGATGAAGCGCTTGGCGGCGTTGCAGGCCTGCCCGTTGTTGTCGAGTCGCGCGGCGACGGCCGCCTCGACGGTCGCGTCGAGGTCGTCGGTCGAGAGCAGGATGAAGGGGTCGGAGCCGCCGAGTTCGAGCACGACCTTCTTCAGGTGGCGCCCGGCGACCTCGGCGATCGCGGCGCCCGCGCGCTCGGAGCCCGTGAGCGAGACGCCCTGCACGCGCTTGTCGGCGATGACGGCGGCGATCTGGTCGTGCGAGGCGTAGATGTTGACGTAGGCGCCCTCGGGGAAGCCCGCGTCGCGGAAGATCTGCTCGATGGCCGCGGCCGACTCGGGGCACTGCTCGGCGTGCTTCAGGAGGATCGTGTTGCCGATCACGAGGTTCGGGCCGGCGAAGCGGGCGACCTGGTAGTACGGGAAGTTCCACGGCATGATGCCGAGCAGCACACCGAGCGAGCTCCGGCGGATGAGCGCCGAGCCCTCGCCCGCGAGCAGCTCGATCGACTCGTCTTTCAGCAGCGACTCGGCATTGTCGGCGTAGTACGCGTAGATGTCGGCGCTGAAATCGACCTCGGCGTAGGCCTGCTCGATCGGCTTGCCCATCTCGCGCACGATGATCGCGGCGAGCTCGTCGCGGCGCTCGAGGTGCAGTTCGCCGACGCGGCGGATGAGCGCGGCGCGCTCGCCCACGCTGGTCGAACGCGACCAGGTGCGGTGCGTCTCGTCGGCCGAGGCGATGGCGGCCTCGAGCTCGGCGTCGGTGATCGTCGGATACGTCTTGACGGTCTCTCCGGTCGCAGGATTGGTCACGGCATAGCTCATGGAGTTCTCCTTCTCGGGTGCGCACACGCCAGAGCCTCGTCTGCCGCGATGCATACGCTCACTTCAAACATATAACAGCGGATGATTCAAAACGACCCGGATGCCACGGGGTGAGCGACGGGTTCGACGAGCACCCGGAACGGGGTGCCCTGGCACGCCTCGGTGAGCGCCGCGCCGCCGGTGAGCTGGCCGACCGGCAGCGCCGGATCGGTCGAGAGCACGATGCGCCCGGCCGCATTCACGAGTGCGAGCCGCTCGGGCACGTCGAGGAAGGCGGCGAGCAGCTCTCGTTCGAGGCGGCGCACCGTGATGTCGGCGCCGACGACCCCGACCATGCCGGTGCCGGCGCCGGTGCCGGGCCTCGCGTGCACGGGCATCGTGAGCGTCAGGATGTAGTCGCACGTGCACAGGTGGTCGACGTAGGGCCCGGTCACGTGGGTGCGGCGCGTGCTCGCCGGAATCGAGTACCACTCGAGCGCCCTGAAGTCGCGCAGGTACTCGGTGTACCCGCGGGTGGAGAGGTCGAGGCGCGTCGGCGCGGTCGTCGAGCCGAGCACCGGATTCGCCTCGAGCGCGCCGAGCCACCATGCGAAGTGCACGTCGCGGTCGCGCACGATCTCGCCGTCGGCGATGAATCCGGCGCCGACGAGCAGCGGGTCGGGCTCGGTCAGGCGGGGCAGCACGAGTTCGGCGACGACCGCGTCGAGCTCGGCGGGTCGCACCTCGGGCGAGGCGTCGACGACCGACTCGATGGGGCGGCGCCAGTCGGCGAGCTGGTCGAACACCCCCGCGAACACCTCGCCGACCCTGGCGGCCACCTCAGGCGCTGATCGGCTCATCGAGTGCACCTCCCCGCTCGATGCGGGCCTTGGCCGCGAGGAGGTGCTCCGAGAGGCCCCGCACGAGTCGGCCGGCCGCCTCGCGTGCGCGCGCCTGGCGGTGCGCCGCGACGGCGCGCATGATCGCCAGGTCGTGCGCCGCGACATCCGCCCGCGCCTGCTCGCCGTCGAGACCGAGCAGCAGCAGCGGGCCGAACTCGGCCTGCAGGCGGATCTGCTCGTGCACGAGCCTGGCCGACTGGCTGAGCACGGCCAGCTCGAGGAAGAAGCCGCCCTGATTGGTGCGAGCGGATGCCGCTGCGCCGAAGTCGGCGGCGGCGAGCCAGCTCGTGAGCCGCTCGGCGTCGGAGTCCGAGGCGCGCTCGGCGGCCCGCTCGACGATGCCCGCGAGGATCACCCCGAAGTACACGGCCATGTCGCTGAGTTCGACCTGGGCGAGGCCGCGCAGTCGCGTCGTGATGAGCGAGCGGTGGTCGGCGTCGTCGGCGACGACGAAGCTGCCGCCGTCGCGGCCCCGGCGGGTCTCGACGAGTCCGGCCTCGCGCAGTATGCCGAGTCCCTCGCGCACGGTGATGAGGGCGACGCCGAAGCGACGGGCGAGGTCGGGTTCGCTCGGCAGGCGCTCACCCGCGCCGAGCACGATGCCGTCGGTGAGGCGCTGCGCGACCTGCTCGGCTCGGCCTGTGTCGGAGAGCTGGGCGAACACGGCTTCGCGTGCCCCTGGTCCCACCCTCGATTCCATGCGTTCAGGCTAGTCGAGCGGGCGGGCCGGGATGGCGGCGCACGCGGAAATCATTCAAGATAGGATGAATCGGAGCGGCGAAGCGGCCGCCGACATGCGAAGGCGGATGGGATGCACGCGCGGCGTAGCGACGACGAGGCAGCCGTCTCCTCCGGCGCGTCGGCCGGGGTGCTCGCCGGAGTGCGCGTCGCCGACTTCTCGAGGGTGCTCGCCGGCCCCTACGCCACGATGATGCTCGCCGACTTCGGCGCCGACGTCGTGAAGATCGAGTCGCCCGCGGGCGACGACACCCGGCACTGGCGCCCGCCCGTCGACGCGAGCGGCCGGGCCACGTACTTCGGCAGCG
The DNA here is from genome assembly GCF_003070885.1 of Agromyces badenianii. Taxonomy (NCBI): domain Bacteria; kingdom Bacillati; phylum Actinomycetota; class Actinomycetes; order Micrococcales; family Microbacteriaceae; genus Agromyces; species Agromyces badenianii. The sequence goes on from NZ_CP028913.1 coordinate 434,995, forward strand.
TCAACCGCAACAAACGGTCGGTCGCACTCGACCTGACGGACGCGGCGGGGCTCGCCGAGGCGCGTCGGCTCGCGGCATCCGCAGATGTCGTCATCGAGAACTTCCGGCCCGGAGTGATGGATCGCTTCGGACTCTCGTACGACGAGGTCCGGGCGTCGAACCCGGGCGTCGTCTACTGCTCGATCACGGGCTTCGGCACGGGGGAGGGCGCCGCGCTCGCCGGCTACGACCTGCTCGTGCAGGCCGTCGGCGGGCTGATGTCGATCACGGGCGCCCCCGGCGGTGAGCCCGCGAAGGCTGGCGTCGCGCTCGTCGACGTGCTCACGGGGCAGAACGCGGTGACCGGCATCCTGCTCGCGCTCCGCGAGTGCGAACGCACCGGGCACGGCCAGCGCGTCGAGGTGAACCTCTTGCACGGGCTGCTCTCGGCGCTCACGAACCAGGCCGCATCGACGCTCGCGACCGGCACCCCGCCCCCGCGCCTCGGCAACGCGCACCCGAGCATCGCGCCCTACGCGGTCTTCCACGCGGACGACCGCGAGCTCGTGATCGCCGTGGGCAACGACAAGCAGTTCCGGGCGCTCGCGGGGGTGCTCGGCGTCCCGACGCTCGCCGACGACGCGCGGTTCGCGGGCAACGTCGACCGCGTCGCGCATCGCGCCGAGCTCACGGCGCTCATCGAGGAGCGGCTCGCCGGGGCATCCGCTGCGCACTGGGTCGAGGCGCTCAGCAGCGCCGGCGTGCCCGCGGGCCTCGTGAACGACGTCGCCGAGGCGATCGCGTTCGGCGAGGCGCTCGGCCTCGAGCCCGTCGCCGAGATCGGGGCAGGCGCCGCCACGAGCCGCACGATCGCGAATCCGATCGGCCTCTCGGCGAGCCCCGCCGTCTACCGCACCCCGCCGCCCGCGCTCGACGAGCATGCGGGGGCAGACTGGCATCCGACCCCTTCGAAAGGACCGCACCCGTGACCCACGCTCCCACGATCGACGCCGTGTTCGACCTCGACGCGCTGCTCAGCGCCGAGGAGCGCGAGTGGCAGCAGCGGGCCCGCGCGTTCGCGCAGGAGCGACTGCTGCCGGTCATCGAGGAGGACTTCGAGGCCGGGCACTTCCGCCGCGAGTTCGTGAAGGAGCTCGGCGACTCCGGCTTTCTCGGCATGCACCTGCAGGGCTACGGATGCGCCGGCGCCGGCGCCGTCTCGTACGGCCTCGTGTGCCTCGAGCTCGAGGCCGCCGACTCGGGCTGGCGCACCTTCGTCTCGGTGCAGGGCTCGCTCGCGATGAGCGCGATCCACAAGTACGGCTCGGAGGAGCAGAAGCAGCAGTGGCTGCCCGGCATGGCCGCGGGCGACCTCGTCGGATGCTTCGCGCTCACCGAGCCGCAGGGCGGCTCGGACCCCGCGGGCATGACGACGACCGCGCGCCGCGACGGCGACGGCTGGGTGATCGACGGCGCGAAACGCTGGATCGGCCTCGCGTCGCTCGCCGACGTCGCCGTCGTCTGGGCGAAGGTCGACGACCCGTCGTTCGCGGGCGGCGACGGCGGGCGCGCGGTGCGCGGGTTCCTCGTGCCGACCTCGACGCCGGGCTTCACGGCGACGCCGATCGACGGCAAGCTCTCGATGCGCGCCTCGGTGCAGTGCGACGTCGCACTCGAGGGCGTGCGGGTCGGCGACGACGCGATCCTGCCGGGTGCGAAGGGCCTCTCGGGGCCGTTCGGCTGCCTGAACGAGGCCCGCTACGGCATCGTCTGGGGGGCGATGGGCGCCGCGCGGTCGTGCCTCGAGGCGGCGATCTCGCGTTCGGTCGACCGCGAGGTGTTCGGCAAGCCGATCGGCGCGAACCAGCTCATCCAGGCGAAGCTCGCCGACATGTTCCTCGAGGTCGAGAAGGGCATCCTCCTCGCCCTGCACCTCGGCCGGCTCAAGGAGCGCGGCGCGCTCACCCCGGCGCAGATCTCGGTCGGCAAGCTCAACAGCGTGCGCGAGGCCCTCGCGATCGCGCACGAGGCGCGTGCGATCCTCGGCGGCGACGGCATCACGAACGCGTGGCCGGTCATGCGGCACGCGGCGAACCTCGAGTCGGTGCGCACCTACGAGGGCACCGACGAGATCCACCAGTTGATCCTCGGCCGCGAGCTCACGGGATTGAATGCGTTCTGAAGCCGTTCCCGCTCTCGACGTCCTTCCCGAGTCTCGACTCGCCCCGACTCTCGGTCTCAATTACGAGTCGATCCGTCGATCTTCGCCCTTCGATGGCGCGCATGGGGCGAAGATCGACGGATCGCGGGTGGTGGGACTCTGATGGACGGGTGGGGTTCCGAATGAACGGCGCCGACGTGGGAGGACGACATGGCTGAGACGAACAGGGCAGCGGATGCCGCGGGCATCGCGCCGCGCGATGAGGCGCGACGCGCCGACGACCCGATCGTGACGGATGCCGCGACCGACGTCGACATCGCGGTGCGGCTCGCCGCGGCATCCGGCTTCGAGCGCTCGCTACGCGCCGACCGCGCTCGCTGGCTGACCGCGCTCGCGGAGGCCCTCGAGGCGCACCGCCAGGAGCTCGTCGCCCTCGCCGCCGAGGAGACGCAGCTCAGCGCGGCACGCCTGACCGGCGAGGTGACGCGCACCGTCTCCCAGCTCCGGTTCTTCGCGGGCGTCGCCGTCGAGGGCTCCTACGTCGAGGCGACGCTCGACTCCCCAGACGACTCCCTCACCCCGCCGCGCCCCGATCTGCGGCGCATGCTCCGCCCGCTCGGAGTCGTCGCGGTCTTTGCGGCCTCGAACTTCCCGTTCGCGTTCTCGGTGCTCGGCACCGACACCGCCTCGGCGCTCGCCGCGGGCTGCCCGGTCGTGGTGAAGGCGCATCCCGGGCATCCGCGGCTGTCGCGGCGGGTCGCCGAACTCGGCCGCGCGGCTCTCGCGGCGGTGGGCGCCCCGGCGTCGGCGCTCGCCCTGGTCGACGGGTTCGACGCGGGCGCCGAGCTCGTGCGGCATCCGCTCGTCTCGGCCGTCGGGTTCACCGGCTCGACCCGCGGCGGGCGAGCGCTCTTCGACCTCGCCGCGGCTCGGCCGGCACCGATCCCGTTCTACGGCGAACTCGGCTCGATCAACCCCGTCGTGGTGACCGCGGCAGCGGCGGCAGCGGATGCCTCGGGCATCGCGTCGGGCCTCGCCGGCTCGTTCACCCGCGACGGCGGCCAGTACTGCACGAAGCCCGGGCTCGTGTTCGTGCCCGAGGTCGCGGGCTTCGAGGCCGCCCTCGTCGGCGCGCTCGCCGAGGCGCCGAGCCAGGCGCTGCTCACCGACGGCATCGCGAGCGCCTTCGACGCGGGGTCGGCGGCGCTCGTCGCGCGCGATGACGTCGAACTCGTCTTCGCAGGCGAGCGGGCCCCGGATGCCGCGGTAGTCGCGGCTCCCGTCGTCGTCGCGACGTCGATCGAGGCCTTCACGGCCGCCCGGGAGGTGTTCCTCGAGGAGTGCTTCGGGCCGCTCACCGTGCTCGTGCGCTACGCCGACGAGGGCGCGCTCGCCGTGGCGCTCGCGGCGATCGAGGGCTCCCTGACCGGCACGATCCAGCACGCGCCGGGCGAGGACGTGGCCGAGCTGACGGCCGCGCTCGGCCGTGTGGCCGGCCGCGTCGTGTTCAACGGCTGGCCGACGGGCGTCGCCATCGCGTGGGCGCAGCATCACGGCGGCTCGTGGCCGGCGACCACCGCGTCGGTGCACAGCTCGGTGGGCGCGACCGCGATCCGGCGCTGGCTCACGCCCATCGCCTACCAGGACGCACCGGCCGGAGTGCTGCCGCCCGAACTCGCCGACGGCAACCCGCTCGGCATCCCGCGCCGCGAAGACGGCCTGCTCGTCACCGGGCCGACCGGGTAGCCGGGCTCAGTACACGATGAAGGGGCGGCCCGCACGGGCCGCCCCTTCATGTGAATGCCTCAGAACGCTCAGTTGATGCCGGGGATGACGAGCCAGCGGTTGACGAGGATCAGCCACACGGCGACGAGCACGATCGCGGCGATCGTCAGCGACACTCCGGTGCGGCCGCGGGTGATGAGGGCGACCACCAGCACTACGAGCGTCGCGATGCCGAGCACGATCGAACCGAACGGGATACCCGGCAGGAACAGCGACAACACGAACAGTGCGGCGACGATCACCTCGATGATGCCGACGACCGTCGAGCCGCCGCGGCCGCGCAGCCGCCGGATGCCGTCGATGAGGGCGAGGGCGCCGCCGATGAGGGCGATGAAGAGGAGCCAGGACAGGGTGATCACGGCTGGGGGAGTCCTTCCGATCGGTGTGGGTGCACCACGGCGACGGAGCGGGTCTCCATCGCCGCGGCCAGCCTATCGACGGCAACACCGGGAGCGGGAGGGCTTGCGCGAGGCGCCTTCGGCACGGTATGCCGCGAACGGCATGCAACCGGGGCCCGGCGAATCCGCCGGCTCCGGAATGAAGCGCGGGGTAACTCCGTTCTCATCACGGGCGGGCCCGTGATGGACTCGACCCGGCGCACACGACGTCGCCGCACAGCCGCACCTCCCCACGAACGGAGCTTCACTTGTCTCGTACACCCCGGGTTCGCACCCTGCTCGGCCTCGCCGCGGCATCCGTCACGGTCGTCGCCCTCGCCGCCTGCTCGAGCGGGGCTCCGGCCTCGAGCGACGCCGCGGCCGAGGACGAGTACGGGCTCGTGAAGGCCGGGACGCTCACGGTCGCGACCGAGGGCACGTACCGTCCGTTCAGCTTCCACGACGGCGGCGCGGGCGAGCTCGTGGGCTACGACGTCGAGGTCGCCGAGGCGGTCGCCGAGAAGCTCGGCCTCGAGATCGAGTTCCAGGAGACCCAGTGGGATGCGATCTTCGCCGGTCTCGACGCGGGGCGCTTCGACGTCATCGCGAACCAGGTGTCGATCAACCCCGAGCGCGAGGAGCAGTACCTCTTCAGTGAGGCGTACACGGTCTCGCCGGGCGTCATCGTCGTCAAGGAGGGTGACACCTCGATCTCGGGATTCGGCGACCTCGCCGGCAAGACGACCGCTCAGTCGCTCACGAGCAACTGGTACACCCTCGCCCAGGAGTCGGGCGCGAACGTCGAGGCCGTCGAGGGGTGGGCCCAGGCCGTCGCACTGCTCCAGCAGGGCCGCGTCGACGCGACCATCAACGACAAGCTCACCTACCTCGACGACGTGAAGACCAACGGCCAGTCGGGCATCGAGGTCGCCGCGGAGACCGACGACCCCTCGCTCAGCGCGCTCGCCTTCACGAAGGACAAGACCGACCTCGCCGCCGCGGTCGACGCCGCGCTCGCCGAGCTCCGCGCCGAGGGCGTGCTCGCCGAGCTCGGCGAAAAGTACTTCGGCGAAGACGTCTCCGAGTAGCGTCGTCCTGCAACGGACGAAGGCGGTGAGGCGTTGAGCGGCTGGCAGCTGTTCCTCGAATCCTTCTGGCCGATCGTGTGGGGCGGGGTGAGCGGCACCATCCCGCTCGCCCTCGCCTCCTTCGCGATCGGCCTCGTGCTCGCGCTCGGCGTGGCACTCATGAGGCTGTCGACCAACCGCGTGCTCTCGAACGTCGCGCGGTTCTACATCTCGGTGATCCGCGGTACGCCGCTGCTCGTGCAGCTCTTCGTGATCTTCTACGGGCTGCCCTCCCTCGGCCTCACCATCGACCCGTGGCCGAGCGCGATCATCGCGTTCTCGCTCAACGTCGGCGGCTACGCCGCCGAGGTGATCCGGGCCGCGATCCTCTCGGTGCCGAAGGGGCAGTGGGAGGCCGGGTACACGATCGGCATGTCGCACGCCACGACACTGCGCCGAGTCATCCTGCCGCAGGCCGCTCGGGTGTCGGTGCCGCCGCTCTCGAACACCTTCATCTCGCTCGTGAAGGACACCTCGCTCGCCTCGCTCATCCTCGTGACCGAGTTGTTCCGCGTCGCGCAGCAGATCGCCGCGTTCAGTCAGGAGTTCATGCTGCTCTACCTCGAGGCTGCGCTCGTCTACTGGCTCTTCTGCCTCGTGCTCTCGAGCGGGCAGGGCCTTCTGGAGAAGAGGTTGGATCGCTATGTCGCACACTGACCCGCTCGCCCCGGCGGGGGAGCCCGACGACACGGTGCTGCTCGCGTCGCGGGGCATCCGCAAGTCGTTCGGCGACAACGAGGTGCTGCGCTCGATCGACCTCGAAGTGCGGCGCGGCGAGGTCGTCGTGCTCATCGGCCCGAGCGGCTCGGGCAAGACCACGGTGCTTCGCTCGCTGAACGGACTCGAGACGCCCGACGGCGGCACGATCGACTTCGCGGGCGGTCCGTCGCTCGACTTCGCCGAGCCGGTCTCGAAGGCCCAGCGTTTCGCACTGCGCGACCGCTCGGCGATGGTCTTCCAGCAGCACAACCTGTTCCCGCACATGACGGTCATCGAGAACGTCATCGAGGGGCCGGTGCGTGTGCAACGCGTGCCGAAGGCGCGGGCGATCGCCGAGGCATCCGCTCTGCTCGACCGCGTCGGACTCGCCGAGAAGCGCGACGCGTACCCGTTCGAGCTCTCGGGCGGGCAGCAGCAGCGGGTCGGCATCGTGCGCGCCCTCGCGCTGAAGCCGCAGTTGCTGCTCTTCGACGAACCGACGAGCGCACTCGACCCCGAGCTCGTGGGCGAGGTGCTGCAGGTCATCAAGGAGCTCGCCGACGAGGGCTGGACCATGGTCGTCGTCACCCACGAGCTGAGCTTCGCGCGGCAGGCCGCCGACGAGGTGCTCTTCATGGACGACGGCGTCGTCGTCGAACGCGGTGCGCCGGGCGCGATCTTCACGAACCCGACGCACGAGCGCACCCGCCGGTTCCTCGATCGGATTCTTCGGCCGCTCGACTGAGGCGGCGCGCATCTCGGGTGCGCGCGCCGACGCTCGGCTCCTCGACCCGTGCGGGCGGCTAGCGTTGAAGCATGCCCGGCTCGCGACGCACCAGCGCTGACGACGCGCAGCAGGTGCGGGCCCGGCGGGCGCTCGGCGTCTTCCGGCTGCTGATCGCGGCACTCGAGATCGTCGCGCTGATCGGCAACTTCCAGTACGTGCTCGGCTTCCGGCTCTTCGCGACGGCCAATTTCTTCAGCTACTTCACCGTGCAGTCGGCCTTCGCGGCGGTCGTGACGCTCGGCATCGCGGCGGCGTTCGCGCTCTTCGCACCGCGCGACCCGGCTTGGCTCGGCATCATCCGCACCATGGTCACGGTGTACGTGCTCGTCTCGGGCATCGTGTTCGCGATCATCGTCGCGCAGGCCTCGACGCGCGACTACCGCATGGAGGTGCCGTGGTCGGACACCGTGCTGCACTTCGTGGTGCCGGCGCTCGCCGCGATCGCCTGGACGGCCGACAGCGTCATGGCCGTGAACCCTCGAGTGCCGTGGTCGACGATCGGCTGGGTGCTCGTGTTCCCCTCGATCTGGCTCGTCTACACGCTCTTCCGCGGCGCCGACATCGGCTGGTACCCGTACTTCTTCCTCGACGAGGCGCAGGTCGGCGGCATGCTCGGGGTCGGACTGTACTGCCTGCTCGTGCTCGTGATCTTCGTCGCCGTGACGGCCGGACTCGTCGCCGTCAACCGGGCGTTGTGGCGAAGGGCACGAGGGCGTCGAGCACGGCGGCCTGGAACGCCTGATCGTCGAGCGCCTCGAGTCGAATCGCCTGCGCTGCAGCGATGATGCCGACGAGGATCGGCTCGCCGGAGTCGATCCCGGCGTCGATCCAGGCGGCGACCGGCGAGAGCTCGCCGACGACCGTCAGCACGTTCGCAGCGGGGGCCGGCTCGGTGCCGGGTGCCACGCCCGGGGCATCCGCATCATCCGGGGCATCCGCATCATCCGGTGCATCCGCTCGCCAGAACGCCTCCTCGAACCGCAGCCACACGGTGTCGACGACCCCCATGCCGAGCAGCGAGATCGCGCGCTGGTGCATGAGCGGCAGCGCCGGGCTGAACCGCACGGTGTCGGTCTTCAGCACGCCGAGCGGCACGGTGACGATCGCCCGGTCGGCGTTGAGCGATTCGCCGGAGTCGAGCCGCAGGCTCACCCGCCGGTCGTTGTAGGCGATGCTCGTGACCACGCTCGACACGGCGATGTCGAGCGGCTCGGCGAGCTCGTCGATGTAGTCGGAGAGCCGACCGGTGATGAGCTCGCCGAGATGTTCGAGACGCGTGGGGTCGTACTGGATGGCAGAGATGACCGCGGTCGCCGCACCCGTCGACGGCGCGACGCCGCTGTTGATGGTGTGCGCGAGCCAGTCGGCGGGGCTCACGCCGTCGGCACCGGGTTCGGCCGGGAGGGGCGCCGCGCCCGAATCCGCGAGCGCCGCCGCGAGCGAGACGTCGCGGGGCTGGGTGCTCGCCCAGTGCTTCGCCGTCGCGATCGCCTCGGCGCCGGTCGGCGGGATCGGCACCCGAAGCCCGGCCGTGGTCGCCGCCGCGACCTCGGCGGCGAACGGCACGGTGTCGACGGATGCCTCGTGCAGCGCGTCGATCATGGCCTCATCGTCGCCCGTGAACACGGCGCCGAGCTCGACGGGGCGCTCGAACCCCGTCGCCGCCACGGAGTGGGCTCGCCCGCCCAGCCGATCGCGCGCTTCGATCACCACGACCTCGAACCCGGCGTCGACGAGATCTCGGGCCGCGGTGAGCCCGGCGACGCCGGCGCCGATGACGGCGACCCGTTCGCCGGCCTCGCCGAGCCGCGCGATGTCGGCGGCGGCGCGCGTTCCCGAGGCGCGAGCGCCTGCGAGGCTTCCCGGATTCTCGGCGTCGGTCGCCTCGCCGGCGATGACGAGACGACCGCCGACCGGCTGCCCGAGCGCCCGGCGCAGCTCGGGTGTGGTGCCGACGGCATCGAAGCTGAAGGCGCCGCGGGAGAACGGGTCGGCGCCCCACCGCGAGCGGCGCATCGCCGTCGGCGCCGGCACGCCGTTCGTCGGCGCGGGCGGCGCCGTGGTCGCGGGGGCCGAACTCGGCACCGGGCTCGGGCTCGGCTCGGGCCAGGTGCAACTCGCGAGCACGACCGTCGCGATGCCCGAGAGCGAGGCGGCGAGGAAGGTTCGCCGGGCCATGCCGCCCGGCGCTCCCCGTGATTCCATGGGATCAGGCTAGCCGACGGCCCGGCGCGCTCACCCGGTTCCCGGCGCGCCTGCCGCGCGGAAGGCGGCCGCGAAGCGGGGCAGGCTCGCCTCGATCGTCTCCATCGTCGCGGTCAGGCAGATGCGGAAGAACCCCGGGGTCTCGAACATGCGCCCGGGCAGCACGAGCACGCCCTCGCGGTCGAGCGCTGCGGCGAACGCGGCGTCGTCGGCGATCGGCGACTCGGGGAAGAGGTAGAACGTGGCCTCCGGCACCGTGACGCGGTACCCGATCTCCCTGAGGCCCGCGACCATGACGTCGCGCTTGCGCTGGAAGAGCGGGATGTCGAACTCCAACGTCTCGAGACGGGGCAGCGCGTACTGCATCGACGCGTTGGGGAAGAGCCATCCACCGGTGATCTGGATCGCCTCGATCGCATCGCGGAGCGGCTCGCGGTCGGGCATCGTCGGGGGCACCGCGAGGTAGCCGATGCGCTCGCCCGGCGAGAGCAGGGTCTTGCCGTAGCTGTAGGCGAGGAAGCTCCAGGGGTAGAACTCGACCGGGCTGCGGAACCGAGCACCGTCGAACACGATGCGGTTGTAGGCCTCGTCGGAGATGAGGAAGATGCGCCGTCCGTTCCGGGTCGACGCCTCATCGAGCAGGGCGGCGAGGCGTTCGAGCGTCGACACTGGGTAGATGCGGCCGGTGGGGTTGTTCGGGCTGTTGACGATCACGATGCGGGTGCGCGGCGTGATGGCCGCTGCGATCGCATCGAGGTCGAGGTCGAACGTCGTGCGGTCGATCGACACCTTCACCGGCAGCAGGCCCGCCTCGCGGATGAGTCCTTCGTACAGGAACCACGGCGGGAGGCTGTAGACGACCTCGTCGCCGGCGTCGCCGACGATCTTCAGGGCGGTCGAGATCGCCGCGAACCCGCCCGTGGTGAGGTGCACGTCGGCCGTCTCGAACGGGATGCCGACATGCCGTCGCAGTGCCTCGGTCGCGGCCGCGATCGCCGTCGCGTCGCCGAAGTTGTAGGCGAACCAGAGCTCGTGCTGCGGGATCAGCGAGTCGCGGAGGATCTCGACGTAGGCGCTCGACGGCGGGTCGTGCGGGTCGCCGAAGGTGAAGTCGAGCACGCCTGGTTCATGGCGTCGCCGCTCGTAGCCCGAGAGCCGGTAGAACTCGTAGAGCAGGTGGAACGGCGTCGCGTCTTGCACGTCCGCGACGCGATCGGAAGTGAGTCGGTCATCCATGAGCGCTTCCCTCGGGATCTGGGACGCTCCGTCGACACGGAGATCCCGTGAATGCCGCCATGGTACTCCGCAGCGGGGGCCCGCGCCTCGGGCAATTCCCGGACGCGGCCCCCGACTGCGGTTCGCTCGGTGTCGCTACGCGGCGACGTGCCCATCGGCGATCGTGAGCGCCGCGTCGATGATGTCGAGCCCGCGCACGAGCTCGTCTTCGGTGATGACGAGCGGCGGTGCCACGTGCATGCGGTTGAAGTGCACGAACGGCCAGAGGCCGGCCTGCTTGCAGGCGGCGGCGACGGCGGCCATCGGCGCGGCATCCGCCCCGCTCGCATTGAACGGCACGAGGGGTTCGCGGGTCTCGGCGTCGCGCACGAGCTCGATCGCCCAGAAGAGCCCGCGACCGCGAACCTCGCCGACCGAGGGGTGCGTCGCCGCGATCTCGCGAAGCCGCGGCTCGACGACGCGCTCGCCGAGGTCGCGCACTCGCTCGAGGATGCCGTCGCGTTCGAACACCTCGAACGTCGCGACCCCGGCGGCGCAGGCGAGCGGATGTCCCGAATACGTGAGCCCGCCGGCGAACGCCACCGTGTCGAAGTGCGCGGCGATGCGCTGCGAGATGACGACGCCGCCGAGCGGCACGTAGCCCGAGTTCACGCCCTTCGCGAAGGTGATCAGGTCGGGCACGACGTCGAAGGCGTTGACCGCGAACCATTCGCCGACCCGGCCGAAGCCGACCATGACCTCGTCGGCGATGTAGACGATGCCGTAGCGGTCGCAGAGCTCGCGCACGCCGGCGAGGTAGCCGGGCGGCGGCACGAGCACGCCGTTGGTGCCGACGATCGTCTCGATGATGATCGCCGCGATCGTGCCGGCGCCTTCGAGCGTGATGACCTGTTCGAGGTGGGCGAGCGCCCGCACGGTCTCCTGCTCGGCGGAGTCGGCGTGGAACGACGAACGGTACGGGTAGGGCCCGAGGAAGTGGGCGACGCTGCCGTCGCTCGGCTCGTTGGGCCAGCGTCGCGGGTCGCCCGTCAGCGAGATCGCGGTCGCCGTGCCGCCGTGGTAGCTGCGGTACATCGACAGCACCTTGCGTCGTCCGGTGACCGCGCGGGCGAGACGCACGGCGTACTCGTTGGCGTCGGCGCCGCCGTTGGTGAAGAACACCTTGTCGAGGTCGCCGGGTGCGACATCGGCGATGCGCCGGGCGAGTTCGCCGCGCACGTCGCTCGCCATCGAGGGCTGGATCGTCGCGAGCCGCCCGGCCTGCTGCTGGATCGCCGCGACGAGGTCGGGGTGCTGATGCCCGAGGTTCAGGTTCACGAGCTGGCTCGAGAAATCGAGGTAGGCGTTGCCCTGGTAGTCCCAGAACGTCGAGCCCCGGCCGGCCGCGATGGGCAGCGGGTCGATGAGCGCCTGCGCGCTCCACGAGTGGAACACATGGGCTCGGTCGTCGGCGCGCACCTGCGCCTCGGCAGCGGCATCGGGCAGCGGATGCCGCGTGCCGAAGCGGTCGGCGAAGACCGCTTCGGTTCCGGTGGTGATGGTGTCGGTCATGTCGGATGCCTCCTTCAAGTGGTTGCCGGGACTCAGTGGTTCTGGGGGAAGCCCAAGTTGATGCCGCCGTGCGCGGCGTCGTTGCGCGTGGCCGGGTCGATCCAGCGGCTGGTGACGGCCTTCTCGCGGGTGAAGAAATCGAAGCCGTGTGCGCCGTAGGCCTTCGCATCGCCGAACAGCGACTGCTTCCACCCGCCGAACGAGTGGTAGGCGACGGGCACCGGAATCGGCACGTTGATGCCGATCATGCCGACCTGCACCTCGTTCTGGAAGCGGCGTGCGGCGCCGCCGTCGTTGGTGAAGATCGCGGTGCCGTTGCCGAACTGGCCCCCGTTGATGAGGTCGAGACCCTCGTCGTAGGTGCTCACGCGAACGACCGAGAGCACCGGGCCGAAGATCTCCTCCGTGTACGCCCGCGAGGTGGTGGGCACGCCGTCGATCAGGGTCGGACCGAAGAAGAAGCCGCTTTCGTGGTCGTCGACGGTGAACCCGCGGCCGTCGACCACGATCGTCGCCCCGTCTGCCTCGGCGATGTCGACGTAGGAGGCGACCTTGTCGCGGTGCGCGCCGGTGATGAGCGGGCCCATGTCGGGCTCGACTCCGTCGACGCCTGCGCCGTTGCCGATCTTCAGCTTCGCGATGCGCTCGCTGATCTTGCCGATGAGCTCGTCGGCGACCGGCTCGACCGCGAGCACGACCGAGATCGCCATGCACCGCTCGCCGGCGGCGCCGTACCCGGCGTTCACCGCCTGGTCGGCGACGAGGTCGAGGTCGGCGTCGGGCAGCACGAGCATGTGGTTCTTGGCCCCGCCGAGCGCCTGAACGCGCTTGCCGTGCTTCGACGCGGTCTCGTAGATGTACTGGGCGATCGGGGTCGATCCGACGAACGAGATCGACTGCACCACCGGCGAGGTGAGGAGACCGTCGACGGCGAGCTTGTCACCCTGCAGCACGGTGAACACGCCGTCGGGCAGGCCGGCCTCCTTCCAGAGCTGGGCGAGCCAGAGCGCCGCCGAGGGGTCCTTCTCGCTCGGCTTCAAGACGACGGCGTTGCCGGCGGCGATCGCGATGGGGAAGAACCACATCGGAACCATGGCCGGGAAGTTGAACGGGCTGATGATGCCGACCACGCCGAGCGGCTGCTTCAGCGAGTACACGTCGATGCCGGTCGAGACGTTCTCGGAGAAGGCGCCCTTGATCAGGTTCGGGAACCCGGTGGCGAGTTCGACCACCTCCTGGCCGCGCAGGATCTCGCCCATCGAGTCGGAGACGACCTTGCCGTGCTCGGCGGTGATGATGGCCGCGAGCTCGCCCTTGCGCGAGTTCAGCAGCTCGCGGAACGCGAACAGCACGTTCTGCCGCTTCGCGATCGAGTAGCCGCTCCACACCTCGAAGCCGGCCTGCGCAGACGCGATCGCCGCGTCGATCTCGGCCTGGTCGGCCAGCGCGACGTCGGCCTGCACGGCGCCGGTGGCGGGGTTGTACACCGGGGCCGTGCGGCCCGAGGCCGACGGGCGCAGTGCGCCGTCGACCCAGTGTCCGATGAGTGGCACACCGGGGGCCGATGCGGAAGGGGAAGCGGTCTCGGTGATGCTCATTGGCAGTTCCTTCACTGGATGTGCGGCGGTCGCGTCGGTGTCGAGATCGGACAGAATGACCGAAGTCGGCTAGGCTTCGATTTCCGAGTGTGACAGAGGAAGAAGGGCGATTCCGGTGGCAGATCGTCGCGAAGATGACGTGAACCAGACGAACCGTCCGGCGCTCGATCCGGCCGATGACGGACTCCCGACCGTGCGCGAGATCCTGACGATCCCGGCCGTCGCGCAGGGGCTGCCCGAGGTGCTCTCCGGTGGTGATGCCCTCGATGCGCACGTGCGCTGGGCCCACGTCTCCGACAGTGCGGGCGTCGCCCGTCTGCTCAACGGCGGCGAGCTGCTGCTCACCACGGGATCGGGCTGGCCCACGGATCCGGCCGAGCTGACCTCGTTCATCGCCGGCCTCGTCGACGCGGGCCTGGCCGGCCTCGTGCTCGAGCTCGGCGTGCACTATCGGTACGTGCCGGCGGTCGTCGAATCGGCGGCACGCGAGCACGGGCTCGCCCTCGTCGCCCTGCACCGCGAGGTGAAGTTCGTCGCCCTCACCGAGGCCGTGCACGGTCGCATCATCTCGGAGCAGACGGCGGCGCTGCGCGCCCGCGACGAGGTGCGCGAGCGGTTCACGGCGCTCGCCCTGCGCGGGTCGCCGCCCGACTTCATCGTGGAGCAGCTGGCGCAGACCCTCGGTGCTGCCGTCGTGCTCGAGAACCTCGCCCACGAGGTCGTGGCCGCCGAGGTGCCGCTCGCCGCCGAAGGGGAGCTCTTCACGGGGTGGGAGGTGCGGTCGCGCCGCGCGCATCGGCAGCACGAGCAGCAGCGACGGGGACTCGGCGTCGCGCCGGACGAGTGGCTCATCGTGCCGGTCGAGGCCAGGGGCATCCGATGGGGCCATCTCATCGCCCTGCCGGGGCCGGCGCACCCGGCGGGGCGCACGAGCGTGCTCGAGCAGGGCGCGATCGCGCTCGCGCTGGGCCGGCTCGCCGACGGGGCTGTCGACGAGTGGGTACGCCTCGGTCGGCAGCGCCTCGTCGACGGCTTGCTCGACGGCAGGTTCGCGGGCCTCGCCGCAGCGTCGTCACGCGTCGAGGCGGCCGGGCTGCCGATCGACGGCGCGCGGCTCTTCGGGGTCGTCGTGACGGGGGCCCCGGTCGCGCCCGAGGCAGCGGATGCCGCGGCTCGCGGGCTCGGCGGGCGGGCCATCGCCGGCGGCATCCGCGACGGTGCCTTCGCCGTGCCGGCGACGCTCATGCTCCTCTCGCTGCCGGCCTCGCGAGCGTTCGACGACGCCACGGCGCGACGGTTCGCCCGCGCCCTCGTCGCGGTCGACTCCGCGGTGCTCGATAGGATCGTGCTGTCGGTCGGCTCCGAGGCAGACGGCCTCAATGCCCTGCTCGGCTCGGCGCAGGAGGCGATCGACCTGGCTCGCGGTCCGGCGCGCGCGACCCGCGGCCCCGTCGTGCAACGATCCGACGATCGACCCCTCATGCGGCTCGTCACCTCGCTGCGCGACGACCACCGCCTGCTCGAGCACGGCGAGCGCATGCTCGAGCCGCTCATCGACTACGACCTCGCGCGCCGGGGCGATCTGCTCGACGTGCTCGGTGCGGTGCTCGCGCATCCGGGCAATCGCACGGCCGCGGCATCCGCTTCGCACCTCTCTCGTTCGGTCTTCTATCAGCGGCTCGGCCTCATCGGCGACCTGCTCGGCACCGACCTCGACGACGGCGAGACCCTCACGGCCCTGCACCTGGCGCTCCTCGTGCGGCGGAGCGTCGTGCGGTAGGCGAGCTCGTGTCTACTTGCTATTGACAAGTGCACTTGCAAAGAGCAAGCTGACATACAACATCCGAAGACCAGTGACGATCCCTCGGAGGCGATCATGACCGCAACCAGCATTTTCGTAAACCTGCCCACCACCGACCTCGAGCGCTCGAAGAGCTTCTACGAGGCGCTCGGGTTCAGCATCAACCCGCTCTTCACCGACGAGAACGCCGCGTGCGTCGTGCTCAGCGACACCATCTACTTCATGGTGCTCACGCGCGAGTACCTCGGCACGTTCACCGACAAGCAGATCATCGACCCGAAGACGCAGGCGCAGGTGTCCATCGCGCTGAGCCGCGACTCCCGTGAATCGGTCGACGACGTGCTTGCGAAGGGCCTCGCCGCAGGCGGCAGCGAGCCGCGCGAGGCGCAGGACTACGGCTTCATGTACTCGCGCGACCTCGACGACCCCGACGGCAACAACCTCTCCTTCCTCTTCATGGAGCCCGCCGCAGCCGAGAAGGGCCCCGAGGCGTACATGGCCGAGCAGGGCGCCGCTGCGACGGCCTGACCCGCGACCGCATGGCCTCACGCGGCGTGCGCGGCTTCGGCCAGTACGGCGGAGCGGCCCGGGCACTCGAGCGGGTCGGGGATCGATGGGCGCTGCTCATCGTCCGCGACCTGCTCGTCGGCCCCCGCCGCTACGGCGACCTGAAGGCCTCGTTGCCCAGAATCCCGACCAACATCCTGAGCGACCGGCTCAAGGAGCTGCAGGAGTCCGGCGTGCTGCGCCGGGTGCCCACCGTGCGCGGCGGGTACGAACTCACCGCGCTCGGTCGCGGGCTCGAGCCGGTCGTGCTCGCCCTCGAACGCTGGGGCTGGTCGGTGCTCGGCGAGCCCGGCATCGGCGAGACGGTCGGCGCCGATGCGCTCGCGGTCTCGTTGCGTGCGGCATTCCGGCCGGATGCCGCGGCGTCGCTGCCGCCGACCGAGTACGTGCTGCACGTGGGTGACGTCTCACTCTCGGCGATCGTGGTGGGCGGCACGCTCGACATCGTGCCGATCGGGGCGGGAGCGTTGCCGCAACCGAGGCGGCGTTCGGCGTTCGAGCCGGTGCCGGAGGCGGTGCTCGAACTCGAGCTGACGCCCGTCGCGCTCCGCGAGCTGCTGTCGGGTGACGTGGGCACGCACTTCGACGGCGACCAGGAGCTGCTCGACCGCTTCACGCGGACCTTCCGCATCGAGCCAGGGGAACCCGAATCCGGCGCGGCGGGCGCGGCGGTCGCCTAGGGCTGTTACACAAGCGAGACGCAGAAGTCGTCCCCGGGGTGGCTCCGGGCGTTAGCGTGGTGACCGCGGTTCCCCCGCACATTCTCAAACGGAGGAGACCATGTCCCGGATCCGCCTGCTCGCCGCGAAGTCCGCCGTCCTTGGTTTGGCGTCGCTCACCGTTCTCGGCTTCGCCGGGTGCGCGTCGCCCGGAGGTGCCGTCACGAACGCACCGACCACGGCGGCGTCGCAATCGCCCACGCCCTCACCGACGCCGACGGCGGTCGCCGCTGATCCCGACGACGTGAGCACATGGGTGATCACCACCGACGGCATCGGGCCGATCGAGCGCGGCGCCCCTTACCAGGAGGTGGTCGCGGGGCTGCCGGCGTTCGAGACGTCGGAATGGTGCCCGTGGGTGGTCGAGCTCTCGACCGAGGGGGCGGCGTCGTTGCTCCTGACGCATCCGGAGGGCGGCGATGAGGTCGCCTCGGTGTGGGTCATGGGGCGCGCCGACGAAGCAGGGGTTGTTCCGGCGTCACCGACGACCGAGGCGGGCATTCGGCTCGGGTCTGCGCTCGACGAGCTCACTGCCGCATACCCCGGCCTGCAGCAGGTGAACCAGACCGCAGCGGACTCGTTCGGCTACGCCGTCGGAGACGATACCGAAGGGTACGTCGACTTCGTCGTCGAAGACGACGTCGTCGTGCTCATCGGCGTGCAGGAGGTCGCCGGCGTTCCGAAGGAGTTCTGCGGCTGATCGTGGCACGGGCCGCTGCAGCTTCGACGTCTGCATGAGACCGTGAGCACGCTACTCGCTCACGAGTCGAACCCCAGTCCGAGGGCGTCGAGGGTCTTCAGCAGCAGGTTGCGCCTGCCGCGGTTGTGGTCGGCGCGGTCGAGCGACCAGCGCGTCGCGTTGATGCCGATCGATGCGGCGGGCTCGGGCGGGAAGGGCAGCGGGCGCTTGCGCACCATCTCGAGCGAGGTGCGCTCGTTGTCGCGGCCCTCGAGCAGGTCGAGCATGACCTCGGCCGCGAATCGGGTCGATCCGACGCCGAGCCCCGTGAACCCTGCCGCGTAGGCGACGCGGTCGTCGCGCGCGGTGCCGAAGAACGCCGTGAACTGCGTGCTCGTGTCGATCGCACCCGCCCACTGGTGGCTGAACCGCAGGCCCTCGAGCTGCGGGAAGGTCGTGAAGAAGTGGCTCGCGAGCCGCTGCCAGGTCTCGGGGCGGTTCTCGTACTCCGAACGCACCTTGCGGCCGTAGTGGTAGATCGCGTCGTACCCGCCGAACAGGATGCGGTGGTCTTTCGAGAGTCGGTAGTAGTGGAACTGGTTCGCCAGGTCGCCGATGCCCTGGCGATCGCCCCAGCCGATGTCGGCGAGCTGCCGTGGCGAGAGCGGCTCGGTCATGAGCACGTAGTCGTAGACCGGCACGGTCATCAGGCGATTGCGCTTCACGAGCGACGGGAAGACGTTCGTCGCGAGCACGGCGCGCTCCGCGTCGACCCTGCCGTCGTCGGTGATCATCGAGACGGCACCGGTCGAACCCGGGGTGTCGAGCCGCTTCACGGGGGAGTGCTCGAAGATCTCGACGCCGAGCTCTTCGGCGACCCGCGCGAGCTCCGACGCCAGGCGTGCCGGGTGCAGCATGCCGTTCGTGCGTTGCTCCCAGACCGCGGCGAGGTACGTCGGGGAGGCGACGGCCGCCTGCGCCTCGTGCTCGTCGAGGTAGACGACGCCTTCCTCGCCGCGTTCCGTCGCCTCTGCGTGCCACTCGCGCAACCACTCCACCTGGTGCTCTTCGACCGCCGGCGCCAGCTGGCCCGTGCGTTCGAAGTGGAAGTCCATGCCGTAGTCGGCCTCTGCCGCCTCGATCGCGTCGAGATTCGCCAGGCCGAGCCGGTCGAGCGTCGCCATCTCCTTCGGCCAGCGCGCCATGCCGTTCTCTTGCCCGTGCGTGAGGCTCGCCTCGCAGAAGCCGCCGTTGCGCCCGGACGCCGCCCAGCCGATCGACTTCGCCTCGACGAGCACGACTCGGGCGTTCGGATTGCGGCGCTTGGCGAGCACCGCGCTCCAGAGGCCGGTGTAGCCGCCGCCGACGATGACGAGGTCGGCGACACGGTGGCCCGCGAGCTTCGGACGCCCGCCCACTGCTCCCGCGGGCAGGTCGTCGAGCCAGAACACCGACCGCGCCGTGCGCTCGAGCGAATGGCTGACGACGGATGCCGGTGGCCGGCGTCGTTCGAAGACGGTCGTTCCCACGGGGATCACTCCGATGCGGTTGTGGTGGTCCCATCCTGCCGCGCAGGCATCGGCCGCCGCCAGAGGCGCCGCGTCCCGACATCCGCTCGCCGGCGGAACGGTCGGCGGGAGCAGAGCGGATGTCGGTGGGGCCGGGCAGTATCGGGAGCATGCCGTTCCTCACGCCGCTCCCGTCGGAGTCGCTCGAGTTCGACGCCGACTTCTCCGGCCCAGACCTCGACCCGAAGCAGTGGTTGCCGGTCTATCTGCCGCAATGGTCGAGCCGTGAGCGCACGCGCGCCCGGTACGACATCGGCGACGGGGTGCTGCGGTTGCGGGTCGATGCCGATCAGCCGGCGTGGTCGCCCGAGTTCGACGGCGTCACCCGGGTGTCGAACCTGCAGACGGCCGTGCGATCAGGGGCGGTCGGGTCGATGTCGGGGCAGCATCCGTTTCGCGATGGCCTCGTGGTGCGCGAGGCGCAGCCCGACGTGCGACTGTACACACCGAGGTTCGGGCGCATCGAGGTCGTCGCGGCGGTCGACGGCATCGACGAGCACGCCATGGCGGCGCTGTGGTTGATCGGCGTCGAAGACGAACCAGAGCAATCCGCCGAGATCTGCGTGTTCGAGATCTTCGGCCGTGACATTCGCGACGATGGCAGCGCCCTCGTCGGGCTGGGCGTCCACCCGTTCCGCGACCCCGCGATCGTCGACGATTTCGAGCGGGTGCCGTTCGCCGGCGACGTGCGCGAGCCGCACCGCTATGCGGTCGAGTGGCGGGCCGACGGCATCGTCTTCGCGATCGACGACGAGGTCGTGAAGCGCGTCGTGCAGTCACCGCAGTACCCGATGCAGCTCATGCTCGACGTGTTCGCCTTCCCGCCCGAGCAGCCCGAGCGAGCGGCGTATCCCGAATCGTTCGCGGTGCACGCCGTGCGCGGGTGGCGGCTCGACTGACCGAGAGCTCGTCGCAGCGACCGGTGCTCGCTGCGATCAGTGCGGCGCGTGCGCCTCGAGGAACTGGTACACCTCGGTCTGGTCAACGCCCGGGAAGGTGCCGGTAGGCAGCGCCGCGAGCAGGCTCGTCGGGGTGCGCGCGGCGGGCCACGAGGCATCCGCCCATCGCTCGGCGAGGCCGGCGGGCGCCTGGCAACAGGCGGGATCGGGGCAGCGCGACACCGCACGATGGGATGTCTCGCGGCCGCGGAACCACTTCACGTGCTCGAACGGCACGCCGACCGACACCGAGTACTCGCCCTCCTTCGCCTTCTCGATGCGGGAGGTGCACCAGAAGGTGCCCGATGGCGTGTCGGTGTACTGGTACCACGGGCTGAAGCGGTCCTCGACGTCGAAGACGGTGCGGGCGGTCCAGTTGCGGCAGACCGTGGTGCCCTCGACGGCGCCCAGCGCGTCGGAGGGGAATCGCACGCGGTCGTTCTCGTAGGCCTTGATGATGGTGCCCGACTCGTGCACCTTCATGAAGTGCACGGGGATGTCGAGGCGGGCCGTCGCGAGGTTCGTGAAGCGGTGCGCCGCGGTCTCGTACGAGACGGCGAACGCGTCGCGCAGCTCTTCCATCGAGATGCGGCGCAGGTTCTTCGCTTCGCTGAGGAAGCGCACCGCGGCCTGTTCGGGCAGCAGGATCGCGGCCGTGAGGTAGTTGGTCTCGATGCGCTGGCGCAGGAAGTCGGCGTAGCCGCGCGGCTCCTCGTGGCCGAGCAGGTGGCTCGCGAGCGCCTGCAGGATGGGCGAGCGCGAGTCGCGCGACGGCGACTGCTGGGTCGGCAGGTAGATGCGCCCGTTGCGCTTGTCGGTCACCGTGCGGGTCGAGTGCGGCAGGTCGCCGACGTAGTGCAGCGAATACCCGAGGTGGCTCGCCATGTCGGCCACGAGCTGGTGCGAGACCGGCCCTCCCGTGTGGCCCACCGCCTCGAGCAGCTCCGCTGCCTTCGTCTCGAGCTCGGCGTAGAAGTTGTCGCGACCGCGCATCTCGGCGCGCAGCTGGGCGTTGGCCCGGCGGGCCTCCTCGGGCGTCGCGGCACGCTCGCGGTGCAGCCGATCGATCTCGTTGTGCAGGCTCAGGATGGTCTGCAGGGTCTGGTCGTTCATGCCCTTCGCGACACGGAAGGGCGGGAGTCCGAGAGCGGCGAAGACCGGGCCGCGCTGGGCGCGTTCGACGGCGATCTCGAGGGCCGCGCGCTCCGACGGGGCATCCGTTCGGAGCAGTTCGTCGACGGTCGTGCCGAGCGCGAGGGCGATCGTGCGCAGCATCGAGAGCCGGGGCTCGCGCTTGCCGTTCTCGATCGCGGAGACCTGGGACGGCGCCCGGTCGATCGCCGAGGCGAGTTCGCCGAGGGTCATGCCGCGGGCGGTGCGGTGCTCGCGGATGCGGCGTCCGAGCGTGAGCGAGTCGACGTCGTCTGAAGCCGGCTCGACGGTGTCGGCGCCGGTGGCGGGCGCATCGAGTGCGGCGGTGCGTGCCGCCGAACCCGTTCGATCCGCGATGACCATGCTTCGATGGTCACACGAGAACCCGTTTGCGGCAAACGGAACAACCCAGATGTTTCCGTCGATTCCGCAAGGATCGCGAGCGTCGGGCCGGTCGTTCGCGGCTCCGTTTCCTTCGGTGAAGTTTCGTTTCCCTCGGTGAAGTGTCGTTGGAGCAACGGGTTCCGAATCCATGACGATTGCGCTCATGCGAATTCTCCTCACCGGTGGAACCGGGTACATCGGCTCGTCCCTGCTCGACACCCTGGTCGCCTCGGGGCATGAGGTCGTCGCCGTCGTGCGCAGCGCCGACGCGGCCGCCCGAGTTCGTGCACAGGGCGCCGCCCCGCTCGAAGGCGAGGTGACGGATGCCGCGTGGTTCGGTTCCGCGCTCGACGACGTCGACGCGGCGGTGCACACGGCGGCGCCCGAGACGGGTGCCGAGGCGTTCAACTCGGCCGTCGTCGACACGGTCATCGAGCACTTCGGCGGTACCGGCAAGCGATTCGTGCTCACGAGCGGCATCTGGGAGTTCGGGGCGGGTGAGGCGATCGACGACGACGGGCCGCTCGGCCCCACCGCGCTGGTCGTCTGGCGCCTGCCCATCGAGGAGCGGCTGCTCGCGTCATCCGTCGACGCGACGATCGTCGCGCCCGGGGTCGTCTACGGCCACGGCCGGGGTCTCGCGAGCCTCATCACCGACGCGCCCCGCACCGAGGCCGGCGAGCTGCGGCTCATCGGCGACGGCCGCCAGCACTGGACCTGGGTTCACGCCGACGACCTCGCGCGGCTCTTCGAGCTCGCCCTGACGCACGACTCCCCGCTCGGCCGCCTCATCGGCAGCGACGGCAACCCGACCGCCGTGCGCGCGCTCGCCGAAGCGGTCGCGGGCGGGGCAGGAGTCGCCGCCGAGCCCGTCGAGGCCACGCGCAACCGGTTCGGCGCCGCGTTCGCCGACGCGCTCCTGCTCGATCAGCGAGCCTTCGGCGGCAAGGCCCGCGCCCTCGGATGGGCGCCGGCGCACACGAGCGTGATCGAAGAGGAGCTCGCCCGGGCCTCCGCCGTGTGAACAGTCGGGTGCCGTAACCCGGGTTGTTCTGCGGTGCAGAAAGAGTGGGAAAGTTCACCCCCGAGATCGTCGTGGTGCAGGGGTCGGCCGGGCGCAGAGTGGATGTACAGACCACCGCACGGCGTCGAAGCAGACG
Organism: Agromyces badenianii; assembly: GCF_003070885.1. Taxonomy (NCBI): domain Bacteria; kingdom Bacillati; phylum Actinomycetota; class Actinomycetes; order Micrococcales; family Microbacteriaceae; genus Agromyces; species Agromyces badenianii. The sequence goes on from NZ_CP028913.1 coordinate 457,468, forward strand.
CCGAACGGCCACACCGAAGCATCCGCTCAGCACCACTCGGAGGACACCATGAGCACCACGAACCGCCCCGGCGACCAGACCCAGACCGCAGCCGAGCTGCAGCTCGAGTGGGACGCGAACCCCCGGTGGAGCGACGTCAGCCGCGACTACACCGCCGAAGACGTCATCGCCCTCCGCGGCCCCGTTCGTGAGGAGCGCACGCTCGCGAAGCGCGGCGCCGAGAAGCTCTGGAACGACATCCAGCAGAACACCGGCACGGCCTTCGCCCCTCAGGCGGAGCCCCAGTGGTCGGCCGCCCTCGGCGCCCTCACCGGAAACCAGGCCGTGCAGCAGGTGCGCGCCGGCCTCAAGGCGATCTACCTCTCGGGCTGGCAGGTCGCGGCCGACGCGAACCTCTCGGGCCAGACCTACCCCGACCAGTCGCTCTACCCCGCGAACTCGGTGCCGGCGGTCGTGCGTCGCATCAACAACGCGCTGCTGCGCGCCGGCCAGATCGAGCAGGGCACCGACGACCGTGACTGGATGGCCCCGATCGTCGCCGACGCCGAGGCCGGCTTCGGCGGACCGCTGAACGCCTACGAGCTCATGCACCAGATGATCGAGGCCGGCGCGGCGGGCGTGCACTGGGAAGACCAGCTCGCGAGCGAGAAGAAGTGCGGCCACATGGGCGGCAAGGTGCTGGTTCCCACGGGCCAGCACATCCGCACCATCAACGCGGCCCGACTCGCGGCGGATGTCGCCGGCGTGCCGTCGATCATCATCGCCCGCACCGACGCGCTCGCCGCGACCCTGCTCACGAGCGACCACGACGAGCGCGACAAGCCCTTCGTCTCGGGGGAGCGCACCGCCGAGGGCTTCTACGAGGTGCAGAACGGCATCGAGCCGGTCATCGCCCGCGGCCTCGCCTACGCCGAGTACGCCGACCTGCTCTGGGTCGAGTCGGCCGAGCCCGACCTCGACCTCGCCCGCCGCTTCGCCGAGGCCGTGCACGAGAAGTTCCCGGGCAAGCGCCTGAGCTACAACTGCTCGCCCTCGTTCAACTGGAAGCGCCACCTCGACGACGACCAGATCGCGAAGTTCCAGCGCGAGCTCGCCTCGATGGGCTACGCGTTCCAGTTCATCACCCTCGCGGGCTTCCACGCCCTCAACCACTCCATGTTCACGCTCGCCAAGGACTACAACGAGCGGCACATGAGCGCCTACGTCGAACTCCAGGAGGCGGAATTCGCCTCGGAGAAGCACGGCTACACCGCAACGCGCCACCAGCGCGAGGTCGGCACCGGCTACTTCGACCAGATCGCCACGGCGCTGAACCCCAACAGCGCAACGCTCGCACTCGTCGGATCGACCGAGGAAGAACAGTTCTGACTCATCAGTCGGTCGAGGTGGCGCTCCGCGCCCCTCGACCGACCATCTGAAGGAGACACGATCATGAACACCACACCCAGCATGACGTTCGAGCGAGCGGATGCCGCGGCATCCGGATCCCAGTTCGAGCCGAAGCCCGCCACCGGCAGCTTCCAGACCGTCGAACCGCGCATCGAGATCACCGCGCCGCTCGGTGAGCGCTACGACGAGATCCTCACGCCCGAGGCGCTCGCGTTCCTCGCCGAGCTGCACGACCGCTTCGCCGGCACCCGGCACGAGCTGCTCGCCGCACGCCTGCAGACCCGGGTCGATGCCGCCAACGGTCGCGACCCGAAGTTCCTGCCCGAGACGGAGTGGATCCGCGACGACAGCAGCTGGCGCGTCGCCGGCGCCGGGCCCGGCCTCGAGGACCGCCGCGTGGAGATCACCGGACCGACCGACCGCAAGATGGCGATCAACGCGCTGAACTCGGGCGCGAAGGTCTGGCTCGCCGACCAGGAGGACGCGACGAGCCCGACCTGGCCGAACGTCATCGAGGGCCAGCTGAGCCTCTTCGACGCGCTGCGCGGCCGCCTCGAGTTCACGAGCCCCGAAGGCAAGCAGTACCGCGTCACCGCGGAGGAGACGCCGACGATCGTGATGCGACCGCGCGGCTGGCACCTCGTCGAGAAGCACCTGAAGTTCCACGACCGTGCGGGGCGCGCGATGCACGCCTCGGGCTCGCTCGTCGACTTCGGCCTGTACTTCTTCCACAACGCGCAGGCGCTCATCGCCGCGGGGCGCGGGCCGTACTTCTACCTGCCGAAGCTCGAGTCGCACCATGAGGCCCGGCTGTGGAACGACATCTTCGTCTTCGCCCAGACGCGGCTCGGCATCCCGCAGGGCACGGTGCGGGCGACGGTGCTGATCGAGACGATCCAGGCCGCGTTCGAGATGGACGAGATCCTCTACGAACTGCGCGACCACTGCGCGGGCCTGAACGCCGGCCGCTGGGACTACATCTTCTCGATCGTGAAGACGTTCCGTTCGCGCGGTCGCCGCTGGGTGCTGCCCGACCGCAAGGCGATCACGATGACGGTGCCGTTCATGCGGGCCTACACCGAGCTGCTCGTCGCGACGTGCCACAAGCGCGGCGCGCACGCCATCGGCGGCATGAGCGCGTTCATCCCGAACCGCCGCGACCCCGAGGTGACCGCCCGTGCGCTCGCCGCGGTGTCGGCCGACAAGCGCCGGGAGGCCGGCGACGGCTTCGACGGCACGTGGGTCGCGCACCCCGACCTGATCCCCACGGCTCGGGCGGAGTTCGACGCGGTGCTCGGCGACAAGCCGAACCAGCTCGACCGCTTGCGCGATGACGTGCACGTGACCGCGGCCGAGCTGCTCGACATCCCGTCGATCGGCGGCGAGGTCACCGAGGGCGGCGTGCAGGACAACATCTCGATCGGCATCCGCTACATCGAGTCGTGGCTGCGCGGCACGGGCGCCGCGGCGATCGACAACCTCATGGAGGATGCCGCGACGGCCGAGATCTCGCGTTCGCAGGTCTGGCAGTGGCTCAACGAGAACACGGTCACGGCCGAGGGCACCCGTATCGACCAGACGTCGATCGTTCGGCTCATGGCGGCCGCGGTCGCCGAACTGCCGCGCTTCGAGGGCGACCGGTTCGACGACGCGATCTCGGTGTTCCGCACCGTCGCCCTCGAGCCCGAGTTCCCGACGTTCCTCACGGTGGGCGCCTACGCGCGCTTCCTCTGAGGCCGAGCCCGAAGGGGCCGTCCCGACCGCATCCGGTGATCCCGGAAGGTGCACCGGTCGGGCGGCCCCTTCGTTGCGGGCAGCCCGCTCCTCGGCCGTCGCACGAGCTCAGCGCAGCGGCACGCCCACGTCGCTCCCGCCCTCGGGGGTGAGCCTCGCGTTCATCGCGAGCAGCGTCGGCGCGGGCACGAAGCCGCCGGCGAAGAGCGCCTCGCCCTGCCGGAACCACGGCGACCGCGCGATGAGCGCCGCCGGCGCGTAGCCGAAGTACGTCGCGAGCCCGTCGAGATCGACGGGCGAGCTCATCTTCATGAGGGCGAGGTTGTCGCACTGGGAGATGATGCCGGGGTGCACCTTCGACGGTCGCTGCGTCGAGAGCAGCAGCCACAGGCCGAACTTCCGCCCCTCGGCGGCGATCTGGATGATGCGCTCGCGTACCGCGACCGCGAGCGGTGACGACAGCTCGGGCGAACAGAGGTTGTGGGCCTCGTCGATCACGAGCAGCACCGGCCGCCGCTCCTCGCGTCGGGTCCAGAGCTCGTCGAGCACCGAGAGCGCGACGACGAGGTGCTGGTCGGGCGTCGAGAAGCCGCCGAGGTCGAGCACCGTGGCATCCGCTCGCTCGTCGATCACGAGCGTCGCCTCGCGATCGCGGCCCGCCCAGACCTCCCAGCTCAGCAGGCCCATGTTCTCGATGCGGAGTCCGAGGGCGCGCCGCACCGGGTCGTCGGAGCCGAGCAGTTCGGGCAGCAGCACTCCCGGATCGACCTCGCTGAGCGTCTCGCGGAGGTGCACGGCGGCGTTGAACTCCTCACGGTCGACGACCGGATCGAGTCGGAGCACTGCCGCCTTCGCCTCGGCCGTCATCGCCGTGAACCGGGCGCGAAGCGGGTCGGCGCCCGCCGTGTTCGGGCGCAGCACACGGATGTCGCGGTGCCGCAGCAGCTCGGCACCGGGCCCGCTCGCGTCGGGGTTCAGCTCGCCGAGTCGCACGAAGTCGGAGTTCGGGTCGAAGACGACCACGGGCAGCGCCGTGTGCGCGATGAGCTGCTCGAGCACCACGCCGAGCGCATACGTCTTGCCGGAGCCGCTCTGACCGCACCAGAAGGTGTGCCGGTTGAAGCGGTGGGCGAGCAGTCGCGCCGGCCTGATCGGCGGGCTGAGGTTCACCCCGACCTCGAGGGTGGCGCCGAGCGCCGCGTGCACGAGGTCGATCGTCTCGGCGTCGGCGGCCTCGACCGCTGCGTCCGCGAAGGGGTGGCTGGCTCGCGGGTCGAAACGGTCGCCCTCGATCGCACCGAGCAGGCGTCCGTGCAGCGCCTCGGGCGCACCGGGCGCAGCCGTCTCGCGAGCTTCGACGAGGGCGAGCTGGCGACCCTGCCCCGTGGTGACGAGCAGCAGGGTGCCCGCGATGAACGGCGTGCCCGCGGCATCCGGAACCGTGAACGATCGTCCGTCGTCGGAGTGGGCCGGAAGCGGCGTGCTGGGCTCGGTCATGCGCCGATCATGCCACGCAGGCCTCGCGGTGCGACAGGGTGGCGAGGGATGCGTCGGTGTGTCGCGCTATGCCGAGGCGGCCTCGGCGGCGCTATGCCGAGGCGGCCTCGGCGGTGCGCGCCGCACGCCGGGCGAGCCAGCGGATGCCGAGGCCCGAGGCGAGGAAGATCGCGGCGAGCGCGACCCAGCCCGAGAACCCGTGCGAGATCGCCGTGGCGTTGACGACGAGGGGCGCGGCGAGGGCTCCGACCGTGTAGCCCATGCCGAACACGCCCTGATAGCTGCCCGCCCGCGCCGGGTCGGCGAGCTCGAAGCTGAGCCCCCACCCGCCCGCCTGCGAGAGCACCTCGGCGAAGGCGTGGGTGATCGCGGCGACGACGAGCACCGCGATCGCGAAACCGACGGGCAGCCCGGCTGCCGAGGCGTACACGAGGCACGCGGCGGCCATCAGCCACGCGGCGATGCCCGAGACGCGGGCGGCGGCGCGCAGGTCGTGCGTGCCGCGCGAGAGCGGCACCTGGAAGATCACCACGATCACGGTGTTGAGGATGAGGAGCGCCGCGACGACGGCTTCGGGGGCGGCGGTCTCGCGCGCGATCCAGAGCGGCACCCCGAGCTCAGCGACGCCGAACTGCATGCCGAACACGGCGCTGAGGGCGGTGAGCACGAGGTAGCGCGGGTCGCGCCAGGGCGAGTGCCGGCGCCATGCGCGCCGTTCGGCGACGGCGGCTTCCGCGCTCGCCGCGGCGTCGACGGAGCCGGTCGCCGTCGTCACGGGGGCTGCAGCCGTGCGCGACTGGGCGTCGACCCGGGATGGAAGGCGCACGAGCTGGATGAGTCCGAGCAGGTAGAGCGCACCGGCCCCGGCGATGAGCGTGCGATACGCCTCCGCCGTGCCGAGGGCCAGGGCGAGCGCGCCGAGCCCCGAGCCCGCGGCGATGGCCACGTTCGTGACGGCGCGGAGCACGGCACGGGCGTGCACGCGTCCCTCGCCCTCGAAGCCGCGGGCGATGATCGCCGACCGGGTCGAGTTCGCGGCCTGCTCGAAGAAGCCGCAGACGACGGCGATCACGAGGGCGGTGACGAAGTCGCCGGCGAAGACGTAGGTGATGAGCGCGACGCCCTCGATGGCGGTGAAGACGATGAGGAGGCGTTTGGCGCTGAATCGGTCGGCGAGCCAGCCGCCCGCGAGGGAGGCGACCACGCCCGCCGCACTCGCGGCGGCGAGCACGATCGCGACCTCGTGCGGCGCGAGGCCGACGATGAAGGTGAAGTAGAGCACCGTCACGGTGAGGAAGATGCCGCGTCCCACGCGGGAGATGAGGGTCGCGCCGACGAGGATTCGCAGCACCGGATCGGAGACGGATGCCGCGAGGCGGGCGAAGAGCGACGGCGTGCCGGGCGTCTCTGGGGCGATCGTCGGCACGGTTCCCGTGTCGGGTGTCGTCGGGGAGGGAGGGCTCACTCGTACAGTTCTCGCAGACCCGTCGGTGCCGAGAAATTGATGTAGCGTTGCGCTTCATGTTGCGATACGTGCTCACCGAGGGCGACGTCGCGTCCGTGCGCTTCGGCATCTCGCCGCTCTGCGAACTCGGGCTGTCGCTGCGAGCCATCGACGATCCGGCACGGTTCCCCCTCCAGCTGCCGTGGCTGCGCCGCACCGAGGCGGCGCGCGCCGACCTCGACGTCGAGGCGCTGCACGGCCTCATCGATGACCGGCTGTGGACGCCCGACTTCCTGAACCCCCGCCCCGAGTCGCCGCTCACCCGGCTCGACGACGAGTTCGAGCAGCTGCTCGCGACACCCTCGCAGACCTTCATCCGCGACCTGGTGGCGGTGCACGGGCACGTGCCGGCGGTGTTCGCCGGTTCGCCGAAGACGGCCATCCGACGCATCGTGCGCGCGTTGCAAGAGCTCTGGGATGCCTCCTTCGCGCCCTACTGGCCGCGCATGCGGGCGGTGCTCGAGGCCGACGTCGTCTACCGTGGACGCCAGATCGCCCAGAGCGGGCTCTCGACCATGCTGAACGGCATCTCCTCGACGGTCGACTATGCCGACGGCGTCGTATCGGTGCGGCTGAGAGACCCGAACGACCGCCGGCACCGCATCGACGGTCTCGGGCTCACGCTCCTGCCGACGATGTTCACGCGGCGAGGCTCGGCACCGGTCGGCGACGGCCCGCCGATGATCATGTACCCGGCGCGCGGGCAGGGCGCGCTCTGGGAGACGGAGCAGGTGGCCAACCCCGCCGCGGTCGCCGCGATTCTCGGCGAGACCCGGGCGAGCCTGCTCTCAGCCCTCGGCGACCCGGCGTCGTCGACGGAACTCGGGGTGCGCTTCGGCGTCACGCCGTCGGCGGTGAACCAGCACCTGCGGGCGCTGCGCGATGCCGGCCTGCTCGTCTCGACGCGGTACGGCCACAGCGTGCTCTACCTGCGCAGCGAGCTGGGCAGCGCACTGCTCGACGCGCGGGCGGGGTGACGCGGGCCGTCGCCACTGCGGCGCCCGCGGCGCTCAGGCGGGGTGGGCGCTCAGGCAGGGTCGGGCGCGACCCGCAGCACCACCTTGCCGCGCACATGGCCGGCCTCGATCAGCCGGTGCGCCTCGGCACCGTCTTCGAGCGGCAGCTCTCGGTCGAGGTGCACGCGCACGGCGCCGTCGTCGATGAGACGGGTGATCACCGAGAGCGTGCGGGCATCGGGTGCGACCGAGTAGCCGGTGGCGCGGATGCCCCGGGCGGCCGCCTCCTCGTCCATCGTCGGCCATGACCCCGTTGGCACCGTCACGATCAGCCCGGCCGGACGCAGCGCTTCGAGCGAGCGCGTGCCCGTGTCATCCTTCGCATTGCCGATCAGGTCGATGACGACGTCTTGACCGGTGACGACCTCTTCGAAGCGCTCGCTCGTGTAGTCGATCACTCGGCGTGCACCGAGCCCGCGCACGAAGTCGGCGTTGCGGGCCGACGCGGTCGCGGTGACGACAGCGCCGAAGTAGGCGGCGAACTGCACCGCGAAGTGACCGACGCCGCCGGCGGCCGCGTGGATGAGCACGCGCTGCCCGTCGTGCACCCGGGCCGTGTCGACGACCGCTCCCCATGCCGTGAGCGCGGCGAGCGGCACGGCCGCCGCCTCGGCGAACGTCAGGGTGGCCGGCATGCGCGTGAGACTCAGCGAACTCACCGAGATGAGCTCGGCGTAGCTGCCGCCCGCCCGGGGCACTCGGCCCATGCCGTAGACCCGGTCGCCCGGCTGCAGCGGATGAGCCGAGTAGGGCACCGCCTCGACGACTCCGGCGAAGTCGCCGCCGAGCACGACCGGGAAAGCGGGGATCGCCTTCGCGACGCCCCGCCCGGCCCGGGTCTTCGCGTCGATCGGGTTCACGCCGGCCGCCATGACCCGCACGAGCACCTCGTCGCTGACGCGGATCGGATCGGGCACCTCGGCGATGTGCAGCTCTTCAGCCCCGCCCGTCTGATCGATCACCAATGCCCGCATCGACACACCCTCCCGAGATCGTCCATTGCACAGTATCCGTCCTCGCTATGATCGCACCGACCCCGGGTGGCCGGTGGTGTCGCCGACGAGGGGCTTCACGATCCTCTCTCCGGAGCGCGCCGACGCCGCCGACCCCATCGAGCGACCGCGCATCCAGTTGCGCCGCGCGCAGGAGTTCTTCGCGCTCAGGCCCGTGTGTGCTGCAGCCAGCGGGCCACACCCTCGCGCAGCAGCGCCGTCTGCGCGGGCAGCCCGTCGTCGCGAGCCGGAAGTTCGACGAGCGGCGCGTCGAGGGCGGCCGCCCACCGCTCGGCGAGCGGATAGGGGTGCACCGGGTCGCGCCGAGCGCCGATGACGAGCGAGCGGATGCCGCGGCCCGCGAGCCCGCCGAGTTCGGCGTCGGCCGTGAACGCGCGGTTGCGCGGGATCTCGACGAGGCGCATGGCCCGCCGCGCGGCATCGGGCGTCGTGAACTGGGCCAGGAGCGCCCGCCCGCCCGTCGGTGACTCCGAGACGATGCGCTGGAAGATCGCCCGCTCGCGGAATTCCTCGGTGCCCGCAGGGCCGGCGTCGGCGAGGATCTGCCCGATCACCGGGAAGACCCGCAGGTGCTCGGGCAGCGGGCGGTCGTCGAACGAGGGTCGCACGAAGATCGCGCGTTCGATCGGCAGCAGCTCGTCGAGCGCGAGCCGCAGTGCGAGCGCTGCGCCGAGCGAGATGCCGATCACGGTGAGCGGGGCGGATGCCTCGGGCGGCGGGCCGCCGGCCTCGGAGATCGTCTCCCGCACGCTCTGAGCGACCTCGGCGGCGAGCCGGTCGATGTCGAAGTCTGCGGGCTCGCCCACCGTGAGGAACCCGCCGTGGGCCCGGACGTCTGGCGCGACGATGAGCTCGTCGGCGCCGACTGCGGCGTGCACGGCGGGGGTGAGGAGATCGAGGGGCTGACGCCGGTCGGCGCCCAGACCGTGCAGGAGGACAGTCGTCATCTGGTGGTTCCTCCCGACAGTTGGGTGCTAAGCGAGTGGGTGAAGCGAGGTGAGGACCATCACGAGCGCCGCCCCGAGAGCTCGGCGATGAGCTCGTCGGCCAGTCTCACGAGGATCGCGATCTGGTCGTCGTCGCGATCGACCCAACGGTACTCGGGCTCGTCGCGAATCGGCACGAAGTCGTCGTGCTGCTCCCAGACGACGAGCGTGCGGTCGGCGCCGAGCACGTACTGCTGCCACCAGACCTGGCGCAGGTAGCTTCGGGGGATGCCGCGCCACGGCCGAGACGTGGTCTTGATCTCGCAAAGCTCGAGGGCGCCGACGGGGGTCACCCGCAGGCCGTCGGGGGTGGCGAGGTGCCGGTGCTCGGTCTCAGCGTGGAAGAGCAGGCTCGACGGTTCGATGTCGTGGCTTCGGCGCACCCAGTCGGCGATGACGGGTTCGCGGGCCTTGCCGTGGTCGGTGTACCGGCTGCCGCCGAACGAGCTGCCGTGCCGCTTCTCCCATGCGGCCGAGCGAACCGAGGCGAACGAGGCGAGCTTCGCGGCATCCGTCGCCGTGATGCCGCGGGAGCGGGCCCGGAGCCACGCGACCCGATCGCTCGAATCCGCCACGACGCGCGAGTGGCACGCATGCCGCGGGCGCTCGTCGACCGCGACCGCCATCGCCGCATCTTCGAGGTCGAAGAGGGCGAAGGGGGTGTCGGGCACCCTTCGAGCGTACCCTTCCCACCCGTCTTCCGGCCGAGGCCGTGCGCGCGCCCGCGTCAGCGCGCGGCGAGGGCGTCGATGCCCTCGGGCGAGAGCGCGTGGTGGATCGCGAGCATGCTCGCCCCGAGCACGGCGGCGTTCTCCGCGGCGGCGGACTGCACGATCGCGAGGTGCTCGGTGGCGAGTGGCATCGAGCGCGTGTAGACGACCTCTCGCACCCCGGCGATGAGGTGCTCGCCGGCCCGCGCCATCGATCCGCCGATCGCGACGACCGAGGGGTTCACGAGGCTGACGCAGGCGGTCAGCACCTCGCCGATGTCCCGGCCGGCCTGGCGCACGGCCTGGATCGCGTCGATGTCGCCGCGCTTGACGAGCTCGACGACGTCGTTGCCCGAGTTCGCCGCGACGCCCTGCTCGCGAAGCGCCCTGGCGATCGCGGGGCCCGAGGCGAGGGCCTCGAGGCATCCGCGGTTGCCGCAGTGGCAGGGCACGTCGCTGCCGCGCGCGACCCGCACGTGGCCGATGTCGCCGGCGATGCCCTGTGCACCCCGTTGCAGGAGCCCGCCCGAGATGATGCCGGAGCCGATGCCGGTGGCGACCTTCACGAACATGAGGTGCTCGACCTGCGGCCAGGCGAGGGCGCGTTCGCCGAGCGCCATGATGTTCACGTCGTTGTCGACGAGCACGGGCACCTCGAGGTGCTGCTGCACCCAGCCCGGCACGTCGAAGCGATCCCAGCCTGGCATGATCGGCGGGTTCACCGGGCGGCCACTGGAGTGCTCGACCGGGCCGGGCACGCCGATGCCGATCGCGGCGAGCTCGTGCCGATCGCGGCCGAGCCCGTCGATGAGGGCGAGGCCGGTGTCGACCATCCAGCCGAGCACGGACTCCGGCCCCTGGGCGATGTCCATGGGTTCACCGTGCTCGGCGAGCACGGTGCCCGAGAGATCGGTGACGGCGATCGTGGCGTGCGAGGCGCCGAGGTCGGCGGCGAGCACGATGCGGGCCGAGGGGTTCAGGGCGAACTGCGACGGCGGCCGGCCGCCGGTCGACGCGGCGTCGGCGACGGGGGAGACCAGCCCGAGCCGCATGAGCTCGTCGACGCGCGCCGCGATGGTCGATCGGGCGAGACCGGTGCTGGCCGCGAGTGAGGCGCGGGTGCGGGGGGCGCCGTCGCGAAGCAGCTGGAAGAGCTCACTCGCCCCCGAGCTGCCGAGTGCCGAGCCCCGGCTGATGTCGACCATGCACTGAGTAAAGCACACCAACTTCACCCGCAGATAAATCTCGAAGATGTAACGACTTCTGCAACTTTTGACGAAAGACTAGCAAAAGATGCTGCGACTGTGTCAGCATGGCGACCATGACAACGGACGTCATCGCCCCGGCCCGCACACTTCGTGCCGGCTTCGTCGGCGGCGGTTTCATGGCCGCCGTGCACTCCCGGGCTGCTCGCGCCGCTCGCGCCGATCTCACGGGCGGTGCGTCCTCCTCGGCTGATCGAGCTCGCGACGCCGCCCTACGGCTCGGGCTCTCGGCCGCATTCGACTCGGTCGACGAGCTGCTCGCCGACCCCGACATCGACGTCGTGCACATCTGCACGCCGAACACGACGCACGCGGCGATCGCGATGGCCGCGCTCGAAGCCGGCAAGCACGTCATCTGCGAGAAGCCGCTCGCGACCTCGGCGACGGATGCCGCGGCGCTGACCGCGCTCGCCGACGACCGGGGCCTCGTGGCCGCGGTGCCGTTCGTCTACCGCTTCCACCCCATGGCGCGCGAGGCCAGGGCCCGCATCGCCCGCGGCGAGACCGGCCGGCTGCTCAGCGTGCAGGGCGCCTACCTGCAGGACTGGCTCGCGGCACCGCACGACGACGACTGGCGCGTCGACGCGGCGCTCGGCGGTCCGTCGCGCGCGTTCGCCGACATCGGCTCGCACCTCGTCGACCTGCTCGAGTTCGTCTCGGGCGAGCGCATCGTTCGCCTCAGCGCCTCGACGCGCACCGTGTACGAGGCCCGCGCCCGGCACGACGACATCGCCACCGAAGACCTCGTCGCCGTCGTCGTCGAGCTCACCTCGGGCGCCGTCGGCACATTGCTCGTGTCGCAGGTGGCGCCCGGGCGCAAGAACGCCCTCTCGATCGAGCTCGCCGGCACGGCGGCGAGCGTGCGCTTCGAGCAGGAGCGGCCCGACACGCTCTGGCTCGGCCGCACCGATGCGTCGAGCGTCATCGTGCGCGACCCGGCACGGCTCGCCGGCGACGCGGCACGGCTATCGCTCGTGCCGGCGGGGCATCCGATGGGGTACCAAGACGCGTTCAACGCCTTCGTCGCCGATGCCTACGCCGCGATCGGCGGCGCGTCGCCCGAGGGGCTGCCGCGGTTCCGCGACGGCCTGCGCGCGGTGCGCGTGACCGAGGCGGTACTGGAGTCCGCGGCGAGCGGCACTTGGGTGGAGGTGGTGGCATGACCACGCAGCAGCCGCAGACCGGAGCCGGCCGCAGCGCCGTGCACGACGCCGAGCCGGTGCTCGTGGCCACCGGCCTCGAGAAGTCCTTCTTCGGCGTCACCGTGCTGCGCGGCGTGGGGCTCACGCTCCACCCCGGCGAGGTGCACGGCCTCGTCGGCGAGAACGGCGCAGGCAAGTCGACCTTCATGAAGATCCTCGCCGGCGTCTACGAGCGGGATGCCGGCACCATCGCCCTCGGCGGCACCGAGGTGGCGTTCAGCCACCCCGTCGAGGCCGCCCGCGCCGGCCTCGCCACCGTCTTCCAGGAGTTCAACCTGCTGCCCGAGCGCACCGTCGCGCAGAACGTCTTCCTCGGCCGTGAGCCGCGCCGCGGCGGCTTCGTCGACAAGAAGGCCATGCTCGCAGAGACGCGCGCACTGCTCGACGACCTCGGCATCGACACGATCGACGCGGATGCCCCGGTGCGCACGCTCACGGTCGCCGAGCAGCAGATCGTCGAGATCGTGAAGGCGCTGTCGGTCGACGCCCGGGTCATCCAGATGGACGAGCCCACCGCAGCGCTCGCCGACCACGAGGTCGAGCTGCTCTACACGATCGTGCGCCGGCTCGCCGAGCGCGGCGTCGCCATTCTCTACGTCTCGCACCGGCTGAAGGAGATCTTCGACCTCTGCGACACGATCACGGTGCTGAAAGACGGCGCACTCGTCTCGAGCGGGCCCGCGGGCGAGCTCGACACCGACGAGCTCGTGCGCCGCATGGTCGGCCGGCCGATCTCGGCCTACTTCCCGGCCGCCGACGAGGGCACGGTCGTGGGGGAGCCGAGGCTCGAACTGCACGGCGCGGGCAACGCCTACGTCGACGACATCGACCTCGAGCTCCGCGCCGGCGAGATCGTCGGCGTCGCGGGCCTGCAGGGTTCGGGGCGCACCGAGCTCGTCGAGGCGCTGTTCGGCATCGCGCCGTTCACCCGCGGCGAGTTGCGTCTCGACGGGCAGCCCGTGCACATGACCTCGGCGCGGCAGGCCGTCATGGCGGGCATCGCCCTCATCACCGAGGACCGCAAGGCCCAGGGCCTCGCCCTGAACCAGTCGGTCGGCGACAACGCGCTGCTCGTCATCCGCTCCGTCTTCGCGCGCCGCACGTCCGAGGCGCGGCGAGAGCTGCCGGGCGTGCTCTCTTCGCTCGAGGTCTCCTCGCGGGGTGTCGACCAAGAGGTGCAGTACCTCTCGGGCGGCAACCAGCAGAAGGTCGTGCTCGCGAAGTGGCTCGCCACGAAGCCGCGCGTGGTGCTGCTCGACGAGCCGACCCGCGGCATCGACGTCGGCGCGAAGGTCGCCGTCTACACGCTCATGCGACGGCTCGCGAGAGAAGGGGTCGCCATGCTCATGATCTCCTCCGAACTGCCCGAGGTGATCGGCATGTCCGACCGCATCATCGTCATGCACGACGGCCGGGCCTCGGCCGAGCTCCCCGCGCGCAGCGACGAGACCACGATCCTCTCGGCGGCGACCGGCACGCTCAAGATCGGCGGGGCGAAGGTCGTCGGCATGGCCGATCCTGAGCCCGCCGCTGCCGCGACGGAGGGCATCGCGAACTCGGATGCCTCCTCGAATGCCTCTTCGGATGCCTCTTCGGATGCCTCGGAAGAGGAGGCCGGCCGATGAGCGCCGTCACCGCGACATCCGCACGCCGGGGCCGGCGTCGCCGCCTTGACGCGAGTCTCATCGTGGGCATCGCCCTCGTCGGCGTGATCATCATCGGCGCCGTGCTCGTGGCGAGCGTCGGCCGCAACTTCTTCAGCGCCGGCAACATCCGCGACATCCTCACCGGCATGAGCGTGCTCGGGTTCGTCGCGATCGGCCAGACGCTCGTGATCCTGTGCGCCTCGCTCGACCTGTCGGTGCCCTACGTCGTGAGCCTGTCGAGCCTCATCGCCGCCGACCTGATGGCGGGCAACCCGGCGAACATCCCCGTCGCCGTGCTCGCGGTGCTCGTCGTCGCCGCCCTCATCGGCCTCGCCAACGGACTCATCGTCACGAAGCTCAAGGTCAACGGCTTCATCGCGACGCTCGGCACCGGGCTCATCATCAAGGGCTACCTCGACACGAACTACAAGGGCACGAGCGGCGAGGTGCCGTGGGAGTTCCAGCTCATCGGCGCGACCGGTGTGGGGCCAGTGCCCGTCTCGACCCTCATCATGCTCGTCGTCGCGCTCGCCGGGGCGTTCTTCCTCGCCCGCACCCGGGTCGGCAACCACATGTTCGCGGTCGGCGGCAACGAGCTGGTCGCGCGCCTCTCGGGCATCCGCACCGCCCGGCCGGTGATCGTCGCGCACATGCTGTGCTCCATCACGGCAGCGCTCGCCGGGCTCCTGCTCGCGAGCCGGCTCGGCGTCGGCAGCCCCACCGTGGGCACCCAGGGCGGCTACGACCTGCTCTCGATCGCCGCGGTCGTGCTCGGCGGCACCCTGCTCATGGGCGGCCGCGGCTCGATCTGGGGCACGATCGGCGGCGTCGCGATCTTCGCCGTGGTCGACAACGTGATGAGCGTCATGCAGGTGAACCCGTTCCTGAAAGACGTCGTTCGCGGGGTCGTCATCGTCGCCGCGGTCGCCGTGTACACGAGCCGCTCGCTCGACCGCAGGCGGCCGCGTTTCGGCACCGGGTCGCAGGCGCCCGGGTCGGATGCCGCCGGACCACCGATCGCCGAGCACGAGAAGGAGGCCTCGGCATGAGCACCGCGACATCCGTTCAGCCCACCGTCGGCCAGCGCCTCGCCGGACTCGGCCGCACGCTCGTCAGCCCCCGCGGCGCCGTGTTCCTGCTGCTCGTCGTGCTGCTCGTGGCGATCACCGTGCTGAACCCCGCGTTCGCCGAGCCCTCGCAGTTCATCCGCTTCATCCAGCGCGTCGCGCCCGTCGCGATCGTCGCGATCGGCCAGTACTTCGTGATCGTCGGCGGCGAGTTCGACCTCTCGATGGGCTCGGTCGTGACGGCACAGGTCGTGATCGCCGGCAACCTCATCGGCCAGGACGAGGCGAAGTCGCTGCCCGTGCTCGCGTTCATGCTCGCGTTCGGCGCCTTCATCGGGCTCATCAACGGCCTCATCGTCACCCTGCTCAAGGTGCCGAGCTTCATCGTGACGCTCGGCATGATGCTCGCCCTGCTCGGCGCCACCCTCTACTGGACCGGTGGCGCGGCGACCGGCAACCCGGCCGACGGCTTCCGCGAGATCGGCCGCGGCGGCATCCGGGGCCTCCCGGTCATCGAGATCCTGCCGTGGTCGGTCATCGTGCTCGCGGTGGTGCTCGCGATCGCGATCTGGTTCGCGCGCCGTCCGTTCGGGCGCACCATCATCGCCCTCGGCGACAACCCGACGACGGCGCGCTACTCGGGCGCCCGCAACTGGTGGGTGAAGACCTCGACCTTCATGATCTCCTCGCTCTCGGCGACCGTCGCCGGCGTGCTGCTCGTCGGATACGCGGGCGTGCACCCGAGCGTCGGGCGCGGCTACGAGTTCACCGCGATCACCGCGGTCGTGCTCGGCGGCGTCGTGCTCGGCGGCGGCCGGGGCTGGGTCGTCGCTGCGGCGGCCGGAGCCTTCGCCCTCGAAGCGCTCTTCACCCTGCTGAACTTCGCGGGGGTGCCCTCGACCTACCGTGATGCCGTGCAGGGCGCGATCATCATCCTCGCCGTCGCCTACGCGGCCACCACGATCCGGGCACGACGAAAGGGCCGGGCCCTCGAGGCGCCGGTCGCGCCGCTGTCACCTGCGCCCCACGCGCCGAACCCGGCGCCCACGATCTCGCCCGAGTCGGCGACCAAGACTTCGCCGGCACCGGCGGAGGAGCAGGATGCCGCGGCATCCGCTCGCCCTGCACCCATTCCCTCGACGCAGAGGGCTGACAACGAAACCAAGGGAGGTTCGTGATGCGACGCAGGTATGCAGTGGCATCCGCCATGGTCGGCGCTCTTGCGCTGTTCGCGCTGGCCGGATGTACCACCGACCCGAACGTGGCCGCGCCGTCGGATGACGCCGGAGCCACGGAAGAAGCGGTCGAGTGGTTCGACCAGGAGCTCTACGACAAGCAGTACGCCGAACGGTCCGTCGTGCCCGAGGGGCCCGAGGGGCAGCCGTGGTTGCAGTACATCAACGCCGAGATGACCGACACGGCGCAGTACGCAGGCACCGGAGCGAAGAAGGCGTGCTTCGCGAACGCCTCGATCTCCAACCCGTGGCGGCAGACCGGCTGGATCACCATGAACCAGCAGCTGAAGGTGCTGCAGGACGCGGGCGTCATCTCCGAGATGGAGACCCGCGACGCGCAGGACTCGGATGACACGCAGATCGCCGACATCGACTACTTCATCGGTGAGGGCGACTGCGACATCTTCATCATCTCGCCGAACTCCACGGCGGCCATGACCCCGGCCGTCGAGCGGGCGTGCGACACCGGCAAGCCCGTCGTGGTCTTCGACCGCGGCGTGCAGACCGACTGCCCCGTCACGTTCATCCATCCCATCGGCGGATTCGCGTGGGGCATCGACACCGCCGAGTTCCTGATCGAGGAGCTCGAACCGGGCTCGAAGGTCGTGGCACTGCGGATCCTCCCCGGTGTCGACGTGCTCGAGCAGCGCTGGGCCGCGGCCGAGAAGCTCTTCGAGGAGAACGACATCGAGGCGGTCGACTACTTCACGGGAGCCGACCCCGCCGAGATCAAGAAGATCATCTCCGACGAGCTCGCCAAGGGCGATGTCGACGGCATCTGGATGGACGCCGGTGACGGCGCCGTCGCCGCCATCGAGGCGTTCGAGGATGCCGGCGTCGATTACCCCGTGATGACGGGCGAAGACGAGATGAGCTTCCTGCGCAAGTGGAAGGAGACGGGGCTCACGGGTCTTGCACCGGTGTACTCCAACTTCCAGTGGCGCACGCCGCTGCTCGCCGCGCAGAAGATCTTCGCGGGCGAGCAGATCCCGAAGGAGTGGGTGCTGCCGCAGTCGCCGATCACTGCTGAAGAGGTCGACCAGTACCTCGAGGCGAACGACGGCATGCCCGACGGCCACTACGCGAAGTTCGGTGGCGAAGACCTGCCGGGCTACCCGCAGGTGTGGCAGGACCGAGTGATCCCGTAAGGGTGATCGAGCGAACGACGGCCTAATCTGGTCGGGCGGCGGCGGGTCTCCCTCCGCCGCCCGATCGCACGCTCGCAAGGAGGCAGCATGCGCCGCATCATCGGTGTGAACACCTGGGTCTGGACCTCGCCGCTCGACGACGAATCGCTCGCCGAGATCGCGGCGAAGGCTGCGGGACTAGGCTTCGGCGCGATCGAGCTGCCGGTCGAGAGCCCTGGCGACTGGTCGCCGGATGCCGCGGCGGAGATGCTGCGCGACCACCGGCTCGCCCCCGTGGTGATCGGCGCGATGGGCCCGGGCCGAAACCTCATCGCCGCTCCGGGCTCCGAGGTCGTGGCGACCCAGAACTACCTCGTGCACTGCGTCGGCGTCGCCGAGCGGCTGGGCGCCCGCATCGTCGCCGGCCCGTTCACCGCGGCCACCGGCCGTGCCTGGCGCATGGACGCCGAAGAGCGCGTCGCCCGCTACCGCGAACTGCAGGCGAGCCTCGGCCCGGTCGTGCGGGCGGCGGAGCGCAGCGGCATCCGGCTCGCGGTCGAACCGCTGAACCGCTACGAGACGAGCCTCGTCAACACCGTCGAGCAGGCGCTCGAGGCACTCGGGCCGTTGCTCGGGCCCGGCCTCGGCCTCGCGCTCGACAGCTACCACCTGAACATCGAGGAGAAGCACGTCGGCGACGCGATCCGCCTGGCGGGGGAGCACCTCGCCTACGTGCAGGTCTGCGGCAACGACCGCGGCGCGGTGGGCGACGACCACACCGACTGGCCGGCCTTCCTCGACGCCCTCGACGACGTGGGCTACAGCGGCCCCCTCGGCCTCGAGAGCTTCACCGGCGACAACGACACCATCGCGGTCGCCGCCTCGGTCTGGCGACCGCTCGCGGCATCGCAAGACGAACTCGCGGCACGGAGCATCCGCTACCTGACCGCCCTGCAAGACGAACGGGAGCGACGATGAGCGACCAGCAGCACGCGGGCGAGACGGATGCCGCGGCATCCGCGACCCGGCCCGTCACCCTCTTCACCGGTCAGTGGGCAGACCTGCCCTTCGCGGAGGTCGCGCGCCTCGCCGCGGAGTGGGGCTACGACGGCCTCGAGATCGCCTGCTCTGGAGACCACCTCGACCTGAAGCTCGCCGAGGAGGAGCCCGGCTACCTCGACGAACGGCGCGAGATCCTGAAGCGCCACGGCTTGCAGGTGCACGCGATCTCCAACCACCTCACGGGCCAGGCCGTGTGCGACGACCCCATCGACTTCCGGCACGAGGCCATCGTGCGGTCCTACACGTGGGGCGACGGAGACGCCGAGGGGGTCAGGCAGCGTGCCGCCGACGACATGAAGCGGGCGGCGAGGGTCGCCCGGTCGCTCGGCGTCGACACGGTGGTCGGGTTCACCGGCTCGGCCATCTGGCCGTTCGTGGCGATGTTCCCGCCCGTGCCCGGCTCGGTGATCGATGCCGGATACGAGGACTTCGCGACGCGGTGGAACCCCATCCTCGACGTGTTCGACGCCGAGGGCGTGCGGTTCGCGCACGAGGTGCACCCGGGCGAGATCGCCTACGACTACTGGAGCTCGGTGCGCGCACTCGAGGCGATCGGCCATCGGGAGGCCTTCGGCTTCAACTGGGATCCCTCGCACATGATGTGGCAGCAGATCGACCCGGTGGGATTCATCCTCGACTTCCAGGACCGCATCTACCACGTCGACTGCAAGGACATTCGCTTGCGTCCGGCCAACGGCCGGGCGGGCGTGCTCGGCTCGCACCTGCCGTGGGGCGACCCGCGCCGCGGCTGGGACTTCGTCTCCACCGGTCACGGCGACGTGCCGTGGGAGGATTCCTTCCGCGCGCTCGATGCGATCGGCTACACGGGGCCGATCTCGGTCGAGTGGGAGGATGCCGGCATGGACCGCCTGCACGGCGCGGCCGAGGCGGTCGGATTCATCCGCTCGCTGCTCTGGCCGAAGCCGACCGCGTCGTTCGACGCGGCGTTCTCGAACCAGTAGCCGGGCTCCGCTACTCGGGGATGCTCCAGTAGTACGCGACCCCGCCGGGGTGCAGCTCGGTGATCGCGTAGTCGACCGATCGGTCCCAGGTCGGGTCGGTGTGGCCGGCGTAGAGGATCGTGACCGAGCCGTCGGCATCCGTCTCGACCGACGTCACGACGCCGGTGTGGTCGCGGTCGCCCGAGTCGTCCCAGTCGAACTGCACGACGTCGCCGACCTTCACCGAGGCGCGCTCGGCGTCGGTCAGCGCCGTCGCCCGCTCGGGGTGCTCCTCGAGGTAGTCGCGCATCGCCGTCGAGCTGATCCAGGCGTCGGCGTGGCCGTAGGCGTCGCCCGACTCGTCGAACCACCACTCCTCGTCTTCGACCCACCCTCGCGCGAGCAGGGTCTGGCTCGTGAAGTTGACGCAGTCGTTCTCGTCGAGGTAGCCGTAGGTGTCGCTCTCGGTGTCGTCCCAGTGCTTGTGGGCGTAGGTGAGCTGCGCGGCGATGCCGGGGCTCAGTGAACTCGTGTCGAGCTCTGCGACCGGGGTGCCGTCGGCGCCGTCGCCCGCGGCACGCTCGTCGGCCGACGCCGAGTCGGCGGCTTCGTCCGTCACGGGCCCGCCGGCCCCTTGCCCAAGCGACCACGCGATGGTCGCCCCTCCGGTCACGAGCAGCACGGCGGCGATCGCACCGACGATCAGAGCGCGACGGCGGCGGAATACACGGGTCTCGACGGGATGGGGCATTCGATCCACCGTATGGACCCTGCCTGAGCATCTCCCGAACGGGGTGCGGCGTGGGAGGAACGGCCTCCGAAGATGGCCCGAACCGGCCATCCGAAGGTGGCCCGAACGCGCGATGCCCTCGGTCGGCGGTGGGGGTGGAATCGGAGGTGTCCGCTCGCCCCGCACGGGGCCGGAAATCCAATCAGGGAGTCATCATGTCGACGAACGCCAGAGCCTCGATCGCCTTCGGCCGCAAGCGCTGCCTCTACCGCGTGCTGTTCGACGCCGGCCCGGTGGATGCCGCGACCTTCGCCGCGCTGTCGGGAGTGTCCGAGAGCAGCGCGCGCGTCTGGCTCGATGAACAGCTCGATGCCGGAGTGCTGCGCGTCGTGCCTGCGCCCACGGGTGATCGCGAGGAGCTGCTGCTGCCGGGCGAGTACGTGCCGATCCTCCTCGGCGATCACGGCGAGGCCGAACTCGACGGTGCTCGGCGGCTCCTCGCCGAGCATCGCGGCGAGCTGCCGCAAGTGCTGGTGGAAGAGCGGGAGCCGGCCGCAGCCTTCCGTTGAGGTGGGCGGTGGATCAGACTTGGGGCGTGGAACCCGAGGACCAGATCGTCCGCTACACGGAGCACGGCGGGGCGTCCATCGCGTGGTCGGCCGTCGGCCGGGGCCCGCCGCTCGTCATCGGCGGCTGGTGGTCGAGCCACCTCGAGCTCGACTGGCGCAACGCCGGGTTCCGACGCTTCGTCGGGTCGCTCGCCCGGCATCGCACCGTCATCCGCTACGACCGGCCTGGCACGGGACTCTCCGATCGTGACGCGCCGCCCGCCCGCTCGCTCGATGAGGAGCTCACCACCCTCGAGGAGCTCGTCGCGGAGGCGACGCCGGGGGCCGCACCGATCGCGCTCTTCGGTGCATCCTCGGGCGGGGGAGTCGCGTCGCTCTTCGCCGCGCGGCATCCCGAACGTGTCGAGCGACTCGTCTTGTACGGCGCCTACGCCCGCGGCGTCGACCTCGCGCCGCCCGAGGCGCGAGCGGCGATGCTCGCGATCATCGACCGGCACTGGGGGCTCGGCTCGCGCGTGCTCGCCGAGCTGTTCCTGCCCGACGCGACCGCAGAGGAGCGCGCCGAGTTCGTCGAGTTCCAGCGACGATCGGCATCACGCGAGGTCGCCCTCGCCTCCCTCCGCGCCGTCTACGACTTCGACGCGACCGAGCATCTCGGCGAGGTGCTCGCGCCCGCGCTCGTGCTGCACCGCCGCGACGATCGCGCCATCCCGTTCGCCCTCGGCAAGGATCTGGCCGGCCGCATCCGCAATGCCCGGTTCGTCGCGCTCGACGGCGTCGATCACTTCCCGTGGCGGGGCGACTCGCGCGGGGTCGTGCGCGAGACCCTCGCCTTCCTCGGTGTTCCGGCCGAGGCGGCTGAGGCGGCCGAGGCCGGGAGCGCGTCGGGCGCGGTGAGCGCGGTGAGCGCGGTGAGCGGGCCGACCCGGCTCACCGACCGCGAGCGCGAGGTGCTGCGGCTCGTCGCCGCCGGTCGGACCGACGCTGAGATCGCCGCGCACCTCGTGCTCTCGCCGCACACCGTGCATCGGCACATCGCCAACATCCGTACGAAGCTCGGCGTGCCGTCGCGCGCCGCGGCCGCGGCACTGGCGCTTCGCAACGGCCTCATCTGAGCGCCCACTCGCTGCTCCTGTCCGCCCGAGAGCTCGCCGGGCACCTGCGCCGTGCCGATGTTCCGCTCATGCATGGCGCGGGCACTGCCGATGCCATCCCGGGGCGACGTCGTTGCGCGTTCTCCGTGCAGCCTGCAGGGGATTTCGGCCCATGGGGCTTCCTGGCCACTCATACTCGTGATTCCCCTGCATCGGGGCGAGGGGCGAGGGATGCAGGGTGAGGGGTGCAGGGCGAGGGAAGCAGGGTGAGGGGTGAGGGGTGAGGGGTGAGGGTGAGGGCGAGGGGCGAGGGGCGAGGGGCGAGGGGCGAGGGGCGAGGGGCGAAGGGCGAGGGGCGAGGGACGAACGGCGTGGGGGATGCATCGCGGATGCGATGGGCGCGATGCATCGTGCGGTGCGGTCGGCGAGGGACACGAGGCATCCGCTCATCGTTGTCATAGGAAACGCATAGCTCCGCGCGGATACTGGAGACATGAGCATGAGCACCACGCCACCACCGAACCGCGCGCCGGCGATCGCGAAGAGCGACGGTTCGATGGTGCGCGTGCTCGTGGTCGACGACGAGCACTCGCTCACCGAACTGCTCAGAATGGCCCTGAAGTACGAGGGGTGGGACGTGCGCACCGCGGGCGACGGCCTCTCGGCTGTGAAGATCGCCCGTGAGTTCCGCCCCGATGCGATCGTGCTCGACATCATGCTGCCCGACATCGACGGCCTCGAGGTGCTGCAGCGCGTTCGCGCCGACGGCACCGAGACACCCGTGCTCTTCCTCACCGCGAAGGATTCGCTCGACGACCGCATCGCCGGGCTCACCGCGGGCGGCGACGACTACGTCACCAAGCCGTTCAGCCTCGAGGAGGTCGTCGCTCGCCTGCGCGGCCTCATCCGTCGCTCGACCCTCACGCTCGCGCAGGCGAAGGACCCGGTGCTCGTCGTCGGCGACCTGACCCTCGACGAGGACTCCTATGAGGTGGCGCGCGGCGGCACCCCCATCGAGCTGACCGCCACCGAATTCGAGCTGCTGCGCTTCCTCATGCGCAACCCGCGGCGCGTGCTCTCGAAGGCGCAGATCCTCGACCGGGTCTGGTCGTACGACTTCGGCGGCAAGGAGTCGGTCGTCGAGCTCTACATCTCGTACCTGCGCAAGAAGATCGATGCTGGCCGCGAACCGATGATCCACACCGTTCGCGGCGCCGGCTACATGCTGAAGGCCGCCGGATGACCCGGCCGGGCGATCCCGGCCACGCGGCCTCGGCCCGGGCGGCGCGCACGGCATCCCGCACCGAACCGACTCATTCGGACGGCGACACGCCCCCGGCCGCGGACGCGCCCACCGCCTCGCCCACTGCCTCGGCCACGGCCCCGGCCGAGGGCGCCGAGCGCGCCGAGCCGCCCCGACGCACACCGAGGACCCTTCGCCGCCGACTGCTCGTGATCCTCACGACACTGCTCGTGGCCGTCTCGGCGCTCGTGGGCGTCGCGAGCATCGCGGTGTTCCACACCTCCTCGGTCGAGCGACTCGACGTGAGCCTGCGCTCGGCGGCCGATCGCGCGACGCTCGCCCAGGAGCAGTCCGAGGCGCAGGGGCTGCCGACCGACCCCGCCGCAGTTCCCGACCTCTTCCTCAGGGTGCCCGGCCAGCCGGCGGGCACGCTCGCGGCGATCATCACGCCCGACGATCGCGTCTTCGCGAGCTACATCGGGGCGAGCGGAGCCGTGCCGCGGCTCGATGCGAAGGCGCGCGCCGCGCTCGCCGAAGTGCCCCGCGACGCTTCACTGCACAGCATCACGGTCGGAGCGTTCGGCGACTACCGCGCGCTCGCCGTTCCGGTCGATCAGTACACCGCGGTGTTCGCGCTGCCGCTCGCCGACGTCAACGCCCAGACCTCGCAGCTCGCCTTCACGATCACCGCGATCGCACTCGCCGGGCTCGCCGTCGCCCTCGCCGCCGGCTGGATCGTGGTCACCCGCGCCCTGGCCCCGCTCGCCCGGGTCACCTCGACGGCGCAGCGCGTCTCAGAGCTGCCGCTCGATCGCGGCGAGGTCGACCTCACCGAGCGGGTCGCCGACGTCGACGAGCGCACCGAGGTCGGCCGGCTCGGCGGTGCCTTCAACCGCATGCTCGGCCATGTGGCATCCGCCCTGTCGGCGCGTGAGCAGAGCGAGCAGAAGGTGCGACGCTTCGTCGCCGATGCCTCGCACGAGCTCCGGACCCCGCTCGCCTCGATCCGCGGCTACGCGGAGCTCACTCGGATGCACGGCGGAGAGCTGCCGCCCGACGTCATGCACGCGATCGGCCGAATCGAGTCGGAGTCGGTGCGCATGACCGAACTCGTCGAGGACCTGCTGCTGCTCGCCCGGCTCGATGAAGGGCGGGAACTGGCCGCGCGTCCCGTCGACCTCGGCCGAGTCGTGGTCGAGGCGCTCGGCGATGCGCAGGCCGCCGGCCCCGATCACGAGTGGGAGGTGCGACTGCCGGATGCCCCGGTGATCGTCAGCGGCGACGAGTCGCGGCTGCGCCAGGTCGTGACGAACCTGCTCGCGAACGCCCGCGTGCACACACCGGCCGGCACCGCCGTGGTGGCGTCGCTCGAGCACGATGGCGACGACGTGGTGCTCACGGTGGACGACGACGGTCCCGGCATCCCGCCGGCACTCGCCGACTCCCTCTTCGAGCGCTTCGCACGAGGTGACTCCTCGCGTTCGCGCGTTGCGGGCAGCACCGGTCTCGGACTCGCGATCGTGCGCGCGGTGACGCTGGCGCATGGCGGCACGGTCGAGGTCGAGAGTGAGCCCGGTCGTACGCGGTTCGCCGTGCGGCTGCCCGCCGCGCCGCTGCCCGCCGTGCGGCCTGCGCCCGACGTGCCCGCCCGGTAGGGGCCGCCCGAGTCCACGTCGGAGTGAACGAATCGCGTCGGAGGGAGCGAATCCGCTGCCTCCGACACGATTCGTTCACTCCGACGGATGCCGCGGGGCGGTACCGCGTGGGATGCCGCGGGGGCGGCGTGGTGCCCGCGCGCTCAGTCGCTGAGGCGGCCGAGCAGTTCGGCGAACTGCCGGATCTCGTGCGGCTCCCAGGTGGCGAGCCGCTCGTAGAGCTCCGCCTGGCTCTCCGCCCGGATCTCGGCCACCCGTGCGGCCGCCTCGGGCGTCGCGGCGAGCACCCGCGCGCGGGCATCGTGTTCGTCGACGTGCGACTCGATGAGCTCGAGTTCTTCGAGCATGCGGATCTGGCGGCTCAACACGCTCTTGTCGACGTGCAGTTCCTCGGCGAGGGCGCCCGCATGTGCGGGCCCCCTCGCGGCGAGCGTCGAGACGACCTTGTAGCCGAGCGGGGGCAGATCGGGATGCAGCTTGGAGGCGTAGAGCTTCCAGTTCGCGCGCACCCGGTGGAAGAGCCGGCCGAACTGCAGCTCGACGGCGGCGATGGCGCTCGAGGCGTCGCTCGAAGCGGCGCTCGAGCCATCGTTCGCGGCCCGGTCGTCGAGCGCGGGTTCGGCGGTCATGCCGACCATTTTAAGCGCGGCCGCCCTTCGGGCCCGCATCGGCGTCGACCGTGGGCAGCGCCGCGGTGACGGGCACCGCGACGGAGCCCTCCGCCACCTCGAACAGCTCTTCGCCCGCCTGCTCGAGCTCGCGCTCGAGCGGGGAGCCCGAGCGCTGCTCGGCCTTCGCACGCTGGATCGCGCTCTGCGTGCCGAGGTCGGCGTTCGGAAGGAAGATCACCGCGATGAGCGTGATGATCGCGAGCGGAACCGCGGCCAGGAAGACGTTGCCGACACCCGTGCCGTAGGCCGATTCGACCACGACCCGCATGAAGTCGGGCAGTGCGCTGATCTGCGGGATCGACCCGGAGCCGAGGGACTGCACCGCTTCGGCCTGCTGCTCGGGCGGGAGCCCGGCGATGCCGGTCTTGATGTTCTCGGCCACGGCCGTGCCGAGGATCGAGCCCATCACCGAGACGCCGATCGTGCCGCCGAGGCTGCGGAAGAAGGTGACGGCGCTCGTGGCGACGCCCATGTTCTTCACCGCCGTGGTGTTCTGCACGACGAGCACGAGGTTCTGCATGACCATGCCGACGCCGGCGCCGAGCACGAACATCGAGATGCCCACGTACCAGAAGTCGGTGTCGTAGTGCAGGCGCGAGAGCAGCAGCACGCCGGCGGTCAGCATCACGCTGCCCACGATCATGAAGGACTTCCACTTGCCGTGACGGCTGATGAGCGCGCCGACGATGGTGGAGGAGATGAGCACGCCCGCCATCATCGGGATCGTCAGCAGGCCCGACTCGGTCGGCGTGGCGCCGCGTGCGAGCTGCATGTACTGGCTGAGGAACACCGAGGTGCCGAACATCGCGACGCCGACCGAGAGCGAGGCGACGACCGAGAGGGTGAAGGTGCGGCTCTTGAAGAGCGTGAGCGGAATCACCGGCTCCTTCACCTTCAGTTCGACGATGACCGCGACGACGAGCAGCAGCGCGGCCGCGCCCACCATGAGGAGGCTCGGTGCGGAGATCCACTCGAACTCGTTGCCCGCGAAGGTGACCCACAGCAGCAGCAGCGAGACGCCCGCCGAGATGAGCACGATGCCGAAGTAGTCGATCGAGACCTTGGTCTTCGGCCGCTTCGGGAGGTGGAGGGTGCGCTGCAGCAGGATGAGTGCGGCGACCGCGATCGGCAGTCCGACGAAGAAGTTCCAGCGCCAGCCGAGGGTGTCGGTGATGACGCCGCCGAGCAGAGGGCCGCCGACGGTCGCGACGGCCATCACCGCGCCGAACAGACCGGCGTACTTGCCGCGCTCGCGGGGGCTGATGATGTCGGCCATCACGATCTGGCTGAGGGCGGCGAGGCCACCCGCGCCGAGCCCCTGGAAGACGCGCATCGTGATGAGGGTGCCCGCATCTTGGGAGAAGCCGGCGAGCGCCGAGGCGACGACGAAGATCACGAGGGCGAGCTGCAGCAGCAGCTTGCGGTTGAAGAGGTCGGCGAGCTTGCCCCAGATGGGCGTGGAGACCGTCGTGGCGAGCAGGGTCGCCGTGACGACCCAGGTGAACGCCGACTGGTCGCCGCCGAGGTCGGAGATGATGACGGGCAACGAGCTGCCGACGACCGTGGAGGCGATCATCGAGACGAACATGCCGAGCAGCAGGCCGGAGAGGGCGGTGAGCACCTCGCGGTGGGTCATGCCGCTTTCGGTCAGTTCAGCGGATGCCGCGGTGCCGGAGCCCTTCTCCGGTGCGGACTTCTTGGGCGCGCGATTGCGCGAGGCGAGTGCCATGAGACTCCTGAAATTGATTGACTATTGTCAACTATAACAAGATAGTGGACATTCGTCAACTAATGTCAGCGTCGGCGCATCACTCGATGACCGCGGTCGCCTCGAGTTCGACGAGGGCGTCGGGTCGGCCGAGCGCGGCGACGATCAGCACTGTCAGTGCGGTCGGATGCGGCCCCCACACGCGCGCCGACGCGGCGTACCCGTCGTCGACCGATTGCCCCGCCGCCAGGTACACCGCCAGTCGCACCACGTTCCTCTGGTCGGCACCGACCTCGGCGAGCACGGCGAGCACGTTCTTCAGTGCCTGCTCGGTCTGCGGGCCGAGGCCGCCCGGAACGATCGCACCCAGGGCATCCGTGCCGTTCTGGCCGCCGATGTGCAGGGTGCGGTGCGCGCCGCTCACCAGCACTCCCTGGCTGAAGGCCGGATTGGAGTGCAGCGAATCGGGGTTCAGGTGTGTGATCTCCATGCTGCGAGTCTTCTCCTGTCCGCCGACATCGGCCAGCCCGCTTCGGCTGGGGGCCGCGATTTGCGAGGGGCCGGGGCATCCGTTAGCCTGTACGGAGCCGAAGACCGCTGGTTGTCGTGCGCCTCGCAAGAAGCTCACGACCGAAGTCTTGCGAAAGCAAGGGCCCGCGCAGGTGTGACGAAGACTTCCGAGTGATCGGGCCGAGCTCCGCGCAACTGCGCCGGAGCTTTTTTCTTTTCCCACGAACGTTCCAGCGCTCCAGGCCGTGCACCGCTTCCGCGATGCACGTTGAAGACACAAGGAGTGGCCATGGCGAACAAGGAAGCCTCGGTTGCCGAACTCACGAACCTGTTCGAGAGCTCGACCGCCGTTCTGCTGACCGAATACCGCGGCCTCACTGTTGCCCAGCTCAAGACGCTGCGCAAGTCCATCAGTGAGGACGCGAGCTACGCCGTGGTGAAGAACACGCTGACCAAGATCGCAGCGAACAAGGCCGGAATCTCGTCGTTCGACGACGAGCTCGCCGGTCCGTCCGCGATCGCATTCGTGCACGGTGACCCGGTCGCCGTCGCGAAGGCCCTGCGTGACTTCGCCAAGGCGAACCCCCTCCTCGTGGTCAAGGGCGGCTATTTCGATGGCAAGCCCCTGACCGCAGAAGAGGTAGGCAAGCTCGCCGACCTCGAGTCCCGCGAAGTGCTGCTGGCGAAGCTCGCCGGTGCCTTCAAGGCCTCGCTGTTCGGAGCCGCATATCTGTTCAACGCACCGCTGTCGAAGGCCGTTCGCACGGTCGACGCGCTGCGTGAGAAGCAGGAGTCCGCTGCGTAGGCGCGAGCCTCTCAAGCGGTGAGTAACCAAAGAATCTAAGGAGAAGAATCATGGCGAAGCTGTCCACTGAAGAGCTGCTCGAGCAGTTCAAGGGCCTGACCCTCATCGAGCTCTCGGAGTTCGTCAAGGCATTCGAGGAGACCTTCGAGGTCACCGCGGCTGCCCCCGTCGCCGTTGCCGGCCCCGCTGCCGCAGGCGGCGGCGCTGCTGCTGAAGAGGCCGAGGAGAAGGACTCCTTCGACGTCGTGCTCGAGGCTGCAGGCGAGAAGAAGATCCAGGTCATCAAGGTCGTCCGCGAGCTCACCTCGCTCGGCCTCGGCGAGGCCAAGGCCGTCGTCGACGGTGCTCCCAAGGCCGTGCTCGAGGGCGCGAACAAGGAGACCGCCGAGAAGGCGAAGGCTGCCCTCGAGGAAGCCGGCGCAACCGTCACCCTCAAGTAATCGCCGCCCTCGCGAGAGGGTCGCAGCTTGAGGTGACTCGCGTCACCTGAACACACGGATGCCCCGTGGCTCACGAGCCACGGGGCATCCGTCGTCTCACGCCGTCAGCGGTCGAAGCGCGCGCCCGCCGGGTCGGAGGGCAGCAGGAAGAACACGAGCAGGATGATGCCGCCGATGAACGGCACGAGGCCGATGAAGTACCACCCGCCCGAGCGGTTCGTGTCGTGCAGGCGACGCCAGGCGAGGGCCAGCCACGGAATGAACGTCGCGAGCGCCCAGATCGAATAGGGGATCACGGCGACTGCGAACCCCGGGCCCGGCACGATCATGCCGTTGTCCGAGACGGTCGAGCCCGCGGCCCCGGCCGCGGCTGCGATGCCGTAGAGCACGCCCGCGACGATCGTGTTGATGAGGAACCACCACCAGAACTCGCTGCGGCTGGCTCGGCCCGAGAACGTGGCGTACTTCTTGAAGAACCTGCTGATCGCCTGCCCGAAGGATGCTCCGTAGAGCGGTGCTGACAGGGGAGCTGCTGAGATGTTGACGGTCATGTGACTCCTTCGATGGATGGTTCCAGGTGCGGGGTGCGCCGGCGGGTGGCGGCGAGCCCGTTCGCCGTCTCGGTGCGCCGTCGAGGTGCGCCGTCGAGGTGCGCCTCGTCAGCGACATCCTGTCGGCGATCGCGGGATCGGCGCGGGGGGCGCGCCGATGCGTCGGACGAATATGTATAGCCGGGCTATGTATAATTCAACTCATGACGCAGCACGAACTCCCCACGGTGCTCGGAGACCTCGTCTTCGTGACCCACCGACTCACCCGCCTCGCCGCCGCCGTCACCGGAAGCACCGAGTCGCCCGCAGTGTGGCGCACACTCGGCGTGCTGCGCGACCTCGGGCCGATGCGCCTCGGCGAGCTCGCCCGGGTCAGCCGAGTCACCCAGCCGACCATGACGAAGATCGTGAACGCCCTCGACGAGCGGGGCTGGATCCGCCGCATCGCCGACTCGAGCGACGCCCGTGCCTGGCTCATCTCCGCCGACCAGCGAGGGCTCGCGGCGCTCGACGCCTGGCGCGCAGAGCTGGGCCGCGCCCTCGCCCCGACCTTCGCCGACCTCGACGACACCGAACTCGACACCCTCGCCGACGCCGTCGAGATCGTGCGCGCCCGCCTCGAGCGTGCGGGCGACGCCGCGAGCACCGGGGTCGTCGCGTGAGCGCCGGCCGCGGCGCGTCCCCCTCGATCCTGAAGCAGCCGAAAGCCGTCTGGGCGGTCGCGGCCGCGAGCGCGATCGCGTTCATGGGCATCGGTCTCGTCGACCCGATCCTGCCCGCGATCGCCGAGAGCCTCGAGGCCACGCCCACCGAGACCGAGATGCTCTTCACGAGCTACCTGCTCGTCACCGGGCTCGCGATGTTCGGCACGAGCTGGGTGTCGAGTCGCCTCGGCGCGAAGAAGACCCTGCTCATCGGTCTCGGCATCATCGTGGTGTTCGCGGCCGCGGCCGGCCTCTCGCAGAACGTCGAGTCGATCATCGGCTTCCGCGCGGGCTGGGGCCTCGGCAACGCGCTCTTCATCTCCACCGCACTCGCGACGATCGTCGGCGCGGCGGCCGGCGGATCCGCTTCGGCGATCATCCTCTACGAAGCGGCGCTCGGTCTCGGCATCGCGATCGGGCCGCTCCTCGGCGGGCTGCTCGGTCACCTCAGCTGGCGAGGGCCGTTCCTCGGCACGGCCGCGCTCATGGCGGTCGGGCTCATCGCCATCATCGTCTTCCTGAACGACGACGCGGATGCCTCGGGCGCCGGGCGACCCGAGCCCACGCGGCTCTCGGCGCCGCTGCGCGCCCTCCGCCAACCCGCTCTCGCCGTGCTCGCCGGTGCATCGCTCTTCTACAACATCGGCTTCTTCGTGCTGCTCGCCTACTCGCCGTTCCCGCTCGGCTTCGACGCCCTCGGCCTCGGCTTCACCTTCTTCGGGTGGGGCGTCGCGCTCGCGGTCACCTCGGTCTTCCTGGCGCCGGCGCTGACGGCACGAATGCGGCGCACCACCGTGCTGGGCATCGCGCTGCCGACCCTCGCCGCCGTGCTCGTGGCGGGCGGATTCGCGATCGACGAACCGGGCTGGCTCGTCGTGTGCATCGTGGTGGGCGGACTCGTGCTCGGCGTGCTCAACACCGTGCTGACCGAGTGCGTCATGGAGGCGACCGACCTGCAGCGCTCGGTCGCGTCGAGCGCCTACTCCGCGGTGCGGTTCCTCGGCGGGGCCGTCGCGCCGCCCGCCGCCGCCGAGCTCGCGCGGCTCATCGCGCCCTCGGCGCCGTACTTCGCGGCGGCCGGTTCGGTGCTCGTGGCGTTCCTCATCGTGCTGTTCGGGCACCGGGCGCTTCGCCGAGTGAACGGCGCACCCGAACCCGCGGCCGTCGAGGCAGAGGCGATCACGGTCGGCGACGCGGCCTGAGGCATCCGCTCCAACGCACGCCGCCGGCCGACACGCGCTCGACGGCGGCCTCGTCGATCGGGCTGTCGATCGGGCCCTCGATCGGGCTCAGCGCGGGGCGGCCGTGGAGCTCGCGCGCACCACGAGGCGCGTCGGCATCGGGGCGCCCGAGTCGGGCAGCGGGTCGGCCTCGGCGCCGTCGCCGAGCAGCCGCAGCACCACGTCGACCACCGCACGGCCCTGCTCGCCGGGGTACTGCTCGACGGTCGTGAGGTCGAACATCTCGGCGTACTCGTGCCCGTCGACGCCCACGATCGAGAGCTCGCGGGGCACTGCGATGCCGAGCCGTTCCGCCGCGCGCATCGCTCCGAAGGCCACCTCGTCGGATGCCGCGAACAGCGCCGTCGGGCGAGGCCCGGGATGCCCGAGCAACTGCAGCGCGGCGCGGTAGCCGCCCGGCATGCTCATCTCGGTCTCGACGACGTCGGCCGGTGAGGGGGTGAGTCCCGCGGCGGCCATGGCCTCGAAGAACCCGAGCTGCCGCCGGCCCGGTACCGTGGCCGGGGCCTCGCCCGCCCCGGTGCCGGCGAGGTGCGCGATGCGCGTGTGGCCGAGGTGCAGCAGGTGCTCGGTCGCGAGCTGGCCGACCGCCCGGTCGTCGACGGCGAGCCGTGCCGCAGCTCCGCCGCTGCCGCCGAGGCACACGAGCGGCTTCTCCCGGAGCTCGAGCGCGGACACCTCGTGCTCGGAGAGGTCGACGCCGACGGCGATCACGGCGTCGACCCGCTTGCGGGCGAGGAAGAACTCGAACACCCGATTGCGCTCCGGGCCCGAATGGGCGAGGTTGTAGAGCGTCAGGTCGTAGCCGGCGGCGAGGAGAGCGCGCTCGATGCCCTCGAGCACCTCTCCGAAGAACCACCGGTTCACGAAGGGGATCACCACGCCGACGTTCTTCGTGCGCCCGGTCACGAGGCCCGCGGCATCGGGTGAGGCGATGTAGCCGATCGTCGCCGCGGCGGCCACGACGCGCTCCCTCGTGTCGTCGGCCACGTACCCCCGGCCGCTGAGCGCCCGGGACGCCGTCGCCTTGGAGACGCCGGCGAGGCGCGCGACATCGCTGATGGCCGCCATCAGCGCCTCCCTTCGTCGGGCTGCTCCGAGCAGAGTGTACTGCCACGATCGGCGAATATGGAACCGGTTCCCGAATGACATCGCCGCGCGGACTCGCCGACACACGCCTCAATTGGGAGCGCTCTCCGCCAGTAGTGGCGGACTTCGATCCTCAGTGGCCGAACCGTGACCTCTCGTTACTTGTGAGGAGGGTCGCCGGTGTCATACCGTGGAGGCTGGAACCGGTTCCCGGCTTCGCCTGCACCACATTCACTCAACGAGGAGATGACATGAGAATCAGACGGCATCGCCGTTGGATGGCCCCCGTGGTGGCGGCCGCGGCGGTTGGACTCGCCCTCACGGGCTGTACCGGCGACATCGCCGGCGAAGACGCGGCCGACACCGACTGCGCCGACTACGAGGAGTACGGCACGTTCGACGACGCCGAGGTCACGGTGGCCGGAACGATCCTCGACCTCGAAGCCGATCGGCTGAGCGAGTCGTGGGCCGATTTCGAGACCTGCACCGGCATCTCGGTCGATTACCAGGGCTCGAGCGAGTTCGAGGCCCAGATCGCGGTGCTCGCCGAGGGCGGCAACGCTCCCGACGTCGGCATCGTCCCGCAGCCGGGTCTGCTGAACCGACTCGCCGCGGGCGGGTGGCTCATTCCCGCGTCGCAGCCGGTCGTCGACAACATCGATGAGTGGTGGGACCCCATCTGGAAGGAGTACGCCACCGTCGACGGCGAGGTGTACGCCGCTCCGCTGATGGCCAGCATCAAGGGCTACATCTGGTACTCGCCCGCCGAGTTCGAAGAGAACGGCTACGAGATTCCGGCGACGCTCGACGAGCTCACCGCCCTCTCCGAGCAGATCGCGTCCGACAGCGGTCGGCAGCCATGGTGCGTCGGGCTCGAGTCGGGTGACGCGACCGGATGGCCCGGCACCGACTGGATCGAGGACTACGTGCTGCGCCTGCACGGACCCGAGGTCTACGACCAGTGGGTCACGCACGGCATCCCGTTCAACGACCCGCAGATCGCTGAGGCCTTCGACGGCGTCGGCGCGTACCTGAAGAACGAAGAGATGGTCAACGCCGGCATCGGCAACGTGTCGACACTGGTCACCGAGGCCTTCCAAACCGGCGGGCTGCCGATTCTCGACGGCGAGTGCTCGCTGCATCACCAGGCCTCGTTCTACGAGACGTTCTGGAACCCCGATGGCGGTGACGCCAACACGGTCGCCTCCGACGGCACGGTCTTCGCGTTCCTGCTCCCGCCCGAAGAGGCAGGCGGCGGTCTGCAGGTCACCGGCGGCGGCGAGTTCCCGGTCGCGTTCCGCGACGCCGAAGAGGTCGAGGCGTTCCGCCACTACCTCTCGAGCGATCTCTGGGCGAACAACCGGGTCAGCCTCGGCGGCGTCATCAGCGCGAACAAGGGGCTCGACCCCGAGGTCGCGTCGAGTGAGCTGCTCGTGCAGTCGATCGAGATCCTGCAGAACCCCGAGACCACGTTCCGGTTCGACGGGTCCGACCTGATGCCCGGTGCCGTCGGCGCCGACTCCTTCTGGAAGGGCATCGTGGCCTGGGTCGGCGGTGAAGACACCGCTCAGGTGCTCGACACCATCGAAGCCAGCTGGCCGGCGAGCTAGTAGCGCGCAGCGCGCCGCACGCGGCATGATCGAGGGGCGGGGTTGCGAAACCCCGCCCCTCGTCACCCGGTTTGAACGACGACTCGGTTCAGTGAAGAACCTTTGGGAGGCACGATGACTACCCCCGATCTCCTCGGCAAGATCCTGCAGGTGGTGATGGGCCTCGTGGTGCTGGCCGCGGTCGTCGGCCTGCTCATCTTCTTCATCGACAAGGCACCCAAGAAGGGCCGCGACTACTGGCAGCTCGCGTTGTTCCTGCTCCCGGCGATGCTCTTCGTCGCGATCGGCCTGGTCTATCCCGCCATTCGCACGAGCTTCCTCGCGTTCCAGAACAATGCCGGCGAATGGTCGCTCGACAACTTCATCTGGATGTTCACCCAGCCCGCCGCCATCCGCACGCTCATCAACACGGTCCTCTGGGTGGCGCTCGCCCCGGTCATCTCGACGGTGATCGGCCTGGCCTACGCGGTGTTCATCGACAAGTCGCGCGGTGAGAAGTACTACAAGGTGATCCTGTTCATGCCGATCGCCATCTCGTTCGTCGGGGCGGGCGTCATCTGGGGCTTCGTCTACGACTACAACGGCGTCGGCGATCAGATCGGCTTGCTGAACGCGATCGTGGTCGCATTCGGCGGCGAACCGGTGCAATGGTTGCAGACCGACCCGATCAACACCATCCTGCTGATCGTCATCATGATCTGGATCCAGACCGGATTCGCGATGGTGCTGCTCAGCGCCGCCATCAAGGGCGTCCCCACCGAGCAGATCGAGGCGGCCGAACTCGACGGCACGAACGCCTGGCAACGGTTCATGAACGTGACCGTGCCGGGCATCCGAGGCTCACTCGTGGTGGTGTTCACGACCATCTCGATCGCCACGCTGAAGGTCTTCGACATCGTCAGAACGATGACGGCGGGCAACTTCAACACCAGCGTGGTCGCCAACGAGATGTACACCCAGGCCTTCCGCGCGAGCGAGATCGGGCGGGGGTCGGCCCTCGCGCTCATCCTGTTCGTATTCGTGCTCCCGATCGTCATCTACAACGTCAATGTGCTTCGCAAGCAGA
This sequence comes from Agromyces badenianii, assembly GCF_003070885.1. Taxonomy (NCBI): domain Bacteria; kingdom Bacillati; phylum Actinomycetota; class Actinomycetes; order Micrococcales; family Microbacteriaceae; genus Agromyces; species Agromyces badenianii. Next base: position 492,548 of record NZ_CP028913.1, read on the forward strand.
GGGAGATCCGATGAGCAGCGTCGCCCCCGCCGACCTCCCGATCGACAAGGAACTCGCCGATGGTGAGGCGGCCGAGCTCGCCGAGAGAGAGCCCGGCACGAAGGCAGCGCGCGTCAAGAAGCGCCTCACGTCGCGCACCGCGACGATCGCGTCGCTCGTCATCGCCGTGGTCTGGACGATCCCGACGTTCGGCCTGCTGGTCTCGTCGTTCCGCCCCGCCGAGCTCATCCGCACGACGGGCTGGTGGACGATCTTCCAGAACCCCGGCTTCACGCTCGAGAACTACGCCACCGTGCTCTTCTCGACGTCGTCGTCATCACCGCAGCTCGGCTCGTACCTCGTGAACTCGATCGCGATCACCCTGCTCGGCACGCTGATCACGTTGGTCTTCGCGGCGATGGCGGCCTACGCGTTCGCGTGGATCAGGTTCAAATGGGTGAACTGGTTGTTCATCTTCGTGTTCGCGCTGCAGATCATCCCCCTGCAGATGTCGCTCGTGCCCCTGTTGCAGATCTTCTCCACGTGGCTGCGGCCGATGCAGGCATGGCTGCACGACATCGTGCCGATCATTCCCGAGCAGAACTACCTTCCGCTCTGGCTCGCTCACGCGATGTTCGGCCTGCCGCTCGCCATCTTCCTGCTGCACAACTTCATCTCCGATATCCCCGCCGACGTCATCGAAGCGGCGAAGGTCGACGGCGCGACGCACGGGCAGATCTTCTTCCGCATCGTGCTGCCGCTCGCGACCCCCGCGCTCGCGTCGTTCGCGATCTTCCAGTTCATCTGGGTCTGGAACGATCTGCTCGTCGCGCTCATCTTCTCGGGAGGCACGCAAGACGTCGCCCCGATCACCCAGCGATTGGCGGAGCTGGTCGGCACGAGAGGCCAGGAGTGGCAGTTGCTGACGGCCGCGGCATTCGTCTCGATCGTGATCCCGCTGATCGTGTTCTTCAGCCTGCAGAGATACTTCGTGCGCGGCCTGCTGGCCGGAGCCACGAAGGGGTAGGCCGCCCGCGCAGTAGACGGGCAGGGGGATGCGGATGCCGCAGGCGGGAGCCGCGGCATCCGCCATGCAACCCATGGCAGTGTGCGGCGCAACACGGTAGAACGGGATGCATGGCGGCCTCCCCACTGGTGCTCGGTCCGATGCTGCGGTTCGTCGACGAGACGTCCGCGAGCATCTGGGTCGAGACGCGAGCCGAGTGCCGCGTGACCGTCAACGCCGACGGTCGGTCCTGGCACTCCCGCAGCTTCGCCGTGCACGGTCATCACTATGCACTCGTCGAGGTCGACGGCCTCGAGCCGGGCGCGGCGCGACCCTACGACGTGCAGATCGACGGCCGGCGGGTCTGGCCCGAGGCGGATTCCGAATACCCGCCGCCGGTGATCGAGACACGCACGCCCGGGCGCCCGGTGCGGATCGCGTTCGGGTCGTGCCGCACGAGCATCTCCCACGATCGGCACGGGAACCGCAGGCACGGCGTCGACACGCTGCGCGCGTTCGCCCTCGCCGTCGCCGAAGGCCGGGCCGACCGTCCCGACCTGCTCCTCTTCCTCGGCGACCAGGTGTACGCGGACTCGACCTCGAAGGAGATGCAGGACTTCATCCGGAGCCGGCGCGACATCCACGAGGAGCCGGGGAAGGAGCTCAAGGACTACGAGGAGTACGGGCATCTCTACGAGCTCGCGTGGTCCGACCCGGCCAATCGCTGGCTTCTGTCGACCCTTCCCAGCGCCATGATCTTCGACGACCATGACATCCGCGACGACTGGAATGCCTCACTCGACTGGAAGCGGAAGATGGAGGCCACCTCGTGGTGGCACGGCCGCATCGTCGCCGGTCTGGCGTCGTACTGGGTGTACCAACACCTCGGCAACCTGTCGCCCCGAGCACGAGCGGCCGACGAGGTGTGGCGCCGCATCATCGGCCACGACGCGGCCGCCGAACTCGACCTCACCGACGTGCTCGACGAGTTCGCCGAGCGCTGCGACGCGGAGCCCGACGGCTACGGCTGGAGCTACTGCCGGGACTTCGACGACGTACGGCTGGTCGTCGTCGACTCGCGCGTCGCGAGGGACCTGACCCCGTCGGCTCGTGGACTGCTCGATGCCCAGGTGCTCGAATGGCTCGACGAACGCATGCGCGGTGGCTTCCGACACCTCCTCGTGGCAAGTTCGCTGCCATTCCTGTTGCCGATGGGTCTGCACCACGTCGAGGCCTGGGATGAGGCCGTCGCCCAGGGCGCGTGGGGCCGATCCGCCGCATGGGTCGGCGAACGCCTGCGCCAGGCGGTCGACCTCGAGCACTGGGCGGCCTTCCAGAACAGCTTCCAGGCCGTGGCCGGGATCGCGACGGCGGTCGCCGACGGTGAGCGCGGCCCAGCGCCGCAGACCGTGACGTTCCTCTCGGGTGACGTGCATTACTCCTTCCTGGCGGAGGTGGAACGCGAGACGGGAGGCCGCATCCTTCAAGCAGTCTGCTCGCCGGTGCGCAATCCGCTTCCGAGGCTGCTGCGTTGGTTCGCCGTCGTCATGTCGTACGGGGTGGTAACCCCGATCGGCGCGGCAGTTGCACGCTCGGCGAAGGTGCCCGACCCGCCGTTCCGTTGGCGCACCGTGAAGGGCCCCTGGTTCGACAACAATCTGGCGCTGCTCCGCGACGGTCCCGACGGGTTGACGATCACGTGGCACACGGGCGTGGTCGTCGACGGCGACGAGGCGCACCCCCGACTCGCGGACGTGGCATCCGTCGCCGTGCCGGCGAGGCGCGCGGCCGCACTGGTGTCGCACGGCGCGTTGTCGCGCCGGCCTCGACCATCGCGCAGGTCGATCACGCGCTGAGCGAACGCCCACGACAACGCCCTCGTCGGCGGGAGGCGGCGCCCGGGGGCGACGTAGGGTGAATCCATGAGCATGCATGGGGGAGCGCCTCGCGGCGGCGGCGCAGCCGTCGCCGGCGGCCGCGGCGGCGGAGGCGGCGCCCGCCGGGTGTTCGCGGCCGACGAGGATGCGCAGCGCGCGGCGAACGCCGAGGCGCCGCGCGTGCCCAACCTGCTGCGCCGCATCGGCGAGCTGTTCGCGCCGCACAAGGCCGCGCTCATCACGACCGTCGTGCTCGTGCTCATCGGCGCCGCGCTCAGCGTCATCCCGCCCCTGCTCACCCAGCGGGCGTTCGACGACGGCCTGTTCCCGGTCGATGCGAGCGGCGAGGCGACCGGCCCGAACCTGCCGGTGCTGGCGTCGCTCGTCATCGCGATGATCGCGGTGTTCATCGTCTCGGCCCTGCTCGGCGTCTGGCAGACCTGGCTCACCGCGACGATCGGCAACAAGGTCATGGGCGCCCTGCGAGTGCGCCTCTTCACGCACCTGCAGGCGATGGAGCTCAGCTTCTTCACCCGCACGAAGACCGGTGTCATCCAGTCGCGATTGCAGAACGACGTCGGCGGCGTCGCCGGCGTGCTGACGAACACGGTCTCGAGCGTGCTCGGCAACACCGTGACGGTGATCTCGGCGTTCATCGCGATGCTCATCCTGAACTGGCAGCTGACGATCATCGCGCTCGTGCTCATGCCGTTCATGGTCATCGCCCAGCGCCGGGTCGGCCAGGTGCGCGCCCGCATCGCGGGCAAGACGCAGGAGTCGCTGTCGGAGATGACCGCGATCACCCAGGAGACGCTGTCGGTCTCCGGCATCCTGCTGTCGAAGAGCTTCACCCGGCAGAAGAGCGAGATCGAGCGCTACGCCGACGAGAACCAGAACCAGATCGAGCTGCAGGTCAAGCAGCAGATGACCGGGCAGTGGTTCTTCGCGATGGTCAACATCTTCATGTCGTCGATCCCCGCGATCGTCTACCTGGTCGCGGGGTGGCTCGTCACCGGCGGCGCAGCGGATGTCACGGCGGGCACGATCGTCGCATTCACGACCGTGCAGGCGCGCCTGCTGTTCCCGCTCATGGGGCTCATGCGCGTCGCCCTCGACCTGCAGACCTCGAGTGCCCTGTTCGCCCGCATCTTCGAGTACCTCGACCTGAAGCCCGCGATCACCGACACGCCCGTTGCCCGGCCGGTACCGACGGGGCCGGCGCTCGGGCGGGTCGAGTTCGACGAGGTGTCGTTCCGCTACCCCGATGCCGAAGACGAGTCGCGTCCGACGCTCGACGCGGTGAGCTTCACGATCGAGCCGGGGCAGTTCGCGGCGTTCGTCGGGCCCTCGGGGGCCGGCAAGACGACGGTCTCGTACCTCGTGCCTCGGCTCTACGAGGCATCCGCCGGCGCCGTGCGCTTCGCGGGCGTCGACGTGCGCGACCTCGACCAGGAGTCGCTCATCTCGCACATCGGCATCGTGAGTCAAGAGACGTACCTCTTCCACGCCACGATCGGCGAGAACCTGCGGTACGCGAGGCCTGATGCCACCGACGCCGAGCTCGAGGCGGCGGCCCGCGCCGCGAACATCCACGAGACGATCGCCTCCTTCCCCGACGGCTACGACACGGTCGTTGGCGAACGCGGCTACCGGCTCTCGGGCGGCGAGAAGCAGCGCATCGCGATCGCGCGGGTGCTGCTGAAGGACCCGGCGGTGCTCGTGCTCGACGAGGCGACGAGCGCGCTCGACACGATCTCCGAGCGGGTCGTGCAGCAGGCGCTCGACGATGCCGCGCGCGGCCGCACCACGATCGCGATCGCGCACCGCCTCTCGACGGTGGTCGCCGCCGACGTCATCTTCGTGGTCGTCGCCGGGCGCATCGTCGAGCAGGGCACGCACGCCGAGCTCGTCGGAGCCGAGGGCGTCTATGCCTCGCTCTACCGGCAGCAGGAGGAACGCCCGGTGCTCGAGGGCTGAATCGGTGCGGGCGGTCGCGCTCGACGATCAGCCGGCAGGTGCGTTCGGCGACGAGTCGGCGGGGGCCCGCTCGGCGAGCATGCCGGTCATGAGCTCGATCTCCGAGTTCTGGCTGGCGACGATCGAGGTCGCGAGCGCGACGACGACGCCGTTCGAGGAGCGGGCGAGCACGGCGTCCGCCATCTCGACCGCGCCGCGGTGGTGGGCGATCATGAGCTCGAGGAAGCGACGCTCGGCCTCGACGCCGGTGAGGGCGCGCAGCTCCTCGACCTGGGCGGGCGTCGCGAGCCCGGGCATGGGGGCGCCGGGCGTATGGGTGCCGGGGGAGTGGCTGTCGGCGTCGGCGCCGTGCTCGCCGTGGGCGGCGGTGCCGTCGGATGCGGGCCGGGTCATCCACGTCATCGACGGCTCGGAGCCCGACTGCGAGAGGCCCCACTCGGCGAGCCAGCCGTACATCTGCCCGGCCTGCTGGGCCTGCGTCGTCGCGATGTCGTAGCCGAGCAGGCGCGCGGCGGGGTCGTCGGTCGCGTCGCGCACGATCATCGCGAGCTCGACGCCCTGCAGGTGGTGCACCTGCATGTCGCGGGCGAACCCGGCCTCGGCGCTCGTGTCGGTCGGGGTCGGTTCGGCGAGCGTCGAGAGCCGCCCGATCGAGAACGCGGCGATCGCCACGGCCACGAGGGCGAGGGATGCCACGACGATGGCGGCGACCCGACCGCCCCGGCGCCGCGCGGGGGCTGCCGCCCCGTCGCCGTCGGTGCTGGCGCTGCTGCCGGTCACGACACCTTGCCGGGCGCGTCGAACGCGCCGGTGCACATGGCGCCGGGCTCGGGCACGTTCTGGCTCTTCCAGAACTCCTCGAAGAATGCCGGGATGCGCGCGTCATCGACGTCGTCGACGGCGAGCTGCGTGTTCCAGCCGCTCAGCACGATCGGCGACGGGAGCCCCTCGAAGGGTGAGAGCACGACGTAGGTGGAGGGCAGGTGCTTCTTCAGCGACTCGAGCTCCGACGCCGACAGCGCGGGGTCGTAGGTCACCCAGATCGCACCGTGCTCGAGCGAGTGCACGGCGTTCTCGTTCGGCACCGGCTGCTCGTAGACGCCGCAGTTCAGCCACGCGGGGTTGTGCTCCCCGCCGGCGGGCGGGGTCTGGGCGTACTCGACGGCGCCCTCGACGTGACCGGCCTCGTTGTCGAACGTCTCGACGCCCTCGATCACGGTGCCGTCGCCGCCCGCGCCGTACGAGACCGGCTGCGGGGTCAAGACGATCGCGGTGATGATGAGCCCGACCACGGCGACGCCGCCGACGATGGCCGACCCGATGCCGATGCGCCGATTGCGCTTGGCCCTGGCCTCCCGCTTCTTGAACTCGGCGAGCTTCCGCTCGCGTTCAGCGGCGCGCTGCGCCTTCACGGAAAGCTGCTTCTTCACGGCGGGGGGAACGGGCGGGGTCGCGCTCACGCTTGGCCTCTCTCGATGGTTGTCGCTTCAATCATACGTACGCATACGCTGGGAGCACGCCGGGTCGAGGCATCCGCTCGCCCTTCGGCTCGGTGCGCCGAGCGGATAGAGTTGCCACGTGATCCTCGCGCTGTGTTGTCGCTGACGCCGACGTCGACCGACCCCGCACGCCCGATCGTTCGCCGCTCTCGTCCGCCGAGTGAGCGGCACGAGCCGACCAGCAAGGACACTGAGATGAAGTACGCAGAAACCATCGTCGATCTCATCGGCGACACCCCGCTCGTCAAGCTGCAGCACGTCACGAACGGCGTGACGGATGCCACGGTGCTGGTCAAGCTCGAATACCTGAACCCCGGCGGCTCCTCGAAAGACCGCATCGCCGGCCGCATCATCGACGCGGCCGAGCGCGACGGCAAGCTGAAGCCCGGCGGCACGATCGTCGAGCCCACCTCGGGCAACACCGGGGTCGGACTCGCGCTCATCGCGCAGCAGCGCGGGTACCACTGCATCTTCGTCTGCCCCGACAAGGTCGGCGAAGACAAGCGCAACGTGCTCACGGCCTACGGCGCCGAGGTCGTCGTGACGCCGACCGCGGTCGCGCCCGACAGCCCCGAGTCGTACTACGGCGTCTCCGACAAGCTCGCCCGCGAGATCCCCGGCGCGTTCAAGCCCGACCAGTACTCCAACCCCAACGGGCCGCGCTCGCACTACGAGACCACCGGTCCCGAGATCTGGCGCGACACCGACGGGAAGATCACCCACTTCGTCGCCGGCGTCGGCACCGGCGGCACGATCACCGGTACCGGGCGGTATCTGCGTGAGGTGTCCGAAGATCGCGTGCGCATCATCGGCGCCGACCCCGAGGGCTCGGTGTACTCGGGCGGCACGGGTCGCCCCTACCTCGTCGAGGGCGTCGGTGAAGACTTCTGGCCCACCGCCTACGACCCCGCAGTGCCGCACGAGATCATCGCGGTCTCCGACGCCGAGTCGTTCGAGATGACCCGGCGGCTCGCCCGCGAAGAGGGCATTCTCGTCGGCGGGTCGAGCGGCATGGCCGTGGTCGCGGCGCTCAAGGCCGCGGCATCCGCCGGCCCCGACGAGGTCTTCGTGGTGCTGCTGCCCGACGGCGGGCGCGGCTACCTCGGCAAGATCTTCAACGACAAGTGGATGCGCGCCTACGGCTTCTCGAACGCGCCCGCCGGTCACACGATCGCCGAGCTGCTCGCGGCGAAGGCCGACCGCACCGCACCGCTCGTCTACGTGCACCCCGCCGACACGGTGCGCGAGGCGATCGACCGCATGACCGAGACCGGCGTCTCCCAGCTGCTCGTGCTGACGGCCGAGCCGCCCGTGGTGCTCGGCGAGGTGCTCGGCGCGCTCGACGAGGAGACCCTGCTCGACCTGGTGTTCTCGGGCGAGGCCAAGCTCTCCGACGAGGTCTCGAGCGTGGTGGGCGAGTCGCTGCCGCTCATCGGGGTCAATGAGCCCGTGGCATCCGCTCGCTCGGCGTTCTCGACGACGTCGGCGATGCTCGTGACCGACGGCGGCAAGGCCCTCGGCGTGATCACCCGCACCGACCTGCTCAGCTACCTCTCGGCCTGACGGCCCGGCCGGCAGCGGCCCACATCTCTTCCTTCATCTCGACCGGAAAGGGGCTTCGCGCTCATGAACACTCCTGAGAACGCCGCATCGCGGGCTCGCTTCGACACGCTCGCGATCCACGCCGGGCAGGAGTTCGACCCGACCACCGGCGCGGTCATCCCGCCGATCTACCAGACCTCGACCTACGTGCAAGACGGCATCGGCGGGCTGCGCGGCGGCTACGAGTACTCGCGCGGCGGCAACCCCACGCGCACCGCCCTCGAGACCCAGCTGGCCGCGCTCGAGGGCGGCGAGCTCGGGCTCTCGTTCGCCTCGGGCCTCGCGGCGGAAGATGCGCTGCTGCGCACCGTGCTCGCGCCCGGCGACCACGTCGTCATCGGCAACGACGTCTACGGCGGCACGCACCGGCTCATCCGTCGCATCCACGGGGCGTGGGGCGTGCGGCACACGACGGTCGACACGAGCGACCTCGACGCGGTGCGTGCGGCGATCGAGCCGTCGACGAAGGTGCTCTGGGTCGAGACCCCGTCGAACCCCCTCATGAAGATCTCGAATGTCGCGGCGCTCGCCGAGCTCGGCCGGGCGGCCGGCGTGCTCGTGGTCGTCGACAACACCTTCGCCTCGCCCGCGCTGCAGCAGCCGCTCGCGCTCGGCGCCGACGTCGTCGTGCACTCGACGACGAAGTACCTCGGCGGGCACTCCGACGTCGTCGGCGGCGCGCTCGTGTTCGGCGCGGGCACCGGCGCCGGCGCGGGCTCTGCGCGACCCGAACTCGCCGATCTCGCCGAGCGCGTGACGTTCACCCAGTTCGCGGCGGGCGCGGTCTCGGGGCCGTTCGACGCCTTCCTCACCTCGCGGGGCATCAAGACGCTCGGGGTGCGCATGGAGCGGCACAGCCGCAACGCCATGGTGATCGCTCAGCGGCTCGACGAGCACGCGGGCATCGAGCGCGTCTACTACCCGGGCCTCGAGTCGCATCCGGGCCATGAGCTCGCCGCCCGGCAGATGTCGGGATTCGGCGGCATGCTCTCGATCGCCCTCGCCGGTGGCGGCGAGGCGGCCCGCCGGTTCGCGGAGTCGACCGAGCTGTTCCAGCTCGCCGAGTCGCTCGGCGGCGTCGAGTCGCTCGTCAACTACCCGTCGGAGATGACGCACGCCTCGGTGAAGGGCACCGACGCGGAGGTGCCCGAGTCGATCGTGCGTCTCTCGGTCGGCATCGAAGACGTCGACGATCTGCTCGCCGACATCGACGGGGCGCTCGCCCGCCTGTAGCCGCGGGGCGGCCCGCGCCCGCGCCCGCCGCCTCTCGTGCCCCTGCCGCCTCTCGTGCCCCTGCCGCGCATCGCCGGAGGAGTGGGACAATGGGAGGAGGCGCACGGCACGTCACCGGCGCCGAGGAGATGATCTCCCATGGTCTGGTTCTGGGTGACCCTGGTCATCGTCGTCATCCTCGCGATCGTGCTGTTCTTCATGTCGGTGAAGATCGTGAAGCAGTACGAGCGCGGCGTGGTGCTCCGGTTCGGGCGGCTGCACAGCGTCCGTGACCCGGGCATCCGGTTCATCATCCCGATCGTGGACGTGATGACGAAGGTCTCGCTGCGCATCGTGACCGTGCCGATCCAGTCGCAGGGCATCATCACCCGCGACAACGTGAGCGTCGGGGTCTCGGCGGTCGCGTACTACCGCATCGTCGACCCGGTCAAGTCGGTGATCGCCATCGAGAACGTGCGGTCGGCGATCGACCAGATCGCGCAGACCACGCTCCGCAAGGTCGTGGGGCAGCATCACCTCGACGAGACCCTCGCCGAGACGGCGAAGCTCAACATCAACATCCGCGAGATTCTCGACGTCGTCACGGTCGAGTGGGGCGCGCAGGTCACCCTCGTCGAGCTCAAGGACATCCTGCTGCCCGACTCGATGAAGCGGGCCATGGCACGGCAGGCCGAGGCCGAGCGCGAGAAGCGGGCGAAGATCATCGCGGCCGAGGGCGAGGCGCTCGCCGCGGCGAAGCTCGGCGTTGCGAGCGACACGATGATGTCGCATCCCCTCGCCCTGCAGCTGCGCACTTTGCAGACGCTCGTCGAGGTGGGGGTCGACAAGAACACGCTGGTGGTGTTCCCGGCGCCCTTGATGCACTCGATCAGCGAGGTCACCAACTTCATCGATCGGGAGGCCGCGACCGCGCAGGTGCGAGGCGGTGCTGGTCTGGCAGGATCTTGACGAAGACTGTCAACTCTGCCAGCAGCACCGGCAGAGCGGATGCCCCAGAATGAGCGGGTGACTTCGAACGACATCGCCGTGGCCGCCGGTACGACACCGGGGCAGGCGCCCGCGGCACCGCCCGCCGGCGACGACGCGCAGCCGCACCGCGGCAGCCTCGGGCTCGTGCAGGGCACCGCCCTGTACGTCGCGAGCGTGCTCGGCACCGGCATCCTCGTGCTGCCCGGTCTGGCCGCCGCTGCCGCGGGCCCGGCCTCGATCGTCGCGGTGGCCATCGTGCTCGTGCTCTCCATTCCGCTCGCCGGCACGTTCGCCGCCCTGGCCTCGCGCTACCCCGATGCGGGCGGCGTCGCGAGCTACGTGCGCCGCGCACTCGGCGACACCGCGGCCCGCATGGCCGGGTACTGGTTCTTCTTCGGCGTCTGCTTCGGCGCCCCCGTGCTCGCGGTGCTCGGCGGCGAGTACGTCGTGGCCGTGCTCGGCATCGACCGCGCCGCCGTGCCGATCATCGGCTTCGCGGTCTTCGTGCCGCCGTTCATCATCAACTGGTTCGGCGTGCGCGTCGCCGGGTGGGTGCAGTTCGTGCTCACCGGGCTGCTCGTCGCCGTCGTGGTCGGCGTGGTGGCGGTCACCTTCCCGGCGGTCGAGGCGTCGAACTTCGAACCGTTCCTGCCGAACGGCTGGGGCGGGGTCGGCGTCGCGGTCAGCCTCTTCGTGTGGGCGTTCGCCGGCTGGGAGGTCGGCACGCACATCGCGGGCGAGTTCAAGAACCCGCGCCGCGTCATCCCGCTCGCGACGGGGATCGCCATCGTCGTGGTCGGCGCGGGGTACCTCGCGCTGCAGTTCGTCACGGTCGCGGTGCTCGGCGACCGCGCCGGCGACGGGCAGGTTCCCCTGCTCGACCTCGTCGAGGCCACCGCGCCCGGCATCGGGCCCGTGCTCGTCGCGATCGTCGCGGCGATCGTCACGCTCGGGGTGATGAACGCCTACCTGCCGGCGTTCGGCAAGCTCGGGGCGGCCCTCGGCCGTGACGGCGACCTTCCGCGCTTCTTCGCGAAGGGAGCGGCCGACGGCGAGGTGCCGCGCCGCGCGCTCGCGCTCACGGGTGTGCTCATCCTCGTCTACTTCGGGCTCATGCTGCTCAACGACCTCGATCTCACGGGGTTCATCCTCATTCACACGAGCAGCATGGTGGCCATCTACGCCGCTGGCATGCTCGCCGCCACGCTGCTGCTGAAGCGCTGGTCGTTCGGCTGGTGGCTCGCCGTCGTCGCGACGGTCATGACGGCCGGGCTGCTCGTGCTCGCCTGGGCGAACCTTCTCGTGCCGCTCGTGCTCGCCGCTGCCGCCGTGCTCGTCACGATCGTGCGCCGGGTGCGCGGCCGTCGAGCGGTCGTCGGCGCGCCCGCCACCGTCGGCGCGCCCGCCACCTCGGGCACGCCCGCCACCGTCGGTGCGCCCGCCACCTCGGAGGAGAGCGAATGACCGAGTACCGGGCCCGATTCGACGCCGCCATCACCTTCGTCAACGGGGGCGGCCTGCGTGCCGAGGCCTTCCGGCTCGACCTGCCGTCGCCCAGCGTCTCGGAGGCGCAGATCGCCGAACTGCTCGTGCGACACCTCGGCCTCGCGCTCGTCGAAAGCGTCGAGCTCTCGAACCTCGAAGTGGTGGAAGAGGCGCACCGCGGCTCGCGCGGCGTCGGCGCCGAGCCGGCATCGGCAACGGCAGCGGCAGCGGCCGCGGCATCCGCTGGCACGAGCGGCCACGCGGCATCCGCTGGTCGTGCGAGCGCGCAGCGCGGCCGGCTCGTCGACCTCAGCCATGTGATCAGCGCCGGGCTCGTGACGTACCCGGGCATTCCGGTGCCGGCGATCACGCCGCACCTCACGCGCGAGGCCTCGCGGGAGCACTACGCGCCGGGCACCGAGTTCGAGATCGACGTCATCGCGATGGCGGGCAACACCGGCACCTACCTCGACAGTCCGTTCCACCGTTATGCCGACGGCGGCGATCTCGCGAGCCTGCCGCTCGAGACGCTCGTGGGCGTGCCGGCCGAGGTGTTCAGATTGACGGATGCCTCGGCGCGCGGCATCCCAGCAGAGGTCTTCTTCGACCGCGAGCTCGCCGGCACGGCGGTGCTGCTGCACACCGGGTGGAGCCGTCACTTCGGCCGGCCCGAGTATGCGCACGGATCGCCGTTCCTCACCGAGGCGGGTGCCAGGCACCTCGCCGATGCCGGCGTCGCGCTCGTCGGCATCGACGCGCTGAACATCGACGACACCGAGTCGGGTGGTGAACGCCCGGCGCACTCGATCCTGCTGGCGGCCGGGATCCACGTCGTCGAGCACCTCACCGCCCTCGGCGACGTGCCCGTGCGCGGGGCGAGCTTCACCGCGGTGCCGCCGCGGGTCGCGGGGTTCGGCACCTTCCCGGTGCGCGCGTTCGCGGAGCTGCCCGTTCCAGGATGACCCGTTCGACGCCGCATGACCGAGCCCATGCGCCGGCGCCGCAGGCCCGCGGAACATCCCGATCGATCGCGCTCGGCGGTGGCATCCGCCACCATCGTGGGTGAGGATGGACAGATGACCGCTCCCGTGTACCCCCTCCGCGACGGCAACTCGATGCCCGCGATCGGGCTCGGCACGTACGGGCTCAACGACCAGGCCGGCATCGACGCGGTCACCGCCGGCATCGCCGACGGGTACCGCCTGATCGACACGGCCTACAACTACGGCAACGAAGAGGTCGTCGGCGAGGCGATCCGCCGTACCGAGGTCGATCGCAGCGATCTCGTGATCACGACGAAGCTGCCCGGTCGACACCACGGCTTCGACGAGACGATCGCGAGCTTCGAGCAGTCGCGCTCCCGGCTCGACCTCGACTGGGTCGACCTCTACCTCATCCACTGGCCGCTGCCGCGCATCGACAAGTTCGTCGACAGCTGGCGGGCGATGATCTCGCTCCGCGAGAAGGGCCTCGTGCGCTCGATCGGCGTCTCGAACTTCACCTCCGCGATGCTCTCGAGGCTCATCGACGCGACAGGCGTCATCCCCGTCGTCAATCAGGTCGAGTTGCACCCGTACTTCCCGCAGGAGGAGCTTCGCGCCTTCCACGACGAGCACGACATCCGCACCGAGAGCTGGAGCCCGCTCGGCAAGGGCACGGAGTTGCTGCGGGAGCCGGTCGTCGTCGAGATCGCCGCCGCCCATGGCGTCACTCCGGCGCAGGCGGTGCTGCGCTGGCATGTCGAGCTCGAAGCGGTGCCGATTCCGAAGTCGTCGGATGCCGGGCGCCGACGTGAGAACTTCGACGTCTTCGATTTCGCGCTCACCACCGAAGAGGTCGACGCCATCTCGGCGCTCTCGCGCGGGCGCATCTGGGCCGGCGACCCCGACACGCACGAGGAGTTCTGAGGTGCCCTCGATGGAATTCCCGGCGGCGCGCTCGAGTTCACGTGCGCTCGACCTTCTGGGGTCGACCAGGTGACCGAATCCTCAGCCCCGACGCCTGCGCCGACCTCGACCGACGACGAGCCGGTGACGACGGGTGCTGCGCCGGTGGGTGCCGCGACGGCGGGTGCTGCGACGGCGGGTGCCGCCGGTGCTGCGCCGGCGGGTGCTGCGCCGGTGCGCGGCCCGCTCTCGAAGCCGTACCGCTGGCTCTCGATCGGCATGTTCTCGCTCATCTTCCTCGCGGCGTTCGAGGCGATGGCCGTGACGACGATCATGCCGCTCGTCGCCCGGCAGCTCGACGGCGAGTCGCTCTTCGCGCTCGCCTTCGCCGTGCCGCTCGCCGCGGGCATCATCGGCATGGTCATCGCGGGCAACTGGACCGACCGGTCGGGCCCGCTGCCGTCGCTGCTCACCTCGGCGGCGCTGTTCGTGGTCGGGCTCGTGATCGCCGGCACCGCGGTGAACATGGAGGTGTTCATCGTCGGGCGCTTCGTGCACGGTCTCTCGGGTGCCGCGGTCGTCGTGCCGCTCTACGTCATCGTCGGCCGGGTCTACCCCGAGGCGCTGCGGGCACGGGTCTTCGCGGGCTTCGCCGCGGCCTGGGTCATTCCCTCGATCGTGGGTCCGGCGCTCGCGGGCCTCGTCGCCGAGGCGATCAGCTGGCACTGGGTGTTCCTCGGCGTCATCGTGCTCGTGGTGCCCGCAGCGGCCATGATGCTGCCGCCGGTGCTGCGAGTGCGCGATCAGGTGCAGGGCGACCCCTCGGTGCCGTGGAGCGTCAGCCGCGTCGGGTGGTCGGTCGTCGTCGCCGGCGCGGCGCTCGCGGTCTCGCTCTCGAAGGAGCTCGGCGACCCCTGGCGCTGGGTGGTCGCGGTCGCGGCGATCGCGCTCGCCGCCTTCGCCGCCCGGCCCCTGCTGCCGCCGGGCGCCCTCCGGATGGCTCGCGGCATGCCCGCGACCGTGATGCTGAAGCTCATCGTCGCCGGCGCGTTCTTCGGCACCGAGATCTACCTGCCCTACCTCTTCATCGAGCGGTACGAGTTCTCACCGAGCCTCGCCGGTGCGGTGCTGACGGGAGCCGGCGTGACGTGGGCTGCGGCATCGTGGCTGCAGGGGCGACTCACCGATCGTGTCTCGAACACCCGGGCGGTCGTGCTCGGAACGATCACGCTCACGGTCGCCCTGGTCGTCGTGCTCGTCGTGGCGATCTTCACCCTGCCGCCCGCCATCGCCTTCGTCGCCTGGACGTTCGCGGGCGGGGCAATGGGATTCATGTACCCGAGGTTCTCGGTCGCGGTGCTCGCCCTGTCGCCGGTCTCCGCCCAGGGCTTCAACAGCGCCGCGCTGACGATCTCGGAGTCGCTCGGCGCCGCCATCGCGCTCGCGATCACGGCCCTCGTCTCGAGCGCCGTCGGCGCCGGCATGTTCGCCGCCGACTTCGCGGTGACGGTGGCGATCGCGTTCGTGGGAGTGCTGCTCGCGAGACGCGTGCGGCCGATCGGCGGCTCGCGCTCGAGCTGAATCCCCGGCGAATGCCCGGCGTTTGCCCGGCGATCGTCCGTCGACGCCCCGTCATGTGACTGTCACACGTCACACAGGCGCGAGAATCGGCGCGCGCGTGCATAATGGAAGCGCCGCTGATGTGAACGTGCACATCGGGGTGATCGGTCATGGCAGTGAATCCTGAGACTCCAAAAGGGCGGGCGCCCAGCATCCGCGATGTGGCGCGCCTCGCCGAGGTGTCCCACCAGACCGTCTCACGGGTGCTGAACGACCACCCGAGCATCCGGCCCGAGACCAAAGAGCGCGTGCTGCAGGCCATGGAGACGCTGCAGTACCGGCCGAACCGGGCGGCGCGGGCGCTCGTCACGAGCCGCTCGCACACGATCGGAGTGCTCGCCTCGACAGGCACCGCGTACGGCCCGGCGACGAGCATCGCCGCGATCGAAGACGCCGCCCGCGAGCACGGCTACTACGTCAACACCGCGAACCTCGCCGACGCTTCGCCCGCCGGCATCGCCGACGCCCTCGAGCACCTCATGCTGCAGGCGATCGAGGGGCTCGTCGTCATCGCGCCACAGGTGCGGGTCTTCGAGGTGCTCGCCGCCTCGCCCATCGGCGTGCCGTTCGTGAGCCTGCAGTCGACCGGGCGCAGCGATCACCTCGCCCTCTCGGTCGACCAGGTCACGGGTGCTCGCCGTGCCACGCAGCACCTCGTGAGCCTCGGCCACCGCGAGATCGTGCACATCGCGGGTCCGCAGGACTGGATCGAGGCCGAGGCGCGCATGCGCGGATTCCTCGACGCGATCGACGACGCCGACCTCAGCCTGCACCCGCCGATCCTCGGCGACTGGAGTGCGGACTTCGGGTACTTCGCCGGCCGCGAGCTCGCACGCCACCTCGACTTCACGGCCGTGTTCGCGGCGAACGACCAGATGGCGATCGGGCTCATGCACGCCTTCCGAGACGCGGGCCTCGACGTGCCCGGCGACCTCAGCGTGGTCGGCTTCGACGACATTCCCGTGGCGCGGCACGTGTGGCCGCCGCTCACGACGGTCTATCAGGACTTCCGCGAGATCGGCCGCCGTGCGGTCGCGCTGCTCCTCAACCAGGTGCACGGCCGCGAGGTGCTCGAGGTCGAGGAGATCGTGCCGAGGCTCGTCATCCGGGGCTCGTCGGCCGAGGCATCCGCCCGCCGCCCCCGTTATGCAAGCGTGACTGACTCGGCTTGACAGCGGAGAGTCACGGATGCACCATTGGTGTCGATGTGAACGGTCACACGTGACCACTCGCAGGAACCGCCCCGAACGATTTGACATCGAGGTCGCACGTGAACCAGTCGCCGACGACACCCCTCCGGCGCCGCGCCATCCCAGGAGGCCGGCGATGAGCCCCCAGCCCATCCTCGAGATGCGCTCCATCACCAAGGAGTTCCCGGGCGTCAAGGCGCTCGCGGATGTCTCGCTGACGGTGATGCCCGCCGAGATCCACGCGATCTGCGGCGAGAACGGCGCCGGCAAGTCGACGCTCATGAAGGTGCTCTCCGGGGTCTACCCCCACGGCACCTACACCGGGCAGATCATCTTCCGCGGCGAGGAGGTGCAGTTCCGCGACATCCGCCAGAGCGAGCAGGCCGGCATCGCGATCATCCACCAGGAGCTCGCGCTCATCCCCGAACTCTCGATCACCGAGAACATCTTCCTCGGCAACGAGATCAACCACGGCGGGCGCATCGACTGGCGTGCGGCGAAGGTGCGGGCCATCGACCTGCTCGCGCGCGTCGGACTCGACGAAGACCCCGACACGCAGATCAAGCACCTCGGCGTCGGCAAGCAGCAGCTCGTCGAGATCGCGAAGGCGCTCGTGAAAGACGTGAAGCTGCTCATCCTCGACGAGCCGACGGCCGCCCTCAACGAAGATGACTCGCAGCACCTGCTCGACCTCATCCGTGGCCTGAAGGGCAAGGGGATCACCTCGATCATGATCTCCCACAAGCTCAACGAGATCGAAGAGGTCGCCGACGAGATCACCATCATCCGCGACGGCCACACGATCGAGACGCTCAACGTGAGCGAGGGCGGCGTCGACGAAGACCGCATCATCCGCGGCATGGTCGGCCGCTCGCTCGAGAGCCGCTTCCCCGACCGCACGCCGCACATCGGCGACGTGTTCTTCGAGGTGAACGGCTGGACGATCCAGCACCCGCAGGTGCCCGAACGACTCGTCGTCAAGGGGTCGAGCCTCAATGTGCGACGCGGCGAGATCGTCGGCCTCGCGGGCCTCATGGGCGCCGGCCGCACCGAGCTCGCGATGAGCATCTTCGGGCGCTCCTACGGCAACTACCTCTCGGGCACGATCGTGAAAGACGGCAAGGAGATCGTGCTGAAAGACGTCGAGTCGGCGATCGATCACGGTCTCGCCTACGTGAGCGAAGACCGCAAGCAGCTCGGGCTCAACCTGCTCGATTCGATCAAGCGATCGGTCGTCTCGGCGAAGCTGTCGAAGATCGCCAAGCGAGGCGTGGTCGACGACTCGCAGGAGTTCGGCATCGCCGACGACTACCGCAAGCAGCTGCGCATCAAGACGCCGAGCGTCGACGCGGGCGTCTCGAAGCTCTCGGGCGGAAATCAGCAGAAAGTCGTGCTGGCGAAGTGGATGTTCACCGACCCCGACCTGCTCATCCTCGACGAACCCACCCGCGGCATCGACGTCGGCGCCAAGTACGAGATCTACACGATCATCCAGTCGCTCGCCGCGCAGGGCAAGGGCGTGATCCTCATCTCGAGCGAGCTGCCCGAACTGCTCGGCATCGCCGACCGCATCTACACGGTGTTCGAAGGCCAGATCACCGACAACATCCCGGCATCCGAAGCGAACCCGGAGGCGCTCATGCGCAGCATGACCTCCGCGAAGAAGAAGGCGAACGCATGAGCACGACGGCGAACGACCCGGCCGCCCAGAAGAAGGGCGGGCTCTCCGACATCCGCAAGATCTTCGGAGGCGGCCAGTCCAGCCTCCGCCAGTTCGGCATCCTCGGCAGCCTCATCGTCATCATCGTCATCTTCCAGATCTGGACGAACGGGCTGACGCTCTCGCCGACGAACCTCATCAACGTCGTCAACCAGTACTCCTACATCCTGATCCTCGCGATCGGCATGGTGATGGTCATCATCATGGGCCACATCGACCTGTCGGTCGGCTCGGTCGCGGCGTTCACCGGCATCATCGTGGCCAAGTCGATGGCGGAGTGGAACTTCCCGTGGCCGCTCGCGATCCTGCTCGGCATCGCGGTCGGCGTGGCGATCGGCGCCTGGCAGGGCTTCTGGGTCGCAGTCATCGGCGTGCCCGCGTTCATCGTGACCCTGGCCGGCATGCTGATCTTCCGCGGCGGCAACCAGTTCATCGGCCAGTCGACGACGACTCCCGTGCCCCAGGAGTTCGGCCTCATCGGCGCCGGATACCTGCCCGAGCTCGCCGTGCCGCTGAACTTCAACGTGTTGACGATGCTGCTCGGCGTGGTCGGCGCCGGCTGGATCATCTGGAACGAGATCCACCTGCGCCGCGTGCAGAAGAGGATGGGCTCCGACTCCGCGCCCGTCTGGGTGAGCGCCGTCAAGGTCGCCGTGCTCGCCGGCGTCATCCTCTGGGCGGCCTGGCTCTTCGCCACCGGCCGCCCGGGCACGAGCTTCCCGATCTCGGGCATCATCCTCGTGGTGCTGGTCATCCTGTACTCGTTCATCACCCGCAATACGATCTTCGGTCGCCACATCTACGCGGTCGGCGGCAACCGCCTCGCCGCCACGCTCTCGGGCGTGAAGGACCGCCGGGTCGACTTCTTCGTGATGATGAACATGTCGGTGCTCGCCGCCGTCGCGGGCATGATCTACGTCGCCCGGGCCACGGCCTCGGGCCCGCAAGACGGCAACGGCTGGGAGCTCGACGCGATCGCGGCCGTGTTCATCGGCGGCGCGGCGGTCTCGGGCGGCATCGGCACCGTCATCGGCTCTATCGTCGGTGGTCTCGTGATGGCCTTCCTCAACAACGGCCTGCAGCTCATCGGCGCCGGCGCCGACGTGGTGCAGATCATCAAGGGCCTCGTGCTCCTCCTCGCCGTCGGCGTCGACGTGTGGAGCAAGCGCCAGGGCCGCCCGTCGATCCTCGGCCTCTGGTCGGGTCGCCGGAAGTCGCGCCTCGAGACGCAGTCGCCCGAGGAGGCGCCGACCGTCGCTCCGACGTCGCAGTCCAACCTGTCGTCGCGGCCCGAAGACCTCACGCGGCGCTGAAGAGCTCGCCGTGGCATCCGCTCATTCGTCACCAACCAAGACAAGTCCCGCAATCCCAATCAGAAAGTGAATGATCAATGAAGAAAATCACTCTTGCGGCCACCGCCCTCGCTGCGGTCGCCGCACTCGCCCTCTCGGGCTGCGCGGGTGGCGACCGCGGTGGAGACACCGACGGCGAGTCCGGCGCCGCCGGCTTCGCGGCCGACTCGACGATCGGCATCGCCCTGCCCGACAAGACGTCGGAGAACTGGGTGCTCGCCGGTGCGCTGTTCGAAGAGGGTCTCTCCGAGGCCGGCTTCAAGGGCGACGTGCAGTACGCGCCCGCATCGAACACCGTCGCCGAGCAGCAGAACCAGATCTCGGCGATGGTCACCAACGGCGCCAAGGTCATCGTCATCGGCGCGAAGGACGGCAAGCAGCTCGGCACGCAGCTCCAGCAGGCTGCCGACGCGGGCGTCAAGATCATCGCCTACGACCGCCTGATCGAGAACACGCCGAACGTTGACTACTACGTCGCGTTCGACAACTTCAAGGTCGGCCAGCTGCAGGGTGAGGCGCTCCTCGACGGTCTCGAGCAGCGCTCGGGCCACGGCGCCCCGTGGAACGTCGAGCTCTTCTCGGGCTCGCCCGACGACGCCAACTCGGCCGTGTTCTTCAACGGCGCCATGGAGGTCCTGCAGCCGAAGATCGATGACGGCACGCTCGTCGTCGTCTCGGGCCAGACCGACATCGCCCAGACCGCGACCCAGGGCTGGGAGGCCGAGAACGCGCAGAGCCGCATGGACTCGCTGCTCGCCGCGAACTACGGCGACAAGAACATCGACGGCGTGCTCTCGCCGAACGACAACCTCGCCCGCGCGATCATCACCTCCACCAAGCAGGCCGGCAAGGACATCACGACGGTGACCGTCACCGGTCAGGACTCCGAGGTCGAATCGGTCAAGTCGATCATGGCGGGCGAGCAGTTCTCGACCATCAACAAGGACACGACCCTCCTCGTGGAGCAGACGATCAAGATGATCCAGCAGCTCCAGAAGGGCGAAGAGGCCGAGGTCAACGACACCGAGCAGTACGACAACGGCGTGAAGGTCGTTCCGGCATACCTGCTCGACCCGGTCATCGTGACCAAGGAGAACGCCGCTGAGGCGTACCAGAACAACCCGAACCTCCTCGAGATCGTGACCGCGGCGGGCTAGGTCTCGCCTCGCACCATCCGCACGTCGGCCCTCGCTCCTCCGGGAGCGGGGGCCTTCGTCGTGCGCGCCGCGCGCCGCGCCCGCGCCCGCCCGCTGCACGCCCAGCCGCCGCCCCCGCCGCACGCCGCGCCGCCGCGCGCGCCCGCCGCCTCCGCACGCCCCTCGCCCCCCCCGCCCCGCCGGTCGGGACCACTCTTGTCGCACCGGACACGGGATGTCGCGTGTCCGGTGCGAAAAGAGTGGTCCGGGCGCTTCTCCTCCACATGTCGACACTCGCTGCCGCTGCCCACAGTCGACGGTGCCGGCACCTCGAAGACGTGTCGGCCGCGACATCATCGCCGGATGGACGAACGTTTCGAACTCGCCGCCGCGATCGGTGGGGGCCTCATTCGCACGCGCGACCTGCGCGAACTCGGGGTTCACCCCGCGGCGGTGCAGCGACTCGAGCGCGCCGGATCGCTGGTGCGAGTGCGCACGGGTGTCTACGCGCTGCGTGAAGAGTGGCAACAGCTCACGGCAGATGAACGGTATCGACGACTCGTCGTCGCGACCGCCGGGGCCGCGAGGCATCCGCTCGTCGTCTCGCACCGTTCCGCCGCAGCCCTGCACCGGCTGCCGATGCTCGGCGCAGCGCCCACCATCGTCGAGGTCGCGGAGCCCGGTCGCGGCGGTGGCCGGCGCACCGAGCACGTCTCGACGCACCGAGCCGGTCCGGCTCCGGCTGTCGAGACGATCGACGGGGTGGTCTGCACGTCGCTCCTCCGCACGCTCGTCGACCTGGCGATCATCCGGCCGCTCGTGCACTCGGTGCCGATGCTGGATGCCGCGCTCTCACGCCCCGGCATCACCCGAACCGGGTTGGCGTGCGAACTCGAGCACGTCGATCCGACCCGGGGTCGCGCGAAGGCGGCGCACGCCATCGCGTTCGCCGATCACCGCTCGGGCAGCGCTGGTGAGTCCGTCAGCCGGGTGCGCATCCACGAGCTCGGCTTCGAGTCTCCCGAGCTGCAGGCGCGCTTCGAGGGGATCCTCGGCTCGGTCGCGCTCGTCGACTTCTACTGGCGGGGCATCCGGCTCATCGGCGAGTTCGACGGGCGCATGAAGTACCTGCGCAGTCTGGAGGTGAGCGGCCTCGACCCCGCGCGGGTCGTCTACGAGGAGAAGCGCCGCGAAGACGCGCTGCGCCGTATGGGCGAGCGGATGGTGCGCTGGGACTGGCAGACCGCGTGGGCGCCGCGTGACCTGCACCGGTTGCTCAGCGAGTTCGGCGTGCCCCGGCGGCGGTGAGGACCACTCGTTTCGCACTGGACGCGCGATATCGTGCGTCCGGTGCGAAATGAGTGGTCCCGAAGCCGTGCGCGGCGCGGGTGGCGCGGCGCGCGCGGCGGGCGCGGCGGGGCGCGGGCTAGGCCTGCTGGCTGTAGTCGGGCAGCTCCTGGAGGGTCCAGCGGTTGCCGTCGGGGTCTTTCAGGGTGACGAAGCGGCCCCACGCCTGCTCGTCGACGCCCTCGGCCTCGACGCCCTTCGCGCGGAGCTCGGCGAGCACCGCGTCGGCATCGGGGATGACGACCTGGATCGAGTCCTGCGAACCCGGCTCCATCGTGCCCCCGAGGCCCTCGCCGATCGCGATGGAGCATGCCGAGCCGGGCGGAGTGAGCTGCACGAATCGCAGGCCATCGTGCACGCGCTGGTCGTGGTCGGGGTTGAAGCCGAGCTTGTCGACGTAGAACTCCTTCGCGCGGTCGACGTCGGTGACGGGCACGAAGATGAGCTCGATCTTCCAGTCCATGGTGACTCCTCGGGGTTCGATGCGATCCGTCCCATCGAATCGCCTGCTCCGAGGCTAGACAACGATGCGGCCAGATACTGTCCGCATTCGATGGCGAGCGGATGCCGCGGGGCGCGGGTGCCGCGCCCGCCACGTGCCATCCGTTCGACCGGGTGGAAGGATGGTCGCATGGCATTGCACATCACGGGGGAGCAGGCCGCCGACGAGCTGCTCAGCGACGACGCGTTCGCGCTGCTCACGGGAATGCTCCTCGACCAACAGGTGTCCATGGAGTCGGCGTTCGCCGGGCCCGAGAAGATCCGTTCGCGCATCGGCTCGATCGATCCGGCGACGATCGCGGGCTACGACCCCGAGGCGTTCGCCGAGGTGTTCAAGCAGTCGCCGGCCGTGCACCGGTTCCCCGGATCGATGGCGGGGCGCGTGCAAGCGCTCGCCGAGGCCGTCGTCACCGACTGGGGCGGCGAGGCATCCGCGATCTGGACGCAGGGGGACCCCGACGGCGCCGAGGTGCTCGCGCGACTGAAGAAGCTGCCCGGCTTCGGCGACCAGAAGGCGAAGATCTTCCTCGCGCTGCTCGGCAAGCAGTGCGGGCTCACCGCGCCCGGCTGGCGCGAGGCCGCGGGTGCATACGGCGACGAGGGCGCGTTCCGCTCGGTGGCCGACATCGTCGACCCCGAGTCGCTCGCCAAGGTGCGCGCCACGAAGCAGGCCGCGAAAGCGGCGGCGAAGGCCGCGAAGGGCTGAGCCGCGCCGCCCTCAGCCGACGAGGAACCGTGCGATCGTGAGGGCCATCGCCTTCGGATCCCACGCGTGATCGCGCGCCGGCACCGTGCCGAGTTCGGCGTGCGGCAGGTTCGCGATGAGCGAGTCGGCCGCCGGGCGCATGAGGTCGAGCGTCTGCTCGCCGACGAGCACGAGGGTCGGCTGCATGATGCCGGCCCAGAGCGCTGCCCGCGACGCACTCTGGGTCCAGGCGAGCGCCTCGGCGTCGGGCTCGAGGCTCGGCCCCATCGCCGTCATGACCGGCCAGCTCGGGCCCGCCTTCGCGGCGGCGAGCCACTCGGGCGGCATGTCCTTCATGAAGTACTCGATGGTCGCGGCGCCGTCGCCGGCCGCGATGCGTTCGCGCAGCCCCGCCAGGAACTGCTCGCCGTCGGTGCCGAGCTCGGCGTCGAGCGGCACCTCCCACAGCACGAGCTTCGAGACCGGCAGAGCGGATGCCGCGGCCGCGAGTGCGATCGCTCCGCCCGAGGAGCTGCCGAACAGGGCGACGGCATCGTCGGCGCCCTCGGTGGCATCGGCGATGAGCGCGCGGAGGTCGTCGATCGTCTGCTCGAGGGTGATCGGCGCCTCGGCGGGGCTCTCGCCGCGCCCGCGCCGGTCGTAGTGCACGACCGAGAAGCCGTGCCCGGCGAGCTCCTTCGCCATCTCGGTGGTGGCCGGGTCGAAGGCCCGGAACTGCATCGCGCCGTCGACGAGGATCACCGGCGGACCGGAGCCCTGCCGGTCGTAGGCGATGCGGGTGCCGTCGGCTGAGGTCGCGAACTCGGTCATCTGGTGCTCCCTTCGTCTCGCTCGGGGTCAGGCTACGCCGTCGCCCGGAGCGCGACAACGGCGCGATCTCGAGGGGAAATGGGGGTCTCAGTGCGGCGCCGCGGCCGACCCCGAGATCGCCCCGCGCGTCGCGCCGCAGAAATGTCGGTGGGTGGTGGCATCGTTGGTCTCACAACACCATATGTAGGGGTCGGCCGGGCGAGACGCCCCCATGGGTTCCGATTCGCGACACGCCCGGCATCCGTCCACAGGCCAAGAGTTTTCGAAGTCACCGGGTGTGGATAACCCGGGTCGGAGCCGCGGAAATCCGCTGGTCGTCGAGGCATCCGCTGTTCATAAGCGGTGGATAACCCCGTGGATAACTACACGAATGTAACTACAGCATGTTGTGGCAGTCGAGTTCCGCGAACACAAGATGTAGTATTGAAGAACCAAATGCAACACCGGGGGACAGGCTCCTCCAGAGCCTGAGAACGAGGGGAAAACAATGACGGTCACGGTCTACACCAAGCCTTCTTGCGTGCAGTGCAACGCGACGTATCGCGCCCTCGACAGCAAAGGCATCGAGTACGAAGTGCTCGACCTGTCTGTCGATGAGAGTGCCCTCGCGCAGGTCAAGGAACTGGGGTACCTGCAAGCCCCCGTCGTCATCACCGATGAGGGCCACTGGTCGGGGTTCCGCCCCGACAAGATCGACGAGCTCGCCTCGCGCCTCGCATAGCGAGCGCCGGTGAACTCGGGGGAGTGAACCGGTGAGGAACGCAGTCGCGAAGGACGCACCATGACGAATCTGGTCTACTTCTCGAGCGTTTCGGGCAACACGAAGCGTTTCATCGAGAAGCTCGGCCGCCCTGCGGCCCGCATCCCGCTGCACGTTCGTGAAGAAGCCCTGCACGTCGACGAGCCCTATGTGCTCGTCGTGCCGACCTATGGCGGCGGCGACGGCAAAGGCGCCGTGCCGAAGCAGGTCATCCGCTTTCTGAACGACCCGCGCAATCGCGCACTCATCCGCGGCGTGATCAGCGCCGGCAACACCAACTTCGGTACGGCCTTCGGTCTCGCCGGCGACATCATCGCCGGCAAGACCGGGGTGCCGCACCTCTATCGCTTCGAAGTATTCGGAACCCCCGACGACGTTCGCGCCGTCAACGATGGATTGGACGCATTTTGGCAAACGCAGCAGCAACTGACGGCGTAGCGCTCATGGACGCACCGCGCACGGCGACCGGCATGGACTACCACTCGCTCAACGCGATGCTGAACCTCTACGGCGAGAACGGCGAGATCCAGTTCGACAAAGACCGCGAGGCGGCGCGCGAGTACTTCCTGCAGCACGTCAACCAGAACACCGTCTTCTTCCACTCGCTGAAAGAGCGCCTCGACTACCTCGTCGAGAAGGAGTACTACGAGCAGGCCGTGCTCGACCAGTACTCGTTCGAGTTCATCACCAAGCTCAATGACCTGGCGTACTCGAAGAAGTTCCGCTTCGAGACCTTCCTCGGTGCGTTCAAGTACTACACGAGCTACACGCTGAAGACCTTCGACGGCAAGCGCTACCTCGAGCGCTTCGAAGACCGCGTGGTCATGACCGCGCTCGGCCTGGCCCAGGGCGACGAGAAGCTCGCCGTCAACCTCGTCGAAGAGATCATCGGCGGCCGCTTCCAGCCGGCCACCCCCACCTTCCTCAACACGGGCAAGGCGCAGCGCGGCGAGCTCGTCTCCTGCTTCCTGCTGCGCATCGAAGACAACATGGAGTCGATCTCGCGCGGCATCAACTCCGCCCTGCAGCTCTCGAAGCGCGGCGGCGGCGTGGCGCTCTCGCTGAGCAACATCCGCGAGGCCGGCGCCCCGATCAAGCAGATCGAGAACCAGTCGAGCGGCATCATCCCTGTGATGAAGCTCCTCGAAGACTCCTTCAGCTACGCCAACCAGCTCGGTGCCCGCCAGGGCGCCGGCGCGGTGTACCTCAACGCGCACCACCCCGACATCATGCGGTTCCTCGACACCAAGCGCGAGAACGCCGACGAGAAGATCCGCATCAAGACGCTCTCGCTCGGCGTCGTCGTGCCCGACATCACCTTCGAGCTCGCCAAGAACGGCGAAGACATGTACCTCTTCTCGCCGTACGACGTCGAGCGCGTCTACGGCAAGCCGTTCGGCGACATCTCGGTCACCGAGAAGTACCGCGAGATGGTCGACGACCCCCGCATCAAGAAGACGAAGATCAACGCGCGCGAGTTCTTCCAGACCCTCGCCGAGATCCAGTTCGAGAGCGGCTACCCCTACATCGTGTTCGAAGACACGGTGAACAAGGCGAACCCCATCAAGGGCCGCATCAACATGTCGAACCTGTGCTCCGAGATCCTGCAGGTCAACACCCCCACGACCTACAACGAAGACCTGTCGTACAACGAGATCGGCAAGGACATCTCGTGCAACCTCGGCTCGCTGAACATCGCGCTCACGATGGACTCGCCCGACTTCGGCAAGACCGTCGACACCGCCATCCGCGGCCTCACCGCAGTGTCGAACATGAGCCACATCAGCTCGGTGCGTTCGATCGAAGACGGCAACGACAAGTCGCACGCCATCGGCCTCGGCCAGATGAACCTGCACGGCTACCTCGCCCGTGAGCGCATCTTCTACGGCAGCGAAGAGGGCATCGACTTCACGAACATCTACTTCTACACGGTGCTGTTCCACGCGCTGCGCGCGTCGAACGCCATCGCCAAGGAGCGCGGCGAGACTTTCGTCGGCTTTGAAGACTCGAAGTACGCCTCTGGTGAGTTCTTCGACAAGTACACGGATGCCGCGTGGGTGCCCGCGACCGCGAAGGTCACGCAGCTCTTCGCCGACTCCAACGTGCACATCCCGACGCAGGAGGACTGGAAGGCCCTGAAGGCCTCCATCCAGGAGCACGGCATCTACAACCAGAACCTGCAGGCCGTGCCGCCGACTGGCTCGATCTCGTACATCAACAACTCGACGGCCTCGATTCACCCGATCGCGTCGAAGATCGAGATCCGCAAAGAGGGCAAGCTCGGTCGCGTCTACTACCCGGCCGCGTTCATGACGAACGACAACCTCGAGTACTACCAAGACGCCTACGAGATCGGCTACGAGAAGGTCATCGACACCTATGCCGCGGCGACGCAGCACGTCGACCAGGGCCTCTCGCTCACGCTGTTCTTCAAGGACACGGCGACGACGCGCGACATCAACAAGGCGCAGATCTACGCATGGAAGAAGGGGATCAAGACGATCTACTACATCCGTTTGCGTCAGATGGCCCTCGAGGGCACGGAGCTGGAAATGTGCGTCTCGTGCGCGCTGTGAGCGAGCTGGGTGTTTCCTGAGAGAAAGCTGATAGACTTGGAACTCCGAAGCCCACCTGCGAAGGAGTTGCCATGGCCAAGTGTTCCAACAAGGACTGTGAGGAAGAGATCACCCCTGAATACGGATGTCCCCGGGGTTGGCATTATGAACTCGATGAGTTCACGCGTCGTCGACTCCGAGACAGCCTCGAACCACCGGAATTTCGACGCGAGGCAGCGTAGCGTCGCTAAATCACTGACTCATGAACATTGAGGATGATATGACTCTCACCGATCCTGTGAACTCGGCTCAGAACGACCCCGCGCACACGGGCGGCAAGCTGAAGCTGGTCAGCCACGTCAACGCGATCAACTGGAACAAGATCCAAGACGAGAAGGACCTCGAGGTCTGGAACCGTCTGGTCAACAACTTCTGGCTGCCCGAGAAGGTGCCGCTGTCGAACGACATCCAGTCGTGGAACACGCTGACGCCCGAAGAGCAGACGCTGACGATGCGCGTGTTCACCGGCCTCACGCTGCTCGACACGATCCAGGGCACGGTGGGTGCGGTCTCGCTGATTCCCGACGCGATCACCCCGCACGAAGAGGCCGTCTACACGAACATCGCGTTCATGGAGTCGGTGCACGCGAAGAGCTACTCGTCGATCTTCTCGACGCTGTGCTCGACGAAGGACATCGACGATGCCTTCCGCTGGTCGGTCGAGAACGAGAACCTTCAGAAGAAGGCCGCGATCGTCATGGAGTACTACCAGGGCGACTCGCCGCTGAAGCGCAAGGTCGCTTCGACGCTGCTCGAGTCGTTCCTCTTCTACTCGGGCTTCTACCTGCCGATGTACTGGTCGTCGCGGGCGAAGCTCACCAACACCGCTGACATGATCCGCCTCATCATCCGCGACGAGGCCGTGCACGGGTACTACATCGGCTACAAGTTCCAGAAGGGGCTCGAAGGGCTGTCGCAGGCCGAGCGCGACGACCTGAAGGACTACACGTTCTCGCTGCTCTACGAGCTCTACGACAACGAGGTGCAGTACACGCAAGACCTCTACGACGGCGTCGGCCTGACCGAAGACGTCAAGAAGTTCCTGCACTACAACGCCAACAAGGCCCTCATGAACCTCGGCTACGAGCCGATGTTCCCGAAGACCGTCACCGACGTGAACCCGGCGATACTCTCGGCGCTCTCACCCAATGCCGATGAGAACCACGACTTCTTCTCGGGGTCGGGTTCGTCGTATGTGATCGGCAAGGCCGTTGTCACTGAGGATGAGGACTGGGACTTCTAGATCGTCGATCGTGATCAACTTCAGCGACTATGAGCTGTTCACGTTTCCGGATCAGCTCGCTGGTGAACTGCAACAGCAGAGTGACCGCGGGCTCGCGGTGTTGGGTTCGGCCGGTCTTGAGTTCCTCCTTGAGCAGCTTCTCCGCGCTCGCATACTGGATCGTTCGGACACTAGTCAACTCTTTGGCGGCAGCGGCGCATTCTCGACGTTTTCTGCTCGCATTGCTGCCGTATTCGCGATGGGGCTTATCTCCCGCGATGAACACGGAGATCTTCAAACGATCCGGAAGATCCGTAATCGACTGACTCATTCAGTTGCGGACGCATCGTTGGACACTCAGCAGAACCGCGATCTGTGCCAAAAGCTGGTTCTTTGCGAGCGACTCTTTGCACCAAAGGTGATCCCATTCGCGGTTCTGCCGAACGGCCAACGCGGCGTTCCGTTGGACCCAACGGACTTCCCATTGCTTTCAGCAGAAGAACTGCAGCTGCCCGATAGCACCAATCCAAGAGTCAGATTTGCCGAGTCCATCCATGCCTTGGCACGAGCTCTGACCGCGAGGGTGACAGCGACTGAACGAGCGACGATGCCGCAAGAGTTCGAGTTTCCTGAAGAACCGCTAGCCCTCAGTCTCGAGAGGTTGATCGGTTCGCGGGAGACCCTTGCTGCAAAGCGGGAGGAGCTTGAGCAACGTATCGAATCGGAAAGGGCGAGGCTCGCGAAGGAAGGGAGAGCTCTGCCCGCCGAGTTGCTCGTTCCGATCGATAGAGATGACGATCGGATGGCGAATCGACAGCTCGACCTGTTCATCGCCATGGCGCGCTACTGCAATGACGTAGTCAGGCTCTCTCGCGAGAGCCACAGATCGAACGTACCGAATACTGCCGACGGGTAAGCAGTGAGGTGAGCTCCTCAACGTCGACTTGCTTGTGGGGCATCCCGCCGCGGACCACATTGTCGCTCGCGGTCATCAGCTCGATGCCGACCCCGCGTAGCTAAGCGTGAAGCAGCCCGGCGGGCGCGTACAGGCACTCGCCGCGCCACAGCCGCACCCGATTCATCAGGAGCGCGATGACGATGCCCAGGCGCCTCCGCCGACACATGAGGTCAAGGACACTCGTGGCTCTGGATCACCTCCGCGATACCGGAGGGAATCGGCGGTGGCGCCCACGGAGAGCATACGTGGACTGGGCAATGAGGCGAGCCCCGCATAGCGATTTGACACGAGCGAATTCGGACGGATGGGGTATCAGCGAGGCGAGAGTGAACCGCCGGAGAGCCCTGCGAGGATGAATGGTGTGGACGTCGAAGCATTGGCGGTGGCCAAAATACAAGGCATGGTCGGGCGCTGCCCCCATCTGAAACCGTTCCTTGCCTCGAACGACAAGACACCGTTCACAGATGGTCATATCGACGTCTACAACGGGGCGGGCCAGAAGAAGACGGATTGGATTGGCCGAGTTTCAGTGCAGGTCAAAGGTCGCACCCGCTCCGGAAAACAGCCACTCGAGCAGACGTTCAGCATTTCCCGAACTGACTTGCTCGCCTTCCAGAACGACTCGGGCGTGCTGTACATCTACGTCGCTGTCAGCAAGCAAGGCCGCTGTGCTCCTTACTACGCACTCCTGTCACCGTTCACCATCGAGCACTATCTCGGGCAAGTACCCGCAGATCAGAAGACGATTTCAGTCTTGTTCAAGAAGCTCAACAATGATCCACGCGAGATCGAGAGGATCGTTGGCGTCGCGCTCAAGACGAAGAATCAGAGCCTGTCACTGGGATTCGAACCTTCCCTCTTCGACAAGATGAAGAGCCTTACGTTGTACTCGGCAGCTGACCTGAACTTTGATGAACCGATTGTTCTCACGCCCGGCGAGGTTGACTACGCGCTGGAGATGACCACCGAGGGCGGGATGGCGGTGCAGCTCGGGGGCGTGCTTCACATCATTCCCCAGCAATACACCGAGCAAACGCTGGACGTAAGGATAGGCGCCGGCGGCGTGACGTTCGAACGGGCAACCGTGCGCCGAATCGACGCATTGACGGTTGAGGTTCGCCTCGGCGAGTGTCTCACTCTCGTTATGACTGATGCCGATCAAAAGAGGTTGTGGAATGTGAGCTTCGTGGCGCACAGCAACTTTGCTGCTCGCCTCAAGGCCGCAGAATTCCTCATTGGTCTCGTCGAAAGTGGAGC
Organism: Agromyces badenianii; assembly: GCF_003070885.1. Classification (NCBI taxonomy): domain Bacteria; kingdom Bacillati; phylum Actinomycetota; class Actinomycetes; order Micrococcales; family Microbacteriaceae; genus Agromyces; species Agromyces badenianii. The sequence continues at coordinate 523,255 of NZ_CP028913.1, forward strand.
GATAGAAATCAATGGTGAAGTCACCCCGCTCGGGCGGGGGGCGACCGATAGGCGCCGCGAAATCGACGAGTTCCGAGGGCACCTCGCGTCCCTTTCGCAGCTGAGCGAGTTGTTCGAGCGACTAGGCGTCGACGGCAGTCTCGTGGACCTCGACGAGCTCCAGAATGAGCAGATCATCAATCTTCAGGCCTTACATCGCTCCTTCGTGGGGGGAGAGGAGATACGCAGCGATGACGGAGAAGTCTCTCGAAGCGTTCTTACTGTCGGTCGCTGGGCGCTCATGATCTTGACGGTGCCTGGAAGCAAGCCGAACATGTGGCGATACGTCGACCCATTCGACCCCGAGGCACCGCATATGTTCCGTTGGAGCGCCGACAGCGGTGACGAGAGCAGTGCCTTTCCGGTCACCGCCTACGACACTGTCGAGGCGGAATACCTCCCGATCCTCTTGAACCTCCACCTCGATTCAATCCTCGACGCGTATGAGGCGATTGCGGATCTAGAGCCGACGATGGGGCTAGCGAATCAACGCGTGCTCGCATTGATACTGGCTGCGGATGCCTCTGAACCTCGTCGCGATGAGTTCCTGCGCGCCGCTGACCTGGTAAACGAATGGGTCATATTCCACGTTGGAGAGAAGCCCGCACATCTGATCAATAGGTGGCAGATCCTATTGCGGAGGCATGAGCTGACGCCTACGGACCGAAACTCGATTCGAGCCCTGAAAAGCCAGATGTCGAGGCGGGTGGATCCGATGGCGGAGGAAGCTGAGCTTTCGTGCGCGCTGCTTCTCGGCGAAAACGATGAAGCCGACTATCTCGTTGGTCAGATGGCAGCGACGAAGCTGGAAGCGGTGCAGACTTGGCCGATCTGGAAGCTCCGACGCGGCAAATAAGCGTTGCGCCAGGCTGCACCAAAGCAATGAGAGCGGGCCGAGTCGGCAGTGGCGGTCGGAAATATCCGGCATCGTACGATGTCACCTTCGCGCACGGCGGGCCGCTAGGAGAACGAAGCGTCATGGCGCATAGATTGGTGCTGCACCGGAGGTGTTCCACCTACTCCACAGCCAAGGCGACGTCAGCTCGAACAGGAAGCGAAGAACCTGTAGCCAAGCCGCAAAGCAGCGCTTCATGCCAAGTATGAGCGTAGCGGAACGAAGTCGCGAGCAGAACTACGTGTTGCGGGACGACGACGGGGTCAGCCTGCGAGCGGTTCCTTCGGCGGGTTGAACATGAACTCGATGCGGATGCCGTTGTCGTCTTCGACGAACGACGCGTAGTAGCGGTCGCTGAACCTCGCGAACACCTTCGGGTCGCGCACGGCCGTCCAGCCGGCGTCGAGTGCGATCGCGTGCAGGCGATCGACATCCTCACGTGACTCGACGGCGAAGGCGAGGTGCTGCCATCCGACCCGGCCGTGCCGGTGCGGTCCGCTGTCCGATTCGCGGGCGGGGAAGAGGATCAGCTCCTCATCACCCTTGTGCCATGACACTGAGTTGTCGGCATCGAGCCGCGTGCAGCAGAGCGCCTGCATCACCGGATCGAACTGTGCGATCGAGCGAGGCAGGTCGTCGACGCTGATGCCGAGATGGTCGAAGAGAGGCATCCGGCCATCATATGGGGGAGCATTTCAGGGTGACCATGCCCGCCGCAGAGTTCATCGACCGCACCCTCCGGGCTGAGGGCGCGGAGGAGCGCGCGAGCGCGGATGCAGGGCGGATCGGTGGCGGACTGCGGTTCTACGGTGCATCGATCGGTGCAGTGCGGGGCGTTGTGCGCGACGCCCGCCGGCGGCATCCGGAACTGACGCATGACGAGGTCACCGCGCTCGCGTCGGAGCTGTGGTCCGAGCCGGTGTACGAGCGCCGGCGCGCCGCGGTCGTGCTCCTCCAGGGGCAGGTGCCGACGCTGCTCGTCGGCGACTTCACGCGTCTCGAGCAGTTGCTTCGATCGGCGGGGGTGCGAGAACTCGTCGATCCGCTCGTCGCCGATGTGGTGCGTCCGTTGCTCGAGCGGCTGGAGGGTGCCGACGCGGCGCGGGCTCTGCGCATCGTCGAACGGTGGGCCCACGAAGGCCTGGTCGAACCGTGGGGGCATGACACGACACACGACTGACGACGCAGCCGGAGCGTGCGAGACTGCCTCGGTGACGGACATCGAGATGGCGAGCATCGACGGCGGCACCGTCGCCCTGCACGACGCCCGCCGCAAGGTGCGCTGGAGCGTGGAGCTCGAGCCGTTCGAGATCGGGGTGTACCCGGTGACGCAGGAGCAGCTCGCCGAACTGCTCGGCGAGACGGCGAGGCATCCGCGGCGCCCGGCGACCGAGGTGAGCTGGCTGCGGGCGATCCGGTTCTGCAATGCGGCATCCGAGTGGGAGGGGCTCGAGCCCGCCTACACGTACGACGGTGAAGACGTCACCTGGCACGTCGATTCCGACGGGTACCGCCTGCCGACCGAGGCCGAGTGGGAGTTCGCCTGCCGCGCCGGGTCGACGCGCCCGCACTACGGCCCGCTCGACGAAGTCGCCTGGACGAGCGCCGACGGTGTGACCTCGCCGCAAGACGTCGGCGGGAAGCATCCGAACCTCAACGGGCTGTTCGACACCCTCGGCAACGTGTGGGAGTGGTGCTGGGACCTGCTCGACCCGGCTCGCTACGACGCGTACCGTGTGTTCCGGGGCGGCGGATTCGCCGACGATGCATGGAGCGTGCGGGCGTCGGTGCGTCGGGGCGGTGCGCCGCGCATGCACCACGAGGATGTCGGTTTCCGCGTCGCCCGCGGCGGCTTCGAAGCGACGGATGCCGCGCAGGGCTGGTCTGCGGCGGCGGACGTCGAACGCGCGGCGATCGATGGCCCTCTGCCGTCGGGGTGGACGCCGCGGGGCTGACACGGTCGCAGGTACCGCAACGACACCAGGATTTCGTCGTGGCTACAGTTCGAGCGAGTAGTAGAACGCGCGCTCGCCGGTGTCGGGGTCGACGCCGTTGAACCCGTGACGCTCGTAGAAACGCTGCGCATCGACGTCTTCCGCGTCGACGTTGATCTCGATCGCCGAGATGCCTTGCTCCTCGGCGTCTGCGATCAGCAGATGGATCATCGCCGTACCCAGGCCGTCGCCCCGGCGATCCGGCGCGACATAGAGTTCGTCGAGGAGGGCCACCGGGCCGTCGTACCAGACGTTGCTCCGCAGGGTCACGAGCGCGACTCCCGCCGCTGGCCGGCCGGCAAGGTATGCGATCGTGCTGGGTTCGGCGAGCAGTGACTGCAGCCGTCGGGTCAGAATCGCCGTACCGGGTGTGGGGGTGTCGAATTCGGTGTTGAAGTCGTGCAACAAGCGCGCCACGGTTTCGGCGTCGCCTGGTCCGGCGCGGCGAGGATCAAGATCCGCGGAATGCTCCGACATGACGGCAAGACTAGCCGCGCGAGTGCGTCGGTGACGAGCGATCCTCTAGGCGCCGACGTCGTCGAGCTCGCGTCGGAGATACTTCGGCGCCTGTAGGCGCCACGCCTCTGACACGAGCTCGGCGAGATGGTCATCGTCGATGCCCGCCATGCGGAATGCCACCTTCGGCTCGCCCCAGGTGGTCGTGGTGCGGAGGAAGATGTCGGGCCCCATTTCAACGAGGGCGAGTGCGTCCAGCGGTTCGGCGACCTTCACTCCGACGACGAGCTCGGCCGCGATGATCTCGCGCATGTCTGCGGGGATGCTCGGCCAGGGATGGCACTCCCACGCGTACAGCTTGCCGCGCACGAACCAGGCGGCGCCGCCCGTCGTCGCGCGCTCCTCGCTGCCGGGCAGCCCGATCGCGGTGCGGCGCAGGTCGTCGAGTGTCGGCACGGTGTGAGCCTATGCCGCACTACCGACAGGGAGGGCGATCGACCTCGAGCGCCACGCAGCGATGAATACCCGACGAGGCACGAGGTCAGTCGGTTGCAGACCGCCCGTGGGCGCCGCGGTCTCCACCGGGATGGGCGGGATCCGCTTGCAGGTCGCCCGCAGATCGAGGCCGATCAGATCGCAGCGATCGCAGAGAACTCCACGAGGTAGTCGGGGGTGGCGAGCTTCGCCTCGACCGTCGCTCGGGCGGGCGGGTTGGCGCCGTCGACCCAGGCGTCCCACACCGAGTTCATCTCGGCGAAGGTCGCCATGTCGGCCAGGTAGATGGTGACGCTGAGCAGCTTGGACTTGTCGCTGCCGACGCTCGCGAGCAGTTCGTCGATGCGCTGCAGGGCGGCACGGCTCTGCTCGGCGATCGAGGCGCCCTGGGCGACCTGGCCGGCGAGGTACACCGTGTTGCCGTGAACGACAGCCTGGCTCATGCGGGGGCCGGGCGCGACGCGTTGAATGCTCACAGAGTCTCCTTGAGTGGTGGGGCGAACGATGCACAGACTATCGAGCTGCGAGAACGGCGCGGGCCCGGGCCGACCACGAGAGACTCCGGATGCCGCAGTCAGCCCTCGCTCGTGCGCATGCCGGCCGAGCCCAGCACGCGCTCGACCGTGAGTTCGAGCACGACCCGCTGCGGATTCACGCGCGGTTGCCGGTAGCGGGCGGCATAGAGCGCGACGGCGAGGGCGACCGACTCGGGGTCGGTGCGAACGCGGGCCGGGCCTTCGAAGCTGTCCAGCGCCGCCCGTCGACGGTGTTGACGCTGGCTCGGCCGCTGCGCTCGGCGTTGACGAACTTCTGGGAGCCGCCGCTGCCGATGATGCGTACCACCTCGTCGAGGTAGGTGATGCCGACCGGCACCGAGTGGATGCGCCCGTGCCGGTCGAGGGTCGAGAGCGTCGCGAGATGGTATTCCGAGAGGAACTCGCGTGCGGTGTCGGTCAGCACTTCGCGCCTTTCGTGCAGAGATGTGGCGGTGGCGCCGAAATAGGGCCCGCTCACAGAGTCTAGGAAGGGCCGGATGCATCGAGGCGTCCGGCCCGTCATTGGTTGAAGAACTCGAGCCCTACTCGACGAGCTTGCCCGCCGTCGAGACCTCGCGCATGAGCGCCGCGATCTCCTCCGGGATCGGTGGGATCGCTTCACGCGTCACCCCGGTCGTCGGCGACCAGACGAGGTTCACCTGCAGCGAGGCATCCGTCTCGGGGTAGTCGCTGCGGTTGTGGCATCCGCGGGTCTCGCGACGCTCCAATGCAGCCGACAGGGTGGCGCGGGCGGCGAGCGCGGCCGACTTGAGGTCGAAGGCGTGCGCCAGGTCTTGGTAGCCGGCGATGTCGGGGTGCACGCCGATGTCGGCCATGCGGGCCTCGATCGCGTCGAGCTCGGCGAGGCCGGCGAGCAGGCCGGCCTCGTCGCGCACCACGCCCGCGTGCTCGGTCATGGTGTTGCGGATGGCGCGCTGCAGGGCGCGCACGTTCTCCGAGCCATCCGATGCCAGCAGCGAGGCGATCTCGTCTCGCGCGGTCTGCACCGCGGCCGCCGACCGCTGCTGCGCGGCGAGCGACGCAGAGTAGGAGGCAGCGGCCTGCCCCACGATGCGTCCGAACACGAGCAGTTCGATGAGCGAGTTGCCGCCCAGCCGATTGGCACCATGAAGACCACTGGATGCCTCGCCGATGGCGTAGAGGCCCGGGACATCCGTGCCGTGGTCGTCGGGGCGCACCCACACCCCGCCCATCGAGTAGTGCGCGGTGGGCGCGATCTCGATCGGCTCCTTGGTGATGTCGAGCATCTGCAGCTCGAGCATGGTCTGGTAGACGCGGGGCAGGCGCGTCATGATCGTCTCGCGGGGCAGGTGCGAGACATCCAGCCAGACACCGCCGTTGGGGGTGCCGCGCCCCTCCTTGATCTCGGTGTAGCAGGCGAGGGCCACGCGGTCGCGAGTCGAGAGCTCCATGCGCTCGGGGTCGTACTTGGCCATGAAGCGCTCGCCGAGGCCGTTGGTGAGGATGCCGCCTTCGCCGCGGGCCGCCTCGCTGATGAGGGTGCCGGCCGCGCTCTCGGGCTCGATGATGCCCGAGGGGTGGAACTGCACGAGCTCGGGGTCGCGGAGGCGCCCGCCCGCCTCGACGGCGAGGCGGAACGAGTCGCCCGTGTTCTCGTCGCGCCGCGACGAGGTGCGCCGCCAGATGCGGTTGTGGCCGCCGGCGGCGAGGATGACGGCGTCGGCGTGGATGAGGTAGCGCGTGCCGTCTTCGAGGTCGAAGCCGTAGGCGCCGAACACCGCGCCGTCGTCGTTGACGAGGATGCGCGTGACGTAGACCGTGTCGAGGATCGGCACGTCGAGCTGTGCGGCCCGGTTGATGAGCGTGCGCTGGATCTCGAGCCCGGTGTAGTCGCCCGCGAACGCCGTGCGGCGGTAGGTGTGGGCGCCGAAGAAGCGCTGCGAGATGCGGCCGTCGTCTTCGCGGGCGAAGGGCATGCCGTACCGCTCGAGGTCTTCGATGCCGCGGGCCGCGCCCGAGGTGACGATCTCGACCGTGTGCGGGTTCGCGAGCAGGTAGCTCTCTTTCAGCGTGTCGGCGGCGTGCTGCTGCCAGCTGTCGTCGGCATCCATCGTGGCGAGGGCGGCGTTGATGCCGCCGGCCGCGAGCGAGGTGTGGGCGTCGGATTTGGGTCGCTTGCCCAGGGCGAGCACGTCGACGCCCGCCTCGGCGAGCTCGATGGCGGCGCGCAGGCCCGATCCGCCGGTGCCGATCACGAGCACGGTCGTGGAGATCTGGCGCTCTGAAGGGGTGCTGCCTGTGGTGGTCATGCATTCAACGGTAGGTTCGGCGCTCTGATTACTCCAATGCATATATAACGTGATGATGATGCGCGTACGCTATCGATGTGAACCTCGAGCAACTGCGCAGCTTCGTTGAGGTGGCCCGGTTCGGCAACTTCACCCGCGCCGCCGAAGAGCTCTACCTCGCCCAGCCCTCGCTGAGCCGCCAGATCGCCGCCCTCGAGCACGATCTCGGCGCCGAGCTGTTCCACCGCGCCCGCGGTGGCAGCACGCTGACAGTCGCGGGGGAGTCGTTGCTGCCGCTCGCGCGGCGCATGCTCGCCGACGCCGAATCGGTCAGGCGAGAGCTCGCCGAGCTCGCCGGCCTCGAGCGCGGCCGGGTGCGGCTCGGCGCCACCCCCACGCTGTGCATCAGCCTCGTCGCCGAAGTGCTCAGCGCGTTCCACGCGGAGCATCCCGCCATCGAATTGCACCTCTCGGAACAGGGGTCGCGCCGACTGCTCGACGAACTCGGGAGCGGTGAGCTCGACCTGGCATTGATCACGACCTCGGACGGCTCGTCGGCTGAGCGGTTCACGGTGACGCCGCTGCTCGTCGAGGAGCTCGTGGTGATCTCGTCGGCCGGCGCCCCGCCGGTCACCACCCGCGACACCATCGGGCTCGAGGATGTCGCGGGGCTGCCGCAGATCGTCTTCAGCTCGAGCTACGACCTGCGCAGCGCCACCGATGCCGCCTTCCGTGCGGCTGACCTCACGCCCGAGGTGGTGCTCGAGGGGGCCGAGATGGACGCGGTGCTGCGGTTCGTGGAACGCGGGCTCGGGGTCGCGATCGTGCCGGCGATGGTGCTCATCGATCGCCCCGGACTGCGGTCGGTGCGACTCGCCGAGCCGACGCTCGAGCGCACGATCAGTGTCGCCCGCCCTGCCGACGTCGCACCGAACGCGGCGGTCGAGGTCATGCGGCGCACGATCACTGCCGGCGCCACGGCGTTCTCGGCGAGGGCGGGGGCGACGATGCGGCTCGCCGGCGCGAGCGTGTGACGCTCCGCGCGTCACCGCACTGGTTCATCGCAGCCGGTCTTACGCCGTCGTTTGGAGCGCCTTCGCTTTCAGCTGTTCGTACTCGGCCGGCGTGATCGCCCCCGAATCGAGCAGGCGCTTGGCCGACTCGATCTCGGATGCGCTCGACGGGGCGCTGGCGACCGAGCGGATGTACTCGTCCCGCTCCGAGCTGGCTCGGTTGGAGGCGGCCGCAGATCGTTGCGCCATGCTCGATCCCCTCGCGATGAGGTATATCAATGCGGCGAGGAAGGGCACGAAGACGAGGAAGAGCACCCAGAGGGCCTTGGCCCATCCATTGAGCGTCGGGTCCCGGAAGACGTCGAAGATGACGGTGATGAAGATCCAGATGCACGAGATCGCGATATAGAACCAGAAAGACCAGACGAGGAAGTCCCAGATGCTCACGTTCGCTCCGTTCGACGAGGACGTGTCGATCACGCCCGCCTGAGGTGAAGCTATTGCCAGGATGCCGGCTGCGCATCACCCGGATCGAATGATTCGGGCCGGAGATCGAGGGTCGACGGCGTCTCGGCAATGAGTGCCGTGCGGCCTTCTGCCCTCGACGGCAGCCCGAGACCGTGCTAGGCCTGCGAGTAGGAGTAGACGCTGTTGACCGAGGTTGACGGATTCGCCCCTCCCTATCGGAAGGCATCCACCTTGGTTCAAGGAAACGCTCGTGCCCGCCTGATCTCCCTCGCAATCGCCGCAATCGCGGCGATTGCTCTCATGCCCGGAAACGCCGCGAACGCGGCGACCAGCATCGACGGCCCCATCGGACTGGGCACCGCCGCCCCATTCGGAGTGCTCGGGGCATCGACCGTCACCAACACCGGCCCATCCGTCATCAATGGAGACCTCGGTCTCAGCCCCGGCACGTCGATCACGGGGTTCGGACCCGGGATCGTCAACGGCACGGTGCACGCCACCGATGCCGTCGCCGCACAGGCGCAAGTCGATCTGACGACCGCGTACAACACGGCCGCCAGTCTCACCCCGATGGCGACGGGTCTCGGCGACCTGACGGGGATGTCCCTGACGCCCGGTGTCTACGCGGGCGGCGAGCTCTCGGTCACCGGAGCGCTGAATCTCGCGGGCACCGCGGAATCGGTCTGGGTATTCCAAGCCGCTTCCACGTTGACCATCGGCTCGGGTGCGATCGTGACCGTGTCGGGCGGCGCCAGTGTCTGCAACGTCTTCTGGCAGGTCAGCAGCTCCGCGACGATCAACAGCGGTGCCCAGTTCGTCGGAACGGTGATGGCCAACGAGTCGATCACGGCGAACACCGCCGCGACGGTCACGGGCAGGCTCTTGGCCCGCACCGGTGCCGTCACCCTCGACACGAACACGATCACGGCGCCGACCGGCTGCGACGAGACGCCGGGCACGGTCACCACGAGCCCCGAGATCACGTCGCCGCCTCCGCCCGCGGGTGACACCGGCACGGACTACACGCACACCGTGACGGCATCGGGTACACCTTCGCCGACGTACACGGTCACGAGCGGCTCGCTGCCGCCCGGGCTGACGCTGGATTCCGTCACCGGCGTGATCTCGGGCCAACCGACGACGCCGGGCACCTACACCTTCGACATCACGGCGAGCAACGGCACCTCACCCGACGCGACGGAGAGCTATTCGATCACGATCGCGGGCGCTGCATCCGGCTCTCCGGCCACCGCAGCGCTGCCGCCCGCCGGGCTCGACACGTCGGCTCAACTGATCGCGGCCGGCTGCCTGGTGGGAACAGGTCTGCTGCTGACCCTGGTTCTGCGCCGACAGCGGATGCTCCGAAGAAACCAGTAGTGCGGTGACCTGCGGGGGAGCGCAATCGTGTCGCCACCCAGACGATCGCTTCGAGGCACCGTAGTTCACCGCGGTGTGGGGGCATCCCATCGCCGAGCTGCACTCCGCCTGCGAATCCGACTCGGGCACTCACGGTTCCGACGTTTCCGGGGTATCGTGGCGACACGCGTTATATCGCGTTGTTGACGAAGTCGTCGAAGAGGGCAGGTGGTGGTGCTCGTGACCGGCATCGAACTGGTGTTGATCCTTCTCGGTGCGATCGTGCTGCTCTCGATCGGCGTCATGGTCGTGTTCGTGCTCGTGCTGCGGGCGCTCGTGCGGCGCGTGCGCCGCAGCCCCGCCGTGGGCGGCACGGTCCTGCGCACCCGAGCGCGCCTCAGCCGCGGGCCGCAGCGCACGGTGCTGGCGATGCGCGTGCGACTCGATGAGGCGCTGCACAGCGGGCGCGCGGCCGTGCAACTCACCGCGGGCACCGGCAACAGCGGATCGCGCGGCGAGTTGCCGCGACTGTTCCGGCGCATCGACGAGGAGAGCTTGGTGCTCGACCTGCAGCTGCGATTGATGGAGTCCGAGACGGACTCCGCCGTGCTCGCCGACGAACTTCCCGCCGCCCGGCACCGCGTCGAACAGGTCGAAGGGCTCGTGAGACGAGTTCGTGCCGCCGTGGCATCCGGTCTCTCTGGCACGACCGACGACGCGCTGTCGGCGCTCGGCTCTGATGTCGACCGAGAAGTGGCCGCGCTGCAGGCGGGCATCGAAGAGCTCCAGGCACTCAACCGACGCGATGGTCGCTTCGCGCCGACGACGCGGCCACCCGCCGCGTCGACCGTTCGAGATGAGGGGAACCGACCATGAGCAACAGCAACGCGTCGCGGATGCGAACGATCTTCCGGAGCAAGACGTCGAAGACGCTCGACCGCATCGAGGACCCGAGGGAGACGCTCGACGACAGCTACGACCAGCAGGTGAAACTGTTGCAGCAGGTGCGCCTGGCGGTGGCGGAGGTCGCGACCGCGAAGAAGCGCATCGAGCTGCAAGGTGAAGAGATGGGCCGGCGCTATCAGCGCCTGGGTTCGCAGGCGGCCGAAGCGCTCGCTCAGGGCCGGGAGGATCTGGCCCGCGCCGCGCTGGAGCGCCGCGCGATGCTCGAGGGCCAGGTCGCGCAGCTCCAGCAGCAGTACACCGCTCTCGACCGTCAGACGGCGCAGCTGCAGGAACGCGAGCGTCGCCTCACCGACCAGGTCGCCGCGTTCCGCATCGAGAAGGAGACGATCAAGGCGACGTACACGGCTTCCGAGGCTCAGGTGCGGGCCAACGAGGCCGTGTCGGGCATCAGCTCCTCCATCCAGGATGTCGGCTCCAGCCTCGATCGTGCACGTGATCGCGTCCAGCAGATGCAGGCACGCGCCGCCGCGACCGACGAGCTGCTCGCCAGCGGTGCCCTGACAGACCTCACGGCGGCACCCGACGCCGACATCGAGCGGCAGCTCGCCGCGATCTCGGCGCAGGCCGAGATCGAGCGGCAATTGCAGGCCATGAAGGGCGGAGCCGGGCCGGCGCGCAGCGGCGACTCCGGCACCGGGTGGCTGAGCATCGGACAGCAGGGATCAGCGCCGCAGTCCTGAGTCCGCGGCTGCTGGACTCGGCGCTTGCCTCCGGCCGAGGCAAGACGCGCCGCGCTCGTCGAGCGCGCCGCACGGCGCGGCATCCACGAGCCCGCGAGAATAGCTGACATGGATGCCGCGCTCCCCGCCCTGACCGAGATGCCGACGCCGCAGTACGTGATGTCGGCCGACGGAATCCGCATCGCCACCTACCTTTGGGGCGACGAAGACGCCCCGACGGTGCTGTGCGTGCACGGCTTCGCCTCGAGCTGCCGCGACAACTGGGTCAACACGGGGTGGGTGCGCGACCTCACACGCGCGGGGTACCGCGTGCTCGGCGTCGACCAGCGCGGTCACGGCGCGAGCGACAAGCCGCAGGAGGCATCCGCCTACCGCATGGACGCCTTCGTCGGCGACATCGCCTCCGTGCTCGACACCTACCTGCTCGACACCGTCTTCTACGCCGGGTACTCGCTCGGCGCGCGGGTGGGCTGGCAGGTCGCCGTGCAGCTGCCCGACCGGGTCGACCGCGCCGTGCTCGGCGGCATCCCCGACGGGCGCCCGCTCGCGCGACTGCAGATCGAGCAGGCCCGCGCCTACGCGGATCACGGCACCCCGGTCGAAGACCGGGTGACCCTGAACTACGTGACGCTCGCCGAGCGGGTCGCCGGCAACGACCTGGGTGCGCTCGTCGCGCTCGCCGAGGGCATGCGGCTGGGCGACGCCGACCCCGACGTGGCGCACCCGCCGCGCCAGCCCGTGCTCTTCGCCACGGGCAGCGAAGACGCGATCCTCGCGCAATCGAAGCTGCTGGCGGGTGCCACGCCGAACGGCACCTTTCTCGAGCTGCCGGGGCGGCACCACTTCAACGCTCCCGGCTCCCGGGTGTTCCGCGAGGGGGCGCTCGGCTTCTTCGGCGAGCGGGGCTGAACGACCCGTCAGTCGGTCGACGTCTCGGTCGGTGAAGCGGATGCCGCGGCTCGCGCGGCCTCGGCGGCCCGCTCCGCCCATTTCGGCACCTCGCCATAGCGCTGGAACGACACCAGCCGGCCCGCCGCGCTGTCGTCGATGAGCTGAGCCAGCCGCCGTTCGCGGGTGGCCTCCTGCTTCGCGGAGAGCACCCAGTGCACGACCTGGCGACGGTAGGTCGGCGTGGCGGCCTGCCAGAACGCGGCGGCAGCGGGGTTCGCCGCCAGTCGTGCCGCGGACTCGGCCGGCAGCTCCTGCTCGGGGTTCTCGTGGGAGTAGACGCCCGATCGCTCTTCGCGCCGGCGTTCGAATGCGGCGATGCCGGCCTCGTGCATGCGCCCCTCGGCGGTGAGCTTCTCGACGAGGGCGATGTTGACGCTCGACCAGTTGCTCGATGGCTTGCGGGGGGTCCACCGTTGGCGCCTCGCGTCGTCGTCGATGCGCTGCGACACGGAGTCGATCCACCCGAAGCACAGGGCTTCGGGCACCGCCTGTTCCCACGTGAGCCCGCGGTCGGGCACGTGCATCTTGAAGAGGCCCATCCACAACTCGGTCTCGGTGGCGTGGTTGGCCGCAAGCCAGGCGCGGAACTCCTCGGGCCCCGAGAAGAAGAGTGCGGGCCGCTCGGGAGTGCCGCCCGGCGTGCCGATCCTCGTGGTCATGGCACGAGTCTGCCAGCAGCCACCGTCACGGGTCACGCGCGCGTTCGCAGCAGATCCGCAGGCGCCCGGCCGCCCGCCGGGTCTACCGTCGAGTATGGGCGATCAGAGCCGACGCACGGCCGGATCATCGGTCGGCGCGGCGCGCTGGCATCCTCTGCGACGGCGGCGACCGGAGCCTCCGGCGTGGACCGCCGCGCTCGCCGAGGGAGACGATGCCGGGTTCTTCGGGCCGGGCAGTGCGGTGTGGGCGGTCAACGGCGCGTTGCCCACCCTGGTCGCCGGCATTCGGGCACTGCTGCTGCAGACGCTGCATCCGGGTGCGATGGCGGGCGTGCACGACTGGTCGCGGTATCGCGAGGATCCGCTCGCGCGCCTCGACGGCACGGTGCGGTGGGTCGCCGTGACGACCTTCGGCGACCGGCGCAGCGCCGCCCGCGCCTCCGCGTTCGTGTCACGACTGCATGAGCACGTGACCGGCAGCTATGTCGACGCCGACGGGGTCGAGCGCGAGTACGCGGCCAACGACGAAGACCTGCTGCGCTGGGTGCACGATGCGTTCACCGAGGCGTTCCTCGGCGCGCACGAGATCTGGGGCGGGCCGATCCCCGGCGGACCCGACGCCTACGTTCGCGAATGGGCAGAGGCCGGGCGCCTGATGGGCGTGCCGGAACCGCCGACGACGGTCGACGCGCTGCGCGCCGAGATGACGGCGTTCCTCGCCGACGCCAAGCGCGACGAGCGGGTCGCCGAGACCGTGCACTTCCTTCGGCGGCCGGGCCTGCCGGGGCTCACGGGCCGGCTGTACCCGATCCTCTTCGGCGGGGCCGTGGCATCCCTCGAGCCTCGCTACCGCGAGCTGCTCGGCCTGCGGCGGCCGTGGTGGCCCGCGATCACGCTCACCCGCGCGCTGCTCGCCGCCGCCCGTCGTGTGCTGGGCGGAGTCTCGCCGAGCGAGCGCAACGCACGGGCCCGGGTCTCCCGGCTCGAGCGCTCGGAGCCCGCCCCGTCCCAGAGTGAGCACCGCACGCCCGACGGGCATCGAGGCCGCGGCGGTGCGGCCGAGCCCTCGTCGGACTAGCGTGGAGACGTGTCCGCTCCCGCGACCGACGCACGGACCGCTCACGCCGCCGGCGTGGAGCGCCTTCTCGAGAGCTACCGGGCCGTTCCGCCCGGCGCTCCGGTGCGACTCGCCAAGCGCACCTCGAACCTCTTCAGGTCGAGGGCGACGACGGATGCCCCGGGCCTCGACACCTCGGGACTGAGCCACGTCATCGCGGTCGATGCCGCCGCGCGCACCGCCGACGTCGCCGGCATGTGCACGTACGAGCAGCTCGTCGCCGCGACCCTGCCGCACGGGCTCGCGCCCCTCGTGGTGCCGCAGCTGAAGACCATCACCCTCGGCGGCGCCGTCACGGGCCTCGGCATCGAGTCGACCTCGTTCCGCAACGGCCTGCCGCACGAGTCGGTGCTCGAGCTGGACATCCTCACCGGTGCCGGCGAGGTGGTCACCGCATCGCCGACCGAGCACCCCGAGCTCTTCCGCGCCTTCCCGAACTCCTACGGCACGCTCGGCTACGCGGTGCGGCTGCGCATCGAGCTGGAGCCGGTCGCGCCGTACGTCGCGCTCACCCACGTGCGGTTCCATTCGCTCGCCGAACTCGTCGCCGCGATGGAGCGCATCGTCAACACCGGCCGGTTCGACGGCGTCGCCGTCGACTCCCTCGACGGCGTGGTGTTCAGCGCCGACGAGAGCTACCTGTGCGTCGGCAGGCAGACCGAGGCATCCGGCCCCGTCAGTGATTACACCGGCCAGCAGATCTACTACCGGTCCATCCAGCACGACGACGGCGTGACGCACGATCGCCTCACCGCACACGACTACCTGTGGCGGTGGGACGCCGACTGGTTCTGGTGCTCGCAGGCGTTCGGCGCGCAGCATCCGCTCGTTCGACGGCTCTGGCCGCGGCGCTTCAGGCGCAGTCGTTCCTACGCGAGGCTGATGCGCCTCGAGCGGCGCTTCGACTTCGGCGACCGCATCGAGCGGCTCAAGGGCAGGCCGCCGCGCGAGCGCGTCATCCAAGACGTCGAGGTGCCGATCGAGCGGTGTACGGAGTTTCTCGAGTGGTTTCTCGCCAACGTGCCGATCGAGCCGATCTGGCTCTGCCCGCTGCGCCTGCGGGGCGACGACGCCTGGCCGCTCTACCCGATCGAGCCGCGCCGCAGCTATGTCAACGTCGGCTTCTGGTCGACCGTGCCGGTCGGAGCGACCGAGGGCGAGACGAACCGCCGCATCGAGCGCGAGGTCAGCGAGCTCGACGGGCACAAGTCGCTGTACTCCGATGCCTTCTACTCCCGTGAGGAGTTCGACGAACTCTACGGCGGCGGCACCTATCGTGCCGTGAAGCAGGCCTACGACCCCGATTCACGACTCCTCGACCTCTATGCGAAGGCGGTGCAACGACGATGACCTCGATCAAGGGTTCAGCGCGACAGGCGGCGGAGACGCCCGAGACGCCCGAGAACGACGCGACACCGGATGCCTCGGGCAAGCTCAGCCTCGCGGCGATCCTCGAGATCTTCGCCGGGGGGCGACTGCCGCTGCGATTCACCGCCTACGACGGGAGCTCGGCCGGGCCGCCAGACGCCGCACTCGGCCTCGAGCTGAAGACTCCGCGCGGCACGACCTACCTCGCCACCGGACGCGGCGACCTCGGCCTCGCCCGCGCCTACATCGCCGGGGACCTCGAGATCCACGGCGTGCACCCCGGCGACCCCTACGAACTGCTGAAGGCCCTCGCCGACGAGCTCGTCTTCAAGCTGCCGCCGCCGCGCACGATGGCCCACGTCATCCGGTCGATCGGGCTCGAGCGCCTGCGCCCGATCGCGCCGCCCCCGCAGGAGGTGCCGCCCCGCTGGCGCCGAGTCGCCGAGGGCATCCGGCACAGCAAGTCGAGGGACGCCGAGGCGATCCATCACCACTACGACGTCTCGAACACCTTCTACGAGTGGGTGCTCGGCCCGTCGATGACCTACACCTGCGCGTGCTACCCGCGGCCCGATGCATCCCTCGACGAGGCGCAGGAGAACAAGTACCGCCTGGTGTTCGAGAAACTGCGGCTCGAGCCCGGCGACCGGCTGCTCGACGTCGGGTGCGGCTGGGGCGGAATGGTGCGCTACGCCGCCCGCCGCGGGGTTCGCGCGACAGGGGTGACCCTGTCGGCCGAGCAGACGGCGTGGGCGCAGCAGGCGATCGCCGCCGAAGGGCTGTCGGACCTCGCCGAGGTGCGGTACGGCGACTACCGCGACATCGCGGAGACCGGGTTCGACGCCGTCTCGTCGATCGGCCTGCTCGAGCACATCGGGGTGCGCAACTACGCCTCGTACTTCCGCTTCCTGCAGTCGCGGCTGCGGAGCGGCGGGCTGCTGCTGAACCACTGCATCACCCGCCCCGACAACCGCTCGGAACCGGCGGCGCACGGATTCATCGACCGCTACGTCTTTCCCGACGGGGAGCTCACGGGATCGGGCCGCATCATCACGGAGGCGCAGGATGTCGGCCTCGAGGTGCTGCACGAGGAGAACCTGCGCCCCCACTACGCGCTGACGCTGCGCGACTGGTGCGCGAACCTCGTCGAGCACTGGGACGAGGCGGTCGCCGAGGTCGGGCTGCCGACCGCGAAGGTGTGGGGGCTCTACATGGCCGGCTCGCGGCTCGCGTTCGAGTCGGGCGGCATCCAGTTGCACCAGGTGCTCGCCGTGCGCCCCGACGAACGCGGCGGCACGGGCGAGCTGCCGCTGCGGCCGTGGTGGACGCCCTAACAGAGTCGCCTGGGTTTGGTTCGGTTCCTATCGGGCGGCCCGGCCCCCAATCAGTGATCACACACAGGCCGACCGAGTTCGGTGCCAACACCCCCTGATCATGGCGGATGCCGCGGGGGTTCGGAGCGCCGGGGTATTCCGGTATGACCCGTTCGGTCAGCCCGTGGACCCGGTCACGGGTCGGATCGGGACCCTGGTCGCGGATGATGCGGGCCCGGACACGTTGCAGGGTGATGCTGACTGGGGTTGGCTTGGACAGCATCGCAAACTCGCCGAACACGCCGGTTCGATCCACACGATCGAGATGGGCGCCCGCCAGTACGTGCCCGCCCTGGGCCGGTTCCTCGAAGTCGACCCCGTCGAGGGCGGCGTCACCAACAACTACGACTATCCAGCAGACCCCATCAACCAATTGGATCTCAGCGGCGAGTGCATGTTCTGGTGCGGCGAAGATGGCAAGCTAGATTGGGGAATGGTCTTGGATGACTCTGCCTTCGTCCTGGGATTTTTTGCTCCGGTGTGCGCCGCGTGCTTGGTTATCTCTATTGGGATCACCGCGGGGAGGAGTTACTACAAGATGGCGACTGGGGACGTGGCGGGTGCTGCTCTCGGCGTGGTGGACATTGCATCCTTCGGCGTGGGGCGGGTCGTCACCCGTACGGTCAGGGCAGCTGGTGAATCCTTCAATAAGGGGATCAAGCTCAAGAACCTACCTGGAAGCACAAGGGCTGAGAAGAGTGCGGCCAGGGCGAACTTCAGGCGCTCACACGAAGCGATCTGGTCTGACCGCATTCGAACTGCCAAGGTAGCCGCCCGCGTGTATACCGTAGGTGCTGGCCTAAATTCGGCTTGGGATCGTTACAGTGCTCATTCGGGACGTCCAGTGAACTTTGGGTTGCGATGAGCCGCCGATTAGGGCGAAGAATTTGCCTCTACCTCTCCACGGATGTAGCGCTATACACGGTCATCGGGATGGTGATCACCTTATTCATGCCGTGGGAATGGTGGGCTCGTCTCTCATGCATGCTGCTGATTCCTCCGGTTCTCTATTTGAGGCTGAAGTTTGTCGGTAGGCCAATTCAGCTGTGGAAGTGGAAGTGCGCCGATTCCGGCGACAACGAAGGGCGACCCGGGCCGCGGGAGTAGGCGCGAAGGCGCAGTCGTGCCGGCAATGGGACTACAGACATCTGACAACTGCATTAGGCACGGTGGGTGCAGCTTGGAAAGGCTATGCAGGTCGGCTCTCGGCTGATCAAGATCAATAGGTTGACCCAGAACCCTGCCAGGTACCTGGAGCCCGGCGAATACGCCAACGCAGTCATAGCGAAGCACTTCAGTCCGTAAGGTCCGGATCGGGGTGCAAATGACCGCTCAACGCGCGGCCAGGGCCCTCGACCCGCGGACTGTGACGTCCGCGCGAATCTTGTCGATGGGTTCACCCGCGAGGTGCGCAGCGGTCCACGTCGTGGTGCGCCATGTCTGCTCAGCCGGCAGGTTAACGCGAGCCGCAGCCGAGGCGAGTCCGGCCCGGAGGTCGGGACGTCCGTCTGAGTTCACGGTGCGTAGAACTTCGCTCGCAAGGCCGCACAGTGATAATGCGCTACTCCGGCTGATTGAATTGCGCATCGCCGTCCGCCGTTCCTGGCGGTGCTGATTCCGACGCACCCGCGGCAACCCATCCCTCTTCCAGGGTGGTCCTGATTCGGACCGTCAAGTGGACCAGAGTCAAGTTGACATAGCCACCACTGCCGGCAAAGACCGCAATAAGTACCGTGGTGTGCTGATGCGGCACGCGTTTGTGCACACCGTGATCGATGACCACTCCCGGGTCGCGTACGCCGAGATCCACGACGACGAAACCGCCGCCACCGCGACCAGTGTGCTGCGCCGGGCGGTGTCCTGGTTCGCCGACCGCCCTCTGCGCGATTAAGGACGTGTGCTCGAACCGGATCGCAGGGTACTCGATCAGCGAGCTGGACCGAGCTGCCGCTCACCTCGGGGAAGGTGCGGGCGAGGGCGTCGAGCGCCTCCTGCGATTCGGTTCCGGGAATGCGGTACGTGTTGTCGGTGCCGACGCCGAGCAGCGCCGCGCCCGTGAAGAGCGCGGCGAGCACGATCAACCAGAGCGCGAGAACGAGGCGACGAGCCTTGTAGGCCCACCGGCCGAGTGCGTAGAGCGCCGAAGACACCGTCGTATCTCTTCCTCTGCAGTCGCAGAGGAATCCTCAGGACGGCTGGTGCTCCTCAACCTAGGGCGTTTCTCGCGAGCCGCGCAAGCGATCGTCGCCCGGTTACACCCGCTACTCCTGGGTCGTCGAGGGGTGCGAATCCGGCTCGCCCCGGGTGCCCGCGCGCGCCGCGGCGACGCAGGCCTCGAGCGCGACCCACGCGAGCATCGCGCACTTCACCCGCATGACGTACTTCGAGACGCCGTGGAAGGCGATCGCGTCGCCGAGCAGCTCCTCATCGGCCTCGCCGGCGCCCTGCGAGCGCATCATCGTGCGGAACGCGTCGACGAGCTGCCGCACCCGGTCGAGGTCGGCGCCGGCCGCGAGCTCGGTGAGGGCCGAGGCCGAGGCCATCGAGATGCTGCATCCGTCGCCGGTCCAGCCGATCGCCTCGATGGCGGTTCCGGATGCGTCGAGGCGGATGCCCATGGTGATCTCGTCGCCGCACGTGGGGTTCAGCTCGTGGTGCGTCGCGTGGGGCTCGGCGAGCTCGCCGTCGCCGAGCCGGCGACGCGAGTGGTCGAGGATGAGCTCCTGGTACAGGCCCGACAGGTCGCTCATGCGTCGACCCCGAAGAAGCCGCGCACCTCGGCGAGCGCCGCGGCGAAGCGGCGAACCTCGTCGGCCGTCGTGTAGACGTAGGCGCTCGCTCGCGTCGTGGCGCGCAGGCCGAGCCGCCGGTGCAGCGGCTGCGCGCAGTGGTGGCCGACCCGCACCGCGATGCCCTGCGAGTCGAGGAACTGGCCGACGTCGTGGGCGTGCACGCCGGGCACGTCGACGCTCGCGAGGGCTGCACGCGGACTGCCGGGGGGCGGGCCGACGAGCCGTACACCGGCGATGCGGGAGGTCTCCTCGACGAGCAGCTCGGCGAGCGCGGTCTCGTGCGCGTGCACGTTATGCATGCCGAGCGCCTCGAGATACCGCACGGCCTCGGCGAGGGCCACGGCCTGCGACACCGGTTGCGTGCCGGCCTCGAAGCGCTGCGGAGACGGCAGGAACGACGCCGACTCCATCGTCACGGTCGTGATCGTCGAGCCGCCGGTGCGCGCGGGCGGCAGCGCGTCGAGCAGGTGCTCGCGGCCGTAGAGCACGCCGATGCCGGTCGGTCCGAGCATCTTGTGCGCCGAGAAGGCGGCGAAGTCGACGCCGAGCTCGGCGAAGTCGGTCGGCCGGTGCGGCACCGACTGGCAGGCGTCGAGCAGCACGAGGGCGCCGTGGCGGTGGGCGAGCTCGACGACGTCGGTGACGGGGGCGAGATACCCGGTGACGTTCGAGACGTGTGCGAAGGCGACGAGCCGGGTGCGGTCTCCGATGACGGATGCCGCGTCGTCGATCGACCACGTGCCGTCGTCGTCGACGGGGATCCAGCGGAGCGTCGCACCGGTCTTCGCGGCGAGCCGCTGCCATGGGATGAGGTCGGCGTGGTGCTCGGCCTCGGTCACCACGATCTCGTCGCCCGGCGCGAGCCGGAAGATCTCCGCTTCGGCGCCGCCGAGGCCGGCCGCGGCATCCGCCATGCCGAGCGCGACCATGTTGATCGCGTCCGTCGCGTTCAGGGTCCACACGATCTCGCGGGAGCCGGCCCCGACGAAGCGGGCCACCGTCTCGCGGGCCTCCTCGAAGGCCGTCGTCGAGGTGCCGACGAGCGTCGACGCGCCGCGATGCACGGCGGCGTTCGCCCGCTCGAGGTAGGCGCGTTCGGTGTCGAGCACCACGAGCGGGCGCTGCGCGGTCGCCCCGGAGTCGAGATACGCGAGCGGATGCCCGTTGAGCTGCTGATCGAGGTACGGGAAGTCCCGCCGAAGGTCCGTCGGCAGCAGATCGTCGATGGTCGTCGTTCGGTCGAGGGTCACTGTTCCTCCCAGCGTGCCGAGGCGGGCGGATCCACTCGGCGGCTCACTACCAGTCTGACGCAGTTTCCGTCGGTCATCGCCGTCTGAGCGGTCAGCTGTCTTCGTCCGTCACGGGAGTGGGCGCGCGGTGCACGTGCGGGTACCGTGACGGTATGCCCCGCAGTGCGAGCCAGCGTGGCGACCGCGATGACGAGGTCGACCTCTTGATCGACGCGTGGTCCCGTCGCCTCCCCGACGTCGACCTGACACCGCTCGACGTGATGTCGCGCCTGCGGCGAGTGGCGAATCGGCTGAGCCGGCTGCGGGCGGACGCGTTCAGCGGCGCCGGGCTCGCGGCGTGGGAGTTCGATGTGCTCGCCGCGCTCCGCCGCGAGGAGCCGCCGCACGAGTTCAGTCCGGCGCAACTGATCGGGGCCACCATGATCGGCAGCGCGGCGATGACGAACCGGCTCGACAACCTCACGCGCCGCGGTCTCGTCGAGCGGCGCCCGAACCCGCGTGACGGGCGCAGCGTGCTCGTGCGCCTCACCGCCGAGGGGGCGACTCGCGTCGACCACGCCATGCGGCTGCTCGCCGAACGCGAGGCCGAGGAGCTGCGCGGCCTCACCCGTGAGGAGCAGGCGACGCTCGCAGCACTGCTGCGCCGCCTCGCGCACGAGGGGTGAGCGGATGCCGCGGCATCCGCATATCGCCGACGGCATATCTCCGTCGTGCGGCGGATTCGCGAGTCGTGGCGCGCCGATAGCGTGGGTCGCGTGAGCGACGAGCAGACCGGCCCGACCATCTCGACGACGCCCGATTCCGCGGCGATGCCCGAAGCGCCCGTGCCTGACGCGGCGGCGGAACGCCGGCACGTGCCGTGGGCCGCCGTCGCCGTGTTCGCGGTCGTCTCGTGCGGGCTGGCGTGGCTCGTCGCCGCGCCGCTCTGGGCGCGCGGCCTGGGCATGACCGATCCGCTGCTCCTCGTGCTCGCGACCGTGATGATGCTCACGCCGGCGATCGCCACGGTCGCGGCGCTGCTCGTGGAGCGGCGACAGCGCGGCGAGCGCGGCGCCCGGGGCATCCTGCGCGAGCTCGGCATGTGGCCCCTCAAACCGGTGGGCCGCACGCTCGGCATCTCGGCCGCCGCCATCGTCGCGCTGCCGCTGCTCATCGCCACCGGGCTGCTCGTCGTCGGGCTGCTCGGTCTTGCCGAGTTCGACCTCGTCGGATTCTCGGGCTTCGAGGCGCAAGTCGCCGCCCAGCTACCGCCGGGCACGCCCGCCCCGCCCATCGTGCTGCTCGTGGTCATGCAGCTCGTGATGATCCCGATCGGGGCGATCATCAATGCGCCGTTCGCCTTCGGTGAGGAGGTCGGCTGGCGCGGCTGGCTGCTGCCCGCGCTCCGGCCGCTCGGCGTCTGGCCGGCACTGCTGATCTCGGGCGCGTTCTGGGGCTTCTGGCACTCGCCGCTCATTCTGCTCGGCTACAACTTCGGCCTCACCGACATCACCGGCGTGCTGCTCATGATCCTCGCGTGCATGGTGCTCGGCGTGCTGCTCGGCTGGACCCGGCTGCGCACCGGCTCGGTGTGGCCGGCGGTGTTCGGGCACGGCGCCTTCAATGCGGCGGCGGGGCTCGGCCCGCTGCTCGTGGCCGCCGACTCCCCGGTGCCCCCGGCGTGGCTCGCGGGGCCGGCCGGCCTCATCACCTGCGCCGTGATGGCCGTGCTCGTCGCGGTGCTCGTCGCCGCGGGCCAATTCCGCCGCGACCGGCTCGACGCGCGTCTCGGCTGAGGGCTACCGCCCCTCGTACCAGCGCAGCACCCGCAGGGCGCGCACGGTGTTCCATCGGCTCGGCTCGCCCTCGGGCGCGTCGACGGCGAAGTGGACCTCGCCGCGCCATGGCGAGCCGGCGGGCCAGCGGCCGTCGCCGCCTCCCTGCGAGACCACGAGATCGATCGCGTCGGCGATGCGCGGATCGGGTCGCTCGTGGGCGGTGCGGAAGTAGTCGAGCGAGCGCAGCACGTCGTACACCCAGTACGGCGGGAAGATGAGGTTCGCATAGCGGGGCAACACGATCTCACCCGTCGAGCGACGGCGGAACAGACCGCGCTCGAGCAGGTACTCCTCACCGCGACGACGGGATGCCGCGATCTCGGGCGGTGCGCCGGGCACGGCCTGCTCGTAGGCCAGCAGCCCCTCGAGCACGCAGAGCGTCGAGTCGAACGAGGAGCGGTCCGACTCCTCGCGCGGCTCGCAGTTCCAGCCGTCGTCGTCGAGCTGCTCCTGCAACAGCCGGGGGATGATGCGGTCGCTGCCCGCACCGAGCTCGCCGAAGTAGGCCGCCAGGGCCAGCACCCCGCCGTTGACGCACTCCTCGACCTCGCCGTGGAAGTAGGGCAGATCGCCCCACTCCCTCCAGACCACCCCGTCGCGAACCCGAGCGATCGCCGACCGGGTCTGCGGGGCATCCGGGTCGATGCCCAGCCGCCGCAGCAGGTGCAGCGTCCAGGTGACGCTCGTGCGCGCCCCGTCGATGCCGTACTCATCGCCGCCCCAGTAGCCGTCGCCGGACTGCAGGGCGAGCAGCTTCGCGCCCCAGCCCTCGGTGGCGATGCGAGCGCGCTCAGCGGCGACCTCGCCGGGCGGGGCGTCGAGCAGGTCGCGCATGACCTGCCAGCGGATCGATGGGTCGGAGTCGAGCAGCCATTCGGTGACATCCATCCGCCCATCGTGGCGAACTTCGGCCGATGGGGCCAGTGGTCGTGCGGCCGCCCGACGGGTTCAAGGTGTTCGTCTGCGGCGGGCCCGGTCGAGCGCCGGCGTGAGGTCTTCGCCGTCGACGATGGCGGGCTCGCGGCCTGCGGCGCCGACGCGCGCCGAGGCATCCGCTCGCTGCCGTTCGCGCTCTGCGGAACGCACCGAGCGCACGATGCGGTAGGCGCGCGGGCCGTGGGCGCGGGCGTACCAGTGCAACAGGTCAGACACGGGTCTCTCCGATCGATGCGGCGACTCGGGGTCGCTCGAGGCCGAACCGCTCGCGGAGCGTGCGCTCCTCGTAACCGGTTCGAGTGAGGCCGCGCCGCTGGAGTTCGGGCACGACGAGGTCGACGAAACGGTGGATGCCGCTCGGCAGGGTGAGGAACTGCACGATGAAGCCGTCGGCGGCGCCGCCGCGGAAGCGCGCCTCCATCTCGTCGGCGACCCGCTGCGGGGTGCCGACGACCGTCTGCTCGCGGAACGCACGCGCGTAGAGCTCGCGTGCCGTCACCCGGTCGGCGGCTCGCGACCACTCGGCCAGCCGATTCGGCGACCGCGACTCGTTCGAGGTGTCGGTGTCGGGCCGGTACGTGAACGGCTCGTCGGCCGAACGCCCCGTGAGATCCTGGCCGACCGTGTGCGAGACGTCTTCGACGATGAGGGTGTCGGGCGTCGAGGCGAGCAGCTCCTCGGCGAGATCCTCGGCCTCGGCGCGCGACGACGCCACGACCGGGCGGATCGACGGGAGGATCGCGAACCGATCGGGGTCTCGGCCGTGGTCGACGACGCGCGCCTTCAGCCCGGCGTAGAAGGCCTGCGCCTCGCCGAGCGGCTGCCAGCGGGTGAAGACGGCATCGGCGGTCGATGCCGCGAGGTCTTGCCCGGCGGGCGAGCCGCCGGCCTGGAACTGCACCGGGTGCCCCTGCGGCGGACGCGTGATGTTGAGCGGCCCCCGCACCGTGAAGAATTCGCCCCGGTGGTCGGTCGTCGTGAGCTTCGAGGCATCCGCGAACCGGCCCGAGACCTTGTCGGCGAGGATCGCCTCGTCGCCCCAGCTGTCCCAGAGCCGCTCGACGACGCGCACGAACTCGGCGCCGCGCTCGTAGCGGCGCGAATGGTCGAGGTGCGCGTCGCCGCCGAAGTTGCGGGCCTCCTCGTCGTAGCGGGAGGTGACGAGGTTCCACCCGGCGCGGCCGCCGCTCAAGTGATCGAGCGAGGCGAGCGCACGGGCCACGTGGTACGGCTCGTTGTACGTCGTCGACACGGTCGCGGCGAGGCCGATGTGCCGAGTGTGCGCGACGAGCGCCGAGAGCAGCGTGAGCGGCTCGGGTCGCACCTGGCTGTAGTGGTCGATGCCCGAGGGGTAACGGTCCCAGAGGTAGAGCCCGTCGGCGAGGAAGATCGTGTCGAACACGCCGCGCTCGGCCGTGCGGGCGAAGTCCGCGTAGAAGTCGGGGTCGAGGTGCCGGTCGGGTTCGGCACTCGGATGCCGCCAGCCCGTGACGTGCGCACCGCCCGGGTGGAAGAGGAACGCGCCGAGCAGGAGTCGACGGGTCATGCGACGTACCGTCCTTCGGGTCGGGCGAGCCCGAGGTGCTCGCGCAGGGTGTCGCCGGCGTAGCCCGCCGGGTGGATGCCGGCATCGGTCAGCCGAGGGATGACGTCGGCGACGAAATCCTCGATCGTGTCGGGCAGGGTCGGGAACATGAGGATGAAGCCGTCGGCGGCCCGTCGTTGATAGCGCTCCGCGATCCACTCGGCGAGCGAGTCGGGCGTGCCGAGGCGGAAGCGACGTCGCAGCAGCTCGGTGTACAGCTCGCGCAACGTGTACGGCCGCTCGGCGAGGAGCGACGCGATCCACGCGTAGAACGACTGCGACTGGTTGAACCCCGCGACGTCGAAGTCGAACTCGAAGAGTTCGTCGGGGTCGCGCTCGCCGAGGTCGGCGCCGAGGTGGTGCGATAGCAGGTCGAGCGACACCCGGTCAGGCGTGAGCGAGGCGAGCTCGCGGAACTTCTCCTCGGCCTCGGCATCGGTGCGCCCGATGATCGGCGACAGCGCCGGCAGCACGAGCAGCGCGTCGGCCGCTCGGCCGGCGCGTCGCGCACGGAGCTTGTAGTCGGCGTAGAGGCGCCGCGCGCCGGTGAGGTCGTCGGGGCTCAGCGTGAACACCGCCTCGGCGGTGCGGCCCGCGAGGGCGCGACCGGCCTCGGATGCACCGGCCTGGAAGAGCGGCGGGTGCCCCTGCGGCGGCCTCGGGATGTTGAGCGGGCCGCGTACCGAGAGGAACTCCCCGGCGTGGTCGAGCACGTGCAGCTTGGCGCGGTCGGCGAAGACGCCGCTCGCGCGGTCGTAGCGGAACGCGTCGTCGTCCCAGCTGTCCCAGAGGCCAGTGACGACGTCGACGAACTCCTCGCCCCGCCGATAGCGCACGGGGTGGTCGAGGTTCGACTCCCGGCCGAAGTTGCGGGCCTCCTCGTCGCTCGCACTCGTGACGAGGTTCCACGCCGCCCGCCCGCGGCTGAGATGATCGAGCGAGGCGAGCTTGCGCGCCACGTGGTACGGCTCGTTGTACGTCGTCGACACGGTCGCCGCGAGCCCGATCTTCGTCGTGACCTGCGACAGCGCCGAGAGCAGGGTGAACGGCTCGAGCCGCACGTTGACGCCGTGGTCGATGCCCGAGGCGAAGCGGTCCCACACGTAGAGCTCGTCGGCCACGAAGACGGTCGCGAACCGCCCCGCCTCGGCGGTCTGCGCGAACCGCGTGTAGTAGTCGAGGTCGAAGAAGTCGCCCGGCCGCGCGGCGGGGCTGCGCCAGCTCGTGACGTGCTCGCCGCCGGGATAGAAGAATCCCGCGCCGAGCACGAGTTGACGACGGCTCATACGAGCGCCTCCTCACGGTGGTCGGCGCCGGCCCAGCCGAGCGCCGGCGCGACCTCGGTCACGAACGCCTCGAGGGCGTCGTGCCGGGCGGCGAACGAGGAGTAGAGCAGTTCCACCTGCACCTGCAGGTGCGTCGCGAAGGCGAAGGCCGGCTGGGTCGAGATCGACTCGATGAGATCGTCGGATGCCCCGTAGTGGATGTTCAGCGAAGCGGCCTTCTCTTCGAGCGTGGTCGCCGGGGGCAGGAACTCCCTGCCCCATTCCCACTTGCGGAGGATGCCCGCCTCGGCCTCGCGGAGCCCCGTCGCCCGGTCCTTCGCCGGGTAGATGAGCGCCGACAGGCCGACCCTGGGCGAGCGCCCGTCGGGCAGCGCCTCGTGGTAGGCCGCCGCCGTCACCTCGGCGGGGATCGTCTGCGTCGTGCCGATGAGCACGCCGTGGCCGGCGCGGGCGGCGAGGCGCGCGCTGCGGTCGGTCAGCGTCGCCTCCCAGAGCCGGTCGCCGAGCGACGTGCGCGGCGGAAACAGCGTGTCGCCGTTCGCGTTCAGGCCGGCGCCGCGCAGCGCGGCCTCGAGGATGGCGAGGTCGTGGCGGTAGAGCGTGCGCTGTTCGTCGGCGTCGCCGGCGATCGTGCGCCCGAAGGCCTCCGCGAGCCCGGGCATCCCGCCGCCGTTGGCGACACCGAGTTCGACGCGTCCGCCGCTCAGCACGTCGAGCACCGCGGCATCCTCTGCAACCCGCACGACGCTCTCGAGCGGCAGGGTCACCGCCGCAGTGCCGAGCCGCAGCGACCGGGTGCGTGAGGCGAGCGCGGCGAGGAACACGAAGGGCGACGGCAGGCCGCCGGCACGGCGGCCGTCGGCGCCCTGCAAGTGGAACTGCCGCACCCAGGCGTAGCCGAACCCGAGGCGCTCCGCGTGCACGAAGAGGTCGAGGAACTCGTCGTAGGCGCCGTCGCCGGCGTCGTCCTCCTCTGCGAAGTGCGCGAACAGGCCGAGCTGTAGACCGTGTGTCATTTCTCCTCCGGGTGATGGCTCACTCGTCGAGGTGTTCGAGGCGAGGTAGGACGAGACGCTAACCCCGCCGACGTCTCATCGGGCACGGATGACGGCAGATGACCGGTTCTCGAAACACCCGGTAACGGGCCGTCGACACATGCCGTCACCATGTGTCGAAATGCGTGGTCATCAGGCGTCTTCATGCGTGCATGCCGCAGCGGCCGCGCTAGCGTCGCCACCACTGCGACCGAACACGCCGGTCGTCGCGACCACCGACCACACCGACTCCAGGGGCCAGACATGACCGTGACCAGCACCACCGAGAACCTCGTTCGACGGTTCGCCGAATACCCGGCGACGTGGAGCTACGAGCCGAGCGCCCGCTGGGTGCGTGGCTTCGTCGGCGACACGGCGATCGTCGACAGCCGCGAGCAGATCCTCGTGTGGGAGCCCCGGCACAAGGTGCCCGAATACGGCTTCCCGATCGCCGACGTGCGCACCGAGCTGCTCACGCCCTCCGACGCTCCCGAACCCGACCTCGCCTACTACCGACCCCGCCGCCCGGTGCGCCAGTGGTTCGACCTGCGCGACGGCGACCGCGTCATCCGCCACGCCGCCTGGCAGTGGGACCTGCCCGAGCTCGAGGGCTACCTCGGCGTCACGTGGTTCCCCGGCGTGCTCGATCGCTGGCTCGAGGAGGACGAGGTGGTGTTCGCCCACCCCCGCGACCCGCACAACCGGGTCGACGCCTTGCCGAGCAGCCGGCACGTCGTCGTGCGCCATGGCGACCGGGTGCTCGCCGAGAGCACTTCGCCCGTCGTCGTGTACGAGACGGGACTGCCGCCCCGCTACTACCTGCCGCGTGAAGACGTGCGGCTCGAGCTGCTCACGCCGACGGACACCTGGAGCGAGTGCCCGTACAAGGGGTACGCGACCGACTACTGGAGCACGGAGCATCCCGAGCCGATCGCCGACATCGCCTGGTCGTATCCCGAGCCGTCGATTCCCGCCATCGCGGGCTTCATCGCCTTCTACAGCGAGCGACTCGAGGTCACCGTCGACGGGCAGCGGGTCACCCCGCCCGCCGCCTGACACCCATCCCGTCGGCAACACCCACCACCAAGAGGAGAACCCCCGTGAACCACCGCCAGACCCGATTGCGACGCATCCTGCTCGCCGTCACCACCGCAGCCCTCGTCGCGCCGCTCGCGGCGTGCGCCACCACCGCCACCACCGCCGGCGACGCCGGGGGCGACGAAGCGATCTACCGGATCCCGATCAGCGACCCCGGTGCCGAGATCGATCCGCTCACCGTGGCCGACTACAACGGCATGCTCATCGCCGGACTCGCGTCCGAGGGGCTCATCAGCCTCGACGCCGGGGGCGAGCTGATCCCGCGGCTCGCCACCGAGTGGCACGCCTCGGAGGACGGGCTCACCTGGACCATCGAGCTGCGCGAGGGAGCCGTCTTCAACGACGGCGAGCCGGTCACCGCCGATGACGTGGTCTCGACCTTCGAGACCATCACCGCCGACGACAGCGTCTCGCCGGGCAAGAGCAGCTTCGACGGCATCCTCGACACCATCACCACGGTCGACGAGGGCACCGTGGAGTTCGGCCTCGCCCGCCCATTCTCCGACTTCCCGCGTCTCCTGACGGGTGCGAACACGAGCATCCTGCCCGCCGGATACGTGGCGGGCGACTGGCTCGAGAACCCGATCGGCGCCGGGCAGTTCCTGCTCGAGGACTACACCGTCGGCGAGGCCGCCACTTTCGTGAAGAACCCCGACTACTGGAACGCCGACGAAATTCTCGTCGACGGGGTCGAGCTGAAGGTCTACGCCGACGAACAGGCGAAGGTGCTCGCCTTCCAGGCGGGCGAACTCGACCGCATCGCCGTCACGAGCGACGTGATCGCCTCGCTCGACGCCTCGAAGTACGACACGATCAGCTCGGGGTACAACAAGTTCGACGGCATCTTCCTGAACCACGAGGCGGCCCCGTTCGACGATCCGACCGTGCGTGAAGCGCTCGCGTGGGCCATCGACCGTGCGGCCCTCGTCGACGACGTCTACAGCGGCAACGCGGATGTCGCGAACGACGTGCTGTACTTCCCCGACTACCCGATCCAGCCCGAGGGCATCGAGCAGCGCGAACAGGACCTCGACCGGGTGGCCGAGCTGCTCGACGGCCGCACCGTGCAGTTCGCCATCACGACCGACAACCAGCTCTTCGGTGAGGTGCTGCAGCAGCAGCTCAACGCCGTCGAGGGCTTCGAGGTCGAACTCGATCTGCTCACGTCGGAGCAGTACTACGCCGACGGCGACGAGACGCCGTGGCTGAACGCGCCGCTCACCGTGACGAACTGGGCGCCCCGCACCCCCTCGCAGTACATCGGGCTGATCTTCGCCGACGGCGCCGCGTGGAACGCCTCGCACTACGCGAACCCCGCCATCGAAGCGGCATCCGAGGCCTTCGATGCGAGCACCGACGAGGCCGAGCGCCAGGCCCGGGTCGACGAGATCGCGGGCATCCAGTGGAGCGACCTCGCGGTGATCGTGCCGACCTTCACGAAGGCCGAGGTGCTGCAGAACCCGCGCGTGCACGGCGAGTTCGCCGGTGCGCTCGACTTCTACACCGGCGTCTCCTTCGCCGGCGTCTCCATCGGCGACTGATCATGACCACGACCTCCGGCCCCCGCCTCGACACCGAACCCGCTCGCGCTCGGTCGCCCTGGCGAGGGCCGGGGTCCGTGGCGGAGCGCCGCAGCGGCATCCCCGCCCTCATCGGGCAGCGCCTCATCCAGATTCCCGCAGTGCTCCTCGTCGTCTCGGTGCTCGTGTTCTGGCTCGTGCAAGTGGTGCCGGGCGACCCGGGGCGCAACGCCCTCGGGCCGCACGCCACCGCCGCGCAGGTGCAGCTCTGGAACGCGCAGCACGGCGTCGACGGATCGCTGCCCGAGCGCTACCTGGGCTGGCTCGCCGGCTTCGCGACCGGGCAGTGGGGCGAGAGTCTCGTCTACTCGCAGCCGGTCGCCGAGCTTGTTCTGCCGAGGCTCGCCAACTCGATGCTGCTCGGCGGGCTCGCCTTCGCGCTGCTCGTGCCCGCCGCGCTCGCCGTCGGCGGCCTGCAGGCCTATCGCGAGGGCACCCGCACCGACCGTGCGCTCACGACGGCGCTCATGTCGCTCGCCGCATTGCCCGAGTTCGTCATCGGCGTGCTGCTGCTCATCGTCTTCGCGGTCGTGCTCGCGTGGGTCCCGGTGCAGTCCGCCACCGACGCGACGGCCGATCCGCTGCTTCGCCTCCGGGCGATGATCCTCCCGGCGGTGACCCTCGCCGTCGGCTACTTCGCCGTCATCGCCAGGATGGTGCGCACCGGGGTCATCGACACCCTCGGCGCCCAGTACCACCGCACGGCCGTGCTCAAGGGCCTCCGTCGCGGGCAGGTGCTTCGCAGGCATGTCGCCCGCAACGCCCTGATCCCCACGATCTCGCTGCTCGGCATCTACCTCGGCACGCTGCTCGGCGGGAGCGCGATCGTTGAGACGCTCTTCGGCTACCCGGGGCTCGGCGCGCTGCTCGTCACCGCGACCGAGAAGAAGGACATCCTCCTGCTCGAGGCGGGGGTCATGGTCACCGGCGCGGTCTCGCTCATCGCGCTGCTCCTCACCGACCTCGCGTTCGTCATCGTCGATCCCCGCATCCGCTTCGAGAAGGCCGAGTGACCATGGCGACCGCACTCTTCAGCGCGCCCACCGCCGACCGCGCTCGCAACGGCACGGCGGCAGCACTGCTGCGTCGCCCGACGTTCGTCGTGAGCGTCGCGGTCGTGCTCTTCTGGGTGGTCGCGGCCGTCGGCTGGCAGTACTTCGATCTCGACCCGTTCGCCGACACCGGCGAACGGCTCGCGGCACCGAGCGCGGGGCATCCGTTCGGCACCGACCGCATCGGGCGCGACGTGTTCGCGCGGGTCATGGCCGGCGCGGAACCGGCGCTGCAGGTCGGCCCCGCCGGCACCCTGCTCGCGACGGTGCTCGGCAGCGTGCTCGGCCTCGTCGCCGGGTATTTCCGCGGCTGGACCGACACGGTGCTCATGCGCGTGTTCGACGTGTTCCTCGCCCTGCCGACGCTCATCCTGCTGCTCGTCATCGTCGGCGCGTTCGGCAGCAGCCCCGCCGTGCTCGCGTTCGCCGTCGGGCTGCTGTTCGCCCCGGGAATCGCCCGCATCGTGCGGGCGGGCACCCTCGCCGAGATGGGCAAGCAGTACGTGGTGAGCGCGCGGCTTCAGCGCGAGTCGCACGCCAGGATCATCTTCGCCGAGCTCGTGCCCAACCTCCTCCCGCTCATCGTCATCCAGGCGACGCTGAGCCTCGGGTCGGCGATCTTCATCTCCTCGTCGCTCTCGTTCCTCGGGCTCGCGGCTGCGCCTCCTTCGCCCGACTGGGGGCTCGCGATCAACGAGAACCGCAGCTACCTGCAGGGCGCCTGGTGGACCATCGTCTTCCCGGCATTCGCGATCGCGAGCCTCGTGATCGCCGTCAACCTCATCGCCGACAACCTGAAGGAGGTGTTCCGCCGATGACCAGCGCACTCGTGCACGTCGACGGACTCGAGGTGCGCTTCGGCGGGCCGCGACACGGGGGGCGTGTCGTCGACGACGTGAGCTTCGAGATCGCCCCGCACGAGTCGTTCGGGCTCGTGGGGGAGTCGGGCTCCGGCAAGAGCACGATCGCCCTCGCGCTCACCGGTCACCTCCCGGCCTCCGCGGCCATCGCCGCCCGGACGCTCCGCGTCGCGGGCGACGACGTGCTCGACCTCGACCCGACGGCACTGCGCCGGTACCGCGCCTCGCGGGTGAGCGTCGTCTACCAGGAGCCGGGGCTCGCCCTGAACCCGACCACCCCGGTCGGCGAGCAGGTCGCCGAAGTCTTCCGCATCGGGGGCGAACGGCGCGGCGAGGCGCGACGATCGGCCGTCGACGCGCTCGCCGCGGTGAGCCTGCCCGACCCGGCCCGGATCGCGCGCAGCTATCCGCACGAGCTCTCGGGCGGCCAGCAGCAGCGCGTCGTCATCGCGATGGCGCTCGCCGGGCGGCCGGAGCTGCTCATCCTCGACGAGCCCACGACCGGTCTCGACAGCAACGTCGAGGCCGAGATCCTCGAACTCGTCGACCGTCTCCAGCGCGAGCTCGGCTTCGCGACCCTGCTGATCAGCCACAACCTCCCGCTCGTGGCCGCGCACTGCGACCGCGTCGGCGTGCTGCGCGAGGGGCGGCTCGTCGAGACCACGACGGCCGATGCCCTCCTGACCGCGCCGCGCCACTCGTACTCGAAGGTGCTCATCGCCGCGGTGCCCGATTTCGACCACCCGGCACGTCAGGTGACGGATGCCGCGTCGCCCCGCACCCCGCTCGTCACGCTCGAGAACGTCGGCAAACGCTACGGCACACGCGTCGCGCTCGACGGCATCGACCTGACGATTGGCCGCGGCGAGGTGCTCGGCGTCGTGGGGGAGTCGGGCAGCGGCAAGAGCACCCTCGGCCGCGCGATCGCCGGCCTCACCCCGTTCCACGGGCGCATCGAGCTGCACGCCGAACGCACGGAGCAGCCGGTGCAGATGGTGTTCCAGCACCCCGACGGCTCGCTCAACCCCCGACGCTCCGTGCGGCAGACGCTGAGCCGCTCGATCCGGCTGCTCGCCGGCGACACCGATGCCGCGACCCTCGCCGAAACCGTCGGCCTGCCGCGCGACGCGCTCGAAAAGCTCCCGCACGAGCTCTCGGGCGGGCAGAAGCAGCGCGTGGCGATCGCGCGGGCGTTCGCCGGGCCGGTGCCGCTCGTCGTGTGCGACGAACCCACCTCCGCGCTCGACGTCTCGGTGCAGGCGCGCATCCTCGACCTGCTCGTCGAGCTGCAGGAGCGCACTGGCGTCTCGTACCTGTTCATCTCGCACGACCTCGCCGTCGTGCGGCAGCTCGCCGACCACGTCGCGGTGCTCCGGCAGGGTCGTCTCGTCGACCACGGCTCCGCCGAGCACATCTTCGGCGGTGGCGGCCACGAGTACACGGCGTCGCTCGTCGACGCCGCGCAGCGCATGCGCCGCCGGCGTCGCGGAGTGGAGCCCGCCGTCGAACCGCGCGCCGACTCGCCCCTCGGCATGCCCGTCATCGCCGATTCCATGCCCGCCGGGGCATCCGTCGCCTGACGGCACATGACCCATCGTGACGGCCGGTGACGGCAAGCGTCGCACGCCCCTTTCCGAATTCACACGAGCCGATCGAGGATGAACACATGCCACACGCAGCAGTGCCCTACCAGACGGGTTTCGCCACCCAGCAGGTCCATGCCGGCGAGCACGCCGACACCACCTACGGTGCGCGCATCACGCCCATCTACTTGAGCGCCGGGTTCCGTTTCGACGATTTCGCCCAGGCCCGCGACCGCTTCAGCGGCGACGACCAGGGCTTCGTGTACACCCGGGCGGGCAACCCCACGAACGCCGCCCTCGAACGCAAGCTCGCCGAGCTCGAACGCGGCCGCGACGCCGTGGTGGTCGCGAGCGGCCAGGCGGCGCTCGCGGTCGCCGTGCTCGCCGTCGCGAAAGCGGGCGACCACGTGCTGTCGGCGCAGAGCATCTACTCGGGCACCCGCAGCCTGTTCACGCAGGGCTTCGGCCGATTCGGCATCGAGGTCGAGTTCGTCGACGATGCGCGTGACCTCGACGAGTGGCGTCGGCGGATCAGGCCGAACACCCGTGCCGTCTACGCGGAGACGATCGCGAACCCGACGAACGAGGTCGTCGACCTCGCCGGCCTCGCGGGCGTCGCCCAAGCGGCGGGCGTGCCATTCATCGTCGACAACACGCTCGCGACGCCCTACCTGGTGCGGCCCATCGAACATGGCGCCGACATCGTGGTGCACTCGGCGAGCAAGTTCCTCTCGGGTCACGGTGCCGCGCTCGGCGGGGTGGTCATCGACGCCGGCACGTTCAACTGGTCGTCGCAGCCGTCGGCGTTCCCGCACCTCAACGAGCCCGACGAGGGCCTGCAGGGCCTCAGCTACCTCGAGGCCTACGGCGACGGCGCCTACACCGCGTACATCCGCGGGGTCACGGCGGCCCTGTTCGGCCCGGTGCTCTCGCCGTTCAACGCCTTCCTCATCCAGCAGGGCATCGAGACGCTGTCGCTGCGGGTGCAGCGCCAGGCATCCAGCGCCGCTGTGATCGCCGCCTGGCTCGAGGCGCAGCCCGA
The DNA here is from genome assembly GCF_003070885.1 of Agromyces badenianii. NCBI lineage: Bacteria > Bacillati > Actinomycetota > Actinomycetes > Micrococcales > Microbacteriaceae > Agromyces > Agromyces badenianii. The sequence goes on from NZ_CP028913.1 coordinate 557,806, forward strand.
GGTGCTGACGGTGAACTACGCCGGCCTCGCCTCGAACGCCTCGCACGACCTCGCGCAGCGGTATCTCCCGCGTGGGCAGGGCGCGGTGCTCTCGTTCGTGCTCGGCGGCGGCGAGGCATCCGCTCAGCGCTTCTTCGACTCGGTCGAACTGTTCAGCCGCATGAGCCACATCGGCGACACCCGCTCGCTCATCCTGCATCCGGCGACGACGACGCACGCGCACCTCGATGCCCAGACGCGGGCGAAGGGGCGCATCTCCGCGGGCCTGCTGCGCCTCTCGATCGGTCTCGAAGAGCCCGACGACCTCATTCGCGACCTCGAACGCGGCTTCGCGGCCATTCGGGCGGCCGCCGCCGCCGCGCCCGTCATCGCGCACGAAAGGATCACCCCATGACGCGTCCTCAGCACTTCGGCTGGTTCTTCTCCCGCGGCTTCGGGCCGCAGGGATGGGGCCACCCGTACTACCAGTGGAACTACAAGTGGACGGAGCCGCACCTCTACCAGCAGTCGGTGCGCGAGCTCGAGCAGGCGGGTCTCGACCTCGTCATCATCGAGGATGCGCTCTCGATCGGCACCCCCGAGACGATCGACCTGCGGGTACGGCAGGCCTACGGCGGCCCGAAGCACGACCCGCTCGCGCTCACGCCGTTCCTGCTCGCCGCGACGTCGAACATCGGCATCGCGCCGACCGTGAACGCGGGCGGCCACCCGCCCTACCTCGCGGCGCGCCACTTCGCATCGCTGCATCACCTGAGCGGCCACCGGGTCGGCATCAACGTGGTCACCGATGTCGGCAGCACCCGGCACTTCCAGGTGCCCCGGGTCACCCACGACCAGGCCTACGACCGCGCGAGCGAGTGGCTGACGGCCGTGCGCGGGCTCTGGCAAAGCTGGGAGGACGGCGCGCTCATCGAGGATGCCGCGTCCGCCCACTTCGCCGACGGCTCGAAGATCCCGCCGTGGCGGTTCGAGGGCGAGTACTTCGACGTGACCGGGCCGCTCAACGCGCTGCCGTTCACCGATGGCGACCCGGCGATCGTCTCGCCCGGCGGCTCGCCCAAGGGCCTCGCCTTCGCGGGCACCCACTCGGATGTGCAGCTCGCCTACGCGCCGCTCGACCTCGACATCGTGCGGGCCTACCGCCAGAAGATCATCGACGCCGCGCTCGCACACGGTCGCGCCGCGAACGCCGTGAAGACGCTCTTCGTGTTCAAGCCCGAGATCGTCTCGAGCGAGGAGGAGGTCGACCGGGTCGTGCGCGCCTCGCTCGACCCCAGCGACGAGGTGATCGCCGCGGTGCTCGAGGGGCAGTCGAGCGACCTCGAGACCGACCTGTCGACCCAGCCGCTCGACCGGCCGCTCGACACCTCGATCTTCGGCGACCACGTGTCGCAGGGCACCATCAAGGGCCTGCTCGGCAAGTTCGACAGCTTCGAGTCGGTGACCCTGCGCGATCTGCTCGTGGCGAAGGGCCGCAAGGGGCGCATCAGCGACCACGAGGGATTCGTGGGCACGGCCGATCAGGTTGCCGACTTCATCGAGGAGTTCGGCGAGGAGGCCGACAACGACGGCTTCATCTTCTCGGGCGACCTGCACCCGGTCACGGTGCACCGCTACCTCGACGAGCTCGTGCCGATCCTGCGCCGCCGCGGCGTCCTGCGCAACGAGTACGGCGGCGGGGGCATCCAGGGCAATCTGCACGACTTCTGAGACGGATGCCGCTGCATCGGTGTGCGCCGCCGCGTGTGCGTGCGCCGGTGCGCGCCCCTGCGCCTGCGTGCGCCGCTGCGTGTGCGCCACGGATGCCGCTGCGCCGGTGCCCGCCCGATTCGTCGGGCGGGCACCGGCGTTGGCGTCACCAGGTGGCGACGTAGTCCGAGACCGAGTCGGGCAGGGCGCTGCGCACGATGGGCACGCCCCGCTGCACGGCCTGGTCGATTCGCGCCCGAAGCGAATCGGAATCGACGCGGTAGTCGACGAAGTCGGCGTCGCTCGCGTACACGCCGATCGGCAGGGTGAGCGCCTGGAAGAAGGAGAACAGCGGCCGGAACTGATGCTCGATGATGAGGGCGTGACGGTCGCTGCCGCCGGTCGCCGCGAGCTGCACGGGCTTGTCGATGAGCGCGTACTGGCCGACGAAGTCGAAGACGTGCTTGAACAACCCGGTGAAGCTCGCTCGGTACACCGGGCTCGCCACGATCAGCAGCGTCGCCGATTCGATGCGGCGGATCGCCTCCTGGGCGATCGGGCTGAGTTCGTCGCGGGTGAGCGCACCCGAGAACTCCCGGCCGATCTCGCTGAGCTCGATGAGGTGCGTCTCGACCGGCACGTGGCCGTCGAGTGCCGCCGAGAAGGCGTCGAGGATCTCTTTGGTCAGCACCGTGGTCTTCGACGGCGCATGCAGGCTGCCTGAGACGGCGACGATCGAAACTGGAACGGTCATGATTCGACCGTAGGCAGGCGTGCAGAATCCCACGACCCCTGCCGACGCGCGGGGTAAGACGGCGCAACGCGGCGCCACATCGGGTTCGATCGGGCGCACGGGCGCGATCGGACGGGCGCCGAGAGCGAATTCCGGCGGAGTGGTGACGGAAGAGATGGCCCTATCTGCGCTTGTCGGCGGGCTTGCATGCGGTCACGGTAACCGGCGGCCGCGACGGCTCAGACGAGCGGCCGATTGCTCCGGATGATCCCGCGCGGGTCGACGCGGCGCTTCACCGCCGCGAGCCGGTCGAGCACCGTGCGGTCGTAGGCGTCGGCGAGGGTCGCCCCCGAGCCGAGGAAGGTGGGCAGTGTGCCGCCGCCGGGATGGGCCGCCGCGAGCTCGCGGAGCGGTTCGAACGCGGCATGGGTGTCGATCGTCGGGTCGAAGAGCAGCACGCTCGAGCTCAACAGCCCCTCGGCGTGCACCGCGCCGACCGCGGCGAACTCCGCCCCGAGCTCGTCGGCGATCGCACCGCCAAGTGCACGGATGCTGGCGCGCATGAGGCCGTGGTCGGCGCCGCGCAGGAACGCGTCGACGAAGGAGGCGGCGAATGCCGCGTCGAACCCGACGAGCGCGGCACCGAAGTCGGCGGAGGGCATCGGATCGACCGGTTCGGCGGCGACGGCGGCGAGCGAACCGATCGTGAAGGGCACGAGCGTGTCGACGATCGGCTCGGCGACGGCGAGGAGCCGGGCGGCATGCGCGCGACCGGTCTCTTCGTCGCCGACGTGCACCAGACCGACCGTCGCGACCGTGCGACCGCGCAAGTGGGGCGGCAACTCCGGCGCGTCGGGGAAGCGCATCATGCCGATGTCGAGACCGAGTTCGGGCTCGTCACGGGCCAGGGCGAAGGCCGCGGCGATGACCGCTTCGGCGGACTCGGCCGCAAACGTGAGACTGCCGCCGTAGATGGCGTCGCCGGGGTAGAGGGCGAGTTCGATCTCGGTGACGACGCCGAACAGACCGCCGCCGCCGCGCAGCGCCCAGAGCAGTTCGGCGTCGTCGGCATCGGTCACCCGGCGCAGTTCGCCCGCCGCGTCGACGAGCTCGACCGAGATGATCGAACGGGCCGTGAGACCGAATCGTCGGCTGAACATCGACTGGCCCCCGGCGATGGCGAGCGCGACGACGTTGACCTCGGGATTCGACCCGGCAAGCGCCACGAGGCCGGTGCCGTCGAGTCGCTCGAGTGCTCGGCCCCAGTTGACGCCGGCGCCGACGCGCAGCACGTGGGCCTCGCTGTCGACCACGATCTCGTCGAACCGCGTCGGACGGATGAGGATGACCCCGGCCAGGTCGCCGGCGGCGCCGTGCCCGTTGGGCTGAACGGTGACGCCGAGTCCGGCATCGGCGGCGGTGCGGAGGATCGCCTGGATGTCGGCCACATCGGCCGGCTCGGCGATGGCCGCGGGGCGCTGGTCGACGCTGAGGTTCCACGGCGTGCGGGCCGTGTCGTAGTCGGCGTCGCCTGGCACGACGAGCCGGCCGGTGAGTTCGGAGCGGAGCTCGAGCAGAGCAGAGCCGGATGAGGAGGTCATCGTGTTCCTTTCGTCGGGGTCAACCTATCGCCGCCGACCGACGTCGTCACTCGCGTGCCGTCGCGCGCCAGAGGTCAATCGAGGTCGAGCCGCATGAGCACGCGCGGGAATCCGCTCACCACCGAGTCGGTGTCGGCCGCCTTCGTGAAGCCGGCCCGCTCGAAGAGCGCGCGGGTGCCGACGTAGGCCATGGTCAGGTCGACCTTCTCGCCCGCGTTGTCGACGGGGTAGCCCTCGATCGCGGGCGCGCCGTGCTCACGGGCGAAGTCGACCGCGCCGGCGAGCAGGTAGTGCGAGATGCCGGTCTTGCGATGCCCGGGCCGCACGCGGAAGCACCACACCGACCACACGTCGAGGTCATCGACGTGCGGGATCCTGCGGTTCGTCGCGAAGCTCGTATCGGCGCGCGGGTGCACCGCCGCCCAGCCGACCACCTCGTCGCCCTCGTAGGCGAGCACGCCGGGCGCCGGGTCGAGTGCGCAGAGCGCTCGCACGCGCTCGGCCCGCTCGGGCCCGCGCAACGCCAGATTCTCCTTCGATGAGAGCAGCCGGTAGCTGAGGCAGAAGCACACGTTCGACGTGGGCCGCTTCGGCCCGATGACCGCCGCCACGTCGTCGAAGGTCGTCGCGGGCCGCACCTCGATCGCCATGCCGCCACCCTGCCATGACCATGCGACACCGGCAATGCACGAAGAACCGCGCGGCGGTCGTGCCGCCTACCCGAGCGCGATCAGCAGGCTCAGCAGGGCGAGCACGATGACGACGGGCGTCATCGTGAACCGCTCGGCCCTGCTGCGCGAGATGGCGTTCATCGGGATGCCGAGCACGAAGTAGCCGAAGACGATCCACATGCCGACCGTCGAGACGGTGTCGGAGACGACATCGATGATGCCGACGCGATCGAGCGCGAGCGCGGCGATGATCGCGTAGATGACGATCGAGACGGCGCTGCCGATGCGCAGTCTCGGCGGGAGCACGCGGTGCTGCCCGCCCCACGCGAAGTGCCCGATCGGCGCGCCGAGCGCGAGGGCCAGTTGGAAGACCGCGAGCGCGGCGAGGATCACGCAGAGGGCGATGGCAGCGGGCACTCGCGAAGCATACCGAGTCGATGTGTCGCAGCGGGGGCGGCGACGCGGCGCCTACTCCTCGGGGATCGCGAGCTTGAACACGTCGGTCGTGATGTCGGCGGGGTCGGGGCCGCCGCGCACGCCGGTGTCGAGTCGGTCGATCGCCTCGAGCTCAGCGCCCGCGAGTTCGAAGTCGAACACGTCGAAGTTCTCGGCGATGCGGTGTTCGTGCACCGACTTCGGGATTGCTGAGCGGCCCCGCTGCAGGTGCCAGCGCAGCATCACCTGGGCGGGCGTCTTGCCGTGGTTGACCGCGATGCCGCCGATCACGTCGTCGTCGAGCGTGCTGTGGCCGGTGCCGCGGTAGAACGTGATGCCGCCGATCGGCGACCATGCCTGCGTGAGCACGCCGTGAGACGCGTTCGCGGCCTGCACCTCGGGTTGCGAGAAGTACGGATGCACCTCCACCTGGTTCACCGCCGGCACCACCGTGGTCTGCTCGAGCAGCGCTGCGAGGTGGTCGGGCATGAAGTTGCTGACGCCGATCGCGCGCACCCGGCCCTCGGCGAGCAGGGTCTCGAGCGCTCGGTACGCCTGCACGGTGGCATCGAATCGCTTCGGCATGGGCTGGTGCAGGATGAGCAGGTCGAGCTGGTCGATGCCGAGCTTGCGCGTGCTCTTCTCGAAGGCGTGCAGGGTCTCGTCGTAGCCGTAGTCGCTGATCCACACCTTGGTCTCGATGAAGAGCTCCGAACGGTCGAGTCCCGAGCTGCGGATGGCTTCGCCGACGCCGCGCTCGTTGAGGTACGCGCCGGCCGTGTCGATGAGGCGGTAGCCGATGCGAAGCGCGGATGCCACGGCCGCCGCGGTCTCGTCGGGAGGCGTCTGGTACACGCCGTAGCCGAGCGCCGGCATGGTGATTCCGTTGTTCAGGGTGAGCGTCTCCGTCATGCTTCGACGCTAGGTGCAGCCGCTCGCATTCGACCGGCACCGCCGGGGCCAGTCGCATCCGTATGCATCGAGTCGAGCCCGAGGCATCCGTCGCCCCATCGGTTAGTACCTATTGACAAACGATAGGTAATTCACGAGAGTCGATGCATGCAGAAGATCGATCGGGTCGTGGTGCCCCTCAGAGTCTTGCTCGTGCTCGTCTTCGCGGGCCTGCTCCTGGCGCAGCTCCTGAGCCTGCCCGGGCAGTTCTCGCACATGGCCGCCGAGAACCCCGAACTCGGGTTCATCCCGTGGCTGCTGCTGATCCTCGCGCTCCTCGAGGCGGTGTGCTTCCAGGTCGTGATCGTCTGCACGTGGCGGCTGCTCACGCTGGTCGGCTCGGATCGCATCTTCAGCGAGGAGGCCTTCGTGTGGGTCGACGCGATCGTGTGGGCGATGGTCGTCGCGTGGCTGCTGCTCGCGGGCGTGGCCGCCTACCTCGTCTCGGTCATCTACTTCACCCCCGAACTCCGAGACCCGGGCGTGCCGATCGCCTTGACCGGCATGGTGCTGATCGGCGGGGTCATGGTGCTGACGATGGTCGTGATGCGAGCGCTGCTGCGGCAGGCGACCGTCTTGCGCAGCGACCTGGAAGAAGTGATCTGATGCCGATCGTGGTGCGCATCGACCTCGAGCTCGCCAGGCGCAAGATGAGCGTCGGCGAGTTCGCCGAGCGCGTGGGGCTGACGCCCGCGAACGTGGCCGTGCTGAAGAACGGCCGCGCCAAGGCGGTGCGCTTCACGACCCTCGACGCGATGTGCCGCGTGCTCGAATGCCAGCCCGGCGACCTGCTCGAGTGGGTCGACGAAGAGGGCGAGGCGGGCGCGCTCGACGATGCGGCCGAGCGCGGGGGAGGCGGGCCCGGCGAGGCCGAGCACACCCCCTGAGCCGAGCTGCGGATGCCGCGGCGCCCGAGCTGTTCGAACGCCGCGAGCGCGGCGTCAGCCGGCGAGCACCGCGTCGAGGCTCTCGCGCACGATCGCGAGGCCGCGACGCAGCTCGTCGTCGGTGATCGTGAGCGCCGGGAGGAACTTCAGCACCTCGTCGAAGGCGCCCGAGGTCTCGATGATGAGTCCGCGCGTGAACGCCTCGGCCGAGATGCGGGCCGCGAGGGTGCGGTCGCCGTCGCAGGCGAGGCCGTACATCAGGCCGCGGCCGCGCGGGGCGAGGCCGAGCTCGGGGTGTTCGGCGGCGATGCGGTCGAGCTCGGCGCGCAGCAGCGCCGACTTCGCGGCCACGCCGTCGGTGAGCGCCGAGTCGGCCCAGTAGGTCTCGAGCGCGACGCGCGCCGACACGAACGCGAGGTTGTTGCCTCGGAACGTGCCGGTGTGAGCGCCGGGCTTCCACACGTCGACCTCGGGGCGCAGCAGCACGAGCGACATCGGCAGGCCCGAGCCCGAGATCGACTTCGAGACGGTGACGATGTCGGGCACGATGCCCGCTGCCTCGAAGGCGAAGAAGGCGCCGGTGCGGCCGACGCCCGCCTGGATCTCGTCGAGGATCAGCAGGATGCCTCGCGACTCGGTCAACGACCGAAGGCGCTGCAGCCACGGCACGCTCGCGACGTTGATGCCGCCCTCGCCCTGCACGGCTTCGACGATGACGGCGGCGGGCAGGTCGAGGCCCGATCCGGGGTCGTCGAGCATCTTCTCGAGCAGGTCGAGGGTGTCGACGTCGATGCCGAGGTAGCCGTCGAAGGGCAGGCGGGTGATGCCGTCGAGGGTGATGCCCGCAGCCTCGCGATACGTGCTGTTGCCCGTCGCGGCGAGCGCGCCGAGGCTCAGCCCGTGGAACCCGTTCGTGAACGCGACGACGTTGGAACGGCCCGTCGCCTGGCGGGCGACCTTCAGCGCCGCCTCGACCGCGTTCGCACCGGTCGGGCCGGTGAACTGCAGCTTGTGGTCGAGGCCTCGCGGCTCGAGCACGTACCGCTCGAACGCCTCGATGAAGGAGCGCTTGGCCGACGTCGCCATGTCGAGGCCGTGGATGATGCCGTCGCGCTCGAGGTACTCGATGAGCGCGCGCGTGAAGACGGGATTGTTGTGCCCGTAGTTCAGCACCCCCGCGCCGGCGAAGAAGTCGAGGTACTCGCGCCCGTCGGCATCGATGAGGGTCGAGCCGCTCGCGCGGTCGAAGACCGTGGGGAACGCGCGGATGTACCCGCGCACCTCGGACTCTCGGCGGTCGAAGACGTCCAGGGTCGCAGCGTCGCTCATGGCGTGCAGGCTCCTTCTCGGGTCAGGGGGTTCTTTCGAGCCTAGATCGTCAGTCTGTGTGCTTCGTGCGTCAGCCGTCGTCACGAGTGGATGCCTCGCCCGAGTCGTTCTGCGCCCGGATGATGGCGTAGCCGGCGTCGGCCAGGGCCCGCGTCATGTGCGCCGCGTACCAGGCGGGCCATTCCTCGTCGTAGACGCCGCCGAGATCGTCGGCCTCGTGCCGGCCGTGCGCGGCGGCGGCCTGCTCGAGCAGCTCGAGCACCACGGCGCCGGTGTCGACCTGCTCGGTGCTCCAGGTGCGCCCGGGGAGCCGTTCGGTGATCTCCTGCACGAGCCAGGAGTTGCCATCGGGATCGGCGAACGAGAGGAACGAACCGTACGACGCGCGGTCGGGGTCGGGGCCCGGCGCACGACCGGCGCCACCGGCGAGCGGGAAGCCCACCTCCGCGCCGTGGAACACGCCCGAGACGTCGGCGCCACCGGTCAGCAGCCCGGTGCGAGCGGCCTCGATGTCGGAGGTGACCAGCATGAGACTGTCGATCGACCCGGGAGCGGCCGCCGAGATGCCGGTGCCGAAGATGATCGAGGTGCCGGAACCGGGCGGCGTGACCTGGACGACGCGAACGGCGGGGCTGAGCTGGAAGTCGGCATCGAGCCGGAACCCGAGCTTCTCGTAGAAGCCCTTCGCCCGGTCGACGTCGCCCACCGGAATGATGACGACTTCGAGGTTGAGGGTGATGTCCATGATCGTTCTCCTTCGACGACGAGGGAGAACCCTGATCGCTGCTGTGCTATTCCGCCGTCACGCGTTCTCGAGCTCGGCGATCACGATCTTCTTCTGGCGCATCATCACCTGGATCTGCTCGGGGCGACGCGTCAGCTCGCCCATGTTGGAGGGGATGATCTGCCAGCTGACCCCGAACCGGTCTCTGCACCAGCCGCACTGCTCCGACTCGGGCACAGACGACAGCTTCGACCAGTAGTGGTCGATCTCGGCCTGGTCTGCGCACGACACGACGAACGAGATCGACTCGTTGAAGGTGAAGAGGGGCCCGCCGTCGAGGCACACGAAGGCGACCCCGTTCAGGGTGAACTGCCCGTTCAGCACTTTGCCCGACATGCCGGCGAAGTGCTCGTCGAGCGATTCGTCGGGATACTCGTCGATCCTCGTGATGCCGGAGTTCGGAAAGACGTCGACGTAGAACGCCATCGCTGCGCGTGCCTGGTCGTCGAACCACAGGCACGGCTGGATCGCTGAGAGCTCGGCCATCGTGAACCTCCTCGTTCGGGGTGTCGTTTCGGCGCCCACGCTACGCCGACGCGCGGCCGGCGGCATCCATGACCTGGACAGGAGGCATCCGTGCCCGCTCGCAGGGGCACCGGTGAACGCGGCAGTAGAGTCGGACCCGCCCCATACCCCGACCGCGAGGACACCCGTGAGCCTGATCCGCCTGAACGACGTGAGCATGGAGTTCGACGGGAGGCCCGTGCTGCGCGAGGCGTTCCTCAAGCTGCGGCAGGGCGACCGCATCGGCCTCATCGGCAAGAACGGCACGGGCAAGACGACGTTCCTCGAGCTCGTGCTCGGCCGGCGCGAGCCCTCGGGCGGCACCGTCGACGTGACCCTCGGCACGACGATCGGATACTTCTCCCAGTTCTCGGAGCTCGACGGCGAGCAGAGCGTGCAGCAGACGCTGAGCGACCACTTCGCCGCGGTGCACGAGACGCAGGCGCGTCTCGACGAGATCGGTGCGCGGCTGGCGGAGCCGATGACGGATGACGCGATGAACCGCCTGCTCGCCGAGCAGGGCGAGCTGTTCGAGCGCATGGACGCGATCGGCGGCTGGACCTACGAGAACACGATCGACACCGTGCTCACGAGCCTCGGCTTCGACGAGGAGCGGCGACACCTGCCGGTCGACCGCCTGTCGGGCGGATGGCGCAACCGCGCCGCGCTCGCGCTCATCCTCGTGCAGGCGCCCGACGTGCTGCTGCTCGACGAGCCGACGAACTTCCTCGACCTCGACGGGGTGCGCTGGATCGAGGGATGGCTCGGCGGCTTCACCGGCGCGGTGCTCGTGGTCTCGCACGACCGGCAGTTCCTCGACGGCGTGGTCACCCGCATCGTCGAGATCGAGAACTTCCGGCTGCAGGACTACGAGGGCAACTACTCCGCGTACGTGCATGCCAAGCAGTCGCGGCTGAAGATGCTCGAGCGCCAGTTCGCCCACGAAGAGGAGCTGCTCGCCTACGAGCAGGCCGCGTCGACCGCCCGCCGTGAGGCCGCGCGCAACCCCTCGAACGCGGTCGCGCGTCGCCTCGCCGACATCAAGAAGCGTCAGGCGCCGCGCCCGATCGACCAGATCATCACCGCCATCTACGACGGGCTGCGGGTCAGCAACGACCTGCTGACGGTCACAGGGCTCTCGAAGGGCTTCAACGGCTCGCTGCTCTTCGAAGGGCTCTCGTTCGACCTGCAACGCGGCGACCGGGTCGCGGTGCTCGGCTCGAACGGCTCGGGCAAGTCGACGCTGCTCGACGTGCTCACCGGTGAGACCGAAGCGGATGCCGGCACGGTGCGCTGGGCGAAGGGCGCCAGGTACGTCTCGTACAACCGGGTCTACGCCGAGCTCGACCTCGAGGACACCGTCGGGCATGCGGTGAACGCCTACCCCGACTCGCTCGCGTTCACGGCGACGAAGAAGAGCGTGAACCGGTTCCTCGCGATGCTGCAGTTCTCGGAGGCCGACCTGCAGCAGAAGATCGGCACCCTCTCGGGCGGTCAGCGCGCCCGCGTGGCGATCGCGCAGTGCCTGCTCTCGGGTGCCGCCGTGATCGTGCTCGACGAGCCGACGAACCACCTCGACATCACCTCGACGCAGGTGATGGAACGCGCCCTGACGCACTTCCCGGGCGCGGTCATCGTGGTCAGCCACGACCGGTTCTTCGTCGACAAGCTCGCCGACCGGCTGCTCGTGTTCGACGGGTCGCCGCGAGTGCTCGAGACGGCGGCCACCGGGGCGCTCTGACCAGAAGGCCCTCGGCACGACCCCCCTCACGGCGGCCGAGGGCACGATGCGCCGCGCTCAGGGTGCGTTCGCGCGCAACTGGAGCCATGCCGCGAGTCGCTCGTCGGCGAGTTCCAGCTTGATGCCGTGCGTCTCGCTCGCGCGGCGCAAGCGGTGCCGCACGGTGTTCTGGTGCACGTCGAGCCGCTCGGCGGTCTGCGCCACGTTGCCGAAGCACTCGAGCCACACCAGCAGCGTCTCCACGATCGGCCGGGTGCCCTCGGCCTCCGACAGCGCGTCGAGTGCCGGGTCCCGCAGCTCGGCGGCGGCGGCGAACAGCTCGGCGACTCGCTCGACGACGAGGCTGGGGCGCACATTGGCGGCCGTGACGATGCGCGGCATCGAGGAGCCGGCACCGCGCGCTGCCGCACCGAGCAGCCGGTCGGCGAGCTCGCGGGCACCGGCGACGTCGCCCGAGCGATGGGTGGGCCCGGCGACCGCGACCCTCGTGCCTTCGCCGACGAGTCGATCGATGAGCGGCAGCAGCGGACGCGCGACCGTGACGGCCTCGTCGACGTCGCCCGCGGCGAACAGCGTATAGACCCGCCCGCGGTGGGCGACGGCGACCGCATCGGGCCGATGCAGCACGAGGTGCCTGATGACGGTGGAGCGGAGCTGGGCGATCGCGGTCGGCCCCGCACCCGGCACGTCGAAGCCGAGCAGCACCGCGCCGCGCTCCTCGGGAATGCCGAGCTCGGCGAACTCGGTGCCCGTCAGGTCGATCCCGGTGAGCAAGGTGCGCAAGCGGTCTTCGCGCGGACGCTGATTGGTCGAGTGCGCCCGGAGATCGTCGAGCAGGTGGGCGCCGGCGAGGGCGCTCGCACGACGCATCCGCTCATCCTGTTCCGGCGTCACCGGCCCCTCGCCTGCGGCGTCGATCGCCCAGATGCTGCCGAGCGGCAGCGCACCGGCCTTGATCGCGACGGCGACCCTCGGCTCCTCCTCGCCGAGTCGCGGGTACTTGATCGCCCCCTCCGAACGGAGCACGGTGCGGTACTGGTCGTCGTTGTACGGCGAGGCCGGCACCTGCCGCGCGAGGATGCCGTGCGTGCGCAGCGCGTCGATCAGCTGGCCGGGCACCGAGGAGTAAGCGAGGATGTTGCGGCTGAGGTCTTCGATCGCGACCGAGCCGCCGAAGAACTCGGCGAGCTCGTTCGCGAGCGCGAAGAGCGGCTCTGCGCCGCGATCCTGCGGGCCTGCCAGCGGAGCCTCCGCCTCGCCCAGGAGGTGCGTGAGCTGAGCGTCGAGGAGGCGCCAGCTGATGCGGTCGGCGACGCGCAGCAGCGGCAGCCCGCTCGACTCGGCGATCGCCGCGAGCGCGGGAATCCGGTCGGAGCTGCACTTGACCGCGAGTCCCGCGGCGCCGCGCTCGGCGGCTCCGGCCGCGACGGCGGCGAGCCGGGCGGTGCTGAGCGAGGCGGTCGACGGCGCGAGCAGCAGCGTGCCCGGGGCATCCGGAACCTCGTCGGCGATGTCGAGGAACTCGGTGCCCGTGACGGCGACCCGTGTGCCCGGCGCACCGATCGAGGCGATCGTGCGGGGTCCGAGCTGCTCGATGAGCTCGCCGAGTGTCACGGGCGGCGCTGCAGAGCGAAGCGGCGGAGTTGGAGAGATCACTTCATCCATGACCCAAAGCTATCTGAAATCTCTCACCAAACGAGCGTGGGATCTTTCTAGGCTGTCCTCCGACGACGGCGATGACGCTGTCGCGCAGAGGAGGAACGATGACTGCGACTCGGCCCGCGCCTGACGGCACCCGCCTCGGCGAACTCTGGCGGATCCTGCCGGAGGAGGCGTCGGCGAGCGACGACGGCGTGCTCGAGATCGGCGGCGTCGCCGTCACCGAGCTGGCCGAACGGTTCGGCACTCCGCTGCACGTCTACGACGAGGCCGGGCTCCGTCGCCAGATCCGCCGGTTCGTCGACGGGCTGCACGAGCGCTGGCCGAACTCCGACGTGCTCTTCGCGTCGAAGTCGCTGCCTGCGGTCGGCATGTACCGTCTCGCGCAAGAGGAGGGACTCGCGGTCGACATCGCGGGCGGGGGAGAGCTGCAGCTCGCCCTCGCAGCCGGCGTCGACCCGGAGCGGCTCTACTTCCACGGCAACGCCAAGACCGACGCAGAGCTGCAGATGGCGCTCGACGCCCGGGTCGGCACGATCATCGTCGACAACGACGACGAACTCGACCGCCTCGAACGGCTGCTCGAGCGCCCGCAGAGACTGCTGCTGCGGGTCATCCCCGGCGTCGAGGCGAAGACGCACGCCTCGCAGGCGACCGGGGGCCTGAATTCGAAGTTCGGCCTGCCGATCGACCAGGCCGAGCGGGCGATCGCGCGAATGCGGGCGCACCGGTTGATGGAGTTCGAGGGCGTGCACCTGCACATCGGCTCCCAGATCCTCGACACCGAACAGTTCGCCGAGGCTGTGGCGAAGATCTCGACCGTCGGCAGCTTCGGCACCTACGACGTCGGCGGCGGGCTCGGCGTCAGCTACACCTATGCAGAGCAGGCCCCGAGCGTCGAGTCCTACCTCGACGCCATCGTCGCGGCCGCGACCGCGCATCTGCCGGCGGGCGCCCGGCTCCTGATCGAGCCGGGCCGATCGATCGTCGCGCGCGCCGGCGTGACGCTCTACCGGGTCACGACGGTCAAGCGCACGGGTCGCACGTTCGTCGCGGTCGACGGCGGGCTGGCCGACCAGATGGACATCGCCCTCACCCAGCAGCGCTACGAGGCGATCATCGCCGACCGGCTGCTCGAACCGTGGACCGAGACGGCGCAGCTCGTCGGGCGCCAGTGCGAGTCGGGAGACCTGCTCGTCGACGGCGCCCCGATGCCGCCGGCTCGCGTCGGCGACCTGGTCGTGATGCTGGCGACGGGCGCCTACGCCTACACGATGTCGAACAACTACAACGGGGCGCTGAAGCCCGCCATCGTCTTCGTCGCCGACGGCGAGGCCCGTCTCGTCACCCGCCGCGAGACCTATCTCGACCTGCTCGCCACGCATGCGCCGGCGACGGCCGACGTCTTCGTCTGACCTCGATTCCCCCACCACCCCACGACAAGGAAGTCACCCATGATCGCACGCACCACCACCCTGTTCAGCGCGACGGCGATCGCCGCCGCACTCGTTCTCACCGGATGCTCCGGCGCCGGCGGCTCGGGCGACGACGCCGCCGCGGCATCCGGCCCGAACCTGCCGACCGGCGACGAGATCTCGACCACCGCCGACCCGGCGCTCACCGCGCTGCTGCCCCAGGAGATCATCGACAAGGGGAGCATCGACATCGCCGTCGACATCCCCTTCCCGCCGATGGCGATGTACGACGACGCGAACCGCGAGATCGGGTTCGACCCCGAACTCGCACGCCTGCTCGGCCAGAAGCTCGACATCGACGTCTCGCTCAACAAGCAGGCCTTCGACTCGGTGATCCCCTCGCTGCAGGCGGGCAACAACGACATCATCATGAGCGGCATGAACGATACGCCGGAGCGCCAGGAGACCCTGACCTTCGTCGACTACACCCACGGCGGGTTCGCCATCCTCGTGCCGGCGGGCAACCCGAACGGCGTCACGACCCAGACCGACCTCTGCGGCAAGACCGTCTCGGTGCAGAAGGCCACCGTGCAGGGCGAGCTGCTGCGCGCGATGGACTGCGGCTCGACCCCCGTGACCGTGACCGAGCTGCCGTCGGACCTCGACGCGCAGACGGCGCTGCGGGCGGGCAAGAGCGACGCCTACGTCGCCGACGCGGTCGTCGCCGAGTACGTCGCGGCGACCACCGACGACGGCAAGGCCTTCGACGTGGTGCGCGACCCCGAGAACCCCGCCGGCTTCGACCCGGTGTACAGCGGCATCGGCATCCTCAAGGCCGACACCGAACTCATCGACGCGATCCAGCAGGCGCTGCAGGCGCTCATCGACGAGGGCGCCTACCAGGAGGTGCTCGAGCGCAACAACATCAGCGCCTACGCGGTCGAGTCGGCCGAGGTGAATCAGGGGGCCGGGCAATGATGACGGCGGCGACCGCGAGCCCCTCACTCGCACCGGATGCCACCGACGACGACGTCGTGGCGATCCCGCTGCGCCGACCGTGGCGCTGGATCAGCGCGGCCGTGGTGCTGCTGCTCGTCGCCGGCTTCGCCTACTCGGTGCTGACGAATCCGAACATCGACTTCGCGGCGATCGGCGAGTTCCTCTTCGACCCGCGAATCCTCGAGGGCGTCTGGCTGACCCTCCTCATCACCGCCATCTCGATGGTCGTCTCGACGGTGCTGGCGATCGTGGTCGCGGCGATGCGGCTGTCGTCGAACCCCGTGCTCTCGACGGTGGCGTGGTTCTACGTCTGGGCGTTCCGGGGCACGCCGCTGCTCGTGCAGATCGTGCTCTGGGGCTACCTCGGCCTCCTCTACGCGAAGCTCACCGTGGGAGTCCCGTTCACCGACGTGGTCTTCTGGCAGGTCGACACGAACCAGCTCATCAGCGCGTTCGTCGCGGGCCTGCTCGCCCTCACCCTGAACCAGGCGGCGTACTCGTCGGAGATCGTTCGCGCCGGCATGCTCTCGGTCGACGAGGGCCAGCACGAGGCCGCCTACTCGCTCGGCATGTCGCCGTTGTACACGTTCCGCCGGGTGCTGCTGCCGCAGGCGATGCGCGTGATCATCCCGCCGATGGGCAACGAGACGATCTCGATGCTGAAGAACACCTCGCTGCTCTCGGTGATCGCCGTGCTCGAGATCTACACGCAGGCGAGCATGATCTCGTCGCAGAACCTCAAGCAGGTCGAGCTGCTCATCGTCGCGAGCCTCTGGTACCTGCTCATGACGAGCGTGCTCTCGATTCCGCAGTACTACCTCGAACGCCGGTACGGTCGCGGCACCTCCCGCAACCTGCCGCCCACCCCATTGCAGCGGATGCGTCGGGCATTCGCGAAACGGCAGGCCGGCCCAGCGCCGGCACCCGAGACCAAGGCGGTCAGCGTCGCATGAGCATCACCGTTCCCCTCGACCCGGCCGCAGCGGCGGCCACTCGTTCGCTCGTCGAGATCCGCAGGGTCCGCAAGAGCTTCGGCGCCCATCAGGTGCTGCGCGACGTCTCGCTCGCCGTGCCCGAGGGCACGGTGACCGTGCTGCTCGGCCCGTCTGGCTCGGGCAAGTCGACCCTGCTGCGCTGCATCAACCACCTCGAGACCATCGACGGCGGCCGCATCATCGTCGACGGCGAGCTCATCGGCTACCGGCAGGCCGGGCACAACATCCACGAGATGACGCCGAAGCAGATCGCCAGGCAGCGGCGCAGCATCGGCATGGTCTTCCAGCGCTTCAACCTCTTTCCGCACCTGACGGCGCTTGAGAACATCATCGAAGCGCCGATCGGCGTCGGCGGAATGCCGCGGGCGCAGGCCAAGGCCCGGGCGCGGGAACTGCTCGACCGGGTCGGGCTCGCCCAGTTCGCGGGTCACTACCCGGCCCAGCTCTCGGGAGGCCAGCAGCAGCGCGTCGCGATCGCGCGGGCGCTCGCGATGGACCCGAAACTCATGCTGTTCGACGAGCCCACCTCGGCGCTCGACCCCGAACTCGTCGGCGACGTGCTCGATGTCATGCGCGAACTCGCGAAGGAGGGCATGACGATGATCGTCGTGACCCACGAGATCGGCTTCGCTCGCGGTGTCGCCGACCAGGTGGTGTTCATGGACGGCGGTGTCGTCGTCGAGGCCGGCCGGCCGGAAGACGTGCTCGACCGCCCGCAGCGGCAGCGCACGCGGAACTTCCTGGAGAGCGTGCGGTAGTCGCGGCGGCGGGTCGACGGCGCCGCGGCCTCGGGCTGAGGCGTCTCAGTGCGACGCGGGCTCCGGCAGGGCGAAGCGTTCGAGGAACGCCTCGGCCCGCCCGCGGTCGCCCGTGATCGCGAGCTCGCCCGCGGCGATCGCGTCGTCGAGCGTGCGCCGCTTGAAGATCACGGCTCGAAGCACCGACTCGGATGCCTCGAGGACGAGCGCCGGGTCGGCGCCCGAGGCGCGATCGATGTCGATCGCGCCGCCGCCGATCTCGACATCGAAGGCGTCGCGCACGAGCCTCAGGCGCACCCGCCCGCGGAACCCGCCCTTCGCCGCGGGCACGAAGAGCGCCTCGAGCGCGAGCGCGAAGGCGTCGTTGCTCATCTCCGCTCCGGGCGGCACCGGGGTGAGCGCTCCCCAGTGCGACATCGCCACGAGCACGGGTTCGAGCGCTCGACCGAGTGCGGTCAGCTCATAGGCCTGGGTACTGGCGGGCGGGCCGAGCACGGTGCGCTGCACCACTCCGGCGGCCTCGAGCTCGCGCAGGCGCTGGCTCAGCACGTTCTGGCTGATGCCGCGCAGTCCGGCCCGAAGATCGGTGAATCGCTTCGGCCCGAAGACGAGTTCGCGCACGACGAGCAGCGCCCAGCGCTCGCCGATGACATCGAGCGATCGGGCGATGCCGCACGCATCCTCATATTTTCTCGTCGTCATGGGAATAGAGTACGCCGTTCGCACGGTTGTCTCCTGCATCAGGACAATTCAGTCCTAACGTAGGAGTCAGGAAGACCACCATGAACGACGCACTCGCCACTTTCGCACTCGCCGACGGTCCCGGATCCGTGACCGGGGCGCCCGACCTGCCTGCCGGGTTCACCGACACCTTCACGAGTCGCTACGTCGACGCAGATGGCATTCGACTGCACGCCGTCATCGGCGGCGAAGGACCCGCCCTGCTCCTCGTGCACGGCTGGCCCGAGACCTGGTACGCCTGGCGCCTGCTGATGCCCGCCCTGGCGAAGGACTTCACGGTCATCGCCGTCGACCAGCGCGGCATCGGGCTCTCGGACAAGCCGGAGTCGGGCTACGACGCCGGCACGCTCGCCGCAGACCTGGTCGGCCTCATGGACGAACTCGGACACGAGCGGTTCGCGGTCGTCGGCCACGACACCGGCTTCGCGATCGGCTACGCGCTGGCCTCCGACCACCCCGAGCGCGTGAGCCGGCTGGTGCTCGCCGAGATCCCGGGCGCACCCGGCACGACGCCGGCTCCGCCGCTGTTCGTGCCCGCGCAGGTGAACAACACGCTGTGGCACATCCCGTTCAACCGCGTCGAGGGGCTGCCCGAGCAGCTCATCGCCGGCCGCGAAGACGTCTACTTCGGCTACGAGTTCGCCATCCAGGGCGGCGGAGTGCCCGCGGATGCCATCGAGTACTACGTCGGGCTGCTCGCGAACCCGGAATCGCTGACCGGCAGCCTCGGCTTCTATCGCGCGTTCGACGCGACGGTCGCGCAGAACATGGAGCGCGCCGGACGCAAGCTGCGGATGCCGGTGCTCGCCGTGGGCGGCGAGCGGAGCTACGGCGACCACGTCGCCGACGGGGTCCGCGTCGTCGCCGACGACGTCGAGGGCATCGTGATCGCGGGCGCCGGCCACTGGCTCGCAGAGGAGGCCCCGGAGCTTCTCCTCGAGGCCCTCGACCGGTTTCTCGCGCCCGACCGCGGCGCGGCCGAGACGGTGTCGCTCGAGGCATCCGTTCGCTGATCGCATTCATGCCGCCCGCCGTGCCGATGGACTCTCGAGCCCACGCGGCACGGCGAGCGGCCTCGTCTTGAAAGGACGACGATGAACCGAACCCTCCCGATGCCGGTCGCTCACGCACTGGCGGCCTTCATCATCGGACTCGGCCTCTTCGCCGCGGTGACGCCGTCGCCGCTGTACCAGGCGTACAGCACGGCGTGGCAGTTCTCACCGCTGACGCTGACCCTCGTCTACGCGACATACGCGGTCGGCGTGCTGGCGACCCTGCTCCTCGCGGGCTCGATCTCCGACCGCGTCGGTCGCCGGCCGGTGCTGCTCGTGGCCCTGGCCGGGCTCATGGCGTCGACGGTGCTCTTCGTCTTCGCGTCATCCGTCACCTCGCTCTTCGTCGCCAGGGGGCTGCAGGGGCTGGCGACGGGCGCGGCGATCAGCGCTGCGGGCGCAGCACTGCTCGATCTGCATCCACGTCGGGACCCGGGCAGTGCCGGACTCTCGAACGCCGTGGCCAGCAGCGCCGGCATCGCACTGGGCGTGCTCATCGCTTCGGTGCTCGTGCAGTTCGGCTGGCTGCCGCTGGCGCTGCCGTACCTCGTACAGCTCGCCCTGCTTCTGATCGCGTTCGCCGGCGTCATCTGGATGCCGGAGCCCGTCACGCGCGAGCGCGGCATCCGCTGGCGCGTCCAGACGCCTCGGGTGCCGGCGGCGGTTCGCGGGCCGTTCCTCCTCGCCGCCCTCACGGTGATCTCCTCGTGGTCGCTCGGCGGCCTGTTCTTCAGCCTCGGCCCGGCGCTCGGGGCGGCGCTCCTCGACTCGTCGAGCGCCGTGCTCTCTGGCCTCGGCATCGTCGCGCTCGCGGCATCGGCGACACTCTCGCAGCTCGTGCTGCGGCGCACCGCCACGTGGCTCGGCGCGCTCGTGGGTTCGGCGGCCCTAGCGGTCGGCGTGGCGCTCATCGTGGTCGCGACCGCGGCCGACTCGGGCGCGATCTTCCTGGTCGGCTCGGTCGTCAGTGGCGTCGGGTTCGGCATCGGCTTCCTCAGCGGCCTTCGAGCTCTCGTGGGCGCGATCCCGGCCGAGCACCGGGCGTCGGTGATGTCCGCGTATTACACCGTCGCGTACCTCGCCCTCTCGCTGCCGGCCGTGCTCGCCGGGCTCAGCGTCGGCCCGCTGGGGCTCGAGCGAACCTTCGAGGTATTCGGCGCCGTCGTGGTGCTCGTCGCACTCGCGACCGTCGTCGTGGCCTGGCGGGCGAGGCCGGTGCCCGTGGCGCTGACGGGAGCGACGACGGAGACGTGACCCGGGCTCAGCGGGGCCGTGTGCGTCGCGCTGCCCGATGGGGTCACCCCGTGCGGTTCCCCATGCCGGCCGGTCGGGTGATGCCGCGGCGAAGGGTCGACAGGGCGGCGATGACGAGGCAGAGCAGGGCCGTCACGGCGAAGGTGCCTGAGGCGGCCGGATCGCCGGTGATCTGGAGCACTGCTGCCGGCACGACGCTTCCGCCGATGACGCCGAAGGTGACGAGCAGGCCCGCCGCGCCCGCCGAGTCATCGGTGTCGAGGCGGTCGAGTGCGACGCCGACCACGAGCGCGTAGATCGGGGCGAGTGCGACGACGGCGAGGGCGACCGCGGCGAGCCCGAGCCCGGGCGCGGCCGGAACGAGGAGGGCGGCGAGGCCCAGCAGACCGGCGGCCGACAACAACGCGATCAGGAGGGCGCGCTGCGGCGTGACCCCGTACTGCTGCAGTGCGGCGGAGGCGAAGCGGCCGACGGCCATGAGCCCCCAGAACACGGAGGTGCCGAGCGCGGCCGCCGCGGCATCGAGCTGCAGCAGCTCGGCCGGGATCACGGCCGACCAGCCCGCGAACACGGACTCGACACCGACGTAGAGCGGGAGCGCGACCGCGAGCGGCAACAGCACGATCGCGGTGGCGCGGCGGATCCTGGGCGGATGTCGCGGCGGCGGCGGAGCGGGGGTGCCGCGAGCGCCCGCCACCAGGCCCGCGACGGCGACGAGCTGCACCGCCGCCACGAGGGACAGTACGAGCGCCGGCCGATCGAGGCCGGCCGCGACGGCGACGAGGAGCGGCGTCAGGGCTGCCGCGACGGCGACCGTGCCGGTGAGCGCGGTGAGCACGGTGGCGGTCGAGGTGGTCGAGGCGATCTTCGACGCGACGCTCGCCGACGACTCGGTGAGACCGAGGCCGGCGCCCGCGATGGCCGCGAAGACGATGAAGGCCGTGGCGGTTCCCGCGAAGGCGGCACCGGCGAGCGCGAGCGCCTGCAGGAGGCATCCGATCGCCGTCAGGTGCAGCGGGCGCAGGCGTCGCAGGCCCGGCTCCGAAGCGAGCAGGCCGACGAACGCACCGCCGAAGAGGGCCGGCACCGCGGCGACGACGGATGCCCCGATCGCCTGTTCGATGGCCGGAAGCACGGAGGGGATCACGGCGGCGGTCGCGCCGAGCCCGGCGAACGCCGCGCCGAGCCCTCGGATCGCCGGCGTCACGAGCGGTGCACGCGGAGGCGATGGACGGTGGCGTCGGCGACCGCCTCCACGGACTGGTCGCAGCCGGCCCGCGCGATGCCGATGACGACGTGGTCGACGATCGTGAGGGCCGCCGGTGCGGGCATGGGCTCTCCTCGTCAGAACGCTCGATGCCCTCGGGAGGGCGCGTCAGACCACCATAGGAGACGCTCAGCGACACGCCTAGCTCCTGCGTGGCAGGAGCTAGGCGAGTCGAGACCCGCGCGCGTCAGTCGTCGGACATCGTGCGGCGACCGAGGGGTCGTCGTCTGAGAGCCGCGCGGGTGCCGTCCGTCACACCCCGGCCGGCGTGAGGACGACCTTGCCGCGCAGGGCACCCGCCTCGCCCAGGGCGTGCACTCGTGCGAGGTCCTTCAGGTCGTAGCGGGCGCTCACGTCGACATGCAGTTCCCCAGCATCGACCAGCTTCGCGAGTCGAGCGAGCTGGGCCGCGTCGCTCCGCGCGAAGATGCTCGTCATGCGGATCTCGGCGCCCGCAGCGGGCACGCCCGGTGTCGTGGTCGAGACGAACGCACCGCCCGGCTTGACGAGCCCGACGAGCGCGGCCGTCTCATCGGGTGTCGTTCGCACGAGATTCACGACCGCGTCGACCGGCCCGGTCACCGCGTCGACCACGGAGACCGCGGTG
The DNA here is from genome assembly GCF_003070885.1 of Agromyces badenianii. Classification (NCBI taxonomy): domain Bacteria; kingdom Bacillati; phylum Actinomycetota; class Actinomycetes; order Micrococcales; family Microbacteriaceae; genus Agromyces; species Agromyces badenianii. The sequence goes on from NZ_CP028913.1 coordinate 579,878, forward strand.
TAGTCGATCACCTCGGCCGCACCGTGTGCGATGACGGCGTCGCGGCTGCGCGGTCCGGCCGTGGCGATCACGGTCGCCCCGGCTCGTGCGGCGAGCTGCACGACGAAGGCGCCGACCCCGCCGCCCGCGCCGTTCACGAGCACCGACTGGCCGCGGCGAACCCCCGCCTGCTCGACGGCCTGCAACGCGGTGAGCCCGCTCGACGCCAGCGCCGCGGCATCCGGAAGGGGAATGGAGCGGGGAGCCGGGGCGAGCAGCTCGGCCGGCACGGTGACGTACTCGGCCGCCGCGCCCGGCGCGGTCATCGGCAGGAACGCGATGACGTGCTGACCGATCAGTTCGTCGCGGACACCCGGGCCGACGTCGATGACGGTGCCGCTGAGGTCGATGCCGGGCGTGTGCGGCAGCTCGATCGGGAACGCGTCGGCGAGGAAACCGGCGCGGAGGGTCGCGTCGACCTGGTTGAACGTGGTGCCCGCGACTTTCACGAGGGCCTCGCCTGGGCCCGCGACGGGGCGGGGGACGTCGACGCTCTCGAGCACGGTCGGGTCGCCGTAGGTGGTGTAGTTGATGGCGCGCATGATGCGGTTCCTTTCGTCGGGGTGGTTCGTTGGGATGGTTCGTCGGGATGTTTCGGCGGGGTGGTCAGGCTGCGAGGCGCGGGTAGTCGGTGTATCCGCGCTCCCCGCCGCCGTAGAGGGTGGTCGGGTCGGGCTCGTTCATCGACGCCCCGGCCCGGATGCGGGCGGGGAGGTCGGGGTTCGCGAGCGCGAGTGCACCGACGCTCACGACGTCGGCGAGTCCATCGCGCACGTCCTGCGCGCGGCGTTCGATGTCGGCGCCGGCCCGGTTGAGCACGAGCCCGCCCGTCCAGCGATCGCGGATGCTGCGGAGCAGTGCCTCATCGCCGAGATGCACGACGTGCAGGTAGGCGAGCCCGAGCGGTGCGAGCGCGTCGACGAGTGCGCCGTAGACCTCGGCGACGTCGTCTTCGACGATGTCGCCGAGCGGGCTGCCGGGGCTGATCCGGTAGCCGACACGGTCGGCGCCGATCTCCTCGGCGACCGCCGTCACGACCTCGACCGGGAAGCGGATGCGGCCGGCGATGTCGCCGCCGTAGCCGTCGGTGCGGCGGTTGGCGTTGCTGCTCACGAACTGCTGCAGGAGATAGCCGTTCGCGCCGTGGATCTCGACGCCGTCGGCACCCGCATCGACGGCGAGGCGTGCGGCGCGACGGAAGTCGGCGATCGTCTGCTCGATGTCGGACTCGGTCATCTCGCGCGGCACCGGCATCGGCTGGGGTCCGGTCGCTGTGAACATGTCACCCGCGGCGGCGATCGCCGAGGGTGCGAGCGGAGCGCGGCCGTGCGGCGTGTTGGCGGGGTGGGCGACGCGGCCGACGTGCATGAGCTGGATGACGAGCGTCGAGCCGGCCTGGTGCACCGCCTCGGCGACCCCACGCCACGCCTCGGCCTGCGCCTCGCTGTGGATGCCGGGTGTCGCGAGGTAGCCCTGCCCGTCCTCCGACGGCTGGGTGCCCTCGGTGATGAGCATGGCGAGCGACCCGCGCTGGGCGTAGTAGCTCTGCGTGAGACCGGTCACGAGTCCGTCGGCCGTGGCCCGGCTTCGGGTCATCGGCGCCATCGCGAGGCGGTGAACGAGCGGGATGCCTCCGAGCCGTGCGGGTGCCCAGAGCACTTGCGTGGTCTCGGTGTCTGCGTGGGTCATGTTACTCCTTCGAATTCGAACTACTTGCTACGAATTCGAAACGACGACGCTCGGTGCTTTATTTCCAATTCGAATGAATTTCTTCATAGGATCTGGATATGTCCGACTCCGTCGTCCCGCCGACACTGCCTCCCGAGTTCGGCGTCTACTTCTCGCTCCTCGAGGTGAGCGCCCTCGTGCAGCACGGCGTGGCGCGACAGTTGCGCGACGAGGGCGGCCTGAGCTTCACGCAGTTCCAGATTCTCGCGATCCTCGGCGAGCACGCGTCGCGGCAGAGCACGATGACCGCGCTCGCCGACCGGCTGGTGCACAGTCGCAGCGGCCTGACCTATCAGGTGGGCCGGCTCGAAGAGGCCGGCCTCGTGGTGCGTGAGCCGTCATCCGACGACGAGCGAAGTGTCAACGTGACGCTCACCCCGCTGGGCGCCGCGCTGCTCGAACGCGTGCTTCCCGGGCACGTCGAGGTCGTTCGGGAGGTGCTGGTCGATGCGCTGGAGCCGTCGGACCGCGAGGAACTCACCCGATTGCTCGGGCGCGTCGCCGCGTTCATGCGGGCACGGCCGCCGCGCTCCGCGCGTCGCGCAGGCGGGAGCGCTCAAGGCTGAGGAGCCTCAGTCCTCGGGCTCGAAGAAGAGCGCCTGCAGTTCGCCGGGCCAGTCGGTGGCGCGCCGGGTTCGTGCATCGACGTGGGCCACGACCATGAGGCACGTGGAGACCGTCGTGCCCGCGGCATCCCTCATCAGGCACTCGATCATCGCGTCGGGGCCGCGGAATTCGCGCACGAACGAGGTGATCGACACCTCCTGGTCGGCGCTCACCGGTCTGATGAAGTCGATCTCCATGCGCCGCACCCACGTCATGAAGCCCAGCGTGCCGAGGGTGGGCAGATCCCAGCCGGCGTACTTCGCGAGGGCTTCCATGCGGTGGTCGGTGAAGTACCTGGCGTAGTTGCCGGTGCTCACGTGCTGGAACGGATCGAGCTCTGAGAACGCGATGCGGTGCGTCGTCCGGTAGACGACCGGTGTGCTCGTCATCGTGGCTCCTCGATGCATTCTGCTCGGTGTGCAGTGCCGCTGATCGGCGCGATCGTCGACTCAGACGGCCCGCATGCGGTTGTTGCGCTTCTCGTGGGTGAGCTCGGCGAGGCCGAGCGCCTCGAGCAGCGGCGGCAGGTACATCCCGAAGCGGCCCCGGTACCCCTTGCGCAGCCCGTACCAACCGCCGACCGGGTTCGCGGCGTCGCGGCCCCACGCCTCGACCGTGCCGGGCTGCGCCGGCTTCTGCTCGTCTGCGGCGCCGAGGTCGACCCAGTCGCCCTGCGCGCGCAGCCACTCGTGCAGCTCGTCGATGGCGCTGAGGTGGTACTTCAGCGTCGTCGATCCGACCTGGCACACGAGCGCCGGGGGATCAGCCGACTCGTCGCGGTACATCGTGTAGGCGCTCGTGCCGGGCGCCGTGGTCAGCTGCCACGGGTCGTCGGCGGTTCCGGTGCCGGTCATGGCGTTCCTCCAGTCGAGACGGTCGCTCGAGGTCGATGCTACGCCGGTCTCGGCGGTGCCACGGGGCGCGTTCAGTGCGCACCCGCAAGGCTGCGCGCCGACGGCTCACTCCGGGCGGTTGCCGGCCTCGCCGTTGATCGTGAACGGGGTCGTGACGCCCTCGTACATGACGTGGGCGACGAGCCCGTCGACCGCATGGGGGAGGGTGTGGCAGTGGTCGCTCCAGATGCCGGGGTTGTCGGCGACGAATGCGATGTCGTAGGCCTCGCCCGGGCGCACGTCGAGCGAGTCGACGACCCAGGGGCTGCCGGATGCCGCGACGCCGTCTCGTGACAGCACGACGACGTGGTGGCCGTGCAGGTGCATGGGATGCACGTCGCCCGAGTCGTTGCGCAGGTGCATCACGACGACATCGCCCTCGGCCACGTCGAACATCGGCACGTCGGGGAACATGCGGCCGTTGATGGTCCAGAAGTTGCCCGGGCGGCCGTCGATGACGCCGAAGCGGCGGGCGATGACGTAGTCGTAGGAGCGGTCGGGGGCGGCGGCGTCGAAGGCGAGCGGCGTCGGGGTGCCGTACGCGAGCAGGTCGAGGGTCTTCGGCGGTTGCGACACGGGCGGGGCGGATGCCTCGGGCGCCGAGGGGTCGCCGATCAGCATGCTGCGGGCGCCGCCCACGTGCAGCCGCACCGCACCGCGGGTCGGCGCCTGCACCGCGACATCCGCCCGCCCGCCCGCGGGGATGAGCACGCGCTGCCCGTCGACCTCGCCCGGTTCGTGCACCTCGTGCCCGTCGACGGCCACGACGCGGAACGGGGTGGCCGACCACACCGATGCGGTGCCCTGGTCGGTGTTGATCACGCGCACCCGCACCGTGGCGCCGGGCGGTGCGTCGACGCGCTCGTCGGCGACCCGGCCGTTGAGGGTGTGCTGCCCGCCGTAGACGTGCAGCAGTGCGGTGGCGTCGAGCTCCACGGCATCCGCGGGTTCGGTCGAGGCGGGCTCGACCACGATCGCGCCGAGCAGGCCGCGTTCGACCTGCACGTGCGACACCTGGTGCGAGTGGTACCAGTACGTGCCGGCATCCGTCGCCTCGAACCGGTAGACGTGGCGTCCGCCGACCGGCACGGCGTCCTGCGTGATGCCCGCGACGCCGTCGGCGGCATTCGGCACGTCGATGCCGTGCCAGTGCAGCGTCGCGCCATCGGTCACCGACTCGTTCGCGAACTCGACCTCGATGAGATCGCCCTGCCGCGCGCGGATCTCGGGACCGGGCGACACGCCGTTCACGGTGTAGCCCTCGATCGATCGCCCGCCCGGCACCTCGACGGTGCCCTGCCGGGCGACGAGTTCGACCCGCACGTCGGCGGGGCGTTCGGGGTCGGCGGTGAGCGAGGTCACGCTCGCGTCGCCGGTCGTGCCGGCGGTTCCGGATGCCTCGGCCGCGCCGGGCCCGTTCGCGCCGTGCTCGCCGTGGCTCATGGCATCGTGCCCGCCGCCCATCGTCATGACCGAGTACTCGCCGAGCAGCGTGGAATTCCAGGCGAGCGCGCCGGCGCCGAGCGCGGTCGTGACCGCGACGCCGACGACGGCGCACCGCAGGAGCTCACGCCGAGACGGCATCGGAATTCGCCTCCTCGGCGCCGGCGCCGGCGGCGGCGCCCGAGCCCCGGTTCGCACCCGGGACGGCCAGTGCCCGAGGCATCCGCCCGACCCGGAGTGCGGCGACGACCGCGGCCCCGAGCACCGCGAGGGCGTTCGCCCCGTGGATCAGCCCGAGGTAGGGCAGGTCGGTGAGCGAGAACCCGAGCACGACCTGCAGCACGATGAGGGCGAGCACGATCGCCGCCCAGAGACGCGCGCCCTTCGCGCGCACGAAGAACGAGACGATCAGCAGCACGACCGCGAGGAGCGGAAGCACCACGCCGCCGCCGATGCCGTGGATCCAGAAGCCGAGTTCGCCGGTGCCGCCGGCTCCGCCGCTCTCGAGCAGCGCCTTGTCGACGACGTCGCCCGACGACACGCGATTGAGCACGCCGCCGAACGCGAATGCGATGGCCGCCGCCTGCACGACGACGCCGACGGCGATCGTCCAGGCGAGGCCCGAGTAGAACTTGCGCATGATGTCACTCCTTGTTCGTGCGGGCCGTGAGTCGCGGCATCCGCTCGCCATCACGCTCGCGGACCGGTGGTGACGCCGGAACGCGGATGACCCGACTGCGCATGGCGGTCAGGGGCACATCGGCTGGGGGCCTGCTGCTAAGGGAGGTCGGGGCAGACCCTCTCCCGCGAAACGCCTGACAGGAGGAGCATGGAACCGTGGTTCGCAGGTGGGTGTGCCTCGCGACGCTCGGCCCGATCGGGGTCGCTGCGCTGGTGTACATCGTCGTCGTGCGCGGGTTCGTCGAGGGCGACGCCGATCACGGCCTCGCCTGGCCCCTGCTCGGGGCGCTGCCGTTGTTCGTGTTCGGCATGTGGCTGCTCACGGTGTCGGCGTCGCGCACCGCGGTGCTCGTCGCCCTCGCGTCGACCGCCATGCTCGTCGGGTCGGCGTACGAGACGTTCGTGCAGCGCAACATCGAGATCATGGTCGAGCCGTGGTTCCCGCTCTTCAACGTGATCGGCCTCACGGCTGATGCCACGGCGACCTCGGCGCTGCTCATCGTGTTCGCGACGTTCCCGACGGGGGTCGTGGAGCACCGGTGGCAGCGCATCTCCGTCGCCTTCCTCTGGACTCCGGTGCTCGTCGGGCCGCTGACACTGCTGACCACGCCGCACGTCGTGATGTCGCAGTACATCGGCATCAGCGGCGATGCGATCCCGAACCCGTTCGTCGTGCCGTGGCTCGAGTGGGCGGCGCCCGCGGTGCAGTACCTCGTGGTGCAGCCGTGGCCGGCCGTCGTGCTCGGCCTCGTCGTGCTCGGCTCCCGCGCGCTCTTCGGCGAACCCGAGGTGCGCGCCCGAACGCGGGTCATGGGCCTGACGGTCGCGGTGGCCATGGTGGCGTTCGTGCTCTGGGCGCTCTTCCCGGGCTACTGGCCCGTCGGGGTGTTCGTCTACGCATCGCTCCTCGCGCTGCCGGTCGCGGCGGTGCACGGCATCTTCCGCTCCGGCGCGTTCGACATCGCCCCCGACGACCGCGGTCGCATGGTGGCGCGCTCGTCGAACCTGCTCATCACGGTCGTCTACGCGGCCGGTGTCGCGATGCCGGCGATCCTGCTCTCGGGCCGGCTCAGGGTGGTTCCCGCGGTGCTCATCACGACGCTCGTCGCCGTGCTGCTGCTGCCGGTGCGCACGTGGATGCAGCGGTGGATCCACCGCGCACTCTTCGGCGACCGCGAGCGACAGCTGACCATGCTCAGCGATCTCGGCGTGCAGCTCGAGCGTGCCGCCGAGCCGCGCGAGGTGCTCACCCGGCTCGCCGAGGCGGTGCGCGATGGGCTCGACGCGTCGTGGGTGCGCATCCGGCTGGTGTCGTCGGATGGCGCGCTCGCCGCGATGCCCTTGGGTGTCGCGGGCGACGTGGTCGGCGAGCCGGTCGAGTCGTGCGATCTGCTGCACGGTGATGAGACGCTCGGATGCATCGAGCTCGGGCCGCGGCGACGCGGCGAGTACACCGACGCCGAGCGGGCGCTGCTGCGCACGGTCGCGGGTCAGGCCGCGGCATCCGTGGCCAATGCGCTGCTGACCGCGCAGCTCGCCGAGCAGCTCGACGAACTGACCGCCTCGCGCGAGCGACTCGTCGCCGTGCAAGACGACGAACGCCGGCGGCTCGAACGCGACCTGCACGACGGCATTCAGCAAGACGTCGTGGCGCAGATCGCCGGGCTCCGCCTCGCCCGAAACCGGTTGCAGCGCGGCGAGCTCACCCCCGCCGAACTCGAGGAGCTGCAGGAGCAGGCCCGCGAGACGCTCACCGACCTGCGCGAGCTCGCCCGCGGCATCCACCCGCCCGTGCTGAGCGACAACGGGCTCGTGGCCGCCGTCGAGTCGGGTGTGGCGCGGTTCCCGATTCCGCTCATGGTCGAGGCCGACGAGCGCGTGCGCGCCGAGCGGTTCCCCGACGACGTCGAGACGACCGCCTACTACGTGGTGCGCGAGGCGCTCGCGAACACCGCGAAGCACGCGAATGCGACGCACGCGTCGGTCGGGCTCGCGCGAAGCGAGGGGCGGCTTCGCATCGCGATCAGCGACGACGGATGCGGCATCGGCGCGGGGGTTCCGGGGGCCGGGGCCGGCGTGGTGCCAGTGCCCGGGGTCGGGCCGGTGCGCGGGTCGGCTGCTGGCGCCGGCTCGGTGCCCGTGTCGCATGGCGGGCTCGCGAACATCCGAGACCGGGTCGCCGCGCTGCGGGGCACGGTGCGGGTGTCGCCGAACGAGCCGTCGGGCACGACCGTGCTCGTCGAGCTGCCGCTCGACGGCGTCGCCTCCGCGGCATCCGCTCGGGAGGAGGCGCCCGTTGGATGAGCCGGAGGTGCTCCGCGTCGTGATCGCCGAAGACAACTACCTCGTGCGCGAGGGTGTGCGGCGACTGCTCGAGGACTCGGGCGAGGTCGACGTGGTGGCCTCGGTCGGCAACGGCACCGAGCTGCTCGACGCGGTGCGCCGGCTCGCGCCGCACGCGGTGCTCACCGACATCCGCATGCCGCCGGGCCACCACATGGAGGGCATCGAGGCCGCGCACGCGATTCGCGCCTCGTCGCCGTCGACGGGTGTGGTCGTGCTGTCGCAGCACGCCGATGAGAGCTACGCGCTCGCGCTGTTCGCCGACGGCTCGGCGGGCCTCGGCTACCTGCTGAAAGACCGCATCGGCGACCTTGAAGACCTCGTGCACGCCCTGCACGAGGTGCGCGCGGGCGGTTCGGTGATCGATCCGCAGATCGTCGACACCCTCGTGCGGCGCCGCAGTGCCGCGGGCCCGTCGAGCCCGCTCGCGACGCTGTCGCCCCGCGAGCTCGAGGTGCTGCGCGAGATGGCGGCCGGCAAGACGAACGCCGGCATCGAGCAGTCGTTGTTCCTGTCGACCTCGACGGTCGAGAAGCACGTGAACGCGATCTTCACGAAGCTGCGGCTGCCCGAGACCGGCGTGCACCGGCGAGTGGCGGCGGTGCTCGCGTTCCTGCAGAGCGACGGCAAGGAGGCGACGTCATGACGTTCGACACGCCGAACGGAACCCGAGGGGCCCGGCAGCCCGGTCGCAACCGGCTCGAGCAGTGGGGAAACCATCGGATGGTGGAGAGCATCCGCCGGAAGGGCGCGAAGCGCGGCGACAAGCTGGTGATCGTCACGATCGGCAAGAAGACCGGCGTCGAGCGGATGACGCCGGTGCGATGGTTCCCCGGCGAGGGCGGCACGAGGCTCATCGTGGCGTCGGCCAGCGGCGCCCCGCGAAACCCGTCGTGGTACTACAACCTCGCGGCGCACCCCGACCGGGTGCGCATCGAGTTCGCCGGCCAGCGCATCGAGGTCACGCCCGAGCAGCTGCACGGCGCCGAGCGCGACCGGGCCTGGCGGCAGATCGCGGCTCAGGCGTCGGGGTTCGCGAAGTACGAGCGCATCACCGACCGGCAGATCCCGGTCATCCGGCTCACGCCGCGGGCTCGGTGACGGGTGGCGCTGACGCGGCTGACGGGGAGGCACGTCGCAGCCGGCCGCGATGAGGGCGACAATGGAAGGCGACACGAAGGGGCACGGCATGAGTGAGCCGACGACAGATTCGACGACGGATGCTCCGGCGCAGACGCCGGTACTACCGGAGGCCTCGCGCACCCCGCACGGCCCCGGGCATCACGCCCTCGGGTGCCCCGAGTGCTTCGAGGAGCTGCAGCGCAACCGCGACTGGTGGAAGGCGCGCCCCGAGGGGGCACGGCTCGTCGGGCTCGTGGTCGCGCGCGACGACATGCCGTCGGTGGTCGAGCAGCGCAACGACCTGGCCGCCTTCGGCGTCGCGATCCTCGACTTCAAGCATCCGGCCGCGGAGGCGCCCGAGACCTGGGAGCAGCGGCTCGGCCGTCTGTTCGGCACCCTCCGGGCCGGCGACGTGCTCGTGGTGGCGAACGAGCACGCACTCGGCCGCGACCGCGACGAGGTCACGCGCACGATCCGAACCCTGCGCCGCCACAACCTCGTGGTGAAGGTGCTGAGCCACGGTGCACCGCACCTGGAGGATGCACGCGGCTGACCGCGTCTGGCTCGGCCTGATGCAGGTGAGCCGGTTGACATGACTGACCGCTCGACTTCTGCACCGATGGTGTTCGACAGCGGGTCGATCCGGTCCGGTACCCGCTCGAAGCGTTCGCTGCGCTTTCAAAAGCGGTACCGAAGTACCGAAGTACCGAAGTACCGAAGTACCGAAGTACCGAAGGTTCCGAAGCGAGCTGATTGTCGCGATCGCACAGTCGGGTTTTCACCCGAGGTCCGCGGCCGGCGGCCGAGGCGGAACCGCAGGTATCCCGACGGCGAGGATGTGCGTCACCATTCGGATGGCCCGATCGGGAAGGACCTCGCCGGCGTAGTAGGACTCGTAGAGTTCTTCGGCTTCGCTGACGGATGCAATCCCGCAGAGGGCCATGAGTTTCGCGATGTCCGTGTCGTCGCGGCCCGGCCGATTGGCCCGCAGCTTCATCACGAGCATGGCTTCGGCGGAGGCGACCTGAATGACGACCTCTCCGTCGTCGTAGATCGTCTCCCACTCCACTCGTGTGGCGCCGTACTCGGGGATGAACCCGGCTGCGAGATCGTTGAGCCAGTCGTCGGGCCAGCCATTTTCCAGTGAGACTGCGCGCCCGGCAGCGAGAACCTGCTTCGCGTCGCCGATCGGGTGGGCGTCGATGTCGACGGTCGACTCTCGGTCGAAGTAGCGGAGCGCCAGCGCTGCTCCGCCCACGATGCGGAGGCCGCTGCGACCACCCCGCGTCCGAAGCTTGGGGATGAGCTGGCGCAGGCCCTGCTCGAGACCGTCGCGATCGAATCGGGTCACGCGCTCGCCAGCGTGTCTTTGTCGATGAGCACTCGGCGGCGGGCGAACTCCACGGGCACGCGAGCCGGGTCGGGGGTCAGGGTGTAAGGCCCCTCGCCGAGAACCCAGGGTCGCTTCAGCGATCGGCTCGAGCTCGTCGCCCAATCGGGCACGGGCAGCCCTTCGGCGTTCAGCTGGTGCGCGACCAGGGCGGCGATCGCGGCATCCCATTGCTTGCTGCCAGTGGGCTCGGGTTCCGCGATCGCGAGCGCGAACCGAACCGCACCGTGCTCGGCGTGCAGATTGTCGTTGAGCTGGATGAATCGTCGCAACGCTCGATCTGCGCGATCGTCGAGCACCGCGATGCGGATATCGGCGGCGATCGCGGCAGCGTCGTCGCGAACTGTCGGCACAGCGACGAGTCGGTGCCCCGCACCGAGGAGGGCTCGCTCGACCGCCTCGAACGACGGGTTCTGGTGGCCGCGCTCGATGAGGGATAGGTGCGACTGCGACAGGTGGGCACGGCGACCGAGTGCCTGCTGGGTCAATCGTCGGCTCTTGCGTGCCGATCGAATCAGGGTGCCTGCGGTCATGGATTCGTCTCCAGATATTCGTTCTAGCTAATAAATCGTACCACTTTCCGCGCGCAAGAGGCCAGGAAGGCGAGCCCAGGCGCCGAGCGGATGTCACATCCTCCGCCCGGCCGGTGTCTCCATGTCGAGGGCAGAAACGCACAGCCCGTCGACGACAACTCTGGAGGACACGATGACCACCGACACCCGCATCCCGCCGACCGAGATCACCGGCCTGTACGGCGCGGTCGTGAAGATCGCCGCCCGCAAGATGATCGGCGAGGTGCCCGATTCGATCGGCGTGCTGTGGCACCACCCGGCCGTGATGAAAGACGCGATGAGCATCGGCCGCAAGGTCGAGGGCTGGAAGGAGCTCGACCGGAGCCTCGCGACCTACGCCGTCATGGCCTCGGCCGCATACGTCGGCTGCAGCGCCTGCCTCGACCTCAACTACTTCATGGCGCACAACCACAAGCTCGACGTGGCGAAGGCGCGCGAGGTGCCGCGCTGGCGCGAGGCATCCGTCTTCTCGCCGTTGGAGCGGCGCGTGATGGAGTATGCCGAGGCGATGAGCCAGACCTCGCCCGCGGTGACCGACGAGCTGTCGGCGGCGCTGCTCGACGAGCTCGGGCCGGCGGCGCTCATCGAGCTCACCGCGCGGGTCGCGTTCATCAACATGAGCGCACGCATGAACATCACGCTCGGCATCCGCTCCGAGGGGTTCGCGGACTCGTGCGGGCTGCCCCCGCTCGCGACGCGACCGGCGGGCGTAGGCTCGCCGGCATGACCGACGATCCGTTCGTCACCCACCGCAGCCTGCTCTTCACGGTCGCCTACGAGCTGCTCGGCTCGGCCGCCGACGCCGAAGACGTGCTGCAGGAATCCTGGCTGCGATGGGCGGATGTCGCCCACGACGAGGTGCGCGACCCGCGCGCGTACCTCGTGCGCATCGTCACGCGGCAGGCGCTGAACCAGCTGCGCACGGTGTCGCGCCGACGCGAGTCGTACGTGGGGGAGTGGCTGCCCGAGCCGCTGCTGACGAGTCCGGATGTCGCAGACGACGTCGAGTTGGCCGAGAGCGTCTCGATCGCGATGCTCACCGTGCTCGAGACGCTCGGTCCGACGGAGCGCGCGGTGTTCGTGCTGCGAGAGGTCTTCGACGTGCCGTACGACGAGATCGCCGACGCCGTCGACAAGTCGCCGGCCGCCGTGCGGCAGATCGCGCACCGGGCGAAGGATCACGTCGCCGCGCGTCGGCCGCGCATGGACGTGATGCGTTCGGAGCACGAGGAGGCCGTCGAGCGACTCGTGGCGGCGATGAACACGGGCGACGTGCAGGGGCTCATGGACGTGCTCGCACCCGACGTGGTGTCGGTCGCCGACGGCGGCGGCAAGGTGCGGGGTGCTGCGCTTCGGCCGATCGTCGGCGCCGACCGCATCGCGAGGTACCTGGTCGGCGGGCTCGCGAAGTTCCCCGGCGTGTTCGTCGCCATGCCGGCCTGGGTGAACGGTCAGCCGGGCATCCGGGTAGAGCTCGACGGGCAGCTCGCCGGGGTCGTGAGCCTGAGCGTCGAGGGCGGGCGGATCACGCGCATCTACTCGATGGCGAACCCCGACAAACTCGGGTGGGTGCAGGCCGAGGCCGAGCTGGCCCGGTGATGCGCTCGACGCGGCATCCGCTCGCCGCCTCGCCCGTCGCACCAGGACGACCTCGTGGGCCGTGACATCCGGCGGTGATCGGAGCATGCCGGAGGGCATGGGAAAGGTGACGATCTCATTCGAAATGACGCTCGACGGGGTGTTCGACCAGATGGAGCACTGGTTCGACATCGAGGATCCGGAGCTGGTGCGCCACTCCGACGAACTCGTGTTCGGCGCCGACGCGGTGCTGCTCGGCCACAAGAGATATGAGTTCTTCCGCGAGTACTCGCCGGCGTAGCGGGGGGATTCGTCGCCCGCCAGTCACACGTGTCCGATGCCAAAGTTCCACGGCGCGAGGACCGCTCCTGACGACCCGTACGCCTCCCACGCATTCACCGCGACCGAATACGCGTTCTCGTACTCGTCGAAATTCTGCTCGCCGATCGGCTCACCCGTCTCGACGCGCACCTGGTCGTATCCGCTGCCGTACCAGGGTTCACCGAGCTCCGCCGCGAGCGCCTGTACATCACTGCCGGGTGCGAAGCCGGTGGAGGTCCTTACCGTGATGCCGTCGCCGACCACCGGAGCGGTGAACAGAATGCTCACGTTCATGTCGATCGGGCCCCACCCATTGCTCTCGTCGTGATCGTCCCACACTCGAACGCCATCGCCCCACCAGTACGCGGTGGCGGGCGGGCCTTCCATGCCGCCGGGTGACTCGGTCTGCCCAGGCTCGGCCGCGAACACGGTCGATAACGTGCCGACGAACGTCGCAGTGTCGGCGTCGTACGAGAGCGTCGAGACGACGGTGTCGGCGGCATCGCGGAACTCGAGATGCTCGGGGCGAACCACGATCTCGGCGACTCGGGTGAGCGGGTCGACCGGCGCCGGCTCCGCTGTCGGCGTCGGCGTCGGCGTCGCGACCGCTTCGGGCGACGGCGTGGCCACCGGTGGGCCGAATGTGCAACCTGACAGCGCGAGGGCCGCGGCGACCGACGCGATGATGGAGAAGCGGCGGGCAACAGTGTTCATGGGGCTCCTTTTCGGGTGGTGAGCGACGCTGGCTCGGTGCTCACTGAGCGGGGGGGGGGGGGGGGGGGGGGCTACGCGGTTCCGTCGCGCGGCCATGTGCGGTCGATGAGCAGCCGGATGCCGAGGCGCGAGACCATGAGCACGACGATCAGCAGGGTGACGGAGAAGAACCCGCCGAGCTGCACCGCATCGCCGAACACGAGGTCGGTGAGCCACAGGATGACGAACTTGCTGCCCGCGCCGAGCACGATCAACAGGGCGCCGTTCAGCATTTTGCCCGCCACCGTTCGTGAGGCGCGCACCTGATCGAGAATGCGCGTCTTGAGCATCGCGATGACCTCGAGAGCGAGCTTGAACAACACGGCGGTCGCCAGTGAGACGATGAACGATTCGGTGATGACGTTCGGCAGGAACTGGGTGAACAGCCCGAGCACGACGAGGTAGACGAACACATCGACGATGTCGACGGCACGAAGACGCACGCTCACTCCCTCGATCGACTGGCCCGATGCGCCGGGCTGCGGCTGCAACGGTGATCGCAGGCTACACCGGCCGACGACCCCGCGGCCGGGCGAGCCTCAATCAGACACGCGCGCGCTGACGACGCGCATGGCGTCGCCCTCGTCACGGACGACGCAGCGGAGAGCAGCGTAGTCGGCGTGTCCCGAATCATCGACGGAGGTCACGGAGCCGGACACGCGCAGGGCGCCGTCGGCTCCGGTGACCCGCAATGACTGGGCCACATCGACGTCGGCGTGGCCGCGCGATTCCAGGGTGGATTCGATTGCCGACCGGCACATGGACTCCACGGTCGCTGGTGGCTGCGCGCCGGCCGCCACGACGCCCGCGACCACGCCCGCGGCGCCGGCGAGCACGACGACCGGCACTGCGACGCGCGCCCACAGCGGCGTTCGCGCGAACCGACTCGGTTGCGTGGCGGGCACCTCGCGGGGCCCGCTGGTTTCAGATGTCATGGGCAGCACGGTACGTCGCCCGAGTCGGCGCGGCATCGGTGCGCGCACGGATCATCTGCCGGGGCCAGCGCTGGGAGCCACGATCTACAGCTGGTGCACAGGCCGGGCCACTGGAGTCCGCCGGGCGATCGCCATTCCGATCCGGGCCGCGGTCGCCGCGGCAACCTGCACTGAGCCGGTCGGGGTTCACCCGATACGACAAGAACGCCGCCGTCGCCGGAATCGGCCAGGCTCGGTAGCATGCCACGCATGGCCATCAAGCTCGAGAATGTCGGCATCGCCGTTCGAGACCTCGAAGCAGCGATCTCCTTCTTCACCGACCTCGGTCTCACGGTCATCGGCCGTGACACGGTCAGCGGTGAGTGGACCGACACTGCCGTCGGCCTCGATGGCCACCACGCCAACATCGCGATGCTCCAGACGCCAGACGGTCACGGTCGCCTCGAGCTCTTCGAGTACATCCACCCCGAAGCGATCGAGTCGGAGCCCACACGTCCCAACGAGATCGGCATGACCGCGTCGCCTTCTCGGTGGACGACATCGATGAAGCCCTCGAGGTCGTCGCGAGGCACGGATACCGTCCGCTTCGCGGCGTGGCGACCTATCAAGACGTCTACAAGCTCACGTACGTGCGCGGTCCGAGCGGCATCCTCGTGATGCTCGCCGAGGAGCTGAAGAAGAGCTGACGGCCGATCAGCTCGATTCGCCGACCGGATGGGGGATGGTGCGCGACCGCGCGCCATCCGTAGGCTGGGCGGCATCGACGGGCGAAGTCGCCCGTCCTCCACCGGGGTGGAGGGGCGAGCATGCTGGACTGGTTCTACGACACGAGCATCCTGATCACGCTGCCGGTGTTCGTCGGCGGGTTCGTGGTGGTCTCCTGCCTGATCGTGGTCGCACTCCGTCCGGTCGTGAACCGGCTCGTCGCCGATTCGAAGGAGTGGGACCGCGCCCTCGCGCACGTCATCGGCACGTTCGGCGTATTCTTCGGAATCCTGCTCGCGCTCGTCGCGGTGTCGGTCTATGAGAACTTCGCCTCAACGCGCGAGGCCACGATCGAGGAGGCGGGTCGTGTCGGAGCCCTCTATCGTGCGACCACCGGCCTGCCCGAGGATCTGGGCGACGAGATGCGGCAGGTACTCGACGCGTACATGCACTCGGTCATCGAGGTCGACTTTCCCGAACAAGCGTCGGGGAACCTCCCGGAAGCGAGCGACACCCAAGTCGACGAGTTCGAGCGGCTCCTGCACGCCGTCGAAGCCGAAACCCGTGGCGATCAGGCGGAGTTCGAGCAGGCGCTCGCCACATTCGATGCCTTCATCGAGTCGCGGCGAGCGCGGATCGACGCCACCGCCCTCGCCCTGCCGCCGCTCTTCTGGCTCGTCATCTGGGTCGGTGCCGCCGTCAACGCGGTGCTGATCGCGTTCATCAACGTGTCGAACCGGCGCCTGCACCTGCTCATGGCGGGCCTGCTCGCGGTGTTCATCGGCTTGGTCATCTTCGTCACGGCCGACACTGACCACCCCTTCGCCGGGGCGATCTCGGTCGGCCCGGGAGCGTACGAGCGGGTGCTCGAACAGCTCATCGACGCGCGCGACTCCGACTAGTGCGGCATGCGTTGCGGGCGGTGGACCCCTCTGACGGTCGCGCTCCCGATCGCCCGGGCAGTCGCACTGCTCGGGCATCCCTCTATCGGCTCGCTACATCATCGACTGCAGCAGCTGCGTGGCGCGCTGGTTGTCGTCGGTTGCGAGCACGACGCGGTTTCTTGAGGCCACGTAGACGAGCGTGATGTTGATCCCGGCGTCGGCGAGCGCGCGCGCCATCCCACCGAAGACACCCGGCGTGTCCAGGTCAGGATCGGGCAATGCGGGACTGACGATGACGTCGGTCTCGGCCTCGACCGGGATGCCGGCGCCCTCGAGCGCCGCCCTGGCGCCCGCGACATCCTCGACGAGGATGTGCACGGTGCCCGTTCTGCCATCCATGATCGCGCAGAGGCCCTCGATGTTGACACCCGCATCGCCGAGCGCCTCGCCGAGGCGAGCTCCCTCGCCGGGCTGGTTCTCGAGGGTGACCAAGAGTTCTTTCGCCATGACGGCACCTCCTTCTCGGATGCCTCAGGTCTACGCCCGCGCCCGCGGCGCGTCAACGCTCGGTGACTGGCCGCGCTGCCCCGCGGAGCTCATCAGTGGCAACGTCGTCCGCGAAATCGATATGCCAGTTCCGCCTCATCGGAGCCGTTCGAGCTCGCAATGAGGCGGAACTGGCATGTGCGCTTCGATCCGGCCCTCCGCGCACGACAGCTGGCGCCGTCAGCGGGTGCGCGGGTGCTGGGTCACGTGGCGAGTCTCGGGTGACCCTGCGACCCGGCTCCGGTCACCCCCGCCCGCGACGGCGGAAGATCCCGGCGAACAGCGCGTGCAGCAGCGGGATCACCGACACCGCGATCAGTGCGGCGCCCCACATCGGCTCGTCGACGCGAAGCAGGATGCCGCCGATGAAGAGGCCGACGAACAGCACCGCCGAGACGATCCGCCGGGTCGTGCGCTCGAGCCTCGCCACCCGCTGCTCGAGCCGCGGCGAGTTCGCGACGAGGCGCCCCTCCTCGATGCGGTCCGCGAGCGCGTCGAGGCGCTGCGGCAGCCGTGCAACCGTGCTTGCGACCGACAGCGCCTGCTGCCCGAGCGCCTGCACGAGGTTGCCGCGCTCGTCGCGCAGGAGTTGGCCGGCGTAGGGCTCGACGGCGTCCCACATGTTGAAGTCGGGGTCGAGCGAGCTGCAGAGGCCCGAGGTCAGCGACATCGAACGGATGACGAGCAGGAAGTTCTCGGGCAGCTGGAACGGCAGCGCCCGCATCACCTCGCCGAACTCGATCGCGAAGCTGCGCAGCTCGCGCTCGTCGATCTGCCGCACCTCGGCGAGGCCCATGCCTCCGAAGCGCGCGAACAGCTCGGTCATCGCTCGCTCGAGCTCTGCCGTATCGGCCGACGGCAGCAGGATGCCGACACCACGGATGCTGTCGACCAGCCGCTTGCCGTCACGCGCGGCGACGGCGAGGATGACCTGCTGCAGCCCGCGGCGCAGTCCGTCGGGCACCTCGCCCATCATGCCGAAGTCGATGAAGGTGAGCCGCCAGGCGGGGGAAGCGGTCGCCCGCGCGGCATCCGTCACGCCCGAGGTCGGCGACGCGGCATCCGTCACCTGCTCGACCGGCGTGACGAAGATGTTGCCGGGGTGCGGGTCGGCGTGGAAGAAGCCGTCGCGGAAGAGCTGGTCGAACATGACGGTCGCGAACTGCTTCGCGACCGCCTTCGGGTCGATGCCCGCCGCAACCAAGGACTCGCGGTCGTTGATCTTGATCGCGGTCACGTCGGCGAGCGTCAGCACTCGGCGCGTCGTGCGCTCCCAGACGACTTCGGGTGCGGCGACCCGCGGGTCGCCGGCGAAGCTCGCGGCGAACCGCTCGGCGTTGGCAGCTTCCTGCAGGTAGTCGATCTCTTCGAGGCTCGTGGCGGCGAACTCCTCGACGAGGGAGGGGACGTCCACGCGGCTCGAGACGAGTCTCACGCGGCTGAGCCATCCGGCGACGCGGCGCAGTGCTGCCAGGTCGACGTCGACGATCGTCTCGATGCCCGGTCGCTGCACCTTGACGACGGCCTCGTCGTATCCCATGTCGACGGCGTCGATCGGCGAGAGCCGGGCGCGGTGCGCTTGACCGAGGGATGCCGCGGCCAGCGGTGTCGGGTCGAACCACGCGTACGCGCGCTCGAGCGGAACGCCCAGCTCGGCCTCGGCGAGGCGTCGGATCGCGTCGAACGGCACGGGCGGCACTTCATCTTGGAGTCCGGCGAGCTCGTGTGTGAGCTCGGGCGGCAGCACGTCGAGTCGCGACGAGAGGTATTGGCCGACCTTGATCATGAGGCCGCCGAGGTCGACCGCGAGCACGTGGAAGCGCTGGGCGATGCGAGTCAGCCGCGCCGTTCGCCCGCGCGCCGCGACCTTCGCCAGGCCGATGCGAGGCAGCACGAGCTCGAACCACCAGGTCTGCACGATGTGTCGCACGGCGAACCGCAGTATGCGCCGGTAGCGGGCGCGCGTGTTGCCGACATCGGGCGTCGAGTCTTCTCGACGCCGACGTGCCGAGGGCACCGAAGTCAGTCCTGAGCGAGGATCGAGTAGAGACGACGACGCGCGTCGTCGAGCACCTCGACCGCCTGCTTGATCTGCTCGGGGGTGCCCGTGCGCCCGACCTGCGCCGCCGCCTGTGCGAGCTCGATGCCGGCCTTCGGGAGTGCCCCGCCCGAGCCGGAGTCGCGCGCGCCCGAGGTCTGCCACGGCGCAGGGCGATCAGCGGATGCCTCGGCCTCGGCCCGCCCCGCTTCCGTGAGCGAGTAGGTCTTGCGGCCGTTCGACTCCTCGGCGCTGATGAGCCCTTCGTCGGCGAGCAGCTGCAGCGTCGGATACACCGAGCCCGCGCTCGGCTTCCATGCCCCGCCGCTGCGCTCGGCGATCTCGCTGATGATCTGGTAGCCATGCATCGGCCGCTCGGCGAGGAGCGAGAGCACCGCCGCGCGCACGTCGCCCCGACCCATCCGCGGTGCGACCTTCTGCTCGAACATGCCGCGAAGCTGCTCCATGGCCTCCCACAGTCCCTGCGGCGCGCGGCCTTGCCCCCACCCGCCCGAGGGGCCGGTGAATCCGTCGCCCATGTACGAACCGTTCATGATGTCCTCCCTGAACCGGGCGCTCGCCCGGGGCTCGACGATATATCAACGATATATCGTTCGGCCGCTCTGGGGTAGACCTTCGATTCGCATCGGCTGCGCGATTCAGGCGTGTCTGCAGATGCGAAGGTCGCGCCAGCCGAACCCGCCCGGCTCGGGCAGGCTCTCGCGGATCTGCTCGGCCGTGAACATGCGCCGGGGGAGCAGGTCGTCGGGCACGGATGCCGCAGGCGGCGCGGCATCCGTCACGCCCTCGGCGAGCATGCGCACCTGGGCCTTCGCGACGAGCGGCACTTTCATGGTCCACTCGGTCACCTGGGCGAGCGCGTACTGCGCCCACACCGGCCACGGCACCACGACCACGCGGCGGCCGAGCACGGATGCCACGCGCCGCACGGCCTTCGACAGCATGAGTTGCTCGGCGCCGACGACGGCGACGGTCTCGCGCGGCATCCGCCCGTCGATCGCGGCTTCGAGGATGTCGGTGAGGTCGTCGATCGGGATGGGCCGGATGGGTTTCTCGCGGAAGCCGACGGTCGCGAACACCGGCAGGGTCTGCACGGTGTGGCTGAGGTGGTCGATGAGGTGGTCGCCGCGGCCGTAGATCATGCCGGCCTTGAGGATCGTGTAGTCGAGGCCCGAGCCGCGGATCAGCTCTTCGGCCGCCCATTTCGACTCGTGGTACGCCGACCCGCAGTCGGGCCGCGCCCGCAGGAAGCTCAGCATGATGACCTTGCGCACCCCGGCGCGCTTGGCCGCCTCGATCACGTTCGTGGTGCCCTCGATGTGCACCCGCTGGTAGGTCTGGTCGCCGATCTCGCGGTTGATGCCCGCGCAGTGCGCGACGACCTCGCACCCCTCGAACGCCCGCGTCAGCACGTCGGCATCACTGGTGTCGACGCCGGTGCGGCGAGAGATGACGACGGATGCCTCGGGCCCGAGCCGTTCGGCCAGGTGGCGTCCGACGAATCCGGTGCCGCCGGTGATCGCGGTGCGGGGGTGATGGGTCATGACTGAGACCGTAGTCTGCGTGTGCGGTCGCGCCGTGCTCGATCCGTGTCGGAGGCGCGAGTGAGACTTGAAAGCTCGGGTTCGTCCCCCGATCGAAGAATGTCTGAAAATGCTGAAGTACGAGATCAACAAGCAGTACGACTCGCGGTCCACGGTCAGGTCGTGGATGCCAATCAATACGGGCAGGAGGGCGAGTTCTTTGTTTCTTATGATGCGAACAACGAGAAGGTGCTCACGATCGCATCAGCGCTGGTCAGGTGGATCGACCTTGTCAAGGCGGCATTGCTCGGCGAACGACGAAGCCCTCGCGCCTTCTGGCCGGGGGTTTGTTCTGGATACCTGTCCTGTGCGAGTCGTTGAGGCCCGAAGCGCGGGCGCGCTTGGAGGCTTCGATCACGTTCGTGGTGCCCTCGATCTGCACGCGTTGGTGGGTCTGGTCGCGGATCGCAGCCTGAAGTTGATGCTCACGGATACAGTCGGTGTGTGGATCGCAAGTATCAAGTCTTCGTTAGCTCTACCTATGTTGATCTCGTTGACGAACGTCGCGAAGTGATCCAAGCGCTCCTCGAGATGGACTGCCTCCCCGCAGGGATGGAGATGTTTCCCGCCGCTGATGAAGATCAGTGGACGCTCATCAAGAAGGTCATCGACGACTGCGACTTCTATGTGGTGATCGTCGGCGGGCGCTACGGGTCTGTCTCCTCCGAGGGCATCAGCTACACCGAGATGGAGTACGACTATGCGGTGACCAGCAAGATACCGGTATTGGGATTCGTCCATGCGAATCCGAGCGACATCCCTGTGGGCAAGTCCGAGCTTGCACCTGACGCCCGAGTCAAGCTTGACGCCTTCCGAACCAAGGTCATGTCACGAATGGTCAAGCAGTATTCGTCTCCCACGGAACTCGGCTCCGTCGTGTCCCGCGGACTAAACAGGGCGATCAAGAACAGCGATCGACCGGGATGGGTTCGCGGCGACCAAGCGATGACGCCCGAGGTTCGCACCGAGATCGCGGAGTTGCAGGCAGCTGTAGCGGACGCAAAGAGAGCCCAGGCCGAGGAAGCCGCAGAGAACGTGCGACACTTCGAGTTGGACCTTGACTACGAGCATGGTCACGATGAAGTGACTATTGAGTTCCAGCTTGAAGGATACGAGTCCAACTTTAGACCGTATAGCGCTGCTGCCGAACTGACTTACACATGGGATGACGTGTTCGAGACGCTTGGACCCTTCATGATCGATGAAGCTCCGGAACAAAGCGTGCGTGATCGATGGGATTCGCACATGCTGAATGACACCCATCGACTTGAAGGCTGGCCCGTCCTCACCAGGGATAGTGCAACGACAACCGACAGCGCTTGGGGCGCAATCATCGTGCAGCTTCGCGCGCTCGGCGCCATCACACTTGGTGAGAAGAAGCGACCACCCTCCGACAAGTCGATCTATTGGAAGCTCACGCCCGCGGGCGACGATTATCTCGTCAAGCTGCGCGCCGTGCGCCGGACGGCAGGAGAGGCTGCCGGCGATTAACTCTCCGTGATGGCTGGCCAACGAGTGGATCGGTTGACAGCGTACGTTCGCTCCTCTGAGGGTCCCAAATCGACGTCTCCACTGCCTGGGCCGTTAAGGATGCCTAGGTGCGAGCAGGAGGTTCGGCCCGAATGATGTCAGCAGTCCGCACAGTATTGCGCGTTCGTGCGTGGTCCTCGTCTTCGCTGTCGACGATTCCGGCGAGGCCCGCAAGTAGACACGTCAGGCGGATCGCCGCGTGAGCGGTAATCAGAATGCACAACTCGAGTATCCACATTCCGGGCTCCGCGCCGAACGCCACGACAATCACCGCAGAGATCAGGGCTCCGAATGCTCCGGTGAACGAACTCAGCACAACCGAAATCCAGTTCGCACGCAGGCGCTGTGAGCCCTTTTGCCGCAAGAGTCGAAAGCGGTCGTTTTCGCTTCCGAGTCCGAAGACAACAACGACCCCCGCGAAGCCGCCGACCATTGCACTGACGCCCGCAACGCCGAGCGCGAGTGACGTGAGCGTGTCCTGCGCGTCACCGGCCTCTGTATTTGCCAACGCGGCGGCGACGTTCACCACCGGCCACCGTTGCGAGACAAGGAAATGGGCCACCACGGCAGCAAGGATGAGCAAGCTAACGAACAGTGGATAGTTGGCGAACAAACCGCCGACTCTCTTCAGTGCTTTCATTGCCCTCTCCCTCTGAAGAGAATGACGCTACGCCGGCCCAACGACATTAACTTCCATCGCCGTCGCCGCCCGCCCCCAGCAAGACCTTCGCAGTACCGACCGTGCCAGCGGCTTGCAATCCGATTGTCGGGCCACCCTTGCTAAAGTCTCGAATCGCGTCGCCCACCGCAGCCAGAATGGCCTCATCGGTTGCGCGCTGCCCTGACACAGTTTGGAACGTCACGTTTTTTGTGATGCGATCCCTGAAGATGCTCCGCACCTCGTCGCGCACGAGGCGGCCATCATCGTCCACGTCTGCGAGTTTGACCTTCGCATTCGAGCTGAACGTATTTCGGACCACCCACAAAGCGCCTTTCCGCAGCGCATCCCGGACTGACTCTGTTCCCCCGGAACGATCGAGAGACCATCTAAAGACCATCCGCGCCTCGTCGAGAGAATGGTGTTGAGCACTTCGGAACGCGTCGCCGACATCTCCGCCACCGGTGGATGGAACATGCACGCCAGCATCTACATGAACCTCAAGCATGACAGCGCCCTCGGCATTCATGATCTTCTGGAGAACGTCGGGATCGACCACCGGAACGAGTTCCAGGGAGTAGCCCTGCGGGACGAGGCCCAGCACGAGCGTGAGCCAGCGGGAGAGAGTCTCGGACCGAGTTCCCTGCACTGCAGGGCTCATCACTGCAACGCGGCCGTGAGTACCGAATGGGACGATGTAGGTAGGCTCAGAGACCCGATCGTCCGGATCGTCAAAGTCCAGGGGTTCGACGTCACCGTTGGCAACGTTTGACCGATTGAGTTGTTCTGCGAGGTCGCGAATTCGCTCGACCTGAAGGTGCGGAAGGGGCGGCTGCTTCGGAGAAACGGAACGCCCGAAATAGTCGACCTCAAAGACCCTGCCACTACGTGCTTTAAGGTCCCAGTTAGCGAAGACGTCAATGACGGTCGTCCAGAAATCTGGTTCCACGCTCTTGCGGGCGTCTTTGCTGTCGATGAGCACCGCGTCGTAGAAGCGTACGGTCTTGCTGATGATCGCCATAGGGTTTACCTCTCTTTGAGCGAGGCTCATGCTATTGCTCGCGGTGCTCGATTCTGTGTAGGCACAGTCGGTCGCCCAATGCGTGTCTTACCTTCCTGCGCACGCTCGCCCACCGCCCGGTCTCGCCGGGCCCGGCTGCGACAGGTGGGGAATACCCACGCCCCCTCTGCGTTGAACTTGAGCGTACCCCACTCAAGTTCCAGGAGGATTGGTGCCCGAAGACTTCAACCCCGAAGCCGGCGCGAGCTCGTTCGACGAGTTTCTCGCCCGCTATCTCGCGGGTGAGCAGGCGCGTCAGGCTCGGTCGATCGACCTCAGCCGGTTCCTGACCGCCCGCACACAAGGCATCCTGCGTCAAGCAGGACGCTTCGCGCTCGAGCGCGGCCAGACCGAGCTCGACGCCCTGCACATCCTGCGCGTGATCGTCGAAGACGAGAGCGTCAAGCAGGCGATCGCCCGCATCGGCGTCGCCCCCGAGCGGCTCATCACCGCGACCGAGGCGCGCCTGCCCGCGGCATCCGATGCTGCCGACATCAACGCGGCCACGATCACCCCGAGCGCCTCCCGTGCGCTGTTCCACAGCTACCAGGTCGCACGCTCGGCCGGCTCGACCTACATCGACCCTGAGCACCTCTTCTTCGCGCTCGTGCTGGGGCAAGACGCCCCCGCCGGCCAAGTGCTCGCGCGCGCCGGTGTCACCGCCGAGGCCCTCACGCAGAGCATTCGCGAGACGGTCGAGGCCGGCATGCCGGGTGCCGATGGCGACACGGATGCCTCGGGCATGACGGGCGCCGGGGCATCCGACACCCCCATGCTCGACAAGTTCGGCACCGACCTCACGCAGCTCGCCGCCGACGGCGAGCTCGACCCCGTGATCGGCCGTGCCGACGAGATCGAGCAGACCATCGAGATCCTCAGCCGCCGCACGAAGAACAACCCGGTGCTGATCGGCGAGGCCGGCGTCGGCAAGACGGCGATCGTCGAGGGCCTCGCCCGCGCGATCGTCGAGGAGTCGGTGCCCGAGGCCCTGCTCGACAAGCGCGTCATCTCGCTCGACCTGCCCGGCATGCTCGCGGGCACCCGCTATCGCGGCGACTTCGAGGAGCGCCTCACCAAGACCATGGAGGAGATCGCCGCACACAAGGGCGAGCTCATCATCTTCATCGATGAGATCCACACCGTGGTCGGTGCCGGCGGCTCGGGCGACGGCGGCACCGACGCGGGCAACATCTTGAAGCCGCGCCTCGCGCGCGGCGAGCTGCACCTCGTGGGCGCGACCACACTCAAGGAGTACCGCGTCATCGAGAAGGATCCGGCCCTCGAGCGCCGGTTCCAGCCGGTGCGCGTGGGGGAGCCCTCCATCGAAGACGCCGTGCTGATTCTGCACGGGCTGAAGCCGGCCTACGAGGAGCACCACGGCGTGCAGTACACGGATGCCGCGCTGCGCGCCTCCGTCGAGCTGAGCGCCCGCTACCTCACCGACCGGGTGCTGCCCGACAAGGCCATCGATCTCATCGACCAGGCAGGCGCGCGTCTGCGCCTGAAGCTCGGCATGAAGACGGATGTCTCCGCGCTCATCGCGCGACTCGCCGACCTCGAAGCCGACAAGAACGCCGCCGTGAGCGCCGAGCACTACGAGGAGGCGTCGCGCATTCGCGACGAGATCTCGAAGGTGCAGGCTCGTCTGCATGCGGCCACCGCGAAGGGGCGCGCCGCGGCATCCGCTGGGCTCGGCTCTGACGGTGCCGAGCGTTCGACCGTGATCGACGAGGCCGAGATCGCCGCGGTGATCTCGCGGGCCACCGGCATTCCGGTGAACCGCCTCACCGAGAGCGAGCGCGAGCGCCTCGGCGACCTCGAGGGCGAGCTGCACGCGCGCGTCATCGGCCAAGACGACGCGGTCACCGCGGTCGCCAAGGCCGTGCGCCGCAGCCGCACCGGCATGGGCGACTCCAAGCGCCCGGTCGGGTCGTTCCTGTTCCTCGGGCCGACGGGAGTCGGCAAGACCGAGCTGGCGCGTGCGCTGGCGTCGTCGCTCTTCGACGACGAGCAGGCGATTGTGCGCTTCGACATGAGTGAGTTCGGCGAGCGGCACACGGTGTCGCGACTCGTCGGCGCCCCTCCCGGCTATGTCGGGTACGACGAGGCCGGGCAGCTCACCGAGCGCGTGCGGCGCAACCCGTACTCGATCGTGCTCTTCGACGAGATCGAGAAGGCGCACCCCGACGTGTTCAACCTGCTGCTGCAGGTGCTCGACGACGGACGCCTGACCGACGGCCAGGGTCGCACGGTCGACTTCCGCAACACGGTGATCGTGATGACCTCGAACCTCGGTTCGGAGTTCCTCGCGTCTCGCTCGGGTGCGCTCGGCTTCGTCGCGGGCTCTGATGCGTCGGGCTTCTCGTCGGCCGATGACGTGCGCAACCGCGTCATGGGCAAGGTGCGCGAGGCCATGCGCCCCGAGTTCCTGAACCGCATCGACGAGATCGTGCTGTTCCAGAAGCTCGACGAGCCGCAGCTCGCGCAGATCGTGCGCCTCATGCTCGGTGCGACCGCGAAGCGGCTCGCCTCACGCGAGGTCGCCTTCGAGGTGACGGATGCCGCGGTGACGCTCTTGGCCGAACGCGGCTACGAGCCCGAGTACGGTGCCCGCCCGCTGCGCCGCGTCATCCAGCGCGAGATCGACGACCGCATCAGCGACCTGTTCGTGAGCGGCGAGCTCGGCGACGGCGAGGGCGTGAAGGCGGATGCCGCGGACGGCGAGTTCGTCGTGGCATCCGTGCCCCGCGCGACCGTCTCGCTGCCAGTCGCGGCGTAACCGCCTCGCAGCGTCGCATGTAACCGTGCGAAGCAGCGGCCGTAACCGGTCGAACCACGAACGCCCGGCCCTCTCGAGGGTCGGGCGTTCGTCGTTCCGAGATGCGTTTCTGATCGGGAAGCGCGGCATCCTCTACGTCGCCCGGCGCACACCGTGCTCGAGCAGCTCGAGAGCTGATTCGAGGTGCGCGCCGAGGTCGCCGCCCTGCGTGAGCCATGCGCGGTACCCGGCCGCGAATGTCGCGAAGGCCACCCCGGCCCACCACTGGGCCTGCAGGTAGTCGACGTTGACGCCGAATCGAACCGCCAGGCGCTCGGCCACGAGTTCTTCCATTCCGGCGCGCTTGGCGAGGTCACGATCTCGCAGTGCCGGAGTCTCGCTGATCAGCCGTTCGCGGATCACCAGTTCGGCGTGCTGGTCGCCGAGGCGCTTCGCGACTGCCGCGAGCACGACCCGGATGACGACGACCGGGTCGGCGTCGACTGCCGTCTGGTCGAGCGCCGTGATCATGGTCTCGCGCAGCTCGTCGTCGCCGGCGAACAGCAGCTCGACCTTGTCGGGAAAGTAGCGATGGAACGTTCGTGGGGCCACGTCGGCCTCGGCGGCGATCTCCGCCACGGTGACGGCCGCAAAGCCGCGGGCGGCAAACAGACGCATTCCCGCGGCGAGCAAGGCGTCACGCGTCTGGGCCTTCTTCCGCTCGCGAAGCGATTCCGTGCGCCGGTGCGGGGGCGGTGGTTGATCCATTCAGACATTGTGGCACATCGCGACTTGTGGCAGAGTGTGCCACATGACACAGAGAGACAGAATTGTAATCGTCACCGGCGCAACGAGCGGTCTCGGCCTCCATCTGGCGCAACGCCTCGCCGGCAGGCCCGGGTACTCGGTGATCCTCACCAGCCGTTCAGCTGCCGGTGCGGATGCCGCGGCGCGCCCCATCGGCGCACGAGGCCTGCCGCTCGATCTCGGGTCGCTGGCGTCGGTGCGGGCATTCGCGGCCGAGATCGCAGCGCTCACCGACGGCCAGCCCGTGTACGCGGTGGTCTGCAACGCCGCCATACAGGTCGTGCAGGAGCGAACCACCACCGTCGACGGCTTCGAGACCACCATTGGCGTGAACCACATCGGCAACGTCGCGCTCATCGAGGCGCTGCTGAGCACCACTGGCGCCCCCGAGCGGCTCGTGCTCGTGGCATCCGGAGTGCACGACCCCGACCAGGCGACGGGCATGCCGCATCCTCTCGAAGATGCCACGGTCCGCGAACTCGCGTACCCGGGTGCGCGGCATCCGTCTGACGAATCGCTGCAGCGCGAAGGGCGCCGCCGATATGCCACCTCGAAGCTCCTGAACGTGCGCACCGCGATCGAACTCTCGCGTCGGCTGGCCGGTGCGACGGTCGTCAGCTCGTTCGATCCCGGGCTGATGCCGGGCACCGGCCTCGCTCGGGATGCCTCGTCGTGGCAGCGCGCACTCTGGGCGACGGTGTTCCGCCTGCTGGTCGTGATTCCGGGAGTGCAGAGTCCGCGGCGGTCGGCGGGCCAGCTCGAGCACCTGGTGACGGATGCCGCGACGGTACCCTCCGGCACGTACGTCGCGCGAGGTCGGCCTCGGCTGCCGTCGGTGGCGGCCCGCGACGTCGAGGCTCAGCGGGCGCTCTACGCCGACACGCTCGCGCTGATCGCCGAGGCGGAGGCGTCGGGCGCTCGCGGTGCATCCGTGACGAAAGCGGGGTAACCCGCGCTCTGGCGAGACTGGCGCCTTCAACCCGCTGTTGCAGGTGGTCGACGACGGACGCCGCATCGACGAGATCGTGCTGTTCAAGAAGCTCGGTGACGGATGCCTCGTAGCCGCGCTCCTCGCGGAGCGCGGCTCTGAGCCCGACGCTCGCGCGTCACCCCGATTTCACTTGAGAGCGGGAGGGATCGAGCCGGTGGTTCCTTCGCCTTGCGTTTGCTACGTTCTTGCCATGATCATCGCCCGCGGGTCCGAACCTCGTTCCGCTGTGGACCCTTCGTGACGGGAGTTGTCTCGCGTCTCGCGGCGATCGTGCGAGGAGTCACGAACCGGCGAGCGGCCCTGCTCGGTGCCATCGCGCTGGTCATGCTCGTGCTCGGCATCGCGGCATCCGTCGCAGTCTCGCTCGGCGTTCAGGAAGAGCACCGCCGGCAGCTTCTCGCAGAAGTCACGACGTCGGTCTCCGCACTCGAAACGAAGGTGGCGTCTCTCAGCGCGGCTGGTGCGCAGCATGAAGCAGATGTTTCGGCAGCCGCCGAGCTGGCGGCCGAGCTGTCCGCCACGTTGGAGCTGCCGCCGCAGCGATTCGACCCCTCCGCAAGGACGAAGGTCGAACGAGCACTCGCACAGCTCGCGAACGCGTCGTTGCCACTGCCCGCACCGAAGGAGAAGGTCGTCATGGTGCGCGATGAGGCTACTCTCGACGAGTTGCGCTCGGCCGAGAAGGCCCTGATCGACGCGATCGGCGATCTCGACGACAGAGCCGATGAACTCGAATCGCGCCGGACGGAGCTCGCCGACGCGATGGATCAGGCTCGATCCGCAGCGAAGACGCTCGTCGACGGCGTGATCGGCGGCACCGAGAGCCTTCTGGCGGCGAACGCCGCAGCATCCGTCGAATCGTCGGATCGAGTCCGTACGATCGTGGCTGTTCTCGGCGTCGCATGGGCCGCAGACGGCCTTCGTGAATGGATCGACGCGATCGCCGCCCTCGAAGCATCGTCGGCAGAGGCCGCTGCCCGACTCGCCCCGGAGGATCTCGGCGGTGACGAGGGCGTGCCGACCGCGAGGACGTCGGCCCCTGGGTGGGCGCCGACCTGGTCGACGCCCACAGTTCCGCCGTTGAGCAGTCCGCCGCCGTCGGCGTCGCCGTCGCCCGTCGACTTCTGGCCCCTCATCTGGAACGAGCATTGGCGACCATATGCGGAGTGCGCAGGGATCATGGGTCTCGTGAAGACGTTCCCCATGAACGACTTCGGCAACGGACTCGACTCGGGCATGTCGACCCCGTGGACCTACGACATGGGCGGGGACGGCGTCCACATCTACTCGTGCGGCTCCTGACGTCTTCTCGACTGCTTCGTGAGCGGTGAGCTCGGCGACGGCGAGGGCGTGAAGGTGGATGCCGCGGACGGCGAGTTCGTCGTGGCATCCGTGCCCCGCGCGACGGTGACGCTGCCGGTCGCGGCGTAACCGCCTCGCAGCGTCGCACGTAACCGTGTGAAGCAGCGGCCGTATCCGGTCGAACCACGAACGCCCGGCCCTCTCGAGGGCCGGGCGTTCGTCATTCCGGCGGTGGGGTGTCGAGGGGCACGAACCTCTGCTCGGTGCCAGGGATCACGGCGTACCACCCGCCCGTCTCACCCGATTCCCGGTGCTCCGCGGCCCGCCGCTCCAGATCGGCCCTCTCCGCCCTGGCCGCTTCGGCCCATGCGGCGAACACCGCTGCCGCCGCGGGATTCGTCGGCGGTTCGGTGGAGCGGTAGCTCGCCGTGCGCGGCCCGAACCCGACGTCGAACTCGACCTCGAATGCCGAGCCGAGCTCATCGCCGAGCCGGTGCGCGAGTTCCCGGCGCTCGCGGTCGACTCGGGCGGGCAGCTCGGGCGACCGCCACTGGAAGTCGCTGTCGAGGCCGTCTTCGAAGAGTTGGCCCCATGCCCGGAGGCCGGCGATCAGTGCGGGGCTCAGCCCGCTCTCCTCGTACGCGACCGGGTAGGGAAACCAGAGCACCGTCGTGGTGTAGTCGTAGAAGAGGCGAATGATCTCCTCCTCGTAGCGGGCGTAGTCGGGGCGCATGGCCCGATCCTACGAGCCCGCGACCTTGTCGGCGTGGCGGTGCACGATGCGCCACCCGTCGCGCTCGCGGCGGTACACCTGGGTGGCGCGCAACGTGAAGGTGCGGGGCTCCCCGTCGATCGAGGCCGAGACGCGCTCGTAGCCCACGGTATAGGCCATCTCGCCGAGCACGTTGAAGGCGATCAGGTCGAACGCGTAGTCGGCGCAGTCCGAGAAACTCGTCGAGAGCACCTCGAACGCCTCGACGAGTTCGGCGCGATTTGCGGCGTTGCGCCACGCGCCGAGCACGCTGACCGGCTCGTCTTGCGACCAGATCGCGCGGCGCGGGCCGTCGTCGCCGTTGAACATGGCGCGCTCGGCCCGCACGAACTCGCTCTGCAGCCACACCAGGAATTCCTCGCGCTCGCTCATGGTCTCAGGATGCTCCGGTCGGCGGGCGTGCACAATCACGAGGCGGGGTGGCGCTCGCCGTTCGGGTACCGAAGTACCGGGCGTTTCCGCAGAGACCGCACGGTGCCGGCACGTGAAAACCGAATGCGATTCGGCCGCGAGCGCGGGCACTTGCTAGCATCCGCTCGTGCACATCCTCCGCCGGGTGATCGTCATCGTCGCCGTCACCGCCCTCGTTCTCATCGCCGCATTCACCGGCGTCTACCTCTGGCAGCAGCCGATCCTGCTGACCGGCACCGGGTACGCCGCGCACAACGCGTGCGCCGTGACCGAGGTCGCCGGCCGCGACGACCCCGCCACCGACCTGCCGCCGAATCCGCTCGTGCCCTACCTGCAGGTCGACACCGACGCGGATGCCGGCACCACCACGGCGTCGATCGTCGGCGCGCTCGCGCACCAGACCGCCTGGTATGCCGAGGGCTTCGGCTGCACGCTCGCCGGCCAGCGACCCGAGCTCGGCGAGGCCACCGCCATCGACGCCGAGGGCAACCCGTTCACCGACGCGGCGGCGGCCGCCGCGACACCCGAGGCCGACGCGGCACTCGAGCAGGCGCTGAGCCGTGCGTTCGGCGACGAGCTCGCGGCATCCGGTGCCGACGCGCTCGGCACCCGCGCGGTCGTCGTCGTGAAGAACGGCGAGCTCGTCGCCGAGCGCTACGCCGACGGGTTCGACGCTTCGACGCCGCAGCTCGGCTGGTCGATGGCGAAGAGCGTCACCGGACTGATGACCGGCGTGCTCGTGAAGCAGGGCGTCGTCTCGCTCGACGACGACCACCTGCGACCCGAGTGGACCGACGAGCGCGCCGACATCACCGTCGAAGACCTGCTGCGCATGCAGAGCGGCCTCGAGTGGGATGAGACCTACGACCTCGGCACGCCGATCACCCGCATGCTCTACCTCGAGCCCGACATGGGCGCCTACGTCGCGAGCCTGCCCCTCGAGCACGAGCCGGGCACGTTCCAGGAGTATTCGAGCGGCAGCACGACCCTGCTCTGCTCGGTGCTGACCGAACGCACCGGCCTCGGCGCCGACCTGCCCCGACAGACGATCCTCGGCCCGCTCGGCCTCGCATCCGCCGTCTTCGAACCGGATGCCGCGGGCACGCCGGTCTGCTCGTCGTACGTGTGGGCGACCCCACGCGACTGGGCCGCGCTCGGGCAGTTCGCCCTGCAGAACGGCGAATGGAACGGCGAACAACTGCTGCCCGACGACTGGATGGAGCGGAGCCTCACCAATGTCGAGCACGAGGAGACCGACGACCCCGGGTACGCGATGGGCTTCCGCACCAATGTGCTTCCCGATGGCGGGCTGCGCTGGCCCGAGCTGCCCGAGGACACCTTCCACATGAGCGGGCACGACGGTCAGAAGGTCATCATGGTGCCGTCGGAGAACCTCGTCGTCGTGCGCATGGGCTTCACCCCTGCCGTCGACGACGAGGCCTCCGAGGTGCAGCTGGTCGCCGACGCGATCGCCGCGCTCGGCTGAGGCGACGCCATCCGTTCTGAAAGAATGTCGTGGCACGCCGTGCTGGCGTGCGAATTCTTCAGGGGAGCAAGAAATGACCGCCGACGCCACCGCAACGCCAGACCAGATCCGCCCGCTCGCCGAGCATGACCGCTTCGGGCGCTTCATCGAGCGCCGCGACGGCGCCGACTTCCCGTTCTACAACGGGGTGCCGGTCGAGCTCTCGGTCGCCAAGTGGGTGCTCGTCTGGGTGTCGGTCGCGGCCGGCTTTCTCGCCCTGATCTTCATCCCGCAGCCGAACGACTTCGTCGCGATCCTGCCGCGAGCCCTGTTCGTCGCCATCCCGCTGGCCGTGCTGGCCGTCGTGGCGGGTCGCCACTGGACGGCGATCTTCCGCCGGGTGCGGCTCGTCGACGTCGGCAACATGTTCTTCTTCGCGGCCCTCAACATCGCGCTGACCTTCGTCATCGGCGCGATCGTCTCGATGTTCTTCCCGATGGCGGCCAACGACACCATCGCGGCCGCCGGAGCGGCCGGGCCGGCCGACACGATCGCCCTCTACGTGGGCAGCGGCATCCAGCTCATCGGCGAAGAGGTGTTCGTCGTGTTGCCGTTCCTGGCCCTCATGTACTTCCTCTTCGCGAAGGCCGGGGTCTCCCGCAAGACGGCGATCATCCTCGCGTGGATCATTTCGTCGCTCTGGTTCGGTGCCGCGCACCTGCCCACCTACGACTGGAACTGGGTGCAGGCGATCGTCGTCATCGGCTCGGCGCGCATCGCGCTCACGCTTGCGTTCATCCGCACGAAGAACCTCTGGGTCTCGGCCGGTGCGCACATCATCAACGACTGGGTGTTCATCACGATCGCGGTGATCGCCGCGGGTGCGGCTGCGTCTGCGGCCGGCTGAGCGGTCGCACCAGCCTTCGGCGGTCGTCGCCCTGGGCGACGATGACGCGCGCACCTGCGGCGATGTCCGCGCGACCACGTAGGGTTGGCGTACCCACGGCTTCGGAGGTTGACATGACACGCAGCGGCGTTCCGCTGAGCACCGTACCGCGCACGATCGGCCGGTTCGCGCTCGCCGCGGCCCTCGTCTTCGCCGGGGTGAGCCACCTGTTCTGGGCGCGCAAGGAGTTCCGCGCCCAAGTGCCGTCATGGGTGCCGATGGATGCCGATGCCGTCGTCGTGGCATCCGGTGCCGTCGAGATCGCACTCGGCGGTGCGCTTGTCGCCCTGCCGCGCGAGCGTCGCCGCATCGGCTGGATCGTGGCGGCGTTCTTCACCGCCGTGTTCCCCGGCAACATCGCGCAGTTCACCGAGAAGCGCCCGGCGTTCGGCCTCGATTCCGATCGTGCACGAGGCGTCCGGCTGTTGTTCCAGCCGGTGCTCGTGGCGCTCGCGCTCTGGTCGACCTCCGAGCCCCGGCGCTGACGCCTCGCACTGGAGCACCCCTGAACGCCGTCATCGATGCTCGCGCCGAGCTCATCGGCCTCTGCGAGCGGGGCCTGAAGTGGTATCCCGAGACACCGGCGGGCCGAGTGGATGCATCGGCCGGGCGTCCGGCGGCGGTGCTCGTGCTGTTCGGCGTGCTCGACGCGGTGCCGGCCCGGAGCGGTGGCGCCGTGCCCCGGGATCTCGACGTGCTGCTGCTGCGCCGCGCGGCGACGCTCAGCAGCCACGCGGGGCAGATCGCCTTTCCGGGCGGGCGGCTCGAGGCATCCGATGACGGCCCGATCGCAGCAGCGATCCGCGAAGCCCGCGAGGAGACCGGCGTCGACCCCGCGGGCGTCGAGCCGCTCGGCACGCTGCCGCCGATGCCGGTGCCCGTGAGCAACCACCTCGTCACCCCGGTGCCGGCGTGGTGGACGCGCCCCTCAGAGGTGGCGGCCGTCGACCATGACGAGTCCGTCGACGTGTTCCGCGTGCCCGTGGGCGAGATGCTCGACCCCGCGAACCGGGCGAACACGCAGCACACCTTCGGCGGCGGCACCTACCGTTCGCCGGCGTTCATCGTCGGTGACCGTCTGGTGTGGGGATTCACCGCGCTCGTGCTCGCCCGCATGTTCGACGAGCTCGGGTGGGCCGAGCCGTGGAACCCCGAGCGCATCGTCGAACCCGACGACCTGTAGGCCGTGACGACCGGTAGGTCGTGACGACCGGTACCGGGTGCGCCGAGGCTAGCCATTCGGGTTCGTCGCCGCGCCGTCGAGCCAGAGCGTGTCGGTGGCGTCGCGGTGCACCCCGTCGGTGCCGACGTGCTTCGTGCTGATCTGGGGGCCCTTGGTGATGACGTGCACGAGCGCCATCGCGTGCCCCTGGCCGAGGCCGTACTCCTCTTTCAGCCACGCCACGATGGGCGTCGCCTTCGTGCCCTCGCCGAATCCCTTTTCGTGCGCCAGATCGACGAGCTGCCGGGGCGTGAGCCCGGTCTTCTTCTCGATGGTGTCGAGGTAAGCCTGAAACGACATGCGGTTCCCTTCGGGGCGGGGATGCCCCGTGGCATCCCGGTTCGACCAAACTCACGTGCGCGGCCAGCGTATCGATGCGGTACGACACGCCTGCCGGTGCTCGTCCTCGTACATCAGCATCCGCTCGCCGTCGACGGTGGGTGCTGCGAGAGTGGTGGCATGCCACGAATCGGAGCGATCTTCCAGCCCGCGTTCCCGCCCGAGCGGCTGCGGTCGGCCGTCGAGGCCGCCGAAGCCGGGGGAGTGCCCGAGCTGTGGCTCTGGGAGGACTGCTTTCAGGAGTCGGCGTTCGCGACGGCGGCCGCAGCGCTCGCCTGGTCGGAGCGCCTGCGCGTCGGCATCGGTGTCAGCCCCATGCCGCTTCGCAACGTCGCCGTCATCGCCATGGAGATCGCGACCATCGAGCGCATGTTCCCCGGCCGCCTGCTGCCGGGTGTCGGGCATGGGGTGCAGCGGTGGATGGCGCAGACGGGCAGCCGCGTCGCGTCACCGCTCACGCTCATGCGCGAGTATGCGCCGGCGCTCCGGCAGCTGCTCGCCGGCGACGAGGTCACGACGAGCGGCCGATACGTCACGCTCGACCGGGTGCGCCTCGACTGGCCGCCGGCCGTTGCGCCGCTCGTGTACGCAGCCGGTGAGGGGCCGAAGACCCTGAAGCTCACGGGCGAGGTCGCCGACGGCACCGTGCTGACGGGCGGCACCACGGTCGACCGTGCCGCAGAGGCCGTGGCGGCGATCGCCGCAGGGCGCACTGCCGCCGGGCGTGAGGGGCGCAACGAAGTCGTCGTCTACCTGCTGGCCGCGTTCGGGGGCGGCGACGCCGACGCCCGCGCGAAGGCCGAACTCACCCGATGGAACATGCCCGAAGACCAGCGCCTCGCCGCCGTCGGCGATGCGTCCGACGTCACCGAGCTCGCCGCACGGTTCTTCGACGTGGGCGTCGACGCCGTCGTGCTGCAACCGACCTCCGACGAGCCCGATCTCGAAGGATTCATGCGGCACGTCGGCGAGGTCGCGCGGCTCGTCGCGGGGTAGCCCGCCTTCGCCGGCGGTCGCGACGGCATGGATGGATGTCGGATGCCGGTGCGAGACTGACACCGTGCTGCTCGACGAACTCGCGCTGACCGCCGACACCGTCGCCTCGACCCGCTCGCGTCTCGCGAAGGTCGACGCGCTGGCCGAGCTGCTGCGCCGGCTCGAACCCGACGAGATCGCGCCCGCCGTCGGGTTCCTCGTCGGCAAGCCCCGCCAAGGGCGCGTCGGGGTCGGATGGCGCGGAGTCGCCGCCGCGACCGGCGAGCCCGCCACCGAGGCCGAGCTCACCGTCGACGAGCTCGACACGGTGCTCGACCGTCTGGCTGCGGCATCCGGTGCCGGATCATCGGGTGAGCGATCTCGCGAGTTGCGCGAGCTGATCGGCCGCGCCACCACTCGCGAGCAGGGTTTCATCGGGCGGGTGCTGCTCGGCGAGGTGGGCACCGGTGCGCTCGAGGGCGTCGTCACCGACGCCATCGCCCGCGCCGCCGACCGGCCCGTCGACCTCGTGCGCCGTGCCGCGATGCTCTCGGGCGACCTCGGCGAGACCGCACGTCTCGCGCTCACTGGCGCCGAAGCCGAGCTCGCAGCGGTGGGGCTCGAGGTCGGCCGGCCCGTGCTGCCGATGCTCGCGGCGACCGCGTCGAGCGCGGCCGCCGCCCTCGAGACCACCGGCGAGGCATCCGTCGAATTCAAGCTCGACGGGGCCCGCATCCAGGTGCACCGCTCCGGCGACGACGTGCGGGTGTTCACCCGCAACCTCGCCGACGTGACGCATCGCCTGCCCGAGGTCGTCGAGGTGGTTCGGGGTCTGCCGGTGCACGACGTCATCCTCGACGGCGAGACGCTCTCGCTCGACGAAGACGGCGCACCCAGGCCGTTCCAAGAGACGATGTCGCGGTTCGGCGCCGAGACCGCCCGCGAGTCGGTGCTGCATCCGTGGTTCTTCGACGTGCTGCACGTCGACGGGCGAGACCTGCTCGACGAACCGCTCTCGACGCGGCTCGTCGAGCTCGAGCGCATCGCGCCCGGGCATCGCATCCCCGGCGAGGTGACCGCCGACCCCGACGTCGCCGAGCGCGTGTCGCGCGACGCCCTCTCGGCCGGGCAGGAGGGCGTGGTCGTCAAGGCGATCGGCTCGCCGTATGCCGCCGGCCGGCGCGGGTCGAGCTGGATCAAGGTGAAGCCCGTGCTCACGTACGACCTCGTCGTGCTCGCGTGCGAGTGGGGCTCGGGGCGACGCACCGGCTGGCTGTCGAACCTGCACCTCGGCGCGCTCGACCCGATCGGCGAGTTCGGCAAGCCCGGCGCGTTCGTGATGGTCGGCAAGACGTTCAAGGGACTCACCGACGAGCTGCTCCGCTGGCAGACCGAGCGGTTCCCGCAGATCGAGACCCGGCGCACCGAGCACACCGTCTGGGTCGAGCCGAGCATCGTCGTCGAGATCGCGATCGACGGGGTGCAGCGCTCGAGCCGCTATCCCGGCGGCATCGCGTTGCGGTTCGCGCGGGTCAAGCGCTACCGCGACGACAAGTCGGCTGCCGAGGCCGACACGATCCAGACGCTGCGCGGGCTGCTGCGAGGGTGAGCCGTCACGTTCCGGCGGCGAGCCGCCGGAGTCTGGCACCTGCGCAACGCCGGCAGGCGAGCCCACGTGACCGTCGAGCCGGCGATCAACCTGTCGGCCCGGCGCACTCGTGCCCTCGAGCACGAGGTCGAGCGCCTCGGCGAGATCATCGAGAAGACCCCGAGCCTCACGATCGGGCCGGTCGAGGTCGGTCCGCACGCGTGAGCCGCTCGAGACCGTCGAGAATGAGGTCGAGCCCGAACTCGAACTCGAACTGGTCGTCGCACCAGCCGAGGGTCGAGTCGGGGTCGACATGGCGCACGACCGCGAGCATCGCGGCCAGATGCGGCACCTGCGCCGCCATCTGCTCCATGACGGCGGCATCGCCCGACTCGTCGTCGGGTTCGCCGAGCTCTTGCGTGAACCCGAACATGCGGCTTCCGAGGGCGTGCATCGCGTGGTGGATGAGGTCGTACGACAGGCCGCCCGACCGGAGCGTGCCGACGACGGAGTCGACGTAGCGGGCGGTGGCGAGGCCGAGATCGGTGCGCGAGTCGATCACGCCGGGGGCCCACGGGTGCCGGAGCATCACGGTGCGCGCCGCGAGGATGCGCGTTCGCAGGCTCGACTTCCACGCGGCATCCGTCTCGGGCACTGCGAAGCCGCCCGATGCCTGCTCGACCTCGGTGAAGACGAGCTCGACGGCGCCGTCGAGGATCGCCTCCTTGTTTCGCACGTGGTAGTAGAGCGACATGGGCTCGACGCCGAGGCGCTCGGCGATGCGGCGGATGGTGAGGGCGTCGATGCCGGCGGTGTCGGCGAGCTCGACCGCCGACTCCAGCACACGGCCGCGCGTGAGCGGTGCGCGGCGCTCGGCGCTGCGTTCAGCCGTCGATGACATGTGGTCGCCTCCTTCGTGACCACGGTACAAGTGGCGGTGGCAATTCGTCGTGGCAGCTCTCGACATCCCGTCGGATCCACGATACCTTACGTCGTAAGTCGTACAACGTAAGGTAAGGATTGCCATGAACAGCACAGAGATCGTGAACGGTACCCGCATGCGGGCCGCCGTCGCCCGACGCTTCGGCGGCCCCGAGGTCGTCGGGGTCGAAGTGGTGCGCAAGCCCGCGCCGAAGCGCGACGAGGTGCTCATCAGGGTGCACGCGAGCACCGTGAGCATCGCCGACCACCGCACCCGCATTCGCGACCTGCCGAAGGGCCTCGGCATCTACGGTCCGATCGCGCTCGGGGTGTTCCGGCCTCGCAAACCCGTGCTCGGCATGGATGCCGCGGGCGTCGTGGAGTCCGTCGGCGCCGACGTCACGCGGCTCGCGCCCGGCGACGAGGTCATCGCGATGCTCGGCGCACGGTTCGGCGGTCACGCCGAGTACGTGTGCGTCTCGGAGCAGAAGGCGGTGACGCGCAAGCCCGCGAACCTGAGCATGGAAGACGCGGTCACCCTCGTCTTCGGCGGTCACACGGCGCTCGCGTTCCTGAACCGCGCCGGCGTGGGGGAGGGCGACGAGGTGCTCGTGAACGGGGCATCCGGAGCCGTCGGCACCGCCGTCGTGCAGCTCGCGAAGCTGCGGGGCGCCGTCGTGACCGGCGTGTGCAGCGGCGCGAACGCCGAGCTCGTGAGGTCGCTCGGAGCCGACCGCGTCATCGACTACCACGTCGACGACTTCACCGCCGAGGGTGCCAGCTATGACGCGATCTTCGACTGCGTCGGCAACGCCGCATTCGCCCGGGTCGAGAAGTCGATCAAGCCCGGCGGCGCACTGCTCATGGTCGTCAGCGACCTCGCGGGCCTGCTCGGCGCCTCGCGCAACAGCCGGCGGAGCGGCAAGGTCGTGACGGCGGCGGGCGTGGATGTCTCGGCCGACGATCTCGCCACCATCGTGCAGCTCGCCGAGGCCGGGCGCTACCGCGCCGTCGTCGATCGCACCTACGGCCTCGACGAGATCGTCGAGGCGCATCGGTACGTCGACACGGGTCGCAAGCGGGGCAACGTGGTGCTGCGCATCCGGTAGCCCGGGAGGCGGGTGGCGGGCGGCGGCCGCCGTCGTCGGCCCCGCGGCATCCACCCGGGGGTCAGGCCTCGGGCAGATCGGTCGCCATGTCGAAGCCCGTGACGACCTCGCCGGCGGGTTCGTAGACGAGCTGCATGGCCCCCTTCGGAAAGACCTTCGGCGGCTCGGCGAGCCGGAAGGCGCCCGGGGCGCCGCCGCTCCAGAGCCGTTTGCCCGTGCCGAAGACCACCGGGTAGACCAAGAGGTTCAGCCGGTCGACGAGGCCCTCGTTCAGGAGCGTTCGCACGAGGTCACCGCTGCCGATGACATGGATCTCGTCGAATCGGTCGCGGATGGAGCGCACCTCGGTCGCGACATCCGTCACCACGGTCGTGCCGGCCCAGCTCGGGTCGGTCAGCGTGCGCGACGCCACGAACTTCGGCACGGCGTTGAACTTGACCGCGATCGGCTGATCGCCCTGGTTCGGCCAGTAGCCGGCGAAGATGTCGTAGGTCTTGCGGCCGAGCAGCAGCGCCTGGAGGCGATCGATGCCGGCGCCGATCGACTCACCGGACTCCTCGTCGAGGTACGGGCCCTGCCAGCCGCCGAACTCGAAGCCGCCCTCGGGATCCTCCTCAGGGCCGCCCGGTGCCTGGTAGACCCCGTCGAGCGTGATGAAGAGGTCGACGACGATGATTCCCATGATGTGCTCCTTCGCGTGATCCCGCCTGCACCATACGGCCGATCGCGCATCGCCGCGAGCCCCCACCGCCTGGCGAGCGCGCACCGCCTGCGAGCGCGCACCGCCTGCGAGCGCGACCTGCACCGGCACGGAGCCGGTCAGCGCGATGGGGGTGTGATCGTCTCGATGCCGGGGCGAAGCGCGACGAGCGCGCGCTCGACGATCTCGTCGGTGTCACCCGAGACGTCGATCGTGCACCCCGCCTCGTCGGGTGCAAGGAGCTCGAGCGTCGCCAGCTGCGAGTCGAGCAGGCTCAGCGGCATGAAGTGGCCGCTGCGAGCGGCCGCCCGGGCAGCGAGCAGTTCGGCGGAGCCGTGCAGGTGCAGGAACACCGTCGACGGTGCGACGTCGCGGAGACGATCGCGGTAGTCGCGCTTCAATGCCGAGCAGGCCATCACCATGCCGGTGTTCGCCGCCTGGAGCTCGGCGCCCACCAGGTCGAGCCACGGGCCGCGGTCGTGGTCGTCGAGGGCGATGCCCGACGTCATCTTGCGGAGATTCACCTCGGGATGCAGGTCGTCGGCATCACGGAACGGCACGCCGAGACGGTCGGCGAGCGCTCGGCCGACCGTCGACTTGCCGGCCGCTGAGACGCCCATGACGACGATGCGGAGAGCCATGCTCCGAGCCTAGCCACGCCGCCCGTGTCGTGCCCGGCGGAGTGCGCGAACGACGTGGACGCATCGACGGCCGAGGCGTAGCCTGAGCGCGAATCCATCGGCAAGGGGGCATCATGGCGAACTTCGTCGTGCACTTCGAGATCCATGCATCGGAACCCGAGCGGCTCATCGACTTCTACTCGCAGCTCTTCGGATGGTCGTTCCAGCAGTTCGGCGACGTGCCGTACTGGTCGATCACGACCGGTGACGGCGCCATCGTCGCGGGCGCCCCGGGGCTCGGCATCAACGGCGGCTTGACCCAGCGGCGGGGGCCGAGGCCCGCGACGGGGGCGCCGGTGAACGGCGCCAATCTCGTCGTCGGCGTCGACGACATCGACGCCAAGTTCCGGCAGGGGCTCGACCTCGGCGCCGCCGAGGCGCTGCCGCTCGAAGACATGCAGGGCGTCGGCCGGGTCGGCTACCTGCTCGATCCCGACGGCAACGTCTTCGGGCTGATCTCCCCGATGCTCTCCGACGGCACGAGCCAGATGGGCGCCGGCACCTGACGGGACGCCAGGTGTCGGCCCTCGGCGACTCGCGGCCCTCGGGTCGCGGGTCGCGCCGGGCCATCGGGGTCGATGGTGTCGGCGATGGTGTCGCTTCGGGTCACGAGGCGATCGGGGTGGGTCCGCCGCCGTGGGCGCCGAACGTGGGGCCGGCGAGTCGGCCGAGACGACGGCGCCAGCGCACGATGAACGGCGGGCGCGAGACATCCGTCACCTGCAGCTCGGCTGCCTCGGCGGCCCGCTCGGCGGCCCGCTCTGCGAGGCGCTCGGCGATGACGCGACGGCGCTCGAGCTCTTTCAAGAGTCGTTCCTCGCCGCGCTGGTGCAATTCGAAGACGAAGTAGTCCTCGCTCAGGTACATGACAGCTCCTTCGGGTGGGGCCTCGAGCGCGTCAGGTTCGACGAGCGGTGACGAGCAGGTATTCCCACCGCATCGTGTCGCCGGCCGCGCGGAGGCCGTGAGACCTGGCGAGCTCGACGAGGGCGTCGTCGAGGGCTCGAACCTGGTCTGGCTCGTCGGCGATGCGGCCGTACACCGCGATCGTCGGGCCGTAGTTCTGCTTGAAGTAGTCGCGGAACGCCTCGGGTGAGGCGAACCGGTCGATGGTGACGCTCTCGCGCCGTGCGCTGACCTCGTCGACATCGTCGCCGAGCAGCTCGCGCACGTGGCCTTCGTCGCCCCAGAGGGGTGCGGGTTCTGCGCCCTCGGGCAAGGGGGCGGCATACGGCTTCATGGTCGTGAACATCTGCCCGATGAAGCCGTCGGGTGTCCAGCTCAGCAGTCCGATGCGGCCGCCGGGGCGGGTGACGCGCAGCAGTTCGCCCGCGGCCTGCCGGTGGTGCGGCGCGAACATCACGCCCACGCAGGAGACGACCGCGTCGAACGCGGCGTTCTCGAACGGCAGCGCCTCGGCATCGGCCTCGCGCCACTCGAGCTCCACTCCTGCCTCGTGGGCGCGGCGCCGGCCGACGTCGAAGAGCTCGGGCGTGAGGTCGCTCGCCACGACGGTGCCGCCGCGCAGTGCGGCGGGGATCGCCGCATTGCCGGAGCCGGCCGCGACGTCGAGCACCCGGTCGCCCGGCTGCACGTCGACCGAGTCGACGACGACCGGGCCGAGAGTCCAGATCAGCTCGGAGGCCAGCGTCGGGTAATCGCCCGACGCCCACACGGCGCGGTGTTTCGTCTTGAGCGCCCGGTCTGCGGCGGCGACCGCGTCGGTCGCGGGTCGCGTGGCGGCGGGGTCGGCTGCGGGGGGAACTGCTGGTGAATCGGTCATGCTCGTCTCCTTGACACACTCGAATCGGATCGGGGTGCGTCAAGCGTGCGCGCCGACTGCCGCGGCCGCATCCGTGCAATGCACTGAGATTTCCTCAGTGGCAGCGCTGGGCTGGATCTCGGGGTGGTCGCGCGCGCCGACCACTCTCCAGAGAGGATCGCGGGCGATCGCCGGGCGATCGCCGGCAGATCGCTGCGGCATCCGCTCTCGTCGCGACCTCGTTCAGCCGACCGGGCGAACCGCCACCGCGACGCTGTCGAGCTCGACCGTCACGCGCTCGCCGAACTGCAGCTGCTCCCGCGCGGGATGCTGCATGCGCAGGAGCGCGCCGCCCTCCGTGCGCAGCAGCGTGCGGCGCATGCTGCCGAGGAAGGTGCTCTCCTGCACCACGGCCGCGATCGAACCGCCGAGCCGCACGTTCTCGGGGCGCACGAACACCTCGGCCGGGCCGTCGGCCGTCTCGCCGATCGTCGGCAGCGTGACGCCGAGCACCGAGGCCGCGCCGCCCGTGACCACGGCGGGC
Organism: Agromyces badenianii; assembly: GCF_003070885.1. Taxonomy (NCBI): domain Bacteria; kingdom Bacillati; phylum Actinomycetota; class Actinomycetes; order Micrococcales; family Microbacteriaceae; genus Agromyces; species Agromyces badenianii. The sequence continues at coordinate 622,599 of NZ_CP028913.1, forward strand.
AGCACGCTCGACAGGCCCACGAATTCGGCGACGTGGGCCGTGGCCGGGCGCAGGTAGAGCTCTTCGGGGGTGCCGACCTGGTCGATGCGACCGGCGTCCATGACCGCGATGCGGTCGGAGACGGCGAGCGCCTCCTCCTGATCGTGCGTCACGAAGACCGTCGTGATGCCGAGGCGGAGCTGGATGCGACGGATTTCATCGCGGAGCTGCACCCGCACCTTCGCGTCGAGCGCCGAGAGCGGCTCGTCGAGGAGCAGCACGCGCGGCTCGGTGACGAGTGCCCGAGCGAGCGCGACGCGCTGCTGCTGTCCGCCCGAGAGCTCGTGCGGGTAACGCTCGGCGAGGTGGGCGAGGCCGACGAGGGCGAGGGCGTCGCGCACCCGATCGGATGCCTCGGACTTCGCCACCTTTCGCATGCGCAGCCCGAACGCGGTGTTGGCGGCGACATCGAGATGCGGGAACAGCGAGTACGCCTGGAACACCATGCCGAGGTCGCGGCGGTTCGTGGGCACGCCAGAGACATCCGCGCCGCCGATGCGCACCGTGCCGCCGTCGGCGTGCTCGAGCCCCGCGAGCACCCGCAGGGCGGTCGTCTTGCCGCAGCCCGAGGGGCCGAGGAGTGACACGAACTCGCCCGGCTTGATGGCGAGATCGACGCCGTGCAGCACTCGCGTGGCGCCGTAGTTCTTCACGACACCGTCGAACTCGACGGAGGTGCCTTCGCCGCGGGCGGCGAGGATCGAGTTGTCGGCGGTGTCGACGGTGGCGGAATCGGTCATGGGCGGGCTTCCTTCGACGAGTGGCGGGATGCCGCGTGGCGGCGAGTGGGGCCGCGGCCGGCGCGCCCGATCACGAGCAGCAGCACGAATGCGAACACGAGCGCGAGCAGCGAGAGGATCACCGAGGCGTACGGATCCTGCTTGCCGACGACCACGAGGGCGGTCTGCAGGTTCTGCCGGTTCAGGAGCGATGCGATGGTGTACTCGCCGAGCACGACGGCGACCGAGATGAGCGAGGCGGCGATGAGCCCGGGCCGGAGGTTCGGGGCCAGCACGCGGAGCAGCACGGTGGGCCAGCTCGCACCGAGCGACCGGGCCGCCTCGGCGAGCGTGCGCACGTCGGTCGCCTCCATCGAGGCCTGGATCGAACGGTAGGCGAACGGCAGCACCGTGATGCCGTAGGCGAAGGCGAGGGTCCAGACCCCGGTGCCGAAGGTGCGCCCGATCACGAGATAGATCGGCGCGAGCCCAACGACGAGCACGATCGCCGGGATCGTGATCGGCAGCAGCACGAGGAACTCGAACGGGCGCCGCAGCGCCGGGAATCGGAGCGCCACGAGCACCATCGTCGGTGCGAGCAGGAACAGCACGATCGCGACGGTGACGATCGCGAGCACGATCGAGTTGCCGAGTCCGACCCAGATCGGCCGGTACTTCGCCGCGTTCGCGGGGTCGAAGAGCGAGGCCCAGTGGGTGAGCGAGTGGCCGTCGAGATCGCGAAGCGTGTACTCGGCCATCGAGACGATCGGAATGGCGAAGAGGCCGACGATGACGATGCCGATCACCCAGCGCGTCGCCGGGTGCGGTGCCAGGCCCTGCCGGCTCATCGCTGCCACCGGGCGGCGCGCCGCTGCACGATCGAGTACAGCCACATGGTGACGGTCATCACGAGGATCATGCCGAGCGCGAGGGCGCCCGCGAGGTTCTCGCGGCCGAGCATGGTCTCGCTCGTCAGCGCGGTGCGGATCTGCAGCGGCACGATCTGCGAGCCCTGGCTCGCGAGCGCGGCGGCGGTGGCGTACGACGAGAAGGCGTTGGCGAAGAGCAGCAGCAGGCTCGCGAAGAACGAGGGCGCGAGCACGGGGATGCCGATGTGCAGCCAGAAGCCGGCTCGCGTACCGCCGAGCGTCAGGTTCGCCTCGGCCCACTGCGGCTTCAGCGCCCCCATCGCCGGCATGAAGGTGATGATCATGAGCGGCACCTGGAAGTAGATGTAGGGCAGCACGAGCCCCGGCAGGCCGTAGATCCACGCACCCTCGGCGAAGATGTCGATGCCGAAGGTGTCGCGGAGCCAGACGGTCACGAGCCCCTGGATGCCGATCGTCGCGATGAACGCGAACGCCAGCATGACGCCGCCGAATTGGGCGAGCACGCCGCTCGCGGCGTCGACGAGGCTGCGGGCCCGGCCCTGCTCGAGCCCGACGAGGGCGTAGCAGGCGAGCGCGCCGATCAGGGCGCCGACCACCGAGGTCAGCACCGAGAGCCAGGCGGAGTTCGCGAACGTGGCCACGATCACGGGATCGCCGAGCGCCATGACGTTTGCGAGGGTGAACGTTCCGTCGCCGTCGAAGAACCCGCTCGCCACGGCGAGCAGGGTCGGCAGGGCGAGGAACAGCAGCACATAGGCGGCGAACGGCGCGAGGCCGAGCGCCGCGGGAATGCCGGGGCGGGAGGACCGCCGAGGCGGAGCCGGGAATCCCGACTCCGCCTCAGCAGGCGCCGCAGAAGCGACGACGGTCATCAACCGACCGCCGCGGCCCACTTCTCGCCGAGCAGGGTGCCGGCGTTCGTGCTCTGCTCCTCGGTGGGAACGACCGTGTCTTCGGGGGCGGCGGGGAGCTTCTCGAAGAGGTCCTCGTCGATCGTGCCGGCCTCGGCCATGGCGTCGGCGCGCACCGGGCGGGCGCCGCCCTTCAGCCAGAGGTTCTGGGCCTCGTCGCTGTAGAGGAACTCCTGCCAGAGGCGGGCGGCGGCCGGGTGCGGGGCATCCGCGTTGATCGCCTGGTTGTAGTAGCCCGCGTAGCCGGTGCCCGGAAGGATCACGACCTCCCAGTTCGGGTTGGCGTCACGGTGCGAGGCGTTCAGGTAGTCCCAGTCGAACACGACGGGCGTCTCGCCCGAGGTGACCGTCGCCGTCGTGACGTCGACCTTCAGCAGGTTGCCGGCCGCGTTCAGCTCCGAGAAGAAGTCGATGCCCGGCTCGAAGTCGTCGAGCGTGCCGTCGGACTGCACGGTGGCAAGGCCCACCGCGGCGAACGCGGCACCGGCCTGCGTCGGGTCGCCGTTGATCGCGACCGAGCCCTTGTAGTCGGCACCGAGCAGGTCGTCGAGCGACTTGGGCGCCTCGAACTTCGAGGAGTCGTAGCCGATCGACATGTAGCCGCCGTAGTCGCCGACGAACAGGCCGCTCGGCTCCTTCAGCTCGGCGGGGATCTCGTCCCAGGTCGCGACCTGGTACGGGGCGAACAGGTCGGTGTTCTGCAGGGCGACCGTCAGGCCGATGTCGAAGACGTCGGGCGCGGTGTCGAGGCCCTCGTTCGTCTCGGCGGCCTGGATCTCCTCCGCGCTCGAGGCGTCGGGCGACGCCTCGTTGATCGTGATCTCGGGGTACTTCGCCGCGAAGGCGTCGAGCACCTCGCCGTAGTTCGCCCAGTCGCGCGGCAGCGCGATGACGTTCAGCTGGCCTTCGGCCTTCGCCGCTTCCTCGAGCGCAGCGAGGTCGCCGAAGGCGGCGAGGCTCGTCGCGGTCGCGGCATCCGCCTTCCCGTCGCCGGCATCGGCCGATCCGCCGGCGCAGCCGGTGAGGCCGAGCGCCACCGCGGTCGAGAGTCCGACCGCTGCGAGGGTGAGTTGCTTCTTCAACACGTGTCCTCCGTTTGGCTCGCCGGCCACCCGCGCTGTGGGGCGGGCGTGCAAAACCGGGGAGCCGAGGCCACAGTAGGGACGACGCCCGTCGGAAACGGTCCATGCGCGTGAATCGCACGTGAACCACGGGCGACGCTTCGGCGTCGCCGAGACGAGCGCCCCGAATTGCCCGATGCGACCGGGAACCGCGATACTGACACGGATGACTCCCGAGCCGCCCACGAGCGCGATTCCCGACACCGTCGAACCGGCCTCCGCTCCTGGGCGCCGCTCGCGGGGCACCGGCACGTGGCTCGTGCTCGGCCTCGCGCTCTTCCTGCTCGTCTCAGGCGCGGTCCTCGCCGTGCACGCGATCGCGAACCTGAGGTTCGACGCCGCGATCGCCGCGCATCGTGCGGCAGTCGCCGAGGCGACGGCGGTCGAGGAGTCGACGGCGGCCATCGAAGCGGATGCCGCCGCGACGGCCGGAATCGCGGCGTCGATGCTCGCCGCACCCGACGCCTTCGTCGACCCCGCGGCGAAGGCGACGCTGTCGACCGCGGCCGGTGAGCTCGGCGCCGAGGTCGCGGCCGCCCCCGCGTTCGAGATCGAATCGGCCGATGCTCCCGGGCCGATACGACGCCCGGTCTGGTTCGTCTCCCTCGACCGGGCATCGAGCGTGCTGACCGCGGAGACCGAGCGGCTGAACGGCGGCATCGCCGAGTCCGAGGCGCATGCCACCGCCCTCGTCGATCTCGACCAGAGCACCGCCGGCGCCGGGCTCGCCTACCTCGCGGGCATCGCGCCCGTCGCCGCCTCGATCGAAGCCGCGCACGGTTCCGCGCGCAATGTCGAGCGCATCGAGTACCGGCTCGCCATGGAGCAGCTCGCGGGCGCCACGTGGGGCTCCGACGCTTCGGCCCGCGTCGAGCAGTACGTCGCCGCGGCGACGGCCCTGCAATCGACGCACGCCGCCGAGGAGGCCGAGAAGGCGGGTCCGCTCTACGAGCGGCGGGTCGCCGTCGAGGCGTTCGCCCGCTCGATCGCCGGGGGCGTGCTGCTCGAGTTCGACTGGGCGCCGATGGTCATCGGCTACGGCGACAACGGCTCGGCCGGCGGTACGGCCACGTGGGACACCTGGGAGGGCGGGCTGTCGACGATCACCCTCTCGAACAGCATCGCCGAGCTGTGGGACGACCCGCGCATGCCCGCGCTCGTCGTGCACGAGGTCGGCCACGCGATCACCTCGAAGTGCTACGACCTCGTCGCCGAGTACGCCGACGACAACGAGCCGTGGGCGACCGCCTGGGCGATCGGCATGGGGTACACGAACGGCGACGGCAACGGCGAGTGGCTCTACGGCCGCCCCTCCGACGAACTCATCCAACGATCGATGTCGTGCCGCTGAGCCGGCCCGCGGGCCGGGCGCTCAGCTCGGAGGGATCGCCGCACGAGCGTACCGCTCGCTGAACGTCAGCAGCAGTGCTCGCAGTTCGGCGGGGGAGTCCACGGTGAAGTCCATGCCGAGCATGCCGATGTACGCCGCGATGGTGTCGAGCGTGTCGGCGCCGGTGACGAGCACCGACTCGGTGTCGGAGACCGCTTCGACCACCCCGACCGCATGGTGGATGCGCGCGAGCACGGCCTCCGCCGGGGCCGCGATGCGCAGACGCGCGTGCACCTTCCAGCCGCTCTCGGCGATCGAGCGCATCGCGAACGCGGTGTAGTCGCCCCCGGGAAGCGGCGCCGGCGCGAAGCGGCGACGGGTCGGCATCCGCGGTTCGATCCAGTCCGCCCGGAACGTGCCCCACTCATCGGTCGAGGGGTCGCGCCCCACGAGATACCACCGCCGCGCCCAGCTCAGCAGGCGATAGGGCTCGACGAGGCGCGACACCCCCTGGTACTCGAACCGGATCCACTCGACATCGCGGATCGCGCCGGCCACGGCGGTGAGCACCCCGGCGTCGACCTCGGGGTCGGGGGCATCCGTGTCGGTGTTCTCGGGCGCGCGATCGATGACGGTCGCGAGCGCCTCGACCGTCGGGCGCAGCCGTGACGGCAGCACCTGTTCGAGCTTCGTCAGTGCGCGGGAGCTCGACTCCTCGACGCCCGCGATGCCGGTGGCGGCGCGCAGGCCGATCGCCACGGCGACCGCCTCCTCGTCGTCGAGCAGCAGCGGTGGCAGTTTCGCGCCGGCGCCCAGCCGGTAGCCGCCCGCGGCGCCGCGGGTGGCATCGACCGGGTAGTCGAGTTCGCGCAGCCGATCGATGTCGTTCCGGATGGTGCGCGGGGTGACGCCGAGGCGGGAGCCGAGTTCGGTGCTCGTCCAATCGGGTCGCGTCTGCAGCAGGGCGAGCAGGGCGAGCAGTCGGGCTGCGGTGTCGGCGATGTGGAGCCTCTCAGGGGAGCCGTGGGAAAAAGTTCCCGCGGCTCTGATTATTAGGAAGTGATCGTACCTATATGCACCGTACCGTCGAAGACATGAACACCACCACCGAACCCAGCACCGAAGTCCGCCCCTTCCGCATCGAGGTCGCCCAGGCCGAGGTCGACGACCTCCAGGAGCGACTCGCTCGCACCCGCCTGCCGCAGCCCGCGCCGACCGACGACTGGGACGCGGGCACCCCGAACTCCTACCTCCGCGAAGCGCTCGACGCCTGGCGCGCCTTCGACTGGCGTGCCGCCGAGGCCCGCATCAACGCCGTGCCGCACTTCACGACCGAGATCGACGGGCAGCCGATCCACTTCATCCACGTGCGCTCGCCCCACCCCGGTGCGACGCCGCTGCTGCTGGCGCACACCTACCCCGGGTCATCCGTCGACTACCTCGGCCTCATCGACCTGCTCGTCGACCCGGTGGCCCATGGCGGCCGCGCCGAAGACGCCTTCGACGTCGTGATTCCGGATGCCCCGGGCTACGGCTTCTCGAACCCGGTCGCCGAGGCCGGCTGGACCACCGCTCGCGTCGCTCGCGCCTACGACGAGCTCATGCACCGGCTCGGGTACACAGAGTACGGCATCCACGGCTCCGACAACGGCGCACTCGTGGCCCGTGAGCTCGGCCTCGCGAACCCCGAGGGGTTCCTCGGCCTGCACGTGCTGCAGCTCTTCTCGTTCCCGAGCGGCGACCCCGCCGAGTTCGAGCAGCTCGAGCCGCAGGACTACGCGGGACTCGAGCACATGCAGTGGTTCCAGTCGGTCGGCGGCTACAACACCATGAACGCGAGCCGCCCCCAGACCGTGGCCGTGGGGCTCAGCGACTCGCCGATCGGACTGCTCGCCTACAGCGAGCTGTTCAACTCCTTCGGCAACGGCACGGCGCTCGTCACGCTCGAGCAGATCATCACCGAGGTGAGCGTCACCTGGTTCGCGAACGCCGCAGCCGGCATGAGCCGCAGCTACCTCGACAACGCGCGCGCCGAGGCCGAGCCGCAGGTGAACGCGGCGCCGACCGGCGTGGCCGTCTTCAGAGACGACTTCCAGACGATCAAGGTCTTCGCCGCGCGCGACAACTCGAACATCGTGCACTGGAGCCGGTTCGAGACCGGCGGCCACTACGCGGCCCTCGAGGTGCCCGAACTCGTCGCCGGCGACATCCGGGCCTTCTTCGCCGGACTGCGCTGAGCCGCGCGCCGGGGCGACCTGGCGAACCCGAGCGGATGCCGCAGGCGCGAGTCTGCGGCATCGGCTCGTTCAGCTGCCGGCCGCCGAGGCGCTCGACGACGATCGTGCGGCCGCGGCATCGAGCGCGCCGCGTGCGAGCATCGTCGACCCGGCCACCGCCGCGGGCATCGCGATCACGGCGCCGAGCGGCACCATGAAGCAGAGCTGGGTCGCGACGCCGAAGCCGAGCATCTGCGCCCGGTGCCCGCGAAGCACGGCCTTGCGGGCGGTCGACGTGATGCCGCGGGCCTCGAAGGCGCGGCTGGTGAGCTCCCTGGCGAGCAGCCACCCCGAGAGCACCACCCCCAGCACCGGAGCGGCGACCGAACCGACGAGCGGCACGAACCCGACGAGGCCGACGACGAGGGCCGAGACGATGCCGAGCGCGATGAGGGCGACGGCGTCGCCGGCGGCGCGCCAGAACCCGGCGCCGCGATCGGGCACCTGCCCGCCGAGCTCCACCTCGACGGCCCGCCAGATGCGTTCGTAGAACGGATCGCCGACGGCGAGCGTGAGGGCCGTGAACGTCACCGCCGCGAGCAGCACGGCGCCCGCGAAGGTCACCGCGGCGATGGCGATGCGCAGCGTCGCGGTCCAGAACGCATCCCACCGCTCGGCGAACGGCGTCGCCCACTCGACGATCGCCGGCAACTGGATGCCGAGCGCGACGAGCGCCGTGAGCACGAGCACGAACACGATCGCGGCGGGGATCAGCCCGAGCAGCATGACGCCCGGCCGGCGCCCCCAGAAGCCGAAGCCGCGCAGGAGCAGGGCGGCACCGGAGAGGAATCGCCTGAGCATCGCTCCAGCCTACGGCGCGGGGCCCGGCCCGGCCCGGGTGGCGGGTATCAGTGGCCCCAGGTTGACGCGCGCCCGCCGACGTGCTCGCATGGGCCGCATGGAAGAACGGCGGCAAGCCCCGGCATCCCGTCTCATCGACGACGACGAACTCGACGACCTCGAGCGGGAGTTCGTCGGGCGACTGCGGGGGCGGGTGCTCGAGATCGGCGCGGGCGAGGGTGAGAACTTCGGCGCGCTGCATTCCGACGTCGAGTGGGTGGGGCTCGAACCGGATGCCGCACGGCGGGCCGAACTCGCGACCCGCGCCCGCGAGTGGGGCCATCGCGCCGAACCGCTCGACGCCCGGGCCGAGGCGATTCCGCTGCCCGATCACTCCGTCGACGGCGTCGTCGCGACCTACGTGCTCTGCTCGGTCGACGACCCGGCGATCGCGCTCGCCGAGGTGCGGCGGGTGCTCGCGCCGGGCGGCAGGGTGGTGTTCATCGACCACGTCGTGGCGCCCCCGCACACGGCGAAGCGCGCCGTGCAGCGTGCCGCCACGCCGTTCACGGCGAAGTTCTGCCACGGCTGCCACTGGGACCGGGACAGCGCCCGCGCGCTCGCCGAGGCGGGGTTCCTCGGCGACGACGTGCGCCCGTTGCGGGTGCGATCGATGCCGTTCGGCCCCGTGCCGACCCTGCTCTTCGACGGCCACGCCCCCTGACCGCGGCTGGTCGAGTGGCATCGGCGGTGAGGCATCCCTCGCGCTTCGGCTAGCCTCGAATCATGAGCCGCACCGTTTGGACCGTCATCGGCGTGATCGTCGCCGTCGTGATCGCCTGGGTGCTCGTCGACGTGCTGTTCAGCCTGCTCTGGTTCATCGGCAAGCTCGCGATCGTCGCCGTGGTCGCGGTCATCGTGTTCTTCGTGCTGCGCAGCGTGTTCGGTCGCACCGGCGGGCAGGACTCGATCGAGCGCTGACCGCTCGCCCCCTCGCCTCAGGACCCTTCGTATCGCACCGGACCCGTGATATCCGTGGTCCGATGCGACACGAAGGGTCCCGTGACGGGGCCGGTCACGCCGTGCGGCTCGCCGCCTCGGCGTGCTCGGTCGCCCAGGTGAGGGCGTACTCGGCGACCTCCTGCCAGCCGTCTTGGCTGACGATTCGGTGCGTGCGACCGGGGAACTCCCGGTAGTCGACGACGGCGGGGCTGCCCGTGGCGCGGTACTTCTTCACGATCGCGCGGCCGATGGCGGGCGGCACGACGTGGTCGATCTCGCCGGTGATGACGAGCAGCGGTGCCCGGTCGGTGCGCCCGTAATCGACGTGGCTGACGCCGCCCTTCTCGTTGAACGCGCCGGCGACGCCCTCGAAGAACACCCGGTTGTAGGAGTTCACCGCGAAGTCCTGCCAGATGCGGTCGGATGCCTCGCGGTCGAGGTCGTTGCCGAAGGTGAAGTGGAAGTGCGCCTTCGAGATCGGCTTCGCACCGTTCTTGTCGAAGGGGTTCGCGAGGATGGGGAAGCCGGTGCGCAGCGTCGACGGCGGCAGCGTGGTGATGCCGGCGGGCTGGCCGGGTGTGACCCCGACGTAGGCGACGCCGAGGCCGCGGTCGGCGAGCATCTGGGTGAGCAAGCCGCCGAAGGAGTGGCCCATGATGATCGGCTTCTCGGGAAGGGCGCGGATGATGCGCTCGTAGTGATCGGCGATCTGCGCCAGGCCGATGCCCTTCAGTGCTTCGGGGTTCGAGCGGATGTCGGCGACCTCGCGGTCGTCGATGCCGGGCCAGCCGGGAACGATGACCTCGTGGCCGCGGGCCCGGAAGTACTCGGCCCAGGTGTTCCAGCTCGCGGGGGTCATCCAGAGGCCGTGGATGAGGACGATGGGGGTCTTGGTGGCGGTCATGTCTCTTCTCCTGGTATGTGCGATCTCGTAGTAGAACGATCGTTCTGTCCGTGTCTGAGAAGTTACCCCCAACCGCGCACCGTGTCAAGCAAAAGCAGAAAGATCGTTCTACTATCTTCTCTATGGCAACTCGAACGACTCCCGCCGGCACTTCGGAAGCGCGCGAGCGCCTGCTGCGCACCGCGTCCGAGCTCTTCTATCGCGAGGGCATCCACTCGGTGGGCGTCGACCGCATCATCGGCGAGGCGGGGGTCACTCGAGCGACGTTCTACCGGCACTTCCCCGGAAAGGAGGACCTCGTCGAGGCCTACCTCGGGGTCGAGGACGCCAGCATCCGCGGCGCCTTCGCCGACGCCGAGGCATCCGGAGCCGAACCCAAGCAGCTCGTGGGTCTCGTGATCGGCGGGCTCGCCGACGACATCGCCCGCCACCACACGCGCGGTTGCCCGTTCATCAACGCCGCCGCCGAGTATCCCGACGCCGACAGCGGCGTGCGGCAGACCGTCGCCCGGCATCGCGAGTGGTTCCGCTCCGAGCTCGAGTCGCTGCTCGCGGCGGCCGAGGTGGCGGATGCCGCAGACGCAGCCGCCCAACTGGTGCTGCTGCGCGACGCCGCCATGGTCGGCGGCTACCTCGACGGCTGGGAGCGAGTGCGCCCGGCGTTCGTCGCCGCGGCGACCCGCGCGGCCGGCCTCGACGGCCGACCCTGACCCACCCCCGCCCGCCCTGGCCGCGGCCCGGCCCGCTCGCCCCCGGAGCCCGCCGTTCGGGACCACTCGTGTCGCATCGGACCCGAGATGTCCGGTGTCCCGTGCGATACGAGTGGTCCGGAACGGTGCGGAGGCCGTGGTCGGAGGGTCGCCGTAAGCTCGGCGGCGTGAACCTCGCGAACCGACGCCGGCGATGATCACCGAGTTCGACGTGCGGCCGCCGGGTGACGGCCGAGTACTGCACGCCTTCGACACGGGCGCGGATGCCGCGGTGAGCCTCGTGCTCGTCTGGCACCACGGTTCGCCGCAGACGGGCGCCCCGCTCGACCCGGTGCTCGCCGCCGCGGCGGAGCGCGGCATCCGTCTCATCTCGTTTGCACGGCCGAGCTACGGCGGATCCTCGCCCCTGCCCGGGCGCGATGTCGCGTCGGCGGCGGCGGATGTCGCGGCGATCGCGGATGCCGTCGGCGTCGACCGGTTCGCGACGATGGGTGCGTCGGGCGGTGCTCCCCATGCGCTCGCGTGCGCGGCGCGGCTGCCCGAGCGGGTGGTCGGAGTGGTGACGCTCGCCGGCATCGCGCCGTACACCGAGGAGTTCGACTGGTTCGGGGGCATGGCCTCGCCCGATGCGATCCGCTCGGCCTTCGAGGGCCGCGATGCCCGGGCGCGGTTCGAAGCGACCGCCGAGTTCGACCCCGAGCAGTTCGTGCCGGGCGATTGGGCCGCCCTCGAGGGCAGGTGGTCGTCGCTCGGTGCCGATGTCGGGCGCTCCGAGGTCTACGGCCCCGACGGTCTCATCGACGACGATGTCGCATTCGCCTCGTCGTGGGGTTTCGATCTCGCCGAGGTCGCGGCACCCGTGCTGCTCGTGCAGGGCAGCCTCGATCGGGTCGTGCCGCCGGCGCACGCGCAATGGATGCGCGGCCGGCTGCCGGATTCCGAGCTCTGGATGCGAGCGGGTGACGGGCACATCTCGGTGCTCGACGCGATCCCCGCGGCGATGGACTGGCTGCTCGAGCGCACGCGTTGACGAGCTCGCGGCACTGACGATTCGGCACGGGACCGGTCGTGTCGCACAGGACCCGCGATGTCACCGGTCCCGTGCGACACGAGCGGTCCGGTGACGAGGCCTTCGCGCCGCGTCAGTCGAGGGCCGCGCGCGACTCGTCGGCCGCAGCTCTCGCCTCGCGCGCCGACCTCGCGGCGCGCTCGCGCTCGCGGCCCAGCGGACGCAGCTCGCGCTCGGCGTCGGCGAGTTCGACCTCCACCTTCGCGAGGCGCTCCTCGAGGTCGTCCCGCTCCTGCGTGCGTTCGTCGACGGTCCGGCGAAGCTCGGCGATGCGCGCGTCGAGTTCGTCGAGCACCCGCTCGGCCTCACCCGCGCGTGCCTCCGACTCCCGAGCCTCCCGTTCGGCGTGTTCGGCGCGCTCCCGAGCCTCCCGCGCCTCTGCGGCGGCCCGGGCGCGCTGCTCCGCCTTCGAGGCATCGGCATCTCCGCGGCGCGGAGCTCTCGCCCCCGGTGCCTGCGACCCGCTCTCCCCTGACGACCCGCGCGCCTCGCGCGCCTCGCGCGACCCGCTCGCCCCGCTCGCCGCACCGCCGCCCCGCGACGCCGGCACGGCCTGCCCGGCACCGCCCGCGACCGCGCCATCGAGGTCGACCTCGCGCCCGACGGCCTCGAGGCCGCGCACGAGCCGGCCGCTGCGCACGGCGTCGGCGGCAGCGGCATCCGACATCGCAGCCTGCATGGTCTGCGCGACCTCGTCGAGCACCGGGCCGCGCACCGGGTTGCCGAGCTCCTCGGCGAGTTCGCCGGCGTCGCGGGCGAGCGCCGCGACGAGCTGACGGCGCTGCCGGGCGAACTGCGCGAGCGTCTCGGCGTCGAGCCCGTCTTGCGCGTCGCGAAGCCGCGCGCCGAGCTCGACGATCGAGTCGACCTGCTCGGTGCGCCGGCGCGCGAGCTGATTGACGAGCCACGCGGCGGGCGAGGGCCGGCGCAGCGCCTGGACGGCCGCCGCGAGTTCGCGGTCATCGGCCTTCGCCGCCTTGGCCTCGTCGTTGCGCGCCGCGGTGAACTCGTCGGGGAGCAATGCGTACAACTCCTCGGCGACATCGATCAGGGTTCGCGCGGGCACGCACTCATCCTCGCCGATCGGATGCCGCCGAGGAAGGACCCCTGCTGCGGTGATCGAGCGCCCTCGGGCGGCGAGGAGAGGGGCGTGCCCGAGGGCCCGCCCCCAGGCGTAACCGTGCCCGAGACTGCCCCCGTGCCGCGATGTAATGGGTGCATGCGAATCGTCGTGCTCACGGGTGCCGGCATCTCGGCCGAGAGCGGGGTGCCGACGTTCCGCGACTCGGGCGGCCTCTGGGAGGGGCACCGCGTCGAGGACGTCGCCACGCCTGAGGGCTTCGCGCGCGACGCCGACACGGTGCAGCGCTTCTACGATGGGCGCCGGCACGCGGTCGCGGCCGTCGTGCCGAATCCGGCGCACGAGGCGCTCGCCCGCCTCGAGACACGACTCGGCGACGAGCTGTTGATCGTCACGCAGAACGTCGACGACCTGCACGAGCGCGCCGGCTCGAGCCGGGTCGTGCACATGCACGGCGAACTCGGGTCGGCGCTCTGCGCCGCGTGCGGCACGAGGTCGCCGGTCGCCGCCGATCTCGTCGAGCGGCCGCCGTGCGGTTCCTGCGGTGAGCGGATGCTGCGTCCCGACATCGTCTGGTTCGGCGAGATGCCCTACGAGCTCGATCGCATCGATGCCGCGCTCGCGGCCTGCGAGCGCTTCGTGGCCATCGGCACCTCGGGTGCGGTGTACCCGGCTGCGGGATTCGTGTGGACGGCAGCCGAGCGCGGCGCCGCCACGCTCGAGCTCAACCTCGCGCGGAGCGAGGTCTCGTCGCTCTTCGATGAGGTGCGGCTGGGTGCGGCGAGCGTGCTCGTGCCCGAGTGGGTCGACGAGGTGCTCGGCACGGCCTCCTGAGCCGCGTTCATCGCCGTAACCGAGGCGTTCGCCGCGGCCGTGAGGCCGTGTCCCCGGCGTCGAAGCGCACTCGAGCGCTCAGCCGCTCAAGCCGCTCAGCCGCTCAAGCCGCTCAGCCGCTCACCGCGCCGAGTGCCGTGACCAGCGCATCGAGCGCGGGTCGCTGGCCGGCCACGAGCAGCTCGCGGGCCTCGGCGACGGGCATCCAGCGCGCCTCGTCGACCTCGGGGAACTCCTGGCGGCGTCCTGATCGCGGCGGCCATTCGAGTTCGAAGGTGTTCGAGCGCACCTCGGCGACGTCGAACCCGGGTGCCCGGCCCGCGAACACCCGCACGAGCTTGCCCGACGAGTAACGGAAGTCGCCGAGATCGAGGTAGTCGGCGTCGGGCGGCCGCACGCCGATCTCCTCGGCGAACTCGCGCTGCGCAGCCGCGAGCGGTGCTTCACCGTCGGTGTACTCGCCCTTGGGGATCGACCACGCGCCCGCCTGCTTCCGCGCCCAGAACGGGCCGCCCATGTGCGCGACGAACACCTCCAACCCCGGCCGCTCACGGAAGAGCAGCAGCCCCGCACTCGTCACCGGCATCGTCCGCCTCCCGTGTCGATCGTGCCCCGGGGTAGCGTGGTGGGAGGCATCACGCGAAGGAGGAGCCCATGGCACACATCGTCATCATCGGCGGTCACGGCAAGGTCGCCCTGCGACTCGAGCAACTGCTCGCCGAGCGCGGCGACGAGGTCGACGCGATCATCCGCAATCCCGACCACGCCGCCGACGTGACGGCCGCCGGAGCGAATCCGGTCGTCGCCGACATCGAGCAGCTCGACGTCGACGGCCTCGCCGAGCTCCTGAGCGGGCACGACGCGGTGGTCTGGTCGGCGGGCGCGGGCGGCGGCAACCCCGAGCGCACCGACGCCGTCGACCGCGACGCCGCCATCAGGTCGATGACCGCGGCGGAGCGCGCGGGCGTGCGCCGATACGTCATGGTGTCGTACTTCGGATCGCCCGATCACACCGTGCCCGAGGGCCACTCCTTCCGCGCCTACGCCGAAGCGAAGGCGGCGGCCGACGAACACCTCGTGTCCACCGCGCTCGACTGGACCATCCTCGGACCCAGCGGCCTGACCGACGGCGAGGGCACGGGTCGCATCGACGTCGACGCGAGCGAGAGCGGCACGGTCGATCGAGCGGATGTCGCCGCGGTCGCGGCCGCGGTGCTCGATCGGCCGAACACGGTGCGCCGCACCATCCGGTTCAACGGCGGCGGGACGCCGATCGCCGAAGCGCTCGGCTGACCGCCCGCGTGCGGTCAGGGCTCGCGTGGTCGTCGCACCAATGACCACAGCGCGGCGAGCAGGAGCCCCCCGCCGACCACGCCGATCGCTCCGAGCATCGACCACAGTACGAATTCCGTCGACATCGCCCACCTCCGCGTCTCGGCTACATTCTGCCCGCGGCCCGGCTCGACCGCCAGCATCCAACGTGGGGTCGGCCTCGCCGGTGTCGGTCCTGCCGGTGTCGGCGGGCACCGCTCACGTGCGCGGGTGCCGCGTCAAGCGGTTGACGGATGTCGCGGCCGCCGCACACGCTGGAGGCATCCCTACCGCGGAGGCATCATGACCGACCCACGAGACACGACGCAGCGACACGACTCCGGGGGCATCGTCGACACCGGCGCCCACGCCGAGGAGCCGCACAACGCGGCCGACGACATGGAGACGGCCGAGAAGGATGCCGCCGAGGAGGCGGCATCGCACGACGACGACCCGAACGACCTCGAAGCCGACAACTCGGTCGAGGCCGACTCCATCGAGACCCTCGACCCCGACAACCCGCCGGCCTAGTCGTCGGCGCGGCGAACGAGTTGTGCGATGACTCGCGGCGATGCCGACCGCCCGCTGTCGGCAGTGCTGCCCTGAGCAGCGCGGCGCCGCGGCATCCGTGACTCTTCAGGTCGTTGCCGTCGGCGAGCGCACGGCTCGTCATGCCAAAATGTGTCGGTGACCCGCCTGACCGACCCGACCGCGCACCACGCGACTCGTCGGCGCAGTCGGTGGCTGCCGCTCGTGTGGGCGGTGCCGGCCGCGGTCGCCGTGCTCGCGGCGGTCGTGCTGTTCGCGATCTGGTTGCGCGCCCAGCCGCAGGTGCAGGAGTTCATCGCGCGATACCCCGGCACGACGCCGCTGCCCGAGGGCTCGCCGGTCGGCCTCCCGGCCTGGCTCGGCTGGCAGCACTTCCTGAACGCGTTCTTCCTCGTGCTGCTCGTGCGCTCCGGGCTGCTGCTGCGCAAGGGAGGCCGGCCCCCGGCCCGCTGGGTGCGAAACAACGACGGGCTCGTTCGCACCAAGAACCCGCCGTGGAAGATCAGCATCAACCTTTGGTTGCACTTCACCGTCGACGCGCTCTGGGTGCTCAACGGCATCGTCTTCATCGTGCTGCTCTTCGCGACCGGGCAGTGGGTGCGCATCGTGCCGACGAGCCCCGACATCTGGCCGAACGCACTGTCGGCGGCGCTGCAGTACGCCTCGCTCGACTGGCCGGTCGAGCATGCCTGGGTGAACTACAACAGCCTGCAGGTGCTCAGCTACTTCGCGATCGTCTTCGTCGTCGCTCCGCTCGCCGTGATCACGGGCCTGCGTCTCTCGTCGGTGTGGCCGCAACGCGCCGAACGGCTGAACCGCGTATACCCGTCGTCGCTCGCCAAGGCCGTGCACTACCCGGTGATGCTCGTCTTCGTGGCGTTCATCATCGTGCACGTCGCGCTCGTGTTCGCGACCGGCGCGCTGCGCAACCTCGATGCGATGTACGCGAGCCGCGACGATGCGTCGTGGCTCGGCTTCGCCGTCTTCGCGGTGTCGCTCGCGGTGATGGTCGCGGGCTGGTTCGCCGTGCGCCCCGAGGTTCTGAAGCCCATCGCGAGCCGCATGGGCACCGTCACTCGCTGAGCCGGGTAGGTAAGGCTCGCCTCAGAAAAAAGTGGCGATGATCTGCGAAAACCCGTCCGATTCCTGCTGCGCGATCGACGCCCGCGGGCGTACCATCGCCGATAACGCACGACCGCTCATCGCACTGGAGGTCACCATGAGCATGACGCTCGACGATCTGCCCGCCGTCGCCGAATGCTCGGTGGCCGGCTGTTCGTACAACGATCATTCGCACTGCCACGCGGCCGCGGTCACGATCGGCGGCTCGGTCGGCGATGCCGAGTGCGCCACGTTCATTCCGCTCGGCAGGAAGGGCGGCCTCGACAAGGTGCTCACGCACGTCGGGGCGTGTCAACGGGCCGAGTGCGTGCACAACTCCTCGCTCGAGTGCACGGCGCCCTCGGTGCGCATCGGCGCCGGTGCCGACGATGCCGACTGCCTCACCTACGAGCCGCGCTGAACCCCTCAACCCACGCGGTCGGCGGGTGCCTCGCTGAACTGGCACGACGTGGCTGAGAGCCGCCCGTCGGGATCGAGTCGCGCGAGCACGGCGCCGGCGATGTCGTAGAGCTGCTCGAGCTGCTCGGGGGCGAGCGCGTCGAGCACGTTCGCGCGCACGGTTTCGACGTGGCCCGGCGCTGCAGCCGAGATCACGTCGAGACCCGCCTCGGTGACCGTGGCGTTGGTCGCGCGGCGGTCTTCGGGGCAGGGGAAGCGCTCGATGAGCCCGCGTTCCTCGAGTCGCCGGGCGACGTGCGAGAGGCGAGGCAGCGTCGCATTCGTGCGTGATGCGAGCTCGGTCATGCGCATGGTGCGCGCCGGTGCCGCGGCGAGTGCCATGAGCGCGGCGTACTCGAAATGCGTCAGTCCGGCGTCGCGCAGCAACTGCGCGTCGAGCGCGCCGGGCAGCAGCTCGGTGAGCGCCACGAGGCGCACCCAGGCGGCCGACTCCTCAGGCGCGAGCCACCTCGTCTCATCCGTCATGTCAGCAGTCTATCGCAATGGTTGACGCAACAACTGAACGCGCGTAGGGTGATAGTTGTCGAAACAAGTAATCGCGTCGAATGGCGCGGGGAGGAATGACATGACGACCGTCAGCATCATCGGAAACGGCAACATGGGCACGGCCATCGGAGGCATCGTGGCCGCGGGCGGAAACACCGTCGAGTTCATCGGGCGCGACAGCGCCGAGCCGATCACGGGCGACATCGTGGTGCTCGCCGTGCCGCACCCCGCGCTCGCCGAGATCGTGGCATCCCGCGGTGCCGAGCTCGCCGGCAAGATCGTCGTCGACATCACGAACCCGCTCGACTTCGCGACCTTCGACGGGCTCGTGGTTCCCGCCGACGGGTCGGCTGCGAACGAGCTCGCCGATGCCCTGCCCGACTCGACGGTGCTGAAGGCGTTCAACACGAACTTCGCCGCGACCCTCGCTGCGAAGACCATCGGCTCGAACCCGACCACGGTGCTCATCGCCGGTGACGACGACGACGCGAAGCAGGCCCTCGCCGAGGTCGTGCGAGCGGGCGGCGTGGCCGCGGTCGACGCGGGCCGTCTCTCCCGGGCACGTGAGCTCGAGGCCATCGGCTTCCTGCAGCTTACGCTTGCCGTGCAGGAGAAGGTCGGCTGGAACGCCGGGCTCGCGCTCGTCGCCTGACCCGGACCGCGTCGGAGTGCGGGATCGCGTCGGAGTGCGCGAATCGTGTCGGAGGCACGCGATCCGCGTCCTCCGACACGAGCGGCTCACTCCGACGGGCTGGATTCCCGGCGCAGGTAGGCCAGCTGCGCCCGAACGGATGCCTCGGCGGCACCCCGCACCGAGGAGTGCGTGTCGGCGTAGACGAGGTCGGTGACCGCCTCGGGCGAGGCGTCGGCGCCGAGCGTGCGGAGCGCGGCGCGCACCTGCTCGAGCCGCTCGGCACGGTGCGCGAGGTAGGCGTCGCAGATGGCGGCGAGGTCGGGCAGCGTCGGCCCGTGCCCCGGCAGCACGCCGACCGGGCCGGGGGTGCCGACGGCGCGCAGCCGCTCGAGCGAATCGAGGTACGGGCCGAGGGCGCCGTCGGGGTCGGCGATGATCGTCGTTCCGCTGCCGAGGATCGTGTCGCCGGTGAGCACGGTGCCGGTGCCGCTGCCCGAACCCACGAGGCCGGCCGAGTCGCTGGGGCCAGTCGGCCCGCCCGCCGCCATCGCATCGCCCGGAAGCGAGAAGCACGCCGAGTCCGCGGTGTGACCCGGCGTCGCGATCACCTCGATCTCGAGTCCGGCGGCGCGGATGCGTTCGCCGCCGGCCAGGGGTTCCCCGCCGAGGCAGAGCGCCGGGTCGATCGCGCGCACCGGGGCATCCGTCATCGCATGGAACGCGGCGAGCGACTCGGTGTGGTCGGCGTGATGGTGCGAGACGAGCACGAGCTCGACCGGGCCGGCGCTCGCGAGCGCCGCAAGGTGCCGCGCCACGGCCGGGCCCGGGTCGACCACGACCACCCCGGCCGCGCCCGGCGCCCGCAGCACGTAGGAGTTGGTGCCGCCGAGTGTCATGGGCCCCGCATTCGGCGCGAGCACCAGACGGGCGAACCTCGACACGAGCACGCCGGGACCGGCACCGTCATCCATGCCGGAAGTGTACCGGCCACCCGATGCGCGGGCGCGAGTGCGGGCCTAGCATGAGGGCATGCAGAGCGATCTCGAATCACTGACGAGTCCCGTCGCGACCGGTGCCGCCGCGACCGTGGTGCTGCTGCGCGACGGCGAGCGAGGCCTCGAGGTGCTGCTCGCCGAGCGCCCGCGCGACCGTGGGTCGTTCCCCGGGGCCTGGGTCTTCCCGGGCGGCGCGGTCGATGCAGCGGATGCCGCGGGCCACCCGATCGACGGCATCGACGCCGCTCGACGGGCCGCGGTGCGCGAGACCCGCGAGGAGGTCGGCCTCGAGCTCGACCCCGACGAGCTCGTGCCGTTCTCGCACTGGACCCCGCCGAAGGGCTCGCCGAAGCAGCTGACCACGACGTTCTTCGCGGTTCGCATGCCCGACGGCGAGCTGCGGCTCGCGCCCGACGAGGTCGTCGCGGCCGAGTGGCTGCGCCCGGTCGACGCGCTCGAGCGCCACGCAGCCGGCTCGATGACGCTCTGGCCGCCCACGTGGGTGACGCTGCACGGCCTCGCGAGCGCGGCATCCGTCGACGAGGCCCTCGACGAGCTGCGTCGAGGCGAGGTGCGGCCGTTCGTCGCGAGGGTCGCCGACGGCGGATCGACCATCCTCTGGCAGGAGGACGACGAGTACGCCGATGCCGAGCGGATCCGCGAGCGCGAGCCCGCGGTGCCCGATGACGCCCCCGACGCCGAGGGCAACCGGCATCGGCTGATGATGGACCGCCTGCCGTGGGTCTACCTCGATTCGTTCTGAGTGAGTGAGCGAGCCGAGCGCATGACTGTCGAGCGCACATGACGGGCATCCCCGACGTCACCGTCGTCGGCAGCGGGCCCAACGGACTCGTCGCCGCGGTGCTCGCCGCCCGTGCCGGACTCTCGGTGCGGGTGCTCGAGGCCGCTCCCACGATCGGCGGCGGGTTGCGCACCGCCGAGCTCACGCTGCCCGGGTTCCGGCACGACGTGTGCTCGACGGTGCATCCGGCCGGCCTCGCGTCACCCGTCTTCAAGCGGCTCGGCCTGCTCGATCGGGTCGACTGGGTCGTGCCCGAGCTGTCGTACGCGCACCCGCTCGACGGCGGCCGGGCGGGGCTCGCCTGGCGCGACCTCGACCGCACCGTCGACGGGCTCGGCCGTGACGGCGAGGCGTGGCGACAGCTGCTCGCACCGCTCCTCGCGCGAAGCCGCGGCGTGGTCGACTTCACCGGTTCGCAGCTGCTGCGTGTGCCGCGCGACCCCGTCGCCGCGCTCCGGTTCGGGCTCCGCGCGCTCGAACAGGGCACCGCCGCGTGGAACGCGCGCTTCCGTGGCGACCTCGCCCCCGCACTCTTCACCGGCGTCGTCGCGCATGCCGCGGGCGGCATGCCGTCGCTCGCATCGGCCGGCGCCGGCCTGTTGATCGCGATGCACGCGCATGGCGTCGGATGGGGGCTGCCGCTCGGCGGCTCGCAGTCGATCGCCGACGCGCTCGCCGACGAGCTCCGGGCGCGCGGCGGCGAGATCGTGACGGATGCCGCGGTCGCCTCACTCTCCGAGGTCACGGGTTCCCGAGCGGTGCTGCTCGACACCTCGCCCGAACTGCTGTTCACCGCGGCGTTGCCCTCGGGCTACGCTCGCGCCCTGCGGCGGTACCGGTACGGCACGGGTGTGGCGAAGGTCGACTTCGCGCTGAGCGGGCCGGTGCCCTGGGCGAACCCCGAGGTGCGGCTCGCGCCGACCGTGCACCTCGGCGGCAGCCGGGCCGAGATCGCGGCGGCCGAGAACGCCGTCGCCCGCGGCTACCAGCCGGGTGCGGGCGGCGGGCTGCCGCAGCATCCCTACGTGCTCGCGGCGCAGCCGACCGTCGTCGACCCGAGCCGTGCACCTGCGGGGCGGCACGTGCTGTGGGCCTACACCCACGTGCCGGCGGGATCGACGCTCGACCCCACCGAGCTCGTGACGGCGGAGGTCGAGCGGTTCGCGCCCGGCTTCCGCGACGTCGTGCTCGGCTCGGCGGCGAGCTCCGCAGCGGAACTCGGCCGATACAACGCGAACTACATCGGCGGCGACATCTACTCCGGCGAGATCACGATGCGGCAGCTGGTGAAGCGTCCGGTCGTCTCGACGGCGCCGTGGCGCACGCCGATCGACGGCGTCTACCTGTGCTCGAGCGCGACGCCGCCCGGGCCGGCCGTGCACGGCCTGAACGGATGGTACGCGGCGAAGCTCGCCCTGAAGGAGCGCTTCGGGCTGCGCTGACGCCGTTCGCCGGCGGGGGCGTAGCGTGAGCACGTGGACTGGACCTCCTGGTTCGAGGCGCACGACTACGAGATCGCGCGGCAGGTGTTGCAGCGCGGCGTGGCGGCGCTCGCATTCGTGGCCTTCGCCTCGACGCTGAACCAGTTCCGGCCGCTCCTCGGCGAGCACGGCCTGCTGCCGGTGCCCGAACTGCTGCGGCTCGCTCCGCGCCTGCGCGGCCCGAGCGTCTTCCGCTGGGGGTACACCGACCGGCGTCTCGTGGCGGTGACGATCGTCGGGCTCGTGCTCGCGGCATCCGTCGTCATCGGGCTTCCGCAGCTCGGTCCGCCCTGGGTGCCCATGCTCGTCTTCCTCGCCCTCTGGATGCTCTACCTGTCGATCGTCAACGTCGGCCAGACGTTCTACGGCTTCGGCTGGGAGATGCTGCTCTGCGAGGCGCTCTTCACCGTCGCGTTCCTCGGGTCGAACGAGACGCCGCCGCCGCTGACGATCGTCATCGCGGTCTGGTGGCTCGTGTTCCGGCTCGAGTTCGGGGCCGGCATGATCAAGATCCGCGGCGGGCCCGAGTGGCGCGACCTCACCGCGCTCATGTACCACCACGAGACGCAGCCGATGCCGAACCCGCTGAGCCGCCAGGCGCACCTGCTGCCGAAGTGGTTCCACCGGGGCGAGGTGGTCGGCAACCACGTCGCGCAGCTCGTCGTGCCGTTCTTGCTGTTCGTACCGGGGCCGGTCGGCTCGACGGCCGTGACGATCGTGATCCTCACCCAGCTCTGGCTCATCGCGACGGGCAACTTCGCCTGGCTCAACTGGATCACCGTCGTGCTCGCGGCATCCGCGATCACCGACTCGGCCTGGCACCGGCTGATCCCGGCGATCCCCGCCGATCTGGGCACGGATGCCGCGGCGACCCCGCTCTGGTGGGGTGTCGTGGTGCTCGCGGCATCCGCCCTGCTCCTCGTGCTGAGTTTCTGGCCGGTGCGCAACCTGCTCTCGCGGCAGCAGCTCATGAACGCGTCGTTCAACCGCTGGATGCTCGTGAACGCCTACGGCGCCTTCGGCACGGTGACGAAGCGCCGCATCGAGATCGTCGTCGAGGGCACTCTCGCCGAGTCGCCCGACTCAGCCGCCGAGTGGCGGGAGTACGGGTTCAAGGGCAAGCCCGGCGAGGTGCGCGCCGTGCCGCGGCAGTGGGCGCCGTATCACCTGCGGCTCGACTGGCTGATGTGGTTCCTGCCGCTCGGGCGCATGTGGGAACCGTGGTTCGAGGTGTTCCTCGCGCGGCTGCTCGAAGCGGATGCCCCGACGCTCGCGCTCCTGCGCACCGACCCGTTCGGCGGCGCCGCCCCCCGCTGGGTGCGTGCCCGTGCCTACCACTACCGGTTCGCGACGCGGGCGGAGTTCCGCGAGACGGGCGAGCGGTGGGTGCGCACGCTGCAGGGCGAGATCGTGCCGCCGTCGGCGCTGCGGTGAAGCTCAGGCCGTCTCGGCCACCGGGCGGTGCTCGATGTCGTCGACGTGAGCGCTCGGCATCGCGATGGCGCCCGCGATCGTGACCACGGCAGCGACGAGCACCGCCACGAAGACGGCGGTCGAGGCGGCGTGGATCGCGACGGGGGAGTGCTCGCCGAGTCCCGACCGCGCGATCACGCCGTTCGCGACGGCGCCGAAGATCGCGACGCCGACCGCGCTGCCGATCGAGCGGAGGAACATGTTGGCGCCGGTGACGACGCCGCGCTCCGACCACGGCACCGACGATTGGGCGGCGATGAGGGTGGGCGAGGCCACGAGGCCGAGGCCGAGGCCGACGACGAAGCACGCGATCGCCGTGGTCCAGACGTTCGGCGTGACGGATGCCGCGACGAGACCGGCCGCGCCGAGCACCGTGACCGCGAGCCCGATGAGCGCGGTGCGGCGGAACCCGATGCGCAGGAACAGCCGCCCCGACTGGCTCGCCGCGATCGGCCAGCCGAGCGTCAGCGCGGCGACCGCGAGCCCCGACACGATGGGGGAGGCGCCGGCGGTCGCCTCGAGGAACGTCGGCACGTAGGAGGTCAGGCCGATGAGCACCGCACCGACGCCGAGCCCGATGAGCGAGGTCGTCACGATGAGCCGCCGCGAGAAGACCCAGAGCGGCAGCACGGGCTCGGCGGCGCGCCGCTCGATGAAGACGAACGCGACGAGGAGTACGGCGCCGACACCGAACGCGCCGATCGACTGCCACGAGAGCCACGCCCAGGCCTGGCCGCCCTCGAGCACCGCGAGGATCAGCAGGGTGAGCGCGATCGTGAGCACGCTCGCACCGGCGACGTCGATGCGGTGCCGTTCACGGCCGACCGACTCGTGGTAGGCGCGCACGAGCATCCACGCGGCGATGAGGCAGAGCGGGATGTTCACCAAGAAGATCCACCGCCACGAGGCGAACTCGGAGAACAGGCCGCCGAGCGTCGGACCGACGACCGAGGAGATCGCCCACACACTCGCGACGTAGCCTTGCACCCTGGCGCGTTCGCGCACGGTGTAGATGTCGCCCGTGATCGTGATCGCCACGGGCAGCACGGCGCCCGCGCCGAGCCCCTGCACCGCACGGAACACGATGAGCGAGGTCATGTCCCAGGCGAATCCGCAGAGCACCGAGCCGACGAGGAAGAGGCCGATGCCGATGAGCATGATGGGCTTTCGGCCCACGGTGTCGGCGAGCTTGGAGTACACCGGCACCGAGACGGCCTGGGCGAGCAGGTAGATCGAGAAGAGCCAGGGGAACTGGGTGAATCCGCCGATGTCGGCGACGATCGAGGGCACCGCGGTCGCGAGGATCGTGGAGTCGATCGCGATGAGCCCTGTGGCCAGCATCACGGCGATGAGCACCGGCCCGCGTTCGGACCGGAATCCCACGGCAGTCGTCTCGGTCACGTTCCCCCTCGGGTTTCGGGCGTGCTCGATCGCACACAGAGAGCAACGCCGTCGCGCCGGATTCATTCCGGGGATGCGGCGCGGCGGCGCTCTCGATCGTGCGATCGCGCGATCGCCGGATCGAACTCGCCGGGCCCGGCACGTGCCGTCGACCTCGTCGCCCGCTACGGTCTCAAGCATGCGGATCCGAACGAAACGAGTGCAGCCGGCGCCGCCCACCACGGCGGAGATCACGGGCTCGAGCGACTCGCACGCGCCAGAGCTGAAGGTCCACGCCTTCCGCATCGGCTTCGTCGGTGCCCTCGGCGTGCTGCTCGCCGTGCTCCTCGGCGGCATCATCGGCGAGCTCGGCACGGTCATCCTCTACGTCGCGCTCGCGCTCTTCCTCGCGCTCGGCCTCGACCCGATCGTGAGCTGGCTCCAGCGACGGGGGATGGCGCGGTGGGTCGCGATCGTCATCGTGTTCGCCGGGGTGATCGGCATCTTCGTCGGTCTCATCGCGACGATCGTGCCGATCATCGTCGAGCAGACCACGAACATCGTCGAGAACTGGGACGACATCGTCGTGAACGTGCAGAACAGCGGGTTCGTGGCGTGGCTGAACACCCTCGGCGGCAGCGACCACGCGATCCAGGACGCGATCGAGTCGGCCGGCGAGTGGCTCGCCGACCCCGCGAACCTCGGTTCGCTCGGCGGCGGCATCCTCGCGGTCGGCGCAGGCATCGCCGGCGGATTCACGGGCGCGACCATCGTGCTCATCCTCACCCTGTACTTCCTCGCCTCGCTCGACTCGATGAAGCGCTACGCGGCCCGCTTCGTGCCCGCGAGCTCGCGCCCCGCCTACCGCGACGTCTCCGAGGAGATCACGGGCTCCGTCGGTCGCTACGTCATCGGCCAGTTCGGGCTCGGCGCGATCAACGGCGTGCTGAGCCTCATCTACCTCTCGATCATCGGCGCCCCGGCGCCGATCCTGCTCGCGTTCATCGCCTTCCTCTTCTCGCTCGTGCCGCTCGTCGGAACGCTGACCGGCGCGGTCATCATCTCGCTCGTCTCGCTCGCCGCATCGCCGACGACCGCGCTCGCCGCGGCGATCTACTACCTGATCTACATGCAGGTCGAGGCCTACGTGCTGAGCCCGCGCATCATGAGCCGTGCGGTCGCCGTGCCCGGCGCGCTCGTCGTCATCGCGGCGGTCGCGGGCGGCACGCTCGGCGGGGTGCTCGGCGCGCTCGTCGCGATCCCCGTCGCGGCCTCGCTCATCATCATCGTGGAGAAGGTCGTCTTCCCCCGCCAGGACACCATCTAGCGAACGGGCGTCGTCGCGTGCCGCGTCGTGGGCGGTGCGAGGGTTGTCGTCAGAACCAGATGCTGAGGTGCGGTGTGCGCGTCGAGGCGAACATGCGCTCGGCGAGATCGATGGAGCGCGGTGCGGACTCCTCGATGCGCCCGGCCCGCGCGAGCACCGAGGGGCGTACGCCGCCGAGGTAGATCGCGCCGAGCTCGCGCACCCCGAGACGGATGCCACGGGCGCCCTTCACGGATGCCGCGGCATCCCTCGACTCGATCGCCGCGACCTCTGCGCGACCGCCGTCGTCGACGACGAGTTCGAACCGGCCCGCGGCGATGCCGACCGGGTCGTCAACCTCGACCACGAGCCGCCCGGGGCTGCTGTACCGGCGGGCCGAGAGCGCCGCGATCGGGTCGATGACGCGGAGCCAGAGGTGGTCGACGACATCGGTGACGGTGATCGCGCGCGGGTCATCGAGCAGCCACGGGAGCGGCTCGTCGACCGATCGCAGCAGTCCCCGGGTGCCCGACACGTAGTCCTGCTCGACGAGGAAGCGCCAGAGCGCGCGCTCGGCGTCGTCGGTGGCGGCGGCGAGGAAGTCGAACTCCGCGACGCCGGGCGCGTTCGGCTCGCGGGTCACGTGGAAGACGGCGAAGCCCTGCGGCTGGCCGCGCTCGTCGTCGTAGCGTGCCACGCGGCGCGACCGAGAGCGGTCGCTCTCGGGGTCGTGCAGTCCGAGCACGCGGTCGAGCAGGGCCGGCCAGCGATCGATCTCGCCGGGGGTGCGCGCGACGGCGCGTCGTGCGATCGCCGGGGCGATCTCGCGAATGGCCGCCGCATCGACGAACTGCACGCGACCCGGAACATCCGCGCCGATCCAGTGCGCCCGCCGCCGATCGACGTAGACCGTCGCGGCGCGCGCGGCCGGGGCGTAGCCGAATCGACCGTAGATCGTCGCCTCGGTGGCGGTGAGCATCGCGAGGGCCGCGCCGGCTGAGCGGGCGTTCTGCAGTTCGGCCAGCATGAGCGCCCGGGCGATGCCGCGACGCCGGTGCGTCGGCGAGACCGTGACCGAGCTCACCGCCCACGCGTCGACGCTGCGACCGCCGGGCACGCTGAGCCCGGTCGGCCAACTCGACACGGTCGCGACCGGCACGGCCGGCTCGGCGATGGTCGGGTCGTACACGCCGTGCACCCGGCGCTCGGCGAGAAGCCCGAAGTCGAAGTCGAGGTCGATCTGGCGCGGACGGGAGTGATGGAAGCCCCGGAAATCGGCCTCCACCCACTTTGAGGTCGCGGCGGCATCGCTCGTGTCGACGAGACGGTACGCGAGTCCTCTCGCGGCGAGCGTGGCCAGTGCCTCGGAATCGGCGGGGAAACCCTGCAGGTCGAACGACATCAATCCATCGTAGTCGGGGCGCTCGCGAGTGCAGCGGGAGGTCGGCGGGGGCTCAGCAGGCGTCGCTCGGCGTCACTCGGCGTCGCTCGGGCGGGTCACCGCGGGCGCACGGGCGTCGACTCGCGCAGCACGACCTCGATCGGCACGGGCAGCTCGTCGGTCTCGATCGCCTCGCCGAGCGCGAGGCGCAGCGCCCGGCGGCCGACCTCCTCGAGCGGGATGCGCACGGTCGTGAGCGGTGGCGTGACGTCGCGCGCGGTCGGGATGTCGTCGAACCCTGCGACGGCGACATCGCGGCCGGGCACGAGCCCGGCGTCCCGGATCGCCGACATCGCGCCCACCGCCATGACGTCGTTGACGGCGAAGACGACTTCGGTGTCGCCGAGTTCGCGCTCGATGAGGGTGCGCATGCCGTCGTAGCCGCCGTCGCGGGTGATGCCGGTGCGCACGATGCGGTCGGGATCGATCGCGAGACCGGAGGCCGCGAGGCCCGCCACGAACCCGGTCAGGCGATCGCCGGGCGTTCGGAGGTGAGCCGCGCCGGTGATCGCCGCGAACCGCCGGTAGCCGGCGCCGACGAGCGCGTGCGCCAGGGCTTCGCCGCCCGTGGTGTGATCGAGCCGCACCGTGCGGAACGGCAACTCGTCGGTGCTGATGAAGGCGACCCGGCCGCCGTTCGCCTCGAAGGCGCGCAGTTCGCCGGCGAGCGCATCCGAGGTGGGGCCGGCATCGCGACCGGATGCGGCGAGGATCATGACCCGGGGACGCTGGCCCCTGAGGCTGCGCACGAGATCCAGCTCCCGCACGGCGTCCCGCTCGGTCGCGGCCATCGTCACGAGAAGGCCCTCGTGGTCCGCCTCGCCCACGACGCCGGCGGCGATCTGGGAGTAGTACGGATCGGCGATGTCGGCGACGAGCAGTGCCACGGTCATCGACGTTCCGCGTGCGACGGCCTGGGCCGAGAGGTTCGGCGAGTAGTCGAGCTTCGACGCGGCGGTGAGCACGCGTTGCCGCAGCAGCTCATTGACCTTCCGGGTGCTGCCGTTGAGCGCCCGTGAGGCCGTCGCCAGAGAAAC
Source organism: Agromyces badenianii (assembly GCF_003070885.1). Taxonomy (NCBI): domain Bacteria; kingdom Bacillati; phylum Actinomycetota; class Actinomycetes; order Micrococcales; family Microbacteriaceae; genus Agromyces; species Agromyces badenianii. The sequence continues at coordinate 650,741 of NZ_CP028913.1, forward strand.
GCCCGCCTCGCGGGCGACATCGTGCAGCGTCGACGGCGGGCGCGGGCCGGCCGTCCTGCCGCTCTCGGTCATGGGCCCTCCCGCACTGTTCTCGCCTTTCGGGCGGCTCGACTCTATCGCGCGGCACGCCCGGCGGAGCTTCGACGGCTTCGCAGCGGCGAGGCGGATGCCGCGCCCGGCGGCCGCCGGCCGCGCGGTACCATGCCCGAGAACGCGAGGAGGCCGGATGCGTGCCGTGATCCTGGGCGATTCGGGCCGTGACACCGGCCCGGGAGCCGTTCGCCCGCTCGCCCGCCGAGTGCCCGTACCGACGGCGGACGCGCGGTGAGTCGCGTCGTCATCGCCCCCGACTCGTTCAAGGGCACGGCGAGCGCCGCGGATGCCGCGGCAGCCGTCGCCCGCGGCTGGCACGCCGTGCGACCTGATGACGAGCTGGTGCTCCGCCCGATGGCCGATGGCGGCGAGGGCACGCTCGACGCCTTCGAGGCTGCGGTGCCGGCATCCCGGCGCGTTCCCGTCACGGTGCGCGGGCCGTTGTCGCAGCCGGTCGACACGCACTGGCTGCGGCTGCCCGACGGCACGGGGGTCGTCGAGCTCGCCGCGACCTCGGGCATCACCCTCCTCGATCCGCTCGCGCCCCTCGACGCGCACACGGCAGGCTTCGGCGAGGCGATCGCCGCCGCACTCGACGCGGGCGTCGATCGACTGCTGCTCGGGCTCGGCGGCAGTGCCGGCACCGACGGCGGGGTCGGTGCGTTGTCGGTGCTCGGTGCTCGATTCCTCGATGCCGAGCGGCGGCCGGTGCGGCTCGGCAACCGAGGGCTCGGCAGGCTCGCGAGGGTCGATCTCTCCGGGCTCCGCCCATTGCCGGTCGGCGGCGCGCTGATCGTCGGTGACGTCACGAACCCGCTGCTCGGCGCCCTCGGTGCAGCGGCCGTGTTCGGTCCGCAGAAGGGAGCGGATGCAGCGGCCGTCGACGTGCTCGACGTCAACCTCGCGCGATTCGCGCGACTGGTTCCGGGGGTCTCGCCCGAGGCGCAGGGAGCCGGTGCCGCGGGCGGTACGGGTTTCGGCCTCCTCGCGTGGGGCGCCGAGATGGGCGGCGGTGCCGCGCTCGTCGCCGGTGCGATCGGACTCGCGCGCGATCTCGACGGTGCCGCCTTCGCGGTCACCGGCGAGGGCCGGTTCGACGGCCAATCCGAGGCCGGTAAGGCGCCGAGCGAGGTGGCCCGCCTCGCGGCGGAGGCCGGGGTGCCGGTCGCCCTCGTCGCCGGCGCCATCACGGCCGAGCCGCGAGGGTTCGCGGCATCCGTCGCGCTGGCAGAGCTTTCAGACGACGCAGCCGCGGCCATGGCGGATCCGCTCCGGTGGCTCGAGGCGGCGGGCGCCCGGCTCGCCAGGGACGCAGCTCGACCGACGAGGTCGGTCGGGCCGCGTTGCCCGGCACCCTGGGCCGATCGCACCTCGGGCTGATCGCACCTCGGGCTGATCGCGTCTCGGCCGATCGCGGTTCAGGCTGTTCGCGACTCGGCCGAGACGCCGCCGTCAGATGTGGTGCATTCCGGGGTGCGGCTTGCCCGGATCGTTGCGGATGAACTTGCCGTGACGTTCGGCCGCATCGTGTTCGTCGGGATGCTCCTCGGTCGAGGTGTAGTCGCCGACGACCGACTCGTCATCGGACACCCCGTCGGTGCGCGTGTACTCACCGGCCACCGTGCGCTCGTGCGGCTCTTCGCCGTCGACCTCGGTGTAGCTGCCCTCGAGGTCGTCGGTGGGTTCGACCGCGTCGGCGGGCAGGCCCGCCTCGTCTGGTGACTGCCGGTCAGCGGGTCGGTTCGATTCGGACATCATCGCTCCCTCACTCGTAGGTCGGGGCGCCGTCATCGGGGCGACGTCTCGCTTCCATGCTATGCGCCTGCGCGCCGAGGGTGAATGGCCGTTCTGCGCGTTCAGGCCGCTCTTCGTGCACGAGACCATCGAAACCGGGCTTCAGGAGGGCGCTGAGCGGCCGCGAACCGGCGTGTCAGCGCAAGAAGAGGCGGGCGTTCGACTGCTCGGCGTCGGAGTACTGCACGGCCGCGACTCCGAGGGCGCGATTCAGGCCGGCGAGGCTCTCCTCGACCTGGAGTTGGGTGGCGCGCCAATCGGCGACGGCGCCCTGGAAGGCGGCGGAGGCCTGACCCGACCAGGACGACTGCAGTCCGGTGAGCTGCCCGAGCAGCGAGGCCACTTCGGATTGGATGCGCCCGATCGTGCCCTGCACGGTCTGGGTCGCGGCGGACACCTGCTCGGCATCGACCTGGTAGACGGCCATCTCGGCCCCTTTCGTTCGGTGTGTGTTCACACGCTACGGAAGGGACGCGCGCGCCGACCTGGTCGGAGCCGCGGTCGGGGGAGGCAGCGGTCTCACGCCGCCTGTGGAGGCAGAGTGACCGGGCGGGACGGGTTCAGTCTGCGGCGACCGGTTGCGGCGCCGCGGCCGACCCGGCGAGCGGCAGCGAGACGCGGAACGTCGCCCCGCCGCCGGGTGTCTCCACGACGTCGACCGTGCCGTTGTGCGCCGAGACGATCGACGAGACGATCGCGAGGCCGAGTCCGGACCCGCCGGTCTCACGCGTGCGCGAGGTGTCGGCACGCCAGAAGCGCTGGAAGATCTTCTCCCGGACCTGCGGGGGGATGCCCTCGCCGTGGTCGACGACCTCGATCATCGCGCGCTCCGCCGACTCGTCGACGGAGATGCGGATCTCGATGGGGCTCTCGGGTGCCGTGAACCGGATCGCGTTGCCCATCAGGTTCGTGATCACCTGGCGGATCTTGTTCTCCTCGGCGAGCACCACCGTGCGGCGCACCGGCTTGCGCGTGACCTCCACGGCGGTCGTGCTCGCGGTCGGCACCGCCGCCGTCGGTGACGTGGCCGCCGAAGACGACGCCGACGCCGCTGCGCGGGCGGCGCGCTTCGACGTGGAGGGCGACCCGCCCCCCTTCGAAGCCGCGCGCCGGCTGCCCGTCGAGGTCGTGGCTTCACCCTTCGGGCGACGCCCGCGCAAGCGCGCGAGCGTGGCACCCGCGAACGAGATCGGACCGGTCAGCGTGGTGGGGCGGTCGGAGACGGCATCGAGCTCGACCTCGAGATCGGGGGCCGGCCCGCCCGTGGCAGCCGCTTCGCTCAGGTCTTCGGGCGCGATCACCGTGATGACACGGTCGGGGTGGGCGGCCATCGTGTCGAGGGCGGCGTCTCTGGCGAGCGGCACGAGGTCGACCTCGGTCAGTTCGAGCGGCTTCGCCTCATCGAGCCGGGCGAGTGCGAGCAGGTCTTCGACCAGGCCGCCCATGCGGATGGCCTCCTTCTCGATGCGCTCCATCGCCTGCCCGACCTCTTCGGGCGTCTGCAGGGCGCCCATGCGGTAGAGCTCGGCGTAGCCGCGCACCGAGACGAGCGGCGTGCGCAGCTCGTGCGAGGCGTCGCCGACGAAGCGACGCATCTGGTCGATCGTGCGTGCGCGATCGCGGAACGCCCGGTCGATGCGGTTCAGCATCGTGTTGAGGGAGCGGGTCAATCGCCCGACCTCCGTGTTCGGCGTGGCACCGCCGAGGCGCTGGCTGAAATCGCCGTCGGCGATGGCCGCGGCGGTGCGCTCGACCTCGCGGAGCGGCATGAACGTCGTAGTCACGAGCATTCGGGTGAGCAGGGCGCCGACGAGCACGACCCCGAACCCGAACCCGAAGAAGATCGTGAGGTACATCGCGAGCAGCTGCTCGTTGTCCTTCGAGGAGACTGCCACGATGATCGGCGCAAGGTTGCCGTGCTCGTCGGCGTACATGAGCGCGGTGACGGCCCGGAACGTCGGATTCCCGTCGCCGTCGCGCAGTGTGAAGACCTCGTACCCGTCGGCGTTCCTCGCATCGACGAGTGCCGTGGTGAGCGTCTCGGGCAGTTTCGGAAGCTCGGATTCGTCTCGATCGCCCCAGTTGCTGTTCTCGAGCTTGCCCGTCTGCTCGTCGTAGACGGCGACGAACACGTCGAGGTCGGGCCGGAACGTCAGGTCGTTGAGGTCGTCCTCGTCGCTCGGCACCCCGTTCTCGTCGGTCATGTACTTGCGGAGGTCGCCGGATGCGATGGCCTCGAGCTTGTCTTTGACCTGCGCGTCGACGTACGAGCGGAGCATCGCCGCGGTGCCGATTCCGGAGACCAGGAGCCCGAGCGTCAGCATGAGCACGGTGACACCCGTGATCTTGGTTCGCAGTGAGATGCGGTTCCACCGCTCGGAGATCTGATTCATGGCTGGCCGAGTCTAGGTGGCGGTTCCTGAGTCAGGGCTTTGAGGACTTCAGCATGTAGCCGAATCCGCGTTTCGTCTGGATCAGCGGCTCCGCCGAGTGCTGATCGAGCTTGCGGCGCAGGTACGAGATGTAGCTCTCGACGATGCCGGCGTCGCCGTTGAAGTCGTACTCCCAGACGTGGTCGAGGATCTGCGCCTTGGAGAGCACGCGGTTGGGGTTCAGCATGAGATAGCGAAGCAGCTTGAACTCCGTGGGGGAGAGCTCGACGGGCACGTCGCCGACGAGCACCTCGTGCGTGTCCTGGTCCATCGTGAGCTCGCCGGTGCGGATCACCGCGTCTTCTTCGGCGTGCATCGTGCGGCGGAGGATCGCCTTGATGCGTGCGACGATCTCGTCGAGGCTGAACGGCTTGGTGACGTAGTCGTCGCCGCCGACCGTGAGGCCGGTGATCTTGTCTTCGGTGTCGTCTTTCGCGGTGAGGAACAGGATCGGGGCGGTGTAGCCGGCAGAACGCAAGCGCTTGGTGACGCCGAAGCCGTTCATGTCGGGCAGCATGACGTCGAGGATGATGAGGTCGGGCTCTTCCTCGAGCACGGCCGAGATGGTCTGTGCGCCGTTGCCGACGGCGCGCACCGCGAATCCGGCGAAGCGGAGGCTGGTCGTGAGGAGGTCGCGGATGTTGGGCTCGTCGTCGACGATGAGAATGCGTGGTCCGTCGCTCATGTGACAATTCTCTGCGCATCAGCTGGAACTTGGCTGAATATTCTTCGAGGGTTGCGAAACACGGTGCGTCGGACGTCACGCGCTGGGCGCGTCGCAGCGGGCGTGGAAGACTCGGCAGCATGGCGAATGCTGCACACGTGATCCGGCGCATCGGCCCGCGCGAGTTCGACTTCGCGCGCGAGGTCGCCGTCATGGCGATCGTGAATCGGACCCCCGACTCGTTCTACGACCGGGGGCGCACCGAGGCGCTCGACGCCGCCGTCGACGCCGCGACCCTGGCGATCGAGCAGGGCGCCGACTGGATCGACGTCGGGGGTGCGAAGTTCGCACCGGGCCCGGCGATTCCGCCGGCCGAGGAGATCGATCGGGTGGTTCCGGTCGTCGCCGCGCTCGCCGGCTCGGGCGCCGTCATCTCGGTGGACACGTTCCATGCCGAGGTGGCCCGGGCGGCGATCGAGGCGGGCGCGCATGTCGTCAACGACACGACCGGCATCCACGACCCGGCCATGGCCGACGTCGTCGCCGAGACGGGGGCGACGATCGTCGTCACGCACAGCCTCGCGAAACCCCGTACACCGTACCCTTCTCCGCGGTACGACGATGTCGTCGCCGAGGTGTCGGCGTTCCTCGCCGAACGCGTCGCCCTCGCCGAGTCGCGGGGCGTGGCATCCGATCGCATCATCGTCGACCCGGGCCACGACCTCAACAAGCACACGCTGCACTCGCTCGAGCTGACCCGTCGACTCGGCGAGATCACGAGTCTCGGGTATCCGACCCTCGTGGCGCTCTCGAACAAGGACTTCGTCGGTGAGAGCCTCGGCCGGCCGCGGGAGCAGCGCATAGAGGGTTCGATCGCGGCCGCCGTGTACTGCGTCATGCGGGGCGCCCGCATCGTGCGGGTGCACAACGTGCGCGAGACCGTCGACGCGATGCGCATGGTCGCGGCGATCGAGGGCTGGCGCGAGCCGGCCTTCCTGGAGCACAACCGATGAGCGCCGAGCCGCAGGTGCTCGACCGCGATGACCTGCTCGCGGCCTACGCGCTGCCCGAAGACGAGGCGCGGCGGGTGCGCATGAACTTCGTCTCGAGCCTCGACGGCGCGGCGACCGTCGAGGGGCGCAGCGGAGGCCTCGGCGATGCGAACGACCGGCTCGCGATGCAGGTGCTGCGCACGCTCGCCGATCTCGTGCTGGTCGGTGCCGGCACCGTGCGCGCCGAAGGCTATGCCGGGCTGGCAGTGGGCGAGGCGGATGTCGCATGGCGGGTCGCCCGCGGACTGCCCGAGCAGCCCCGCTTCGCCGTGATCTCCTCATCGCTCGAGCTCGACCCCGAGTCGGCGCTCTTCACGGAGGCTGTGACGCGCCCCATCGTCGTGACCCACGCGGCGGCTCCCACCGCGCGACGTGCGGCGCTCGAGCAGGTGGCCGACGTCCTCGTCGTCGGTGAGCGTGCCGTCGACGTGAGCGGCATGCTCGACGTGTTCGCCGAGCGCGGGCTTCGCCGGGTGCTCTGCGAGGGCGGGCCGCACCTCTTCGGCTCGCTGCTCGAAGCCGACCTCGTCGACGAGCTCTGCCTCTCGCTCAGCCCGATGCTGGTCGCCGGTTCGGCCGGGCGCATCGTGCGCGGCGTTCCGGAGTTGCAGCGGAGGATGCGCCTCGTGCACGCGATCCCCGCCGGGGATCTGCTCCTGCTGCGCTATCTGCGCGACTGAGGGCGAGCGCGGGTCACGCCGCTTCGAGCGAGTGCGCGTCGAGGATCGTGTAGCTGTAGCCCTGCTCGGCGAGGAACCGCTGCCGGTTCTGCGCGAAGTCCTGGTCGACGGTGTCGCGGGCGACGAGCGTGTAGAAGTTCGCACTGAGGCCCGACTCCTTGGGTCGCAGGAGCCGCCCCAGTCGCTGCGCCTCCTCCTGGCGTGAGCCGAACGATCCGGAGACCTGGATCGCGACCGTCGCCTCGGGCAGGTCGACCGAGAAGTTCGCGACCTTCGAGACCACGAGCACGGGCGTGCGCCCGTCGCGGAACTCCTGGAACAGCCGCTCGCGCTCGTCGACGGGCGTCGAGCCGGTGAGCTGCGGGGCGCCGAGCGCCGTCGCGAGCTCGTCGATCTGGTCGAGGTACTGGCCGATCACGAGGATGCGCTCACCGGCGTGCTTGGCCACGAGCTCTTTCACGACGCCGAGCTTCGCCGGCGCGGTCGCGGCGAGCCGGTAGCGCTCGTCGTCGGCGGATGCCGCATAGCTGAGCCGCTCGGACTGCGGAAGGTCGATGCGCACCTCGTAACAGGCGGCGGGCGAGATGAAGCCCTGGGCCTCGATCTCCTTCCACGGCGCGTCGAACCGCTTCGGCCCGATGAGGCTGAAGACGTCGCCCTCTCGACCGTCTTCGCGCACGAGGGTCGCGGTCAGGCCGAGCCGGCGCCGCGCCTGCAACTCGGCGGTGAGCTTGAAGACCGGCGCGGGCAGCAGGTGCACCTCGTCGTAGACGACGAGCCCCCAGTCGAGTGCGTCGAGCAGGGCCAGGTGCGCGTACTCGCCCTTCCGCTTCGCGGTCAGGATCTGGTACGTCGCGATCGTGACGGGCTTGACCTCCTTCACCTGGCCCGAGTACTCGCCGATCTCGTCGGCGGTGAGGCTCGTGCGCTTCAGCAGTTCGTCGCGCCACTGGCGGGCCGAGACGGTGTTCGTCACGAGGATCAGCGTCGTGGTCTTCGCGGTGGCCATCGCGCCGGCGCCGACGAGCGTCTTGCCGGCGCCGCAGGGCAGCACGACGACCCCCGAGCCGCCGTCGAAGAAGTTGTCGATGGCCTTCTGCTGGTAGTCGCGCAGGTGCCAGTCGGCCTGCTCGAGGTCGATCTGGTGGGGCGTGCCGGGCGTGTAGCCGGCGAGGTCTTCGGCCGGCCAGCCGAGTTTCACGAGTTCCTGCTTGAGGGCGCCGCGGGCCCACGCGGCGACGAGGAAGCTCTGGTCGTCGAGGCGCTCGGCGAGCAACGGCGCGATGCGCTTCGCGGAGGCCACCTCGGTGAGCACTGCGATGTCGTCGCTGTGCAGGCGCAGGGCGCCGTCGTCGGTGCGGTCGACCACGAGGCGGCCGTAGCGGCCGACCGTCTCCCGCATGTCGACGGCGACCGTCTGCGGCACCGGGAACTTCGCGTACCGTTCGAGGGTCGCCAGCATGTCATCGGCGTCGTGACCGGCGGCCCGGGCGTTCCACAACCCGAGGCGGGTGATGCGGTACGTGTGCATGTGCTCGGGGGCCCGTTCGAGCTCGGCGAACACGGCGAGATCGTGCCGGGCGTCTTCGGCGAGCGGATGCGCGACCTCGAGGAGGACGGTTCGGTCGCTCTGCACGATGAGTGGGCCGTCTGACATAGCGGTCCAGTCTACGCCCGGTTCACCGGAGAGGGGCCGGGCCGGGCGCGAAGCCTCCGGGCCGGGCACGAATGCTCCCGGGTAGAGGCGCGAATCCGCCGGCTGCCCGACCTCGAATCCTCTAGCTGCCCGCCGGTGCAGGCGACACGGCCGCGATGGCCGACAGGGGGAGCGTGCGCTCGATGTCGGCCTTGCGGTCGCGGGCGCGGAGCCGCCCATTGGCCACGCTCGCCGGGGCCAGCAGGTAGTCGGCGGTGTCGCCGCTCGGCATTCGCACGGTGACCGTGAGCGTCTCCTTCGAACGAGCCGCCGCCTCGAGCTGCCGTGCCAGCCAGGCCTCTTCGGTCGGACCGCCCTCGCCCTCGGCGAGCACGAGGTCGAGTAGCGCTTCGATCGGGTCGGTCTTCGGGGCGGGCTCGGGTGCCGCCGCGAGGTGATGCCTGCGCAGCCGGATGATGTTGCCGGCCGCGTCTTCGGCGGCCACGGGGTACCGGGCGTCGGAGAGCGCCCAGAACACCACCTCGGGGGCGAACCGGGAGAGCAGCCGGTGCGGGCCGGTCTGCCGCAGGCCGATCGAGACGAGCGACTGGTCGACGGCGAGGGTGCGCACGAGCTGCTCGTCGTCGGAACGGACGGCGGCCCGCGCCGGGGCGTCCGCCGGATCGGCCAGGGCGACCCGGAGCGAACCGAACCTCGAGGCCGCTTCGCCCACGAGATAGGCGAGCGGCTGCGGGATGCCCGTGAGCGAGAGCCGGCCGAGGAAGTCGAGGATGGAGTCGGCCGTCTCGCCGGCCGCGAGTCCGCGGTTGAGGGATGCCGCGCTCACCCGATACGTCGAGGCGAGGTCTCGGCCCTCGACGTCGGCGAAGCTGCGCAGCCTGGCATCGAGCGCGGGTTCGAGCGGCCCGGGCGAGACGATCGAGAGGTCGTGCTGCAGGTAGACCTTGTCGACCTGGGCCGGGAACTGCGCCGACAGTCGTGCCGCGGCCTGATCGAGTTCGCCCGCCAGCACGAGCAGGGCGGTCGGCGCCGGCTCGCCCGCGACCGCGAGTCCGAGCGCTTCGGCCTCGTCGATGAGACGTTCGAGTCCCTCGTCGAGCCAGTGCCCGCCCGCGGGGTAGAACCAGCGCACGTCGTCGCGCAGGGTGCTCGCCGTGAGCGACTCGCTGCGGCGGGCCACGAGTTCGCGCAGGGCCTCGGGGATGCGGTCGCGCCAGCACTCGGCCAGGCGCCGCCACCGGCCCTCCGCCGACTCGAGCGACCACGCCGCCCCGGGCTCCGACTCGAGCCAGAATGCGCCTTCGCGCACCACGAGCCCGGCCTCTTCGGCGCGGTGGAAGAGCCGAGGCAGGCCTTCCAGCGCGATACCGCTCGCCTCGGCGAGTCGCTTCGAGTCGGGAAGCGCGAGGCCACCCTTGGCGAGCTCCCGTGCGGGCTGGGTGCCGAGCGCGGCGAGTACTTCGGCGGTCGCAGCGACCGTCGCGTACGCCGTCTCGGCGGCACGCCGATCGATCATGGTGCGATCGACGTCGTCGGCGGAGACGAGCACGGGCGGGGCGGGCGTCGCGAGTTCGGCCACGGTCGGCAGGTCGTCGCCGAGTCGCGGCGCGACCCGCGCGTTGACCGCCGTCGGAACGTGGATGCGGTCGTCGACGCGCACCACGAGCAGCAGATCGGTCAGTGCGTCGAGCAGTTCGCCCGCGGCATCCGACAGCTCGGCGGATGCCGCGTGCCGCTCCAGCTCGCGACGGACCGCCTCGACCGTGGTGTCGCCATCGGCCGTCAGCTCGACGGCGGTCGCGAGCACGGCGAGCCGGCGGCGGTCGAGACGGCTCACCGCCTGGTCGATGGAATCGGGCGCCAGCACGACCTCGGCGAGGTCGAAGAGGTCACGCACTCCGGAGGTCTCGAACTCGCGCGAATGCAGTGCTGCTGCGAGGGAGTCTCGCGACAGCCCGCGGAGTCGTGCGGCGAGCTCGAGCATCGTGTCGGGTCAGCTCGATCCGGCTCGGGTGGAGCGGGCTCGGCGGACGCCGTTGACGATGAGCAGTGTGATGAGGAGGAGGAAGGCGATCGGCAGGCCGAACCACGGCAGCATCGTGACGATCGGCCAGACGCCCGAGCCCATCTCTTCGCGGGTCACGCCGGAGAAGGTGCCGATCATCACCGCGAAGAAGCAGATGATCGAGAGACCCACGACGGCGGCGAACATGTAGGCGAGAACGCGCTCGGCGCGATTGTCGGTGATGGGGCCGGGATCGCTCACACCTCCAGAATAGGCCAGCCGACCGACTTGCGGGTGTTCGGGAGCCGTAGACTGGCGACGGACGGCGCAGCGGTTCAGCGCGCCTGCAGACATGAGCGAGGTTCATACGATGCCCACCGGCAAGGTCAAGTTCTACGACGAGGAAAAGGGATTCGGCTTCATCAGCTCCGATGACGGCCTGGAGGTCTTCCTCCACGCATCCGCACTCCCCGCCGGCGCGACCGTGCGTGCGGGCAGTCGCCTCGAGTTCGGCGTCGCCGAGGGCAAGCGCGGCGCGCAGGCCCTCTCGGTGCGTGTGCTCGATGCGCCGGTGAGCCTCACGAAGATCAACCGGAAGCCCGCCGACGACATGGCGATCATCGTCGAAGACGTCGTGAAGGTGCTCGACGGCATCGGAGCCGACCTCCGCCGCGGGCGGTACCCCGAGAAGTCGAAGGCACGCACCGTCGCCGCGGTGCTGCGCAAGGTGGCAGACGATCTGGATGCCTGAGCAGACGGAATCCGAGAACCCGTCGGTCGTCGTGGCCGACGAGGTGCTGCTGTCGTCGGTGGATCTCGCCCGGCGGGCGCTGCTCGAGGTCACGGCTCCCGAGACCGTCGGATCGGTCGTCGGTCACCTCGTCGAGGGTGAGCACGTGCTGACGCTGCTCTTCGCCTCCGATCTCGGCGGCTACCCCGGCTGGCGCTGGAGCGTCACGCTCTCGCGTGCCGACGACGACGCTGAGGCGACCGTGCTCGAGACCGAGCTCATGCCCGGCGAGACCGCGTTGCTCGCGCCCGACTGGGTGCCGTGGTCGGAGCGACTGGCCGACTACCGTGCCGCGCAGGATGCCGCCGCCGCCGGCGACGAGTCGAGCGACGGTGAAGACGGGGCCGAGGCCGTCGACGACGAGCACGACGACGATGATGACGAGCTCGACGACGAGCTCGACGATGACGACGACGACGACGATGACGACGACGACGACGACGATGACGACGAGCTCGATGACGTGCACGTCGACGATGTCGACGACGAGTTCAACGGCATCGACATCGACGCGCTCGACCTGTCGGGCCTCGACGAGGGCGAGACCGACGAGGGCGAGACCGGCGAGGGCGAGACCGGCGACGACGATTCAGTCGACGGGGAATCGGGCGGCGACGAGACCGACGAGGATTCGGGCGACGATCAGTCGATCGGCCGCGCCGGCGCCTGACGCGCCCGTCGTCTGATCACCTGCACGACCGCGAGACCGACGAGGCCGAACGCGATGCCGGTGACGGCGGCCGCCGCGAACCACCAGAGTCCGGCCGACTCGAGCGGTTCACGGGAGACGAAGCAGGCGACGAGCGCGACGACCCACGCGAGCGTGCCCGCGAGCACGGCCTTGCGGGCGTCAGCTCTGGCCGGCGCCGGGTCGGGGCGCCGTTCCTCTTCGCTCAGCCAGAGCCGCATCGCGGTCAGCCGATCTGCGACAGTACGTAGTCGATCGAGGCGGTGAGGGCCCGAACGTCATCGGGTTCGATCGCGGTGAAGGTCGCGACGCGCAACTGGTTGCGGCCGAGCTTGCGGTAGGGCTCGGTGTCGACGATGCCATTAGCACGAAGCACCGAGGCGAGCGCCGCGGCATCCGTCGTCTCGTCGAAGTCGATCGTGACGACGACCTGCGAGCGGTGCGCGGGGTCGGCGACGAACGGGGTGGCGATCGAGGTGCGCTCGGCCCAGTCGTAGAGCACCGACGACGACTCGCGCGTGCGAGCGTCAGCCCAGGCGAGCCCGCCGGAGGCGTTCATCCAGTCGAGCTGGTTCTCGAGCAGCAGCAGGGTCGCGAGCGCGGGGGTGTTCAGGGTCTGGTCGAGACGGGAATTGTCGACCGCGTTCTTCAGCGAGAGGAACTCGGGGATGTAGCGTCCGCTCGCCGCGATGCGCTCGACGCGCTCGATCGCCGCGGGGGAGAACAGGGCGAACCAGATGCCGCCGTCGGAGGCGAAGTTCTTCTGCGGGGCGAAGTAGTAGACGTCGAACTGCGACGGGTCGACCAGGATGCCACCCGCTGCGCTCGTGGCGTCGATGACGGTGAGCGCGCCCTCGTCGCCGGCGACACGGGCGACCGGGGCCATCACTCCCGTCGACGTCTCGTTCTGCGGCCACGCGTAGACGTCGATGCCGTCGAGGGGGGCGGGCTCGGCCCGCGAACCCGGCTCGGCCTTGCGCACGTCGGGGGCGGCGAGCCACGGTGCCGCTGCGGCCGCCGCGAACTTCGCACCGAACTCGCCGAACGACGCGAGCTGCGCGCGCTGCTCGATCAGGCCGAATGCGGCCGCGTCCCAGAACGCCGTCGAACCGCCGTTACCGAGCACGACCTCGTAGCCGTCGGGCAGCTCGAAGAGTTCGCCGAGCCCGCTTCGGACGCGGCCAACGAGCTGCTTCACGGGGGCCTGCCGGTGCGAGGTGCCGAGGAGCGAAGGTCCGACCTCGGCGAGGTGCGCGAGCTGCTCGGGGCGTACCTTGGAGGGTCCGCAGCCGAAGCGTCCGTCGACGGGCAGCAGGTCACGGGGAATCACGATGCTCGGCATGCGTCGAGTCTAGCGAGGGGGTGCCGCCCGCTAGGCTGGAAGACGGGCTGTGACAAACGGGAGGATGGCGCGTGACCGACTTGATCGACACCACGGAGATGTACCTCCGCACGATCCTCGATCTCGAGGAGGAGAACATCGTGCCGCTGCGGGCGCGCATCTCCGAGCGGCTCGGCCATTCCGGCCCCACCGTATCCCAGACCGTCGCCCGCATGGAGCGCGACGGCCTCGTGGTCGTCTCCGGCGACCGGCACCTCGAGCTCACCCCCGAAGGCCGTTCCAAGGCCGTGCACGTCATGCGCAAGCATCGACTCGCAGAGCGGCTCCTCGCCGACGTCATCGGCCTCGAGTGGGAGTTCGTGCACGACGAGGCATGTCGCTGGGAGCACGTCATGAGCGAGCAGGTCGAACGCCGCCTCATCGAGATCCTCGGCAGCCCCCGCGAGTCCCCGTACGGCAACCCGATCCCCGGCCTCGAAGAGCTCGGCCTTCCGCCGGCCGACCCGTTCATGTCGGGCGTGGTGAACGTCGTCGAAGCAGTCGATGCGAGCCAGGCGCCGGTTCGCGGCATCGTGCGGCGCCTCGGCGAGCCGGTGCAGTTCGACCCCGAGCTGCTCGCCCAGCTCAAGCATGCCGGCGTGATCCCCGGGGCCTCTGCCTCATTCAGTCGCGCCGGCGGCTACGTGCTCGTCGAGGTCGACGGCGTCGACGGCGGCCTCGAGCTGCCGAGCGAGGTTGCCGGCCACCTCTTCATCGCGAAATGACCTGATCATGGCCACGCCGTGACCAGAATGTGACATTTGGGCCTACCTCGCGTAGTCTCTTTCGAGTCCGCCGGCGAGAAGCCAGTCGGAGGACCAGGGTCGAGACGCCTCCCAAGCCCACCGCTCGATCAAGTACCCGTAAGCGCCGCTGCGCGCATCCGGTGGGGTGACATTCGTTGTCGTGGGGCGACGGAGGTACACATCTTGGCTCGATTCTCCCGGCGTCGTCTCACCAGAAACCACGCTCGCGGGGCTGCTACGAAGGCGATCATCGCCGCGAAGGCGCCCGTTTCCCCACGCATCGCCCAGCCCGACGCGGCAGCTCGCGTCACCGCACCGCTGCCGTCGTCTCGGCGTCTGCGTCGCGGCCCGCTCGCGAACGTGCTCGTCATGACGGTCGCCGCCGGCATCGTCGGCACCCTGGCGATCCCCGCCTACGCGTTCGCGCCGGGTTCGGCCGGTCCGCAGTTCGCCCAGACCGACGTGACGAAGCTCACCAAGGCCGAGGCGCAGTCCGTCGAGGTGACCGACGACGTCATCGCGGCGCCGGTGACGAAAGACGGCTACGCCGCCGTCACGGGCGCCGAGATCAACGCCGCTGCCGAGGCTGCCGCTGAGGCCGAGGCGGCCCGAGTCGCCGCCGAGTCCGCGATGACCTCGTACGCCGCCTCGTACTCGGGGCCGTCGGTCGGCGACTTCCTCGCGAACCCGCCGTACCCGAACTTCGACCTCGCGAGCGTCTACGGCGTCGCCACGCAGTACATCGGCACACCGTACGTCTACGGCGGCGCCACTCCGGCCGGTTTCGACTGCTCCGGCTTCGTGATGTACGTCTACGCGCAGTTCGGCGTGGGCATGCCGCACTCCTCGGCGGGTCAGGGAGCCATGGGCACCCGCATCTCCGAGGCCGACGCGCAGCCCGGCGACCTCGTCATCATGCCCGGCCACGACGGCTTCTACGCAGGCAACGGCATGATCCTGCACGCGCCCTACGAAGGGGCATCCGTTCGCGTGCAGCCCATCTGGACGAGCGACTACTACATCGTGCGCATCGGCATCTGATCGGTGAACATCGCGTAACACAAGACGTGAATGGCGCGCCGGAAGTTCCCGGCGCGCCATTCGTGTTCTAACCTGAGACCCTGACGATCCGAGAAACCGGGCAGGGGAAGCCGATGGTCAAGTCGCGCAGCATCCATTCCACGGGTGCGCGCGCGCTCTTCGATCAACGGCGCAGCAGTCAATCGAGCACGAACCGGGCGAACGCTCCGACGGGCACTGTCATCACGACGGTGCCCGTTCTCTGTTTTCCGGGCCTTTCGAGCCGACCGCCGATGCTGCCACTGCTCGCCCGGCACACGCTCGGACCGCCGATCCGTTCACGCGGCTGGAAGCCATCCAGCCCCGATCGAAAGGCACTCCATGCGCACACTGGTGCTCAATGCGGGGTATGAGCCGCTCGCCGTCGTCTCGTTCAAGCGGGCGCTGCTCCTCGTCATGAATCAGAAGGCCACCGTCATCCGGCACGACGAGGGCAACCCGGTGTGCGCGGCCAGCGGGTCGTGGCAACGGCCGAGCGTCATCCTCCTCACGCGGTACGTTCGCGCCCCGCACCTGAGCCAGGCGCCAGTGAGCCGACGGGGCGTGCTTCGCCGCGACGATCACCAGTGCGCCTACTGCGGCCGTTCCGCAGCGACGATCGACCATGTCCTGCCGCGTTCTCGCGGCGGCCGCGACACGTGGGAGAACCTCGTCGCCTGCTGCCTGCGATGCAACAACACGAAGAGCGACCGCACGCCGGCCGAGATGGGCTGGGAGCTGCGCTTCACGCCGGGCCGCCCGAACGGGCGCAACTGGGTGGTGCGCGGTTTCGAGCGGCCGCTGCCGCAGTGGGACGAGTACCTGGCGACCGCCGCCTAAACGAGTCGTGACAAGAGCCCGACCCGTGCCATAGGGTGGTACGAGTCGGGCGCCCCCAGAGTCGCCGACACCCGAGAAGCCACTCCGTTCCGGGCTGCACTGCGGCCTTCGAGCGGTGCCCGGAGGTTCAGCTGTTGAACGGTGACGAGACGAACGACGCAGACGATCGCCCGCGCTCCACGCGTCGTTCAGCTGACCGAGGTCGAGCGCGTCGAAGCGCCGCTCCGGCGCCGAGGCGGTTGAAGACGGGCAAGGGTCGAGCGGGAGCCGCGCCCTCCGCCGCCATCGATGCGCACGCCGTCGATGCCCATGCCGTCGATGCCCCTGCCGACATCGCGAAGGCAGTGGCGCGCGCTCCGCGCACCACCACGCGCCGCAACAGCCCGATGCGCGTCTTCGCGACCGTGATCGTCGTGCCGGCGATCGTCGGCACCGTTGCGCTGCCGGCCTACGCGTTCATGCCGGGCGGCGAGACGTTCGGGGCATCCGGTGCCTTCAGTCTCAGCAAGGCCGAGGCGCAGGACGTCGAGGTCTCCTCGCTCGCGAGCGGTGCCCCGCTGTCGAACGATGCCTACTCCGTCGAGACCAAGGCCGACATCGAAGCGGCCCGTCTCGATCAGGAGTCCAGGGACAAGGCGGCCTGGGCTGCGAACCTCGCCTCACGCGGTTCGGGAAGCTACGCCGTCTACACGGTCAAGGCCGAGGGCGACGACTACCCTTGGTGGGACCAGACGCCCGATGACTACGGCGGAGGGCTCTCGCCGCTGCGCTACTACTTCCGCGAGTGCGTCGACTTCGTCGCCTGGCGCTTGAACCGTGATGCGGGCGTGACGAGCGCGCCGTGGCGCTGGGACTGGGGCAACCTCGCGTCGGGCAGTGCGTACGCCTGGGCCGACGCCTGGGCGAGTCGCGGCTGGCCGACCTCGAGCGAGCCGGTCGTCGGCGCTGTCGCCTGGTTCCCCTACAACCACGTGGCCTACGTGCAGTCGATCAACAGCGACGGCACCGTGAACATCGAGGAGTACAACCAGAACTCCGACCACTCGTACCACCGCCGCACCATCCCGGCCGGTGATGCGTTGTACCTCTACCCACCCGGCTGAGTCGTGTACTCACCCGGCTGAGTCGCCGGTCGCGGTCGCGCGGTGCTGCTCAGACCCGCGCGAGGCAGGCGGGCGCCGGGGTTTCGACGACGCCCACGACCTCGGTCGGCACGCCGTCGGGGTCGAGCGCGACGACGGCGATCGAGTCGGAGCCCTGATCGGCGACGAGCGCGAACCGCTCGTCGTGCGTCACCTCGAGGTCGCGCGGGTGCCGCCCGCCGGTCGGGACGGTGGCCACGAGTTCGAGCGTGCGGGCCTCAGCGTCGAGGCGCAGGCCGCGCAGGGCCTCGGCGTCGCGATCGCCGATGAGCACGATGCCGCCCTGCGTCAGGCGGATCGCGGAGCAGCCGAGGCCGCGCGGCTCGACGTCGTCGCCGATGGAGAACCAGGCCACTTCGCGCCCCTCGGCCAGGTCGATGACGCTCGCGGTGCGGTCGAGCTCGTTCGCCGTGATCGCGAGGTCTCCGGCGATCACGAGGTGACGGGGACCGGCGCCGGCGTGCATCGCGATGTCGGCCGCATCATCGTGCGCGAGGGTCGCGGGCAGGCCATCGAGGGCGAGCACCCGAATGCGGTCGGCGCCGAGGTCGGGCACGAGCAGCCGGTGTCTCGCCGAGTCGACGACGGCCTGGTGCGGGTGCGAGGACTCCTGCCGCTCGTGGTTCGGACCGGTGCCCGTGAAGTCGGCCGCGAGCACGACGTCGGCTGCGGCATCCGGGCCGGATCGGTGCACTGAGAGCCGAGCGCCCGAGTAGTTCGCGGCGAAGATGAGCTCGCCCGCTTCGTCGAAGGCGAGATGACACGGGTCGGCCGCGCCGGTGACGCCCGGTCGGCCGAACGGTGCGACGGTGTCGCCTTCGAGGGTCCACGTGGAGACGAGACCGTCGGTGAGCTCGTGCACGATGCCGAGCAGGCCGCTTGCGGGGGAGATCGCGAGGAACATCGGGTTCGGTCCGACGTCGACCGGCTCGCCGAGCGCGACCGTGCCGTCGGCGGCGACATCCAGGGGGCGGATGCCTCGCGCCACCGATCCCAGAGCGCCCGTCGTCGACGCGCCCACCCAGAACCTCGTGCCCGTCGACTCGCTCATGCCGCCCCGTTCTGCGGCCGTGCCGCGGTTCGTCGTGGCGCACGTGCGCCGCAGAATACGCTACCGCGAGCCGGTACAGATGGGAGCCTCGAAGTACAGCGGCGACTATCGCAGGACGTAGACTCTTACGGCCGCCCCCGTAACTCAGGGGATAGAGTGCCGACCTCCTAAGTCGGAAGCGCAGGTTCGAATCCTGCCGGGGGCACCGTGATCTGCGAGTGAACGCGCGCCGCCGACGTCATCTGCGCGGCGAAGACGACGGTCGCGACGATGCCGAGCGGCTCACCCGTCGAGCAGGCCCCGGATGTCGTCGGCCGTGAGGGACTCGCTGAAGAGCTCGCCGTCGTCCATGAGGGAGGAGACGAGCTTCGCCTTGCGCGCCTTCAGTGCCATGACCTTCTCTTCGATCGTGCCCTCGGCGACCATGCGGTAGACGTTGACCGATTTGGACTGCCCGATGCGGTGCGCCCGGTCGACGGCCTGGGCTTCGCTCGCGGGGTTCCACCACGGGTCGAGGAGGAAGACGTAGTCGGCCTCGGTGAGGTTCAGGCCGAAGCCGCCCGCCTTCAGGCTGATCAGGAAGACCGGCGCGTCGCCCTCGCGGAACGTTCCGATGACCTCGGCCCGCCGCGTCGTCGATCCGTCGAGGTACGCGTACGGCACCCCCGCGGCCTCGAGCCGGGCGGCGGCCAGTTTCAGGAACGAGGTGAACTGGCTGAAGACGAGCGCCCGATGCCCTTCGGCGACCACTTCGTCGAGTTGATCGAAGAGCGCGTCGAGTTTCGCCGACGGCACCTCGGCGTACTGGTCGGCGTCGATGAGCCCGGCGTGCAGGCTCAGCATGCGCAGCAGGGTGAGCGAACGGAACACGGTGAACCGGTTGCGGTCGAGATCGTCGATGAGGCCGAGCAGCTTCTGGCGCTCGAGCTGCAGGAAGGCGTCGTAGATGCGCTGGTGCTCGGAGTCGAGCTGAACGGTCAGCACCTGCTCCTGCTTCGGCGGCAGCTCGGGCGCCACGACCTCCTTCGTGCGGCGCAGCATGAAGGGGCGGATGCGGCGGCGCAGCGTCGCGAGCCGCTCGGCGTTGTGGTCGTTCTCGATCGGCCGGGCGAATCGCTCGGCGAACCCCCGGCCCGAGGGGAACAGCCCCGGAGCGACGATCTTCAGCAGCGCCCACAACTCCATGAGGTTGTTCTCGACGGGCGTTCCGGTGACGGCGAGGCGGAACGGCGCACGGATGTCGCGGGCCGCGGCGTTCGCCTTCGATGACGCGTTCTTCACGAACTGCGCCTCGTCGAGCACGAGCCCGGCCCATTCGACGCCGGCGAACTCGGGGGCGTCGAGGCGGAGGATCGCGTAGCTCGTCACGATGATGTCGGCGCGCCCCGCGACATCCGCGAGTCGCGTGCGGCTGGCCGCTCGGGTGGCGGTCACCGATTCGACCCGCAGCCCCGGCACGAACCGCGCGGCCTCGCTCGCCCAGTTCGAGACGACGGAGGTCGGGGCGACGACGAGGAAGGGGCGACGCTCGGAGTCACCGGCGGTCTCGTGCGCGTGCGCGATGAGCGCGAGCGTCTGGGCGGTCTTGCCGAGGCCCATGTCGTCGGCGAGGATGCCGCCGAGCCCGTGCCGGTACAGGAACGCGAGCCAGCGGTAGCCCGCCAGCTGATAGGGGCGCAGCTCCATCGCCAGCCCTGACGGCGGCGCGATCTCTTCGACGCGGTCGGCCGCGCGGAGGCCGGCGACGGTCTCACGCCAGGCCACCGCGGTCTCGGACTGGTCGGCGAGGTCTTCGAACTCCGCCCAGAGGCTCGTCTGGTAGCGGCTGATGCGCAGCCCGACCTCCCATTCGCGCAGTGACCCGGCCTCTTCGATGAGCTCGCGGAGCGGGTCGAACACGGGCTGCTTGAGCGACAGGTAGCTGCCGTCGATGAGCAGGAGCTTCGCTCGGCCCTTGGCGAGCGCGCTGAACAGGGGCCCGAACGGCACCCGCTTTCCTTCGACGGTCACGACGACGCCGAGGTCGAACCAGTCGGTGCGCTCGCTCTCGACGGTCGAGACGGTGAGCTTCGGCGCCTCGACGAGTTCGCGATACGCGGGCGGGTCGCCGATGACCTCCACCCGCAGCCGATCGAGCTCCTGCAGGCGGGCGAGCAACCGGGCCGTGAACTCGGCACTCGCGAGGCCCCGGAGCGTCGCCTCCGCGCGCAGCTTCGGTTCCGTGCCGGGCATCACCGCGGGCAGCCCGGCCGGGTCGTCGGCGAGCAGGGCGGCAGCGGATGCCGCGACGAGCCGCTCGCGCTCGGGATCGTGGAACTCGGCGTCGGGCGAGTCGAGCGCGAAGCGGCGCCCGCCGTCGGCCTCCCACTCCCACTCGAGGCGCAGCACATGGTGGGGCTCGTGATGCATCGTGACGACGAGCGTCGCCGGCGGCAGCTCGGGCAGCGCGAAGCTGCTGTCGCCGCTCGTGAGTCGCAGCGAGCGTGCGATCGTGGCGTACTGCTCCTCGACGAAGGCCGCGACCTCGGTGGACGGCACCACGATCGGTGATCGACGTCGCACCGCTGCACGGCCGGCCGGAGTGAGCGGGGCGGCGAGCGGCGCGAGCGTGATCGTGCCGCGGGCGAAGTCGTACGCATAGACGCCGTGGTCGCCGATGAGCCGCACCTGCTCGGCCGAGTGCGCCGCCCCGCCGACGATGACCGACGGGGTGAGCACGAGGTCGGATTCGACGGGACCGGGCCTGCGGGCATCGAGCCCGATCACCGCGCCGCCCTCGATGCCGATCGTGGCGCGCGACGTGGTGCCGACGAGGGCGATGCCGAGGCGGGGCGCCGCATCGAGCAGTGCCCAGAGGGTGCGGCTCTCGTATTCGTCGAGCGAGATCCATGCGGAGCCGTACTCGGCGAACGCGGAGTGCCGGGTGCCCTTCAGCATCGAGAACTCGGCGAACCATCGGGCCTGCGCCGGATCAAACCCGCCGGCCCGGCCTTGGAAGCCGACGTTCTGCCAGGTGAGGTTCCCCTTGATCCAGCCGCCACGGGTGCCGCGGGTCACCGGGCGCACGGCGAGCCGGTCGACGGATGCCGCGGTCGAGGCCGGCTCGTCGCGCGCGGCCTGCCGTGCGCTGGCTCGACGGGCCACGCGCTCGCGCAGCTCGAACTGCAGCGCCAACGGCTTGCGCGCTGCCGTGGCATCCGCGTCGCCAGGCCCGTCGACGTTGCCGGCCAGAGCCGCCAACTCGCCTCGCCAACCGGCGACCGCCGCGCTCGCCGTATCGCGTGCCGCCGACTCGGCCTCTTCGGCGCGCTCACGTCGGTGCCGCTCGGCAGCCGCGAGCAGCGTCGCCGCGACATGCTTGCAATTGCGGCCGACGGGGCACGTGCACGCCCCGGCGAGGATCGTGGCCCGCCCGGGCATGCCGAAGTCGAGCTTCACGTTCGAGCGGTACGGCTCGGGCGCGGTGCCGCGAACATCGGCGCTCAGCCGGAAGTGGGCCGGGTCCCACATGAGCGAGACGACGGCGCCGGCGCGCTCCGCCGTACGGCCCCTGCTGAGGTTCAGCGGACCGACGAACCTCGCGATCGCGAGCTCCTCCACGAACGGGTACGTGTCGACGGTCATCCGTCAATCGTCGCACCCTGCGCCGACACGATCGCACACGTGACGGTCATGGCGGTGGCGGTGGCGGTGTCGCCGGGGGAGCGACCGGGTCGTACGGACGCGAGCGCGTCAGTCGCTCGCGCTGCCGGCCGGATGCGACTCGGCCGACGCACGGATGCGCGCGATGCGGCGCTCGGCCCACCGCCCGCTGAGCGGGCCGATGACGATGAGGAGCAACCAGGAGTAGCGCGCCCAGTCGGCGCCGAAGACGTAGGCGATCGGGATGGAGGCGAGGAAGATCGCGGGCGTCGTCAGCGTGTCGACGAACTTGACGGTGTCGGCCCGGCGCGGGAGGGGATCGCGCAGCACCCCGTCGCGGCGCGCGATGAAGAAGACCGCGGCCTGGGCGAACACGGCCGCGCTGATGTTCACGGCGTACACCGAGACGGCGAGCGGCTGGTCGGCCGTCTCGGCGTCGCTGATGCCCTGCGTCGAGAAGGGGATGAGCACGACGAAGGCGATCGCCACGAGGTTCGCGGTGATCACCGCGGGCGTGATCGCGCTGAAGCCCGCGACGATGCGGTGGTTGGCCCGCCAGAACACCGCGATCACGGCGAAGCTGATGCCGAAGCCGAGCAGCTGCCAACCGAGCCCGCTGTCGAAGAGGGTCGCGACGTTCGCCCAATCGGACGCCGGCGGGGGATCGATGTTCACGACGAGCAAGGTAAGTGCGATCGCGTAGACGGCGTCGAGGAAGGCGAACGTTCGTGCGAACTCGATGCTCTCGCGCTCGTACCGCCGCGCGTCGACGGTTGCCCTCGACATACCGCGATTCTGCGCCACGGCCGACTGCGACGGCGTCCGACCCGCCGCAGGTCGCCGCCGCCGCGGAATCGCGTCAGTGCCAGTCGACCGAGTGCATCCAGCCGGCGATGTACGCGCGCTCGTTCTCACCGAGCCGCACACCGAGGCGCGGGCCGTGACCCGGGTCGAGTTCGCAGAGTTCGAAGATGCGGCGCACGACGACGGCGCGAAGGGGCGCGTCGACGTTCTCCATCACTTCCATCTGCAGGGGACGTTCCAGCATCGGCCACCAGAGGCCGATCGGGGGGAGACCATGCATGCGCTGCGCGCTCGCGTCGTGTGCAGGGTCGTCGAGGACCGAGCTCATTGCGCATCCTCCTCGAACGTGCGCCCCGTCTCGGGATCGCGCACGACCGACCGTTCGTCGGCGTCGGCGTCTTCCTCGGCGCGTTGGTGCTGTTCGGCCGCGTCGACGGCCTGATCGAGTTCGTCTCCCGGGCTCGAGACCGACGGGTCGTTGTCGCTCATGGGTGTGCTCCTCGTTCGAATCGGCCGCAGCATCGGGGCCGGCATTATCGAACATACGCGCGACCTCATCGCGCTGGAAGGGATTGACTTTCGCGTCGCGCATGCTAGCGAACGGCGGTGCGAAGGACTCAGCCGAGCACGTCATCGAGGTCGTAGGCGATCGGGCGTTCGATCTGCTCGAAGGTGCACGAGCGCGGCTCTCGGTCGGGCCGCCAACGCTCGAATTGGGCCGTGTGCCGGAAGCGATCACCCTCCAACTGGTCGTAGCGAACCTCCGCGACGAGCTCGGGGCGCAACTGCACGAACGAGACGTCGCGGCCGGAGGAGAAGCGGCTGCGCTCGGTGTCGCCGGTGACCGCTCCGCCGTCGTCGTCGCGAACGATGTACGGCTCGAGTTCGTCGATGAGCTCGAGTCGCCGGGCATTGCTGAACGCCGACATGCCGCCGACATTGCGGAGCCGGCCCTCGTCGTCGTAGAGGCCGAGCAGGATCGAGCCGACGCCCGTTCCCGACGCGTGGATGCGATAGCCGATCGCCACCACATCGGCGGTGCGGTGGTGCTTGGCCTTCAGCATCACGCGCTTGCCCGGCGAGTACGGCGCAGCGAGCGGCTTCGCGACGACACCGTCGAGCCCGGCCCCCTCGAACTCCTCGAGCCAGCGCCGGGCGAGTGCGACGTCCGTCGTGATGCGGGTCAACCGGATCGGGTCGCCGATGCCGCCGACGAGCCGTTCGAGCGCGGCTCGGCGCTTCGAGAACGGTTCGTCGAGCAGCGAGACCCCCTCGGCCTCGATCAGGTCGAAGGCCACGAACATGGCGGGCGTCTCGCGGGAGAGCAGTTCGACCCGGCTCGCGGCCGGGTGGATGCGCTGGGCGAGCGCCTCCCAATCGAGGCGCGCCCGCCCGGTGCGCGCCGTCGAGATGACGATCTCCCCGTCGAGCACGCACGGCCCGGGCAGCAGCCTCGTGAACGCCTCCACGAGCTCCGGGAAATACCGGGTGAGGGGCTTCGCCCCGCGGCTGCCGATCTCGACGTGCTCGCCGTCGAAGACGACGATGCCGCGGAAGCCGTCCCATTTCGGTTCGTAGGCGAGGCCGCCGTCGACCGAGTCGGGGGCGGGCACGGTCGGCACGGCCTTGGCGAGCATGGGGGCGACGATCTCGTGGGGCGCCATGGCCACAACGATAGGGCGGGATGCCGCGACTGGCGAGGGCTCGAGGCATCCGTTGGCCCGGCGAATCGGCGCGGGCGACCCTCAGATCACGGCGCGCAGGCCGGCCGACAGCGCGGTGTGGTGCTCGAACACGAGGTTCGTCTCGGTGAGGGCGACGGCCGGGTTGGCCGAGAGGTTCTTCAGCACGAACTGGCGTACGTGGTCGCTGTCGCGCACGCGCACGTGGATGAGGAAGTCTTCAGAGCCGCCGAGGAAGAAGAGCTGGGCGACCTCGGGCTGGGTGCGCAGCTCGTCGGAGATCTGCTCCATCAGGTGCCGGGCGCCCGGCCGGATGCGCACGCTCACGAGCGCCTGCAGGTGGTAGCCGAGGGCCGCTGGGTCGATCTCGGCGGTGTAGCGCACGATGACGCCGCGTTCGCGGAGCGAGCGCACCCGGGCGAGGCAGGTCGACGGTGAGACGCCGACGGCGCGGGCGAGATCGATATTGGGGATGCGGGCGTTCTCGTGCAGTCGGGCGATGATCTGACGGTCGATCGCGTCGAGCACGACGGGCGTGGGCTCGGCGCCGGGTGCGCTGATCTGCGGTGCGTCGGACATCGGAGCATCCTTCATTCGAACGAGTGCAGCGGATCTTGCGATTCTACCGAATTTCATGCGGTTGATCTGTCGGATTCGCGCATACACGGCGAGAATGATGCCACTCATCACCACGAGATTCGGCCCACAGCAATCGGAGCAACCCATGCGCATCGGCGTGCCCGCAGAGATCAAGAACAACGAGTTCCGCGTCGCCATGACGCCGGCCGGGGTGCACGCGCTCGCCGGGCGCGGCCATGAGGTGGCGATCCAGGCCGGCGCGGGCACGGGAGCGGGCTACCTCGACGCCGAGTACGCAGCGGCCGGCGCCTCGATCGTCGCGACCGCCGCAGAGGCGTGGTCGGCCGATCTCGTGCTGAAGGTCAAGGAGCCGATCGCCGCCGAGTACGGCTTCCTCCGTGACGACCTGACCCTCTTCACCTACCTGCACCTCGCGGCCGACCTGCCGCTCACCCGGGCCATCCTCGACTCGGGGGTCACGGCGATCGCCTACGAGACCGTGCAGCTGGCCGACCGATCGCTGCCGCTGCTGACCCCGATGAGCGAGGTCGCCGGTCGGCTCGCGCCCCAGGTCGGCGCCGCCGAGCTGCTCGCGTCGCGGGGCGGGCGCGGCGTGCTCCTCGCGGGCGTGCCCGGCACCTCGCCCGCCAAGGTCGTCGTCATCGGCGGCGGTGTCGCCGGCGAGCAGGCCGCTGCGACCGCGCTCGGCCTCGGCGCCGACGTCACGGTGTTCGACATCTCCCTCCCCAAGCTGCGCGAGATCGACGCCCGATACGACCACCGCATCCACACCCTCGCCTCCTCGCCCTACGAGATCGCGCGGCAGCTGAAAGACGCCGACCTCGTCGTGGGCGCCGTGCTCGTTCCCGGCGCCGCCGCGCCGAAGGTCGTCAGCGACGAGATGGTCGCCGCCATGAAGCCGGGCGCCGTGCTCGTCGACATCGCGATCGACCAGGGCGGATGCTTCGAGGGCTCGCGACCGACCACCCACGCCGAACCGACGTTCCGCGTGCACGACGCCATCTACTACTGCGTCGCCAACATGCCCGGCGCCGTGCCCGCGACCTCGACGCCCGCGCTCACGAACGCGACCCTGCCGTACACGCTGAAGATCGCCGATCTCGGCTGGGAGGCCGCGCTCGCCGCCGACCCGGCGCTCGCCAAGGGACTCAACGCGACGGCCGGCCGTCTCACGAACGAGGGTGTCGCCGCCGCGCACGGCCTCGAACTCGCCGTGCACTGACGGCCGGTCGCGGCCCCGGCGCCTCGTTCAGGAGAGCGTGAGGAAGAGCTTCTCGAGTTCGTCGACGCTCAGTCGCTCCGGGCCATCCGTCGCCCTGGAGTGGTCGGGCGCGGCGAGGCAGTCGCGCATCGCGGTCGAGATGATCGCGAAGCCGGCCTTGTCGAGGGCGCTCGACACGGCCGAGAGCTGCGTCACGACCGTGCGGCAGTCGGCTCCGGACTCGACGGCCTCGATGACGGCGTTGAGCTGACCGCGGGCGCGCTTCAGCCGGTTCGCGATGCGCCGCTGCGTCTCGGCGGTCTCTGCGGTGACGGTCGTCACGATGCGCCGCCGAGGGTGACGGGAAGTCCCGCCCGGTACCACGCGATGATGCCGCCGTCGATGTTCACGGCGTCGATGCCCTGCGCTTCGAGGTACTGCGCGGCCTGCGCGCTGCGACCGCCCGCATGGCAGAGCACGAAGACGGTGGTGTCGCCCGGCACCTCGGCGACCCGTTCGACGAGATCGCCGAGCGGAATGTCGATGGTGCCCTCGATGCGGGCCTGGACGAGCTCGTGCGGCTCGCGCACATCGAGGATGACGGCGTCGGCGATCGCGTGGACGTCGTTCGGGGTGGTGGATCGCACTGAGGCTCCTGTCGGATCGGGTGATGCGGGCTGCTGCCGGGTGCGTCGCTCAGGCGGCCTCGGGTGCCGGAATCATCCCGGCGACGCTATCACGTATACCCTTGGGGTATCCCAACCCGCCCGCGCGCGGCGATGCTCCAAGGAATCCGCGCGATACCACGTATGGTGTCGATGTGCGGCGGCTCGATCGGAATCACGACGAGGAGGACATCCTCGACCCCGAGACCGACGCTGCCGCCGAACAACTGACACCGGATCACATGCGACACGACATCACGAGCCCCAACGGCCTCAGCCTCGGCGACCCGGACCTGGTCGCGGGCAACGTCGCCGAGCCCGCCTGGCGGCGCTGGCACGCCGAGCTCGCCGCCGTCGGGGGCCGCTCACCGCTCGCCCGCTTCGTCGACACCCCGCGCACGCGGATCGAACTCTCGACCACGCACCCCGGCGGACTGCCCCAGTTCATCACGGGCAAGTCCACGCTGCTCTCGAGCCTGATCCGCGACGAGCTCGCCCTCCGCAACGCCAGGCTCGCCGCCGCCGAGATCACCCAGAAGGGCATCGAGCTGCGCTCCGTGCGGGGCATCGAGTCGGTGCACCTCGCGATCGGCCTCGCCTCCTGGCGCAACGCCGGCGAGGAGTTCCTCGCCCCGGTGCTGCTGCGCCCGCTCGCCATCCGCCGCTACGGGCGCGATTTCGAGCTGAAGCTCAAGGGCCAGCCGTTCCTGAACCCCGCCCTCGCCCGCGAGCTCCGCGAGCAGTTCCAGATCACCCTCGACGCCGAGGCCTTCGTCGCGCTCGCGATCACGAACGGCGTCTTCAAGCCGCAACCGGTGATCGACCGGCTCCGCGGCCTCACGAGCCATCTGCCGTGGTTCCACGTGGCGCCGCGGCTCGTCGTCTCCTCGTTCGCCGAGGTCGGCCCGGCGATGGTGACGGATGCCGCGAGGCTCGACCACCCCGTGATCGATGCGATCGCCGGCAATCCGGCGTCACGGGCGGCCGTCCTCGCCGCGACCGGTGAGCGCGTCCGGCCGGTGTCGCAAGACGTGCGGCCGCCGTCGACCGACACGCTGCTGCTCGACGCCGACCCCGAGCAGGAGCAGGTCGTCGCCGAGATCGAGACCGGCACCTCGGTCGTCGTGAAGACGCTGCCCGGCACCGGCGGCACGCAGACGATCGTGAACGCGATCGGCGCGCTCGTCGCCAAAGACAAGCGCGTGCTCGTCGTCGGGGCGCGACGGGCGAGTCTCGACGGCATCGCGCACCGCCTCGGCCAGGTCGGGCTCGGCGGCGCCGCCGTGACGACCGCCGGCCTCCGCCGCGAACTCATCCAATCGATCTCGCGCAATGAGAAGGCCGAGCGCCCGCGGGTGGCCGATGTCGACGACGCGCTCGTGCGCCTCCGCAAGGTGCTGCTCGACTATCGCACGGCGCTCACCCGCCGAGACCCCGAGCTGCGCGTCTCGGTGCTCGACGCGCTCGGCGAACTCGCCCGGCTCGCGCTCGCGCCCGAGTCGCCCTCGACGACGGCGCGACTCGACCATGCGGCACTCGTGGCGCTCGCCGACGGCCGCGACGACGTCGCACGCGACCTCGCCCGCGCCGCCGAACTCGGCGAGTTCCGCTACGGCCCCGGCGATTCGCCGTGGTACGGCGCCTCGTTCACCTCCTCCGCCGAGGCGACGGGTGCGCACGACCTCGCGAAACGACTCTCGACGGCCGAACTGCCCCGACTGCTCGGCCGCGGCCGCGCCCTGATCGCCCAGACCCGCCTGCGCGAGTTCGAGTCGGTTGCCGAGCTCGGCGTGTTCCTGCGATTGCTGCTCGACGTGCGCGAGACGCTCGACCGCTTCCAGCCCTCCGTCTTCGACCGGCCGCTCGGCGAGCTCATCGCGGCGACCTCGTCGCGCCGTGACTCGCCCGGCATGTCGGGCGCCAACCGTCGTCGTCTGCGCCGGCACGCGCTCGAGTTCGTGCGGCCCGGCGTGCACGTCTCCGATCTCAACGCGGCGCTCCGCGGCATCCAGCAGCAGCGCACGCTCTGGCAGCGCTACTCCGAAGCGGGCGCGATCCCCGGCGTGCCGGTCGGCATCGACGACGTGCACGTCGCCTACCAGCACGTCGCGACCGACCTCGCCGCGCTCGACGCGCCGCTCGGCATCGTCGGCACGCCCCGGCAGCTCGCCGCGAGACCGGTTCGAGAGCTCACCTCGACGCTCGCCGGACTCGCCGCCGAGTCCGAGGTGCTCACCAACCTGCAGGAACGCACCGCGGTGCTCGGCCGACTCCGCGACCTCGGCCTCGACCCGCTGCTGCTCGACCTCGCCAAGCGCCACGTGCCCGAGCGCGCCGTCGCCGCCGAGCTCGAGCTCGCCTGGTGGCAGTCGGTGCTCGAGTCGGTGCTGGCGAGCGAGAAGGCGCTGCTCGGTGCCAACACGACCGTGCTCGACCGGCTCGAGGGCGACTTCCGGCTCGTCGACGAGGCGCATGCCTCGGCAGCGGGCCCTCAGCTCGCGTGGCGCCTCGCCGAGAACTGGAAGGTCGCGCTCGTCGACCACCCCGACGAGGCGGGCCGGCTGAAGCGGATGCTCCGTGGCGACCGCGTGCGCCCCGAGGCGCTGCACGCCGAGACGCCGCACCTCTTCCGTGCGCTTGCGCCGGTGTGGCTGGCCTCGCCCTACGACGTCGCCGCGATCGACGACTCGATCGTGTTCGACACCGTGATCCTCGTCGACGCCGGGGCCACGAGCATCGCCGAGAACCTCGGCGCGATCCGGCGGGCGAAGCAGGTCGTCGCGTTCGGCGATCCCGTCACCCAGACGCCGACGCTCTTCGAGGCCGGCATCGACGACGTCGAGCAGTCGGGGGCTCCGGTGACCGAGCACGGGGTCGACGCCCTGCACGCGGACTCTGCGCTCGCCCGTCTCGGCGAGCTGTTGCCGACGCTCACCCTGACGCGAAGCTATCGTGCGGGCGGCGAAGACCTCGCCGAGCTCGTCAACAACCGCTTCTACGCCGGCCGCATCGTCTCACTGCCGTGGGCTGGCAGCTTCCTCGGCCATGGCAGCCTCGGTCTGCACTACGTCACCGGCAACGGCCTGCCCGACTCCGTCACGGGCACCGTCGAGTCGATCGACTCCGAGGTCGCCAAGGTCGTCGAACTCGTCATGGAGCACGCCGTCAAGCGCCCGCGCGAGTCGCTCATGGTGATCACCGCGAGCACGAAGCACGCGGCCCGAGTGCACCAGTCGGTGCTCGCGGCCTTCGCCAAGCGCACCGACCTCTCCGACTTCATCCTGAAGGATCGCGCCGAGCCGTTCACGGTGCTCACGCTCGAGCAGGCCGTCGCCCAGAGCCGCGATCGGGTGATCTTCTCCGTCGGATACGGCCGCACCCCGCACGGACGCCTGCTCTCGAACTTCGGCTCGCTCGGCGAGCCCGGGGGCGATCGCCTGCTCGCCGTCGGCATGACCAGGGCCCGGCGTTCGATGGACCTCGTCTCGGCGTTCCGGCCCGAAGACATCGACGAAGACCGCCAGAGCCACGGCGTGCTCGCCCTCGCGAACGTGCTCTCGCAGACCGAGGAGCGCGCAGCAGGCCCAGGGGCGACCGGTGAGGCGAGCTCGATGCTGCACGACCTCGCCGCGCGGCTCGAGCGGCGCGGCATCCGGGTGAGCGTCGGGCACCGTGGCCGTCTCGCCCTCGCGGCAGCGAACGCCGGCAAGGCCGTCGTCGTCGAGACCGACGATTCGCTCGCCGGACTCAGCCTGCGCGAATCGCTGCGGCTGCGTCCCGACGTGCTGCGCCGGCTTGGCTGGCACTACCTGCGGGTGCACAGCTTCGAACTGTTCGGCGATCCCGATGCGGTGGCCTCGCGCGTCGCGTCACTGCTCGGCCGGCCCGAGGTCGATCGACCGGCGGATGCCGCGGCCGCACGCCGATGACCGAGGAACCACGTCAGCGCGTCGAACGCGCCGGGGGTCGGGCGCGCCGGGCGCGGCTCACGCCGGCACCGGGTTCCGACCCGTCACCGGAGCGGCCCGTGCCGGGCGACGACGAGGCCGCTCCGCCGAAGCGGAAGCGCGCGGCATCCGCCGACGATGACCGCATCAGCCGCGAACGGCCCCCGCACTGGGGCTGAGCTGCACGCTCAGAGTTGCTGGTGCTTGCCGCCCACGGGCTCGCCCACTGCGCCGCGCTGCTCGACGAGCAGGTCGCGGATCTGGCCGAGGAGCACGAGTTCGGTCTCGGCTTCGGGCTCGCCCGCATCGGCAGATCCGCCGCGCTTCAGACGATCTTCGGCGTGCTTCTTCATGGTGTTGATCGGCAGCACGAAGACGAAGTACACGACGGCGGCGACGATCACGAAGGTGAGGACCGCGCCGATGACCGCCCCGAACTTCACCTCGGCGAAGCTGCCGTCGACCGTCGGGATCTTCCACACGAACGCGCCGTCGAGGCTGTCGGCCTTGAAGATGGCGCCGATCAGCGGGTCGAAGATGTTGGTCACCAGCGAGTTGACGACCGCCGTGAACGCGGCGCCGATGACGACCGCGACGGCGAGATCGATGACGTTGCCCCGCATGATGAAATCCCGAAAACCCTTGAGCACTGCCCCTCCTCGGCTCGTGTCGCCCACTCGGCGACCTATGCCACGCTAGCCGACGAACTTCCGCCGGCTGAGGAACCGCCGCCGGATGATCCCGAACCGGAGGACTTCGACGACCCGGTGCTCGACGACCCCGAGCTCGACGACCCGGAGCTCGACGACCCGGAGCTCGACGACCCGGAGCTCGACGACCCGGAGGAGGAGCCCGAGTCGCTCGACTTCTTCGACTCCGGCGAGCCGCCGCGCGAGTCGGTGCGGTAGAAGCCGGAGCCGTTGAAGGTCACGCCGATCGTGTTGAAGAGCTTGCGCAGCTTGCCGCCGCACACCTCGCAGACCGTCAACGTGTCGTCGGTGAATGCCTGGTGGATGTCGAAGGCGTTGTCGCACTCGGTGCAACGGTACGAATAGGTGGGCATGGAGCTTCTTCCGATTTCGGGCGACGCGCCGGCAGGAGCCGGTCAGAACGCGATGATGCGCGTGGGTGTCACGACGCCGTTGACGGGCTGATCGTGCACCTCACGCGGCACGGTCTCGACGAACTCGCTGTCGAAGACCACGGCGTACACCGGAGGACATTTTCCCATCGAACCGAGGGTCTTGTCGAAATAGCCCCGTCCCCAGCCGAGCCGCATGCCCGTCGCGTCGATGGCCGCGGCCGGCACGACGATGAGGTCGACGTCGTTGATCGCCATCGGCCCGAGCAGCTCGCCCACCGCTTCGGGGGCGCCGAAGAGGCCGAGGGTCTCGGTCTCCTCTTCGCCGACGGTCCAGTCGAGCAGGCCGTCTTCACGCGTGACCGGGAACAGCACGCGGATGCCGCGGGCCTCCGCCCAGCTCACGAACGGCCGCGTGTCGGGCTCCGTCGGCATCGAGAGGTAGCACGACAGGCTCGTCGCCTCGGTCGAACCGATGAGCTCTTCAAGACGGGCTGTGATGCCCTCGGTCGCCAGTTCCCGTTCACGGGCCGACATGTTCTGCCGACGCTCGCGGAGCTCGGCGCGGAGCACGCGCTTCTGGACATCCGGATCCTCGGGCATGGCACACATCCTAGGCGGATGCGGCACCGCGCGTTCCGGCCTCCGCGTGCTCGGCCGCATCGACCGTTACGCTGAATCTCATGAGCCAACGGATCACTAAGGCAGTCATTCCCGCGGCCGGGCTCGGAACGCGATTCCTCCCGGCGACGAAGGCGATGCCGAAGGAGATGCTGCCGGTGGTCGACAAGCCGGCCATCCAGTACGTCGTCGAAGAGGCCGTGGAGGCGGGGCTCACCGACATCCTCATGGTGACCGGTCGCAACAAGAACGCGCTCGAGAACCACTTCGACCGCGTGGCCGAGCTCGAGGCCACGCTCGAGGCGAAGGGCGACACGGCCAAGCTCGCGAAGGTCAACGAGTCGACCCAGCTCGCCGACGTGCACTACGTGCGCCAGGGCGACCCGCTCGGTCTCGGCCACGCCGTGCACCGGGCGAAGATGCACGTCGGCCAGGAGCCCTTCGCCGTGCTGCTCGGCGACGACATCATCGACGCCCGCGACATCCTGCTCACTCGAATGCTCGACGAGCAGGGGGCGAGGGATGCCTCGATCGTCGCGCTGCTCGAGGTCGACCCCGATTCGATCCACCTCTACGGCGCCGCCGCGGTCGAGCCGACCGACGACCCCGATGTCGTGCGCATCACCGGCATGGTCGAGAAGCCGGCGAAAGAGGTCGCACCGTCCAACTACGCCGTCATCGGCCGGTACGTGCTGAAGCCCGAGGTCTTCGACATCCTCGAGCAGACCCCGCCCGGCAAGGGCGGCGAGATCCAGCTGACCGATGCCCTCATGACCATGGCGAGCGACGTCGAGGGCACGGGCGGCGTCTACGGGGTCATCTTCCGCGGTCGGCGCTACGACACGGGCGACAAGCTCGACTACATCAAGGCCGTCATCCAGCTCGCCGCCGACCGTGACGACCTCGGACCCGAACTGCGCCCGTGGCTCGTCGAGTACGCGGCAGGACTCGATACAGTCTGAGCATGCCCGCAGTCGCCGTTCCCACCCTGCGCGACGGCGACGTCACGCTGCGACCGATCCGAGTGCGCGACGCGAAACCCCTCGAGCGCGTGCTGCTCGCCAATCGCGGCTGGCTCCGCCAGTGGGAGGCGACGTATCCGGGCGGCGGGTCGGTCATCGACACCCGTTCCAGCATCCGCAACCTGCTGGCGCACGCCCGCACCGGCCATGCCCTTCCCTTCATCGTCGAGGTCGACGGTCGGCTCGTCGGTCAGCTGAACGTCTCGTCGATCACCTTCGGTTCGCTCTCCTCGGCGACGATCGGCTACTGGGTCGCGCACGACGTCGCGGGGCGAGGCATCATCCCGACCGCCGTCGCGCTCGCGACCGACTACTGCTTCGGCGTGCTGCGGTTGCACCGCATGGAGATCTGCATCCGTCCCGAGAACGGACCGTCGCTTCGGGTGGTCGAGAAGCTCGGCTTCCGGTACGAGGGGCTCCGGCGGCGCTTCATCCACATCAACGGTGCGTGGAGCGACCACTTCGCGTTCGCGCTGGTGTCCGAAGAGGTGCCTCAGGGGGTGCTCCGACGGTGGCAGGACGGCCGCGTGCCCGAGGGGCTCGCACGGGTCAACGCCGAAGACCGTGCGGCATCCGCGCACCCTCTCCCGCTGCCCGATCGGTGAACACGCGGGCGTCGAGCACGGCCAATGGCGGGCAGTGACCTAGCGTTGTCCCATGGACGTGATCGGTGGGGGGCTGCTGGTGGCTGTGGCCGCCGCGCTGTGGATCGCGTACCTCCTGCCGAACTGGCTGCGACGTCGTCAGTACCTCGCGACCGAGCGCAACGCCGTGCGACTCCAGCAGACCCTCCGCATCCTCGCGGAGACCGCCGAGACGCCCGAGCCGGTGCGGGTCGAGGCGACGGCTCGCGAGGTGGCCGCGCAGCAGCGCATCCTCCAGCAGCGCGAGGCGACGGCCCGCTTGGCGGCAGAGGCGGCCGAGCAGGAGGCGTACGCCGAGCGTCGCGCCGCTGAACATGCAGCGGATGCCGCACGCCAACGCGTGGCCGCGGTGCGCGCCACCGTCACCGAACCGATCGCCGTCGTGCACGGGGCCGCGGTCGGAGCGACCCGCCCTGCGGCTCGCACGGGCACCGCGGCATCCGCCACGTCGCGGCGCACCCTTCGACGCAAGCGCGCCCTCTGCTCGCTCGTGCTGCTCGTCTCACTGATCGCGGTCATCGCGGGTGGCATCGCCGCCGCGTTCGGCGCGCCGCTCATCGTGCCGGTGGCCGGGGCCCTCGGTGTCGTGGTGGCGATCGCCGGCGTGGCCAGGCTCGCTCGGGTGCGCCCGGTCGTGGCCTCGGCGGCGCTGCCCGCAGCTCCGGTCGAGGAGCGTCCGCTCGAGCCGATCGAGCTCGCCGAGGCCGACTCGCCGGCCGATGGCTGGATGCCGCGACCGCTGCCTCGGCCGCTGCACCTCTCGCGCGGCACGATCGCCGCCACGGCGATGGCCTCCATCGAAGCGGCGGCAGAGCTGAAGCGAGCCGAGATCGGCGACGACATCGCGCGACGGGCGGCTGAGCTCGAGCCCGAGGTGCCCGCCATCACACCGGCGGTGGCGACCGTGGCATCCGGCTACCGAGCTCGGCAGCCCGCGGCAGAGCGCGGTACCGCCGCTGCGAGCCCGTATTCCAGCATGGGGATCATCGACGATGCTCAGCCAGGCTTCGAGGATCTCGACGCCGTGCTGCGCCGTCGCCGCCAGGCCGGCTGACGGCGGCGCTGGTCTGAGCCACCGTTCGCGAGATGATAGGCTCGTTCTCGCTCGGGCCCATGGCGCAGTTGGTAGCGCGTCTCGTTCGCAATGAGAAGGTCGGGGGTTCGAATCCCCCTGGGTCCACCAAACGGTTCACGATCTCGCCGTGCCCGATGCGCGAAGCTTGATTCCCCCGCGCGGAGTCGCCTCGCTCGTCTCGCGCCGAAAACGACAGCGTCGAGTCGGGCGATCTCATCGCCCAACTCGACGCTCCTGAGGGTCCCGGCAGTGACTCGATTCCTCGGTCGCAGCCGGGTGCCGCGGGTCACCCCATGGTGTTGATGATGAGCCCGATGTGCGTGAAGAAGTTGAGGGCGCCGAAGAGCAGGAAGGCGAGGCCCGTGAGCGCCCAGACGAGTGCCACGACCCGCTGGAGCAGCGTGGTCGGGCGGCGGTCTTCGACCGAGCGGAGGGTGAAGGGGAACAGCACGGCACCGAGACCGACGCCCGCGAACAACGCCGACATGAACAACGTCTCGATCCACGGGTAGTTCGAGAGCGAACCCGAGATGGGCTCCTCCGGCGGGGCGGCGAAGAGCTGGAAGATGACGCCCGCGAACGCGATCGCGATCAGCGACAGACCCATTCCGATGATGAAGATCGAGAGGGGCCGGAACGCCGCCGCGACGGTACCCGCCGCGTTCCCGGAGTCGGCGATCTCGTCTCGCCGGCGCCAGAGGTAGAACGCCGCCGCGAGAAGGAGGACACCGAAGCCGAGGCTCGTCTCACCGAAGATGATGTTGTCGAAGGGGAAGTACGTCGCGAACGGCCACGTGAGCGTCATGTGGAGGCCGGTTGCGAACAGGATCACGCCCGGAACGGCGAACGAGAGCGACCATGCATCAGCCCGAATGGGTGCAGCGGTCCGGGTGAGGGACCAGCCGAACCAGACGATCG
Source organism: Agromyces badenianii (assembly GCF_003070885.1). Classification (NCBI taxonomy): domain Bacteria; kingdom Bacillati; phylum Actinomycetota; class Actinomycetes; order Micrococcales; family Microbacteriaceae; genus Agromyces; species Agromyces badenianii. The sequence continues at coordinate 686,717 of NZ_CP028913.1, forward strand.
TCAGCAGGCCGGCACCCGCAGCGACCGACATGATGGTGTTGTAGGTGATCATGTGCGTCCAGTCGATCTGGAGCCCTGCCGGGACAGTGTTTGCCAGCATTTCCTTGCCTTTCAATTTGCTTGCCTTTCGGCGTTGGATCGCGCGCGGACACGCCCACCATCAGGTGGACGTGTTCGTGGCCCGGCTTACGCCGAGCCGCGCGACAGTCGGTGGCCGAGGTAGTCGTCGGCATTCGTCCCCGCGATGCGCGAGGCGTGCTCGGGGATCGCATCCCGAGCATGGGCGAGTGGATCGTCGTACCCCATCGGAAACGGCCAATCCGAACCCAGGAGCAGGTGGTCCGTTCCGAACACTCCGGCAGCCAGCCTGAGTGCGCCTTCGTCGTGCGTGAGGCAGTCGCTCCACAGCCCGCGCGCCTGCGCGCGGAGGTCGATGTCCTCGGGCACCCCCGGCCTGCGGGAGCGCACACCCTGCTGAAGCCTGCCGAGCAGCGCGGGCAGGGTGCCGCCGCCGTGGACGAGTGCGATCCGAAGTCCGGGGTACGACGAGAGCACCTCACCCAGAAGGAGCTGCGAGGCGGCGATGGCGGTCTCGTGGGGATTGCCGATGAGATTGTGAAGGTACGCGTCGTCCAACCGCGTGTCGGGGCTTCCTCCCGGGTGCAGCAGCAACGGAATGTCGAGCTCCACCAGTCGACTCCAGACGGGTCGCAGCCGAGGATCCGCGAGCGAGACCGACCTTCCGCCGGCGGCCGCGGTGAACCCGACAGGGTGTTCCGACGCCGCGAGGCGGTCGAGCTCTTCTCGAGCGACCTCGGGGTGCTCGAAGGGAAGGTATCCGAGTGCGTCCAGTCGCGGGTGTTCCACGAGTTGCGCGAAGAGGGCATCGTTCACCGATCGAGCCCACGAACGGGCCGAGGGTTCGTCGAGCCCCTGCCGGTAGAGGGGAGGCGGGATGGAGACGAGCGCACGATCCAGGCCGGCGGTGTCGAGCCACGCCGCGAGGGCGTCGGGCCGGTAGATGACGGCGGGCCCCGCGGCATGATCCGCCACGAGCAGACGGCCGTTCGCGTCGACCGAGAGCCCCGCCGCAGCGGCGTCCGCGGCGCCGACCGTGGGAACGAGGTGCGTGTGGACGTCGGTGCCCGTCACTGCACACCGCCCGTCACGTACTCGGTGAGCGACGCACGGGTGATCACGTTTCGCAGGGCGCCCAGTCCGCTCACCGACGACACGAGCACGTCGCCGTCCTTGAGGAAGATCTGGGGTTCGCGAGCGTTCCCGATTCCGGACGGCGTCCCGGTGAGGATGACGTCCCCGGCGCGGAGCGTCATGCCGCGGCTGAGCTCGCTGATGATCCGAGGAATGGAGAATGCCATCTGGCTCGTGCTCGCGGCCTGCAACCGCTCGCCGTTCAGCGAGAACTCGAGCTCCAGCCCTGCGTCGAGGTCGACTTCGTCGACCGTCGTCAGCCACGGCCCGAGGGGGAGCGAGCCGTCGATGCTCTTGCCCTTCAGCCACTGCCCGCCGTGCGCCCGCTGCAGGTCGCGCTGCGAGACGTCGTTGGCGACCAGGAGTCCCGCGATGTGATCGAGCGCGCGATCCTCGGGGATCGAGCGGCCGTCCGTGCCGATGACGAGGGCGAGTTCGACCTCGTAGTCCCACTTCTCGGAGAGCTCGGGATCCCACGGCACCGGATCCACCGGCCCGAGGACCGTGCCGGGTCCCTTCGTGAAGAAGGTCGGATGGAGCGGACGGTCGGCAGGGTCCTGTCCCTCGCGTTTGCCCTTCGATTCCTCGAAGTGGTCCCAGTAGTTCCATCCGGTGCAGAGGATGTCCCGGTTGAACCTGGTGATCGGGCTGAGGATCTCGAGGTCGTCCGAGTCGACCGGAACGCCCGCGGCGATCGCCTCGTCGAGCGCGGTGCGCACAGCAGGCAGACGCACGAGGTCGTCGGGTGTCGGCGCGCCGAGCGGCAGCAGGACGTACCCGTCCTCGGTGACGGCGAAGGTGCGCACGACGCCGTCGTGCCGCGCTCGACCGATTCTCATGCGCGGTTCTCTGAGATGACGGCGATCGCGTTGATCTCGATCAGATAGTCCTTGTTGACGAACTTCGAGACCTCGACCATCGTCGACGCCGGTGCCACACCCGTGAAGTACTGGCGACGCACGGCGTGGATCGCCTCGAAGTCCTCCATGTTGCGAACGTAGACGTCGACCCGTGCGATGTCGTCGAGCGTTCCGCCCGCGGCCTCGACGGCAGCCGAGAGGTTCTGGCACACCTGGTGCGTCTGGGCGGTGATGTCGCCGACCCCGGTGACGCCGCCGTGCACGTTGCGCGCCGTCATGCCCGAGATGAAGACGAGGGTTCCTTCGGCTCGTGCGCTCGTCGCCTGTGCGAAATGACCGTTGGGCTGCGCCAGTGCGGCTGAGCGGACTTCTGACTTCGACATGAGTGATCTCCTCTCGCTCGCGATCAGCGAGCGTCTTGTGGGTCGGTGTACCAGCTGGGCTGCGTCGGGTAGTGCGGCCCGTCGTAGACCTCGAGAAGCACGGTGTCCTCTTCCGCGAAGGTCGGTCCGTGCAGGCTGCCGCGGGGGTTCCAGTAGAAGGACCCGGGCGTCAGCGTGATGTCGGTCGGCAGGTACGTGTACCGCCCCGCCAGGCAGAACATGAACTGGTTCGATGCGTGCGAGTGCCGCGACGGGATGCCCGACCCCTTGAGGAACCGGACGAGCGTGATCGACGCGCCCGTGTCTTCGTTGCGCCAGAGCGCCTTCTGGCTGAGGCCTTCGAGCGTCTTGTCGACCCAGTCGAGGTCCCCGGTCTGAACGAGGATCTCGCGGAAGCGGTGGGCTGCCTCGCCATCGTCGGTCTGGGCTGTCCGCTCCCGTGAGCGGTCGGGCGCCTCGCCGCCGTAGCGGGCGGGCTCCGAGAGGTTCTCCTGCCATTCCGCCGCGTCGATCGACGGCGGTCGCGGCGGTGTCGGCACGAGCTGGTCGCCGGCGTCGTCGGTCATGACTGCTGCTCCTCCTGGGCCGGGATGTCACGGGTGGACGAGTCCGCCGCGAGATAGTCGAGCGCGACGACGAACCACGCGCGCGGGCGCGCGGCCTCGTTGACGATCGAGAACGTGCCGCTCTCCACCTCGCGGATCGACGTGGTGAGTGCGTCGTCCTCCAGGTCGCCGTCGAATTCCACGACCAGGTGCGGCGCGTCGTCGCCCGAGATCTGCGCGGTGTCGCCTCCTGCGATCTCGATCGTCCACACGCGAACGAAGTCGGTGACGAGCACCGGGCGGCGACCGTCGGTCGTCTCCGGCGCGTTCTCGGGGAGCACTCCCTCGACGCTGCGAGCACCGTCGCCGACGTCGACCAGGCCGGTCGCCGACGCCTCGCCGAGCGATTTCAGCTCGATGAGCCGGTTTCGATACCGTCCCGACCCGGTGTTGGTCAGGCAGTGCACCGGCGAGACCGGCCGGAACACCGCTCCACCGTCGTACTCCGAGATGTTCCGCGACGGACTGCCGTCGAGCCAGTCCATGCGGCCGGTGGATCCGATGATCGACAGGACCACATAGGGGTTGCGGTGCAGATGCCACGGGTGATGCCCCCCGGGCCCGAGACGCACGTCCCAGACGCGCAGGCGATCGGAATCGCGCAGCATGTGCGTGCCGATGCCGACGAGCGTCACTTCGGTGCCGTCGGGCGCCACGACTCTCTCTCCGTGCATGGTCTATTCCTCCTCGGTTCCGTTTCCGCTGTCGTCGTCGCCGCGGAGCGATCCCGGGCGCACGATGCTCCGATAGACGCGCTCGACCGAGCTGTCGCGCGGAAGGATCGCCGCGACGTGGCCGTCGGGTCGAACGAGCACGACGGTGTCGTTCGAGACGCCGAGGCGGTCGCGGTACGCGTCTCCCGGGTCGAACAGCGAACGGCCGCGGAGGCCGGAGTCGTGAGGGGCGTCCCAACGGCTGACGATCCAGTGCTTGAGCCCCGGTGTCGTCGGGGCGGGCAGCGTCGGGCGTCGCCGGGCGTCGGTGAAGGTCAGGGCGACGAAGGAGTCCGCCGCGAGGTCGTGCACGTAGACGTGTCCGCCTTCCGGGCCGAAGACCGTGCCGTCGGGGATGCGGTCGCCCACCCGGATCGGCGAGGGCTCCTCGCTGTCGGGTGACATCGACCATTCGCCGGTGCCGTTCACGTCGAGCCGAACCCCGAGCAGGGTCCGAGTCATCGCGTGGCCCCAATCGGCGCGAGTCCTCACGCCGTCGTCGGACCCTTCCATCGCTGCGCGGGCGAGCTCGGCCATCTGGGCGGATCCGCTCGAGGCGACGATCGACTGTTCGCGTTCGTAGGCGTCCAGCAGGCCCGGATCCGCCCATCCGCGCAGCACCCAGGCGAGGCGCCAGGCCATGTTCGACGCGTCGAGCACTCCGGTGTTCAGACCCAGTGCCCACATGGGCGTGATGAGGTGGGCGGCATCTCCCATGAGGAACACGCGGTCTTCACGCCAGCGCTGCGCCATGCGCAGGTGCACCGAGTAGATGTTCGTCCCGACCACGTCCACCTTGTCGACATCCCCGATGAAGTGCAGGGCCTTCTCGCGCAGCTCCTCGAGCGTCGGTTCGGTCTCGTCCTGCGGCAGCGGGAAGAGGAAGCGCCAGCAGTGCGGTTGACGAACCAGGATCATCCATTCCTGCGGATCCGAGAAGTAGGCCAGGTAGGGGTAGTCCCGGGGGTTGTCGACATCGAGGTCGACCTTCAGGTCGACGAGCATGTAGCGCACCTCGAGCGTCTTGCCCTCGACGGGGATGCCGAGGAGCGAGCGGATCGTCGAGCGTCCGCCGTCGCACGCGAGCACGTACCGCGCCTCCATCTCGTACGTGCCGCCGGGGCTCTCGATCTGCAGCGTGACGCTGTCCGCGTGCTGGTCGAATCCGACGACTCGGTGCCGCAGGCGAACCGCGTCGGGCACTCGCGAGCGGAGCTCCCCGTACAGCTGCTCTTCGAGCGCGTTCTGGGGGATGTTGATGACGAAGGGGAACCGCGTGTCCGCAGCGAGGGTGTCGGTTCGCACCGAGAATCGCGCGTCGCCGGTGGATCGCTCGATGTCGCCGATCTCGTCGATCCGCATGGACTCGCGCAGCACCGGAGTGAGGGCATCGTATCGATGCAGCACCTCGAGCGTACGGGTCAGCACGGTGCCGGCCTTGGTCTGGCGCGAGAGCTCGGCATCGTCCTCGAGCACCACGACGGGGATGCCGTGCGAGATCAGTCCGAGGGCCGTGATGAGCCCGACCGGCCCGGCACCCACGATGACGACGGGCTGGGCGGTGGGGGCGTCATCGAGAGGGGACGAGTCAGCGGAAGCGTGTGTGGGCATGTCAACTCCTTGAGTACGAAGGGTCACGGGACTGGAGGAGCCCGTCAGAGTGGTTGCATCGGATGCAGGAGCGGTGCTCATGCTCGTCCTCCTGACGGAGGGGCTGGGACGGTCGCCCCGACGGCGGTGGCGGTGGCGATGAGGTCATCGAGCACCCGGGCGCTCACGGCCACCCCGGCACCGTTGGCCCGACGGGCCGCAGCCCGTGCACCGTGGCCCGGCAGACGGGGCGGCGCGTCGGTGTGCACGCCGGCCGCCAGGATCGGATCGACGAGCCGGCTCAGGCCGTCGGTGAAGCTCGCGGCCGGGAGGAACCGGTTCACGTCGATGGCGAGGAAGAACTGCGCGGAGTCGTTCGGCGCGGCGGTGTCGGCGTACAACCCCCGCACCTCGTGGCTGACAGCGCCCCCCGAGAGCACCCCCGTGAGGATCTCCACGACCAGGGCGAGGCCGAAGCCCTTCGGGCCGCCTGCGGGCAGCAGCATCCCATCGATCGCCGCATGTGCGTCGGTGGTCGGATTGCCGTCGCGATCGGTGGCCCAATGTTCCGGGATGGCGGAACCAGAGGAGGCAGCCATCCGGATCTTGCCGAGTGCGACCTCGGAGAGCGCCATGTCGAGCGTGAAGCTCCGCTCGTCGTCACCCGGAACGGCGACGGCGAACGGGTTGTTTCCGACGACGGGTTCTGCGCCGCCGGGAGCCGGCATCATCGGGCGGGTGTTCGATGCGGCGATGCCGATCATCCCGCGTGCCGCAGCGCGATCCGCGTACTGCGACGCTCGGCCGAAATGGAACGCGTGGCGCACGGTGACCACGCCGATGCCGAAGCGCTCGGCCTTCTCGATGGCGAGGTCCATCGCGCGCCGGGCGCTGAGCTGCCCGAGCGAGTGACCGGCATCCAGCACCGCCGTGGCGCCGTCGTCGGCGACGACCGCGGTCACGTCGGTCGCCGCCACCGACCCCCGCCGCAGGCGGTCGACGTACATCGGAACGAGCATCACCCCGTGCGATGGCACGCCTGCTTCGTCGGCGGCGACGAGCGAGTCCGCGACGAACCGGGCGTCGTCGGGGGCGACTCCGGCCGCCTCGAAGACGGCCGCGGTCGTCTCCCGAAGCCAGATCGGATCTTGCGTAGAGGAAATCATGGTCACCAAATCTGATATGTGATCACGGAGGTGGTCGAAGCGGAGCCGGACTCGCGCTCGTGTCAGGAGCTCATCGCGGTGTTGATGCGCTGCATCGCCGCGTTGAGGTGCACCTGTACGGCCTGCTGTGCTCGCTCGACATCGTGCGAGGAACAGGCTTGAAGGATCTCGTCATGTTCTTCATGGGTCCGGCGGCGTGCGCCGGGATCGGTCGGAGACGCGAAGCGATACCGCTCGCTGTTCTGCCAGACCGGCTCGAGTGATCTCAGCAGCCACCGAGCTCCGGACGCGCGATAGATGGCGAAGTGGAAGGCCGTGTGCGCGCGTCTCGCCGCATCGACGTTGCCGGCTTCGATGAACCGTTCATGCTCTTCGAGCGCCTGCGCGGCCTCCTTCTCATGCGCGGCCGAGAACGTCTTGGCGGCTTCGGCCACCAGAGCCCTCTCGAGCACGAGACGGGTGCGGTAGGTGTCTTCGAGGTCGCTGACGGAGAGCTCGACGACGCGTGCCCCGCGATGCGGGACGACTTCGACCAGACCGAGGGCCGCGACCCGTCGAAGCGCCTCGCGAACCGGCATCGAACTCGTCTCGTAGGTCGAGGCGAGGTCTTGGATGCGAAGCCACGTGCCTGCTGGGTACTCTCCTCGGAGGATGGCCAGGTGAATGGCCTCGGCGACGGTATCGGCGAGCGTGCGGTGGCCGATCAGGTTCGATCCCGGAGGAGCGAAGCCGGGCGGTGTCGCACCAGGGAAGGTCGTCATCGGTTCTCCTCCGCCCACGGCAACAAGCGCTTCTCGATGAGCACCAAGATATAGAACAACGCGATGCTGATGATAGCGAGCAGCAGGATGGCCGAGAAGGCGAGCGCCATGTTCGCGCTCGCACCGGACTGCACGATGACGAATCCGAGACCCGACGACGCCCCGACGAACTCGCCGATCACCGCACCGATGACGGCGAGCGTGATCGCGTTCTTCAGGCCGACGAAGATCTGCGGCATCGCCCACCACAGGCGCACCTTGGTGAACTCCTGGATCGGTCGCGCCGAGAGCGATGCGGTCAACTCCACCAGGTCCGACGGGGTGGACCGAAGTCCCGAAACCGTCGAGAGCACGATCGGGAAGAAGCACAGGAGGACGACCATGACGATCTTCGGCGTGATGCCGAACCCCATCCAGACGAGCAGGATCGGGGCGATCGCCACCTTCGGCACGGAGTTGACCGCGAGCAGCAGGGGGTACAGCATCTGCTCGAGCACCTTGGAGCGCGCGATCGCCATGGCAAGCGGAACGCCGATCACGATCGCGATCAGGAAGCCGAGGACCGTCTCGAGGAGCGTCACCAGCGTCTGCTGCATCAAGAACGCGAAGTTCTCGAACAGCGTCTCGATGACGAGCTGCGGGCCGGGGACGATGAACGCCGGTACCGCGAAGATCTCGGTGGCGGCCCACCAGAGGCCGATCGCGATCACCACGGCGGCCAGCGGCAGGAGCACCGCCCGCACCGCGGCGCCGCGGTTGGGGACGACACGGCTGGGGACGACGGGGGTACGAGCTGTCACAGTCATGCTGCGGCCGTTTCATTCGTGGGGTGGAGCAGGTCGTGCAAGCGGGCGCTGATCCGAGCGACATCCTCGATGTGCGCGCCCTGCCCGAGTGTGCGGGGGCGCGGGATGTCGACCTTCACGATCTCCCGGATGCGCCCGGGACGCGGCGTCATGACGACGACGCGATCCGCGAGCAGCACGGCCTCGTCGATGGAGTGGGTGACGAACACGATGGTGGTGCTCTCGTCCGCGACGATGCGCTGCAACTCATTGGAGAGTTCGGCGCGCGTCAAGGCGTCGAGCGCCGAGAACGGCTCGTCCATCAGCAGCACCTGGGGGCGCTGCAGCAAGGACCGGCACAGCGAGACCCGCTGCTGCATTCCGCCCGAGAGCTCGTGCGGGAGCTTCTTCTCGAAGCCCGCCAGGCCGGCGAGCGTGAGCAGTTCCTCTGCGCGCACGCGGCTTTGACGCCGGTCGAGCTTCAAGATCTCGGCCGGCAGCAGCACGTTGTCGATGACGGAGCGCCACGGGAGAAGGGCGGGGCGCTGGAACATGAAGCTGACGTCGCGTCGCGGTCCGGAGACCGGGTCGCCGGCGACGGCGACCCTGCCTCCGGTTGGGGGGACCAGCCCCGAGATCGCCCTCAGCAGTGTCGACTTTCCGCAACCGGAACGGCCGACGAGGGTGACGAACTCGTTCTCCTCGACCGTGAGGTCGATCCCCTCGAGCGCGTGCACGGTGCCCGTGCGGGTCTCGAAGATCTGAGTGAGGTCGTGGATGTCAATCATGACCCGGCTCCTGGAAGCAGATCGAACGAGACCAGCTCCTCGGCCGTCACGTCGCCGGTGATCGCAGCGCTCAGGGTCTCGATGACCACGTCGACGCGGGCCGGATCCATGGATCCGAGCTCGCCCTCACCCGGTACGAACGGCGCCATGAGCTCGATCTCGGCTGCTGCCGCCTTCGCATCCTGGGTGGGGTGGTACTTCTTGAGGATCTCGCCGCTCTCTTCGGGGTGCTCGATGGAGTACTCGAGGCCCTTCAGCAGCGCCGTCCGGAAGCGCTCGACGAGTTCGGGGTTGGTGGTGGCGATCTCGTCGGACGTCATGAGCACGGTGCCGTAGAGGTCGGGCAGCTCGTCGCCGTACGGGAGGACCACGACGTCGCGTCCCTGTGCGACCGAGGCGATGAGCGGCTCACCGACGACGAACTGTCCGATCGCGTCCGCCTGGTGCGTCGCCAGCACCTGGGGAAGGGTCGGCGGCGCCGCCGGGACGTGCGAGACGGTGGAGGCGTCGATTCCCGCCTTCTCGGCGTACGCCGGGAAGATGACCTCGTTCGTCGAACCGGGCTGGTCGGCGATCGTCTTGCCCTCGAGGTCTTTCGGAGATTCGATGCCATAGCCCTCGAGCGTCACGATCGCGGCGAGCGTGCGCTGCTGGATCGCCGCGACGGCAGTGACGGGCAGATCTTCGTTGGCCACCGTCACGACGGCGGCCGAGAAGTCGACGGGACCGAAATCGGCGCTCCCGCTGGCGATGAGTTTCATGACGTCGACGGAGCCCGACCCGGGCTCGATCGTGATGTCGATGCCGACCTCGTCGAAGTACCCGAGCTCCTCGGCGACGTACACGTAGGCGTCACGGCCGAACGTGTTGAAGCCGGTGAGGTAGCGGACGGACTCTCGCTCACCTTCGAATGACGACGATTCGGCGGGCGCCGGCGCCTCTGAGGAGCACGCGGCGAGACCCAGGACGAGGGGGATGGACAGGGCGGCGAAGCACTTGCGGTACGACATTAGGCCTCCTAGGCGGTGGGCTGCTCGCCTATGAGCAGCTGCCACGAGTGAGTCTAATCAGATATTTGATCACATCTCAAGTGCAATTCGTCCCTGATTCATGGATCGTTGCACGGTCCGTGCATTCCGCGACCGGGCATAGGGTTGAACGGATGTCGCACGCGCCTGAGACCCGGTCGATCACCCTGCCCGAAGGCCACCGATGGCGCGCCTACTGGGTGTGTGTCGCCGTGGCCGCACTCACCATCCTCGACCTCTCGAAGGTCAATGTGGGGCTGCCCGCCATCGAGGACGCCTTCGGGGCCGGCTCGACCGAGCTGCAGCTCATCGTCGCCGGATACGTGCTGACCTTCGGCCTGACGCTCGTGCCGGCCGGGCGCATCGGCGACCAGCGCTCGCGCAAGACGCTCTTCATCGTCGGCCTCAGCCTCTTCGCGCTCACGAGCCTCGCGGCCGCACTCGCACCGAACGTCGGCGTCCTGCTCGTCGCCCGCCTGTTGCAGGGCGTCGCAGCCGGCATCCAGATGCCGCAGGTGCTCGGCATCATCCAGGAGCTCTTCACCGGCAAGGAGCGCGGCAAGGCCTTCGGGCTCTTCGGCGCGACGATCGGCCTGGCGACGGCCTTCGGGCCGACGCTCGGCGGGCTGATGATCGCGATCGGCGGCCCCGAAGACGGCTGGCGCGGGATCTTCTGGATGAACGTGCCGCTCGCCCTCGCCGCGATCGCACTCGCGATCTGGCTGCTGCCCGTGACGAGGCGTCCGTCGAAGAAGCCGCTCTCGCTCGACCCCGTCGGCGTCGGGCTCTTCGCGGTCACGGTGATCTCGCTCATGTGGCCCTTCCTCTTCACGACGGGCTCGCCGAGCGACAATCCCGCGCGCTGGTGGGTGCTCGTCGTCTTCGTGTTCGCGATCACCGCGTTCATCGCGTGGGAGCGGCGGTACGCGGCATCCGGAAAGCACCCGCTCGTGCCGATCGGCCTCTTCGGCGTGAGCTCGTTCCGCAACGGCACGGCCCTCGCGAGCGTGTACTTCGCCGCGATGCCCTCGATGTTTTTGCTCACGACCCTGTACCTGCAGCACGGCCTCGGCCTCGAGGCCGTCTTCGCCGGCATGGTGGGCATCGGCTTCGCGCTCATGAGCGCGGTCGGCTCGTGGGTCGGTGGCACGCTCGTGAACCGCATCGGCCGGCCGCTCGTCGTCTGGGGCCTCGCCTTGCTGCTCGTCGGCATCGGGCTGCTCGTGCTGTTCGCCCTCGTGACGCCGCCCGAGGTGACGCCGTGGGCGATGGCGGGCGCAATGGTGATCGGCGGTGCCGGCGGCGGTCTCGTCGTCTCGCCGAACCAGACGCTGACGCTCATGGACATCCCGGTGAAGCAGGGCGGGCTGGCCGGTTCCGTCGGGCAGCTCGGCCAGCGCATCGGCACCGCGATCGGCACGGCGGTCACGCTCTCCCTCTTCTACTCGACGATCTTCCGGGAATCCGACGGCAACCCCGATCTCGCGGTGTACCACCACGCGTACGGGATCGGCATGCTCGCCGTCGCAATCCTCGTCGCGATCGCCTTCGCGATCGGCGTGGCCGACCTCGGGCTGCGGCGCCGCCAGCGGAGCGCGCTCGGCGGCGCCGAGCCGGCGGTCGGCTGAGACGCCGCCGGGTCAGCGGATCGCGAGGATCCTCGCGCGCTCGGGCTTGTCGTAGTGTTCGATCGCCGCGCGCAGCGCGACCCGCGGCATCGTGGCGGCGTGCCGTTCGACGTACGCCGTGAGCCGCACGCGGTCGAGATCGCCCGCGGCGCGGAGCACCCAGCCGAGCGCCTTCTGCACGAACGGCTCGGGGTCGTCGGCGAGGGTTTCGGCGAGCTCGAACGCGTCGTCGAGCTCACCGCGACGAAGGAAGGCGAAGGTCGCCACGAGCGCGGTGCGCCGCTCGGGCCAGAACGAGGATGCCGCGAGCCGGGCGAGCGGGGAGCGATCACGGTCGAGCAGGTGACCGCCGACGACGTCGCGCGCGGCGAGGTCGACGAGGTCCCACTGGTCGATGCGGTCGTGCCGGCGGAGGTAGAGCTCGTAGAGTTCGGTGCGCCGGGTCTCGGCGGTCTTCGGCCGTGCGGCGCACTTGCCCATGATGCTGCAGGCGAGGGCGCGCACCTCGTGGGTGGGCTGAGCGAGCAGCACCTCGAGTTCGGCTGCCGGCAGTTCCAGCGCGGTCTTCGCGAGGTCGAAGACCGCGCCCATGCGCACCCCGATGAAGGGAGCATCGGGGTCGGTCGGGAAGTACTTCGTGTACTTCTCGCGCTCCTCATCGCTCGCGAGCCCTTCGAGCGTCGCGATCAGCCCCGCGGCATCCGTCATCGGCTCATGCGGCGAGGTGGGCGGCCGGGGTCAGGAGCGCCGCGAGCTCGGCGGCGGAGAGTTCGCGGCCGAAGGCGGGGTGACCTGGCTCGAGGGCGAGGCCGTGCCCGAGTTCGCCGCCGTCGACCGGGTCGAACCCGATGTCGTCGATGATCTCGGCCACCACGGCGCGGGCGTCGGGGTCGTCGCCCACGACGGCGAGCGCCCGGCGCAAGGGCGAACCGGCGACCATGCTGTCGTCTTCCATCTCGTGGTAGCCGAGGTGGTTGAGCGACTTCACGACGCGGGCGCGCGGGTTGCGCGCGGCGTTGATCTCGCTCGTGGTGCGCGGGTCGTCGTCGACCTCGGCGATGTTGCCGTCGACGGGTGGCCAGTAGTTCATCGCGTCGACGACGATGCGGCCGTCGAACGCGGGCCACGGCACCGTGCCGGCCTTGCCGAACGGCACGGCCACGACGATGACGTCGGCGGTGCTCGCGAGTGCGTCGGGCGAGGTCACCTCGGCGCCGGGGGCGACGACCCTGACGAGCAGGTCGAGGGCGGTCTGGCGCGGTGAGCCCGAGATGAGCACACGGTGCCCGGATGCGACGAGCAGCCGGGCGAGGGCCGTGCCCACCTTGCCCGCTCCGTAGATTCCGATGACCGGCCGATCCGTCACGCTTCGATTCTCCCATTCATCGGCGCATTCGATCGATGCGTCGTCATGCAGGGGAACGCGGGGCGCGGCGCGGGCATTCCCCGGATGCAGGTGACCGCGGGGCGGCGGGGGAATAGTCTCGATCTCACGGGGGTTCCGCCTTGTGCATGCAGACGCATGGAGTCGCATGCAGTCGCATGGTGTCGCGAGAGGGAAGCAAAGATGGCTGAGCGCTACGAATTCGGGCTCGACACGTTCGGCGACGTGACGATCGGGCCCGACGGCAGCCCGTTGTCTCACGCCCAGGTGCTGCGGAACGTCGTCGAGGAGGCGGTGCTCGCCGACCGGCTCGGCATCGACTTCTTCGGCATCGGCGAGCATCACCGCGAGGACTTCGCCGTCTCGGCGCCCGAGGTCGTGCTCGGCGCGATCGCCGGCCGCACCGAGCGCATCCATCTCGGATCCGCGGTCACCGTGCTGAGCTCCGACGACCCGGTGCGGGTCTTCCAGCGCTTCGCGACCCTCGACGCCCTCTCGAACGGGCGCGCAGAGGTCATCCTCGGACGCGGCTCGTTCATCGAGTCCTTCCCGCTCTTCGGCTTCGAACTGAACCAGTACCAGGAGCTGTTCGAGGAGAAGCTCGGCCTCTTCTCCGCCCTGCTCCCGCAGGAACCGGTCACCTGGACCGGTGCCCTCCGAGCCCCGCTCACCGATCAGCTCGTGTTCCCGCCGGTCGAACACGGCCGGCTGAAGACGTGGGTCGGTGTCGGCGGCAGCCCGGAATCCGTCGTGCGCGCCGCCCGCCACGGCCTGCCGCTCGTGCTCGCGATCATCGGCGGGAGCCCGGCCAGGTTCGCCCCGCTCGCCGACCTCTACCGCCGTGCGCTCGAGCAGTTCGGAAACCCGGTGCAGCCCATCGCCATCCACTCGCCCGGATTCATCGCCGACGACGATGCCGAGGCGCTCGACACGCTCTGGCCGCACTACAAGATCATCATCGACCGCATCGGACGCGAACGCGGCTGGGGCCCGGTCAGCAGGGAGCACTTCGAAGACGAGGCCGGCCCGAACGGCGCGCTCTACGCGGGCTCTCCCGACAAGGTCGCCGTGAAGATCGCGGCCGCGATGCGCTCGATCGGGGCGAGCCGTTTCGACCTCAAGTACTCGAACGGCGGGCTGCCGCACGAGGCGATGATGCGTTCGATCGAGCTGTACGCCACAGAGGTCGTGCCCCGGGTGCGCGAGCTGCTCGCAGAGGCCGACGCGGCAGACGCCGAGCTCGGGGCTGTCGCCGACCTCGGCGCCGCCGATCGAGCGGATGCCGCGGCATCCGCCGACCGATCGCTCGACTGAACCGCTCGCGCGCGATCACACGGCGGGCGGCGCCACACTCGTGTCGGCGACCGCCCGCCGTCTGCGCACGGCGGCGCGGAACCATGGCGCGTCGGGCAGGCGGGCGAGGAACGTGCCGGCGATGATCGTGGTGAGCACGTAGCCCGTTGCGAGCGGCGCGAGCTGCGGTGCGACTCCCGCGCCGACGGCGAGACCGGCGATGACGATCGAGAACTCGCCGCGCGGAGCGAGCGAGAGCCCCGCGCGCCACTGGCCGAGGGTGCCCACACCGGCCCGCCTCGCCGCGTAGGCGCCGGTGAGGAGCTTCGTGAAGATCGTCACGAGGGCGAGGGCGAGGGCGGCCGGCAGCATCGACAGGAGTTCCGAGGAGTCGGTCGTCAGCCCGAAGAACACGAAGAAGATCGCGGCGAAGAGGTCGCGCAGGGGAGTGAGCACCTGGCTCGCGTTCACGGCGACCCGGCCCGAGAGCGCGATGCCGACGAGGAACGCACCGACTGCCGCCGAGACGCTCACCTCGGCGGCGAGACCGGCGACGAGCATGGTCAGCCCCAGCACGCCGAGCAGCAACGGCTCGTGCTGGTCGGCTGGGAAGAGTCGCGAGACGAGGTGTCCGTGCCGCAGCGCGATGTAGAGGATCAGGGCGACGACGCCGACCGCGATCGCGACTCCGATGGCGCCCTGCCAGAGGCTGACCCCGACCACGAGGGCCGACAGCACCGGCAGGTAGAAGGCCATGGCGAGGTCTTCGATGACCAGCAGGGCGAGGATCGCCGGCGTCTCGCGGTTCGAGAGACGACCGAGGTCTCGCAGCAGCTTGGCGATCACCCCCGACGACGACACCCAGGTCACGCCCGCCAACGCGACGGCGGCGACCGGCCCCCAGCCGAGCAGCAGTGCGAGGGCGGCACCGGGCACGGCGTTCAGTGCGGCGTCGATGAGGCCGGCCATGCGCGCCGACTTCAGGCTCCCGAAGAGCTCGGACGCCGTGTACTCGAGGCCGAGCAGCGCGAGCAGGAGGATGACGCCGATCTCGGCGCCGGTCTGGAAGAACTCCTCGCTCGCGTCGAGCGCGATGAGGCCGCCGTCGCCGAACGCGAGGCCGAGTACGAGGTAGAACGGGATCGGCGAGATGCCGAGCACGAGCGCGAGGCGCCCGAGCAGACTCATACCGAGAAGCAGCGCGCCGACTTCGATGAGGAGCAGCGTGGTCTCGTGCATACGCCCGGCCTCAGTCGGGGCCGTTGGCGAGCAGCCGGGCTACTCCGTCGAGTCCTTCACGAGTGCCGACGACGACGATGACGTCACCCGCGCGCAGCGCCTCCGCCGGCGTGGGCGAGGGGATGATCGTGCCGTCGCGAACGATGGCGACGATCGAGGCGTGGGTGCGGGTGCGGGCCTTCGTCGCCCCGAGGGTGCGGTTGAGGAACGGCGAGTCGGTCGGCAGCGCGATCTGCTCGGTGTAGAGCCCCGCCGTCTCGTCGCTCAGGCTCGTGAGCCGGCTCAGCATGACGGAGGCGCCGAGCACATCGGCGAGCGCCGCAGCCTCGTCGTCGTTCAGCGGAATGGAGTCACGGCACGCATCGGGGTCGTCTTCGTCGAAGACGCCCAGGTCGCGCTCGCCGTCACGGTGCGAGACGACGCTGATGCGCCGGCCGCTCTCGGTGATGAGGTCGTGTCGAATGCCGATGCCCGGCAGGTCGACCTTCTCGATGCGAATTCCCACGTCGCCATCGTAACCCCGCCCGGGGGCGTCGCGGCCCGTCGGTCTCAGCGGGGCGGCGTCGCGTGGGTGCGCATCGTGAGCACAGGCGTGCCGGCGTCCTCGCCGGCCTCGAATTCGACCCGCACCGAACCCAGCTCGCCGAGCGAACCGGCGTGCGTACCGCCGCAGGGGATGCGGGCGGTGCCACCGGGCAGCTCGGCCACCCAGTATCGCCGATCGGTGAGCCCATCGCCGTCGCGATCGATGCGCACCTCGGCCTCGGCGGCCGCCCACTCGGCGATCGTGGCGGTCACGGATGCCGCGAGCTCGTCGAGTCGCTCGGCCGCGACCGCCGCCGTGTCGAACCCGGCGCGGCGCAGCGACTTGTTGAGTCGGTACACGTCGACCGAAGCGTTCGGCAGGATGCGACTCGAGGTGATGGCGATGCCGTCGAAGTCGGGGGCGCCGAGGGCGTCTTGCCTCGCCGGCTTCGACCAGTCGCCGGCAAGTGCCCGGTTCAATGCGAGCGAGGCGGCGTGGCACGCCGTGTGCCCGATAGAGAGGGCACGCCGCGCCGCGGCATCCGCTCGCACCGTGACCGGATCGCCCTCGGCGATGCCGGCGCCGTCGCGCACGAGGTGGGCGACGAGGAAGGCCCAGCCCTCGGTTCCCTTGCGCACCGGAACGTCTGCACCGAGATGGAGTGCCGAGCCGTCGCTCGCCGCGACCACCGCGTCGACGATCGGGTACTCGGTGCCGCCGACGAACAGGGAACCCGAATCGGCGGGCTGGTCGGGCCAGGCGGCGTCGACCGGGTGGAAGCTCGTGGTGTCGGTGATGACCGCGACGAGGCCGTCGCCGGCGCTCGCCGTGTGGAGCACGAGGCCGTCGGCTTCGAGGGCGCCGTCAGGGTAGGTGACGCGCGTGTCGTGCCCGGGATGCGTGATCGACGCTCAGACGCCGTCGCTGCGGCCCAGCAGGTGGAACGGGATCGCGAGGGAGACCGCGACGCTCACGATGCCGCCGAAGAACAACGGGGCCTGGAACGCGGCGGCCTCGGGTGCCGTGCCCATGAGCCACATGCCGAAGACGAAGAGCCCCATCGAGATGAAGAAAGCGACGACGTTCACAACGACCTCCAGTATTCCGGTGGCGGTCCGCGCCGCCCGGCCAAGTCTACCGTTCGAGCAGCGGCTCGCCCGGGTTCGTGATTCGCCCGGGTTCGTGATTCGAGCGGGTTCAGGATTCGAGCGGGCCGAGCCACGCGTTCGCGACCGTCGAGTGGGCGGACTCGTCGTCGGAGGGGTGGAAGATCCCCGCGAGCACGTCGCGATAGAGCCGGCCGAGCTCGGAGCCGGCGAAGTAGCTCGAGCCGCCCGACACCCGCACCGCCTGGTCGACGACGTGCTTCGCGGTCTCGGTGGCGCGCACCTTGACGCCGACGAGCTTCGCGAACCAGAAGGAGCCGTGGTCGACGAGCTCGTCGAGGTCGCGGGCGATCGCGAGCAGCTGCGGGGTGATGGCCTCCTGCGCGAGCGCCGCGTCGGCGATGCGCCAGCGGATGTCGGGATCCTGCGACAGGGCGGCCCCGCCGTTCTTCATCGAGGTGCGCCGGTGCGCCGCCGCGACGGCGAGCTCGAGTGCCCGGTCGCCGATGCCGGCGTAGACCGAGGCGAGCAGCAGCTCGAAGTTCGCGAAGATCCCGAAGATCAGGGGGTCGGCGTTCGGACCCGGGTCGAGCCGTCGCACGATGCGGTCGGCGGCCGCGAACGCCCCGTCGAGCACGGTCGTGCGGCTCTGGCTGGCCCGCATGCCCATGGTGTCCCAGTCGTCGAGGGAGCGCACGTCGGGGTCTTCACGATCGATGAAGCCGTAGACGATCTTCGGCGCATCGTCCGAGGCGGTGTCGAGCCCCATCGTGCCGAGCCTCGTCCACGCCGGCGACAGCGAGGTGAAGATCTTGCGTCCGGTGTACCGGTAGCCGCCGCCGGCCTGCGGCTCCGCGACCGTGCGCGAACCGAAGAGCATGAGGTCGTTGCCGGCCTCGCTGATGCCGAAACCGAAGATCTCGCCCGCACCCGCCTCGCGCAGCACGAAGTCGAGGGTGTCGTCGCCGCGGTCGCGCAGCACCTTCGCGACACCGGTCCACACGAGGTGCATGTTGACGGCGAGCGCGGTCGCGGGCGCCGCGGCCGCGAGGCGCATCTGCCCCCGCACGGCGTCTGCGAAGCTCCACCCGAGGCCGCCCAGCTCGGTCGGCACGAGCGCCCTCAGGTAGCCGGCCTCGCTGAGCTCGGCGAGGTCCTCGGTGAAGAACGCGTTGTCGCGGTCGTACCCGCAGGCCCGCTCCCGGATGCGTTCGAGCAGCTGATCGTGCAGGAGGGTCTCTGGCGTCGGATTCTCAGGCGTCGTGCTCACGCCGCCAGACTACGCCCGAGGGGAGCCGTCCTGCGGGGGCGAGGGCGGCGAGGCCGAGTCGCTCGGCGAGGGTTCCGACGCGTCGACGGATGCCGCGGCATCCAGTTGCCCTTCGCGGCGGCTTCGGCTCGCCAGCACGACGATCGTGACGACGATAGCGGCGACCACGAGCACGGCGACCAGCCAGGGCAGCAGCACGCCGAAGGCGACCCCGAGCCATCCGGCGAACGCGACGAGCGCCCCCCAACCGGCGATCAGTCCGCTCCAGAAATCGTCGGGTGCGGCGTCGGGGGCGACTTCTTCGGTGATGAGGTCGAGCGTGATCGACGAGTAGTCGACCTGGTCGACGAGCCAGTCGCGCTGCTGCGTGAGGCTGTCGAGCTCGGCCTGCCGGGTGGTGAGCTCCGATTCGATCGCGATGAGATCGGTGATCGATGTCGCGGTGGCGAGGAGTTCGCGCAGCCGGTCGACCGAGGCGGTGAGCGCGTCGATGCGGGCATCGAGGTCTTGGCGCTGCTGCGTGACGTCGGAGGCGTTCATCGACACGGAGTTCACGGTGCCGAGCTCCCGGAGCTTCGCGACCACAGCGTCGAGTTCGTCGGCGGGGACTCGCACGGTGAGGGAGGCGCTCGGCGGCTGCGAGTCGGTGCCCGGTGTCTCGTTTCGACTGTCGACCCGCCCGCCCGACTCCTCGACGAGGTCGGCGGCGTCCTCGGCCGTCGCGATGGGGTCGTCGACGGTGATCGAGATCCAGCCGGTCGTGATGACGCTGCGGTCGGCGTCGGCCTCCGCCTTGAACGCACCGTCGGACGCAGCACCGCCTTCGATCGACTGCGGCGCGTCGGGCGCGGGCACGTCGGGCGCGGGGGCGGGCGCGGGTGCCACCTCGCCGGTGGCGATGCCCGGCTGGCTCGAGGAGGTCTGATTGCCTGCCGTGCAACCGGCGAGGAGGAGAGCGGTGAGCGCGGCCGTTGCGGCCGCCGCCGGTGCGAGTCGTCGTCTCATGCGCTCACTGTATTCCGCGGCCGGAACCCGATGTCTGGAACCTCGCTGGGAGTCGGGTCACGATCGGATTGCGCTTCGCTGTGAGTCGTCGCGCGGCCACAACGTTCGGCCGCTCCCGCACGTTCAGTGCGAGGATCCAGTGCGAGGGTTCGGGCCGGGGAGGGTCGTCGACGTCAGTCGTCGTCGGGGTCGCGCCCGGTGCGTTCTCCGGTCTCGAGCGTCGCGATCGCGGCGAGGTCGGCGGCGTCGAGCTCGAAGCCGAACGCGTCGAGGTTCTCACGGATGCGCTGCGGCGACGAGGCCTTCGGAATCACGAGGTTGCCGAGCTGCACATGCCAGCGCAGCACGATCTGCGCGCTGCTGCGGCCGTGCTTGGCGGCGAGGGCCTCGAGCAGCGGCGTGCCGAGCACCCGCCCGCGCGCGAGCGGCGACCACGCCTCGGTGCGGATGCCGCGCGCCGCGTCGAACTCGCGCAGCGCCGTCTGCGGCAGCCACGGGTGCAGCTCGACCTGGTTCACGACGGGCGTCTCGCCGGTCTCATCGACGAGCCGCTCGATGTGGTGCGCGTGGAAGTTCGAGACGCCGATCGAGCGCACGCGGCCCTCGTCGCGCAGCCGCACCAGGGCACGCCACGTGTCGACATAACGGTCGGTGGAGGGCACCGGCCAGTGGATGAGGTACAGGTCGAGCCGTTCGAGGGCGAGCCGGCGCATCGATGCGTCGAAGGCGCGCAACGCCGAGTCGAAGCCGTTGTCGTCCTTCCAGACCTTGCTTGTCACGAAGAGCTCGTCGCGGGGCAGGCCCGAGGCGCGCACCGCCTCGCCGACCTCGCGCTCGTTGCCGTAGAAGGCGGCGGTGTCGAGGTGCCGGTAGCCCGCCCCGATCGCGTCGAGGCAGAGGCGGGCGGCATCCGCTGCAGGCACCTTGTAGAGCCCGTAGCCGAGCTGCGGGATGCTCGCGCCGTCGGCGAGCGGCACGCGGGGTGCGGGAGCGATCGGTTGCGGCATCCTGGCCTCTTCTCTTGCGGCGGATTCTCTTGCGGCGCGGTCGGCCGGGCTCAGCTGGGTTGCATCGGCACCGGTTCGGTGTCGGGAATGGGGCTCGCGTCACGGCCGCGCAGGTCGGGGTGCCAGCGCCGGCCGATCACCGGAACGATGAATCCGAAGAGGGCGAGCACCGCGGCGGCCCAGAACGCGCCCTGCGCGCCGTATCCGTCGATGAGGAAGCCTGCGAGCGCCGAGCCGAGCGCGGCGCCGATGAGCTGGCCCGTGCCCACCCAGCCGTACGCCTCGGCCGTGTCGGAGAACTTCACGCTCGCCGAGACGATCGCGAAGAGCACGGCGAGCGCCGGGGCGATGCCGATGCCCGCGATGAAGAGGGTGGCGGAGAGCCACCAGAAGTCCATGAGGCCGGCCGCGAGCGCCGTGCCGGCGAACACGATGAACATGCGGCGCGCGGTCGACCATGGCCCGATCGGCACGTGTCCGAGGAAGAGGCCGCCCGCGAGCGATCCCACCGAGAAGATCGCGAGCACGATGCCGGCCTCGGCCCCGTCGTGCCCGAACACGGCGACGACGCCCGCCTCGATCGCGGCGCACGCGCCGATCAGCAGGAAGCCGACGATGGTCGCGAGCAGCACCGGCGGCCGGCCGAGCACGACGCCGAGCCGTCGCTTCGACCGCGGGATGCGGACGCGCCCGAGCTCGGGCGAGGAGATGAACCAGATGCCGCCGATGACCATGAGCACGGCGGCGAGGAGGATCGCCCAGACGGTGCCGATCTGCGTCGCGACGAAGGTCGTGACGACGGGGCCGACGACCCAGATGATCTCCTGCGCCGAGGCGTCGAGCGAGAAGAGCGGGGTGAGCTGGCGCGAGTTCACCATCTTCGGATAGATCGTGCGCACGGCCGGCTGCACCGGCGGGGTCGAGAGTCCGGCGACGAGCCCGATCACCATGTAGAGGGGAACGGTCAGCGGCAGCACCGCGATCGCCACGATCGCCGCGACGCAGACGACGAGCGTCGTGATGAGCACGGGGCGCATGCCGAAGCGCCCCATGAGCCGGCTCGTCAAGGGGCCGGCGACGGCCTGGCCGATCGAGGTGGCCGCCAGCACGAGCCCCGCCGAACCGTATGAGCCCGTCTGCTGCTCGACGTGCAGCAGGAACGCGAGCGAGAGCATTCCCGAGGGGAACCGTGCCGTCAGTTGCGCGGCGATGATACGGGCGACGCCAGAGGTCTTGAGCAGATCGGAGTAGCTTGCCACGGTGGGTTCAGCCTATCGAGGCGGTCGGCTGCGCGAGAAGCTTCGTGATGCGCTGCAGCGACACGCTCTCTGCGGCGCGCAGCTCTTGGGCGAAGAGGCTGATGCGCAGCTCCTCGATCAGCCAGCGCGCGCGAACGAGGTTCGCCGGGGCATCCGGTGCCAGCGGAATCGTGCCGCCCGCATCGGCGAACCGCGAGAGCGCCGTCTGCACCTCGTTCATCCACACCCGGTCGCGCCCCGGGTTGTCGACGAGCTTGCCCACGCGCATTGTGACGCCCTCGAGGTAGCGCGGCACGTGCCGCAGTCGCTCGAGGCCGGTTCGCGAGACGAAGCCGGGGAAGACGAGCCCGGCGATCTGCTCCTTCGCGTCGCTGAGCGCGGGCAGCAGGGCCATGCTCGTCGCCGACTTGACCGCCTTCTCTGCCGCCCGCAACGCGGTGAGCGTGCGGGCCACGAGGCCGACGGTCTCGAACATCGTGTCCATCACGACGCCCGAGACACGGTCGCGAACGGTGTCGAACTCCAGCTTCGTGAAGAGCATGCCGTCGGCGGCGACGCGGTAGAGCACGTCGTTGATGCAGGCCACCAGGCAGTCGGCGAAGAGAGCCGTCGTGCTCGGGTACGGGCTCGTCGCGAGGATGAGCTTCTCATTGCCGGTCAGGTGCTGCTGCACGTAGTTGACGGGCGAGGGCGTTGCGAGCATGAGCAGGCGACGGATGCCCCCGGGCATCGCCCGCGCCTGCTCCTCGGGGGTCGCGAGCAGCCTGATGCTCACGGCCGTGCCGTCGTCGATGAGCGCGGGGTAGGCGCGCACCCGGTTGCCGCCGACGGTCGTGTCGACGAAGCGCGGCAGCTCGGCGAAGTCCCAGCTCGTGAGCCCGCTGCGCTCGATGCCGGCCCCTGGGCGTTCGCCCGACGCGGCGACCGCGCCGGGGGTGGGAGCTCCCGCGGCGTCGACCGACCGCGGGCCGCGGGGTCCGCGCTCGCCGCGGGCGGGCTTCGCGAAGGTGTCGGCGACGGCGTCGCGCGCCCGATCGGCGAGCTGTGCCTGCAGCGACCGCAGGTCCTTGCCCACCGCGAGCTGCTTGCCGCGGCCGTCGACGACACGGAACGACATCTGCAGGTGCGGCGGGATCCGATCCATCGCGAAGTCGGCGCCCGTCACGGGGGTGTGCGTCAGGCGCTTGATGACGGCGGCGACCTCGTCGGCGAACGACGCTCCCGCCGGGGCATCCGACTCGCCCAGCTCGGCCACGATCTTCGCGGCCCAGTCCGCCGCGGGAACGACGTTACGCCGGATCACCTTCGGCAGGGCCTTGATCATCGCGGTGACGAGTTCGGTGCGCAGGCCCGGCACCTGCCGGTCGAACCCCTCCGGGCGGAGCCGCGCGAGCAGCACGAGCGGCACCTGCACCGTGACGCCGTCGTCGGCTGCGCCGGGCTCGAAGCGGTAGCGCAGCGCGAGCGTCTGGTCGTCCTGCTGCCAGCTCGGCGGGAAGGCGTCCTCGTCGATCCCGGGGGCGTCCTCGGGACTGAGCGCCTCGGCGGTCATCGTGAGCAGTTCGGGCGACTGCTGCTTCGTCGCCCGCCACCAGGTCTCGAAGAGCCGGGTCGAGGTGACGTCGGCCGGGATGCGCGCATCGTAGAACTCGAAGACGGCCTCGTCGTCGAAGAGGATGTCGCGTCGCCGGCTCCGCTCCTCGACCGCCTCGAGCTCGGCGCGGAGCGCGCGGTTCCTGCGGTCGAAGTCGAAGAGCCGGTCGCGGCGGATGTCGTTCGGCCAGTCGCCGTCGACGAGCGCGTGCCGGATGAAGAGCTCGCGGGCGTACGCCTGGTCGATGCGGGCGAGCTGGATGCGCCGACGGGCGACGATCGGCACGCCGTAGAGCGTGACCTTCTCGTAGGCGACGGCGGAGCCCTGCCGCTTCTCCCAGTGGGGCTCGCTGTGGCTGCGCTTGACGAGGGATCCGGCGAGCGGTTCCGCCCAGGCCGGGTCGATCGCGGCGTTCATGCGGGCGAAGAGGCGACTCGTCTCGACGAGCTCGGCGCTCATGATCGCGTCGGGCTGCTTCTTCGCGAGCGCAGAGCCGGGGAAGATCAGGAATCGGGACTGCCGGGCGCCGAGGTACTCGCCCTTGGGCTTCCGGCCGCCGGATGCCCCGCTGCCGCCGCGTGCGGCCGGCTGTTGCGAGCTCGCCGGGGCGTCCTTCAGGCCGATGTGGCTGAGCAGGCCCGCGAGGAGCGATTTGTGGATGCGGTCGGCATCGGGCGCGGTCCCGCCGCCGGGCGCCTGGTCGTCGACCGTGAGGCCGAGCGGCCGCGCCATCTGCCGCAGCTGGCGGTACACGTCGTTCCACTCGCGCACGCGCAGGTAGTTCAGGAACTCGTTCTTGCACATGCGCCGGAATGCGCTCGAGCCGAGTTCGCGCTGCTGCGTCTCGAGGTGGTTCCAGAGGTTCAGGAGCGTGATGAAGTCGCTCGTCGGGTCGACGAAACGGGCATGCCGCTCGTCGGCCTGCTGGCGTCGCTCGAGCGGTCGCTCGCGCGGATCCTGGATCGTGAGCCCCGCGACGATCGCGAGCACCTCCCGGCTGACGCCGTGCTGCTTCGACTCGACGACCATGCGGCCGAATCGGGGTTCGATCGGCAGTTTCGCGAGCGCCCGCCCGACTCTCGTCAAGCGGTTGCCGGCTGCTGCGCCCGCAGCAGCGTCGACGGCGCCGAGTTCGCGCAGCAGCTCGACGCCGTCCTTCACGCCGCGCGCGTCAGGCGGCGTGAGGAACGGGAACGCCTCGATGTCGCCGAGACCGAGGGAGATCATCTGCAGGATGACGGCGGCGAGGTTGGTGCGCAGCACCTCGGGCTCGGTGAACTCGGGGCGCCGGGCGAAGTCGTCTTCGGAGTAGAGGCGGATCGCGATGCCGTCGCTCGTGCGGCCCGAGCGACCGGAGCGCTGGTTCGCCGAGGCCTGCGAGATCGCCTCGATCGGCAGCCGCTGCACCTTCGATCGCACCGAGTAGCGGCTGATGCGCGCGGTGCCCGCATCGATCACGTACTTGATGCCCGGCACCGTGAGGCTCGTCTCGGCGACGTTCGTCGCGAGCACGACGCGGCGGCGCACGCCGGCCACCTTCGACGGCTGGAACACCCGGTGCTGATCGGCTGCCGAGAGGCGGCCGTAGAGGGGCAGCACCTCGGTGACGGATGCCCCGCGGCCGGCGTAGTGGCCGCGCACCGCCTCTTCGGCGTCGCGGATCTCGTTCTCGCCCGAGAGGAAGACGAGCACGTCGCCGCGGGACTCGCGGTCGAGTTCGTCGAGCGCCTCGATGATGCCCTGCAGGTAGTCCTTGTCGTCGGCCGCGGCCCGGCCGCCCGCGGCCGATCCGGTCGGCTCATCTGGATCGTCGCTCGCCGATTCCTCCGCGACGAGCGGTCGGTACCGGATCTCGACCGGGTAGGTGCGCCCCGAGACCTCGATGATCGGGGCCGGCGCGCCGGTGGCATCCGCGAAGTGCCGCGCGAAGCTCTCGGGGTCGATCGTCGCACTCGTGACGATGACCTTGAGGTCGGGGCGCTTCGGCAGCAGCTGCTTGAGGTAGCCGAGGAGGAAGTCGATGTTGAGGCTGCGTTCGTGCGCCTCGTCGATGATGATCGTGTCGTACCGACGCAGCATCCGGTCGTGGTGCATCTCGTTCAGCAGGATGCCGTCGGTCATCAGCTTGATGCGCGTCGACGCCGTGGCCTTGTCGGTGAAGCGCACCTGGTAGCCGACGAGCCCGCCGACCTCCTCGCCGAGTTCCTCGGCGATGCGCTCGGCGATCGTGCGTGCGGCGAGCCGCCGCGGCTGGGTGTGGCCGATGGACTCCCGGCCGAGCTCGAGGCAGATCTTCGGCAGCTGCGTGGTCTTGCCGGAGCCCGTCGCCCCGGCGACGATCACGACCTGGTTCTCGCGGATGGCGCGCGCGATCTCCTCTCGCTGCCGGGAGACCGGCAGCTCGGCGGGGTAGGTGATCGCGTCAGGCACAGCCCTCCATCGTATGCGCCGCGAGCCCGATCACGGGAGGGCTCTGCGTCCGCTCCGACATGTCGCGCCTCACGGCGTCACGCGACGACGACCGGCCGAAACCGGTGGATACGGTGTCGGTATGAGCGAGAGTGACTTCGAGACCGAGTGGCGGCAGTGGCAAGAGACGCGTTGGCAGGCGGCGTCGGCGCCGCACGGCACGGCCGCCCTCCTGCACACCCACTGGCTCGCCGCGGAGGCGACCGAGTTCGATGGCGCACCCGGTCGATGGCGGGCCGACGGCGCCCGGATCATCGGGGACTCGCTGCCCGATCGCGACACCGTGCACCTCGCCCCTGGTGAGGAGGTCGAGATCGACGGCGTCCGCCTGCGCGGGTTGGATCGCGACGGTTCCCTCGCCCTTCGCGTGATCGATCCGGATGCCCCGAGCCGCGCGAGCCTCGCCGGCATCGAGGCCTACCCGCCCTCCCTCGACCGTGTCGTGAGCGGCCGGTTCACACCGGCCGCAGCCGGATCGACGCTCGACGTCACCTCCGTCGACGGACACGAGTCGAGCGCCGAGTTGGGCGGAACGATCGACCTCGAGATCGACGGCGTCGCGGTCGCCCTGACCGTCACTCGCGATGCGTTCGGCCTCTCGGCGGTGCTCGCAGATGCCACGAGCGGTGACGAGAGCTACCGATTCCGGTTCCTCCGAGTGCCGGAGCCCGATGCCGACGGCCTCGTCGCCGTCGACTTCAACCGCGCCTTCCTGCCTCCCTGCGCCTTTTCCGACCAGTACGTCTGCCCGTTGCCGCCCGTCGGCAACCGCTGGCCGGTCGCGCTGCGCGCGGGGGAGCGGCGCGCCACGCGGCATCCCGTGGCCGGTACCGGTGCTGGCGCCGACGAACTCGGCGAGAGCGCGGCATGATTCGCGTGCAGCGAACGGTCTGCCGCAGCACGCGAACGACATGGTGGGATGAGGCATGACCTCTGTTCCTCGCATTCAGCTCAACGACGGCCACTCGATCCCGCAGCTCGGTTTCGGTGTGTTCAAGGTCGATCCGAACGAGACGGTGCGCATCGTCAGCGATGCGCTCGAGATCGGGTACCGCCATATCGACACCGCGCGCATCTATGGCAACGAGGCCGGGGTGGGCGCCGCGCTCGCCGAGTCCGGCATCCCGCGCGAAGAGCTCTTCATCACGACCAAGCTGTGGAACGACGACCAGGGCACGCAGTCGGTGCTCGACGCATTCGACGCGAGCCTCGAACGGCTGGGGCTCGAGTACCTCGACCTCTACCTGATCCACTGGCCGACTCCGGCCAACGACCGGTACGTCGAGACGTGGAAGACCTTCGAGCAGCTGCGCGAGAGCGGCCGGGTGCGATCGATCGGCGTGTCGAACTTCCTGGTGCCGCACCTCGAGCGGCTGCTCGCCGAGACCGACGTGGTGCCCGCCGTCGACCAGATCGAACTGCACCCGGCCCATCAGCAGCCGGCGACCACGGCATTCGCCGAGGAGCACGGCATCGCGATCGAGGCATGGGGGCCGCTGGGCCAGGGCAAGTACCCGCTCTTCGAGCTGCCCGAGGTGGCAGACGCGGCGGCCGCGCACGGCAAGAGCCCCGCGCAGATCGTGATCCGCTGGCACCTGCAGCGCGGTCACATCGTCTTCCCGAAGTCGAATCGTCGCGAGCGCATGGCCGAGAACTTCGACGTCTTCGACTTCGAGCTGAGCGCCTCCGAGGTGGAGGCGATCACGGCGCTCGAGCGCGAGGGACGGGTGAGCTCGCACCCCGACGAGGTGAACTGAGCCGACCGGATCCCCGTGTTTCGGCGCGACACGCCCGGGATGCACGGCTGATTTGCCGGGGTGCGGGGATCCGCGTAAATTCTTACTCATCGCCACGGCGGTGCGGGAAGCGGCTGAGAGATCAGAGCTTCCCGGCCGAGACGGCGAGATTCTTAGCCAAATAGCCTCGAAGTCGCATTGCGACTCGGTGATTTCAAGCCTAAGATGAAACCCCCACTTCAGAACGAACATGACTCTCGGGTCGTGTTCTTGTTGTGTGAACGACAGCCGTGTGACACCGAGTGATCGGGTCCGGCGCAATGAAGTGGTACGGTAGGTAGGTTGCCCTGAGGGCAGGCCGCGAGGCTGAAACTCGGGTGCGTCCGTTCCTTGAGAACTCAACAGCGTGCACTATGTTCAATGCCAATTTTTGAACCCTGTCCTGGTCTTTTGGCCGGGTGGGATTCCTTTGATTGATGGACAATTTGATTCTAAGTAGTCAGTTGTTTCTCTGTCAGTGATTGATACTCTCAATGCCTTCGGGTGTTGGAACCAGTTTTTTTGGAGAGTTTGATCCTGGCTCAGGACGAACGCTGGCGGCGTGCTTAACACATGCAAGTCGAACGATGAAGCCCAGCTTGCTGGGTGGATTAGTGGCGAACGGGTGAGTAACACGTGAGTAACCTGCCCTGGACTCTGGGATAACTCCGAGAAATCGGTGCTAATACCGGATAGGACCTGGAACCGCATGGTTTTGGGTGGAAAGTTTTTCGGTCTGGGATGGACTCGCGGCCTATCAGCTTGTTGGTGAGGTAATGGCTCACCAAGGCGTCGACGGGTAGCCGGCCTGAGAGGGTGACCGGCCACACTGGGACTGAGACACGGCCCAGACTCCTACGGGAGGCAGCAGTGGGGAATATTGCACAATGGGCGCAAGCCTGATGCAGCAACGCCGCGTGAGGGATGACGGCCTTCGGGTTGTAAACCTCTTTTAGTAAGGAAGAAGGGGAGCTTGCTCCTTGACGGTACTTGCAGAAAAAGCACCGGCTAACTACGTGCCAGCAGCCGCGGTAATACGTAGGGTGCGAGCGTTGTCCGGAATTATTGGGCGTAAAGAGCTCGTAGGCGGTTTGTCACGTCTGCTGTGAAATCCCGAGGCTCAACCTCGGGCCTGCAGTGGGTACGGGCAGACTGGAGTGCGGTAGGGGAGAATGGAATTCCTGGTGTAGCGGTGGAATGCGCAGATATCAGGAGGAACACCGATGGCGAAGGCAGTTCTCTGGGCCGTAACTGACGCTGAGGAGCGAAAGCGTGGGGAGCGAACAGGATTAGATACCCTGGTAGTCCACGCCGTAAACGTTGGGCGCTAGATGTGGGGACCTTTCCACGGTTTCCGTGTCGTAGCTAACGCATTAAGCGCCCCGCCTGGGGAGTACGGCCGCAAGGCTAAAACTCAAAGGAATTGACGGGGGCCCGCACAAGCGGCGGAGCATGCGGATTAATTCGATGCAACGCGAAGAACCTTACCAAGGCTTGACATATACGAGAACGCCGCAGAAATGTGGAACTCTTTGGACACTCGTATACAGGTGGTGCATGGTTGTCGTCAGCTCGTGTCGTGAGATGTTGGGTTAAGTCCCGCAACGAGCGCAACCCTCGTCGTATGTTGCCAGCACGTAATGGTGGGAACTCATATGAGACTGCCGGGGTCAACTCGGAGGAAGGTGGGGATGACGTCAAATCATCATGCCCCTTATGTCTTGGGCTTCACGCATGCTACAATGGCCGGTACAAAGGGCTGCGATGTCGTAAGGCGGAGCGAATCCCAAAAAGCCGGTCTCAGTTCGGATTGAGGTCTGCAACTCGACCTCATGAAGTCGGAGTCGCTAGTAATCGCAGATCAGCAACGCTGCGGTGAATACGTTCCCGGGCCTTGTACACACCGCCCGTCAAGTCATGAAAGTCGGTAACACCCGAAGCCGGTGGCCTAACCCTTGTGGAGGGAGCCGTCGAAGGTGGGATCGGTGATTAGGACTAAGTCGTAACAAGGTAGCCGTACCGGAAGGTGCGGCTGGATCACCTCCTTTCTAAGGAGCAACTCGGAGTCTTCGGGCTTCGCAGTGCAGACCAGATCGGGTCCTTTGTGGCTCGCTGGTTGCTCATGGGTGGAACATTGACATAGGTGCTCGTCTGAATGGTTCAGACCTAGTACGCCGCTTCTTCGGGAGTGGTTGGAAGGGTCGGGGCCGGCCGGTCGGGCACGTGCACGCTGTTGGGTCCTGAGGGACCGGACAACTCTGCGCCCCTTTCGGGGTGTGGGGGTGATGGTTTCTTCAGGCCTTCACTGATGCCGATGGTTTTGATTCGGTAGGTGGTGGGGGTTCTGGCCGTCTGTTGAGAACTACATAGTGGACGCGAGCATCTTAGAAGCAGCCTTCGGGCTGTTTCACAAAAGGTGAGTCGCCAAGGGGCATCCTTCGGGGTGTTGTTTGGCGTATTCACTGGTCAATTTCGTAGCACTTTCGGGTGCTGCACGAATTCGATCGAAACTCATGTGATTTCAAGTTTCTAAGAGCAAACGGTGGATGCCTTGGCATCTGGAGCCGAAGAAGGACGTCGTAATCTGCGATAAGCCTCGGGGAGCTGATAAACGAGCTGTGATCCGAGGATTTCCGAATGGGGAAACCCCGCCAGGCCCTTTGGGTGACCTGGTGACTCCCGCCTGAATATATAGGGCGGGTAGAGGGAACGTGGGGAAGTGAAACATCTCAGTACCCACAGGAAGAGAAAACAACCGTGATTCCGTTAGTAGTGGCGAGCGAACGCGGAAGAGGCTAAACCGAGCCATGTGTGATACCCGGCAGGGGTTGCATGGTCGGGGTTGTGGGACCTTTCGGACTGTACTGCCGTGCAGTCACGGTGACGCGTCAGGTATAGACGAACCGGATTGAAAGCCGGACCGGAGTGGGTGTGAGTCCCGTAGTCGAAATGCCTGGCGGCCCGGAGAGGTATCCCAAGTAGCGCGGGGCCCGAGAAATCCCGCGTGAATCTGTCAGGACCACCTGATAAGCCTAAATACTCCCAGATGACCGATAGCGGACAAGTACCGTGAGGGAAAGGTGAAAAGTACCCCGGGAGGGGAGTGAAATAGTACCTGAAACCGTTTGCTTACAAACCGTTGGAGCCTCCTTGTAGGGGTGACAGCGTGCCTTTTGAAGAATGAGCCTGCGAGTTAGTGATCTGTGGCGAGGTTAACCCGTGAGGGGCAGCCGTAGCGAAAGCGAGTCTGAATAGGGCGATTCAGTCGCAGGTCCTAGACCCGAAGCGAAGTGATCTATCCATGGCCAGGTTGAAGCGACGGTAAGACGTCGTGGAGGACCGAACCCACTTCAGTTGAAAATGGAGGGGATGAGCTGTGGATAGGGGTGAAAGGCCAATCAAACTTCGTGATAGCTGGTTCTCTCCGAAATGCATTTAGGTGCAGCGTTGCGTGTTTCTTGCCGGAGGTAGAGCTACTGGATGGCCGATGGGCCCTAAAAGGTTACTGACGTCAGCCAAACTCCGAATGCCGGTAAGTGAGAGCGCAGCAGTGAGACGGTGGGGGATAAGCTTCATCGTCGAGAGGGAAACAACCCAGACCACCAACTAAGGTCCCTAAGCGCGTGCTAAGTGGGAAAGGATGTGGAGTTGCACAGACAACCAGGAGGTTGGCTTAGAAGCAGCCACCCTTGAAAGAGTGCGTAATAGCTCACTGGTCAAGTGATTCCGCGCCGACAATGTAACGGGGCTCAAGCACGCCACCGAAGTTGTGGCATTGACATTAATGGTAGGCCTTCGTGGTCCAGCCGTGTTGATGGGTAGGAGAGCGTCGTGTGGGCAGTGAAGCGGCGGTGTGAACCAGCCGTGGAGGCCACACGAGTGAGAATGCAGGCATGAGTAGCGAAAGACGGGTGAGAAACCCGTCCTCCGGAAGACCAAGGGTTCCAGGGTCAAGCTAATCTGCCCTGGGTAAGTCGGGACCTAAGGCGAGGCCGACAGGCGTAGTCGATGGACAACGGGTTGATATTCCCGTACCGGCGAAGAACCGCCCACATGAAATCAGGAGTGCTAAGCATCCCAAGCCGCACGGATCCCTTCGGGGTGATGCGCGGGGCGGCATGCGACCCCATCTGGTGGAGTGAGCGTATTAACAGGTGTGACGCAGGAAGGTAGCCCAACCCGGGCGATGGTTGACCCGGGGCAAGCGTGTAGGCCGAGCGATAGGCAAATCCGTCGCTCATGATGGCTGAGACGCGATGCGGATGAAAAGTGGGTGATCCTATGCTGCCGAGAAAAGCATCGACGCGAGGTTCAAGCCGCCCGTACCCCAAACCGACTCAGGTGGTCAGGTAGAGAATACCAAGGAGATCGAGAGAATCGTGGTTAAGGAACTCGGCAAAATGCCCCCGTAACTTCGGGAGAAGGGGGGCCTAAGGCGTGAACGGACTTGCTCCGGGAAGCGCTGCAGGGCCGCAGAGACCAGTGGGAAGCGACTGTTTACTAAAAACACAGGTCCGTGCTAAGTCGCAAGACGATGTATACGGACTGACGCCTGCCCGGTGCTGGAAGGTTAAGAGGACCGGTTAGCCGCAAGGCGAAGCTGAGAATTTAAGCCCCAGTAAACGGCGGTGGTAACTATAACCATCCTAAGGTAGCGAAATTCCTTGTCGGGTAAGTTCCGACCTGCACGAATGGCGTAACGACTTCCCAGCTGTCTCAACCGCGAACTCGGCGAAATTGCATTACGAGTAAAGATGCTCGTTACGCGCAGCAGGACGGAAAGACCCCGTGACCTTTACTACAGCTTGGTATTGGTGTTCGGTGTGGCTTGTGTAGGATAGGTGGGAGACTGTGAAGCTGGCACGCTAGTGTCGGTGGAGTCATTGTTGAAATACCACTCTGGTCACTCTGGATATCTAACTTCGAACCGTAATCCGGTTCAGGGACAGTGCCTGGTGGGTAGTTTAACTGGGGCGGTTGCCTCCCAAAAAGTAACGGAGGCGCCCAAAGGTTCCCTCAACCTGGTTGGCAATCAGGTGGCGAGTGTAAGTGCACAAGGGAGCTTGACTGTGAGACTGACAGGTCGAGCAGGGACGAAAGTCGGGACTAGTGATCCGGCAGTGGCTTGTGGAAGCGCTGTCGCTCAACGGATAAAAGGTACCTCGGGGATAACAGGCTGATCTTGCCCAAGAGTCCATATCGACGGCATGGTTTGGCACCTCGATGTCGGCTCGTCGCATCCTGGGGCTGGAGTAGGTCCCAAGGGTTGGGCTGTTCGCCCATTAAAGCGGTACGCGAGCTGGGTTTAGAACGTCGTGAGACAGTTCGGTCCCTATCCGCTGCGCGCGTAGGAAATTTGAGAGGATCTGACCCTAGTACGAGAGGACCGGGTTGGACGAACCTCTGGTGTGCCAGTTGTTCCGCCAGGAGCACCGCTGGTTAGCTACGTTCGGGATGGATAACCGCTGAAAGCATCTAAGCGGGAAGCCGGCCTCGAGATGAGATTTCCATCCCTTCGGGGAGAGGCTCCCAGCCAGACGACTGGGTTGATAGGCCGGATGTGGAAGACAGGACTAACGACTGTCGCAGCTGACCGGTACTAATAAGCCGATAACTTGATAATCACTACACTCACACGATTTGAACTCATTCAAGTAAAGGCCGTGTGTGTGGCCCAAGATACGCTCGCGTCCACTCTGTGGTTCCCTTCAGACGGAAACCCAACACAACACAACACAGACACCTGTGCACCCCCAACCCGTGTGGTTGGTGGTGTCAGGCAACCGAGACCACACACCCACCCCACAACATGTGGCGGGCGAGGTGTGGCAAGAGTTTCGGCGGCCATAGCGCGAGGGAAACGCCCGGACACATTCCGAACCCGGAAGCTAAGACTCGCAGCGCCGATGGTACTGCAGGGGCGACCCTGTGGGAGAGTAGGACACCGCCGGACATAAATTCGAAGAGAGCCGCCCAAGGTTGGGCGGCTCTCTTTGGTTTAACGCTCCATTCCGATCGCAGAGCCGCAAGCCCTGAGCCGCCCCACGGGGCGGCTTTTCGCGTTTCGGGAGGGGCGCGACGCGGCGAACTAGTCTGGGGAGATGGCCAGCCGTCTCGCCGAAGCCGTGAGCCCGTATCTGCGCGCTCATGCGGGCAATCCGGTCGATTGGTACCCATGGGGCGAGGAGGCGTTCGCGGCGGCCCGCGAGCGCGATGTGCCAGTACTCATCTCGATCGGCTACGCCACGTGCCATTGGTGTCACGTCATGGCCCGCGAGAGTTTCAGCGACCCGGCGATCGCCCGCGTGCTGAACGAGGGCTTCGTCGCGATCAAGGTCGATCGCGAGGAGCACCCCGACGTCGACTCGAGCTACCTCGCAGCCGCCTCGGCGTTCACCCGTCAGCTGGGCTGGCCGCTGACCGTGTTCGCGACCTCCGACGGCCGCACCTTCTATGCCGGCACCTACTTTCCTCCCCGAGAGATGCAGGGGATGCCCTCGTTCGGGCAGGTCCTGGCGGCGGTGACGGACGCCTGGCGAGAGCGCCGGGTGCAGCTCGACGAAACGGCCGATGCCGTCGCAGCAGCATTGGCCGCGGCATCCACCGCCCAGACCGCCGGTGCGTTGCCGAGCCGCGAACAGTTGCATGGCGCCGTCGCCGAGCTCGCGGCCGAGGAGGATCGGCTGCACGGCGGTTTCGGGGGCGCGCCGAAGTTCCCGGTCGCGCCGGTGCTCGCCTTCCTCGTCGCAGCCGGCGAACCGGGGCGATCGCTCGCGGCGCGCACCATGCGACTCATGGGCGCCTCGCCGCTCCGCGACCCGGTGGACGGCGGGTTCTTCCGTTACGCGACGAAGGCGGACTGGAGCGACCCTCACTACGAGCGGATGCTGACCGACAACGCCCTGCTCCTCCGCGTCGCCGCAGAACTCGCACGGGCCGAACCCGCCGACACGGCAGCGGCGGCGATCTCCGACGGCGTTGCGAAGTTCCTCGTCGGGCGGATGCAACTGCCCGACGGCGGCTTCGCCAGCGCGCAGGACTCGGAGAGCGACATCGACGGTGAGCGCAACGAAGGCGGGTACTACCGGCGGGATGCCGGGGCCCGCGTGTCACTCGATCCGCCCGCTCTCGATCAGAAGGTGCTCACGGGGTGGAACGGGCTCGCCATCGGGGCGTTGGCCAGACGCGGCTTCATCGACGGCGACGAGGTGTCGTTCGCTGCCGCGAGGCGGGCTGCCGAGCTGCTATTGGCCCAGCATGTGCGTTGCGACGGTTCGCTCGTGCGCGCGTCGCTCGGCGGGCGGGCCTCGGCGGCCGTCGCGACACTCGAGGACACCGGCATGTTCGCCGGAGGGCTGCTCGAGCTCGCCGCCGCGTCCGGCGAGTCGAAGTACGCCGTGGCGGCGCGTTCCCTCATCGATGCGGCGATGGCGGCATCGAGCGATGAGCCGGTTCCCTTCGCTGCGCCGGGCGGCGGTGATCCGGTGCTGCGTGCCAGCGGCCTCGAACTGCCCGACGACCCCGCAGAGGGTGCCACGCCGTCGGGCGTCACGGCGTGCGCGGATGCCGCCTGGCGGCTGTACCTGCTGGGGGCGGGCGAGGGGTACCGCACAGCCGCCGAGCAGGCGATGTCGTCGGTCGCCGGTCTCGCGCTGGCCAGGCCTCTCGCCTTCGGCGGGGCGCTCGAGCTGATGGCTCGGCTCGCCGCGCCCGTCGTGCAACTCGTCACCGTCATCGCGCGTCGCAGTGCACAGGGCGATTCGGATGACGCGGAGCCAGGTCTCATCGCGGCGACGCGTCTGCACGAGGCATCCCTCATCGCGGTCGTCGACGACCGGCAGGCCCAGGAGTTCGCCGATGCCGGATTCATGCTGTTCGAGGGGCGCACCACGCGCGCCGGCGCTGCGGCGGCCTATCGGTGCGAGGCGTTCGTCTGCGCGCTGCCCGTTCACGATGCCTCATCACTTCGTGCGCTCGGCGAGCAGGCGTGAGCCCCGTCGGGCGTTCGATTCCGAGCTGCGCCGGCAGATCCGTACGATGAGAGCATGAGCGGTCGAGCACGAAGCGGAGCGGGCGTCGTCGCGACCGCGGCCATCCTCGACGCGGTGCTCGTGGTGCTCTTCGTCTCGATCGGCCGACGAAGCCACGCCGAGGGACTGGACGTCGTGGGCATCGCCGGCACCGCATGGCCGTTCCTCATCGCACTCGCGGCGGGCTGGGCCGCGGCGCGCGCCTGGCGGCACCCACTCGACGTGTGGCCGAGCGGCGTCGTCGTGTGGGCGGTGACAGTGGCCGGCGGCATGCTGCTGCGGGTCGTGAGCGGCCAGGGCACGGCCTTCGCGTTCGTGGTGGTTGCGACGCTGACGCTCGCCGCGCTCCTTCTCGGCTGGCGACTCATCGCGCGGCTCGTGACGCGCCGTTCCCGTGCGCGCAGCGGCCACACGGCCGGGGCCGACTCGGCATGAATCCGATCGAGTGGCTGTTCGACGCCCAGCTCGTGATCGGCGACCAGGTGATCCTGTGGCGCGAGATCGTCGGCAACCTCTTCGGACTCGCGAGCGCGCTCGGCGGACTGCGGCGCAAGGTCTGGGCGTGGCCCGTCGGCATCGTGGGCAATGCGCTGCTCTTCACGGTCTTCCTCGGAGCGGTCTTCGACACCCCGAACCCCGTGAACCTGCTCGGCCAGGCCGGGCGGCAGCTGATGTTCATCGGCGTCTCGATCTACGGCTGGGTGCGATGGTCGCAGCACCGTCACGTGAGCTCGTCGGCGGTCGAACCGCGGTGGGCGAGCGCCCGGGCCCGCATCCTGCTCGGCGTCGCACTGCTCGGCGGCACGGTCGTCTTGACCCCCGTCTTCCGCGCTCTCGGCTCGTTCGAACCGGTGTGGGCCGACGCGTGGATCTTCATGGGCTCGTTGCTCGCCACCTGGGGCATGGCGAAGGGGTGGACCGAGTTCTGGCTCATCTGGGTCGCCGTCGACATCGTGGGGGTGCCGCTGCTCGTCAGCGCGGGCTACTACGCGTCTGCCCTGCTCTACGTCTTCTACGGCATCTTCACGATCTTCGGCTTCATCACCTGGATGCGCGTGCAACGTCTCACCAGCGAGACGGGACCCGATCGAGTACCGACCACACCGCCGAGCTGAGCTCGGGATGGTCGAGCGCGATCTCGCGCAGCACCTCGAACTCGAACTTCGCGACGTCGCCGTCGCGTGCTGCCGGGTGGTAGGCGCGAGCACGCGCGGAGCGCCAGCGCTCGGTGTGCAACCGATCTTCACGGAGGGTCGCAACGACCTGTTCATCGACCGACGGAAGGTCGGGGAGAAACACCCAAGGGTCTTCGCCGAGGCGGCACCGCAGCTCGATGAGGGCCGAAAGCTCGTCGCGCGCGTCTCGACGCAGACGCTCGAGCGTCGTCGACTCCGCCATGCGCGCCTCCCCTCGCCTCAACTTGAATCGTCATCAACGCTAAACGCAAAGTGTGACGTTCGGGTTACAAATGCCGATCTGGCGTGTACGTCAGATGACGGCTCGATGTCAGTCCGGCTCGTCTCCTGCGCAATCGGTTCACCGTGCCCGCGCTGTCGGCCGGCCCGCTCGGCCCGGTCAGCACCATAGCGCGCGCACGGTCATCCGACCACCGCGGCGGTGCGCTTGAATGGTC
Source organism: Agromyces badenianii (assembly GCF_003070885.1). NCBI lineage: Bacteria > Bacillati > Actinomycetota > Actinomycetes > Micrococcales > Microbacteriaceae > Agromyces > Agromyces badenianii. Next base: position 723,826 of record NZ_CP028913.1, read on the forward strand.
GGATGAGCACCGAACCCGCACAGGGGCCCATCGCCGCCGTCGACCTCGTCCGAACGGCCGAGCTGCTCGGTCGGCTCCGCGCCGACCTCGGCGCCGCCGAGTTCACGGTCTCGGCGCTGGATGGGCTGTGGGGTCCGGATGCCGCGGCAGCACTCCACCGCGGTGAGCGGGTGCCCGCGCGGCGGGCGCTCGCGGCGCGACGGGCCGGGCGCGGGACATCCGGGGGGCACGGGGCATCTGCCGGCCCTGCCGTGCTCGCGGAGCTCTTCGTGCTCGGCGACGCCGTGCCGCGATCCGACCTCGACCGAGTGCTTCCGGCCCTCGGCGTCGCCGGTGCGGTGGAACTGGGGCTCGTGGGCGACGCGGGCGAGGTGGGCGCCGGGGGCGATGGGGCATCCGTTCGGGCGCGGCTCGACCTGCGGCCCTACGCGTTCACCGACGCGCTCGGCGGCGGCGAATGGTGGGTCCTCTCCGACCTCGGCGAGCTTGCACTCGGTCATGCGCTCGGCGAACACCACGTGCTCGGCGTGGGCGGAGCGTCGATGACCCTGTCTGGGCTCATGCTCCCGACGCCGGCGGCGAGCGTACTCGACCTCGGCACCGGGTGCGGCATTCAGGCGATGCACGCCTCGCGCTTCGCGGAACGCGTCGTGGCGACCGACATCTCAGAGCGCGCGCTCGAGATCGCCGGGATGAATTTCACCCTGAACGGCATCGAGGGCGTCGAGCTGCGGCTCGGGAGCCTGTTCGACCCGGTCGCGGGGGAGCGCTTCGATCGCATCGTCTCGAACCCGCCGTTCGTGATCACCCCCCGCGTCGAGGGCGTGCCCGAATACGACTACCGCGACGGCGGCATGGTCGGCGACGCGCTCGTCGAAGCGGTCATCAGTGGCGCCCGCGACCATCTCGAGCCGGGCGGGGTCGCCCAGCTGCTCGGCAACTGGGAGTATCGCGACGGCGACGGCGACGGCGACGGACTCGATCGGGTCGGACGATGGGCCGGCGACCTCGAGCACTGGGTCATCGAGCGCGAGGTGCAGCATGTCACCGAGTACGCCGAGACGTGGATCCGCGACGGCGGCACGAGGCCGGGCACGGCCGAGTTCGACCGGCTCTACGACGCCTGGCTCGACGACTTCGCCGCGCGCGGGGTCGACCGCGTGGGCTTCGGCTACGTGCTGCTTCGCCGGGCGGATGCCGCGGCATCCGGGAACGCGGCGGGCGGTGCCGCAGCCCGTGGGAGTGGGCGCCTCGCCCGCCTCGAACGGCTGCACGGCGCGCTCGGATCGAACGGCGCCGGGCTCGGCGCCCACCTCGCCGAGTGCCTCGCCGAGCACGACCGCCAGGCGGCGCTCGATGACGCCGCACTCTCAGCGGCTCGGCTCGTGACGGCCGGCGATGTCACCGAGGAGCGCCACTACTGGCCGGGTGACGAGGATCCCACTGCGATGCTGTTGCGCCAGGGCGGCGGCTTCGGTCGGGCGATCAGTCTCGACACGAGCCTCGCGGCGCTCGTCGGCGCGAGCGACGGCGAGCTCGCCGTCGGTGCGATCGTCGCGGCCCTCGCCCAGCTGCTCGAGGTCGACGAGTCGGCACTCGCCGCAGAGCTGCTGCCCGCGGTGCGCACGCTCGTCGACGACGGGATGCTGAGCTTCGCCGAGTAGGAGGTCTCGGCGATGCCGGAAGCTCAGACGGTGCCGGCGGGCGGCCACGCCCCGATGATGAGCGCCATGACCAGCACGGTCACGAACTCGTGCGCGATGTTCAGGATGGTGAGACCGGGCGGGCGGCCCTCGAACGCGTCGTGCGTGATGAAGCGTGCTGCGGTGAAGCCGGCCCAGAGCATGAGGCCCGTCGTGATCGCCATGAGCAGGTAGTTTCCGCCGAGCGCCGTCCACGCGACCTGGGTGGCGATCGCCAGCACCCACGCCGAGATGAAGCTCACGATGAGTGTCGTGACGATCGGCCCGACCGCTCCGCGATCGCCGGAGTCGTCGACCTTCGCGACCCGCATCCAGTAGTTGCCGAACACCTTGGGCGTGTACCAGATCGAGCCGACCAGCATCGTCGACAACGTCGCGACGACAACGGCCCAGTAGTTCACGTCGACGAGCATGCCAGCCTCCCGTGCGGGCCCGCGCGGGCCTCTCTGATCCGCAGTCTAATCCCGCGTTCAGCCGGGCCGCGGTATTCTCGTGGTCGCATATCGAAAGCGAGCCCATGCCCGACAGTCCGCTCTCCGCATCCCCCTACGAGGTGCTCGGCGTCGCCTCCGATGCAGACGAGGCGACGCTTCGGCTCGCCTACCGTCGGGCGCTTCGAAGCGCCCACCCCGACACCGGCGGCGACGTGGCGCAGTTCCATGCCGTGCAGCTCGCCTGGGAGCTCGTCGGCACGCCCGATGCACGCGCCCTGTTCGACCGGGGTGCCCGCGGTGGAGCATCGGCAGCGAGCCAGAGCCACGAGGCGTGGGCGCCCGCGGCACCGAAGCCGAGGCGCGATTCACGGCCGCTTGCGCGCACCTACGGTCATCCGGGCGGCCTGTCGCGTGAGCGCTACCTCGGACTGATCCGCGAATGGGCCGGGCGGGGCGTCGAACTCGCCGACCCCTACGATCCAGCCCTCGTGCGGAGTGCGCCGCGCGACATCCGGCACGTGCTCGCCGATGCGCTCGCCGAGGAGGAGAGCGCCCGGGCGCTCTCGACGCTCGGCATCGCCTACACGGTGTGGCACGACCTGGCGACGGATGCCGCGGGGCGAGGCCTGCCGCCGAAGCTCGACCACCTCGTGCTCGGCCCCACGGGACTCTTCGCGATCCAGTCGGAGGACTGGGGCGGCCCCGTCGAGATGAAGCGCGGCGAACTCGTCGGCGAAGTGCTCGACGGTGAACGCCCGGTGCGTGCGCTCGCCGCACGGGCGAAGGCGATCGGACGTGCTGCCAGGGTCAAGCCGACGGCTCTGCTCATCGTCGTGCCCGACGAGCACGCGGCCGAATCGCTCGAACTCGGCGGAAGCAATCGCGGCGCGGTCGTCGCGCTCGTTCGTCGGTCGCGCCTTGCCAGCGCCATCCGTGAAGGGCTCGCGGGTTCGGCCCACCTCGGCGGCACCGAGGTCATGGAGGTGCGTTCGCGCCTGCAGGCGGTCGTGCGTTTCGCCTGACTCGGTCGGGTGAATTCGACCCGCGGTCGCGCGCGGTGTTGGATGGTGGCATGCCCGCTTCCAGCACCGACGCCTACATCACCGACTTCGCCGAGTTCGTCCAGGCGTCTCCGTCGTCGTACCATGCGGCCGCCGAGGTCGCTCGACGACTCGAAGCGGCGGGGTTCGCGCGGCTCGACGAGCGCGACGAATGGCCGGCCGGTGGGCGCCACGTGGTCGTGCGCGACGGCGCCGTCATCGCCTGGGCGGCTCCCGAGGGTGCCGGGCCTGCGACGCCGTACCGCATCGTTGGTGCGCACACGGATTCACCGTCGTTCAAGCTGAAGCCGCGAGCGACCTCGAGCTCCGAGGGACTGCTGCAGGCCGGTGTCGAGGTCTACGGCGGACCGCTCCTGAACTCCTGGCTCGACCGCGAACTCGAGCTCGCCGGCCGAATCGTCACCGACGACGGAGGGGAGCACCTCGTGCGCACCGGTCCGATGCTGCGCATTCCGCAGCTCGCGATCCACCTCGACCGCGAGGTGAACAAGGGGCTCACGCTCGACAAGCAACGCCACCTGCAGCCGATCTGGGGCGCGGGCGGCGACGGCGAGATCCTCGGCGAGCTCGCCGCGTCGGCGGGAGTGCCGGCCGAGCACGTCGTGGGGCACGACGTGCTGGTGGCCGACACCCAGGCGCCGGCCCGCTTCGGACTCGACGGCGCCCTGTTCGCGTCGGGCCGCATGGACAACCTGAGCTCCGTGTACGCGGGGCTCATGGCCCTGCTCGGCGCTCCGAACGATGCCGAGCACATCAGCGTGCTCGCCGCGTTCGACCACGAGGAGCTCGGCTCGGAGTCGCGGTCGGGTGCGAGCGGTCCCTTCCTCGACGACGTGCTCGTGCGCATCGGCGCGGGCCTCGGCGCAGGCGACGTCGAGCGCCGGCGTGCGTTCGCGGCTTCATGGGTCGTGTCGTCAGATGCTGGCCACGCCGTGCATCCGAACTACCCCGACCGGCACGACCCGGCGAACCGGCCCGTGCTCGGCGGCGGGCCGCTGTTGAAGCTGAACGCCAACCAGCGCTACGCGAGCGACGCGGCGGGTGCCGGCTTCTGGGCGGCGGTCTGCCGTCAGGCCGGGGTGCCGAGCCAGCCGTTCGTCTCGAACAACTCGATTCCCTGCGGCACGACGATCGGACCGCTGACTGCGACGCGCCTCGGCATCCGCACCGTCGATGTCGGGGTGCCCCTGCTGTCGATGCACTCCGCCCGTGAACTGGCCCATGTCGACGACCTCGCCGCCCTCGGGGCCGCGATGGCGGCGTTCCTCACGCCCGAGGTGTAACCGGGCCAAGACGGGCCGGTCGGGCGCTCACGGCAGTTCGCCGCGAGCGTCCGACCGCACCGCGGTGCGCGAATCCAGGGCGAGTTCCTCAGCGTCGAGGGCGAAGAAGAGCTCGCGCATGACCTCTTCGTTCAAGTTGCCGGCATCGCGTTCCTCGAGCACCACCGCGCGCCGCGCGGCGATCCACTGGCGCGAGAGCTCGGCGAGCTCGGCGTGCGACGCGGTGGTCGGGGCATCCTCGTCGCTCTCGAGTCGGCCGCTCTTCGCGGCATCCGCTCTGATGCGCTTCTCGAAACGATCGATGACGCCGTCGGCGAGCTCGGCGCCGAAGCGTTCGCGCCACTCCTCGCGACGGCTCTCGATGTACTCGAAGCCGGCCTCGTTGCTGCGCCGCAGCACCGCCTGGATCTCTTTTCGGTCCTGCTCCCGCTCGTCGTCGGCGACGACGCCGAGGCGGCGGATGAGCGCCGGCAGGGTGGTCGATTGCAGCAGGAGCGTGCCGATGGTGACCACGAAGGCGATCAGGAACACCGTGCTGCCCGCCGACGGGTCGCCCGCCATCGTCGGGATCGCGGTCGCCGTGGCCAAGGTGACGACGCCGCGCATGCCCGCCCACGAGATGACGGCGAGCTCCTTCGGCGCGAGGCGAGGCTCGACGCGATACCGTCGGCCCCGCCTCGCCCAGATCGGCGCGAGCCAGGTGCCGATGCGACGTGAGAGGGCGTAGCCGCCGAAGACCCAGACGATGCGCACGAGGATGACGGTCGCGAGCGCCGCCAGGGCGAGCGCGACGTTCACCCAGAGGCCGAGCGGACTCGATAGCACGTCGATGACCGCCGGGCTCAGCTGCAGCCCGATGAGCGCGAACACGAGGCCCTCGAGCATCACGTCGATCGACTGCCACAGCGGGCGCTCCTGCTGCCGCGTGGCGTAGCTCGTCTTCGGCGCGTTGTAGCCGATCAGGATGCCCGCGGCGACGACCGCGAGCACGCCCGAGCCGCCCAGTCGCTCGGCGATCGCGTACGCCGCGAATGGCACGAGCAGGCCGATCGTGCCGAGCACGACCGGATCGTCGAGGCGGGTGCGCACGATGGTCACGAGCCATCCGATGACGAGGCCGAGGCCGGTGCCGACCGCTACGGCGATGATGAAGGAGCCGATGCCGTCGAGCCAGGTGACCGTCGCACCGGCGACGATCGCGGCGAAGGTGCGGAAGAGGGTGATCGAGGTGGCGTCGTTGACGAGGCTCTCACCCGAGATCACCGTCATCACGCGGCGGGGCAGGCCCAGCTTGCGGCCGACGGCCGCCGCGGAGACGGCATCGGACGGCGCCACGATGGCGCCGATGAGCAGCGCCAGCGGCAGCCCGAGCGACGGGGCGATGAGCCACACCACGAGCCCGACGGCGACGGCCGTCGCGATCGGCAGGGAGATGCCGAGACGGCGGATCTGGCGGATGCTGCGCCGGAAGTTCAGGTAGGTCACGTCGAGCGCGGCCGAGTAGAGCAGCGGCGGCAGCACGACGGTGAGCACGAGCTCGCCGTCGACCTCGATCTCGGGCACCACCGGCACGACCGAGACGATGAACGCGACCCCCATGACGAGGAGCGGTGCCGGCCAGCCTCGCCATCTCGCGAAAGCGGTGACCGCGAGCGAGCCGCCGAGCAACAGGAAGACCTCGCCGATGTGCATGGGACTCAGGCTAGGCGGCGACGCACCGGAGCGAAACGGCGCCACTCTGAACCCTGTCCGGATGTCGCGCCACGACGGCGTGATTTCACCGGCGTCGCCGCGACCGTCGATGACAGGGTGAGTCCATGACCGAGACGATCTCCAGCACACCGCCCGCCGTCGTTTCCGCGCTCTTCGAGCACGTCGCGGACCGTGACGCGGCGATCGCTCACTTCCGGGGCCGGCTCGGCTTCGAGTCCGACGTCTCCGATGTCGCCGCCGCGCTCGCCGAGGCCGACCACGGGTTCGTGCTCGTCGACACCCGCAGCGACGCCGCGTGGGCGCAGGGCCATGTGCCGGGTGCGGTGCACCTGCCCGGCCGGCGCATCGCGGTCGAGGCGGCGGCGCGGATCCCCGCCGGCACGCCGGTCGTCGTGTACTGCTGGGGTCCGGGATGCAACGGCGCGACTCGTGCCGCCCTCGAATTCGCGCTGCTCGGACACCCCGTGAAGGAGATGCTCGGCGGGTTCGAGTACTGGGTGCGCGAAGGCTTCGCCTACGATACCGCCGACGGTGGGGCCGAGCTCGCGCCCGACGCGCTCACGAACGTCGCCGCGGCCGGACTCGGCGGCGGGGCCGTCGCCGACGGCGCCATCACCTGCGCCTGCTGACCCCGGCGCCTCCAGCTCGGGTGGGCGCCGGCAGGGACACCGGCGCTCATTCGGCCCGGCGGGAGTTCAGGACGATTCAGCCTGGTTCAGGCGGTTCAAGCGGTTCAGGCGGTTCAGGGCGCTTCAGGACTCGAGGGTGACGAGCGGCGCCTCGGGGTCGGCCGTCCACTCTTCGAGCGAGCCGTCGTAGACCGCGACATCCGTGTGGCCGGCGCGCCGGAGCGCGAACCCGGTGCCCGCCGCCGCGATGCCGGCGCCGCAGTAGACGACCACGCGGGCAGCGCCCGACGCGGTGGCCGGCGCGAGCCGCTCGGTCAGCGCGGGCCCGTGCAACTGGGTGCGCGAGTCCCGATCGACCACCGAGCCGACGGGCACGTTGACGCTGCGCGGGATGTGCCCTCGCCGTGCACGACGACCGGTCTCCCCGCTGAAGTCGCTCGGCGGAAGCGCGCAGACGAGCGCGGCCTCCGACTCGCCCTCGACGATGCGCCGCACCTCGTCGATGTCGGCCCAGTAGCCCTCGATCGGTGCCAGGGTGTTGACGCCGGCGGCTCGAGGCTCCTGGAAGCCCGTCTCGAGCGCCCCGCCGGCGGCACGCCATGCGGTGAGGCCGCCGTCGAGCACCGCGACGCGCGCGAACCCGGCGGAGGACAGCAGCCACCAGAGCCGTGCGGCCCAGTGGCCGATCGCGGTGTCGTAGACCACGACGGTCGCGGCGTCGTCGATGCCGACCGCCCGCGCGGCCTGCTCGAGCCGTTCGAGGTCGGGCCTCGTGAACGTGAACCGGCCCGCCGTGTCGGAGAACTCCTCGAGCAGCTCGGCGAAGACGGCACCCGGCACATGGCCGTCGATCAGGTAGTCGTCGAGCCCCGAGAGCCAGCTGAAGCCCGCCGGGGTCTCGACGCCGAGCACGCTCGCATCGACGACGACGAGGCGTTCATCGCCGAGGTGCTCGGCCAGCCAGGCCGCCGTGACGAGAGGCCCGGGCAGCTGCAGTGCGGGTGCGGTCATGGCGAAACGCTAGCCGCGGGCGGCCGAGCAACGCGCACGGTGCGACACACGCCGAAGCACGCCGCAATACGCGGTAACCGGCGCAGGTGGTTCGCGCGTTCAGCACTCGACGACGTTGACGGCGAGGCCGCCCTCGCTCGTCTCCTTGTACTTCGTCATCATGTCGAGCCCCGTCTGCCGCATCGTCTCGATGACGGTGTCGAGCGAGACGAGGTGAGTGCCGTCGCCGTGCAACGCGAGTCGTGCGGCCGACACGGCGGTCGACGAGGCGATCGCGTTGCGCTCGATGCAGGGCACCTGCACGAGACCGGCGACGGGATCGCAGGTGAGCCCGAGGTGGTGCTCCATGGCGATCTCGGCGGCGTTCTCGATCTGCCGGGGCGTTCCGCCGAGCACCGCGCAGAGCGCGCCGGCGGCCATCGCGCACGCGGAGCCGACCTCGGCCTGGCAGCCGCCCTCGGCGCCCGAGATCGAGGCGTTCTTCTTCACGAGCGACGCGATCGCCGCCGCGGTGAGCAGGTAGCGACGGATGCCGGCGGCATCCGCCCCCGGCACGAACTTCAGGTAGTAGTGGCCGACCGCCGGGATGATGCCCGCCGCGCCGTTCGTCGGCGCCGTGACGACCCGCCCGCCCGAGGCGTTCTCCTCGTTCACGGCGAGCGCGAACGCGTGCAGCCACTCGGTCGAGGTGTCGCGGAGGTGCTCGTCGCGGTCGTACTCCTCGAGGCGCCGGCGCACCTGCGGGGCGCGGCGCTTCACGCCGAGACCGCCGGGCAGCGTGCCCTCGGTCGACAGGCCGTGCGACACGCAGTCGGCCATCGCCGCCCAGATCGCGTCGAGTCCGGCGTCGATGCCCCGCTCGCCGTGCACGGCGACCTCGTTGTGCCGCGCGACGTCGCAGAACGAGACGCCATGCTCCTCGCAGAGCGCGAGCAGTTCGTCGGCGCTCGAATAGGGCAGCGGATGCAGCAGCGCCCCCGACTCCGACGCCGTCTCGCCCTCGCGGCGGATGAAGCCGCCGCCGACCGAGTAGTAGGTCTCCTCGGCGAGAGGGAGCGGGCCGTCGCCCCAGGCCTGCAGCGTCATGGCGTTGGGGTGGCCCGGCAGACGCGTGCGGGGTTCGAGTGCGACATCGCTGCGGTGCATCCGCACCGCCTGGCCGCCGGCGATGCGAACCTCGGCGCCCTCGTCGCCGAGGCGCGACCACGCTCCGCGCACCTGGTCGGGGTCGCAGCTCTGCGGCTCGAGGCCCGCGAGGCCGGCGACGACCGCATCGGGGGTGCCGTGCCCGAGACCCGTCGCGCCGAGCGATCCGTAGAGGGCGCAGCTGATGCGGGTCACCCGATCGAGCACGCCGTCGCTCGCGAGTCGTTCGGCGAACGCACGTGCCGCCCGCATCGGGCCGACGGTGTGCGAACTCGAGGGGCCGATCCCGATCGAGAAGAGATCGAGGGCTGAGACGAACGCTGTCACCCCTCAAGGCTACGCCGAGTGCCGCGCAGCGTTCTGGCGCTCACCTGCAGATTCGTGCGCCGGCGGCGGTCGTCGCGCGTGTTCGTCGCACGATCAGCGGCGCCCGCGCTCGATGCGGTGAACGGCCCGGCGCCCCGGCCGCGCGTGGGCGGCGTCTCCTAGGCTGGACGGCGATGAAGCAGACGGTCAGCGCCCCGGTCACCATTCGTGCGATCCGTGAGAGCGAGGCTGCCGCAGAACCCGCGCTCATCGAGCGAGCATTCGCCTCCGGGCCCTACGGCCACCTCCCCGTGAGTGCCGGGCGACGTGCCTTCGAACGGGACGTGCGCGGCCGCACGGCATCCGGAGCGGTGCTCGTCGCCGTCGACGGCGAGCGGCTGCTCGGAACGGCGAGCGTGTTGCGAGCAGGCACGCCGTACGCGCGCGTCGCGGTGCCCGGCGAGGCCGAGGTACGGCTCGTCGCCGTCGAACCCTCGGCACAGGGGGCCGGCGTGGGGGAGGCGCTCGTGCGGGCGAGCACGGAGGAGGCGCTCACCTGGGGCGTCGATGCACTGGTGCTCGACACCGGCGATCGCAATCTGCGGGCGCAGGCGCTCTACTCGAGGCTCGGGTTCGATCGGCGCCCCGAGCGCGACGTACCCGGCGATGACGTCGTCGCCCTCGCCTACCGTTTCGCGCTCCAGACACGCGACGACGTGCGCGTGCGGCTCATCCGCCCCGAGGAGGCCGACGCGGTCGCCGAACTCGTCGTGGGCGCCTACGCGAGCGACTTCGAGCTGAACGCCGCGTACCGGGCCGACATCGTCGCCGTCGCCGAGCGCGCCCGCGAGCACCAGGTCTGGGTGGCGGCGGATGCCTCGACCGGCGAGCTGCTCGGCACCGCATCGACGCCCGTGGCGGGGGCGGCGATCTCGCCGCTCGCGCGCGACGGCGAACTCGACTTCCGGTTTCTGGGGGTGGCTGCGGAGGCGCGCCGCCGCGGTGTCGGCGAGCTGCTCGTCGAGCACGTGCTGCGGCTCGCGCGCATCCGCGGGCTCGATCGCGTGGTGCTGAACACCGGCCCCGACATGGTGGCCGCCCAGCGGCTCTACGAACGGCTCGGCTTCGAGCGGCTGCACGAGCGGGAGTTCACGTTCGAGCGGCCAGACGGCTCGAGCTTCCTCATGCTGGCGTACGGGCGGGACGCAGGCCTCGAAGCCGTGCGGCGAGAGCCCGGCGCGGCCTGACGGGTCACGCCGCGTCGTCGACGCGCGAGGCGACGTTCTCGGAAGGTGCGCTCGCGTCGGCCGTCGCCTCGAGCGACAGTGCGAGCAGCGCGCTCGCCGTGAAGTCGATTGCGGGCTCAGAGGTCGACCACACCCCGCTCCAGTCGAGGAACCGGGTGCCGCGGTAGCCGTCGGACGGCCCGCGCTCGCCGTCGGCCGCGGGTGAGTGGAACGCGGCGAGCCGGTCGACACGGCCGGCGGGGCAGTCGTCGACGAAACCGGGGTTCCACCACTCCGGGTCCGCCGGGTCGGTCCATTCGCTCCCGTTCGGGCCGTTCACCACCGCGCCCTCGAGCGTCAGTCCGGCCTCGGGCCGGGCGAGCAGGTTGCCGATCTGGTGGTGCGGACACTGCGGGAAGTCCGCGCCGGTGCCGATCACGAAGGAGAGCCCCCACGCGTTCGCACCGAGCGCCCAGTTGCGCGCACCGCTCGCCACATCGGCGTAGCTCCGATCGCCCGTGAGCTGCTCGGCGAGGCGCACGACCGCGATGGAGCCGAAGGTGTGCGACACGACATCCCACTCGGCCGGGTCGGAGACTGCCGAGAACGGGTCGGAGCGGGCGAAGCTCTCGGCAGCGGCGAGCCCGCTGGCCTCCAGCTGCGCGAGGAGTTCCGCCTCGATCTCCGCTCCGCCCTCGACCGGTCGCCCGGCGGACTCGAGGGCGCGGATCGCGGTGACGAGTTCCGCGTTCGCGAGTGCCGAGGTGTCGTACAGGTTCAGCAGCGAGCCTTCGGCGGCGGCCGCATATCCGGCGGCCTCGACGACGAGTTCAGCCGCCAGATCGAGGTCGCCGAGCAGGATCGCGGCGCGAGCGAGCTCGGCTCCACCGAGTGCGAGGTCGTCGAGGTAGCTGTCTTCGGGGTAGTAGCTGCGTGGCTCGGTCGTGACGAGCGGTCGCTCCTCGACCGGCCAGTCGGAGTCGGCGAGTTCGTAGACGTGCTTGGCCTTCTCGAACCAGCCGGCCGCGGACTCGTGGAGACCGGCGTCGCTGTCGCGCTGCGCGGCGAGGGCGAAGCTCGCCGCCACGCGGCCCGCGAGGTTCGGGCTCAAGGGTTCGCCCGCCGTGTTCGCCGCGAACACGGGCCGGTACTTGAGGAAGTAGGACGCGGCACCCTCGGAGCCCGGCACGGCGTCGCGAGGGATGTCGAGTGCGTCGTCGGCTTCGGGGAGGCGCCACTCGTCGTGATCGCCGGTGAACTCGCCGTTGCCGGTGCCGAGGCCGACCTGGTGGTACAGCACGCGCTCGTCGTCATCCCACATCTTGTCGAGCCAGGTGAGCCCGTGGGCGATCTCGCCAGAGACCACCGGGGTGCGGCCGGCTCGCTGCTCGGCGATCGCGAGCATCGTCACCGCGTAGCTCGTCGTCTGGACGAACTTCAGGTAGTCGCCGGCATCGAACCAGCCGCCCTCGACATCTCGCCGCAGCTCGGCGCCGTTCGCATTGAGGCGGGGAATCAGCTCGCCGGGAACCTCGCTGTCGGGGTCGGGGAAGAGCCCGGCGGTCTCGTAGACCGTGGCGTCAACGTCGTCGAGGTGCGAGGGCCGGCGATCGAGATTGCCGGCGATGACGTCGCGGCCGTCGCGTTGCGAGGAGAAGAACGTCGCGACGCTGTCGAGCACCGGGGTGAAGAGCGTGGCGGCGGTCGCGATCGCGAACGGCACGCTCGCGACGGTATCGACACCGTCGTCGAGTTCCACCGTGTAACTGCCGCCCTGGGTCAGCCGGCTGAAATCGAGCTCGAAGACGTGGCCGTAGCTCGGGCTCCATCGGCCGCGGTCGTCGCCGGCGGCGATCGTGCCGCGATAGACGGCGCGGCCGCCGTCGTCGCGAACGACGAAGGCGCGGCCCGCGAGGTCGTGAGCCGTGAGGGCGTAGGCGCGTTTGGTCTCGGAGAGCGAGTAGCCGACCTGATCGACCCGGAGCACCGTCTTGGGTGCTGTCGATGCCGTCGAGGCGCCCGCGGAGCTGTTCGTGGCCGCAGCCCATGCGGCGCCGGCGAGCGCCGCAGCGGCGAGGAGCGAGCTCCCGGCCGCGACCGCGACCAGGGCACGTGTCATCGATCTCATGGGGTGATCCGTCCTCGCATCATGGACCCGCATACTGAAAGAAAGTTTCTAGTCAATATACGGCGTGGTGACGAGGTGAGGGAAGACTTCGAGGCGATCTCGCTTCAGCGCAGCGGCTCGCCGCGCAGGTCAGCGCCCGCGCAGGTCAGCGCAGCGTCTTGCGCGCCGTGATCTGCCCGGTGTCGAAGCCGAGCAGGTGCAGGCCGCCGTGGAAGCGGGCGTGCTCGACCTTGATGCAGCGATCCATGACGACCGTGAGCCCCTGCTCTTCGCCGGAGTAGGCGGCGTCTTGATTCCAGATGCCGAGCTGCACCCAGATGGTCTTCGCGCCCGACGCCACGACCTCGTCGATGACCTGCGGGATGTCGGAGCCGCGACGGAACACCACGACGATGTCGGGCACCTCGGGAAGGTCGGCGAGGCTCGCGTAGGCGGGCTGGCCGAGGATCTCGGTCTCCATGGGGTTCACGAAGTAGAGCCGGTAGTCGCTCGACTGCTGCAGGTAGGTGCCGACGAAATAGCTGGAGCGCTGCGGTTTCGGCGAGGCGCCGACGATCGCGACCGACTTCGCGGCGCGCAGGATCGCGAGCCGCTGCTTCGCATCGGGGCCGGTCCACGTGCGCTGCGACTTCAGGAGCTTCGCGAGCGGCGAGCTCGCGGGCAGCTCGCACGAGAGGCCGTTGACGAGGCGTACGGTCTCGAGGTCGGCGGATGCCGCGGCATCCGACTCGGGGGCCGTCGCCGCGGTCGTGGCGTTCGTCGTCATCGTGCTGCTCCCGTCGCGATCGTGAGGGCCTGGTCGAGGTCGTCGATGATGTCTTCAACATCTTCGATGCCCACCGAGAGCCGCACAACCCCCGGCAAGACGCCCGCGTCGACGAGCTGCTGCTCGGTGAGCTGTGCGTGCGTCGTTGAGGCGGGGTGGATGATGAGGGTCTTGGCATCGCCGATGTTGGCGAGGTGGCTCGCGAGGTTGACGTTCTCGATGAGCGCCTGGCCGACGCTCCGGCCGCCCTTGACCTCGAAGCTGAAGACCGAGCCGGGGCCCTTCGGCAGGTACTTCAGGGCGCGGTCATGGTGGGGGTGGCCGGGCAGGCCCGCCCAGAGCACGCGCTCGATGCGCGGGTCTGCGTCGAGCCATTCGGCGACGGCTCGCGCATTGTCGATGTGCGCCTGGATGCGGTACGGCAGGGTCTCGACGCCCTGCGCGAGGAGGAACGCCGAGTGCGGGGCCAGGGCGGGGCCGATGTCGCGCAGCTGCTCGGCACGGAGCCGGGTGAGGAACGCGTACTCGCCGAAGTTGCCCGACCACTGGAGTCCGCCGTAGCTCGGCACGGGCTGGCCGAAGAGCGGGAACTTCTCGGAGTGCCAGTCGAAGCGGCCGGACTCGACGACCACGCCGCCGAGGGTCGTGCCGTGCCCGCCGAGGAACTTCGTCGCCGAATGGGTGACGATGTCGGCGCCCCACTCGATCGGGCGGTTCAGGTAGGGGGTCGCGATCGTCGAGTCGACGATGAACGGGATGCCGTGGGCGTGCGCGACGTCGGCGAGGGCCTCGAGGTCGGCGATCTCACCCGAGGGGTTCGCGATCGTCTCGACGAAGAGCGCCTTGGTCTGCTCGGTGATGGCGGCGGCGTAGTCGTCGGCGTCGGCGGACTGCACGAAGGTGGTCTCGATGCCGAAGCGGCGGAGCGTGACATCCAGCTGCGTGATCGACCCGCCGTAGAGGTTCGCCGATGCCACGATGTGGTCGCCGCTGCCGGCGAGGCTCGCGAAGGTGATGTACTGCGCCGAGAGTCCGCTCGCAGTGGCGACGGCGCCGAGTCCGCCCTCGAGGCTCGCGACGCGCTCTTCGAAGCTCGCCACCGTCGGGTTCGCGAGGCGCGAGTAGATGTTGCCGTACTTCTGCAGGGCGAAGCGGGCGGCCGCGTCGGCGGTGTCGTCGAAGACGAACGCGCTCGACTGGTAGATCGGCAGGGCACGGGCGCCCGTCACCGGGTCGGGGATGTTGCCCGCGTGGATGGCGCGGGTCTTGAAGCCGTATTCGCGGTCTGCCATGCCGGCAACGCTACTGCGGGCCCCTGAGACATCCCCCCGGCGACGTAACGCGGGGCAACGGATGTCGCCCGGCGCCCGGCGCCTCGAGGCGAGGATTCACGCCGCCCCGATGACCTCGTCGGTCGTCAGCACCGCGGCGAAGCCGCCGCCCGCGAGGTTCACCGCGGTCGCGCGCGCGAGCTCGTCGGCGGTGAGCCGGATGCCGCCCGGGCCGTCGAGGTCGAAGGTGTGCGTGGCATCGAGCGGCACGGTCACGTCGTAGCCCAGGTTGCCGGCCATGCGCGCGGTCGTCTCGACGCACATGTTCGTCTGGATGCCGCAGATGACGAGCTGCCGGATGCCGCGGGCCTCGAGCCACGCGCCGAGGTCGGGTTCGCCGTAGAACGCCGAGTTCACGTGCTTCGTGACGAACAGCTCGTGCGGGGCGTCGGCCACGACGGGCTTCAGCGCGTTGCCGGGGGAGCCCGCGGCGAGCGGCGACCCCGGTGACACGGAGTCGTGGCGCACGAGCACGATCGGCCGCGAGGCATCCGACCAGGCCGCGACGAGGCGGCCGATGTTCGCCTCAGCGTCGGGGGTGTTGCGCTCGCCCCAGACGGGGTCGTCGAAGCCCTGTTGCACGTCGATGATGATGAGGGCGGCGTCGTCGTGGAGGTCCATTCCCTCATGATGCCGCGCGGCACGGAGCGCACCGACCGCTGCGGCTGCCAATTCCGGGCGAAGCGCTGCCATCGCCGGATGGCGCGGCGCGAGCCGCTACGGTGATGACGTGATCCTCGAACACGCGCTCCTGCCCGTCATCCCCGGCCGAGAGGCCGAGTTCGAAGCGGCCTTCGCCGAGGCGAAGGCGATCATCGCGAGCATGCCCGGCTTCGTCGACCTGCGGCTCTCGCGGTCGATCGAGACGCCCAACGCGTATCTGCTGCTCGTGCACTGGGAGAGCGTCGAGGCGCATGCCGTCGGGTTCCGCGGCTCGCCCGAGTACGAGCGGTGGCGCGAACTGCTGCACCGGTTCTACGAGCCGTTCCCGGTCGTCGAGCATTTCGCCGAGGTCGCCCGCGTCGAGTGAGGCGAGCGGATGCCGCGGCATCCGCAGCCCTGCGCCCGGCGTGCACAGGGCCTGCCCAGACCGCGTTGCTAGCCTGTCGACAGGTCGCCGCGGAGTTCGAATCGCGAGGCCCCGGACGAGGGATCAGTACCCGGAACGCGACAAGACTGGCCACGGGAGTGAACAGTCATGGCATGGGTCATCCTCATCGTCTCCGGCGTGCTCGAGGCCGTCTGGGCCACCGCGCTCGGCAAGTCCGAGGGCTTCACGAAGCTCTGGCCGTCGGTGATCTTCTTCGGCGCACTCGCCCTCTCGATGGGCGGCCTGGCGTGGGCGATGCGCGACATCTCGACCGGCACCGCCTATGCGGTGTGGGTCGGCATCGGCGCGGCGCTCACGGTCGTCTGGGCGATGATCTCGGGTGACACGGATGTCTCGTGGGTGAAGATCGCACTGCTCATCGGTCTCATCGGCTGCGTCATCGGCCTCAAGTTCGTCGACGGCGGCAGCCACTAGCCGCAGCGGCCCGTTCGCATCCGGCGATCGCCGCGATCGAGAATGTCAAGAATTCTTGACTTGGGGTCAAGAATGCCTTACCTTGACTGTGTCAAAGGTTTTTGACATCGATTCGACGCAACGGAGTGGTCATGTCATATGAGGAGAAGGGCACGTGGGTCTATCTCGTCGTCGCAGTCGCGGGGTACGGGGTCTACCTCTTCCTCGTGCTGCCGCAACTGCTGGGCGAGACCCCGGTCGGCGCGATCGACTACGTGCCGGCCATGCTCTGGACCATCGGCGGTGCGATCGTCGCGGCGATCGTGCTGCGCATCCTCGTCGAGATCGTGGCGCCGAGCGGCAGCACCCGCGGCGACGTGCGCGACAAGGAGATCGACCGGCTCGGTGAACGCGTCGGCAACGCGTTCCTCGTGATCGGCGCGCTCGCCGCGCTCGTGCTCGCGATGCTGCAGGGCGGCTACTTCTGGATCGCGAACGTGATCTACCTCTGCTTCGTGCTCTCGGCGATCCTGTCGAGCGTCACGAAGGTCATCGTCTATCGCAGGGGCGTGCCGACGTGGTGAAGCCGACGAGGGTCACGAACGACATCCGCGCACTGCGCTTCCGCCACGGCGAGATGACCCAGGCCGAACTCGCCGAGCGTCTGGGCGTGACCCGCCAGACCGTCATCGCCATCGAACAGGGCCGCTATTCGCCCTCGCTCGAGATGGCATTCCAGATCGCCGGGGTGTTCGGGGTGCCTCTCGACGACGTCTTCCAGTACCCCGAATCCCACTCGGAGGCATCGGCATCATGAGAACTGCAGTGTACGAACGGTACGGCCCGCCCGAGGTGATGCGCCTGCAGCAGGCCGCAGATCCCGTGGCCGGCGAGGGCGAGGTGCTCGTGCGCGTCGAGGCGAGCACGGTCGGCGCCTCAGACAGCGCCGGGCGCAGCGGCACCCCGCGCTTCGCCCGGCTCTTCTTCGGGCTCACGAAGCCGAAGCATCCCGTGCTCGGCTCCGACTTCGCCGGTGTCGTCGAGCGCATCGGCCCGGGAGCGAGCCGGTTCGCGCCGGGCGACCGGGTCTTCGGCACCCTGGCGCCCGCCATGGGCGCGCACGCCGAACTCGTGACGATCGCGGAGCACGGGCCGATCGCGCACCTGCCCGACAGGCTCGACGCCGCAGGCGCGGTCGCGACGGTCGACGGGTTCCTCACCGCGCTGCCCTTCCTCCGCGACGTGGGCCGGGTGCGGCCGGGCCAGCGGGTGCTCGTCAACGGGGCGTCCGGCACTGTGGGCTCGGCCGCGGTGCAGCTCGCGCGGCACTTCGGTGCGCACGTCGTCGGCGTGTGCAGTGCGGTGCACGAGCCCCTGGTGCGCTCGCTCGGCGCCGAGCACGTGATCGACTACACGCACGACGACTTCACCGACGCGCGGAACACCTACGACGTGATCTTCGACGCGGTCGGCAAGCGCTCGTTCGGCGCATGCCGCGCGGCCCTCACGCCGCACGGCATCTACCTCACGACCGTGCCGTCGGCCGCCATCATGCTGCAGTGGCCGCTCACTCGCTGGTTCAGCCGCGGGCGGCGAGCGGCGATCACCTTCACGGGCCTCCGCGACATCCGGCTCAAGGCCGCAGACCTGCCGTTGCTCGTCGAGCTCATCGAATCGGGGGCGTTCGTGCCGGTCATCGATCGCGTCGTGGCCTTCGACGACATCGCCGAGGCGCACCGCAGGGTCGACTCCGGCCACAAGGCGGGCAGCGTCGTCGTCGCCATCTCGCAGGTCCCGTCGGCGAAGCCCGCGTCGAGGCAGGTCGCTCCGGGCGATTTCGCCCCGAGCGATTCCGCCCCCGGCGAGGTGGCACCGTGAGAGCCGTCGTGCAGCACCGCTACGGCGGGCCCGAGACGCTCTCGCTCGCCGAGGTCGAGGCGCCCGTGCCGGCCGACGACGAGGTGCTCATCCGGGTTCACGCCGTCGCGGTCAGCAAGGGCGACGCCCTCGTGATGCGCGGCACGCCCCGCGCCGTGCGGCTCGCATTCGGGCTGCGACGGCCGAAGCGGCAGATCCTCGGTCGGGATGTCGCGGGCGAGGTCGCGTCCGTGGGCGCGAGGGTGACCCGCTTCCGCGTCGGCGACGCCGTCTACGCGGAGTCCGACCAGGGCGGGTACGCCGAGTTCGTCGCCGTGCAGGAGCGATTCGTCGCCCGGCGCCCGGCAACGGTCGACGCGGTCCATGCGGCCGCGGTTCCCGTGTCGGGCACGACCGCACTGCAGGGTCTGCGCCTCGCCGGCATCGGGCCGGGTGCGCACTTGCTCGTGAACGGGGCATCGGGCGGGGTCGGCGGGTTCGTCGTGCAGCTCGCGAAGGCGATGGGCGCCGAGGTGACGGGAGTGTGCAGCACGGCGAAAGCCGAGCACGTGCGCGCGATCGGTGCAGACCACATCGTCGACTACACGCGCGAGGACTTCACCGCGGGGGCCGCCCGGTACGACGCGATCTTCGACCTCGTCGCCGATCACCCGCTCGGCCGGGTGCGACGCGCCCTCGCACCGCGCGGCACGCTCGTGCTCTCGTCGGGCACGGGCGGCGCGGTGTTCGGCCCGTTCGGCCGCATCATCCGCGCCTCGGTCATGTCGGTGTTCGTCTCCCAACGGCTGCGCCCGCTGGCCGCCACGCGCAACGGCGACGACCTCGCCGAGCTCGCGCGCCGCATCGACGCGGGCGAGATCGTCCCCTTCGTCGACGAGGTGTTCCCGCTCGAACGCGCCGCCGAGGCCGTCGCGCGACTGGAATCGGGCGAGGTGCGCGGCAAGGTGGTCATCGAGGTCTGAGCGGGGCTCAGCCGAGCAGCGCAGCACTCAGCCGAGCAGCGCAGCCGTCAGCCGAGCAGCTCAGCAATCAGCCGAGCAGCACGGCGCCGTACGCGAGGGCTGCGACGAGCACCCACGAGGTGAGGCCGACGACGAGCGCCCGCCACCCGGTGCTCGCGAGCTCACCGAGCCGGATCGACGCGCCGAGCGCGAAGAGCGCCATCGTCAGCAGCACGGTCTGCAGCTGGTCGGCGCCGGTCAGCAGCCATTCGGGCAGCGGCACGAGCGTGTTCAGCAGCACCGCGGCGAGGAAGCCCGCCACGAAGAGCGGCACGATCGCAGGGTGCGGGCCCGCGGCATCGGTCGGCTTGCGACGCTCGACGGCCGCGGTGATCGCGACCATCGGCGCGAGCATGAGCACCCGGGTGAGCTTCACCACGACGGCGACGGCGAGGGCCGTGGTGCCCGCGATCTGGGCGGTCGCCACGACCTGGCCCACGTCGTGCACGCCGGCCCCGACCCAATGCCCGAACCCCGTGCTCGAGAGGCCGAGCGGACGCCACAGCGCCGGCAGCACCGCGATCGCGAGGGTGCCGCACAGGGTGACGAGGGCGACCGGCACGGCCTGCTCCTCGTCGCGTGCGCGCACGGCGGCGCCCATCGCGCCGATCGCCGAAGCCCCGCAGATCGAGAAGCCGCTCGCGATGAGGAGCGGCTGGTGACCGGGCAGCCCGAAGGCGCGGCCGAGCCCGATCGTGCCGACGAAGGTGAGCACGACGACGCCGATCGTGGTCGCGATCGACACCCAGCCGAGCGCGGCGATGTCGACGAGGCTGAGCTTCAGGCCGAGCAGCACGATGCCGAGTCGCAGCAGCCGGCGTGCGGCGATGCGCAGGCCCGGCGCGAGGCTGCCGGCGAGCGCCGGCCGCAGCGCCGGGATCTGCCCGACCACGATGCCGAGGGCGACCGCCGCGGTGAGCATCGGCACGGCCGGCAGCGCAAGGTGCGCGAGCCACGCGATGAGGGCCGCGGATGCCGCGACGAGCAGTCCCGGCATCCGTACACGCACCTCTCAACGCTAGCCGAAAGGCCGCCCGCCTGTTTCGGGCGCGCTAGCCCCAGCTCGGCAACCAGAAGTGGAGTTGCCGGAACGTCGGAGTGACCGGCACGCCCGACCAGATCGGGAAGAAGAAGGCCGAGACGAGCAGCACGAATCCGAGGAAGATGGCGACGACGGCGATGCCCCGCTCACGCCGCCACGTCGGATCGTCGCGCCGGCCGAGCACGAGGCCGACCACGAAGACGAGCGCGAGCACGGTGAACGGTTCGAAGGCGATCGAGTAGAACTGGAAGACCGTGCGGTTCAGGTACATGAGCCACGGCAGGTAGCCGGCCGCGAGCCCCATGAGGATCGCGCCGACCTGCCACTCGCGGTAGCGCACCAGCCGGTAGACGAGGTAGATGGATGCCGCGGCCGCCGCCCACCAGATGAGCGGGTTGCCCACCTCGATGATCGACGACCAGCAGGTGTCGGCGCCGCACCCGCCCGAGCCGTCGTCGCTCGCGGAGTAGTACATGTTCGTCGGGCGGATCATGAAGAGCCAGGTGAGCGGATTCGACTGCCACGGGTGGGGGTTGGCGACGCCCACGTGATAGCCGTAGGCCGCCTCGTGGTAGTGCCAGAGGTTCTGCAGGGCCAGCGGGATCCACGAGAACAGGCCGGTCGCGGCGTTGCCGGCCTCCTCGGCCCAGTGCCGGTAGTACCCGCCGTCGGTCACGAGCCAGCCCGTCCATGAGGCGAGGTAGACGACGGCGGCGACGGGCACGAGCAGCACGAAGGTGACCGGCCCCTGTTTCAGGAGCGCCGCGGTGAGCCAGAACGGCACGCCGGCGCGGCGACGGGCGACCGCATCGACGACGACGAGGTAGATGCCGAACGCGGCGAGGAACCAGAGTCCCGACCACTTCACCGCGCAGGCGGCGCCGAACGCGACACCGGCGGCGGCGACCCAGGGGCGCGCCCAGAGCGCCGGGCCGTAGTGCGGCTCGCGGCCCGCGGCGCGCGCCTCGCCGATCGCCGAGTCGAGCATTCGCCGCGTTCGCTCGCGATCGAGCAGCACGAACCAGAACCCGAGGAGGGCGAAGAGCATGAGCCAGTTGTCGAGCAGGGCGACGCGGGACATCACGATCGCGTTGCCGTCGACGGCGAACAGCAGGCCGGCGATGACCGCGAGGATCGTCGAGGCGAAGAGCCGGCGTGCGACGAGGGTCATCAGGAAGACCGCGATCGTGCCGGCGAGCGCCGTGGACGCGCGCCACCAGAACGCGTCGCCGGCGCCGAAGGCGGCCATGCCCAGCGAGATCATCCACTTGCCGAGCGGCGGGTGCACGACGTACGCGGGGGAGTCCTGGTAGATGCCCGTGTCGCCCTCGGCGAAGTCGGCGTCGGCGCCCTCGGGCCAGCTCGACTCGTAGCCGTTCTGCAGTAGCGTCCACGCGTCTTTCACGTAGTACGTCTCGTCGAAGACGATCGTGCTCGGATGACCCAGATTCCAGAACCGCAGCACCGCCGCGATGAGGGTGACGATGATCGGGCCGCCCCAGTACCAGAGCGCGCGTCGACGGGGGGTCGAGAGCACCCGCGCCCACCGGTCGTCGAGCCGGGTGCCCCGGCGCTCCTCGACGGGCGCGTGGGTTCGCTCATCGCTCGGCGCGTCGGTGCGCTCGTCGCGGGCGGATGCCCCGTCGGCGTGCTCCTCGCGCGTCTCGGCGGCGCCCGGCTCCACTCCCATGGGCCAACCCTAAACGAGTCGAGCCGACCGGCGGATGTCATGCTTGGGGCCATGATCATCCTCGCGGCGACGCCCATCGGCAACCTCGGCGACGCTTCAGCCCGGCTTCGAGACGCCCTCGAGACGGCCCCCGTCATCGCCTCGGAGGACACGAGGGTGACGCAGCGTCTGCTCGCGGGGCTCGGCATCGCCAATCGCCCGCGACTCATCGCGCTGCACGAGCACAACGAGCGGCAGAAGGCGGCCGAGCTCGTCGCTCTCGCCCGCGACGCCGACCTGCTCGTACTGAGCGACGCGGGAATGCCGACCGTCTCCGACCCGGGCTTTCCGCTCGTCGCCGCCGCGGCCGCCGCCGGGGTGCAGGTGACCGCGATCCCCGGCCCCTCTGCCGTGATCACCGCGCTCGCCGTCTCAGGGCTGCCGACGGATCGTTTCGCCTTCGAGGGGTTCCTGCCCCGCAAGCCGGGGGAGCGCAGTCGGCGACTCGCCGAGCTGGCCGGCGACCGCCGCACGCTGCTGTTCTTCGAGGCGCCGTCGCGGCTGGCGGCGAGCCTCTCGGCGCTCGCGGAGGCGTTCGGCGCCGACCGTCCGGCCGCGGTCTGCCGGGAACTCACGAAGCTCTACGAGGAGGTGCGCCGCGGTCCGCTCGGCGAACTCGCGACGTGGGCCGAGGGCGGGGTGCGTGGCGAGATCGTCATCGTCGTCGGTGGTGCGGCCGAACAGGAGGCGAACCCCGAGCGCGCGCTCGAACGGGTGCTCGAGCTCGCGGCATCCGGAACCCGGCTGAAGGAGGCCGCCGCCCTCGTCGCCGCCGAGAGCGGCCTCAGCACCCGCGACCTCTACGAGGCGGCACTGCAGGCTCGCAAGCGCGGCTGACGCGGGCACTCCGGCACCGGAGCGCAGACGCCCGGGAGTCGGTACGCCACCCGAACCCTGTCGGAATCCATGCCGCAGGCGGAGAATGGCACTGTCCCCCCGAGCGGTGGAGGTGCGAGATGTCTCACGACCCGTCTCACGACCTTGTTCATGCTGTTCGATTCGCCGAGTACGGCGGACCCGAGGTACTCGAGATCGTCGAGCTGCCGATGCCCGAACCGGGCGAGGGCGAGGTGCTCGTCGAGGTGTTCGCCACTGGGCTCAACCCCGTCGAGAGCGCGATCCGCCGCGGCGATCATCCCGAGCGGTGGCCGGTGAGCTTCCCCTCGCTGCAGGGCCGCGACCTGGCGGGCGTCGTCGTGGCGGCCGGCCCCGGTACCTCGGCGTTCGCGCGCGGCGACGAGGTCATGGGGTACGTCGACCGGGGCGCCCATGCCACCCACGTCGTGGTGCCCGAGCGGCAGCTGCTGCGCAAGCCGCCCGAGCTCACCTGGGAGGTGGCCGGTTCCCTCTATGTCGCGGGCACGACGGCGTGGACCGCGGTCGAAGGGCTCGCCCTCGGGCCGTCGGACACGATCATCGTCACCGCGGCAGCGGGCGGCGTCGGATGCCTCGCCGCCCAGTTCGCCCGGATGCGCGGGGCGACCGTGATCGGCACCAGCGCCGAGATGCGCTTCGACTTCCTCCGGCAGTTCGGCGTGCTGCCCGTGGTGTACGGTCCCGACCTCGCCGAACGGGTGCGGCCCGTCGCTCCCGGGCCGATCACGGCCTTCCTCGACTTCCTCGGCGGGCAGACCGACGAGGCGATCGCCCTCGGCGTTCCCCGATCGAGGATCCTCACGGTGCTCGACTGGGACGCCGTGGAGGCGCAGGAGGCGGTGAAGCTCTACGCCGGCGACGTCGTCGCCCTCAGCAGGGTGGCCGCCCTCGCCGCCGCTCGCCGCATCCGTCTCCCGATCGCCGACGTGTTCTCCCTCGACTCCGTCGCCGATGCGTATCGTGCCCTCGATCGCCGGGAGGCGCCGGGCAAGATCGTGCTCGGGCTGCGCATCGTCGGATATGCCGGCCAGCGCGTGCAGGAGCCGGCGTTCAAGGAGCAGGACGTGACGCTCGGCGTGCCCACGCCGCACGAGCACCTCGAGGTCGAGGAAGCGGTGCCGCCGGCCATCGGCGACGGGAGCGTACGTCGTCGCCGGCGTAACCGCGACATCGGCACATCCGCTCGCCCATAGGATTGGGGGCATGGCCGACGGCTCCTCGTTCTATATCACCACGCCCATTTTCTATGTGAATGACGTGCCCCACATCGGGCACGCCTACACGGAGGTGGCCGCCGACGTGCTCGCGCGCTGGCACCGCCAGGCGGGTGAAGACACGTGGATGCTCACGGGCACCGACGAGCACGGCCAGAAGATCCTGCGCACGGCGACCGCCAACGGCGTGACCCCGAAGGAGTGGGCCGACAAGCTCGTCGCCGAGGCATGGAAGCCCCTGCTCCAGACGGTCGACATCGCCAACGACGACTTCATCCGCACGACCGACGAGCGTCACGAACGTAATGTGCAGAAGTTCCTGCAGAAGCTCTACGACGACGGCCACATCTACACCGGTGAGTACGAGGGGTACTACTGCGTGGGCTGCGAGGAGTACAAGCAGGAGTCCGAGCTCGTGGCGGGCGCGGGGGAGTACGAGGGGCAGCTCGTCTGCGCGATCCACTCGAAGCCGGTCGAGCTGCTGCACGAGAAGAACTACTTCTTCCGCACCTCGGCGTTCGCCGATCGCCTGCTCGCCCTCTACGAGGAGCAGCCCGAGTTCGTGCAGCCAGAGTCGGCGCGCAACGAGGTGCTCGGCTGGGTTCGCTCTGGGCTCGCCGACCTCTCGATCTCGCGGTCGACGTTCGACTGGGGCGTCAAGGTGCCGTGGGACGAGACGCACGTCGTCTACGTCTGGTTCGACGCGCTGCTGAACTACATCACCGCGGTCGGGTACGGCCAAGACGAGGCGGAGTTCGCCCGCCGCTGGCCGGCTCAGCACGTCGTCGGCAAAGACATCCTCCGCTTCCACGCCGTGATCTGGCCGGCGATGCTGATGGCTGCGGGCCTCGAGGTTCCGCGCGGCGTGTTCGGCCACGGCTGGCTCCTCGTCGGCGGCGAGAAGATGTCGAAGTCCAAGCTCACCGGCATCGCCCCAGAGCAGATCACCGAGACGTTCGGCTCCGACGCGTTCCGGTACTATTTCCTTCGCGCCATCGCCTTCGGCCAAGACGGTTCCTTCTCGTGGGAGGACCTGGCGGCGCGCTACCAGGCCGAGCTCGCGAACGGCTTCGGCAACCTCGCCTCGCGCGTGGTCGCGATGATCACCCGGTACTGCGAGGGCGAGGTTCCCTCGGCGGGCACGCTGACGGCGGCCGACCTCGAGATCGCCGCGGTCGAGCGACGGGCGACGGATGCCTCGTGGGATGCCATCGGCCGTCTCGCGATCCACGACGCGATCGGCGCCGCCTGGGAACTCGTCGACGCGCTCAACGGCTACCTCACGATCGAGGAGCCGTGGACCCTCGCGAAGGACCCGGCGAAGCGCGACCGCCTCGAGACCGTGCTCGCCACGGCGTACCACGGGCTCGGCACGCTGGCCGTGCTGCTCTCGCCCGTGCTGCCGGTCGCGACGGCGAAGCTCTGGACCGCGCTCGGGGCCCCCGGCACCGTGCAGGAGCAGCGCATCGACCGTGCCGACGCCTGGACCCTCGGCACGCAGGTCGCGCCGCTCGAGGCGCTCTTCCCGCGCGTCGAGGTGGCCGAATGACGGTTCGCGAACCGAGGTCGGCGTGACGGCGGCGTCGCCCGATCACCTGCGCACGAGGTCCGACGGCGGCCGCGCCGCCGAGTATCCGCCGGCGCCCGAGCCGCTGCCGCTCGTCGTCTACGACAACCACACGCACCTCGAGATCGCCGACGGGGCGCTCCCGATCGACGTGCACGAGCACCTCGAGCGGGCGGCATCGGTCGGGGTCGCCGGGGCCGTGCAGGTCGGCACGGATGTCGCGACGAGCCGCTGGTCGGCCGAGGTCGCCGCTCGCGAGCCGAGACTCCTCGCCGCGGTCGCACTGCACCCGAACGAGGCGCCCGAGCTCGAGGCATCCGGCACCCTCGACGACGCGCTCGCGGTGATCGACGAACTCGCCGCCCAGCCGCGCGTGCGCGCGATCGGTGAGACCGGGCTCGACTTCTTCCGCACCGGGGAAGACGGCAGGAGCGCCCAGTTCCGGTCGTTCGAGGCGCACCTCGACATCGCGAAGCGGCACGGGCTGGCCCTGCAGATCCACGACCGCGACGCGCACGACGACGTCGTGGCGACGCTGCGCCGCGTCGGTGCGCCCGATCGCACGGTCTTCCACTGCTTCTCGGGGGGCGAGGAGCTCGCCCGGCTCGCGGCCGACGCGGGCTGGTACCTCTCCTTCGCCGGCAATGTCACGTTCAAGAACGCCGAGAATCTCCGTCAGGCGCTCAGGGTCGCCCCGCGCGAGCGGATCCTCGTCGAGACGGATGCCCCGTACCTCACGCCGGTGCCGCTCCGCGGACGCCCGAATGCGCCGTATCTCGTGCCGCACACCGTGCGATTCATGGCCGAGGCGCTCGGCACCGATCTGGACGGATTCTGCGAACAGCTTGCGGCCAACACCGAGCGCGTGTATGGCTCGTGGCATGATGAGCCCGTGGTGGGGCCAGCAGAAGCGAACGGGCGACGCAGCCGGGCAGTCGGCCGTGCGGCCGACGGGGGCGCAGAGGCGTGAACGCGCACCGGCATGAGGCCGAGGGCGTCGACGTCGCCCCGCGCCTGCTCGGCCCGGCCGAGATCCGCGATCTCGCCGAGCTGCTCGACGTCACGCCGACGAAGAAGCTCGGCCAGAACTTCGTGCACGACGGCAACACCGTGCGCCGCATCGTGCAGACCGCGGGCGTGCGACCCGGCGAGACGGTGCTCGAGATCGGTCCGGGCCTCGGGTCGTTGACGCTGGGCCTCCTCGAGGCCGGGGCATCCGTCGTCGCCGTCGAGATCGACAAGCGCCTCGCCGCCCAGCTGCCGCACACCGCCGACATCATGCAGCCGGGCACCTCGCTCACGGTCGTGACCGGCGACGCGATGCGCGTCACCGAGCTGCCCGGCATCCCGACCCGACTCGTCGCGAACCTCCCGTACAACATCTCGGTGCCCGTGCTCCTGCACCTGCTCGAGCACTTCGACTCGATGCAGTCGGGCATCGTGATGGTGCAGGCCGAGGTCGGCTACCGCCTCGCGGCAGAGCCCGGTTCGAAGGTCTACGGCGCCCCGAGCGTCAAGGCGGCCTGGTACGGCCGTTGGCGCACCGCGGGTCAGGTCTCCCGCATGGTGTTCTGGCCGGTGCCGAACGTCGACTCCGTGCTCGTCGGCTTTGAGCGAGGGGATGCCCCCGGCACCGAGGCCGAACGCGTCGCCACGTTCGCGCTCGTCGACGCGGCATTCCAGCAGCGGCGCAAGATGCTGCGTCAATCGCTGTCGACGGTGCTCGGCGGCGGCTCCGCGCGGGCCACGGCCGTGCTGGAGTCCGCCGGCGTCGATCCGCAGGCACGCGGCGAGCAGCTCACCGTCGCGGACTTCCTCCGCATCGCCCGCGCGGCCTGATCTCGCGCTAGCGTGGTGCCGTGGGGACGGACATGGGGAGCCGAGGGGTCGGGGCGCACGCCGACGGCGTCGGCGACGACGCCCTCGCGAGTGCGACGGGCCGATCGCGCGACGACTGGTTCGCGCTCCTCGATGCGGCCGGCGCGACCGGCTGGAAGCACCGGGCGACGGCCACCTGGCTCGTGGCCGAGCACGGCGTCGATCCGTGGTGGGCGCAGGCCGTCACCGTCGGGTACGAGCAGGCACGCGGCACCCGGCAGCCCGGCCAGCGTCAAGACGGCACGTTCGAGGTGAGCGTCAGCCGCACGGTCGCCGCCGAGGTCGAACCGGCATTGCGAGCGCTCGCCGAGGTCGTCACCGCTCGAACCGGGGTCGAACCCCTCGCCCTGAACCTCGCCGCGAAGCATCCGACCGCCAGGTTCCCGCTCGAGGGCGGCGAGTTCGTGCTCGCCTCGGCGACGGCGCGCGGGGCGGGCAAGACCTCGCTCAATCTCGTCCGCGGGCGGATGACGAGCGGCGACCGCCTGGCCGAGGCGAAGGCGACACTTCGGAGCTGGCTCGAATCGGTGGCCGTCGGGCCGGTCGGTTAGCGTGGACTCATGACGATCGCGGCGACCGACGAGGCAGTGCACGTTCGGGCGCCCGGCAAGATCAACCTCTTCATGCGTGTGGGCGCGGTTCAGCGCGACGGCTACCACGACGTGGCCACCGCGTACCAGGCCGTGTCGCTCTACGAAGACGTGCGGGCCTGGCCCGACGACGCGTTCAGCGTCTCGTTCGGCGGCAGCGTCGACACCTCGGGTCTGCCGACCGACCGTTCCAACCTCGCCATCAAGGCCGCGAAGCTCCTCGCGCGCACGGCCGGCGTGCCCGGCGGCGTGCACCTCGAGATCGACAAGCACGTGCCGATCGCGGGCGGCATGGGCGGCGGTTCGGCGGATGCCGCGGCCACCCTCGTCGCGTGCGACGCGCTGTGGGGCACGGCGCTCTCGAAAGAGGAGCTGCACGCCCTCGCGGCCAAGCTCGGCGCCGACGTGCCGTTCGCCCTCTCGGGCGGCACGGCGATCGGCACCGGCCGCGGCGACCGGCTGAGCCCCGCACTCGCGACCGGTTCGTTCCACTGGGTGCTCGCGGTCGCCGAGTTCGGCCTGTCGACACCGGCGGTCTACAACGAGCTCGATCGTCAGCGCGAGTCCCGGCTCGCCATCGTGGCCGACGACGCGCAACCCGTCGTCGACACGGCGGTGCTGCAGGCCCTGCGCGCCGGCGACCCGCGGCGGCTCGCCGCGGCGCTGCACAACGACCTGCAGGCCGCTGCGCTGAGCCTCGCGCCGGGGCTCGGCGGCATCCTCGAACTCGGCGAGGCGCACGGCGCGCTCGCCGGGCTCGTCTCGGGGTCTGGGCCGACCGTCGCCTTCCTCGTCGACGACACCGACTCCGCCCTCGAACTGCAGGTCGCCCTCTCCGCGGCCCGCCTGCACGCGGTGCACGTGCACGGGCCGGTGCACGGGGCCCGCATCATCTCGGGCTGAGCAACTGCAACTAGGCTCGTGAAGACATGGCACATCTTCTCGGCGCCGAGCGCCTGCACCTCGAATTCCCGACGCGCGTCGTCTTCGACGAGGTCACCCTCGGCATCGACGAGGGCGACCGCATCGGCGTCGTCGGCCGCAACGGCGACGGCAAGTCCACGCTCCTGAAGCTCCTCGACGGCCGCATGACCCCCGATGGCGGCCGGGTGACGCACCGCCGCGGCATCCGCATCGGCACGCTCGACCAGGCCGATGTCGTCGATCCCGGCAAGACGGTGGCGGAGTTCGTCGTCGGCGGCATCGAAGAGCACGTTTGGGCGGGCGACGCGAAGGTGCGCGATGTCATCGCCGGCCTCCTCGGCGACGTGCCGTGGCACGGGCAGATCGCGAACCTCTCGGGCGGGCAGCGCCGGCGCGTCGGGCTCGCATCGCTGCTCGTCGGCGACTGGGACGTCGTCCTCCTCGACGAGCCCACCAACCACCTCGACGTCGAGGGCATCGCCTGGCTCGCCGGGCACCTGAAGCGCCGGTGGCCGGCCGACTCCGGCGCGCTCGTCGTCGTGACCCACGACCGGTGGTTCCTCGACGAGGTGTGCACCGACACGTGGGAGGTGCACGACGGCATCGTCGAGCCCTTCGAGGGCGGCTACGCGGCCTACGTGCTGCAACGGGTCGAACGCGATCGCTCCGCCGCGGCATCCGAGGCGAAGCGCCAGAACCTCATGCGCAAGGAGCTCGCGTGGCTGCGCCGCGGCGCGCCGGCCCGCACCTCGAAGCCGAAGTTCCGCATCGACGCGGCGAACGAGCTCATCGCGAACGAGCCGCCGGTGCGCAACAAGGTCGAGCTCGACCGTCTCGCCGTCTCGAGGCTCGGCAAAGACGTCGTCGACCTGATCGACGTCACCGTCGAGTTCCCAGTGGCGGATGCCGCGGCCGGCGCCCCCGAGACGCGCACGGTGCTCCGTGACATCGAGTGGCGCATCGCCCCTGGTGAGCGCACCGGCATCCTCGGCGTCAACGGCGCCGGCAAGTCCACCCTGCTCGGGCTCGTGACCGGCGCGGTGCAGCCGACGAGCGGGCGGGTCAAGCGCGGCAAGACGGTGCGCATCGCCACCCTCAGCCAAGAGCTGAACGAACTCACCGAGTGGGCCGAGCAGCGGGTCTCGGCGGTCGTCGCCGAGCAGCGCACGAGCTATCAGGTCGGCGACAAGGAGATGACGCCCGGGCAGCTGCTCGAGCGGCTCGGTTTCACGACGGCGCAGCTGTCGACTCCCGTGAAGAACCTGTCGGGCGGGCAGAAGCGGCGCCTGCAGCTGCTCCTGATCCTGCTGCAGGAACCGAACGTGCTGATCCTCGACGAGCCGACGAACGACCTCGACACCGACATGCTCGCCGCGATCGAGGACCTGCTCGACTCGTGGCCGGGCACCCTCCTCGTCGTCTCGCACGACCGGTATCTCATCGAGCGCGTCACCGACCGCCAGTTCGCCATCCTCGACGGCCACCTGCGCGACCTCCCGCGGGGCGTCGAGCAGTATCTCGAGCTGCGCAGGGCGACGGATGCCGCTACGCCGACCTCTTCCGCGACCGGCGCGCCAGCTGCGCCCGCCGGGGCGAGCGCGCCCGTCGGCACCGGAGCGGCTCCACTCGCGGGAGCCGATCGTCGAGCCGCCGAGAAGGAGCTCGCCGCGATCGACCGCAAGCTCGAGAAGCTGTCGGCGCAGATCGCCGAGCAGCACGAGAAGCTCGCGCTCCACGACCAGGGCGACTATGTCGGGCTGGGGGCGCTCGGCGACGTACTGCGGGAGCTCGAGGCATCCGTCGCCGACCTCGAGACCCGCTGGCTCGAAGTTTCCGAGTCATTGGAGTCGTGACCTCGCAGAAGCTGTGACGCTCTGTGACCCAGTTGGCGAACAAGTAAAGAATCTTCGCCTAACGTGGTGATGCACCGCGATCGCGGCATCGAAGCCCCCACTGTCACCAACCGTGGCGGAGCCATGCCTGCTCCATCCATCAGCACTCGATCGCGTGCGCCGGAAGCGAAAGGGAATCCTCATGTCACAGCACTCGTCACGTCACACCAAGCTCATCGCCGCGCTCGCCGCAGTGCCGCTCATCTTCGGTCTCGCCGGGTGCGCCACGCCGGCCGCCGGTGAAGGCGGAGAGGCCTCGAACGAGGTCATCACGATCGGCGTCGTCGGCAAGGCCGACCCCCAGTGGACCGCCTTCGAGGAGGCCGCCGCTGACGAGGGCATCGAGATCGAGATCGTCGACTTCTCCGACTACGCGCAGCCGAACCCGGCGACGACGGAGGGCGAGCTCGACCTCAACCAGTTCCAGCACATCGTCTACCTCGCCGACTACAACGTCTCGAGCGGCGAAGACCTGACGCCGATCGGTGCGACCGCGATCTACCCGCTCGGCCTCTACTCGACGAAGTACGACTCGGTGAAGGACATTCCCGCCGGTGCGACCGTCGCCGTGCCGAACGACGCGTCGAACCAGGCGCGTGCGCTGCTCGTGCTGCAGTCGGCCGGCCTCATCGAGCTTTCGAGCGGCGGCACGATCTTCTCCGACCTCGCCGACATCGACGAGTCGGCGTCGAAGGTGAAGGTCACCGCGCTCGAGGCCTCGCTCACGCCGACCTCGCTGCCCGACCTCGCCGCTGCCGTCATCAACAACGACTTCGTCGAAGACGCGGGCCTCACCTTCGACGACGCGATCGCGAAAGACGACGCGAGCGACCCCAACGCCCTGCCGTACGTCAACATCTTCGCGACCCGCGCGGCCGACAAGGACAACGCGACCTACCTGAAGCTCGTCGAGATCTTCCAGACCGACCCCGAGGTGCAGGCAGGCCTCATCGAGTCGTCGGGCGGCACCGGCGTCGCGGTGCAGACCCCCGTCGCCGACCTCGAGAAGTCCCTCGCCAAGGTCGAGGCCGACACCAAGGCCGCCAAGGGCTGATCGCCCGGCCCTGCTCGGCGCGGCGCGATTCTGCGCGGCGTGCCCAGCGGTTCAGTGGATCGATCACCCGCCGCACGGGCGGCGAGCACCGATACCGGTGCTCGTCGCCCCGTTCGGCGTTGAAGAGGAGAAGAACATGGCGCTCGTCGCCCTGCGCAACGTCACCAAGACGTACCCGGCATCCGAGAAGGGCGGCGCGCCGGTCGTCGCGATCGACGGTGTGAGCCTCGAGGTGGAGCCCGGTGACGTCTACGGCATCATCGGCTACTCGGGGGCCGGCAAGTCCACGCTCGTGCGACTCGTGAACGCGCTCGAGCCCGCGACGTCGGGCTCGATCGAGGTCGACGGCCGCGAGATCACCACGATGCCCGAACGCGAACTGCGCGGCATCCGACTCGGCATCGGCATGATCTTCCAGCAGTTCAACCTCTTCAACTCGAAGACGGTGTGGGCCAACATCGCCTACCCGCTGACGGTCGCCGGGGCCACGAAGGCGGAGATCGCGGCGCGGGTCACCGAACTGCTCGAGTTCGTCGGCCTCGCCGACAAGGCGAAGAACTACCCCGACCAGCTCTCGGGCGGGCAGAAGCAGCGCGTCGGCATCGCCCGCGCGCTCGCCACCTCACCGCGGCTGTTGCTCGCCGACGAGGCCACGAGCGCACTCGACCCCGAGACCACGGGGGAGGTGCTCGAACTCCTGAAGCGCGTGAACCGCGAGTTCGGCGTGACGATCATCGTGATCACCCACGAGATGGACGTGATCCAGTCGATCGCGACGAAGGTCGCGGTCATGGACGGCGGCCGGGTCATCGAGCACGGCGACGTCTTCGACGTCTTCTCGAATCCGCAGAACCCGTCGTCGCAGCGCTTCGTCGCGACCGTCGTCAAGGGCATCCCGTCGCCGGCTGAGCTCGCGGTGCTGCGCGAGCGGCACGAGGGCCGCATCGTCACGATCTCGTTCCGCGACGGCGACGCATCGCAGGCCGCCGTCTTCGTGGCACTCGCGACCGCCGGCGTCGAGTTCGAGCTCGTCTACGGCGGCATCAACGACATCCAGGGCCGGGCCTTCGGTCACC
Organism: Agromyces badenianii; assembly: GCF_003070885.1. Classification (NCBI taxonomy): domain Bacteria; kingdom Bacillati; phylum Actinomycetota; class Actinomycetes; order Micrococcales; family Microbacteriaceae; genus Agromyces; species Agromyces badenianii. Next base: position 756,788 of record NZ_CP028913.1, read on the forward strand.
TCACCCTCGCGATCAGGGGCGCGGATGCCGCGGTCGACACCGTGCTCGCCGAGATATCCGCCCGTGTCGACGTGACGGAGGTGTCGTGATGGATCGCCTCTTCGAACTCGGCAGCGAGTTCTGGGTCGCCGCAGCCGAGACCCTCTACATGGTGGGGCTCACTCTCGTCTTCGGCGGCATCGCCGGACTCCTCCTCGGCACGGTGCTCTACACGACGCGGCCCGGCAGCCTGCTGTCGAATCGCGCGGTGTTCAACGTCGTGAACGTCGTCATCAACTTCTTCCGGCCGATTCCGTTCATCATCTTCATCGCCGCGGTGCAACCGCTCTCGCGGATCGTGATCGGCACCGGCATCGGCAACGACGCCCTCGTGTTCGCGCTCTCGATCGCGGCGTCCTTCGCGATCGCCCGCATCGTCGAGCAGAACCTGCTCACGGTCACCCCGGGCGTCATCGAGGCGGCCCGCGCGATGGGGGCCGGCCCCTTCCGCATCCTGCGCACCGTCGTGCTGCCCGAGGCGCTCGGGCCGCTCATCCTCGGCTACACCTTCGTGCTCGTCGCGATCATCGACATGACGGCCGTCGCCGGCCTCATCGGCGGCGGCGGACTCGGCAACTTCGCCCAGGTCTACGGCTACCGCCAGTTCGAGCCGGTGATCACGTGGGCGGCCGTCATCCTGATCGTCGTGTTCGTGCAGTGCGCGCAGTTCCTCGGCAACTGGCTCGCCCGCAAGGTCATGCGGCGGTAGTCGCCGCGATCAGTCGAACCCGAGGCTGAGCTTCCTGAGCAGGTCGGCGAGCCGCTTCTGCTCCGCCGCGGGCAGGCTCCTGAGCAGCTCCGCCTCGGCGTCGACGAGGCGCGTGATCGCGGCATCGACGCGGGTGAGCCCCGCCGAGGTCATCTCGACGAGGATGCCGCGCCCGTCGTTCGGGTCGGTCTGCCGGTTGACGAGGCCCCGTTCGACCAGCCGGTCGATGCGGTTCGTCATCGTGCCGCTCGAGACGAGCGTCTGCTGCAGCAACTGCTTCGGTGAGAGGCGGTACGGCGTACCGGCGCGGCGGAGGGCCGAGAGCACGTCGAACTCCGACGACTCGAGTTCCGAACGGGCGAAGGCCTGCCGTCTCGCACGGTCGAGGTGCTTCGAGAGCCGCGCGACGCGCGAGAGCACCTGGAGCGGGGAGAAATCGAGGTCGGGGCGCTCGCGTTCCCAGTCGTCGACGATCCGGTCGACCTCGTCAGCATCCGTCATCCAGTCATTATCGCGTGGTCGATCAGAATGAGGCCGCGAGAGTTCGACGCATACCACGGGGTGCCCGCCAGCTCATGGCAGACTGGTTCTCGCAGACGGGCCTCGGCCCCGAGCGGTCCGCCATAGTGTAACGGCAGCACGGCAGCCTTTGGAGCTGTTCGGTCCAGGTTCGAATCCTGGTGGCGGAGCTGGAACCGCCGTGCCCTTTGCATCCCACCAGGAAGACGCGAATGACCGACCAGAACCTTGCCATCATCGTCCTCGCCGCCGGGCAGGGCACACGCATGAAGTCCGCGGTGCCGAAGCTCCTGCACCCGCTCGCCGGAGCGCCGATCGTCGCCCACGTGCTCGCCACGGCGCGCGCGCTCGACGCGGAGCACATCGTCGCCGTGGTGCGCCACGAACGCGACCTCGTCGCCGCGGTGATCGAGGCCGAACTGCCGGGCACCGTGATCGTCGACCAAGACGAGATTCCGGGCACGGGCCGCGCCGTCGAGCAGGCGATCGCCGCGATCCCCGCCGATTTCGGTGGTGAGGTGCTCGTGCTGAACGGCGACGTGCCGCTCCTGAACGCCGACACGCTCGCCGCGTTCCTCGAACAGCACCGGGCGGATGCTGCGGCGGCATCCGTGCTCTCCGCGGTCTACGACGACCCCTCCGGTTACGGCCGCATCGTGCGCGACACCGCCGGCCGCTTCGACCGCATCGTCGAGCAGAAGGACGCGAGCGACGACGAGCGCGCCATCGCCGAGATCAACGCGGGCATCTACGCCTTCGGTGCAGCGGCGCTCCGCGACCAGCTCGCGAACCTCACGACCGACAACGCGCAGGGCGAGAAGTACCTCACCGACGTGATCGGCCTGCTCCGCGCAGCGGGGTCCGAGGTCGAGGCGGTGCCGGTCTCCGAGCCGTGGCTCGTCGCCGGCATCAACGACCGGGCCCAGCTCTCCGAGACCGCGGCCCGGCTGAACGCCCTCATCGTGCGCGGCTGGCAGCTGAGCGGCGTCACCATCGAAGACCCCGCGACGACGTGGATCGATCTCGCCGTGCGCATCGAGCGCGATGTGACCATTCGCCCCGGCACGCAGCTGAAGGGGGCGACCGCCATCGCCACCGGAGCCATCATCGGGCCCGATACGACCCTCCGCGACTGCGAGATCGGCGAGAACGCCGACGTGAAGCGCACGGACGCCACCCTCGCGGTCGTCGGCCCCGGGGCATCCGTCGGCCCGTTCTCGTTCCTGCGGCCGGGCACCGTGCTCGGCGCCGACGGCAAGATCGGGGCCTTCGTCGAGACGAAGAACGCCGACATCGGCGCGGGCAGCAAGGTGCCGCACCTCTCGTACATCGGCGACACGACGATCGGCGAGCACTCGAACGTCGGCGCCGGTTCCATCACGGCCAACTACGACGGGGTGAGCAAGCACCGCACCGAGATCGGCTCGCACGTGCGCACCGGGTCGCACGGGGTGTTCGTCGCGCCCGTTAGGATTGCTGACGGGGTCTATACGGGCGCCGGAACCGTCGTCCGCAAAGACGTTCCCATGGGTGCGCTCGCCGTGAACGTGGCCCCGCAACGCAATATCGAGGGATGGGTCCAGAAGCACCGAGCAGGTACCGCGGCTGCAGAGGCAGCTGATGGCGCCGTCGTGGCCTCCGGCCCCGCCGCCGACTGACGCACCGGCTGAGGCGGGTGGAGAGGACAACCACATGTCGGGAATCGAGACCACCGGATCCAAACGCCTCGTCTTGGTGTCAGGGCGCGCGCACCCCGCGCTCGCCCAGGAGATCGCCGAGGAGCTCGGGTCCGAGCTCGTGCCGACCGATGCACGCACCTTCGCCAACGGCGAGATCTACGCTCGCTACGACGAGAGCGTGCGTGGCTCCGACGCCTTCGTCATCCAGTCGCACACCTCGCCCATCAACGAGTGGCTCATGGAGCAGCTCATCATGATCGACGCGCTCAAGCGCGCGTCGGCCAAGCGCATCACCGTCGTGGCGCCCTTCTACCCCTACGCCAGGCAAGACAAGAAGGGCCGCGGCCGCGAGCCGATCTCAGCCCGTCTCGTCGCCGACCTGTTCAAGGCGGCGGGCGCCAACCGCATCATGTCGATCGACCTGCACGCGGCGCAGATCCAGGGCTTCTTCGACGGCCCCGTCGACCACCTCTTCGCCATGCCGGTGCTGCTCGAGTACTTCAAGGAGAAGCTCGACCCGGCGACCCTCGCAGTGGTCTCGCCCGACATGGGCCGGGTGCGCGTCGCCGACATCTGGAGCGACAAGCTCGGCGCCCCGCTCGCCATCATCCACAAGCGCCGCGACCCCCTCGTGCCGAACCAGGTCTCGGTGCACGAGATCGTCGGAGAGGTCGAGGGCCGGGTGTGCCTGCTCGTCGACGACCTCATCGACACGGGTCGCACGATCGTGAGGGCCGCCGAGGCGCTCAAGGCCAACGGCGCGCTCGGCGTCGTCGTCGCGGCGACGCACGCGGTCTTCTCCGCTCCGGCCACGGAGATCCTGCAGAGCGAGTTCATCGACCGGGTCGTCGTCACCGACACCCTGCCGGTTCCCGAAGAGAAGCGCTGGGACCGCCTCACCATCCTGCCGATCGCGCCGCTGCTCGCGCGCGCCATCCACGAGGTGTTCGAAGACGGTTCGGTCACGAGCATGTTCGACGGCGCGGCGTAGCCGGCCGCCCATGGCGATCACGACGCCTCGCCCCTGGCTCACGAGCTACGCCGACGGCGTGCCGAGCGACCTCCCGGCCGAGACGGGGTCGCTCGCCGACCTCATCAGCGCCTCGGTCGAGGCGTACCCCGACCACGTCGCCCTCGAGTTCTTCGGGCGCACCACGAGCTACGCCGAGCTCGGCGAGCAGATCGAGCGCGCCGCCGAGGGGCTGCGGCTGCTCGGCGTGCAGAAGGGCGACCCGGTCGGGCTCGTGCTGCCCAACTGCCCGCAGCACATCGTCGCGTTCTACGCGGTGCTGCGCCTCGGGGCGATCGTCGTCGAGCACAACCCGCTGTACACGCCGCGCGAGCTGCGTCACCAGTTCGAAGACCACGGCGCGCGCGTCGTCATCGCGTGGAACAACGTCGTCGAGACGATTCAGGCGTTCCCGGCGGATGTCGCGGTGCAGACGATCGTCTCGGTCGACGTGACCCGGGCGATGCCCTTCTCGATGCGGGCGATGCTGCGCCTGCCGATCGCGAAGGCCCGCGAGTCGCGCGCGGCGCTCACGACGAGCGTGCGCGGCACGACGAACTGGGAGAAGATCGTCGGCGCCGAGCCGGTCGACGCGCACATCATCGGCCCGGTCGTCTCGGATGTCGCCGTGATCCAGTACACGAGCGGCACGACCGGCAGCCCGAAGGGCGCGGCGCTCACGCACGCGAACCTCGGTGCGAACGCCGCGCAGGCCCGCGCGTGGGTGCCCGAGATCGAGCGCGGCACGGCCGTCGTCTACGCGGTGCTGCCGATGTTCCACGCCTACGGCCTCACGCTCTGCCTCACCTTCGCGATGAGCATGGGCGCCCGGCTCGTGCTCTTCCCGAAGTTCGAGCCCGATCTCGTGCTGAAGGTCGTGAAGCGGCACCCGCCGACGTTCCTGCCGGCAGTGCCGCCGATCTACGAACGGCTCACGAAGGCCGCGGCCGCCGAGGGCGTCTCGCTCGACGGCATCCGCATCGCGATCTCGGGGGCGATGCCGCTCTCGGCCGACGTCGTCGAGCCGTGGGAGGCCGCGACGGGCGGCTACCTCGTCGAGGGCTACGGCCTCTCGGAGTGCTCGCCCGTGCTCATGGCGAATCCGGTCGCGCCGAACCGCAAGGCGGGCACGGTCGGCCTGCCGCTGCCGTCGACCGAGGTGCGCGTCGTCGACCCCGAGTCCCCGGGCACCGATGTCGCGACCGGCGCCGAGGGCGAGCTCATCGTGCGCGGCCCGCAGGTGTTCTCCGGGTACTGGCTGAAACCCGAAGAGACCGAGGCGGTCTTCGTGCCGGCGACCGACGGCGGCGCCGACTGGTTCCGCACCGGCGACATCGTCTCGATCGACGACGACGGCTTCGTGAGCATCGTCGACCGCATCAAGGAGCTCATCATCACGGGCGGCTTCAACGTCGCGCCGAGCGAGGTCGAAGAGGCGCTCCGGGCGCATCCCGACGTCGACGACGTCGCCGTGGTCGGCCTCCCCGATGCGCACTCGGGCGAGCAGGTCGTCGCGGTCGTCGTGCTTCGCGACGGAGCCGCGCTCGACGAGCGGGCGCTGCGCGACTTCGCCCGCGACGGGCTGACGCCCTACAAGGTGCCGAAGCGCATCGTGCAGGCCGACGAGCTGCCGAAGTCGCTCATCGGCAAGGTGCTGCGCCGAGAGGTGCGCAACGAGCTCCTGAACGGCTGAGACGTGCCGTTCCTCTCCGCCGACACCGCCCGCGCACTCGCCGAACTCGTAGCGCTCGATGCGCTCGACGGGCACGAAGGGCACGACGGGCACGCCTCGAATGCAGACGACGAAGCGGATGCCTCGGCGCTCGAGCGGCTCCGCGGCATCCGCTCGCTCGTCGCCGCCCTCGAAGCCGACCCCGCATCGCTCGCCTCGGTGCGCGAGTCGCTCCGGGCCGGGCGCAGCTGGGAGGAGATCGCGGATGCCGCGGGCCTCAGCCCCTCGGCGGCGAAGTACCGATGGGCGGGCGACGACGACGAGATCGCCGCGCGACACGAGGCGAGCCGCAAGCGCAAGCGCGAACGGCCCTCGAGCGTGCCGACCGACCTGCCCGGACTCTCGGTCGCCGAGGCCGCCGAGCGGCTCGGAGTGACGCCGCAGGCGATCTACCAGCGGGTCACCCGCGGGCTGCTGCGCGCCGAGACCGTGGAGCTGCCCGACGGGCGCAAGTACAAGCGGGTCTTCCCCGAGGAACCGAGACCCGACGAGCCGTGACCCGGTCGTCGCGCGCGCTCGCGCTCAGGCGTCGCGCTCGTCGTCGTCGATCGGGCGAGGCGCACCGGGCAGCAGCCCGAGTTCGGCGATGAGCGTCTCGCCCCCGCTCGCGGCGACCGAGTAGCACTGCCAACCCGCGCCGGTGCGGCCGAACAGCTCGAACGAGACCCGGGCGCCGGTGGCATCCGTGTCGAACTGCGCGACGTACACGGCGCAGGCGCGCTGCGCCGCCGAGTGCGCCGTGCCGTACACCGAGAGCACGAGCGGCAGCAGCAGGGCGCCGAGCGCGACGAGCACCGTGATGCGCAGGGCACGGCGGCGTCGCTCGCCGTAGACGGGACCCCGCGAGTCGTCGTCGTCGGCCCCATGCAACTCGGGGTGCGGCTCGATCACGACGTGCCGCCGGAGAAGATCGAGGCGATGCCGCCGATGCTCGCGAGCAGGGTGGCGACCGCGACGCCGATGAGCGCGCCGCGCGGGGGAGTGATCACGAGCCGGTGCCCCGTGAGCTGACGGCGCCGCACCGTGCCGACCGCCACGGCGGCACCGGATGCCGCGAACAGCAGCGCCCCGACCGCGACGAGCCCGGCGTCGCCGGCCACGAAGCCCGCCCGCATCGAGAGCAGGGCGTTGATCGCGATGGTCAGGGCGGTGCGGCTCCACGCGAGCGCGGTGCGCTCGGGCTGCAGCGCGGGATCGCCCGGGGCGGGGATGCTGTAGACGGCCATGTCAGTCGTTCACCGGATCGGCACTCAGGTCACGAGCAGCATCACGACGAGTACGGCGCTCGTCAGGAGGCACACCGCGGCCAGCGCCGGCAGCACCCAGCTGAACGGCAGCGGCCGACCGGTGCGGATCGCGATCTCGTTGCCGCGCCATCGCGTGTAGGAGACGACGCTGAGCACGGCGGCCACGACGCCGAGGCCGGTCGACAGCACCGTGACGACCAGACGCGGGTCGAGCTCGGTCGCGAACTGGTGCAGCAGCACCCCGCCCGCGAGGAGCGCCAGCGCCGTGCGGATCCAGGCGAGGAACGTGCGTTCGTTCGCGAGGGTGAACCGGTAATCGGGCTGATGGCCCTCTTCATGCCACTTCGGCTCGCGCATGCACCTGCTCCATCTCGCTCAGCTCGATCTCGTCAGCTCGCCTCGGTCGATCCCGGTCGGCCCCGCCGCGGTCGGCTCGACTCCGGCCAGCCCGCCTCAGTGCGAGGAGGGCGTCGTCTCGATCTCCGAGCGGTCGCCCGACCAGAGGGTGTGGAAGACGCCGGGCTTGTCGACCCGCATGTAGGTGTGGGCGCCGAAGAAGTCGCGCTGCCCCTGGATGAGCGCGGCGGGCAGCCGCGGTGCGCGCAGGCCGTCGTAGTACGCGAGCGACGACGAGAACGCGGGCGTCGGGATGCCGGCCTGCGCCGCGATCGCGACGACCCGGCGCCAGGCCTCCTGCGTGCCGGCGACGGCGTCGCGGAAGTACGGCGCGACGACGAGCGCGACGAGCGAGGGGTCATCGGCGTACGCCTCGGCGATGCGGTTCAGGAACCGGGCGCGGATGATGCATCCGGCACGCCAGATCTTGGCGATGTCGCCCTTCTTGACGTCCCAGCCGTACTGCTCGGCGCCCGCGACGATCTCGTCGAAGCCCTGCGAGTACGCGATGATCTTCGAGGCGTAGAGCGCACGGCGCACGTCTTCGATGAAGGCGTCGGCCTCGGCGCCCGCGACGCTCCACTCGGTCGACGGGCCCGGCAGGTCGACGGATGCCTCGCGCTGGGCGCGCTTCGAGGAGAGGCTGCGTGCGAACACCGCCTCGGCGATGCCGGAGGTCGGCACGCCGAGGTCGAGGGCGTTCTGCACGGTCCAGGCGCCGGTGCCCTTCGCGCCGGCCTCGTCGAGGATGACGTCGACGAGCGGAAGGCCCGTCGCGGCATCCGTCTGGCGGAGCACCTCGGCGGTGATCTCGATGAGGTAGCTCTCGAGCTCGCCCGTGTTCCACTCGGCGAAGATCTCGGCGATCTCGGCGGGGGACTTGCCGGTGCCCTGGCGGATGAGGTCGTAGGCCTCGGCGATGAGCTGCATGTCGGCGTACTCGATGCCGTTGTGCACCATCTTGACGAAGTGGCCGGCGCCGTCGGTGCCGACGTGGGTGACGCACGGCTCGCCCTCGGCTACCGCGGCGATCGACGCGAGGATCGGGCCCAGGGTCTCGTACGACTCGACCGAGCCGCCGGGCATGATCGAGGGGCCGTTCAACGCGCCCTCTTCGCCGCCCGAGATGCCGGTGCCGACGAAGTGGATGCCCGTGGGGCTGATCTCCGCCTCGCGGCGGATCGTGTCGTGGAAGTTCGCGTTGCCGCCGTCGACGATGATGTCGCCCGGCTCGAAGCGGGAGACGAGCTCGGAGATGACCGCGTCGGTGCCCTTGCCTGCCTGCACCATGATGATCGCCGTGCGGGGCTTCGCGAGCGAGGCCACGAAGTCGTCGTAGCTCTCGGAGGCGACGAAGCCGGCCTCGGGGTGCTCGCCCGTCAACGTCTGCGTGCGCTCGGGCGAGCGGTTGAACACGGCGACCGTGTTGCCCTCGCGGCTCGCGAGGTTGCGGGCGAGGTTCGAGCCCATGACCGCGAGTCCGACGACGCCGATGTTTGCTGATGGGGTGACAGGCACGAATGTTCTCCTCGACACGGGATGGGTTCGTCATCCAGCGTAGTGTGAGCGGCCCTCACCGTTGCGCGGTATTGCCGGGGAGCTCGGGCGCACTCCGCGCCCGCGGCGGGCTGGTAGACTTCATGGTCGGTCATGTGCTCCCTCGGGTGCGATGACCGTGGACTTCGGCGAGGGAGGCCCTGGTTCGTCCGCGAGAGCGGGCGCGAGGGGCATCCGTGATCGACGCGGTAGGAGCAGGCTCCACGGCTTTTCCTCACGCCTCTGCGCAGCTCGGCTGCGCGCGTTCGAGTCGAGAACAACAGACACACGATCTGGGCCGTGAGCCCGCAAGGAGAGACATCATGGACGAAGACAACAAGGTCATCGCAGACACGCGCGAATCCTTCGGCAAGGGCGCGGCCCGCAAGCTGCGCGCCACCGGCAAGATCCCCGCAGTGGTCTACGGCCACGGCACCGCCCCGAAGCACATCGCGCTGCCCTCGCACCAGATCGGCCTGCTGCTGCGCAAGGCGAACGCCGTGCTCGACCTGCAGATCGACGGCGAGAGCCAGCTCGCCCTCGTGAAGGACGTGCAGAAGGACCCGGTGCACCAGATCATCGAGCACCTCGACCTCATCGTCATCAAGCGCGGCGAGAAGGTCCAGGTCGAGGTTCCCGTGCACGTCGAGGGTGAGACCGCGGCCGGCACGATCGCCGACCTCGACCAGCACACGCTCTCGCTCGAGGCCGAGGCGACCCACATCCCCGAGCGCGTCGTCGTCAACGTCGAGGGCCTCGAAGAGGGCACCCAGATCCTCGCCGGCGCCGTCGAGCTGCCCAAGGGCTCGACGCTCCTCTCCGACCCCGAGGCGCTCGTCGTCAACGTGCACACGCCGCAGAAGGTCGACCTGGGCGAAGAGGCCGCTGAGGCCGCAGCCGAGGGCGAGGCCACCGAGGCTGCCGCCGAAGCGGCTGCGGAAGAGTCGGCCGAGTAGCACTCGCACCACCGCGTCGAGGCCCTGCCTCCCGCCACCCGGGTACGCTCGGAACGCGGGGTGCGGGGCCTCGCCCGTTCCACACTCGCTCGGAGGTCCGATGGGAATCCTCGATCTGCTGCGCCCGCGACGGAAGGACGACGCCGTGCCCCAGAACACCTGGCTCGTGGTCGGCCTCGGCAACCCCGGCGCGCAGTACGCCGGCAACCGGCACAACGTCGGCCAGATGGTCGCCGACGAGCTCGCCTCGCGCATCGGCGCGCCCTTCAAGAGCCACAAGACGCCGTCGCGCGTCGCAGAGGGCTTCCTCCGGCCCGGCGGCCCGAAGCTCGTCATCGCCAAGCCCAACAGCTTCATGAACACCTCGGGCGGGCCGGTGTCGGCCCTGCTGAAGTTCTACTCGCTCGACCCCGAGCACCTCATCGTCGTGCACGACGAGCTCGACCTGCCGTTCGACACCGTACGACTGAAGCAGGGCGGCGGACACGGCGGGCACAACGGGCTCCGCGACATCCAGAAGGCGACGGATGGCGCGCCCTTCGTGCGTGTGCGGGTCGGCATCGGCCGCCCGCCGGGCCGTCAGGATCCGGCGGACTTCGTGCTCAAGGACTTCTCGGGCGCCGAGCGCGAGACGCTGCCGAACCTGCTGTCGGATGCCGCGGACGCCGTCGAGACGGTCGCGGGCGATGGCCTGGTCGCCGCGCAGCAGCGCTTCCACGCGCCGAGCTGACGACGCCCGTTCAGATCAGTCCGCGGAGGAAGTCCTCGGGCGGCACGCCCTCGGCCTGGGCTCTGACACGGAGGCGGTCGAGCTCTTCGGTCGACAGCTCGAGGGTGATGCTGTGCCAGGCCTCGGGCTCGTCGTCGAGGCTGAACAGGGCGTCGTCGAGCCTGGGCTCGCTCACGAGCTCGGGTGCACTCACGAGCTCGGGCGCACTGACGTCGAGCTCGGGGGCGCCGAGGTCGACCGGTTCGAGCATGACCGCATCGAGCGGCGCTGCCGCCGAGCCCGTCTCGCAGGCGCCGCTCCATCCCGGACCTGACGGAATCTCGAGGCCGCGCTGGTACGCCTCGGCGACCGCGCGGGCACGCACGTCGGCGGCCTCGTTGAGCTCGTGGCCGACATGCCCCTTGACCCACTGGAAGCGGTAGCGGCGACCGGCCAGCTCCTCGTCGAGCTCCTGCAGCAGTTCGACGTTCATGACCGCCTTGCCATCGGCCTTGCGCCAGCCCTTGCGCTTCCAGCCGGGCATCCACTTCGTCACCGAGTTGATCACGTACTGGCTGTCGCAGAGCACGAGCAGCTCGTCGTCGAGGTGCGCCGTCGCACGGAAGAGCTCGAGCACGGCCTTCAGCTCGCCCTGGTTGTTGGTGGCGTGCTTCCAGCCGCCGGCACCCCAGCATGTGGCGTCGACGTACCAGGCCCAGCCGGCCGGGCCGGGGTTTCCGAGGGCCGATCCGTCGGCGGCTGCGGTGATCATTGCGGAGGGCCTCCTGGCGTTTCGTCTGCGGCGCCCATCGTATCGGCCGGTACCGACGTGCGCCCGGCGGCGGGACCACCGGTGCTGCCGCAGCGCGCCCCGGCCGCCGTGTCGGATGCGCCGCGTAGACTCGACGGGTGAACCTCCAGGGCTTTCTCACGGCGCTTTCGCGCGCCTCGACCGTCGATGCAGCGCTCGCCGAAGCCCTGAGAAACGCGGACTTCTCGGCTCCCGCAGGACTCGACGCCCCGCTCCTCGCCGGTCTGCTGCAGCGTCGCGCCGAAGCCGGCCTTCCGCCGGCGCTGCTCGTCATCACCGCCACGAGTCGCGAGGGCGAGTCGCTGAGGGCCTCCCTCGCGCCGTACCTGCCGGGCGGTGAGCTGCTCGAGTTCCCCGCGTGGGAGACGCTGCCGCACGAGCGGCTCAGCCCCTCGGCCGAGACCGTCGGCCGCCGGCTGCATGCGCTGCGGCGCATGCACGACTGGGCGGCGGCGGGCTCGCAGCATCCGCTCGTCGTCGTGGCCTCGGTGCGCGCGGCGCTGCAGCCGCTCGCCGACAACCTCGCCTCGCTCGAACCGGTCGAGCTCGTCGCCGGCGGGCGCGGTTACAACCTTGCCGAGCTCGCGGTCAAGCTCGTCGACCTCGCATATGCGCGAGTCGACATGGTCGCCCGTCGCGGTGAGTTCGCCGTGCGCGGCGGCATCCTCGATGTCTTCCCGCCCACCGCCGACCACCCCGTTCGCGTCGAGTTCTTCGGCGACGAGGTCGAAGAGCTGCGCGCGTTCTCGGTGGCCGACCAGCGTTCGCTGCCCGATCCGATCGAACGCGTGACCCTGCCGCCGAGTCGCGAGCTGCTGCTCACCGAGCCGGTGCGGCAGCGGGCCCGCGAGATGGTGCACGAGTTCCCGAGCCTCTCGGCGCTGCTCGAGAAGGTGTCGGAGGGCATCCCCGTCGAGGGCATGGAGTCGCTCGCGCCGGCGCTGCTCGACCGGCTCGTGCCGCTCAGCCACTATCTTCCCGAGGGTGCGGCCGTGGCGGTGCTCGAGCCCGAGCGGGTCGCCGGCCGGGCGGTCAGCCTCGGCGAGACGAACCGCGAGTTCCTCGGCGCTGCATGGAGCGCCGCGACGGCCGGCGCCGACGCGCCCATCGACCTCGCGGCCGGCGACTTCCTCACTGTTCGCCAGCTTCGGGATGCCGCGCTGTTCAGCGCTCCCGGCGAGCCCGATCCGCGACGCGTGTGGTGGAACTTCTCCGGCTTCGACATCGGCGACGCGGCCGAGGTGGTGGCCGCCGCCGGCGGTGAGGCCGCGGCTCACGTCGCCGGCGCATCCACGACCGTGCGGGTCGCCGCGAACGCAATGCCGAGCTTCCAGGGCAATGTGGCCGGCGCCGTCGACCACGCGGCCGAACGCCTGCGCGAGGGGTGGAGCCTCGTCGTGGCCGCCGCCGGTCACGGCCTCGTCGAGCGCGCACGCGACGTGCTCGCCGAGGCCGGGCTCGCCGCCCGCATCGTCGACGAGGTGCCGCCCGAGCTCGAGCCCGGCGTGGCGTACCTCGTGCAGGCCGACGCCGCGCACGGCTACGAGGTGCCCGAGGTGAAGCTCGGCCTGCTCGCCGAGGCCGAGTTCTACGGGCGCGCGGCCGGCTACGACGCCCGCCAGGGCAAGAAGCTCGCGAGCCGCCGCCGCAACGTCGTCGACCCGTTGCAACTGAAGGCCGGCGACTACGTCGTGCACCAGACGCACGGCATCGGCAAGTTCATCGAAATGGTCCAGCGCGAGGTGGCCACGGGCTCGCGGCCCACCGGCCCGAGCCGCACCGCCGGCATTCAGCAGCAGCCGACCGCGGTGCGCGAGTACCTCGTGATCGAGTACGCCCCGTCGAAACGCGGCCAGCCCGGCGACCGGCTCTTCGTACCGACCGACCAGCTCGACCTGCTCTCACGGTACGTCGGCGGCGAGGCGCCGTCGCTCTCGAAGATGGGCGGCAGCGACTGGTCGCAGACCAAGGGCCGTGCGCGCAAGGCGGTGCGCGACATCGCGGTCGAGCTCGTGAAGCTCTATTCGGCGCGCATGGCGTCGAAGGGCCACGCGTTCGGCCCCGACACCCCGTGGCAGCACGAGCTCGAAGAGGCCTTCCCGTTCACCGAGACGCCCGACCAGGTGCAGACCATCGACGAAGTGAAGGCCGACATGGAACGGTCGATCCCGATGGATCGCCTGCTCGCGGGCGACGTCGGCTTCGGCAAGACCGAGGTCGCGGTGCGCGCGGCGTTCAAGGCGATCCAAGACGGCAAGCAGGTCGCGATGCTCGTGCCGACGACCCTGCTCGTCAAGCAGCACCTCGAGACCTTCAGCGAGCGGTTCGCGGGCTTCCCCGTGCACGTGCGCGCCCTCAGCCGCTTCCAGTCCGACAAAGAGGCGCGCGAGACGATCGCAGGTCTGGCCGACGGCACGGTCGACATGGTCATCGGCACGCACCGCATCCTCACCGAGAAGGTGAAGTTCAAAGACGTCGGCCTCGTCATCATCGATGAGGAGCAGCGCTTCGGCGTCGAGCACAAAGACGCTCTGAAGAAGCTGAAGACCAACGTCGACATCCTCGCGATGAGCGCGACGCCGATCCCGCGGTCACTCGAGATGGCGGTCACGGGCATCCGCGAGATGTCGACGCTCGCGACACCGCCCGAAGACCGGCACCCGATCCTCACCTTCGTCGGGCCGTACTCCGAGCAGCAGGTCGCCGCGGCGATCCGCCGCGAGATGCTGCGCGAAGGCCAGGTCTTCTTCGTGCACAATCGTGTCTCGTCGATCAACCGGGCCGCGGCCCAGCTCGCCGAGCTCGTGCCCGAGGCGCGCATCGCGGTGGCGCACGGGCAGCTGAACGAACACGTGCTCGAGCAGATCGTGGTCGACTTCTGGGAGCGCAAGTTCGACGTGCTCGTCTCGACGACGATCATCGAGACCGGCCTCGACATCTCGAACGCCAACACGATCATCATCGACCGCGCCGACAAGTACGGGCTCTCGCAGCTGCACCAGTTGCGCGGTCGCGTCGGTCGCGGCCGCGAGCGGGCGTACGCGTACTTCCTCTACGATCCCGCCAAGCCGCTCTCCGAGACCGCCCACGACCGGCTGTCGACGATCGCCGCGAACAACGAGCTCGGCAGCGGCATGCAGGTCGCGCTGAAAGACCTCGAGATCCGCGGCGCCGGCAACCTGCTCGGAGCCGAGCAGGCCGGCCACATCGCAGGCGTCGGCTTCGACCTCTACCTGCGCATGATCGGCGAAGCCGTCTCGGCGTTCCGCGGCGACGTCGCCACCGGGCAGACCGAGCTGCGGCTCGAGCTGCCCGTCGACGCGCACATCCCCGAAGAGTACGTCGACTCCGAGCGGCTGCGCCTCGAGGCGTACCAGAAGCTCTCGGCCGCGAGCGGGCCCGCCGCGAAAGACGGGCAGATCGACCAGGTGCTCGACGAGCTCGTCGACCGGTACGGCGAGCCGCCCGAGCAGGTCGAGCACCTCGTTGCGATCTCGCGGCTGCGCCGCCTGGCGCAGCTCGCCGGCCTCTCCGACGTCATCGCCACTGGCTCGAAGCTGCGCATCGCACCCGCGCACATTCCCGACTCGCGCCGGGTGCGGCTCGAGCGCATGTACCCCGGCGCCAAGCACTTCGCCCAGAACGACGTGATCCTCGTGCCCTTCCCGACGACGAACGGCGAACTGCCGGGCGACGCCGACCTCATCGAGTGGGTGTCACGACTGATCACGGCGATCTTCCCGATGCCCGAGGCGACGGCGACGGATGCCCCGGCGGCTGCGTCATCCGCGGCGGTGGCCGCGAGCGACTGAGCTGCTCCGACGGGCGGGCGCCGTCGCCGCGGCATCCGCTACGACGCCAGGTGGCCCCACTCGGCGAGGAACTCCTCGACCGTCATCCGTTCGAGGTCGGCATTGATCGCGCGGAGCAGCGCGTCGGCCTCATCCAGCGTGCCCGCCTTCGTGCGGATCACCGGGGCGTCCGAGTCCCTGCGTACGACGACGAGGTCGGCGATCGACGGGCCCCCGAGACCGCTCGTCTCGCCGGCGAGCAGCAACGCCGTGTGCACCGCCTTTCGGATGCCGTGAAGTCGACGTTCCTGGAGTTCAGCGCGAAGGTAGCGGGCGGCGGGCGTGCTGTCGCTCATCCGGCAAGTCTGGCACGGGCTCAGCGGGAGAACGCCCCGCCGACGCCCGCATGCCCGCCGCGACGGCGGTACTGCGCCGAGCGCACGCTCACGACGATGCCGGAGGCGACGATCGCGATGCCCGAGCCGAGCAGCACGGCGAGCGTGCCCTCGTCGGCGACCTCGGGGAGCCCGGCGAACGCGAGCTCGTTCATGAGCAGCGACACCGTGAAGCCGATGCCGCCGAGCGTGCCCACGACGAACAGGTCGCCGAAGGTGAGCGGGATCCCGGAGCGTCGCCGCGCCACGAGCACCCCGAGTCCGCCGGCCACCATGATGCCGATGATCTTGCCCACCGGCAGTCCGATGAGGATGCCCCAGAACGCCGGGTCGAGCTCGCTCGGCCGCACTTGCGGAATCGCGACCATGGCCGCCGAGAACGCGAAGAGGGGCAGGATGATGCCGTTCGACCACGGCTCGAGCGCGTGCACCGCGCGGCCGCCCGGCCGACGGGCCATGACGAGCCCGAGCGCGACGCCGGCGATCGTCGCGTGCACGCCCGACCGGTAGACGAAGTACCAGGCGAGCACCGCGAGCACGGTGAGCACGACGGCGATCGGCCACTGCGGGCGGCGGGCGAGGATCCATGCGGACCGGGGCTTCAGCATGCGACTGACCGCGCCGAAGAGCGCGATCGCGATGCCCGCGAATCCGAGCGACGCGAGATCGGCATCGCTCGTGAAGAAGAAGGCGATGATCAGGATCGCGATGAGGTCGTCGAGCACGGCGAGCGCGAGCAGGAACACGCGCACCCGGGTCGGGATCCAGGTGCCGAACATCGCGAGCACTCCGAGCGCGAAGGCGATGTCGGTCGCCGTGGGGATGGGCCATCCGTTCGCCGTCTCGGTGCCCCCCGTGAAGGCGAGGAAGATGAGCGCCGGCGCGACGACGCCGCCGACCGCGGCGATCGCCGGAAGCAGCGCCTTCGAGAGCGAGTTGAGCTCGCCGATGACGAGCTCGCGTTTGAGCTCCACGGCGACGATGAAGAAGAAGACCGCGAGCAGCCCGTCGCTGATCCAGTGCCCGGCCGAGAGGTCGAGGCCGAGCCACGGCAGCTCGATGTGCTCGTTCTTCAGTTCGATGAGCGCGGGCCCGAACGACAGGTTCGCGATCACGAGGCCGAGCATCGCGGCGATGAGGAGGAGGGCTGCCGACCAGCGCTCCGAGCGGAGGAAGTTCATGTGGGACTCCAGGAAGTCTCGTGCACGAGCTCTGCGGAGAACGCGTGCGACGTCGGTTGGGCGATGACGGCGGTCTCCCGCCGGCCGACCAGACTTCCCGGCGCTCCTGAAGGAACTCTACCGGCCACGTGCGCCCGTGCCCCGGCGCATCGCGGCCGCGCCCGACGTAGGCTGGCCGCATGAGCGACGCCCGAGCCGACCGCGCATCCACCGACGCCGACGTCCGCGAGACGCACGACGGTCTCACCGAACTCATCGACACCGTGGCCCTGCTCCGTGCTCCGGGCGGCTGCCCGTGGGACGCCGAGCAGACGCATGAGAGCCTCGTGCAGTACCTCGTCGAGGAGAGCTGGGAGCTCATCGACGCGATCGAGTCGGGCAACCGCGAAGAGATGATCGAGGAGCTCGGCGACGTGCTCTACCAGGTGCTCTTCCACGCCGACATCGCGGCGCAGACGCCCCACGAGGCCTTCGACATCGACGATGTCGCGCGCCACATGACGGCGAAGATGGTGTCGCGGCATCCGCACGTCTTCGGCGATCGCGAGGCCGAGACCGCCGAAGACGTCGTGGCTTTCTGGGACGACCTCAAGGCCGACGAGAAGCCGCACCGCACGAGCGTGCTCGACGGTATCCCGCGCGGCATGCCCGCCCTCGCGCTCGCGCAGAAGGTGCTCGGCAAGGCCGAGAAGGTGGGCGTGACGGATGCCTCGGCGCAGGCGGCGCCCGCCACGGAGGACGAGCTCGGCCGGGTGCTGCTCGGGCTCGTGGCATCCGCTCGCTCGCAGGGGCTCGACGCCGAGCGCGCCCTGCGCGGCGCCGTGCGGAGCCTGGAAGACGAGGTGCGCACGGCCGAGCAGGCCCGCGCGGAGTAACCGGCGCACCGAGGGCGATGCCGCGTGCTGGAAGAATGGTCGGCATGGCCGCATCCGTCACCCCTCCGCGCGGTATGCGCGACTTCCTCCCCGCCGAGAAAGCCCGTCGCGAGCACGCCCTCGGCGTGATCCGCGGCGTGTACGCAGCGCACGGCTTCGACGAGATCGAGACGCCGGTCATGGAGGACTCCTCGCGGCTGCACGCCGGACTCGGCGGCGACAACGAGAAGCTCGCCTTCGCCGTCATGAAGCGCGGACTCGGCCCCCACGACCTGGCGCGCGCCGCGGCATCCGGCGATGCCCTCTCGCTCGCCGACCTCGGCCTGCGTTACGACCTCACGGTGCCGCTCGCCCGCTTCTACGCGACGCACCGGGCCGCCCTGCCGCCCGTGTTCCGTTCGATCCAGATCGCGCCGGTGTGGCGTGCCGAACGCCCGCAGAAGGGGCGGTACCGCCAGTTCGTGCAGTGCGACATCGACATCATCGGCGAGGCGGGGCAGCTCGCCGAGCTCGAGCTGCTCACCGCGACCGTCGCGACGCTCGACGCGCTCGGCCTCTCGGGGTGCACGATCCGGCTCAACGACCGGCGCATCCTCGCCGGCATCCTCGGCTCGTGGGGCGTGCCCGACGAACTCCGCGAACGCGCGCTCATCACGATCGACAAGCTCGACAAGATCGGCACCGGGGGAGTGGCGGCCGAACTCGCCGAGCTCGGCATCGTCACGGGCGATGCGGATGTCGCGGCCGAGCTCGAGGCGCTCACCGCAGCCGATTGGCACCTGGCCGACGGTGTCGTCGCGCCGCCCTCGTGGCTCGACGGCGAGGCGTACGCCGAGCTGCTCGCGCTGCGCGCGGCCCTGCCCGACGCCGCCATCGAATTCGACCCGACCCTCGTGCGCGGCATGGGCTACTACACCGGCACGATCTTCGAGATCGCCCACCCCGACTACGGCTACTCGCTCGGCGGCGGCGGCCGCTACGACCACATGATCGGGCGGTTCCTCGGCCAGGAGGTGCCGGCGTGCGGCTTCTCGATCGGGTTCGAGCGCATCGTCGACCTGCTCGCCGTGCGCGACGAGGAGCGCCCGCGCGCGGTCGTGCTCGTGTACGACGCGGATGTGGCGGCCGGTCGCCTGCTCGAGCTGAAGCGCGAGCTCGTGGCATCCGGTTCGCGGGTTCGGCTCGAGCGGCGGGTCAAGAACCTGCGCGCCCTGCTCGACCGGGTGACCGCCGACGGTTTCGACGCGTTCGCGCCGGTCGGCGCCGAGACCACGGATGCCGCGTCGCTCGAGTTCCGCGACCTCGGCTGACCGCGGCGCGCGCTCCGCGCCGCCCGCGTCTCGCCCGCGTCTCGCCCGCGCCGCCCGCGCCTCGCCCGCGCCTCGCCCGCGCCGAGCCCGTATGCGTTCCTCCCAAAAGGGAGTCGATCCGTCGATCTTCGCCCTTTGCGAAGGATCGTGGGGCGAAGATCGACGGATCAACGCGGCGCGTACGCGACTGAGTGGTGAGATCTCCGGGGGTGTGGAGAACGCGCGGCCTGAAACGCCGCGATCGCGCATCATGTGACGATGCCACGCCGCGTTCCGTTGCCCCAGCACGTGCACGGATCGGCCTTCCGCTCGAGCGATACGGAGTATCACGGGCTCGGTCCGAAACGATTGCGCTCGGCCGATGTCGATCACCCGTTCACCGGCGTGAGCGCCGTTCGCCTCGACCTCGAGTCGGTGGTCGACCTCTGCCGTGCTTACGAGCCGCTGCTCCGGCGAGGCGAGGCGTTCTCCCACTCGACGGCGGCTCGATTGCACGGACTCCCGTTGCCCCCGGGTGTCCCGTTGCGACCGCTCCACGTGCTCGCCCCGCACGGGGTCGCGCGGGCCCGAACCGTGGGAACGACGGGCCACGAGGCATCCCGAGCCTTCGAGACGGACCTTCTCTTCGGGGTACCGGTCGTCTCCGCGGTGATCGCGTGGTGCCAGCTCGGATCGATGCTCGCGGTCGACGAGCTCGTCGCGATCGGTGATGCACTCGTCACGGGTCGGCGGAACGGACGTCACCGCGAGCCGCCTCGCGCGACCTTCGAGGATCTCGAGGCGGCGCGGCGCCGGTGGGGCCGGCGGCGCGGGGCCCGCTCCCTCGCGGAAGCGCTGCCTCGCGTGCGGCAGGGCGCCGAGTCGCGGCCCGAGACCCTCACCCGGCTGCTGCTCGTCGATTCCGGCCTGCCGGAACCCGCCATCGCGCTGCCGATCACAGTGGAGGACGGGAGCGAGGTGCTGCACCCCGATCTCGCGTACCCCGATTGGCGGATCGTCATCGAGTACGAGGGCGGGCGGCATCGCGATCCGGTGCGGTGGAAGCGGGACATCACGCGGCGCGAGAAGTTCGAGGCGGCAGGATGGCGCGTCGTCCGGGTCACCTCGGACGACTTGTTCCGCGAACCCGACGCGTTCGTCGCCCGGTTGCGTCGTGTCATCCGTTCGCGATCGGTGTGAAGGCCGGGCACGGTCACGCACGCACGCCCGCACACACGCCCGCCCACGCCCGAACGCTGCGTCCCGCGCGCCCGCTCGACCATCCGCGAACCGTCGATCTTCGCCCTTCCCGGGCAATGCAAGGGCGAAGATCGACGGTTCGCGGGGAGAGGGCTCGAACTCCGTAACGGCGTGAGCGCCAGTCGTGAGCATTACTAGACTGACTGCGGATCACGACGGAGTCGTCCGCTGCTCACCCAACCCATCACAGAGGAGTTCACTGTGGCAATCATCGAAGCTGTAGGCGCACGCGAGATTCTCGACTCGCGCGGCAACCCGACCGTCGAGGTCGAGGTGCTGCTCGACGACGGCTCGCTCGCCCGCGCCGCGGTGCCCTCGGGTGCATCGACCGGTGCCTTCGAAGCGTACGAGCTGCGCGACGGCGACAAGGACCGCTACCTCGGCAAGGGCGTGCAGAAGGCCGTCGACGCCGTGCTCGACGACCTCGGCCCCGCCATCGAAGACCTCGACGCCGCCGACCAGCGCCTCGTCGACGCCGCCCTCATCGAGGCCGACGGCACCGACAACAAGAGCCGCCTCGGCGCCAACGCCATCCTCGGCGTGAGCCTCGCCGTCGCGAAGGCCGCCGCCGACTCGGCCGACCTGCCGCTCTTCCGCTACCTCGGCGGCCCGAACGCCCACGTGCTCCCCGTGCCGATGATGAACATCATCAACGGCGGCGCACACGCCGACACGGGCGTCGACATCCAGGAGTTCATGGTGCTGCCGATCGGCGCGCCGAGCTACTCCGAGGGCCTTCGCTGGGGCGTCGAGACCTACCACGCGCTGAAGAGCCTGCTGAAGGCCAAGGGCCTGTCGACCGGCCTCGGCGACGAGGGCGGCTTCGCGCCCGACTTCGCGTCGAACCGCGACGCGCTCGACTTCATCTCCGAGGCCGTGCAGAAGGCCGGCTTCACGCTCGGCACCGACATCGCACTCGGGCTGGATGTCGCGGCGAGCGAGTTCCACGAGAACGGCGTCTACCGCTTCGAGGGCAAAGACCGCACCTCGGCCGAGATGAGCGCGTACTACGCCGAGCTCGCCGCTGCGTACCCCCTCGTCTCCATCGAAGACCCGCTCGACGAGTCCGACTGGGACGGCTGGGCGCAGCTCACCGCCGAGCTCGGCACGAAGCTCCAGCTCGTCGGCGACGACCTCTTCGTCACCAACCCGAAGCGACTCGCCGAGGGCATCGCCAAGCACACCGGTAACTCGATCCTCGTCAAGGTGAACCAGATCGGCACCCTGACCGAGACGCTCGACGCCGTGAAGCTCGCGCAGCGCTCGGGCTACACCGCCGTCATGTCGCACCGCTCGGGCGAGACCGAAGACACGACGATCGCCGACCTCGCCGTCGCGACCGACTGCGGTCAGATCAAGACGGGCGCGCCCGCCCGGAGCGAGCGAGTCGCCAAGTACAATCAGCTTCTGAGGATCGAAGAGGAGCTCGGTGAGGCCGCGGTGTACGCCGGCCGCACGGCGTTCCCCCGCTACACGGCCTAGACAGTTCGGGTGTGACGGGGGCGGCCGAGTGGCCGCCCCCGTCATCGCATTTCCGGGTTCGAGGGTGAGGAGGGGCGATGGAAGACACAGGTCGCTCCCGACGCGCCCCACGGCGCCCGACGGTTCCGAGCCCCAAGCCGAAGCCGGCCTCGGCGGCGGCGCCGCGCAGCACCGGCAAGAGCACCGGCAAGGGCGCCGCGAAGAGCACGGGCGGCGGCACGGGCGCGGGCCCTGGCAGGAAGACCAGCGCGGGCGAGGCCGCCCCGTCCGCCGCCTCGGCCCAGACAACCGGTTCCGTGCGAGCGGGATGGCTCAGTGGCATCCGTTTCTCAGGTTTCTCCATCATCATGATGGGAGTGCTCGTGCTCGCCGTCGTCGTGCTGGCGCCGACGATCGCGGCGTTCGCGCAGCAGCGGCAGCAGATCGCGGAACTCCGCGCCGCCGTCTCCGCGCAGGAGGAGGAAGTGCAGCGATTGCGCGACGAACGCGAGCGCTGGAACGATGACACGTTCATCGTGACGCAGGCGCGCGAGCGCCTCTACTACGTGATGCCGGGCGAGGTGAGTTACCTCGTCATCGACGACCGAACTGCAGCGGCGAAGGCGGATGCCGCGGCCGAGGTCTCTGCCGATGTGACCGAATCGAAGGGCGACTGGATGGGCACGCTGCTCGACTCCGTGCTGACCGCCGGGTTGGCGCCCGAGGCCGTGCCGCCCGTGACCGATCCCGCGACGCCGACCGATCCGGCGACGCCGCCCGCCCCTGCCGACCCCGCGGCCCCCGCCGCCGAGGAGAACTGATGAGCCGCCCGCCCTTCGACCCGGTGATCGAGCGCGACGTGCGCATCGTCTCCGCGCAGCTCGGCCGCCCCGCCCGGAACGTCGTGGGCATCGCGGCGCGCTGCGTGTGCGGAGCGCCGACGGTCGTGGCGACGGCTCCGCGCCTCGACGACGGCACGCCGTTCCCCACCTTCTACTACCTCTCGCACCCCGTCGCGACGGCGGCGATGTCGTTCCTCGAGGCCGCGCAGCTGATGGTCGAGTGCAGTGAGCTCCTCGAGAGCGACCCGGCGGTCGCCGAGGCCTACGGGCGCGCCCACCGCGACTACCTCGCCGATCGCGAATCCATCGCGGTCGTCTCCGAGCTCGCCGGCATCTCCGCGGGCGGAATGCCGACGCGCGTCAAGTGCCTGCACGCGCTCGCCGCGCACGCCCTCGCCGCGGGCCCCGGGGCCAACCCGATGGGTGACATCGCGCTCGAGCGCTCGAGCTGGTCGCCCGCGGTGTGCCGCTGCCCCGACTACGGCGTCGACGCAGCCGGAGGATCGACGGCGTGAACCTCGCGCTCCGCACGCGACGCACCGAGCGCTCGACGCGTTCGGGTCGTTCCGGCCGCGCCCGCCGGCCGTTCGCGTTGCTCGCGCGGGCCACGGCGACGGTGGCGGCGGCGACGCTGCTCGCGCTCGCCGGTGCGGCACCCGCGCACGCCGATCTCGTGCGCGACTACGAGTACTGGCTCGGCGACTACGGCTTCACGACCGCGTGGAGCACCTCTCGCGGCAAGGGCGTCACGGTGGCGATCATCGACACCGGCGTCAACGGCAACGTCACCGAGCTTCGAGGTGCGGTCGTCGGCGGCACGGATGTCTCTGGCCTCGGCACTCCCGACGGGCAGACCCCGGTCGGCGAGGACTCGACGCACGGCACCATGGTCGCCGGCCTCCTCGCCGGTCGCGGAACGGGCGAGGGCAACGGCATGATCGGCACGGCGCCCGAGGCATCCCTGCTCAGCATCTCGGTGGCCTTCGGGCAGGAGACGGGCGCTGTGAAGTCGAACGACGACCAGATCGCCGAGGCCGTGCGCTGGGCGGTCGACAACGGCGCCGACGTCATCAACATGTCGCTGACCCGGAACACCCCCGATTGGCCCGAGAGCTGGGACGACGCGTTCATGTACGCGTTCGAGCACGATGTCGTCG
Organism: Agromyces badenianii; assembly: GCF_003070885.1. Classification (NCBI taxonomy): domain Bacteria; kingdom Bacillati; phylum Actinomycetota; class Actinomycetes; order Micrococcales; family Microbacteriaceae; genus Agromyces; species Agromyces badenianii. The sequence goes on from NZ_CP028913.1 coordinate 780,381, forward strand.
TCGTGGCCGCGGCCGGCAACCGCGGCAGCGGCACGAGCCAGGTGGGGGCGCCGGCGACGATCCCGGGCGTGCTGACGGTCGCGGGCGTCGACAAGGCGAAGAACGCGAGCCTCGACGCGAGCTCCCAGGGCATCACGATCGCCGTTGCGGCGCCGAGCGAAGACCTCGTCGGCCTGCTGCCCGACGGCGGTTACGTGCGCTGGAACGGCACGAGCGGGGCTGCGCCCATCGTGTCGGGACTCGTCGCGCTGATCCGCGCCGAGTACCCCGAGCTCGACGCGGCGAACGTCATCAACCGACTCATCGCGACGGCCGACCCCAACGGGCAGGCGGTGCCGAGCGCGCTCTACGGGTACGGCCTCATCGACCCCGTGACCGCCCTCAAGGCGAACGTGTCGAAGGTCGACGAGAACCCGCTCGACAGCCTCGCCGATTGGATCACCCTGCATCGGCGTGCCGAGGTCGAGGCGCCCGAGCAGAGCGCTGAAGAGCAGCCGATCGTGCCGATCGCCGATCCGCCGTTGCCCCGCTCCGACGGCGCCCAGACGCTGCTGCCCACCCCGTGGACGCTGGCCTACATCACCGTGCCGCTCTCACTGGTCGCAGGGTTTGGTACGCTAGCAGCGCTGTTGGGCATCGGCGCCACTCGGCATACCAGGCGGACTGTCCGCACTCGCGAGCAGTGATCGCAGCGTCAGCCCGAACGTACAAAAACTGAGGAGTCCATTCACCGTGCCCAAGATTCTCATCGTCGGCGGGGGCTATGCGGGGTTCTACACGGCGTGGAAGCTCGAGAAGTGGCTGCGTCCCGGCGAGGCTGAGGTGACGATCGTCGACCCGCTGCCCTACATGACGTACCAGCCGTTCCTCCCCGAGGTCGCGGCAGGCTCGATCGAACCGCGTCACTCCGTGGTCGCGCAGCGTCGGCACCTGAAGAAGACGAACGTGGTGACCGCCAAGGTCACCCGCATCGATCACGCGGCCAAGACCGCGACGATCACGCCCGAGCTGGGCGAGCCGTGGCAGTTCGACTACGACGTCGTCGTGGTCACCGGCGGCGCGGTCTCGCGCACCTTCCCGATCCCGGGCATCGCCGACAACGCGATCGGCCTGAAGTCGATCGAAGAGGCCGTCGCGATCCGCGACCGCGTGCTCACGAACTTCGACAAGGCGTCGAACCTGCCCCCCGGCCCCGAGCGCGAGCGACTGCTCACCTTCGTCGTCGTCGGCGGCGGCTTCGCCGGCATCGAGGTCTTCGCCGAGCTCCGCTCGTTCGCGAGCTCGCTGCTCGAGTACTACCCGCAGCTCACCTTCGACGAGACGCACTTCCACCTCATCGAGGCCATGGGGCGCATCATGCCCGAGGTGTCGCTGCCCACGAGCCACTGGGTCATCAAGCACCTCGCCCAGCGCGGCGCCGAGATCCACCTCGACACGCAGCTCACGAGCGCCGTCGACGGCGTCATCGAGCTGTCGACGGGCGAGAGCTTCGAGACCGACCTCATCGTCTGGACCGCCGGCGTCATGGCGAACCCCGCCATCGTGCGATCGAGCGACCTGCCCGTCGAGGAGCGCGGCCGTCTTAAGACGCGCGCCGATCTGCGTATCGGCGATGACGAAGATGTCGTGGCCGACGCCTGGGCCGCCGGCGACATCGCCGCCGTGCCCGACCTCACCGGTGGGGGCGTCGGCGGCTACTGCGTGCCGAACGCCCAGCACGCGGTGCGCCAGGGCAAGCTGCTCGCGAAGAACATCGTCGCCGTGCTCCGCGGAGAAGAGCCCAAGCAGTACTTCCACAAGAACATGGGCGCGGTCGCCGGTCTCGGCGTCGGCTCGGGTGTCTTCCAGTCGGGCAAGCTCGCGCTCACGGGCCTCATCGCCTGGTTCGCCCACCGCGGCTACCACGGCCTCGCCATCCCGAGCTGGGAGCGCAAGTTCCGCGTGTTCTGGGGCTGGTGGAACAACTTCTGGCTCGGTCGCGACATCGTCTCGCTCGCCGCGGTGCAGCAGCCGCGTGCCCAGTTCGAGCTGTTCGCCGCACGCCCGAAGCCGCCGGTCATCGAGGCCCCCGTGCCGGCCGCGACGAATGCGAGCAAGACGACCAAGAAAGAGGCCGTCGCCGCCAAGTAGCGACCGCCCCTGACTATGCTGTGACGCGGCGCCGCCCTTCCGGGCGGCGCCGCGCTCCCGTAGCCCAATCGGCAGAGGCAGGCGACTTAAAATCGCCTCAGTCTGGGTTCGAATCCCAGCGGGAGCACCCGCTCTCCCAGCGGGAGCACCAGCTCAATCATCGAGCGCCGCGGCGTCGAGCAGAGTCAGCCGACGGCCTTGCGAACGAGCTCGGTGATCTTCTGCTCCACCGCCGGCGTCCAGTTGCGGATCGCGTAGCCGACCGGCCACAGCTCGCCGTCGTCGAGATGTGCCTTGTCTTCGAAGCCGATGGTCGCGTAGCGGGTGCCGAACTTCTTGGCGGGCTGGATGAAGAGCACGATCTTGCCCTCGGCGTTCGCGAAGCCGGGCATGCCGTAGTAGGTCTTGGGAACGAGGTCGGGCGCGACCTCGGTGACGACCGCGTAGAGACCCTCGGCGAGCACCTTGTCTTCGGGCTCCAGCTGCGCGATGGCGTCTTGCACCGCCTTCTCGCCGGCCGCGCGGCTCTTGCCGGCCTTCTCCTGCTCGCGAACCTCCTTGGCGCGCTGCTTGACCGCCTCGCGCTCCTCTTTGCTCAGCCCTCCGGACGTGTCGCTCGTGGCCATGCGTGTGTCTCCTTCCGGGATTGTCGTCGGTGACGCTGCGCTGGGCGAAGCATCGATCACAGGCTATGCGGGTGCATCCGTCGCGCGCTTCTCCGATCCTGATCGATTCGGGCTGATCAGCTCAGCCGATCGAGCCGGCGGAGGATGAGGCCTTCGCGCAGCGCCCACGGCGACACCTCGAGCTCGTCGACGTCGAATGCGCGCATCGCCTCGGAGAGCACGACGGCTCCCGCGACGATCTGGAAGGTGCGGTCGACGGTGATGCCGGGCAGCGCCGGCCGCGCGTCGGCTGGGATGCGAGCGAGTCGCGGTGTCCAGTCGTCGAGCCCCTCACGGGTGAGGATGCTGCGGTCGGAGTCGCCGTAGCCGTCTTCGATGCTGCCGGCGAGCCGCGCGAGCGAGCGGATCGTCTTCGATGAACCGACGACGTGGTTCGGGGCGGGGAGGTCGCGGAAGGCCTCGACGGCCTTCCCGAGCACCGCCCGCGCGTGGGCGCGGAGTCGCGCGACCTGTTCGGGCGAGGGCGGGTCGTCGGGCAGGAACGAGATCGTCGAGCGCCCGGCGCCGAGCGGCAGCGACCGCGCGACATCCGGAACCTCGTCGATGCCCTGCGCGATCTCGAGCGAACCGCCGCCGATGTCGAAGAGCAGCAGTCGCCCGGCCGACCAGCCGTACCAGCGCCGCACGGCGAGGTAGGTGAGTCGGGACTCGTCGTCTCCGGAGAGCACCTGGAGTCGCACGCCCGTGTCGCGTTCGACGAGGTCGAGCACCGCCTCGCCGTTCGCGGCCTCGCGGATCGCCGAGGTCGCGAAGGCGAGCAACTCCTCGATACCGGCCTGTCGAGCAGCGGATGCCGCGTCGCCGACGGCGGTCAGGATCGCGGCGACGCCCTCGGCGCTGATCGAGCCGTCGGGCTCGAGGTAGCGCATGAGCCGCAGCACGGACTTGTGCGAGGCTGTGGGAATGGGGCGCGCGCCGGGATGGGCCTCGACCACCAGCAGGTGCACCGTGTTGGAACCGACATCGAGGACTCCGAGGCGCATGCTGCGAGCGTAACGGTTTTCGTGCATACTGATGCGACTGGGACGATCGTCCCACTTCGTCGTCGATGGTGTCGAGAGGAGCAGCGTGGCTCGCATCCCCGCCTCCGAACGGCGCGCCGCGCTCGTGCAGGCGGCCCTCCGCGTCGTGTCACGGCGAGGCATCGCGCAGGCCACGACTCGAGCGATCGTCGCAGAGGCCGGAATGTCGCTCGCGAGCTTCCACTACGCCTTCGACTCGCGTGACGAGCTCATCGACGAACTCATCACCACGGTCGTCGCCCGCGAGCAGGAGGCGGTGCTGCCCGAGCACCTCGAAGGGCACGATCTGCGCGAGATGCTCGAGGCCGGGCTGCTGCGCTACTTCGATCACCTCAGGGCCGACCCCGAGCACGAGCAGGCGATGCTCGAGCTCACCCAGTACGCCCTGCGCTCGCCCGAGCGGCACCCGCTCGCCCTCGCGCAGTACGCCCGTTACGCCGAACTCGGCGCCCGTTCGCTCGAGGCCGCAGCCGAACGCGCCGGTGTCGTGTGGCGCACCCCCGTCGAGCAGGTCGCCCGCGTGCTCATCGCGTTCACCGACGGGCTCACCCTCACCTGGCTCGTCGCGCGCGACGACGACGATGCACGGGCGGTCGCGCACGCGGCCGCCGACGCCCTTTCGAGAATGGCCGACCCCCGATGACGAGCCTCGACTCCGCGCAGCCCCCGCAGCCCGTGCCGCCATCGAAGCCGTCGTCGGCGCTCGGGGAGCCGGTCGCCCGAGTCTCGGCGGGCTGGATCGCCTCGTTCGCTACCGTCTGGCTCGGCGTCTGGATGGCGCAGCTCACCCCCGTGCAACTGCTGCTGCCCGCGCAGATCGACGCGCAGCTGCACCCCGAGAACTGGGTCGACAGCGTCGTCGCGTTCGGCGCGATCTCGGGCGTCGCAGCGATCGCGACGATCATCGCCTACCCGCTGACCGGTGCCCTCTCCGACCGCACGATGTCGCGGTTCGGCCGCCGTCGGCCGTGGATCGTGATCGGCGCGCTCGTCTTCGCGCTCTCGCTCGTCTCACTCGGCTTCCAGACCGAGATCTGGGCGATCGGCGCCGCGTGGGTCGCGTCATCCATCGGCTTCTGCATCATGACCGCCGCCCTCACCGCGACGATCTCCGATCAGGTGCCTGTCAACCAGCGCGGGTTCGTCTCCGGCTGGATGTCGGCGCCGCAGGCGGCCGGCATCATCGTCGGGCTCGTGCTCGTCACCGAACTCGTGACCGACGCGTCGCTCGGCTACATCCTGCTCGCGGCGATCCTGCTCGTGCTCGCCGTGCCGTTCCTCACCCGCGCCGACCAGCCGCTCGCGCCGACCGAGCGATCGCGCGTCACGGCGCGGGGCATCATCGCCGGGTTCTGGATCAGCCCTCGCAAGCATCCCGACTTCGGCTGGACCCTGCTCAGCCGGGTGCTCGTCTCGGTCGGCAATGCGCTCGGCACGAGCCTGCTTCTGTACTTCCTGATGTTCCAGCTCGACGACGAGCACGCCGAAGACGACCTCATCGTGCTGACCCTCATCTACATGGTGTTCGTGATCGCCGCTTCGCTGCTGCTCGGCAAGCTCTCCGACCGGCTCGGCCGGCGCAAGGTGTTCGTCTTCGTCGCCTCCGCCCTCCAGGGCATCGCGGCACTGCTCCTCGCCCTCTTCCCCGACCTGACCGTCGCGATGTTCGCGGCGGGGCTTCTCGGGCTCGGCTACGGATGCTTCCTCTCGGTGGACCAGGCCCTGGCGACACAGGTGCTGCCCGATGCGGCATCCCGCGGCAAAGACCTCGGCATCATGAACATCGCCTCGGCCGTGCCGCAGGCCGTCGCGCCGATGATCGGCGCCGCCGCGGTGGTCGTCTCAGGGTCCTTCATGCTCGTCTTCCTGCTCGGCGCGGCGTTCTCGTTCGCCGGGGCCTTCGCCGTCGCTCGCGTGAGGAGCGTGCGCTGATGGCCCTCGATCTGCGAAAGACCGGCACGCCGGCAGCGGATGCCGCGGAGTGGCTGCGCCCCGAACGGTACTGGCCGGCCCTGACCGCCGCGACGGCGCATCTCGACGCTCCCGTTGGGGCGCTCCACCTCGGGGCGCTGCGGCACAACGCCCTCGACATGCTGCGCCGTGCGAACGGCACGCCCATTCGCGTGGCGTCGAAGTCTCTGCGGGTGCGCGGGGTCGTCGAGGCGCTCCTCGCGATGCCCGGCTACCACGGGGTGCTCGCATACACGCTCGCCGAGGCGCTCTGGCTCGCCGACACGGTCGACGACATCGTCGTCGGGTATCCGACCGCCGAGCGGGCGGGCATCCGCCGGCTCGCGAGCGACCCCGACTTCGCGGCGCGGGTGACCCTCATGGTCGATTCGCCCGCGCAGCTCGACCTCGTCGACTCGGTGCTGCCGCCCGGCAAGCGCGAGTCAATCCGGGTGTGCCTCGAACTCGACGCCTCGTGGAACGCGCCGGTGCTCGGCCACCTCGGGGTGCGCCGCTCTCCTGTGCACACGCCCGAAGACGCCGCCGCGCTCGCCGCGTACATCGTGAACCGCCCCGGGTTCGACCTCGTCGGCATGATGGCGTACGAGGCGCAGATCGCGGGCGTGGTCAATCGGCCGGCGGGCCGGCCGGTCGACGGCGCGGTCAATCGCTGGATGCAGTCGCGATCGATCCCCGAACTGCACGAACGTCGCGCGCGAGCGGTCGCCGCCGTGCGCGGGCTCGTCGATCTCGAGTTCGTGAACGGCGGCGGCACGGGGTCGCTCGAATCCACGGCGGCGGATGCCTCGGTGACCGAGATCGCGGCCGGCTCAGGCATCTTCGGCGGGCACCTCTTCGACGGGTACAAGCACTTCACGCCGGCACCCGCTGCGGCGTTCGCGCTCGACGTGGTGCGCCGCCCGAGCCGGGATCACGCGACGATCCTCGGTGGCGGCTGGGTCGCCTCGGGACCGCCCGCCGGCGACCGGCTGCCGAAGATCGCCTGGCCCGAGGGGCTCGTGATGGAGCCGCGGGAGATGGCCGGCGAAGTGCAGACCCCGGTGCGCGGCGCCGCGGCCCGCGGGCTCGCGATCGGCGACCGGGTCTGGTTCCGGCACACGAAGTCGGGCGAACTCGCCGAGCACCTGAACGAGTTCGCCGTGGTCGATGCCGGCGAAGTGGTCGAGACGATTCCGAGCTATCGAGGAGAAGGGAAGGCCTTCCTGTGACGGCGACCGGAGCGACGTGGCACGTGCCGACCGGGCAGTGTCGAGGAAAGGCTCTCCTGTGACGGCGACCGGAGCGACGTGGCGCAATTGGGGTCGTACGGAGTCGGTGCGGCCCCTGCGCGTGGAACGGCCGGCCACGGCTGACGCGGTGCAGCGGGCGGTCGTCTCCGCCGCGGCATCCGGCCTGCGCATCAAGCCCGTGGGCTCGGGGCACAGCTTCACGGGCATCGCCGTGGCGCCGGGCGTGCAGCTCGACATGACGGCGCTCTCGGGCGTCATCGATGCCGACATCGGCACCGCCCGGGTCACCCTCGGCGCGGGCACCCGGCTGCACGAGTTGCCGGCGCTGCTCGCGCCGTACGGACTCGCCCTCGCGAACATGGGCGACATCGACCGGCAGACGATCTCGGGGGCGACCTCGACGGGAACCCACGGCACGGGGCTCGGATTCGGCGGTCTCGCGACGCAGGTCGTCGGCGCACGGATCGTCAGCGGCACCGGCGAACTCATCACGGTGAGCGAGACCGAGCGCCCCGAGCTGCTGCCCGCGGTGCGTCTCGGTCTGGGCGCGCTCGGCGTGCTCGTCGAGGTGACGTTGCAGCTCGTGCCGCGGTACGTGCTGCACGCCGTCGAGAAGCCGGCGCCGCTCGGCGAGGTGCTCGACGGCTGGCTCGATCGGGTGCGGTCGGCCGATCACTTCGAGTTCTACTGGTTCCCGCACACCGAGGCGGCGCTCACGAAGACCAACACCCGGCTGCCCGGCGACGCCCCGAGGCATCCGCTCGGCCGCCTCTCGCGGTGGGTCGACGACGAGCTGCTCGCCAATGGCCTGTACCGGGGCGTGTGCGCGCTCGGCACGGCGACCCCGGGCGTGATTCCGGGTTTCGCTCGGCAGGTCGAGAAGCTCACGGGCGACCGCGACTTCGCGGACTTCTCACCGAAGGTGTTCGTGACGAACCGCACGGTGCGATTCCGCGAGATGGAGTACGCGGTGCCGCTCGAGGCGGTGCCCGACGCGGTGCGAGAGGTGCGCGCCCTCATCGAGCGCAAGGGATGGCGCATCAGCTTCCCGATCGAGGTGCGCGCCGCGGCATCCGACGACAACTGGCTGTCGACGGCGCACGGCCGTGCGACCGGGTACATCGCCGTGCACCGGTACTTCCGCGAAGATCCCGCCGAGTACTTCGCCGCGGTCGAGGCGATCATGCGCGGGTTCGGCGGTCGGCCGCACTGGGGCAAGATGCACTCGCGCGATGCCGAGTCGCTCCGCGAGGTGTATCCGCACTTCGACGACTTCCTGCGTGTGCGCGACGAGCTCGATCCCGAGCGGCGCTTCGGCAACCCGTACCTCGAGCGGGTGCTCGGACCGTAACCGGCCCAGGCCGGCCCGGCCCGGCACGGCCTGTTACGGCGTGCGCCGGCGCAGCGTCACCGAGCCGAGCACGATCGACCCGACGATCCAGGCGCAGATCACGAGGATCTTCGCGGTGATCCACTCGGCGCTCTCCGAGTCGGCCGCGACCGCCTGGAGGGCGTCGATCGCGAAGCTCAGCGGCAGCCACTCGCTGATCACCTCGAGCCCCTCGGGCAGCTGGTCGCGGGGGATGAAGATGCCGCCGAGGAGGATCTGCGGGAAGACGAGCAGCGGCATGAACTGCACGACCTGGAACTCGGAGCGGGCGAAGGCGCTCGCGAGGAGGCCGAGGGCGGTGCCGAGCAGGGCGTCGGCGACGGCGACGGCGAAGAGCAGCCAGATCGACCCCTCGATCTCGAGCCCGCACACCCACACCGCGAAGGAGACCGCGATCGCCGTCTGGAACACCGCGAGCAGGCCGAAGGCGAGGGCGTAGCCGAGGATGAAGTCGCCCTTGCCCGTCGGCATCGAGAGCAGCCGTTCGAGGGTGCCGCTGCGGCGCTCCCGCAGCGTCGAGATGCTCGTGACGAGGAACATCACGATGAACGGGAAGAGCGCGATCATCGCGGGGCCGATGTCGGAGAAGACGTCGGTGTCGGTGAAGATCCACGCGACGAGGCCGATGAGCAGGCTCGGCACCACGAGCAGCAGACCGACGGTGCGCGGGTCGTGGCGGATCTGGGTGAGCACGCGGCCCGCGGTCGCGAAGGTGCGCGTGATGGTCATCGTCGCGCCTCCCGCTCGGCCGTGGGCCGGAGGTCGGGCTCGCCGCGCTCGATGAGGCGCAGGAAGGCTTGCTCGACGTCGTCGGTGCCGGTGATCTCGAGCACGCCGCGCACCGTGTCGTCGGCGAGCAGCCGGCCGTCGCGCAGCAGCAGCAGGCGGTCGCAGCGCTTGGCCTCGTCCATGACGTGGCTGGAGATCAACAGCGTGGCGCCGTCGTCGGCGAGGCTGCGGAACAGGGCCCACAGTTCGACGCGGAGCACGGGGTCGAGCCCGACGGTGGGCTCGTCGAGCACGAGCACCTCGGGGTCGCCGAGCAGTGCCGCTGCGAGCGAGACGCGGCTGCGCTGCCCGCCCGAGAGCGAACCGGCGAGGCGGCCGGTGACGGACGCGAGGTCGGTGCGTTCGATGACGCGATCGATGTCGGATGCCGGTGCGCCGATGATGCGGCGGAAGTAGGCGAGGTTCTGGCGCACCGTGAGGTCGTCGTACACGCTCGCCTGCTGGGTGACGTAGCCCATGCGCGTGCGCAGCGAGCGGTTGCCGGCCGGCAGGCCGAGCACTTCGATGGTGCCCGACTTCACGAGCTGCACGCCGACGATGGCGCGCATGAGACTCGTCTTGCCGCTCCCGCTCGGGCCCAGGAGACCCACGATGCGGCCGCGCGGCACTGCGAGCGAGAGGTGATCGAGCGCGGTCACCCCGCCCCTGACGACCGTGAGGTCTTCGACGATGATCGCGGCGCCGGGCACAGCGTCTGCTGCGGCATCCGAGTTATTCATCATGTGCCGAATCATGCGCCGGTCGCACTTCGCTGTCAAGCGCAGCCGGACGCCCGGTCAGGTGCCATTGCACCGCGGGTGCGACCCGTCGCACGAGCTCGTCGACGTCGACGGAGGCGACCGGTTCGAACTCGAGCACGTACCGCACCATGATCACGCCCACGAGCTGCGACGCCGCGAGTTCCGCCCGAAGTTCGGCGTCGTCGGCGCCGCCGAGCGCCGACGCGATGCGCTGCATGATCTCTCGGCGCAAGAACTCGCGAAGCATGCGGGCGACGGGGCCCTGACCGATCGCCGAGCGGAGCGCCGCCACCGCGGCCGGTCGCACCGGGCCCGAATCCCACGCCCCCAGCACCGCCCGCACGAGGCGTTCGCCGAGCTCCTCGAGCGGGGCGTCGAGCGCTTCGCGCACCAGTCGATCGGGACGGAGCGGAACTTCGACGACCTCGGCGACGAGCGCCTGCTTGCCATCGAAGTAGTGGTGCACGAGGGCCGGATCGACACCCGCCCGCCTGGCGATCGCGCGCACCGATGCAGCTTCGTACCCGTGCTCGCCGAACTCGGCCGTTGCGGCCTCGAGGATGCGTGCCCGGGTGTCGCCGGCGGTGACGCCGCGCGGCCGGCCGCGACGCCGAGGTTCCGAGCGCTCCGTCACACGCCGAGCCTATGCCCGGAGACACGCACGGCCTATGCCCGAGACGGCGCACGGCTTCCTTTGAGTCTCATGAGAAGCACCGCGGACTCCGAACGTCGCTCGGTAAGATGGAGGACAGCAAACCGCCGCCCGAAGCGCTAGGAGTCCGTGCCATGGAATGGCTCATCCCCGTCATCATCGTCGTTGCGCTCGTGGTGATCATCGGCATCTACCTTTGGGCCACCTACAACTCCCTGGTCACGCTGAACGTGCGGGTCGACGAGGCCTGGAGCGACATCACGGTGCAGCTGAAGCGTCGTGCCGACCTGATTCCGAACCTCATCGAGGCGGTCAAGGGCTACGCCGCGCACGAGAAGTCGGTCTTCGAGTCCGTCACGCGGGCGCGCGCCGAGACGCTGTCGGCGCAGGGCCCCGCAGAGGCCGGTGCCGCTGAGAACCACATGCAGCAGGCGCTCAAGTCGATCTTCGCCGTCGCCGAGGCGTACCCGCAGCTGCAGGCCAGCCAGAACTTCCTGCAGCTGCAGTCCGAGCTCGTCGACACCGAAGACAAGATCCAGGCCTCGCGTCGGTTCTACAACGGCGGCGTCCGCGAGCTCAACACGAAGATCAAGGTCTTCCCGAACACCCTCTTCGTGCGCAGCCTCGGCTTCCACGAGCGCGACTTCTTCGAGGTCACCGAGCCGGCGGCGATCGCGGAGCCGCCGCGCGTGCAGTTCTAAGGGCCGGCGTTGTACCGCGCGATCGCGAAGAACAAACGCAACACCGTCTTCATCATCCTCTTCTTCCTCGCCATCATCGGCGGGCTCGGGTGGCTGGCGGCGTACATCTACGGCGATATCACGATCGTCATCGTGACCCTCGTCATCGCCAGCGCATACGCCCTGTTCCAGTACTTCACGGCCGACAAGCAGGCGATCTCGATGTCGGGGGCGATCGAACTGCAGTCCAAGGCCGACCACCCGAGGCTCTGGCGCACCGTCGAGAACCTCTCGATCACCACCGGCACCACCATGCCCCGGGTGTTCGTGATCTCCGACCCGGCGCCGAACGCGTTCGCGACCGGACGCGACCCTGAGCACGCCGTCGTCGCAGCGACCACGGGCCTGCTCGAGATCATGGACGACGCCGAGCTCGAGGGCGTCATGGCCCACGAACTCGGGCACGTGCGCAACTACGACATCCGCCTGTCGATGGTCGTCTTCGGCCTCGTCGTGGCCGTCGGCTTCATCTCCGACATGCTCGTGCGCATGGCGTTCTTCGGCCGGGGCAACAACAACAGCAACCCGATCGTCATGATCTTCGGTCTCGTGGCGATGCTCATCGCACCGCTCGTCGCGAGCCTCGTGCAGCTCGCCGTCTCGCGACAGCGCGAATACCTCGCGGATGCCACGGGCGCGATGACCACGCGTCATCCCGACGCCCTCGCGAGCGCCCTCGAGAAGCTCGAGGCCTACGGTCGACCGATGAAGCGCCAGAACTCCTCGATGGCCCACCTCTGGATCGCCGACCCGCTGAAGCCCGGCATCGTGGACAAGCTCTTCGCGACCCACCCCCCGATCGCCGAGCGGGTCAAGCGCCTCGAGCAGATGGGCGGCGCGTTCTAGCCGACGCCGCTCAGGCAGCGACCGAGAGTTCCGCCGCCAGGGCGGGGGAGAGGTCGCCGCGACCGGCGACGATCACCTCGCCCAGCCCCTGCCACGCGGCTGCCCGCCGCAGCACCGGCACGAGCCGCGCAGCGGTCTCGACTGGGGCCCCGGGCTCGCTCCACGCCGACTGCACCCGGAGCACTCCGGCCTGCCGGTCGCTCTTGAGGTCGACGCGGCCGACGACGCGGTCATCGACGAGCACCGGCAACGAGTAGTAGCCGAATTTGCGGTCGGGCTCGGGGGTGTAGATCTCGATGCGGTAATGGAAGTCGAAGAGCCGCTCCGTGCGCGGCCGGAACCACACCACGGGGTCGAACGGCGAAAGCACCGCCGCCGTCTCGATGCGCCGTGGCCGCTTCGCGTCGCGTTGCAGCCACGCGGGCGTCTGCCGTGCTCCGGTCGTCCAGCCCGGTACCTCGACGGGCAGGAGCACCCCCGCTTCTTCGAGCTCGAGGATCGCTCGTCGCACCGGCTGGCGCTTCATGCGCCAGTAGTCGGCGAGGTCGGCCTCGGTGGCGATGCCGAGCGCGGATGCCGCGAGGCCGACGAGCTCGCGCACGGCATCGGCCTCGACCGGCACCACGCCGAGCACCTCGTCGGGCAAGGCCTGCTCGGGCAGCGCGTAGACGCGCTCGAAGCGGCGCCGCTCGATGCACACGACCTCGCCCGTGCGAAACATCATCTCGAGCGTGCGCTTGACGTCGGACCAGCCCCACCACGGCCCGCGCCGCTCGTTGGAATCGTGCTCGATCTCGCCCGCCCGCATGGGCCCGTTGGCGGCGAGCTCGGCTCGGAGCCAGTCGGCGAGCGTGCGGTTCTCGGCGACCCAGCCGCCCCAGTCGCTGCCCGTGGCGCGGTACGCCTCACGCCGGAACTCGAAGAGCGGCCAGAGCTCGCGGGGGATGTACGCCGCCTGGTGCGCCCAGTACTCGACCATCCGGCCGCGACGGCCGGTCGTGATGCGGTCGAGCGCACCCCGGTCGTAGGCGCCGACCCGGCTGAACGCCGGCAGGTAGTGACTGCGCTCGAACACGTTGACCGAGTCGATCTGCAGCAGCGAGAGCCGATCGATGACGCCGTTGACGGCACGGGTGCCCGGCGCCTCGGGCAGCGGGCGGGCGAAACCCTGCGCGGCGAGTGCGATGCGGCGGGCGAGGGCGGGACTGACGACGTCGACCATGATGGAGTCGACGATAGCGGGAGCAACCGACACGGGAGCATGCCATCGGCGTGCGGCATCCGCACGCCATGCCGTTCGGTTCATGCGACCCGCCTAGACTGGAGCGATGACGGACTCCACGGGGCGGGAACGGGGCCGGACACCGCGGCGCACGACGGATGCGACGACACCCGTGCAGCAGGCGCAGGTCGCGCCGCACGAGGCCACCGACTCCATCCCGTTCGGGGTGCGGCTCGCGGCGGGGTGGTCGTGGCGGCTCCTGCTCATCGGCGGGGTGCTCGCGGTCGTCGTCTTCCTCATCATCCAGCTGCGACTCATCGTCATCCCGATTCTCGTCGCGGTCTTGATCGGCGCGCTGCTCGTGCCCTTCTCGAGCTTCCTGCAGAGGCACCGCTGGCCGAAGTGGCTCGCCGTCACGACCGCGATGCTCTCGGCGCTCGTCGTCGTGGGCGGACTCCTGACGCTCGGCATCACACAGATCGTGCGCGGCTCCGACGAGCTCGCCGCGCAGTCGCTCGTGGCGTGGGACAGGTTCCGCGAGTGGCTGCTCGAGGGGCCGTTCCACATCACCGAAACCCAACTGAACGACTGGGTCGCTCAGATCGTCGAGTCGGTGCAGCAGGACAGCGGCCTGCTCGTGAGCGGTGCCCTCTCGCTGAGCTCGAGCCTCGGGCACTTCCTCGCCGGCATGCTGCTCGCGCTGTTCGCGACGCTCTTCATCCTGATCGACGGCCGCGGCATCTGGAACTGGATCGTCGGCATCTTTCCGCGCCGGGGCAGGGTCGCCATCGACCATGCCGGTCAGGCCGGCTGGGCGACGCTCCAGAACTTCGTGAAGGTGCAGATCCTCGTCGCGACGATCGATGCCATCGGCATCGGGCTCGGCGCGTTCTTCCTCGGAGTTCCGCTCGCGGTGCCGATCGCGATCCTCGTCTTCCTCGGTTCCTTCATCCCGATCGTCGGTGCGGTCGCGACCGGCGCGCTCGCGGTGTTCGTCGCGCTCGTCTACAACGGCCCGGTCATCGCCCTCGTCATGCTCGGCATCGTGCTGCTCGTGCAGCAGGTCGAGGGCCACGTGCTGCAGCCGCTCATCATGGGAACGGCCGTGAAGGTGCATCCGCTCGGCGTGGTCGTGGCCGTGGCGACCGGATCCCTCCTCGCCGGCATCCCCGGAGCCCTGTTCGCCGTGCCGGTGGCCGCCGTCGTCAACGTCATGATCCTCTCGGTCGCGAGCGGGGCATGGAAGAACGAGGCGAATCCGCCGCCGGCCACCGCACGGGCGCCGCTCTGGCGCACCGTACCGAAACGCCCGGGTTACAAGCGAGGAGAATGAACGAGTTGACGACTGCGATCCCCGGGCCGGGGCTTGTCGATTTCGAGCGTGCGCGAGAGGTGGTCTCGGCCGTCGCCCGGCAGACCCCGATGGAGTCGTCGCGATTCCTCGCCGAGATGCTCGGCGTGCCCGTGCACCTCAAGTGCGAGAACCTGCAGCGCACGGGCTCCTACAAGCTCCGCGGCGCGTACCACCGCATCTCGGCGCTGACCGAGTCGGAACGCGCCCGCGGCGTCGTCGCCGCCTCGGCGGGCAACCACGCCCAGGGCGTCGCGTTCGCGGCCCGCGAGCTCGGCATCCGGGCGACGATCTTCATGCCGGTGGGCGTCGCGCTTCCGAAGCTCGAGGCGACCCGGGCGTACGGCGCCGACGTCGTGCTTCGGGGCGACTCGGTGGGCGAGACGCTCGAGGCCGCGGCCGCCTTCGCCGAAGAGACCGGCGCGGTCATCATCCCGCCCTTCGATCACCCCGATGTGATCGCGGGGCAGGGCACGCTCGGCCTCGAGATCATCGAACAGGCGCCCGATGTCGAGACCATCGTCGTGCCGATCGGCGGCGGCGGCCTCGCCGCGGGCATCGCGAGTGCCGTCAAGCAACGTGCCGCCGAACTCGGGCGCACCATCAGGGTGATCGGGGTGCAGGCCGAGAACGCCGCACCATACGTCGCCTCGCTCGCCGCGGGGTCGCCCCAGCGGGTGCCGGTCGTGCCGACGATCGCCGACGGCATCGCCGTCTACCGTCCGGGCGAGTTGAACTTCGAGATCATCCGCGATGCGGTCGACGAGGTGGTGACGGTCTCCGAAGACGACATCGCCCGGGCGCTGCTCGTGCTGCTCGAACGCGCCAAGCTCGTCGTCGAGCCCGCGGGCGCGGTCTCGGTGGCCGCGATCATGACCGGCCAGATCGCCTCCGACGGCCCGGTGGTCGCGCTGCTCTCGGGCGGCAACATCGACCCCCTGCTCATGCAGCGCGTGATCGCGCACGGCCTCGCGGCCTCCGACCGGTACCTCACGCTCGGCATCGGGCTGCCCGATCGTCCGGGCCAGCTCGCCCGCATCGCGGAACTCCTGGCCGAGGCGAACGCCAACGTGATCGAGGTGCTGCACACGCGGCACGGATCAGGACTGCAGATCTCCGAGGTCGAGCTGAAGCTCTCGGTCGAGACCCGCGGCCCCGATCATCGCGCCGAGGTCGTCGAGGTGCTGCGCCGTGCCGGCTACGAGCCGGTCGTCTACAACGAGTAGGCGGGGTCGGCGCGTCTCGGCGCCGTGATGGTGCTCGGCTACTCGCCGCCCCACGTCGCGACACCGGTGATCTCCACCGGGATCTCACGACCGTTGGGTGCGGTGTAGCTGGTCTTCTCACCGATCTTGAGGCCGAGGATCGCGGCGCCGAGCGGGCTCTGCTCGCTCCACACGTCGAGCTCGGAGTCTCCGGCGATCTCGCGGCTGCCGATGAGGAACGTCTCTTCGTCGCCCGCGATGATCGCGGTGATGACGGTGCCGGTCTCGACGACGCCTGAGGACTGCGGTGCTTCGCCGACCTCGGCGGTGCGGAGGAGCCCCTTCAGCTGACGGATGCGGGCCTCCTGCTTGCCCTGCTCGTCTTTGGCGGCGTGGTAGCCGCCGTTCTCCTTGAGGTCGCCCTCCTCGCGCGCGGCCTCGATGCGCTTCGCGATCTCCTCGCGGCCGTGGGTGGAGAGGTGCTCGAGCTCCGCCGCGAGGCGGTCGTAGGCCTCCTGGGTGAGCCAGGTGACGGTGGCGTCCTGCGCCATGATGCACACTCCCGTGTATGGGTACCCGTCTTGGCGGGTACACACTGTCTCAGATGCACGCCGTATAGACGTGTCGCCCCGACGACTGTCGGAGCGAATGTCCCATGTTAGGTGAGCCAGCAGCTGTAAATCAAACCCGTGTTGGCCTCTTGCGCGACCCGCACCGTTTCGGTGAGGCTGCGGATGTGGCGCGTCGATGCCGGCACTTCGACGACCTTCCAGCCGACGACCGTGAAATCCTCGTTGAGCGCCTGCACGATGCAGGCGGTGTCGTTGCCGGGCGGCACCGAGAGGTTCCAGCTGACCTCGACCAGGCGCTCCTCGTTGATCAGGCGGTGGCCCGTGTCGGTGGCCTCGACCTGCGGCTTCTGGCCGTCGAGGCCCGCCCAGACGACCCAGGCGACGAGCACGATCGCGAATGCCACCGCGCCGCCGGCGAGCAGCAGCCGGTCGCGCGTGCGATGGGTGCGAGTGCGCCCGTACCGCGCGTCGAGCGCGTCGGTCTCGGCCTCTGCCACCACGCGGCTCCTTCGGGTCGATCGTCTAGGCTTGAATTCAAGCTTAACGCGCCCCCGTGACGCCGAAGCCCGCCCGTGACAGCGTGAAAGAGAGTCCGATGCTCGTCGTGCCCGCCCTGACCTTCCTGGCAGAAGACGAGGAGTTCGACCCCAACACTGTGACCCCGGGCATCTGGGGCTTCCTCGTGACCTTCCTCATCATGGTCGTGGTGGTGCTCTTGATCCTCGACATGGTGCGGCGCATCCGGCGCACCAACTACCGGGCCGAGGTGCGCGAGCAGCTCGAGGCCGAGGCGCGCGATGCCGAGATCGCCGAGGCCGACGGCCAGGCGACGGATGCCTCGGGCGAGGCGCCGCGCGGCGACAACGACCCGAACGACGACGAACCCGACGGGGCATCCTCCCGCTAGCGGTCGCGCCGGACGCGGCGGTCGCCTCGAACCTCTTCGACGTGCGCCCGCCGCACGATCAGCCGAGGTGGTAGGCCGGGGCGATCGCGATGAGCAGCGTCGCCGTCCAGTGGCATATGAAGGCGAGCACCGTGCAGGCGTGGAAGATCTCGTGGAAGCCGAAGACGCCCGGCCAGGGGTTCGGCCGCTTGAGCCCGTAGACGACGGCGCCGGCCGTGTAGAAGAGTCCGCCGACGATGACGAGCACCATCATCGCGGCGTTGACGGCGAGCAGGTCGCCGAGGTACATCACGGCGGCCCAGCCGAGCAGCAGGTACAGCGCCACGTAGAGCCAGCGCGGTGCGGCGATCCAGAACACCCGGAACCCGATGCCCACGAGCGCGCCGCTCCAGACGATGCCGAGCAGCAGCCAGCCCTTGTCGGGCGGCAGGGCCAGGATCGCGAGCGGCGTGTAGGTGCCGGCGATCAGCAGGAAGATGTTGGCGTGGTCGACCCGCTTCAGCAGGAGCTTCGTCTTCGGCTCCCAGTCGAACCGGTGGTAGAGCGCCGAGTTGCCGAAGAGCAGCATCGACGAGAGCACGAACACGGCCGAGGCCCACTTCGCCGGCGCGCCCTCGGCGAGCACGATGAGCACGACGCCCGCCACGATCGTCGCGGGGAAGGTGCCGGCGTGGATCCAGCCGCGCCAGGTCGGCTTGACCTCGACGGGGTGCGCGAGCGAGTCGTCGAGCAGCGGGATGTTCGGCAGGTCGGGGCCGTGTTCGGCACGCGAGACCGCGGTATCGCCCGGGTCTTCCGCCGCGACGGGACGGGAGAGTTCTTCCATGGCGTCGTGCGGTCCCTGACGGGGCTTCGAGGTCATGCACACAGCGTAGGGCGTCACCGGTCACGAGCGGCTGTGAGTGTCGGATGCCTCGGAGCGGTAGCGTAGTCCCGTGCAGACGAGCGATCAGCCCCTCGGTCGCGGCCTCCTCTACCGCCTCTACCAGAACCGGCTCCGACGCGGCCTCGACCCGGCCGCGATGCCGCGCCATGTGGCCATGATCATCGACGGCAATCGCCGCTGGGCGAAGCAGCTCGGCTACGACACGGCCGCCCACGGTCACCGCGCCGGTGCCGCGAAGATGCGCGAATTCCTCGAGTGGTGCGACGACGCCGGCCTCTCCACCGTCACCCTCTACCTGCTCTCGAGCGACAACCTCGGCAATCGTCCGAGTGCCGAGCTCGCCGACCTCATCGAGATCATCGCCGAACTCGCCGAAGAGCTCTCGCACTACCGCGACTGGCGGGTGCAGCACGTCGGATCGGACGCCGGTCTTCCCGCCCCGCTCGTCGCGGCCCTCGACGCCGCAGAGCACCGCACCGCCGACAAGCGCGGACTGCACGTCAACCTCGCGGTCGGCTACGGCGGGCGCAAGGAGATCACCGATGCGATGCGCTCGATCGTCGCCGCCCATCACGCCGAGGGGCGCAGCCTCGACGACCTCGCCGAGCGACTGACGCCCGACCTCATCGGGCAGCACCTCTACACGGGCGGCCAGCCCGACCCCGACCTCGTCATCCGCACCTCGGGTGAGCAACGGCTCAGCGACTTCATGCTCTGGCAGGCCGCTCACAGCGAGTTCTACTTCGTCGAGGCCCTCGGCCCCGACCTTCGCAAGGTCGACTTCCTGCGGGCGCTTCGCGACTACGCGAAGCGCCACCGTCGTTTCGGCGGATGACCGCCACCATCGCTTACTGAAGGCCCGCCGGGTCTGCCAAACTATGCCTCGGAGAAGGGGGCCGCACACGTGACCATCGACGATTTCACCGCGGGGTTCACCGAAGAACCGGGCTACCTCGACTACGGCCGCGTGGGGCCCCTCTCGACCGCTGCCGCCGAAGAGGCCCTCGTGTTCACGCAGGTGCTGCAACGCGCCCGGCACGGCAGCCTCGACGCGTTCGCCGAACAAGACAGCCGGTTGCGCGAGGCGGCCTCGGCCGTCACCGGGTTCCCCGCAGACCAGATCGTCTTCCAGCCCAACACCACGACGGGCATCATGCACGCGATGTTCGGCCTGACGGGCGGCGTGCTGCTCTCGGCCGGGGAGTTCCCGAGCCTGCCCATCGCCGCGGTGCGCGCGCAAGAGGCCCTGCACACCGTGCAGCCGGTCTGGCTCGAGACCGATCACGGCAAGGTGACGCCCGGCCAGATCCGGGAGCAACTCGAGTCGAACGTCGCCGCCGTCGCGGTGAGCCTCGTCGACTCGCGCACGGGGTACCTCTGCGACATCGAGGGCATCAGGCAGGTCATCGGCGACCGCCTGCTGATCGTCGACGCCATCCAGGGCTTCGGCGTGGTCGACGCGCCGTGGGATGCCGCGGACGTCGTGCTGACCGGTGGGCAGAAGTGGTGCCGGGCCGGGTGGGGCACGGGCATGATGGCCCTGTCGGCGCGTGCGCTCGAACAGTTGACCCCCGTGTTCTCGGGCTTCAGCGGCACAGAGGAGCCCGAACCCTGGGGTGAGGTGCCGCCGCCCGCATCCGATGCCCGCGCATTCCGGGTCGCCAATCCCGACCCCCTCGCCGAAGCCCGGTTCGCCGCGAGCCTCGAGGAGATCGCCGACGTCGGCGTCGCCGCGATCAATGCGGTCGTCGCCGATCGGGTCAGCCAGACGATCGAGCTCGCCGACGAGTTCGCGATCGCCGTGGTCTCCTCGCGCGCCGAGCGCGAGCGGGCCGGCATCATCGTGCTCGAGCCGCCGACGGAACAGGTCACCCTGCTGTCGGCATCCCTGCACAACCACGGGGTCACGGCGACGACCAGGCTCGGGCAGGTGCGGTTGTCGGTGCACGCCGCAACCTCCGAGGAGACGCTCGAGATGCTCCGTGCGGCGTTCGTCTCGTACGGCACAGCGGCGACCTACTGAGCCGAGCGCGCGGCTGAGGCATCCGCTCGCGATGTGAACGGCACGTGTCGCACCGCGTGTCGGTCAAGCGGTTTCGGCGGTGCAGTCGTAGCGTCTGAGGCATCGGACAAGGTGTCTGATCGAGCCGGCTGATGAACCGCTCGTGGGAGGATCGCCGCCGGCCCGGAATGCCGAGCTGATGCTCGGGGCGGGAGCTGGCGTGTCACTCTCTACCTCCAAGTCGACCGATCTCGCGGCGGATGCCGCAGCAGCACAGCAGGAGCGCACGTACGTGCTCGACACCTCGGTGCTGCTCTCGGATCCCAAGGCCCTGTTCCGTTTCGACGAGCACGCGGTCGTGCTGCCCGTCGTGGTGATCACGGAACTCGAGGCCAAACGGAACGACCCCGAGATCGGCTACTTCGCCCGTCAGTCGCTGCGCATTCTCGACGAGCTGCGCGTCGAACACGAGCGACTCGACTTCCCGATCCCCGTCGGCGACGGCGGGTCGTTGCGAGTCGAGCTGAACCACAGCGACCAGAACGTGCTGCCGTCGGGACTTCGGCTCTCCGACAACGACTCCCGCATCCTCGCCTGTGCGCTCAACCTCGCCAACGACGGCCTTGCCGTCACGGTCGTCTCGAAAGACCTGCCGCTGCGCGTGAAGGCGGCCTCCGTCGGCCTCGACGCGCAGGAGTACCGGCACGAGCTCGCGATCGACTCGGGGTGGAACGGCATGGCCGAACTCGACCTCGGGTCCAACGACATGGCCAAGCTCTACGAACACGAGCACCTCACCTTGCCGGCCGACGTCGGGCAGCCGATCAACACCGGTCTCGTCATCCACTCCGATCGGGGCTCCGCACTCGCCCGGGTGGTCGGCGAGCGCGAGGTGCGGCTCGTGCGCGGCGACCGCGAGGTCTTCGGACTGCACGGGCGTTCGGCCGAGCAGCGGCTCGCGATCGACCTGCTGCTCGACCCCGAGATCGGCATCCTCTCGCTCGGCGGCCGGGCCGGCACCGGCAAGTCGGCGCTGGCGCTGTGCGCCGGCCTCGAGGCGGTGCTCGAGCGCCAGCAGCACAAGAAGATCATGGTGTTCCGCCCGCTGTACGCCGTCGGCGGCCAGGAGCTCGGCTACCTGCCGGGCGACCAGGGCGAGAAGATGAACCCCTGGGGCCAGGCCGTCTTCGACACCCTCGGCTCGGTCGTCTCCGACAACGTGCTCGAGGAGGTCGTCGACCGCGGCATCCTCGAGGTGCTGCCGCTCACCCACATCCGCGGGCGTTCCCTGCATGACGCGTTCGTGATCGTCGACGAGGCGCAGTCGCTCGAACGCAACGTGCTGCTCACGGTGCTCTCCCGCATCGGGCAGAACTCTCGGGTCGTGCTCACCCATGACGTCGCCCAGCGCGACAACCTGCGAGTCGGCCGCCACGACGGCGTCGCGAGTGTCATCGAGACGCTGAAGGGGCATGCGCTGTTCGCCCACATCACGCTCAACCGCTCGGAGCGCTCCGCGATCGCTGCGCTCGTCGCCGAGATGCTCGACGGGCACGAACTGGCGTAACGCCGCGATCGACGCCGGTGCGCGGGCCCCGGTGAACCGGGGCCCGCGTCACGACCTCGAGCACGAAGCCGGCCCCCCAGGAAGACGGAAGCGCCCCGCCGGATCGGCGGGGCGCTTCGTCACGTCGGCGAGGCTCAGGCCTGCGGCGGACGCGTCATCGAGAGCAGGTCGAGGGCCGTGTCGAGCTGCTCGATCGTGAGGTCGCCGCGCTCGACGTGACCCAGATCGATCACCGCTTCGCGCACCGTGATGCCCTTGGCCACCGAGTGCTTCGCGATCTTCGCGGCGGCCTCGTAGCCGATGAGCTTGTTGAGCGGCGTCACGATCGACGGCGACATGCCCGCGAGGGCCGTGGCGCGCTCGACGTCGGCCTCGAGGCCGTCGATGGTCTTGTCGGCGAGCACGCGCACGGAGCTTGCGAGCAGGCGGATCGACTCGAGCAACGCCGTACCCATGACGGGGATCTGCACGTTGAGCTCGAACGCGCCGGATGCCCCGGCCCACGCGATCGTCGCGTCGTTGCCGATGACCCGCGCGCAGACCATGAGCACGGCCTCGGGCACGACGGGGTTGACCTTGCCCGGCATGATCGAGGAGCCGGGCTGCAGGTCGGGGATGCGCAGCTCGCCGAGGCCGGTGTTCGGTCCGGAGCCCATCCAGCGCAGGTCGTTCGAGATCTTCGTGAGGCTCACGGCGATCGTGCGCAGCGCGCCTGACGCGTCGACGAGCCCGTCGCGGTTGGCCTGGGCCTCGAAGTGGTCGGCGGCTTCGGTGATCGGCAACTCGGTCTCGGCCTGCAGCAGCGAGATGACGAGCTGGGGGAACCCGGCCGGGGTGTTGATGCCGGTGCCGACGGCCGTGCCGCCGAGCGGGACCTCGGCGACGCGGGGGAGCGCCGTGCGGACGCGCTCGATGCCGAGGCGGATCTGGCGGGCGTAGCCGCCGAACTCCTGGCCGAGCGTGACCGGGGTGGCGTCCATGAGGTGGGTGCGGCCGGCCTTCACCACGCCCGCCCACTCGACGGACTTCGTCTCGAGGGCGACCGCGAGGTGGTCGAGCGCCGGGATCAGCTCGTCGATGAGCGCTGCGGTGACGGCGATGTGCACCGAGGTCGGGAAGACGTCGTTCGACGACTGCGACGCGTTCACGTGATCGTTCGGGTGCACGGGGCTGCCGAGCTTCGCGGTCGCGATCGTGGCGAGCACCTCGTTCATGTTCATGTTCGAGGAGGTGCCGGAGCCGGTCTGGTAGACGTCGACCGGGAAGTGCTCGGCGAAGTCGTGCACTCCCGAGATGACCTCGTCGGCAGCGTCTTCGATCGCCTTCGCGATCGCCGGGTCGAGCACGCCGAGCTGCGCGTTGGCCTGCGCGGCGGCCTTCTTGATGCGCGCGAGCGCCTGGATCTGCTGGGGCTCGAGGCCTGCACCCGAGATCGGGAAGTTCTCGACGGCGCGCTGCGTCTGCGCCCGGTAGAGCGCCGATGCGGGCACCCGCACCTCGCCCATCGTGTCGTGCTCGATACGGTAGTCGGCGGCGTTGTCCACCACGGTGTGATCCCTTTCGGTTGTCGCCGGGGCGCGCCCGGCAGATGCCGCGAACGCGGCGGTCAGATGCGACCGACGACGATGTCGGTCTCGGCACGACCTTCGAACAGTCGGTAGTTCGCGCCGACGATAGCCAGCGTACCCGCTGCGATCGCGTCGCTGATCATCTCGGAACTGTCGAGCAGCTCGGCCACGGTGTCGCGCAGGTGCTCACGGCCGACGAAGGCCGCGTCGACGTCGGACGGTTCGATGGGAGCGTCGGGGTTGCGGCCCGCCACGCGGCGCACGGCCGGCACGATGCGATCGACGATCGAGGTGATGTGCGCCGGCAGGGGCGCCGCGTCGGGGGCCTGCGAGTCGATCGCGGCGCGGACCGCACCGCACTCGTCGTGACCAAGCACGAGGATGAGCGGCACTCCGAGCACGCCGACGGCGTACTCGAGCGAGCCGAGCACCGACTCGGAGATGACCTGGCCGGCGTTGCGCACGACGAAGGCGTCGCCGAGGCCGACGTCGAAGATGATCTCTGCCGAGAGGCGGGAGTCGCTGCATCCGAAGATCGCGACGAGCGGCCGCTGGGAGTGCGCCAGCGACGCGCGGTGCTCGACGTCTTGTCGCGGATGCTGCGGCTCGCCCGCGATGAAGCGCTCGTTGCCGCGCCGTAGCTCGCGCCACGTCTCGGCCGGGGTCTGAGGACGATCGTTCGGCTGCGTGGTCACGGCATACCCCTCACTTCTGCGCCTCGATCGTCGGCGTGAGTGCCGACGCGAGCGTCTCGAATTCTTCCGGTGTCGCGGTGCCGAGCAGCACGAAGGTGCTGCCGCCCGCTTCGGCGGTGAGCCCGTATCGGGCGTTGCCCACGTCGTCGTCGGACTCGCGGTTGTCGTACACCGTCCACTCGATGCCGTCGATCGTGACGGTTCCCGCGGCGAGCGTGCGGGCGAGGAGCCCGGCCACCCAGGTCGGGTTCGCGTCGAGCCCCTGGTAGAACCCGACGAACTCGTCGCTCGGGGTGAGATAGCCCACGTACCACGCGGTGACCTCGTCGGCCTGGCTCGTGCGGAGCTCGGCGGCGTTGGCGCGCCAGCCCTCGGGCATGTCGGGAACCGCGAGGGGGTCGTCGCTCGCGATCTGAGCCTGCTCGGCGAGGGCGACCACGTCGACGTCGCGCTCGATGGGCGTGTCGCTGCGCGGAACGAGCAGCACGATGACGAGCACCAGGATGAGGCTCGCGCCGAGCGCGAGCAGCAGGTTGTTGAGCGTCTGTCGCTGGCGGTGCTTCAGCGAGTTCTCGGCCTTGCGCGCCGCGGTCTCTTCGGGGGTCTCGGGCCGGCCGAGTTCGGCGACCACGCGCGGCGACTGCTCGGCCATCAGCGGATGCCGGCGTCGCCGGAGGCTGCGCGCGAGGCGCCGGCACGCGCTGCGTCGAGGCGCGCCTTCGCGCCGATGAGCCACTCCTCGCAGCGCGCCGCGAGGGCCTCGCCGCGCTCCCAGAGCGCGAGTGACTGCTCGAGGGTCGCCGAGCCCTGCTCGAGTTCGCCGACGACCTGCACGAGTTCGTCTCGCGCCTGCTCGTAGCTCAGTTCGGCGACGTCGGTGGGGGTGGGCATGGCATCCATTCTATTCGCCGTCGTCGACCGCGCGGCTCGAACCCGACCCTGGTCGCGGCGCCGCATCGTGCACCGACGGCACCGCACCTCTGGAGACCGCAGCGAGAGCGCCCTCGGCGAGCGTCACGGTGAGTTCGGCGCCATCGGGTGCGTCGTTCGGACCGCGCACCACATGACCGTCGGCTCCCTGCACGATCGCGTAGCCGCGGTCGAGCGTCGCCTGCGGCGAGAGTGCGCGCAGATGCCCGCGCAGTTCGGCGATGCGATGCGTCTGCCGGTCGATCGTGCGCTCGACGAGCTCGGCGCCGCGGGCGACCCAGCGGGTGAGGTCTTCGGCGCGCCGGTCGACGATCCATGCCGTCTCGGCGAGGGCCGGCCGGGAACGCAGGTGACCGATGCGGTCGATCTCGCGGGAGAGGATCGTCTGGAGGCGCATGCCGAGCCGGGCCCTGGCCTGCTCGACGCGCACGAGCTCTTCGTTGACGTCTGGGACGACGCGCTTCGCGGCATCCGTCGGCGTCGAGGCGCGCAGGTCGGCGACCTCGTCGAGCAGCGGCCGGTCTGCCTCGTGGCCGATCGCCGAGACGATCGGCGTGGTCGCCGCTGCCGCCGCCCGCACGACGCGTTCATCGCTGAACCCCAGCAGGTTCTGGAAGTCGCCGCCGCCGCGAGCGACGACGATGACCTCGACCTGTGGGTCGGCGTCGAGGCGTTCGATCGCGGCCACGACCTCGGCGACCGTGCGTTCGCCCTGCACGGCGGCGTGCACGACGCGGAACTCGACGGCAGGCCAGCGCAGGCGGGCGTTGCGCAGCACGTCTTTCTCGGCATCGCTGTCTTTGCCGGTGATGAGGCCGACGACGCCCGGCAGGAACGGCAGCCGGCGCTTGCGTGCGGCATCGAAGAGCCCCTCGGCAGCGAGCTGGGTGCGCAGTCGCTCGAGCCGCTCGAGCAGGTCGCCGAGGCCGACGTGCTTCAGCTCGAACACCTGCATCGACAGCGAGCCGCCCTTGACCCACCAGTTGGGCTTGACGAGCGCGATCACCCGGTCGCCCTGCTTGAACTGCTCGTCGAAGCGCGCCCGCACCGAGGACCACACCTGGAACGACAGGGTCGCCTCGGCATCGAGGTCTTTCAGCTTGCCGTAGACGTTGCCCCCCGAGACGCCCCACTGGGTGATCTCACCCTCGACCCACACCGTGCCGAGGCGGTCGATGTACTGCTTGAGCTTGCCCGAGAGGAGCGCGACCGGCCACGGTGCATCTCGTGTCGCCGGTGCATCCGTCATCTGGGCCTCCCAGCCGCCCCCCGTCATTCGGCCGCGTAGGATGGGCACCGTGACGAGCACTACGGAAACCCCGCGAATCGGCCTCGGCATGCCCAGAGTTCCGGGCGTGCGCGGCCGGCTCAAGGATAACCCGGTCCCCGGACACAAGCGCGTGCTGCTCGCCGCCCCGCGCGGCTATTGCGCGGGCGTCGATCGTGCGGTGATCGCCGTCGAGAAGGCGCTCGAGCACTACGGAGCGCCGGTCTACGTGCGCAAGCAGATCGTGCACAACATCCACGTGGTCACCGAACTCGAAGCACAGGGTGCGATCTTCGTCGAAGAGGTCGACGAGGTGCCGGCCGGTGCCCACATCGTGTTCAGCGCGCACGGCGTCTCACCGGCCGTGGTGAACGCCGCCGCCGACCGGGGCCTGCATGCGATCGACGCGACGTGCCCGCTCGTCACGAAGGTGCACCGCGAGGCCGTGCGCTTCGCGCGCGACGACTTCGAGATCCTGCTTATCGGCCACGAGGGCCACGAAGAGGTCGAGGGCACCGCGGGCGAGGCGCCCGACCACGTCACGATCGTGAACAGCCCCGACGACGTCGACAACATCGAGGTGCAAGATCCCGACAAGGTCGTCTGGCTCTCGCAGACGACGCTCTCGGTCGACGAGACCATGGAGACGGTGCGACGGCTGCGCGAGCGATTCCCGAACCTGCAGGACCCGCCCTCCGACGACATCTGCTACGCCACCCAGAACCGTCAGGTCGCGATCAAGAAGGTCGCCCAAGACGCCGACCTCGTCATCGTGGTGGGCTCGGCCAACAGCTCGAACAGCGTGCGGCTCGTCGAGGTCGCCCTGGAGTACGGCGCGAAGGCCGCCTACCGGGTCGACTACGCGAGCGAGGTGCGGCAGGAGTGGCTCGACGGCGTCGAGACGGTCGGCGTGACGAGCGGGGCATCCGTGCCCGAAGGTCTCGTGAAGGAGCTGCTCGAGGCGCTCGCCGACGCCGGCTACGGCGAGGTCGCCGAGGTCAAGACGGCCGAGGAAGACCTGATGTTCTCGCTGCCGAAGGAGCTGCGCAAAGACCTCGCGGGCAAGCCCGACGCACGGGCGCTCGGCGGTCGCGGCAGCGCGCAGCGCTGACCCGCGACGGTTGGGCGCGCGAGCGTTCGACGCGCGCTATGGTCGGGCGGGGCTCAGCGACTGCAGGAACAAGGGGTCGCTCGAGAACACGATCATGCCGACGATCAACATCACGACGAACGCCGCGACGCCCGCGAGGAGCGGGATCCACCATGCCGAGCGGCCGGCGCGCAGGCGCGCACGTGACCAGAGGAGTGCTCCGACCCACAGTGCGAGCTGCAGGGCGATGCCGACGATGATGGCCGCGGGCGCGACCGGGCCGGGAGTGAACTCGGTTGGCGCGTCGACTCCGAGCATCGACGCCGACAGCTTCGCCGACTCGAGGGCCGTGGCAGGAAGCTGGAAGAGCACCAGGCTGTTGTAGAGGGCGCCGAACACGCCGATCACGAGCAGCGCGATGCTCCACATGCGGTCGATCGGGCGCGCCGTCGCGGCAACGGCGCCCTCGGCGGTGCCCGAAGCGGTGGCCTGCCCGGCGGCCGCGGGCTCGACCGGTGCATCGGGAACCGCGACGCGGTCGACCGGTGGCGTCCACGTCCAGCCCTCGGGGGCGTACTCGCCGTACTGCGGACGAGGCCGCTCGTCGCGCGGCGGCACGGCGGGCGGGTTGCCCGCCCCGCCGTGCGTCGACGCGGCGTCGCCCGAGTGGTTGGGCGTTCGAGCGGCCTCGTTCTGCGACATCCGTGCCTTACGCGCTGATCGACTGGGCGGCGGAGCCGAGCTGACGCGTCGACTCTGCGACGCGCACGGCCATGGCGGACTCGGCGACCTTGCCCCAGGCGCGCGGGTCGTACTGCTTCTTGTTGCCGACGCCGCCGTCGACCTTCAGCACGCCGTCGTAGTTGTCGAACATGTAGCCCGCGATCGAACGCGTGAACGCGTACTGCGTGTCGGTGTCGATGTTCATCTTCACGACGCCGTTGGCGACGGCCTCGGCGATCTCGGCATCGGTCGATCCCGAGCCGCCGTGGAAGACGAGGTCGAGCGGCTTGGCGTCGGTGCTGTACTTGGCGGCGAGCCCGTCTTGGATCTCTTTCAGGAGCTCGGGGCGCAGCTTCACGTTGCCGGGCGCGTAGACGCCGTGCACGTTGCCGAAGGTGAGGGCGGCCATGTACCGGCCCTGCTCGCCGAACCCGAGTGCGTCGACGGTCGCGATCGCGTCGTCGAGCGTCGTGTACAGGCTGTCGTTGATGTCGTGGCTGACGCCGTCCTCCTCGCCGCCGACGACGCCGATCTCGACCTCGAGGATGGCGTTGATGGCCTTCATGCGCGGCAGGATCTCTTTGGCGATCTCGAGGTTCTCGCCGAGCGGCACGGCCGAGCCGTCCCACATGTGCGACTGGAAGATCGGGTTGCGGCCGGCCTTGACCTCGGCCTCCGACGCCTCGATGAGCGGGAAGACGAAGTCGGCGAGGGCCGGCTTCGGGCAGTGGTCGGTGTGCAGGGCCACGATGATCGGGTAGCTCTTGGCGACCTCGTGCGCGAAGCGCGCGAAGGCGAGGGCTCCGGTCGCGCGGGCCTTCACGGTGTGGCCCGCGAAGTAGTCGGCGCCGCCCGTCGTGACCTGGATGATGCCGTCGGAGCCGGCTTCGGTGAGCCCCTGCAGCACCGCGTTGAGCGTTTGCGAGGAGGAGACGTTGAAGGCGGGGAACGCGAAGCCCTTGGCCTTCGCGGTGTCCAGCATCTCGGCGTACTGCTCAGGGGTTGCGATGGGCATGGTGCTCCTTCGGACGACTGTGGGGTTGGCGTCGAGTCTACCGACTTGGCGAGGGCGCCTCAGGTGTGGGATGTCACGGGCGCGACGTCGCGGCAGGATGGACGGATGCCGATCGATCCGCTGCGCCTCGTCGAACTCGGACTCGTCGACGGCTTCCGCCGTGCCGCGGCGCTCGCGGCGCACGCGGCGTCGCCCCTCGTCGGTTCGGGTGACGGCCACGGCCTCGACGGACTCGCGGTTCGGGCACTGCGCGCCGCACTCGGCGAACTCGACGTCAATGGGGTCGTCGTCGTCGGCGAGGGCGAGAAGGACGAAGCACCGATGCTCTGGGTGGGGGAGCGGTTCGGCCGAGGCATCCGGCCGGGCGGTGCCCCGGGTCTCGACTCGCGCGCCGACGCGGAGGCGGCCACCGCACCGCGGCTCGACCTCGCCGTCGACCCGATCGACGGAACCCGGCTCGCCGCGGCCGGAGCGCCCGGCGCGATGGTCGTGCTCGCCGTCGCGCCGCGCGGTTCGCTCGCCGCACTCGGCACGGCCCACTACCTCGAGAAGCACGTGACCTGGCTCCCGGATGCCCCGGCCGGCGCCTCGACCGGCGAACTCGTCGCCCGCATCGCGGCGGCTCGAGGCGTGCCGGCGCACGAGGTGCGCGTCGCCGTGCAGGAGCGGCCGAGGAACGCGCGATTCGTCGCCGAGGCGCGGGCTGCGGGGGCATCCGTCGAGCTCTTCGTGCACGGCGACGTGGAGCGGAGCCTGCGCGCCGCCGGGCGCGACCCGGGGCCCGACCTCGTCTCGGGCATCGGCGGGGCGCCCGAAGGAGTGCTGACCGCTGCGGCGGTGCGGGCGCTCGGCGGCTCGATGTGGGCACGACTCGCACCGCAGTCGGGTGCCGAGCGCGAGCGTCTCGTCGAGGGAGGCCTCGATCTCGACCGGGTCTGGCGGCTGACCGAGCTGTGCGGCGCACCAGCGTGGGTGTTCCTCGCCGCGCTGACCGGGTGTGCACCCGGCGGCGCGGCCATGCCGGGAGTCCGGGTCGCCGCCGATGGCGGTGCAGCGGTCAGCATCTGGCACGCCGGCCCGGGTGTCGACCCGAAGATCGGCGAGTGGCGACTCCCGTGAACGCCGGGTTAAGAATGCACATTCTTTCACCGCTTCGCCCCTGAAAGCGGGCGAGAATCGGGCGGACGCTGCCTAGGCTTGGAGATGATCGTTCAAGGCCGGTCTCGACTGACCGGCCGCACTAGCGTCCGGGAGGACCCTCGATGGTGAGCACCGATACGGCAGCCCTCTACCTGCACCCCGACCGCAACATCGCACTCGAACTCGTGCGGGCCACCGAGGCTGCGGCGATCAGGTCGTCCCCGTGGATCGGCCGCGGCGACAAGCTCGGCGCCGACGGTGCGGCCGTCGACGCCATGCGCGCCTTCCTCGGCACGGTGAACTTCGACGGTGTCGTCGTGATCGGCGAGGGCGAGAAAGATGCCGCGCCGATGCTCTTCAACGGCGAGCGGGTCGGCAACGGCCGGGGCCCCGCGTGCGACATCGCCGTCGATCCGATCGACGGCACCTCGCTGACGGCGGCCGGGCGTCAGAACGCCCTCTCGGTGATCGCCGTCTCCGACCGCGGCTCCATGCTCGACGCGTCATCCGTCTTCTACATGGACAAGATCGTGACGGATGCCTCGGGCATCGGCGTCGTCGACATCCGCAAGCCCATCGGCGAGAACCTGCGCGCACTCGCCGCGGCCAAGGGCAAGCAGATCGGCGAGATGCGCGTTGCCGTACTCAACCGCCCGCGCCACGAGCAGCTGATCGCCGACATCCGCGCCGCGGGCGCCGGTACCCGCCTGATCAGCGACGGCGACGTCGCGGGCGGCATCAACGCGGCGCGCTACGACTCGCGCATCGACATGTGCGTCGGCATCGGAGGCAGCCCCGAGGGCATCACCACCGCGTGTGCGATCAAGGCGCTCGGCGGGTTCATGCAGGGGCGCCTCGCGCCGAACGACGACGCCGAGCGGGCGCGCGGCGAGGCGGCCGGTCTCGACTGCGACCAGGTCTACGAACTCGACGACCTCGTGAAGGGCGACAACACCTTCTTCGTCGCGACGGGGGTCACCGACGGCGAGCTCGTCGACGGCGTCTCGCGCAAGGGGCCGATCATCCGCACGGAGTCGATCGTGCTGCGCGGCAAGTCGGGCACGATCCGGCGCGTGCTTGCCGATCACCTCGCCGAGAAGTGGCTCGTCGACGACCTGCTCTGAGACCGGCGGTGCCGTGACGCGCTTGCCGTGACGCGGTCGCCGTGACGTGGTCGCTGTACGCGCTTGCCGTGACGCGGCGCCTCGGGTGGTGCGCTTGTCGGTGGCCCGCGCCATGATGGACGGATGACCAGCGCCGACCGGTTGCCGCGCGCGCTCCGACCGTTCGGGTCGAGCCAGTACCGCCTGCTTACGGCGGCTCTCGCCGCGTCCCTCCTGAGCGCCGGCGCCTGGATCGTCTCCGCCGTCTGGCAGGTCGTCGAGCTCGGCGGCACGCCCGTCGACCTCTCGTTCGTCGCGGTCGGCTCGAGTCTCGGACTCGTGCTCGCGGTGCTCTTCGGCGGGGTCGCCGCCGACCGCATTCCCCAGCGCCGCATCCTGCTGACCGTCGAGATCGTGCGAGGGGTCGGGTTCTCGGTCGCGGCGATGCTCGCGGTCACGGGACTCATCGAGGTATGGCACATCGCCGTCATCTCGTTCGTGCTCGGCGTGGCCGACGGGTTCTTCTACCCCGCGTACTCCGCCTGGCTGCCCGCGATCCTGCCCGAGTCGCAGCTGCTGGCCGCCAACGGCATCGAGGGAGTGCTGCGGCCCTCGGTGATGAACGCGGCGGGCCCGGCCGTCGCGAGCGCACTCATCGCGGTGCAGGGGCCGTGGCTCGCGTTCGCCGCGGTCGCAGGGCTGCAGGTCGTCGCCGCGGTGGTGCTCGGCGTCATGCGCACGACGCCGGTGCGGCGAGTGCTCGACGGGCCGGCGGTGCATCCGGTGCGACAGACGTTCATCGACCTGCGCGACGGATTCGCCTACCTGCTGCGCACGAAGTGGCTCTTCGCGACGCTCGTGTTCTCGATCCTGCTGGTGTTCGTCATCATGGGGCCGATCGAGGTGCTCCTGCCGTTTGCGGTGAAAGACCAGACCGGCGGCGGGGCCGGTGCCTTCGCGCTCGCGCTCGCCGCGTTCGGCGTGGGCGGCGCGATCGGCTCGCTCGCCGTCGCCTCGATGCGGCTGCCACGCCGGTACCTCACGCTGATGATCCTGGCGTGGGGGTTCGGATGCCTCCCGCTCGCGATCATCGGGTTCACCTCGTGGCTCTGGGTGATGATCGTGGCCCTCTTCATCTGCGGACTCCTGTTCTCCGGCGCGAGCGTCGTGTGGGGCACGCTGCTGCAGCGGCGTGTGCCTCCTGCGATGCTCGGCCGGGTGTCGAGCCTCGACTTCTTCGTCTCGCTCGCGCTCATGCCGATCTCGATGGCCGTGGCCGGCCCCGTCGGCGAATGGATCGGCATCGCACCGGCCTTTCTCATCGCCGGCCTCGTCTCGCCGGTGCTCGCGATCGCGACACTCGCGTTCGCCCGCCTCGGCAGAGACGAGATCGCGCATCCGCTCGATGCGATGCTCGACGCCGAGCCGGTGACCGGAGCAGAGGCCGCAGCCGGATTCGATCCGCCGGTCGACGAGCCGCACGTGGCCGAGCTCGGCTCGCGCGAAGACCCCGAACCCCGATAGCCACTGCTCGACCCGTTTGGATGACGCTTCGGTTACCCATTCGGAACGGACTGGTGTTCTCCGAGTGAACGAGCTGAGAATGACCCCAAATCGGGGTCGTGCGTGGGGTGTCGCTGTCGTCGCCGCCGCCCACGACCGGGCACGATTGCATCGGAAGGGGTGACATGGCGACAGGCGCTCCCGGGAGTCCTCATGAGGGGTACGACGCGCGAGTTCAGCGGCGCTCGGCGCAGCTGCTGAAGCGGCGCGTCGTCGAGCAGGAGCGTGAGCGATATCTCGCCGCCCTCGACTGGGCTCGTGACGACGGTTCGTTCGAGCGGATCGCCGCGCTGATCGTGGCGTCGCGTCGCCGGTTCATCCTCGGCACGGCCAAGTCGTTCACCTACGCCTCATTGCTCGCGATCGAACTGAGCGCGGGGCTCGCGAACGTCTCGCTCATCGATGGCACCATCGTGAGGCCGCTCGACGTGCTGAGCGATGTGCGCTCGACGGACGTGCTCGTGGCGATCTCGCTCTCGCGCTACCGCAAGTACACGGTCGACATCGCACGGCGATTCGCCGAAGCCGGCGGCACGGTCATCGTCATCACCGATTCACCCGATGCGCCGCTCAGTTCCGTGGCGCAGGAGCGGTTGATCGTCAACACCGAGAGCGCGTCGTTCGCGAATTCGCCCACGACGGTCGCGCTCGTCATCCACCTGCTCGTCACCCTGACGACGGCCAGCGCGAAGGGCGCGGGTCGGCGCCTGCAGGAACGTGATCGGCTGAGCGAGAGCCTCGACCTGTACTACGACTGACCGAGCGGTCTCGATCGTGTCGGCTCAGTCGTCGGCGCCATCGGGCGTCTCGAGCTGCCGGCGCAGTTCGGGGTCGAGGTCGGCGCCCGTGGTGGAGACGAGCTCGAACGCCGTGAGTTCGCGCGGCGCCTCTTCGATGCCCTGGAGCGGCGCCAGCACCTTCGACTCGTCGAGCGCGCCGAGCTTGCGCGCCGTCGGCAGCACCTGACGTTCGAGGGAGCCGACGAAGGAATTGTAATCTTTCACGCTGCGCTCGATGGTGCGGCCGAGCTTCTCGATGTGGCTCGCCGTGGTCGACAGGCGCGAGTAGAGCTCGCGGCTGAGGTCGAACAGGGTCTTCGCCTCGTTGGTCAGCACGTCTTGCTGCCATGAGAACGCGACCGTCTTCAGCACCGACCACAGCGTGACCGGTGAAGCGAGGGCGACCCGCTTCGAGAAGGCGAACTCCATGAGGCTCGGGTCGGTCTCGAGCGCCGCCGAGACGAGCGACTCGCTCGGGATGAAGGCGATCACGAGCTCGGGGGAGGCGTCGAGGCCGTTCCAGTACCCCTTCGAGCCGAGCGCCGTGACGTGGGCGCGCACGGCCGCGACGTGCTGCTTGAGGAAATCGACCCGCTTCGCGGCATCTGCGCCGCTCGCCGTCGCAGGGATCTGGCTCGCCTCGAGGTACGCGGTGAACGGCACCTTCGCGTCGACCGCGATCGACTTGCCGCCGGGCAGGCGCACGACCATGTCGGGGCGGCCGGCGCCGGAATCGCTCGAGATGCTCGACTGCAGGTCGAAGTCGACTCGTTCGATGAGGCCGGCGGCCCCGACCACGCTGCGAAGCTGAGTCTCACCCCAGACACCTCGAGTGCTGTTGGAGCGCAGCGCCGACGCGAGCGACTCCGCCGTGGCCCGAAGCCGCTCTTCGGACTCGGCGGCGGACTTCAGCTGCTGGGCGAGCTCACCGTGCTGAAGGCTGCGCTGGGACTCGAGCTGGGTGACCTTGGACTGCATGTCGCTGAGCGTCTGCTTGACCGGGGCGAGCGCCTGCAGCACCCGGCTCTCGGCGGCATCGCGAGTCTCACGCGCCTGCACCTCGGCACGCTGGCGCTCGACCAGCTCGCGGTACTGCTGCTGCGCGAGCACGATCTGCTCGCGCAATGCCTCGGCCGTGGCCTGCGTCGAGGCGAGTTCTTCACGCAGCACCGCCTTGGCCGCCTCTTCGCCGACGCGCACCTCGGCGAGCCTCGCCTGCATGCGGGCTTCGACGAGCGCGGGGTCTTCGGCGACCGGCGCCTCGACGGAGGCCTGCGCGGCACGGCGCTGCAGCACGAGCGCCGCCACGAGCGCGCCGAGGGCGATGCCGACGAGGAGGCCGGTGACGAGGGCGAGGATGTCCATGCCGACAGTGTCGCAGGGGCCGCCGACATCGGCGGGTCGATGCGTCGGCGGGCCGCTACTGCAAGGCCATCGGGCCGTGCGCTGCACGGTCGTCGCGCGTGGCCACCGGTCCGATGGCGCCGATCTTCACCCGCGTGATGTGCGCCAGTCGTTCGAGGTCGTCGACCTCGTGCCGCTCGGCGGCGTGCACGATGATCGCCGCGCACGCCTCGGCGTCGGCGAGCGCGTCGTGGTGCGAGAAGCCCTCGAACCCCGCGGCCTTGGCGGCCACCGGCAGGCGATAGGAGTCGAGGTGGTAGGTGCGACGGGCCACCTGCAGGCTGCAGAGGTAGCGGAAGTCGGGCACCTCGAGGCCGAACGCGGCCGAGGTCTTCGCGATGACGCTCGTGTCGAAACCGGCGTTGTGCGCGACGAGCATGTCGTCGCCGGCGAACTCGCGCAGGGCCGGCAGGTGCACTCGCCAATCCGATGCACCGGCCACCATCTCTGGGGTGATGCCGTGGATGCGGATGTTCCACTCCGAGAACTCGTTGTGCGGGAACGGCGGGCGGATGTACCAGTGCTCGCGGTCGACGACGCGCCCGGCGCTCACCTTCACGAGTCCGACCGAACAGGCGGAGGCGCCAGAGGAGTTGGCGGTTTCGAAGTCGATCGCGGTGAAGTCCACTGGCACACAGGCATCGTCCCATGTTCGGCCGACACGACAGGCCGACCGACCCGCGCGTCGCTGAGGCAGAGGTTGACGGATGCCACGGGCAGGGCGTGGAATGGCCCTGACCCGAGCGTCGACCGGGTGTCACGGCACTGCACGAGTGCGAGAAGAGGATCCCGATGAACGAGCGAACCGTGGCCACGCCGGCGGGCCGGTACGGCCTCGTCGCCGACCCCGCCGACCCCGCGACACTCGAGAGTGCGCGATCCTTCGGCGCGGCGGCATCCGTCTACCGTGCGGCCCGGCCCGGCTACCCGGTGGAGGCGGTCGCATGGCTCATCGGGGATGCGACCCGCGTGCTCGACCTCGGTGCCGGCACGGGCAAGCTCACCGAGGCGCTCGTCGCGCTCGATCGCGAGGTGATCGCCGTCGATCCGGTCGAGGAGATGCTCGAAGAACTCGAGGTCGCGGTGCCGGGCGTCCCGCGCATCCTCGGCACCGCAGAGGACATCCCGATCGAAGACGACGCGGTCGACGCGGTGGTCGCCGGTCAGGCCTGGCACTGGTTCCAGCCGGCTCGTGCGATCCCCGAGATCGCGCGGGTGCTGAAGCCGGGTGGCGTGCTCGGTCTCGTCTGGAACAGCCGTGACACCCGCATCGACTGGGTGCGCGAGGCCGGCGAGATCATGCACGAACGGCACGACGCGAGCGCCACGTTCGAGAGCTACGCGAAGGTGGGCCGGCCGTTCGGCGAGATCGCGGAGCACACCGTCGAGTGGGGTGCACGGATGTCGCGTGAGGGGTTCCTCGACCTCGTGCGTTCGCGCAGTTACTTCATCACGGCCTCAGCAGAGGAGCAGCACGCGACGATCGCGGCGCTCGAGACGCTGCTCACCACGCACACCGAAGTCGCCGGTGCCGACGAACTCGTCGTGCCGTACATCACCCGGTGCTTCCGCACGCGACTGGCGAAGTGAGTTCGCGCCGGCCCCGCGCGAGCCGGCATCCTGAACCTCCTGCCGGTGCTGCTCGGCCAGACGCTCGAACCCGTCACGATGGCAGGCGGCGCGCTCGTGCTGCTTGGCGTCTACCTGACCCTCAGGGTCGGGCGGCAGAGCAGAGCGGATGCCGCGACCGGCGTGCCGGTACGATAGACCCCCGTGGCACTCACCATCGGAATCGTCGGTCTCCCGAATGTCGGCAAGTCGACCCTGTTCAACGCGCTGACCAAGAACCAGGTGCTCGCGGCCAACTACCCGTTCGCGACGATCGAACCGAACATCGGCGTGGTGAACCTGCCCGATCCGCGGCTCGAGACCCTCGCCGAGATCTTCGGCTCCGAGCGCATCCTGCCTGCGGCCGTGTCGTTCGTCGACATCGCCGGCATCGTGCGCGGCGCCTCCGAGGGTGAGGGGCTCGGCAACAAGTTCCTCGCGAACATTCGCGAAGCCGATGCGATCGCGCAGGTCGTTCGCGGCTTCACCGACGACGACGTCGTGCACGTCGAGGGCGCCGTCGACCCGAAGGCCGACATGGAGACGATCAACACCGAGCTGATCCTCGCCGACCTCGAGACGCTCGAGCGCGCCATCCCGCGCTTCGAGAAGGAACTCAAGGGCAAGAAGATCGACCCCTCGGTGCTCGAGGCTGCGAAGGCCGCGCAAGAGGTGCTGCAGAAGGGCACGCCGCTCTCCGCGGCATCCGTCGACCTGACCCCCATCAAGGAGCTCGGCCTGCTCACCGCCAAGCCGTTCATCTACGTCTTCAACGTCGATGAGGCGGTGCTGACGGATGACGCGAAGAAGGCGGAGCTCGCGGCGCTCGTCGCCCCCGCCGAGGCGGTCTTCCTCGACGCGAAGATCGAGTCGGAGCTCATCGACCTCGACCCGGCCGACGCGGCGGAACTGCTCGCCTCGACCGGGCAGGAGGAGTCGGGCCTCGACCAGCTCGCCCGCATCGGCTTCAAGACCCTCGGCCTGCAGACGTACCTGACGGCCGGCCCGAAGGAGTCGCGCGCCTGGACGATCCCCAAGGGCGCGAAGGCGCCGCAGGCGGCCGGCGTCATCCACACCGACTTCGAGCGCGGCTTCATCAAGGCCGAGGTCATCTCGTTCGACGACCTCGTCGAGACCGGCTCGGTGGCCGAGGCCCGCGCGAAGGGCAAGGCCCGCATGGAGGGCAAGGACTACGTCATGCAGGACGGCGACGTGGTGGAGTTCCGCTTCAACGTTTGACCCTGCTCGGGTCAGCGCCCCTGACGCTTCTTGTAGGGCTTCGGCTTCCCCTTCACGATGGGGGCACGGCCCTGGCCCTTCGAGGCTTTCGCCTTGCCGCCGGCCTTCGCCACGGGTTTCTCGGCGGGAGCGGGTGCCGCGGCGATCTCCTCCCTGGCCTCGTGGAGGAAGAGGATTCCGACCTTCGTCAGCTGCGTTTCGCCCTGCCGGGTGACGAGCGGGTGCCCGACCTCGGTTTCGAGTTTCTCGATCGACGAGTACAGAGAAGCGAGCGGGATGCCGAGGGTGTCTGCGGCACGCGGGAAGTGCAGCTCCTCAGCGACGGCGACGAAACGTCGAAGCAGGGTGATGTTCACGGGGAGCCTTTCGTCGGACCGCGCGAATCGCGGCCGGACTTCAGGCTACGTGAGTCGGTGCTCGACGCGGCGACATCGCGATTCGATTGGACTGGGCCGCATCGCCGCCGAGATACTCGTTGCGAGCTCCGCGCCGTGCGGAGCGTGCTGACAGAGACGAGTCGACCCTGATGATCACCGTGCACCTGCGTTACGAGATCGATGCCGACAAGCTCGCGGAGTTCCGTGAGTACGGCCAGCGCTGGATCCGACTGGTCAACCGCCTCGGCGGCGTGCACCACGGCTACTTCCTTCCCAGCGAAGGCGACAGCGATGAGGCGTTCGCGCTGTTCACCTTCCCGTCGCTCGCCGACTATGAGCAGTACCGGCTGGCCGCGGCGGACGACGCGGAGTGCATCGAGGCGTACCGGTTCGCGGTCGAGACGAAGTGCATCCGGCGCTACGAACGGCGTTTCGTCTCTCCGCTCTTCGACTGACTGAGGGAGCCGCGTCGGGATCAGGCGACGTGTGGCGCCGAAGCGCCAAGCCGGCCGCCGAGCACCCGGCTGACGGCTTCTGGGGCAGCGGTGAAGCGCCCGGCGCGGCCGTCGGTCGACAGGTAGTGAACCCGGATGCCGCGACCGATGCGCGTGAGCTTCGTGACCTCGTAGGTGCTGCCAGAGGTGCTGATCAAGGTGTCGCCGACCGCGAGCTGCCGGGTCTGTCGTAGTTCGATCGCCTCCATGATGAGAGTGTCTCAGTATCCACCGACATTCAGTGCTGCGTGGATTCGGATTCGGACGACGCCGATGTCCCAGGAATCGCCTCGCCGACGTGAGGCTCAGCTCACCGCCTCGTCGTGGCAGATCACGTCGGTGATCCAACCGAACGTGTAATCGTCGTTGCCGAAGACGACGACGGTCGCGGCGTTGCCCTCGACGTCGGATTCGTAGGTCGGCGTCGTCAGCTGCGGCGTGGGGCTGGCTTCGTCGTCGCTGAAGGCCAGGACGACCTCCATCGACGTGCAGCTCTGTTCGGTGAACAGGGCCATCTGCCAGCATCCTTGTGCGAAGTCACTGCTGCATCGGCCGCTGTACCGACCGTCGCCGTAGACCTCCAAGGCGGCGGGGAAGGTGAAGAGCGTCTCGCCCGAGTAATAACGATCGACGGCGGCATCCGAGGCTGCCGTCTCGAGTTCCTCGACTTCGGCCTGGATCGACTCGACGATGCGCGGCGCAGCGGCCGAGATGCCCCAAACGGCTCCCACGATCACGAGCAGCAACGCGACACCGCCGGCGACGAACCCGACGATCGCGCCGCGCGAGAGGCGGCGCCCGGGTTGAGCGTTCGACTCATCGGCTCTCGGCGGAGCGCTGGTGTGCACCTGGAGCGAAGACATCGTCGCGTGCGTCGGCGTGGCGCCGGGCGGCTGCCAGGTCTCAGGAGCGGTCGCCCCAGGCGGTTGCCCTGCGGGTGAGATGGTCTGTCCGGGCGGCTGCCAGGTCGGCGCGGCGGGCGCGACGAGCCGGAGCAGTTCCGTACGGGCCGAGCCGAGGGTCGCCGCCCACGCTTCGGCGGCGATGCGGTCGTCGGGGTCGGAATACAGAGACGGATGCCTCGCCCAGCTCTCGCGCGCGAACGATGCCTCGATGAGCTCGGAAGTGAGGGCTGCCTCAGGGCTGATGCGCAGAACGTGCCGCGCCGTGTTCGGTTCCACAGCGTGATCATAGGGTGACGATCACTCCGTGAACAGTGCCACCATGTGGGGTCATCTCGATGAGACCGCGGGCTCGGGTTCGTCGGCTCGGCCGGTTTCCCGGTGAGGCGTGCGGTCGCGCACGAATTGCCCGAACGGCGAGGCTTTGTCAACCCCTTGGCCGGCGCGATGCCCCCTGCTTACGGTGGATGTGTCGACGCGCTCAACCGGCGCGCCGACCGACACCGATTCCTGAGGAGGACGCCATGAGCGCCAAGGACGATATGGGCAACACGGCCGAACGACTGACCGGAAAAGCCAAAGAGGGCATCGGCAAGATGACCGACAACGAGCGCCTCGAAGCGGAGGGCAAGGCCGACCAGGTCAAGGCCGACGCGAAGCAGGCGGCCGAGAAGGTTAAGGACGCATTCGAGGACGGCACGAAGTAGACCCCACGATCGAGCAGGACCGGAGGCAACGGACATGAGTATCGGACTCGGAATTCTGCTCGTGGCGATCGGCGCGGTTCTCACCTTCGCGTTGAACGTCACGGTCGACTGGATCGACCTGGATCTCGTCGGCTACATCCTGATGATCGCGGGGGCGGTCGTCATCATCTTGGGCCTCATCTTCATGATGCGCCGTCGACGGAGCATCTCCACGACGAGCACGACCGCCGATCCGGTGGCAGGCCAGCGCGTCACGCGCACCGAAGACCAGGTGACGCCTCCCGAGGTGTGACCTGAGGGGGAAAAGAGCGGATGCCGCGGGGGCGCGGCATCCGCTCGACCCGTTCTGGGGCGCCGACGCGACCGATGTGGGAGGCTGGCGTCATGCCAGAGTCGCCTGAAGTGCAGGCCCTCGTCGAGGATCTCGGCGCCCGGCTGTCGGGCCACGAGCTCACTGGCGTGGACGTCGTCGAGTTCCGTGCGACGAAGACGCGCGCGAGGCCTCCGTCGTCGCTTCGCGGCGAGCGGGTGCGTGGCGTCGAGCGGCACGGCAAGCATGTCGACATCCGCGTCGGCGCCAGCGACGTCGACGCACAGCACCTGATCGTCTCACTCGGTCGGCATGGCTGGGCGCGATACTCGAGCCCTGAAGCGGATGCCCCGGCCGCAGATGCCCCGCCGACGCTCGTCGCCTTCACCTTCGACGACGGCGCGGTCGTCGAGTTCACGGATGCCGGTGATTGGGTGTCGCTCGGCTGCTGGGTCGTCGATGACCCGCGCGACGTTCCGGCGGTCGCCAAGCTCGGCCCTGATCCCGCCGATCCGGCGTTCTCGCGGGCGGACTTCGACCAGATGGTCGCCGGCCGCCGCAAGCAGGTGAAGGCCGTGCTGCAAGAACAGGAGTCGCTCGCCGGGATCGGCAACGCGTACTCCGACGAGATCCTGCACACGGCGAAGATCTCACCCGTCGCGCATGCCGCATCGCTGACGGATGCCGAGCTCGATCGCCTCTTCGAGGCGACGGTGGGCATCATCACCGCCGCGATCGACACGCAGCGCGGTGTGCCGATCGATCAGCTGAAGGCCGCCAAGGTCGCTGCCATGCGCGTGCACGGCAGGGCCGGCGAAGCATGCCCGGTCTGCGGCGACACCGTGCTCGACTTCTCGTTCGCGAGCACGACGGCGCAGTACTGCCCGACGTGCCAGACGGGCGGCGAACGCCTGCCGCTGCGCTCCGCGTAGCCGCAGATCCGGGCGCCGAACTGCTGCCGATGTCGGACGGCGGGTGCAGGATGGTCGTGTGCCGGAGCTTCCCGAAGTGCACGCGCTCGCCGCGTTCCTCGATGAGCGCGTGGCAGGGCATGCCTTCGCCTCGCTGCGGGTCGCGGCGATCTCGGCGCTCAAGACCTTCGATCCGCCGCTGTCGGCGCTCGAGGGCCAGCGCATCGAACGGGTGCTGCGCCACGGCAAGTTCATCGACTTCGACGCCGGCGAGGTGCACCTGATCTTCCATCTCGCGCGGGCGGGGTGGCTGCGATGGTACAACGAGGTGCCGGCGACGCCGGTGAAGCCCGGCCGGTCGCCACTCGCCCTGCGCGCGCGGCTCGACGACGGTTCGGGATTCGACCTGACCGAGGCCGGCACGAAGAAATCGCTCGCCGTGTACGTCGTTCGCGACCCAGCCGAGGTTCCGGGCATCGCGAGGCTCGGGCCCGACCCCACGGCGCCCGATTTCACCCTCGCCGACTTCGCTGGCATCCTCGACGGGCGCCGCACGCAGATCAAGGGGGTGCTGCGCGATCAGTCCGTGTTCGCGGGCATCGGCAACGCGTACTCCGACGAGATCCTGCACGCCGCGAAGATGTCGCCCTACGCCCTCGCGGCGAAGCTCACTCCCGAGCAGGTCGAACGACTGTACGGCGCGCTCCGCGACACCCTCGCCGAGGCGGTTGCCGAGGCATCCGGTCGCCCGCCCGCCGAGCTCAAAGACGCCAAGCGCCGGGCGATGCGCGTGCACGGGCGCACCGGCGAGACCTGCGAGGTGTGCGGCGACACGATTCGCCAGGTCATCTTCGCGGACTCCACCTTCCAGTACTGCCCCACCTGCCAGACCGGCGGCAAGCCGCTCGCCGACC
The DNA here is from genome assembly GCF_003070885.1 of Agromyces badenianii. Taxonomy (NCBI): domain Bacteria; kingdom Bacillati; phylum Actinomycetota; class Actinomycetes; order Micrococcales; family Microbacteriaceae; genus Agromyces; species Agromyces badenianii. The sequence continues at coordinate 823,027 of NZ_CP028913.1, forward strand.
GAGTGCTCTCACGACTCGTGAAGTAGCCTGCCCGCCGGCTGACTACAGTTGACCGGTGACCGCAACACTCGTGGCCCAGGGCCTCGCCGGAGGCTACGCCCACCGCACACTCTTCGACGACCTCGATCTCACAGTCGCCCCCGGCGATGTCGTGGGCATCGTCGGCGTCAACGGCGCGGGCAAGTCCACGCTGCTCCGCATCCTCGCCGACGAGCTCGAGCCGCAAGCCGGCTCCGTGCACCTGTCGCCGGCCGACGCCTTCGTCGGCTGGCTTCCGCAAGAGCACGAGCGCATCGAGGGCGAGACCATCGCGGCCTACGTCGCACGGCGCACTGGGGCGGCCGAGGCATCCGCTCGCCTCGATTCGGCCGCGATGGCGCTGGCTTCGACGGATGCCCCGGCGCCCGGCGCCCCCGACCCCGCCGACGAGTACTCCGTCGCCCTCGAACGCTGGCTCGCCTCGGGCGCGGCCGATCTCGACGAGCGGCTGCCGGCCGTGCTCGCTGAACTCGGGCTGAGCCTCGACGGCGGAGACGCCCACCTCTCGGCCGACTCGATGATGACCTCGCTCTCGGGCGGGCAGGCCGCCCGCGTCGGCCTCGCCGCCCTGCTCTGCTCTCGATTCGACCTCGTGCTGCTCGACGAGCCCACGAACGACCTCGACCTCGACGGACTCGAACGACTCGAGGCGTTCGTCCGCGGCATCCGCGGCGGGGTCGTGCTCGTGAGTCACGACCGCGAGTTCCTCGCCCGCTCGGTCACGAGGGTTCTCGAGCTCGATCTCGCCCAGCAGTCGAACCGCATCTACGGCGGCGGCTACGACGCCTACCTCGAGGAACGGGCCACGGCCCGGCGCCATCAACGCGACGACTACGACGAGTTCGCGGCGAAGAAGGCCGATCTGGTCGCGCGGGCACGCACCCAGCGCGAGTGGTCGAGCCAGGGTGTGCGCAATGCCATGAAGAAATCGCCCGACAACGACAAGATCCGCCGCAAGGCCGCGACCGAGTCGAGCGAGAAGCAGGCGCAGAAGGTGCGCCAGATGGAAAGCCGCATCGCGCGACTCGATGAGGTCGAGGAGCCGCGCAAGGAGTGGCAGCTCGAGTTCACGATCGGTGAGGCTCCCCGCTCGAGCTCGGTCGTCTCGACGCTGAACGAGGCAGTCGTCAGTCAGGGCGACTTCACGCTCGGCCCGGTCTCACTGCAGGTCGACGCGGGGGAGCGCATCGGCATCACCGGCCCCAACGGGGCTGGCAAGTCGACGCTGCTCGCACTGCTGCTCGGCCGGCGCGCAGCCGATGCCGGAACGGCGAGCCTCGGGGCATCCGTCGCCATCGGCGAGATCGACCAGGCGCGCACGCAGCTGACCGGTGAAGCGCCGCTCGCGGCGGCCTTCGAAGCCCTCGTGCCCGAGTTCTCGGCCGGGGAGGTGCGCACGCTGCTCGCGAAGTTCGGCCTGAAGGCCGATCACGTGCTGCGGCCGGTCGACGCACTCTCGCCGGGCGAGCGCACCCGAGCCGGGCTCGCCCTGCTGCAGGCGCGCGGCGTCAACGTGCTCGTGCTCGACGAACCGACGAACCACCTCGACCTCGCCGCGATCGAGCAGCTCGAAGAAGCGCTCGAGTCCTATGAGGGCACGCTGCTGCTCGTCACGCACGACCGCCGCATGCTCGAGCACGTGCGACTCGATCGCCGCTGGCACGTGGAGGCCGGGCGGGTCGCCGATCTCTGACCCGGGGGCCGCCCGCGGGAAGCAGGCGCCTCATTCCCGCCGAGCGCGGCGCGGCCACGGTCGATCAAGCGCTCAGGTCGCCCGAGACTCCCCGCGCCGAGGGTCGTCGTCGACACGAGGGTCGCCGTCGACACGGCGGTCGTCGTCGACACGACGGTCGTCCACGACCTTGACGTCGGGATCCAGCGTGTCGGCCTTCCGCAGCCGGTCATCGGCCTCCGTTCGGAGATCCGCGGCTGCGGACTGACGATCGGCGCTCTCGCGCGCGAGTCGCTCGGCGTCGAGACGGGCCTGCGCCGCTTCGGCGTCGGCCTGCTTGGCCGCAGCGGCGGCGCGAGCGGCATCCGCTTCACGCTGACGTGCCGCGGCGTCGGTCTCGGCGGCGCTCTGCCGCAGATCTGCCGCCTTCCTGCGGCCGGCCTCGACTTGCGCCTCCCGGCGTCGCCGACTCGTCATGATCATCACGATCACGATGATCGCGATGACGATGATGACGCCGATGACGATCCAGACGATGGTGCTGGTTTCCACGGTGATCCGCCTCCTCAGGTCGGTCACACCAAGCCAAGCCGGTCGAGCCCATCGTGGCAACGCCTTGCGGAACGCGGCGTTGTGCGCCATTATCCCGCCTGCGCGACCAATTTCTTCGGCTGGTGAATCGGCTCCGCGGCCGGGCTTGCCGCACCCAGCAGCTCGTCCAGCATCCGCTCGAGCGTGCGGAGCCCGTCGGGCGAGAGCACCGACTCGAGATGGCCCTGCACCGAGGCCACGCTCGGCCCGCGGAGTGCGTGCACGAAGCCCGTTGCGGCATCCGCCGCCACCTCGAGACCCAATCGCGGCGTCAGCGACCGGTTCGCGGCGGAGGCCGTGAACGTGTTGTAGAACCCGATCGCGGCGCGCTCGCCGAACAGCTCGACCGTGAGCTGCACGCCCTGGCGCGGGGCCGGCAGCGGGGCGAGCGGCAGCCCGGCGAGTGTCGCGAGCACCTGGTGGCTGAGGCACACGGCGAGCAGCGGCGCGCCACTCGCGAGGCGCGCCGCCATGAGCTCCCGCAGCCGGGCGATGCGGGCGTCCGACTCATCGCGGGGGTCGCCCGGGCCGGGACCGAAGACGACGAGGTCGTCGGATGCCGCGGGCTCGGCCTCGTTCCACGGCACGACGCGGGCCTCGACGCCGAGGTGTCGCAACTGGTGCGCGAGCATCGTCGTGAAGTCGTCGCCGGCGTCGATGACGAGCGCGGTGGCGCCGCGGGAGGGGTGGCTCGCCTGCGGCGTGCCCCAGAATGCCGCGAGGTGATCGTTGCGCGAGTCAAGGAGCGTGGCGATGCGCTCGCGCTCCCGCTGCACGGTGCCCCGCTGCACGGTGCCCCGCTGCACGGTGCCACCCGCAGGGGTTCCGGATGCGCCCGGCGCGGCGGAAGCGGCCGGCGCCGTCGGGCGCGGGATCGCGCCCAGCGCCGTCAGCACGCCGGCGGCCTTCGCATGGGTCTCGGCGACCTCGCCCGCGGGGTCGGAGTGGCGCACGAGGGTCGCTCCGACCGGCACTCGAACCCGGCCGGCGCCGTCGACGTACGCCGTGCGGATGAGGATCGGCGCATCGAGGTCGTATCCGCCGGCCGTCGGCGTGAAGCGCGCCAGCACGCCCGCGTAGTACCCGCGCGGCGTCGACTCGTGCCGCGCGATCACGGTGCAGGCGTTGCCCATCGGCGACCCCGTCACCGTCGGGGCGAACATGGTGCGGCGGAGCACTTCGCGCGGGTCGAGGTCGCTGCGCCCCTCGAGGAGATACTCGGTGTGGGTGAGCCGCGACATCCGCTTCAGGAACGGGCCGCGGATGCGCCCGCCGGTGGGGCAGACCGCGCTCATCATCTTCAGCTCTTCGTCGACGACCATCACGAGCTCTTCGCGTTCCTTGACGTCGCCGAGGAAGGTCACCAGCTCGTCGTCGTCGGGCGGCCCGTCGAGATGCCGGAAGGTGCCGCTGATCGGGTTCATCGACACGAGGCCGTCGATCGAGGAGACGTGCCGTTCGGGCGTCGCCCCGACGGCCGACAGGCCCGGCGTGTGCACGGCGAAGGTCCAGTACGCACCTATCTCGTGCTCGAGCAGCGACCGCAGCCAGCCGAGCACCGCACGGCCCGCCGGCGCATCGATGCCTCCCGTGAACTCCCGCCGGATCACGAAGTTCGCCCCCTCGCCGCGCCCGATCTCCTCGTCGATCACCCGGCGCACCCGAGCGGCGTACTCGGCGTCGCTCACGTCGACGTCGAGGCCGTCGACGGCGAGCGGATGCTCCGGCAGCATGCCGATGGCCTCATCGACGTCGATCGACTCGCGGTCGCGCACGACGAGACAGCGAAGGGGAGCCCCGTCGTCGTGTGCGACGAAGCCGCGCTCGCGCACCTGCCGGAACGGCACGAAGGCGAGCACTTCGGCGCCGTCGAGCGGGATGTCGGCGAGCCGGTCGACGTCGACCACGTCGCCCACGAGCACGTCGAGTCGTTGCTCGTGCTCTCGGCGCACGACGGCGAAGGGCACGGGATCGGCGGTGGCGAGCAGGGCGGCGAGCAGTCGCGTCATGGGGATTCTCCGGTCGGGCCCTCGGGCGCCGCCCCCGCCTACGCGAAAACGACCGCCCTCGGGCGGTCGTCAGTACGTCGAAACGCGTGGCCGCCTAGGAGGCGGGCCACCAGCTCTGGTTCGACGAGGTCATGCCATGGATTCTAACACCACGCACCCGTGCCGCGCCGATACTCTTCGAGGGATGCCTGCCGAGACCGAGATCGTCACCCGCCTGCGCGCCGCCGGTTGCGTCTTCGCCGAAGACGAAGCCCGGCTGCTCGTCGAGGCGAGCGACGACGATTCCGAGCTCGATCGCCTGGTCGCACGCCGCGCCGCGGGCGAACCGCTCGAGTACGTGCTCGGCTGGGCCGAGTTCGCGGGTCTTCGCATCCGGGTGCTGCCGGGCGTATTCGTGCCGCGTCGGCGCACCGAGTTGCTCGCGGCCGAGGCAGCGCGACTCGCGACGGTCGCGGTGCTCGCCGGCCATGACGGCCGGGCCGGTGCGGCCGCACGAGATGCTGCCGTCAGCGCACCGGTCGTCGTCGACCTCTGCTGCGGCACCGGCGCGATCGGTGCGGCGGTCATGGATGCCGCGGGCCCCGTGCACCTCGTCGCCGCCGACCTCGACCCGATCGCCGTGCAGGCGGCGCGCATGAACCTCGAACCGCAGGGCGGTCTCGTGTTCGAAGGCGACCTCTACGACGCGCTCCCGGTCGAGCTTCGCGCGCGCATCGACGTGCTCGCGGTGAACGCGCCCTACGTGCCGAGCGAGGCGATCGCCATGATGCCCCCCGAGGCGCGCGACCACGAGGCCCGGCTGGCGCTCGATGGGGGCAATGACGGACTCGACGTGCATCGCCGGGTCGCGGCATCCGCTCGCTCGTGGCTCGCGCCCGGCGGCTCCGTGCTCATCGAGACGAGCGAACGCCAGGCGCCGGTCGCGCGTGCGCTCTTCGAGGCGGGTGGTCTCGCGACACGAATCCTGCATGACGCCGACGCCGACGCGACCGTCGTGATCGGAGTGCGGAACCCGGTGGGGTGACGCGATCGCAGGTCTCAGCCGCTCGCCTCAATCGGCCGAGCGCGCCGCGGCGAGCAGCTCGGCGACCTCGTCGTCGGTGGTCTGTCTGAAGTCGAGATAGTGCATGCCGACGGCCATGAAGCCGCGCGGTGCCGAGAGGCAGATGATCTCGTCGACCTCGGGATCCGCCGCGAGCGAGCCGAGCGCGTCGGGAGCCCCGACCGGCATCGCGAGCACGACGCGAGCCGCGCCCCGGGCCTTCGCCACCTGCGCGGCGACGCGCGCCGTGGCGCCGGTGGCGATGCCGTCGTCGACGATCACCGCGGTGCGCCCGTCGAGGGAGACGGGTGGCAGACCGCCGCGGAAGCGCGCGATCCTGACCTCGAGTTCGGCGCGCTCGCCGCGCTCGATCGCGCGCAGTTCGCCGGGGGAGACGTAGGCGGAGTCGATGATGTCGTCGTTCAGCACCCGAGCCCCCTGCTCGCCGATCGCCCCCATCGCCACCTCGGGCTGACCAGGCACGCCGAGTTTTCGCACCACGAGCACGTCGAGCGGTGCGCCGAGGGCCTGAGCGATCGGCGCGGCGACGGGTACGCCGCCTCGTGGCAGGCCGAGCACGACCGGGCGTTCGAGGTCGACGCTCTCGAGTGCGGCGGCGAGACGCCGACCGGCGTCTACGCGATTGAGGAAGTGCTCCATGACGTGCGTCCAAGCTGCCGACGCCAGCTTGGCGGTGCTGACCCGCGCAGCTCCATCGTGCTCACCTCCAATGCTCGCACCATCACGAGACGGTGCCAAGCGCTCCGGCTCGGCGTCGGGTGCCCGATACCGGGTGAGGACGGGAAATCCGAGCGAAGTTCGCGTCTCCGGTCTCCTCGCCTACACTGAACGAAATCCTTCCCCGCGAGGGGAACCCGTACAAAGGATTCGGCGGGACCCCCACCCGTCGGTTTGGAGTGCCCCCCTTGGGACGTCATGCTGTCGTGGCACCGGTGAAGATGCCGGGCCGCAAGCTCATCCTGTCCATCATCGGTGCCGTTGTCGTGGTCGGTGTCGTCGCCTCAGGCGTCTTCCTCTGGGTGGGCGGGTACCTGAATCCGATCTTCGCCTCGGCCGACCCCGGGTGCGCCGAGACCGAGAAGGTCGTCGTCGTCGCCGACACGTCCATCGCGCCCGCGCTCACCGAGATCGCCGAGCAGTTCGACGAGGCCTCCGAGTTGTGCCTGTCGACCGAGATCATCGCGCAGGACTCGGCCGACACGGCCGCGGTCGTCGCCTCCGGCGGAGCCGAGGCAGACGTGTGGGTACCCGAATCGAGCGTCTGGCTCGACCGCATGAACGCCACGGCCGCTTCGCTCGGCCAGTCGCTGCCCGAGGTCGAAGTGGGCAGCTCGATCGCCTCCTCGCCCGTCGTCTTCGCCGGCGCCGCGACGAAGGCGACGGAGCTCGCGAGCGAACCGGTGAGCTGGGCGCGCGTGCTCGGCGGTGCGCTGCCGACGATCCTGCCCGACCCCGAGGCGTCCGCGGCGAGCCTCGCCGGCCTCCTCGCCCTGCGTGGCCACACCTCGCAAGACGACCCGCGTCAGTTCGCGGGGGCCATGATCGAGCTCGGCAAGTCCATTCCGGCATCGACGAGCGCCGCGTTCGGCACGCTCAGCGCCGCTCAGCAACCGGCAGTAGTGGTCACGAGCGAGGCCCAGGTGGCGGCCTACAACCTCGACGATCCCGCCGAAGGACTCGTGGCCGCGTACCCCGTCGACGGCACGGTCTCCCTCGACTATCCCTTCGTGCACTTGTCCGTGGCGGACGCCGAGTCCGGCGAATCTGCGCCGGCGACCCGGGCAGAATTCGTCGACGCATTCGAGGCAGAGGTGCGCGCGAGCGCGAAGACGTTCGCCGCCGAAGGATTCCGCAGCCCCGACGGCACGGGCAAGCTCGACATCGCCGGCCTCGGTGCCGAGGCCCCCGCGGCGACGGCGGCACTCGACGGCGCTGCCCAGCTCGAGATCCTCCGCGCCTGGTCGGTGCTCACGCTGCGCTCGCGCATGCTCGCGGTGATCGACGTGTCGGGCTCGATGGAAGAGCCCGCAGAGAACGGACTGCGCCGAATCGACATCTTCCAGCAGGCCGCCGTCGGGGCGATGCAGAAGTTCTCGGGCGAGGTCGAACTCGGCGTCTGGGTGTTCTCGACCGCACGCAACGGCGAGCTCGACTACGAGGACCTCTCGCCGATCGCACCGCTCGGCGATGCCGCGCACATGCAGGAGATCGCCGGCATCATCCAGTCGCTGCCGACCAGGCTCGGCGGGGCGACCGGACTCAACGACACCACGCTCGCCGCCGTGCAGCGGGTTCGCGAGACCTACGACCCCGAAAAGGTCAACTCGGTGCTGCTCTTCACCGACGGCAGGAACGAAGACGAGAACGGCATCGACCTCGACACGCTGCTCGGCGAACTCGCCAAGATCGACGACCCGGCGAAACCGGTGCCCGTCATCATGATCGGATTCGGCCCCGACACCGACCTCGCGGCGATGCAGCGCATCGCGCAGGCGACCAAGGGCGCCGCATACTCGGCGTCGAAGCCCGAAGATCTCGGCACCGTGCTCGTCGACGCGCTCTCGCAGCGCAGCTGCCGCCCCGACTGCGGCTGACCCCGTGCACGGCGAAGGGGCCCGGCATCGGCCGGGCCCCTTCGTTCGTGCTGCTCGGCACCCGATCAGTGGGCGACGGGTGCGCCCTCCATCATGTCGGCGGGCTTGCGCACGAAGAACGCGCCGACGATCGCCGCGAGCGAGAGGATCGCGCCGACCAGGAACGCCGCCCTGATGCCCGACGCGGCTGCGACCTCGGCCGTCGCCCCGGTCGACGCGCTCGTCAGGGACTGCGCCGCCATGATCGTCACGAAGAGCGCCGTTCCGGCGGCGCCGGCGACCTGCTGCACCGTGCCCACGATCGCCGAGCCGTGGGAGTAGAGCCTCGGCTCGACGGAGCCGAGGGCCGAGGTGAAGAGCGGCGTGAACATGAAGGCGAGACCCGCCGAGAGGGCGATGTGCGCGATCAGCAGGAGCCACGGCGACGTCTGGTCGGTCACGAGGGTGAGCGACCAGAGCACCGCGCTCACGACGATCGAGCCGGGCACGAGCAACGGCGTCGGCCCGAGCCGGTCGAAGAGCCGGCCGACCGTCGGCCCGAGGAGGCCCATGATGAGTCCGCCGGGCAGCAGCAGGAGGCCGGTCGTGATCGGCTCGAGGTGCAGCACGTTCTGCAGGTAGATCGGCAGCAGGATGATCGTGCCGAAGAGCGCCGCCATCATGATCGCCATCAGGCCGATCGAGACCGCGAAGTTGCCCGAGCGGAAGGTGCGCAGGTCGAGCAGGGCCCGATCGTCGGGCTGCAGGGCGATCTGCCGCCAGATGAATGCGGCGATGCCGAGCGCGCCCACGGTGAGTGCGATCCACATCGGCGCTGCGCCGAGCACGCTGCCGCCGGTCTCGCTGCCGATGAGGCTGAGCCCGTAGACCACGCCGCCGAACCCGAACGCCGAGAGCACCACCGAGAAGACGTCGATGGGGATCGCGCGCGGCTCGCTGACGTTCTCGACCCGGCGGATGCCGATGACGAGCATCACGAGCGCGATCGGCAGCACGAGCCAGAACATGAACCGCCACGACAGGGAGTTCAGGATGAGGCCCGAGATGGTCGGCCCGATCGCGGGCGCGACCGACATGACGATGGAGACGCGGCCCATGAGGCGGCCGCGATCGCTCGGTGCCACGAGCGTCATGAGGGTGGTCATGAGCAGCGGCATCATGATGGCCGTGCCGCTCGCCTGCACGACGCGAGCGAGCAGGAGCACCTCGAAGCCCGGCGAAAGGGCGGCGATGAGCGTGCCCGCCGAGAAGAGGCTCATGGCGGCGATGAAGATCGGCCGCGTCGCGAAGCGCTGAAGCAGGTAGCCGGTGATCGGAATCACGACGGCCATCGTGAGCATGAAGGCGGTCGTGAGCCACTGGGCGTCGGAGATGGAGATGTCGAGGTCGTCGACGAGGTGCGGGATCGCGACGCCCATGATCGTCTCGTTGAGGATGACGACGAAGGAGGCGGCGAGCAGGAGCCAGATCACCCGGTTGTTGCGGGCACCGTGCAGCGCCTCGACATCGGAGTGTTCATGCATCGTGGCGTCGCCTGCGGAGGCGACGCCGGGGTCTTGGAGTTCGGGAACGGCGCGTTCGGTCAAGGAAAATGCGTCCAATCGATGACGGCGCAAAGCTGCGCCGGGGAATTGCGTCGAATACGTGGATCAACCCGCGTCGGAAGACACACTATTCCCCGATTCCGACATCGATCGGAACGCATGGAACCGCGCCCGTCGAGGGGCGGTTCAGTTGGGAAACTCGGTCGTCGCGGGGCGGTCTACGGAGCCGGGGCCGGGCCGTCGGTCGGAGTCGCCTCGGGCAGCCAACCTTTCAGGAGCTGCTCTTCGGGAGAGAGCTCGTCTTCGACGCGGCGGTCGGACTCGTCGTCGGCCGGGGTCGGAGGTGTCGAATTGCTCATGTTTCCACGATAGCGCGTACGGCCGACACCGCACGAGCGATGGATGCCGCGGCATCCGCCACCTCGCGTTCCGTCGTCGTGGCGCCGAGCGTGAACCGCACGGCCGTCTGAGCGAGCTCGGCCGGCACGCCGATCGCCGTGAGCACGTGCGAGGGCTCGTCGCTGCCGGCCGCGCACGCGGAACCGCTCGAGCAGATGATGCCATCGGCCTCGAGTTCGAGCAGCACCGCCTCGCCGCTCGTGCCCGGGAAGACGAAGGAGACCGTGCCGGGCAGCCGGTGCTCGGCATCGCCGGTCGATCGTGCGCCGGGAACCGTCGCGCCGACCCGCGCCGCGAGCTCGGCACCGAGCGCGCCGACGCGGGCCGCGGCATCCGCTCGCTCGGCCTCGGCGAGGCGCAGCGCCGTGGCGAACGCGACCGCCCCCGCGACGTTCTCGGTGCCCGATCGGCGACCCCGCTCCTGCCCGCCGCCGTGCAGCACCGGCTCGATGGGCAACCGGCCGCGCACGATGAGCGCGCCGGTGCCCTTCGGCGCCCCGACCTTGTGGCCCGCGAGGGAGAGGGCGTCGACGCCGAGACCGGCGAGCGAGAGCGGCAGCCAGCCGGCCGCCTGCACGGCATCGCTGTGCATCAGGGCGCCGGCGGCGTGCGCCACCTCGGCGAGACGGGCGATCGGCTGCACCGTGCCGATCTCGTTGTTCGCGAGCTGCACCGACACGAGTGCGGTGTCCGGCCGGATGACGCGGGCGAGCGCCGAGGGCTCGACGACGCCGCCCGCATCGACGGCGACCTCCGACACCTCGAAGCCGTGCACACGGGCGAGGTACGCCGCCGACTCCAGCACCGCCTCGTGCTCGATCGGCGAGACCACGAGGTGCCGGCCGCGCGGGTTCGCGAGGGCGAGTCCCTTCACCGCGAGGTTGTCGGCCTCGGTGCCGCCGCTCGTGAAGACGACGTCGCCGGGTCGGCAGCCGACGACCGCCGCGACCGTCGCCCGTGCGTCCGCGAGTGCGCGGGCCGCCTCGTCGCCGAGCGAGTGGCGGCTCGACGGATTGCCGAACGCCCCCGAGAGGAACGGCCACATGGCCTCGAGCGCCTCCCGGCGCACGGGAGTCGTCGCAGCGTGGTCGAGGAAGATCACGTCTCGATCACCACATCGAGCCCGAGATCGAGCGAGCGCACCGAATGAGTGAGGGCGCCGACCGAGATGACGTCGACGCCCGTGGCCGCGATCTCGCGCACGGTCTCGAGGCGCACCCCGCCCGACGCCTCCACGACCGCGCGACCGGCGATGAGCGCGACGCCCGCCCGAAGCTCGTCGGGCGTGAAGTTGTCGAGCATGACCGTGTCGGCGCCGGCGGCCAGCACGGCCTCGACCTGATCGAGCCGGTCGACCTCGACCTCGAGGTGGGCGGTGTGCGGCATCCGCTCGCGGGCGGCCCGCAGCGCGGTCGCGAGATCGTGCCCGCCCGCCGTGAGCACGGCGAGGTGGTTGTCCTTCGCCATGACCGCGTCGGAGAGCGAGCGGCGGTGGTTGCGCCCGCCGCCGTCGCGCACCGCCTGCCGTTCGAGGCTGCGAAGCCCGGGCGTGGTCTTGCGGGTGTCGACGATGCGCGCACGGGTTCCGCTCGTCTCGGCCACGTAGCGCGCCGTCAGTGCCGCGATGCCCGACATGCGCTGCACGAGGTTCAGGCCGACTCGCTCGGCGCGCAGGATGCCGCGGGCCAGGCCGCTGACCCGAGCGAGCACCGCACCCGCCTCGAACGAGTCGCCGTCGTCGGCGAAGGTCTCGACGGTCACTCCCGGGTCGACGAGCCGGAAGGCCGCCGCGAACACCCGGATGCCGCTGAGCACGCCCGGCTCGCGGGCCACGAGCTCGGCCGCAGCGGCGGCATCGACCGGGATGAGCGTCTCGGAGGTGAGGTCGCCCCACGGCGCGTCCTCGTCGAGCGCGGCGCCGACGATGCGGTCGATCTCGCGAGCGTCGGTCATCAGTCGGCCTCTCCTAGGCGGCGGAACGGGTCGATACGGTTCCCGGCGATGCAGTCGGTCATCAGTCGGCCTTTCCAGAGAGTCGGAACCGGTCGATGCGGTTCCCGGCGGTGCAGTCGTTCATCAGGCGGCCTTTCGGTCGAGCGTCGTCGTCATGGCCGGAATCGACTGCGACTCGGGGGCATCGGTGCGGAAGTGCGCGCCGCAACTGGCCTGGCGTGCGAGTGCGGCGGCGACGGTGAGCCGGGCGAGATCGAGCAGGTTGCGGTCCTCCGCAGAGTGCCGGTTGCGGTGATCGGCGGCGCGCCAGGCATCGAGCCGAGCGGATGCCGCGAGGAGCCCGTCTTCGTCGCGCTCGAGTCCGACGTGGCGCCACATCAGGTCTTGCAGCTCGGCGCGGTCGACGACGTCGCCGGCCGCATCCGCGGACGGCCGCGTCGGATCTGCGTGCCCGAGCACCGCCGCCGGGCGGTCGGAGCCGATCGCCCGCACCGCCCGCTCGGCGAACACCGCGGCCTCGAGCAACGAGTTCGAGGCGAGGCGGTTGGCTCCGTGCACGCCCGTGCGTGCCACCTCTCCGACGGCGAAGAGGCCGGGCAGGCTCGTGCGGCCGTCGAGATCGACGTCGACGCCGCCCATGGCGTAGTGCGCGGCGGGCGTCACCGGCACCGGCTCGTGCGCCCAGTCGAACCCCGCAGCACGCACGACGGCGTCGAGCCCGGGGAAGCGCCGAGCGAGCCGGTCGCCGCCGAGCGCCGACGCGTCGAGGCGTACCGGAGCACCGCCCTGCTCGAGCGAACGGCGCCAGACGGCCCGCGCCACGACGTCACGCGGGGCCAGCTCGCCGCGCGGATCGATGTCGAGCATGAATCGGCGCCCGCGTAGGTCGCGGAGCACCGCGCCCTCGCCGCGCACCGCCTCGGAGATGAGCGGAGTGCCGGGCGCGTCGAGCGCGGTGGGGTGGAACTGGGTGAACTCGAGGTCGGCGACGTGTGCTCCGGCACGCCACGCGGCGGCCACCCCGTCGCCGGTCGCCACCGCCGGATTCGTCGTATGCCGGTAGAGGCATCCGCTGCCGCCCGTAGCGAGCACGACCGCGTCGGCTCGGCGCTCGATCAGCGCTCCGGATGCCCCGAGCAGCCGTGCGCCGACGGCGCGCCCGCCCTCGACGACGAGGTCGAGCAGCATCGTCCGCTCGTCGATGCGCACGCTGCGCCGGCGCACCGTGCCGACCAGCGCGCGCTCGATCGCCGCACCGGTGGCGTCGCCGCCCGCGTGCAGGATGCGTGCGCGGGAGTGCGCAGCCTCGAGTCCGCGCTCGAGGCCCGACTCGTCGCGATCGAAGGCGACGCCGAATCGGATCAGGTCGCGAACCCGGGCGGGGCCCTCGTCGACCAGCACCCGCACTGCGGCGGGGTCGGCAAGGCCCGCGCCCGCCTCGATCGTGTCGGCGAAGTGACGCTCCGCCGAGTCGTCGGGGAAGAGCGCCGCGGCGATGCCGCCCTGCGCGTAGCGGGTATTGCCCTCGGTGAGCTCGGCCTTGGTGACGAGCTCGACGGAGTGCCCGGCGTCGGCGGCCTTGACCGCGGACCAGAGGCCCGCGATGCCGCCGCCGATCACGAGCACGTGCGCCATGTCAGGCTCCTGCGGCCGCGACTGCGGGAGCCACGACGGGCGGCTTCGCCGCAAGCATTCGCTCGAGTGCCACGCGGGCCGGCTCGGCGACGTCGTCGGCCACCGTGATGCGGTTGACGACGCGCCCCGCGACGAGCTCTTCGAGCACCCAGGCGAGGTAGCCCGGGTGGATGCGGTACATCGTCGAGCACGGGCAGACGACCGGGTCGAGGCAGAAGATCGTGTGCTGCGGGTACTCCGCGGCGAGACGCTGCACGAGGTTGATCTCGGTGCCGATCGCGAAGGTCGAGCCGGCGGGGGCCGCCTGGATCGCCTTCACGATGAAATCGGTCGAGCCCGCGGCATCCGCTGCGTCGACGACGGGCATCGGGCACTCGGGGTGCACGATGACCTGCACGCCCGGGTGCGACTCCCGGGCGGCGGCGATCTGCTCGACCGTGAACCGCTTGTGCACTGAGCAGAATCCGTGCCAGAGGATGACCCGGGCGTCGTCGAGCCCGGCAGCGGAGTTGCCGCCGAGTGCCTTGCGCGGGTTCCACATCGGCATCTGCTCGAGGGGTACGCCCATGGCCTTCGCGGTGTTGCGGCCGAGGTGCTGGTCGGGGAAGAACAGCACGCGCCGCCCGCGCTCGAACGCCCACTCGAGCACCGTCTTCGCGTTCGACGAGGTGCAGACGATGCCGCCGTGCCGGCCGACGAAGCCCTTGAGCGCGGCGCTCGAGTTCATGTAGGTGACCGGAATGACGGGCACTCGTCCGTCGGCGTCGACGGCGTCGAGGTCGCCGTAGACCTCTTCGAGCTGCTCCCAGCACTCCTCGACGCTCGATTCGTCGGCCATGTCGGCCATCGAGCAGCCGGCGGCGAGGTTCGGCAGGATGACCGCCTGCTCGGGCGTCGAGAGCAGGTCGGCGGTCTCGGCCATGAAGTGCACGCCGCAGAAGACGATGGCCGCGGCATCCGGGCGGGTGAGCGCGGCGTTCGCGAGCTGGAACGAGTCGCCGACGAAATCGGCGTGCTCGATGACCTCGTCGCGCTGGTAGAAGTGGCCGAGCACCACGACGCGATCGCCGAGCGCGGCCTTCGCCGCGCGGATGCGCGCGTGCAGCTCGTCATTCGGCGCGGTGCGGTACGACTCGGGCAGCGCGCCCTGGCGCGGCGACCCGGTCGGGATCACGTCGCCCATCGAGGAGCCGGGACCGTAGCCGGCCGGACCGTCGTCGAACTGCCACGGTCCGTTCGCGAGCTCGGGTGCACAGGTCTCGCCCGCCGTCGCGCCCGTCGTGATGAGCCGGATGGCGCGATCGACGGATGCCGCGGCGCGGGTGCCGTCGATGGAGATGGTCATGATGCGGGTCGCTCCCTCGTGAATGGTTCGCGGGCCTCGGCCGTGCGGGCGGAGGAGTCGTAGCGGTAGAGCTTGGGTGGTCGGTGCGGTGCGCCGGCCAGGCGCTCGCCGGTCTCGCGCAGCGTGCCCGACGCGAGCAGGGTGCGACGGAAGTTCGCGGGGTCGAGCGGGCGCTGCAGCACGGCTTCGTACACCTCGCGCAGTTCGGCGAGCGTGAAGGTCTCGCCGAGGAAGGCGTGTGCGATCTCGGCGTACTCGACCTTCGTGCGCAGGCGCCACAGCGCGTAGTCGACGATGCGGTTGTGGTCGAAGGCGAGGCCCGGCAGGGTGTCGGCCGGCACCCAGCGCACGTTCGGGCCGACCGCTGCGCGGGCCGCCTCGTCGCTCTGCACGAGCGCCCAATAGACCACGGAGACGACGCGCCCGCCGGGGGAGCGGTCGACCTCGCCGAAGGTGTAGAGCTGCTCGAGGTACTTCGGCGCGAGGTCGGTGGTCAGCCGCAGGGTGCGTGCGGCAGCGGCCTCGAGTTCTTCGTTCGGCGGCAGCCATCCGCCGGGGAGCGCCCAGAGTCCGAGCTGCGGCTCGCGCGTGCGCCGCACGAGCGGGGTCCACAGCACGGGGCGGCCGGTGTGGTCGGGGCGGAGCGCGAAGATCACCGTCGACACGGCGAGGCGGGTCGACGCGTCGTTCTGCACTTCGTCGGCCTGCGGCATCCCTCGTCCCTCCGCTCTTCTGGTCAGTCTGACTTGAACTCGATTCGAGCACAGCTTACAGTCATCCTGACCCGAACCCCACTCGGGATGCTCCGCCGCTCCTGGTGCCCGTCATCCGCTCCCCGTGTGCCCGACATCCGCTCCCGTGTGCCAGACATCCGCTCCCGTCATCGAGTCAGCAGATATGCACCGAAAGGAGCCTCGAAAGCGTGCGTGTGTGCCGACTCGATCTCGGGCGTCTGCTGGCGCAGGTGCGAGCGAGCGGGTGTTCGCGCGAGCGGGCGCTCGCTACCCTCGCCATCCGTGCTGGCGCAGACGGGCCTCGATCCGGTCGGTCGTCTCTCTCGAGGCCGCGGTGTCATGGTCGGGCACGTCCACCGCGCTGACCCGCACCACTGCCCATCCGATGTCCTGCAGGCGCTCGTAGCGGCGGATGTCGCGGCGGAACTGCCCGCTCTTGCGATGGTGATCACCCTCGTACTCGATCGCCACGCGGTAGTCGGGATAGGCGAGATCGACGGTCGGGGCATACCAGCCCAGCCGCGGATCCCGCACCATGAAGCCGGCCACCGGTTCGGGCAGGCCCGCCCCGACGATGCGCAATCTGAGCAGGCTCTCGCGTCGCGAGAGCGGGCCGTGCCGCACGAGCGGGAGCGCGGTGCGAAGCCGGATCGCACCCGGACTTCCGCGATGGCCGGCGACGCCGGCCGCGAGCATCGCCACGGTCGCGGCCGGCCGTCGACCGCCGAGGGATTCACGCCCGGTGACGAGGTAGTCGCCGGCCGCGACGAGATCATCGACGCCGAGGAGCGTCGAGAGCTGGCACCACGTCGTCACCGCGTCGGTCATCGCGATGCCGCCGGCGGTGAGTGTCAGAGTCCGTGCGGGATCGAGCTGATGACCGATGACGCCGCGCACCCGCGGCTGCGGTGCGCCGGCGAACACCGAGACGTGCAGCCGCTGGTCGCGTTCGAGGGCGAGCGGCAGCGGAACCCCGTTCAGGAGCGCTGCCGTGGCGTGGCTGAAGAACTGCGTCGGCGGCATCCGTCGCGCATAGGCGGTGACGAGGTTCGGGATCGAGCGTTCTGCGCCCGCGTCGAGTCGTGCGCCGCGGTAGGGCGTGACGAGGTCGGATGCGGCGAGGCGGCGGCGGCTCGCTCCGTATCGCCGGGCGTCGGCCTCGGCGAATGCCATGAGGGCGGCGACCTCTTCGGGAAGCGGGGAGGGGCGACGCATCCGCTCAGCGTGCCGGAGTCGCGCCGCTCACCCGGTGAGTTGTCCACACCCCGCCGCACTCGATCGCGTCGGCGGAATCCGTACAGCAGAAATGCACGCTCTGGTCGCGCCAGAGCGTGCTTTTCTGCTGACTCGAACGCGAGCGCCAGGCGAGCGCCCGGCGAACGACGACGCAGCAGCCTCACCTCCCTGCGCGCCGAATCGCAATGGCGGGATGCCGTACGCCCCCGCTGATAGGATCAGGGCACAACCTCATACCGGGCCATCGACGCGTCGCGGGAGAGCCGGCAGTTCAGTCAACGCAGCACGCTGTTGGCCCAGCTTTGGCCGGCACCGAAGGAGCAAGCCTCCCCGCCAATCTCTCAGGTCACTACACCGCGATGACGAGGCCGCTCTGAAAAGTGGATTCCGCGACGCATCGCGGGCTCCCGCCCACGGTGAAAGCGCTTCGACCCGCGTGAAACTCTCAGGCTCATGACAGAGGGGGAGTTCCCACACGGCATCGCCGTGCGAATCGTGACCCGCCGGCGTCGACGCCGGCAAGTCTGGAGAACTCTCGTGACCAACGAACCCGGTACCGCAAGCTCCGAGCGGCGGAGTCCCCTCGACGCCGTCCACCGCGCCGCGGGCGCGAGCTTCACCGACTTCGCCGGCTGGCAGATGCCCGTGCGCTACTCGAGCGACCTCGCCGAGCACCACGCCGTGCGCACCACTGCGGGGCTGTTCGACCTGTCGCACATGGGCGAGATCGTGCTCATCGGCCCGGGGGCCGCTGCGGCACTCGACCACGCGCTCGCCGGAAGGCTCTCGGCCATCGAGATCGGGCAGGCGAAGTACTCGCTGCTGCTCGCCGACGACGGCGGCATCATCGACGACCTCGTCGTCTACCGCACGGGCGACGACCGGTACATGGTCGTCGCCAACGCATCGAACGCCTCCGTCGTCGCCGACGAGCTCCGCACCCGCGCCGCCGGCTTCGACGCGATCGTCTCCGACGAGAGCGACGACATCGCCCTCATCGCGCTGCAAGGGCCCGACGCCCGTGCGGTGCTACTCGAGACGCCGGGCTTCGGCGTCGACGGGCCGGGCAACGACGAAGAGGACTTCGACGCGAAGCTCGACGCCCTCAAGTACTACCACGCCTTCGCGGGCACGTTCGAGGGCGAGCCGGTGCTCGTCGCTCGCACCGGGTACACGGGCGAAGACGGCTTCGAGCTCTACCTCGCCCCCGAGCGGGCGACGCGGCTCTGGGAGGCGCTCGCCGAGACCGGCGGCCCGAGGGTGACCTCCTGCGGCCTCGCCAGCCGCGACACGCTCCGCCTCGAGGCGGGCATGCCGCTCTACGGTCACGAGCTCAGCCGCGACATCCTGCCGGTGCAGGCGGGGCTCGGCCGGGTGGTCGCCCTCGCCAAGCCCGACGACTTCGTCGGCCGCGCCGCCATCGAGCAGGGGCCGGCAGCGGATGCCCCGGTGCTCGTCGGTCTCGCCGCGGCCGGCCGTCGTGCGCCGCGCGCCGACTACGAGGTCTTCGACGGCGAGGGCGAGTCCGCCGCCCGCGTGGGGGTCGTCACGAGCGGGGCGCTCTCGCCGACGCTCGGCCACCCCATCGCCATGGCCTTCGTCGCCCCCGATGCCGCCGAAACCGGTCGCGAGCTCTACGTCGACGTGCGCGGCACGCGCATCCCGGCGTCCGTCGTCTCCCTCCCGTTCTACAAGCGCAACGCCTGATCCCTGCAGACCTGCACGACCGCACGATCGCACCCACCGCACGATTCTCGAGGAGCCTCCCATGACCGACCAGACCGCCCTGCAGTACACCGAAGAACACGAGTGGATCGCCCTCGACGGCGACGTCGCCACGATCGGCATCACCGACTACGCCGCCGACAAGCTCGGTGACGTCGTCTACGTCGACCTGCCCGCGGCCGGCACGACCGTGACCGAGGGCACCGTCGTCGGCGAGATCGAGTCGACCAAGTCGGTCGGCGAGCTCTTCGCACCGGTCAACGGCGAGGTCGTCGAAGCCAACCAGGCCGTCGTCGATTCGCCCGAGCTCGTCAACAGCGATCCCTTCGGCGACGGCTGGCTCATCAAGGTCTCGACCTCGAGCCTGCCCAAGCTCCTCACGCACGACGAGTACCGCGCACTGGTCGGAGAGTAACGAGCCGCATGAGCACCTCCGTCTCCTCCGCCTTCGACCTCGACGCGTTCGGCCGCCGTCACATCGGCACGAGCCCGAGCGACCACGCGCTGATGCTCGCCGAACTCGGCTACGACTCCCTCGACGCCCTCATGGCCGCCGCGGTGCCCACGTCGATCCGCATGGGGGAGGTGCTGGACTCGGCGATCCCCGCTGCAGCGACCGAGCGCGAGGCGCTCGCCGAACTCGCCGCGCTCGCCGAGCAGAACACCGTGCGCACCTCGATGATCGGACTCGGCTACTTCGGCACCATCACGCCGTCGGTCATCCAGCGGAACGTGCTCGAGAACCCGAGCTGGTACACCGCCTACACGCCGTACCAGCCCGAGATCTCCCAGGGCCGGCTCGAGGCGCTCATCAACTTCCAGACGATGGTCACCGACCTCACGGGCCTCGACACCGCCAACGCGTCGATGCTCGACGAGGGCACCGCGGTCGTCGAGGGCATGCTGCTCGCCCGACGCGCCTCGAAGTCGACCTCGAACCGCTTCGTCGTCGACGCCGACGTGCTGCCGCAGACGCTGGCCCTGCTCGAGTCGCGCTCCGTCGCGGTCGGCATCGAGCTCGTCGTCGCCGAGCTCGGCGAGCAGACGGATGTCGCCGCCTTCGGCGAGCACTTCGGCCTCTTCGTGCAGTACCCGGGCGCCTCGGGGCGCGTGTGGAACCCGGCATCCGTCATCGCGGCTTCGAAGGCGCAGGGCGCGCTCGTCGTCGCCGCGGCCGACCTGCTCGCCCTCGCCGTCATCACGAGCCCGGGCGAGCTCGGCGCCGACGTCGCCGTCGGCACCTCGCAGCGATTCGGCGTGCCCATGGGCTTCGGCGGACCGCACGCCGGGTACATGGCCGTGCGCGGAGGCCTCGAGCGCCAGCTGCCCGGACGCCTGGTCGGCGTCTCGAAGGACGCCGTCGGCGCTCCCGCGTACCGGCTCACCCTGCAAGCCCGCGAGCAGCACATCCGCCGCGAGAAGGCGACGTCGAACATCTGCACGGCGCAGGTGCTGCTCGCCGTGATGGCGTCGATGTACGCCGTGTACCACGGGCCCCGAGGCATCCGTCACATCGCGGTGTCGACCGCGGCGAAGGCGGCCGCGCTCGCCGAGGTGCTCACCGGCTTCGGCCTGACGCTCGCGCACGAGGCCTACTTCGACACGCTGCGCGTGCACGTGCCGGGGCTCGCCGGCAACGTCGTCGAGCGTGCCCGACAGCTCGGCGTGAACCTGTGGGAGGCCGACGAGGCGACCGTGCACGTCGCGGTCGACGAGACGACGACCGAAGCCGAGCTCTCGCTCGTCGCCCGGGCGTTCGGGCTGCCCGAGCGCACCGAGGTCGTGGTCGAGGCGACGAGCCTTCCGGCCGTCGCGACCGGTGCGCTGCGGCGCTCGAGCGGCTACCTCGAGCACCCGGTGTTCAACACGCACCACTCCGAGACGCAGATGATGCGCTACCTGAAGACGCTCGCCGACCGCGACTACGCACTCGACCGCGGCATGATCCCGCTCGGCTCGTGCACGATGAAGCTCAACGCCGCCACCGAGATGCAGTCGGTGACGTGGCCCGAGTTCGCGAACCTGCACCCCTTCGCCCCCGAGGCCGACGTCGTCGGCACGCTCGGGCTCATCGAGCAGCTCGAGAGCTGGCTCGCCGAGGTGACCGGCTACGACACCGTGTCGCTGCAGCCGAACGCGGGCAGCCAGGGCGAGCTCGCGGGCCTGCTCGCGATCCGCGGGTACCACCTCGCGAACGGCGACACCGAGCGCACCGTGTGCCTCATCCCGTCGAGCGCGCACGGCACCAACGCGGCATCCGCGGTGCTCGCCGGCATGCGCGTCGTGGTGGTCGCGACCGACGAACTCGGCAACGTCGACCTCGACGACCTCCGCGCGAGGATCGACGAGCACGCCGCGAACCTCGCCGCCCTCATGATCACCTACCCGTCGACGCACGGCGTGTACGAGCACGAGGTGAAGGACATCACCCAGGCCGTGCACGACGCCGGCGGCCAGGTCTACGTCGACGGCGCGAACCTCAACGCCCTGCTCGGCTTCGCCCGTTTCGGCGACTTCGGTGGCGACGTCTCGCACCTCAACCTGCACAAGACGTTCTGCATCCCGCACGGCGGCGGCGGCCCGGGCGTCGGCCCGGTCGCGGCGAAGGCGCACCTCGCGCCGCACCTGCCGGGGCACCCGATGGCGCAGCGCGTCGACCACTCGGGGGGCGTCACGCACGACGGCGGCCCCGTCTCGGCGGCGCCGTACGGCAGCCCGTCGATCCTGCCGATCTCGTGGGCGTACGTGCGCATGATGGGATCCGAAGGCCTGAAGCAGGCGACCGCGTCGGCGGTGCTCGCGGCGAACTTCGTGGCCTCGCGCCTGCGCGCGCACTTCCCGGTGCTCTACACGGGCGACAACGGGCTCGTCGCGCACGAGTGCATCCTCGACCTGCGGCCGCTCACGGCGGCGACGGGCGTGACGGTCGACGACGTGGCCAAGCGCCTCGTCGACTACGGCTTCCACGCGCCGACGATGTCGTTCCCCGTCGCGGGCACGCTCATGGTCGAGCCGACCGAGTCGGAGGATCTCGCCGAGCTCGAGCGATTCGTCGAGGCGATGGTCGCCATCAAGGCCGAAGCCGACGCGGTCGCCGCCGGGCAGTGGCCGGCCGACGACAACCCGCTCGTGAACGCGCCGCACACCGCGGAGTCGGTCATCGCGGGGGAGTGGGCCCACCCCTACACGCGCGAGCAGGCGGTGTACCCGGTGCACGCGCTCGTGCGGGGCAAGTACTGGGTGCCGGTGCGCCGCATCGACCAGGCCTACGGCGACCGCAATCTCGTGTGCGCCTGCCCGCCGGTCGAGGCCTTCGCGTAGCGAACGCCTCGAGTCGGGTCAGCTCGGGAGCCCGCCCCACACGGCGCGGGCTCCCGAGTCGCCGATGAGCAGCAGGAGCACCATGACTCCGGAGCCGACGACCACGGATGCCGCGGCGAGCCCGATCCGCATGGCTCGTGCCGCCCCGGGCGAGTCGCGTCGCACCCGCTCGTCGCCGTAGCGGAACCACGCCCACTGCCCCGCGGCGACGACGAAGAGCGCGATCACCCAGGGCAGCAGCATCTCGCCGAATGCCTGGTGACGCGCGACGGCGGGCACGGGGCCGATGCGCTCGGCGAGCGACTGCCCGGCGGCGACCGTGATCGGCACGAGCCCGAGCACGAGGAGCGCGCCGAGCGCTGTCACGATCCCGCTCCGACGCCGGGCCGCCGGCCAGAACGCGCCGAGCAGCAGGGCGAGTACCGTGAGCGGTGTGAGCACGACCACCGTGTGCACGATGAGCGGGTGGAGGGGCAGGCCCGCGATCTGGAGCAGCTCCTCCTGGGCGAGTGAGGCGAGTTCCGTGACATCCATGACGAGAACACGTTACGCGGCCCGTCGAGGTTCACCCGCGCGCGGAAGTGAAGGTGGATGCACGCGCGGATGAACCGAACGGCGCGTCGCTTCGTTGTTCGAGTAGGAGGTGACGGATGTCGGTCGACGACGACAGCAGATTGGCCGCGCTCTACGACGCGCACGGACCATCGGTGTGGCGGTACGTCGTGCATCTCACCGGCGACCCTGCCGCCGCCGACGACATCGTGCAGGAGGCGCTGCTGCTCGCCTGGCGCAGCCCGCACATTCTGGCGCAGGAGCCGGCATCGACGAGATCGTGGATGTTCACGGTCGCCCGCAACCTCGTGATCGACGAGGCGCGCAGCGCCCGGCGTCGCCACGAGATCGGCGTCGCCGAGATGCCCGAGCGGGTGCAGCACGATGCCACCGACGCACTCTTCGAGAGCCTGCTGGTGGAGGAGGCCCTGGTGACGCTGAGTCTGGAGCACCGCGCGGTGATCGTGCACGCCTATTACGGCGGATGCAGCATCGCGGAGGTCGCCCGACGGCTCGGCGTCCCCGAAGGTACCGTGAAGTCCCGGCTTCACTACGGGCTGCGAGCCCTCAGGCTCGCATTGCAGGAGAAGGGAGTGACGCGATGAACGAGGGCCACGCGCGTTTCGCCGACTGGGATTCCGCCTACGTGCTCGGCGCACTCTCGCCTGCCGAGCGGATCGAGTACGAACAGCACCTCGAGACGTGCCATGTGTGCCGGCAGTCCATCGCCGAACTCGCTCCGATGCCCGGCCTGCTCGCACGGCTCTCGCCCGAGCGTGCCGCGGCGCTCCTCGAGGATCCCGACGAGGCGTCCGCGCCGGGTCCCCGCGATGATCTGATCGAGGCCGTGCGCCTGACAGACCGGCGCCGGCGCACTCGGCGAACCCGCACCTGGTGGATCGCCGGGGCCGCGGCGGCCGTGATCGCGTTCGTCGCCATCGCGGTGCCGCTCGCGATCGTCGGACCGCGCGCCGGGGCGGAGACGGTCGCGTTCGAATCGTCGTCCGACGTGCCGCTCACCGCCTCGGCGACGCTCACTCCCGTCGGTTGGGGCACGCGGATCGAGCTCGACTGCAGGTACGCGGACTCGGCGACATCCGGCGCGCCCGCCGAGGGCTGGCCGTACGAGCTGGTGGTCGTCGATCGCGACGGCGTGCGCAGCGAGGTGTCGAGCTGGCGGGCGAGTCCCGGAAGCGCTGCTCGCGTATCCGCGGGCACGGCCGTCGACCTCGATGAGATCGCGTCGCTCGAGATCGTCGCGGTGAACAGCGGTGACGTGCTCATGCGCGGCCCGTTCGGTTGAGCTTCGCGGTGGAACCGCATCGGATCCGGCGAACGGGTGAACCCTCCGGTGTTCCGTCTCGTGGTTCATATGAGGCCGCAGCCGCGGCCGCGAGTACGAGAGAAGGACTTCGCATGAAGCTGCGCATTGCAACCGGACTGGCCGTCGTGACCCTCGCCGTCGCGCTCGCGGGCTGCTCCGCACCATCGGCTCAGGAGCCGATGTACTCGGAGGGCACGTCGGAGACGAGCGAGGCGCCCGACACGGGCGCGGAGTCGTCGCAAGGGGCACTCACGACCGCCGAGTCGTCGCTCGGCGAGATCGTGGTCGATGGCGAGGGCATGACCGTCTACATGTTCGACAACGACACCAAGGGAGCCGACGAGAGCGCCTGCGCCGGGGAGTGCGCGACGAACTGGCCCGCCGTGACCACGGAGTCGGGCGTCCCCGAGGTCGAGGGCGTCACCGGCGAGGTCGGCACCATCACGGGCGTCGACGGTTCGACCCAGGTGACACTGAACGGCTGGCCGCTGTACTCCTTCGCGGGCGACGGCGCCTCGGGCGACACGAACGGCCAGGGTGTCGGCGACGTCTGGTGGGTGCTCACCCCCGCGGGCGAGAAGATCGGCGGCTGACGCGCTCGCGGCTACGCGGGACGCGGTGCGGCATGGCGGCCGCGCTCCGCGTAGTCGCGCGGTGCCGGCGTCGCGACGAGCGCGGCGCGGCGCGCGGTGACACGGGCGTGCGCGGCACGGATCTCCGCCTCCGTCGTGCGGTGCCGGCGTTCCGTGCGCCGTGCCGCGAGGCCGGCCGCGGCGAATGCGTGAGCCAGGTCCATGGTCTCGTTCCCCTCTCGCGCCGCGATCGGTCGGCGCGACGTCTCCATGGTTCCGAGTCCCGCGATCGGATGCATCCGGGCCATCCCGAGCGCCGCCCCCGGGGGTACACTGAGGTTCTCTCGATTTGCCTGTGGGTTCTGTCGTAAGGCCCGGGTTCTCTCAACGAAGAGGGGGGCACGATGCTCTTCGATCTCATTCCGACCCTCGCGACCGTCGGCTTCGTCGGTTTCCTCGTCGGCACCTCGATGCTCGCCGGGCGAGGCCTGGGCCTCGAGCAGCGGGCGGGGCTCATCGAACGGCGTGATCCGGGAACTGCCGCGGCGCTCCGCCGAGCCCAGTCGATCACCGACTACGCGAGCGTGGGAGTCTTCGGCCACGAGGGCTTCTCCGCGGTCTGCACGCCGACTCGGCGCAGCGGACTCGAGATGGCGCGCGTGCGCGCGACCGACTCCGACCTGCGGGTCGAGGTGGCAGAGGAGAGCCTGCCGCCGATGCCGACGACCGTCGTGGCGCTCGGCCGCAGCGAGCACGTGCCGCGCACGCCGCACGGCTCGCGCACGCGGCATCCGGAGCGGGCCGGTCAGCCGGTCGACGCGGCGAAGAGCGCGGGCCACCACCCCACCGCGAGCGGGTAGCCGACGAACGACACGACGTCGAGGATCCAGTGCGCGATGACGAGCGGCATCGTGCGGCCCCAGCGCTGGTAGCACCAGCCGAAGACGATGCCCATCGCGGCGTTGCCGAAGAACGGGCCGATGCCCTGGTAGAGGTGGTAGCTGCCGCGGAGCAGCGCACTCGACAGGATCGTCGCCCATGGCCCGACACCGAGTTCCTTGAACCGGGTGAAGAGGTAGCCGACGACGATGACCTCTTCGGTCAGCGCGGCTTCGAGCGCCCGGAACACCAGGATCGGCACGGTCCACCACAGCCAATCGGCCGGTGAAGCCTGCACGGCGACGGTGAGTCCGAGTGCGCGGCCGATCGCGTAGAGGGCGAGCCCCGGCACGCCGACGGCGACGACGAGCAGCACGCCGGATGCCGCGTCGCGGCCGGGCCTCGACAGGTCGAGCCCGATGCGGCGGAACGGGTTCGTGCCGGGAGCCCAGAGCAGGTACAGCACGAGAGCGACAGCGAAGAGGCCGAAGAAGACGTCGAGGAACTGGTAGGTGAAGTCGAGCCACTCCCGCGGCGCCCGTGACGGGTTCAGGGCCACGGACTGCTCACCGAGCGGAGTCTCGGCCGTGAGCTTCGCCACGATCGAGACGATCGAGTAGACGGCGGATGCCCCGAGCGACAGGCCGAGCACGATCACGACCTCGAGTCGCAGCCGCCGTGCAGATGACATGCGGCAATCTTCGCATGAGCGCCTCAAGCGCAAGAATCGTGCGGATTGAGACGATTTTCGTCGAAGGGGATCTCGGTAGGTTGCGCGTCGGTAACGGTTTGGCCATCTGGTTTGCTTCGAGGTGACCGGATTCATAGTCTCGATCTACCAGCGCTCCAGCGCGGCCACGAGCCGTGCTGTCGTCGCACATCCCACAGGAGGAACATTGAAGATCAAGAGAATCGGCGTAGCCGCCATTGCTCTTGCCGCCGCGGGAGCGCTTACGCTCTCGGGTTGCACCAGCGGCGAGCCGGAGTCGACCGGAGGCGCCGGCAGCTCGACGGCAGTCATCTCGACGAACAGCACCGAGCCGCAGAACCCCTTGGTCCCCACCAACACCAACGAAGTCGGCGGCGGTCTCATCGTCGACCACGTCTTCGCCGGACTGGTGTTCTACGACGCCGAGGGCAATGTCGAGAACGATGTCGCCGAGTCCATCGAGACCGAAGACAGCCAGAACTACACCATCAAGCTCAAGGCCGACCAGACCTTCACCAACGACGAGCCGGTCACGGCAGAGTCGTTCGTGAACGCGTGGAACTACGGCGCAGCTCTCGAGAACGCCCAGCTGTCGAGCTACTTCTTCGACTCGATCGAGGGATACAGCGCAGAAGAGAACGTCGAAGAGATGTCGGGCCTCGCGGTCGTCGATGACCTGACGTTCACGGTCAAGCTTTCACAGCCCGAGTCCGACTTCCCGCTGCGTCTCGGCTACTCGGCCTTCTTCCCGCTGCCCGAGGCGGCGTACGAGGACATCGAGGCGTTCGGCGAGAGCCCCATCGGCAACGGCCCGTACATGTTCGACGGCGAAGACGCCTGGAAGCACAATGAGCGGATCGACCTCGTCGTGAACCCCGACTACGACGGCCCCCGCAAGGCGCAGAACGGTGGCCTCGACGTCATCCTCTACGCCAGCACGGATGCCGCGTACGCCGACCTGCAGGCCGGCAACGTCGATGTGCTCCAAGACCTCCCCGAGAGCGCCCTCGAGACGTTCGAGACGGAGTTCGAGGGTCGTTCGGTCAACCAGCCCGCCGCGGCGAACGCCACGATCACGATCCCCGAGCGCCTGGCGCACTTCAGCGGTGAAGAGGGCAAGCTGCGGCGCGCCGCGATCTCGCACGCCATCAACCGCGAAGAGATCACCGAGGTCATCTACAGCGGCACGCGCACTCCGGCCCACGACTTCACGTCGCCGGTCATCGCCGGTTACTCCGAGGAGATCCCCGGTTCCGAGGTTCTCGAGTTCGACGCCGACCTGGCGAAGGAACTCTGGGCCGAGGCCGACGCGATCGCACCGTGGAGCGGTTCCTTCCAGCTCGCGTACAACGCCGACGGCCCCAACCAGGGCTGGGTCGACGCTGTGGCGAACCAGTTGAAGAACAACCTCGGCATCGACGCATCCGGTGCACCGGTTCCCACGTTCGCCGAACTCCGCACGGCCGTCACCGACCGCGCGATCCAGACGTCGTTCCGCACCGGTTGGCAGGGTGACTACCCGTCGCTGTCGAACTTCCTCGGGCCGATCTTCTACACCGGCGCAGGCTCGAACGACGGCGACTACTCGAACCCCGCGTTCGACCAGCTCATCGACGAGGGACTCGGTGCCACCGACATCGAGGCCGGCATCGAGAGCTTCCAGCAGGCGCAGGAGATCCTCTTCGAGGACCTTCCCGCCATCCCGCTGTGGTACACCAACACCGCGGGTGCATGGGGCGAGCAGGTCGACAACGTCGAGTTCGGCTGGAACACCGTCCCGCTCTACTACCAGATCACGAAGAGCGAGTAGTCAGTTCTCGTTCCGGGTGAGTGGGGTTAGACTCTGACTCGCCCGTGGGGCGGCAGCCGACCGGCTGCCGCCCCACTCCCACGTTGTCCACGATGTCCTGCCGATCGGCGTCGCATCGAGTGGACGAACTCGCAAGCGGTGAGGTCCCCTTCAATATGTCAACATCCACGAACAGCGAGGCCTGATCGATGGCCGGCTATATCGTGCGCCGAATCCTTCAGGCGATCCCTGTGCTTCTCGGCACCACGTTCCTGATCTACTTCATGGTCTTCGCCATGCCCGGCGACCCGGTCGTCGCGCTCTTCGGCGAGAAGACGCCGCCCCCCGCGGTACTCGAACAGCTGCGTGAGCGCTACAACCTGGATGAGCCGTTCCTCGTCCAGTACTTCATCTTCCTCGGCAACATCTTCCGGGGCGACCTCGGCGTCTCGTTCTCCGGGCAGCCCGGTGTCGGAGATCCTCGCTCAGACCTTCCCGGTCACGCTGCGTCTCGCGCTGCTCCTCCACGGTCTTCCTGATGGTCGGCGGCATCACCGTCGGCCTCGTCTCGGGTCTGCGCAAGGGCGGCTTCTTCGATGCGAGCGCGCTCGTCGTCAGCCTCATCTTCATCTCGCTGCCGATCTTCGTCGTGGGCTTCGTTGCGCAATTCATCTTCGGTATCCAGCTCGGATGGTTCAGAACGACCGTCGGTGCAGGAGCACCATGGTCGGACCTCGTCTTGCCGGCGCTCGTGCTGGCGACGGGCAGCTTCGCACAGATCGTCCGACTGACCCGCGCGTCGGTCATCGAGACAGACGGTCAGGACTTCGTTCGCACCGCGGCGAGCAAGGGCCTCTCCCGGAGCCGCATCGTCCCCGTGCACATCCTGCGCAACTCGTTGATCCCCGTCGTCACCTATCTCGGGGTCGACTTCGGTGTTCTGATGGTCGGTGCCGTCGTCACCGAGGGCATCTTCAACGTTCCGGGCGTCGGCCGAACCGTCTACCAGGCGATCATCCGCGGAGAGAATCCCACGGTCGTCGCCTTCGTCACCGTCATGGTCCTGATCTATCTCGTGGTGAATCTGCTGATCGATCTGCTCTACGCCGTGCTCGACCCGAGGATCCGCTATGCCAAGTAACACCAGACCCGACCAGCAGCACTACGTTGCGCCACTCGAAGAGACCCAGCTCGTCGCCATCGACTCCATCAAGGCCGACGGCAAGCCCTCGAACCTCTGGCGCGACGCCTGGGCCGATGTGCGCAAGCGACCGATGTTCTGGATCTCCGCGGCGCTCATCCTGATCGTCGTCGTCGTGGCGCTGTTCCCCGGGTGGTTCACCCAGGTGCCGCCGAACAACGACTGCCAGCTCGCCAACAGCAACGGCGGCCCGACCGAGGGCCACCCGCTCGGCTTCACGAAACAGGGCTGCGACATCTACTCGCGGATCATTCACGGAACCTCGACGTCGCTCTCGGTCGGCCTCATCGTGACGTTCCTCGTGGCCTTCCTCGGCATCATCTTCGGTGCCTTCGCGGGCTTCTACGGTGGATGGATCGACGCGGTGCTCTCCCGTCTGGGTGACATCTTCTTCTCGATCCCCTACATCCTCGCCGCCGTCGTCGTCATGTCGGTGCTGTCCCAGTACGCGAACGTGTGGGTGATCTCGCTCGCGATCGGTGTGTTCGCGTGGCCGGCGACGGCTCGTGTGTTGCGAGCCGAGATATTCAGGGTGAAGAACGCCGACTTCGTCATGGCCGCCACCGCGCTCGGAGTGTCGCGTTTCCGCATTCTGCTGCGCCATGTTCTGCCGAACTCGATCGCACCGGTCATCGTCATCACGACGATCTCGCTCGCTTCGGCGATCGTGGCCGAGGCGACTCTGTCGTTCCTCGGTGTCGGACTCCCGTCTTCGACGATGTCGTGGGGCAATGACATCTCGGCCGCCCAGAACGACCTGCGCAGCGCCCCGCAGACGCTCATCCTTCCCTCGATCGCACTGTCGGTCACCGTGCTGAGCTTCATCATGCTCGGCGAGGTCGTGCGCGACGCGCTCGATCCGAAGGCGAGGGCACGGCGATGATCGAGACTTCGAACGGATCGAACGTGCAAACAGAACGCGCCGACGGCGCCGAACGCCCCCTGCTCGAGATCAAAGACCTGCAGGTCGGCTTCAACACCCAAGACGGTCTCGTGAAGGCCGTCGACGGTGTGAACATCACCCTCTACCGCGGGCAGAGCCTCGCGATCGTGGGGGAGTCGGGCTCCGGCAAGTCGACGACCGCGCACGCGATCATCAACCTCCTGCCCGGCACCGGTCACATCTCGGGCGGACAGATCCTCCTCGACGGCCAAGACTTGACGAAGGCCGGCAAGCGGGAGATGGAGGCCGTTCGCGGCCGCAAGATCGGGTTCGTGCCGCAGGACCCGATGTCGAACCTCAACCCCGTGTGGTCGATCGGATTCCAGGTCGAAGAGGCGATCAGGGCCAACGGCATCGCGACCGGGCGCAAAGAGGTCAAGAAGCGCGCGATCGAGGTGCTGAAACAGGCGGGCCTCGGCGATGCCGACCGTCGCATGAAGCAGTTCCCGCACCAGTTCTCGGGCGGCATGCGCCAGCGCGTGCTGATCGGCATGGGCCTCGCAGCCGACCCGCAGCTGCTCATCGCCGACGAGCCGACCTCGGCGCTCGACGTCACCGTGCAGCGGGTCATCCTCGACCACCTCGAGTCGCTCACCCGTGAGCTCGGCACGACCCTGCTCTTCATCACGCACGACCTCGGCCTCGCGGCCGAGCGTGCCGAGCAGCTCGTGGTCATGTACAAGGGACGGGTCGTCGAATCCGGTCCGTCGGCCGAGATCCTGCAGAACCCGCAGCACCCCTACACGCAGCGGCTCGTCGCCGCGGCGCCGAGCCTCGCTTCGCGTCGCATCCAGGCGACCGGCTCGATCGCGGCCGCCGAGTCGTCGATCGCCGAGGGTGCGGCGGCTGCGGCGGGCGACACGATCGACCTCATCGCCACGGCCGAGGCTCGGGCCGAGGCGCTTGCGGCGGCCCCTCCGGCTCCGCCGGCGATCGTGGTCGAAGACCTCACCAAGGTCTTCAAGATCCGCGGTTCGGGCGACTTCACCGCCGTCGACAAGGTGTCGTTCCAGATCGCGAAGGGCACCACCACGGCGCTCGTCGGCGAGTCGGGCTCCGGCAAGTCGACCGTGGCGAAGATGCTGCTGAAGCTCGAGGAAACGACGAGCGGCAGGATCGTCGTGGGCGGTGAAGACCTCGCGAGCGTGACCGGCAAGGAGCTCTTCAACCTCCGCAGCCGCATGCAACCGGTCTTCCAAGACCCGTACGGTTCGCTGAACCCGCTGCGCAACATCGGCAACACGATCGCGGAGCCGCTGTTCACGCACAAGATCGGCTCGAACGCCTCTCGTCGTGAGCGGGTGTACGAGCTGCTCGACCAGGTGTCGCTGCCGCGCACGCTCATCAGCCGCTATCCCAACGAGCTCTCGGGCGGTCAGCGCCAGCGCATCGCCATCGCGCGTGCGTTGGCGTTGAAGCCCGAGATCGTCGTGCTCGATGAGGCGGTCTCGGCCCTCGACGTGCTCGTGCAGGCGCAGATCCTGCGACTGCTCGCCGACCTGCAGGCCGAGCTCGGCCTGACGTATCTCTTCATCACCCACGACCTCGCGGTCGTGCGCGTCATCGCCGACAACGTCTGCGTGATGCAGAAGGGGCGCATCGTCGAGTCAGCGAGCACCGACGAGGTGTTCGACCGCCCGCAGGAGCAGTACACGAGAGATCTGCTCGCGGCGATCCCGGGCGCGAACATCGAGCTCGGCGCCTAGCGCAGAAGGCACCGCACGACGCGAGCGCCCGGCATCCGGTCATTCGGATGCCGGGCGCTCGCGCGTTCCCAGCGTCGTGGCCGTCGGGCAGGGTACGCTAGAGGGGCGCACGCCGTCACTGCGGCATCCCGCGCTCCCACAGACCTTCACCACAGTGCTTCCGCGCTGTCCCCGTACCGTGCTCATGGCGCTCGGACGGCGGCGCGGCGGCCGGCATCCACGAGGACCAAACATGGCGAACGCCACCCGGAACGATCTGCGCAACGTCGCGATCGTCGCACACGTCGACCACGGCAAGACCACGCTCGTCGACGCGATGCTCAATCAGACGCACTCGTTCGCCGAGCACGCGCACGTCGAAGAGCGCGCGATGGACTCCAACGAGCTCGAGCGCGAGAAGGGCATCACGATCCTCGCCAAGAACACGGCGATCTCGTACAAGGGCGTGCACGCCACCGACGGCCCGATCACGATCAACGTCATCGACACCCCGGGTCACGCCGACTTCGGCGGCGAGGTCGAGCGCGGCCTGTCGATGGTCGACGGCGTCGTGCTGCTCGTCGACTCGAGCGAGGGCCCGCTGCCGCAGACCCGCTTCGTGCTCCGCAAGGCGCTCGAGGCCCGCATGCCGGTGATCCTGCTCGTCAACAAGACCGACCGTCCCGACGCCCGCATCGACGAGGTCGTCGCCGAGAGCCAAGACCTCCTGCTCGGCCTCGCCTCCGACCTGGCCGACGACGTGCCCGACCTCGACCTCGATGCGATCCTCGACGTGCCGGTCGTCTACGCCTCGGGCCGCAACGGCGCAGCGAGCCACAACAAGCCCGGCAACGGCGAACTCCCCGACAACGACGACCTCGAGCCGCTCTTCGAGGCGATCCTGCAGCACATCCCGGCGCCGACCTACGACGACGAGCACCCCCTGCAGGCCCACGTCACGAACCTCGACGCCTCGCCGTTCCTCGGTCGTCTCGCACTGCTCCGCGTCTTCCACGGCACCATCAAGAAGGGCCAGACGGTCGCCTGGGTCAAGCACGACGGCACCGTGCAGAACGTGCGCGTGACCGAGCTCTTCCTCACGAAGGCACTCGACCGCTACCCCGCAGAGAGCGCCGGCCCCGGCGACATCGCCGTGGTCGCGGGCTTCGAGGACATCATGATCGGCGACACGCTCGCCGACCCCGAAGACGTGCGCCCGCTCCCGATCATCGCGGTCGACGAGCCGGCGATCTCGATGACGATCGGCACGAACACCTCGCCCCTCGTCGGCAAGGTCAAGGGGCACAAGCTCACCGCCCGCATGGTGAAAGACCGCCTCGACCGCGAACTCGTCGGCAACGTCTCCCTCAAGGTCGTCGACATCGGCCGCCCCGACGCGTGGGAGGTGCAGGGCCGCGGCGAGCTCGCGCTCGCGATCCTCGTCGAGCAGATGCGTCGCGAGGGCTACGAGCTCACGGTCGGCAAGCCGCAGGTGGTCACGAAGCTCGTCGACGGCAAGGTGCACGAGCCCTACGAGCACCTCACGATCGACGCCCCTGAAGAGTACCTCGGTGCGATCACGCAGCTGCTCGCCGCCCGCAAGGGCCGCATGGACAACATGTCGAACCACGGCACCGGCTGGGTGCGCATGGAGTTCATCGTGCCGAGCCGCGGGCTCATCGGCTTCCGCACCGAGTTCATGACGACCACGCGCGGCACCGGCATCGCGAACGCGATCTCGCACGGGTACGACGCGTGGGCTGGCCAGATCGTCACGCGCAACAACGGCTCGATCGTCGCCGACCGCTCGGGCGTCGTGACGCCGTTCGCGATCATCGCCCTGCAGGAGCGCATGACCTTCTTCGTGAACCCCACCGAAGAGGTCTACGAGGGCATGGTGATCGGCGAGAACTCGCGTGCCGACGACATGGACGTCAACATCACCAAAGAGAAGAAGCTGACGAACATGCGTCAGTCGACGGCCGACAACTTCGAGTCGATGACGCCTTCGCGCCAGCTCTCGCTCGAGGAGTGCCTCGAGTTCGCCCGCGAAGACGAGTGCGTCGAGGTCACCCCGACCGCGGTGCGCATCCGCAAGGTCGAGCTCGACGCGACGGCTCGCGCGCGCACGACGTCGCGCCTGAAGAAGCAGGGCTAGCCGCACCGGCGAGCAGCACGAGCGGATGCCGCGGGGTCGACGACCTCGCGGCATCCGCTCGTTCGCGTTCGCAGGGTTCGCGCATGCAGCGCGGAGGTTCCTCCCAGAGTCCGTGCGTACCGTAACTGAGGTTGCCTCGCCCCCAGGCATCTGAAGACCCGATACCCGACCCTGAGATACGTCACCCACCTGATGAGTTCCCCCATGCACGGCCGCCGCGCGGCCGCCCCAGCCCGTTCCCGCCCCGCCCGAACCGCGCCGGTCGCCAGCCTCTCGGAGGCACCGATCGCCGCGGAGGGCACTCGCCTGCGCACCCCGCTGCGCCCGCTCCTCTCGCTCATCGCGATGTCATTCGCGGGCGCCATGATGGTCGCCACGAGCGTTCCCGCCTTGGCGATCACCGCCACCGATGCAGAGCCGCGCGCCTCGGTGTACGCGCCCGTCGAAGACACCGTCGAATACGTGCCGCAGACCGTCGAGGTCGGCAGCGACGGGGTCATGACCACCCTCGCCGCCGAGCAGTATCACGTCGAGGCGGCGCCCCCGCCCATCGTCTCGCAGGTGGCGAGCGTCGGCAGCGTGGCGATCGTCGACACCGATGCGATCGTCTGGCCGGTGCTGACGCCCGACCGCCGCAGCTCGGGCTTCGGTCCGCGCTCGGCGCCGTGCGCGGGCTGCTCGACCAACCACGACGGGGTCGACTTCAACCCGGGCAACGGCACACCCGTGATGTCGATCGCCGACGGCGTGGTCGTGCTCGCGACCGAGAGCGGCGGCGGTCTCGGCGTCAACGTCGAGGTGCAGCACAACATCGGCGGCGAACTCGTCACGAGCTCCTACGGGCACATGCAGTACGGCTCGATCGCCGTCTCGGTCGGCCAGCAGGTCGCCGCCGGCCAGCAGCTCGGACTCGTGGGCACGACCGGCCAGTCGACCGGTCCGCACCTGCACCTCGAGATGTTCGGGGTCGACGGCGTGCGGTTCGACGGCTTCGCCTGGCTGGCGGCGCGCATCGGCTGACCGTGCGCCTGGCCGGTGGCGCGCCTCGCCCTACCGCGCCACTCGCCGAAGACAGCGCTGCTCAGGCGCCGGTGAACCCCGGTTCGCGCTTCTCGATGAAGGCCGCGACGCCCTCGCGCATGTCCTCGGTGCGGAACGCATCGCCGAAGCCCGCGATCTCGATCTCGGCCGCGCGATCGGTGCGCCGGCCGGCAGCGGCGACGAGCACCCGCTTGGCGATACCGACGGCCGGTGCCGCGTTCGCCTCGATCTCGGCGAGCGTCGCCCGGGCGCCCTCGAAGAGCGCATCCCGGTCGGCGAAGGTGCGGGAGACGAGCCCCATGGCGGCTGCCTCGGCCGCGTCGATGCGCCGAGCGGTGTAGATGAGTTCCTTCGCACGCGCGAGGCCGACAGCGCGGGGGAGGCGAACGGTGCCGCCGAATCCCGGGGTGAGCCCGAGGCGCACCTCGGGCTGACCGAAGGTCGAGGCATCCGTCGCATAGATGAAGTCGCAGGCGAGCGCGAGCTCGAGGCCGCCGCCGAGCGCGAAGCCGTCGACGCAGGCGATGACGGGAGCTGCGAGCCCTTCGATCGCGCCGGCGACGCGGTGGCCGAGTCGCGCCGACTCCTCGCCCTGCTCGGGGGTGAGGTCGGCCATGGCGCGAATGTCGGCGCCCGCGACGAACGCGCGTCCGCCGGCTCCGGTGAGGAGCACTCCGCGCACGGCGCTGCCGTCGGCGGCGAGCGACTCGAAGGCCGCGTGCAGCGCGCGGAGCACGTCGGGGGAGAGGGCGTTCAGCGCCGCGGGGCGATCGATCGTGACGATCGCGATGCCGCCATCGCGCTCGACACGCACATCGGGTCCGCTCGCCTGGGGGGTCTCGGCCATCATCGGTCCTCTCCGCACGGCGCGTCCCGTGTCCCCGTCCACGGTACGCCATCGTCGGCGGGCGCCCCGGCGGCTAGAATTCGAGCTGGGGTCATCGGATGCCGCGTGCGCCGTGCACCGTTCCCCTCCCCGACCGATGCGCACGAGGAGACGGCCATGCGACACTCCACCTTCAGCCGACTGGGCACCGCCGCGGTGCTCGCGGCGCTCACCGCGACGCTGCTCTCCGGGTGCTTCCCGAATCCCGCCGACCTCGTGAACCAGGGCGTCGAAGACGCCGTCGAAGACGCCACCGGCGGCGAGGTGAGCCTCGGCGGCGAGCTGCCGGCCGACTTCCCCGAATCGGTCGCCCTGATCGACGGCGAGATCGCCTTCGCCGCCGGCGCGGGGGGCAGCGAGGGGTGGATGGTCATGGTCACCTCGACCGCGGCCGACCCGGTCGCCGATGCCGCCGCGAAGCTCGAGGCCGCCGGGTTCACCGAGGACACCACCCTGTCCGGTGAGGGCGCGAGCGCCGTGGTGTATTCGAACGGCGAGTACCTCGTGCTCGTGGCCGGTGAGGGCGAGACCGTGTCGTACACGGTCACCCAGCAGCCGAAATGACGGGCCGCGGCAGTCGCCTCGGCAGCATCGTCGTCTCGTTCCTGATCGGCCTCGTCTACGGCGCCTTGGGCACGGTCGGCCACCGTGCCGCGATCCAGATCGGCGACATCTCGGTCCCTTGGGGTCTCGCCGCCGCGCTCGTGGGTGTGGCCGGGCTCCTCCTCGGGATCTGTCTGGTGGCCGGCGGCCGTGCCGCAGCCGCCGCCGCGGGCGCCGGGATCATCGTCGCCGTCGCCGTGCTCACCCTGCCCGGCCCCGGCGGATCGGTGCTCATCGTCGGCGATCTCACCGGCACGGTGTGGTCGATCGCGCCGGCCCTCATCGCGGTGCTCGTGGTCGCCTGGCCGGCGCTGCCCTCGACCCGGCCGCGCGACGCCTAGACTGGAGTTCCAGCCTTCCGAAGGGACAGCGAACCACCGTGACCTATGTCATCGCCCTTCCGTGTGTCGACGTCAAAGACCGTGCCTGCATCGACGAGTGCCCGGTCGACTGCATCTACGAGGGTGAGCGCTCGCTCTACATCCACCCCGACGAGTGCGTCGACTGCGGGGCCTGCGAACCGGTCTGCCCGGTCGAGGCCATCTACTACGAAGACGACCTGCCCGACGTGTGGGCCGACTACTACAAGGCCAACGTCGAGTTCTTCGACGACATCGGCTCGCCGGGCGGCGCAGCCAAGATCGGCGTCATCCCGAAAGACCACCCCGTGATCTCGGTGCTCCCTCCGCAGGCGCACTGAGCATGACGCGCGGCGAACTGCCCGACTACCCGTGGGACCTCATGGCCCCCTACCGGGAGCGGGCCGCGAGGCACCCGGGCGGAGTCGTCGACCTCTCGATCGGCTCTCCCGTCGACCCCACACCCGAGCTCGTACGTGAGGCCCTCGCCGAGGCGAGCGACGCGCACGCGTATCCCCAGACGACCGGCACCGACGAGCTCCGCAGCGAGATCGTCGCCTGGTTCGCCCGGCGTCGGGGCGTCCACGGGCTCACCACGGCGCACGTCTTGCCGACGGTGGGGTCCAAAGAACTCGTCGCGCTCCTGCCCTTCCTGCTCGGGCTCGGCGAGGGAGACGTCGTGGTGCACCCGTGCGCCGCGTACCCGAGCTACGAGATGGGCGCGGTGCTCGTCGGTGCCACCGCGATGGCCTCCGACGATCCTGCAGAATGGCCGGCCGCGACGAAGCTCGTCTGGCTGAACAGCCCGGGCAACCCCGACGGCAGGGTGCTCACGATCGAAGAGCTCCGCGCAGCCCACGAGCGGGCCGCCGAACTCGGCGCGATCATCGTCGGCGACGAATGCTACGCCGAGCTCGGCTGGGAGGGCGAGTGGGCGGATGCCCCGGTGCCGAGCCTGCTCGACCCGCGCGTGATCGGCGACAGCCGCCACAACACGCTCGTCGCCTATTCGCTGTCGAAGCAATCGAACATGGCAGGCTACCGCACCGCCTTCATCGCCGGTTGCAGCACCGTGATCGGCCGCCTCACCACGGTGCGCAAGCACGCCGGACTCATGGTTCCCCAGCCGCTGCAGGCGGCGATGCTCGCCGCGCTCCGCGACGACGTGCACGTCGCCGAGCAGAAGGAGCGCTACCGTGCCCGTCGTGCACTGCTGAAGCCGTCGCTCGAAGCCGCCGGGTTCCGAATCGATCGCAGCGAGGCCGGGCTCTACCTCTGGGCGACCGAGGGGCGTGACGCCTGGGAGTCGATCGGGCGCCTCGCCGACCTCGGCATCGTGGCGGGCCCCGGCCACTTCTACGGCGTGCACCACCCCGAGCACGTGCGCGTGTCGCTGACCGCGAGCGACGAGCGGGTTCAGGCTGCTTCCGAACGACTTCGGGCCGCCGCTGCGGCGTGACATCCACTCGTGCGCCTCATCGCTTCGCCCTGTACGGTTGTGATCTCCGCCAACGGATACAATGATCTGTTGGCGGATGCAACAGTGGGCTCGGAGCGCGTCTAGGCTGTACACGGACCGCGGCCGACCCCCCTACGGCCTTCGTCCGGAAAGCAGGTGACCGCGCAAGTGACGATCACAGGAGGCGCCGTGAGCGACGTCGTGAACAAGGCGGCCGGGGAGACTCCCCAGACCGCGACCCTCAGCTTCGGCGGCACCACCGCCGAGTTCCCCGTCCATCGTGCGGTGCAGGGCAACTCGAGCATCGACGTGTCGACGCTGACTCGGCAGACCGGCCTCACCGCGCTCGACTACGGGTTCGTGAACACCGCGTCGACGCGGTCGGCGATCACCTACATCGACGGCGAGCAGGGCATCCTCCGCTATCGCGGGTATCCGATCGAAGAGCTCGCGGCGAACTCGACGTTCCTCGAGGTCGCGTGGCTGCTCATCTACGGCGAGCTGCCGACCGCCGACCAGCTCGGCGAGTTCGACGAGAAGATCCGTCGCCACACGCTGCTGCACGAAGACCTCAAGCGGTTCTTCTCCTCGTTGCCGCACACGGCGCACCCGATGTCGGTGCTCTCGAGCGCGGTGTCGGCCACTGTCGACCTACTACGAGGACTCCTCGGACCCGAGCGATCCCGAGCAGGTCGAGCTCACGATGATCCGGCTGCTCGCGAAGCTCCCGGTCATCGCCGCGTACGCGCACAAGAAGTCGATCGGCCAGGCGTTCCTCTACCCCGACAACTCGCTCTCGTTCGTCGACAACTTCCTGAAGCTGAACTTCGGGAACATGGCCGAGCCGTTCCACATCGACCCGGTGCTCTCCACCGCGCTCGACCGCCTGCTGATCCTGCACGAAGACCACGAGCAGAACGCGTCGACGTCGACCGTGCGCCTCGTCGGCTCGACGGGTGCGAACCTCTACGCCTCGATCTCGGCGGGCATCCACGCCCTCTCGGGGCCGTTGCACGGCGGCGCCAACGAAGCGGTGCTGCAGATGCTGGCGCGCATCCGCGATTCCGGTGAGGGCGTCGAGAAGTTCGTCGAGCGCGTGAAGAACAAGGAAGACGGCGTGAAGCTCATGGGCTTCGGGCACCGCGTCTACAAGAACTACGACCCGCGTGCGACGATCGTCAAGCAGTCGGCCAACGAGGTGCTCGCCGGGCTCGGCGTCGCCGATCCGCTGCTCGACATCGCCACGGAGCTCGAGCAGTTCGCCCTGCAAGACGACTACTTCAAGGAGCGACGGCTCTACCCCAACGTCGACTTCTACACGGGCGTCATCTACAAGGCGATGGGCTTCCCCACGCGCATGTTCACCGTGCTCTTCGCGATCGGCCGCCTGCCGGGGTGGATGGCGCACTGGCGTGAGATGAACCTCGACCCGCAGACGAAGATCGGGCGCCCGCAGCAGCTCTACATCGGCGAGCCCGAGCGTCACTACCCCTCGCGCTGAGCATCGTGCGAAAACGCCGGTCACGCCTTCGGGCGGGGCCGGCGTTTTCGTCGTCGGTGGCGGAGGTCGCCGTCAGTCCGCGCCGGCGGGCCGCAGCCGCAGCGTGTCGTGCGCCGAGGCTTCGATCGCCTCGGCCGTGAACGCCCAGTCGCGCAGCTCACCGCGTTGCCAGAGCGAGGCCTGATCGGCGTAGTGGGGGTGGAAGGCGTGACCCGACGCGCCGGTGAGGTTGATCCAGCGGGATGCGTCGCGGTCGCCGAGATCGACGACCATGCGCATCGACGGCACCCAGTCGACGCCGTACCCGATGCTCGCGTCCCAGCCGATCGCGTTGACGATCGACGAGCCACCGCCGAGTTCGTACGGGCCGCGGTTGAAGAGCCACTCGATCGGTGCGATGCCCGACTCGCCGAAGCTCTGGTTCGTGAGCGTCAGGGTGTGCAGACGGCCCCAGCGCCAGGAGTCGGGGTTCGACCCCATGCGCTGCTCCGATTCCTCCCAGGCCGCACCGAGGGCGTGCGCGATCATCGCGTCGCGCCCCGTGACGCCGGCGTCGTCGTTGGCCCACCACATCGACTCGGGCTCGGCGAGCAGGGTGCCGACGACGTTGAACCAGCGGTCGCCGCCCTGGGGCCGCGTCGCCTCGGGAAGCTCGCCGAACATGTCGCCCAGCAGGCTGCGCCAGAAGACGGCGAAGTAGGCGGCCTCGGCGCTGTCGACGTCGGCACGGCCGTTCCAGCCGCCGAGGAGCGCGGCCCCCCGCTTCGCGTCGCCGTCGAGGTCGAGGGCGGCGATCACCCGGCAGGAACGCGGCGGCATTCGCGTCGCTCGTGTCGAGCTGGATCTCGGCGAGTAAACTCGGCGGTGAGCTTCTCGCCGGCGTCGAGCCGCTCGCGGAGCAACCGGTCGATGCCGGCGGCACGATAGCCGTAGTCCCAGTCCTCGGTGAGCATCGGCCCTTCGGGCCCGACTGCCGCGTTGTTGGCCGTGACGATGTAGCCGCTCGCGGGGTTGTACACCGAGGGCAACCGGCCGAAGGGCACTGCACCCTCCCACCCGTTCGCGCTCGTCCAGCCGGCCAGGGGCAGTGTGCCGTCGCCGGTCTTGCGCACCGGGATGCGGCCGGGCGCCTGATAGCCGATGTTGCCCGCGACATCCGCGTAGACGAGGTTCTGCGCCGGCACGTCGAAGATCGCTGCGGCGGCGCGGAACGCGTTCCAGTCGTGCGCGCGATCGAGCGCGAAGATCGCGCCGGCGGTGGTGCCCGCCGTCAGCGCGGTCCACTGCAGCGAGACCTCGTACTGCCCCTCGGCCTGACCGGATGCCGCGGGGAACTGCGTCGCGACCTCGCCGAAATCGTCGCCGATGCCGGTGACGAGCGGGCCGCGGGCGGTGGAGCGCACCGTGATGGTGACCGGATCGCCGCCGGCCACCTCGATCGTCTCCTCGCGGAGCGTGAGCGGAACGAGGGCACCGTCGAGCTCGTACGAGTCGCCGTCGATGCGCTCGAGGTAGAGGTCGGCGACGTCTGGCCCGAGGTTCGTGAAGCCCCAGGCGATGCTCTGGTTCTGCCCGATGACGATGCCCGGCAGGCCTGAGAACGAGTAGCCGGCCACGTCGAACGAGCACTCGTCGGTGATCTGAACGCAGTGCAGGCCCATCTGCGCCCAGATCGAGGGCATGGCGGGCCCGAGGTGCGGATCGTTCGCGAGCAGGGGCGAACCCGACTCGGTGAGCGCGCCCGAGACGACCCACGAGTTCGATCCGAGGTCGCCGCCCTCGGGGCCGAGGAGCTCCGGCACCGCCTCGATCGTCGACTGGAGTGAGCTGAGCGCGGCGGCGTGGCCGGGGCCGATGGGGGATTCCGCCGCGGCATCCGGACGGATCGGATCGTCGTCGGCCGGGATCGGCGTCACCGACAACGCGGCCGGCGCCGTCGCCGTCGCCGTCGGTTCGCCGGCGATCGTCGGCATGCGCCCCCACGGGTAGTCGGGATGCAGGCGCGCGACCTCCTCGGGCGGGAGCGCGGTGGAGAGCAGCGCGCGATCGATCTCGTCGCCGAGGTTCGAGCGCAGGTCCCACGCCATCGCCTTCAGCCACGCGATCGAGTCGACTCCCGACCACGGTTCGGGCGAGTAGCCGGGATTCTGCAGCCCGAGCACGGCGTACTCGAGTGAGAGGTCGGCTCCATTGCGATCGTCGAGGTAGGCGTTGACGCCCTCGGCGTAGGCGTCGTAGTGGGCCCTCGACGACTCGTCGAGCATGCCGTACTCCTGCTCGGCGATGCCGCGCCAGTCGAGCGTGCGGATGAAGGCATCGGTGCCGAGCTGGGACCTACCGAACAGCTCGGCGAGCCGGCCCGCGGTGACGTGCCGGCGGAAGTCCATCTCCCAGAACCGGTCTTGCGCGTGCACGAAGCCCTGGGCGAAGAAGAGGTCGTGGTCGGTCTCGGCGTAGAGCTGCGGCACACCGGCGTCGTCGCGGTGCACGGTGGCCGTGGCATCCAGACCGGACATCTGGATGCTGCCGTTCGAGGTGGGGAACGAGCGCTGCACGGTCCACCAGCCGAGTCCGGCAGCGACGACGGCGAGCACGAGCACGGCGACGAGGAGGCCGATGAGGAACCGTATTCCCCGATGCCGACCGGTTCTCGATGCGTCGGTACCCACGCCACTCCTTCGTGCTGCGCAAGACGAGGGCCGCCCCGCGGCGGCCAGAGCCACCACTGTAGCCGAGAAGCCGAGCGGTCGGCAGCGGCCGGGATCGCGTCGAGCAGCGCCGCCGGAGGGCGTCTCAGGCGTGCAGCGCGGCGTTCAGGCGCACACCCTCGCCGGTGCGGGAGAGCGCCTCGACCTGCCCGTTCAGCGAGTTGCGACGGAAGAGCAGGTTGGGCACGCCCGAGAGCACCACGGCCTTGACCGTGCTGGGGTGCTCACCCGCTCCGCCGAGCAGTACGACCTTCGTTCCCGCCGTGACGTAGAGGCCCGCCTCGACGACGCTGTCGTCGCCGATCGAGATGCCGATGCCCGAGTTCGCGCCGAGCAGCGCCCGCTCGCCGATGACGACGCGCTGGGTGCCGCCACCCGACAGCGTGCCCATGATCGATGCGCCGCCGCCGATGTCGGAGCCGTCGCCGACGACGACGCCCTGGGAGATGCGGCCCTCGACCATCGAGGTGCCGAGGGTGCCGGCGTTGAAGTTCACGAAGCCCTCGTGCATGACCGTCGTGCCGGGCGAGAGGTGCGCTCCGAGGCGCACTCGAGCGGCATCCGCGATGCGCACCCGCTCGGGGGTGACGTAGTCGAGCAGACGCGGGAACTTGTCGAGGCCGGTCGCGTGGATGCCGGCTCGCTGCAGCGCAGGGCGCAGCCGGTCGAAGTCGGTGGGATGCACCGGGCCCGCGTTCGTCCAGACGACGGCCGGGAGGTGCGCGAAGACGCCGTCGAGGTTCACGGTGTTCGGTGCGGCGAGGAGGTGCGAGAGCACGTGGAGCCGCAGGTAGGCGTCGGAGGTGCCCGCGGGCGGGGCGTCGAGGTCGATCGTGAGGTCGACGGCCTCGATCGTGACGTTGCGGCGCGCATCGGCACCGGTGAGCGCCAGGTGCTCGGGCGAGAGTGCAGCCGTCGTGTCGCCGAGTGCCGGCGCCGGGAACCAGGTGTCGAGCACGGTGCCGTCGGCCGCGATCGTGGCGAGCCCGGCGCCTCGGGCGGAGCGGTGCGAGGTGGCGGCGGCGGCGTTCTCTGGCATGTGTTCCAGCGTACCGAGCCGCGACCACCGGTGACGCGGTGCGTCGCGCGCCGGTGCGTTCGTAGACTGGGGGCATGCCGCCCGCCCCGATCGTGCCCGTACTCGACCTCACCGCCGACTCCGTCGCCATCACCCGGGCGATCTGCGACATCCCGAGCGTCTCGGGCGATGAGACACTGCTCGCCGACCTCGTCGAGCAGGCGCTCGCCGGGGCATCCCATCTCGAGGTGATCCGCGACGGCGACACCGTCGTTGCGCGCACGAACCTCGGCCGCGAACGCCGCGTCGTGATCGCCGGGCACCTCGACACGGTGCCGATCAACGAGAACCTGCCGACGCGCTTCGAGACCGTCGACGGCGTCGAGTACCTGTGGGGGCGCGGCACGGTCGACATGAAGGCGGGCGTCGCGGTGCAGCTGAAGCTCGCCCTCGAGCTCACCGACCCCGTCGTCGACCTCACCTGGATGTGGTACGACAACGAAGAGGTCGCCGCATCGCTCAACGGCCTCGGACGGCTCGCCGGCAGCCGGCCCGACCTCTTCACCGGCGACTTCGCGATCCTCGGCGAGCCGTCGAACGGACAGGTCGAGGGCGGCTGCAACGGCACGCTCCGCGCCGAGGTACGGGCAACCGGGCTGCGGGCGCACTCGGCGCGCAGCTGGGTCGGCGAGAACGCGATCCACAAGCTCGCACCGGCGCTCGCCCGCCTCGCCGAACACGAGGCCGAGACCGTCGAGGTCGACGGCCTCGCCTACCGCGAGGGCCTGAACGCCGTGCTGGTCTCGGGTGGCATCGCCGCCAACGTGATCCCCGACGAGGCGGTGCTCACCGTCAACTACCGGTTCGCGCCGAGCCGCAACGTCGCCGAGGCATCCGAGGTCGTTCGCGAGTTCTTCGACGGCTTCGACGTGACCGTCACCGACAGTGCCGAAGGCGCCCGGCCCGGCCTCGACGCCCCGCTCGCTCAGCAGTTCGTGCGCGCCGTCGGCGCCGAGGCGCGCCCCAAGTACGGCTGGACGGATGTCGCGCGCTTCAGCGCCCTCGGGATCCCCGCCGTGAACTTCGGCCCCGGCGACCCGCTCAAGGCGCACGCCGACGACGAGCGGGTCGCCACCTCGCAGATCAGGCACACCGAGATCGCGCTCCGCGACTGGCTGACCGGCGCCACCGCCTGAGCGGCTCGGTTCGAACGAGGCATCCATGACCACGCCGTCGGCCGCGATCCGCGAACCCGACCCCTTCCGCGTGAGGCGCTGGTCGCCTCGCGTGCGCTGGCGCCTCGCGCCGTGGTGGGCGCGGGTCGTCGTGATCTTCCTCGGCGCTCGCGCGATCACGACCCTCATGGTGCTCGGCCTCGCGAGCGTGCAGGGGGCGAACCCGTGGACGGGAGCGCGCCCCGGGTACTTCGAGTACGCGAACCTGTGGGATTCCAGGTGGTACCAGATCATCTGGCACGGCGGCTACCCGCTGGAGCTCCCGGTCACCGAGACCGGACAGGTCGCCGAGAACGCGTGGGCGTTCCTGCCCGTCTATCCGATGCTCGTCGGCGTCGTGACC
Organism: Agromyces badenianii; assembly: GCF_003070885.1. Classification (NCBI taxonomy): domain Bacteria; kingdom Bacillati; phylum Actinomycetota; class Actinomycetes; order Micrococcales; family Microbacteriaceae; genus Agromyces; species Agromyces badenianii. The sequence goes on from NZ_CP028913.1 coordinate 867,852, forward strand.
TGGTTCGGGGTGCCTTGGAATGCGGCCTCCGTCGTCGTCGCCCTGGCCGCGGGGCTCGGCGCTGCGCTCGTCACGTACCGGTTGATGTCGCGGTTCCTCGAGCCCGACCGTGCGCTCTTCGCGGTCGTGCTCTTCTCGGTGGCGCCGGTGTCGCCGATCATGCAGTTCGGGTACGCCGAGTCCCTGGGGCTGCTCTGGCTCGCGCTCGCGCTGCTCCTGCTCGTCGACCGGCGGTACGGATGGCTCGTGCCGGTGCTCGCCGTGTGGGCGTTCACGCGCCCTGGCGCTCTGGCCTTCGCGCTCACCCTCGGGCTGCACTGGCTGTGGCGGTGGTTCTCGCGACGACGCGACCCGTTCCCGGTGCGGGAACGGGTGCTCGCGGCATCCGCCACCGTGTTCGCCGTGCTGGTCGGCTTCGCCTGGCCCGGAATCGTCTGGGCGGCCACCGGTGAGCTGCACGGGTACACGGCCACCGAGCTCGCGTGGCGGTCGGCCTACATCGGGTACCAGGAGCTCGTGCCCTTCACGGCCTGGTTCCAGTCGGGCGGCTGGTGGCTCGGGCAACCGCTCGGCACGATCGCGGTGCTCGCCCTCATCGCCGGCTTCGCGCTCACGCTGTTCCTGCCGGCGGTGCGCCGGCTCGGCGTCGACCTTCGGCTCTGGCTGGCGAGCTACGGGTTGTACCTCCTCGCGGTGTTCTTCCCGCAGTCGAGCACCTTCCGCATCCTCGCTCCGATGTTCCCGCTCGTGGGCGCCCTCGCCCAGCCGCGGGCCGCATGGTACCGGTGGAGCGTGGTCGCGCTCTCTCTCTTGCTGCAACTCGGTTGGCTGCTCATCGCATGGGGCGTCGACGGCCGCGACTGGACGCCTCCCTGATCGGAGCGGGAATCCGCTGTCTCGGCCTCGCCCACCAGTCGTCGAATCGGTTCAATCGGCTTGCCGACAGGCTCGCGGCGATTTCCCAGCACCGCCTGTGATAGCAGATAATGGAAACTCAGCCACGAAAGGGGAGTTCAATGGCGGCCATGAAGCCACGCACCGGAGACGGGCCTATGGAGGCTGTGAAGGAGGGTCGGCTCATCATCGTTCGAGTTCCGCTCGAAGGTGGGGGGCGCCTCGTCGTCTCGGTGAACGACGCTGAGGCCAAGGAACTCTACGACGTCCTCAGCGGCGTCGTGAATCCCGCCTGAGACACACTCCTCGAATCGAGCCCCGAGTCCACTCGGGGCTCGATTCGTTTGCCGGCGACGTGGCAGGGCGCTACGCCCCGAGCTTCACGATCTGCAGCAGTCCGTCGCCGGCGGGGGTGATCGCGGTCGCCACGGCCGTCGAGGTCGCGAGCTCGGCGATGAGGGTGCGGTAGGCGCTCGCCGACTCGTCGCGGCGCGCCGGATCGGCGACGCGGCCCTTCCACAGGGCGCGGGCGACGAGCACGATGCCGCCTGGCTTGGCGAGGCGCAGTCCGTGTTCGGCGTACTCGATCACCGACGGCGCATCGGCGTCGATGAAGACGATGTCGTAGGAGCTCTCGTTCATGCGCGGCAGCACCTCGCTCGCACGGCCGGCGATGAGCCGAACGCGTGCGGCGGCGATGCCGGCATCTGCGAAGTGCTGGCGCGCGTGCTGCTGGTACTCGGTCTCGGTGTCGATCGAGGTGAGCAGGGCCCGGCGCGCCGCCTGCAGCATCCAGAGCCCGGAGACGCCGACCCCGGTGCCCACCTCGATGATCGCTTGGGCGCGCGACGCGGCTGCGAGCACGGCGAGCTGAGCGCCGACGGCGGGGGAGACCGGTTCGACGCCGAGTTCGAGGGACTGCTGTCGGGCCTTGGCGATCGCCTCGGTCATGGCGACCGAGTCGTCGACGTACTTCCAGTTCAGATCGTGTTCGGACACGTGGCGGCTCCCGGGTGCATCTCTCAGCCCCTAAGCCTAGGGCGCTCGCAGCATGGCGTTCGCACGCCTCGCCGCCGACTATCCTGTAGGGGTGTTCGGTCTGACGTTCGAGAAGCTCCTCATCATCGGGGTGATCGCCGTCTTCCTGCTCGGCCCCGAGCGCCTGCCGCACTACGCGGCCCAGCTCGGCCGTCTCGTGCGCTCGCTGCGCGACATGGCGAACGGGGCGAAAGACCGCATGCGCGATGAGATGGGCCCCGACTTCGACGACGTCGACTGGAAGAAGCTCGATCCGCGGCAGTACGACCCGCGTCGCATCATCCGCGAGGCGCTCACCGACGTCGACCCCTTCGCCGATGAGGCGCCGGCGCCGGTCGTCGCGCGCGCGTCGGTGAATGAGAACTCCGCCTACCTGCAGCGCAAGCGCAAGCGGGAGCTGCTCGGCGCCGAGGAACTCGCCCCGTTCGACTCCGAAGCGACCTGAGCGGCCGGCGCAGGCGTCAGCGAGGCCGGGTGGCTCAGCGCAGGCGCAGCGCCTTCAGCGACTGCGCCAGCAGCATGAGGAGCGGTGCCTGCTGCTCGTACTCGCTCGCGGTGCGCGGAAGCTGGAGCAGGCCCGTCACCGAGGCGATCGTGACCGGTTCGACGAAGCGCAGGAGGCCCGCCTCGCCGTTGCGCCGGCCGAGGCCCGACTGCTTGACGCCGCCCATCGGCGCGGCCACCGAGGCGAACGAACCGCGGTAGCCCTCGTTGATGTTCACGCTGCCGGCCTCGAGGGCATCGGCGATGCGCCGCGCCCGGCCGGGTGAGCGGCTGAAGACGGCGGCGTTCAGCCCGTAGTCGCTCGCGTTCGCCGCGAGCACCGCCTCTTCGTCGCTGGCGACGAGGTAGAGCGAGGCGATCGCACCGAACGTCTCTTCGGCGTAGACGCGCATCTCGGGGGTGACGCCGGTGAGCACGGTCGGCTCGAAGAACCACGGTCCGATGTCGGGGCGGTGCCTGCCGCCGACCAGCACGGTCGCGCCCTTGGCGATCGCGTCGTCGAGGTGCGCCTGCACCCGGGCGAGCTGCGCGGCGCTCGCGAGGGATCCGAAATCGGCGTCGAACCCGAGCCCCGAGCCGAGCTTCGCGCCACGGAGGCGCTCGACGAGGGCACGCTGGAAGGGGCCCGCGACCTTCTGGTGCACGTAGATGCGCTCGATCGAGACGCAGAGCTGGCCCATCGCCGAGAACGCGGCGTGACCGGCGTTCGCCGCGGCCGTCTCGGGGTCGACGTCGTCGAGCACGATGAGGGCGTTCTTCCCCCCGAGTTCGAGTGAGGCGCCCACGAGCCGCCGTCCAGCCTTCTCGGCGATCGTGCGGCCGGTCGCCGTCGAACCCGTGAAGCAGATGTAGTCGGCGACATCGGTGAGCGCTTCGCCGACCTCGGCCGCCGGCCCGGCGACGACCGCCCACAACGCCGCGGGCACGCCCGCGTCGATGAACGCCCGTCGCAACGCGAGGATCGACAGCGCCCCCTGGTCGTCGGCCTTCTGCACGACACCGCACCCGGCGGCGAGGGCGGGCACGACGTCCATCGCGGCGAGGCTCAGCGCGAAGTTCCACGGAGTGATGACGCCGGCGACGCCCTTCGGACGGAAGCGCACTCGACCCGTCGTCACGGTCGGCAGCCCCGAACGCACCGGCCGGCCGCCGAGCACCCGCCGTGCGGCGAGGGCGTTGTACCGGGTGACCGACACCGCCGCGAAGATCTCCTCGAACGCCTGCCCGCGGGTCTTGCCGCTCTCGAGCTGGATGAGGTCGAGCAGCAGCTCGCGCCGCTCGAGGATGAGGTCGTGTGCGCGCAGCAGCACTCGCCGGCGCTCGGCGAATCCCGCGCGGGCCCAGGCGAGCTGCGCGAGGCGGGCGCGGGAGACCGCGTCGAGCACATCGTCGGCGCTCGAGCGCGGCAGATCGTGCAGCGTCTCGCCCGTCGAGGGAGTCGGGACGGCGATGGTCTCGGAGCCCGACGCGACGACGTCGTCGGTGAGGCTCGCGAACAGTTCGGAGGAGGCCGTGAGGGCGCGCATGCGCACAGTCTAGGACAGTTGACCCAGTTCGCCGCCGGGTGGGTACACTGCCCCCATGGCCGCATCGGAGCGAACCCTGTCCCGCGGTGTCGTCGCCCGCTATGCGATCGGATCCATCGGCACGGGCGGCTTCGCCACGCTGCCCGGTCTCGTGCTCGTGTACTACCTCACCGACACCCTCGGCGTCACCGCGCTCGTCGCCGGTCTCGTCGTCACGGCCGCGAAGGTGTGGGACGTCGTGATCGACCCGTGGATCGGGGAACGGAGCGACCGGGCGCTCGCCCGGACGGGCACACGTCGCACCTGGATGATCGTTGGCGCGCTCACCCTGCCCGTCGGCTTCGTGCTGACGTTCGCGGTGCCGTCGGGCCTCGACCCCGGGGCATCCGGCGTGTGGGTGTTCCTCGCCTTCCTCACGACGGCGACGGCGTTCAGCCTCTTCCAGGTGCCCTACATCGCGCTTCCCGCCGAGCTCACGGCCGACTACGATGCGCGCACGCGGCTCCTCACCTGGCGAGTGATGGTGCTCACGATCGCGATCCTGCTCTTCGGCGCCGGCGGACCCGAGCTGCGGTCGGCGTTCTCCGACGAGCACGCCGGCTACCTCGTGATGGCGCTCGTCGCCGGCCTCGTGATCGGGGCCGGCATGCTCGTCGCGACCTCGACGGCGGCGAGGGGAGCGAGATCGACGGATGCCCCGCCCGGCCGCGACATCCGGGCCGGCTACGCCGAGGGCTTCGCCGCGCTCCGGCGGAGTGCGGCGTTCCGCGCCCTGCTCGCGGCGTTCGTGCTGCAGGGCCTCGCCACGGGACTCATGCTCGCCGGCGCCCAGTTCGTGGCGACCTGGGTGCTCCGCGACGAGCGCGCGGTCACCCTGCTCTTCGTCGCGCTCATCGCGCCGGCCGTGCTCTGCGCCCCGGTGTGGCAGGTGGTGGCCGCGCGCGTCGGCAAAGAACGCGGCTTCGCGCTCGCGAGCTGCCTCTTCGGCGTCGCCGCCCTGAGCCTCGTCGGCATGATCTGGGCGCCCGGTGCGTGGGTCTACGCGCCCGTCGCCCTCGCCGGCGCGGGCTATGCCGGCATGCAGTCGCTGCCGATGGCCATGCTGCCCGACGTCATCTCGCACGACGCCCGTACCCACGGCATTGGCCGGGCCGGGAGCTTCGGCGGCGTCTGGACGGCGGGGGAGACCGCGGGCATGGCGCTCGGCGCGACGGCACTGACGATCGTGCTGGCGATCACCGGGTACGTCGAGTCGACGGGGTCGCAGACGGTCACCCAGACCCCGGTCGCCGTGGCGGGCATCGCGATCAGCTTCAGCGTGATCCCCGCACTGCTCGTCGCGGCGAGCCTCGTGGCACTGCGACGGTATCCGCTCAGGCGCAGCGACATCGAGGCGGATGCCGCGGCCACGACCACGGAGGCGGTGGCCTCATGACCGGCTTCCGCCGCGAGGCATCCGACATCCTCGCCGAACTCGAGGCGATGCGGGCCGCCGACGCCCCCACGCACGGCGGCCGCGTGCTCTCGTACGTGTACGACTCGGGGCTGCCCGAGCTCGACGAGCTCGCGGCCCGCGCCGCCCGCCTCGTGCAGCCCGTGAACGGCCTCGACCCGACGACGTTCACCTCGGTCGCCGCGATGGAGGCGGGGGTCGTCGGATTCGCTCGTCGGGTGCTCGGCGGCGCAGGCGACGACGAGATCGTCGGCTCGGTCACCTCCGGCGGCACCGAGAGCTGCCTGCTCGCGGTCAAGTCGGCGCGGGACCTGTGGCGGTCGCTGCGCGCGGGAAGCCCGCGTGTGCCCCGCATCGTCGCCCCGGTGACCGTTCACGCCGTGTTCCACAAGGCCGCCGAGTACTTCGGGCTCGGGCTCGACCTCGTGCCGGTCGACCCGGATACGGGCGTCGTGTCGGTCGCCGCGATCGAGGAGCGGCTCGGCGACGACGTCGCCCTCGTCGTCGTGAGCGCGCCCTCGTATCCGTTCGCCGGTCTCGACCCCGTGGCGGACGTCGCGGCGATCACGGGCCCGCGCGGCATCGCCCTACACGTCGACGCCTGCATCGGGGGCTTCGCCCTCGCCTTCTGGCCCGACGAGCTGCCGGCGTGGAATCTGTCGGTTCCCGGCGTCACGAGCCTCTCGGCCGACCTGCACAAGTACGGATACGCGCCGAAGGGCGTCTCGGTGCTGCTGACCCGGGGCCGCGACCGCCAGCGCCACCAGTACTTCGCGACGACCGGCTGGCCCGGTTACCCCGTCGTGAACCCGACGCTCACGGGGTCGAAGCCGGCGGGGCCGCTCGCCGCGGCCTGGGCGATCATCGAGGCGCTCGGCGAAGACGGATTCGCCGCGCTCACCGCTCAGGCGGCGCGCGCGACCGTTGCGCTGCGCGAGGTCGTCGGGGGCATCGAGGGGCTGAGGATCGTCGGTGCGCCGACCGGCCCGCTCTTCGCGGTCGCGACCGACGAGTCGTTGCCTGCCGAACTGCGGGTCGACCCGCACCACTGGGCGGATGCCGCGCGCGCGGCCGGTTGGCACCTGCAACTGCAACCCGCGCTCACCCAGGCCGACGGCACGCGACTGCCCCACACGACCCACCTCACGGTGACGCCGGTGACCGAGGCCGTGGTCGGCGAGCTGTCGACGGCACTGGTCGCGGCCGCCGATGCCGTGCGCGGTGTGCCGACCGTCGACGGGCGGGCGCTCGTCGCGGGCCTCGCCGAGACGCTGCCCGGTGGCCTCGACGCGCTCGCCGCGGCATCCGCCGGTCTCGACTCCGACGGCGCGGCGGCGCTGCTGCGCGCCCTCGGGCTTCTGGGCGGAGCAGACGCGACCCGAGCTGCGGGCGCCGACGGCGCACTGCCCGACCGGCTCGCCCCCGTGCTCGCGCTCGTCGGCGCGCTGCCGCCGCAGCTCACGGAGCGGTTGCTCGTCGAACTGCTCGCGCGGGTGGTCGAGCCGCGCGACTGACCGACGGCGGGGGCTCGATGCCGGGCGCCGGTGCGTTGGCCGCCGTTCGCCCGATGGTCAGCTCGTGCGGATCCTGCCGGTCGCGTCGACCGTGATGATGACCGTCTGCACTTTGCGGTTGAGGGCGCGGTAGACCACGTAGATCAACCACAGGCCGCCGGTGAGCAGCACGAGGATGAGGTTCCAGAACCAGCCGATGCGCTTGTTCTTCGACAGCACGGCCTGGCCGGCGGCGACCGATTGCACGTTCCACCCGCGCTGGGCGTACCGCGCCACCTCGGCGTTCAGCAACTGGGCGCGGGACACGTCGGACAGCGCAGCAGGGGCCGGGTTCGAATTGCTCATTCCGGGATGTTACCGACCGCCGCTGGGAGCGTGCCACCGCAGCCGCGTCACTGCAACGCGCACCGTTCGCCGTAGTAGGCGTAGAGCTCGGCCTTCAGCGTGTCACCCGATGAACGGTCGAGCCGTCCCTCGCGTCCGTCGCTCGTGCGGATCTCGAAGGGCAGGATCGTGCCGCGCTTGTCATCGGCGATCGCGTGGGCGTCGCAGCGGGCCGGCCGCACCGGCAGCGAGATCGTGACGGGGTCGCCGCCTGCCGCCACCTGCGTGCCGAGCGGCCAATCGACCCCGTCTTCGGCGTTCAGGAGCGTCGTGCCGTATACCCGGTCGATCGTGAACGAGCCATCGCCGGATGCCTCGGGCACGATATCGACATCGATGAACGCACGGCGAGCGATGCCGCTGCCGGTCGAGCGCAGGTGCTCGGGCATCTGCAGCGCAGCCACCCGGTCGACGGACTCGGCGAGGCACTCCGAGTTCGCGATGCGGGCGAGCGTGCCGTGGGGGTCGTCGGCGATGAGCTCGCTCGACGCCCGGCCGGACGTCGTCGCGACCTGGAGGAGGATCGTCGCTTCGGGCGCCGGAGTCTCGGAACCCGCGTCCGTGCCGCACTCGCTCGCCGAGAGCGGGAGCCGGATCTGCAGGGCATTGCCCGGGGCGACCTCGAAGGGCTCGTCGCGCACCATGCCAGGCGTGAGCGTGGGTGCGACGACCTCGAGCCGCTCGACCGTGACCGGCTCGTCACCGTCGTTCTCGAGGCGCACGACGAGTCGCTGCGCCTCGATGTCGAGCCTGCCCTGCTGAACCCGCACCGAGAGCCCGTCGGGCAGGCTCGCGGACGGCTGTGCAGTGCAGGCGGCGAGCCCGAAGGCGGTCGCCGCGAGAGCGAGGGGCAGGGCGAGGGCGATCGCGAACCGGCGGGTCAGGCGGGTGCGCGGCATCCGTTCACCGCACCGTCAGGTCGAGCCGCCGACCGCCGAGCGAGCGGGGCAGCGCCGCGATCTGCGCGGCGACCTGCTCGATCGCACGGGCCGCCGGATCATCGGGCTCGCCGAGCACCACCGGCATGCCGTCGTCGCCGCCGCGGCGCAGTGCCACGCTGAGCGGAACGCTCGCGAGGAGCGGCACCGGCTCGGGCTGGCCCGCCGACAGTCGTTCGGCGACGATCGCGCCACCGCCGGCGCCGAAGAGTTCGAGCACGTCGCCGCCGGGCTGGGCGAACCCGGCCATGTTCTCGACGACGCCCACGATCTTCTGGCCGGTCTGTCGCGCCACGACGCCCGAGCGCTCGGCCACGTCGGCCGCCGCGGGCTGCGGAGTGGTCACGACGACGACCTCGGCGTTCGGCAGCAGCTGGCCGAGCGAGATCGCGACGTCGCCGGTGCCGGGCGGCAGGTCGACGAGCAGCACGTCGAGGTCGCCGAAGTACACGTCGGTGAGGAACTGCGACAGCGTGCGGTGCAGCATCGGCCCGCGCCAGGCGACGGCGACGGATGAGGCGCGCCCGCCCTCTTCGGAGGGTTCGACGAACATGCCGATCGAGATCACCTTCACGCCGTGCGCGACGGGCGGGAGGATCATCTCGTCGACCCTGGTCGGCCGCGCGGCGAGCCCGGACGCGTCGACCAGTCCGAGCAGGCCGGGGATGGAGAACCCGTGCACGTCGGCGTCGACGAGGCCGACCGAGAGGCCGCGCGCCGCGAGGGCCACGGCGAGGTTCGCGGTGATCGTGGACTTGCCGACGCCGCCCTTGCCGCTCGTGACCGCGATCACGCGGGTGAGACTGCCGGGTCCGAAGGGGTTGCCGCGGGCGGCGCGGCCGCCGCGAAGTCGCTCGGTGAGGGCGGCGCGCTGCTCGGGGGTCATCACCGAGAGCACGACGTCGGCGTTGCCGGCCCCGGCGACCGATTCCGCGGCCTGTCGCACATCGCGTTCGATGCGGTCTGATGCGGGGCATCCGACGATCGTCAGGCGGATGCCGACCTCGACCCGGCCGTCGTCGCCCGCGACGACCCGGTCGACCATGTCGAGCTCGGTGACGGGCTTTCGGATCTCGGGGTCGATGACGCCGGTGAGCGCGGCGCGAACGGCGGCTTCGAGTGCGACCGGGTCAGCGGCTGGCATGCTCGGCGTCCTCCTCGTCGCGCTCGTCGTCGCGCCGATCGAGCTCTTCGATGATCGCGCGCAGCTCGGCGCGGATGAACTCCTTCGACGCCAGGTCTCTCATGGCCAGGCGCAGCGCCACGACCTCGCGGGCGAGGTACTCGGTGTCGGCGAGGTTGCGCTCTGCACGCTGGCGGTCCTGCTCGATCTGCACGCGGTCGCGGTCGTCTTGACGGTTCTGTGCGAGCAGGATGAGGGGTGCCGCGTACGAGGCCTGCAGCGAGAGCACGAGGGTGAGCGCGGTGAAGCCGATCGCGATGGAGTCGAAGCGCCATTCCACGGGCGCGAACGTGTTCCAGACCATCCAGCCGATCGCGAACACCGACAGGCCGAGCAGGAAGCCCGGGGTGCCCATGCCGCGAGCGACCCATTCGGTGAAGCGACCGAACCGGTCGCTGTCGCCAGATCCGCGGAAGGACGGAGCGCGGCGCGTGCCCTTCGGGGTGTCGAATCGCCGCTCGTCTGCGTCAGCGCGTGCCATCTCCTGCCCTCCTTCCGTGTGAAATGGGGATACTCCCCGTCGTCAGTTGGGCACGCGCGGCTGCGCGGCGCCCCACCTCGGCTTCTTCGGGATGACTTCGCCAGTCATCTGGCAGGAGGTAGTCGAGCACGTCGTCAATCGTCACCACCCCGACGAGTCGTTGCTTCTCGTCGACGACCGGCACCGAGACGAGGTCGTAGCTCGCGAGGATGCGGCTGACCTCGGCGGCCGAGGTGTCGGCGCGCACGGGCTCGAGGCCCTGGTCGATGAGCGTGCCGAGCCGTTCGTGCGGGGGATAGCGGAGCATGCGCTGGAAGTGCACGATGCCGAGGAACCGCCCCGTGGGAGGTTCGTACGGCGGCAGCGTGACGCACACCGCTGCGCCGAGGGCGGGCGGAAGGTCGTGCCGTCGGATGAGGGCGAGGCCCTCGGCGACGGTCGCGTCGGCCGAGACGATGATGGGCTCGGTCGTCATGAGGCCGCCGGCGGTTTCGGGCTCGTACGACAGGAGGAAGCGCACGTCGTCGGCCTCTTCGGGCTCCATGAGCTCGAGCAGGTGCTCGCCGCGCTCTTCGGGGAGCTGCGCGATGAGGTCGGCGGCGTCGTCGGGCTGCATGTGGTCGAGCACGTCGGCGGCCCGATCGTCGCCGAGGCCGGCGAGGATCACCACCTGATCGGACTCTGGCATCTCTTCGAGCACGTCGGCGAGCCGGTCGTCGGAGAGCTCTTCGGCGACCTCCTGGCGGCGCTGGGCCGGAAGATCGAGCAGCGTGCTCGCGAGGTCGGCCGGCTTCAGCTCGGAGTAGGCCGCGATGAGGTGCTCGGCCGACTGCGCCTCGCCGCTCGGGTTCGCCTCGCGCACCTCACGCCACGTGACGTACGCCGATTGCCCTTTCGAGAACGGCGATGCACCCTTCGGGCGACGCACGAAGAGCTGGTCGACCTGCCACTCGCCGGGCTCCTGCTCCTCGATCGCGACGTCTTCGATCGTCGCCTCGCCCGAGCCGTCGATGAAGGCCACCTTGCGGCCGATCATCTCGGCGATCACGCGCACTTCACCGCCGCGCTGCTCGAAGCGGCGCAGGTTGATGAGACCCGTGGTGATGATCTGGCCGCCGCCGATCGAGGTGACCCGGCCGATCGACACGAACACGCGGCGCTTGCCTGGAATCTCGACGATGAGGCCGACGACCCGTGGTGGGTCGCTCTTGCGGTACACGACGAGGACGTCGCGCACCTTGCCGACCCGATCGCCTGCGGGGTCGAAGACGGCGCACCCGGCGAGTCGGGCGACGAAGACTCTCGTGGCGCTCACGCCTACCAACTTAGTCCCGGATGCCGCGTGTGACCCGATTCCCGGCAGCTTCGCGGCTCGCTGCTCGGCCGTGCGCCGACGTCCACGTGGGAGAATGACCGGGTGAGCAATCAATCGCCGTTCGGCGGCCGCGTGGGCCGAGCATTCCCGACCCTGCCCAAGGGGGAGACGGTCGCGAGCTTCGAGACCTATGCCGAGGCGCAGGCCGCGGTCGACGCGCTGGCCAAGGCCGAGTTCCCCGTGAAGGAGCTCGCGATCGTCGGCACCGACCTGACGAGCGTCGAACGCATCACCGGCAAGCTCTCGTGGGGCCGAGCCGCGGGTGCCGGCGCACTGTCGGGTGCGTGGTTCGGAACGTTCCTCGGCCTGTTGTTCTTCATCTTCGCCCCAACCGGCGCCTCGATCGGCATCCTCATCTCCGCGGTGCTGATCGGTGCGGGTTTCGGCATGATCTTCAGCGTGGTCTCGTACTCACTGAACCGCCGCCGCCGTGACTTCACCTCGGTCATGCAGGTGCTCGCGACGCGCTACGCGATCATCGCCGAAACGGCGCACGTCGAACGTGCCCGCAGCGTGCTCGGCGTCGATGCGCCGGCCCCTCAGCGCCCGGTAGCGGCGCCGGCCCAGGCACCCGAGACCGGCGGGCGTCCGCTGAGCTACGGCGAGGCGACGGATGCCGCGCGGCGCGCCGCGGCCGAAGCGGCCCGTGCCGGTCAGGCCCCGGTCAGGCCCCGATACGGCGAGCTCGCACCGTCGAGCGACGCCGGCGCCGACGCATCCGCTTCGCCTGAGAGCGCGGATGCCGCTCCTGCGGACCCGCCCGCCACGGAGCGCTGAGCCCAGCCGACATCGGTTCGCGTGAGAGCGGACTCCCAGACGCGCGATACGCGACCGCCCGCTGACGGGTCAGCTGGCTCCGCGCACCCACGCCTCGACCTCGTCGGCCGTGCGCGGGATGCCGGCCGAGAGGTTCTCGGCGCCGCTCGACGTCACGACGATGTCGTCTTCGATGCGCACACCGATGCCGCGGAACTCGGCGGGCACCGTCAGGTCGTCGGGCTGGAAGTAGAGGCCGGGCTCGATGGTGAACACCATGCCGGGCTCGAGCACGCCGTCCATGTACATCTCGCGTCGCGCCTGGGCGCAGTCGTGCACGTCGAGGCCCAGGTGGTGGCTCGTGCCGTGCACCATGTAGCGGCGGTGGAACTGGTTGTCGGGCTCGAGCGACTCCTCGGCCGATACCGGCAGGAACCCCCACTCGGCGGTCTTGCGGGCGATGACCTGCATCGCGGCCGCGTGCACCTCGCGGAACACCGCTCCGGGCTTCACGACGGCGAAGGCGGCGTCCGCAGCCTCGAGCACGGCCTCGTAGACCTGCCGCTGCACGGCCGAGAACGTGCCGTTCACCGGGAAGGTGCGGGTGATGTCGGCGGTGTAGTAGCTGTCCATCTCGACGCCGGCGTCGAGCAGCACGAGGTCGCCGGGCACGACGGGGCCGTCGTTGCGGGTCCAGTGCAGCACGGTCGCGTGCGGACCGGCCGCGGCGATCGAGCCGTAGCCGACGTCATTGCCGTCGAGTCGGGCACGGGTCGCGAAGACGCCCTCGATGACGCGCTCGCCGCGCACCTCGGCCGTGATGCGCGGAAGCTCTTCGAGCACCTCGGTGAAGCCGCGCTGCGTCGCATCGATCGCGGCGCGCATCTCGGCGAGCTCGTACTCGTCTTTCACGAGCCGCAGCTCGGAGAGCACCCGGGCGAGCTCGGCGTCGGGCTCGTGCGAGCCGCCGATCTCGAGCGAGAACGGGGCATCCGAGGCGTTCGTCGACAGCGCCTGCTCGGCGGCGAAGCGGATGCGGGCGTGGTCGATGCGCTCGGTGACGGATGCGTCGGCCTCGCGCAGCACGAGGGTGGCCGTGTCGACGGCGTCGACGACGTGGTCGAACTCCTCGAGGCCGCGGGTCGCGATCGCGAGGTCGGCGGCGACGTGGGCGAGCGAGGGGCGAGCGCCGATCCAGAACTCGCCGATCGCCGCGTTCGCGTAGAACTCCTCGGAGTCGCGCCCGGCACGCTCACGGAAGTACACCGTCGTCTCGTGCCCGCCGGTCGTCGGCTCGAACACGAGCACCGCGCCCGGCTCGGAGTCGGAGCCCCATCCGGTGAGGTGGGCGAACGCCGAGTGCGCTCGGAACGGGTAGTCGGTGTCGTTCGCCCGCTGCTTCATGTCGCCCGCGGGCACGATGAGCCGCTGCCCGGTGAACGCGGCCGAGACCTTCGCGCGGCGTTCGGCGGCGAACGCCGCCTGCTCACGGGCCGGCGGGAGCGTCTCTTCGCGAGCGGCCCAGCCGCTGCCGATGAAACTCTTGAAGCCTTCGGAACCGGGCGTCGTCGAACGGTTCGTGTCGCGGATCGTCTCTTCACTCGCGCTCGTCGCGGGGGTCGCCGTCTCGGTCGTCGAGGTGTCGCTGGTGTTGGCCATGCGATCCATTCTCGCACCGCCGGCTGACCGTCGGGTCGGTCTCGAGACGAGGGCCCGTCGGCTCGGGGCCCGGTGCTCGGGGCTCGGGGCTCAGCCGGTCGCGACGAGCGTCGCCACGACGGGCCGGTGATCACTGCCCGCGTCGTCGTAGCCCTGCAGCACCTCGAACGCCGCGACATCCCAGTTCGGAGTCGCGAGCACGTGGTCGATGGGGCTGCCGAGGAACGGCGGTGCGTCGGTCGGCCAGGTGCCGACGCCCGCGGCACCCGCCTGCGCCGCGGCATCCGTGCATCGACCGAGGTCGGCGCCGTCGACGCCGCGCCCGGCGAAGTGATCGAGCGTCGCGTTGAAGTCGCCCGCCATGATGACGTCGTCGCCCGCGCACTGTTCGGCGAGCCACTCGAGGTCGCTGCGCCAGTTGCGCAGCTCCCAGCGGATGGGCGCCACCGCGTGCACCGCGACGATGCGGGGCCCGTCGCCGTCGACCGGGTCGGCGACGACGCTCGGCAGGGTGTTCGTGTTGCCGGGCGGGCCGGGCACCTCGGCCGAGACCACCTCGTAGTCGCCGAGATCGGGGCTGATCAGAATCGTCGTCGACCGGGCCTTCGCGATGTCGTCGTACGCGAGCGTGTGCACCCACATGGGGCTCCCTCCTTCGCGCATCGCGATCGCGACCTCCTCGCCGAGCGGGTCGGTGGTTTCGGGCAGCACCACGACGTCAGCACCCCGCTCGAGCGCCAGACCCGCGATCGTCGACGCCTCGGGCACCTCGCCGAGCGTGTTCCACGAGAGCACCGTCACCGAGTCGGGGCGCGTCGCCGAGGCATCCGAACCGCCGAAGCCCCTGGCCGTGAGCACGGCGACGTTGGCGACGGCGAAGAGGGCGAGCACCGCCGCCATCGCGAAGGCGAAGAAGCGCAACGGCCGCGCGAGGGCGAGCAGCAGGAACACGATCGTCGCGACCGCACCGCCCGCGGCCGCCGTGCCTCGGAGCGCCACGACATGCGCGGCGACCCATTGGTTCTGCAGGCCGAAGCCCTGCGGCCACACGAACACGAGCGCCACGACAGCGGTGCCGAGCACGATGGCCCAGCCGAGGATGCGGGGGAGCATTCCATCAACCCTAGGCGAGGACGCGGGCGAGCTGTCGGGCGCGGCGCTGCCGATCAGCTGGGAGTACTCGGTGAGATGCCGCGGCTAGCATTGCAGGATGCCCCACGCCCCCGTCGTCGCCGGCGAAGCCGACCTGCACACGCATTCGACGGTCTCAGACGGCACCGAGGCTCCGGCCGTACTCCTGCGGCAGGCGGCGCGAGCAGGGCTCTGGGGCGTCGCGCTGACCGACCACGATTCGACGAGCGGGTGGGCGGAGGCTTCCGCCGCCGTGGCGGAGACGGGTGTTGCACTCATTCCTGGAATGGAGCTCTCGACCCGCGAGGGCTACACGAGCGTGCACATGCTGGCGTACCTCATCGACCCGCTCGACGAAGCGCTGCTCGCCGAGACGTCGCGCATCCGCGAATCGCGGCTCGCTCGCGCCGAGGCGATCGTGCGCCGCATCGGGCGCGACTACGCCCTCACCTGGGACGACGTGCTCGCTCAGACCGTCGAGGGCACGACGATCGGCCGGCCGCACATCGCCGATGCACTCGTGGCCCGCGGCCACGTCGCCACGCGCTCGGCGGCCTTCGACGGCATACTCCACCCGCGTGCGGGCTACGCGCAGCCGCACTACGCGCCCGACCCGCTGACCGGCGTGCGACTCATCCGCGCCGCAGGCGGGGTGCCCGTGCTCGCGCATCCCGGCACCCGCGGCGCCGAGCGGGTCGTGCCGCCCGAACGGCTCGCGCAGCTCGTCGATGCGGGCCTCTTCGGACTCGAGGTCGACCACCCCGAGAACCGCGAAGACGCGAAGCCCCGGCTGCGCGAGCTCGCGGTGCGATTCGGCTTGCAGGTGACGGGGTCGAGCGACTACCACGGCTCCGGCAAGCCGAACCGGCTCGGCGAGTGCCGCACGGCGCCCGAGGTCGTCGAGCAGATCATCGCCGAGGGCCGGGGCAGCGCGCCGGTGCTGCCGTAGCGCGCTTCCGGCGCGTATCGATCCGTCGAAGTTCGCCCCTCCCGGCCTTCGGTAGGGCGAACATCGACGGATGATTCCGAGACCGGGAATGATGCGCCTCAGACCACGAAGAGCGGATGCCGCGTGGCATCCGCTCTTCGCGAAGTCGTTCGTGCGGGTTACGCCTGGGGCGTGGTGCCGCCGGTGCGCGGGCCGCGGCGACGGCGGCGACGCGGGGGAGCCGCGTTGCCGTCGTGGTGCTCGTGGCCCTTGCCGTCGTGCGTGCCCGTGCCGGGCTCCTTGACCGCGACGTCGGCAGACGAGTCGGACTTCGCGGAATCGGACGCTGTGGTCGACGCCTCACCCGAGGGACGGCCGCCGCGGGTGCGGTTGCGGGTGCGGTTGCGAGGTGCGCGCTCCGAACCGGCATCCGATCGCTCTGAGCGCCCCTCTGAACGGTCCTCGGAGCGCGCGCCGGACCGGCCCTCGTTGCGGCCGGCCGTGGCCGAGCGCGTCGGCGCGGCGACCGCGGACGACGGCTTCAGACGGCCCTTGGTGCCGGCGGGGATGTCGAGGTCGCTGAAGAGGTGCGGGCTCGACGAGTAGGTCTCGGTGGGCTCGGGCTGGCCGAACTCGAGGGCGCGGTTGATGAGTGCCCACTTGTGCAGGTCGTCCCAGTCGACGAACGTCACGGCGATGCCGGTCTTGCCTGCTCGGCCGGTGCGGCCTACGCGGTGCAGGTACGCCTTGTCGTCGTCGGGGATGGTGTGGTTGATCACGTGCGTCACGTCGTCGACGTCGATGCCGCGCGCCGCGACATCCGTGGCGATGAGCACGTCTTTCTTGCCGGCCTTGAAGGCGGCCATGGCGCGCTCGCGCTGGTCTTGGTTCAGGTCGCCGTGCACCGCGGCCGCGTTGAAGCCGCGGTCGTTGAGCTCTTCGACGAGCTTGGCCGCCGCGCGCTTCGTGCGCGTGAAGATGACGGTCTTGCCGCGACCCTCGGCCTGGAGGATGCGCGAGATGACCTCGTCTTTGTCGAGCGAGTGCGCCCGGTAGACGAGGTGCTTGATGTTCGCCTGCGTGAGGCCCTCGTCGGGGTCGGTCGCGCGGATGTGGATGGGGCGCACCATGAAGCGGCGGGCGAGCGCCACGATCGGGCCGGGCATGGTGGCCGAGAAGAGCATCGTGTGGCGGGTCGCGGGCGTCTGCGCCATGAGCTTCTCGATGTCGGCGAGGAAGCCGAGGTCGAGCATCTTGTCGGCCTCGTCGAGCACCATCTCTTGCACGTTCTTCAGTGAGAGGAGACGCTGCGAGGCGAGGTCGAGGAGGCGCCCGGGGGTGCCGACGACGATCTGCGCGCCGGCCTTGAGCTGCTCGATCTGGCCCTCGTAGGCCTTGCCGCCGTAGATCGACACGATCTTGGTCGGGCGGTTGGATGTCGCGAGCTCGAGGTCTTCGGTGACCTGCACGCACAGCTCGCGGGTCGGCACGACGACGAGCGCCTTGACGCCGGGCTCGGGGTCGTCGCCGAGGCGCTGGATGATCGGCAGGCCGAACCCGAAGGTCTTGCCGGTGCCGGTCTTGGCCTGGCCGATGATGTCCTGGCCTGCGAGGGCGAGGGGGATGGTCTGTTCCTGGATGGGGAAGGCATCGATGATGCCCTTCCCGGCGAGGGCGTCGACGATGTCGGACGCGATGCCGAGGTCGGTGAAAGTGGTCAAAAGTCTGCCTGTTCGTGGTGCTCGAGGTGGCGGTCGGAGGTGCGCCCTGATCTCAACCCCAGGCGCACGGCTGCGGATCCATCGCCCGCATGCACCCTCTACCCTATCCGAGACTGCCTGAACGCCTCGGATAGGCTGTCTGCGTGGTCTCCTGGTCGAAACGGCGCATCCCGCTCCCCGAGAGGTCGCGACTGCGCCCTCGCGTGGCGCCGACCGATCTCGCACGGGTCGATTTCACCGAACTCGTGCCCGAGCCCGTTCCGTTCCTCGGTCAGGCCGCCTACATCCAGCTCGAGTTCTTCGAGAGTCTCGCTCGGTCGGTGGCGACCGCGCCCACGCTGACCTCGAAAGAGGGGCTCAGCCGTGCGGCGGGCGTCGCGTTGCGCAAGCATCATGCGTTCATCGCCGAGCTCCGCCGGCTCGGTGTCGAACCAGTCGACGTGATGGCGCCGTTCGCGCCGGCCGCCGACCGATTCCGTCAGGCGAGCGCCGGCGCCGACTGGTACGAGCTGCTGCTCGGCATCCACGTCACGTCCGGCATGCTCGACGACTACTTCGCACGGTTGGCCGGAGGGCTGCCGGGAGAAATCGCGGCGCGCGTGCGAGGCATCCTCGCCGAGGATGCCTCGTCAGAGGTGCTGCACGACGAGCTCTTCGCAGCGATCGAGGCGCAGCCGGGCCTTGCCGACCGTCTCGCCCTGTGGGGGCGAAGCCTCGTGGGCGACACGCTGCTGATCGCCCGATCGGCGCTCCGCGCGTCGGACTCCGCTGATCGTGCCGGTGACGTCGAGCCGGTCTTCACCGAACTCATCGCCGCGCACACGCGACGAATGGATGCGCTCGGCCTCACAGCGTAAGACTGCGTCAGTCTGCGCGACGCCGCCGCAGTGGCAGCCCGCGCGACCGTGTCAGGCCCGCGCCGCTCCGGGGCGGGAGAGGCGCTCGAAGAGCGCGGCATCCGCTCGCTCGCGGCGCGGCGAGACGAGGATCAGCACCGCGGCGGGAACGAGCGCGGAGGCGACGAGCGAGACCACCCAGATCCAGCCGCCGTCCCACGGCCAGCCGAGCCAGGTCAGGCCGACCCAGACGAGTGCGGCGACGCCTGCGCCGATGGCCGGGCCGACCGCCACGCCTCGGAGGTGCCGGAGCGGCAGCACGAAGTGCGCAGCCAACCCGAGGATGGCACCGCCGACGACGATGAAGATGAGCTCCATGTCAGGCGACGAACCCCACGCGCCGCGACTCCTCCGAGCCGATCTCGACGTAGGCGAGTGCGGAAGCGGGCACCACGTACTTCGTGCCCTTGTCGTCGGTGAGCGACAACAGCGCAGACTGGCCGGCGAGCGCGGCAGCCACTGCCTGCTCGACCTCGACCGCCGGTTGCGAAGTCTCGAATCCGAGTTCACGGGGGGAGTTCTGGATGCCGATGCGAACGTCCACTGTGCGCCTTTCTCCTGTTGCGCCAACACTACGACACCGGCTGGCCGGGCCCGTGCCCGTTCACTGTCGGCGGAACCCGTTAGCGTTGCCATCATGCAGGCCCCCGCGACCACCGAAGCCCCCGTTTCACGGCTCGTGGCCGGTGAACACGCCGCCGTCTTCGGGGCGCCGGGCAGCGGCAAGACGACGTTCGCGGTCGAGCTGATCGCCGACCGCATCGAGCGCCTCGGCTACGCCACCGACGAGGTGCTCGTGATCTCGGCGACTCGTGCCGCCGCGACCACGCTCCGTGATCGCCTCGCGGTGCGGCTCGGCATCACGACGAGGGGTCCGCTCGCCCGAACGGCGAACTCACTCGCCTTCCAGCTGGTTCGGGCATTCACCGGCGCGCCGGTGACCCTGCTCACGGGCGCCGAGCACGACCAGATCATCGGCGAGCTGCTCGAGGGCGGCATCCGCGACGGATTCGGGCCCGAGTGGCCGGCGCCGCTCACCCCCGAGGTCCGGGTGCTCCGCGGGTTCCGGTCGGAGCTTCGCGACCTGCTCATGCGAGCCGTCGAACACGGCATCGACGCGCCCTCGCTCGCCGCGCTCGGCGAGCGCGCCGCCAGGCCCGAATGGGTCGCGGCCGCCGCGTTCCTCGAGGAGTACGACGAGGTGAAGGCGCAATTGCGGCCGAGTCAGTACGACTCCTCCGAGCTCGGCGCCTTCGCCGCGGCGATCGTGCGCCGCAGTTCGAGCGATGCCGCCGCCGCGGCGGCGCTCGGCCCGCTCGCGCGGCTGCGTCTCATCGTGGTCGATGACGCGCAAGAGGCCACCGAGACGACGGCGGCACTGCTCGGGGCGTTCGCGGCGCGCGGCGTCGCCGTCGTCGCGATCGGCGATCCCGATGTCGCGTCGAACGGATTCCGCGGCGGTCGCGCCGAACTGCTCGGGTCGCTCGGGGCCGTTCTCGGAGCGGCCGCCGTGCGCCGCATCGAACTGCCGGTCGTGCACCGCGGGCGCCCCGAGGTGCGCACGATCGTGCAGTCGGTCAGCGGGCACATCGGCACCGCGCTCGGCGGCACGCATCGCGCGGCCGCGCTCGAGGTGCCCGCGGAAACGACGCAGGAGCCGCTCACCGCGGTGCTCGGCATCGAGGCGCCGTCGCATGCGGCGGAGTGCGCGGCCGTCGCGGCCGTGCTGCGCGAGCGCCACCTGCTCGACGGCGTGCCGTGGTCGTCGATGGCCGTCGTGCTGCGCTCTGGAGGCGATGTGCCGGCATTCGAGCGCGGGCTCGCGCTCGCCGACGTGCCCACGGCGGGCAACGCTGCTCGCACCGCACTGCGCGATGCCCCGGCGGCCGCCGCGCTGCTCGCGGCGGCCTCGCTCGTGCTCGACCGGGAGCCGCTCACGCCCGAACTCGCGGTGACCATGCTCACCGGGCCGATCGGCCGGCTCGACAGCGTGGGCCTGCGCCGACTCCGCCTCGCCCTCCGGCACGAAGAGCTCGCCGTCGAGGGGTCGCGCACCGCCGACGAATTGCTCGTCGAGGCCCTCGGAGCACCCGGTGGATTCGAGACGATCGACGCGGCACCGGCCCGTCGGGCCACCAGACTCGCGAAGGTGCTCGCGACCTCACGCGGAGTCGCCCGGCGAAGCGGAACGATCGAAGAGGTGCTCTGGTCGCTCTGGGAGGGCAGCGGCCTGGCCGGTGAGTGGGCGGCACAGGCCACCGGCACCGGCGTGCTCGCCGAAGAGGCAAATCGCGCGCTCGATGCCGTGGTCGCACTGTTCGCCGCCGCCCAGCGCTTCGTCGAGCGCGAGCCCGACGCGCCGGCCGTGCGCTTCGTCGACGAGGTGCTCGCGAGCGAACTGCCCGAAGACTCGCTCGCACCGCAGCGTTCGGCCGAGACGGTGGTCGTGACGACGCCGCCCGCCGTCATCGGTCGCGAGTTCGAGGTCGTCGTCGTCGCGGGCCTGCAAGACGGGGTCTGGCCGAACCTCCGCCCCCGCGGCACGCTCCTGCACGCAGCGCTCCTGCCGCGCGTCGTGGCAGCGGCCCGTGCCGGTGCGCCGATCCCGGCGCCCGAGACGGTGGCCGAAGCGCGGGCGTCGGTGCGCGGCGACGAGCTGCGGCTCTTCGTGCTCGCCGCCTCGAGGGCGAGTCGGCAGCTCGTGCTCAGCTGCACCGCCAACGACGACGAGCAGCCGTCGATGCTCATGGGGTACGCGACCGAGCGCATCAGGGCGGGTCGCCGGCGACCATTGCACCTGCGCGGCCTCGTCGGTGCGCTGCGCGAAGAGGCGACGACCTCTGGCGCGACCGAGGCGGCGGCGGCACTCGCCCTGCTCGCCGAACAGGGCGTGCCCGGTGCCCACCCCGACGACTGGTACGGGCTCGCCGAGCCGTCGACCACTGCGCCGCTCGTCGACCTCGACGGCGACCCCGAGGCGCTCGTCGCCGTCTCGCCGTCGCAGATCGACCGTGCCGAGGAGTCGCCGCTCGGCTGGTTCATCGACCACGTCGCCTCACCGCCGTCCGGACTCGCCGCCTCGATCGGCACGATCGTGCACGCGGTCGTCGAAGAGGCCGGCGCCCGAGACGACGGCGACACGAGCATCGAGAAGATCTGGGCCGCGGTCGAGGCACGCTGGCGCGAACTGCGGTTCGAGGCCGGCTGGGTCGCCGAGCGCGAGCGCCGCGGTGCGCGGCGCATGGCCGAAGGGGCCTCTGACTACCTTGCGAACTTCGCCGACGACGGCAAGGTGCTGCTCGGCGCCGAGGGGCGGTTCACGCTCATCGTCGACCGGGTGCGCATCTCCGGAACGATCGACCGAGTCGAGGCCTCGGCCGACGGCACCACGGTGATCGTCGACCTGAAGACGGGGCGCACGCCGCCCTCAGCTGCCGAGACGGCCGCGCATCCCCAGCTCGCCGCGTACCAGTTGGCGGCACGGGCCGGCGAGGTGCCCGACGCCGGAACGCTCGGCGGCGCCAAGCTCGTCTACCTCGCGAAGCCGACCCGGGGCAACGCCTTCACCGAGCGCGCCCAGCAGCCGTTCGACGACGACGCCGCCGCCGAGTTCCGCGACCGGCTCGGGGCGGTGGCCCGCACCATGGCCGGCAGCGAGTTCGACGGCCCGGCCGAGCTGGGCTACCGCTCGCGGTTCGGCGGCTGGCAGTACCGCGTGCACCTGGTTCCGGCGGTGTCGGCATGATCGCCGCCGCAGACATCGCCGCACGGCTCGGCCTGCACGCGCCTACCGCAGAGCAGCGCGCCGTGATCGAGGCCGACCCGCGCGGGCAGGCCATCGTGGTGGCCGGTGCCGGCAGCGGCAAGACCGAGACGATGGCCAACCGCGTGGTGTGGCTTCTCGCGAACTCGCATGTCGCGGTCCCCGAGGTGCTCGGACTCACATTCACCCGCAAGGCCGCCGGCGAGCTCGCCGAGCGCATCCGCGAACGCATCGCCCAGCTCGTCTCGCTCGGCATCGCCGAGGTCTCCCTCGATCCGCTCGAGTCCGCCTCGGTGGGCACGTACAACGCCTTCGCGAGCGCCATCTACCGCGAGCACGCCATGCTCATCGGGCGTGAACCCGACGCGGCCGTGCTGGGCGAGGCATCCGCGTGGCAACTCGCCCGCTCGGTCGTGGCGGCCTCGGCCGACCCGCGTCTCGTCGAGCTCGACGCGTCGCTCGACAAGGTCACCGGAGCCGTGCTCTCGATCAGTCGCGCGCTCGCCGAGAACGTCGCCGACAGCCGCGACGTGCGCGCGATGGCTCGCGACTTCCTCGCCATGCAGGGCCTGCCGATCGAGGCGCCGCGCAAGCGCACCGATTTCACGTCGTTCGTCGACGCGCTCGGCGTCGTGGAAGCGCTGCCGCCGCTGCTCGAACTCGCCGATGCGTACTCCGCGGCCAAGCAGCAGCGCGGCTTCGTCGAGTTCTCCGATCAGGTCGCCCTCGCCCTCGCGATCTGCGAGCGGCACCCCGAGGTCGTCGCCGGGCACCGCGAGCGCTACCGCACCGTGCTCCTCGACGAGTACCAAGACACGAGTGTCGTGCAGACCCGGCTGCTCTCCGCCCTGTTCGGCGAGCAGGCGGTCATGGCGGTCGGCGACCCCGACCAGTCGATCTACGGATGGCGCGGGGCGAGCGCCGCGAACCTCGCCCGGTTCGGCCGTGACTTCGCGGCCGGCGGTGAGGCCGTTGTCTACGATCTCTCCACGAGCTGGCGCAATCCCGAGATCGTGCTCGAGGCGGCGAACACCCTCATCGAGCCGCTCGACGCCGGCATCCCGAAAGCGCCGCTCGGCGCGTCGCCGTTCGCGCAGCCGGGCCGGTTGGATGCCGCATGGGCGGAGACCATCGAACGCGAGGCCGAACTCGTGGCGGCGTGGTTCGCCGAGCGACTCGGTCGAGGCGGGCGAGGCGGGGTGCACGACGGCGCGCCGCGCAGTGGGGCGCTGCTCTGCCGCACCTTCGCCAACGTCGGGGTCTTCACGGCGGCGCTCCGGGCACGCGGCGTGCCGGTGCACGTGCTCGGCATGGCCGGGCTCCTCGATCAGCCCGTGATCGCCGACCTCGTGTGCGTGCTGCGGGTGCTGAACGACCCCACCGCGGGCTCCGAACTCGTGAGGGTGCTGGGCGGCGCGCGCTGGCGCATCGGGTCGGCCGATCTCGCCGCGCTGCACGGGCTGGCCAAATGGCTTGCCGACCGCGACCTGTCGACGAGGCGTCTCGGCGACGAGGTGCGGGCGGGGCTGCGCGCCTCGATCGCTCCCGACGAGTCGCCGTCGATCGTCGACGCCCTCGATTTCCTCCTCGTCGCCCCCGACTCGCATTCGGCGCTGTCGGCCTTCAGCGAGGTCGGCCTCGCCCGCATGCGACGCGCCGGGGCGCAACTCCAGTCACTGCGACGCCGTGCAGGGCTCGGCCTGGTCGATTTCGTCAGCCTCGTGCAGCAGGAGCTGCTGCTCGACATCGAGGTCGCGGCGAATGCCGCGCAGCCGCTCGGGGCGCCGAGTCTCGAGGCGTTCGACGAACTCCTCGCCGGCTTCGCCGAGGTCTCGGAGCACGCGACCCTCGGCGCGTTCCTCGGCTGGCTCACCGAGGCCGAACAGCGCGACCGGCTCGCGCCCCGCCAAGACGAGCCCGAGCCCGGGGCGGTGCAGGTGATCTCGATCCACGGGTCGAAGGGCCTCGAGTGGGACGTCGTGGCGATTCCGCGCATGGTCGACGAAGAGCTGCCGTCGAAGCCCCGTTCGTCGAAGGGCTGGCTCTCGTTCGGCGAACTGCCCAACGAGTTCAAGGGCGACGCCGACGAGCTGCCCGAGCTGGCCTGGCGCGGCTCGCAGAGCCAAGCCGAGTTCGATCGCGCGGTGAGTGCGTTCGCCGAAGAGAACAAAGAGCGCCACGCCGAAGAGGAGCGGCGCCTCGCCTACGTGGCGCTCACCCGCACACGCAGTGACCTGCTCCTGTCGGGTTCGTGGTGGGCGAGCCAGAAGGCCCCGCGCAAGCCGAGCCCGTTCCTGCGCGAACTCGTGACGACGGGTGTGCTCGATGCGGGCGTGCTTCCGGCGGCTCCTGAATCCGACGAGAACCCGAGGGCGGGTTCGACCGAACGCGTGCGGTGGCCCCTCGATCCGCTCGGCACGCGTCGGGTCGCCGTGACCGCCGCGGCGACCGCGGTGCGCGCCGCCGCCGAGCGACCGAGCGGTGAGGGCATCGGCCCGGTGCTCGCCGATCGCATCAGGCTGCTCCTCGAAGAGCGCCGCCGCCGCGCCGAGGGCGCCACGAGTGCCGAGGTGCCCGTGCGCGTGCCCGCCTCCCGCTTCAAGGACTACGTCGACGACCCCGCGGCCGTCGCCGCGCAGCTGCGGCGGCCGATGCCGCAACGGCCGTACCGGGCGACCCGCATCGGCACGCTGTTCCACCAGTGGGTCGAGCAACGCTCGACCGGCGAGCACGAAGCCGCCGCGATCGATGCACTCGATGGACTCGACGGTCTTGCTGATGCAGACGCTCGGCGAGACGAGACCGTGGCCGATGCCACGCCCGAGCGGCTCCGCGCGCTGCAGGCCACGTTCGAGGCATCCGAGTGGGGCGGGCGCAAGCCCTCAGCCGTCGAGATCGAGCTGCACCTGCCGATCGGCGACAACGTCTTCGTGTGCAAGCTCGATGCGGTCTACGAGGTCGAGCCGTCGAGCGAGCTCGGGCGGCGCGGCATCCGCTACCAGGTCGTCGACTGGAAGACGGGCAAGGCGCCGAGAGACGCGCACGACCTCGAGCTGAAGCAGACGCAGCTCGCGCTCTACCGGCTCGCCTATGCCAACTGGGCCGGCGTCGACCCGGCGCTCATCGACGCCGTCTTCTACTTCGTCGAAGACGACCGGGTGATCCGCCCCGACGCGATCTACGACGAAGCGGCGTTGCGCCGAGCGTGGGCATCGGTCGCGGCAGCCGGCCCGGTGCCGGCGGCGGCATCGCGCTGACCGGCATCGGTCTCATCGCCTCCGGTGACCGCATCGCCCGCGGGCGACGCGTCACCCGCCGGGGCTGCATCGCCCGTGGGCGCGGCGTCGCCCCAGTCGGAGAGGTCGAGGGGGATCGGCGCGGTCGCGTCGAACGGGGTTGCATCGCGCTCGCCGGCCTCGCGTCGCTCGAGCTCTGAGAAGTCGTAGCTGTCGGTGAGGAGGCTCGCACCGCCGTCGCGCGGCGCCGTCTCGCGCGGTGTCTCATCGAGCAACCGCTCGACGTCGCCGACCGTGAGGATCGGCCCGGTCTCGGGGGAGAGCGGCTCGCTCGATCGGTCGTGCACGCTCTCGACGAGCCCGTCGAGCAGGCCGACCGCATCGGAGATGATGGCGTCGTCGCGCGCATCGACGCCGTGCAGCAGCCACTTCGCGAGCTCGAGTTCGCCGTAGAGCAGCGCGCGTTGCGGCAGGTGAGCGTCGGCTCCGCCGTCGCGCGCGCTGAAGTACGCGTCGAGGGCCCGTTCGGCCGCGGCTCCTCGTGAGGTGAGCAGCCAGTGCAGGTCGATCGCCGGGTCGCCTTGGGCGAGCGCCGACCAGCCGATGATGCCGGTCACCGTCTCGCCGTCGACGAGCAGCGAGTCGGCGGCGAGTGCGCCGTTGACGACCGTCGGACGGAATCGCCAGAGTGCGGCGTCATCGGTGGCCTCCTCCCAGCGCCGCAGCAGGGCGGCGGGCAGGTGTCCGGTGTCGGAGGCCCGGTCGATGAGGTCGACGACGGCGTCGTGCGTCTCTTCGGCGCTCTGTCGCGGCAGGCCGGCGTCGGCGACGAATCCGGTCGGCAGTGCATGCACGGCGGCGAGGGCGAGCCCGACCGAGGTGGCGATGCCGTCGTGTTCGGTGAGTTCATCGGCCGTGCGCACCGCGCCGGGCACGAAGGTCGTGACGATCGCGCGGGTGCCGTCGATCGGCGCCTGGCCGACGGCTTCGGGAATGCCGAACGGCAGGCGCGAGCGGATGCCGGGGGTGAGCGCGCGGAGGGCGACGAGGTCGGCCGACTGCTCGGACTCGGCAGCCTGCGATCGCGGAACCCGCAGCACGAGCAGTCGATCGTCGGTGCTCTGCAGCAGCACTGCGTCGAATGCGCCGTGGCTCTTGCGGGTGTGCGAGCGTGCGGCTCGCACCTCGAGACCGGGCACCGCCGCCGTGGCCAACGCGGCTAGAGTGAGAGGAGGTCTGGCCATGGCATTCAGCTTAAGCAGGCATCTCGCGGCTGCGGGCGACCGCCACGCCTTCCGGCCGACTCCGACTCCGACCCGGGCATCGAGAGGTGGCACGTGACCGTTCCGACATCGCCGGTCTTCGCGCGCTCGACGATCGACCGGGATGCCGCAGCCCGAGTCGATCCCGGCCTCGAAGCGACCCTCGACAGCGACCCGGCGACCCGGATCATCGCCATGCATCGCGGGCGCGTCCTCCTCGCCGAGCGCATCGACGGTTCGGCGCCCGCCCTGCAGTTCTGCACCGCCGCCGACGGCCTTCCCCCCTCGCTCCTGCGCTGCTACCTCGGCCGCGAGGGCGGGTCGCGCTTCGAGCTGCGGGTCTTCGATCCGGATGCCGCGGCGGCGATCGAACCCGAAGAGGCCCGATGGCAGGGGCTCCGTGATGCCGCGCCACTGCTCGACGAACGCGACGCGTGCCTGGTCGCCGAGGCGCTCGCCCTGGCCAACTGGCACGAGCGTCACGTGCGCTGTCCGCGGTGCGGTGCCCCGACCGAGCCGGTGCAGGCCGGCTGGGCGAGGCGCTGCACTGCCGATGAGAGCCTGCACTTCCCGCGCACCGACCCGGCGGTCATCGTGCTCGTCACCGATGACGACGACCGGACGCTCCTCGGCTCGAACGCGTTGTGGGCGCAGCATCGCTTCTCATTGCTCGCGGGGTTCGTGGAGCCCGGTGAGACGCTCGAGGATGCCGTCGTCCGCGAGATCCGCGAAGAGGCCGGCATCGAGGTCGATCAGGTCTCCTACGTGGCATCGCAGCCGTGGCCCTTCCCGGCGAGCCTCATGCTCGGATTCACGGCACGCGTCGCGGCGTCGAACGCCCCGTCGTCGGCTGCCCCCGATGGCGAGGAGATCCTCGAGCTGCGCTGGTTCTCGCGCTCTGAGATCGCGGCCGCGCGCGCCGACATCGGGCTGCCGGGCGAGACGTCGATCGCGCGCTGGCTGCTCGAACGCTGGTACGGCGGCCCGATCGACCCCGACGGCAGCGGGCTGGCATGGTCGACGTCGTGACCGCGGCATCCGACCCCCTGCTCGATGCGCTCGACGACGAGCAGCGTGTCGCGGCCGAGGCGCTGCTCGGGCCCGTGTGCGTGCTCGCGGGTGCCGGCACCGGCAAGACGAGGGCCATCACGCACCGCATCGCCTACGGTGTGGCCTCCGGTGCGTACGACCCCGCCCGCGTGATGGCGCTGACCTTCACCTCGCGGGCGGCGGCCGAACTGCGGGCGAGGTTGCGCGCGCTCGGCGCCGGCGGGGTGCAGGCGCGCACCTTCCATGCCGCGGCGCTCGCCCAGCTCAACCACTTCTGGCCGATCGTGGTCGGCGGCAGCGCACCGCGCGTGCTCGAGTTCAAGGGGCGGCTGCTCGGCCAGGCCGCGGAGCGAGCACGGGTGCGGGTCGACGCGGCGACGCTTCGCGACGTCGCGGCCGAGATCGAGTGGCGGAAGG
The DNA here is from genome assembly GCF_003070885.1 of Agromyces badenianii. NCBI lineage: Bacteria > Bacillati > Actinomycetota > Actinomycetes > Micrococcales > Microbacteriaceae > Agromyces > Agromyces badenianii. The sequence continues at coordinate 895,961 of NZ_CP028913.1, forward strand.
TCTCGGTCTCCGGGCCTGAGACGTATGCGGTGCGCCTCGCCGCCCGCGGGGCTCCGGGCAACCTCACCGCCGAGCAGTTCCTCGCCCTCGTCGATGCCTACGAGTCGCTGAAAGACGAGCGGCGCATGCTCGACTTCGAAGACGTGCTGCTCGCCACGGCGGGCATGATCGAGTCCGAGGCATCCGTCGCGATGCACGTGCGCGAGAGCTATCGGCACTTCATCGTCGACGAGTACCAGGACGTCTCGCCGGCGCAGCAGCAACTGCTCGATCTGTGGCTCGGCGGGCGCCGCGACCTCTGCGTCGTCGGTGACGCGAGCCAGACGATCTACTCCTTCGCGGGCGCGAGCGCCGACTACCTGCTCGACTTCGAGCGGCGATTCGAGGGCGCCACGGTCGTGCGCCTCGAGCGCAACTATCGTTCGACGGCACCCATCATCGACGTGGCGAACCGGCTGATGCGCGGCCGCGCGGGTGCGCTGCGGCTCGAGGCGGTCACTGACGAGGCAGAGGCGGATGCCGCGTCGACGCCGTCACCCGTCGCGGCGACGGCGTCGCGCACCGTCTCCGCCGCCCCGACCGCGGCGCGCACCGGTTCGGCGGCGTCGCGTGCCGCGTCGGCCGAGCCCGCCATCACCGAGTACGCCGACGACCTCGCCGAAGCGCGGGGCGTGGCGACCCGCGTCAGGGCTCGCATCGACGCCGGTGCCGCGCCCGAATCGATCGCCGTGCTGATGCGGGTGAACTCGCAGTCCGCGATCCTCGAACGTGCGCTCGAAGAGGTCGGCGTGGCATCGCGGGTGCGCGGTGCCGCCCGGTTCTTCGACCAGCCCGAGGTGCGCGAGGCGGTGCATGCGCTGCGCGCCGCCGCGCTCACGATCGCCGACGAGCCGCTCTTCAAGTCGGTCAGCGACGTGTTGCGCGCGATCGGCTGGAGCGCGCAGGCTCCGGAGGGGCCCGGCGCGGTGCGGGCTCGATGGGAGTCGCTGAACGCGATCGCCCGGCTCGTCGACGACGCGCCGCCGGGCACGACGTTCCGCGCGTTCGCCGATGAGCTGCGTGCCCGCGCCGAGGCTCAACACGAGCCCACGGTCGCGGCGGTGACCCTCGCGACGCTGCACTCGGCCAAGGGCCTCGAATGGAACGAGGTCTTCATCGTCGGCCTCACCGAGGGCATGCTGCCGATCGCATACGCGAAGGGCCTCGATGCGATCGACGAGGAACGACGGCTGCTCTACGTCGGCATCACGCGGGCACGGCGGCGTCTCGAGCTGAGCTGGCCGCGTCAGGGCGGCGGCTATCGAGGCGAGCGAGAGCCGTCGAGATTCCTGCAGGAACTCGGCACCCGCACTCGGGGTGCGGCTGGTGCTGCGTCCGCCGCACGGGGTCGCCGGGACGCCCCAGCCTGAGCGAGGCGTCGCGCAAGCGCTGCCGCCCGTGCGAGAGGCGGTCGTCGACCACCGAGACGGCGAGGGCTGCGGCGTCGTGCGCGGCTCGCGGCGTGCGGCTCGCTGCGGTGCGGCCGGCGAGCTGGGCGGCGATGACCGGCCACGCGGGGTCGTCGTCGCGCCGGGTCAGGTCGAGGCAGCGCAGGCACGGGCCGTGGCCCGGCTCGACGAGCGGGCCGATGCGAGTGCCGTGGTCGTCGAAGACGACCGCGAGATGCGCGACGTCGGCTCGGAGCCACGGCAGATGCCGACCGGGTGAGATCACCCAGTCGGCGAAGATGACGCACAGCGCGGTCTCACTCGGCTCGGCCTCGGCGGCCGGCACAGTCTCGTGGCCGAGCTCTCCGAGGTGTTCGGCGAGCCGGGCGGCGGTCGCGAGCGGTGCGTCGATCGCGATCAGTCGTCGCGAATGAGGGGATGCCGCGGCATCCGGAACCGCATCAGCCTGCTTCGTCTCGGAAGCCGGAGCCGCCTCGAACGCCGGGGCGAGCTGTTCGAGGAGCTGCCGCACCCGTTCGGGCGTGCCGCCGAGTCCCGTGCCGATCGTCTGCAGCGTCGTGGGGGAGGCGCCGTGCCTGAGCGCCGCGATCAGCCCGGTCTCGAGCTCACCGGGCGCGGTCAGCACCACGCGAGGCGTGGCACCGAGCTGCAGTTCGGTCGGGGTGCGCCACACGAGCGGAAGGAACGGATCGATGCGCGGTGACATGCCGAGAGCATGCCTGATTCCCGCCGAACGCCGCGGAATCCTTCCACAGCCCGCGCCCCTGATGCGGGCGAGGGCGCCCGGGCCGACGTGAGCTCAGCCGGGCGTGCAGCTCAGGCGGGCGGTTCCTCGCCGTCTTCGCCGGGCGCGGCGGGCGTCTCGCCGCGGAGCAGCTGCTCGAGCGCCTGGTCGAACTCGTCGTCGGCCTCGGCGGTGTCTGCGCCGGTGAGGCGTGCGACGAGCGATGCCGGGTCATCGAGGTCATCGGAGGTCGGCAGCAGATCGGGATGCGACCAGAGCGCGTCGCGTGCCTCGACGCCGACGGCCTCGGTGACCGCGCGCCACATGGCCGTGGCCTCGCGAAGACGGCGGGGCCGCAACTCGAGGCCGACGAGCGTGGCGAACGCGGACTCGGCCGGTCCGCCGGATGCCCGGCGCCGACGGATCGACTCCGCGATGGCGTCGGACTTCGGCAACCGCGCAGTGGCATCGGCGGTCGCAGCATCCACCCAGCCCTCGACGAGGGCGAGCATCGTCTCGAGCCGGGCGAGCGCGGCCTGCTGGCCCTCGCTCTTGGCCCGGATCAGGGCGCCGTTCACGACGGCGTTGCGGAGTTCTTCGGTGTTCGACGGGTCGAACCCCTCGGCGAGTTCTTCGAGGCGATCGGTGTCGATGTCGATGCCGCGTGCGAAGGCCGTGATCGCGGTGATGAGGTGCAGTCGCAGCCACCGCGCATGCCGGAAGAGCCGCGCGTGGGCGAGTTCGCGCACCGCGAGGTACAGCTCGATCTGGTCGGTCGGGATATCGAGGTCGTCGCCGAACTCGGCGGCGTTCTGCGGCAGGATCGCGGCGCGCCCGTCGTCGAGGAGCGGGATGCCCACGTCGCCGCCGGAGACCACCTCGGTGGCGAGCTGGCCGACGACCTGCCCGAGCTGCATCGCGAAGAGGGCGCCGCCGATGCCGCGCATCATGCGGCTCGCGCCCTCGATCATCTGGCGCATCTCTTCGGGCGCCTGCTCACTCATGACCCGCGTGAGCGCGTCGGAGATCGAGAGGGCGACGGGCTCGGCCAGTTGGGACCAGATCGGCATCGTGGCAGCGACCCATGCTCGACGGGTGAGCAGGTCAGGGGTGCTGGGCAGCGCGCCGAAGTCGACGGCCTCGTCGAGCCACAGCGAGGCCACCTGGAAGGCCTGGTCGAATCGCGCGCGCTCCTCGTCGGTGATCTGGTGCTGGCCGGTCGCGGCGCGCTCTTCGCCCTGTCGAAGGGCGACGGACCAATCGATGCCGTCGTCGGCTCGGTTCATCGCCTGCTGCAACTGACCGAACAGTGCCGCGAGGCTCGCCGGGTCGTTGGGCAGGCCCGCAGCGCCCGCGAGGCTCGCCGGGTCGATGCCGCCGGCGCCCGAGAGCATCTCGCGGAGCATCTCGCGGAACTCGTCTTCGGGGCTCCGGTCGTCGGGCTCGTCTTGCCGATCGGCCACTCTCGCCACCTCCCAGTCGCGTCCCCTCAACCGTAACGCCGGGGCACCGCCGTGTGTCTGGGAAATGGCCTAGGCTGGGCGTTCCGGGTGTCCGCCCTTCGCGAACAGCGCCGGCCCCGGCGCTCGCATTCGCAACAGCGACGATCCGTCGCCCCGGAAGGAACTCGGATGGCCCTCTTCACCGACGAGCCGTTGACGGCCCCGTCGCGTCGCGATCGCCGCTCGCTCGCCGAGCGCATCGGATGGAGCGCCCTCACCGTCGCGATCGTGGTCGGCATCCTCTTCGCGCTGATGCCGTCGCCGTACGTGATCGAGCAGCCCGGGCCCGTCTACGACACCCTCGGCGTGGCCGAGAATGCCGACGACGAAGAGGTGCCGCTCATCGAGATCCCCGATGAGACCACGTATCCGACCGACGGCGAACTCAACCTGCTCACCGTCTCGGTCTTGGGCAGGCCCGGGCAGACGCCGAACTGGCTCGAGGTGCTCGCCGCGTGGTTCGACCGCACGCGCTCGGTGATGCCGGTCGAGTCGATCTTCCCGCCCGGCATCAGCAACGAAGACCGCGACGCCCAGAACGAGGCGGCCATGGTCGATTCGCAGCAGGACGCGATCGCGGCGGCGCTCGCCGAGCTCGGCTACGAGTTCCCGCGCGAGGTGACGGTCGCGGGGCTGCTCGAGGGCTCGCCCGCCGACGGCATCATCGAAGACGGCGACGTGATCGTCTCGCTCGACGGCACCGAGGTGCACTCGATCCGCGAGCTCCAAGACGCGGTGCGCGAGCACGGATCGGATGCCCCGGCGCAGATCGGACTCCTCCGGGATGGCGCCCCGCTCACTGTCGAGGTGACGCCCATCTCCCGCAACGGCGTCGCCGTGCTGGGCGTGGGCGTGCGCATGCACTACGAGTTCCCCATCGATGTCGAGCTGCAACTCGACAACGTCGGCGGCCCGAGCGCCGGAATGATGTTCGCCCTCGGCATCGTCGACAAGCTCACCCCCGGCGCGATGACCGGCGGCGAGATCGTCGCAGGCACCGGCACGATCGACTCCGCCGGCGATGTGGGCGCCATCGGCGGCGTCCGCCAGAAGCTCTGGGGCGCCGAGCGCGCCGGAGCCGACTGGTTCCTCGCCCCCGAGGCGAACTGCGACGAGGTCACCGGCAACGTTCCCGATGGAATCACCGTCTTCGCCGTGTCGACCCTCGATCAGGCTCGCGTGATCGTCGAAGACCTCGCCGACGGCACCGTCACCGGCTCCTACGCGTCGTGCCCTGCCGCCTGAACAGGTGATTCAAAGGACTCGACCCTAGGATGGAGTCTCATTCCCAACCCGACCGAACATGAGGCCGAGAGTGTCAGCACAGCCGCAAGAACCGAGGGCACAGCGCAGGCGCGCCCCGATCGCCATCACGGTCGGCGCCGTCGCCGTGCTCGTGATCGCGTTCTTCGCCTTCGCCGGAATCTACGCCGATGTGCTCTGGTACGACCAGCTCGGCTTCCTCTCCGTGCTCACGACCGAGTGGGTCGCTCGCATCGTGCTCTTCCTGATCGGCTTCCTCGCCATGGCAGTGCCGGTCTGGGCATCGATCCAGATCGCGTACCGCACGCGGCCGGTCTACGCGAAGCTGAACTCGCAGCTCGACCGCTACCAAGAGGTCTTCGAGCCGCTGCGCCGGCTCGCGATGTACGGCATCCCGGCCGTGCTCGGCATCTTCGCCGGGGTCTCGGCCTCGAGCCGCTGGGAGCTCACCCTCGCGTGGCTCAACCGCACGCCGTTCGGCACCACTGATCCGCAGTTCGGGTTCGACGTCGGCTTCTTCGTGTTCGAGCTCCCCTTCTACCGATCCATCGTCGGCTTCGCCTCGGCGGTCGTGCTGCTCTCGGTGCTGCTCGTCATCGCCACGAACTACCTCTACGGGGCCCTTCGGGTCAGCGGCCGCGAGGTCGTCATCTCGAAGTCCGCCCGCATCCAGATCGCCGTCACCGCGGGCCTCTACCTGCTGCTCCAGGCGGTCAGCATCTGGCTCGACCAGTACGCGACCGTGACCGAGACCGGCTCGCTCATCACCGGCGCCTCCTACACCGACGTCAATGCGACGATTCCCGGCCGAGGCATCCTCGCGGCCATCGCCGCTGTCGTCGCCGTGCTCTTCTTCATCACCGCGATCATCGGCCGCTGGCGCCTGCCGCTCGTCGGCACGGCGCTGCTCGTGGTGTCGAGCCTGCTCATCGGCTCGCTGTACCCGTGGGTCGTGCAGCGGTTCCAGGTCGACCCGAGCGCCCGGTCGCTCGAAGAGCCCTACATCCAGCGCAACATCGACCTCACGCGCGACGCGTACGGCGTCGCCGATGTCGAGGAGATCCCGTTCGAGGCGAAGACCAACGCCGAACCGGGGGCACTGCGGGCCGATGCCGCGACGACCGCGAGCATCCGCCTCATGGACCCGCTCGTGATCGGGCCCGCCTTCCAGCAGCTCGAGCAGTTCCGGCAGTACTACCAGTTCCCGTCGGCACTCGACGTCGACCGCTACGAGATCGACGGCAACGTGCAAGACACCGTCGTCGCGGTGCGCGACGTCAACCTGTCGGGTCTGGGCGACGCGGAGACGTGGTTCAACTCGCACCTCGTCTACACGCACGGCTACGGGCTCGTCGCGGCGGCCGGCAACCAGCGCTCGGTCGACGGACAGCCGGTGTTCCTCCAGTCCGGCATCCCGTCGTCGGGCGCGCTCGGCGACTTCCAGCCGCGCGTGTACTTCGGCGAGAGCTCGCCGCCGTACTCGATCGTGGGCGCGCCGAAAGACGCGAAGCCGATCGAGCTCGACTACCCCTCGGGCACCGAGGGTGCCGACCAGACGCAGACGACCTTCGAGGGTCAGGGCGGCCCGAAGCTCGACAACGCGTTCACGAAGCTCGTCTACGCGCTGAAGTTCCAGTCCGAGCAGATCTTCCTCTCCGACCAGGTCACGACCGACTCGCAGATCCTCTACGACCGCGATCCCGTCGAGCGGGTGCAGAAGGTCGCGCCGTACCTGACGCTCGACTCCGACAGCTACCCGTCGGTCGTCGACGGCAAGATCGTCTGGATCGTCGACGGCTACACGCTCTCAGACCAGTACCCGTACTCCAACAAGGTCAGCATGAGCGACGCGATCGCCGACAGCGAGACCCAGGCTCCGACGCTCGCGTTCGACGAGGTCAACTACATCCGCAACTCGGTGAAGGCCACCGTCGACGCATACGACGGAACGGTGACGCTCTACGCCTGGGACGACGAGGATCCGATCCTGCAGACCTGGCAGAAGATCTTCCCGACGACGATCGAGCCGATGTCGAAGATGTCGGGCGACCTGATCAGCCACGTGCGCTATCCGTCCGACCTGTTCAAGGTGCAGCGCGAGGTGCTCGGTCGCTACCACGTGACCGAGGCGGTGCCGTTCTACTCGCGTGAAGACGCGTGGACGACCCCGAAGGACCCGACCGCCGAGGCCGGCAGCACGCTGTTGCAGCCGCCCTACTACCTGACGATGCAGATGCCCGGTCAAGACGACCCGAGCTACTCGCTGTACTCGACGTTCATCCCCGAGGCGCGGGGCGAGCAGAGCCGCAACGTACTGCGCGGATACCTCGCGGTCGACTCCGATGCGGGCAGCAGCAACGGCGAACGCGCCGATGGGTACGGCAAGCTCCGGCTGCTCACCCTGCCCGAAGACGACAACGTGCCCGGCCCCGGTCAGGTGCAGGCGAAGTTCAACTCCGACCCGACCGTGTCGCAGTCGCTCAACCTGTTGAAGCAGGGCCAGTCGAATGTCATCAACGGCAACCTGCTGACGGTGCCCGTCGGCGGCGGCCTGCTCTACGTGCAGCCCGTCTACGTGGAGTCCACCGGCAACACGAGTTACCCGTTGCTGCAGAAGGTGCTCGTCGCGTTCGGCGACCAGATCGCCTTCCAGGACACGCTCGATCTCGCGCTCGACGTGCTGTTCGGCGGCGACTCGGGTGCTGATGCCGGCGACAACGAGGTGGATCCGGGCGCCGAGCCCGCACCGCCCGCTGAGGGCGAGGAGCCGGCCACGCCCGAGACGCCGAGCGGCGAGGTGCAGGCGCTGCTCAACCAGGCGTCGCAGGCGCTGAAGAACAAGCAGGCGGCACTCGCCGAGGGCGATTGGGCCGCCTACGGCGCGGCCGATGCCCAGCTCGCCGAGATCATCGCGAAGCTGCTCCAGCTCACTTCAGATCAGTGAGGTGAGCGTCGACCCGATCGTTCGCCAGGCCCTCGACCGCCTCTACCCGGGCGGCCTCGAGGGCCTGCGGGTGCTGCACCGATGTGATCGACGACCCGAGCGATGACGCCGACCCCGAGGCGGTGCTCGCCAACGGGCGCACGCGGGAGTGGATGCATCCGCTCAGCGAGGTCTTCGGCGCGCTTCGCGACGCGGGGCTCGACATCGAGACGTTCACCGAGCATTACCGCGTGCCGTGGCGCATCTTTCCGGCCACGGTCGACCTCGGCGAGGGCATGTTCGGCTGGCCCGCCGAACGATGGCTGCCGCTCTCGTACGAGCGCGTCGCGGTGCCGCACGCCCAGACGGCCGCGACCGGCAGCTGAGGCTGCCGACCGCGGCCGTGGCGTCGCGGCCGATCAGTCGAGCGGGCCTGCTTCGGCCGCGCGCAGGGCGTCGCCGAGCGCGCCGCCGAGTTCGTTGCGGTAGTCACCCGAGAGGTCCCACCACATCGCGCCGCCGAAGCCCTGGGACGCGAGCCACTCGGCCTTCGCGGTGACCGAGTTCGGGTCGTCGAGGCTCCACCACTCGCCGCTCGTCGCGTCGAAGCGCCACGAGGCGCCGAGCGCGGGGTCGAAGTAGCCCTCGCCGACCTCGCGGATCTCGTAGTACGGCTTCGTGCCGAGCGAGCCGGTCGTCGCCTGCCATGCAGAGTCGCCGACGCTGACGCCGCCCCAGCCCTGGCCGTAGGCGGCGAGGCCGAGATTCAGCTGGTCGGCGCGAGCGCCTGCCGCCGTGTAGAGCCCGATGGCGTTGTCGAGGGCGAGACCCCAGTTGTGGTCGCCGTCGGGGTGCAGGTTGCCCTGGTGGCCCGTGGTGCCGGTCCAGCCGCCCGCGTAGTCGTAGCCCTGTACGTTCAGCCAGTCGACGACATCGAAGAGGCGAGGGTCGGTCCATCCGCCGGCGTTGGTGTTCCAGCCGCCCGCCGGGGCGAACGCGGTGAGCAGGTAGTCCTCGCCGGTCGCTGAGCCGTAGGCGTCGAGCTGGGCGCGGAACTCCTCCATGAGGGAGAGGAAGTTCTCGCGGTCTTCGGGCTTCGCGTTCGCCGTCTCGCCGCCGTTGACCGGCCACTCCCAGTCGACGTCGATGCCATCGAAGACCCCTGCCGCCGCGCCGGGCCCGCCGAGCGACCCGACCTGCGGCAGGTTGCCTTTGAGATAGACGTCGATGCACGAGGAGACGAGGGTGGCGCGGCTCTCGGGAGTCGATGCCGCGGCCGAGAAGTTGTCGGACCAGGTCCAGCCGCCGAGTGAGATGAGCACTTTCGTGTCGGGGCTCGCCTCCTTGAGCTTCTTCAGCTGATTGAAGTTGCCGGCAAGTCGCTGGTGCTTGTTCGACTTGTCCTTCTTGCCGTCGACGGAGTCGTCGGCGGAGACGAGTCGAAGGTAGTCGTTCCGGGCGTCGCCCTCACCCGGTGCATCCGTGATCTCGCACTTCAGGTTCGTCGTCACGTTGCCGAAGGCGTAGTTGATGTGGGTCACGTCTTCGATCGCGCCCGTGCGCAGGAGGTCTTTGATCTGGAAGTCGCGGGTGACCGGGGTGTCCGACATGAGGTAGCCGACCGATCGGTACCCGTTGATGTCGGTCGGCCCGGCCGGGTCGGAGCTGCCGTGATGGCCGTGGCCGTTTCCGTGGGCGAGGGCGGGGGAGACCGCCGAAGCGGCGAGGAGCGCAGTGGCTGCAGCGGTGATCGCGGCCCCGCGAAGCAGATGGCGTGGTGACATTGAATCCTCATCGATCGTCGTCGGGGGCCGTGCTGCGCCCCAGTGCGGAAGGGTTGGGGCGACAGTAGCAACGCTCGATCGGTTTAGAAAGAGTCCTAACAAAGTGTGGAGGATCGCGCGGGTGAGGGGCGGCGATCACTGTGCGCAGTCGACAGGCAATCGCGAGAGGTGTGCACTCCGTGCACCAGCTCGGCGCGGTGCTGGCATCGGAGATTCTGAGGCATCCGATGCCCCACCGGCTCGATTGGACGACGCTTTGTCGCCGTGCTAGTGTTATCTCTTGTGCCGCGGGGTGGAGCAGTTCGGTAGCTCGCTGGGCTCATAACCCAGAGGTCGTAGGTTCAAATCCTGCCCCCGCAACCAATACCGATGAAATCCCGGTCTCGTCAGAGGCCGGGATTTCTTCGTTTCGGCACGGATCCGCGTCGATGTCGTGGTGATCGCGCGCCCGGCTTCGACGGCTCGAAGCCCGAACGCGCGGATGTCTGGGGAGTCGCCGCGCTCTACGATCGCGGCATGTTCAGGTCGTCGGGGTCGACGTCCACGTCGCCCTCGTCGTCGGGCCCGCCCGTTCCGGGCACCGCACGCACGTCGTCCGGATCGATGTCGGGGTCGAGGTCCGTTGGATCCCCGTCATCCTGCTTCGCAGCCGTTTCCGCCTCGCTCGCCGGGCTGTAGGCGACGTCCTTACGGGTCTGCTGCGCGTCACCCAGCGGTGCCGGCTCCTCGCGGGCCGCTTCAGGATTCTCAGCGGATCGGTTCTCGTCCTGTGCTCGCATGGCGCGAGCATACGTCGAGGAGTGCACCATCGGCGCCCCCTTGACAGGCGCCTTCTCGACAGCCGATCGCGAGGCCGAACCCGCTCAGGGGCGTAGGTCCGGATCCGTTCCGAGGACGCCGGTATCGGAGGCCGGAGCCTCGAAGGCGCCGGGTTCGGATGCCCGAGCACCCGATCCGACGCCGCCGGTATCCGTCGTGTCGCCGCCGTGGATCTCGCCTCGCCACCCGCCGGTGGCCCGATGGTGTTCCTCGATGAAGTCCTTGAATCGGGCGAGGTCGCGCTTGACCTGCATGTCGTCCAGTTGCAGTGTCGCTCCCGCCGCTTCCACGAAGCCCTCGGGCTCCCATTCGATCTCGAGATCGATCCGCGTGCGCTCAGCACTCACCGGCGTGAACCGCACTCGTCCGCGGTGAACGACTTCGCCGACGCTCGACCACGAGACGTGGCCGTCAGGCACCTGATCGCCGATCTCGGCGTCGAACTCGCGCTTCACGCCGCCGATCGAGACGACCCAGTGGGTCATCACGTCATCGATCTGCCGGATCTCGACGACGCCGCTGAGGAACTCCGGGAAGGATTCGAACTGCGTCCACTGGTCGTACGCGACGCGCACGGGGACGCCGACCTCGGTTGATGCCGTCACGGTCGTGCTCATGTTGTCGCCTCCGGTTCTGGGCGCGGTTACGCCCGGCGGCCACGGTACGGCCAAGCCCGAACGGCCACGAGGGGCTTGCCGCCGCCAGATGCGGCTGCTAAACGGGAGGGAGACGAGAAGGAGCGGCGATGTCGAACACGGAAGACGGCGCAGGCGAGGCCGGCGCAGCGGGAATCGAACGATGGTGGCCGCATCTCTCGATCCCGGCGAAACACCGACTGCTCGCAGATCTCGACGCGGCGCTCGATGCACAGACCGTCGATGAGATCGAGACGATCACCGGCGGCACGGCGCCGACCCGTTTGTCACCGGCCGAGCGCGACTTCGTGCGGACTCAAGTGGAGGCCGTCGACTGAGCCGAACTCCTCGACGCCTCCGCTCGACTGTCAAGCCCCTGCCCGCCGGTTTCACTCGCGACTAGGAACGAGTGCATGAGAGCAGTCACTTGGCATTCACCCCGTTCCGTGGAGGTCGCCGAGGTTCCCGACCCGGTGCCGGTCGAGCCGACCGACGCAGTGGTGCGGGTGACCTCGACGGCCATCTGCGGTTCGGATCTGCACCTCTACGACGTCTTCGGACCGTTCATGCATCGCGGCGACATCCTCGGTCACGAAGCGATGGGGGTCGTCGAGGCAGTCGGGGCCGCCGTTCGCCGCGTGGCTGTCGGCGATCGCGTGATCGTGCCGTTCGTGATCGCATGCGGCGCGTGTCGCATGTGCGCTCGAGGCCTGACCACGCAATGCGAGACGACCCAGAACACGGAGTACGGCACCGGCGCGATGCTCTACGGATACACGGAGTTGTACGGCCGGGTGCCCGGCGGCCAGGCCGAGTACCTGCGGGTGCGGCTCGCCGATGCGAATGCCACGGTCGTCGGCCGCGACCTCCCTGATGAGCGCTACCTCTTCCTGACCGATGTGCTGCCGACGGCCTGGCAGGCGATGCGCTACGCGAACGTTTCGCCCGGCGACACGCTCGCGGTGCTCGGGCTCGGCCCGATCGGCCAGATGGTCGTGCGCATCGCCGGGCATGAGAACGTGCGCGTCATCGCCGTCGACCCGGTCGCCGAGCGACGACTGATGGCCGAACGCTACGGAGCCACGACGCTCGACCTCGACGATGCCGTGCTCGAACGCATCAGGGAGCTGACGCAGGGCCGTGGGGCCGACGCGGTCGTCGATGCCGTCGGACTCGAGGCGCACGGCAGTCCGGGCGCTGCGCTCGCGCAGAACACCGTCGGGGCGCTGCCGAGTGCCGTCGCCAAACCGCTCATGACCAAGGCCGGAGTCGACCGCCTCGCGGCGCTCCACCTCGCGATCGAAGCCGTCGTTCGCGGGGGCACCGTGTCGGTCGTGGGCGTGTATGCCGGCAATCTCGACCCGATGCCGATGATGACGATCTTCGACAAGCAGTTGACCATGCGTTTCGGCCAGGCGAACGTGCAGCAGTGGCTCCCCGACCTCATGCCACTCGCCGAAGCGGAGAGCGATCCGCTCGGACTCGAGGACTTCGCCACGCATCGCTTGCCGCTCGCGCGAGCTCCGGAGATGTACGAGCAGTTCAAGCAGAAGACCGCCGGATGCATCAAGGTCGTGCTGAAGCCCTGACCTGACGAGCCGCGCGAGAAGCGCTTCTGTCAAGCCCCTTCTCGCCTCCCGAGAGCAGACGTACCGTGAGCCCGTCGCTCGGTCCCGAGTGGACGGTTCGAGAGGGAGACCCGAGATGTATCGACGTCAGGCACGGGCCACAGGAGTGGCCGGCGCGGTGATCATCGCACTCGCGTTCAGCGGCTGCGCCGTGGGAACCGGCGGGGCCGCCGGATCGGACGAGGCCGACTACGACTCCGAAGCCGAACTCGGCGGGGAACTCTCGGTCATGGGCTTCTCCGGCGTCGATGAAGTGGCGACATCCCGTGTCGAGTACGCCGAGGCCGAGCTCGGCGACGTCGACGTGAAGCTCATCGAGGGCGACCTCGACATTCAGCAGTTCCTCTCCGCGGTGGCGTCCGGAGAGCCACCGGAGTTGCTCTACGCCGATCGCGACCAGATCGGTTCGCTGGCGGCACGCGGTGCGATCATCCCGCTCGAGCGGTGCATCGACGGCGAAGGCATCGACATGAGCGAGTTCAGGGAGTCGGCGGTGGGCCAGGTCACCCTCGACGGCGAGGTCTACGGCATCCCCGAGTTCAACCAGGTGCAGGTCACGATGGCGAACGCGGATCTCCTTGCCGCTGCCGGGCTCTCAATCGACGCGGTGAACGGTTCTGACCGCAACGCGATGACGCAGGCGAACCTCGCCCTCATGAAGAGCGACGGTGGTTCACTCTCGGTCATCGGCGTCGACCCGAAGATGCCCGAGTTCCTGCCGTTGTGGGTCGCCGGTGCCGACGGATCGCTCCTCTCCGACGACGGTCGCACCGCCATGCTGGACTCGCAGGAGGCCGTCGACGCCCTGACCTGGGCCGTGGACCTGTACGACGCCCAGGGCGGTTTCAGTGCGGTGAAGGCATTCCGCGATTCGGCCGACTTCTTCGGCGAGGGCAACCAGTTCGCGACGAACGCACTGGGCGCGATGCCGATGGAGCAGTGGTACATCAACGTGCTCAACGAGGTTTCGCCCGACGCTCCGTTGGCCTTCGACACCGTGCGCACGACGGCCGGGGAGCCGATCGCGTTCGCAGGCGGGTCAGCGTGGGCCATCCCCTCGGGCACCGAGAATGCCGCGGCGGCGTGCCGCTGGGCGAAGGCGATGACCTCGCTCGACGCGTGGCAGCTCGCCGCGGAGGCCCGTCTCGCGACCCGCGAGGGTGAAGGCAAGCCCTTCACCGGGATCCTGACCGGCAACAGCGTGGCCGACGAGCAGATCCGCGAGATGATCACGTCGGGCGGTGAACCGTGGGATGCCGGGGTCGAGGCGATGTACGAGGCGAACGACCATACGGTGTCATGGCCCGCCAGCCCGGCCGATGCCGAGTTCGAGCAGGCGATGCAGGATGCCGTGAACAGCGTGCTCAACGGTGAGGCATCGCCCGAGGAAGCCCTCGCCGATGCTCAAGAGACTGCGCAGCAGGCTCTCGACGAGGGTTGGGAGAAGCTCGAGAGCCGCGAGCAATGACCGGCACCGAAGTCCGGGTGGACAGCGCGCACATCGCACGGCGCACCGTGACCCCAGAGGAGCGGGAACGCGGCCGGAGGCGGGCGAGTCGGAGAAACCTCCGGTCCGCGCTGCTCTTCCTCAGCCCGTGGATCGTCGGCTTCGTCGTCTTCACCGCATGGCCGATGATCTACAGCGCCTACCTCTCGCTCACCGACTACGACGTCATCAACATCCCGGAGTTCGTCGGGCTTGCGAACTACGCCGAGATGCTCAACGACCCGAAGCTGCTCCTCGCGCTGCAGAACACCGTCTTCTTCACGGCCGTGCAGGTGCCGTTGTACATCATCGTCTCTCTCGTGCTGGCCCTGCTCCTCGACCGGGCCGGACGATCGTCGAGCTTCTTCCGCACCGTGTTCTTCCTGCCGAAGATGACGCCTCCGGTCGCGGTGGGCGTCTTGTTCCTGTTGTTGTTCAACGGTCAGAACGGCCTCCTGAACACCGTGCTCGGCTGGTTCGGCATCGATGGTCCGGCGTGGACGACCGACCCTGCGTGGGTCAAGCCGGGCCTCATCCTGATGTCTCTCTGGACCATCGGGGCCTCCGTCATCATCCTGCTCGCCGCGCTCAGGAACGTGCCGGAGATGCTCTACGAGTCGGCCAAGCTCGACGGCGCCGGCTTCTGGCGCACCTCGATGAGCGTGACGCTGCCGATGATCAGCCCGGCGTTGTTCTTCATCATCATCGTCAACACCATCGCCGGGCTGCAGACCTTCGACGAGGCGTACACGGCGTTCTTCGGAGCTGGAAACACGACCTACAGCAACGACGCGGCGCTGTTCTACGTCATCTATCTCTTCCAGCAGGCGTTCGAGTTCCTGCATATGGGATACGCCTCGGCGATGGCGTGGGGGCTGTTCCTCGTGATCATGGTCATCACGGCGGTGCAGCTCATCGTCTCGCGCCGATTCGTCTACTACGAGGGGGACCGATGAGCGGGCTCGAAGTCGATCTTCCGGTCGCGGGCGGCCGGGTACCCACGCCGCTGGAATCCGCCGTCACGGCGGCAGGCTCGACGGCAGCGGAGGTCGAGGAGCTCCGAAGGCGCGGGCCTCGTCGGCGGATGTCGCCTGGCAGGTTGTTCTCGTGGATCGCCCTGGCGCTGCTCGGCGTGGTCTTCATCTATCCCTTCGTCTGGCTCGTCAGCGCATCCTTCAAGCCGCGAAGCGATGTCTTCGACAACCGGCTGATCCCCGAGACGTTCACGTTCGACAATTACATCCAGGTCTGGCAGGAGGCGCCGCTCGCCCTGTGGCTCGCCAACACGGCGATCGTCACGGTGCTCGCTGCGGTGACGGTGACCTTCTCGAGCGCCATGGTGGCGTGGGGGTTCGCCTACTTCCGCTTCCGCGGGCGGGGCGTGCTCTTCGGTTTCGTGCTCGCGACGATGATGTTGCCGGGAGCCGTGACGATGATCCCGACATTCCTCATCTGGAACGCACTGGGGCAGGTCGGCACCTTGACGCCGCTCTGGGCGGGCAACCTCTTCGGCAGTGCGTTCTACATCTTTCTGCTGCGCCAGTTCTTCCTCGGACTCCCGCGCGACCTCTTCGACGCGGCACGGGTCGACGGAGCGACGCAGTGGGGCGTGTTCTGGCGTATCGCGCTGCCGCTCTGCCGGCCCGCCCTCGCCGTGACGCTCGTGTTCGAGGTGCAGGCGGTCTGGACCGACTTGATGCGAGCGCTCATCTACCTGCGCGATTCGGCCACGTTCACCGTTCCCCGGGGCCTGAAGTCGCTCGTCGACGCCTTCGGATTCGGCGGCGAATGGCATTGGGAGATCATCGTTACCGCCAGCGTCATCACGACGGTGCCGATGATCATCGTGTTCTTCCTCGCGCAGCGCCAGATCATCGACGGTGTGGCATCCACCGGGTTGAAAGGCTGACCCGCGGGCAGCGACTGCTCTCTCTACGGGGGTTCGGCACATCTCGACTCCTTCCCGCCAGATCGATACTCTTGCGCAATGCGACCGCTGAAGTACTCCATCAACGTCACGCTCGACGGCTGCGTCGATCATCGGGAGGGCATCGCCGATGAGGAGTTGCACCGCCACGCAGCCGGCAACCTCGCACGGGCCGATGCTCTGCTGTTCGGCCGGGTGACGTACGAGATGATGGAGGAGGCATGGCGGCCCCCTGCTTCAGAGGCGATGCCCGATTGGACCCAGCCGTTCGCCCGCACGATCGACCGGGCGAGGAAGTACGTCGTGTCGAGCAAACTGGCCCGGGTCGATTGGAACGCGGAGCTCGTGCTCGGGGATCTCGGACCGGCCGTGCAACAGCTCAAGGACCAGCCGGGCGACGGTCTGCTCGTGGGCGGGGTGACGCTCCCGACGGCACTGGCCGAGTTGGGGCTCATCGACGAGTACGAGTTCGTGGTGCAGCCGAGGGTGGCGGGCCATGGCCCGACCCTGTTGGCGGGGCTGTCGAAGCCGCTCTCCCTGACTCTCGTGGGCCGTGAGGAGTTCAGTTCGGGCGCCGTGGCGATGCGGTACAGGCCGAGAACCTGAGGCGGGCGCGAGCCGTTTCCTCGGCTTTCACTCTGAATGGATGATGACCGCCGCCGCATCCGGTCATACCGTGTGGTCGCGCGCAGGTTCGACGGGCGTGCAGATCGGGGTCGTCATGTGGTGGAAGCGCAAGCGATCGAAGGCCGCGACGGTGCAGCCCGCCCTCGCGACGGCGACCGTGGCCCCTGGCGCGGCTGTGCCGGGTGCGCCGGCCGTGCCGCGGGACGAACACCGCAACGCGTTCATCCTCATGGGCATCGGCGGTGGCACGCTCGCCGTCTTCGGCATCGCCGCGATCGCGGGCATCTTCGCCCCCGTCTTCTTGGCGTTCGTCCTCACCATCTGCGTGCATCCGTTGCGTCTCTGGCTCGAGGCCCGCGGCGTACCGCGCGGGCTTGCGACCGGCTCGGTCATCCTCGCGGTGACGCTGCTGCTCGTTGCTTTCGGGTACGCCGTCCTCATCGCGATCGGCCAGTTCGGCGCGCTGCTGACCGACTTCAGCGACGAGATCGCGGCGTTCGGCCAGACGTTCGCGGACTGGCTCACCTCGATCGGCATCGGCGCCGACGAGGTGAGTGCGATGTTCGCGGACTTCGACCCGTCGACGGTGGTCGGCTTCCTCGGCGGTCTCGTCGGCGGGATCACCGGGTGGGTGTCGGCCTTGGTCATCATCTTCACGATGCTGCTGCTCATGGCGATGGATGCGGCGTTCCTGCCCCATCTGCACCGGCAGCTGCAGCCGATCCGCCCGCTCGTCGTCACCGGGTTCGTGAACTACGGCGACAACGTGCGCCGGTACATGGTCGTGACCACGGTGCTCGGGCTCGCGCAGGGCATCATCAACTGGATCGCCCTGCTGATCCTCCAGGTGCCCGGCGCATTCATCTGGGGCCTGCTCGCCTTCATCTGCTCGTTCATCCCGAACATCGGCTACTTCCTCGCCCTGATCCCGCCGATCATCTTCGGCGCGCTCTCGGGCGGTTGGCCGACCGTGATCGCGGTGGTCATCGTCTACGGGGTCATCAACGGGGTCGTTCAGTCCGTGATCCAGCCGCGTGTCGTCGGCAAGGCGGTGAGCCTCAGCCAGACGATCACCTTCTTCTCGGTGTTGTTCTGGGCCGTCGTGATCGGTCCCATCGGAGCGATCCTCGCCATCCCGCTCACCCTGCTCGTGCGGCTCCTCCTCGTGGACTCCAACCCCTCGATGAACTGGATTCGGCCGATGCTCGGCGAGCTCGACGAGACGAAGCAGATCATGGCCGAGTCCGACGCCGAATCGAAGGCGGCACGCGCCGAGCGGAGAGCCTCGAAGGGGAGTGGTGCCGGTCGCGAGGCGCCCGCGGCGGATCGGGGATCCGATGCCTGAGAAAGGGGAGGAAAGCTTGGACTACACCGACCGCTTGCAACGGCTGGCGATTCATGACGAACGGCTCGACGTCGCGGACTTCGGCGACGTGATGGGCGATCCGACGACGCTCGATCCGAAGACGATGGCGCTCGCCAGAGTCGCCGCGCTCGTCTCGGTCGGCGGAGCCGCACCTTCGTTCGGAGCCCACGTCGACGCGGCGGTCAGTGCCGGTTCGACGGCGGCGGAGATCGTGGACATGCTGGTCGGCGTCATTCCGATCGTCGGGCTTCCCAGAGCGGTCGCCGCGGCACCGAAGATCGCGCTGGCGCTCGGCCACGACCTCGAGGTCGATGTCGTCGGCGACCCGGCGGTCGCTCGCCGGGTCGGCAGGCGGGCCGGTGACGGCGGCGACCTGACGGCGGCGACCTGACGGCGGCGACCTGACGGCGGCGCGCCCGACTAACCGCCCAGCAGCCCGAGTTGCGTCGCCCGGTCCACGGCCCCGCTCCGGGTCGAGACGCCGAGTTTGCGGTAGATCGAACCGAGCTCCGAGCTGACGGTGTTGCGCGAGACGAAGAGCCGCTCGCCGATCTCCCGAACGGAGAGGTGCGTCTGCAGGTAGGGCAGCAGGCGCAGCTCGGCCGGGGTGAGGGGCGGTCCGCCGTCGCCGAGCTGCTCCTCGCTCTCGGAGATGAGACGCGCGAACTCGCTCACCTGATCGAGGAGCGCGCCGAGGTCGGGACGATGGAGCAGGATGTCCTCGATCTCCCGCATCAGGTGATGAGCGACCGCATGATCGCCCATGGCCCAGTAGACCCGCGCGAGCTGCAGCCGCACCCGCACGGCGAGCGCAGGCATGGCGTGCGTGCATGCTGGGCGGGCGCGCATCGCACTGGTGAGCTCGCGGCGAGCCGCCGTCAGGTTTCCGTGATGGAGGTCGAGCCGGGCGGCTTGGGAGAACGCGAGGACCGCACTCGCGTAGTCGTGCATGCGGCGCTCGTCGATCGCTTCGCGCGCGGTGCGCACGTGCTGCGCTCCGGCCTCCCAGTGCCCCCGGTCCATCGAGAGCATGGCGAGCTCGGCTTCGCCGGCGATGCGCACGTCGGTGTTGCCGAAGGTCGCAGCGAGCAGCGAACCCTCGCGGAGCACGGCTTCGGCGCGCGTGGCATCGCCCACGAGGAGCAGCGCCTCGCCCAGCAGCACCAGCGCCTGATCGCGCCACGGACTCCAGCTCGGCTCGGCTGCGTAGGCGAACTCGGCGTCGGCGAGGGCACGCGCCGGACCTGACGCGCACATGAACGAGCTGAGCATGGCGCGTGCCGACTCGAACGACGCCGAGCCGTCGTCGGGCACGAGATCGTACGCGGAACGATCGAGGATCACCGCCCAGCGTTCCGCCTCGGCCGTCTGCCCGGTGAGCACCGTGATCCAGCCTGCGAGCACGGCGACGGGCGGATACGCCTCGATCGCCGCGTCGCCGATCGAGCCGAGCCAGCGCTGCACGGTCGCGAGCTGTCCGGCCTGGTACGTGGGCAGAGCGGTCGCCGCGACGAGGCGCACGGCTCGGGGGCGCTCCGACGGCAGATCGATGAGGTACTCGATGGCCTTCGCCGACGATCCATGCGCCTCGAACCAGCCTGCCGCTCGAACCTGCAGCTCGACCGCAGCATCGGGTTCGATCCGGCGGAGTTCGCCGAGGAGGAATTCCCGGAAGATCGCGTGGTACCGGTACCAGCCTCGTCGTCGATCGAGGGGAACGAGGAAGACATCGGAGTCCTCGAGTTCTCGAAGGACTTGCTGAGCATCGTGCGTTTCGAGGATCGCGTCGCAGAGCGGTGCCGAGAACGTGTCGAGCACCGCGGTGCGCCGAAGGAAGCGCTGCTGGTGCTCGGGCAGGCCCGCGAGCGACTCCCGGTAGAGGTAGTCGGCGACGTACCGGTCGTCACCCGACAGCGCCCGCGGTGGCCCGCCGCCCTCGCTCGCGATCGCGGCCGCGAGCACGACCCCCACCGGCCACCCCTCGGTGCGCTCCACCAGCATGCCCGCGTCTTCGGAGGAGAGCTGCAGACGGGTGCTCGCGAACACTGCTTGGGCGCCGGAGGCATCCAGAGCCAGCTCGCTCGAGGTGATCTCGAAGGCGTCTCCGGCTGCGCGGGCGCGAGGCAGGTGCGATTGCTCGCCGCGACTGGCGGCCACGAGCTGCGCGCCGGCCGGCACGCCCCCGAAGACCACGCTGAGCACATCGTGGCACGCGGGGTCGCGGATCTCGTGGAGGTCGTCGAGCATCAGCACGAACGGATCGGGGCTGGCCCGCAGCGCGGCGGCCAGCAGCGGCGCCCCGCGCCCGAGCGCCGAGATGCCGTGCCCCGTGACCTTTTCGGAGAGCCGGGCCGCGCTCGGCGTGATGCGCGAGAACGCCGACGCGAGCAGCGCGAGCAGCGCGGCGGGGTCGTCGTCGTAGCGGTCGAGCGAGACCCAGGCCACGGGCCGGCTCTCACGGCTCGCCCACTCGGTGAGCAGGCTGGACTTGCCATAGCCTGCGGGAGCGGTGACCCCCACCACCCGCCGTCTGCTCGAGCGCGCGGCATCGATCAGCGCGGCGCGACTGACGTGGCCTCGGGCCGGCGGCTCGGGGGCTGAGAGCTTGGCATCGAGCAGCTGCTGGTCGAGTTCGAGTTTCGGTGTGCTCGACGCGGGGGCTTGACCGCGCACGATCGAAGCATATTGACCGGCGCGGCTGCGGACAATGCCCATGTCCGGGCGTGTCGTCACACCGGATGCACCGAACCGCGTGCATTCCGCGCGCGAATCGTGTTCACGCGATCTGCGTGATGACCAGCGTCTCGATTACCGACACGCTTGCCACTGTTCAACCGAATCGCCGGTCGGCGGAGATGTCGACGGCGCCGAGCCAGGAGGGCACCAGAGCCATGAGCACTGCACAACAACCCACGGGATGGGTCGGATGGATCGGCTTCGCGGCGATCATCCTCATCTTGAACGGAGCGT
The DNA here is from genome assembly GCF_003070885.1 of Agromyces badenianii. Classification (NCBI taxonomy): domain Bacteria; kingdom Bacillati; phylum Actinomycetota; class Actinomycetes; order Micrococcales; family Microbacteriaceae; genus Agromyces; species Agromyces badenianii. Next base: position 917,063 of record NZ_CP028913.1, read on the forward strand.
TCAGCGCGTTGCAAGGCCTCGTCGCGCTGGTGGGACCCAACACCTACTACAGGACGACCGAAGAGGGCCTTCTCATGTTCGACCTGACCGGATGGGGGTGGTGGAACCTCATCATCGGAGCGCTGCTGATCGTGACCGGCGTGGCGCTGCTCTCCGGGGCGACGTGGGCGAGGGTCGTGGCGGTCATCCTCGCCGGGCTGAGCGCCCTCGGACAACTGTTCCTCGTGCCCGCCCAGCCATGGTGGTCGGTCATCGTCATCGGCATCAACGTCCTCGTCATCTACGCGATCACCGCACACGGCCGGGAGATGGCGGTGGCGAACGGGTAGCCGACGCGCCTCGGCACGCCGGGGCGGCACGCCCGGGGGCGGGCGTGCAGAAGGCCCGGAACCACGTGGTTCCGGGCCTTCCCTGATGTCGTCAGTCGCTCGCCGACACCGCTCCGGTGACCTCGGGAACCTCGTCGCGCTTCGGTGTGCGGATCAGCACGATCGCGAGCACGCAACCGATGAGCATCGCGACGCCGGCTGCCACGAACGCCGCCGAATAGCCGCTGACGAACGATTCCAGCTGGCTCGCCGAACCGGCGACGACCACCCCACCCGCCGCGGCGGCGTATGCCGTCGTGAAGATCGAGAGGCCGAGCGAGCCGCCGATCTGCATCGCGGCGTTCGCCGTGGCGCTCGCGGCGCCGGCGTCGTGCGGTGCCACCCCGGCGAGGGCGAGGTTCTGCATCGGCACGAAGAGCATCGCCATGCCGATGCCGAGAAGCACGAGCGCCGGCAGCACCTGAACGAGGTAGTTGCCGCCGACGGTGATGAAGCTCAGGAAGAAGAGCCCGGCTGCCGCGAACAGCGGGCCGCCGATCATGAGCGGCCGGGCGCCGACCCGCGACAGGAACCGGGTGGCGAGCGGCGCCACGAGTGAGATCACGATCGTCAGCGGCAGGCTCGCGAGTCCGGCCATCAGCGGCGAGAAGCCGAGCACGATCTGCAGGTGGAACGTGAGGTAGACGGTGGCGCCGATCATGACGCTGCCGGCGATCGCCTGCAACAGGAACGCACCACCGCGCACCCGGTCGAGCACGATGCGCAGCGGCAGCAGGGGCTGGGCGACACGCGACTCGATCCACACGAAGAGGGTGAGCAGCAGGATGCCCCCGACGATGAACCCGATGGTGCCGAGCGAGACCCAGCTCTCCTCGGCGAGCGTGAACCCGTAGACGAGCGAGCCGAGGCCGAGGGCGACCGTGATGACGCCGAGCCAGTCGTACCGGTTGTCGCCCTCGGCCTTGCTCTCGGTGACGAGGAGCATGCCCGCGATGATGCCGACGACCACGATCGGCACGTTGACGAGCAGGCACCACCGCCAGTCGACGAACTCGGTGAGGAGCCCGCCGAGCACGAGGCCCACGCCGGCGCCGGCGCCGGCGACGGACCCGAAGACGGCGAATGCCGTGTTGCGGTCGCGACCGCCGGGGAAGGCGACGGTCAGCAGGGCGAGTGCCGCGGGCGCCATCATGGCGGCGAACACGCCCTGGAGGCCGCGGGCGAGGATCAGTTCGCCACCGGTCTGGGCGATGCCGCCGATCGCGGAGGCCGCGCCGAAGCCGACCATGCCCACGAGATAGGTGCGCTTGCGACCCCAGTAGTCGGCGATCCGACCGCCGAAGAGGAGCAGGGCCCCGAATGCGAGGGCGTATGCGGTGACGACCCACTGGCGCTCGACGTCGGTGAGGCCGAGCGCGCGCTGCGCCTCGGGGAGCGCGATGTTGACGATGGTGCCGTCGAGCACCACGATGAGCTGGGTCAGCGCGAGGATCACGAGGACCCACCAGCGCCGGGACGAGGATTCGGACATGGGCGTAGCGGCCTTTCAGAGGAGCGCGTGAATGCCGGGGTTTCCAGCCCGGATCGTTGCGCGCCCTCCGGCGGCTCGACCACGCCAACCGTGGGGGTTGGCCAGACGTCGATCGTATCAACCGAGGCTGAGGATTCGAGCCAGGCGGCTGGGACGCCATCGGTTCCGGAGGTACCGCATCGAGCGGCATAGGCTGAGGGCATGCAGAGCACGACCGAAGGGTTCGGCGTCGCAGTCGCCCAGTTCGCGCCGAACGACGACGTCGCCCGCAATCGCAGCGAACTCACCCGCCTCGCCGAGCTCGCGGTCGCACGCGGCGCCCGACTCGTCGTCTTTCCCGAGTACTCGAGCTATTTCACGCCCGAACCAGGCGAGGACTGGTCGACCGCGGCCGAACCGCTCGACGGCGCGTTCGCCACGCATCTCTCCGCGCTCGCCGACCGCTTGGGCGTGCACCTCGTGGCCGGCATGATCGAGCGCCGCGACAGCGACCGCGACCGCGGTCACGACCGCGACCGCGGCAGCGGCCGGCGGGTCGCCAACACGGTCGTCGCGCTCGCACCCGGCGCCGGCATCGTGGCCCGGTACCGAAAGCTCCACCTCTACGACGCCTTCGGGCAGCAGGAATCTGCCTGGGTCGAACCGGGCGCGATCGAACCGCCCGAGACGTTCGAGGCCGGCGGCATCCGCTTCGGCCTGCAGACCTGCTACGACGCGAGGTTCCCCGAGGTCACGCGGCGCATCGTCGACGCCGGTGCCGATGTCGTCTGCATGCCCGCCGAGTGGGTGCGCGGTCCGCTGAAAGAGGCGCACTGGCGGGTGCTCACCACGGCCAGGGCGCTCGAGAACACCGTCTACGTCGCAGCGGCCGACCAGGCGCCGCCCATGGGTGCGGGCAACAGCATGATCGTCGACCCGATGGGTGTCGAGCTCGCCACGATCGGCGAGGCGACGGATGTCGCGGTGGCCTGGATCTCGAAGGAGCGCATCGACGCGGTGCGCCGGGTGAACCCCGCCCTCGCGCTGCGCCGGTTCGACGTCATCCCGCGCTGAGCGCGGCGAGTCGCCCGCTGGCCTCCTCGAGCACGTCGCGTCGTTTGCAGAACGCGAATCGCACGAGGCTCGAGTACGCCGCGTGGCGTTCGGGATGCACGAAGGCGCTCACCGGCACGCCGACGACGCCCGCGCGCTCCGGCAGTTCCCGGCAGAGCGTCGCGCCGTCGGAGTAGCCGAGCGGTGCGGCGTCCGCGACGATGAAATAACCCGCGTGCGGCAGCGAGATCGTGAATCCCGCCGTGACGAGGCCGGCGGCGAGCAGGTCGCGCTTGGCCGAGAGGGTCGCCGCGGCATCCATGAAGACGGCATCGGGCAGGCCGAGCCCGGTCGCGATGGCGGGCTGGAACGGTGCGCCGTTGACGTAGGTGAGGTACTGCTTGACCGCGAGCACTGCCGTCACGAGCGGTGCGGGCGCGGTGAGCCAGCCGATCTTCCAGCCTGTGGTCGCGAACGTCTTGCCGCCGGAGGAGATCGAGATCGTACGCTCCCGGGCGCCGGGCAGGGTCGCGATCGGGGTATGGGCGGCACCGAAGGTGAGATGCTCGTAGACCTCGTCGGTGACGATGATCGCGTCGTGCCGCTCGGCGAGTTCGACGATGAGCGCGAGCGTCTCGGCGTCGAGCACCGCGCCGGTCGGATTGTGCGGGGAGTTCACGAGGATGACGCGGGTGCGGTCGTTCACGGCGGCACGCAGCTCATCGGGGTCGGGCCGCCACTCGGGAAACCTCAGCGGCACCGTGCGGTGCACCCCGCCGGCACGGGCGATCATCGCGGCGTAGGCGTCGTAGTACGGCTCGAAGGTCACGACTTCGTCGCCGGTGTCGACGAAGGCGAGGATCGTCGCCGCGAGCGCTTCGGTCGCGCCGGCCGTGACGAGCACTTCGGATGCCGCGTCGAGCTCGATGCCGTACCACCGCTGCTGGTGCGCGGCGATCGCCTCGCGCAGCACTGGCATGCCCATGCCCGGCGGGTACTGGTTCACGCCGTCGGCGATCGCCTGTCGCGCGGCCTCGAGCACTTCGGCGGGGCCGTCTTCGTCGGGAAAGCCCTGCCCGAGGTTGATCGCGCCGGTGCGGGTGGCGAGCGCGCTCATCTCGGCGAAGATCGTCGCCGCGATCGTTCCGTCGGGCGAGAGGAGGCCGGCGCCGGCCGCGGTGCGCTGCCACGGCGCGAGGCCGGATGCGGGGGAGGAGTCGCTCACGTTCTCACCGTACGCGAGGGTGGGACGGGTACGCTGGCGCAGGCAGCGACGCTCCCGGGCGGTATTCGGATGAATCCCGGCTCGGGGATAGCAGAGTCATAGACTTCGCCGATCCGGCGCATAGCTTGCGGCGGGATGCTGGCATCGCTTGGAAGGAGCACACCATGACCGACACCACTGACGGCGCCGCGGGGGAGCCCCGCGAGGCCGACGTCACCGAGACGCAGGCCGCTGCCGCGAGCACGAACCCTGCGGTTCCCACTACTTCCGCTGCGACGACCGGATCGCCCGCTGCGACGACCGGATCGCCCGCTGCGACGACCGATTCGCCCGCTGCGACGACCGGATCGCCTGCTGCGACGAACGCCGAGACCCCGGCCGTCGAGCACGATGCCGCCGCCCCTGCTGCGGCACCGGAGAGCCCGGCCCCCGCCGCCGCGGCGACCGGCACGGTGTACGAGCCCGGGCAGCAGCCGCAGCCCTACTCCGCCCCGCAGTACACGAAGCAGCCGGCCGAGGCCGCGCCCGCGGCATCCGCTGCCCAGCAGCCCGCCGCAGCACCGGCGCCCGCGTCGCCGACGCAGCCCGGCCAGGTGCCGCCGGCATTCGGCGGCCCCACCGCTCCGCAGCACGAGACCCAGCCGACCGTGCCGCTCCCGGGGCTCCCGGCCGAGGGCGCAGCCGCCCCTGCCGCACCGAAGCAGCGCCGGGTCGGACTCGGCGTCGCCGCGGCCATCGTGGCGGCCGCCCTGATCGGCGGTGCATCGGGCGCCGGCATCAACGCGCTCATCACGAGCAACGACGGCACGCCGGCGAGCGAGAGCGCGAACTCCGCCCAGAACATCGTCGTGAACGACACCGACTCGGTCAACCAGATCACCGCGGTCGCAGCCAAGGCGAGCCCGAGCGTCGTCACGATCTCGGTGTCGGGCGGCCAGTCCGGCGGCACAGGCTCCGGCATCATCCTCTCCGACGACGGCTACGTGCTGACCAACACCCATGTCGTGACGCTCGACGGCGCGACCGGCGAGCCGACCATCCAGGTGAAGACGAACGACGGTCACCTCTACGAGGCCGAGCTCGTCGGCACCGACCCGCTCTCAGACCTCGCGGTCATCAAGCTCGTGGATGCCTCGGGCCTGGCCCCGCTCGAGTTCGCCGACTCCGACAAGCTCAACGTCGGTGACTCCGCGATCGCGATCGGTGCCCCGCTCGGACTGGCCGGCACGGTCACCAACGGCATCGTGAGCGCGCTGAACCGCTCGATCGACGTCGCGTCCTCGGCGGCGCCGTCGACTCCCGACGACTCCCAGAGCGACGGCGACGGCCAGGGCGAGCAGGGCGACGGCTCCGGCAGCCCGTTCGACTTCTTCTTCGACCTGCCCGACCCCGAGAGCGGCGAGCCGCAGCAGCCGAGCGCGGCCACGGGTCGCGTCGCGCTTCCGGTGATCCAGACGGATGCCGCGATCAACCCGGGCAACTCGGGTGGCGCGCTGCTCGACTCCGAGGGCCAGCTCATCGGCGTGAACGTGGCGATCCTCTCCACGGGCGGATCGGCTCAGGGCGAGACGGCCGGCAACATCGGCGTCGGCTTCGCCGTGCCCTCGAACCTGGCAAAGCGCATCGCCGACGAGATCATCGAGAACGGCGTGGCGAGCCACGGACTGCTCGGCGCGACCGTGACCTCGGCGGAGGCCGAGGGGACGAGCGACACCGTCGGGGCGCTCATCTCCGAGGTGTCGCCCGATGGCGCGGCCGCGAAGGCGGGCCTGCAGGCCGGTGATGTCGTCACCGAGTTCAACGGGGTGCCGATCACCGACCAGACCGATCTGACCGCGCAGGTGCGGGCGCTCCCCGGCGGTGCAGAGGCGAAGCTGACCCTCACGCGCGACGGTTCATCGCAGACGGTCACCGTCACCCTCGGAACGTTCGAGGGCTGATCGCACGACGGGCCATTCGGCGGGTTCGGGTCCGACAGGATCCGGACCCGCTGTCGTCGTTCCCGCTCCCGGTACCCGGCGACGTGGCTGCTAGGCTCGATCGACCCGAGCGGCAAGTGAGGACCATGCCCGAGCAACCCCCAGAAGTGACGCCACCGTCGCTCCTCGGCGTCTCCTATGTCATGCCTGTGCTGAACGATGCAACGCATGTTCGAGCCGCCGTCGAGTCGATCCTCGCGCAGGACTATGCCGGGCCCGTCGAGGTGCTCATCGCACTCGGCCCCTCGATCGACGGAACCAACGAGCTGGTCGCCGATCTCGCGGCGCGCGATGCGCGTGTGCGCGTGCTCGAGAACGAGGTGGGGTCGACGCCGGCCGGGCTCAACATCGGCATCCGGGCTGCGCGGTACCCGGTCGTGGTGCGGGTCGACTCGCACTCGATGCTGCCGACCGACTACGCCCGCATCGCGGTCGAAGAACTCGAGCGCACGGGGGCCGACAACGTCGGCGGCATCATGGATGCACGCGGTGAGACGCCGTTCGAGCGCGCCGTCGCCCTCGCCTACACCACCAAGGTCGGCCTCGGCGGTTCCGCCTTCCACGTCGGCGGCACGGCCGGGCCGGCCGAGACCGTGTATCTCGGAGTGTTCCGCCGCGAGGCGCTGCTGCGCGTCGGGCTCTTCGACGAGACCATCAAGCGCGGCCAGGACTGGGAGCTGAACCGGCGCCTGCGCCAGACGGGCGGTCTCGTGTGGTTCACGCCGAGGCTCGCCGTGACGTACCGGCCCCGTTCCACCCTCGGCCGGCTCGCCCGCCAGATGTTCTCCACCGGGCTGTGGCGGGGCGAGCTGGCGCGTCGGTTCCCGTCGGCGAACGGCATCCGCTACTTCGTGCCGCCCGTGATGGTGCTCGGTGTCACGCTCGGCCTCCTCGCGGGCATCGGCGGTCTCGTGCAGCTGGCGCTCGGCGCCGCGCCGTGGCTGCTGCTCGGCTTCGCCGTGCCGATCGTCTACCTGCTCTTCGTCGTCGCCGCGATGCTCGTGTACGGGCGCGGGCGCGGTGCGAGCACGGCGGCATGGTTTCTCGTAGTGTTGCCGTGCATACACGTCGCGTGGGGTGTGGGCTTCGTGCTCGGCTACCTCGCGCTGACGAGCAACATCGCCAGGCACACGGGAAGGTGACACGGATGTCGCAGACTGGTCCGGTCACCACGAGACCCACAAGCATCGCCGAGCTTCGCGAGGTGACCCAGCCGCCCGAGGTGCGCGGTCGTCGCAACGCCGAGCACTGGACGGCGTCGCTGTACCTTCGCAAGCTCTCGCCGTACCTCACGTGGATGCTCCTGAAGACCTCGATCTCGGCCAACGGGGTGACCGGGCTGATGATCCTCGTCGGCTGGTCGACGGCGGCCGCGATCCTGATCCCCGGCATCTGGGGGGCGCTGCTCGCGGTGGTGCTCGGCCAGTTGCAGATGCTCGTCGACTGCTGCGACGGCGAGGTCGCCCGGTGGCGTCGCACCTCGTCGCCCGCCGGCGTGTTCCTCGACAAGGTGGGGCACTACACGACCGAGGCGCTCATTCCGCTCGCGCTCGGCATCCGCGCCGCGGCGTACCCGCTCGAGTTCCCGGCCGACTTCCTCTGGACCACGATCGCGGCGCTCCTCGCCCTCGTGATCGTGCTCAACAAGGCGCTCAACGACATGGTGCACGTCGCTCGCGCGAACGCCGGGCTCGCCAAGCTCGCCGACACCCACGGCGAGACCGCTCCGCGCGGCGGGCTCGTCGCCAAGCTCCGCAAGGCGGCCAGGTTCCTGCCGTTCCACCGGCTCTACCACTCGGTCGAGCTCACGCTCATCGTGTTCGCCGCCGCGCTCGTCGGGCTCATCGCGGGCCAGCCGATGACCGACCGCATCGTGCTGGCCGTGCTGCTGCCGCTCGCGCTGCTCTCGCTCGTCGGCCACTTCGTCGCGATCATGGCCTCCCGTCGTGTCCGGTCCTGAACCGGCAGCAGACGATCGGCCGCGCGTCGGCGTCGTCGTGCTCACGATGGGCACCCGGCCCGACGATCTCGCCCGCGGCATCCGCAGCATCCTCGACCAGCAGGGCGTCGTCACCGACGTCGTCTGCGTCGGCAACGGCTGGGACCCGGCCACCGCGACCCCGCCGCTGCCCGCCGGCGTGAAGACGCTGCACCTGCCCGAGAACCTCGGCATTCCGGCCGGACGCAACCGCGGGGTGCCGATGGTCACGGGCGAGGCGCTCTTCTTCCTCGACGACGACGCCTTCCTGCCGAGCACCGCCTTCCTGGCCGATGGATGCCGCGTGCTCGCGCGCCGCCCCGAGGTCGGTCTCCTGCAGCCGCGCGTCGTCGACCCGACGGGCCGGGTCTCTCCCCGTCGCTGGATCCCGCGCATCCGCAAGGGCGACCCGGCGCACTCGAGCAATGTGTTCTCGTGCTGGGAGGGCGCCGTGCTCATGCCCCGTGCGGTGTTCGACGCGACGGGCGGCTGGGCCGACCCGTTCTTCTACGCGCACGAGGGCATCGAGCTGGCCTGGCGGGTGTGGGACACCGGGCACGTCGCCTGGTATGCCGGAGACCTCGAGGCGGCGCATCCGGTCATCGACCCGGCCCGGCACGCCTACTACTTCCGGCTGAACGCGAGGAACCGGGTCTGGCTCGCCCGGCGAAACCTGCCCGCGGTGCTCGTGCCGCTCTACGTGGGTTCCTGGACCGCCATCCAGGTGCTGCGCTGGGCCCGCAACCCCTCGGCCCTCCGGGCCTGGTTCGGCGGCTGGCGGGCGGGCTGGCGAGAGCACCCGGGGCAGCGCCGGCCCATGCGCTGGCGCACGGTGTGGCGCATGACGCTCGCCGGGCGCCCACCCGTGGTGTAGCGCCGTAACGATCGGCTCTCGGTGCGGGCTCGGCGCCCGCCATGGGGCATCCGTGCAGCCTGACCTCGCTACCCTTGGACAGTGGGATTGAGGAAAGACACGAGACGCGCCGTCAAGCTGGCCAAAGACATCATGTGGTCACGACGAGCGCAGCGCTCGCTCACGGTGAAGCTCGCCGAACGGCCGCCGTTGCCGCCCCACCGATTCCGGGTCGGCGTGTACTTCGCCGACGGCAAGGTCAACCTCTATCAGTTGCGGCAGTGGTACGCGCCGCTCGCCCAGCTCGCCGAGCAGCACCCCGTGCTCGTTCTCAGCAGGGCCTCGGGTGCCGCGCTCGCGCTGCTCGAGGAGTCGCCGCTGCCGGTCGCCTACGTGCGCCGGGTCGCCGATCTCGAGCAGGTGATCGCCGAACAAGACCTGCACGTCATCTTCTACGTGAACCAGAACGCGAAGAACTTCCAGATGATGCGGTACGGCCGCCGGTGGCACGTGTTCATCAACCACGGCGAGTCCGACAAGATGTACATGACCACCAACCAGTTCAAGGCCTACGACTACGCCCTGATCGCGGGCGACGCGGCGCGGGCGCGGCTCGAGAAGGTGCTCTGGGACTACGACTTCGACAAGCGCGCGATTCCCATCGGGCGCCCGCAGGCCGATCACTACCTCGACGACGCCGCACTGCCGTACACGCCCGACGACCGGGAGGTGGTGCTGTACGCGCCGACCTGGGAGGGCGACCGCGGAGCCGCCGCCTACGGATCCATCGCGTCCCACGGAGTCACCCTCGTCGAGGGCCTGCTCGCGACCGGACGCCACCGGGTCATCTATCGGCCGCACCCGCGATCGGGTGTCGTCGATCACGAATACGGCGCGGCGAACCGGGCGATCATCACGGCGATCGAGGCGGCGAACGCCGCCGATCCCTCGGCGCAGCACGTCTTCGACAACGGGCCGAACCTGGGCTGGCAGCTCGCCGCCGCCGACGTCGCGATCGTCGACATCTCGGCGATGGTCTACGACCGGCTCGCCGCCGGCAAGCCGCTGCTGATCACGAGTCCGGTGAACCCCGAGGCGCAGATCGACGAGTCGGGCTACCTGCAGGCGTGCGAGTGGCTCGAGGCGACGGATGCCACGGCCATGGTCGCCCGCGTCGACGACGTGGCGCACGACGCCGGGGCGCTCGCGCGACTCGGCGTGTGGGTCGAGCGCTACTTCGGCGACACGACCCCCGGCGTCACCACGGCACGCTTCCACGCCGCGATCGACCACCTCATGGCCGAGTGGGAGCGGTTCGCCGCGCTGCACGCGGCAGACGGCGACGTCGACGAGCGCGATGTGCACGCGGCCGCCATCGACGACGAGGAGATCGAGGCGTAGCAGCGGCGCCCAGGGTCAGGGCGTCGGGTCCGTGTCGGCGGGCGGCGGCGCCGAGGCATCCCTCGACTCGATCGACCGCTTGCGGGTCGCGGCACCCGTGATCGCACGACCGGCCTCGCCGATTCCCCGGCCGGTGGCCCGCGCGGCGGTGCCGAGCGCGCCGCCGACCCGGGAGATCCGGGCCGTGGCCGACTCCAGCACCGAGCCGCCCTCTCGCGGTTCGAGTTCCAGCGGCAGCACCGCGGGCGGCTGGCCGAACGCCAGTCGCGAGTGCTTCAGCACCCGCCGACCGAGCATGTGGTTGCCGGCGCCGCCGATCGCGGCGCCGATGCCGAACGGAATCGCCTTGCCGATGATGCCCGCGCCGCCCCGCACCGCGAACTGCCTGATGAACACGCTGCGAAGCCGCTCGACCACCGTGCCCATGACGGCCTTCGGCATGCTGTTGGTGATGAGCTCGCCCCAGTAGACGTTGCGGGCGACGCCAGTGCCCGACGCCTGCCCGGCGAACTGACGCACGAGATCGACGCCCTCACTGCCGAGCATGAGCGTCATCACGAGCGCGCGGGCGCGGTCGGGGCTCTCGACGGGGATGCCGTGCACCTCGGCGACGGACTGGGCGAAGAGCGCCGTGGCCTCGAGGAACCCGGCCGTCTCGACGCCCGACAGCGCGAGCGTGACACCGGTGCCGATCCCCGGGATCACGGCGGTCGCACCGACGGCCGCACCGCCGGTCGTGACGGCGGCGAGGTAGCGTCGCTCGAGGATGCGCACGATCTGCTCGGGCGAGGCGGCGGGAGATCGGCGCCGGATGCTGCGGAGGTGGGCGACGACCACCGGTCGCTGGATCGCGAGCACCCGGTCGATGCCGCGCTCCATGCCGTGCGCGCGAGGAGGGCCGGACCCGTCGCCGGAGCTCGTCGTGCCCGCGCCGGCCGAGGGTGCGCCAGCGTCCTCGGGGCGCGACTCGTTCGGCCCATCGGGCTTCATGGAGGTGATCTTGTGCACGCGCTCGGACATGGTGGGTCGATCTTACGAGACGACTTCGCGGGTTGGCTGTGCGGTGCGGAATTCCGCCGGCGTCCCGTCGAGCGTCGTGTGTCGGGTGTCGCGTGTCGCGGCTGCTATGCCGCGCCGTGCTCCGCGTTGTACCGATCGATCACGTCGTCGATCGGGCCGTCGAGCACGAGCGCGCCCTTGTCGAGGTAGAGGCCGCGCGTGCAGAAGCGGCGCAGGTCGCGTTCGTTGTGCGAGACGAAGAAGAGCGTGCGCCCGCCCTGGAGCAGCTCGTCGATGCGGCGGTAGCACTTCTCGCGGAACGCCTTGTCACCCACGGCGAGCACCTCGTCGACGAGCAGGATCGGCTCCTCGAGCTGGGAGATCACGGCGAACGCGATGCGCACCTTCATGCCGCTCGAGAGGTGCTTGTACGGCGTGTCGAGGAAGTCGCCGATGTCGGCGAACTCGATGATCTCGTCGAACTTCGCATCGATCTGCGCCTTCGTCATGCCGTGCAGGCCGGCCGTCAGGTAGACGTTGTCGCGCACCGTGAGGTCTTCGACGAAACCGCCGGTGATCTCGATGAGCGGCGCGACGCCGCCGATGACCTCGACCGTGCCCTCGTCGGCGATCATGACGCCGGCCACGAGCTTCAGGAGCGTCGACTTGCCCTGACCGTTGCGGCCGACCACACCGATCGCCTCACCCGGGCGCACTTCGATCGAGACGTCGCGAAGCGCCCAGAACTCGCCGGGCCGGGTGCGCCTGCGCCGACCGGCGAGCAGGTCCTTGAACGAGCGGCGTCCGCGGCGATTGCGACGGAAGCGGATGCCGAGGCCGCGGGTGCGGATGGCGTATGGCGCCGCGGAGACGACGGTCGTGGCATCCAAGTCAGATCTCCTTCAGCACCTGGCGTTCGGCGGAGCGGAACACCCGCAGTCCGATGGCGAGCAACGCGAGCGACATCACTGCGGCGACAGCGATGTTGAACCAGTCGAGCTCTTCGGGGAAGAACCCGGCCCGGTAGATGCCGAAGATACCCGAGAGCGGATTGAAGGCCGCCCAGAAGTGCAGCTCCGACGGAAGGTCGGTGACCCCGTAGATGATCGGGGAGGCGTAGAACAGGAACCGCAGTGCGAGCTTGACGGCTCGCTCGAGGTCGCGGAAGAAGACCACGAGGGGGGCGACGATCAGGGCGACACCCGCGGTGAGGATCGCCTGCAGCAGGATCGCGAGCGGGAAGAGGAGCAGCTCCCAGTGCACGGGCGCCCCGAAGATCACCGCGAAGAGCGCGAGCACCGGCAGCGCGAGCAGGAACTCGATGCCCTTCGACAGCACGATGCGGTTGACCCAGATCGTGCGCGGGATCATCGTCGATCGCACGAGCTTCGCGTCTTTCAGGAAGGCGCGCGTCGAGTCCGAGACCGCCCCGTTGAACCACATCCACGGCAGCAGCGCCGACAGCAGGAAGACGATGTACGGTTCGGTGCCGACCGGCCGCTGGAACACCTGGGTGAAGACGAACCAGTAGATGCCCGCCATCACGAGCGGATCGAGCACCGACCAGACGTAGCCGAGGGCCGAGGTCGAGTAGCGCACCTTCAGGTCGCGCGTCGTGAGCAGCCACAGGGAATGGCGGTAGCGGTCCCACGCCGTCCGCCGTAGCGGATGCGCATCGCCGTACGCCCTCGACTCCGTGCTGATCACGCTCTCATCGTAGATGGCCAACCGGGGTAGATTTGAAACCAGACGGGTGGCGTCGTGCCGAGCCCAGTCGGAAGGAGCCTCGTGCACCGCGCCAGTACCCGCGTCATTCTCAGTTGCGCCGCGATCGGCGTGGGCGGCGGACTCTTCGCCGCGGGAGCGGGGTACGTCGCCGGGCTCATCGCTGGCATCGCCCCGATGCTCTACGGCCTCACCATCGGTTCGCACTTCCTGCCCAGCGCCGTCGCCCTGGCGCTGCTGAAGCGCCCCGGTGTCGGCATCCTCACCGGATTCATCGCCGGTCTCGTGGGCGCGGCGTTCGCTCCGCACTGGATTCTGCGCTTCCTCGGCACGGGACTCCTCGTCGGCGCGCTGCTCGAACTCCCGTTCTTCGTGACGCGGTACAAGAACTGGTCGCCGTGGCTGTATTACCTCGCCGCCGGGGCATCCGGACTGCTGCTCGCAGCAGGCACCTTCATCGCCCTCGGCCCCGAGCATTACGCCCCCTGGTTCTGGATGCTCTACCTCGGGCTCTTCACACTGAGCCCGATCGTCTTCACCTGGCTCGGCCGGGTGATCGCCGCATCGTTGGCTCGTGCGGGAGTCGCCCGCACCCTCACGACCCCGGGCTGAGCGCCGCAGAAACGAAGAAGAGCGGATGCCTCGAGGCATCCGCTCTTCTGTTCAGCGCTGTGCTGCTGTGGTGCAGGTCACACGAAGTGGTTCGCCCGCTCGAGGTCTTCGGCGAAGTCGATCTCGACCGCGTAGAGGTCGGAGATGTCCATCGGCTCGACGAGCAGGCCGTTCTTGTCGATCGCGAGCTCGAGGCCGCGCTCGAAGTAGTCCTGGTCGCCGACACGCTGCAGGTGGGCGAGCAGGGTCGCCTTGTCGCGGCTCGCGATGTAGTTGATGCCGACGGCCTCGCCGAGCCCGCCCTTGACGGTCTTGGAGAGTTCCTTGATGTAGCCCTCGGCGCTCGTGGTGTACTTCACCTCTTCGTCGGAGACCTTCGAGGTGTTGACCGTGACGAAGGACTGGTCGCGCGCGATGAAGGGCAGTGCGCGATCGAGGATGCTCGGGTCGAAGACGACGTCGCCGTTCATCCACAGCACGCCGCCCGACTGCGACGCCGCGAGGGCCCGCATGAGGCTCTTCGAGGTGTTCGTCTGGTCGTACTCCTCGTTGTAGACGAAGGATGCCTGGGGGAAGGCCTCGATGATGTGCTCGAGCTTGTAGCCGACGACGATCGTCACGTTGGCGTTCTCACCGAACGCGTGGTGGATGTTGTCGAACTGCTGGCCCATGATGGTGCGGCCGTCGCTGAGTTCGGTGAGGGGTTTGGGGAGGGATCGCCCGAGCCGGCTCCCCATGCCGGCCGCGAGAATCACGATCTGGGTGGTCACTGCATCTCCTTCGGTGGGTCGGATGCCTCAGGCGCTCGCTCTCGCCACCGAGAGTTCGCCCGAAATTCATCCGCAAGTTCACATATGGACACGCCGTTATGCCGATCCTCAGGATATCGGGCGGTGCCTGTGACCCGCCATCGGGGGCCAAGGTCGTAGCCCGATCGTGATGTGACGTTCAGGTGATATCCAGCTTCCCCCGATGGATCGGTTCAATGCAAGGGCTCGACTTGCTGGCCCTGGTTGATAGGTTGTCTGGGTGACTTCCGTTTCGCGCTCAGAACACGACGACGAAACTGCCGACGGCACCGGCACGGGGGAGACCGACACGCGGCAATCCCGGCCGGCGAGATCGGCGGCGACGTCCGCGCGCCCCGCGCGCAGTCCGCGCACGACGGCGGCGAGAACCGCAGCGGCGAAGGCGGCCGCCGACGACGCGGCGGCTGCCGACGAGGCGACGCCCGAGAGCGAGGTGACGCCCGAGAGCGCCGTGACGCCGGAGAGCACGCCGGTGAAGCCCGCGACGAGGTCGACGACCGCGCGACCGGCCGCAGCGAAGTCCACGGCCGCGAGGTCGACGACGGCCAAGACGACTGCGGCGAAGACGACCGCGGCGAAGAGTGCTGCCGCGAAGACGGCCGCGGCCAAGAGCGCTGCCGCGGCGAAGACCGCCGCGGCGAACGAGGCGGCAGCTGCCGGCGCCGAAGACGAAGAGACGGCGAGCTCGGCGGCATCGAAGCGCACGCCCGCATCCCGAACGGCGTCGGCGAAGGCCGCCTCGGCACGCGGAGAGGCCGCCAAGAGCACGCGGTCGCCTCGCACCTCGGCGGCGAGGAGTCAGACCGGTGCGGCCGGCAACCGCGCTGCCGCAGCATCGCACCGTCAGGCGCAGCGTGTCGCCGCCGCCCTGACGACCGAGACGACCGCAGCAGAGCGAGCGACGCGCAAGACGCCCGACGCCTCGCCCGCATCGCTCTCGGAACAGCAGGAGGTTCCCGAAGCGACGGTGCCCCGACCCGAGGTCGACGAGGAGACCGTCGAGCGCGTGCCGAAGCGCACGGGCCGGGCGACGGCTGCAGCTGTGGCAGTCGTATCGGCTGCCACGGTGCCCGTCGCGGAACCGGCGGTCGAGACTGTTGCGGAACCGACAGTGGAGCCCGTCGCTGAACCCGCGGTCGAGCCCGTCGCTGAGTCGACCGTCGCGCCAGAGACGGAGCAGGCCGGGCTTCCGGTCGTCGACGCTCCCGCGGCGACCCCGGAAGCCGGCGACCTCGCGGCAACCGCCCTCGTCGCGGCATCCGGAACCGCGGCCCAGGCCGTCGCCGTGATCGCCGCGCCCAAGAAGCCTGCACCTCGCAAGAAGCGGATGCTTCGCCCGGCACGCCCCGCACCCGCGGTGGATGCGCCGAAGGTGCTCGCGGTTGACGGACTCGTCAAGCGGTTCGGCGAGAACACCGCCGTCGACGGCATGTCGCTCGAGGTGCGAGCGGGTTCGTTCTTCGGCATCGTCGGCCCGAACGGCGCCGGCAAGACCACGACGCTCTCGATGATCACCGGTCTGCTCCGGCCCGATGCCGGAACCGTGCGCATCCACGACATCGACGCCTGGGCGAATCCGCAAGCGGCCAAGCAGGCCACAGGCGTGCTGCCCGACCGGCTGCGCCTCTTCGATCGGCTCACCGGAGCGCAGCTGCTCTACTACTCGGGCGTGCTGCGGGGCCTCGACAGTCGCACCGTGCGCGAGCGCAGCAGCGACCTCATCGCGGCGTTCGGCCTCGACGACGCCGTCGACCGTCTCGTCGCCGACTACTCGGCCGGCATGACGAAGAAGATCGCCCTCGCCTGCGCGATGATCCACTCGCCGCGGCTGCTCGTGCTCGACGAGCCGTTCGAGTCGGTCGACCCGGTCTCGGCGGCGAACCTCACCGAGATCCTCGAGCGATACGTCGCCGGCGGTGGCACGGTCGTGCTCTCCAGCCACGGCATGGACCTCATCGAGCGCGTCTGCGACTCGGCCGCGATCATCGTCGCCGGGCGCGTGCTCGCGTCGGGCACGCTCGACGAGGTGCGGGCCGGCCAGACCCTCGAAGACCGATTCGTCGAGCTCGCCGGCGGGCGCAAGGCTGCGGAAGGCATGGAATGGTTGCACAGTTTCTCCGACTGAAACTGCGCCTGCTCGGGAACATCTTCCGGCGTAGCACCTGGCAGGTCGTCGGCATCGTCATCGGATTGATCTACGGACTCGGTCTCGCGGCGACGCTGTTCGCCGCCCTCGTCGCCCTGCGGTTCGTCGGTGACGTCGAGTTCATCCGCGACTCCTTCGTCGTGGCTGGGGCGGTCACCGTGCTCGGGTTCATCATCGTGCCGCTGATCTTCGGCGTCGACGACACGATGGACCCGCGTCGATTCGCCCTCTTCGGATTGCCCGACCGCTCGCTGGCGGTCGGCCTCGCCGTCGCCGCCGTCGTCGGCATCCCAGCGCTCGTGCTCGCCATCGTGCTGCTCGGCACCGTCGTCACCTGGTCGCGCGGCGTGGGGGAGACCCTCTTGGCGCTCATCGCCGCCGCGATGGCCTTCGCCACGTGCCTCTTGATCGCCCGCGTCTCGAGCGGACTCGCCTCGCTGCTGCTCGCCACCCGGCGGGCCCGTGAGCTGAGCGGAGTGCTCGGCCTGTTGCTGGTCGTCATGGCTTCGCCGCTCATCGTCGTGCTCGTTTCCGTCGACTGGGCGAACTCGGGCGTGCAGGTGCTGCAGTCGCTGGCCGGTGCGCTCTCCTGGACTCCGCTCGGCGCGGTCTTCGCGATCCCCGGCGACGCCGCGGCCGGTCAGTGGGGTGCCGCGCTCCTGAAGCTGCTGATCGCCGCCGCGACCCTCGTGGTCATCTGGCTCGGCTGGCAGGCGCTCGTCGCGAAGATGCTCGTGACCCCGGGTCGCGAAGCCTCTGCCAAGAGCTACCGCGGGCTCGGCTGGTTCGACCGGCTGCCGCAGGGCCCTGCGGGCGCGGTCGCCGCACGCAGCTTCACCTACTTGTTCCGCGACGCCCGTTACTGGGTGTCGCTCCTGATGGTGCCGATCGTGCCGATCGTCGTCATGGTGCCACTGAGCCTCGCCGGTGTGCCGTCGCTCTACCTCGGGCTCATCCCGGTTCCGCTCATGTGCCTGTTCCTCGGCTGGAGCCTGCACAACGACACCGCCTACGACTCGACGGCGGTCTGGTTGCATGTGGTCTCGGGCGTGCGGGGCGTGGCCGACCGCGTCGGACGCCTCGTGCCCGTGCTCATCGCCGGCGTGCTCGTGATCGGCCTCGGCAGTGCCGTCACCGTCTTCGCACTGAACGACTGGCGGCTGCTGCCCTCGCTCCTCGGCGTGAGCACGGCGCTCCTCCTCGCCGGACTCGGCGTGGGATCGATCACCTCGGCTCGTTTCCCGTACCCGGCGGTCAAGCCCGGCGACAGCCCGTTCCAGCAGCCCCAGTCGACCGGCACGATCACCGCGCTCGTGCAGTCCATCACCATGCTCGGCTCGCTCGTCATCGCACTGCCCGCCGTCGTGTTCGGCGCGCTCGGCCTCTTCGTCGATCCCGCGTGGCACGCGGCATCCTTCGCCTCGGGCGTCGGGCTCGGCCTCGCCGTACTGGTCTTCGGCGTCATGGCCGGCGGCCGGGTGTTCGACCGCCGCGGCCCCGAGATCCTCGGTGCTGCGATCCGCGCGTAGACTCGACCCCATGATCTCCTCCGTGCGCGTGAGCATCGCCGACCCCGATTCGCCCGGCGGCGGCACCTCCGTTCTCGACCGCGAGCTCGAGAAACTGCTGCAAGACGAGGCCATCGAACCCGGTGACCACGAGCGCTTCTCGCACTACGTGAAGAAAGAGAAGATCCTCGAGTCGGCGCTCACGGGCAAGCCCGTGAAGGCGCTCTGCGGCAAGAAGTGGACGCCGGGGCGAGACCCCGAGAAGTTCCCCGTCTGCCCGACGTGCAAAGAGATCTACGAGCGGATGAAGGCGGAGTAGGGGTTCTCCGGCCTTCGGTGTGATCAGCGGTACGACGTCGGAATCACGGGCTCGCCCCGGCCGAGCCGGAACGCCTCGATCGGCAGTTCCTGCATGACCTCGGCACGATGCGCACGGGCGGCCTCCGTGCCGGCCTGGCCGAGGTGGGCCGGGTCAGCCTCGCCGCCCGACATCAGTTGCACCATGAGCGGGCGCAGCCGGCTGCCGGCCTCGAACTCGGCCTGCCCGTCGGGGCCGTCGCCGACGAAGACGAGCTCTTCACGAGCGGTGTGCGTCGCATCGAGGCGACGCGCGGCGTTCTTGCGGCCGCCGACGCTCGCCTTCTGCGTCGAGGACTTCGCCACCGACACCCACTCGCCCGCGCCGTCGCGGCGGGCGACGAGCTTGAACACCATGCCGGCGGCCGGGAAGCCCGAGCCCGTGACCACCGCTGTGCCGACGCCGTACGCATCGACCGGCGCGCCCGAGAGGCCTGCGATCGTGAACTCGTCGAGGTCGCTCGTGACGGTGATCCTCGTGTCGACCGCGCCGAGCGTGTCGAGCTGTTCGCGCACGGCGGCGACGACGGTCGGCAGATCGCCCGAGTCGATGCGCACCGCGCCGAGCCCGGTGCCGGCGACCTTCACGGCGAGCTCGACACCCCTCGCGATGTCGTACGTGTCGACGAGCAGCGTCGTCTTCGGCCCGAAGGCGTCGACCTGGGCGCGGAACGCCTGCTCCTCGGTGTCGTGCAGCAGCGTGAACGCGTGCGCAGCGGTGCCCATGGTGGGGATGCCGAAGGTGCGTCCGGCTTCGAGGTTCGAGGTCGCGTCGAAGCCGGCGATGTAGGCCGCGCGTGCCGCGGCGATGGCGGAGCGCTCGCTCGTGCGACGCGAGCCCATCTCGGCGATCGGCCGACCGAGGGCGACGGAGACCATGCGGGCGGCGGCGCTCGCGACCGAGGAGTCGTAGTTCAGTGTCGAGAGCACGACCGTCTCGAGCATGACGGCCTCGGCGAAGGTCGCCTGGATCGTCAGGAGCGGAGAACCTGGGAAGTACGCCTCGCCCTCGCGGTAGCCCCAGATGTCGCCGGTGAAGCGGTAGTCGGCGAGCCAGTCGAGGGTCGCGGGCCGCACCACCTCGTGCTCGCCGAGCCACTCGAGCTCGGCGTCTTCGAAGCGGAAGCGCCCGATGAGGTCGAGCAGGCGGCCCGTGCCGGCGACGATGCCGTAGCGGCGGCCGTCGGGCAGGCGTCTGGCGAAGGCCTCGAAGAGGCTCTCGCGGTGCGCGGTGCCGTCGAGCAACGCGGCATCCACCATCGTCAATTCGTATCGATCGGTGAAGAGCGCAGCAGAACCGGTCACCCGGCCAGCCTAGCGAGGACGGCCGGACACAGCGGGGCGCGCTACGCTTGCATGTCGTGACGGATGCACCGATCGGGATCTTCGACTCCGGAGTCGGCGGGCTCACCGTCGCCCGGGCGGTGAAAGACCAGCTGCCCAATGAGTCGATCCTCTACATCGGCGACCTCGAGCACTCGCCGTACGGCCCGAAGAAGATCGCCGACGTGCGCGGGTACGCGCTCGCGGTGCTCGACGATCTCGTCGCGCAAGGCGTGAAGATGCTCGTCATCGCGTGCAACACCGCCTCGGCGGCGATGCTGCGCGATGCCCGTGAACGCTACGAGGTACCGGTGGTCGAGGTGATCCAGCCGGCGGTGCGCCGTGCGGTCGCGGCGACGAAGACGGGCCGGGTGGGCGTGATCGGCACGGCGGGCACGATCGCGTCGCGCGCCTACGACGACGCGTTCGCCGCGGCCCCGCACCTCGAGCTGTTCTCGCAGGCGTGCCCGAGGTTCGTGGAGTTCGTCGAGGCCGGCGTGACGACTGGCGACGAGGTGCTCGCGATCGCCGAGGAGTACCTCGCGCCGCTGAAACGCGCCCGCATCGACACCCTCGTGCTCGGGTGCACGCACTACCCGTTCCTCAAGGGTGCGATCTCCTACGTCATGGGCGAGGAGGTCTCGCTCGTCTCGAGCGACGTCGAGACGGCGAACGACGTCTACCGGGTGCTCGTCGGCACCCGACTCGAGCGCCGCGCGGCCACCCCGCCGAGCTACCGCTACGAGGCCACCGGCCGCTCGACGAGCGCCTTCCTCGACCTCGCCAACCGGCTCATCGGTCCCGAGATCCCGAGCGTCGAGCTCGTGCAGACCGGTGCCGTCACCATTCCCGACCATCTACGGCTTCGACAGGAGAACGCATGACCGAGGCATCCGAACCCACCACCCTCATCCGCGCCGACGGGCGCACCGCAGACCAGTTGCGCGAGGTGACCATCGAACGCGGCTGGAGCGAGCATGCCGAGGGCAGCGCGCTCATCTCGTTCGGCCGCACCAAGGTGCTGTGCACCGCCTCGTTCACCAACGGCGTGCCGCGCTGGATGAACGGCAAGGGCAAGGGCTGGGTGACGGCCGAGTACGCCATGCTCCCGCGGGCGACGAACAGCCGCAACGACCGTGAATCGGTCAAGGGTCGCATAGGCGGCCGCACCCACGAGATCAGCCGGCTCATCGGCCGGAGCCTGCGCGCGGTCGTCGACACCAAGGGCCTCGGCGAGAACACCATCCAGATCGACTGCGACGTGCTGCAGGCCGACGGCGGCACGCGCACCGCCGCGATCACCGGCGCCTACGTGGCGCTCGCCGATGCGATCGAGTGGGCACGCGACAAGAAGTTCGTCGGCCTGCGCGCCCGGCCGCTCATCGACACGGTCTCCGCGGTCTCGGTCGGCATCATCGACGGCACGCCGATGCTCGATCTCGCGTACGTCGAAGACGTGCGCGCCGAGACCGACATGAACGTCGTGGCGACCGGGCGGGGACTCTTCGTTGAGGTGCAGGGCACCGCTGAGGGCGCCCCGTTCGACCGTCGCGAGCTCGACTCGCTGCTCGACCTCGCGCTCGCGGGCACGGCCGAGCTGACCCGCATCCAGGAGCTCGTCCTCGCCCAGGCGATCGCCGCAGCCGGGGAGTGACACCGATGCGGCTCGAGATCGTGCTCGCCACCCACAACCAGCACAAGGTCGACGAGTTCCAGAAGATCCTGGGCGAGCGGATGCCGGGACTCACGGTGCTCGCCTATGACGGCCCGGAGCCCGTCGAAGACGGCACCTCGTTCGAGGCGAACGCGTTCATCAAGGCGCGCGCGGCGGCCGCGCACACCGGGCGCATCTCACTCGCCGACGACTCCGGCATCGCGGTCGACGTCATGGGCGGTTCGCCCGGCATCTTCTCCGCGCGATGGGCGGGGCCGGGTGCGGGCGCGCAGGCGAACCTCGAGCTGCTCCTGGCGCAGCTGAGCGACATCCGTGATCCGCACCGCGCCGCGCATTTCCACTGCACCATCGCCCTCGTCGTGCCGGAGGCCGCGGGCGGGCCGCACGAGCACGCGGCCGTCGGCCGGTGGCAGGGGCGCATCGCGCTCGCGGAGTCCGGCGCCCACGGTTTCGGCTACGACCCGATCTTCGTGCCCGAGGGCTTCGACGTGTCGGCGGCCGAACTCGCGCCAGAGGTGAAGAACGCGCACAGCCACCGTGCGCTGGCGTTCGCCGAGCTCATCCCGGAGCTCGAGCGGATCACCGCCGCTCGCTGATTCGAGTGGCGCAGGCGCAAGCATGGCGCAGGCGGAGGTTGAGGCGCAGGCGGACGTTGGGGCGCAGGCGGACGGCGAGCCGCAGGCGGTCGCTAGGAGGCGCGGCGTGCGCGCGCGGCGCGGCGCTTGAGCGCGCGACGCTCGTCTTCGCTGAGGCCGCCCCAGACGCCCGAGTCCTGACCGGTCTCGAGGGCGTACTGCAGGCAGATCTCGGTGACGGTGCAACGGCCGCAGACGGCCTTCGCCTTCTCGATCTGGTCGACGGCAGGGCCGGTGTTGCCGACCGGGAAGAAGAGTTCCGGGTCTGCGGTGAGGCAGGCAGCCTTGTCGCGCCAATCCATAGGGATGCTCCTTGCGGGGTGTACTTCGATTGCAGACGCGCGCGATTGCGCATGCCGAATACGGCTGCTGCAGGGGGAAAGCCGAACCTCGGGAAGTAGGATCAGTGACTGATCGGTTCACGTCACTGTGAGCATCAATTCGGCCTCATAAATGGTCGCATAGCGGAGAGATCGAAATCAATAGCCGTGGATGGGATAACGCTGTGAATCAGGGCGCCGACGCGCCATTCGGCGCGCGCGACGAACAAGCGCCAGGGGCCTCAGGATCGACCGGAGCGTCCGGCGGAGGATCGGGCACTCGTGCCGCGCTCATCGCCGTGAGCGTGCTGCTCTTCCTCGAGGCGGCGGCCATGGTCGCGCTCGTCGTCTGGCTCCTGGTCGACCTGTTCGCGCTCGAGCCGTCGTCGTACGCGACGGCGATCGCACTTCTCGTGCTCGTGGCGATCGGGGCGATCTGGGTCGTGGCCGTCGCGTTCGCGTCGCTGCGCCGGGCGCCGTGGTCGCGCGCCGCGGTCATCGTCTGGCAGATCCTGCAGGTGTCCATCGCCGTGGGCGCGTTCCAGGGTCTGTTCGCCCGCCCCGATGTCGGCTGGGCGCTGCTGGTGCCCGCCATCACCGTCATCGGTCTGCTGCTCTGGACCCCGGTTCGGCTCGCCTACACACGCGACGAGGGCCACACCTCGGCGTGACCCTCGTCGACCGCCGGAGCGGGATCGACCGTGGAGCGGGATCAGCCGTCGAGGCCGAGCTCCCGGCGCAGCCGGGCCACGTGCCCGGTGGCCTTGACGTTGTAGAACGCGCGCTCGATGCGGCCGTCTTCGCCGATCACGAAGGTCGACCTGATCGAGCCGACCACGATCTTGCCGTAGAGCGCCTTCTCGCCCCAGACGCCGTAGGCCTGTTGCACCGCCAGGTCGGCATCGGAGAGCAGGGTGTAGCTGAGCCGGTCGCGCTCGGCGAACGCGGCGAGCTTCGGCACCTCGTCTTTCGACACGCCGAGCACGCGGATGCCGGCGCTCGCGAACGAGTTCAGGTTGTCGCGGAAATCGCACGCCTCGGTCGTGCAGCCGGGCGTCATCGCCTCGGGGTAGAAGTACAGCACCACTTTCGTGCCGCGGAGGGCCGAGAGGGTGACCGGTTCGCCGTTCTGGTCGAGCAGGGTGAAATCTGGAGCGAGGTCGCCGGGGGCGAGACGTGCATCGGTCATGCCTCAATGGTAGGCAGATCGACGGATGCCGCGAGCCCACGTGTACCGCACGTGGCAACGTCGCCGTCGTCGCGTCGGCTCAGGAAGCCGTGCTGCCCGCGAACGTCGTGAGCAGGCGCTGGAGGGATTCCAGGCGGGCCGGACCGGTCTCGCCGAGTTCGCCGGCCTCGACGGCCTCGACGATGGCGCAGTCGGGCGCGTCGGGCAGGTGCGTGCAGCCACGGGGGCAACGCTCGGCGAGGCGGTCGAGGTCGGTGAACGACCGGAGGATGTTCGCACGATCGACGTGGCCGAGGCCGAACGACCGCACACCCGGGGTGTCGATGACCCATCCGGTGCCCTCGACCCCGCCCGGCGTCGCGGCGTCGGGGAGGTCTGCCGCGTCGAATCGCAGCCACACCGTCGACGAGGAGGTGTGCCGGCCCCGCCCGGTGACGACGTTCACCCGCCCGGTAGCCCGCTGCGCGCTCGGCACGAGCGCGTTGACGAGGGTCGACTTGCCGACGCCCGAGTGACCGACGAACACCGTGCGATGGCCGACGAGCGCGCGGGCGATCTCGTCGAGCGGCATGCGGTGCTCGCCGCTCAGGAACACCGGCAGGTCGAGGCCGGCGAAGTTGCGCAGGAACTCCTCGGGGTCGGCCAGGTCGGTCTTCGTGACGACGAGCAGCGGCCGGATGCCGGCATCGAACGCCGCCACGAGGTAGCGGTCGAGCAGCCGGATGCGCGGCTCGGGGTTCGCGGCGGCCACGACGATGAGCATCTGGTCGGCGTTGGCGACGATGACGCGCTCCACCTCGTCGGTGTCGTCGGCGCTGCGACGCAGCAGGGTGGAGCGTTCGCCGACCCGCACGATGCGTGACAGCGTGCCGGGCTCGCCCGAGGTGTCGCCGACGAGGTCGACGTGATCGCCGGTGACGACGGATTTGCGGCGCAGCTCGCTGGCGCGCGCCGCGGTGATCTCGCGCTCGGCGGGACCGTTCTCGTCGATGAGCACGCTGTAGCGGCCTCGGTCGACGCCGATCACCATGCCGTTCACGGCGTCGGCGTGTTCGGGGCGCTGCTTGGTGCGCGGGCGGCTGCCGCGGCGGCTCGGCCGCACGCGCACATCGGACTCGTCGAACGCGGGCTCATCGTCCTCGTCGTCGTCAGTGCTCCACCACGTCATGCCAGCATCTGCTCCCAGAGGGCGGTGAACTGGGGGAGCGTCTTGCCCGTGGAGGCGATGTCGTCGACGATGACGCCGGGCACGGCGAGGCCGATGATCGCACCGCTCGTGGCCATGCGATGGTCGGCGTAGGCGCGCCAGGGCCCGCCGTGCAGCGGCGCCGGTTCGATGCGCAGTCCGTCGTCGAGCTCGGTGACCCGGCCGCCGAGGCCGTTGATCTCGGCGGCGAGGGCCGCGAGCCGGTCGGTCTCGTGGTGCCGGATGTGGCCGATGCCGAGGATGGTCGACGGTGCGTCGGCGAGGGCGGCGAGCGCCACGAGGTTCGGCGCGAGTTCGCCGGCCTCGGAGAGATCGAGCTCGACGCCGAGGATGCCGCGGCCGCCGTCGTCGCCGGGCGTCGGGGCGTGCACGGTCAGCCGATCGGCGTCGCGTTCGACCCGAGCGCCGAAGAGCGGCAGGAGCCTGGCGAGTTGTGCACCCACCTGGGTCGTCTCTGCGGGCCAGCCCGTGATCGTGACGGAGCCCCCGGCGACGAGCGCCGCGACGAGGAACGGAGCGGCGTTGGAGAGGTCGGGCTCGATGTCGACGTCGATCGCGCGGATGGCGCCGGGGTTGACGAGCCAGCGGCCGGGTTCGGGGCTCTGCACGTCGACGCCGCGGGCGCTGAGCGTCTCGATGGTCATCTCGATGTGCGGCATGCTCGGCAGCCGGTCGCCCGTGTGGGTGAGGTCGAGGCCGCGCTCGAAGCGGGCCGCCGACAGCAGCAGTCCCGAGACGAACTGGCTCGAGGCACTCGCGTCGATCTCGAGCGCACCGCCCTCGACCCGCCCCGCCCCGTGCACGGTGAACGGCAGCGCGCCGCGGCCGTCGTCGTCGAGGTCGACGCCGAGCGCCTGCAGGGCGAGCACGGACCCGGCCATCGGCCGGCGGCGGGCGCCCTCGTCGCCGTCGAACGTCGTCGGGCCGAGCGCGAGCGCGGCCACGGGCGGCAGGAAGCGCATGACCGTGCCCGCGAGACCGCAATCGATGGTCGTCGAGCCGAGCAGTTCGCTCGCCGGCAGCACACGCAGGTCGTCGCCGAACCCGCCCCGGCCGGCGACCCGCTCGAAGCCGGTGCCGAGCGCGCGGAGTCCCTCGATCATGAGCTCGCTGTCACGCGACCAGAGCGGTGCCCGCAGGGTGGAGGGGCCGTCGGCGAGTGCTGCCAGCACGAGCTCGCGATTGGTGAGCGACTTCGACCCCGGTAGCGCGAGCACCGAGGAGAGGGGAGCGGTGGCGACTGGCGCGCGCCACCCGTCATCCGTCTCGGTCTGCCTCGCTTCGCCGTACGGATCGAACTCGGGTGCGGAATACCTCGAAATCTGCATCGGTTACCAACAGTAGCGTCCGGAAACGCGGAAGGAGATGGTGTTGCGCATGTCGGTCGGAGTGCTCGAACGCCCCACGGTCGTTGCGGTTGACGATCTAGGATGGCCGGTGATGACTGCCGACCAGATCGACGCGACGCCGACCGACCCCGAAACCGCCGAGGCCGACCGGCCGCTCGGCGAACTCTTCGAGGAACAGGCGCTGCCGTTCATCGACCAGCTCTACGCGGCCGCCCTCCGCATGACGAAGAACCCGGCCGACGCGCAAGACCTCGTGCAGGAGACCTTCGTCAAGGCCTTCGCGGCATTCGGCCAGTTCACCCAGGGCACGAACCTGAAGGCGTGGCTGTACCGCATCCTCACGAACACCTTCATCAACAACTACCGCAAGAAGCAGCGCGAGCCGTACCAGGGCACGATCGACGACCTCGAAGACTGGCAACTCGGCGGCGCCGAGTCGACGACGGCTCGCTCGAGCCGCTCGGCCGAGGCCGAGGCCATCGACCACCTGCCCGACAGCGCCGTGAAAGACGCACTCCAGGCACTGCCCGAAGACTTCCGTCTCGCCGTGTACTTCGCCGACGTCGAGGGCTTCTCCTACCAGGAGATCGCCGACATGATGCACACCCCCATCGGGACCGTGATGAGCCGCCTGCACCGTGGCAGGCGTCTGCTCCGCGAGTCCCTCGCCGACTACGCCCGCGAGCAGGGAATCGCCGCGGCCGAGAAGGCGCCTCAACCCGCGAGGAGCAAGAAATGACCGACTGCGGTTGCGAGAAGGCCAGGGCCGAACTCGAAGAGTACCTCCACCACGAACTGCGCGCAGCGGATGCCTCCGACATCCGTGAGCACGTCGAGAATTGCGCCGACTGCCAAGCCGAGCTTCGCGTCGGCGTGGCGATCACCGAGGTCGTGCAGCGCGCGTGCCGCGAGAGCGCGCCCGAGCAGCTGCGGGTGCAGGTGCTCGCGCAGATCCGGCTGTACCAGTCCTCGCACCAGCCGGTCTGATCCCGATCAGCCCGACTCGCCGTCGTTCAATCGTTCGTTCGATGCCTGAACGGTGATCGTTCCGTAACGTCGAGGTGTGATCGACAACTCGGCCAATATTTCGAAGCGACGCGTGCCCACGTGGCTCCGCGTCACCATCCCCGCAGCACTCATCCTCGTCTGGCTTGCACTGTTCGGCGCGGGCGGCGCCGCATTCGGCTCGCTGAGCGACGTCTCGACCAATGATCAGGCGCAATTCCTGCCGTCGTCGGCCGAGGCCACCGAAGTCACCGAGCTCCAAGACGGCTTCCGCGACGGCGACGAGGTGCCGGCGATCGTGGTCGTCGCCGGCGACACCGAACTCGACGAGGCGCAGCTCTCTGCGAT
Source organism: Agromyces badenianii (assembly GCF_003070885.1). Classification (NCBI taxonomy): domain Bacteria; kingdom Bacillati; phylum Actinomycetota; class Actinomycetes; order Micrococcales; family Microbacteriaceae; genus Agromyces; species Agromyces badenianii. The sequence goes on from NZ_CP028913.1 coordinate 944,598, forward strand.
CGACGAGCTCCGCGATGAACTCCTCGCGGTCGACGGCGTGAACGCCGATGGAGCATCGCCGGTGCTGCCGTCTGACGACGGTCTCGCCGCCCAGATGGTCATCCCGATCGAGAACGTCGAGGGCGGCGAGACGCCGGCCGACATCGTGGCAGAACTGCGCACGGTGCTCGACGAACACCCCGTCGAGGGCGCGACCGCCGCCATCACGGGGCCCGCGGGCTTCACCGCCGACCTCGCCGCGGCGTTCGCCGGCATCGACGGACTGCTGCTCGCGGTCGCGCTCGCCGCCGTCTTCATCATCCTCATCGTGGTCTATCGCTCGCCGTTGCTGCCGGTCATCGTGCTCTTCACGAGCCTCACGGCGCTCTGCGCCTCGGTCTTCACGGTCGTCGCGCTCGCGCGCGCCGACATCCTGCTGTTGTCGGGCCAGACCCAGGGCATCCTGTTCATCCTCGTGATCGGTGCGGCGACCGACTACGCCCTGCTCTACATCTCCCGATATCGAGAGACCCTCACGAGGTACGAACGCAAGTGGGATGCCACGTGGGCGGCGCTGAAGGGCGCGTGGGAGCCGATCGTCGCCTCGGGCGGCACGGTCATCGTCGGATTGCTGATCCTGCTCGTGAGCGAGCTCACCTCGAACAAGGTGCTCGGGCCGGTCGCGGCGATCGGCATCGTCTTCGCGGTGCTCGCCGCGCTCACCCTGCTCCCGGCGCTGCTGCTCTGGGCCGGTCGGGCCGCATTCTGGCCGCGCAAGCTGGCGCACGCCGGCGACGAGGTCGAGCCGCACGCCCGACACGCGGCCGGCGTGCACGACGCCTCGGCGCCCGACGAGGCCGACCTGCCCGATCGCGGCGTCTGGGCCGGCGTCGGCCGCCTCATCTCGAAGCGCCCGCGCACCGTCTGGATCGTCTCGGTGCTGGCGCTCGGCGCGATGTCGCTCGGTCTCGCGCAGCTCGACGCCGACGGGGTGGCCTCGAGCGAGTTCGTGCTCGGCGAGTCGCAGGCCCGCGACGGGCAGGAGCTGCTCGGCGAGCACTTCCCGGCCGGGTCGGGCACGCCCGCGATCGTGATCGGGCCCGAAGACGAACTGCAGCAGATCGCGGAGATCGCCCTCGACACCGATGGCGTCGATTCCGTCGCCGTGGTGAGCACCGATTCGCCCGCCGGCACCGCACCGGTGACGAGCGACGGCATCGAGGCCTTCGGCCCGCCCGGAACCCCGGCGCCGGAGCCCACCGTCGTCGACGGGGAGGTGCAGCTGCAGGTGACCCTCATCGACCCCTCTGACTCGCTCGAGGCCGAGGCGACCGTCGAAGAGCTCCGCGAACGTCTCGACGAGGTGGGCACCGAGGTGCTCGTCGGCGGACAGACCGCGGTGGCGCTCGACACGAACGCCGCGGCGATCGCCGACCGCACCCTCGTGATCCCGCTCGTGCTCGCTGCGATCCTCGTGATCCTCATGCTCCTGCTGCGCTCGATCGTGGCGCCGCTCATCCTGATCGGCAGTGTCGTGCTCTCGTTCGCCGCGGCGCTCGGCGTCTCGGCGCTCGTGTTCGAGCACGTCTTCCACTTCCCGGGCGCCGACCCGTCGGTGCCGCTCTTCGGGTTCGTGTTCCTCGTCGCCCTCGGCGTCGACTACAACATCTTCCTGATGACGCGCGTGCGCGAGGAGTCGATGCGCTTCGGCACGCGAGCGGGCATCGTGCGCGGCGTGCGGCTGACCGGTGGGGTGATCACCTCGGCCGGACTCGTGCTCGCCGCGACCTTCGCCGCGCTCGGAGTGCTGCCGATCCTCTTCCTCGCGCAGATCTCGTTCATCGTCGCGTTCGGAGTGCTGCTCGACACCTTCCTCGTGCGCACGCTGCTCGTGCCGGCGATGGCCTACGACATCGGCCGCGCCATCTGGTGGCCGAGTCGGCTCGGGCGCGGGAAGGCCTGAGCGCGCGGGAAGGCGTGAACGACGAAGCGAGCGGATGCCCCGGGGCATCCGCTCGCTTCGTTCGTGCGAGGGCTAGAGCGTCGTGGCGTGACGCACGAGCTCCGCCTGCTCGGCGGCGTGCCGCTTCGCGGAGCCCGTCGCGGGCGATGCCGCGGCGGCACGGGCGACGACCTTGACAGGACGCGCGCCCAGCTTGTTCGTCTCGATGATGAAGTACGGCCACGCGCCCTGGTTCTCGGGTTCGTCTTGCGCCCACATCAGCTCGGCGTTCGGGTACGACTCGGCAACGGCCTTCAGCTCGGCGGCGGGCAGCGGGTAGAGCTGCTCGAGGCGCACGACCGCCACCTCGGTGTTCTGCTGCTTCTCGAGCTCGGTGATCAGGTCGTAGTAGATCTTGCCCGAGACGAACACCGCGCGCTTGACCGCGGCGCGGTCGGTGATGCGGGCGTCGTCGATGACCGGTTCGAACTTGCCCTGCGTGAAGTCGGCGACCTCGCTGGTCGCGCCTCGCAGGCGCAGCATCGCCTTCGGGGTGAAGACGACGAGCGGCTTGCGCGGCCGGGCGTAGGCCTGGCGACGCAGCAGGTGGAAGTACGACGCCGGCGTGGAGGGCCGCGCAACGGTCATGTTGTTCTCGGCGCAGAGTTGGAGGTACCGCTCGATGCGGGCGCTCGAGTGGTCGGGACCCTGCCCCTCGTAGCCGTGGGGGAGGAGGAGCACGACGCTGGAGCGCTGGCCCCACTTCTGCTCGGCTGAGGAGATGAACTCGTCGATGATGGTCTGCGCGCCGTTGGCGAAGTCGCCGAACTGCGCCTCCCACATGACGAGGGCATCGGCCCGTTCGACCGAGTAGCCGTACTCGAAGCCCATCGCCGCGTACTCGGAGAGGAGCGAGTCGTAGATCCAGAACCGCGCCTGGTTGTCGGAGAGGTTCTGCAGGGGCAGCCATTCCTGGCCGTTCGCGCGGTCGTGCAGCACGGCATGGCGCTGCACGAACGTGCCCCTTCGGGCGTCCTGGCCCGCCAGGCGCACCGGGGTGCCCTCGAGGAGGAGCGAACCGAGCGCGAGCAGCTCGCCGAAGCCCCAGTCGATCTTGCCGTTGCGGCTCATCTCGAAGCGCTTCGTCAGCAACTGCTGGATCTTCGCGTGCACGGTGAAGCCCGAGGGCTTGTTGTTGAACGCGTCGCCGATGGCGTGCACGACCTCTGTCGTGACACCGGTGGTCTCGAGCTCGCCCGCGGCCGGTTCGGACGGAGCCGCCGAGTCGGTCGCGCCGACGATCGGGATCGCCCCGGTCTGGGCGGCGTGGGTCTCGGCGAAGGCGCGCTCGAGGCGGTCTTGGAAGTCGCGGTGCGCTTCTTCGTACTCCGCCTCGGTGATGTCGCCGCGACCGACGAGCGCTTCGGTGTAGAGCTTACGCACCGAGCGCTTGGCCTCGATGAGGTTGTACATGAGCGGCTGGGTCATCGAGGGGTCGTCGCCCTCGTTGTGGCCGCGCCGGCGGAAGCAGACGAGGTCGATGACGACGTCGCGCTTGAACTCCTGGCGGTAGCGGAACGCGAGCTCGGCCACCCGCACGACGGCCTCGGGGTCGTCGCCGTTCACGTGCAGGATCGGCGCCTGGATGGTCTTCGCGACATCCGTCGAGTAGATCGAGGAGCGAGCGTCACCCGGCACGGTGGTGAAGCCCACCTGGTTGTTGACGACGACGTGGATGGTGCCGCCGGTGCGGTACCCGCGGAGCTGCGACATCTGCAGCGTCTCGAGCACGACGCCCTGGCCGGCCATCGCGGCATCTCCGTGCACGAGGATCGGCAGCGTCGAGAAGGTGCCGATGGGCTTTCTGTCTTGCTTGGCCCGCACGATGCCCTCGAGCACGCCGTCGACGGCCTCGAGGTGCGAGGGGTTCGCCGCGAGCGAGACGGGGATCTGGTGGCCGTCGTCGGCGGTGAAGGTGCCCTGGGTGCCGAGGTGGTACTTCACGTCGCCCGAGCCCGAGAAGCCCTTCGACTGCTGCGTGCCCTCGAACTCGCGGAACACCTGGCCGTAGGTCTTGCCCGCGATGTTCGTGAGCACGTTGAGGCGGCCGCGGTGCGCCATGCCGATGGCGACCTCGTCGAGCCCCTCTTTGGCGGCGCCCTGCAGGATCTCGTCGAGGAGCGGGATGACGGACTCGCCGCCCTCGAGGCTGAAGCGCTTCTGGCCGACGTACTTCGTCTGCAGGAAGGTCTCGAACGCCTCGGCCTCGTTGAGCTTGCCGAGGATGCGCATCTGCTCGTCGTGGGTGGGCTTCTCGTAGTTGCGCTCGATCTGCTCCTGGATCCAGCGACGCTGCACGGGGTCTTGGATGTGCATGTACTCGATGCCGATGGTGCGGCAGTACGAGTCGCGCAGCACCCCGAGGATGTCGCGGAGCAGGGCCGTGCGCTTCTCGCCGAAGCCGCCAGTGACGAACTCGCGGTCGAGGTCCCAGAAGGTCAGGCCGTGGCTCGCGATGTCGAGGTCGGGGTGCGAGCGCTGCACGTACTCGAGCGGGTCGATGTCGGCCATCAGGTGGCCGCGCACGCGGAAGGAGTTGATGAGCTCCTGCACGCGAGCGGTCTTGTCGATCGCGCTCGCGATGTCGACGGAGATGTCGGGTGCCCAGCGGATCGGCTCGTAGGGCAGGCGAAGGGCGCCGAAGAGGTTCTCGTAGAACCCGCGCTGGCCGAGCAGCAGCTCGTGCACCTTCTTCAGGAACTCGCCCGAGCCCGCGCCCTGGATGACGCGGTGGTCGTACGTCGAGGTCAGGGTGATCGTCTTGCCGATCGCGAGATTGGCAAGGGTCTTCTCGGAGGCGCCCTGGAACTCGGCGGGGTATTCGAGGGCGCCGGCGCCGATGATGCAGCCCTGGCCCTTCATGAGGCGCGGCACCGAGTGCACGGTGCCGATGCCGCCGGGGTTCGTCAGCGAGATCGTGGCGCCCGAGAAGTCGTCGGCCGTCAGCTTGTTCTGGCGAGCGCGCTGCACGAGGTCTTCGTAGGCCGCGAGGTACTCGTTGAACGTCATCGTCTCGGCGCGCTTGATCGCGGGCACGAGGAGCGCCCGGGTGCCGTCGGGCTTCGGGACGTCGATCGCGATGCCGAGGCCGATGTGGGCCGGCTTGACGACGCTGGGCTTGCCGTCGGGCTCGGCGTAGTAGACGTTCTGGCTCGGGAAGTCCTTGAGCGCCTGGATGAGCGCCCAGCCGATGAGGTGCGTGAACGAGATCTTGCCGCCGCGCGAGCGCCGCAGGTGGTTGTTGATCACGATGCGGTTGTCGATCATGAGCTTCGCCGGGATCGTGCGGACGCTCGTGGCGGTCGGCACGGTCAGCGAGGCGTCCATGTTCGCGGCGAGGGCCTTCGGCATGCCCCGCAACGCCACGACCTCGTCTTCACGGACGGCCTCGGCGATGACCGGCTGCGGGCTCGTCACCGGCACGTCGGCCGGTACCGGCGCAGTGCGCGGGGCGGTCGAGGTAGTGCGGGCCTCGGGGGTCTGCCCGATGACGGGCACCGGGGCGGTCGCCGGGGCAGCCTCGGCGGCCGCGGCCGGGGCCGCGGGTGCCGCAGGCGCGGCGGCCTCGGCCTGTGGGGCGGATGCCGCGGCATCCGCCGGGGCGGTGGCCGATGGCTCGCCGCCTCCGGTCTTCACCTGGCGGTAGTGCTCGAGCACCGGCCACCAGGTCTTGTCGACCGACTGCGGATCGACGAGGAACTTCTCGTACATCTCGTCGACGAGCCATTCGTTGGCTCCGTACTCGGCCGACGTCGTCTCGTCGGAACCTGACCCGGTCAATTGGCTCGACACAGCCTCTCGCCCACTCTCTCCATTGATGCTGGAATTACCTGCCGCGGCGACCACGCCACGCAAGCAGGCACGGGGGGATCGCCGCACACAAGCCTAATCCCCCGAAGGCTGCAGAGGAGACGTACTGCGACACACCTGTCTCCACACCCAGACGGGTAGCGTGGCGACATGGAGTTCTACCGGACGACGCCCAGCCACGACCTGACCTACTCGGACGTGTTCCTCGTGCCGAGTCGCTCCGGTGTGACGAGCCGCCTCGACGTCTCGCTCGCGCCCGACGACGGCTCAGGGGCATCCCTGCCGATCGTCTCGGCGAACATGAACTCGATCACCGGGCCGCGTCTCGCGGCGACGCTTGCGCGGCGCGGCGGCCTCGGCGTGCTGCCGCAAGACCTGCATCTGCAAGACCTCGACGCGGCGATCCGCTCGGTGAAGGCGCAATCGCCGCGCTTCGACACCCCGCACGACTTCAGTCCGGATGCCACGGCCGCCGACGCGCTCGCCGCCCTGCCGCCCGTCGCCGGCCACGGCATCGTGCTGCACGACTCGCGCGGTGCGTACGTCGGGTGCATCCCGGCCGACCGGCTCGCGACCGCGCTGCCCGACGCCCGCCTCGGCGACCTCGTGCACGGCGAGCTCACCGGCATCGACGCAGAGGACGTCGCGACGCCGCGAAGGGCGTTCGATCTCATGGTCGACGCCGGAATCGACTTCGCGCCCGTGCTCGAGCACGGCAGGGTGGTCGGCACGCTCAGCCGGCGGAGCGCGCTGCGCAGCACGATCTACGAACCCAACGTCGACTCCGACGGCCGGCTCCGGGTCGCCGCCGCGATCGGCATCAACGGCGACGTCGCGGCGAAGGCCGCCGCCCTCGCCGCGGCCGGGGTCGACATGCTCGTCATCGACACGGCGCACGGGCACCAGGAGGGCATGATCCGGGCCGTCTCGATCGTGCGGGACCTCGGCCTCGACGTGCCGATCGTCGCCGGCAACATCGTCACCGCCGACGCGGTCGCCGACCTCGTCGAGGCCGGCGCCGACGTGCTGAAGGTCGGCGTCGGTCCGGGTGCCATGTGCACGACGCGGATGATGACGGCGGTCGGCCGGCCGCAGTTCTCGGCGGTGCTCGAGACCTCGGAGGCCGCACGTGAACTCGGCGCGCTCGTCTGGGCCGACGGCGGCGTGCGGTACCCGCGCGATGTCGCACTCGCGCTGGCCGCAGGGGCCGCCTCGGTCATGATCGGCTCCTGGTTCGCGGGCACGATCGAGGCGCCGGGGAGCCTGCGCCACGATGCATCCGGTCGCCTCTTCAAAGAGAGCTGGGGCATGGCGTCGACGAAGGCGGTGCGCGAGCGGTTCGACCGGCTCTCGCCGTACGAACTCGCACGCAAGGAGCTCTTCGCCGAGGGCATCTCGTCGTCGGCGATCTACCTCGATCCGATGCGTCCCTCGATCGAGGACCTGCTCGACATGATCACCTCGGGCGTGCGCAGTTCGTTCACCTACGCGGGTGCCAGGACCGTCGAGGAGTTCCGCGAGCGTGCGCTCGTCGGCATCCAGTCGGCGGCCGGCTACGAGGAGGGCAAGGCCCTGCCGGTCAGCTGGTGAGCGACGGCGAGGCCCGCTCGAGCTCTCGGTGATCGCACGGAGTGCGCCGATATACTGGGCGCACAATGGACGATCCTCCCTCTGCGACTTCGCCAGGCCATAGACCCATGCCCGTGACCGCTCGGGGAGGTGGCGATGTCTGAGTGGATTCTCCTCGGCATCGGACTCCTCCTCACGATCGGCACGGGCTTGTTCGTTGCCAGTGAATTCGCGCTCGTCAATCTCGATCGGGCCGACGTCGAGGCACGGCGCGCACGAGGCGAGACGAAGCTCGGCCTCACGATCTCCGCGCTGAAGATCACTTCGACGCACCTGTCGAGCGCCCAGCTCGGCATCACGCTCACCACGCTGCTCACGGGATACACGATGGAGCCGGCGATCTCCTCGCTGCTCGCCGGACCGCTCACCGCGATCGGGGTTCCCGAGGCCCTCGTGCGGCCGGTCGGAACGATCACGGCCATCGTCGTCGCCACCCTCCTCTCGATGGTGCTCGGCGAGCTCGTGCCGAAGAACTTCGCCCTCGCGCTTCCGCTCGCGACCGCGAAGGTGGTCATGCCGTTCCAGACGGCGTTCACGTGGGTGTTCAAGCCGGCGGTCTCGCTGCTCAACGGCAGCGCCAACGGACTGCTCCGCGCCGTCGGCATCGAGCCGAAGGAGGAGCTCTCGGGCGCGCGCACGGCCGAGGAGCTCTCATCGCTCGTGCGCCGGTCGGCGAGTGCCGGGCTGTTGGAGCAGGACACCGCGACCCTCCTGGGCCGCACCCTGCGCTTCGCCGATCACGATGCATCCGATGTCATGACGCCGCGCCCTCGCGTGGCCGCCGTGCAGCGCCAGGAGCCGGCTGAAGCGGTGCTCGAGCTCGCACGCCAGACCGGGTTCTCGCGGTTCCCCGTGTACGACGACAACCTCGACGACATCGTGGGCCTCGTGCACGTCAAGCAGGCCGTCGCGGTGCCGCGGGAGCGTCGCGCCGACGTGCCCGCCTCGGCACTGCAGTCCGACGCGTTGCGGGTGCCCGAGACGATGAAGCTCGACACGCTGCTCGGCGAGCTCCGCGGGCGCGGCTACCAGATGGCCGTCGTCGTCGACGAGTACGGCGGCACCGCGGGCGTGGCGACGCTCGAAGACCTCGTCGAAGAGCTCGTCGGCGAGGTCTCCGACGAGCACGACCGCACCCGGGCGGGCATCGTCCGGCGCGGCGACGACGTGAGCTTCCCCGGCATCCTCCGACCCGACGAACTGCTGGAACGCACCGGCATCCGGGTGCCCGAGAACGGAGACTACGAGACCGTGGCCGGATTCGTCATGGCCGAGCTCGGCCGCCTGCCGGCGGTCGGTGACGAGGTGCTCGTCGACGACGGCACGCTCGTCGTGCAGCGACTCGACGGGCGACGCATCGACCGGGTGCGCTTCGTGCCGAACCCGCTGCCCGAAGCCGACTCGATCGAGGGAGGACAACGATGAGCGACTGGGCCGGAATCGCCTGGCTGTTCGTGCTGCTCATCGCGAACGCCTTCTTCGTCGGCGCGGAGTTCGCCGTCATCTCGGCTCGGCGTTCGCAGATCGAGCCGCTCGCCGAGCAGGGTAAGCGCAGCGCGAAGACGGCGCTGTGGGCGATGGAGCACGCCACGTTGATGCTCGCCATGAGCCAGCTCGGCATCACGATCTGCTCGCTGCTGATCCTGAACGTGTCGGAGCCGGCGATCCACCACCTGCTCGAGGTGCCCCTGCACCTCACGGGCTGGCCCGTCGAGGTCATCTCGACGATCGCCTTCATCGTGACCCTCGTGCTCGTCTCCTACCTGCACGTGGTCTTCGGCGAGATGGTGCCGAAGAACCTCTCGTTCTCGATCCCCGACCGGGCCGTGCTGCTGCTCGCGCCGCCGCTGGTGTTCATCGCGCGCATCTTCCGTCCGATCATCGTGGCGTTGAACGCGACCGCCAACGGAGTGCTGCGGCTCTTCGGCGTCGAGCCGAAGAGCGAGGCGACGTCGACGTTCACCCTCGAGGAGGTGCAGACGATCGTCGACCAGTCGCGCCGCGAGGGTGTGCTCGCCGACGCGAGCGGAACGCTCACCGCCGCCTTCGAGTTCACGACGAAGCGGGTGCAGGATGTCGCGGTGCCGCTCGACGCGCTCGTCAGCCTGCCGCCAGGGGCGACACCGGCCGACGTCGAACGCGCGGTCGCCCGACGCGGGTTCTCGCGCTACCCGATCCTCGACGAGGCGGGCGATCCCGACGGCTACGTGCACCTGAAAGACGTCATCGATCTCGACGACGACGAGTTCGACGACCCGATCCCCGCGAAGCGGGTGCGGCGACTCGTCTCGATCTACGCGGGCACCGACCTCGAAGACGCGCTCTCGACCATGCGGCGGCTCGGCACGCACGTGGCCCGGGCGTTCGACGAAGACGGCACGACGACGGGCGTCATCTTCCTCGAGGACATCATCGAGGAACTCGTCGGCGAGGTGCAGGACGCCACTCGGCGGGGGTAGTGCGAGCGGGTGGCTCGCGGCGTAGACTGACGCCGATCTGAGAAACTCGAGGAAACATCATGTTTGAAAAACTCATGGCAATGGCCGTGCTCCCGGCCACCGATCTCGCCCGAGCTCGGGCCTACTGGCACGACGTCCTCGGCCACACGCCCGTGCATTCGGATGAGGCCGGGGACGTCTTCGACTTCGGCGGCGCCGGTGTGCTGATCTACCAGACCAAGTACGCGGGCACGGCGAAGAACACGGCGCTCACGCTCATCACCGACAACCTCGAGCGCGACATGACCGCGCTCCGGACGAACGGTGTGACATTCCACGACTACGACATGCCCGGGCTGAAGACGGTCGACGGCGTCGCCGACCTCGGCAGCGAGCGGGGTGCGTGGTTCTCCGACAGCGAGGGCAACATCATCGCGATCAGCCAGCCCTCGCCCGAGATGATGGAGCAGGCCATCTCCGCACGGGCGGCCGCAGCGTCGGGGTGACCCCGGGCACACCACGCCGGCCGCCGATCAGGCGATACTGCGAAGCCACGATTCGAGTGCCGCGGCATCCGTGAACACGTGCCCGTCGCCGCCGACGGCCTTGGCGCCGTCGACGTTCTCGGCATTGTTGTCGATGAACACGAAATCGGATGCCGCGATGTCGAGTTCGTCGATGACGTGCTCGTAGATCGCCGCATCGGGCTTCACGAGCCCGAGCTCGCCGCTGACGAACACGCGCTCGAAGAGCGGCGAGAAGGAGCCGTGGCGGAGCCAGCCCGAGAAATCGGCGCCGGCGTTGGAGAGCAGCGCCAGTCGCGTGCCGCCCGCCGCGAGCGCGTGCAGCACGCCGAGGGTGCCGACGTCGACCGACAGCCAACCGCGATGGTCGATCGCCCAGAGTTCGTGCACGTCGATCGCGCTCCACTCGGCGCCGATGTCGGACGCGACGGCCTGCCAGTACCCGGCGATCGAGGTCGTGCCGCGGTCGAGACCGTGCCGGTGCGCCCAGTACGCCGCCCAGAACGGCTCGGGATCGGCGGCCGCGTCGGCCCGTTCGAGGAGTGCGGCACGATCGTCGTCGCTCGGTTCGCGGGAGATGACCTCGCCGTAGTCGAAGACGACGACGCGGGGTGCGAGGCTGATCGGTGCGGCGATTGTCGGACGCATGACCCTCAACCTATCGTTGGATCATGGACTCGTCGTGGCAGGAATGGACCGCCGCTGACGCGGCCGAGTGGATCGTCGCTCCCGCAGCGGATGACGACAAGTACTCGCGCGGCGTGCTCGGAGTCGTCGCGGGCTCGCCCGAGTACCCCGGAGCCGCCGTGCTCGCCGTCGAGGCCGCCCATCGCGCAGGCCTCGGCATGGTGCGCTACACCGGTCCGCGGGCGGTGCGCACCGCAGTGCTCGCACGCCGGCCCGAGACCGTGACGAGCCCCGGGCGCGTGCAGGCGTGGCTCGTCGGATCCGGCATCGACCCCGGCCGGCGCTCGTTCATGGTGCTCGGCGACCTGCAGGGGGCGCTCGCCTCACGGCAGCCGGTGGTGCTCGACGCAGGGGCTCTCGACCTCGTGGGCACGCACACGGCCCCGACGGTGATCACCCCCCACGTGCGGGAGCTCGCCGCGCTGCTCGCATCGCGCGAGATCGAGACGAGCGTCGCGCAGGTGCGCGAGGCGCCCGCCGAATGGGCGTTGCGCGCCGCCGGCGAACTCGGCGTCGCCGTGCTGCTGAAGGGCGCCGTCACCCACATCTGCGATCCCGACGGCGACCGGTACACCGTCACCGCACGCACGCACTGGCTGGCATCGGCCGGCACCGGGGACGTGCTCGGGGGCATCCTCGGCGCACTCGTCGCCACCCACCACCAGCGCCTCACCACCGACGCCGAGGCTCTCTCCGCGCTCGCGGCGACGGCGGCCTGGGTGCACGGCGAGGCGGCACGGCGCGCAACGGAGGCGGTCGACGGCGGACCCGTCACGGCCCTCGACATCGCGAGCGCCGTTCCCCGGGTCATCGGCGCATTGCTCGCCTACTGACCACGCGCGCACGATGGCCGCCCGCTGCGCGTGGCGGATTGTGATGCTCGGCTAGGCTCGTCGCCAGAGTCAGGGACTGGCGGTTGCCGAGAGGAACACTGTGAACAAGAACGGATCGTCGTTGACGGCTGCTCCCGATGCCGCGCCGATGGTCGTCACGGCGGGAGCCTTCGCGCTGCTGGCGTCAGCCGGCCTGTTCCTGATCAACGCGATCCCGTTGCTCGACCCGGCACAGTACGAGGAGTTCCCGCCCGACACGGTCGCGGTCGTGATCGTGGCTCTCGCCGCATTCTCGCTGCCCGGGGTCCTGATTCCGCTGCTGGCCGCCTTCTTCGCCCTTCGCGGAAGTCGCTGGCCCGCGTTCGTCGCAGCCGGATTCGCAACCATGTTGGTCATCGGTGTCATCCCGGTCGTCGGTCTCATCGATGAGAACCCGATCTACGTCGCGGGCGCGATCGCCGCGTTGCTCGGAGCGGTGCTCTTGTGGCTGCCGACGGCGCGAGCGTACGGACGCGTCACCGTGCGAAATCGCCGACACGGACTGAGCAAGCAGAACACGCCCGTCGCCTGACCAGCCGTGAAGTTTCCAACCTTCAATCGGGTCGCACACACGTGAGCGAGGAGAGACGATGACGGACGGGGCCGAGCGCGAGGCATCCGTTCGCCGTCTTCGAGGCCGGCTCGGCACGAGACCCGCGCTGTGGACCGGCTTCGCCCTCGTGCACCTCGCGCTCGTCTGGCTGAATCTCGCGGCCCCCGGCTATCCCCTCGGCGACGTGACCGCGGTGTACCGAGTCTGGGCCGACAACGCCGCGCACGGCTGGGTGCGCATGGGCATCGATGCGCCCTGGGTGTACCCGATCCTCGCCTTCGTGCCGATGGCGGCGTCGCTCGCCTTCGGATCCGCGTTCTACCCGCAGACGTGGCTCGCGATCGTCACCGTGTTGAACGCGATCGCGTTCGGCGTGCTCATCGGCCGCTCGCGGCTGTCGCGCCCCCGGCGACTCGCGGCGTGGTGGTGGCTCGGATTCCTGGCCCTGCTCGGGCCGATCGCCCTCGGTCGCATCGACGCGATCACGGTGCCGCTCGCGATCACCGGACTGCTCTGGGCGGCGGGCCGGCCGCGCGTGGCGGCCGTGCTGCTCACGATCGGGGCGTGGGTCAAGGTCTGGCCGGCCGCGCTCGTCGTCGCCGTCGTGATCGCCGCCCGCCGGCGGCTCGAGGTCGTCACCGTGGCGGGCGCGCTCAGTGTCGGCATCCTCGGCGTGAGCCTGCTCGCGGGAGCCGGCTCGAACGCCGTCGGCTTCATCGCCGAGCAGGCGGGGCGCGGGCTGCAGATCGAGGCACCGCTCGCCGTCGCCTGGCTGTGGCAGATCGTCGCCGGTTCGAACTCGGTGCAGATCGTCTACGACCGCCGGATCCTCACCTTCCAGATCGACGGGCCGGGGGCGGATGCCGTGGCAGCCCTCACCACGCCGATCATGGCGGTCGGGGTGCTCGCCGTCGTGCTCATCGGCATCCGTGCCGCACGCCGCGGGGCCGCCTTCGGACGGCTGCTCCCGCCGCTCGGGCTCAGCCTCGTGGTCGTGCTCATGCTCGCGAACAAGGTCGGCTCGCCGCAGTTCGTGACGTGGCTCGCCGCGCCGGTCATCCTCGGGTTGGTCTACCGCCCGGCGCGCTTCGCGCTGCCCGCACTGGTCGCTGCGGCGATCGCGCTCTGCACGCACATCATCTACCCGTACTGGTACGGGTGGCTCCTCATCGCCGACCCGGCGTTCGTGGTTCTGCTGACGGTCAAGTCGTTGCTGCTCGTGGTGCTGCTCGTCTGGGGCATCCGCGCACTGTGGCGGCTCGGGACATCTCGTGCGTTGCCGAGCAAGGTCGACGCGACAGGCACGAGAATGGGCTCAGACGAGTGAAATCGAAGGAGACGAACATGCTGGTGGCATTCTCAGTCGCGCCGAGCGGCACGGGCAGGAACGACGGCTCCGTGCACGACGCCGTCGCCGCGGCGGTGCGCATCGTGCGCGAGTCGGGACTGCCCAATCGCACGGACGCGATGTTCACGACGATCGAGGGCGAGTGGGACGAGGTCTTCGACGTGGTGCGGCGCGCCACGGAGGCCGTGGGGGAGTACGGCTCTCGGGTCTCGCTCGTGCTGAAGGCCGACATTCGGCCGGGGTACACGGGTGAACTCGATGGCAAGCTCGAGCGGCTCGAGGCGGAGCTCGAGCGGCACTGAGCCGGAGCCGGCCCGGCACTGAGCAGCGCCGAGCGGGCGGACGGCTGGCTGGCGGGGTGGCTCAGGCCGCTGGACGGCCGGATCATCGCGTCGCGTGACGTCACACTGGGGTGCGCCGCAGCTCGAATCGATTCGATTCATGCGAGAATCCCTTGGTGACCCTCTCTTCTGACGGGCCGACGACGCTGACGCCGGCCCGCATCCGTCTGGCGCTCCTCGCGCTGGCGCTCGGCGGCTTCGGCATCGGCTCGACCGAGTTCGTCGCGATGGGCCTGCTTCCGAACATCGCGCAAGATCTCCTGCCGGGGCTCTACGCGCAGTCCTCCGCCGAGGCGAACGCGAACGCCGGCTGGATCATCTCGGCCTATGCCCTCGGGGTCGTCGTCGGCGCCCCCACGATCGCCGCCGCTGCCGCGCGTTGGCCGCGCAAGCGACTGCTGCTCGCCCTGCTCACCGCCTTCACGCTCGGCACCATCGCCTCCGCCGTGCTGCCGACATTCGAGCTCGTGCTCATCGCCCGCTTCGTCGCCGCCCTGCCGCACGGCGCCTATTTCGGCATCGCCTCCCTCGTCGCGGCGAGCCTCATGGGCCCTGGCAAGCGCGCTCAGGGCGTCGCGCTCGTGCTCTCGGGGCTCACGATCGCGAACGTCATCGGCGTGCCGGCGATCACCTGGCTCGGTCAGGCCGCGGGCTGGCGCATCGCCTACCTCGCCGTGGCCGCGATCTTCGCCCTCACCTTCCTCGCCGTGCTCGCCGCGGTGCCGTGGCAGGCCGGCGACCCGCACGCCACGATGAAGCGCGAACTGCGCGCCTTCACTCGCGGCCAGGTGTGGTTCACCCTCGGCATCGGCGCCATCGGCTTCGGCGGCCTCTTCGCCGTCTACAGCTATGTCGCCCCGCTCGCGACGGAGGTCACCGGACTCGGCCCGTCGCTCGTGCCGACGGTGCTCATCGCCTTCGGCCTCGGCATGACGATCGGCAATCTCGTCGGCGGCCGGCTCGCCGACTGGAGCGTCCGGCGCACGATGTACCTGTTCTTCGCGCTGCTCGCGGCATCGCTCGTGCTGCTCGGCCTGACCGCCGCGCACCCGGTCGGCCTGTACCTCGGCGTGTTCCTCGTCGGCGCAGCGGCATCCGCCCTCTCGCCCACGATCCAGGCGCGGCTCATGGACGTGGCCCACGACAGCCAGTCGATCGCGGCCGCCCTCAACCACTCGGCGCTGAACATCGGCAACGGTCTCGGGGCGTTCCTCGGCGGCCTCGCGATCGCCGCCGGATTCGGCTACGTCGCCCCCGTGTGGATCGGTCTCGTGCTGACCGGAGCCGGAGCCATCCTCGCGGTCGCATCGCTCGGCCTCGACCGCGCGCGCGGTCGGCGCGGAGTCGTCGTGCCGTACGCCACCGGGGCGATCGAGTCCATCGAGTTGTGAGCCGGCCGGCGGCCAGGCGACGCATGCCGCGCCATTCCGCGGTCGGGGGATGCCTCGGCATCTTCGACCGCGATGGGCGGGGTCAGTCGGACTGCAGCAGGATGCCGTCGAGGATCGCGCGCTTGCGCAGCGCCACCTTCGTGCCGACGTCGTAGCCCGATGCGCGGTACTTCTCGCGGATGCGCTTGAGGTAGCTCTTCGCCGTCTCTTCGGAGATGCCGAGCTGGAAGGCCACCGCCTTGACCGGCTGGCCGGCCCCGTAGAGCGCCATCACCCGGCGCTCCTGTGCCGAGAGCTTCGGAGCGGTGCCCTCTTCGGCGAGCGCGAGCTCGAGCTCGGGCGTGAGGTACGACTCGCCGATGCGGGCGGCACGGATCGCCTCGATGATCGTCTCGACCGGCTCGGACTTCACGAGGTAGCCGAGCGCGCCGGAGCTGAGCGCCTCACGCACGACGGCCGGCTCGGAATAGGTGCTCATGAGCATCGTCTGCACCCCGGCCGACTTCAGCATCGAGAGCTTCAGCGAGATGGGGATGTTGTCGCGCAGGTCGAGGTCGAGCAGCACGACGTCGACGGGGAAGTCGGGGTGAGCGAGCAATTCCGACCACGATGGCACGGCGGCGATGAGCTCGATGTCGGGCGCCGCATTGCGGATCCACTCCGAGAGCGCTCCGAGGAGCATGCGGTGATCATCGACGATCGCCAGACGGATCGGTGGCGCGATGTCGGCCATTCAGCTTCCCCTCGAATGGGCCGCCCCGCGGGCGGCCGGTACACCTGCCGTGACACTCGAGTCGACTCGGCAGTCGACGTCGATGCGAAAAGACTCGTGTGCAGCAACGACGTCGTGTGTACCGACACTACCGAGTGCATCCCACGTTGCAGGGTCGACGCGGCGCCGAGACACACCTGAAACCTCGATCGAGAGCAGCAGATCGGGCACATCGGGCTCTGAGGCGTCGTCGGGCTCACGGCAGGTGACGTGAGCCGCACGATCGGCAGAGCCCTTGGACTGCTCGCCGACGAGGAACCACAGGCCGAGCAGCAGGCCGTCGCGCTGGTCGCCCGCGAGCAGCCCGGCGAGCCCGCCGGGGTCGTCGACCGTGACGCGCTTGCTGAGATAGGCGGACTCGGTGACGGCGTGCCGGAGCCAGGTGTCGTTGCGGCCTTCGATGAGCCGCACGCGGAGTCGTGCGGCGAGGGTGCCCGCGAGCTCGGCGGATTCCGGCGGAATCGGAATCGCGATGCGACCCGAGCCGACATCGTCGAGCAGCGACTCAGCGGCGAAGTCGAGCTGGGCGAGCTCTTCGGAGGCGCGCATGCCCACGGCGGTCCTCGGCGTGGCGACGGTGCTCTGCACGAGCGAGAGGTCGAGTTCGCGACGCACGAGCCGGCGGAAGCCACGGATCGCGATCACCGCGACGGCCATGGGCAGCACAGCGGATGCCGCGACGATCACCCCGGTCACGGTGTGACGGCCGGCCGACTCCAGCTGGAGCAGTGCCGCCGTCGCGAGCACGAGTCCGATCGCGCTCGCGACGGTCATCGGAATGCGCGTGCCCCTGATCGCCGCCACGGGCATGAGCACCGCGCCGGCCGCTGCCGCCGCGGTCGGAGTCACTCCGAGGTGCAGCAGCCCCTGGGTCACGCTCAGGTCGAGCCACACGGGAGCGATGAGGGCGACGAGGAGGATGACGTAGAGCCAGTCGGGCAGGGGGGTGTCGCGGGACACCGTGCGGGAGACCACGCCGATGCCGACGACGCCGGCGAGCGCCAACCACGCGGGCCACGGGCCGGGCCCGGGGGGGAAGGTCGAGGCGAGGGCCATCGCATGGGCGAGGTGCCCGGCGATGACGAGGCCGGAAGCGAAGGTGATGCCGGTGGCCAGGCGGCGCCCGCCATGACTCTCGCGAACGTCGCCCGCGGCCCGCGCGGAACGGGTCGGTCGACGGAACGGCCGGCTCAACGTGGTCGCGAGGTGCAGTTCGTTCATGGCTTCGGCACCTCGAGCATCACCGTGGTGCCCGAGCCGGGCGAGGAGAAGATCCGGGCGCGGCCGCCCACCGTGCTCAGCCGGCCGACCACCGACTCGGCGTAGCCGAGGCGTGCGCCGTCGACTTCGACGGGCTCGAAACCTGTGCCGGCGTCGGTGACCATGGCGCGCACCGTGCGGTCGTCGTCGCTCACCGTGACATCCGCCTGGGTGACACCGGAATGCCGGCGCACGTTCTCGAGGCACTCGCCGAGTGCACCGATGAGCGCGTCGAGGGTGTCCCGAGGCAGAGCGAGGCGGCCCGCGCCGTGCCAGTTCACGTCGAGGCCCATGCGCGCGAACCGCTGGCGCACCGACTCGAAGGTCACCCCGAGGCTCTCGTCGTCGGATTCCGGCGAGAAGATCGCCGTCGAGCCGCGATCGAGCGGCGCGCCGAGCCGCAATTGCTTGAGCAGGCGGGCATCGTCGCCCGCCTGCTGCCGCAGGGCACTGGCGCCGACGCCGACGCCCGAGTGGGCGAGCAGGCTGAGCGTGGCGAGCACGGTGTCGTGCAGCACTCTCGCGTCTTGGCGCTGCTGCGACTCGAACTCGCTCGCCAGTCGCTCCGCTTCGTGCGCCCTGCCGACCTCGTTGATGCGCTCGGACGCAGCCGAGATGGCGCGATCGAGCCAGATGCCGATCGCGACGTTCGCCGCCCAGCCCATGAGCGCGCCGATCGCCACGGTCGTCATCTCGTGTCCGGTGATCGCGATGATGCCGATGGCCACGAGCGTCGCCGCGACGAGTCCGAGCACGATGAAGGGCCCGTTGGGGCGCACGATGAGCGGGATCGCCACCGACGAGGCGGTGACGCTCGCCGTGATCGCCATCGCGGCGACCGCGCTCGGGCTGATCACCGGGGCCGCCCCGAGCACGCTGATGAGCGTGATGGAGCACGCGACGGCGACGAGCGCAGCGAAGACGGCGCCGCGGACGGTGTACAGGGCGATGAAGGTTCCGGCCGCGAGGGTCAGCAGCGAGGCGATCACGAGTTCGACGCCGCTCGTCGTCGCGGGCACGAGGAGGCATGCGAGCGCGCCGAGCGCACCGCTCAGCCCCGAGACCCGCGCGAGTCGCCGCAGGAGACGGTCGCGTTCCTTGTGGATGCGCTTCACGACACCCCCCTCAGCACGGCGGCGCCAAGGAAACGGCGTCGTCACTCTCGAAGAGTAGCGGAGTCGACGACGGTGCGTGAGTGTCGGGATGCTGCGCTCGGCGACGACGGTCGAGCAGCCGGATCGACGAATGGCCGGGCGTCACGCGGCGAGGAGTTCGGCGAGCACCCGGCGGATCGCGTGGTCTTCGATGAGGAAGGCGTCATGGCCGTACTCCGAGAAGACGACCACAGGTGCGCGCCCGTGGATGCTGCGAGGCAGCCCGCTCGCGATCTCGGTCTGCCCGGCCAACGGGAAGTACCGGTCGCTGTCGATGCCGACGACGAGGCTCTTCGCTCGCACACCGGCCAGTGCAGCGGCGGTGCCGCCTCGCCCCCGGCCGATGTCGTGCGAGTTCATCGACTGCGTCAGCACGATGTAGCTGTTCGCGTCGAAGCGGCGCGTGAACTTGTTGCCGTGGAAGTCGAGGTAGGACTCCACCGCGAAGCGGCCCTCGCCGGCCAACGGGTCGATGTCGGACTGCCAGCTTCGCTCGAACCGGTGGTTCAGCTCGGCGGCCGTGCGGTAGTTGAGCATCGCCATGCGCCGTGCCAGGGCGAGCCCTCGCGTCGGGCCCTCGCCGTCGGGCGCGTCGTAGAACTCGCCGCCGCGGAACGCCGGGTCGGTGCGGATCGCCTCGATCTGCACCGAGTTCAGGGCGATCTGGTCGGCGGAGGTGGCCGCGGGCGCCGCGAGCACGGCGATGCGCTCGACCGCGTCGGGCGCCATGACCGCCCACTCGAGCACGTGCATCGCCCCCATCGAGCCGCCGACGACGGCTGCGAAGCGCTCGATGCCGAGCTCTCGGGCGAACGCGATCTGCGCGCGCACCTGGTCGCGGATCGTGAGGAACGGGAACCGGGTGCCCCACTCCGCCCGGTCGGGCGCGAGCGATGCCGGCCCGGTGGACCCCTGGCATCCGCCGAGCACGTTCGGGGCGACCACGAACCAGCGGTCGGTGTCGATCGCGAGGCCCGGGCCGACGACGCCGGGCCACCAGCCGGCGCTCGGGTGCGCAGGCCCTGCCGAACCGATGACATGGCTGTCGCCCGTCAGGGCGTGCAGCACGAGGATGGCGTTGTCGCGAGCCGGAGACAGGGTGCCCCACTGCTCGTACGCGATGCGCACGTCGGGAAGCACGCGCCCCGACTCGAGCGGCACCTCGCCGAGCTGCACGAACCGGCGATCGCCGACGGGGTCGCCATCTCGCCACGCACCCGTGGCGGGGGCGCGACCGGCGAGCGATGCCGCCCGCGCTTCAGTGACGATGCTCGCGGGCACCGCGTCGGCCGTCGTCTGCCAGTCCATCTCTCGATTCTTCCCGAAAGGCCACCCGGTCGTGGTTTGTTACGTGCGCCACCGGTCGCGGTTCGTCACGTTGCGCCGGTCGCGAAGGATCGCGCACATGCCCCTCATCGATCCGTCGATCTTCGCCCTTTCCCGAGCGAGGAAGGGCCAAGATCGACGGATCGACGGATCGATGGATCGATGGATGGATGGATGGATGGATCGACGGATCGATGGATCGACGGATCGACGGATCGATGAGAGACGAACGGATGCCGCGAGCCCCCGGGCGGGCTCGCGGCATCCGTTCGTCGTCGCGTGGCGGACGTCAGATCCGCGAGGCGTCCGTGGCGGCGCGCGCTGCGGCGAATCCGGCCTCGAGGTCGGCCTTCAGGTCGTCGACGTTCTCGATGCCGACGGAGAGGCGCACGAGTCCGGGCGTCACGCCCGTCGTGAGCTGCTGCTCGGGGGTCAACTGCGAGTGCGTCGTCGAGGCCGGGTGGATGACGAGCGATCGCACATCGCCGATGTTGGCGAGGTGGCTGAAGAGCGAGAGGTTGTCGACGAGCGCACGGCCCGCGTCGACGCCGCCCTTCAGCTCGAACGAGAGCACCGCGCCGACGCCCTTGGGCGCGTACGCGTTCGCCGCGGCGTACCACGGGCTCGACGGCAGTCCGGAGTAGTTGACGCTCGCGACGTCGGGGTGGCCGTCGAGCCACTCCGCGATCTCCTGCGCGTTCTGCACGTGGCGCTCGATGCGCAGCGAGAGCGTCTCGATGCCCTGGATCAGGAGCCATGCGCTGTTCGGCGAGATGGCGGCACCGAGGTCGCGGAGCAGCTGCACCCGGGCCTTGATGATGTAGGCGAGCCCGTCGCCGACCGCTGCCGTGTAGCTCGCACCGTGGTACGAGGGGTCGGGCTCGGTGAGCCCCGGGAACCTCTCGACGTTCGCCGACCACTCGAATCGGCCGCCGTCGACGATGACACCGCCGATGGTCGTGCCGTGTCCGCCGAGGAACTTGGTGGCCGAGTGGATGATGATGTCGGCGCCGTGCTCGAACGGGCGGATCAGGTACGGCGTCGCGATCGTGTTGTCGACGATGAGCGGCACGCCGGCCTCGTGCGCGAGCTCCGAGACGAGGCCGATGTCGAGCACGTTGATCTTCGGGTTGCCGATCGTCTCGGCGAAGAAGAGCTTCGTGTTCGGGCGCACGGCCCGGCGCCACTCCTCGGCGTCGTCCTGGTTCTCGACGAAGGTCGCCTCGATGCCGAGCTTGGCGAGGGTGTACTTGAAGAGGTTGTACGTGCCGCCGTAGATCGACGACGACGAGACGATGTGGTCGCCGGCCTGCGCGATGTTCAGCACGGCGAACGTGGCCGCGGACTGCCCGGAGGCCACGAGCAGCGCACCGGTGCCGCCCTCGAGCGCGGCGACGCGCTCTTCGACCACGGCCTGCGTCGGGTTCTGGATGCGCGTGTAGATGTTGCCGAACTCGGCGAGCGCGAAGAGGTTCTGCGCGTGCTCGGCATTGTTGAACACGTACGACGTCGTCTGGTAGATCGGCGTGGCGCGAGCATTGGTCACCGGGTCGGGCGCGGCCCCCGAGTGCACCTGCTTGGTCTCGAAGCGCCAGTCGGCAGTCTCGGTCATGGAAGTCCCCTCAGTGAACGGCTCGGGCGGGTCCGCCGCAGCTTTCGAGCCACGTTAGGGGGGTGCAGTAGGGCGGGCAACGGATGCCGCAACACGGCGTCACGCGCGAGGCATCCGGTCGCCCGGCTCGCCCGTTCGCCCGGTCGCGCGCGTCGCTACCGCCGCTCGCCCTCGGGCGGCAGCACGATCGTGCCGGTCGCGGTGGAGGGCTCGGGACGGAACAACCACCGCGCCCGAGGCTCGACGAGGGGCCGGAACACCCGACGAACGGGTTTCAGCGAGAGCACGATCGAGATCGCGACGCAGAAGACGATCATCGCGGGCAGCACCCAGAACGGCTGCTGGCCCGCGAGCACGCCGGTCTCCCGGAACGGGAACAGCACGAAGGTGTGCAGCAGGTAGATGTACAAGGTGGCGGTGCCGAACGGCGTGAACCACTGGGCGCTCCGCGGCATCAGCACGAGGAAGGCCACGGTGAGCAGCATGGCGAAGAGGAGCAGCCCGAGCCGGATGGCGCCCGACCACGGTTCGTCGTAGCCGATGCCCTCGTACGACTCGTCGTAGAGCATGAATCGGCGCAGCTTCAGGTCGCGCCAGGTCTCGATCGCCGCGGGCATGACGGCGAGCGTCGTGCCGAACAGCAGGATCGCGCCCGCCCGCCAGCGCCAGGCGACGGCCCGGCCGAGCTCGAGCCAACGGCCGGTGAGCTGCCACTGCCGCAGCTTCCACCCGAAGACGAAGAAGGGGAGCATGCCGAGCGTGCGCGAGAGCGCCAGGGTCGAATCGATCGTCTCGGCGTAGCCGGCACCGATCGAGATGGCGATCGAGATGAGCAGCGGATAGCGCAGCAGCACGAGGTAGGGCAGCACGATGCGCCACACCGCGAGGGCGATGAGGAACCAGAGCGTCCACGAGGCGGTCGTGAAGTCGAGTGCGAGCTCGCCGCCGAGGAGCCACCGGATCACCGACCAGATCGTCTCGAAGATGAAGTACGGAAAGACGATGTCGGTGAGGATCTGCCGCAGCGCCCGCGAGTTCGGCGGGCCCGATTTCGCGAAGTAGCCGCTCACGGTCACGAAGACCGCCACATGGAAGGAGTAGATGAAGAGGTACACGCTGTAGGCGCTGTTCGACTCGCCGATGAGCGGCAGGATGCCGTGCCCGATCACGACGAGGGTGATCGCGATCCAGCGGGCGTTGTCCCACAGGGGGACACGTCTGCGCTTGGTCGGAGTCGCCTGCGGCCTCGTGTCCATCAGTCCATTCAACCGCACACGGGTTGCCCGGCACGGCAGAATGGGCGCATGGGTGAGTTGAGGGCGGTCGTGACGGGTGCGAGTTCGGGCATCGGTGAGGCGACGGTGCGCGCCTTCCGCGCCGCCGGATGGGACGTCGTCGGCGTGGCCCGCCGCGAAGACCGTCTGCAGGCGCTCGCCGCCGAGACCGGGGCATCCGTCGTCGTCGCCGACCTCACGAGACAAGAGGACGTCGACCGCCTGCGCGACCACCTGGCTGCGACCGGGCCCGTGCACGCGCTCGTCAACAACGCCGGCGGCGCGAAGGGCCTCGACTCCGTCGAAGCCTCCGAGATCGACGACTGGGCGTGGATGTTCGAGGTCAACGTGCTCGCCCTGAAGCGCGTGACGAGCGCCCTGCTGCCGTTGCTGCGAAAGGGCGCCGTCGACCGCGGCGTCGCCGACATCGTCAACGTCACCTCGATCGCGGGGCACACGGCCTACGTGGGCGGCGGCGGGTACAACGCCGCGAAGTTCGCCGCGCACGCCCTCACCGAGGTGCTGCGGCTCGAACTCAACGGCGAACCGCTGCGGGTCATCGAAGTGGCTCCGGGAATGGTGAGGACCGACGAGTTCGCCCTAGTGCGCTTCGGCGGCGATCGCGCGCGAGCCGATGCCGTCTACGACGACGTGCCCGAACCGCTCGTCGCCGACGACATCGCGGCCGTCATCGCCGACGCGGTGCAGAAGCCGCGGCACGTCGACCTCGACCTCATCATCGTCAAACCCGTCGCCCAGGCGGCACCGCATCGGCTCACGAGGGGGCCGCTCGCCGTGCGCGCAGACGGCGACCGGTCATGATCAGGCCCCTCGCACCGGCCCCGCGCCGCCTCGCGTGGGAGCGATTCACAGCGGGGCCGCTGTTCGCGCTCGGCGCCGCGTTCATCGTGGCCTACTCGGCGCTCGTGCTCGATCCGGACCTCCCGGCCGACGTGAGCTGGGTGCTGAGCCTCGTGCTCATCGTCACGTGGATCGTCTTCATCGTCGACCTCGCGGCGCGCATCGTGCTGACCCCGCGCGGCGACAGGTGGCACTTCGTGTGGACGCATCCGATCGACGTGCTCTCGGCGGTCCTGCCGGTGTTCCGCGCGTTCCGGGTGCTCGTGCTGCTTCGCGAGGTGCCCTACCTGCAACGCCGCAGCGGCGCCGCCGTGCGCACGAACATCGTCGTCTCCGCGATCTGCTATTCGGTGTTCTTCATCTACTTCATCTCGCTCGCCACGCTGTCGGCCGAGCGGAACGCTCCCGGCGCCACGATCACGAGTTTCGGCGAGGCGCTCTGGTGGGCGGTGGTCACCGTCGCGACGGTCGGCTACGGCGATGCCTACCCCATCACGATCGCCGGCCGGCTCTACGCGGTGCTGCTCATGATCGGTGGGGTCGCGATCGTCGGTACCGCGTCGGCGACGATCATCTCGCTCATCAACGAGCGCATCGGGCAGGCGCGGCACGAGCGTCACGGCGAGACGCGCGCCGTGTCGCCGATCGAGCCGACGACCGTGTCGACGGCCGAGTCGCCGGCCGACCCGTCGGCCGCGCCGCCTGCCGACCCGCCGGCCTGACTCGAGGCCGACGCCGGCTGCGTGCGCCGGATGCTCGGCGGATACCCTGAGGGCATGACCTTCGATGCCAATGACGCCGGCCTCGGATCGGGCGCCGTCCGGCGCGAGATCCTCACCTGGGACGAGTTCGGCGATGCCGCGCGATCGCTTGCCGAGGATGTGCTCCGCTCGGGGTTCCGCCCCGACGTCGTGATCGCGATCGCCCGCGGCGGCCTGCTGCTCGCGGGGGCGATCTCGTACGCCCTCGGCACGAAGGCGTGCGGCTCGATCAACGTCGAGTTCTACTCGGGCATCGACGAGCGCCTGCCCGAGCCGGTGCTGCACCCGCCGATGCTCGATGCGCCGGCGCTCGGCGGCAAGCGCGTGCTGCTCGTCGACGACGTCTCCGACTCGGGGCGCACCCTCGCGAAGGTGCTCGGCCTGCTCACCGACGAGGGCGCCGACGTGCGCACCGCGACGCTCTACACGAAGTCGCACACCGTGCTCGCACCCGACTTCGACTACCGCCGTACCGACGACTGGATCGTCTTCCCGTGGTCGGCGTTGCCGCCAGTGGCGGCAACGGCGGCCGACGCCTCGACCGGAGCGGCGTGAGCGCCCGCCCGGCGCTGTTGCCGTGCTCGTCGCGTGGCGCGATCGGGGGTTGAGATGGCCGCCACGCTCGACGAGCTCGCGGCAGCCGGAATCGTCGATGACGAGTGGGCCGCCGCCCTCGCCCCCGTGGGCCCGCAGCTCGCCGTGCTCGGCGAGTTCCTGCGCGCCGAGACGGAGGCCGGACGCGGGTACCTGCCGGCCGGCGACCGGGTGCTGCGCGCCTTCGCTGCGCCGCTCCGCGACGTGCGGGTGCTCATCGTCGGCCAGGACCCGTACCCCACGCCGGGGCATCCGATCGGCCTCTCCTTCGCCGTCGATCCGCACGTGCGCCCGGTGCCGCGGAGCCTCGCGAACATCTACCGCGAGCTCGCCGACGACCTCGGGGTCGTGCCGCCGACCCATGGCGATCTCACGCGCTGGAGCACGAACGGCGTCATGCTGCTGAACCGGGTGCTGACCGTGCAGCCCGGCGCCCCGGGTTCCCACCGCGGCAAGGGGTGGGAGCAGGTCACCGACCATGCCATCCGCACGCTCGTCGCACGGGATGCCCCGCTCGTCGCGATCCTGTGGGGGCGGGACGCGCAGCACCTCAAGCCGCTGCTCGGCGACACGCCGCTCGTCGAATCGCCGCACCCGAGCCCGCTCTCGGCATCGCGCGGCTTCTTCGGGTCGCGGCCGTTCAGCCGCGCCAACGCCCTGCTCGAGGCGCAGGGCGCCGACCCCGTCGACTGGAGCCTGCCGGGCTGAGCGGCGGGGCCGGCAGGAGCGCGATCGCGTAACCCGTCGGCAACACGCCGCGGGTATTCTGGGCGCCATGCTGGAAGAGGAATACCAGGAACGCCGGGTGCTGCCGCCGCACCTTCGAAAGCCGGCGACCCCCGAGGCACCCTTCGAGTACACGCTCCGCGATGCTCGCGCCGCCGACCTTCCGGCGGTGCGCGAGATCTACAACTACTACGTCGCCAACTCGACGGTCACCTTCGACGAAGACGCCATGACGCTCAAGGAGTGGAAGGCGAAGTTCGCCTACCTGAGCAAGCTCGGCATGCCCTTCCTCGTGGCGGAGTCGCCCAGCGGTCAGCTTCTCGGCTACGCCCTCGTCTCGCCGTGGAAGCAGAAGCGCGCCTACCGCTTCACGGTCGAGAACTCGATCTACCTCGGCCCGGCCGCATCCGGCAAGGGGCTCGGCCGGGCGCTGCTCGCCGAATTGATCGAGCGGTCGAAGGCGGCGGGCCTCAAAGAGATGATCGCCGTCATCGCCGATCAGGGCGCCGAGGCGTCGATCGGGCTGCACGAGAAGTTCGGCTTCGAGGAGATCGGGCGCATGGGCCGAGTCGGCTTCAAGTTCGAGCGCTGGCTCGGCACGGTGCTGTTGCAGAAGTCGCTGAAGTAGCGAGCGGGCGAGGTCGCAGGCCCGAGCGAGCGGATGCCTCGGGCTCGCGTCAGACGACGAGGCCGAACTCGACCTCGGCGGCGAGCATCGCGAGCAGCACGGAGGCGAGCCCGGTCGCGAGCAGCAGGCCCGGGTGGGCGAGCCCGATCACGATCCGGCGCAGCCGGGGGCGCCCCTCCAGCAGTGACACCGGCACCTCGGTCGCCGCCGGAACACCGCCCCATCCGCGCAGGCGCGCGAGGAACCAGGAGCAGCGCACGATGAGCGCCGCCCAGAGCACGCCGGCCGCGACCGGGGTGAGGGCGGCGAGCACTTCGAACCCGATGCCCGTCAGCTCGTCCTCCTTGCCGTCGGCGGCGAGCTGGATCGAGGTCGAGATCGCGGCGCCCAAGACGACCGAACCCGACCAGGCGACGAATGCGAGCACGAGCGTGAGGTAGCGCGCGAAGAAATGACCGAACACGGACTCACGGTGCGCGAGATGGTCGCGGGGCGTCGCCCGCAGCACCACGATCGTCGCGACGAGGCTCGGGGCGACGAGCAGCACGAGCAGCAGCGCCCAGGCCCAGGTGGGCCAGTCGAGGAACGCGGCGAGCACGATCACGGCGCCGAGCAGCGCCGCCCACGCCGACCCCCACAGCAGGGGATGCCGCGTGATCGACCCGCCGATCGCTGAAGCCCTGCCGGGAGAGTCGCGTCGCCGAGACGCCGGGCCATCGGCTCGGGCCTCGGCGGGTCCGGCCGGCGCCGGGGACTCGTTCCCTGCATGCATGGGCCCACGATAGCGCCGTCGTGCCGCCCTTGGCCGTAGGCTCGAAGTCATGACGGCGCTGCACGATCACACGGCCCTCGAACTCCACCAACTGCTGCAGCGCGGCGACGTCTCGCCGGTCGAGCTGACCGAGCACTATCTCGCCCGCATCGAACGGCTGAACCCCGAGGTCGGCGCCTTCGCGACCGTGACCCCCGAGGCCGCGGTCGAACGAGCGCGGCAGGTGACGTCGCAGTTGCCGAAGGCGGCGCCGCTCTGGGGGCTGCCGCTCGCCGACAAAGACCTGCACCGGCGAGCCGGCGTGCCCGCCGGGTTCGGTTCGCGGGCCTTCACCGGTTTCGTTCCCGACGACTCCGACGAGCTCGTGCGGGCCGTCGATGCCGCCGGCGCCGTGAGCCTCGGCAAGTCGCAGACACCCGAGTTCGGGCTCCCCTCCTATACCGAGGGGGCCGGCGTGCCGCCGACCCGGAACCCGTGGAAGCTCTCGCTCGGCGCCGGCGGCTCGAGCGGGGGAGCGGCCGCGGCCGTGGCATCCGGAATGCTGCCCTTCGCGCCGGGTTCCGACGGCGGCGGGTCGATCCGCATCCCCGCCGCCTCGTGCGGGCTCGTCGGCGTGAAGCCCTCGCGCGGCAGAGTGCCCGCCGGCTCGGGGCTCACGAGCCTCGCCGGTCTCGGGGTCGCCGGGCCGATCGCCCGCACGGTCGCCGATGCGGCGCTCCTCCTCGACGGGCTGATCGCCCCGACCGGCTATCCGGCGGCCCATCGCTTCTCGGTGCGGGCGCCCGGCGACGACGGCCCGTTCCTCGGCGCCGCCATTCGCGGAGAGGGCCGGTTCCAGGTGGGGGTGATGACCGACTCGCCGTGGGATGACGCATACGAGATCGTGATCGCCGCCGAGGCGCGAGCGGCGCTCGAAGTCGGCATCGAGGCGCTCGACGGGCTCGGTCACGGAATCGAGGCGATGGCTCCGGTTCCCGAGCCGGGCTACGCCGCGGCGTTCCGCACGATCTGGCAGGCGGGGGCCGCGACGATTCCCGTCGACGGCGAGGCCGAGGCCCTCCTCGAACCGCTCACGCGCTGGCTGCTGCTGGTCGGTCGTGCGGTGCCGGCGCGTCAGCTCGCCGAGGCGCTCGCCTGGCTGTCGGGGTTCGAGGAGCGGGTCATCCGCCGATTCGCCTCGTTCGACGCGGTGCTCACGCCCGCGCTCGCCCTGACCCCGCGGCCCGTCGGCTGGTACGACCCCGACGACGGCGAGCGGAACTTCGGGCAGCAGGTGCAGTTCACGCCCTTCACCTCGTTCGTGAACGTGGCCGGCCTGCCGGCGATCACGGTGCCGGTCTCCGAGACCGTCGACGGTGTGCCGATGGGGGTGCAGCTGATCGGGCGTCCAGGCGGGGAGGCCACGCTGTTCGCCCTCGCCGCACAGATCGAGCGTCGAGCGCGACGGAGCAGGCGGACCCCGGCGCTCTGGTGAGCGCTGCGGGCTCCGCCCGCGGCGGCGATTCTGACGGAGATGACGCCGCCCGAATTGACGAACTTAGGTAAGCCTCACCTATAGTGGGAACATGCTCGGTCTCGACCTCACCCTCTCCTACAACGGCGCCCCCGTCGTGCACGGGGCGGAAATCCACCTCGAACCGGGCAAGGTCACCGCCCTCGTCGGCCCCAACGGCAGCGGCAAGTCGACGCTCCTGCGTGCGCTCGCCCGGCTGCACCAGCCCGACGCGGGGCGCGTGCTCCTCGCCGCCGACGACGGGCACACGATCAGCGAGGCAGAGGCAGAGGCAGTGCCGGGGGCCGGGCCCGCCGAGCTGCTCGATCACGGCATCGACGCCGCCACCCTGAGCGGCCGCGACTTCGCCCGCCGGGTCACCCTGCTCGCCCAGAGCCGTCCCACCCCCGGCGGCATCACCGTGCGCGAGCTCGTGGAGTTCGGTCGGCACCCGCACCGCGGTCGGTGGATCGCCGGCGACGCGGGCGGAGCCGGCATCGTCAGCCGGGCCATGGAGCTCACCGGGGTCACGGCCTTCGCCGATCAGCCCGTCGACCGGCTCTCCGGCGGCCAGCTGCAGCGGGTGTGGCTCGCCTCCTGCCTCGCGCAGGACACCGGCGTGCTCCTCCTCGACGAGCCGACGACCTACCTCGACCTGCGCTACCAGGTCGAGCTCCTCGACCTCATCCGCGAGCTCGCCGACGAACACGGCGTGACGATCGGCGTCGTGCTGCACGACCTCGACCAGGCCGCCGCCGTCGCCGACCGCGTGGTGCTGCTCGAATCGGGCCGCGTCCGCGCCGTCGGCACGCCCGCCGAGGTGCTCGTCTCCGATGTGCTGAGCTCGGCGTACGGCATCCGCGTCGACGTCGAGGTCGACGACCGCGGCTGCATCACGACCTGCCCCATCGGGCGTTACAACACCCGCGCACGTACCGAACGTCTCGTCGTCGCCTAGCGACGCCACGACCCATCCACCCCCCTCGCGTGGGACACCCCTGCCTGCGCGCCGATCGAAGGACATCATGAGAAGAGCTGCCGTGATTCGGCCGACCATCGCCCTGACCGCTGCTGCGGCCTCCGTGCTGCTGCTCGCAGGCTGCGGCACCACCGAGAACGCCGGCGAGGCGAGCGGCGAGGCCGCGATCGTCGTCACCGACGACCGCGGCGAGAGCATCGAGCTCTCGGCTCCGGCCGAGAAGATCGTCGCACTCGAGTGGAACACCGCTGAGAACCTCGTCGCACTGGGCGTCATGCCGGCCGGCGTCGCCGACGTCGAGGGCTACACGGACTGGGTGAAGTCCGAGCCGCTCGACGAGGGCGTGACGGATGTCGGCGACCGCGGTGAGCCCTCGGTCGACGCGATCGCCGGGC
Organism: Agromyces badenianii; assembly: GCF_003070885.1. NCBI lineage: Bacteria > Bacillati > Actinomycetota > Actinomycetes > Micrococcales > Microbacteriaceae > Agromyces > Agromyces badenianii. The sequence continues at coordinate 974,778 of NZ_CP028913.1, forward strand.
TCGCCCCCGACCTCGTGCTGACCACGACCGACCTCTCGGAGTCGGTCATCGCCCAGATCGAGGAGTTCGCCCCCGTGCTCGTGGTGCGCGGTGCCGACGCCTCGAACCCCATCGGCCAGATGGAGCTGAACCTCGAGCGCATCGCCACCGTCACCGGCCACGAGGCCGAAGGCGAAGAGGTGCTCGCGGGCTTCCACGAGAAGCTCGCCGAGGGCACCGCCGCGCTCGAAGAGGCCGGTCTCGCCGCTGCGCCGTTCATGATGAGCGACGCCTGGCCGAACGGCGGCCAGGTCTCCATCCGCCCCTTCGCCGAGGGCGCACTGCTCACCGCGGTGACCGAGGAGCTCGGCCTCGAGAACGTCTGGACTGGTGAGGGCGACGCCGACTACGGGCTCGGTTCGACCGACGTCGAGGGCCTCACCACGGTCGGCGACGTGGAGTTCCTCTACATCGCCAACGGCGACATCGACCCCTACCAGAACGAACTCGCCGGCAACGCGGTCTGGCAGTCGCTGCCCTTCGTGCAGAGCGGCAAGGTGCACCGTCTGCCCGACGGCGTCTGGATGTTCGGCGGCCCTTCGTCGATGAACGACTACATCGATGCCGTCGTCGCAACTCTCGCCGCCTGATCAGGCCGCAGCGCTGAATCCCGCGCCGGGCGGGGCCGCTCGGCCCCGCCTCGGCGCGGTACTCCTGCTCGCAGTCGGCCTCGTCGTGGCGACCCTGCTCGCCGCGGTGCATGTCACGCAGGGTTCTGCGAGCGTCGGAATCGTCGAACTGCTCGGCCTCCTCACCGGCGGTTCCGACGACCAGACCGCGGCGGTGCTCGTCGCCTCGCGGATGCCCCGGCTCGCCGCCGGCGTGCTCGTCGGCGTCGCGCTCGGCGTCGCCGGGCTCGTGATGCAGAGCGTCTCGCGCAACGTGCTCGCCTCGCCCGACACCCTCGCGGTGAACGCCGGCTCGTACCTGGCCGTCGTCGCGGTGGCGGCGTTCGGCATCGCCCTGCCGGTCGCGGGCGGCGGAGTCGTCGCCTTCATCGGCGGACTCGCCGCAGCCGGCCTCGTGCTCGCGCTCTCCGCCGGCGGCGGGCGCGGCGGCGGCACCGTGCGGCTCGTGCTCGCCGGGTCGGCCATCGCATTGGCGCTCAGCGCACTCACGACGATGCTGCTCCTGCTCTACCCCGAGCGCACCGAAGGCCTCTACGCGTGGGGCAACGGCTCACTCGCCCAGACGGGCATGGCGCCCATGCTGCAGCTGGGCCCCGTGGTCCTGGTCGCGGTCGCCGCGCTCTTCCTCTTCGCCCGCCAGTTCGACCTCATCGCGCTCGGCGACGACACCGCCACCGTGCTCGGCGTGCAGGTGCGGCGCACTCGGCTCATCGGCATCCTCATCGCGGTGCTGCTCTCGGCCGCCGCGGTCACCGTGGCCGGCCCCATCGGCTTCGTGGGGCTCGCCGCCCCCGCGATCGTGCGACTCATCGCCGTGCGCGTGCCGGGCATGCAGAAGCACGTGCTACTGATCCCCGCGGCGGCCCTGATGGGCGTCATCGTCGTGCTCGGCGCCGACGTGCTGCTGCGACTCGCCTTCGGCGGGCAGACGGCCGTCGAGGTGCCGACGGGCGTCGTCACCACGATCTTCGGCGCGGTGTTCCTCATCGCCCTCGCCCTCAGGGCACGCGCTTCCTCCGAGAGCGGCACCGGTTTCGTGATCGGCGCCGGGCTCTCCCCGCGCGGTCGAGGGCTCGTCATCGCGGCATCCGCGGTGCTGCTCGTCGTGCTGGCCTTCGTGTCGCTGCTGCTCGGCGACGCGAAGCTGCTCGGCGGCGACGTGCTCAACTGGGTCACCGGTCAGGCCGGCCCGCTCGTGGAGTTCGTGATGAACACGCGTGCGCCGCGCGTGGCGGCGGCGATCCTCGCAGGCGCGGCGCTCGCGCTCGCCGGCACGGTCGTGCAGGCCGTCTCGCGCAACCCGCTCGCCGAGCCCGCGATCCTCGGCGTCACCGGGGGAGCGGGCGTGGGCGCCGTGTTCGTGATCACCTTCTGGCCGTTCGCGACATTCCTCGGCGTGACGACCGGCGGCCTCCTCGGTGCCGCACTGGCCGCGCTCATCGTCTTCGGACTCGCACTGCGCGGAGGCCTCGCCTCGACCCGGCTCATCCTGATCGGGCTCGGCGTCTCCGCGGCCGCGGCCGCGATCACCTCGATGCTCATCATCGCGACCGATCCCTACAACGCGGCCAAGGCGCTGACGTGGATGAACGGGTCGACGTACGGCCGCACGTTCCCGCAGCTCATCCCGCTCGCGATCGTGATCCTCGCCTCGGTTCCGCTGCTCGCCTCGGCCCGCCGCGAGCTCGACCTGCTCGCCTTCGACGACGACACCCCCCGGGTGCTCGGCGTGCGGCTCGGCTCGGCACGGCTCGGTCTCCTCGCCGTGAGCGTCGCCCTCACCGCGACCGCTGTCGCCGCGGTCGGCGTGATCGGCTTCGTCGGTCTCGTCGCCCCGCACGCGGCCCGGGCGCTCGTCGGCTCGCGTCATGCCCTCGTGCTGCCGCTGGCCGCACTGCTCGGTGCGCTGCTCGTGTGCGTCGCCGACACCCTCGGCCGCACGATCATCGCTCCGGCGCAGCTGCCCGCCGGCCTCCTCACGGCGGTCGTCGGCGCCCCCTACTTCGTCTGGCTGCTGTGGCGTTCGCGCCGCACCGCCTGATCCCGTTCCGATAGGAGAGACACCCGCATGGCCAAGCCCGGATACCGCGTCTTCGACACCGAGGTCGGTGAGCTCCGACGGATGTCGCCGCACTTCGTGCGAGTGACGTTCCGCTCCGACGACCTCAGGGAGCTCGGCTGGGACGGCCCCGACCAGCGCATCAAGGTCGTGCTGCCGCTCGAGGGGAGCGGATTCGACGCGGTGCCGAGCGATGCCGACTGGTTCTCGGCGTGGCGGGCCCTGCCAGACGACCGGCGAAACCCGATCCGCACGTACACGATCCGCGATGCCCGCCCCGACGCGGGCGAGCTCGACGTCGACTTCGTCGCCCACGGCGACAGCGGCCCGGCGTCGCGCTGGATCTCGGCGGCTCGCGTGGGCGACCGCATGCTCGTCATCGCTCCCGACGCCACGAGCGACGAGGACTCCGGCGGCTGGGAGTGGCACCCGGGCGCCGCACGCACGCTGCTCATCGCCGGCGACGAGACGGCGGTGCCGGCGGTCAGCGCGATCCTCGAGCAGCTGCCGGCCGGCGCGCGAGGCGCCGCGTTCCTCGAGGTGCCCGAGGCCGGGGATGCGCTGCCGCTTCGTGCGCCGGCCGGCGTCGAGGTGCGCTGGCTCCCGCGCGGCGAGCGGAGCACCGACTACGGCGCACGCCTCGTCGAGGCGGTCACCGAATGGGCCGATGCGTGGGTGGCCGCCGACCCGGGGGCGGCGACCGTGCCCGCCACCGCCCCCGCAGCGGTGCGCGAACTCCCGGCGCTCGACGACGACGACGTCTTGTGGGAGGTGCCGGAGGCGGCCGACGACGGCGGCCTCTACGCCTGGCTCGCCGGCGAGGCCTCGGCGATCACGACGCTTCGGCGCCACCTCGTCAAGGGCCTCGGCGTCGATCGCCGACGCGTCGCCTTCATGGGGTACTGGAAGCTCGGCCGCGCCGAGGGGTAGGAAGGTACCCGCCGGCCTCGAGGCCGGCCTCGATCTCGAAGCGGTTCTTCAGCGGGTCGCGACCGGCGATGAAGTACAGCAACGGGAAGAGCATGCCGTACGTCAGCCATTGCTGCCTGTGCACGGCCTCGTGCCCGAGCACCCGGTCGCCGGCATTGTGGTTCGTGAGGTAGCAGCCGCCGACGCACGAGCCGCCACGGCCGAAGGTCCACTTCGGCATGCCGGTGAAGACGATGAGACCGTGCCGGCGCTCGATCGGACCGGTGCTCCAGATGAACCCCCAGATGAAGCCGACGGCCGTCGCCCACCAGTAGCCGAGCCGGCTGACGGGGGAGTCCGTCAGCCTGATGCGAAGCGTGCGGCCGGCGGTGCGGTCGGGCATGGCCCCGCTCACGCGGCCTCCTCCGATTCCGGCTCCGAGGCATCCTTCGCAGCAGGCCTGCCGAGCGCTTCGAGCAGCCGCAACCACACCTCGCTCATCGTCGGGAAGGCCGGAACCGCGTGCCAGAGCCGGTCGATCGGCACCTCGCCGACGATCGCGATGGTCGCCGACTGCAGCAGCTCCGCGACATCCTGCCCGACGAAGGTGGCTCCGACGACCGTGCCCCGCTCCTCGTCGACGACGAGGCGCGCCCGGCCCTCGTAGTCGTCGGCGAGGATGCCGGCGCCGCTGACCGAGGAGAACGCGACGTCTGCGGCGCGCACGTGCAACCCCGCGCGCTCCGCCGCCGCGACGGTGAGGCCGACCGAGACGGCCTCGGGCTCGGCGAAGACGACCTGCGGCACGGCGGAGTGGTCGGCGGTCGCGACGTGCGCGCCCCACGGGTTCGTCTGCTCCGGTCGGCCGAGCGCCCGCGCGGCGATGAGGTCGCCCGCCGCCCGCGCCTGGTACTTGCCCTGATGCGTGAGCAGAGCGCGGTGGTTGAGGTCGCCCACCGCGTACAGCCACGGGCGGTCGTCGTTGCCAGCGGCTCCGGTCACGAGCATCGTGTCGTCGACGTCGACCCAGCCGCCCGGTTCGAGGCCGATGGTCTCGAGTCCGAGGCGTTCGGTGCGGGGCTTGCGGCCCGTGGCGACGAGCACCTCGTCGGCGGTGATGCTCCCGCCGTCGTCGAGGGTGATGACGACCTCACCGGATTCACGGCGTTCGACGAGTGTCGGCTGCACCCCGAGCCGAACGGATGCCCCGAGCCCGCGCAGCCCCGCCGCGACGGCCTCTCCGGCGAACGGCTCCATGCCGCCCAGCAGGCCGCTGCGGGCGAGCACCATGACCTCGGTGCCGAATCCCGCGTAGGCGGTCGCCATCTCGACGGCGACGACCCCGCCGCCGATGATCGCGAGCCGCGCGGGGGGTTCGGTGACGCTCGTGGCCTCGCGGCTCGTCCACGGGCGGGCCTCGGCGAGTCCCGCGATCGGCGGAACGACCGGATCGGACCCCGTCGCGACGACGACCGCGTGGCGGGCGAGGTACACGATCTCGCCGCCGCCCGTGCGCTCGACGACGACGCGGCGCGCGCCGTCGAGGCGCCCGTGACCGCGCTCGAGGCCGATGCCGATGCTCTCGAGCCAGTCGGCGCCGCCCTGATCGCTCCAGTCGGAGACCCAGTAGTCCCTCCGGGCGAGCACTGCCGGCACGTCGAGACCGCCCGTGACCGCCTCACGCGCGCCGCCGACCCGCTGCACCGCACGCAGCGCCGCGGCGCTGCGCAGCAGGGTCTTCGATGGAATGCAGGCCCAGTACGAGCACTCGCCGCCCACGAGCTCCCGTTCGACCAGCACGACCTCGAGCCCGGCGGCACGCGCCCGATCGGCCGCGTTCTCGCCGACCGGCCCGCCTCCGACGACGATGACGTCGACCTCGCGTTGCATCTCGCTCCCCTCCGGCGTGCCGGCTCGTGCCGACGGCCTGCCCTCCAGCCTAGGCAGAAGGAGCGCCTGGGGCATCCCGAATCAGCCCGGTTCCGCAGCGCCCGAGGTGAGTGCGCCGACGAGACGGAGGATCGTCGGCAGATCGTCTTCGGCGGCCTGGGGCGAGGCCGGGGCGAATCCGGCGATCGCGGCGCCGGCGATCGGGAAGCGGGCGACGACGGCGCGCGCGAGCGCGACGAGCTCGGTCGCCCCGATGCCGAACGGCATCGGATACGACAGACCCGCGAGTGCTGCAGGATCGAGCACGTCGAGGTCGATGTGCACGAACACCTGCGACGCACCGGTCGCCTCGAGCGCCGCGATCACGACCGAAGGGTCGGACAGGTCCTCCACCGTGAGCGTCGTCACGTCGTGCTCGTCGATGAAGCGCCGCTCCTCGTCGTCGATGGCACGGATGCCGCCGAGCACGAGCCGTTCCGGGGCGATGCGCGTCTCGGGGTCGAGGGCGAGCCCTGCGGCCCCCTCGCCGACGATCGCGCGCAGGGTCATGCCGCCGAACCCGCCCGAGGGCGAGGTCTCGGGGGTGTTCAGGTCGGGATGCGCGTCGAGCCAGAGCACGGCGAGATCGCCGGCGGCCCGCGCCGAGGCATGGCCGACCGCCGCGAGCGAGGCGCCGCAGTCACCGCCGACCGTCAACGCCCAGTCGGGAACGCGGTCGAGTGCCGCGGCCGTGAGATCTCGCACCCGCACGAGCGTGCTGTAGCGCAGCACGCCGGTGCCGAGGGACTCGCCGGCCTCGACCGGGACCTCGACGGCGACGGTCGACGCGGACGGCAGGTCGCCGAGAATGGCGGCGGCGCCGTCGGCGTGGCTCATGGCGCGGGCGGAAACGGACCCCTGCCACTGGGGGACGACGACGAAGGTTGCTGGCATGTTCTCAAGTATCGCGCGATGCGCGGTGATCCGCTCCGTCGAGCCGCTCGAGACGAGCCCCGCAGGCGAAACGGCCGTGCCGCGCGACTCAGCGCGCGGCACGGCCGTGGTGGTCTCCGTCGCTCCGGAGACGGTCGCTCAACCGGAGATGGCGCCCTGGCCGGAACCGCCCGCCTTGAGCGCGGCGAGCCGTGCGTCGACCTCGGTGAGTTCGCCGAGGTCGTCGAGCTCGTTGAACTGCGCGTCGAGGCTCGATGCGGCGAGCTCGGCCTGGCCGCGCACGACGGCCTCCTCTCGGCGGATCTTGTCTTCGAAGCGGCCGATGTCGCTCGTCGGGTCGAGGATGTCGATCGACTTGACGGCGTCGTGCACCTGCTTCTGCGCCGCCGCGGTCTTCGCCCGCGCGACGAGCTCGGAGCGCTTGTTCTGCAGCTGGACGAGCTTCTCCTTCATGCCGTTGAGGCCCGACTTCAGCTTGTCGACGACCTCGGTCTGTGCGGCGATCTGCGGCTCGGCGGCCTTCGCCTCGTTCTCGGAGGAGATCTGGCGGCTCAGGGCGACCTTGGCGAGGTTGTCGAACTTGTCGGCGCCCGACGCGTCACCGGCGGTGCGCAGCTCGTCGCCCTTGCGGCTCGCCGCGACGGCCTTCTCGCCCCACTCGCGGGCGGCCTCGACGTCTTCGCGGTGGTCGTCTTCGAGCAGGCGCAGGTTGCCGATGGTCTCGGCGATGGCGGCCTCGGCGTCGACGATCGAGTTGGTGTAGTCGCGCACCATCTGGTCGAGCATCAGCTGCGGGTCTTCCGCCTGGTCGATGAGGTTGTTGACGTTCGCCCGCAGGAGCTGCGAGATGCGTCCGAAGATGGACTGCTTTGACATGGTCGTTCCTTTCGTGGTGGTCGGGAGTCGGTCGTGACGATGGCTGGCGGGAGGTCGGTCGTCGCTCGTCGAGCGCAGCGCGAGCCTCAGAATCGGCCTCCGCTTCCGCGCCGGGAGCGTGTCGCGGAGCCGCCGAAGCTGCCGGCGGAGCGGCCGCTCGACCGGCCGCCGCCGAACCCACCGGAGGAGCGGCCGCCGCCGAAGCCGCCGCCGAAGCCGCCGCCGAAGCCGCCGGACGAGCGCCCGCCGCCGCCGAGCACCGAGTTGATGAGGATGCCGCCCAGCACTGCGCCGAACAGGTCGCCGCCCGAACCACCGCCGACGTTGCCGCCGAAGCCGCCGCCCATGCCGCCCATTCCGCCGTCGAAGCCGCCGACGTCGCGCTGGGCGAGCGCCATGGCCTCGGCCGCAAGTCGTTCGGCGCGCTGGGCGGAGGCGAGCGCACTGGGCGGGTCGCTCGCGGCGGCGCCCTGGGCCTCGACGAGCAATCGCCCCGCCTCGGCGAGTCGCGTGCGTGCCTCTGCGCCGATCGCTCCGCGCCGGGCGACGAGGTAGTCCTCGGTGGCCTGCACCTGCGACCTCGCGGTGACGAGCGCGCGGCTGAGCTGCGCCTGCGTGCGGGCGGCCTGCTCGGCGGCATCCCGAACGCTCTGGATGGTCGCATCGATCTGTTCGTCGACCTGCACGAGCCTGGCCTGCAGGGCGATGGGGTCGCGCCCGGCGGCGCCGATGGCCGCACGGATCGAGGAGGCCTCCGACGCGACCTGGTCGGCGAGCGTCGTGGCTGCGGGGTCGGCGAGCCCCCTGGCGGTCGCGACATCCCGGTCGAGGTCGTCGACGCCGGCCGCCACCGACTTGTCTGCGGCCTCGAGGTCGGCGGCGAGTCGCTCGATGGCGGCCGTCAGCAGCTCGGCCTGGTCGACCGCCTCCTCGGCGGCACGGATGCCGACGGCGGCCTGGGCCGCGTCGCCGGCGGCGATCTCGGCGCTCGCACCGGCGAGGGCCTCCCGCGCGAAGCCGATGCGCGACTGCGCCTGCGCGGTGTTGTCGGCGACGGGGGCGATGGCGGATGCCGCATACTGCGCGCTCAGCGCTGCGAGCCGTTGCGCGGCCGGGGCGATCGTCGCCTCGGCCGCGCTCGCCGCAGCCTGGACCCGCGCGAGCTCGGCCGGCGCATCCCGTTCGAGCGCTCGCAGCTCGTCGAACTGCTCGGCCTGCTCGTCGAGGAGCGCATCGGCCTCACCCGACAGCCTGATGATGCCGCCGTACCACTCGCGCCGCTGCTCGTCGGTGTCGGGCGTCGCGTCGTCGAGCTGCTGCTGCAGGGTGAAGGCCTCGGCGAGCTTGGCCTTCGCGTCGACGAGGGCGGCCCTGAACGATTCGGTCGCCGATTCTCCGTAGGAGGCCACGGCGAAGCCGAGCTCCTCCTCGCTCGTCTTCACGGCGTCGTCGGCCTGCACCAGGGCGCTGCCGGCCTGGCGGCGCAGCTCGTCGATCGAGGGGAGCTGCACCTGGGGGCCGGCGCCGACCGCGGTGCGCTTCTTCTTGCGCCGGGCGAGCACGATCGCGATGATGCCGACGACGACGGCGGCGATCACGATGAACCAGACGAATCCCCAGCCGCCGCCCGAGTCGCCGCTGCCGGAGTCTGCGCCGCCACCGGCGATCGCCTCGGCGCCGGCGATCGCGGCGCCGGCCCAGTCTTCGGCGCGGAGCCTCGGCTCGATGACGTCGACGCTGATGCGATCGAGTTCGTCGTCGGAGAGTGCCGCGTCGCTCGCCGCCGAGAGGAAGTAGGCGCGGCCGTCGACGGCGACCGCGAGCAGGTAGTCCGCACTGCCGAGGTTGTTCGACACGGCGGTCTCGTCGGCCCATTCCACCGCTGACGAGGGGTTCGTGAACTCGTCGACGTACGCGACGAACAGCTGGCGACCGCTGCGGTCGGCAGCTGCGTCGAGGGCCGCGACCACTTCATCGGTATCGCCGCCCAGGGCGCCGACCAGGTCGACCACGGGCGACGAGCCGAAGGCGACCGGGTCTTCAGCCCACGCGACGGTCGTTGCGCCGGTGCCGATCACCGCCCCCGCGATGATCGCGAGAGCCGCGGACCACTTGCGTACTGCGTGCATGCACCAGTGCCTTTCCCCGTCCGAACGGACGATTCCGAGTCTATGGCGAGGCCGTGCGCGCCGTCCACGCCGCCCGCCCGCTCGGCTCGGGGGAGTCAGCCGACGACGATCGGCGCCGGTCGCGAGATGAGGTGGCCGGTCGACCCCTGCCGCGCCTTCGAGAACATGACGACGGCGCTCACCTCGTACGCGCCGGGGGAGAGGGCGGGCAGGTCGGCCGGCAGCGCGGGGCCGAGCTCGTCGTCGGCCGAGCATCGTCTCGTCTCGAAGGTGCCGGTGAGTTCGATCGACGCACCGGGTGCGAGTTCGATGGCTCGGCTCTCGGGGGCGGCATCGCCGCTCGAGTGCCATACGGCGATGCCCGCCTCGGCGACCGTGAGCGCCGGGGCGAGCCTGAGCTCGCCGCCGACCGGGGCATCTCCCGTGTTCGTGACCGTGACGAGGGCGTCGACGGATGCCCCGGCCCCGACGGTCGCGGGAGTGGTCACCGTCACCGTGAGCGGAACCATCGCGGCGTCCGTCGCAGCGGCGATGGGAGCGCCGCACAGGTTGACCCGCTCCGGGGCGGCGAGTTTCAGGCCGAGGGCATCGCCGGTCGCCGACTCCGGAACCGTGCCGGCCGCCGGCGACTCGCTGAGCGAGGCATCGCCCGCCGTCGTGGACACACCCGGTCCGAGCCCGCCGAGGCCCGCACTGACGACGATGCCGCCGGCGCCGAGCACGATCACCGCCGCCGCTGCGCCGCCCACGATCGCCGTGCGCCGGGAACGCCGCCGGGCCCGGCTCGCCGAGAGCACGGCGTCGACGTCGATGGGCCGCGGCGCCGCGGCATCCGCCGACGCTGCGAGCCTCTCGCCGATGCCGTCGCCCGAACCGTTGCGCTCGGGTGCCGAGCCGTTCCGCTTACCTGCCGACATGGGTGCCTCCTGTTCGCGCGGCGCGCTCGCCCGCCGGATCCATCGCCGAGGAAAGCGCCTTCAGCCCGTCACTGAGGTATCGCTTGACCGCGCCCGAGCTGATGCCGAGCACCGCGGCGATCGCGTCCACCGTCAGGTCGTCGTAGTAGCGCAGCACAATGCACGCCGCCTGGCGAGGAGCCAACTGCCGCACGCGGGCGGCGAGGTCGAGCCGCTCGTCGCTCCGTGCCGCAGGGGACTCGACCGAACTGGGAGCGAGCGCGAGGTGCCGCACCCGACGCCAGGTTCCGTTGCGCCGCGAACGGTCGATGACGGCGTTCAGGATCGCACGGCGCACGTAGGCCTCGGCGCGGGGCAGAGTGAGCCCCATGCGCGGGCGACCGAAGGTGCGCACGAGGGCATCCTGCACGAGGTCGGCCGCATCGTCGACACTGCCCGTCAGGAGATAGGCGTAGCGGCTGAGGGCATCGCCGCGCTCGACGACGAGCGCTGTCGCCACGGCGTCCCACGACCCGGTCACGCGAACTCCTCCCGACGGCGGTGATCGACCCGTCACCTGTTCAGACGATCGAGCGAGAGGATTCGTTGGGGCCGGGGACGAGAAAAGCCCCGGCCGACGGCCGAGGCTTCTCGATTCCGGTGCTGAACCGACGCGAAGCGCCACCACCACCCACAACGTGCCCCCGGAGGGATTCGAACCCCCGACCTACGGTACCGGAAACCGGCGCTCTATCCCCTGAGCTACGGAGGCGCACAGCTAGAGACATTACCACTTCACGCACCTGCTCCCGACCCGCCGACGACGCTCGGCAGCGTCAGGAGAGGCTGAGCCGGGCGACGGTGCCGAGCAGGTCGTCGCGCACCTTCGCGGTCAGGAACGCCCTCGCGCCGTGCAGCACCGGGTCATCCTCGACCCGGGTCGAGACGACCTCGGGATACCAGCGGCTGAGGCGGCGGATGCCGCGTTCCACGGCCGCGGCGAGCGCCTGACCGCCGACGATCGCGGTGGGCCCGGCGAGCACGAGGCGGCCGGGATCGAGGGTCGCGAGCAACGGCAGCGAGATGTGGGCCACGCGCTCGCCGAGCTCTTCGATGATCGCGTCGCGGGCCTCGCTCGCCGCGATCGCCTCGAGTGCCGAGCGGTGGTCGACGGAGGCGAGTCCGTGTGCTGCGGCCATCCGGCGCACCGCAGCAGCGCCCGCCAGGTCTTGACTCGTGACGGCGTGCTCGTCGAGGGCCTGCGCCGCAGCCGAGAGGGGAAGGAAGCCCACTTCGCCGGCGCCGCCGAAACTCCCGCGGTGCAGGTCGCCGGCGACGTCGAACGAGGCGCCGACGCCGTTGCCGAGCCAGAGCAGCGCGAACACGTCACGCCCTTCGCCGGCACCGGATTCGCGCTCGGCGATCGCCGCGAGGTTCACGTCGTTCTCGACGAAGACGGCCACGCCGAGCTCGGTCTCGAGGGTGCGGCGGAGGCCGGTGACCGGCCAGCCGGGGAGGGTCTCGCTGAAGAGCGTGCCCGCTTCGCCGGGGTCGACGTACCCGGCCGTGCCGATGCACACCGAGTGCACGACCGCCGGATCGGTGCCCGCGGCCTCGCTCGCGTCGCGGATCGCGTCGCGGACCTCGCGCACGGCGTCGCGCTGCGCGGGGTCGGCCGACAGCGTGGTGCGCACGACCGGCCGCTCGCCGCCGGCCGCGTCGACGACCGACGCACGCAGTTCCTCCGCCTCGATCGCGATCGCCACGCCGAGCGGCCGGTCGGTGCGCGCGGCGTAGAGCGTGGCGCTGCGGCCGGGGTTGCCGGCGACCTGGCCGCGCTCCTCGATGACGCCGGCGGCGATCAGCCGGCTCATCATCATCGAGGCAGTGGGCTTGGAGACGCCGACGAGCTCGCAGATGCGGTTGCGGGTCAGCGGTCCGTGGTCGAGCAGCGCCGAGAGCCCGACGCGGTCGTTGACCGCGCCGAGCCACGACGGCGTGCCCTGTGCTGTTCGCATGTTCGGTGCAGCGGCCGTCAGGCGGCAGGAAGATTCCCGAGCACGGCGGAGACGAGCTGGCCCGCGTCACCCGGCTCGAAGAGCACGGGGGAGTCGATGACGATCCAGTACGGACCGCTGAAGACCTGTGCCTCGCCGTGACCACCGGTCTGGCTGAAGTAGCCCTCGATCTCGGGAGGCGTGCCGTAGGTGGGCACCGGGGACGACCCCATGGCCGCGTCGTTCTTGCGTGCGTCGAGCGCCGCGGCAGGGGGAGTGGCGACGCCGATCTCGATGATCTCGCCGCTCGTCTGGTTGACCCAGCCGCACGCGGTGCCGGCCTGTTCGACGACGGCAACGACGCCCTCGCCGCTCGGTTCGAAATCGGGGGAGCCGCCGAAGTTCGGGTTGAACTCGTACACCTGCTCGAGGGTGAGCAGCTCGTCGCAGCCGATCGCGAACGGCACCGGCGGCTCGGCGGCCTCGGTGGGCTCCGCGCTCGCGGACGGCGTCTCGATCGCGGACGGCGGAGCGGCGGTGGCGCTCGGCTCGGGGGTCTCGCCGGTGCATCCGCTCAGCAGCATCACGGATGCCGCGGCGACGAGTGCGATGACGGTGGGGCGGGTGCGAGACGACTGGAGCGAGCGCGGCATGTGACGAACCTTATCAATGGCGCGGGTAGGATTTGCGGGTGACTCCCGCAGACCTTTCGCGCGCCCTGTACGACCTCGTCCTCGCCCTCGCCGAGCGACGTCGTGCAGCAGGCGACGAGGTCGAGCTGGAGCTCTCCGCGGCCGACGTCACGCTCGAGCGGCCGAAGCTCCGCGAGCACGGCGACTGGGCATCGAGCATCGCGATGCGGGTGGCGAAGCCGCTCGGCACGAACCCCCGCCAGATCGCGACCGAGCTCGCAGCGGGGCTCGCCGAGATCGACGGCGTCGCGAGCGCCGAGGTCGCCGGCCCCGGGTTCATCAACATCAGGCTCGATGCCGCCGCCGCAGGCGCGCTCGCCAAGACGATCGTCGACGCCGGCGCCGAGTACGGGCGCGGCGACTCGCTCGCCGGGAGCGTCATCAACCTCGAGTTCGTCTCCGCCAACCCCACGGGCCCGCTGCACATCGGCCACACCCGCTGGGCGGCACTCGGCGATTCGATCGGCCGTGTGCTCCGCGCCGCGGGCGCCGAGGTCGCCAACGAGTACTACATCAACGACGCGGGCACCCAGATGGAGAACTTCGGGGCATCGGTGCTCGCCGCCGCGAAGGGCGAACCGACACCCGAGGGCGGGTATCCCGGCAGCTACATCGGCGATCTCGCCGCGCAGGTGCTCGAGCGCGAGCCGAAGCTCCTCGAGCTCGACGAGCCGGTCGCGCTGCACACCGCCACCGAGATCGCCTACGAGTTGCAGCTCGCCGAGATCCGCGCCTCGCTCGACCGCTTCAACGTGCACTTCGACGTCTGGACGAGCGAGCGCCGGCTGCAGCTCAAGGGCGAAGACGGGCTGTCCGACGTCGACACCGCCGTCGAGCGCCTCCGCGCGCAGGGCCACGTCTTCGACGAAGACGGCGCCATCTGGGTGCGCACGACCGACTTCGGCGACGACAAAGACCGAGTGATCCGCCGCGGCAGCGGCGCCTACACCTATTTCGCGGCCGACGCCGCGTACTACCTCGACAAGAGAGATCGCGGCTTCCAGCACAAGATCTACCTGCTCGGCGCCGACCACCACGGCTACGTGCACCGTCTCAAGGCGCTCGCGGGTGCGGCGGGCGACGATCCCGAGCGCGACATCGAGGTGCTCATCGGCCAGCTCGTGTCGATCAACGGTGCGAAGCTCTCCAAGCGCGCCGGCAACATCATCGAACTCGACGACCTGCAGGCCTGGCTCGGCACCGACGCCCTGCGGTACACGCTCGCGCGGTACCCGGCCGACTCGCCGCTCACGATCGATCCCGAGATCCTGACCCGTCGCACGAACGACAATCCCGTCTTCTACGTGCAGTACGCCCACGCCCGCACCTGCGCGGTCGACCGCAACGCGGCATCCGTCGGTCTCGACCGCTCGGCGTTCGCGCCCGAGCTGCTCACGCACGAGACCGAGTCGGCCCTGCTCGGCGCCCTGCAGGAGTTCCCGCGCATCGTGGCCCAGTCGGCCGAACTGCGCGAGCCGCACCGGGTGGCCCGCTACATCGAGGAGCTCGCGGGGCTCTACCACCGCTGGTACGACAACTGCCGCGTGCTGCCCCTCGGCGAGGAGCCGATCGGCCCGCTGCACCACACGAGACTCTGGCTCAACGACGCGACGGGCCAGGTGCTCCGAAACGGGCTCGGTCTGCTCGGGGTGTCGGCGCCCGAACGCATGTGACCCATCGACCCGATCCGGAGGCACCGATGCCCGAGCACGAGGCGAGCGAAGCTCCGAAATCGCCAGCGGACGCGCAGCCGACCGAGGTGATCCCACCGGTCGCGGATCGCACCGCTTCGTCGACGCGCCGGCCGCTCCGCCGCGCCGCTCAGATCTGGATCGTCATCGTCGCGGTGCTCCTCGCGCTCGTCGCCCTCGCCGTCGTGGCCGATGTCGTCGCCCGCAACGTCGCCGAGCAGCAAGTGGCCGAGGCGATCGAGGCGAACCTGCCCGACGGCGTCGAGGGCGACGTCGAAGTGACGATCGGCGGGTTCTCGGCGATCGCGCAATACCTGACCGGCACGATGCAGCGGGTCGAACTCGACGCCCCGCAGCTCAGCGTCGACGGGGCGCCGATCGACGTCTCGGTCGTCGCCGAGGGGCTGCCGGTCGACTTCGAGTCGCCGGTGCAGAGCCTGAGGGCGACGATCGCGGCCGACGAGACGTCGGTCAACCAGCTGGTCGCGGTGGCCGGCGTCGAGACGGGGTTCACGCTCGGCGACGGCACGGTCGGCTACGAGGGGGAGCTGTCGATGCTGGGCCTGCCGATCTCGTACCAGGTCACGGCCACTCCGACGGCCGCCGGCGACTCGGTGCTCCTCGAACCGGCCGGCGTCGAGGTCGCGGCCGGCGGTGCGTCGATCGACGTCTCGGGGGTCATCGACCGGCTGCTCGGCGGCGAGCCGCTCGCGGTGTGCGTGGCCGACCGGCTGCCTGAGGGCGTGCAGCTCGACTCGATCTCCGTGACTCCGGGAACGGCCGTCGTCGGGCTCGACGCCGATGGCCTCACGCTCGACGCCGCGAGCCTCGAGCAGACGGGGAGTTGCCGGTAGTCGCGGCATCGACCGTCGCAGCGGCGGGCGAACGCGCCGCCGCGGATTCGGCACGGCATGTGAGCCTCGATAGACTCGCCGTACGCCGACCCACAAGGTCGGCGCGCACAGCAGGCTTCAGGAACCGATCCGGGTTCGCTCGCCGCGAGCGATCCGTGCCCGCCGTTTCCGTCCCGTGAGGTTCCCCGTGGCATCACCCGCACCCGTACCCGGCTGGCTCCGTGTGCCCGTCGACGCCAATGCGCTCGCGCCGCTCGTCTGGCCGTCGACCGCGACGCGCGACGACGCAGGCCGGCTGGTCGTCGCCGGTCGGGACGCGGCCTCCCTCGCCGCCGAGTTCGGCACGCCGCTCTACGTCGTCGACGAGGCCGAGGCTCGCGCTCGTGCGGCGCGCATCAAGCGGGCGTTCGACGATGCCGCTGCCTCGGTCGGCACGACTGTGACGGTCTATTACGCGGGCAAGGCGTTCCTTTCGGGCGCGATCGTGCGCTGGGTCACCGACGAAGGACTCGCGGTCGACGTCTGCACCGGCGGCGAACTCGCGGTCGCGCTCGCAGCGGGCGCCGATCCGGCCAGGCTCGGTTTCCACGGCAACAACAAGTCCATCGCCGAGATCGAGCGAGGCGTCGGCGCGGGCGTCGGTGCCATCGTCATCGACAGCGAGATCGAGATCGAACGAGTCGCGGATGCCGCGGCGCGCGCCGGTCGAGTGCAGGCCGTGCGGCTCCGCGTCAACAGCGGCGTGCACGCCTCGACCCACGAGTTCCTCGCGACGGCTCACGAGGACCAGAAGTTCGGCGTCTCCCTCGACCGCGCGGTCGAGCTCGGCACCCGCATCCGTTCGCACCCCTCGCTCCACTTCCTGGGCCTGCACTGCCACATCGGGTCGCAGATCTTCGATTCCGCCGGATTCGCCGAATCGGCCGAGCGACTGCTCGCCGCGCATGCGGAGCTCTCCCGGCTCGCCCCGGTGCCCGAACTCAACCTCGGCGGCGGGTTCGGCATCGCCTACACCTCGGTCGATGAGCCGGCACCCATCGAGGAGATCGCGGCGGGCATCGTGCGCGCGGTCGCGATCGGATGCCGCGAGCACGACGTGCCCGTGCCGAAGCTCGCCTTCGAGCCGGGCCGCTCGATCATCGGCCCCGCCGGCGTCACCCTCTACACCGTCGGCACGGTCAAGCCCGTGCCGATCGAGGGCGGCGTGCGGCACTACGTCTCGGTCGACGGCGGCATGAGCGACAACGCGCGCACGGCGCTCTACGGCGCCGAGTACTCCGCTCGCCTCGCCTCCCGGGTCTCCGCCGCCGCGCCGGCCCTCGTGCGCGTGGCGGGCAAGCACTGCGAGTCTGGCGACATCGTCGTCGATGCCGAATACCTGCCTGGCGACGTCGCCCCCGGTGACCTGCTCGCCGTGCCGGCGACCGGCGCCTACTGCTGGTCGCTCGCCTCCAACTACAACCACGTGCCGCGGCCGCCGGTGGTCGCCGTGCGGGAGGGTGTCGCACGGGTCATCGTGCACGGCGAGACCGAAGCCGGGTTGCTCGCCCGCGACGCCGGGCTCACAGCGCCCGACGCACCGCCGACCGTCCGCCTCGTCGAAGGGAACCCCGCATGATCGAGTACCGCTCCATTCGAGTGGGCCTGCTCGGCGCGGGCTCGGTCGGCTCGCAAGTGGCACGCCTGCTGCTCGAGCACTCCGACGAGCTCGCCCAGCGCATCGGCGCACGCATCGAGCTCGTCGGCATCGCGGTGCGCGACGTCGAGGCCAGACGCGACGCCGAGCTGCCACGCGAACTGCTCACCACCGACGCCGACTCGCTCATCCTCGGATCCGACATCGTGATCGAGCTCATGGGCGGCATCGAACCGGCCCGCACGCTCGTGCTGCAGGCGATCGCCTCGGGCGCCGACGTCGTCACCGGCAACAAGGCGCTGCTGGCGAATCACGGTCCCGAGCTCTTCGCGGCCGCCGAACAGGTCGGCGCGCAGCTCTCCTACGAGGCGGCGGTCGCCGGCGCCATCCCGATCATCCGGCCGCTGCGCGAGAGCCTCGCCGGCGACCGTGTCGAGCGCATCCTCGGCATCGTCAACGGCACCACCAACTTCATCCTCGACCGCATGGACCAGACCGGCGCCTCGCTCGAGGACGCGCTCGCGACGGCGACCGAGCTCGGCTACGCTGAAGCCGACCCGACCGCCGACATCGGCGGCTACGACGCGGCGCAGAAGGCCGCCATTCTAGCGAGCATCGCCTTCCACACGAGCGTGCCGGTCGCGGCAGTGCACCGCGAGGGCATCACGGGGGTCTCGGCCGAGCAGGTCGACTCCGCCCGGCGGGCCGGCTACGTCGTGAAGCTCCTCGCCATCTGCGAACGCCTCACCGATGTCGAAACGGGTGAGGACGGCGTCTCCGCCCGGGTCTATCCCGCCCTCGTGCCGCGCAGCCACCCCCTCGCCGCGGTGCACGGCGCCAACAACGCCGTGTTCGTCGAGGCATCCGCTGCCGGGCCGCTCATGTTCTACGGCGCCGGCGCCGGGGGAGTGCAGACCGCCTCCGCCGTGCTCGGCGACCTCGTGGCGATCGCCCGCCGGCACGTGATCGGCGGCCCGGGCACCGCGGAGTCGACCCACGCCGAACTGCCGGTGCTCGACATCGGCCGCATCACGACCCGGTACGCCATCACGCTCGAGGTCGCCGACGAGCCGGGTGTGCTCGAGCAGATCGCGCACATCTTCGCCGAGCACGGCGTCTCGGTCGAGCAGTTGCAGCAGACCGTCAGCGAGGGCTCCGAGCGGGCTACGCTGGTCATCGGGACACATGAGGCGAGGGAGTCCGCGCTCGCCGAGACCGTCGCCACCCTCGCCAAGAGCCCCGTCGTCGCATCCGTCGCGTCCGTCCTCCGAGTCGAAGGAACGTAAGTGAACCACCCCACCCCCAAGGCCAACTCGCGCCAGTGGCGCGGAGTCATCCGCGAATACGCCGACCGCCTCGACGTCACCGACGCCACTCCGATCGTGACCCTCGGTGAAGGCGGCACGCCACTCCTTCCCGCCCCGGCGCTCTCGGCCCGCACCGGCGCCGACGTGTGGGTGAAGTTCGAGGGCATGAACCCCACGGGCTCCTTCAAGGACCGCGGCATGACGATGGCCGTCACGAAGGCCGTCGAGGGCGGTGCGAAGGTCGTCATCTGCGCATCGACGGGCAACACCTCCGCGTCGGCCGCCGCCTACGCCACGCACGCCGGCATCAAGGCCGCGGTGCTCGTGCCCGAGGGCAAGATCGCGCTGGGAAAGCTCAGCCAGGCCATCGCCCACAATGCCGAGCTGCTGCAGGTGCAGGGCAACTTTGACGACTGCCTCGACATCGCCCGTGACCTCGCAGCGAACTACCCGGTGCACCTCGTCAACTCGGTCAACAACGACCGCATCGAGGGTCAGAAGACCGCGGCGTTCGAAGTCGTCGAGGTGCTCGGCGACGCGCCCGACTTCCACTTCGTGCCGGTCGGCAACGCCGGCAACTACACGGCCTACACGCGCGGCTACCGCGAAGACATCGCGGCGGGCAACGCCACCCGCCTGCCCCGCATGTTCGGCTTCCAGGCCGCGGGCTCGGCGCCGATCGTGCGCGGCGAGCCGGTGAAGGACCCCGACACCATCGCGAGCGCGATCCGCATCGGCAACCCCGCCTCGTGGGAGCTCGCCCTGCAGGCCCGTGACGAGTCCGACGGGTACTTCGGCGCGATCGACGACGACAAGATCCTCGAGGCGCAGCGCATCCTCTCGGCCGAGGTCGGCATCTTCGTCGAGCCGGCATCGGCCATCTCGGTCGCCGGTCTCCTCGAGCGCTCGGCCGCCGGGGTCGTGCCCCCGGGCGCCCGTGTCGTGCTGACGGTCACCGGCCACGGCCTGAAGGACCCGCAGTGGGCGCTCCGCACCGCCGACGGCTCCGACGTGCAGCCGACCATCGTGCCGGTCGACACCGCGCAGATCGCCTCGGTGCTCGGGCTCGTCTCATGACCGGCGCCGTCGCGGCGGGCACCGGCATCTCGCCGTCGCTCGCCGGTCGCCGCGTGCAGGTGAAGGTGCCGGCGACCTCGGCGAACCTCGGCCCGGGCTTCGACACCCTGGGGCTCGCGCTCGCGAAGTACGACGAGCTCGAGGTCTCGGTTCCGACTGAGTCGACGGGGCAGGATGTCCCGAGGCTCGACATCGAGGTGCACGGCGTGGGCGCCGGCGAGGTGCCGCTCGACGAGACGCACCTCGTCGTGCGGGCGATCGCGCACACCTTCGCGCGGGCCGGAGTGCCGCTGCCGCCGCTCAGGCTCGTGGCGCACAACAGCATTCCGCACGGGCGCGGCCTCGGTTCGTCGGGCGCCGCGATCGTCGCAGGCGTCGTCGCCGCCCAGGGGCTGCTCGACGGCATCGTCGAGTTCAGCGCCGATGAACTGCTCGACCTCGCCACCGAGCTCGAGGGTCATCCCGACAACGTGGCACCGGCCCTGTTCGGTGGACTCACGATCGCCTGGGTCACCCCCGAGGGCCCGCGGCACAAGAAGCTCATCGTGCACCGCGGCGTCTCGCCGCTCGTGCTCGTGCCCGAACACGAGATGTCGACGGCGCTCGCGCGCTCGCTGCAGCCCGAGTCGGTGCCGCACGAAGACGCGGTGTTCAACGTCTCGCGTTCGGCGCTGCTGATCGCCGCGCTCATCCAGAGTCCCGAGCTGCTCTTCCAGGCCACCGAAGACAAGCTGCACCAGCACTACCGGGCCAAGGCGATGCCCGAGACCGACCGGCTCATCCGCGTGCTCCGCGAGGCCGGGCACCCGGCCGTCGTCTCCGGCGCCGGCCCCTCGATCCTCGTGCTCGCGAGCGACCCGAGCGAGCGGGCCGCGGCCATCGCCCTCGTCGAAGCCTCGGCCGACACCGCATGGCAGGCGCTGCCGCTCGCCGTGGACTTCAAGGGCGCGACGGTGGTCAACGCGGAGCGTTGACGACCGTCGCGCAAGGCGGCAGCCCCACGGCGACATCGTCGACGTCGTCGGCGCAGCCGACGGGATCCGGCAGACGGCTCTGGTGACGCCGCCGCTCGCGGGAGACCGGCGCGTGAGCGGTGGACATCGCTCACGCGGCGTACTCTCCACAGGCGCGCGGCGCGTGTCGGGACGAACGGCTCGGTGGTGCTAGACTGGCGATGCACCCGGCAGGCGACGCATTGTTCGCGTTTCCGCTCGCTCGTGCAATTCCCGGCAATCTATTGCTTTCGCTCTCGCGCGTGTCTGCGCCTTCGTGCGCACCGTCATCGCTCGTGCAAGCGATCAGCTCTCCTGGATCCGCAACTCTTGCGCCAGGGGAAAGGAACATACCCAGTGACCAACGGAACCGACCACGCCGACCGCGTGGCCAACACCGCCCGCCTGTCCTCCATGAAGGTCGCCGAGCTCCAAGAGCTCGCCGCATCCCTCGGCCTCGGGGGCGGATCGAAGCGCCGAAAAGGAGAGCTCGTGGAGTTGATCTCCGCCCACCAGGAAGGGGCCGCCGGCGCAGAGCCGACCGCACCGGTCGAGGAGATCGCAGCCGACACCGTGCCGCCTGAGGCGACCGCGCGGGTCGAACTCGACGTGCCCGGGCTGACCGAGCCGCGCATCGAGCGCGACGCTCCGGCCGAGGCCGCGCCTGTCGCGCCGGAGGCCGCGGCCGACGCCGCGCCTACGGCCGACGCCCCGGCAGACGCTCCCGCCGCCCGTCAGCGGCGCCAGCCCCGTCGCGCCACGAGCGCGACCACCGCTGCGGTGCAGCACGTCAACGGCGGCGGTGCCGGCGTCGGCCTCGTTCCCGAGACCGACGACGCCCGCGAGGCGGCCCGCGCCGCCGTGCGCGAGGAGCTCGCTGCCGCGACCGGCGAGGGCGCCCGCGGCGCCCAGTCGGGCGATGGCGATGGCGAGAGCCCCGCTGCAGAGGAGCCCCGCCAGGGTCGCAGCCGCAACCGCGGTCGACGCGGAGGCGAGCGCGGAGACCGCGGCGAACGCGGCGACGACGCGCAGAAGGCCGAACAGCAGAAGCAGGGCGAGCGCCAGCCCGGCCGGCAGAACGGCGACCGCCAGAACGGCGACCGTCAGAACGCCGAGCAGCAGGGCGCGAAGGCCGGCGAGCCCCGTCAGGGCGGCGAGGCCGACAAGGCGAAGCAGAACGATGGCGGCCGCGGCCGTGACACGCAGGCCCGTGATTCTCAGGCCCGCGACGCGCAGGCCCGCGACAACCAGGCCCGCGACGCGCAGGCCCAGCTCGAGGGCGAGGGCGGGCGTCGCAACCGCTACCGCGACCGCAAGCGTCGTGGCCAGGGTGTCGGTGACGAGCTCGAGCCCGAGATCCTCGATGACGACGTGCTGATCCCGATCGCGGGCATCCTCGACGTGCTCGACAACTACGCGTTCGTGCGCACCACCGGCTACCTGCCCGGCCCGAGCGACGTGTACGTCTCCCTCGGCCAGGTGAAGAAGTACAACCTGCGCAAGGGCGATGCCGTCGTCGGCGCGATCAAGCAGCCGCGTGACGGCGATTCGAACAGCCGCCAGAAGTACAACGCGCTCGTGAAGGTCGACTCGATCAACGGCCAGACCGCCGACGAGGCCGCCGCACGCGTCGAGTTCCAGAGCCTGACGCCGCTCTACCCGCAGGAGCGCCTGCGGCTCGAGACCGAGCCCACCAAGCTAACGCAGCGCATCATCGACCTCGTCGCTCCCATCGGCAAGGGCCAGCGCGGCCTCATCGTCGCGCCGCCGAAGGCCGGCAAGACGATCGTGCTGCAGCAGATCGCGAACGCCATCTCGATCAACAACCCCGAGGTCCACCTCATGGTCGTGCTCGTCGACGAGCGCCCCGAAGAGGTCACCGACATGCAGCGCACGGTGAAGGGCGAGGTCATCGCCTCGACCTTCGACCGCCCGGCCGAAGACCACACGACGGTCGCCGAGCTCGCCATCGAGCGCGCGAAGCGCCTCGTCGAGCTCGGCCACGACGTCGTCGTGCTGCTCGACTCGATCACCCGCCTGGGCCGTGCGTACAACCTCGCGGCACCGGCATCCGGTCGTATTCTCTCCGGTGGCGTCGACGCGTCTGCGCTGTACCCGCCGAAGCGCTTCTTCGGCGCAGCGCGCAACATCGAGAACGGCGGCTCGCTCACCATTCTCGCGACTGCGCTCGTCGAGACCGGCTCGAAGATGGACGAGGTGATCTTCGAGGAGTTCAAGGGCACCGGCAACTCCGAGCTGCGCCTCTCGCGTCAGCTCGCCGACAAGCGGATCTTCCCGGCGGTCGACGTCAACGCGTCGTCCACGCGCCGCGAAGAGATGCTGCTCTCGGCCGACGAGGTGAAGATCACCTGGAAGCTGCGTCGCGCCCTCGCCGGTCTCGAGCAGCAGCAGGCGCTCGAAGCCGTGCTCGGCCGGTTGAAAGAGACGCAGTCGAACGTCGAGTTCCTCATGCTCATGCAGAAGTCGATGCCGGTCGCGGCCGGGCACGGCAACTCGCACGGGCACGAGACCGACCACCGCTGAGGCTCGACGTGTTCGAGTCCGTCCAAGGCCTGCTCGCCGAGCACGCGCAGCTCCAAGAGGAGCTCGCCGACCCGGCGCTGCACGCCGATGCCGCGCGGGCGAAGAAGGTCAATCGTCGCTACGCCGAGCTGAGCCGCATCGTGCACGCGCACGAGATGTGGCAGCAGGCGCAGGAGGACCTCGTCGCGGCGAAGGAACTCGCGAAGGAGGACGAGGCCTTCGCCGAGGAGGTTCCCGCGCTCGAGGAGGCTCTCGCCGAGGCGCAGGAGAAGCTGCGGCGACTCCTCATTCCGCGGGACCCCGACGACGGCCGTGACGTGATCATGGAGATCAAGGGTGGCGAGGGTGGCGCGGAGAGCGCCCTCTTCGCCGCCGACCTGCTCCGCATGTACATGCAGTACGCCCAGTCCAAGGGATGGAAGGTCGAGCTCCTCGACCAGAACGAGTCCGACCTCGGCGGCTACAAAGACGTGCAGGTGGCGATCAAGTCGAACGCGAGCGATCCGTCGCAGGGCGTGTGGGCGCACTTGAAGTACGAGGGCGGCGTGCATCGCGTGCAGCGCGTGCCCGTCACCGAGACGCAGGGTCGCATCCACACCTCGACGACGGGCGTGCTCGTCTTCCCCGAGGTCGACGAGCCCGAAGAGGTCGACATCAACCAGAACGACCTCAAGATCGACGTCTACCGTTCGTCCGGTCCCGGCGGTCAGTCGGTCAATACGACCGACTCCGCGGTGCGCATCACCCACCTGCCGACCGGCATCGTGGTTTCGATGCAGAACGAGAAGTCGCAGTTGCAGAACCGCGAGGCCGCGATGCGCGTGCTCCGTGCGCGCATCCTCGCCCGCCAGCAGGAGGAGATCGCGGCGGCGGCGTCCGACGCCCGCAAGTCGCAGATCCGCTCCATGGACCGTTCAGAGCGCATCCGCACCTACAACTTCCCCGAGAACCGCATCGCCGATCACCGCACCGGGTACAAGGCCTACAACCTCGACCAGGTCATGAACGGCGCCCTCGACCCGATCGTCGAGTCCGCCATCCAGGCCGACGAAGAAGCTCGGCTCGCGCACCTCGGCGACCAGTAGACGAGCCACGACGAGCGGATGCCCCGGACACTCGATGTCCCGGGGCATCCGCTCGTTCTGCATGGTGCGGTGTCTAGATGTGCCAGTCGTGGATGCCGCGGGCCGCGTCGGCGGTCTCGTGCGAGAGCGGCTTGAACGTCGCCGGAATGCCGACGACGAGCGAGTGCGGCGGGGCGTCCTTCGTGACGACCGCGTTCGCGCCGATCGCGCTCCAGGCGCCGATCGTGATGTCGCCGAGCACCTTCGCGCCGGCACCGACGGTCACGCCGTCGTCGAGGGTCGGATGCCGCTTCGTTCCGCGATCTGCGCCGCGTGCGGCCTTTCCGCCCAGGGTGACGCCGTGGTACAGCATGACGTCGTCGCCGACGACCGTGGTCTCGCCGATGACGACGCCCATGCCGTGGTCGATGAAGAAGCGTCGCCCGATGGTCGCGCCGGGGTGGATCTCGATGCCCGTCAGGAACCGGATCAGCTGTGAGACGAGCCTGGCAGGCAAGCGGAATCCCGCTCGCCAGAGCCGGTGCGTGAGGCGGTACCCCCAGATGGCGTGCAGTCCCGAGTACGCGAGGAACACCTCGGCGTCGCTTCGGGAAGCGGGGTCATGGGCGCGTGCCGTCGCGATGTCTTCGCGGAGCGCTCGGAAGAAGCTCACTCCCATAGTCAATCAGTCCGCATGCCGATCGGGCGCCCCATGACGCGAGCGCCTCGGCACTGCGGCACCACCATCGCGATTCGCGTCGGTGCCGCTGCTCAGTCGCGGAGGTCTTCGTAGAGCACCGTCGAGACGTACCGCTCACCGAAGTCGGGCACGACCACGACGATGGTCTTGCCGTCGTTCTCGGGGCGCCGGGCGACCTCGAGGGCGGCCCAAACTGCTGCGCCGGACGAGATGCCGCCGAGGATCGCCTCGTCGCTCGCGAGCTTGCGGGCGGTGGCGATGGCGTCACTCGTTGCGACGTCGATGACCTCGTCGTAGACCTCGCGGTCGAGCACATCGGGCACGAAGTTCGCGCCGAGGCCCTGGATCTTGTGGGGGCCCGGAGTGCCCTGCGTGAGGATGGGGGAGTCGGCGGGCTCGACCGCGACGACCTGCAGGCCCGGCTTCTGCTCCTTGAGGTAGCGCCCGGCGCCCGTGATCGTGCCGCCGGTGCCGATGCCCGATACGAGGATGTCGACGTCGCCGTCGGTGTCGGCCCAGATCTCGGGGCCGGTCGTCGCGTAGTGGATCGCGGGGTTGGCCTCGTTCTCGAACTGGCGAGCGAGGATCGCGCCGGGCGTCGACTCGACGATCTCGTTGGCCTTGGCGACGGCGCCCTTCATGCCCTCGGATCCCGGCGTGAGCACGATCTCGGCGCCGTAGGCGCGCAGCAGCACGCGGCGTTCGATGCTCATCGTCTCGGGCATGGTGAGGATCACGCGGTACCCGCGGGCCGCGCCGACGAGCGCGAGCGCGATGCCGGTGTTGCCGCTCGTGCCCTCGACGATCGTGCCGCCCGGGGTGAGCACTCCCGACTTCTCGGCCGCGTCGATGATGGCGACGCCGATGCGGTCCTTCACGCTCGCAGCAGGGTTGTAGAACTCGAGCTTGGCGAGCACCGTGGCGCCCGCACCCTCGGTCAGCCGGTTCAGGCGCACGAGCGGCGTGCGACCGACGACCTCGGTGATGTTCTCGTAGATCTGCGCCATGTGACTGCCTCTCGTGTTCGGGTACTCGCGCTCAAGACTAGGCCGGGGCCGAGGTGGAGGCGAGTGCGTTACATTCCATTGCGTGGATACGACGACCCCCGGCGCCCGAGCGCGTTCCCTGCGAGAGCTCCGCGACGAGGTCGTCGCGGGGCTGGCGTCCGCCGGCGTCACCGACCCCGAGGTCGACGCCGAACTCTTGATCGGCCACGTGCTCGGCCTCTCGCGTGGTGCGGTGCAGGCGCGCATGGTGATCGGCGGCGAGGTGAGCGAAGCGGATGCCGCGGCGCTGGCCGAGCTCGTCGCTCGGCGTGCCCGGCGCGAGCCGCTGCAGCACATCACGGGGCGCGCGGCGTTCCGAAACCTCGAGCTGCATGTCGGCCCGGGTGTCTTCGTGCCGAGGCCCGAGACGGAACAGGTCGCCCAGCTCGCGATCGACGCGCTCGGCTCGGCGGCGGAAGCCGAGCCGATCGGCATCGACCTCGGCACCGGCAGCGGCGCGATCGCGCTCGCGCTCGCGACGGAGGTCCCGCACGCGAGGGTCTGGGCGGTCGAGAACTCGCCCGAGGCCTTCGTGTGGACGCGACGCAACGTCGATGACGTCGCCGCGCCGAACCTCGAGCTCGTCTTCGGCGATCTCGCGGCGGCGCTGCCCGAGCTCGACGGGCGGGTGGCGGTGGTCGTCTCGAATCCGCCGTACGTTCCCCTCAGCGCGGTTCCGCGCGACCCCGAAGTGCGGCTCTACGATCCCGAGCGAGCCCTCTACGGCGGTGCTGACGGGCTCGACGTCGTGCGAGTGCTCTCGCAGCGCGCCCGCGCCTTGCTGCGGCCCGGGGGAGTGCTCGTGATCGAGCACGGTGAAGAGCAGTCGGCCGAGATCGCCGCCATCATCTCCGCCGACGGCTGGCGGGCGATCGCCCATCACCGCGATCTCACGACTCGCGACCGGGCGACCACGGCCGTTCGCTGAGCGGCCGTGGCCGCGGCTACTTGCCGCGCTCGGCCCGCTCGCGGGCGACCTTCTCGCGTTCGAGCGCATGCTTGATCGCCTCGCGCTCGCGCTTCTGCGCCTCGCGCAGTGCCTTCTCGGCCTCACGTCGCGCCTTCGCCGCCTCGCGGACCTCCCTGTCGCGTGGCAGGTCGAGCGCCGGCGGCAGCTCGCCTGGTGCTGCGGGGGTCTCGCCGGTTCCGACACGGCCGACGTGGTACTCGATGCCGTCGAGGATGCGCTGGAGCCCGAACTCGAAGTCCTCGTCGGTGTCACCGGGGTCCGTGCCGGGCGGTACCACGTAGCCGCCCGCGGCGAACAGCGGGCTCAGATGCGGGAATCGCTCCGACGTCACGAGTTCGGCGAGCGCCTCGAAGAAGCTCGTCCCGCTGATGTCCGCCGGGTCGGCCGCTGCCGCTGCTGCCGCGCCGAGATCTCGCTCCTGTGCGCTGGTGGCACGCCCGTAGCTCGTGAGCAGGAGCAGGGCCGACATCTTCTCGCCGTCGCTGAGCGGGAGTGAGCGCACTTCGCGAAGGAACCAGTCGACGATGAGCAGGCTGTTCGGCGTGATCGGCGCGCCCGAGATCGGGATGTCGACGAGCCACGGGTGCTCGCGGTAGGCGGCGCGCATCGCGAGCACCCAGGCCGTGACGCCGTCGCGCCATCCTCGTTCGATCGACTCGTCGGGCACGGGCGGCTCGACAGCGTCTTCCTGCATGAGCAGGATCAGGTCGTCTTTGCTCGTGACGTACCGGTAGAGCGACATCGTCGTGAAGCCGAGCGATGCGGCCACGCGGCTCATCGAGACGGCGGGCAGGCCCTCGGCGTCTGCGATCTCGATGGCCGCATCGACGATGCGCTCGATCGACAGCTCGCGCTTCGGCCCGCGCTGCGGGTTGACCGCCACGCCCCAGGCGAGCGCCACACCTCGGGGCAGCTCGGGATCGCGTCGCTCAGGCGTCACAGGGGTTCCGTTCTCGAGAGGTGTTGACGACAGTCTAGAACTGTGTATTACTTAAACAACAGTGCACCACATAAACAGTTTGCGCCATACGCAGGTGGACGCGGCGCAGACATGAGAGACGGGAAGATCCATGCCAGTCGCGATCGACACGCACGGGCTCCGCAAGCGCTTCGGCAAGACCGACGTGCTCGCCGGACTCGACCTCAGCGTGCCCACGGGCTCCGTGTTCGCCCTGCTCGGCCCGAACGGCGCCGGCAAGACGACCACCATCAACATCCTCACGACGCTCGTGCGGCCCGACTCGGGCATCGCCCGGGTCGCGGGATTCGACGTCGCGAGTGCACCCGAACAGGTGAAGCAGCGCATCGCCCTCACCGGCCAGTCGGCCGCCGTCGACGAGGTGCTGACCGGCATCGAGAACCTCGTCATGATGGGCCGCCTCTCGGGCCTCGGGCGGCACGCCGCACGCGATCGGGCCGCCGAACTCCTCGAGCGCTTCGACCTGACCGAGGCGGCACGCCGGCGGGTCGGCACCTACTCGGGCGGCATGCGCCGCCGTCTCGACCTCGCGCTCAGCCTGGTCGTCGACGTGCCGATCCTGTTCCTCGACGAGCCGACGACGGGCCTCGACACCCGCAGCCGGCAAGAGCTCTGGCGCGTCATCCGATCCCTCGCCGAGGCGGGCACGACGGTCTTCCTGACGACCCAGTACCTCGAAGAGGCCGACCGGCTCGCCGACCGCATCGCCGTGCTCGACCGTGGCCGCATCGCCGCCGAAGGCACCGCCGACGAGCTGAAGTCGCGCGTCGGCGGCGTCGTCGTCGAGCTCCGCAGCGCCGACGGCGCGCTCCTCCTCGAACTGCCGACCGACGGCAGCGTGCACGGACTCCGGGCCGCCATCGACGAGCTCGACCGTTCGCCGGCGGCGGCGGCGGCGGTCGGCGCCCAGGTCGCCATCCGCCGCCCGAGCCTCGACGACGTGTTCCTCGCGATCACCGCCCGAGCTGCGGCATCCGCCCCCGAACTCATCGAATCGAAGTGAGCGCCATGACGACCATCGCCGCACCCGAAGCCCCCGTCGCACCCGCTGTCCCCGTCGCACCGGCTCGCGTCCGGCTCGGCGCGTTCACCGCCGAGTCGACCTTCATCGCGCGCAGCTTCCGCCACTCGGTGCGCGACATCGACGCGATGCTCATGGCGGTGCTGCTGCCGACGATGCTCATGCTGATGTTCACCTTCATCTTCGGCAACGCCATCGACCCGTCCGGCGGGTACGTCGACTACGTCGTGCCGGGCATCATCCTGCTGTGCGCCGGGTTCGGCGCCTCCTCGACCGCCATCTCGGTCTCGCGCGACATGACGACGGGCATCATCGACCGATTCCGCACGATGCCGCTGCGCAGCGGTGCGGTGCTCACCGGCCACGTCGTCGCGAGCCTCGCCCGGAACCTCGTGGCGACGGGGGTCGTCATCGCGGTGGCGCTCCTCGTCGGATTCCGCCCGGTCGCGACCCCGCTCGAGTGGATCGCGCTGGTCGCGCTCGTCGCCCTGTACATCCTCGCGATCACCTACCTGTTCGCAGCGATCGGCCTCGCGGCCTCGAGCCCCGAAGCAGCGAGCGGCTACGGCTTCATTTTGCTGTTCCTGCCGTATCTCTCCAGTGCCTTCGTGCCGGTCGAGACGATGCCCGAGTGGTTGCAGTGGGTCGCCGAGAACCAGCCGATCACCCCTGTCGTCGAGACGATCCGAGGGCTCCTGATGCACACCCCGGTCGGCGATCAGGGGTGGTGGGCGCTCGGCTGGTGCGCCGGCATCATCGCGGTCTCGGTCGTCTGGGGCGCCTGGCTGTTCCGCCGCAGGGCAGGCCGCCGCTGAGCGGTCGACGGGCTCGGATGCCGCGGTGCCGCCAGCACCGCGGCATCCGCTGTTCGCCGACTGCCGGCCAGACCGCTGGTCTAGAATCGGCAGGTCATGACTGCCATCTACGACTGCTCGGTCGACTCAGAGCTCCTCACCGGTATGCGCATCGCCCGAGCCGCGATCACGCGGGGAGAACTCGTCGTGATCCCCACCGACACGGTCTACGGCGTTGCAGCCGACGCCTTCAACGCGAAAGCCGTGACCCGGCTGCTCGAGGCGAAGGGCCGCGAGCGCACCTCGCCGCCGCCAGTGCTGATCCCCGGCATTCCCACGCTCGACGCGCTCGCGAGCGAGGTGCCGCCGGCCGTCAGGCTGCTGGTCGAGGAGTTCTGGCCGGGTGGGCTCACCGTGATCCTGCACGCTCAGCCCTCGCTGCAATGGGATCTCGGCGAGACGCGCGGCACCGTGGCGCTGCGCATGCCGGCCAACCCGATCGCCCTCGAGCTGCTCGCCGAGACCGGACCGCTCGCGGTCTCCTCGGCGAACCTGTCGGGCATGCCGTCGGCGACGTCGGCGGCCGATGCCGCCGAGATGCTGGGTGACGCGGTCACCGCATACCTCGACGGCGGCCCCGCCGGGGTGTCGTACGAGCCGGTCGGCGAACGAGTGGGCGACACCTCCTCGACGATCATCGACGCGACGGCGCTCGCCCACGAGGGCGGACGCCTGCGCATCGTGCGTGCGGGCGTGATCACCCGCGAGCGCATCGCCGCGGTCGTGGGGGAGGAGCTTCTCGAGCCCGCGGGCGGCGCCGCCGCCGGGAGCGACGACGCCCCTGCCGGCGACGACGACGCCGCGGCATCCGAGGAGCCCGCGAGCCTCGACGCCGCGCCATCCGCCGACGAAGCGGACACCACCACCACATGACCCTCTTCCTCGTACTGGCCCTGCTGACGGCACTCGTGACCTTCGGCGGATCGATCCTCGTCTGGAAGCTGAGCCTGAAGTACCGCCTCTACCCGACGATCCGCGAGCGCGACGTGCACACCCGGCCGACACCGCGGCTCGGCGGCGTCGCGATGTTCATCGGCATCCTCGTCGCGTTCGGCGCCGCGGCGTTCATCTCGACACTCGGCTCGTCGCGGTTCTCGAACATCGCGATCGTGTTCCAGAACCCGGGCCAGATCCTCGCGATCCTCGGCGCGGCGCTCCTCATCGTCGTCGTCGGCGTGGCCGACGACATCTGGGACCTCGACTGGACGACGAAGCTCGCCGCCCAGTTCCTCGCCGCGGGCCTCATCACCTGGCAGGGCGTCTCGATCGTGTCGCTGCCGATCGGCGGCATCACCGTCGGGTCGTCGTGGATGTTCGCCATCATCACCGTGTTCGTGATCGTGCTCGTGATGAATGCGGTGAACTTCATCGACGGGCTCGACGGGCTCGTCGCTGGCGTCGCGTTCATCGCGAACGGCGTGTTCTTCCTGTACTCGTACCTCCTCGTGCAGCAGACCTCGCCGACCAACTACTTCAATCTCGCCTCGCTCGTGGCCATCATCCTCGTCGGCGCCTGCGCGGGGTTCCTCCCGCTCAACTGGCGCCCAGCGAAGCTCTTCATGGGTGACGCCGGGGCGCTGCTCATCGGCCTCCTCATGGCGACGTCCGCCGTCGCGGTCACGGGCCAGCTGAATCCGACCGGTGTCGGTCTCAACCAGTTCGTCGCCGCGTTCATCCCGATCCTCCTGCCGTTCGCCGTGCTCGTGATCCCGTTGCTCGACTTCGGGCTCGCCGTGATGCGTCGCCTGCGCGCCGGCAAGTCGCCGTTCTCCGCCGACCGGAAGCACCTGCACCACCGGCTTCTCGACATGGGCCATTCGCACCTCAATGCGGTGCTGATCCTCTACGGCTGGACCGCGGTCGCCTCGGTCGGATGCCTCCTCACCTATGTCTTCCCGGTCTACTTCCACATCTCCTCGTTGTGGGCCCTCGCGGCGCTCTTCGTCGGCTTCGTCATCTGCGCGGTGATCACCCTCGCCCCGTTGGGCAGGCGCAAGCGACTGACCGTCGCGGCAGAGGCCGAGACCCCCGAGGCGGATGTCGCGGGGTTCGACGAGCTCGACGGCGTCGCGGCATCAGCGGGCACACCGCCGGCCCAGGGCCCGGTTCGCGCTCAGGACGGATCGCTAGAATCGGGCGACCCCGAACCTGGAGCACGATGAACGACGCACGAGCTGAAGCCGACCGCACCCCGACCTCGAACCCCGTACTGCGCAGGGCGCTCGCATGGGGAGCCCTGCTCGCCGGGGTGATCCTCGTCGTCAGCGCGGTGCTCGGCCTCGTGTTCGCGGGCGTTCCCGGGCTGCTCGGCGCCCTGATCGGCACACTCATGGCCGTGGTCTTCATGGGCATCACCGCGGCGAGCATCCTCGGCGCCAACCGATTCGCCTCGAGCGACCTCTTCGTCGGTGCGTTCTTCGGCATCGTGCTCGGCGGCTGGATCCTGAAGTTCATCGTCTTCATCGTGCTCGTCGTCGTGCTGCGCGACGCCGACTGGCTGAACCCCACGGTGCTCTTCCTGAGCCTCGTCGCCGGCGTGCTCGCCTCACTCGTGGTCGACGTGCTCGTCGTGGCGAAGTCGCGCCTGCCGTACGTGAGCGACGTCGAACTGCCCAAGGCGCCCACCGAGGAATGAGACCCCTCGGCGATTCGTCGGTTGCCCGAAGTATTGCTAGAGTAATGGCGATCCCCCCACGGTTCTGCCCAGCTCACGCATGGGCGGCCGCGGTCCATGTTCGTCGCTGCGAGAGCCGAGCTCCACGCCCCGAAACAGGAGAAAGCGCTGCTAGCTAACGCTCTGAACCTGCTGGTTCCGATGTCAACCGATGATGGTGGCTTCCACGGGCCGTCGATCGACGAATTCTTCCCCGGGCCGTTGTTCTTCGAAGGCACCGACTTCGAGATCAACCGCATCATCCTCGTCCGCTTCGTCGCGGTCGTCGCGCTGCTCCTCGTGTTCTGGCTCGGCACCCGCCGCATGAGCGTCGTGCCCGGGCGCTTCCAGAGCCTCGTCGAGATGGGTCTCGACATGGTGCGTGTGAACATCGCCGACGACCTGCTCGGCAAGAAAGACGGCAAGCGCTTCCTGCCGATCCTCACGACGATGTTCTTCATGATCCTGTTCATGAACCTGACCGGTGTCATCCCGTTCCTGAACATCGCCGGCACCTCGACCATCGGCGTGCCGCTCGTGCTCGCGATCGTCGCCTACGTCACCTTCATCTACGCGGGCGTCAAGAAGAGCCCGAAGAACTTCTTCAAGAACTCGCTCTTCCCTTCGGGTGTTCCGTGGCCGGTGTACATCATCGTCACGCCGATCGAGCTCATCTCGACGTTCGTGATCCGCCCGATCACCCTCACGCTCCGACTCATGATGAACATGATCGTCGGGCACCTCCTGCTCGTGCTCTTCTTCGCGGCGACCCAGTTCTTCGTCGTGCAGATGAGTGGATGGTGGACCCTCCTCGGTGTCGGAACGCTGGCCTTCGGCTTCGCCTTCACGCTGTTCGAGATCCTCGTCGCCGTCCTGCAGGCCTACGTCTTCGCACTCCTCACCGCGGTCTACATCCAGCTCGCGGTCGCAGAAGAGCACTGAGCCCGGGCATCCGCCCAGAACATTCCCTAGGAAAGGAAACCCAACGTGGACGCAACCACCGTTCTCGCTGAGATCAACGGCAACATCGCGACGGTCGGCTACGGCCTCGCGGCGATCGGCCCGGCAATCGGCGTCGGCATCGTCGTCGGCAAGACGATCGAGGGCGTCGCCCGCCAGCCCGAGCTGGCCGGCCGCCTCCAGGTCCTGATGTGGATCGGTATCGCCTTCACCGAGGCGCTCGCCTTCATCGGCATCGCCACCTACTTCATCTTCGTCTGATCCATTCGCCGCAACTGAGGAGGCCAACGTGCTTCATGCAGTACTGAGCGCTGCAACCGAGGGTGGCGAGACCCACAGCCCGGTGATTCCGGAGTCGTACGACATCATCTGGTCGTCGGTCTGCTTCATCATCATCCTCATCTTCTTCTGGAAGTACGTGCTGCCGCGCGTGCAGAAGCTGCTCGACGAGCGCGGCGAGGCGATCGAGGGCAACATCGCGAAGGCCGACGAGGCGCAGCGCAAGGCGGAGGCGGCTCTCGAGGAGTACACCGCCCAGCTCGCCGATGCACGCGCTGAGGCCGGTCGCATCCGCGAGACGGCTCGCGACGACGGCAAGAAGATCGTCGCCGAGGCGAAGGATGCCGCAACCGTCGAGGCCGCTCGCGTCACCGCGAGCGCGCAGGCGCAGATCGAGGCCGAGCGTCAGTCGGCACTCGTCTCGCTCCGCTCCGAGGTGGGCACGCTGGCCATCGACCTCGCGTCCGGGGTCATCGGCGAGTCGCTCTCCGACGACGCCAAGGCGACCGCGGTCGTCGACCGGTTCCTCGCCGACCTGGAGGCCTCCGAGGTCGCCGCCGGAGGGAAGAAGTAGTCCATGGGTAGCGCTACGAGAGAGGCCCTGGCGGCATCGCGGTCCGCGCTGGCCGAGCTCGGTCGCGCCGAGCTGCCGGTCGCCGAGGCACTTCTCGCCGCCGGCCGGGTCATCGGCGAGTCCGCGCACCTGCGCAAGGCACTCATCGACAACGAGGCCGACGTCGCGCAGAAGCGTGCACTCATCGAGGCCGTGTTCGGCTCTCGTGTCCCCGCTGAGGCCGCCTCGCTCCTGGTGAGCGCGGCGTCGCGCCGGTGGTCGTCGGGCGATGACTTCCTCGCCGGCATCGAGGAGATCGGCATCCGCGTCGCCGCGGACTCGGCTCCCGACGGCGTCGATCTCGACTCCGAGCTGCTCGCGTTCGAACGTGCCGTCGCGAGCGACGCCGAACTCGAGCTCGCGCTCGGTTCGAAGCTCGCCGAATCGGCGGCCAAGACGAAGATCGTCGACCGCCTGCTCGTGGGCAAGGCGTCGCCGCAGACGGTCGCGATCGTGACGCACCTCGTGCAACAGCCGCGCGGCCGCCGCATCGGCGAACTGCTCCGGCACGGTGCATCCGTCGTCGCAGACCAGCGCGGATTCGACATCGCGACGGTCACGAGCGCGGTCCCGCTCAGCGCCGCCCAGCTGGGCCGGCTCGAGCAGGGACTGGTCGCTCAGGCGGGCCGCCGGGTCCGCTTCGACACCATCGTCGATCCCGCCGTGCTCGGCGGGATCCGCGTGCAGATCGGCGACGACGTCATCGACGGCAGCGTCGCCTCGCGCCTCAGCTCGCTGCGGCAGAAGCTTGCCGGCTGACGCCGGTTGAAACGACCGGCGTCCGCGCCGCGACACACCAGTAGCTGTACAACCGGTACAGAAAAAGGGAAAAGACAATGGCAGAACTCACCATCAGCCCCGACGAGATCCGTTCGGCTCTCTCGGAGTTCGTCTCGTCGTACGAGCCGGGCCAGGCGCAGAAGACCGAGGTCGGATATGTGACCGACGCCGCTGACGGCATCGCCCACGTCGAAGGCCTGCCATCGGTCATGGCGAACGAGCTCATCCGCTTCGCGGACGGGACGCTCGGCCTCGCGCAGAACCTCGACGAAGACGAGATCGGCGTCGTCGTGCTCGGCGAGTTCACCGGCATCGAAGAGGGCATGGAGGTGACCCGCACGGGCGAGGTCCTCTCCGTCCCGGTCGGTGAGGGCTACCTCGGCCGTGTCGTCGACCCGCTCGGCAACCCGATCGACGGCCTCGGAGAGATCACCGGCATCGAGGGCCGTCGCGCCCTCGAGCTGCAGGCGCCCGGCGTCATGCAGCGCAAGTCGGTGCACGAGCCGCTGCAGACCGGCATCAAGGCCATCGACGCGATGATCCCGGTGGGTCGCGGCCAGCGTCAGCTCATCATCGGCGACCGCCAGACCGGCAAGACCGCCATCGCGATCGACACGATCATCAACCAGAAGGCCAACTGGGAGTCGGGCGATCCCTCCAAGCAGGTGCGCTGCATCTACGTCGCGGTCGGCCAGAAGGGCTCGACCATCGCCTCGGTGAAGGGCGCCCTCGAAGACGCCGGAGCCATGGAGTACACGACGATCGTCGCGGCTCCCGCCTCCGACCCCGCCGGCTTCAAGTACCTCGCGCCGTACACGGGCTCGGCCATCGGCCAGCACTGGATGTACGACTCCAAGCACGTGCTCATCATCTTCGACGACCTGTCGAAGCAGGCCGAGGCCTACCGCGCGGTGTCGCTGCTGCTCCGTCGTCCGCCGGGACGCGAGGCGTACCCCGGTGACGTCTTCTACCTGCACTCCCGTCTGCTCGAGCGCTGCGCGAAGCTCTCCGACGAGCTCGGTGCGGGTTCGATGACGGGCCTGCCCATCATCGAGACCAAGGCCAACGACGTCTCGGCGTACATCCCGACCAACGTG
Source organism: Agromyces badenianii (assembly GCF_003070885.1). Taxonomy (NCBI): domain Bacteria; kingdom Bacillati; phylum Actinomycetota; class Actinomycetes; order Micrococcales; family Microbacteriaceae; genus Agromyces; species Agromyces badenianii. Next base: position 1,010,944 of record NZ_CP028913.1, read on the forward strand.
ATCTCGATCACCGACGGCCAGATCTTCCTCCAGTCCGACCTGTTCAACTCGAACCAGCGGCCCGCGGTCGACGTCGGCATCTCGGTCTCCCGAGTCGGCGGCGACGCACAGGTCAAGTCGATCAAGAAGGTCTCGGGCACGCTGAAGCTCGAGCTCGCGCAGTACCGCTCGCTCGAGGCGTTCGCGATGTTCGCCTCCGACCTCGACGCGGCCAGCCGCCGTCAGCTGGCTCGTGGCGCACGCCTCACCGAACTGCTGAAGCAGCCGCAGTACTCGCCGATGTCGGTCGAGAAGCAGGTCGTCTCGATCTGGGCCGGTACGAACGGCAAGCTCGACGAGGTCCCCGTCGAAGACATCCTCCGTTTCGAGAGCGAGCTGCACGACTACCTCGCCCGCAACACCGAGGTGCTGAACTCGCTGCGCGAGACCAACGTGCTCTCCGACGAGACCGCGGGCGAACTCGCCGCAGCCGTCGACGCATTCAAGCTCGAGTTCCAGACGGGCGAGGGCAAGCCGCTCGCTTCGGTCGGTTCCGAGCAGTTCGAGGCGATCGCTGAAGAAGAGGTCGTCCAGGAGAAGATCGTCAAGGGTCGCCGCTAGTCATTCCGAGGTTCCCTGAGGCTCTCGACGGGAACTGACCCCACCGGGTCGCGTCGAGAGCCTCAGCACCAGGACGACAGGACACAGGAGAAACATGGGAGCGCAGCTTCGGGTCTACCGGCAGAAGATCAAGTCTGCCCAGACGACCAAGAAGATCACGCGGGCGATGGAGCTCATCTCCGCCTCGCGGATCCAGAAGGCCCAGGCGCGCGTTGCGGCGTCCGAGCCCTATTCGACCGCCATCACGCGGGCCGTCTCGGCCGTCGCGAGCTACTCGAACGTCGCACACGTGCTGACGACCGAGCCGGAGCGCATCGATCGCGCTGCGATCGTGATCTTCACGTCGGACCGCGGTCTCGCCGGCGCCTTCAACTCGCAGGTGCTGCGTGAAGCCGAGGAGCTCACCGAACTCCTGAAGAGCCAGGGCAAGCAGGTCGAGTACTTCCTCGTCGGACGCAAGTCCGTCGGATACTTCAACTTCCGTCGCCGCTCCTTCGAACGGAGCTGGATCGGCGGCACCGACAACCCCGACTTCGACACGGCGAGGGAGATCAGCGACGCCGTGCTCGAGGCGTTCCTCCGGGACGCGAGCGACGGCGGCGTCGACGAGATCCACATCGTCTACAACCGCTTCGTGAGCCGCATCACGCAGGTGCCGGTCGTCACCCGGCTGCTGCCGCTCGAGGTCGTCGAGAGCGACGAGGCCCCCGAGACCAAGCACGAGGTCTTCCCGCTGTACGAATTCGAGCCCGACGCCGAGACCGTGCTCGACGGCCTCCTGCCCGTCTATATCGAGAGCCGCATCTACAACGCGATGCTGCAGTCTTCCGCGGCCAAGCACGCGGCGACGCAGAAGGCGATGAAGTCGGCATCCGACAACGCCGACAAGCTCATCACCGACTACACGCGTCTGGCGAACAACGCACGCCAGTCCGAGATCACCCAGCAGATTTCCGAGATCGTGGGCGGCGCTGACGCGCTGTCGTCCGCCAAGTAGCCCCTTACGAAGAGAGAGAACACATGACTGACACCGCTACCGCCCCGGCCGCGGCCGCGCCTGTGGCCGGCGCCGTCGGCCGCGTCGCCCGGGTCACCGGCCCCGTCGTCGACATCGAGTTCCCGCACGACTCGATCCCTCCGATCTACAACGCGCTGAAGACCGAGATCACGATCGAAGGCAACACCACGGTGTTGACGCTCGAGGTCGCACAGCACCTCGGTGACGACCTGGTCCGCGCGATCGCCCTGAACCCGACCGATGGTCTCGTCCGTGGCCAGGAGGTCACCGACACCGGCGCATCGATCTCGGTCCCCGTCGGCGATGTCACCAAGGGCAAGGTCTTCAACGTCATCGGCGAGGTGCTGAACGCGGCTCCCGGCGAGCAGATCGAGATCACCGAGCGTTGGCCCATCCACCGCAAGGCCCCGGCCTTCGACCAGCTCGAGTCGAAGACGTCCATGTTCGAGACCGGCATCAAGGTCATCGACCTCCTCACGCCGTATGTGCAGGGTGGGAAGATCGGTCTCTTCGGTGGTGCCGGTGTCGGTAAGACCGTCCTCATCCAGGAGATGATCCAGCGCGTCGCGCAGGACCACGGCGGTGTGTCGGTGTTCGCCGGTGTCGGCGAGCGCACCCGTGAGGGCAACGACCTCATCCACGAGATGGAGGAGGCGGGCGTCTTCGACAAGACCGCCCTCGTCTTCGGCCAGATGGACGAGCCGCCGGGAACGCGTCTTCGCGTCGCGCTGTCTGCCCTGACCATGGCGGAGTACTTCCGCGATGTGCAGAAGCAGGACGTGCTCCTCTTCATCGACAACATCTTCCGCTTCACGCAGGCCGGTTCCGAAGTCTCGACGCTGCTCGGCCGCATGCCGTCGGCCGTGGGCTACCAGCCGAACCTCGCCGACGAGATGGGCGTTCTGCAGGAGCGCATCACCTCGACGCGCGGACACTCGATCACCTCGCTGCAGGCGATCTACGTGCCCGCCGACGACTACACCGACCCGGCTCCGGCGACCACCTTCGCCCACCTCGACGCGACGACCGAGCTCTCCCGCGCCATCGCGTCGAAGGGCCTCTACCCGGCCGTCGACCCGCTGACCTCGACCTCGCGCATCCTCGACCCCCGTTACCTGGGCGAGGACCACTACCGCGTGGCCACCACGGTCAAGCAGATCCTCCAGAAGAACAAGGAACTGCAGGAGATCATCGCCATCCTCGGTGTTGACGAACTCTCCGAGGAAGACAAGATCACGGTGTCGCGTGCGCGCCGCATCGAGCAGTTCCTCTCGCAGAACACCTACATGGCGAAGAAGTTCACCGGTGTCGAGGGCTCGACGGTTCCGCTCAAGGACACGATCGAGTCGTTCGACGCGATCGCGAAGGGCGAGTTCGACCACGTGGCCGAGCAGGCCTTCTTCAACGTCGGCGGCATCGGCGACGTTGAAGAGAAGTGGGCGCAGATCCAGAAGGAGAACGGCTGAGCATGGCCAGCCTCAACGTGAGTGTCGTCTCGGCCGACCAGCAGGTCTGGTCGGGCGAGGCGGCCATGGTGGTGGCCCGCACCGTCGAAGGCGAGATCGGCATTCTGCCGGGTCACGAGCCGATGCTCGCGATCCTCGCCGGCGGTGAGGTGCGCGTCACGCTGCCGGGTGGTGAGAAGATCACCGCCAGCGCCGAAGATGGATTCCTTTCCGTGCAGGCGAATGCGGTGCAAGTCGTCGCCTCCCGGGCCCAACTCGTCTAGGAGGCGCGGATGCAGGGGGAGCAGCCGATCGACCGCCAGTTCGGTGACCTGAGCGTCACCCAGCTCATCGTGATGGCCGGGTTGCCGGGTGCGGGAAAGTCGACGATCGGGCAGATCATCGGCGCCCGCCTCGGTGCCACGGTGGTGTCCGTCGATCCGATCGAGTCTGCGATCCTGCGTGCCGGCATCGATGCTGATCAGCCGACCGGTCTCGCCGCCTACCTCGTGGCCGAAGAGATCGCCGAGAAGGAGCTCGACTCGGGCCGAACGGTGATCGTCGATGCGGTGAACGCGGGTGAGGCGGCGCGTCTGCAGTGGCGCGATCTCGCCGAGCGCGCCGAAGTGCGGTTGCGAGTGATCGAGGTGGTGTGCTCCGACGAGGCGCTCCATCGAGCGCGTCTCGAGAAGCGCGAGCGCAAACTGCCGCATCTCGAAGAGACCACCTGGCGGGCCGTCGAGCAGAGCCTTGAGGGATACGCCGCCTGGACCGGTCCGTCGTCGGCGCTGCCTCGTGTGACGATCGACAGCATCGAGTCGCTCGGATCCAACGTCGACGCGGCCCTCGCCTTCATCGGTTCGTAGTGCGACTGCTCCTCCCGCCGTCCGAGACGAAACGTGACGGCGGCGCCGGCGACTCGCTCGAGCTGGATCGCCTCTCGTTCCCAGTACTCACTCCGCAGCGAGTCGAGTCGACCGCTGCTGTCGTCGGACTCTCTGGTGAGCCGGCGGCGATGATGCGTGCGCTGAAGCTCGGACCCCGGCAGGCGCACGAAGTCGATCGCAACCGGTCGTTGCGGGAATCGGCGACGATGCCGGCGCTCGATCGGTACACCGGGGTGCTCTTCGACGCCCTCGATGCTCCGACCCTCGACGAAGATGCCCGCGCGTTCGCCGCTGAGCACGTCGTGGTGCACTCGGCCCTATTCGGCTTGGTCGGGGCCATGGACGAGATTCCGGCGTATCGGCTCTCACACGACTCCCGCGTGCCCGGACTGCGCCTCAGGCAGCACTGGCGCGCGGCGATCGTCGCGTTGCTCGAGTCGGGGGCCGACGCGGGAGTGGTCCTCGATCTCCGATCGGAGGGCTACGCCGAGCTCGGGCCGGCACCGGCGAGGGGCGAATCGGCCTTCGTGCGCGTGGTGGCCGTGGATGCGTCGGGTCGAAGTCGGGCACTGAATCACTTCAACAAGCGTGCGAAGGGGCTCTTCACCCGCGCCCTGCTGACGTCGCGCCCGCAGATCGCCTCGATCGACGAGCTGATCGAGTGGGCACACGATGCCGGGTTCACCCTCTCGTTCGCCCCGCAACACGACGCGGGTCTGCGCGAGCTCGAGCTCGTGGCCTGACGGCCGAGCACTCGAACTCGTCACCTGACCGCCTCGCAAGATCGACTGCGCCGGGCGGTCATTGCTCACGCCGCCGTCGCGTGCGTCGACCGGTGGCATCCCGCGAGGTGATCGTCGACCATGCCGGCGGCCTGCATGAGGGCGTACATCGTCGTGGGGCCGACGAAGCGGAACCCGCGCCGACGCAGCTCCTTGCTCATCGACGTCGACTCGGGCGTGGTCGCGGGAACTTCGGCGAACGAAGCGGGAGGCACGGTTCGCGGCGGAGGAGCGAAGCTCCAGAGCAGATCGTGGATCGGCAACTCGAGCTCGAGCGTCGCACGCGCATTCTGGATCGTTGCTTCGATCTTGCCGCGATGCCGGATGATGCGTTCGTCGCCGAGCAGTCGCGTGATGTCGTCGTCGCCCATCGCCGCGACCCGCTCGGCGTCGAAGTCGTGGAACACCTCGCGGAAGGCGGGGCGTCGTCGCAGAATCGTGATCCACGAGAGGCCGGCCTGAAACCCCTCGAGGCAGACCTTCTCGAAGAGCCGCACTGGATCGTGCTGCGGTGTGCCCCACTCCTCGTCGTGGTACCGGCGGTACTCGGGATCGGAAGCCCCCCACCCGCACCGGGCGAGGCCGTCGTCGCCGACGATGATCTCGGGTTTCGGGATCACGCTCACGCGGCGAACCCGATCTGCTCGTGGCCGAGCAACCAGAGCTTCGTCGAAACGCCCTCACCACCGGAGTACCCGGTGATGCGGCCGTCGGTCGCGAGGACGCGATGACAGCCGACGATGATGGGCACCGGGTTCGCGCCCACCGCGCCGCCGATGGCTCGCGCCGAGCCCGGGCGACCGACCGCGGCGGCCAGCGCGCCGTAGGAGGTGGCCTCGCCCCAGTGCAGGCGCGCGAGTTCGGCCCAGACGGCCTGCTGGAATGCGGTGCCGGTCAACCGAACAGGAACGTCGAAGTCGAGTCGACGGCCGGAGAAGTACTCGGCGAGCTGATCGCGCGCTTCGTCGAGCACGGCGTTGGGCCGCTCGGGTTCGCCGTCGTGGGGCAGCACGCCGCCGCACTCGATGGACAGGCTCGTGACGGCCTCGTCGTCGGCGACGAGTTCGAGGCGCCCGATCGGGCTGCCGAGTCGGATGAGGTACACGTTCGTCATGTTTCGAGAGTAGCCGCGGCATCCGACAGCGGCTCGCGGAAATCGGACATCGGGGAACGGGCGCGCGGAGGCGGTGCTGGGGAGGACGAGTCGACTCTGCCTCGACAGGCGTCAAGAGGCGCCCGGTCTCCACCTTCGTCGCCTCGACCGGCCTTCGCCGGCAACCGGAGCGGCATGCTCGCCGGCATGACGACCATCATCCGCGCCGAGGCGCCGCACGATCTGCTCGCACTGATTCCGTCACTCGCCGGGTTCCGGCCGGAGCGCTCCGTCGTGTGCGTCGCCTTCGCGGGCAACCGCACGGTCGGCGTGCTGCGGCACGACCTGCCACGCCAGGTGCGCGACCGCGCCCCACTCGTCTCTGCGATCGTCGGCACACTCTGCCGCATGGGCGGCGTCGATGCGATCGTGCCCATCGTCTACACCGACGCCCGATTCGACGCCGGTCGAGGTTTGCCGCAGCGGGCGCTGCTGAGCCTCCTCGTCAAACGCAGCGAGCAAGCCGGGTTCCTCGTGCGCGACGCGCTGTGCCGAGCGGCCGACGCCTGGGGGTCGCTCCTCGATCCGGACACCCCGACGACGGGGCATCCGCTCGCCTTGATCGACGAGAGTCCCGTCACCAGGCTCGTACCGGAAGCGTGCCCCGTGCTCGCCTCGGCGAACGAAGCCGCCGATCTTCCAGCGGTCGACGCCGCTGCGTCGACCGCGCTCGCCGCCGCCCTCGATGGACTCGCGGGGGACTCTCGCGGTGCCGCCCTGACCAGGCTCGGCCCGAACGGCGACCCGGTCGTGCTCGTCGAGACGCTGCTCGACCGCAGCTCCGTGCACCCGCCGCTGCGTCTCGCCTGGTTCGTGCACCTGGCGTCGCTGCCGGCCATGCGCGACGCGATGATGCTCCAGTTCGCGTTCGGCGTGGTGGTGGGCGAGGCTGCGCACGACGATGCGATGTCGACCGCCGACCGCGCCGAGGCACTCGACGAGACGGTCGACGGGCTCGTCAGGCGGGAGATGGCGAACGGCACGGTCGGCGAGGTGAGTGAGATGCTCTCGCGGCTCATGCTCGGGCAGACGAGCCTGCGACCTGACGCACGCCGTGTGGAGCGCGCACTTTCGATGCTGCGCCCGGTGATCGCCAACGCGCCCGCGACCCATCGCGTCGGACTCCTCTGCATGGCGGCATGGCTCGCCTGGTCGCTCGGCCGCGGCTCGGTGGCCGGGGCGTTCATCGATCGGGCACTGGAGATCGACGAAGGCCACTCGATGGCCGGTCTTCTCGCGGCATTCATCGGCAGCGGTGCGCTGCCCGACTGGGCCTTCAGTGCCCGGTGAGCCGGCCGACCGCGCGGGCGACGAGGGACGGCCGTTGCGTCAGCTGTTCCTCGGCGTCGGCGAATCGCATGCCGATCACCCCGAGGTTCGCCCCGATGTAGCGCAGCGGCTCGGGTTCCCAGAGCGGCGAGCGGTGGTTGACCCACGGCAATCGCGTGAGCTCGCTGTCGACGCCGTGCACGAGATCGGCCATCGTACGGCCGGCGAGATTCGTGGTCGAGAGGCCGTCGCCGACGTAGGCGCCCGCGAAACCGACTCCGGTCTTCGGGTTGTAGCTCGCCGTGGCATTCCAATCGCGGGCGACACCGAGGGGACCGCCCCAGCGATGCGTGATCCGTGCCGCGCCCAGCGACGGGAAGAGGTCGTGCAACGCGGAATGCAAGTGCGCGAAGACCGAGTCCACACGTTCGTACGCCGGATCGAGGGCACTGCCCCAGTGGTAGCTCGCGCCTCTCCCGCCGAACGCGAAGCGATTGTCGGCGGTGCGCTGGCCGTAGACGAGCAGGTGCCGGTAGTCGCTGAACGTCTGGCCGTGATCGATGCCGATCTCCTGCCAGACCTCGTCGGACAGCGGTTCGGTGGCGATCATGAGGGAGTAGAGCGGAAGGATGCGTCGGCGGACCCGCGGCAGTCGGGCGCCGTATCCCTCGGTCGCGACGATGACGTGTCGTGCCGAGACCGTGCCCTCCGCCCCGCCGGCGTCGAGCGCACGGAACCGCACTCGGCCTGCCGACCAGTCGACGACCTCGGTGCGCTCGAACACCGCGACGCCGAGGCGTTCGACGACACGTGCGAGTCCGCGGACGAGTTTCGCAGGGTGCACCCGGGCGCACGACGGGTCGAACATCGCCGACGGGGCATCCTCGTCGAGGCTCGTCGCGCCGAACCGAGCACCGACGGCGTCCTCGTTCCAGTACTCGAGCGGGTCGACGCCGAAGCGGCGGGCCTCCTCGACCTCGCCGGCGGCGAGCTCGCGCTGCGGTCCGTTCCGGGCGAAGACCAGCGTGCCGCCCATCGCGTAGTCGCAGTCGATGCCCTCGAGCGCCGTTGCACGGCCGACCTCCTCGACGGTGTCGATCATCGCGCGGCGCATCGCCACCGCCTGGTCGAACCCGTGATCGCGCTCGATCGCCGCCGCCGACTGCGGGAACAGCGCCGAGCACCAGCCGCCGTTGCGGCCGGAGGCGCCGAAGCCCGCGAACTCCCGTTCGAGCACCGCGATCCGCAGGCTCGGATCGGCCTTCGCGAGCGAGTACGCCGTCCAGAGCGCGGTCAGCCCGCCGCCGATGAGACACACGTCGAACCGTGCATTCGCAGCGAGAGCCGCACGCGGACGGAGATCGTCGAGCCCCTGGACGACGAGGTCGTCGAGCCAGAAACTCACCCGGCGGGCGGCATCGGGTGAGGCATCCGTCACCGCCGGGAGCGTTCTCGACATCAGAGCCGGTTCGAGGCTTCCGTGAGCACGCCGCGGAGCTTCTGCTCGATCTCGGCGAACTCCGCCGGGCCGATCGTGAGCGGCGGCGCGAGCTGGATCACGGGATCGCCGCGATCGTCTGCTCGACAGTAGAGCCCGGCGTCGAACAGGGCCTTCGACAGGAACCCGCGCAGCAGCTTCTCGGACTCGTCGTCGTCGAACGTCTGCCGAGACTCCTTGTCTTTGACGAGTTCGATGCCGAAGAAGTAGCCGTCACCGCGCACGTCGCCCACGATCGGCAGATCGAGCAGCTTCTCGAGTTCCGCACGGAAGAGCGGCGAGTTCTCGCGGACCCGCTCGTTCAACCCCTCCTCCTCGAAGATGTCGAGGTTCTCGAGCGCCACCGCCGCCGACACCGGGTGCCCGCCGAAGGTGTAGCCGTGGTAGAACGACGTGTTGCCCTCGGCGAACGGCGCGTAGAGCTTCTCGGAGACGATCGTCGCCCCGATGGGGGAGTAGCCCGAGGTCATCGCCTTCGCGCACGTGATCATGTCGGGCACGTAGCCGTACGCGTCGCACGCGAACATGTGGCCGAGGCGGCCGAAGGCGCAGATCACCTCGTCGGAGACGAGGAGCACGTCGTACTGGTCGCAGATCTCGCGGACCCGCTTGAAGTACCCGGGCGGCGGCGGGAAGCAGCCCCCCGAGTTCTGCACGGGCTCGAGGAAGACGGCGGCCACCGTCTCGGGGCCCTCGAAGAGGATCATCTCCTCGATGCGGTTCGCGGCCCAGAGGCCGAAGGCCTCGACGTCGTCTGCGGGAGCGCCCATCTCGGCAGCGCGGTAGAAGTTCGTGTTCGGCACCCGGAAGCCGCCCGGGGTCACCGGTTCGAACATCTCTTTCATGGCCGGGATGCCCGTGATCGCCAGCGCGCCCTGGGGTGTGCCGTGATACGCGACCGAACGCGAGATGACCTTGTGCTTCGTGGGCCGGCCCTGGAGCTTCCAGTAGTACTTCGCGAGCTTGAACGCGGTCTCGACGGCCTCGCCGCCGCCGGTGGAGAAGAACACCCGGTTGAGATCGCCGGGCGCGTACCCGGCGAGCCGGTCGGCGAGCTCGATCGCCGAGGGGTGCGCATACGACCAGATCGGGAAGAACGCGAGCTGCTCGGCCTGCTTGGCGGCGACCTCGGCGAGACGCTTGCGCCCGTGGCCGGCGTTCACGACGAAGAGCCCGGCGAGCCCGTCGAAGTACTCTCGGCCCTCGACGTCGTAGACGTGGTGCCCCTGGCCCCGGGTGATGATCGGCACCCCCGACGTCGCCATCGTCGACTGCCGGGCGAAGTGCATCCACAGATGGTCTTTCGCCTTCTGCTGCAGCGCATCGTTGTCATAGACCGTGTCGGTCATGGCCTTCCCTTCTCGATGAGCACCCGCCTTCTCAGCGAGTGCCCCAGTTGTAGAACTGCTTCTGGAGCTTCAGGTAGACGAACGTCTCGGTCGACTGCACGCCCTCGATCACGCGGATTCTCGTGTTCAGGAGTTCGAGGAGCTCCTCGTCGTTCTCGCAGACGATCTCGGCCATCACGTCGAAACTGCCCGCCGTGAGCACGACGTAATCGATCTCGGGGATCTCCGCGAGTCGCTCGGCCAGCACCCGCGTGTCGCCCGAGGTGCGGATGCCGATCATCGCCTGCGTCGTGAAGCCGAGCTGCATCGGGTCGGTCACGGCCACGATCTGCATCACGCCGGCTTCGGTCAGGCGTTGCACGCGCTGGCGCACCGCAGCCTCCGAGAGGCCGACCGCCTTGGCGACGTCGGCATAAGAACGGCGGCCATCGGCCTGCAATTGCTCGATGATCGCCTTCGAGACGTCGTCGAGCTGCACAGGCCGGTGCGCCGCGGACCGGGTTCCGTTCGTCATCCGTCGATTGTGACAGTGGCGGATGTCGCGAGCAAGCGATTCCGTCGAATTATCGCGGTCATGCAACTGATTTCGATGGATTCCCTGGCGATGAGCCAGGCGTCGTCGGTAGCATGGCCGCGAGTGGCGACCATCACGTCGCGGTCCGGGAGCGAGCCGGGCCGAGCCAGAATCGAGGACCCGAGCAATGACCATCGACACACTCCGGAACTTCGTCGGCGGCGAGTACGTCGACGGGCGCGGGGAAACGACCATCGACCTCGTCGACCCCGCCACCGAGGAGGTGTACGCGCAGTCGCCCGTCTCGACCCCTGCCGACGTCGACGCGGCGTACCGCGCGGCATCCGATGCCTTCGCGTCGTGGGGCGAGACGACCCCTGCAGTGCGTCAGCTCGCCCTCTTCCGCATCGCCGACGCGATGGAGGCGCGGGCCGAGGAGTTCGCCGACGCGGAATCCCAGGACACCGGCAAGCCGCGGGCGAGCCTCGTCGACGACGAGATCCTCCTCTCGGTCGACCAGATCCGGTTCTTCGCCGGAGCTGCCCGCAATCTCGAGGGCCGGTCGGCGGGGGAGTACCTGCCCGACCACACCTCGTTCGTCCGGCGGGAACCGATCGGGGTCATCGGCCAGGTCACGCCGTGGAACTACCCGCTCAACATGGCGGTGTGGAAGTTCGCACCCGCGATCGCCGCGGGCAACACGATCGTGCTGAAGCCCTCGGACACCACCCCGCTCGCAACACTGCTGCTCGCGGAGGTCGCCGCGGAGTTCCTGCCGGCCGGGGTCATGAACGTCGTGACCGGCGACCGCACCACCGGGGCGGCGATGATCGACCACCCGACGCCGCAGATGGTCGCGATCACGGGCTCGGTGCGGGCCGGCATGGAGGTCGCGAGAGCGGCGGCATCCGACCTCAAGCGAGTGCACCTCGAACTCGGCGGCAAGGCGCCCGTCATCGTCTTCGACGATGCCGACATCGCAGCCGCCGTCGAGGGCATCGCCGCGGCAGGCTATTTCAACGCCGGTCAGGACTGCACCGCGGCGACTCGCGTGCTCGTGCACGAACGCATCGCCGAGGAGTTCACTGCCGCGCTCGCAGCACACGCGGCAACGCTGCGCACCGGCCCGCCTCGCGAAGACGGCGTCTTCTTCGGCCCGGTGAACAACGCGAACCAGCTCGCGCAGGTCTCGGGCTTCATCGATCGGCTGCCCGATCATGCCGTCGTCGAGACCGGCGGTCGGCGCCAGGGCGATCGCGGGTACTTCTGGACGCCGACCGTGGTCTCCGGTCTGGCGCAAGACGACGAGATCATCCAGCGCGAGGTGTTCGGTCCGGTGATCACGGTGCAGCGCTTCCGCGACGAAGGCGAGGCCCTGCGCCTGGCCAACGACGTGCAGTTCGGGCTCGCCTCGTCGGTCTGGACGACCGACCACGCCCGCGCCATGCGCTTCGCGAAGCACCTCGATTTCGGCTGCGTGTGGATCAACACGCACATCCCGATCGTCGCGGAGATGCCGCACGGCGGATTCAAGCACTCGGGCTACGGCAAGGACCTGTCGAGCTATGGATTCGAGGACTACACGCGCGTCAAGCACGTGATGAGCTACATCGGTCGCTGACCCCGGGCGAACCATGGCGGGCGTTCGTTCGCCGCGCGGGCATGATGCCAGAATGATCGGCATGGTCGCAGGTCGCGTTTCGAGTTCGGCCGTGGCCGGTGCACCCGCCTGGGACGTGATCGTGGGCGACCGGTTCCTCGCCGCCCTCGCCGCGCCGGCTCCCGAGCGGGTGCTGACCGCGCTCGCCGAAGCCGCGAGCGACGGCGGGCTCTCCCTCGAAGCGCTCGTCGGGCTGATCCCCTCGGGTCGCGTCGACCCGATCGAATCGTTCGGCATCGTCTGGTGGGCCGCAGGTGCGACCACGAGCGTCACGGCGGTCGTGCGCGGCGACGCCGTCGTCGACCTCGCCTCGCCCGGCGGCAGCCGGCGCTTCGATGCGCGAGGCATCCGGCCCTGGCACCTCGCCGACTTCCGCGACGTCGTCGCGCTGCGCATCACGGACGCCGCATCCGCGCTCGATCACGTCGGGCTCGCCGGCGAGCCGGTCGTGCCGGTGCGGGCGAGTCTCCGGGCCTCGGCCGTCGAATGGGCGGCGTCGCGGTCGGCGGACGCCGAGCCCGACCCGCCGTTCGATCTCGACGCCGACACGGTGCTCGCACCGCGCCTCCACGAGTCGGGCCTGCACGGAGCCGTCGCCGACACCATCATCACCCCGCGCCGGGCTCGGGTCTCGCGCACGGCAGTTCCGCCGTCGGCGCAACGGACGGATCCGCCGCCTTCGGCCGTGCCGCGGTCGGCCCCGCAGCCGTCGGACGCGCCGCCCTCGGGCACGCAGGGTGAGGGTGCCCCGCCGGCCGGTGCGGCGGAAGCCACCGAGGTGCCTGCCGCGTCCACGGCGACGAGTATCCCGCGATTCCGGGTCGGCGACGGCGCACCCGTACCGGTCACCGCGCCGGTGCTCATCGGCCGGCGCCCGCTGCCGCCGCGCATCGCCGAAACGGGTCCGCGGCCGGAACTGCTGACGGTCGGCTCCCCGCGCGGGGTCGTCTCGGGCACGCACCTCGAGCTGCGCCTCGTGGGCACCCGGCTCGTCGCCACCGACCTGCGATCGACGAACGGAACCGTGGTGCGCACCCCATCAGGGACGCGTCGGCTGCGCGCCGGCGAGTCGATCGTCGTGCTGCCGGGCACCATTCTCGATCTCGGAGACGATACGATCATCGAGATCCTCTCCGCCCAGAGCTCCCCGGGCGCTTGACTCGAACAGACAGCAGGCTTCACAGGTGACGCAGATCGGCAACGGCAACGCCCGCCATCGGGTCACACTGCCCGACGGCTCCGAGATCACCCTCGCATGGGCCGCCGTCACCGATACCGGCCTTCGCCGCGAGGTCAATGAAGACAGCTTCATCGCGCAAGCTCCCGTCTTCGCCGTGGCCGACGGCATGGGCGGCCACGCTGCCGGCGATTTCGCGAGCGCCGCGGTCGTCACCCGCCTCGCCGAGCACGGGGGCAAGACCCTCGTCGGCACTCCCGAGATCGACCAGGCGCTCCGGCTCGCCGTGCAAGACATGGAGCGCGGCACCGGGGTCACCGATGAAGGCAGCGGAACCACGGTCACGGGCGCCGCCCTCGGAGCGATCTCCGACGAGCCCGCCTGGATCGTGTTCAACATCGGCGATTCACGCGTCTACCGGCTCGTCGGCGGCGTGCTCGAGCAGCTCACCGTCGACCACTCGATCGTGCAGGAACTCGTCGATGCCGGCCAGATCACCCGCGAAGAGGCCGACACCCACCCCCACTCGAACGTGATCACGCGTGCCGTCGGATTCCACGAGGCGCCCATCCCCGACTATCGCGCGATCGCCGTGGAACCGGGCATGCGCCTGCTGATCTGCTCCGACGGATTGACGAAAGAACTGACCTCCTACGGAATCCGGCACTTCCTCGTGGCCAATCCGAAGGCCGAGAAGGCAGCGAAACAGCTGCTCGACGCGGCTCTCGGCAACGGCGGGCGCGACAACGTCACCGTGATCGTGATCGACGTGCTCAAGGTGGTGCGACCGGCGGGTGCGCGGCGCTCCGACGACGGCGAACTCGAGTACGCCTGACGGATGCCCGGGGCGGGTGTCCGCCTTGTGCACAGGGCCCGTCGGGGCATCCCTGACGCAGATACAATGAGGGGCACCGGGCACCGGGCACCGGGCACCGCCGCCGCCGGCAACCGGGCGGTGTTCCATCGACCCGAGAGCAGGGAGGACCGTGTCGCGTCGACTGCCGTCCACCCCGCCGAACCTGCCGGGGTTCGCGTTCATCCGTGTTCTCGGCTCGGGGGGCTTCGCGGATGTGTTCCTCTACGAGCAGAACATGCCGCGGCGTCTCGTCGCCGTGAAGGTTCTGCTCGCCGAGGTCGTCAATGACGAACTCCGGCAGATGTTCCAGGCCGAGGCCAACCTCATGGCCCAGCTCTCTTCGCACCCGTCGATCCTCACGGTGTACCAGGCGAGCGTCGCCGCCGACGGCCGGCCGTACCTCGTGATGGAGTACTGCTCCGCATCGCTCGGCCAGCGGTATCGGGCCGTGCAGTTGCCGATCGCCGAGGTTCTCGCTGTCGGCGTGCGCATCGCGAGCGCAGTCGAGACCGCGCACCGGCAGGGCGTCCTGCACCGCGACATCAAGCCGTCCAACATCCTCACGACCGCCTACGGCCATCCCGTGCTCTCCGACTTCGGCATCGCCGCCACGCTCGGCCAGGCCGAGTCCAGTGACGCCATCGGCCTGTCGATCCCATGGTCGGCGCCCGAGGTGCTGCACGACGAGGTGTCGGGAACCGTGGCGAGCGAGGTCTGGTCGCTCGGCGCGACCGTGTACTCGCTGCTCGCCGGGCGCAGCCCGTTCGAGGTGCCCGGCGGCGACAACGGCTCTGGTGCTCTCATGGCACGGGTCGACAAGGCGAAGATCACTCCGACCGGGCGAGCCGACGTGCCGAAGGACCTCGAGGCGGTGCTCGCCCGCGCGATGTCGCGCAACCCGTCTGCGCGGCAGTCCAGCGCGCTCGAATTCGTCCGCGACCTGCAGTCGGTGGAGGAAGGACTCGGGCTCACCCAGACGCCGCTCGAGGTCGTGATGGACGACTGGGCGCTGACGACCGCCGTCGACCTCGACGAACGCACCCGGATCAGCGGCGCGCATGGTGTCGCAGCACCACCCGCGCGCCGACGGCGGGCTCGGGGTGCTGCCGCCCAGGGGGCCACTCAGCTCGGCGCAGACTCGCGCTCGCACGAGCCCAGCACCGGCCGCTCCCGCACGATCCCGCCGACGACGCGCCGATTGGCGTGGGGGATCTCGATCGTCTCGGTGCTGCTCATCGCGCTCGTCGGCGCGGGCGCGTACGCCGTGATCCAGGGCACTCGGTCGATTCCCGTGGTGACCGACGTGCAGGGGTTCGCCGATGCCGGTGCGGTGACCTTCGCCTGGGACGATCCGGGCCTCCAGAGCGGCGACGCCTACGTCGTGACCGTCGACGGGGAGCGTTTGCCGATGCAGCGCGAGTCACGCGTGACCGTGCCGGCCGAAGACGGCGACCACGTGTGTGCGAGCGTCGCGGTCACCCGTGACGGCAAATCGGGCGCTCCGAGCGCAGAGCGCTGCGTCGACGTGGTCATCGACATCGACGAAGGCGCATGATGGTGAACGGTCCCGCACTCTCGCGCCTGTCTCGGCCACGATCCGCGATCATCACGGCGGCAGCGACGACCGCGGTCGTCGTGCTCGTCGCGGGGGTCGCCATCGCCTCCGGTGGATACGCCGCACAGCGGGTCGACCTGGGCGACGCCGCCGTCTGGGTGGGCAGCAATGATCATCAGTCGATCGGACGTGCGAACACGGCGGTGCTCGAGCTGAACTCGGTCGTCGAAACCGGCTCCACCGACGCGGAGATCGTGCAACAGGGGGCCACCGTGCTCGCGCTCGATGCGGCGAGGGCGACGGCCGGAATCATCGATGCGACCACCTCGACCCTCACCGACAGCGTGGCCGTTCCTCCCGACGACGCAGAGCTCTCCCTCGCCGGCACGCGCGTGATCATCGCCTCCGGCGGCGACGTGTGGTCGGCGCCCGTCGCGCAATTCGCGCAGTTCGACGTCGGCACCGAGCCGATGCTGGCCTTCGGCGCCGGATCCGTGACCTCGGTCGATCCCGACGGCACGCTCTTCGCCTACACGCCGTCGACGGGTGATATCGCGCGGGTCGACGCAGCCGAGGCAGAGACCGTGGCCGCCCGGTGGCAGATCGAACCGGTCGTCGGCGAGCCCGAAGTGCAGATCACCTCGGTCGGCGACGGTTGGGCGGTGCTCGACGTCGACACCGGCCGGCTCCACCTCGAGCGAGGAGCGGTCGATCTCAGCTCGCTGATCGAGCCGAGTGACAGCCCGGTGCTCCAGAGGGCTTCGAGCGCCGGCGACGAGGTCGCGATCGCGACCCGCCAGGGACTCGTCACCGTCGGACTCGACGGAGAGGCGCCGCGCGTACGGGTGGAGGGGCGCTCCGGCCTGCCCGCCGCTCCCGTGGTGCACAACGGCTGCCTGCACGCCGCTTGGGGGTCGGGTACGGCATGGCGCTCCTGCACCGCCGGCGATCGAGCACCGGGCGACCTATCGACGGCCCCGACCACGGGCGACTACGTCTTCGTGGCGAACGGCGGCTCGATCGTGCTGAATGAGCGCACGAGCGGAAAATCCTGGGCCGCCGCCGACGAGTACGGCCTCATCGACAATTGGGATGAACTCCTCGAGATCGAGCGCGACGAGGAGACCGTCGAGCAGAACGACCCCGAAACGCAGCCGACGGTCGAGAAGAGCCAGGTGCCGCCCGTGGCCGTCGACGACGAGTTCGGCGCCCGTCCCGGTCGCACGACGACCCTGCCGGTGCTGCTGAACGACTACGACGCCAATGGCGATGTCATCGTCGTCGACGCGGTCGACGGAGACCTCCCCGCCGGCGTCGACCTCGACCTCGTCGCCGACGATCAGCAGCTGCAGCTGAAGCTCGACAACGAGGCATCCGGGGTCATCGCGGTCGGCTACACGATCGATGACGGATTCGGCGGCACCGCGCGAGCGACGGTGCGTGTGACCGTGCGCGAGGCCGACGAGAATTCACCCCCGGTGCAACACCGCCCCACGAGGGCGTTCGTCGAGGCCGGTGGCCGGGTGACGACCCCGGTGCTCGCCGACTGGGTCGACCCCGACGGCGATCCGTTCTTCCTGCAGCAGGGCACTGCCGGCGAGCCGGATTCCCTCTCATCGACCGCCGACGGCGTCGTCGTCTTCGACGAGAAGGGCGGCGCCGGTGCGGAGCGCACGGTCTCGCTCGAGGTCTCCGACGGACGCGACCTCGCCGTCGGCACGCTCGGCATCGGCGTGCGCGCGCCCGGCGATGTTCCCCTCGTGGCCGATCCGTTCGTCGTGCTCGCGACCGCCGGCCAGGAGATCCGTGTCGAACCGCTACGGCACGTGCGAGGCGGCTCCGGTCGAATCCAGCTGAGCGCGGTGCCGGCCAAGCCCGACACCCAGCTCACACCTGACTTCGACGGCGGCACCTTCAGATTCACGAGTGCCGCGGTGGGCACCCACTACCTCGAGTACACCGTGACCGACGGCGCCCACACGACGACCGGACGCGTGCGGGTCGACGTCTCCGCTCCGCCCGAGCGCGACACGACCCCGATCACGGTGCCGCACACGGCCTTCGTCCGATTGACGCAGTCGGTCGACGTCGACGTGCTCGCGACCGACATCGACCCGACGGGCGGAGTGCTCATCCTCACCGGACTCGGCGAACCCGCCGCAGAAGCCGGTGTGCAGGTCGAGGTCGTCGAGCATCGCATCCTTCGGGTGACGCTGACGCAACCCCTCGACTCGGGTTCGACCGTGTTCGGGTACCGCGTGAGCAACGGCCTCGCCGAAGCCCAGGGCGAGGTGACCCTCGTGGAGATGCAGGAACCCGAGCGCAAGCAGCCGCCCGTCGCCGTGCCCGACACCGTCTCCGCGCGCACCGGAGACGTCGTCGACATCCCGGTGCTCGCCAATGACGAGCATCCCGACGCGTTCCCGATCACCCTCGACCCCGCTCTCGAGCGCGAGCCCGATGCCGGGCTGCTCTTCGTCGACGGCGATCGTCTCCGCTTCTTCGCGCCCGACACGGCGGGGGAGTTCGAAGCGGTCTACCGCATCAACGGGCCCGACATGCAGTCCGCGACGGCCACGGTGCGCATCTCGGTGCGTGCGGCCGATCCCGAGACGAACAGCTCGCCGGTGCCGGCGACCGTGACGGCGAGAGGGCTGGCCGGCGAGACCGTGCGCATCCCGATCCCGCTCGGTGGGGCCGACCCCGACGGCGACAGCGTGCAGTTGCTCGGGCAGGAATCGAATCCCGAGCGCGGCAGCGTCACCTCGCGCGGCGCCGACTGGCTCGAGTACGAGGCAGGCGAGTACTCGGCGGGCACCGACGAGTTCCAATACGAGGTCGTCGACGCGCTCGGAGCGCGCGCGACCGGCACGGTGCGGGTGGGCATCGCGCCGCGGCTCGACGGGGCCAGGGCGCCCATCGCCGTCGGCGACTCCGTGAACGTACGCCCCGGACGCACGATCTCGGTTCGAGTCCTCGAGAACGATTCGGATCCCGACGGCGGTGCCCTCACCTTGCAGAGCGTCGAAGTGAACACGGGCGACGCGACGGCGGAGATCGTCGACGATCGACTCGAGATCGAGCTCCCCCCGGGTGAGCACGAGTACAGCTTCACCTACACGATCGAGAACGAGCAGCTCGGCTCAGCCTCGGCCTTCGTCAAGATCGTGGCGAGCGACGACGCGCCCCTCGCCCGCCCCGAAGCCTCCGATACCGTCCTGACCCTGAGCGACATCCTCGGCGAAGACCACATCGACGTGCCGGTGCTGCGCAAGGTCTTCCTGGCCGACGGCGACGAGTCCGACCTCCTCGTCGGTCTCGTCGACGGCTACGACCGAGGCGCGACGGTGCGCGAAGACGGCAGCATCCGCGTGAAGGTCGAAGACCGCCGGCGCGTGATCCCCTTCTCCGTCGCGCATCCCGAAGACCCCGCCATCGTCGCCTACGCCTTCATCTGGGTGCCCGGCCGCGACGATGCGCTGCCGCAATTGCGCTCCGATGCCCCGGCCGTGCGCGTCGTGAGCGGCGAGGCGGTCACGATCGAACTCGAGGAGTTCGTCATCGCCGCATCGGGCCGGCCGGTCAAGATCACGGATGCCGCGACCGTGCGTGCCTCGCACAGCGACGGGACGGAACTGGTCGTCGACCAGGACACGCTCCGGTACCGCAGCGAAGAGGGGTACTTCGGTCCGGCTTCCCTCTCGTTCACCGTCACCGACGGCGAGTCGGCAGCGGATCCGTCGGGGCGCACCGGGACCATCGTCATCCCCATCGTGGTGCAGCCGACCGAGAACCAGCCTCCGGCTTTCACGGGCGGAGTCATCGACTTCGAACCGGGCCAGTCGAAGACGATCGATCTCCTGAAACTCACGAACTATCCCTACGCGGATGCTCGCAAGGAGCTC
This sequence comes from Agromyces badenianii, assembly GCF_003070885.1. Classification (NCBI taxonomy): domain Bacteria; kingdom Bacillati; phylum Actinomycetota; class Actinomycetes; order Micrococcales; family Microbacteriaceae; genus Agromyces; species Agromyces badenianii. Next base: position 1,030,612 of record NZ_CP028913.1, read on the forward strand.
GTGTACCGACTGCTCCCGCCGCCGGTCGAGGGGTTCCGATTCACGCTCGACGGCGACGAGCTCACGATCCGGGCCGAGGAGTCCACGGCCAAGGGCAACCGGGGTGCCGTCGCAGTCGGGGTGTCCGACGGCGCCGGCGACGGCAAGCCCGGGCGCATCGAGCTGCGGGTCGTGCCGTCGACGAAGCCGATCGCCCAGCCCGTCGCAGACAGCGCGGTCGCTGCGCGGGGCCGCACGACCTCGATCGACGTGCTCGCGAACGACGGGGCCACGAACCCGTTCCCCGACGTGCCGCTCCGGGTCGTCGACGTGCGCGGACTCGACTCCGACAGCCTCCCCGACGGCGTCTCGATCGTGCCGAGTGACGACCGTTCGACCCTGAACGTGACCGTCGCCGCCGGAGCAGCTCCGGTCAACTCATCAGTGCAGTACCAAGTGGCCGATGCCACCGACGACCCCAGCCGGTATGCGTGGGGAACCGCCACGATCTCCGTGCAGGACCGGCCCGATCCCGTCACTGGCGTGCAGGTGACCGGGTTCGGCGACGAGACCCTCGATGTCGTCTTCGGCGCCGGGGCGTTCAACAACTCGCCCATCACCGGCTATGAGATCGCGCTCGTCGACGCGAGCACCCGTGACGTGCTGCGTTCGTCGGATTGCGCGGCGACCACGTGCACGGTTCCGACTTCCGGCAACGGCCAATCGAACGCGGTCTTCCTGCGGGTGCAGGCGCGCAACGGGATCGGACTCTCCGACCCGGTCGAGGCGCCTGGCCCGATCTGGTCGGACGTCATCCCGCCTCCGCCAGGCGGCCTGCGTGCGCTGCCGCGCGACGGCCGGCTGCTCATCGAGTGGACGCCGGTGTCGACGGGTGCCGGCAGCGCCGTCGGCTCCTACGTGGTCACGGTCGCCGGCGTCTCGAACGAGGTGTCGGCGGGTGCGGCGTGCACGGCGACGCTCTGCTCGACCGAGTCGCAGCCGCTCGAGAACGGCAGCCAGGTGCCGATCACGGTCAGCGCCCGCAACCAGGCGTACCCGGCGCTCGCGGTCTGGACCGAGGCCGGCGGCTCAGGCACGCCGTTCGGTCCACCGGTCGCCGGCGGCATCTCGGTCAACGGCGACGCGACGGCCGGCACGGTCACCGTCTCCTGGGAGCCGTTCGCGGCGAACGGCGACGCGATCGGCGGGTACTACGTGCAGCGTCTCGTCGACGGTGCGACCAGTGTTCCGAGCGGCGCCCAGGCGTGCTCGGTGACCACCCCGGCGCCAGGCTCGGTCGTGGCGCCGTCGGGCGGCGGCAGCGTCGCCGAGGTCGTGCAGGTCGGCCCTGAGACGACGAGCGTCCAGTTCGCGGGCACCGCGGCCGAGTCCACGCGCTACTCGTTCCTCGTCTGGGGGTTCAACCGTGCCGCGTGCGTGAACACCGAAGTCGCCGGCACCGTCGTGCGCCCGGCGCCCGGGAGCGTCCAGAGCGTTGACAGTCGTATGCTCTTCCGCACCACCGAGCTCTACGACCGGTACATCGACGGTGTGTCGCCGGGGGCATGGCGGTACAACATCGTGGCCGTCGACCACAACGGCGCACAGATCCCCGGCACCCTCCGCAGCTTCGGCGGATCGGGATGGGCTCAGGATCTCTTCGCACGTCCATATGGGGAATCGGTGCGATTCCAGGTGCAGGCGTGCTCGGTCTGGGGCAGTTGCGGGCCGTGGTCGGCCGTGCTGCCGTCCGACTCGAGACCCTCACTCACCTTCGCACTGCCGAGCCGTGTCTGGGACGGCGCCTCGAAGCAGTGGTCGTGGACCGCGGCACCGTCGAACTCCGGCCTGCCCGCGGCGTTCCGGTGCGGCGTCGACGGCAACCCCGGCGGGCGCACCGCGCAGACCGAGACCAGCTGCCAGGTCCCCGAAGCCAGCCCCGATGACCGGGTCTGGTTGGATGTTGAGATCGCGGGCATCGTCGTCCGCTATGAGAACCGCTGAGAAGGAGCCGGACATGACCATGACCCCCGAGGAGGCGACGCGGTTCGCCGCGACGCTCGACCGGCTCGTCGGCGCGGTCGAGGAAGTGCTGCTCGGCAAGAACCGGGTCATCCGGCTCGCATTCACGGCATTCCTCAGTGAAGGACACCTGCTGCTCGACGATGTGCCGGGCACCGGCAAGACCTCGCTCGCCCGGGCCATGGCGCAATCGATCGAGGGCACGAGCAACCGGGTGCAGTTCACGCCCGACCTCCTGCCCGGCGACATCACCGGGGTCACGGTGTACGACCAGCGGTCCGGCGTCTTCGAGTTCCACCCGGGGCCGGTGTTCGCGAGCATCGTGCTCGCCGACGAGATCAACCGGGCGAGCCCGAAGACCCAGTCGGCGCTGCTCGAGGTCATGGAGGAGGGCCAGGTCACCGTCGACGGGCAGAGCCATCTGGTGGGGCATCCGTTCATGGTCATCGCAACGCAGAACCCCGTCGAGCAGGCCGGCACGTATCGGCTCCCCGAGGCCCAACTCGACCGGTTCCTGATGCGGACCTCGATCGGATATCCCGACCACGCCTCCACGATCCGGATCCTCGAGGGCGCCGATCAGCGCGCGCACGAGCACCGCGTCGAACCCCAGCTCGCCGCCGCCGAGGCAGTCGAGATGGCGGCGATCGCCCGCACCGTCTACGTCGACCCGACGATCCACGACTACGTCTCGCGGTTGGTCGACTCCACGCGCACCGCTCGCGAGGTGAGGCTCGGCGTCAGCGTGCGCGGGGCGCTCGCGCTCATCCGGGCCGCCAAGACCCACGCCGCCGGTCGAGGGCGCCACTACGTGGTACCCGACGACGTGAAGGCGCTCGCCGAACCCGTGCTCGCACATCGGTTGATCCTCGACCCCGAGGCAGAGTTCGACGGCGTCACGGCGTCGAACATGATCGCCCAGGTGCTCATCGAGACACCGCCGCCCTCGACCAGGCAGGCGGTGTGACGCTCACTCAGACTCGAACGACGATTCCCGAGGAAGCCAAGAAAGAGGGCCTGCTCGCGGTCGTCATCAGTCGCGCCGTCCAAGCGACACGCACGGCGGATGCCGCGGTCACGCGAGCGACCGAGGCCGTGCACGGTGTCGTGACACCGATCGGCTGGGCGGTGATCGCCGGTGCCGCGCTCGCACTCCTCATCGGATACGGGTGGGGCTGGCTCGAGCTCATCGCACTCGGCTGGGGACTGGCGGTGCTCGTCGCTGCGGCATCCGTGTGGCTCATCGGCCGCGGCGCCGGCTCCATCCGGCTCGTGCTGCCGTCGCCCCGAGTGGTCGTCGGGGAGCCCGCCGAAGCCCGGCTGATCGCGGCGAGTCCAGGTGGACGCAGGTTCGGCGGAGTCCAACTCGAGCTCCCCGTCGGCCGCCGTGTCGTCGAGCGGGTGCTGCCGGCGCTTCCCCGCGGCCGCGCCTTCGATGAACAGTTCCGCATCCCGACCGAACGCCGAGGCGTGATCGCCATTGGTCCTGCGCGCACCGTGCGCGCGGACCCGATCGGCCTCATGCGGCGCGAGTTCGTCTGGTCGGACACCGTCGATCTGCACGTGCACCCGCGAACGGTTCCGATCGCCGCTCTCAGCTCCGGCTTCATCCGCGACCTCGAGGGCACGCCGACCCGTGACCTCACCGCGAGCGACATCGCCTTCCATGCGTTGCGTGAATACGTGCCCGGCGACGACCGGCGATTCATCCACTGGCGAAGCTCGGCCAAGACCGGCACGTTCATGGTGCGCCAGTTCGAGGAGACCCGGCGCAGCCGGCTCATGGTGCTGCTCGACCTCGATCCGGGCGCCTACACCGACGAGGCGGAGTTCGAGCTCGCGGTCAGCGCCGCGGCATCCGTCGGCGCACGTGCGATCCGCGACGCCCGGACGGTCTCGTTCGTCGTCTCGGGGCACGCATCGACCGCCGGAATACGGCAGAACGCCATGCGGGAACTGCCGACGGTCTCGCGCGACCGCCTTCTCGATGCGCTCTGCCTCGTCGAGACCGAGGAGACCGCGGTGATGCTCCCCGACGTCGCACGTGCCGCCGCGGAATCGCTCGCGGGCGTCTCGCTCGCCTTCCTCGTGACCGGCACCGCTCGCGGAATCGCACCGTTGCGCTCAGCGGCGACCCGCCTGCCGCCCGGCGTCGAGACGATCGCCGTGCAGTGCGCACCCGAGGGTGAGGCGACCGCTCGCACGATCGCCGGACTCACCGTGTTCGGCATCGGGTACCTCGAAGACCTGCGTGCGATGCTCGCGAGATCGGCATCCGTCGCATGAGCGCCCGCACTCCCGCCGGCGCGACCCGATTCGGTCCCACGCTCGTGACGATCGTGCTCGTGGTCGCGATGCTCGCCGCGGCGATGGTGCCGTGGTGGCCGATCTACGAGAGCCCCGAGTTCGTCATCGCCGCCGCGGTCGGGATCGTCGCCGGAACGATCATCGGCGTCGTGGGCGCCCGCTACCGGCTCCAGTCCTGGATCACCGTGCTCTCCATGTTCGGTGCGTTCCTCGTGCTCGGCGTGCCGGCCGCGGTGCCGGGCCGCGCGATCGCCGGGGTCCTGCCGACACCCGCCGGCATCGTCGAGCTCCTCGCCGGTGCCGCGCTCTCGTGGAAGCAGCTCGTCACGATCTCGGTTCCCGTCGGCTCCTACCAGGCCCTGCTGGTGCCGCCGTTCCTCCTGGCGCTCGTGGCAGCGGTGATCGCGATCTCGATCGCGCTGCGGAGCCGGCGGCCCGCGGCGGCAGCACTGCCGCCCGCAGTGCTCCTCATCGTCGGCATCGCGCTCGGTGTGGTCCATTCGGCGCTGGCCGTCGAAGCCGGCATCGCGTTCCTCATCGCGGCGGTGGCCTGGCTCGTCCGCGTCGCGATCGCAGCTCGGCGGGCGATCACGAGCGGTCGCCGCGTCGAGGCCGCACTCACCGATGCGCGCCGAGTGCTCGGAGCTTCGGCGCTCGTGGCCATCGCGGTCATCGGGGCCACCGCGGCATCCCTCGCCCTGCCGGTGCCGCCGCGCAACGTCGTGCGGGCCGAGCTGCAACCGCCGTTCGAACCTCGCGACCACGACAGTCCGCTCGCGGGGTTCCGTGCCGCGTTCAGGGACGACGTCGCCGAGCGGACGATGCTCGACGTGCGCGGCCTCCCCGACGGAGCCGGCCTTCGCGTCGCGACCCTCGACACCTACGACGGCATCGTCTACTCGGTGGGCGGAGCCGACGGAGCCTCCGCCTCGGGTCGATTCACGCGGGTGCCGTACCGACTCGACCAGTCCGGCATCAGCGAACAGAACGTGCCCGTCGAGATCGAGGTCGAGGTGCAGGGGTATTCGCAGGTGTGGGTGCCGGGCATCGGCCGGCTCGAGCGGATGACCTTCGGCGGCACCCGGGCGGAGACGCTCACCGAGTCGTTCTTCTACAACGACGTGACGAGCACCGGTGCGGTGCAGAGCGCACTCCGCGCCGGCGATCGGTACACGGCGACGTCGGTGGTGCCGGTCGAACCCGCCGACCTCGTGACACTGAGCCCGGGCACGAGCGTGCTGCCCACCGCGCCCGATCTGCCCGAGAACCTGGCGCGGCTGCTCGACGAATGGGCGCCGGCGTCAGATGATCCCGGCGAGCGGCTGCGCGCGGTCGTCGAGGGCTTCCATGCGAACGGCTATGTCAGTCACGGCCTCGATGAGGAGGAGCCGAGCCGCTCGGGCCACTCGCTCGATCGCCTCGAGGAGCTCGCGGTCGAGAAACCGATGATCGGCGACGGCGAGCAGTACGCCGTGGCGGCCGCGCTCATGGCCCGGAGCATCGGCTTTCCGGCGAGGGTCGTCGTCGGCTACCTGCCGAGCGACGGCGTCGGTTCGGAGGAGCCGGACGGTTCGGAGGCGACGGACGGTTCGGAGGAGCCGGACGGGGCGGATGCCTCGACCCCACCCGTTCCGAACGGCGTCACGAGGTTGCAGAGCAACGACCAGCAGGCGTGGATCGAGGTGCAGCGGGCCGACGGAGCGTGGATCGCAGTGGACCCGAACCCGGTGCCGCGTGAGATCCCCGAGCGCGAGCCAGACCAACCGACGATCGTCTCGCGGCCGCAATCGGTTCTGCCACCGCCGGCGGAGCGCACACCGGTCGATGACCTGGGATCCGACTCCGAGACGCCCCCCGACGATCCCGATGACGATGCGCAGGCCTGGCTCCAGGTGCTGCTCGGGGTGTTCGGCGTCGCCGGACTGGTGCTCGCCGGCCTCGCCGTGATCGCGAGCCCGTTCCTCGCCATCATCGTCGCGAAGCTGCGGCGCAGGCGGCTCCGGCGCCGAGCCCCGACAGCGGTCGAACGCATCGAGGGCGGCTGGCAGGAGTTCGCCGATGCGGCCGCCGACTACGGCTACGCCATCAGCCCGACGGCGACCCGTTCCGAGCAGGCTGCGACCGTCGGGGGTCTCGCACCCCTCGTTCTCGCCTCGGTCGTCGATCGGGCGGTGTTCGCCCCTGACGGTCCGTCCGACGGCGACGATCTGCGCGTGTGGGATTCCGTCGATGAGCTGCAGCAGCGCCTCGGTGCGCCGCGACCGCTCCGCGAGCGGTTGCGGGCTTCGGTCTCGCTGACCTCGCTCGGCGGGTACGCTGTCTCCCGGAGAGGAGCGCGGTCGTGACGTGTCGGATCTGCGGGGCCGAGCTCCCCGACGGGGCCATGTTCTGCGGCGAATGCGGCAGCTCGACGAGCGCGACCCCCGAGTCCCGGCGTCGACCCGATCCGAGACCCGGCGACACCACGGTGATCGAGCGGCCGGCGAGGCGCAACAGCGGGGTGATCAGCATTCCGGTCGACGGTTTCCGCGCGGTCACGGCGATCGAGCCGGTGGATGCCGCGGGCCTCGCCTCGCCCGCTCCGGCGGCGCACCCCGAGACCGTCGAGCCGCCGGCATCGACGAGATTCGTGCTCACCTTCAGCACCGGCGAGACCCGCACGGTGTTCGGATCCGGCCTCATCGGCCGTCGGCCGATGCCGCAGCCCGGCGAGCAGTTCGATCACCTCGTGCAGATCGCCGATCGCTCGCTGTCGGTGTCGAAGACGCACCTGGAGTTCGGGGAGCACGACGGCACGCTCTGGATCGCCGACCGGTTCTCGGGCAACGGCACCATCGTGCGACGCCCCGATGACGGGGCGGTGCGCTGCGAATCCGGACGACGATATCTCGTTCCGAGGGGGAGCCGGGTGGAGCTGGCGGAGCAGTTCTTCGTCGTCGCTTGAGCGCCGGCGAAGCATCGGCCCGGCGTTTTCGGAGTGTCGAGGAGGGACCTGTCCTCCACAGCGGCCGGAGCCGTGCCGTGGCACCCTGAACGCGACGACGACGGGCGATGCCGCCGATCGCCGTGATCGGATCTGTTCGTGGAACGATTCGAGCATGCACCCCGGTCGGTCGAGACTCCGCTCGCGCTGCCGCCTGCGCCCGCTGAACCGGCCCGGGGCGGTTTCCCGGTTCTGGCATCACTCGCCCCAGTTGCGGGTGCGGTCGGGCTGTGGGCGATCACGGGGTCGGTGTTCTCGTTGCTCTTCGCGACGATCGGCCCGTTGGTGGCGATCGCATCGATGGTCGATGGGCGGAGGTCGGCACGGCGTCTGCGCCGGCGTGCGGCCACCGAGCGGCGGCAACGACTCGACGACCTCGCGATCGAGGTCGGCCACCGTCACGAACACGAACGGCGGTCGGCATGGCGCCGGTGGCCCTCACCTCGCCTGGTGCTCGAGAGCGATGACCACTCGGCCTGGCGCGATGGTGCTCCGCCGCCGATCGTGCTCGGCCGGGGCGCCGTGCCGAGCACGATGCGGGTCGATGGGAGCCCGGTCGATGACGCCGACCGGGAGTTGCTGCTCCTCGCGACGAGGCTCGATGCGGCTCCGGTGCTGGCCGATGCCGCAAGCGGCATCGGGTTCGTGGGCGAGCTGTCGCTGGCGCGAGCTGCGGCCCGCGCGGCGGTGGTGCAGCTCGCGTATCACGCGAGCCCGCAGGCCTTCACCATCGACGGCCCAGGCCGCTGCGGCGACGATCCGTGGGGATGGATGCGCGCACTGCCGCACACCGACGGCCCCGGCCGCGCGACCATGGTCGTCATCGACCGGGAGGTGCACGGAGCCGGCGACCGGGGCGAGTCCGCCCGAAGGGTCGGGAACCGCGGCGACCGCGGCCTCTCGGGGCGCGGGGCGGCGGGGTCGCCGGTTCCGCCGAGCATCCTGCGCGGCGATTCCCCGATCGCAGTCGTCGCGGTCGCGGGCGACGCCGCCGAACTGCCGCCCGGACTCGAGACGATCGTCGAGCTCGACGGTCCCGATATCGCGACCCTGCGGCGGCGGGGCGGTGCCGACGATTCGCCGCTGACGCCGTTCCTGATCGGCGTCGCCGAGGCATCGGAATGGGCTCGTTCGGCGCGGCTGGCGGCCGAACGATCCGGTTTGGGCGGCCGATCGCGTGCGCTGCCGCAGCACGTGAGGGTCGAAGAACTGCGCCAGCCGGTCGTCGCCGAGCGAGATCGTTCGACGCTCCTGGCAGCGGTCGGCCTCGTCGACGACGGCGTGCTCGAGCTCGACCTCGCGCGGGGAGGGCCGCACGCGCTCGTCGCAGGCACGACCGGTAGCGGGAAGAGCGAATTCCTGCTGGCCTGGATGGTCGCGCTCGCGGCGGTGTACCCGCCATCGCTCGTCTCGTTCCTCCTCGTCGATTTCAAGGGCGGCGCGGCGTTCGAGCCCATCCGCATGCTCCCGCACGTCACGGGCATCGTCACCGACCTCGACGAGGCGGAGGCCGAACGCGCGGTCTCGAGCCTGCGGGCCGAACTCAGGTATCGCGAGACCGTGCTCGCCCGGGCAGGAGCGCGCAGCATCGCCGAACTCAATCACGAGGTCGACTTGGCGAGGCTCGTGATCGTCATCGACGAGTTCCAGGCGATGATCGAGCGATTCCCCGACTTCGGCGCGATCATCGGCGACATCGCCGCGCGAGGCCGGTCGCTGGGCGTGCACCTCGTGCTCGCCTCCCAACGCCCCAACGGCGTCGTGCGCGAGCAGGTCACCGCCAACTGCGCCATGCGCGTATCGCTTCGGGTCATGCGGCGATCCGACAGCGAGGCCGTGGTCGGCAGTCCGTCCGCTGCGGAGATCCCGCCCGACTCCCCGGGTCGAGGGGTGGTCGATCGAGGCGACGGAATCCCCGTTCCCTTCCAGTCCGCCATCGCCGGGCCGGCGTCGATCGCGGCGACGGCCGCGGCAGCGAGAGGTCTCGCGCCTGCTCGTCGCCCCTGGCTCGATCCGCTGCCGGCGCCGCTCACACGGGCGGCACTCGCGGCACTCGCGGCGCTCATCGCCGAGCCGACGTCGCCGGCGCGCGAGTGGAGCACCCTGGAAACGGGGGAACCGGCGGTCACCGACGATCTCGTGATCGGCCTGCTCGATGAACCCGAGCTTCAGCGGCGCAGTCCCGCCGGTTGGTCGCCGCGCCGCGACGGTAGCCTGCTCGTGATCGGCGCGCAGGGCAGCGGCCGGAGCAACGCGCTCGCCGCGGTCGAGGAGGCCTCCGCTTCCATGTTCGGGCGGGGCGCCGTGCTCCGGCTCGAGGGCCGGCGCAGCGCGATCTGGGACGCACTCGTCGGCGCGCAGGCAGCCGTTCGCGATGCCACGGCGCCGCCTCGGCTCATCGTGGTGATCGACGACCTCGACACGTGCTTCAGGGCGTGGCCCGAGGAGTACCGCCATGCAGCGCTCGAGATGGTCGAGTCGCTGATCAGGGAGGGGCGCGGCCAGGGCGTCTCGGTCGTCGCATCCACGACGCATCTGCACGGGCTCGGCGCCGGTCTCCGCGACGGCTTCGGCGCGCGACTGCTGCTCCGCCATGCCACCCGTTCTGATCTCGTGCAGTCAGGTGGTCGGGGCGAGCTCTGGCGAGCCGCGGATGCCCCGGGATCGGGGCAGTGGCGAGACCACCGCGTGCAAGTGGTGCAGGCGGCGGGCCGCATCGCCGCGGCGCAGCCCGCCGTGCCGGAGCTTGAGCTGCATCCCGATCGGCTGTACGCGATCGCTGCGGCCGCTCCGCGCGCGGCTGCCGCCGTGGTCGCCGCACTGGGCCGGTCGCCGCTCCTCCTCACCGCCGGCGGTGAGGCCGTCGTGCGAGCCGCGCTCGCCGCCCATCCTGGCGATGCGCCGCCCGTGATCGTGGGTGACGGCGAAGCGTGGGCGGCGAGCTGGGGACTCGTCGCACAGCTCCGCGAAGACGCTGCGCTCGTCGTCCACGGCGGTGCCGCCGAGTATCGGGCCCTCGTGCGAACCCGCGAGCTGCCACCGCTCCTCGATGAAGGCGCGCGACAGTGCTGGGTCGTCGAGCCTGCCGCCCCGGTGCGACGCGCGACCTGGCCGAAACGGCTCGACGACTGAAACCGAGCTGAATCGCCCTCAACAGTGCTGATTCCGAACGAGATGTTCGCAGAAATTAACGATTCGGACATGATCGTGTGAAATCCGTTCGGCAGTGTGGCAGGATCTTCCCACCCTTGCACTGCCGCAAACCCGAACGGAGTTCCCCGTGAGTCGACGCCCTCTTCCCCAGGACCCGATGATCCGCGCGCTCATCGCGCAGGCCCGTCGAGCGCAGCTGAACCGCCGCACGCTGCTCGCCGGTGCCGGCGCGGGTGCTGCGGCACTCGCCCTCGCGGCCTGCTCGACCGGTGGTGCGCAGGGCAAGCCCGACGCCGCCGTCGATGATTCGGCCAACGACCCGACCCTCAATTGGGCGAACTGGGCGGCCTACATCGACGAAGACGACAGCGGCGCCTACCCCACCCTCGAGCGCTTCACCGAGGAGACGGGCATCACGGTCAACTACGAGGTCGCCGTCGACGACAACAACACCTACTACGGCAAGGTGAAAGACCAACTCGCCCTCGGCCAGGACATCGGCGCCGACACGGCGGTGCTCACCGACTGGATGATCGCGCGCTGGATCCGATTCGGCTACGCCCAGAAGCTCGATCACGCCAACATCCCGAACCTCGCGAACCTCAGTCCCGCACTTCGCGACCCCGACTTCGACGCAGGGCGGGAGTACTCGGTGCCGTGGCAGGGCGGCTTCGCCGGCATCTGCTGGAACACGGAGGCGATCCCGGGCGGCATCGAATCCGTCGATGACCTCTGGAGCCCCGATCTCAAGGGCCGCGTCGGGGTGCTCTCCGAGATGCGCGACACGATGGGCCTCATCATGCTGCAGAACGGCATCGACATCGCCGGCGACTGGGGCGACGACGACTTCACGGCCGCGATCGACGTGCTCCGCACGCAGGTCGACAACGGTCAGGTGCGCAACATCAAGGGCAACTCCTACCTCGAAGACCTGAAGAGCGAAGACACGCTCGCGGCGATCTGCTGGTCGGGCGACATCACGGTGCTCAACGCCGAGGCGGGCGACAAGTGGAAGTTCGCGCTGCCCACCGCCGGCGGAACGATCTGGAACGACAACTTCCTGGTGCCGATCGGTTCGCCGCGCAAGACCAATGCCGAGAAGCTCATCAACTACTACTACGAGCCCGAGATCGCGGCCGAGGTGGCGGCATGGGTGAACTTCATCACCCCGGTCGTCGGAGCCAAGGAGGCCGCCATCGCGATCGACCCCGAACTCGCCGAGAACCAGCTCATCTTCCCCAACGAGGAGACCCTGGCGAACGCGCACATCTTCCGCTCCCTCGACGGCGCCGAGGAGCAGAAGTACCAGGCGCAGTTCCAGAGCATTCTGCTGGGGGCATGAGCGTGGCGGTTCGCGAATTCGCAGAGCGCGGCGCAGACCTCCAGCTCGTCGGCATCCAGAAGCGCTTTCCGGGCTTCACGGCGATCGAAGAGCTCGACCTCACGATTCCGGCCGGCTCGTTCTTCGCCCTGCTCGGTCCCTCGGGCTGCGGCAAGACCACGACGCTCCGGCTCGTCGCGGGGCTCGAAGAGCCGACGAACGGCCGAATCCTGATCGGCGGCCGCGACGTCACCGACACGAAGGCGCACGAACGACCGGTCAACACCGTATTCCAGAGCTATGCGCTGTTCCCGCACATGTCGGTGCTCGAGAACGTCGCCTTCGGGCTCAAGCGTCGCCGCATCGACGACGCGACCGGCCGAGCCCACGAGGCGCTCCGGCTCGTCGAGCTCGACCATCTCGCCCAGCGTCGGCCCGCGCAATTGTCGGGCGGGCAGCAGCAACGCGTCGCGCTGGCACGCGCGATCGTCAACAGGCCGGCGCTCCTCCTGCTCGACGAACCCCTCGGCGCGCTCGACCTGAAACTGCGTCGGCAGATGCAGCTCGAGCTGAAGACGATCCAAGAAGAGGTGGGGCTCACCTTCCTGCACGTCACCCACGACCAGGAGGAGGCCATGACGATGGCCGACACCGTCGCGGTCATGAACAAGGGATCGATCGAGCAGATGGGAGCTCCCGCGGAGCTCTACGAACTGCCGCGCACGGTGTTCGTCGCGAACTTCCTCGGCCAGTCGAACCTCTTCACCGGCGAGGTCGTCGGGTCGACGGATGCCGCGATCACGGTCGACATCGGCGGTGCCCGTCTGGTCGTGCCCACGTCGCGAGCGCAGCGTCATCACGGGCAGGTGACCGTCGGGGTCCGCCCCGAGAAGGTCGCACTGCACCAGGACGCACCCGCCGAGGCATCCGATCGCAATATCATCGGGCCCGGCCGGGTCATCGACGTGTCGTTCTCGGGCGTCAGCACGCAGTACATCGTGGCGATCCCGGGCGCCGGCACGGTCACCGTGTTCGCACAGAACACGGGCTCCGGACCGGTGGTCGCCGAGGGCGGCGAGGTCTGGGTCTCGTGGCCCGTCGAGCACGGCTTCGGTCTCGACGACGTGCCCGCGCCCGCCGCTCGCTTCGCCTCAGACGACGACACGAACTCGATCGCCGTGCAGCGCCGCGAGGCGCTCGTCGCGGAGCTCGAGGAGGGCTGACCATGGCCTTCGCCGCCTTCCAGACCGCGGAAGCCGTGCCCCAGGCGCCGAGGAGACGCAGCCGGATCGCCCTCCTCCTGCTGTTGCCCGGCATCCTCTACCTGGTGCTGTTCTTCATCACGCCCCTCGTCTCCCTGCTGCTCACCTCGTTGCAGGCGCCGCGCGAGTTCGGCGACATCGGCCAGTACGACTACGCGTTCAACTGGCAGAACTACGTGGCGGTGGTCGAGGCGTACCTGCCGCACATCCTGCGCTCGTTCGGGTACGCACTCGCGGCCACGGTGCTCGCCCTGCTGTTCAGCTACCCACTCGCGTATTTCATCGGGGTGAAGGCGAGACGATGGCCGCTCCTGCAGGGGCTCATGCTCGTGCTCGTGATCGCGCCGTTCTTCATCAGCTTCCTGCTGCGCACCCTCGCGTGGAAGCAGATCCTCTCCGACGAGTCGTTCATCATCACCTCGCTGAAGGCGCTCTCGCTGATGGCGCCCGACGCGCACTTCACGGGCACCCCGTTCGCGGTGATCTTCGGCCTCACCTACAACTTCATCCCGTTCATGACGCTGCCGCTCTACACGACGCTCGAACGCCTCGACCTGCGCTACCTCGAGGCCGGCAGCGACCTGTACGCCAACCCATTCACGGTGTTCCGCAAGGTCACGGTTCCGTTGTCGATGCCGGGCATCGTGGCCGGCACCCTGCTCACCTTCATCCCGGCGGCCGGTGACTACGTCAACGCGAGCCGGGACTTCCTCGGCGGACCCGACACCCAGATGATGGGCAACGTGATCGAGGCGAACTTCCTCGTGCTGCTGAACTACCCGGCGGCAGCGGCGCTCTCGATCATCCTCATGGCCGCGATCCTCGTGCTCGTGGGCGTCTACGTCAAAAGAGCCGGAACGGAGGACCTGCTGTGAGCGGAGAAGTCCAGGCGGCTGCCGTGCTCGGCGGCTTCAGCGAGAGCCAGGAGCAGCAACCGGGCCGCCCCGGCGGACGTGCGCGCCCCCGCCGCATCGGGCTCGGCGACTGGTTGCTGCCCGCCTACACGATCATCGCGTTCGTGTTCCTCCTGATTCCGATCGCCTACACCTTCGTGTTCTCGTTCAACGACTCGATCAAGTCGAACATCGCCTGGCGCGGATTCACCCTCGACAAGTGGCTGAACGTCTGCAGCGTCGAAGGCGGGGCGGTGTGCGAGGCCTTCGGCAACAGCATCGTCATCGGCGTCGCCGCCACGGTCATCGCGACGACCCTGGGCACGATGATCGCGATCGCGCTCGTGCGATACCGGTTCCGTGCGCGCGGGGCGATCAGCCTGTTGCTCTTCCTGCCGATGGCGACCCCCGAGGTCGTGCTCGGCGCCGGGCTCGCGGCGCAGTTCCTCGCGGTCGGCGTCGCGAAGGACATGACGACCATCGTTCTGGCGCACACGATGTTCTGCATCAGCTTCGTGGTGGTCACGGTCAAGGCACGCGTCGCGAGCCTCGATCCTGCACTCGAAGAGGCGGGGCGCGATCTCTACGGTTCGCCGTCGCAGGTGTTCTGGCGCGTGACGTTCCCGTTGCTGCTGCCCGGCATCGTCGCGGCGGCACTGCTGTCGTTCGCGCTGAGCTTCGACGACTTCATCATCACGAACTTCAACTCGGGCTCCGTGTCGACCTTCCCGAAGTACGTGTACATCTCCGCGTCGCGGGGCATCCCGGCCGAGGCGAACGTCATCGCCTCCGCGGTGTTCCTCTTCGCCCTCGTGCTCGTGATCGTCGCGCAGGTCTCTCGCGCGGCGCGTGCGAAACGGCTCGCGGGCCTCGGCTGACCCGAGTTCGAAACAGGAACGGAGGACTGTGGTCGTCGTGCGCAGCCTGTTCTCGGGAGGCCGACGGCGAGTCATCCTGTTCCGGGGTCGATCGCGCCAGTCGTGCAGACGGCTCGAGCCGATCAGATCGTGGCGCGAACCGAACCGACCCGGCGGTCGCCGCCCATGACCCAGAGGTCGAGTTCGGTCTGCACGGCGTCGATGGCCTGGTCGTCGATCGCGCCGGCCTGCGCGAGGAGGCGCAACGCGATGATCGTCGACGCCCGCGACGAGCCGTCGAGCACCTTGAGGGCCACCGTCGTGCCGTCGGGCGCCGTCATGACCATGACGCCCTCAGCGCCGACCTTCGCGAAGACCCCGAGTCGCTCGACGGCGATCGTGTCGGGCTGACCCGGACCGCCGACGGCCCAGGCGTGCTCTCGAACCGCCTGGGTGAGCGCCGCCGCCTCGCGGTACAGGGCGAACGGCGAGCCGGCAGCGGCGGTCGTGATCTTCTGGATGCCGCGTGCGAGTCCGCCGAGGCTGATGGCGTGCACGGGCGCGCCGCATCCGTCGATCGCCGTGGCGGCCGGTCGCTCGCCGGTGAACCGCTCGATGACGTCGAGCACGCGCTTCTGCAGCGGATGCTCGGGGTCGAGGTAGCCCTCGAGCGGCCACTCGTTGGCGACGCAGGCGAGCAGCATCGCGGAGTGCTTGCCCGAGCAGTTCATGTAGACGCGCTCGCGCCGGCCACCGGAACGGATGAGCTGTTCACGCGCGACCTGATCGCCGGGCGACGCCGCAGGGCAGCCGAGGGCCGACTCCGGCAGCGACTCTCGTTCGAGCAGGCGCCGAACGAGTGCGACGTGCGCCGCGGTGCCCGAGTGGCTCGCCGTGGCGATCGCCGCGTCTTCGCCGCGGAGGCTGACCCCCGAGGTCATGACCGCGACCGCCTGGAACGGTTTCAGGC
Organism: Agromyces badenianii; assembly: GCF_003070885.1. Classification (NCBI taxonomy): domain Bacteria; kingdom Bacillati; phylum Actinomycetota; class Actinomycetes; order Micrococcales; family Microbacteriaceae; genus Agromyces; species Agromyces badenianii. Next base: position 1,046,359 of record NZ_CP028913.1, read on the forward strand.
ACGAGCGCGGGAAGATCGGCGTCGTCGTGTCGCCGAGGGCGCGCAGCACCTCGCCTTCGGGGGAGAGCACGACGGCGGAACCCGCGTGACGGGATTCGATGAAACCACTACGCTCGACCACGGCGAGTTCGACGGAATCAGTGACTGAGAATGTGCCGGCCACCTGCGCTATCCGAGGGTGGCGAGGGCGTCGTCGAGCACGCGGAGACCGTCTTCGATGAGCGCATCGCTCACCGCGAGACTCGGCAGGAAGCGCAGTACGTTGCCGTAGGTGCCGGCATTGAGGAAGAGCACCCCGTGCTGGGCCGCGTACGCGATGATCGCGGTGACCGCCTCGGCGTTGGGAGCCTTCGTCGTCTCGGCGGTGCCGGGCTGCACGAACTCGAGGGCGATCATCGCGCCCTTGCCGCGGATCTCGCCGATGATGTCGTAGCGCCGGGCCAGCTTCTCGAGGCCGGCGCGGAAGGTGGCTTCGATGCGCTGCCCCTCGGCGAGCAGGCCGTTCTCGTCGATCGACTCGAACACGGCGATCGCGGCAGCGCACGCGACCGGGTTGCCGCCGAACGTGCCGCCGAGGCCGCCCGGCTGCGATGCGTCCATGATCTCGGCACGGCCGGTGACGGCGGCGAGCGGCAGACCGCCCGCGATGCCCTTCGCCGAGAGCACCAGGTCGGGCTCCCAGCCGAAGTGCTCGCTCGCGTAGTAGCGGCCGGTGCGAGCCATGCCCGACTGGATCTCGTCGGCGATCATGACGACGCCGTTCTCGGTGCACCACGCCTGCAGCGCAGGGAGGAAGCCGTCGGCGGGAACCACGAAGCCGCCCTCGCCCTGGATCGGCTCGACGACGAGGCACGCGAGGTCGCTCGCCCCGACGACCTTCTCGAGGTATGCGACCGTGCGGGCCGCGGCATCGGCGCCCGACAGGCCGTCGCGGTAGGGGTACGAGTTCGGCGCGTGGTAGACGTCGCCGGCGAGCGGGCCGAAGCCCGTGGCGTACGGCATCGCCTTGTAGTTCATCGCCATCGTGAGGTTCGTGCGGCCGTGATACGCGTGGTCGAGCACGGCGACGGCACGACGGCCGGTGAACTTGCGGGCGATCTTCACGCCGTTCTCGACCGCCTCTGCGCCCGAGTTGACGAGCACGCTCTTCTTCTCCCAGTTGCCGGGCGTGTGCTCGGCGAGGAGCTCGGCGACTCGCACGTACTCCTCGTAGGGGGTGATCGTGAAGAGGGTGTGGATCACGTCGTGCAACTGATCGGCGGCGGCCGCGACGACCCGCTGCTCGGTGTGACCGACCGTGGTCACGCCGATGCCGGCACCGAAGTCGACGAACCGGTTGCCGTCGACGTCGACGAGGATCGCGCCGTTGGCGCGCTCGATGTAGACGGGCAGGGCCGAGGAGACGCCGGCCGAGACGACCTTCGACCTTCGGGCCTGCAGCTCCAGCGACTTCGGACCGGGAACTGCGGTCACGACGTTGCGCTCCTGCGGCACGGTGTACACCGGGGCGGCGGCTGTCTGGACGTCGATGGGGGTATCAGTCATGGTTCCTCCACCTTATCCCCGGGTCGGTGCAGAATCGGATGACGCGAGAACCGCACGATCGGAGGAAGAATGCTCGGCGAGCACCACTACGAGATCGAGGTCGAGTGGCAGGGCGACCGCGGCACGGGCACCTCCGGGTACCGTGCCTACGGCCGGCAGCACGCCGTTCGCGCGCCGGGCAAGCTGCACGAGATCGACGGGTCGAGCGACCGCACCTTCCACGGCGATCGCGAGCGGTGGAACCCCGAGGAGCTGCTCCTCGCGGCCCTCAGCGAATGCCACATGCTCGCGTACCTGCACGTCGCGACCAACCACGGCGTGATCGTGCGCGCGTACACCGACCGCGCCGTCGGGGTCATGCTGGAGGACGGCCGTGGCGGCGGTGCATTCACCGAGGCGGTGCTGCGACCGCAGGTCGAGGTGGCGGATGCCTCGATGCTCGAGCTCGCCCGGTCACTGCATGCCGAGGCATCCGAGAAGTGCTTCATCGCCGCTTCCGTCGCCTTCCCGGTGCGGCACGAACCGGTCACGACCGTCGCGGCGTCCGCGGGTTGAGCTCGTCGGCACGCTGAACGCGCCGAACCCCTTCAGCGGCGAACTCAGCCGGCCGGGGCCGCGATCGGCGGAACGGCCGGCAGCGTCGCCTGAGGGATCAGGCACGCATGCCCGCCGACGAGTCGGCTGCACGGCGGCAGGAAGCCCGGATACCGCTCGGCCTCGGGGTCGCCGAACCAGCGGTGCCAGAGCCGCCAGAAGTTCAGGTTGCCGAACGCCGAGCAGCCGTCGCCCGTCTCGGGGTCGGCGACGGCGGCGGGGTTCGGCTGGTAGGGCGTGTAGTTGTAGAGGTTCGCCGTCGCCTGGTTGGCGATGGCGACGGGCGCCGCACCGCACGCGGCATCCGGGTGGAACTGCACGTCGACGGCTCCGACCCGGTAGGCGCGCTCGGGCTCCTGGGTGTACTGACGGAACTGCCAGGCCGCGTTGTACACCTGGTTGAAGAATCCGAAGTACTTCGTGTCGCAGTCGGCCGTGTCGGGGCATCCGTAGCCGGTCGCACGGAGGTATCCCGACTCGCTCGGCCGGGTGAGCAGCGACTGCTCCTTCTGCAGCAGCACGAGCAGGGTCTTCGGGCTCACCCCGCACGCGGCGGCGACCTTGGAGACGATGCGGCTCGCGCGCTCCCGGATGCCGCCGCGATACTCGACGCAGTGCCCGGGTGCCGCGGCCGCTTGCGTCGTGGTGGTCTGCTTGTAGTCGGCGAGACAGGGAACGCTGTCTTTCGGCCGGCAGTCGAGCCCCTCGAGGAAGGCCTGGATCTCGCCCTCGCTCATCGCACCGCTGTCGTAGAACGAGTCGTCGCTCACGATGAGTCCGGGATCGAACTGCGTCGCAGGCGGGATGGGGAGCTCGGTGACGGCGGCGGCTTCGGAGACGGCGTCGGCTGCTCGAGGCACGTCGCTCGGGCCGGCGCACGCGGCGAAGGTGAGCACGACGAGCGCAGCCGCGGTGACGCGGGCGATGACCTCGGCGGTGCTCATCGGACCGAGGATACCGGGGAGAAGCGCGGCGCGGCTGGGAATCCGATCAGATCCGCTCTCGCGGCACCACGCGGTCGGCGAGCTTGGCGAGTGCGCCCTGCGGCGGCGTCTCGTTGTAGACGCCGGCGAGTTCTTGCCCGCTGAGCGCATGGATCGCCGCCATGATCTCGTCGGTCGCGGCCCGGCGTGCGCGCCCGGACGTCGCGTGTCCGTGCCGGCTGAGGTCGAGGGGCTCGCCGAAGCGCACGGTGACGGGCCGCACTCGCGGCAGCTTCGCACCGACGGGCTGGATCTGCTCGGTGCCGATGAGCCCGACGGGCACGACCGTCGCGCCGGTGGTCAGTGCCAGCCACGCGACCCCGGTGCGCCCGCGATAGAGGCGCCCGTCGAGCGAGCGCGTGCCCTCGGGGTAGAGCGCGAAGGCGTTGCCCGCGTCGAGGATGCGCCGGCCCGCGTCGAGGGCCTCCTGCGCCTGGGTTCCGGCGCCGCGTTCGACCGCGACGGCGCCGATCGCACCGAAGAAGGTGCGCGACACCCATCCCGAGAAACCGGTGCCCGTGAAGTAGCTCGACTTGGCGAGGAACTGCACGGGGCGCGGCGAGGCGAGCGGGATCACGATGCTGTCGACGAAGGAGAGATGGTTGGAGGCGAGGATGACCGGGCCGCGCATGGGCACGTGCTCGGCGCCGGTGATCTTCGGGCGATAGATGAGGCGCACGAGCGGGCGGAGGATGCCGCGAACGATGCGGTAGAGCGGGCCCTGCCGGACCGGTGCGGGCACGGCGTCGGCCTGGATCTCTGTCACCGTTCGACCCTATGTGCGCCGGCATGCGCTGAGCGGCATATCGGCTTCCCGCGCGAGTCGCCCGTGAATCGCGTGGGTGCGAGAGGATGGGGGCATGGATGTCGCGGGCGAGGGTGAGCTCATCGAGCTCGAGGCATCCGGTGTGCGCGTCATCGTGGTGATGCGCGGCCGCCGAGGGCCGGGCGCCGATGCCGTGCTGCGCGGACTCCTCGCCGATGCCACGGCGGTGCCCGCCGAAGACGTCGAACTCGTGCACGCCTGCCCCGAGTGCGGGGCGCGCCACGGGCGACCGTCGGTGGTGTACCCGCTGACGCCGTCGGGCGCCGTCTGGTATGCCGACATCGCCGTGGCCGGTGATGCGATCGTCGGTGCGGCGGGCACGCGGCACCCGATCGGTGTCGGCATCGAGACGGCCGCGCTCGACGCCGGAGCGGTCATCGACGAGGCCGCCTTCCACGCCAGCGAACGCGCCGCCCTCGACCGATTCGATCCGGCGAGCCGGGCGATCGCCCGAGCGACGCTGTGGGCGCGCAAGACCGCATTGCTGCGGGCCGTCGGGCACACCGAGTTCATCGAGCCCTCGCGCCTGGCGCTGACGCTGCCGAGCGATGACGGCGGGGTCGGGCGCATCGAGCGCAGCGTGCCCGAATTCGGATCGGGCTGGCGCGACATCCGGTTCCACGACATCGAGGTGCCGGGCAGCAGGGCCGCATCCGTGGCCGTGCTCGGCTGAACGCACGTTCTGGGCGTCGAGACAGGCGGCCGTGAGCCCCCATACAGTGGAGACGTGCGCTCCGTCATCATCCTCGGCTCATCCGGCTCGATCGGCACCCAGGCCCTCGACGTCATCAGGGCGAACCCACGACGCTTCGACGTCGTCGGGCTCGCGGTCGGCTCCAATCGTGCGCTCCTCGAGGCCCAGGCCGCCGAGTTCGGCGTCGAGCACACCGCGGTCGGCATCGAAGAGGCGGCGCAGCTCGTGCGCGACGTCGACGCCGACGTCGTGCTGAACGGCATCACGGGCTCGGTCGGCCTCGGGCCGACGCTCGCCGCACTCGAACGCGGCACGACCCTCGCGCTCGCGAACAAGGAGTCGCTCATCGTCGGCGGCGACCTCGTGACCCGTCTCGCGAAGCCCGGCCAGATCGTGCCGGTCGACTCCGAGCACTCGGCGATCGCGCAGGCGCTGCGGTCCGGCACCGACGACGAGGTGCGCCGTCTCGTCTTGACCGCGTCGGGCGGCCCGTTCCGGGGCCGCCGGCGCGACGAGCTCACGGCCGTGACCCCCGCGGAGGCGCTCGCGCATCCGACGTGGGACATGGGCCTCGTCGTGACGACGAACTCGGCGACGCTCGTGAACAAGGGACTCGAGGTGATCGAGGCGCACCTGCTCTTCGACGTCGACTACGACCGCATCGACGTGGTCGTGCACCCGCAGTCGATCGTGCACTCGATGGTCGAGTTCGTCGACGGCTCGACGATCGCCCAGGCATCCCCGCCCGACATGCGCCTGCCGATCTCGCTCGGCCTCGACTGGCCGAACCGGGTGGCGGCGGTCGGGGCGCCGATCGATTGGACGCGCGCGCAGGAGTGGACGTTCGAACCGCTCGACGGCGAGGCGTTCCCCGCGGTCGCGCTCGCCAAGCAGGTCGGCCGGGCCGGCGGCGAGTACCCGGCGGTCTTCAACGCCGCCAATGAAGAGGCGGTGACGGCGTTCCACGCCGGGCGCATCGGGTTCCTCGACATCGTCGACACGGTGCGCGACGTCGTCGAGCACCACGAGGCATCCGACGCGCGCCTCACCGTCGAGTCGCTCGCCGAGGCCGAGCGCGCCGCCCGGCGCGCCGCGGAGGCGCGCATCGCCGGCATCGCCCGCGCCTGACGGGTTTCGCCCGCTCGCACGGGTGCGCGCCCGGGAGTGCGCGCTCACAGCCGACCGCCAGCGCACTCGGAGCCTCGCGCACTACGCTTGCAGCCGTGGATTCCGTGCTCGCCTTCCTTCTCGGCGTCGTCATCATCGTGATCGGCCTCGCCGTGTCGATCGGGCTGCACGAGATCGGCCACCTCGTGCCCGCGAAGCTCTTCGGCGTCAAGGTCACGCAGTACATGATCGGCTTCGGCCCGACCATCTGGTCGCGCAGGAAGGGCGAGACCGAATACGGCCTGAAGGCGATTCCGCTCGGCGGCTACATCTCGATGATCGGCATGTTCCCACCGGCCAAGGGCGAGCGGGTGCACGCCGACAGCACGGGGTTCTTCCGCGGTCTCGTGCAGGATGCCCGCGATTCGAGCACCGAATCGATCACGCCGGGCGACGAGCACCGCGCGTTCTACCTGCTGCCGGTGTGGAAGCGCATCATCGTCATGTTCGGCGGTCCGTTCATGAACCTCCTCTTGGCGGTCGTGCTCTTCGGGGTGCTGCTCATGGGCTTCGGCGTCTCGCAGGCATCGACCACCGTCGGCTCGGTGTCGGCGTGCGCGCTGCCGGCCACGAGCGAGCGCCAGACGTGCGAGCCGGGCGACCCCGCCGCACCGGGAGCTGCCGCCGGCATCGAACCGGGCGACCGCATCGTCTCGGTCGCCGGTGAGCCCATCGAGTCGTGGAACGAGTCGACCGCGATCATCCGCGACCACCCCGCGAAGCCGGTCGCCTTCGTCGTCGAACGCGACGGCGAGACGATCGAGCTCGAGGTCACCCCGATGCTGAGCGAGCGCTTCGTGATCGACGAGAAGGGCCAGGTGGTGACGGATGCCTCCGGCGAACCGCTGGCCGAATCGGCGGGGTTCGTCGGCATCAGCGCCGCAGCCGAGACCGTGCAGCAGCCGGTCACCGCCGTGCTGCCCGCCGTCGGCGAGAACGTCGCCGGCGTCGCCGGAATCATCCTGAACCTGCCGCAGCGCATCATCGATGTGGCGAACGCCGCGTTCGGACCCGAGGAGCGCGACCCGAACGGCCCGATGTCGGTCGTCGGCGTCGGCCGACTCGCCGGGGAGATCGCGACCATCGACGAGATCCCGATCGCCTCGAAGGCCGCGACCATGGTCGGGATCCTCGGCTCGCTGAACATCGCGCTCTTCGTCTTCAACCTGATCCCGTTGCTGCCGCTCGACGGCGGGCACATCGCGGGGGCGCTCTGGGAGGGCATCCGGCGCGGGTTCGCCAAGCTGTTCCGGCGACCCGATCCGGGCCCGGTCGACCTCGCGAAGCTCATGCCGGTGACCCTCGCGGTCGTCGTCGTGTTCGGTGCGATGAGCGCACTCCTGATCTACGCGGACATCGTCAAGCCGGTGCAGCTGTTCTGAGCGCCCAGCCGACCGCCGCCGTCGCGGAACCCGCCGACTCGTACTCCCCTCGGAGTAGCGAGTGAGTCTTCGCAGGGCCGATCCCGGCCGGCGACACCGTGGATACGATCGGGGAATGCCCGTGCCGCCGTGGGACGGTCGCCCCGAACGATTCCGGCCGTCGCCGGGTTTCGTACTGTTCGCGCCCGTCGTCATCAGCCTGCTCGTGCAGGTGCCCGCGGCGATCGGCATCGCCGGATGGACCGGCGCGCCCTGGTCGGTCGCCATCGCCCAGGTGGCCCTCGCCGCCGCCGGGCCCGTCGCGCTCCTCGGCGCGAGGCGGTATCCGGGTCCGACCGTCGCGGTGGTCGCCGCGGCCGCGCTCGCCGATGTCGCGCTCGCCCCCGATCTCGGCCCGCCCTACGTCGCCGTCGGGTTCGCGATCGTGCTCGCCGTCGCGCGAGGCGCCGTGATCTGGGCGGTCTCCTCCGTCGTCGTCGCCTGGATCGCGGCGATCGTGCTGGGCCCGCTGCTCGGGCTGTCGTGGCATCCGTTCCGCATCGCCTTCACGACGCTCGCGCTCGCCGTGTGCTTCGGCATCGGCTGGTTCGTGCGAGTGCGCCGCTCTCGTGTCGCCGAGTATCGTGCGGAGGCTATGCGCCGTCGGCAGAGCGCCGAAGAACGGGAGCGGGTGCGCATCGCCCGTGAGCTGCACGACGTCATCGGCCACGCGCTCTCGCAGATCAACGTGCAGGCGAGCGTGGGCCTGCACCTCATGGACCGCGACCCCGAACAGGCGCGCACGGCACTCGGCAGCATCAAGGAGACCTCGAAGTCGGCGCTCGACGAGGTGCGCACCGTGCTCGGCGTGATCCGCGACGGTGAGGCGCCGCTCGCGCCCCAGGCGGAGCTCGCCGAGCTGCCCCGGCTCGTTCGAGGCATCCGCTCGCCCGACCTCGACGCGACGCTCGTCGACCGCCTGGCCGAGTCGCCGCGCCGTGCTGTGCAGTTCGCCGGGTACCGCATCGCGCAGGAGGCGCTCACGAACGTCGTGCGGCATGCGGGTGCCTCGCAGGCGGTCGTCACGGTCGAACGAGTGGGCGACGACTTCGTGCTCACCGTCGACGACGACGGGGCGGGTGCCGCGGCCGTCGTCACCGGCGACGGTGGCGCGGGCGAGGGCGAGGGCAGCGGGATTCTGGGCATGCGCGAGCGGGCGGCGCTCCTCGGCGGCTCGGTCGAGCTCGGCCCGTCGCCACTCGGCGGCACCCGCGTCACCGCCCGGCTGCCGTGGGCGGGCGCGTCATGATCCGGGTCGCACTCGCCGACGACCAGCTGCTCGTGCGGGCGGGCTTCCGAGCACTGCTCGACGCAGAGGAGGGCGTCGAGGTCGTGGGGGAGGCTTCGAGCGGCGAGGAACTGCTCGAACTCGTGCGCCGGGAACCCGTCGACGTCGTGCTGATGGACATCCGCATGCCCGACGGCGACGGCCTCTGGGCGACCGAGCAGATCGCCGCCGATCCGCGCCTCGCGGGGGTGCGGGTCGTCATCGTCACGACCTTCGAGCTCGACGAGTACGTCGCCCGAGCGGTGCGCGCCGGCGCGAGCGGATTCCTCGTGAAGGACACTGAGCCCGTCGACCTCATCCGCGCCGTGCGGGTCGTGGCGAGCGGTGAGGCGCTGTTGTCGCCCGGGGTCACGAAGCGGCTGCTCGAGCGCATGTCGATCGGGCTTCGCGACGCCCCCGACGAGGCGCGGCTCGCGGCGCTGACCGAACGGGAACGCGAAGTGCTGCGACTCGTCGGCCTCGGCCTCACGAACGACGAGATCGCGGCCCGGCTCGTGCTCAGCCCGCTCACCGCCAAGACGCACGTCTCGCGCATCATGTCGAAGCTCGCCGCCCGCGACCGGGTGCACCTCGTGGTCGTCGCCTACGAGTCGGGTCTCGTGGCGCCCGGGTGGCAGTAGCCGCGGCATCCGTCGGCTCGCACGCCGAGCCCGATGGCATGCTCCCGCGGGAGCAGCCGAAGTGACTCCGTCGGGCGGATTCGCGGATGCCGCGGGACTCACGAGACTCGACCCGACGGCCCGACCGCGGGTCGCACGATCAAGGGAGACATCATGCTCGCCACCCTCGCGACCACCGCAGTGGTCACCCACGCCGGCCCATGGGCGGCCGGCTTCGGATGGGTCTTCTTCCTCATTCCGATCTTCTGGTTCCTCGTCATCGGCCTGATCATCTTCCTCGTCGCCCGGAATCGTCGGCACTTCTGGGCGACCGGCGGCCCGAGCGGCTCGTACGGCCCGCCGTGGATGCGCGGCGGCAGTGCCGAGTCGACCCTCTCCGAGCGTTTCGCCAAGGGCGACATCGACGAGACCGAGTACCGCGCCCGCCTTGAGGTGCTGCGCGCGAATCGTCCGAACGCCTGAGCGTCGACGAGGGGCGGATGCCGCGGCATCCGCCCCTCGCACCGGGCCGGTTCCCGCTACTTCTCGAGCGCCCGCTGCAGCGCCGACGCCTGATGCCGGAATCCGACGGTCTCGTACCCGACGATGACGACGAGCGGCGCGCACGCCGTGAGCACGATGCCGGCGCCCATGCTCGCACCGCTCATGACGGCGAGCACCGCGATGCCGAGCGCCGCCATGCTGAGCACGAACAGCAGGATGTGGAACCGGTCGAACGCGCGCAGCAGCAACGAGTAGATCGCGAAGAGTGCGGTGAGGAAGACGCCGACGGGCACGACGACCGTCAGCAGCGCCGCCACCTCGCCGATGTGGGCGATCCCCTCGATCTCGTACGCGGCGACGTGCAGGCCTGCGCCCGTCGCCGCGAGGGAGCCGAAGATCACGAGGTGGCCGTAGCCCCACGTGAAGCCGCGTTCCCGGAATCGGTGCAGCACCTTGGCCGACGGGATCGTGAAGTAGACCCACCACAGACCGAACGCGAGCAGGGTGCCGCCGAAGGCGACGAGCGCGGCTTCGAACGTCCAGCCCTGCCGCTCGACCACGGCCGAGATGGCGAGGATCGTGCCGAGAACGACCTCGCCGAGGGTGATGATCACGAGCAGGCCGTAGCGCTCGGCGATGTGGTGCGCGTGCCACGGTGTGCCGCCGACGCGGCGTTCGATCACGAAGGGGCCGAGCAGCTCGAGGGTGCCGAGCACCGCGAAGATGCCGAGCATCACCGGCAGTGCCGGGTCGATGAAGATGGTCGTCACCCAGCCGACCTGGATCGCCCCGATGACGGTCGCGTAGGCGAGCGCCGAGCGACGGTGCTCGCGGTCGTGGCGTGCGACTCTCAACCAGAGTGCCACCGCCGCGACCCGCATGATCACATAGCCGGCGACCATCACGCCGTTGTCGAGGTGCTCGCCTTCATCGATCGAGTGGAACGCGGGCGGCAGGCCGAGCGCGAGCACGAGCACGCCGAGCATCTGCACCATGGTCGCGACGCGGAAGAAGACGTCGTCGTTGTCGTATGCCGACGCGAGCCACGCGTAGTTGATCCAGGCCAGGCAGATCGCGAAGACGGCGATCGTGAACCCGATGATCGCCGGCACGAAGTGTCCGAGCTCGAGCAGGTGGGCGGTCTGGGTGCCGGCCTGGCTGAATGCCACGACGAAGGTGAGGTCGAAGAGCAGCTCGAGCGGCGTGGCGGTGCGGTGCGCTTCGTCGGGGTCACGGCCGACCATGCGCCGCAGACGATGGTCGAGGGGCGGACGAGGGGGTGGGGGTGCCGCGGCGCCGTCGTATCCCGTGCTGTCGTCGACCATCCCGTGTCCTCCCACCGGCGTGGGGGCAGCGCCGGTGGCATCATGCTGCCACAGGCGCGGTCCACGCCGCACGACGGGTCGCTCGCGCTCAGCGGGAGAGCAGCAGCGCCTCGCCCTGGCCGCCGCCGCCGCAGAGCGCGACCGCGGCGTTGCCACCACCGCGGCGCGAGAGCTCGAGTGCCGCGTGCAACGCGAGCCGCGCACCGGACGCGCCGATCGGGTGCCCGAGGGCGATGGCTCCGCCGTGCACGTTGACGACATCGGCGCCGACGCCGAGCTCGCGCGCGGATTCGAGCGAGACCGCGGCGAACGCCTCGTTGATCTCGATGAGGTCGAGTTCGGAGGCCGTGCCGCCCGACTTCTCGAGCGCAGCGGCGATCGCGTTGGCGGGCTGGGCGTGCAGCGAGTTGTCGGGGCCCGCCACCTGGCCGGCGGCGCCCACGAGCGCGAGCCAGGGCAGTCCGCGCGATTCCGCCCACTCGCGGCTGGCGACGACGACGGCTGCTGCGCCGTCGGAGAGCGGCGAGGAGTTTCCCGCGGTGATCGTGCCGTCTGCGGCGAACGCCGGCCTGAGCTTCGCGAGCACCTCGACGGTGGAGTCGGGGCGAACGCCCTGATCTTCCTCGACGACCACCGGGTCGCCCTTGCGCTGCGGAATCTCGACCGGCACGATCTCGTCTGCGAAGACGCCCCCGGCCTGAGCGGCGCCGGCGCGCACGTGGGATGCTGCGGCGATCTCATCCTGTGCCGCACGGGTGAGCTCGTAGCGGCCGTTGAAGCGCTCGGTCGACGCGCCCATCGACTCGCGGTCGAAGGCGTCGGTGAGGCCGTCGTGGGCCGCGTGGTCGAGCATGTCCCAGGAGCCGTAGGCTTGGCCGCGGCGCGAGCCGGGGAGCAGGTGGGGTGCGTTCGTCATCGACTCCTGACCGCCGGCAACCACGACGGATGCCTCGCCGAGGCGGATGAGCCGCGCGGCATCCGTGATCGCGACGAGGCCGGAGAGGCAGACCTTGTTGACCGTGGTGGCGGGTACCCGCCACGGAATGCCGGCAGCGACGGCCGACTGCTTCGCCGGGTTCTGCCCCGCACCGGCCTGGAGCACCTGGCCCATGATCACGGCGTCGACGTCGTCGGGGGAGACCCCGGCCTTCTCGAGCGCCCCGCGGATCGCGACGGTGCCGAGCTCGACCGCCGTCTGGCCCGCGAGGTTGCCGTTGATGCGGGCGAACGGGGTGCGTGCCCCCGCGATGATGACGACGTCGGGGATGCTCATTTCCGGGACTCCTTCGTTCGGGTTGCGAGCTGCGCTGCTCTCAGCCTATTGTACTTTCCTGAGACCTGAACCAGCTGTCAGGTTTGCGATTCGCACCAACGATCCATCCCACCCACGTTCAGCCATTCACTGTTGAGAGGCACATCCATGCGGGCTACGAAGAAGTTCCTCGCGACGGCCGTCATCGCCGCCGCGACCATTGCACTGGTCGGGTGCGCCCCGACCGCCACCGGAGACTCCGGGTCGACGGATTCTGCCGCGCCCGTGAAGATCGCGATGCTGACGAGCCAGACCGGCCCGCTCGCCGCATACGGCGCCGCCTACACCGCTGGCTTCGAGGCCGGCCTCGACTACGCGACCGACGGCACCGGCACCGTCGACGGCCGCGAACTCGAGATCGAGTGGGCGGACGACCAGGGCAACCCCGACACCGCCGTCTCGAAGGCGAAGGACTTCATCGGCCAGGGCTACCAGATCCTCGCCGGCACCGCGGCATCCGGCATCGCCACGGCGCTCGCCGAACAGGCCGCGCAGAACCAGATCCTCTACATCTCGGGCCCCGCCGCGGCTGACGCCATCACGGGCGTCAACGAGTACACCTTCCGCTCGGGCCGTCAGACGTACCAGGACGTCGCGACGGCGGGCACCTTCATCGGCGACCCCGCCGGCAAGAAGGTCGTCGTCTTCGCGCAGGACAACGCCTTCGGCCAGGGCAACCTCGCCGGCGTGCAGGCCGTGCTCGGCGGCCAGGGCGCGACCGTCGAAGGCGTTCTCGTCGCCGAGGACGCGACCGAGTTCACGCCCTTCGCGCAGCAGCTCGTCGACGCCGCCCCCGACCTCGTGTTCGTGGCCTGGGCAGGCGCCTCCTCGGGCGCGATGTGGACGGCGCTCTCGCAGCAGGGAGTCTTCGAGCAGGTGCCCGTCGTGACGGGTCTCGGCGATGTCGCGACCTACGGCGCCTACGGCGACGCCTCGAGCGACATCTCATTCCTGAACCACTACTTCGGCGGCGCGGCGGGCACCGATGCCGAGGCTGCGATGGTCGAGCACCTCGAGGCCGCCGGCGCCACGCCCGACCTGTTCTCACCGGACGGCTTCGTCGCCGCGCAGATGATCGTGCAGGCCGTGCGCGAGGGCGGTGACACCGTCGACGGCATGATCGCCGCACTCGAGGGCTGGACCTTCGACTCGGTGAAGGGCGAGATCACGGTTCGCGCCGAAGACCACGCCATGATCCAGCCGATGTACCAGGCCAAGCTCGTGCAAGACGGAGCGAACTGGGTGCCCGAACTCGTCGACACCGTCGACGCCGAGTCGGTGGCACCGCCGGTCGCCGGCAAGTGACCCGTGCGGCGGCCGCGTTCCCGAACGCGGCCGCCGCCATTCCACCGACTCGCAGTAAGGCGACCATGACCAACGACGCGATGCTCAGCCTCGAGCACATCGGCCTCCGCATCGGCGGCGCCCGCATCCTCCACGACGTCTCGCTCGAGGTGCCGGCCGGCGAGATGCTCGGCGTGATCGGCCCAAACGGGGCGGGCAAGACGACCCTTTTCAACGTCATCTCGGGCGTCGTGCGCCCCACCGACGGTCGCGTCGCCATCGACGGAGACGATGTCACACGGGAGCCGATCCATCGCCGGGCGGCAGCCGGGCTCGGGCGCACCTTCCAGACCTCGAGCCTCTTCGCCGCCCTCAGCGTGAGGGAGAACGTGCGGCTCGCCGCGCAGGCGCACCTCGGCGGTGCCGCGTCGGTCTTCCGCATTCCACGAGCGACGGATGCCGCGAGCGCACGTGCACTCGAATGCCTCGCCGAGGTGGGGCTCGAGCACCGGGCCGACGCCGAGGCCGCCGGGCTCGCGCACGGCGAGAAGCGCAAGCTCGAGATCGCGATGCTCATCGCGACCGACCCCAAGGTGATCCTGCTCGACGAACCGATGGCCGGTGTCGCATCGGGCGATGTGCCGGCACTCACGGAGGTCATCCGAGGCCTCCACCACGGCGGGCGCACGGTGCTCATGGTGGAGCACCACATGGAGGTCGTGCTCGGGCTCGTCGACCGGGTCGCGGTCATGCACCACGGCGAACTGCTCGCCGTCGACACCCCGGAGGCCGTCATGGCGAACCCGACCGTGCAATCCGCCTATCTCGGGGAGGCGGTGTGAACGCGCCCGACCCGTCCGCGCCGATCCTCACGGTGCGCGGCCTCTCCGGCCGCATCGCCGGTCAGCAGGTCGTCGAGGACGTCTCGTTCGAAGTGCCCGCAATCGGAGTCACCGCACTGCTCGGGCGCAACGGCGTCGGCAAGACCTCGACGATCAAATCGATCCTCGGACTCATCGATCGGAGCGGCGAGGTGACGTTCGCCGGCACCCGCATCGACCGCCTGCCGACGCACCGCATCGTGCAGCAGGGCGTCGGCTACGTGCCGGAGGACCGTGAGGTCTTCGGCACGCTCACCGTCGCCGAGAACCTGCGCCTCGCCGAGCGCGACGACCGGCCTCGCCGCGAGCTCATCGCGGCGCTCTTCCCCGACATTCACGACCGCCGCGCACAACGTGCGGGCACACTCTCCGGAGGGCAGCAGCAGATGGTCTCCCTCGCACGAGCACTCGTCAACGAGAACCGGCTCCTGCTCGTCGATGAACCGACGAAGGGCCTCGCCCCGAAGATCGTCGACGAGGTCGCCGTGGCGCTCGCCGAAGCGGCGCGCACCGTGCCGATGCTCCTCGTCGAGCAGAACCTGCACGTCATCAGGGCGCTCGCCGACCGGGTCGTCGTGCTCTCGGGCGGCCGGGTCGTCTTCACCGGCGAGGCCGCAGAGCTTCTCGACGACGAGGATCGCATCCAGCGCTACCTCGGCGTCCACGATGCGGATGCCGCGCCCGAGGGGAGCACCCGATGAGCACCATCGTCCTCCTCGTCATCACCGGCCTCGGCCTCGGGGCCCTCTACTTTCTCGTCGCGAGCGGCCTCTCCCTCATCTACGGACTCATGGGCGTGCTGAACTTCGCCCACGGCTCGTTTCTCACGATCTCGGCCTTCCTCGGCTGGGAGGTCGGGCGCCGAGTCTCCGACGGCACCTGGTGGGGACTCGCGCTCTCGGCACTCGTCGGCGTCGCGGTCGGCGCGATCGTCGCGGCGCTCACCGAGTACCTCCTGATCCGCCGGCTCTACGAGCGCCACATCGAGCAGGCGCTCGTGACCGTGGGCCTCTCGCTCGCGAGCGTCGCCCTCTTCGAGGGCATCTGGGGCACCGACCCGATCTACACCGAGAAGCCCGACTGGCTCGGCCAGACCACCGTGATCCTCGGCGCGAAGATCCCGAACGATCGGTTCCTCCTCATCGCCTGCGCGCTCCTCGTGCTCGGCGGCATCGTGCTCTTCCTCCGGAAGACCAGGTACGGCCTCATCATCCGTGCGGGCGTCGAGAACCGCTCGATGGTCACTGCGCTCGGCATCGACGTGCGCCGCTCGTTCACGCTCGTCTTCGCCATCGGCGGCGCAGCGGCTGGGCTCGGCGGTGTGCTCGCCTCGGTCTACTACGGGTACGTGTCGGCGCACCTCGGCTCGACTCTGCTCATCTTCGCGTTCATCGTCACGGTGATCGGCGGCCTCGGATCCCTCACGGGCGCGGCGATCGCCTCGGTCCTCGTCGCCGTGCTGCAGCAGTTCGCCAACTTCTACCTCGGCGGAACGGGCGACCTCGTGGTCGTGATCGCGCTCGCCGCGGTGCTGCTCATCCGCCCGCGCGGACTCATGGGGAAGGTCGCATGACTCACCGACAGGGCACAGCCCAGCAGACGGCGGATGCCGCGGCATCCGTTCCCACGACGGCGCCGACCCGCACCGCGGCATCCGATCGGCGAACCCTGTGGCTCGCCATCGGCGGCGCGGCACTCGTGGCGCTGCTCGCCGTACTTCCGCTCCTCGCGATCGACATTCCGGGTGTGCTGCCCGGCCCGACGTACACGCCGGGTACGTTGCAGCTGCTCGCCTACGCGATGCTCATCGCCGCCCTCGCGCTCAGCTACCGCATGATGTTCGGCCTCGCGGGGCTGTTGTCGTTCGGGCACGCGCTCTTCTTCGCGGCCGGTGCCTACGGGCTCGGCATCACGCTCGACGCGTTCGCCCCCGTCGACTGGCCGAGCGAGCTCATCTTCCTGGGCTCGATCGTCGTCACGCTCGTGCTGGGCCTCGTGCTCGCCGCGACCGTCGGGGCGCTCGCGCTCCGGGTCACCGGCATCTCGTTCGCGATGGTGACCCTCGCCTTCGCGCAGGCAGGCTCGGTGATCATCCGGCGCAATCCCGGCGGAGCGACGGGCGGCGACGAGGGCCTCTCGCTCGACATCACGAACGTGCCTGACGCGCTCGTCGGCGTGCTCAACACCCGCAACCTCTACTGGGTCGCACTCGGGGTGCTCGTCTTCGTGTACCTCGTGGTGCTCTGGGTCGAGAAGAGCCGGGCCGGGCACGTCGCGGAGGCGACCCGCGAGAACGAGCTGCGGGTGCGTGTCATCGGCATCCGGCCCTACAACGTCAAGCTCCTCGTCTTCATCGTCGCCTCGGTTCTCGCGGCGGTCGCGGGCATGGGCTACCTGCTGCTGCAATCGGGAGCATCCCCGCGCGTTGCGACGGCCGACTTCACCCTCACCCTCCTCGTCATCGTCGTGCTCGGCGGGGTGGGGTATCGCTGGGGCGCGATCGTGGGCGGTATCGTCTACACACTGCTCGACCAGCGACTGACGGCGCTCGCAGGCTCGGACGCGATCGCGGCCCTGCCCGATGTGCTCCGGATCCCGCTCTCTGAGCCGTTGTTCATTCTGGGAACGCTCTTCATCCTCGTGGTGCTGTTCCTGCCCGGGGGGATCGCGGGGCTCCCGCAGCGCATCCGCACGGGGCGGAAGCAGCACCCGGCCGAAGCGGAGGAGACCGCAGATGCCTGACGCACTCCACACCCTGGGGCGGTGGACGCACGACCGCGCCCGAGCCACCCCAGAGCGCATCGCGATCGACGATCGCGGCGTCGTCGTCAGCTACCGCGAGCTCGACGAGCGTGCCGAGCGGCTCGCGGCGGCGTTCCGGGCCGCGGGTTTCACGATCGGCGACCGCGTGGCGACCCTCACGGGCAACAGCGCCGACCAGGTCGTGCTCTTCTTCGCCTGCGCGAAGGCCGGCCTCGTGCTCGTGCCGCTCTCGTGGCGGCTCGCTCCGCGGGAGCTCGCCGCCCAGCTCGAGATCGCCGAGCCGGCGCTGCTCCTCGTCGAGAGCGAATTCGAGTCGCTCGCCCGGGCGACGCTCGCCCGGGTCGTGCGCCGCGTCCCCGTCACCGCACTCGGCGCCCACGGCGTCGAATCCGAGGTGCCGGCGCCGGCGAGGGACGGCGCGGCCGCGCCGGCCACACGCACCGAGGTCGCCGACGACGATGCGCTCCTCATCATCTTCACCTCGGGCACCACGGCCACGCCGAAAGGAGCCGTGCTCACGCACGCCAACTGCTTCTGGACGAACCTGTCGTTCTCGCGCATCTCCGAGCTCCGCGCGGCAGACACGGTGCTCGCGGTCATGCCGCAGTACCACGTCGGCGGATGGAACATCCAGCCGCTGCTCGCATGGTGGACGGGCGCCACGGTCGTGCTCGAGCGCACCTTCGAGCCCGGTCGGGTGCTGCACCTCATCCAGGAGCGCGGCATCACCACGATGATGGGCGTGCCCGCGAACTACCTCTTCCTCGCCCAGCACCCCGACTTCGCCCGCACGGACCTCTCGAGCCTCGAGCACGCGATCGTCGGCGGCGCGCCGATGGCGCCGGCGCTGCTGCGAACCTGGCACGACCGCGGCGTCGCCCTCGCCCAGGGCTACGGACTCACCGAGGCCTCGCCCAACGTGCTCTGCCTGCCCGATGAAGACGCGCGCAGCCGCGCCGGATCGGCGGGCAAGCCCTACCCGCACGTCGACGTCGCCGTCGCCGACCCGGTGACCGGCGAACGCCTCGACGGCGAGGCCGACGGCGAGCTGCTCGTGCACGGACCCTCGGTCTTCGCCGGGTACTTCCGCGACCCGGCGGGCACTGCGGCGGCCCTGCACGACGGTTGGCTGCACACGGGGGATCTCGTGCGCCGCGACGCCGACGGCTACTTCACGATCGTCGACCGCATCAAGGACGTCTACATCTCCGGCGGCGAGGGCGTCGCCCCCGCCGAGGTGGAGGCCGTGCTGCTCGGCCATCCGGCCGTCGCCGACGTCGCCGTCGTCGGCGTGCCCGACGAGCGCTGGGGCGAGGTCGGCGTCGCCTGGGTCGTCATCGGCCGAGGCCGGGTCGCGGATGCTGCAGAGCTCATCGATTTCGCCCGTGACTCGCTCGCCCGCTTCAAGGTGCCGCGCGACGTGCACGTCGTCGATGAACTGCCGCGATCGACGGCCGGCAAGGTGCTGCGCCGGGTGCTCGTCGAGCGCTCCATCAGGTCGGCCGCCGCCCCAGCCACATCGGAGCCCGGCACCATGCACCACCGAGAGGACGCACGATGAGCGCCGCACCCCGCACCGCACGGGGCGAGAAGACCCGCCGCCGCCTGCTTGAGGCCGCAGAGCACGTGTTCGCTGCGCACGGCTACCACGAGGCATCCGTCTCGCGCATCAC
Source organism: Agromyces badenianii (assembly GCF_003070885.1). Lineage (NCBI taxonomy): Bacteria > Bacillati > Actinomycetota > Actinomycetes > Micrococcales > Microbacteriaceae > Agromyces > Agromyces badenianii. The sequence continues at coordinate 1,065,218 of NZ_CP028913.1, forward strand.
CGAGCGCGCCGGTGTCGGCCAGGGCACGTTCTACCTGTACTTCACCACGAAGCTCGACATCTTCAACGAGCTCGTCGAAGACCTGAACCATCGTGTGCGGCAGGCCATGAGCGAAGGGTCTCGTGGTGCGAGGAACCGCATCGAGGCCGAACGTGCAGGATTCGCGGCGTTCTTCCGATTCACGGCGGAGCACCCGGCGCTCTACCGGGTCGTGCGCGAGGCCGAGCTCGTCTCGCCCGACGCGCTGCGGCTGCACTACACGCGCATCGTCGACGGGTACATCGACGGTCTGCGGGAGGCGAGCGACGACGGCGAGATCGGCGACATCGACCCGACCGTCGCGGCCTGGGCGCTCATGGGCATCGGCGAGATGATCGGCATGCGCTGGGTGCTCTGGGGCGACGGTGATGCTGCTCCGGGCAACGACGCCGACCCGACGGCGAGCGGCACCCGGGCGGTGCCGCCGGAGGTGCTCGACGAGATGATGCGCTTCATCGAGGGGGCACTCGGTCGCCCGACCGCCGGCCGGAATCGGATGAGCGGCGATGACATCGAACCGCGCAGCGACGCGGCAGGCAAGGAGGAATCGTGACCGATCTCAGCGGGCGCCGAGCGCTCGTCACCGGGGGAGCGAGTGGCATCGGCGAGGCCTGTGCCCGCGCGTTCGCCGAAGCCGGCGCCCACGTCACCATCGCCGACCTCAATGGGGAGGCCGCCGAACGCGTGGCCGCCGAACTCGACGGCGAGGCATGGCAGGTCGACCTCGGCGACACCGCCGCGCTCGCCGAGCTCTCGCTCGACGCCGACATCCTCGTCAACAACGCCGGTATCCAGCACGTGCGCCCCATCGAGGAGTTCGAGCCCGAGCGTTTCGCATTCATCATGCGACTCATGCTCGAGTCGCCGTTCCTGCTCATCAGGGCCGCCCTTCCCGGCATGTACGAACGCGGCTTCGGCCGGGTCGTCAACATCTCGAGCGTGCACGGGCTGCGGGCCTCGCCGTTCAAGTCGGCCTACGTCGCCGCGAAGCACGGCCTCGAGGGGCTCTCGAAGGTCACCGCCCTCGAAGGCGGACCGCACGGCGTCACCTCGAACTGCATCAACCCCGCCTACGTACGCACCCCGCTCGTCGAGCAGCAGATCGCCGACCAGGCGAGGCTGCACGGCATCTCCGAAGCAGAGGTCGTGCCGAAGGTGATGCTCACCGAGTCGGCCGTGAAGCGACTCGTTGAGCCCGAGGAGGTGGCGAGTCTCGCGCTCTGGCTCGCCGGTCCGGCCGCCGGCATGGTGACGGGCGCGAGCTACACGATCGACGGCGGATGGAGCGCCAGGTGACCTCGACCACCTTCACGGCGCCCGTCGAGGGCGGCCTGCTGGCCGGCGGCCAATGGCGGTCGGATGCCCCGGGCCTGCCGGTGCTCGCCGTGCACGGGATCTCGGCGACCCACCGCAACTGGGATCTCGTGGCCGACGGCCTCGGCTCGCATCGCGTGATCGCACCCGATCTGCGCGGTCGAGGCCGCAGCAACGCGCTGCCCGGCCCCTACGGCCTCGAACGGCACGCCGACGACGTCGCGGCGATGCTCGACGGTCTCGGTGTCGACCGGGTCTACGTGCTCGGTCACTCGATGGGTGCGTTCGTGTCGGTGCGATTCGCCGAGCGGCACCCTGACCGGGTCATGGGCCTCGCGCTCGTCGACGGCGGACTGCCGGTGCCGAACCCCGCGGGCGTGCCCGAGGAGGAACTGCCTGCGCTGCTGCTCGGCCCGGCGCTCGAACGGCTCTCGATGACGTTCCCCGATCGGGCCGCCTACGTCGACTTCTGGCGGCGGCATCCGGCGCTCGGCCCGTACTGGAACGCGTGGATCGAGGCCTACGTCCAGTACGACCTCGACGGCGAGGAGCCGACGCTGCGGAGCTCGGCCGTCGCTGCCGCCGTCGCCGAGAACGCGATGCAGCTCGACGGATCGAGCGGCTATCTCGAGGCGCTCGAGGCGCTGCCCGGCCCGGTCGACTTCTTTCGCGCGCCCCGCGGCCTGCAAGACGAGGCGCCGCTCTACCCCGAGGCACTCGTCGCCGAGTGGGCCGAGCGGATGCCGCGGCTAGCCGTGCACGACATCCCCGATGTCAATCACTACACGATCGTCATGACCGAGCCCGGCGCGGGTAGCGTGATCCCTGTGATCCGTGCCCGCATCGAGGCGGCGGAAACACAGGAAGGTGCATCGTGACACTCGACAAAGTCGTCGGGTCCGCTCAAGAGGCGGTCTCCGACATCCCTTCGGGCTCCAGTCTCGCCGTCGGCGGGTTCGGGCTCTGCGGCATCCCGATGGTGCTGATCCAGGCCCTGCTCGACGCGGGGGTCGACGGGCTCTCCGTCGTCTCGAACAACTGCGGCGTCGACGACTGGGGTCTCGGGGTGCTGCTCGCGAAGCAGCGCATCGCGAAGATGACCTCGTCGTACGTCGGCGAGAACAAGGAGTTCGAGCGGCAGTACCTCAGCGGTGAGCTCGAGCTCGAACTCACCCCGCAGGGCACGCTCGCCGAGAAGCTGCGAGCGGGCGGCAGCGGCATCGCGGCGTTCTTCACCCAGACCGGCGTCGGCACGCAGGTCGCCGAGGGCGGGCTTCCGAGGCGCTACAACGCCGACGGGTCGATCGCCGTCGCGAGCCCGGTCAAACCCGTGCAGACCTTCGACGTCGCCGGCGTGCCGCGCGAGTTCGTGCTCGAAGAGGCGATCACGACCGACTTCTCGCTCGTGCACGCGCTGAAGGGCGACCGGTACGGCAACCTCGTCTTCGACAAGTCGGCGCGCAACTTCTCGCCGCTCGCGGCGATGGCGGGCCGGGTCTGCATCGCCCAGGTCGAGGAGGTCGTCGAGGCCGGCGAACTCGACCCCGACGCCGTGCACCTGCCCGGCATCTACGTCGACCGCGTCGTCGTCGTCGGCCACGACATCGAGAAGCGCATCGAACGTCGCACCGTACGAGAGGGGAACTGAGATGGCACTGACCCGCTTCGAGATGGCCGCCAGGGCCGCCCGCGAGCTCGCCGACGGCTCCTACGTGAACCTCGGAATCGGCCTGCCCACGCTCGTGCCGAACTACGTGCCCGACGGGGTCACGATCCTGCTGCAATCCGAGAACGGCATTCTCGGCGTCGGGCCGTACCCGACCGACGACGCCGTCGACCCCGACCTCATCAACGCGGGCAAGGAGACGGTGACGGTGCTGCCCGGAGCCGCGTACTTCGATTCGGCGGCGAGTTTCGGCATGATCCGCGGCGGCAAGATCGACGCCGCGATCCTCGGTGCCATGCAGGTGTCGGCGGCGGGCGACCTCGCCAACTGGATGATCCCCGGCAAGATGGTGAAGGGCCCGGGCGGCGCCATGGACCTCGTGCACGGCGCGCGCCGCAAGATCGTGCTCATGGAGCACGTCGCGAAAGACGGCTCGCCGAAGATCGTGCACGAGTGTTCGCTGCCGCTCACGGGTCGCGGCGTCGTCGACCGGATCATCACCGACCTCGCCGTCATCGACGTGACCCCCGAAGGGCTGCGGCTCGTCGAATGCGCCCCCGGCGTGAGCGTGGACGAGGTCGTCGCGGCCACCGAGCCATCCCTCATCACCGACTGACCGGAAGGCGCACGCATGGTCGAAACGATCTTCCGCGGCATCCGCACCCACCAGGTCGAGACCCCGCGCCTCGCCGCGGGCGTACTCGAACGGCGAGCGGAATCCCCGGCGAAGACCGTCGTCTTCGTGCACGGCAACGTCTCGTCGTCGTTGTTCTGGCAGCCGACGATGCTCGCATTGCCGCCCGAGATCGCCGCCTACGCCGTCGACCTGCGCGGATTCGGTGACAGCGAGACCCTGCCCGTCGATGCCACCCGCGGCCTTCGGGACTTCTCCGACGACGTGGCATCCGTCGTCGACGCCCTCGATCTCGGCGCCGTGCATCTCGTCGGCTGGAGCATGGGCGGCGGCGTGGTCATGCAGCTCCTGCTCGATCGGCCCGAGCTGGTCGCGAGCCTCACGCTGCAGTCGACGGTGTCGCCGTTCGGCTTCGGCGGAACCGCGCTCGACGGCTCTCTGCTCACCCCGGATGCGGCGGGCACCGGTGGCGGGGGAGTGAACCCCGATTTCGTGGCGAGGCTCGCGGCCGGCGACCGAAGCGACGAGGCCGGCTCGCCACGGGCCGTGTACCGCTCGAGCTACGTTGCCCCGGGTTTCGTCTCGGAGCATGAAGACGTCTGGGTCGAGTCGATGCTCTCGACCGCCATCGGCGCCGACAACTACCCCGGCGACTCGACCGCGACCGAGCATTGGCCGGGCTTCGCGCCGGGTGCTCACGGCGTGCTGAACACGATGGTGCCGACGGTCTTCGACACCTCGGGCATCGTCGATCTCGACGTGAAGCCGCCCGTGCTCTGGATCCACGGTGCCCAGGATGCGATCGTCGGCGACGCGTCGTTCTTCGACGCGAACCAGCTCGGCAGGGCGGGCGTCATCCCCGGGTGGCCGGGCGACGAGGTCGCCCCGCCGCAGCCGATGATCTCGCAGACCCGTGCCGTGCTCGCGCGGTACTCCGAGGCGGGCGGCGCGGTGACCGAGCTCGAACTCGAGAACTGCGGGCATTCGCCGCACCTCGAGCACCCGGAGGCGTTCCACGACGCGCTCGTGGCGCTGCTCTCCGACTGATCGACGGTGCCGGCCAACCGCATCAGGGTCGGCCCTGAGGAGCGGGCTCCGATCTGTGCCCGATTTCACACCGGTGCGCGGCGCCATCGCGGCCGCCGGAACGTTCGTGCTCGCGGCGGCCCTGCTCGCGGGCTGCTCTGCTGTTCCCCCTTCGCCGCCGGCGGCTGCGAGCGCGACGCCCGACCCGACGCCGGATCCGATGGCCCAGGTGGTCGCCCTCGCGAGAGTCGCCCGCTCGACGCGCAGAGACGCGACCCGAAGAGCACAGGCGACCATGCGTGATCGCAGCAGGCTCGAGCGCAGCTGCCGGAACCGGTGGGCACTATAGCGCGCGAATCGCCGGAACGGGAGTCCCTGTCTGCGATTCGAAGGGGAGCGAACACTGGAGGCGCGGGCGGATCAGCACCCGTGAGGTCGGCGCCCTGCTCGCCCGGCATGGTCGTCGCCTCGAGCACCGTGTATCGAGGAGGAAACCGTGGCCGACAAAGGAACGAGCCGAGAGCTGTCGGATGCCCCCGCACCTGACGACGACCGGAAGCCCGACTCACCCCGCGAGGTGACGAAGCGCTCGTGGATGTACGTTCTGCGCAAGAGCTTCCGCGAGTTCATCGACGACCAGTGCCCCGACCGTGCCGCGTCGCTGACCTACTACGGCGTGCTGGCGCTGTTCCCGAGCCTCCTCGCCCTCACCTCGCTGCTCGCGCTGGTGGGCCAGGGCCAGCGAGCGATCGACGCGCTGTTCGGCATCGTCGAGCAGGTGGCGCCCGGTCAGGCGCTCGACGTCATCCGCGAGCCGCTCGAAGACTTCAGCGCGTCGCCGGCCGCCGGACTCGGGTTCGTCACGGGTCTGCTGCTCGCGATCTGGTCCGCATCGGGGTACGTGGGGGCGTTCAGCCGCGCGATGAACCAGGTCTACGAGATCGACGAGGGGCGCCCGTTCTGGAAGCTCCGGCCAATGCAGCTCATCGTCACCGTCATCACGCTCCTGCTGATCGTCGTGATCGCCGTGATCCTCGTGATCTCAGGACCCGTCACGAATGCGATCGGCGACGCCATCGGTGCGGGCGAGGCCGTGAAGATCGTGTGGGAGATCGCGAAGTGGCCGTTGCTCGCGCTCGCCGTCATCCTCGCGATCGCGATCCTCTACTACGCCACCCCGAACGCGAAGCAGCCGAAGTTCCGCTGGATCAGCATCGGCGCGCTCGTCGCGATCGTTGCGCTCGTCATCGTCTCGGCCGGCTTCGCACTGTACGTCGCGAACTTCGCGAACTACGACCGCACCTACGGATCGTTCGGCGGAGTCATCGTCTTCCTGTTGTGGTTGTGGCTCGCCAACTCCGCATTGCTCTTCGGTGCCGAGTTCGACGCGGAGCTCGAGCGCGGACGGCAGCTCCAGGCCGGTATCGAGGCGGAGGAGGACATCCAGCTTCCGCCGCGCGATACGCGCAAGAGCGACAAGGCGGCGAAGAAGGAGCACGAGGACATCGAGATGGGGCGGCGGATCCGTCTCGAGCACGCCGACGACGCCGACGACGCCGACAGGGCCGATGTCGATACCGCGACCGGCGACGGGAGAAGTGCACAGGAGCGCTCGCGGCGCTGACGGGCATGCCGAAGCGCGGCTGCCGACGAGAGCCCGGGCAGGGCGTCATCCCTGGGGTGGCCGGGTGACGAGGTCGCCCCGCCGCAGCCGATGATCTCGCAGACCCGTGCCGTGCTCGCGCGGTACTCCGAGGCGGGCGGCGCGGTGACCGAGCTCGAACTCGAGAACTGCGGGCATTCGCCGCACCTCGAGCACCCCGATGCGTTCCGCGAAGCGCTCGTCGCGCACATCTCGGCCTAGAGAGACCGTGTGCACCGCCGTATCAGGGCATACCCCGACGCTCCCAGTCCGCGGAGTGCCCGATACTTGTCGCACACCATCAGGATCGAGAGGACCCGTGCACCGACGATGACCCGACCGACCTTGGCCCGATGGAGTCTCGCCGCACTGGCCCTCACGATGACCGCTGCACTGAGCGGATGCTTCGGACCTTCGCCGTCACCCACGCCGACCCCGACCACCACCGCCAGCCCGACGCCGACGGCGACCCCGACGCCGACTCCGGATCCAATGGCCCAGGTGGTGGCCCTTGTCGCTCGCCCGCAGGCACTCGAGCTCCGCGCCGCCGAGGGCGGAACCGTGGCTGCACTCGACTACATGTCGTCGCCTGCCGAAGCGATCGCCGTGCTGACGGATCTGTTCGACGCACCGCCGGTCGACGAGCCGTACGCCGGAACGAACCACACGCCCCCGGGCGTATCCCATGCGTGGGACGACTTCGTGCTCGACGAGCGGTTCTACGACGAGGAACGGCGCGCCGACGGCGACCTCGACTACGTCTGGCCGCGATTCGCCGTGTACTTCGACGGGCCGAGCGCGCACGGCCTAGATCTCACCACTGAACAGGGATTCCACGCTGCGGACCCGTGGTCGTCGCTTGCCGGTGACCCGGTGTTCGATGCGAATCTCTGGACGTGCATCGGGACCCCGATCGAAACTCTCGATTTCGCTCGTCCCGATGGTCAGCCGGAGACGGCGACCGTCGTCGCAACGCCCACCGACGACGGCTCGGCCGTGAAATGGCTCGGCGCGCCCGTCATGCTCGCCGACGGCTGCGCGTAGTGCGAAAGCGTGCTGAGACATCCGCTTCGCGACCCCCGGCCACTCGCACGGACGTAGACTCGAGTCGTGCCTGCTGTGAATCTCGGAATGCCCAAAGTCCCTGAGGTACTGGCCCCGCGACGCAAGTCCCGCCAGATCAAGGTGGGCAAGGTGCTCGTCGGTGGTGGTGCTCAGGTGAGCGTGCAGTCGATGACGACGACGCCGACGACGAACATCAACGCGACGTTGCAGCAGATCGCCGAGCTCACGGCGTCGGGCTGCGACATCGTGCGCGTCGCCGTTCCGAGCCGCGACGACGCCGAGGCGCTGCCGATCATCGCGAAGAAGAGCCAGATCCCGGTGATCGCCGATATCCACTTCCAGCCGAACTACGTGTTCCAGGCGATCGACGCCGGTTGCGCCGCGGTGCGCGTGAACCCGGGCAACATCCGCAAGTTCGACGACAAGGTCGGCGAGATCGCGGCGGCGGCGAAGGCCGCCGACGTCAGCCTGCGCATCGGCGTCAACGCCGGCTCGCTCGACCCGCGTCTGCTCGAGAAATACGGCAAGGCGACTCCCGAGGCGCTCGTCGAGTCGGCCGTGTGGGAGGCGAGTCTCTTCGAGGAGCACGACTTCCACGACTTCAAGATCTCGGTGAAGCACAACGACCCCATCGTCATGGTGAAGGCCTACCGGCTGCTCGCCGAGCGCGGCGACTGGCCCCTGCACCTCGGCGTCACCGAGGCCGGGCCGGCCTTCCAGGGCACGATCAAGTCGGCAACCGCGTTCGGCATCCTGCTCGGCGAGGGCATCGGAGACACCATCCGCGTCTCCTTGTCGGCCCCGCCCGTCGAAGAGGTCAAGGTGGGCCTCCAGATCTTGCAGTCGCTGAACCTCCGCGAGCGCAAGCTCGAGATCGTCTCATGCCCGTCGTGCGGTCGCGCCCAGGTCGATGTCTACAAGCTCGCGAACGACGTCACCGACGGACTCGAGGGCATGACCGTGCCGCTGCGCGTCGCCGTCATGGGCTGCGTCGTCAACGGCCCGGGCGAGGCACGCGAGGCCGACCTCGGCGTGGCATCCGGCAATGGCAAGGGCCAGATCTTCGTGAAGGGCGAGGTCATCAAGACCGTGCCCGAGTCCGAGATCGTCGCGACCCTCATCGAAGAGGCCAACCGCATCGCCGACGAGATGGGGGCGGATGCCCCGATCGGCACCCCCGAGGTGCTGACCCCGTAGTCGCGAGCGCCGCCCGAGCGTAGGGTGGGCGGCAACGGATGCCCCGTGGCATCCGATCGCGAGAGGAGACCGCGATGAGCGGCGACGGCAGCGAGTTCGAGTACCCGGACACGGCGGGATATCCCGACGGCATGGGCACCCTGCACGAGGGCACCGACGATGCCGCGACGGCGGCGGAAGAGGACCTCGAGGAGTTCGCACTCGACGAAGAGGAAGACGTCGAGGGCGTCTGACCCTTCGCACCGGAGCCGGCCGTCAGGCGGCGGTGGCCGCCCGGAAGGTCACCGTGCCCGCGCGGATGTCGGCGGCCTCCAGCACGACCTCGAGCTCCGTGCCCGCCCGGATGCCGTGCGGTGCCGGGCAGGTGGCCGACACCGCCGGCTCGACGAGCTGGATCACGGCCGAATCACCGCGCACCTCGAGCACCGTCGCGGTGAACCGCTCTCCCACATGTCCGTGCAGCACCGCGGCCTCCACCCGAGCCACGGACGCCGCGTCGAGCTGACTCGCGCGCTGCGACGACGCGCCCATGAGCGACGGCAGCTCGGCGAGGGATGAACGCGCCCACGCGGGCACTTCGCGACCGGCGCAGATCGCTTCGCACACGGCGAGCCCCCACCGGTCGACGAGGCGACGCAGGGGCGCGGTGACGTGTGCGTAGGGCGCCGCGAGCGCCGATTGCATCGGGTCGGGCGGAACCGTGCCGTCGAGCGCGACGTACCCGGCACCGCGGAAGAGTCCCGACGCCACCTGCATCACCGCGAGGGATGCCGGATCGTCACGGTCGAGCCCGCGCAGGTACTCGCCGTACGAGAGCGTGTCCGGCCAGGGCCGGCCGAGTGCGCGGGTCTGCGTGCGGAACGCGTCGATGCGTTCCGCGCTCGGCTTCGGCATGGTGCGGAGGATGCCGATGCGGCCGGCGATCATGAGCTCCGCCGCGGCCATGCCCGTCATCAGCGAGAGTTGGGCATTCCATTGCTCGACCGGCAGCGGATGGCGCCGCTCGAGCGCATAGCCGCCGTCGGGCGTGCGCACGATCTCCTCGTCGGGGGCGTTGAGGCTCGCGCCGCCGCGCGCTCGCTCGAGTTCGATGCGCAGCACCCCGACCTCGCGGAGGAGCGCGAGCGAGGAGTCGCCGTCGCCCGCATCGATGCGGGCCTGAGCCTCGCCGTAGCTGAGTTGCTCGCGTGATCGCACGGCAGCTCGCACCAGCCGCGTGCCGGTCACCGTTCCGGTCTCGTCGAGGTCGAACGACCAGACGAACGCGCTCCGATCGGCGCCGGGCAGGAGCGAGGCCCGATCCTCGCTCAGCACGAGCGGATGCAGCGGCACCCGCCCGTCGGCCGCGTACAGCGTCTGGCCCCGGCGCCGGGCCTCGCGGTCGACGGCCCCGTCGGGGCGCACCCAGCCCGGGACATCCGCGATCGCGTAGTGCACCAGGAACCCGCCGGAGCGTCGCGTGAGGTGCAGCGCCTGGTCGAGGTCGGTCGAACCGGGCGGGTCGATCGTGAGGAACTCGATCTCGCGCAGGTCGACTTCGGGCGGGGGAGTGGGGGCGAGCATCGCGGATGCCTCGGCGTCGGCGTCGGCGGGGAACTCCGCGGGCAGCTCGAGGGCGGCCCGGAGCTCGGCGAGCGCTGCGGCGAGCTCGCTCTGCGCGAGTGATGCGGCGACGTGGGCTCGACGGCCTGGCATGCGCCAAGCCTAGGGCGAGCGCCCGAACTAGAATCATCTGGTGCCCACACGCCTGACGAACTACTTCCTCCGTACGCTCCGCGAAGACCCCGCCGACGCCGAGGTCACGAGCCATCGCCTGCTCGTGCGCGCCGGCTACATCCGGCGCCAGGCGCCAGGCGTCTTCGCGTGGCTGCCGCTGGGGCTGCGCGTGAAGGCGAAGATCGAGGCGATCATCCGTGAAGAGATGACGGCCGCGGGCGCGCATGAGGTGCACTTCCCGGCGCTGCTGCCGCGCGAACCCTACGAGGTCACGGGCCGCTGGACCGAGTACGGCGACGCGCTGTTCCGCCTGCAGGACCGCAAGGGCGCCGACTACCTGCTCGCGCCGACGCACGAAGAGGCGTTCACGCTGCTCGTGAAAGACCTCTACAACTCGTACAAAGACCTGCCGCTGGCGATCTACCAGATCCAAGACAAGTACCGCGACGAGGCACGGCCGCGCGCCGGGCTCCTGCGCGGCCGCGAGTTCACGATGAAGGACGCCTACTCGTTCGATGCCTCCGACGAGGGGCTCGACGCGAGCTACCAGGCCCAGCGCGACGCCTACGAGCGCATCTTCGCGCGGCTCGGCCTCGAGTACGTGATCGTCAAGGCGGACGCCGGTGCGATGGGCGGTTCGAAGAGCGAGGAGTTCCTGCATCCGACCCCCGTCGGCGAAGACACCTTCGTGCGTTCCGCCGGGGGCTACGCGGCGAACGTCGAGGCGTTCGAGACGATCGTGCCCGAGTCGATCCCGTTCGACGGGCTCCCGGCTCCCGTCGTGCTCGACTCGCCGAACACGCCGACGATCGCCACCCTCGTCGACCTCGCGAACGCCGAGTACCCGCGGCCCGACGGTCGCGCGTGGACCGCAGTCGACACGCTGAAGAACGTCGTGCTCGCCGTCACCCAGCCCGACGGCACGCGCGAGGTCGTCGTCATCGGGCTGCCCGGCGATCGCGACGTCGAGATGAAGCGCGTCGAGGTCGCGTTCGCGCCCGGCGAGGTCGAGCCCGCCACCGACGCCGACTTCGCCAAGCACCCCGGACTCGTGAAGGGGTACATCGGGCCCTGGTCCGACGGCGGCGCCGTGCTCGGCGCCGAGTCGGCCACCGGCATCCGCTACCTCGTCGACCCCCGGGTCGTCGACGGCACCGAGTGGATCACGGGCGCGAATGTCGACCAGCAGCACGTCTTCGGGCTCGTGGCCGGCCGCGACTTCGTGGCCGACGGCACGGTCGAGGCGGCGAACGTGCGCGCCGGCGACCCCGCACCCGACGGCTCCGGCCCGGTCGAGCTCGCCCGCGGCATGGAGATCGGTCACGTGTTCCAGCTGGGGCGCAAGTACGCCGAGGCGCTCGGCCTCAAGGTGCTCGACGAGAACGGCAAGCTCGCCACGGTCACGATGGGCTCCTACGGCATCGGCGTCACCCGCATCCTCGCGATCATCGCCGAGGACAACAACGACGACAAGGGCCTCGTCTGGCCGCCGGCGGTTGCGCCGTTCGACGTGCACGTACTCGCGACCGGCAAAGACCAGGCGGTGTTCGACGCGGCCGAGACGATCGTGGATGCGCTCGAGGCATCCGGATTCGACGTGCTCTACGACGACCGCCCGAAGGTCTCGCCGGGCGTGAAGTTCGGCGACGCCGAACTCATCGGCATCCCGAAGATCGTGATCGCCGGCCGAGGCGTGGCCGACGGCATCGTCGAGGTCTGGGATCGTGCGAGCGGCGATCGCACCCAGGTGCCGATCGCCGAGGTCGTCGCAGCGCTCGGCTGAGCCGTTCAGTGGATGCTCCGGCGCCGATCGGCGCCGGAGCGCCGACGGTTCTCGACGCATTCACATCTCGTTCACTCCTCATCATGTGTCGCGACGGGTTCCCCGGGCATTGTGCTCGTGGAACCCCGACCACGAGCGTGAGGACGATCCGTGACGATCACCGACATCCAGTTGTTCCCGATGGCCGACCACGCGCGAGGCAAGCGTTCGCCCGTCACCTGCCACTTCAAGTGCGGAAACGCATGCCTCGGACCGGAGTGCAACACCTCCGACAACCCCAGCTTCCGTGACATCGCCTCGGCCGCACTGACGCGCCGTGCGCTGCTCGGCCTCGGTGCTGCGGGCGCCGTCGGAATCGCACTCGCGGCGGCGACCCCGAGCGGCTCCGCGATCGCGGCTCCCGGCGCCGGGTTCGCGAACGGCGGACTGAGCTTCGACCCGATCGCTCCCGTGCCGATGCTGGTCGACGACTTCAACGTGCCCGCCGGCTACTCCTGGAAGCCGATCATCCGCTGGGGCGACCCGCTCTTCTCGGGCGTTCCGGCCCTCGACTTCGGCAACCAGACGGCCGAGGCGCAGGCGGGTCAGTTCGGGTACAACTGCGACTACATCGACGTCATCGCCGACCGCAGCGGGCGCACCGCCGTGCTCGCGAGCAATCACGAGTACGTGAACCCCGGCATCATGTTCCCGCCGTCCGACGACGCCGCCGAGCTCGACCGCCGTGCCGCGATCTCCAAGGCCGCACACGGCTTCTCGGTGGTCGAACTCCGCCGCAGCAAGATCGGCCAGCCCTGGCGCTACCTGGTCGACGGCCGTCGCAACCGCCGGATCACCGCCGACACCGTGTTCGAGGCGACCGGCCCCGCGGCGGGCAGCGCGCTCCTGAAGACCGCGGAAGACCCCGAGGGCCGGTGGATCAAGGGCACGCTCGGCAACTGCGCGGGCGGCACGACGCCGTGGGGCACCGTGCTGTCGGGCGAGGAGAACTTCGACGGCTACTTCGCCTGGGCCGCGAGCACGGCCGGCCAGAAGCGGTACCGCGCCACGCCGAGCGCGAAGTCGACGTACACGTTCGAGCGCATCGACCCGCGGTTCAACGCCCACGACGCCGGATTCGTGAACGAGCCGAACCGCTTCGGCTGGATCGTCGAGATCGACCCCGAAGACCCGACGTCGACGCCGCGCAAGCACACCGCCATGGGCCGGTTCAAGCACGAGGGCGCCAACGTCATCATCGCCGAAGACGGCCGGGCCATCGCGTACATGGGTGACGACCAGGCGAACGACTACCTCTACAAGTTCGTCTCGAAGGGCGTCTTCGACCCGCGCCACACGCCGGTGGCACGCCGCAAGAACCTCGGCCTGCTCAGCGAAGGCGACCTCTACGTCGCGAAGTTCACGGGCAACTCGCCGGCCGCCGAGATCGTCGGCACGGGCGCGCTGCCGGCCGACGGACTCTTCGACGGTACCGGCCAGTGGATCCCGCTCACGCAGGGCGGGCAGAGCGTCATCCCCGGCATGACGACCGAGGAGGTGCTCGTCTTCACCCGCCTCGCCGCAGACAAGGTCGGCGCGACGAAGATGGACCGCCCCGAAGACGTCGAGCCGAACCCGAAGACGCGAAAGGTCTACCTGGCGCTCACGAACAACTCGTCGCGCACCGCGGCGAACGTCGACGAGGCCAACCCCGTCACCGGCAACCGCAACGGTCACATCATCGAGATGACCGAGACCGGCGGCCAGTCGGGAACGACGTTCGGCTGGAGTATCCTGCTGCTCTGCGGCGACCCGGCGGTCGACCAGAACACCTACTTCGCCGGCTTCCCGAAGGAGCTCGTCTCGCCGATCTCCTGCCCCGACAACGTCGCGTTCGACTCCGTGGGCAACCTCTGGATCTCGACCGATGGGGCACCGAGCAAGATCGGGTACAACGACGGCCTGTTCAAGGTGCCGCTCGAGGGGCCCGAGCGCGGCCACGTGCAGCAGTTCCTCTCGGTTCCTCGCGACGGGGAGACCTGCGGTCCGATCATCCACGATCAGGAGAGCATGGTCTACGTCGCCGTGCAGCACCCCGGGGAGAACGGCACGGTCGCCGCACAGACCTCGTACTTCCCCGACTACGTGCCGTCGCACCGGCCCGAGAGCGGGCTCGTGGCGGCCCCGCGGCCGTCGGTCGTGCAGGTCTGGCGCGGCTGAGAGCTGACGAAGCGGGCGAGGGATGCCGGAGCATCCGTCGCCCGCTTCGTCGTGCCGGGCGCTCAGGCCCCGAATGATCTGGATGCACCGCTTCACCACACCCGACACTTCGTCGCCCCGCTGCCGACGGCGTCCCGCGGCGGATGACCGGCACCGCGACATCCGGTAGCGTAGAGACGGTCCGCTCCGAGAGGAAGCGGCGTGAGAGCTGAATAGAGGAGGCCGGGTTATGGATATCGACCTCAGCGTGCTGCGGATGATGGAGCGCGAGAAAGAGATCCCATTCGACGAACTGGTGGAGATCATCGAGCAGGCCATCCTCATGGCCTACTTGAAGCACACCCATCCCGACCAGCACGGGCACGCGAACCCCGAGGGTGCGCGGGCACACCTCGATCGCAAGACCGGCCACGTCTCGGTGTACGTTCCCGAACTCGATGACGAGGGCAACGTCATCGGCGAGGCCGAGGACTCCCCGAGCGATTTCGGACGCATCGCGGCATTCGCTGCGAAGCAGGTCATCAACCAGCGACTGCGCGACATCGCCGACGACGCGGTGCTCGGCGAGTTCCGCGGGCGCGAGGGCGACATCGTCGCCGGCGTGATCCAGCAGGGGCCGAACCCTCGAATGGTGCACATCGACCTCGGCACGGTCGAGGCGATCCTGCCGCCCGAAGAGCAGGTGCCCGGCGAGGAGTACCTGCACGGTCAGCGCATCCGCGTCTACGTGACGAGCGTGGCCAAGGGCCTGAAGGGTCCGTCGATCACCGTCTCCCGTACCCACCCGGCGCTCGTGCGCAAGCTCTTCGCGCTCGAAGTGCCCGAGATCGCCTCGGGCGTCGTCGAGATCGTCTCGCTCGCCCGCGAGGCCGGCCACCGCACCAAGATCGCCGTGCGCGCCACGCAGCCCGGCGTGAACGCGAAGGGCGCCGCGATCGGCGAGCTCGGCCAGCGCGTGCGTGCCGTGACCGCCGAGCTCGGTGCCGAGAAGATCGACATCGTCGACTGGAACGACGACCTCGCCACATTCGTGGCCAGTGCGCTGAGCCCCGCGAAGGTCACGAGCGCATTCGTGATCGACGAGGCGACACGAGCCGTGCGCGCCCTCGTTCCCGACTACCAGCTCTCGCTCGCCATCGGCAAGGAGGGCCAGAACGCCCGCCTCGCGGCGAAGTTGACGGGCGCGAAGATCGACATCCAGCCCGACTCGGTCCTCGAGGCGGACTGAGCCGAAGGGCCGCCGAACGGGCGTCGGCCGGTCGCCGAACCGCCGCCGTCGGCGCACGAACAGCGCAGAGTGTAAGATGGAACCCGTCAGAACGTGCATCGGATGCCGTTCGCGTGCCTCGCGGTCCTCACTTCTGAGGGTCGTCGCCCAGAACTCCCACGTCATCGCAGATGATTCGGCTGTGCTTCCGGGCAGGGGTGCGTGGCTGCATCCGTCACTCGAGTGCTACCGGCTCGCTGTGCGGCGACGCGCCTTCGGGCGTGCACTCCGCATCCGCGGCGAGGTGGACACCAGCAACGTAGAGAACAGGCTGAACGGCGTGATCACTAATGAGTAACGACTCATGAGCGGCTCGAAATGAGACCCGTCCGTCATTGATGGTCTGCCCCTGTCCGGGGTCGGACCCGGAACAGGAGAGAAGTGGCTGCCAAACCACGCGTACACGAGATCGCATCCGAACTCGGTGTCGACAGCAAGATCGCCCTTGAGAAGCTCAAGGAGATGGGCGAGTACGTCAAGGGACCCTCGTCGTCCATCGAACCCCCCGTCGCCCGTCGCCTGAAGGCGGCGCTCGAGGCCGCAGGTGCCGCCTCGGCGGCAGCTCCCGCCGCTCCGGCCCCCGCCGCGGCGGCATCCGGGGCCAAGCCCGGCCCGAAGCCGGCTCCGAAGCGCCCGGCGGCCCCGGCCGCTCCTGCGGCTCCCGCCGCCGCCGAGGTCACCGAGGCTCCGGTCGCCGAAGCGCCGGTGCTGACCGTGGCCGAGCGTCAGGCCCAGGCCGAAGAGCGCGCAGCACAGGCCGCGGCCGAGAAGTCGACGGACGCCCCGGCGGCGTCGACCGAGGCCGACGTGGCCAAGCCCGCCGGTGGTCCGAAGCCCGGTGCCGCGGCTCCCCGCCCCGGCGCCCCGCGTCCCGGCGGCGGCGGCGGCGGTACGCCGCGCCCCGGCAACAACCCCTTCTCGAGCTCGCAGGGCATGGGCTCGCGCCCCGCTCAGCCGCGCCCGGGCAACAACCCGTTCTCGAGTGCGCAGGGCATGGGCCAGCGCCCGAGCCCCGGCAACATCCCGCGCCCGCAGGCCCCGCGTCCCGGTTCGCCGCGCCCCGGTGCCCCGCGCCCGGCAGGTGCCGGCGGTCGTCCTGGCGGCGGCTTCCAGCGTCCCGGCGGTGCCGGTGCCGGTGGCGGTGCAGGCGCACGTCCCGGCGGAGCCGGCGGCGGTTTCCAGCGCCCCGGCGGCGCACCTGGCGGCGGCTTCGGCGGCCCGCGTCCCGCGGGCGGTGGCGGTCGTGGTCGCGGCCCCGGCGGCGGCACGGCCGGTGCGTTCGGTCGCGGTGGCGGCAAGAGCAAGTCGCGCAAGTCGAAGCGCACGAAGCGGGCGGAATTCGAGATGCGGGAGGCCCCGTCGCTCGGCGGCGTGAGCGTTCCCCGCGGCGATGGCAACACCGTCATCCGTCTGCGTCGCGGCTCCTCGATCTCTGACTTCGCCGACAAGATCGACGCGAACCCCGGTTCGCTCGTGACCGTGCTGTTCCACCTCGGTGAGATGGCGACGGCGACCGAGTCGCTCGACGAGGCCACCTTCCAGGTGCTCGGCGAAGAGCTCGGCTACAAGATCCAGGTCGTCTCGCCCGAAGACGAAGACCGCGAGCTCCTCGAGGGCTTCGCGATCGACCTCGACCAGGAGCTCGAGGACGAGACAGACGAAGACCTGCAGCAGCGTCCTCCGGTCGTGACCGTCATGGGTCACGTCGACCACGGTAAGACCCGACTCCTCGACGCGATCCGCAACGCGAACGTCGTCGCAGGCGAGGCCGGCGGCATCACCCAGCACATCGGTGCGTACCAGGTGCACACCGAGCACGAGGGCATCGACCGGGCGATCACGTTCATCGACACCCCGGGCCACGAGGCGTTCACCGCCATGCGTGCCCGTGGTGCGCAGGTGACCGACATCGCGATCCTCGTGGTCGCGGCCGACGACGGCATCATGCCGCAGACGGTCGAAGCGCTGAACCACGCCCAGTCGGCGAACGTGCCGATCGTGGTCGCGGTGAACAAGATCGACAAGCCCGACGCCAACCCGGCCAAGGTGCGCCAGCAGCTCACCGAGTTCGGGCTCGTGGCCGAGGAGTACGGCGGCGACGTCATGTTCGTCGACGTGTCGGCTCGCGAGAACATCGGCATCCAAGACCTGCTCGATGCAGTGCTGCTGACCGCCGACGCCGGTCTCGACCTGCGTGCGAACCCCGACAAGGACGCCCGCGGCGTCGCCATCGAGGCGAAGCTCGACAAGGGTCGCGGTGCGGTTGCGACCGTGCTCATCCAGTCGGGCACCCTGCGGGTCGGCGACGCGATCGTCGCGGGCACGGCCTACGGCCGCGTTCGTGCGATGGCCGACGAGAACGGCGATGCCGTGCTCGAAGCCACGCCGTCGCGCCCGGTGCAGGTGCAGGGCCTCTCGACGGTCCCGCGCGCCGGCGACACCTTCCTCGTCACCGAGGACGACCGCACGGCACGCCAGATCGCCGAGAAGCGCGAAGCGGCCCAGCGCAACGCGCAGCTGGCCAAGGCGCGCAAGCGCATCTCGCTCGAGGACTTCACCCGTGCGCTCGAAGAGGGCAAGGTCGAGGCGCTCAACCTCATCATCAAGGGTGACGTGTCGGGTGCCGTCGAGGCGCTCGAGGAGTCGCTCATGAAGATCGAGGTCGATGACAGCGTGCAGCTGCGCATCCTCCACCGCGGTGTGGGTGCCGTCACCGAGAGCGACATCGACCTCGCGACGATCGACAATGCGATCGTCATCGGGTTCAACGTGCGCCCCGACGTCAAGGCTCGCGAGCGTGCTGCCCGCGAGGGTGTCGACGTGCGCTTCTACTCGGTCATCTACAACGCGATCGACGACATCGAGAACTCGCTGAAGGGCATGCTGAAGCCCGAGTTCGAAGAGGTGCAGTCGGGTGTCGCCGAGATCCGCGAGGTGTTCCGCTCCTCGAAGTTCGGCAACATCGCCGGTGTCATCGTGCGATCGGGAACGATCACGCGCAACGCCAAGGCTCGCGTCATCCGCGATGGCGTCGTCGTCGGCGACAACCTCGCGATCGAGTCGCTGCGCCGCTTCAAGGACGACGTCACCGAGGTCCGCACGGACTTCGAGGCGGGCATCGGCCTCGGCAAGTTCAACGACATCCAGGTCGGCGACGAGATCGAGACCATCGAGATGCGGGAGAAGCCCCGCGCCTAGGTGCTCGAGGGCCGGGGTCCCGTCTCTTCCTGAGCGAAGAGACGGGACCCCGCCCCGATTCACTCAGGAAGAGATCGTGACCCGTCCGGCGTCAGCCGGCACGGGTCGAGAGAAGGGCAGAGGACATGGCGGATCCGGCACGGGCCAGGAAGATGGCCGATCGCATCAAGGAGATCGTGGCGAAGCGGCTCGACAAGGGCCTGCGCGACCCTCGGCTCGGGTTCGTCACGATCACCGACGTGCGTGTCACGGGTGACCTGCAGCACGCCAGCATCTTCTACACGGTCTACGGCACCGATGAAGAGCGCGAAGACTCCGCCAAGGCCCTGAAGGCTGCGACGGGGATGCTCCGCAGCGAGGTCGGGCGCAACATCACGGCTCGACTCACGCCGTCGCTCGAGTTCATCGCCGACGCGATCCCCGAGAACGCCGAGCACATCGGCGCGCTCCTTCGCGAAGCGCAGACGCGCGACGCCGAGACGGCCGAGCTCGCCGCGTCGGCCGAGTACGCCGGCGAGGCGGACCCGTACGTCAAGCCGCGCGAATTCGACGAGGCGGGCGACGAACTGCTCGACGACGACGACGCGGTTGGTTCGCGCGTCGAGACCGGCGACGAGTCGGGTCTCGCGCGCTGAGCGGTTGACGCCGAACGGCGTCGCGACCGCCTGAGCGGGTCACGCCTCGGGCAAGCGGTATCCGTCGTTCTCGTGCACCGCGAGCCCATCGGCGACGAGGGTCGCGACGGCTCGATCGAGTTGGGCGGCATCCGCACAGAGCGGCGCGAGCTCCGATCGTGACACGGGTCGATGCGCGGCCCGAAGCTCGCGCATCACGAGCCCGCGCACCTGCCGATCTGAGCCCTCGAACCGGGCCTGCCCGGCTCGCTTCACGCCGCTGAAGGCGGGATACCCCGCGGCTCGCCAGGCGCACTTCGCCGCGATCGGGCACGCCTCGCAGCGCGGTGCCCGCGCGGTGCAGATCGTCGCGCCGAGCTCCATCGCGCCGGCATTGAATGCCCGCGCCGCGACGTCGTCACGGGGGAGCAGCGCCGACATCGCGGCGAGGTCGCGCCGTCGAAGGCGAGCCGGGCTCGGCCTGGCCGGCGACCGCGCGAGCGATCACTCTGCGAGTGTTCGTGTCGACCACGGGCACCCGCACCCCGAAGGCGAAGGCCGCGACGGCACGCGCCGTGTACGGTCCGACGCCCTGCAGTGCGAGCAGGGCATCGAGGTCGGCTGGCACCTCGCCGCCGTGCCGCTCGACGATCTCGACGGCGGCGCGGTGCAACCACAGCGCCCGGCGCGGGTACCCCAGCCGATCCCATGCACGCACGGCCTCCGACGGTGGTTCGGCGGCGAGTGCGGCCGGGGTCGGCCAGCGCTCGATCCACGCCTCCCACCGAGGAACCACGCGCGCGACCTGCGTCTGCTGCAGCATGAACTCGCTGACCAGCACGGCCCACGGCGACACCTCTGCTGCACGCCACGGCAGCGGCCGCGCGGCATCCGCGAACCAATCGATGACCGCGCTCGCGAGCGCATCGGGTGGGGTCCGGGGCATCAGTCCAGCCTACGGCGGTGCGGATGCCTCGGAGCTAGGCTCATGGCATGCGGCTTGTCACGACGCCTCGGGTCACGTTCCTCCGCTCGATCGCGGATGAGATCTTGCAGCACCACGGTCGCGGACGCATGATCGTCGCGATCGACGGGCCGCTGCAGAGCGGCAAGACAGCGTTCGGCGACGACTTGGCCGCCGTGCTCGAAGAACGCGACCACGCAGTGTTCCGCGCGAGCATGGAGGGCTTCCATCGCTCGCGCGAGGCGCAGGCCGCGTTCGGTGAGGATACGCCGGCGCGCTATCACCGCTACGGCTTCGATGAGTCGGCGTTGCGCCGGGTGCTCGTCGAGCCGTTCCGCCTCGGCGGTTCGACCGCGTTCGTGACCCGCGTCTTCGACCCGACCCGCGACACCTGGGTCGAGCCCAAGTGGAGCACCGGACCCGACGATGCGATTCTCGTGATCGACGGCCGGTTCCTGCTGCGGCCGCGGCTGGCCGACCTCTGGGATGTGCGGATCGCCTTGGACGGCGACCCGGTCGACCCTGCAGACGAGATCGCGTACGCCGAGAGCGACCCGCGCCTCGTGGCATCCATCGTCGTCGACAATCGCGACCCCGGGCATCCCCGGCGCCGGTTCTTCGACAGCTGCTGACCGCGTCGCCGCGCCTCGAGATTCAGTCATCTGACCCCCGAATGGGGGCCAATCCGAACTCGGAGTGAATATTCCGTGACGAGTCCTCCGTTGAGGGGACATAATGGTGAAATTGCCAGCCCCCCGGCTCCGCGAACCCGATCGCACCACCCGAAATACCCGACGTCAGTCGACGAGCACGACCGTGCCCGTCGACTCTGTTGCGCGCCCTGACTGCGCCATCTGTCACCCATCGGTTTCGTCGACCCAGCCGGGCCCGACCGATGGAGAAAACCCGAATGAGCAAGCCCGGCACCGCTCCGGCGCACGCCACCGGCGATGCACGCACCCGTGTGCGATGGTCGTCATCAAGCCCGTTCCGCCGCATCGCGGCGATCCTCACCTCGCTCGCGCTCGGCGCGGGCCTCGCCCTCGTCGGCGTCGCCGCGCCAGCAAGCGCGCACACCGGTGACCTGAAGGCAACCGTCGAGTGCGACACCGCCTCGGGCCTGTACAACGTGACCTACACGCTGAAGCTGTCGAACGTGTCGAGTGGCAACACGGGCACGACGAAGTGGCGCGTCGGCCGCACCTCGTTCGAAGGCACTCCCAAGAACGCGAACGGCATGGATCGCGGCCCGATCACCACGACCGGCAACAAGACGATCGTGCTCGGCACCGACACGCTGCCCGGCGCTACGAAGGGCAACGGACCCTGGGTCTACGCCTACACGAGCTGGGCCGACAAGTTCGGCAAGGGCTCCGACGGTCGCATCGAGGGCCTCACGGGCAATTGTGCGAAGACGCCCACGAAACTCCCGGTTGCCGCCTCGCCGGTGAAGCAGGACCTCTGTGGCACCGCGAGCGACCGCATCGTGCCGCCGGCGCCGACGACCGGCGTGGAGTGGACGATCACGCCGGTCGTCAACGGCTCGGCGACGGCGACCGCCACGACGAAGCCCGGCTATGAGTTTATCGACGGAAAGACCACGAAGACGTTCGAGTTCGCCTTCACCGACGAACCCTGCATCGTCACCGTCGAGGCCGTGCCCTCGGTGAAAGACGTCTGCGGCCCCGACAACGAGACAGTCGCCCTTCCTGCCGACACCGACAAGGTCGCGTGGACGTCTGCCAAAGCAGGCGGTGTCGTCACGGTGACCGCGACGGCGAAGAAGGGGTTCGTCTTCGCCGAGGGACCGACCAAGACCTGGGCGTTCCCCGTCGACGACGCACCCTGCGTCATCGAGGTCGTCGGCGCTCCGACGTTCTCGGACACATGCGGCCCGGACAACGAGACGCTGACCGTGCCCCCGAGCACCAGCGAGATCGCCTGGGCCTCTTCGGAGGAGGGCGGCGTCATCACGGTGACGGCGACCGCGAAGCCGGGCTACGCGTTCCCCGCGAACGCGAGGACCGAGTGGACGTACAAGATCGACGACAAGCCGTGCATCGTCGAGGTCGTGGGAGCTCCCACCTTCACCGACACGTGCGGTCCCGACAACGAGAAGCTCACACTTCCGACCGACACCGACACGATCGCGTGGAGTTCGAAGGAGCTCGACGGCAAGATCACCGTCACCGCGACGGCGAAGCCGGGCTCGGCCTTCCCCCCGGATGCGAACACGATGTGGACGTTCACCATCGACGACAGCCCCTGCGTGATCCCGCTCGTCGGTGAACCGACGTTCTCCGACACGTGCGGTCCCGAGAACGAGAAGGTGCTGGTTCCGACCGACACTGAAACGATCGAATGGAACTCCGTGCGGGCAGGTGGCGTCATCACGGTGACCGCCACGGCCAAGCCGGGCTACACGTTCGCCACGGGCGGCCCGTTCACCTGGACGTTCGCGTACTCCGACACCGCCTGCTTCGAGCCGACCCTGAGCGGCACGGTCGCCACCGGCGTCTGCGAGGCAGACTCGCCGTGGATCTACTACGACGTCGAGCTCATCGACCCCGACAAGCAGTCGACGAACGCGACCAACACCGCGTCGCTCGTGCTGACCGACGGCACCAACACTCACACGATCACGCTCGGCGACCTCGTCGACGGCAAGCTCGACGGCAAGGTGTTGTGGCCCGGTGCCTCGGTCGACGCCGACGGCAAGGCAAACGGCTGGCCGGGCTGGGCGCTCGTCGGCGGCCAGTGGATCGAGGTCGACGACAACTTCGCCTGGACCCGCACCGTCACCGAGGCGAAGATCGTCGTGAACCCCGAGGCCACCGTGGCGATCTCGTACCCGAAGGCCGCACCCGAGTGCGCCACCGCGCCGAAGGGCTCGGGCGGCGCGGGCAGCACGCCGACCGCGTCGAACGGCCCTGGGCTCGCGAGCACCGGCTTCACGGGCACGACGATCGCGATCGTCGCGGGCGTCATCGTGCTCGCCGGCATCGCGTTCCTCGTGATCGCCCGGATCCGCCGCAAGCGCTCGTAGCGTCCGCCGAGCTGCTCCGAAGGGGGCCCGGTTCGCCGGGCCCCCTTCGTCGTGTCAGCTGCTCAGACCGGAACGTCGGCGAGCACGCGCTCGGCCGGCAGCGAAGCCGCTCGCTGCTCGACCTCGTGCACGAGCGCCGTGAGCGCCCGGTTCACGGGGGCGTCGAGACCGGCGACGGATGCCTCGCGCACCACGGCCCCGTTCAGGAAGTCCACCTCGGTCGGCTGCCCGCGGCGCAGGCTCTGCTGGGTGGACCCGAGGTTCGGCACGCCGCCCATGCGCACCCGCATGAGCCAGGGCAGCACCTGGCCGAGCGTGAGCGGCACGCGGGCGAAGAGCCGCAGCCGGCGGTCGCCGAGCCCCTGGAGGGCGCCGAAGCGCACGCCGCGCGCGATGCCGATGCGCACCGTCTCGCGCATCGAGGCGGTGACGACGCGTCGAAGTCGTCGATCGTCGACGACCTCCTGCACGCTGCGGCCGACGATCGCGGGCACCGCGTTCAGCATGTTCACCACGAGCTTGGTCCACTGGGCGCCGCGGAAGCCGCCGATCGCGACGACCGGAACGGCCTCGGAGAGCAGCGCCGCGATGCGCGTGCACTCGGCGTCGGCCGGACCGTCGCCGCGGCCGAGGTAGCTCGTCGCGGGCGTGGTGATGCGCACGACGCCGGGCTCGGTGTAGTTGGCGGCGATGATCGACAGCACTCCCATGCACGATGACCGGGGGAGCAGGCGCGCGGCGGTGGCGACCCCGTCGAGGCCGTTCTGCACGACGACGACCGGTGCGCCGTCGATGAGCTCGGCGTTCGATTCGATGGCGGATGCCGCGTCTTGCGCCTTCGTGCACACGAGCACGAGCTCGGGCGCGGCCGTGAGCCGCTCGCCGGCCGCGACCCGCGCGTGCACGTCGCCGTAGGCCCCGCTGAGCCGGATGCCCGATGCCCGGATCGCCTCGAGGCCCGCGCCGCGGGCCGTGACCTCGACGTCGTGCCCTGCCCGCGCGAGCAGTGCGGCGAACGTGCCGCCGAGCGCACCCGCGCCGATGATGCCGATCCTCACCGCTCCAGCGTAGGCGCGCGGCGCGGGCCGGCGGTGCACGGCTGTTAGCCTGTACGGCGTGAACAGCGGCATCCTCCTCGTCGACAAGCCGCAGGGAATCACGAGCCACGACGTGGTCTCGCGCATGCGCCGCCTCGCCGGCACCCGCAAGATCGGGCACGCGGGCACGCTCGACCCGATGGCCACCGGGCTCCTCATCCTCGGGGTGAACGGTGCCACGCGCCTGCTGCACTACCTGGTGGGACTCGACAAGGAGTACCTCGCCACGATCCGCCTCGGCTGGAACACGACGACCGACGACGCCGAGGGCGAGCCGCTCGAGGCGGCCCCCGCCGATGCCGTCGCCGCCGTGACCGACGACGCGGTGCTCGCGGCCATCTCGCCGCTCACCGGCGAGATCTCTCAGGTGCCGAGCGCGGTCAGCGCCGTGAAGGTCGCCGGCAAGCGGGCGTATCAGCGGGTGCGCGACGGTGAGACGGTCGAACTCGCGGCACGCCGGGTCACGGTCTCGGCGTTCGAGCCGCTCGCGTTCCGCGCCGGCGACGGCCACCTCGACATCGATGTGCGCGTCGAGTGCTCCTCGGGCACCTATGTTCGCGCCCTCGCCCGGGACCTCGGCGCGGCGCTCGGCACCGGCGGCCACCTGACCGCGCTGCGTCGTACGCGCATCGGCCGGTTCGAGGTCGGCGAGGCGGGCGAGCTCGAGGGATTCGACGTCGCGAAGTCGATCATGACCCCGACGGATGCCGCGCGCCGGGCCCTGCCCGTCGTGACGCTCACCGAGCAGCAGGCCGTCGATCTCGGGCACGGCAAGCGAGTCGACGTCGCGGCGATCGGCGGGCTCGAGGCATCCAACGCCGCCGCGCCGATGTCACCGGTGCTCGCCGCAGTGGCTCCCGACGACCGGCTGATCGCGATCGTCGAGCCGCGCGGCCGGCAACTGAAGGTCGTCACCGGATTCCCGCCCGCCGAGTCGCAGGAGGACGACGCATGATCGAGTGGTTCACGTGGGTGCAGCTCGCCGTCGCGGTCGCCGCCGGGCTGCTCTGCATCGCGCTCGGCCTCGCCGGGCGGGTGCCGAACGACCTCACGATCGGCGCGCTCGCCCTCGTCGAGGTGCTGCTCGTCGCCCAGCTCGTGGTGGCGATCGCGGCTCCGGCGTTCGGCAACGAGCCGACCGGAAGCACGCTGGAGTTCTACACCTATCTCGTCGGAGCGCTGCTCCTGCCGCCCGCGGCGGCGTTCTGGGCGCTGCTCGAGCGCAACCGGTGGTCGACCGTCATCCTCGGCGTCGCGGCCCTCGCCGTCGGCGTGATGGTGTACCGCATGCTGCAGATCTGGACCGTGCAGCAGGCGTGAGCACGGGTCTGAGAGAATCGAACGACATGAGTGACGTGCGGAGTGCCCAGCCAGAAGCGCAACAGGGCCGGCGGATGAGCGGCATCGGGCGTGTGCTGGTGGCCGTCTACGGCGTGCTCGCGCTCGCGGCGATCGGCCGCTCGTTCGTGCAGATCGCCTCGAAGTTCGATGAGGCGCCCCTGGCCTATTCGCTGTCGGCCCTCGCGGCGGTCGTCTACGTCGTGGCGACCATCGCCCTAATCCGTCCGGGCATCGCCTGGTACCGCGTCGCGTGGGCGACGATCGTGTTCGAGTTCACGGGGGTCGTCGTCATCGGCGTGCTGAGCGTCGTCTTCCCCGAGCTCTTCCCGCACGACACGGTGTGGTCGTGGTTCGGTCGCGGCTACCTGTTCATCCCGCTCGTGCTTCCCGTGCTCGGCATGTGGTGGTTGGCCGGGCACCGGCCGGCGTCGCGGGCGGATGCCTCGTGAAGACCTTCAAGGGGCTGGGCGCCGTGCCCGCCGGCATCGGGCCGTCGGTCGTCACGATCGGCAAGTTCGACGGCGTGCACCGGGGGCACCGCGCGGTGATCGAGCATGCCAGGCGACTCGCCGATGAGCGCCGGCTCTCGACGATCGTCGTCACGTTCGACCGCAACCCGCTCGCCCTGCTCGCACCCGAGAAGTGCCCCGAAGAGCTCGTGAGCGTGCGCCAGAAGCTCGAGCTGCTCGCCACGACCGGGGTCGATGCGACCCTGATGCTGCCGTTCGACCGGGCGCTCGCCTCGGTGCCCGCCACCGAGTTCGTCGAGCGCGTGCTGGTCGACGGCCTCGATGCGAAGGCCGTGCTCGTCGGCAGCGACTTCCGCTACGGTGCCCGCGGCGCCGGCGATGTGCCGCTGCTCGTGGAGCTCGGCGCGAAGTTCGGCTTCTCCGTCGAGGTCGTCGACGACGTGCGGCCCGCGGGGGAGCGGCGGGTCTCCTCGACGTGGATCCGCGAGCTGCTCGCCGAGGGCGACGTGCGACGGGCGACCGAGTTGCTCGGCCACACGCCGACGGTGTCGGGCCTCGTCGTGCACGGCGCCGCTCGCGGCCGGGAGCTCGGGTTCCCGACGGCGAACCTCACGCCCGAGTCCGAGGGGCTCATCCCAGCCGACGGCGTGTACGCCGGCTGGCTCACCGACGCGGGCACGCGGTACCCCGCCGCGATCTCGGTCGGCGACAATCCGACCTTCGAGGGCGTGGCCAAGAAGCAGGTCGAGGCATACGTGCTCGACCGCGAGCTCGACCTCTACGACCACCTCGTCGACGTCGAGTTCGTCGAGCGCATCCGCGGCATGGTGGCGTTCACGAGCATCGAGGCGCTGATCGACACGATCCGCGACGACGTGGAGCGTTCGCGCGGCATCCTCGCCGGCTGATCCGTTCGTCCGCCGCATCTAGACTCGACGGAATGACGTCGTTCCCGCCCCGGCCGCTGTGGGCGGGGCGCACCCTCGCCCTCGTCGGCATCGTGCTCGTCGCGTTCAACCTCCGCAGCGCGGTGGCATCGCTTTCGCCGATCCTCGGTCAGCTCGAAGCCGAGCTCCCGCTCGCTCCGGCGATCGTGGGCTTCCTCGGCATGCTGCCGCCGCTCTGCTACGCGCTCTTCGGCATCCTGACGCCGATGGTCGCGAAGCGTCTCGGGCTCGAGGTGACCCTCATCGGCGCGCTCGTCGCCCTGTCGCTCGGACTCGCCGGCCGCGGCCTCGCGGGCTCGGCGCTCTGGCTCGTGGCGGCATCCGCCCTCGTCTTCGCGGCGATCGGGGTCGGCAACGTGCTGCTGCCGCCGCTCGTGAAACGCTACTTCCCCGATCGCATCGGCCTCCTGACGACGATCTACGTGACGGCGATGTCGATCGGCGCGTTCCTGCCGCCGCTCATCGCGGTGCCGGTGGCGGATGCCGCGGGCTGGCGCGTCTCGCTCGGCGAGTGGGCGCTCCTCGCGGCGATCTCGCTCGTGCCGTGGGTCGCGATGCTGCTGCATCCCGGGCGCCGGGCGCCTGCGGCGCTGCCCGAGGGGGCCGACCGCGGTCAGCTCCGAGACGCCCTGCGCTCCCCGCTCGCGTGGGCGCTCACCATCGTCTTCGCCGTGTCGGGGTTCAATGCGTATGCGGCGTTCGCCTGGCTTCCGACGATCCTGCACGACATCGCGGGCGTCTCGCCGGCCGAGGCCGGCGCGCTGCTCTCGCTGTACGCGGCGATGGGCCTGCCCGCGGGGCTGTTCGTGCCGCTCATCGCGGCCAGATTCGGCAAGGTGCGATTGCTCATCGGCATCGCCGTCGTGACCTTCCTCATCGGCTATCTGGGGCTGCTCGTCGTTCCGGGCTGGGCGACGTGGCTCTGGGTTGCGCTCGCCGGCATCGGCCCGCTGACGTTCCCGCTCGCGCTCGTGCTCATCAACCTCCGCACGAGAACCCACTCCGGGGCCGTCGCGCTCTCCGGGTTCGTGCAGTCCGTCGGCTACGTGATCGTTGCCTTCGGGCCACTCCTCGTAGGGCTCCTGCACGAGTGGTCGGGAGGGTGGACGTGGCCCCTGCTCTTCCTCCTCGCCTCTGCGGTGCCCGCGGCGATCGCGGGCGCCGTCGTCGCGCGGCCCCGGTTCTTCGAAGACGAGCGTTCTCGCGAGGAGTGAGCGCGGTTCGTCCTGAGCGCCGACCGCCGCTCGCCTGCTCATATGAGCAGCATCTGCTACGAGTGTTGCCGATGCGCACTCGCCTGCCTACGCTGAGATGAGGAACAGGACGGAGGCGCATGGACGAGATCGATGAACTGCTCTCGATCAGGGCCGCTGAGCTCTACTACGAGGAGAACAAGACCCAAGACGAGATCGGGCAGGCTCTGCGCCTCACCCGGTGGAAGGTCGGGCGGCTCCTCGCGCAGGCGAAGCAGCGCGGGTTCATCCGCATCGAGATCCTGCACCCGCGCGCCAGGCGACTGGCGATCGAGCGGCGACTGCGCGACGAGCACGGTCTCTCCGACGCCATCGTGGTCTCGACCGCCGGGGTGACCTCGCCCGAAGAGCTGCAGGCCCGCGCCGCGCAGGCGGCGGCCGACTACCTCACCGCGTTGCGTCCGGTGCCCCGCACTCTCGGCGTGAGCTGGGGGCGCACGCTCTTCGACATCTCGCAGCACCTGCGCAGCGGCTGGGCGACCGGCGTCAACGTCGTGCAGATCAACGGCGGCGTGAGCCTCAACCGTCGGCCCGGCACCGCCGCGGCGACGGCCGTCGGCATCGCCCAGAAGGGCGGCGGCAGCGCGACCCTGCTGCCGAGCCCGGCCATCCTCGAGCGCCTCGAGACGAAAGAGGCGATCGAGTCCGACCGCGTCGTCGCCGGGGTCATCGACCTCGCCCGCTCCGCCGACGCCTACCTGTTCAGTGCCGGAGCCGCAGACCGCTCGTCGGTGCACGTCGAGAGCGGCTACCTGTCGGTGGACGATGTCGATCTGCTCGTGCAGAAGGGCGCGGTCGGCGACGTCGTCGGCCGATACATCGACTCCGACGGCAACATCGTCGACCCCGCCCTCGATGCGCGCACGGTCGGCCTCACGCTCGACGAGCTGCGCCGCGCACAACTCGCGATCGCCGTCATCTCCGGTCCCGCCAAGCACGCCGTGGCCGACGCGGTCGTGCGAAGCCGTCTCTGCTCGGTGCTCGTCACCGACGAAGCAACCGCCCTCCACCTCCTCGACGGCTGACGCCACTCGCGCCGGCCGCCACCTCATCACGAAAGCCAGGTCCTTCCTCATGTCAGGCACCTCCCTCGTCTCCGCTCGCGAGCGGGCCATCGCCGTGCTCGGCGGCGAGCCCGACGACGCGACCCTGCGGCGCTACCTGCACGGCATCTCGGGCGTCGACGCCGTCGGCCTCGAGCAGCGCGCCGCCGGCCTCGGCAGCCGCTCCATCAAGACGAGCTCCAAGCAGTGGGCGCTCGATCGCATCATCTCGCTCATCGACCTCACGACGCTCGAGGGCGCAGACACCCCCGGCAAGGTGCGCTCCCTCGCCGCCAAGGCGATGAATCCCGACCCGGCCGACGCCTCGACCCCGCGGGTCGCGGCGGTCTGCGTCTACGGCGACATGGTGCCGTTCGCCGTCGAGGCGCTCGGCGGCGCCCACGGCGACCCCGACGACGGTCTCATCTCCGTGGCCGCGGTCGCGACCGCGTTCCCGAGCGGCCGGGCATCGCTCGACATCAAGCTCGCCGACACCGCAGAGGCCGTCGCGGCCGGCGCCGACGAGATCGACATGGTCATCGACCGCGGCGCATTCCTCGCCGGCCGGTACGGACTCGTCTTCGACCAGATCGCCGCCGTCAAAGAGGCATGTCGCCGCGCCGACGGCTCGAGTGCGAGCCTCAAGGTGATCCTCGAGACGGGCGAACTCGTCACCTACGACAACGTGCGGCGCGCGTCGTGGCTCTCGATCCTCGCGGGGGGCGACTTCATCAAGACCTCGACGGGCAAGGTGGCGCCCGCAGCGACACTGCCGGTCACGCTCCTCATGCTCGAGGTCGTGCGCGACTGGCACCTCGCCACCGGCCAGCGCATCGGCGTGAAACCGGCCGGCGGCATCCGCTCCTCGAAAGACGCGATCAAGTACCTCGTGACGGTCGCGGAGATCGTCGGCGAGGAATGGCTCCAGCCGCATCTCTTCCGCTTCGGCGCCTCGAGTCTGCTCAACGACGTGCTGCTCCAGCGTCAGAAGATCGCGACCGGGCACTACTCCGGCGCCGACTACGTGACGATCGACTGATTCCCGATGCGGCCCCGGTGGGCCACCTCGACCACCGAAACACCCACATCCGCAACAATCCACGAACCGAAAGGTTCCCGCTATGAGCTTCCTCGACTACGCACCCGCCCCCGAGTCGCGGGCGATCCTCTCGCTGCGCGACAGCTACGGCCTCTTCATCGACGGCGAGTTCGTCGACGGCCGCGGCGCATCCTTCCAGACGATCAGCCCGGCCACCGAAGAACGCATCGCGACGATCTCGAGCGCGAATGCGGCCGACGTCGACGCCGCCGTGGCCGCGGCCCGGCGTGCCTACGACCGCACCTGGTCGAAGATGAGCGGCCGCGACCGCGGCAAGTACCTCTTCCGCATCGCCCGCCTCGTGCAGGAGCGAGCCCGCGAGCTCGCGGTCGCCGAGTCGCTCGACAACGGCAAGCCGATCAAGGAGTCGCGCGACGTCGACGTGCCGCTGGTCGCTGCATGGTTCTTCTACTACGCCGGTTGGGCCGACAAGCTCGATCACGCGGGCCTCGGCGCGAACCCCCGGTCGCTCGGCGTGGCGGCCCAGGTCATCCCGTGGAACTTCCCGCTGCTCATGCTCGCGTGGAAGATCGCCCCCGCGCTCGCCGCCGGCAACACCGTGGTGCTGAAGCCCGCCGAGACGACGCCGCTCACGGCGCTGATCTTCGCCGAGATCCTGCAGCAGGCCGAGCTGCCGGCCGGCGTCGTGAACATCATCACGGGTGCCGGTGACACCGGCGCAGCGCTCGTCGCCCACGACGGCGTCGACAAGGTCGCGTTCACGGGATCGACCGCG
Organism: Agromyces badenianii; assembly: GCF_003070885.1. NCBI lineage: Bacteria > Bacillati > Actinomycetota > Actinomycetes > Micrococcales > Microbacteriaceae > Agromyces > Agromyces badenianii. The sequence goes on from NZ_CP028913.1 coordinate 1,096,574, forward strand.
GTCGGTCGCGCGATCGCCAAGCAGATCGCCGGCACCGACAAGAAGGCGACCCTCGAGCTCGGCGGCAAGGCCGCGAACATCGTGTTCGACGATGCGCCGATCGACCAGGCGATCGAGGGCATCGTCAACGGCATCTTCTTCAATCAGGGGCACGTCTGCTGCGCCGGTTCGCGACTGCTCGTGCAAGAGAACATCCACGACGAGGTCGTCGAGCGGCTGAAGCTGCGTCTGTCGACGCTTCGCCTCGGCGACCCGCTCGACAAGAACACCGACATCGGGGCCATCAACTCGAAGGAGCAGCTCGAGCGCATCCGCGAGTTGTCCGACGTCGGCGTCGCCGAGGGCGCCGAGCGCTGGACCGTGCCGTGCGAGATCCCCGAGAACGGGTTCTGGTACGCGCCGACGATCTTCACGGGTGTGCAGACCTCGAGCCGCATCGCACGCGAAGAGGTCTTCGGCCCGGTGCTGTCGGTCCTGACGTTCCGCACACCCGCCGAGGCGATCGCGAAGGCGAACAACACCCCCTACGGCCTCTCTGCCGGCATCTGGACCGACAAGGGCAGTCGCATCCTGGCGGTCGCCGACCAGCTTCGCGCCGGGGTCATCTGGGCGAACACCTTCAACCGTTTCGATCCGGCTTCCCCGTTCGGCGGCTACAAGGAATCGGGCTACGGCCGCGAGGGCGGCCGGCACGGGCTCGGTGCATACCTGACGCCCGCGCCCATCGGCCAGGCGACCGGTCGCGCGACGATCGGCCGCACGACACCCGCCGCCGCGATCGAAGCGATCGAAGCGGATGCCGCTGCACCCGCCAAGCGCGCCCGAACGACCAAGTCCGCGACGAAGGGATCGAAGCGATGAGCCGTCTCGCCGTGCCGAAGACCTACAAGCTCTACATCGGCGGCGCCTTCCCGCGCAGCGAGTCGGGGCGCACCTACGAGGTGCTCGCCGCCGACGGCGGCTTCCTCGCGAACGCCGCCAAGGCCTCCCGCAAAGACGCGCGCGACGCGATCGTCGCCGCCCGCGGCAGCGTCGCCGGCTGGACGGGCGCCACCGCGTACAACCGCGGCCAGGTGCTGTACCGCATCGCCGAACTCCTCGAGGGGCGTCGGGCGCAGTTCATCGCCGAGATCGAGGAGGCCGAGGGCGTCACGCGCGCCGCGGCATCCGCTCAGGTCGACGAGGCGATCGACCGCTGGGTCTGGTACGCCGGTTGGGCCGACAAGTTCGCCCAGGTCACCGGCAACGCCAACCCCGTCGCCGGGCCGTACTTCAACATCTCGGTGCCCGAACCGACCGGCGTCGTCGCGGTCATCGTGCCGCAGGACTCGTCGCTGCTCGGCTTCGTCTCGGCCGTCGCCCCGGCGCTCGTGGCCGGAAACGCGGTCGTCGCCGTGGCGAGCGAGCGATTCCCGCTCTCGGCGATCAGCCTCGCCGAAGTGCTCGCGACGAGCGACGTGCCGAAGGGCGTCGTCAACGTGCTCACCGGCTCCCCGGCCGAGATCGCGCCGTGGCTCGCGAGCCACTCCGACGTCAACGCGCTCGATCTCGTCGGAGCGGGCGATCTCGACTGGGTCTCGCTCGAGATCGACGCGGCCGACACGCTGAAGCGCGTGCTCCGACCCGAGTCCGGCGCGGATGCCGCGGCGCCGGCCCTCGGCCGCATCGCCGCGTTCACCGAGACCAAGACGATCTGGCACACGAAGAGCCTGCGATAGGAGCGAGATGTCCGGACGCAATGGCGCGTCAGACGAACGGGCGCGGCTCGCGACCGACCCGTTCGAGTACCGCCTCACGAAGCAGGGCGGGGTGATCGTCTCGCGCGGTGGTCAGGCGGTGATGACCGTCGGCGGGCGCGATGCGGCGCGGCTCGTCGCAGCGCTGCAGCGTGCCGACGACTCGCAGGCGCAGCACCTGCTGGCGCGGGCGAGCGGCAACTATCGTCGAGGCAACGAACGGGCGTAGCTTCGTTCCCCTGGTGAGGAGGTCACCCGTGCGCATGCTCGTCACCGGCGCGACCGGATACATCGGAGGGCGGCTCGTTCCGAGACTCCTCGCGGCCGGGCACGACGTCCGCGTGCTCGTCCGCCGGCCCGAACGTCTGCGCGACGTGCCGTGGCGGCGCGACGTCGACGTCGTCGCGGGCGACCTCGACGACCGGGCATCCGTCGACGCCGCGATGGAGGGCATCGAGGTCGTGTACTACCTGGTGCACTCCATGGGCGGGCGCGGCGACTTCGAGTCGACCGAGCTCAGCATCGCCTCGAACGTCGCGGATTCGGCCCGTGGACACGGGGTCGCCCGCATCGTCTACCTCGGCGGCCTGCATCCCGACGGCGAGCGTCTCTCGCGTCACCTCCGTTCGCGTGCGCAGGTGGGCGAGATCCTGCTCGCCTCGGGCGTGCCGACGATCGTGCTGCAGGCGGGGGTGATCATCGGTTCGGGGTCGACCTCGTTCGAGATGATCCGGCATCTGACCGAGGTGCTCCCGTACATGCCCGCGCCGCGCTGGGTGCGCAGTTTCATCCAGCCGATCGCGGTGCGCGACGTGCTGCACTACCTGATCCAGTCGGCCGAGGCGCCGCACGACGTGAGTCGGGCCTTCGACATCGGCGGTCCCGACATCTTCCGCTACGGGCAGCTCATGAACGGGTACGCGGTCGAGGCGGGGCTGCCGCAGCGTCCGATCGCCGCGCTCCCGGTGCTCACCCCGTGGCTCGCCGGGCAATGGGTGAACCTCGTGACTCCGATCCCGCGCCGGCTCGCCGTGCCGATCATCGAGTCCCTCCAGTTCGACTGCGTGATGCGTGAGCACGACATCGACCAGGTCATCCCGCCGCCGCCCGAAGGGCTGCTTCCGTACCGTGACGCGGTTCGGCTCGCGCTCGAGCGGGAGCGAGCGGGCGAGGTGGAGACGAGCTGGCGCAACGCCGAGGTGGCCGGAGCCCCGAGCGACCCCCTGCCGAGCGACCCCGAGTGGGCGGGGCATACGGTCTACGTCGACGAACGAGCGCGTCGCACCTCGGCACCCGCACCCGACCTCTGGCGCGTCATCGAGGGAGTCGGGGGTGAGAACGGCTGGTACTCGTTCCCCCTCGCCTGGGCGCTTCGCGGGTGGCTCGACAAGCTGAGCGGCGGCGTCGGGCTCCGACGAGGGCGGCGCGACCCCGAGACGCTGCACGTCGGCGACGCCGTCGACTTCTGGCGGGTCGAAGCGATCGAGCGGGGGAGCTTCCTCCGGCTCCGTGCCGAGATGAGAGTGCCCGGCCGGGCCTGGCTGGAACTGGCGGCCGTGCCGTCGGGCGGCGGCGCCGACTACCGCCAGCGCGCGGTCTTCTTCCCGAAGGGGCTTTCGGGCCGTCTGTACTGGTGGGCGATCCTCCCGTTCCACGGGGTCATCTTCGCGGGCATGGCGAACCGCATCACCGCCGAGGCCGGGGCGACGCGCGTCGACCCTCGCGACTCCGAGGAGTGAACCCGCTCGCCGCCGAGGTCTGATGTGCCGCGAACTGGAGACAACGAAACGGTAACGGGCTTGCTAGCGAGCCTCTGCTGGCTGGCCGTCACGGCGCCCGGCACCTGACCGGCGTGTTCTCAGTCGGCGGATGCCGCGGCGACGCCGAACTCTGCGGCGGCGTCGGCGAAGACGCGGTGCATGCCGGGGGAGAACAGCACGAACCGGATGAGCTCGGGCGCCCGCGCAGCGGCGGCGGTCGAGAGCGCGACGCGGGCGGCATCGGCCGCCGGCCAGCCGTAGACGCCGGCCGAGACGGCGGGCAGTGCCACTGAGGCGGCCCCGAGCGACGCGGCGAGGGCGAGCGAGTTGCGGTACGCGGCGGCGAGCAGCAGACGCCGGGCGCCGGCCTCGGGTCGGGGGCCGGGCCACACCGGGCCGACGGTGTGGATCACCCATCGCGCCGGCAGCCGCCCGGCGCCCGTCGCCACGGCGTCGCCGGTGGGCAGGCCGTCGGGCAGGCGGCTCTCACGAAGGCGGCGGCACTCCGCGAGGATCTCGGGTCCGCCGGCGGCGTGGATCGCGCCGTCGACACCTCCGCCGCCGAGCAGCGAGGAATTGGCCGCGTTCACGATCGCGTCGACCCGCTGCACGGTGATGTCGCCCGTGACCAGTTCGATGCGCGGCATCCGCTCGCCTACCCGCGGTTGTTGGAGAGCTCGAAGATGCGCACGAGTTCGGCCACCGCCGCTTCGCGCTGCTCGCCGCCCGCCTCGTACATCTCGGTCACGTGGGTTCGCAGGTGGTTCTCGACGAGGAGCTTGTTGAGTGACGCCAGCGACTTCTGCACGGCGAGGGAGAGCGTGATGATGTCGACGCAGTAGTCGTCGTTCTCGATCATCTTCTCGATGCCGCGCAATTGGCCCTCGATGATCTTCGTGCGGTGCAGTGCGCGCTTCTTGATGTCCTCGATCACGTAGACAGGATACCTCGCTTGCCAATGATACCCCCTAGGGGTACGGTTGGGATTCGGCGACGACAGGGAGAGACGGATGACGCTGCAGCACGAGACCCGCACGATCGACCTCGGCATCGAGGGCATGACGTGCGCGAGCTGCGTCTCCCGCGTCGAGAAACGGCTGGGCCGGCTCGACGGCGTCGAAGCGTCGGTCAACCTGGCGACCGAGAAGGCACGAGTGCATTTCCCTGCGGCCATCTCGATCGACGAGCTGCTCGAGGCCGTGCGCGCAGCCGGCTACCGGGCGAGCGTGTCGGCCGCAAGCGCGGCGCCAGCGGCGCCGGCCGCGGCCACGGTGTCGGCGGCAGGCCCGGCGCCCGACGCAGACCGGGCGCACGCGGCATCCGACCCGCTGCTCACCCGACTCGTGATCTCGGCCGTGCTCACCGTGCCCGTCGTCGTGCTCGCCATGGTTCCGGCGCTGCAGTTCCCCTTCTGGCAGTGGCTCTCGCTCGTGCTCGCGGCGCCGGTCGTCGTGTGGGGCGGATGGCCGTTCCACCGCGCCGCGGCCGTGAACCTGCGACACGGTGCCCTCACGATGGACACCCTCGTCTCGCTCGGCACGCTCACGGCGTTCGCCTGGTCGCTGTGGTCGCTCTTCTTCGGTCACGCCGGGATGCCCGGCATGACCCACGAGTGGACCTTCGGCGTGCGCGGCACGCCCGGCGGCGACATCTACCTCGAGGTCGCCGCGGGCGTCATCACGATCCTGCTGCTCGGCCGCGTGCTCGAGGCGCGCTCGAAACGACGCGCCGGCCAGTCGCTGCGCACGCTCCTCGACCTCGCGCCGCTCGAGGTCTCCGTGCTGCGGGGCGGCGATCGCGACGAACACGAGGAACGCGTGACGGTCGCGGGGCTCCGCCCGGGCGACCGCTTCGTCGTTCGCCCCGGCGAGCGCATCGCGGCCGACGGCGTCGTCGTGCGCGGCGAGGCCGGCGTCGACGAGAGCATGCTGACCGGAGAGCCCGCCCCGGTCGATGCGCGGCCCGGCAGTGCCGTGACGGCGGCGACCATCGTGCACGGCGGCAGCCTCGTGGTCGAGGCGAGGCGCGTCGGCGCCGACACCCGGCTCGCCCAGATCGCCCGGCTCGTCGAAGACGCCCAGCTCGGCACGTCTCGCGCCCAGCGCCTGGCCGACCGCATCTCCGCGGTGTTCGTGCCGATCGTCATCGTGCTCGCAGCGGCGACCGCGATCGTCTGGGTCGCCACCGGCAGCCCCGTCGAGCAGGCCGTCACCGCCGCGGTCGCCGTGCTCGTCATCGCGTGCCCGTGCGCGCTCGGTCTCGCGACCCCGGTGGCGATCCTCGTCGGCACCGGTCGCGGCGCCGAGCGGGGCATCCTGATCACCGGACCCGAGGCGCTCGACCGTGCCGGCGATGTCGACACGATCCTCCTCGACAAGACCGGCACGCTCACGACCGGACGCATGAGCGTCACCCGGGTCACCGTCGCCGACGGCGTCGATGCGGCGCACGCCGTCGGCATCGCCGCGGCGCTCGAGCGCGGATCGGAGCACCCGATCGCCCGGGCGATCGTCGAAGCGGCGGATGCCTCGGGCTCCGCCGCCGGCGGCGCCCGAGCGAACGGATTCCGCGCCCACGCGGGGCTCGGGGTCGACGGCGTGGTCGACGGCGTGGCGACCGCGGCGGGGCGACCCGGGTTCCTGACCGAGCTCGGCTTCCTCATGCCGACCGGGCTCGCGCGGCGCGCGGCGGACTCCGACGACACGATCGTCGCCGTCGGCTGGGCGGGCGAGGTGCGGGCGGTGATCGAGGTCGGGGACACGGTGCGGGATGGCGCCCGCGAGGCGATCGAGCGGCTTCGCTCGCTCGGCCTGCGCCCGGCCCTCGTGACCGGCGACGCGGAGCGCCCGGCGGCTCGGGTCGCCGCGCAGCTCGGCATCGACGAGGTGCACGCCGGGGTGAGCCCAGAGGGCAAGCTCGAGATCGTGCGCGCAGCGCAGTCGCGCGGGCACCGGGTCGCGATGGTCGGCGACGGCGTGAACGACGCCGCCGCGCTCGCCGCGGCAGACCTCGGCATCGCGATGGGCGGCGGCACCGATGCCGCAGCCTCGGCGAGCGACCTCGCCCTCACCCGAGACGAGCCCGGAGCGATCGCCGACGCCGTCTCGCTCGCTCGGGCGACGCTGCGCACCATCCGGGGCAATCTGTTCTGGGCCTTCGCCTACAACGTCGCCGCGATCCCGCTGGCGGCGGCGGGCTTCCTGAACCCCATGATCGCGGGCGCGGCCATGGCGTTCTCGAGCGTGTTCGTCGTGCTCAACAGCCTGCGGCTGCGTCGGGCCTGATTGGATCCGCCGGGCCTGATCGGTTTCGCCGGGCGGCCTGAGCGCTCGGTCCACGAGTGCGTGCAGGCGGCGCGTTCGCGCCGCGCGCCGCGCTAGCGTAAGGGCATGCGCAGCCACCGTCCCGCCGCACTGCTCGCCGCCGCGATCGCCGCCACGGGGCTCTTCGTGGCGCTGGGTGCCGGAGCCTCCGCGTTCGGCGGCGAGGCGTCGTCCGGCAATCCTGAGGCTCGAGCGGGCACCGAGCCCGCGGTGTCCGTGGTCGGAGCCGTCGCGGGCGGCGTCGACGACTTCACGTTCGACTCCTTCGACGCGGTCTACGAGCTCTCACGCGACGAGGGCGGGCACTCGGTGCTCGACACGACGGAGACGATCGTCGCCCGGTTCCCCGAAATCGACCAGAACCGCGGCATCCGCCGAGCGATCCCGAGTTCCTACCGTGGACACCCGACCGACATCGAGCAGATCACCGTGACCGACGCGAGCGGTGCCGCACGGTCGTTCGAGGTCGAAGAAGACGACGACGACGAGGACTTCGTGTACATCACGATCCGCGCCGACGGCTACGTGCACGGCGTGCAGAGCTACGTGATCGACTATCGGCAGCACAACGTCACGCTGCAGCCCGACGACGCCGCGATCGACGAGTTCTACTGGGACGTGAACGGAACGGGGTGGGCGCAGCCCTTCGGCCGGGTCAGCGCCGAGCTGCGCCTGAGCGACGACGTGGCGGCCGCGTTCACCGGCGCGGTCGCCTGCTACCAGGGCGGGAGCGGTTCGGCCGCGAGCTGCGACTCGATCGAGATCGCCGAGTCGCAGCCTCCGGTCATCACGGCCGAGGCCCTCGACCTCGGCCCGTTCGAGAACCTCACGATCGCGGCCGCCTTCACCGAGGGCACGTTCGTGCCCCGTGACGAGTCGTTCGGTTCGTCACCGGCCGCGATCGCTGCGGCCGTCGCCGCCGGGCTCGCCGCACTCGCCGCCGGCGTCGCAGCGTTCCTGCGCGGCACCCGCTGGCGGAGCCATCCCGGCCGGGGCACGATCATCGCCCAGTACGAGCCGCCGGCCGGCGTCTCGACGATGGTCGCCGCCGAACTGGTCGGGCGACCGGACAAGGGCGTCACGGCCACGATCCTCGATCGGGCGGTCGCCGGGCAGCTGCGCATCGTCGAATCCGGTCGCAAGGAGTACGCGGTCGAGTATCGAGGCGCAGCGGCGAGCCCGGCCGATGTCGACGCCGAGGCCGTCGTCGCCGCCCTCTTCGATGATCGTCACGAGGGCGCCCGGCGTGAGCTCACGAGCGACACGGCGCTCGGCAAGCGTCTGCTGGCACTCCGCCAGGCGGTCAGGAAGCAGGTGCTGGCAACAGGACTCCGCCGGACCCCGCGGGTGGCACCACGTGTGCTCCTCGCCGCGGTCGCCTTCGTCGGCGCCCTGGTCTCTCTGATCACCGGCATCATCGCGCTCGAGAACCAGATGGGCGGGTTCTGGCCGGCGGCGTGCTTCATCGTCGCGATCCTCGCCGCGATCGCGACGCTCGTGATGGTCGTCGAAGTGCGCCAGTTCACCGAGAGCGGCCGGGCGATCCGTGACCACCTCGAGGGCCTGCGCCTCTACATCCGCCTCGCGGAGGCCGATCGGCTCCGCGTGCTGCAGAGCCCGAGCGGTGCGCTTCGGGTGCAGCAGCCCGCGGCATCCGCTGTGCCGGTTCCGGCGACGGATGCCACGGGCGCGCCGGCGACGCCCTCTCGACTCGACCCGGTGACCGTCTTGAAGCTCAATGAGCGCCTGCTGCCGTATGCGGTGCTCTTCGGCCTCGAGCGCGACTGGAGCCGGGAGCTCTCGGCGCTCTACGAACAGGTGGGCGCCGAACCGTCCTGGTACGCCGGACGCGACGGCTTCAACGCCGGGCTGCTCGCCGCCGGCGTGGCGTCGTTCGCGTCGGCCTCGAGCACCTCGTGGTCGGGTTCGAGCTCGAGTTCGTCGTCGAGCGGCTCGGGCGGCGGCGGTTCATCCGGCGGCGGCGGCGGTGGCGGCGGTGGCGGCGGCGTCTGACGACCGATCGCACCGGTCATTCGCCGGCGGCGGACTCGCCTTCGTCGGCCAGGTCGACCCGGCGTTCCTCGTCGATGCCCGGTGTCTCGTCGGCGAGGCTGTCGTCGAGTGAACGTTCGTCGTCGTCGGCCACCTCATCGACCTCGTCGAACTCGGTGTCCTGTGCCACGGTGAATTCGTCATCGGGTGCGACGTCGTTCCCGGATCCTGCGCGATCGTCCATGAGGCAAGGGTAGGCCTGTCGCAGCGATCACGCACCGGGTTGACGCTAGACTGGGGTCGCGCACGGCGAATCCGTTCTTCGGCCGACCGCGTGAGCCAGGGCTCACGCGATGCTCGGTTCGGGATTCGTGCACCGCGCGCCACCGATTCGTTCGGGGCGACCGGGGCCTCGATCATCGGGTGATGTCGAGGGGTGTGCCGGATTCGGCCCAGATACTGGAGGACCATTGGCCCAGACGAGGCAGCGCCAGCGTACGCGATCACGCGACGATGACGCACCGATCATCCCGATCCTCGCACGCAAGGTGCGAGAGGTGGAGCAGAAGGCGCAGAAGGGCAAGCTCGGCCCCACGAACCGCACGAAGTTCCAGGTGATCGCGCTCCTCATGCGCGAGGAGCGCGCCCGCGTGAAGGCCGACACCGAGGTGTCGGATTCCGCACGGGCGGAGTTGCTCAAGCGTCTCGACGGCATCGCGCAGATCCTCGCGAAGACCGCCGCCCGCGACACCAGCCTCATCGCCCTGCTCGAGCCGGATGCCTCGATCTCGACGGTCGCGCAGCGGTTCCGCCGCGACTGGCTGCTGGAGTCCGGCGCCGAACTCTCGCCCGACGAGCTGATCATCACCCGCGAGCCCGAGGCCAAGCCCGAGCTCAGCGAGAATCAGGTGATCCCGGCATCCGTTCGCTCGCGTCAGCTCGCGAACCCCTTCCTCGCCCCCGACTTCTCCAAGCCGGTGGCGCCGGTGATGCCGGTGCGCCGGCTCGCGAACTGGGAGCTTCTCGGGCCGCTGTTCAAGTCGTTCGAGGTCGGCTCGGGCGGCCAGGCCGCCTCGATGGAGCTGCCCGAGGCGCCCAGGGTCGACCGGCTGTCGCCGCGCGGGCTCGAGCTCATGAAGCACCAGGCGCGCTTCATCGAGAGCGCCCGCGAGGGGCACCGCACCTTCCTGCTCGCCGACGAGCCGGGCCTCGGCAAGACGGCGCAGTCGGTGCTCGCGGCATCCGTCGCGGGCGCGTACCCGCTGCTGGCGATCGTGCCGAACGTCGTGAAGATGAACTGGGCCCGCGAGGTCGAGCGGTGGACCCCGCATCGTCGTGCGACCGTCATCCACGGCGACGGCGACACGCTCGACGCCTTCGCCGACGTCGTCATCGTCAACTACGACGTGCTCGACCGGCACATGGCGTGGCTGTCGACCCTCGGCTTCAAGGGAATGGTCGTCGACGAGGCGCACTTCATCAAGAACCTGCAGTCGCAGCGTTCGAAGAACGTGCTCGCCCTCGCCGACCGCATCCGCCGTGCCGCGCCCGGCGGCGACCCGCTGCTGCTCGCCCTCACGGGCACACCGCTCATCAACGACGTCGACGACTTCCGTGCCATCTGGAAGTTCCTCGGCTGGATCGAAGGCGACCGGCCCTCGCCCGAGCTGCTCGGCAAGCTCGAGGAGACCGGCCTGACCCCCGCCGACCCCGGCTTCTACAGTGCGGCCCGTCAGGCCGTCATCGATCTCGGCATCGTGCGCCGGCGCAAGGTCGACGTCGCCGCCGACCTGCCCGCCAAGCGCATCGCCGACCTGCCCGTCGAGCTCGACGACGAGCTCGGTCGATCGGTGCGCGCCGCGGAGCGCGAGCTGGGCAACCGTCTCGCTGGGCGGTTCCGTGCGCTCGTCGAGGCGCGCCACCTGCGGGTCGGCGACCTCGACGAGGAGCAGCGCGACCAGTTCATCCGCGCGGTCGCGAGTGCCGAGCTCGAGGAATCGAAGTCGACGAAGTCGGGCGAGAACGTCTTCACGATGGTGCGCCGCATCGGCCAGGCGAAGGCCGGCCTCGCGGCCGACTACGCCGCCCAGCTCGCCCGCTCGGTCGGCAAGGTCGTCTTCTTCGCCAAGCACATCGATGTCATGGACCAGGCCGAGGCCGCCTTCGCCGCCCGCGAGCTGCGCACCGTGTCGCTCCGCGGCGACCAGACGGCGCTGCAACGCCAGGCCGCGATCGACGCCTTCAACAACGACCCCGAGGTCGCCGTCGCCGTATGCTCGCTCACTGCGGCGGGTGTCGGCGTGAACCTGCAGGCCGCGTCGAACGTCGTGCTCGCCGAGCTCAGCTGGACTGCCGCCGAGCAGACCCAGGCGATCGACCGCGTGCACCGCATCGGCCAAGACGAGCCCGTCACCGCGTGGCGCATCATCGCCGCGCACACGATCGACGCCCGCATCGCCGAGCTGATCGACTCGAAGCAGGGTCTCGCGGCGCGCGCGCTCGACGGCAGCGATGTCGAGCCCGGCTCGGCCGATTCGGTGCAGCTCGACGCGCTGCAGCACCTGCTGCGGCAGGCGCTCGACGGTGCGCTCTAGCCCGACGCGTCCGGCGGAACGAGTTTCGCTAGACTTCCCGAAGTCGTGCCCCGATGAAGCGGCTCCCGCGACGTCTTCCCACTGCAAGGAGTCCCACGAGCCATGAAGATCGGCATTCTTACGTCGGGCGGCGACTGCCCCGGCCTCAACTCCGTCATCCGCGGTGCGGTGCTGAAGGGCGTCATCTCGCACGAGGCCGAGTTCGTCGGGTTCCGCTGGGGCTGGAAGGGCGTCGTCGAGGCCGACATCATGCCGATCACCCGGCATGACGTGCGCGGTCTCGCCAAGCAGGGCGGCACGATCCTCGGATCGAGCCGCACCAACCCGTTCGAGGGCGAGGGCGGGGGCCCCGAGAACATCCAGCGCATGCTCGACGAGCACGGCATCGACGCGATCATCGCGATCGGCGGCGAGGGCACCCTGACGGCGGCGCGCCGCCTGCACGACGAGGGCGGCATCAACGTCGTCGGCGTGCCGAAGACCATCGACAACGACCTCGCAGCGACCGACTACTCGTTCGGATTCGACACCGCGGTCGAGATCGCCACCGAGGCGATCGACCGCCTGCGCACCACCGCCGACTCCCACGGCCGCTGCATGGTGCTCGAGGTCATGGGCCGCCACGTCGGCTGGATCGCCCTGCACTCCGGCATGGCCGGCGGCGCCCACGCGATCCTCATCCCCGAGCAGCCGCAGTCGATCGAGCAGATCTGCGAGTGGGTCGAATCGGTGCGCGATCGCGGCCGGGCGCCGCTCGTCGTCGTCGCCGAGGGGTTCACGCTGCCGGGCATGAACGAGGCGCACTCGCACAAGGGCCTCGATGCGTTCAACCGGCCCAGGCTCGGCGGCATCTCCGAGCAGCTCGCCCCGATGATCGAGGAGCGCACGGGCATCGAGTCGCGGGCGACCGTGCTCGGCCACATCCAGCGCGGCGGCGCCCCGTCGGCATACGATCGCGTGCTCGCCACCCGACTCGGCATGGCCGCCGTCGACGCCGTCTACGACCAGGCGTGGGGGTCGATGGTGACCCTTCGCGGCACCGACATCCGCACCGTCTCGATCGCCGACGCGGTCGGCACCCTCAACCGGGTGCCGCAGTCGCGCTACGACGAGGCGAGGATCCTCTTCGGCTGAGCATGTCACTGCCCCAGGTGTGCGTCTGCTACCTCCTGCGCGAGCACGGCGGGCGCACCGAGGTGCTGCTCGGCCGCAAGAAGCACGGCCTCGGCATGGGCTACTTCGTCGCGCCCGGGGGCAAGCTCGAGCCGGGCGAGTCGGCGACGGATGCCGCGGTGCGCGAGGTCTTCGAGGAATCCGGCCTCTCCGTGGCCGCCGCCGACCTCGAGCCGCGCGGAGTGCTGAGCTACCTCTTCCCGCACCGCGAGTCATGGAGCCAGGAGTCGAACGTCTTCGTCTGCCGTCGCTGGACGGGCGTGCCCGAGGCATCCGACGAACTCGATCCCGAGTGGTTCGACGTGCGCGAGGTTCCGCTCGGCCAGATGTGGGATGACGCGAGCAGATGGCTCCCCGAGGTGCTCTCGGGCGGCCGGGTGCGACGCACGTTCGTGTTCGGTCCCGACCTCGCCACGGTGGTGGAGGAGCGTAGTTCGGTCGCGTAGTATCGACGGGTGCACGGCGAACGCAGCTTCTGCAAGGCACTTCCCATGAACATCTGGTGACAGTTCATTCCCACAGCTTGGGCATCACCGATCCCAGAGAAAGACGCCGGTGGATCTCACCCTCATCGTCGTGCTGGTCATCGTACTGGCGCTCTTCTTCGACTTCACCAACGGATTCCACGACACCGCCAACGCCATGGCCACTCCCATCGCCACGGGAGCGCTCAAGCCGAAGGTCGCCGTCGGACTCGCCGCGATCTTGAACCTCATCGGCGCATTCCTCTCGACCGAGGTGGCCAAGACCATCTCGGGCGGCATCATCAAAGAGGGCGACGGGGGAGTGCTGATCACCCCCGAGCTCATCTTCGCGGGGCTCATCGGCGCGATCGTGTGGAACATGATCACCTGGCTGCTCGGCCTGCCCTCCTCATCGAGCCACGCGCTCTTCGGCGGCCTGATCGGCGCGGCGCTCGTCGGGTTCGGCGTCGGCGCGATCGACTTCGCCGTCGTGCTGTCGAAGGTCATCCTGCCCGCGCTGCTGGCGCCGCTCACCGCCGGACTCATCGCCTTCACCGCGACGAAACTCGCCTACGCGATCACCCGCCGCTACGACGGCAAGCCCGACGGCCGTGACGGCTTCCGGCACGCCCAGGTGTTCTCCTCCTCTCTCGTCGCGCTCGCGCACGGCACCAACGACGCGCAGAAGACGATGGGCGTCATCACGCTCACCCTCGTCGCCGCGGGGCTGCAGCCGGCGGGCGGCGAAGTGCCGTGGTGGGTCATCGTGACCTGCGCCATCGCGATCGCGCTCGGCACCTACATGGGCGGCTGGCGCATCATCAAGACGCTCGGCACCGGGCTCACCGATGTGAAGCCCGCGCAGGGCTTCGCCGCCGAGACGGCCACGGCCGCGACGATCCTCGCGTCGAGCCACGTGGGCTTCGCGCTGTCGACCACGCAGGTCGCCTCTGGGTCGGTCATCGGCTCGGGGCTCGGCCGTCGCGGCTCGAAGGTGCGCTGGCGCACGGCCGGCCGCATCGGCGTCGGCTGGCTCCTGACCCTGCCCGCCGCCGGCGGCGTCGGCGCCCTCGCCGCGTTCGTCGCCCACCTCGGCGTCGTCGGCATCATCATCGACGCCATCATCGGCGTCGCCGTCATCGCCGGCATCTTCCTCTGGTCGCGTCGCAACGAGGTCTCCCACCACAACGTGGTGAGCGAAGTGGCCCACTCCGGCCGCGCCGTCAAGATCAAACGCAACCCGAAGCCGAAGAAGAAGGTGGCCTCGTGATCGACTGGCTCGCGTTCCTGCTCGTCTTCGTCTCGGCGCTCGTCGGCACCGTCGTCGTCGTCTCCTCGTATTCGCTCGGCGTGCGACTGCTCACGATCTCGGGCCGCACGCCCATCGTGACCCCCGCCGAGTTCACCGACGCGATCACCGTGGTGACGCCCGCCGAGATCCGCCAGGCTGAGAAGCGGGCGGCCAAGGCGGCGAGGAAGAGCCCGTTGAGCGAGAGTCAGAAGCGAGCTGCGCTCGTCGGCGCGTGGGCGTGCTTCACCCTCAGCGGCATCGCCGTGATCTTCGGCATCTACTTGATCGTCGGCGAGCACCTCATCAAGATCTTCAGCTGAACGAAGACCAGTCCACCCGTCGCGCCGTGCCCGGCGCGTCCCTCATCGAAGGTTCCCGGATGACCACTGAAACGACTCACCAGACCGCCCCGCAGAGCGAGCAGCCCGCCGAGCCCGTCAAACCCGCCAATCCCGTCGATCGATTCTTCGAGATCACCAAGCGCGGCTCCAGCGTCGCCACCGAGGTGCGCGGCGGCATCGTCACCTTCGTGACGATGGCCTACATCGTGATCCTCAACCCGATCATCCTTTCGGCGGGCGTCGACATCGACGGCGACCAGCTCGGATTCGCCCAGGTCTCCGCCGTCACGGGCCTCACCGCCGGCGTCATGACGATCCTCTTCGGCCTCGTGGCACGACTGCCGTTCGGCTTCGCCGCGGGCCTCGGCATCAACTCCTTCCTCGCGGTGTCGGTCGTGGGGCAGGTCACCTGGCCCGAGGCCATGGGGCTCGTGGTCATCAACGGACTCATCATCGTGCTGCTCGCCGCCACCGGGCTGCGGCGGCTGATCTTCGACGCCGTGCCGATCCAGCTGAAGATCGCGATCACGGTCGGCATCGGTCTCTTCATCGCCTTCATCGGATTCGTCGACGCCGGGTTCGTGACGGCGACGGGTGCGAGTTCGCCGCCGGTGGGCCTCGGCATCGACGGATCCGTCAGCACCGTGCCGACGCTCATCTTCGTCTTCACCCTGCTGCTCACGGCGATCCTCGTCGCGCGCAAGGTCAAGGGCGGCATCCTCATCGGCCTCGTCTCCGGCACGGTCGTCGCAGTCGTCGTCGAGGCGATCTGGAACATCGGCCCGAAGTTCGCCGGTGACGAGGTCAACCCGGGCGGCTGGGGGCTCTCGGTGCCGGAGCTGCCCGCGCAGTGGGTGAGCCTGCCCGACCTCTCGCTCGTCGGTCAGGTCTCGTTCGGCAGCTTCGAGCGCATCGGCGCGCTCGCCGCCCTGATGCTCGTCTTCACGCTCGTCTTCACGAACTTCTTCGACGCCATGGGCACCATGACCGGTCTCTCGAAGGAAGCGGCGCTCGCCGATGAGCGGGGCGACTTCCCGCGCCTGAAGTCGGCGCTGGTCGTCGAGGGCGTCGGCGCCGTCGCCGGCGGCTTCGCCTCATCGTCGTCGAACACGGTCTTCATCGAGTCGGGAGCCGGCATCGGTGAGGGCGCTCGCACCGGCCTCGCGAACGTCGTCACAGGCGTGCTGTTCCTGGTCGCGATGTTCTTCACCCCGCTCGTCTCGATCGTGCCGACCGAGGTCGCGGCGGCCGCGCTCGTCATCGTCGGTGCGCTCATGATGGCGCAGATCCGCTCGATCGACTTCAGCGAGTTCTCGGTGCTCGTGCCGGTCTTCCTCACCGTCACGGTCATGCCGCTCACGTACTCGATCGCCAACGGCATCGGGGCGGGCTTCATCGCCTGGGTCGTGATCCGTTCACTGTCGGGCAAGGCCCGCCAGATCAGCCCGCTGCTCTGGGTCGTCGCAGCAGGCTTCCTGGTCTACTTCGCCCGCGGCCCGGTCGAAGCACTGCTCGGCGGCTGATCACCGCGTGAACGACGGATGCCCCGGAGCCGATCGGCCCCGGGGCATCCGTCGTTCGTGGTCGCGTCAGCTCGTGCCGCGCGCCTTGGCGATGCCGTTCATGAGGTGGTAGATCACGATCGCCGCGATCGTGCCGAGCGCGATGCCGTTGAACGAGACCCCGCCGATCGCGAAGGTGAAGTCCGCGATGCCGATGATGAGCGCCGTGGCCGCCGTGAACTGGTTGACAGGCTTCGAGAAATCGACCTTGTTGTCGAGCCAGATCTTCACGCCGATGATGCCGATGAGGCCGTAGAGCGCCGTCGTGACGCCGCCGAGCACGCCCGCGGGGATCGTGTTGATGACCTCGCCGAACTTGGGGGAGAGGCCGAGCAGCACAGCCACGATGCCGGCGACCCAGTACGCCGCGGTCGAGTAGATGCGCGTCGCGGCCATGACGCCGATGTTCTCGCCGTAGGTCGTCGTGCCCGAGCCGCCGAAGAAGCCCGCGACGGTGGTGGCGAGCCCGTCGGCGAAGAGCGCCCGCCCGGTCGACTTGTTGACCGAGGGGTCGGTCATCTGCGCGACACCCTTGATGTGGCCGACGTTCTCGGCGATGAGCACGAGCACGACCGGCAGGAACGCGGGGAGGAAGCCCCACACGGCGGCGTCGGCGAAGGGATTCGCGGCCAGGTGGAAGGTCGGCAGACCGACCCAGGCGGCCTCTTCGATGCGGGCGAAGTCGATCTCGCCCTGGATCGCGGCGGCGAGGTAGCCGATCACGACGCCGACGAGGATCGACATGCGCCCGAGGATGCCGCGGAACGCGACGCTCGCGATGATCACGGCGAGCAGCGTGATGAGCGCGGTGAGCGGCGCCGCCATGAAGTTGTTCTTCGCGGCGGGCGCGAGGTTGAACCCGATGAGGGCGACGATCGCACCGGCGACGACGGGCGGCATGAGCACGTCGATCCAGCGCGTGCCAACCCACTGCACGAGGACACCCACGAGGGCGAGCAGCACGCCCATCACGACGATGCCGAAGAGCGCCGCCCCCATCGGATCGGCGATGCCCTTCGCGCCCATCGCGGCGCTGATCGGCGCGATGAACGCGAACGAGGAGCCGAGGTAGCTCGGCACCCGGTTCTTCGTGATGACGAGGAAGAGGATCGTGCCGAGGCCCGAGAAGAACAGGGTCGTCGCGGGCGGGAACCCCGTGAGGATCGGCACGAGGAAGGTCGCGCCGAACATGGCGACGACGTGCTGGGCGCCGAGACCGATCGTGCGCGGCCAGCTGAGGCGCTCGCCGGGGGCGACGACCTCGCCCGGGTCGACGTTCTTGCCGTCGCCGTGGAGGGTCCAGGGCAGGGTCATGCTGCTCCGTTCAGGAGGAGGGGGCGGGGGATCCTTCAGATCGTAGCTGCTCCGAGAACCCGCAGACGTGCGCGGGACGACCGCCGCGCAGAGGTGTGCAGGCCCGCCGAGGGATCGGGGGGATAGCCCCATGTCGCCGGCTTCGGGCCATCCGTAGCGTGGAAGCACACCCACGAACAGGAGCAGCACACCATGACCACCCTCACCGACTCCGCAACCCAGGCGCCGTTCACGGAGCCGAACCCGTACGCCACGCCGGCGGCCGAGAACCGCGGCTTCAGCATCTCGAGCCTCGTGCTCGGCCTCGTCTCCATCGTCGCGAGCTACACCTTCTTCGTGCCCGCGATCGGACTCGTGCTCGGCATCATGGCCCTCAACCGCGAGCCAGCGGCGCGAACGATGGCGATCTGGGGCATCGTGCTGAACGCCGTCATGCTCGCGGGCGCCGTGCTGGCCACCCTCGGATTCCTCGTCTTCGGGCTGGCCATGCTGCCCTTCGCGTTCCTCTGAGCACGAGCACCGCGCGGAGAGCGCGAGAGCTACGCGGAGAACCCTCGAAGGAGCGCTTCGGTGCCCTCGAGATGGCTCAGCGCCGCCTCGGGGTCTGCGAGAGCTCGTTGCGCAGCACCACGGTGCGCGGCGGGCCGCCCTCGCCCGCGATGCGACCGAGCAGCATCGACGCGGCGGTCCTGCCCATCGCGCGTGCCGGCACATGCACGACGGTCATGCCGGCGGGGGCGAACGCGGCGAAGGGCAGATCGCCGAACGCCGCGAAGCCGAACGACTCGGGCGTGAGCCCGGCGGAGTAGAGCGCTTGAAGGGCGCCGACGCTCATGAGGTTGTTCGCCACGAAGACGGCGTCAGGTGGTTCTGGCAGCGCGAGCAGAGCCTGCATCGCGGCGCGACCGCCGTCGACGCGATAGTCGGCGGGGGCGAGCAATCGCTCGTCGACCACGAGTCCGCCCGCTCGCAGGGCGTCGCGCCAGCCGTCGGTGCGGTGCTGGGCGGTCTCGACATCACTCGGGCCGGTGATGCATCCGATCCTCGTGAAGCCGTGCGCCACGAGCGCGGCCGTCGCGGCCGCACCGCCGGCGCGGTTGTCGACCATGACGGCGTCGATGTCGAGCCCGTGCGGGCCGCGGTCGACGGCCACCACGGGGCGCGAGCGGGAGAGCAGCGGATGCAGGTCGCTGTCGTCGCTCGCCGCGGCGATGATGACGCCGGCCATGTTCTCGAGCACCGCGATGTCGATGTACTTCGCCTCTTTCGCGACGTCTTCGTCGGAATTGCAGAGCACGACCGAGTACCCGGCCGCACGTGCCGCGTCTTCGACGCCGCGCGCGAGCGAGGTGAAGAAGGGGTTCTCGATATCGGGGATGATGAGGGCGATCACCTCGCTGAGCCGGCGGCGCAGCGTGCGGGCCGCGCGGTTCGGCGTGTACGCCAGGTGGTCGGCGGCGTCGCGCACGAGTTTCGCCTTCTCGGCCGAGACGCTCGTGCCGTTGAAGACTCGTGAAACGGTCGCCGGCGACACCCCGGCGAGGCGCGCGACCTCGTAGATGGTGGCCACGTCATCCCCCGTTCTGCATGTCGACCCGGTTCGTTCACCGCCGGCGGCTCTCCCTGCTGTGAACCCTACTTCGCTGAAATCGATTGCATGGGGCAGGCGGACGGCGTCGTCGAAAGCTCTCGCCGTATTTCGCGGAAAGACGCCTCGCCGTCGGACGGCGCGTGTTCGACCAGTCGGCGATGCGAAAGCGATTTCGTCTGTGCTCGCGAATCAGGCATCGCCATGCCCGTGCATCGCCGGAAGTCGCGCCCGAAATCGATTGCGGCGCGCGCGGCCCGAATCCGGGAACGGCGTGCCGCAGAGCGAGGCCGAACTCGAGACGATCCGATCGATGACGACCCGGGAACGGACGGATCGCGTCCGTGGCGGGTCGTTCGCGGCGATAAGCTCGATGGTGAGATCGAGCGCGGTGAACCCCCGCGCTGACCCATGGCGATGGAGCCGGCTGCGGTGGCGGCGACGCCCACTCGAGCACGACTCCGTGGAGGAAGAGATGCACGAGCCCGAGATCACCGACGACACGTACACCGACCCGACGCTCGTCACCGTCGGGGTGACCGGCGCACAGCCGCCGACTCGCACCGAGACCGACTCGCTCGGCTCGGTCGAGGTGCCGGCCGATGCGTACTGGGGCGTGCACACGATGCGCGCGCTCGAGAACTTTCCGATCTCGAAGCGCCCGATCTCGGTCTACCCCGACCTCATCGTCGCGCTCGCCTCGGTCAAGCAGGCCGCCGCCCGAGCCAACCGCGAGGTCGGAGTGCTCACCGAGCAGAAGGCCGCTCTGATCGACGAGGCCTGCCAGCGCATCATCGACGGCGAGCTGCACGACGAGTTCGTGGTCGGCGTGATCCAGGGCGGGGCCGGCACCTCGACGAACATGAACGCCAACGAGGTCATCGCCAACCTCGCTCTCGAGATCGCCGGCTACCCCAAGGGCCGCTACGACGTGCTGCACCCGATCGACGATGTCAATCGCAGCCAGTCGACGAATGACACCTACCCGACCGCGCTCAAGCTCGCGATGACCTTCTCGCTGACCACGATGCTGCGCGAGCTCGACCTGCTGCGCGTCTCGTTCGGCCGCAAGGGCCACGAGTTCCACGAGGTGCTCAAGGTCGGTCGCACCCAGTTGCAGGACGCCGTGCCGATGACGCTCGGGCAGGAGTTCCACGGCTTCGCGACGACCCTCGGCGAAGACCACGAGCGACTCAGCGAGACCATCAAGCTGCTGTCGGAGGTCAACCTCGGAGCGACCGCGATCGGCACCGGCATCACCGCGGATCCCGGCTATGCCGCGGCCGCCGTGCGGCACCTCAGCGCGATCACCGGTCTACCCCTCGAGTCGGCACCCGACCTGATCGAGGCGACGAGCGACACCGGCGTGTTCATGACGTTCTCGAGCGCGCTGAAGCGCAGCGCGATCAAGCTCTCGAAGATCTGCAACGACCTGCGCCTGCTGTCGTCGGGGCCCCAGGCCGGATTCGGCGAGATCAACCTGCCGCCGCGACAGGCCGGGTCGAGCATCATGCCCGGCAAGGTGAACCCCGTCATTCCCGAGGCGGTCAGCCAGGTCGCCTACGCGGTGGCCGGGGCGGATGTCACGGTGATGATGGCGGCCGAGAGCGGCCAGTTGCAGTTGAACGCGTTCGAACCGGTCATCGCGCACTCGCTGCTGCAGTCGATCACGTGGATGCGACAGGCGTGCTGGACCCTGCGGGTCAACTGCGTCGACGGCATCACGCCGAACTACGAGCGGCTCGGCGCCATGGTCGCCTCGAGCGTCGGTGTCATCACGGCGCTCATCCCGTTCATCGGCTACACCGAGGCATCCACGATCGCCAAGCTCGCGCTGAAGACGGGCCGACCCGTCGCCGATCTCGTCGTCGAGGCGAATCTCATGAGCCGGGAGGCCGTGATCGCCCAGTTGCAGCCCTCGAAGCTCTCGGGCATTCGTCCGATCACGATGGCGATCCCGCTCATCGACCTGCAGGGTGAGCCGTCGGAGTGAAGCTCGCGCGACGCGCGGTGCCCGGCTACGCCGGGCGCCGCGCGGTCGGCAGGCTCAGACGACCCGGCAGTGGGTCGTCAGCGAGCCGATGCCCTCGATCGTCACGGTGACGGTCGAGCCGTCGCACAGGAAGACCTGCGGGTTGCGAGAGTAGCCCGCGCCGCCGGGGCTGCCGGTGGAGATGAGCGTGCCGGCCGGGATCGTCGCCGAGCGCGAGAGGTACGAGATGATCTCGGCGACCCCGCGCACCATCTCGCTGGTCGAGGCGTCTTGCAGGATGCGGCCGTCGAGGTTCGTGGTGAGCCACAGGTCTTGCGGGTCGGCGACCTCGTCGGCGGTCACGACGACCGGGCCCGTGGGGGTGAAGCCGTCGAACGACTTGCAGCGCGACCACTGCGCCTCGCTGAACTGCAGGTCGCGGGCCGTGATGTCGTTGACGACGGTGTAACCCCACACGTGGTCGAGGGCGTCGCGCACGTGCACGTCGCGGGCGGTCCGGCCGATGATGACGCCGAGTTCAGCCTCGTAGTCGACCTGCGTGGTGAGGTCTTCGGGCCAGGTCGTGGTGGCTCCGTGGCCGGTCAGGGAGTTCGGCCAGAGCGAGAAGATCGTCATCGCCGTCTCGGAGCGGAGCTTCAGCTCTGAGGCGTGCGCGGCGTAGTTCGCACCGATTGCGATGACCTGCGCAGGGCGCAGCACGGCCGAGGAGTGCCGCAGGTCGGCCACGGGTGCCAGCTCAGCGCCGAGCGCGACCGCCGAGTCGACGACCTCCCGAACCTCGCTGAGGCCCTCGGGCCCGCGCTCGATGAGGTCTTGCAGGTCGCGGGGCGGGCGCTCCATGAACTCGTCGAGGAAGATCGCGGACTCGGCGATGACCGCCGCGAGTCGAGGGGTGGTCTGGCCTTCGACTCTCAGGTGCGCGAACTTCACGTCTTCAGGCTATCGGGCGCCACGGCGAACACCCTGTGCACGATGTACAACGAACGTCGCCGACTGCACCGCCCCGTCGACAAACGAGTGCCTGGGGCGTCAGGTCGACGCCGGCCGGAGGTGGGGTGATCGCGCGGGAGGACGGTTCTCGCGTCGGAGGCACCGGATCCGCGTCCTCCGACGCGAGAACCGTCCTCCGGCGCGACGACCTCGGAGGGCTGAGAGCAGCCAGTGCTCGACGCCGCTGACGGTCGTCGTGGAGGTCGGCGACGAACGACATGGCCTCGAACAGCAAGTGCGGTTCGTCGAGCACGCGGATCACCTCGAGCGCCTCGACGGACTCGCGAAGCGAGGAGCGCGAGAGGCCGAGCCGTTCGCTCAGCTCCTTCGCTGGAGGCAGCCGGTCACTAGACGCGAGCGCGCCGGGCCAGACATCAGACCTTCGTGCCGGCGGCGCGCCAGAGATGCATCGAGGCGTAGCTGCGCCAGGGCGCCCACCGCCCGCCTCGGTGCGCGAGCTCGGTCGCGGTCGACGGCAGCGCCAGCCGCTCAGCGCCGTTGCGGAGCGCCAGATCGCCCGTGAGCAGCACGTCGGGCGCCCTGGTCACCCGCATCGCGACATACCCGGCCGTCCACGGGCCGATGCCGGGCACGGCGAGGAGCTCGGCCTGCAACTCGTGGCGCTCGCGCTCGGCCGCGACGACGAGGGCGCCCGTCTCGAGCCGGGCAGCGACGTCGAGGATGGTGCGCACGCGCGCCACGGGCCCCTTCAGCACCGCGCGACCATGCTCTGCGATCGCCGCCGCCGACGGGAAGAGCACCGACGGTGCGCCGTCGTCGTGCGGCACGACGCGCTCGCCGAGCTCGGCCGCGAGCCGTGCGAGCGAGGTGCGTGCCGCCTTCACCGACACCTGCTGCCCGACGAGCGCGCGGAACACGAGTTCGTGCGGATCGAGGCATCCTGGCACCCGGATGCCCGGAGTCTCGGCGACGGATGCCGCGAGCGCCGGGTCGCGGGCGAGCACGGCGTCGATGGCGACCGCATCGGCGTCGAGGTCGAAGAGCCGCCGAACGCGCGCCACGAGCGGGGGCAGGTCGGCGAGGGTGGCGAGGCGGGCCTCGACGTCGATGGCGGGCGCCGCGGCATCGCCTGTGGCGGCGAAGGCGACGACGGCCGTTCCGCCGGGCAGCCGCAGCGTGCGCTCGTAGCGGTCGTCGCCGGCCCGCTCGACACCGTCGAGGGCGCGGGCTGCGAGCCAGGCGAAGACGCCCGCGGCATCGAACGGCGGCCGCGCGGGCAGGCGCAAGCGCACGACTCCGCCCACGGCAGGGGCGTCGGGAACGTCGGGAACGTCGGGCAGGCTCGAGGTCGGCGCCGCGGACGCACGCGACGGACCCCGCTCGCGCTCGCGCACCCGGGCTGCGGCCCGCAACTCGAGCGGGCTGCGCTCGTAGACCTCGCGGATCGTGTCGTTGAACTGTCGGATGCTGCCGAAACCCGAGGCGAATGCCACGTCGGCCGCCGGCAGCCCGGTCGAGGTGAGCAGCGCCCTCGCCGTCTGGGCGCGATGCGCGCGGGCCAGGGCGAGCGGACCTGCGCCGAGTTCGGCCGTGAGCACACGCGTGAGGTGACGCGGCGTGTAGCCGAGACGTGCCGCGAGCCCGGGCACGCCCTCGCGCTCGACGACGCCGTCGGCGATGAGTCGCATCGCCCGGGCGGCGAGGTCGTCGCGCAGGTCCCACTGCGGCGAGCCCGGCACGGCGTCGGGCAGGCAGCGCTTGCACGCCCGGAGTCCGGCCTCGTGCGCGGCGGCGGCCGTGAGGTAGAAGCTGACGTTGCCGGGCTTCGGCGCGACCGCCGGGCAACTCGGGCGGCAGTAGATGCCGGTGGAGTGGACGCCCGTGATGAACTGGCCGTCGAAGCGGGCGTCTCGAGCCTGCATCGCCCGGTAACGCTCGGCGAACTCGGGGTCGTCGAGCGGATCGCTCGGTCGTCGACGGGTGCTCGCGGTCGTGGTCATGTGCCCAGCCTCGCACGCCGTACCGACATCGACCAGCGGAAATCGGACACGAGCGGCGCCCGCTTAGAGTGGAGGGATGCCGCACGCTGTCGTGACCCTTCTGCAAGACGCTCTCGGGGCCGCCGTCTCGATCGAGCCGGCCGATCTCGAAGCCTCCCGAGAAGACCGATCCGGGTGGCGGAGCGCCACCGCGCCGCTCGCTGTCGTGCACGCGACATCCATCGACGAGGTGCAGGCGGTCATGCGCATCGCCCACGACACGGCGACGCCGGTCGTGCCGCGCGGCGCCGGCACGGGCCTCGCCGGGGGCGCCATCGCCAGCCCCGGCGCGATCGTGCTCGACCTGTCCCGCATGAACCGGGTGCTCGAGATCTCCGAGGCCGATGAGCTCGCCGTGGTCGAGCCCGGGGTGCTCAACGGCGCGCTGAACGACGCCCTCGCCGAGCGCGGGCTCTGGTTCGCGCCCGATCCCGCGAGCCGCGCGATCTCCACGATCGGTGGCAACATCGCCACGAACGCCGGCGGCTTGCTCTGCGCGAAGTACGGGGTGACCCGCGAGGCCGTGCTCGGACTCGCCGTGGTGCTCGCCGACGGCCGGCTCCTGCGCACCGGGCACCGCACCGTGAAGGGGGTCACCGGCTACGACCTCACCGCGTTGTTCACCGGCTCCGAGGGCACGCTCGGCGTCATCGTCGAGGCGACCGTGCGGCTGCAGCCGATCATCCCCGGTGCGACCGTCACCGTCGCCGCGGTGTTCCCCGACATCGAGGCGGCGGCCGCGGCATCCGCTGCCGTCACCGCAGCTCGGCTGAGACCGGCCGTGCTCGAACTCATCGATGCCGCGGGGCTGGCCCGCGTGGCGGCCTTCCTCGGTGCCGACGAACTCGCCGGCACGCCGCTCGAGTCGCTCGCGCCGC
The DNA here is from genome assembly GCF_003070885.1 of Agromyces badenianii. Taxonomy (NCBI): domain Bacteria; kingdom Bacillati; phylum Actinomycetota; class Actinomycetes; order Micrococcales; family Microbacteriaceae; genus Agromyces; species Agromyces badenianii. The sequence goes on from NZ_CP028913.1 coordinate 1,121,573, forward strand.
ACGAATCGTTCCTGCTGGCGCAGTGCGACGATGCGGGCGCCGCCGACGAGGCCGCCGAGATCGCTCGCCTCTTCGCCGCCGCGGGCGGGCGCACGACCCTGTCGACGGATGCCGCGACGGGCGAGCGTCTGCTCGGCATCCGCCGGGCCGTGCATCCCGCGTTCGCCGCATCGGGCCAGGTGCTCATCGAAGACGTGGCGGTGCCTCGCTCGCGGCTGCCCGAGATGTTCCGGGCGATCGAGGAGATCGGCCGGCGCCACGGCATCGAGATCCCGACCATCGCGCACGCCGGCGACGGCAACCTGCACCCGAACTTCGCGTTCTCGGGCGACGAGGTGCCGGCGCACGTCTGGGCGGCCGCCGATGACATGTTCCGCGCGGCGGTCGCACTCGGGGGCACGCTCACGGGGGAGCACGGCGTCGGCATCCTGAAGCGACGCTGGCTCGCCGCTGAGCTCGGCGACGACTCGTTCGAGCTGCAGCACGGCATCAAGGCGCTCTTCGATCCGACCGGCATCCTGAACCCCGGTGTCATGTTCGAGTCGTCGGCAGCCCCTGCTCGATAGGCTGCCCGGGTGACCTCCGTGTCCCCGAATCCGAGCTCGAATCCGACCCCGAACCCGTCGCCGGCGCCGCCGATCTGGAACGCCCCGCCGACGGCGCGCCGGGGCGGATTGGTGTTCGCGATCATCGGCATCGTCGTCGCCGGCCTGGTCGGGCTCCTCGTCGTCGCCTACCTCGCGAGCGGGCTGGGGGTGCCGACGCTGCTCATCGGCTCGCTGCTCGCACTCGTGCCGCTCGCCCTCGTGCTGCTCGCGGTGCGCTGGGTCGACCGCTGGGAGCCGGAGCCTCGCTGGGCGCTCTGGTTCGCGTTCCTCTGGGGCGCTGCCGTCTCCGTTGCGATCGCCCTGGTCGTCGACCTGGGGCTCCAGCTCGCGATGGCCTTCGCCGAGCCCGGGGGCACTCCCGATGAGGCGTTGCAGGCGGTCGTGCAGGCGCCGATCGTCGAAGAGCTCGCGAAGGGCATCGGCGTGCTCCTGATCTTCGCGTTCTCTCGCTCGCACTTCGACGGCCCGGTCGATGGGCTCGTCTACGCGGCCACGGTCGCGGCCGGTTTCGCGTTCACCGAGAACGTGCTCTATTTCGGTGCGGCACTCGCCGAAGGGGGTGCCGAGACCCTCGGTGCCACGTTCGTCGTGCGCGGCCTGTTCTCGCCGTTCGCGCACGTGCTCTTCACCGCATGCACCGGGCTCGCGATCGGCATCGGCGCGCGCCGCGGCGGGGGAGCGGGGGTCATCGGCTGGTTCCTCCTCGGCCTCCTCGGCGCGGTGCTGCTGCACGCGCTCTGGAACGGCTCGCTCGCATTCGCCGACGACGCCATCGGGCTGTACTTCACCGTGCAGGTGCCGATCTTCATCGCCGCGATCCTCCTCACCGTGCTGCTCCGCCGCCAGGAGGAGCGCGTCACGCGGGCGCGCCTCGCGGAGTACGGCGCTGCGGGCTGGTTCAGCCCGGCCGAAGTGGAGATGCTCGCGACGCAGGCAGGGCGCAGGCAGGCCCGCGCGTGGGCCCGCGCGCAGACGCCGCCCCGCACCGCGATCATGCGCCGGCTCATCGCCGATGCCACGCACCTCGCGTTCACGAGACAGCGGCTGTTGTCGGGGCGCAGCGGGCCGCAGGCCGCCGTCGACGAGCACGCACTGCTCCAGGCGGTCGTCGCCGATCGGGCCGAGCTCCTCCGCTGATCCGGAGAGGTGCGAGCCGTGAACCGGACAACACCGGGCGACGGATCGTGCATTCGACCGGGCTTCGCCAGTAAACACGCGCTCTACTAGGATGGCGATAATCCGGACTCGCCGGCGATCGGAGACGGCATGAACGTGCCGCAGCACCCGCAGCACGAACTGCGTGATCAGCTCCTGCGTGCGCAGCAGTCGGCGATCGCCACCGGCACCGTCCCGCCCGTGCTGCGCCCGGTCATCCGGGAGTCGTGGGAACGCGCCATCCGCGGCTCGATCGACCCCGACCGGGCCCTGCCGAGCCTCGAGCTCGACGAGGACGCCTTCCGCGAATACCGTGCCGCCCATGCGCTCGCGCCCGTGCTGCCGGTCATCCGCCGCCTCCTCGTCGACGGGGCGGATGACGCCGGGCTCGTGGTCGCGGTGGGCGACTCGCGAGGTCGGCTGCTGTGGGTCGAAGGCGACGCGGGCCTGCGCCGTCGTGCGGAGGACATGCTGTTCGTCGCGGGAGCCGACTGGTCGGAAGCGCGCGTCGGCACGAGCGCCCCGGGCACCGCCCTCCAGCTCGACCGTGCGATGCAGATCCGGGGGGCCGAGCACTACAACCGCATCGCGCACCCGTGGAGTTGCACGGCCGCGCCCGTGCACGACCCCGTCGATGGTGCGCTGCTCGGCGTCATCGACATCACGGGCACCGATCACGCCGTGGCCCCGCACACGCTCTCGCTCGTCTCGGCGACGGTCGCCGCAGTCGAGGCGGAGCTGCGCATCGTGAGCCTCGAATCCACCGTCCGGGCCGCCCGTCGCACGTCCCGGACGACGGCGATGCCCACCGCGAAGCCGGTCCGCACCCCGCTCAGCGTGCTCGGCGGGCGCCGGCCGCAACTCGGCTCCCGGGAGCTGAGCCGGCGTCACGCCGAGATCCTGGTGCTGCTGGCCTGGCACCGGCAGGGGCTCGGCGCCGAGCGGCTCGCATCGCTCGTCTACGAGTCGGATGCCTCGCCCGTCACCCTGCGCGCCGAGATCGTGCGGCTGCGCCGCGTGCTCGAGGCCGCCGGGGAACCGCCGCTGGAGTCGCGCCCGTACCGGCTCGGCCGCGAGCTCGACCTCGATGCGGCATCCGTCGCGAAGCTGCTCGGACAGGGTGCGCTGCGTCGCGCCGCCGAGCGGTACGCGGGCCCGGTGCTGCCCGATTCGACGGCTCCGGGCGTCGTCGAGCTCCGCGACGACCTCGCGGGGCGGCTCCGCGAGTCGATGCTGTCGGATGCCTCGCCGGAACTGCTGCTCGCCTACGCCGACCGCGACGAATGCCGGTACGACACGGAGGTCTGGCGGGCGCTCCTCGGCATCCTCCCGCCGCGCTCGCCACGGCGGGCCTCGGTCGTCGCCCACCTCGAACGCATCGAGTCCGCGCTGCGCTGAGCCGCGGCATCCGCGTTGCAACCCGACTGCAACGTTCGGGCAACCCTGCCGCAACCCCCGCGCGCCTACCGTGACGATCGCCCCTCAACGGGGATGACGACGACGTCACGAGGAGACACGATGACCGTGTATGCCGCGCCCGGCACCGCCGGCGCATTGATCGAGTTCAAGCCCCGCTACGAGCACTTCATCGGGGGAGAGTGGGTGAAGCCGAAGGAAGGTGCCTACTTCGAGAACATCTCGCCGGTGAACGGCAAGCCGTTCACCGAGGTCGCCCGCGGCACCGCGGCGGACATCGACGCCGCCCTCGACGCCGCCCACGCCGCGGCGCCCGCCTGGGGGCGCACGAGCGCTGCGCACCGCGCCGGAATCCTGAACGCCGTCGCCGACCGCATCGACCAGAACCTCGAACTGCTCGCGGTCACCGAGACGTGGGACAACGGCAAATCGATCCGCGAGCCGCTGAACGCCGATCTGCCGCTCGCGAGCGACCACTTCCGCTACTTCGCGAGCCTCATCCGCGCGCAGGAGGGCAGCTTCACGCAGCTCGACGAGGACACCGTCGCCTACCACTTCACCGAGCCGCTCGGCGTCGTCGGCCAGATCATCCCGTGGAACTTCCCGATTCTCATGGCTTCGTGGAAGCTCGCGCCCGCCCTCGCCGCCGGCAACTGCGTAGTGCTGAAGCCGGCGGAGCAGACGCCGACATCGATCCTCGTGCTCGCCGAGCTCATCGCCGACCTGCTGCCCGCCGGCGTGCTCAACATCGTCAACGGATTCGGCGTCGAGGCCGGCAAGCCGCTCGCATCGTCGAACCGCATCCGCAAGATCGCGTTCACGGGCGAGACCTCGACCGGCCGGCTGATTCTGCAGTACGCGTCGAACAACATCATCCCGTCGACCGTCGAGCTCGGCGGCAAGAGCCCGAACCTCGTGTTCGAGTCGGTCGCCGACCGTCGCGACGGCTTCTACGAGAAGACCCTCGAGGGCTTCAGCCTCTTCGCGTTCAACCAGGGCGAAGTCTGCACCTGCCCGAGCCGCTCTCTCATCCAGAAGTCGATCTACGACACGTTCCTCGACGACGCGATCGAGCGCACGAAGCTCGCGAAGCAGGGCAACCCGCTCGACACCGAGACGCAGGTCGGCGCACAGGCGTCGAACGAGCAGCTCGAGAAGATCCTCGGATATATCGACATCGGCAAGGAGGAGGGCGCGAAGCTGCTGCTCGGCGGCGATCGCGTCGACCTCGGCGGCGACCTCAGCGGGGGCTACTACGTGGCACCGACGATCTTCGAGGGCGAGAACCGCATGCGGCTCTTCCAGGAGGAGATCTTCGGGCCGGTCGTCGCGGTCACGAGCTTCCAGGACTACGACGAGGCGATCTCGATCGCGAACGACACGCCCTTCGGGCTCGGCGCCGGCGTCTGGAGCCGCAACGGCAACGAGGCCTACCGCGCCGGTCGTGACATCCAGGCCGGTCGCGTGTGGGTGAACAACTACCACGCCTATCCGGCGGGGGCGGCATTCGGCGGCTACAAGTCGTCGGGCATCGGCAGGGAGAACAACAAGCTGGCGCTCGACCACTACCAGCAGACGAAGAACCTGCTCGTCAGCTACAGCGAGAACCCGCTCGGGTTGTTCTGATCGAGAGCTGGAGATGTCTGTCGTCGAATTGGCCCGCCGCATCGCCGGCTCGGCCATGCCCGCCGGGGAGGCGCCGCTCGTCATGAGTACGAAGCGGTTCGCCCACCGGCGGCACACAGAACTGGTCGTGGACGTCGTGCCCGGCCGGGGGAGCGGATTCTCAGTCGAAGCACCGGGGGGCTGCGCTTACTGATCCGCTCCCGGCTCACGGGGGGATGAGCCGCGGGGTCGGTGCCGCTGGGGGCGGTGCCGACTCCGCAAATCACGCGGCACGCGCCGCGCGCGGCGTGTGCCGCGTGCGCGTTGCCGGTCGCGGGCGGTTTGCACCCCCCGTGCCCCGACACGAAGAAACTCGCCGCCCTGTGGTGTGGCACTGCCGACATCTCTACCAGGCGGCGAGTTCTCGAATTCCAGACTGCAACGTGTTCGCAGTCAGCGCAAGGGCCGGGTGGACGGTTGTCCGCGATTGCGGCTGCGCCGCGAACCTGTTTGGCTTGACGCATGACCGATACGAACAGCAAGCCCGAGATCGACGCCCCCGAGGGTCCGGCTCCCGTCGACCTGGTGATCGAAGACCTCGTCGTGGGCGACGGCGCCGAGGCGCAGCCCGGCTCGACGGTCGACGTGCACTACCTCGGCGTCGAATACGACAGCGGCGAGGAGTTCGACTCCTCGTGGGGTCGTGGCCAGTCGATCAACTTCCCGCTCCAGGCGCTCATCAGCGGCTGGCAGGAGGGCATCCCCGGCATGAAGGTCGGCGGCCGGCGCAAGCTCACCGTGCCCCCGCAGAAGGCCTACGGCCCCGCCGGCGGCGGCCACCAGCTCTCGGGCAAGACGCTCATCTTCGTGATCGACCTGCTCGGCGTGAGCTGAGTCCCGACATACGCAGCGAAGGCCGCCGGCTCGTGCCGGCGGCCTTCTCGCGTTTCCGGCCGGATAGCATCGAGGCACCCGACCGAGAGGCACGACGACGTGACCGAACCGATTGCCGCCATTCCCGCCCCGCTCCAGGCTCGCCGCCGCGTGCTGTCGGCGTTCGCGCCCTACCTCCTGCTCTCGGCGGCCCATCTCGTGTTCCAGTACGTCGGACCGGCCTGGACCGACACGGCGACCAAGGCGTTGCTCATGCCCGCCCTGCTCTTCGCGGTGCTGGTCGCGGCACCGTCGTTCCGCGGCGCTCTCGTGCTGCTCAGTGCGGGCATCGTGTTCTCGTGGGGCGGCGACGTGCTGCTGACCTTCCGCGGCGACGGATGGTTCGTTGCCGGCCTCTGCTCGTTCCTCCTCGCGCACGTCGCCTACATCGTGCTCTTCCTCCGGATGCCTCGTGCCCGGCGCCGGCCCCCGCTCTGGTCGTACCTCTACTGGGCGTGGATGATCGTGCTCCTCGGCCTGCTGCTGCCCCATGCCGGCGTGCTCGCCGCGCCGATCGTGCTGTACGCGGCCATCATCGGCACGATGGCGATGTCGGCCTCGATGCACGGCGGCTGGATCGCGCTCGGAGGCGCGCTGTTCGTCGTGTCGGACTCGGTGCTCGCGCTCGGCCGGTTCCTGCCGGGCTACGAGTTCTTCGGGCATGACTTCGCGGTCATGTCGACCTACCTCGCCGCCCAGGGCCTCATCGCGTGGGGCGTCGTGTCGGCGTCGGGCGCTGCCCGGGCCGCTCGGGCTCGGATCGCTCCTGCACGAGATCGACGAGTTTCCGCCACGGCCCCGTGAGTTGACGTTCGGCGAGCGTCGCCTCGTGCGGCTCGCACCGGATGCGGTACACGAATCGGTCGGGCTCGGGCGGCACGGGCGGTGGCGCGGTCCACGGGATCTCCTCGATCAGGAGATACCAGTCGGCGGAGTCGGGCTGCTCGTCGACCCGCACGTGCCAGGTCAGGCGCAGGCCGGCCAGCCCACCTGATCGCGACACGATGACGTCCATGCCCGCGATGCTACTCCGGGCGGCGTGCCGCAGACAGGCACGGGGCGCCGCCGCAGACCGGCACGGCCCACCGCTGCCGCTCTGGGGCCGGGATGTCGCCGCGGCTCACGGCGCCGCGGGAGGAACCTCGATGCCCACCGCCGACCAGCCGCGGGCGACCGCGCGAACCTCGTCGCTGTCGCGGCCGTAGCGCTCCTGCGCGGCACGCACGGTCTCGGCCGCGAACCGGGCGAAGTCGGCGTCTGCGGGCAAGCGCCCCGAGGTGAGCACGTCGTACCAGATGCGGCCGACGTGCTCCCACGCGAAGCCGCCCAGCTCGACGGCCGCGAGAGCGAACGCCCGGTTGGGAATGCCCGAGTTCAGGTGCACGCCGCCGTTGTCGTCGTTCGTCTCGATGTAGTCGCGCATGTGGCCGGGCTGCGGATCGCGCCCGAGCACGTCGTCGTCGTAGGCGGTGCCGGGCTCGAGCATCGACCGCAGGGCCCGCCCCTGCACCTCATCGGTGAAGATGCCCTCGCCGATGAGCCAGCTCGCGGCGGCGGCGTCTTGGCCGAGCGAGTACTGCTCGACGAGCGCGCCGAACGCGTCGGAGACGTGCTCGTTGAGCGCCCCCGATTGACCCCGGTAGCGCAGCTTCGCCGTGTGCTCGATGACGCCGTGCGTGAGCTCGTGGCCGATCACGCTCAGCGAGTCGGTGAACCCGCGGAAGACCTCGCCGTCGCCGTCGCCGAACACCATGCGCTCGCCGTCCCAGAAGGCGTTGTCGTAGCGGTCGCCGAAGTGCACGGTGGCCTCTAGGGGCATGCCGGCGCCGTCGATCGAGTCGCGGCCGAAGACCCGGTCGAACATGCGGTGCGTGTCACCCAGCCCGTCATACGCGTCGTCGACGGCCTCGTCGCCCGTGGCGCGCTCGCCCTCGCGGCGCACGAGCCGGCCGGGCAGCACCTCGCGGCCCTCGGCATCGGAGATGCGGCGGTCGGGGTGCGACGGGGCGTCGGGCAGCACGCTCGGAAGTTCGGGCAGCGCCTCGGTGCCGAGGCGCGCCGAGGGTGCACGCAACAGCGCGCGCCGCGCGGCCTCGGCAGCGAGCGGGAACCGCGGACCGGCGGCTTGGGCGATGCGGTCGAGCAGGTAGGGGGGCACGATCTGCTGCATGGCTCGATGCTCCCATCTGCCGATGACATTGGCGGGGCGCCGCGCCATAGGCTGGAGGGGTGACCACCACCCCACTCCTCGGTCTGCTGCTCGATGTCGACGGCCCCATCGCGAGCCCCGTCACCCGGTCGATCGCGATCCCGTCGATCGCCCGCGACCTCGCGGCGCTCGCGAACGCCGGCAACCCCGTGATCTTCAACACGGGCCGCTCCGACGCGTTCATCGCCGAGCAGGTCGTGCCGCCGCTGCTCGCCGCGGGCCTCGAGCCGGGCGCGCCCGTCTGGGCGATCTGCGAGAAGGGCGCGGTCTGGGCCGAGATCGACCGCGACGGGCTGGGCGAGGTGTTCGTCGACCTCGACCTCGCGATGCCCGCCGACTTCGCCGCCGACATGCGCGCCTACGTCGAGGCGCACTTCGACGAGTTCGGGTTCTTCGACGGCACGAAGCGCGCCATGGTCTCGGTCGAGCAGCACGTGCACTTGGCATCCGATGCCTATCTCGCAGCCCGGCCGCGCTTCGACGCGCACGCGCACGAGACGCTCGCCTCGCGCGGGTTCGGCACGGTCCGCGAGGGCGATGAACGACCGGATGCCGCCGGGCGCGTGCACTGGCGCATCGACCCGACGATCATCTCGACCGACGTCGAGTCGGTGCGGCTCGGCAAAGACCTGGGCGCCGAGCGCGCCGTCGAGCTGCTCGCCCAACGCGGCATCCGCCCGCAGCACTGGCGCACGATGGGCGACTCGCGCGGCGACTACCGCATGGCCGACTGGCTGGCCGAGCGCGGCGAGAGCGTGCGCCATGTCGACGTGCGCCCGGCCGAGGGCATTCCGGCGACCGCGTATCGGGTGCTCACCGCCGCAGACCTCATCCACGACGAGGCCGGTGCCGTGTTCCTCTCCCGATGGGTCAGGGCCTCGCGTCGCGGCGAGCTCGGAGACGACGACTGAGGAGGGAGCAGATGCCGCGCACAGACGACGACCAGACACCAGACGCCCGCGACACGGCGCCCGGTGCTCCGGCCGCGCTGCGGACGCATCCGATCGCCGTCGTGCCCGCGCTGCTCGTCTGCGGGGCCGCGGTGCTGCTGTTCGGGTTCATGGTGCCGATCGCGGGCTACGCGATGCTCGCCGCGGGCCTCCTCGCCGCGTGGCTCTGCGACCGTTCGGGCCGCACCGAGCGACTGCTCGCCGACCTCGCGCTCATCGCCGTCGGCCAGATCATCATCTCGACGGTGTCGCTGAAGGCCGATCTCAGCAACGAGGGCATGGTGCGATTCGCCGTCGTGCTCGGGCTCGCCGTGCTCGTGCCGTACCTCATCTCGAGGTACGTCTACCGCGAGCACGTCATCCGATTCCCGTGGCGCACCGGCAGGCGCTGGAATCGCACGCAGTGGCTCTACCTGATCTTCGTGACGCTCGCCGGATGGCTCATCCTGCCGTTCTACTTCATCACCTCGGGTGTCTACGAGAACTGGCCGACGGTGACCGAGCCCGACACGATCGCGCGCCTCTTCGTCGGCGTCGCCGCCGTCGGCACGTGGGACGAGTTGTTCTTCGTCTGCACCGTCTTCGTGCTGCTGCGCCGGCACTTCCCGTCGTGGCAGGCGAACCTGCTTCAGGCGATCGTGTTCGTGTCGTTCCTGTGGGAGCTCGGCTACCAGTCGTGGGGGCCGCTGCTCACGATCCCGTTCGCGTTGATCCAGGGCTACACGTTCAAGCTCACGAAGTCGCTCACCTACGTGTTCGTCGTGCACATGCTCTTCGACGCAGTGGTGTTCGCCGTCATCGTCTATGCGCACACGGGGTGGCCGGCGATCTTCCTGCTGGCGCCGTAGCGGTCACGGTCGCGCCGGTCAGCCGATCGGCTCGACGGATGCCCCGTGCGCGCCGAGCCACTCGAGCAGCACCGCAGCGTGGTTGACCTGTTCGTCGCGGGCGCCGAAGAGCAGCGTGACCCGATCGTGTTCGGTGCCGAGCGCGAGGAGCGCCCGCGCTGCCTCGCTCGCGTCGAGCTCGTCGCGGTACCGCGACGCGAACTCCTCGAAGCGCTCGCGGTCGTGGTGCCACTCGGTGCGGAGTTCGGGGGAGGGCGCGACGTCCTTGTCCCACAGCTCGAGCTCGGCGCGCTCCTTCGAGACGCCGCGCGGCCAGAGCCGGTCGACGAGCACGCGGTAGCCGTCGGATGCCTCGGCCGGCTCGTAGACCCGCTTGATGACGAACCCCATGCGGCCAGTCTGCCCCGGGGCATCCGCCGCGCCAAGCACGCCGAGTCGGCGGCCGTCGAAGTGGTCTACTCACTCCCGGCTCGTCGGGCCGCCGCGCAACCCGACGACGATGAGCGCGATGCCGACGAGTGCGATGATCGGCCCGACGACCGCCCACACCGCGGAGCCCGTCATGGCGCTGCCGCCGATGAGTCCGAACCCCTGGAACATGAAGACCAGGCCCATGACGGCGAGCAGGGCGCCGATCGTGACGAACACGGGCTTTCGCATGCGGGCAGCATCCCGCACCTCGGGTCGTGCCGCAAGCGAGGTCTCCCGCTAGCCTCGGAGCACGCGGAACCCGAGGAGAGGTGGCGACTCCGTGATGCGTGCGATCGTGCTCGACCGATACGGCCCGCCCGAGCGGGTCCTGCGCCTCGCCGAGCTGCCCGAACCGGTGCCCGCTCACGGGGAGGTCGCCGTGCGCATCGCTGCGGTGTCGCTCAACTCGTGGGACGTCGACCTCGCGATCGGCGCGATGCTGACGCGTCTCGCGGCGCCGTTCAGTCCGAAGCATCGGGTGATCGGTTCGGATGTCTCGGGCGTGGTCGTCGCCGTGGGGCCCGGCGTCACCCGCCACCGTGTGGGCGATCCCGTCTTCGGCGAACTCTCGGCGTCGGGCTGGGGCGGTTTCGCCGAGATCGTCGTCGCGGCCGAGGGTGCGCTCGTGGCCAGGCCGCGGGGACTCGACGACATCACGGCCGCCGCGCTGCCGCAGGCCGCGAGCATGGCCTGGCAGGCGCTAAGCGGTGCAGAGGCCATCGCCCCCACCGAGGCCATCGCCCCCACCGAGGCCATCGCCTCAGGAGGCCCGCTGCACGCGCGACGCGTGCTCGTCGTCGGTGCCGGCGGGGGAGTCGGCACGTTCGCGATCCAGCTCGCGATCCTCGGCGGGGCGCACGTGACGGCGGTCGAACGGGCGGCATGGAAGCTCGACGCGCTCGCCGAGCTCGGTGCGGGCGCCGTCGGCACGAGCATCGACGACACGGCGACCTCGTCCGGGCGCTTCGACCTCATCCTCGACGTCGTCGGCGCACTGCCGCCGGCCCGAGCTCGAGCGCTGCTCGCGCCGGGCGGGCGCGCCGTCACGATCGGCGGCAGCCCGCGTCGCATCGCCCAGGTGCTCGGCGCGAGCGCGAGACCCGGTGGCACCGCGGCGCGGGTCGGGCTGCTCGTCGCCGTGCCCAACCGCGACCTGCCCGAACTCGCCGCGCTCGCCGTGGCGGGCGAGCTGCGGGCACTCGTCGACGGCCCGCACCCGCTCGAACAGGTTCCGCGTCAGCTCGCGCGGCTCCGCGCCGGCGACGTGCTCGGCAAGGCCGTCATCGAGATCGGCTGACCCCAGCGGGCGCTCGCCGGGTCGGGCGGCCGCAGGCGGCGTCCGCGCGGCATCCGCTCTGGTAGAGTATTGAGGTTGCCGTCATGACGGCCGCGCACAAAGAGAGCCCAGGCATTCGGCCACGGGCAGCGCGCAACAAGGAGAAAGGGGATCCCATCTATGGCACTTGAAGCCGATGTCAAGAAGGCGATCATCGAAGAGTACGCGACGCACCCCGGTGACACTGGATCCCCCGAGGTTCAGATCGCGCTCCTCACGAAGCGAATCAAAGACCTCACCGAGCACCTGAAGGAGCACAAGCACGACCACCACTCGCGTCGTGGCCTGCTCCTCCTCGTCGGTCAGCGTCGTCGTCTGCTCGGCTACCTCGCCGACGTCGACATCAACCGCTACCGCAAGCTCATCGAGCGTCTCGGTCTGCGCCGCTAAGCGTCGTTCCGACGCGGCTCTCGTTGAACCCGCGAACTTCTTGCGAAAGCCCCCGCCTCGGCGGGGGCTTTCGTCATTCCCGCGGTGCTACTCGGCGCGAGCCCGGTGCGCCCGCGCAGCCATGCGGTTGCCGCACCGCGTGCTGCAGAATCGGCGGGAGGCGTTCCTCGACACGTCGACGAAGACGCCTTCGCAGTCGTCGGCTTCGCAGGCGCGCAGACGGTCCATGCCGTCGGCGCGGATGACGTCGACGAACGCCATCGCCGCCTCGACGAGGATGCGCTCGGCGAGTGGAGCCTGCAGCGAGGTGGCGTGCACGTGCCAATCGATGTCGTCATGGCGCACGAGCCTCGGCACGGCCCTCGCCTCGGCGAGGATCGCGTTCACCTCGGTCACCGCGTCGTCACGGTCGAGGCGCCAGAGCGCGCGCAGGCGGTCGCGCGCGGCGGCCACGGCTGCGACCTCAGCGGCGTCGCCGTCGCGTCGCCCGGAGTATCGCCAGGCGTCGAGGATCGCGGTGAGCTGCTGCGCTGTCGCGAGCTCGTCGGCGCCCGATTCGGATGCCTCGGGCACGGTGTCGCCGAGCGCTGCGACGAAGCCGAGTGCGGCGATGGTGTCATCGGTGAAAATCATTTGACTCCTGACGGCTGGTGCCGGTACAGTCACGAGCATAACGTCGTTCGGTCATGACATGGGCCTGACGCCCGAAGTGGACGAGGAGACGCGGATGCGCGGTTCGAAGGGTGCCCTCGGCATCGCGCTCGGCCTCGGCGCCGGGCTCGCCTTCGGCGCGGGCGGTGCGGTGGTGAAGCCGCTCCTCGAGGCGGGGTGGTCGCCGGGCGCCGCCGTCTTCGCGCGCATCGGCATCGCGGCACTCGTGCTCGCCGTTCCCGGGCTCATCGCGCTGCGATTCGACCTCCGGCCGTTGTGGCGGGCCCGCTGGACGGTGCTCGCCTATTCGCTCATCGCGGTCGTCGGCACGCAGCTCGCCTTCTACGCCTCGATCGCGCTCATCCCCGTGAGCACGACCCTGCTCATCGAGTACCTCGCGCCGGTCGCCCTCGTGCTCTTCGCATGGGCGCGTCAGCGCCGGGCACCCCAGCTGGTCGTGGTCGCGGGCTCCGTGCTCGCGATCGGGGGCCTCGTGCTCGTGATCGGACCGGGCGGCGGCGGCCTCGACGTCGTCGGACTGCTGCTCGCCGGCATCGCGATGCTCGGCGTCTGCGTCTACTACGTCCTTGGTGAGCGGGCGGATGCCTCGGTGCCGCCGATCGCCCTTGCGGCGAGCGGCTTCGTGGTGGGCGCCATCGTGCTCGGCGCCACCGGTGCGATCGGCCTCGTGCCGTTCACGGCGGCCTTCGTCGAGGTGCCCTATCTCGGCACCGTCGCGCCGTGGTGGGTGCCCGTGCTCACGGTCGGCGTCGTCTCGACGGCGTTCGCATACGTCGCGGGCATCACCGCCATCCGCCTGCTCGGCACGCGGCTCTCGTCGTTCCTCGGGCTCTCCGAGGTGATCTTCGCCGCGATCGTCGCGTGGTTCGTGCTCGGCGAGGCGATCGCACCGCTGCAGGCGCTGGGCGGGCTGCTCATCCTCGGCGGCATCGTGCTCGTGCGCTTCGAGCGCCCGAGCGGTGCCGCCGCCATCGCGCTCGACATCGATCTCGTGCCCGTGCCGGCCGACGCCCCGCGCACGGAGACGCGGCGTGCTGAGCGACGTTCGCCGTCATAGTCGGCCGTGCAGGGCGTAGCGTCGAGGCATGACCCGCGCCGATTGGACCCGACTCGCCGACACCACCCAGGCGGTGCACGCCGGCAATGCCGTCGATGGCGGTTCGGGGGCGATCCGCACTCCGATCGTGATGGCGAACTCCTACGCGCTGCCCGACGATCCGTCGACGATGAGCTGGTCGGGCACCGAGGCGCCGCTGTACACGCGCAACTCGGGTGCGAACCAGATCGGCCTGCAGAAGAAGCTCGCGATCCTCGAGCACGGGGAGGACGCCGTCGTGCTCGCTTCGGGCGTCGCAGCGCTGCACGCCGTCTTCTTCACATTCCTGAAGTCGGGCGACCACGTGATCGTGTCGGATGTCTCGTACGAGGCGACGTACCGGCTGTTCACGGAGCTCCTGCCCGACAAGTACGGCATCCACGCCGACTTCGTCGACACGAGCGACCTCGCGGCCGTGCGCGCGGCGCTGCGGCCGAACACCCGACTCGTGCACATCGAGGCGATCGCGAATCCGACGACGAAGGTGACGGATGTCGCCGGCGTCGCGGCGATCGCCCACGGGGCAGGCGCCCTGCTCAGCGTCGACTCGACGTTCACGCCGCCGCCGTTCTTCCGCCCGCTCGATCACGGCGCCGACCTCTCGGTGCACTCGCTCACGAAGTACATCAACGGGCACGGTGACGCCATGGGCGGCGCCGTGATCGGCCGCCGCGAACTCGTGGCCGAGCTGAAGTCCGACGCCATGGTCGACGTCGGCGGGGTGATCAGCCCGTTCAACGCGTGGCTCATCATGCGCGGATCCGTGACGCTGCCGCTGCGACTGCGGCAGACCTTCGCGACTGCGCTGCGCGTCGCCGAGGCGCTCGAGTCCGACCCGCGCATCGCGTTCACGGCGTACCCGGGGCTCACGAGCCATCCGCAGCACGAGGTGGCGACCGAGCAGTTCGGCGGTGCATACGGCGGGGTGATGTCGTTCGCGGTCGATGGCGGCCCCGAAGTGCAGAACGCCTTCGTCGCGGCCCTGCGCATCGTGACCTCCGCGGTGTCGCTCGGGCACGACGAGTCCCTCATCGTGCACGTCGGCACCACCGGGCCGCGCGTCGCGTTCTACCCCGATGGATTCAAGCGCTACGGACACCTGCGCTTCTCGATCGGGCTCGAAGACGCCGACGACCTCATCGCCGACCTGCGTCAGGCCCTCGACGTCGCCGTCGGGCCCATCGAAGCCTGAGCGGCGCTGCCTAGACTCGGGTTCATGCGTTTCGGAATCGTCATCCTCCCGCAGCACGACTGGCCCGCCGCCGCCCGGTACTGGCGCGGCGCCGAAGAGCTCGGCTTCGATCATGCCTGGACCTACGACCACCTCTCGTGGCGAGGTCTCGCGGGCGAGCGGTGGCACGCGACGGTGCCCACGCTCACCGCGGCCGCGATGGTCACCGAGCGCATCGGGCTCGGCACCTTCGTGGCGAGCCCGAACTACCGGCATCCGGTGCCCTTCGCGAAGGATGTCGCGACCCTCGACCAGATCTCGGGCGGCAGGCTGCTGCTCGGCCTCGGTTCCGGAGGAACCGGGTTCGACGCGTACGTGCTCGGCCAGCCCGAGTACACGCCCCGGCAGCGCTTCGAGCGGTTCGTCGAGTTCAGCGAGGCCCTCGACGTGCTGCTGCGGTTCGAACGACCGGGGTCGGGCGGCATCTCGTTCGAGGGGCAGTGGTTCACGGCGTCGGGGGCGCGCATGGTCGGCGAGCCGGCGCAGCGCCCGCGCATGCCGCTGCACCTCGCCGCCGACGGCCCGAAGGGAGTCGCTTTCGCGGCGCGCCTCGGCGACGGCTGGGTGACCACGGGCGGCGCCGACGACGGCACGGATGCCTGGTGGCGCCGCGTGGCGGAGCTGAGCGCGCGGCTCGACGAGGCCTGCGCGGCCGGCGACCGGGATCCGTCGAGCCTCGATCGCACGCTGTTGCTCGATTCCGAGGCGCGGTACAGCCTCGCGAGTGCCGCGGCCTTCGAAGACGCCGTCGGGCGGGCGGCCGAGGCCGGCTTCACCGACGTCATCTCGCACTGGCCGCGGGAGCACGGCCTCTACGCCGGCGACGAGTCGGTGCTCGACGAGGCCGCGCGGCTCATGAGCACCTGGCGGTGAAGCGGGCGGCGGCCGCCTCGAGCGGCCGTTGGTGCCGAGGCATCCGGTGCCCGAGGTAGCCTGACTCTCATGCCTGCGCCCCGTTCGAAGCCGTTGCTCGCCTGGGAGCCGCTCCCGTACCTCGTCGTGTTCGTGCTGCTGATCCTGACGGGCATCGTGCGACCGGATGCCGCGCCGTGGCTGCTCTGGCCCTTCCTCCTGCTGCTCGTCGCGGCCGTCGTCTGGCTCGTCGTCGGACTCGTGCGCGGGGCGCGAACGGCGAACCCCGATCTGTGGGGCGACCTCGCGAGCCTCGACGGCCTCGACATCGTCGAGGTGCCGCGGGTCGAACGCGAGGTGCGGGCGGTTGCGCCGGTGGCCGACACGCATCGCCACCAGCCGGCGATCGAGCTGGCACGCCTGTACGGCGGGCCCGAGCAGCAGGCCGTGCTCGTGCCGCGGGCGAGTCGCTGGCTCTCACGTCGGTACCGCATCGGGGTGCAGCTCGTCGGCGGCGATCGCCCTCGTCATGCCGGCTTCCTCGGCGAAGCGGTCGACGACCGCTGGCGCGAGTTGCTCGACGAGCTGCTCGAGCGGGGCCGATTCGTGCGGGTGCCGGCGCTCATCACCGGTGACTCGCGCCCCTACGGGGTAGAGCTCGATCTCAGCGGCCTCGACCGCATGGGCGGCGCCGCCGACGGGTGAGGTACCTACCCGCCAGCACTGCGCGGGCGTTCGGCCGGCTCAGGCCGACGCTTCCTCGGCTTCCTGCTTGTCGAGGTCGGCGCGAACCTGTTCCATGTCGAGCTCCCGCACTTGCGAGATGAGTTCGTCGAGCATCGGCCGGGGCAGGGCGCCGGCCTGCGCGAAGACGCCGATGCCGTCTTTGAAGGCCATGATGGTCGGAATCGACGTGATGTTCATGGCCGCGGCCAGCTGCTGCTGGTCTTCGGTGTCGACCTTCGCGAAGGTGAGGTCGGGGTTCGCCTCGGCGGCGGCCTCGTAGTTCGGCGCGAACTGCAGGCACGGCCCGCACCACCCGGCCCAGAAGTCGACGAAGACGGTGCCGCCCTCGAGGATGGTCTTCTCGAAGGTGTCCAGGGTGAGCGCCACGGTAGCCATGCATCCAGACTAGGCGGGCTCGCTGTGGCCGCGCCCGGTGTTCGCTCAGCGCGAGCGATGCGGAATCACGACGGTGGGAAATCGTCGGCGGTGTTCCGTGCATGGGGCCGGTCGTCGCCGGTATCGTGAGGGCGTGGTCGCATTCGGAGGCGCACGCGGGTCATTCCGTCGGCGCGGCCCGGCGACCGAGGGGGCATCGGGGCCGGAGGCCGCCGTCGATTCCGCGCGCCTCGCCGACGAGGCCATTCCCGACATCGACTGGCGGATCTTCCCGGAAGACGCCGAGCACTCGATGTTCGAGGCGCCGAGCGGTGCGCTCGCCCGAGTCGCCGTGGGCCCATCGCACGGGCCGCGCGTCGTGCTCGTGCCCGGGGCCACGGGTTCGAAAGAGGACTTCGTGCTGATGATGCCGCTCTTCGCAGGGGCCGGCTATCGGGCGGAGTCCTTCGACCTCGCCGGGCAGTACGAGTCGTGGCGCGCCGGGCCGTCGAACCTCGACCCGCCGCGAAGCCGCTACGACGAGCGGCTCTTCCTCGACGACCTGCTCGCCGTGCTCGACGACGGGTCGGCTCCGGCGCACGTGCTCGGCTACAGCTTCGCCGGCACGCTCGCCGAGCTCGCGTTGCTCGAGCGGCCGGAGCTGTTCGCGAGTCTCACCCTCTTGAGCGCCCCGCCCGAGCCCGGGCAGGCGTTTCGCGGGGTCAAGCGCATCGGGCCGATCAGCGCCTTCACGTCGCCGCGTCAGGGTGCATCGCTCATGCTCTGGGGCATCCGGAACAACCTCAATCGGGTTCCGCCGCGTCGGCTCCGGTTCGTGCGCGACCGATTCGCCCTGACCCGCCGCGAGAGCGTCGACGACATCATCGCGCTCATGATGCGCACCCCCGATCTGCGCGCCGGGCTCACCGCCGCCCATGTTCCGAAGCTCGTCGCAGTCGGGGAGCACGACCTGTGGCCGCGAGAGCTGCACGAGCGGTTCGCGCGCGAGATCGGTGCGCGCCTGGCGGTGTATCCGACGGGACACAGCCCGTGCGAGACCGCGCCCCACCAACTCGTGCGCGACATGCTCGAGCTGTTCGCCGAGACCGACGCCACGCCGTAGCCCGCCATGGCCCGAGCGTCGCGCGGCCCGCGCGGCCGCGCGGTCAGGCCGGGACCGGCTCCTCGCCGTCGGCCTCGGGATTCGTCGGTGCAACGGGCGCCCCCTCCCAGACCCACGCGGCGGCGCTGCGGCGCTCGCTGCGCCGGGTCAGCGGCGGCCATTCGCGCGACTCCACCGACATCGTGTGGAAGGCCATCCGCACCCGCCGGGCGAGGCCGCTGAAACTGTCGAACGGCCGCGCGGAGACGCCGACGAGGAGGTGACGGTCGCGCACGACCGTCATCCCGGGCTGCATCCACCAGGCGAGGTCGAGGTCGTCATGCAGGTCGGCGCGATCGCGGTGCACGATATCGCGCAGCCGGCTCCAGGCGTCGGCCCGGATCGCGTAGTTCGATCCGAAGATCGGCGGGTGGCCGAGCAGGGCCCCGATGACCGTGAAGTAGCCGCCGATGTAGATGTTGCGGGCGATCCAGCGCACGAGCGCGTTCCTGCCGTAGAAGGTGCCGCCGTTGGTGACGACCGTCGGCCGGTCGGCCCGGTTCATGCGTCGCTCGACCTCGGCGAGCCAGTCGGGCGCGGGCACCGAGTCGGCATCGAGACGGGCGAGCAGCTCGCCGGATGCCGCGTCGAAGCCCGCCGCGGTCGCGGGCCAGATGCCGCGCCGCGGTTCGTGCACGACCCAGGCGCCCGCCGCTCGGCCGACGTCGGCCGTGGCATCCGTTGAACCGTTGTCGACGACGATGATCTCGTCGGCGCGCCGGGTCTGCTTCGCGAGCGCGTCGAGGCAAGCGGTGAGGAACTCCGCGTCGTTCAAGCTCGGAACGATGACCGAAATCGTGCGCATCACGGCGAGTCTAGCCATCGGGCCGCGTTGTGACGCAGGTTCCCCGCGTCATGTCGGCCGATTCGAATCAAGGGCTGTCGCGCATGGGAGACAAACTCATATGCTAACCCCCGACCGGGGGTCGACGGAGACGAACCGGTGACGGAAGGCGAGACGATGTACCCATCTGCAACACTTTCCAGGCGCGTCAAGACGGCGGTGATCGCGACCGCGGCGGTCGCCGGACTTGCGCTCGTGCCGACCACCGCCGCGATGGCAGCGCCATCGGGCAACGGCTGCGACAACCGCAACAACAACACCTACGAGAAGCTGCTCGAGTGCGTCCGCGTCGATGGCGTGCTCGAACACGCGCAGGCCCTTCAGGCCATCGCCGACGCCAACGACGACAACCGCTCGGCGGGAACCTCGGGCTACACCGAGAGCGTCGAGTACGTCGTCGAGACGCTGCAGGCGGCCGGATGGAGCGTCGAACTCGACGAGTTCGACTTCACCTACGTGCCGCCGCCCGAGCTCGAGCAACTGACCCCGGCACCGGCCGCGAGCTACGAGACCGGCGTGTTCACCGGCACCGGGTACGGCGAGGTCACCGGCACGGTCATCCCCGTCGACATCGTGACCGCCCTGCCGCGCGACCCGGTCACGAGCGGCTGCGAGGCGTCGGACTTCACCGGGCTCGACTTCACCGGCAGTGCCGACATCGCGCTCATCCAGCGCGGTACCTGCGAGTTCGGAGTGAAGGCGGTCAACGCCCAGAACGCGGGCGCCGAGGCCGTGATCATCTTCAACCAGGGCAACACGCCGCTGCGCGAGGGTCTCGTCACCGGCACCCTGTTCGGCGTCAACACCGAGCCGCTCGACATTCCCGTGGTCGGCGCGAGCTTCGCCGACGGCGTCGCGATGACGGCGGCCGGCTCGACGGCGAGGATCCTCGTCGATGCGCCCGAGCAGCGCCCGCAGGTCAACGTGATCGCCGAACTGCCGGGCAAGAACGACGCGAACGTCGTGATGGCCGGTGCGCACCTGGATTCCGTGCAGGCGGGCCCGGGCATCAACGACAACGGCAGCGGCTCGGCCGCACTGCTCGAGATCGCCCAGCAGATCTCGAAGGTGAAGCCCGAGAACACCTTGCGGTTCGCCTGGTGGGGCGCTGAGGAGAGCGGCCTGCTCGGTTCGCGCGCCTATGTCGCCGACCAGGTCGCCGCCGGTTCGATCGACGAGATCGCGCTGTACCTGAACTTCGACATGGTGGCCTCGCCCAACTACATCTTCATGGTGTACGACGGCGATGAGTCGGGCTTCCCGGCCCCGGTGGTCGTGCCCGAGGGCTCGGTGCAGATCGAGGACCTCTTCGAGAGCTACTTCACGAAGATGGGAATCCCGTACGACGACGCGGAGTTCAGCGGCCGGAGCGACTATCAGGCGTTCATCCAGAACGGCATCCCGGCGGGCGGCCTCTTCACGGGTGCCGAGGTCGTGAAGACCGAGGAGCAGGCGGCCATCTGGGGCGGTGTCGCCGGTGAGCAGTACGACCAGTGCTACCACCTCGCGTGCGACACGATCGACAACCTCGCCCTCGATGCGCTCGACGTGAATACGGATGCGATCGCGACGGCGGTGCTGACCTACGCGTACTCCACCGAGACGGTGAACGGCGTCGTCGGCAAGAAGGTTCCCGGCGGGTTCACCCTGCCGGCGCCGGCCGGACCCGAGGGCACCGTCGGCAGCGACGGCGGTCACGAGCACCAACCGACCGACTGACCCGGAGGCAGTGCGAGGCGGGGGTGCCGGTCGGCGCCCCCGCCTTTCGTTCGTTCGCCTTCCGCGCTGTCGGAGCCCCCCTCGCGCCCGACGAGACGCGGGCGTGCGCGGCGGGCGCCGATCGGGAATAGTGGGCGGGGGGCATCCGTTGCGCCAGATGTATGCATAAGCATGCAACTCGGAATCCTCAGAGGACGAGCCCAGGAGGGCACCATGCAGTTCGGAATCTTCACCGTCAGCGACATCACGCAAGACCCGACGACGGGACGCACGCCGAGCGAGCACGAGCGCATCACCGATGTGCTGACCATCGCCCAGCACGCCGAAGAGGTCGGCCTCGACGTCTTCGCGCTCGGCGAGCACCACAACCCGCCCTTCTTCTCCTCCTCGCCGACCACGACGCTCGCCTACCTCGCCGCGAAGACCTCGACGATCCAGCTCACGACCTCGACGACCCTCATCACGACGAACGACCCGGTCAAGATCGCCGAGGACTTCGCGATGCTCCAGCACGTGGCGGGCGGCCGCGTCGACCTCATGCTCGGGCGCGGCAACACCGGGCCGGTCTACCCCTGGTTCGGCAAGGACATCCGGCAGGGCATCAACCTCGCCCTCGAGAACTACAACCTGCTCCACCGCCTGTGGCGAGAGGACTTCGTCGACTGGGAGGGCCAGTTCCGCACGCCCCTGCAGGGCTTCCAGTCGACCCCGCGCCCGCTCGACGACGTGCCGCCGTTCGTCTGGCACGGCTCGATCCGCAGCCCCGAGATCGCCGAGCAGGCCGCGTACTACGGCGACGGCTTCTTCGCGAACCACATCTTCTGGCCCGCGTCGCACACGCAGCGCATGGTGGCGCTCTACCGCCAGCGCTTCGAGCACTACGAGCACGGCACCGCCGAGCAGGCGATCGTCGGACTCGGCGGCCAGGTGTTCATGCGCAAGAACTCGCAAGACGCGGTGCGCGAGTTCCGCCCGTACTTCGACAACGCGCCGGTCTACGGGCACGGCCCGAGCCTCGAGGAGTTCACCTCCCAGACCCCGCTCACGGTCGGCAGCCCGCAGGAGGTCATCGACAAGACGCTCGGCTTCCGCGACTACGTCGGCGACTACCAGCGCCAGCTGTTCCTCATGGACCACGCGGGCCTGCCGCTGAAGACGGTGCTCGAACAGCTCGACCTGCTCGGCTCCGAGGTCGTGCCGGTGCTGCGCCGCGAGTTCGCGAAGAACCGCCCCGAGACGGTTCCGGATGCCCCGACGCACGAGTCGCTCGTCGCCGCACGCAACGCGGCGAAGGCCGCAGGCGGGGCGAACGACGCCACGAAGGGCGCGGCGTTCGGCGCCGCGGCCGTGAAGGGAGCCTGACGATGACCACCCGCACCCTCGCCGTCGTCTCGGCCGGCCTCAGCCAGCCCTCCTCGACGCGGATGCTCGCCGACAAGCTCAGCGACGCCACCGTCGCCAAGCTCGCCGAGCAGGGCATCGACACGACCGTCGAGACCTTCGAGCTCCGGGATGTCGCGACCGACATCATGAACCACATGCTGACGGGCTTTCCGAGCCCGAAGCTCGAAGCGGTGATCGAAGCCGTGACCGGTGCCGACGGCCTGATCGCCGTCACGCCGATCTTCACGACGAGCTACTCCGGGCTCTTCAAGTCGTTCTTCGACGTGATCGACAGCGGCGCGCTCGCCGAGCTGCCCGTCGTGATCGGCGCCACCGCCGGCACCCCGAGGCACTCGCTCGCGCTCGACTACGCGCTGCGCCCGATGTTCACCTACCTGCACGCGATCGTCGCCCCGACCGGCGTGTTCGCCGCGACCGGCGACTGGGGCGAGTCGGCCGACAGCGTGAAGACGCTGCCGGCGCGCATCGATCGGGCCGCCGGTGAACTCGCGGCGCTCGTCGCGGCGAGCGATCGCTCGGCGTCGGTTCGAGATCCGTTCGCGCTCGAACGCCCGTTCGGCCACCTCATCGGCGGTCTCACGGGGGAGTGACACCGCGGCCGAAACGGCCCAGGCCCGAGATGCTCGGGTCCTGGGCCGTTTCGGCGGTCGCTCAGGGCAGCTTCGACGGGGACGCGCCCGACGGGGACGCGCCCGACGGGGCGTCGCCCGATGACGCATGCTGCTGCGCCGTGTGCTTCGCCTCGTTCTTCACGTCGGCCGCGGCCGACTCGCCTTCCTCGCGGACGATGTCGACGGCTTCCGCAGCCCGGTCCTTGACGGCATCGGCCGCCTCTTTCGCGGGTTCGCGGAGGTGGTCGGCGGTCTCGGCGGCGATGTCCTTGACCTGGCCGACCAGGGGAGCCGCGGCATCCTTCGCATGCTCGGCCGCGTCGCGCTCGACCTTCGACGCCGGCACCAGCGATGCCGCGAGCCAGCCGACGCCGAAGGCGATGAGGCCGACGGCGATCGGGTTGCCCCGTGTCGTCGAGGCGAGCTTGTGCGGAGAATCGGCCACCGCGTCGCCGGCGCCGCCGATCATGTCCTGCGCCGAGTCGGTGGCGCTGGATGCCGCGCCCATGACCCGATCCTTCAGCGACGTCACCGCGTTGCGCATCCGCCGCGTCTGCCGTTCGGCCATCTTCGAGGGCGACACCTTGTCGGCCAGGGCGTCGACGTCTTGGCCGAACTCTGCTCGGGTCCGTTCGATGTCATCACGGATCTCATCGGGATTGCTCATCGGTTCTCCTCATTCCTCTTCAGCGCATCTGGGATCTCCTTGACGGTGTCGACCGTCTGCGGGAGTCCCGAGATCTGCTCGATCTGCTTCTTTCCGGTCAACGCGAGCACGAGCGCGACGATGCCCCACAGCACCGCCACGATGACGGCCGACCAGGCGTTCCCCATCAGGTAGCCGAGCGCCCACCAGAGCGCCACGGAGAGGAACGCGAGCGCGAGGATCCCCGCGACGCTCGCACCGCCGAGCAGCCCCGCACCGCGACCGGCCCGCTTGGTGGTCTCCCGGATCTCGGCCTTCGCCAGCTCGACCTCCTGACGCATGAGCGTCGAGACGTCGCGGGAGACCTCCGCGAGGAGGTCGCCCAGCGACGTCGTCTCCGCCTGGCGCTCGGAAGGCGTCTGCGTTCCGTTGGGAAGATACGGCTCGGTCATCATGCACCACCGACCGTCGGAGCCGATCCGGCGGCGCCGACGGTCGTGGCCCGCGGCGGGGACATCTCGGGCGTGGGTGGCACCGGCCGTGCCGAGAAGCCGGCATCGTCCGACAGTCTGCCGGTCCGGGCGTTCGCGCCGGTCCCGCCGGCCACGCTCGACCTGCCGGAGGTGCTCGCGCCCGTTCCGGATGAATCGCCCGATGCCGTGATGGCGCGGGTCAGTCGCCCGGCGACCACGCCGACGCCGACGGCGATGGCGATGAACACGCCGGGGCGCCGTCGCGCGAAGCCCTTGACCTCCTCGACCAGCGACTGCGGGTCGCGATCCTGAAGCCAGCGGGCGGCGTCGCCGACGCGCTCACCGGCCCCGCGCACGAGTTGGCTCGCGTAGCCGGACTGCGTGGAGCCGCTCGCCATGTCGGTGAACTCCGAGCCGACGGACTGCAGGCCCTCGGCGACCTTGGACTGCTGTGCGGCGGCCTGGCCCCTGAGCTCGTCGCCGACCTTTCCGAGGAACTGGCGTGCTTGCTGCTTGGTCTCCGAGGCGACGGATCGCGTCTCGTCCTTGGCGACGTCGACCACTTGGCGGCCTGCCTGACCGGCATCCGAAGCGAGGGTCGAGACATCCTCTCGGACGTCTCCAGATCGCTTCGGCGTCGTGCCGTCGGCGAGCCCGCCCGCTTGGCCGGCACTGGTATTCGACAGAGATTGTTCGCTCATCGTTGGCACTCCTCCTTCATCTGCGACCGTCGGTGCCCGTCGTGATCCTGTCGTCAGGGGGCTGTCGCCGGTCGGTTCGCACCCACGCTAGGCACCGGTTCGAACCGAATGAAGACCCTTGCCAGATTGGCCTGCTGCGCGTATAACCACGCGCGCCCACGGCAGCGCCATGACCACCCACTCGGCGCGGCAGCGCTGCTGCGGCGCGGCAGCACTCACTCGGCGCGGCAGAACCGCCTCGACGTCTCGCCGATCAGCTCGAGCGATCGGCCCCGGCGTCGGGAAGACCCTCGATCGCGCCGCGGCGCGCGTCGAGCAGCGCGACGGCGCGATCGACCGTGACCCCGAGCGCGATGGCGATCGGGATGGACACCGCGATCGCGAGGAGCGGCGAGTCGCGGAGCACGTTGCCGACGATCGCGCCGATCGCGACGTTGTAGCAGGCCCAGGCGACACCCGCTGCGGCCGAGAGCGGCAGGTACCGTCGGAGCGGCACGCGTCCGGCGCCGGCGGCGAGGTTCACCGCGATGCGGGCGAACGGCACGTACCGCGCCGTGAAGAGGAGTACGGCGGTGCGCCGGTGCACGGCGATGCGCATCTTCGCGATCGTCGCGCCGATGCGTCCGGTGCGCTGCCAGCGCCAGCGGTCGAGTCCGACCCGGCGCCCGATCAGGTAGCAGAGCGCGTCGCCGACCACGGCCCCCGCAGCGGCGACCGGCAGGATCACACCGAGCGACGGCGATCCGGTCGTCGCCGACAATGCGCCGAGCGCGACCACTGCCGTCTCGCTGGGCAGCACGACGAAGAACGCATCACCGACGACGAGCGCGAACAGCAGCGGCACGAGCCAGTGCGACTCCGCGAGGTCGCGGATCCATGCGTCATCCACTCGCCCGTTCTAGTCGCGCGAGGTGAACAGCGGATGTCTCGGTGCCGTCGTCAGTCGTCGAGCACGAAGGTCACTTCGAGGGTGACCGACCACCCGGTGATCCTGCCGTCGGTGGCCTCGACCTTCTGCTCCTTGACCCAGGCGCCGCTCACATTGCGGAGTGTTTCCGACGCTCTCGCGACGCCTGCTGCGACGGCATCGTCGAAGCTGGTGTCGGAACGGACGGTGATGGTGGTGACACGTGCAACGGAAGCCATGGCATTCCTCCTCGAATGATGGTGCATGCGTACCCTCCATCATCCGCTTCGCCCAGTGCGAGCGCGAGGCCTTGACGGATGCTGCCGCGACGTGCGGTCGCCGCACCGGGGAACGGGAGCCGACGAGTCGGTGAATCCTCGGCGTTCGAGGGCGTTTTCGTCGAACTGCGGGGTGCGCGGGCCTCACGCTGGAGGCGTGAAGGTCGTCCTCCTCGCAGAATCGTTCCTCCCCCACATGAACGGCGTGACGCATTCGCTCCTCCAGGCGCTGCGACACCTCGAGCGTCGGGGGCACGACGCCCTCGTCATCGCTCCGCGTTCCGGCCCGATCGACCACTCGCTGTACGGTGCCCGTGCCGTGCTGCTGCCGTCGATGCCGCTGCCGAGCTACCCCGACGTGCGCGTCACCCTCGCGAGCGCGCAACGCCTCGCCTCGGTGATGCGGGAACACGACGCCGATGTGGTGCACCTCGCCTCGCCGTTCGTGCTGGGCTGGCGCGGCGTCCTCGCGGCCGAGTCCCTCGGAATTCCCACCGTCGCGGTCTACCAGACCGACATTCCGTCGTATGCCGAGCGGTACGGGGTGCCCGGCGCCGCGCCCGCGCTCACGCGGCACCTCGGGCGACTGCACCGGCGCGCGACGTTGACGCTCGCGCCGTCGACGTCGGCGGTCGAGCGATTGGAATCGGTCGGCGTCGAGCGGATCCGACTCTGGCGCCGCGGCGTCGACACGGAGCGGTTCTCGCCGGCCCGGCGCGACGAGGCATGGCGGCGCGAGATCGCTCCCGGCGGCGAGATCCTCGTCGGGTACGTCGGTCGTCTCGCGCCCGAGAAGCAGGTCGAAGACCTTCGGGCGATCGCCGAGTTGCCCGGGGTGAAGCTCGTCGTGATCGGCGAGGGCCCGGCGCGACCCGCGCTCGAGCGCATGCTGCCGACGGCCGCGTTCATGGGCTTCCTCGGCGGCGACGAGCTCGCGCGTGCGATGGCGAGCCTCGACGTGTTCGTGCATCCCGGTGAGAGCGAGACGTTCTGCCAGACCGTGCAGGAGGCGCTCGCCAGCGGCGTGCCGGTGGTGGCGACGGGTCGCGGCGGCCCGCTCGACCTCGTGCAGAACAGTGCGACCGGCTGGCTCTATCGCCCGGGCGACCTCGACGACCTCCGCGACCGCGTGCGCGACCTGACGGGCGACGACGCGAAGCGCCGCGCCTTCGGCGAGCAGGCTCGCGCCTCCGTCGCCGGTCGCGGTTGGGACCGGCTCGGCGACGAGCTCATCGGGCACTACGAGGAGGCGATGGGGCGGCGTCCGGCTCCGGTGGCGGAGGTCGCCGCACCTACGCCGGTCGCGGCGCCTGCGCCGTCGCCGTCGGCGGCATCCGCACCGCCGTCGCCCGCAGCCCCGCGCTGGACCCGCTACGTCGCGGTCGGCGACTCCTTGACCGAGGGCCTCTGCGACGAGTCCCGCATGCCCGCCGGCCAGTACCGTGGCTGGGCGGACCGGCTCGCGATGCTCCTCGCCGTCACGCGCACGACGGCCGAACCGGTGGCCTATGCGAATCTCGCCGTGCGCAGCCGTCGCGTGCGCGACGCGGTCGAGGTGCAGCTTCCGCGGGCCGCTGCCCTCGACGCCGACCTCGTCTCAGTGCTGATCGGGGCCAACGACCTCGTCGGGCGTCGCGCCGACCCCCACGCACTCGCGACCGAGCTCGGCGATGCCGTGACCCGGCTCCGCATGACCGGTTGCGATGTGCTGCTCGTCACGGCGTTCATGCCGCGCCGCCCCGCCGCGCGCCTGTTCGCGCGTCGCTTCCGGATCTTCAACGCGCGGCTCCGTCAGCTCGCCGAGGCCACCGGTTCGATGCTCCTCGACGTCGACGCGCGCCCCGAACTCGCCGACGACGACCGCTGGGCCGAGGACCGCGTGCACCTGAACGCATCGGGACACCGGGGCATCGCGTATGCGGCCGCCCGTGTGCTCGGTGTGCCCGATGCGCGCGAACTCGGCGCGCTGGAACTCGCCGTGCACGATCCGGCCGAAGATCGCGGTCGCACGGTCGTGGGCGATGTCGAGTGGATTCGTCGGCACGCGGTGCCGTGGATGCGCCGGCGCCTCCAAGGGCGCACGGCCGGCGACGGCCTCGGGCCGAAACGTGCCGAGCTGCTGCCCGTCATCGTTCCGGCGTCGAACCCGGGCCCGGCCGCCCTCCCACCGACGAACGCGGCGCCGGCCGCCAGGCCGGCACCCGTCGAGTGAGCGGGCTCAGCCGCTCTTGCGACGGAACTCGCGCTTGTGCTCGGCGGGGCCCTGGGTGTGCTGTGCCGCGCCGCCGCCGTCGAGGTGGGCCTCTCCCTCGCGCTTCTTGGCGGCGTTGTTCTTGCGATCGAGCGCTTCGCGGAACTTGCGCTTCGTCTCGTCGGACGGGCCCGGTGTGCTCTGCTCGTCGGAACTCATGCGTTCGAGTCTGGCATGGATGCCGCACGCCCGCGCACGCCGCGGCCCCCTGCGGCCGACGCGCCCAAGCGGCATCCGCTGTTCACGGGCGGAAAAGCGCTGCTCTGCTAGCATGGGAGCGGTTGCCCGATGGGTTGCCGGCGTCTGGAGTGCCGAGAAGCGGGAATCCGTTCCGGCAGGCGCACAACTGAATATCGAGCACTGTGCTCATGTGGGGCTCTGTGCTCACGCGAGCACCTGGAGCAGGCCGGCAGGAAGCTGGTCCCCTGTGGTGGATTACCAAGCCGTGGCGGTTTGGTGGACTTCTACTGGTGGCCAGCGTGAACGCATCGACCGATGCGATTCGTATTGCCTGTTCCTGCTCCTCTGTATGAGTCGCGCCCACACGGGGTGCGACGGTAAACAAAGGAGACGACCTCTTGGAAGGTCCTGAAATCACGTTCGCCGAAACCGTCATCGACAATGGCAAGTTCGGCACTCGCACGATCCGCTTCGAGACCGGACGTCTCGCGCAGCAGGCGCAGGGCTCCGCCGTCGCCTACATCGACGAAGAGACCATGCTGCTCTCGGCGACCTCGGTCTCCAAGCAGCCGAAGGAGCACTTCGACTTCTTCCCGCTCACGATCGACGTCGAAGAGCGCATGTACGCCGCGGGCCGCATCCCGGGCTCGTTCTTCCGTCGCGAGGGCCGCCCCTCGACCGAGGCGATCCTCACCTGCCGTCTGATCGACCGGCCCCTGCGCCCCTCGTTCGTCGAGGGCCTCCGCAACGAGGTGCAGGTCGTCGTCACCGTGCTCGCCATCGAGCCCGACGAGTACTACGACGTGCTCGCGATCAACGCCGCGTCGCTCTCGACCCAGCTCTCGGGCCTGCCGTTCTCCGGCCCCGTCGGCGGCGTGCGCGTCGCCCTCATCGACGGTCAGTGGGTCGCCTTCCCGAAGTACTCGCAGATCGAAGACGCCGTGTTCAGCATGGTCGTCGCCGGTCGCGTCGTCACCGAGGCCGACGGCTCGCAAGACGTCGCGATCATGATGATCGAGGCCGAGGCCACCGACAACGCGTGGAACCTCATCAAGGCCGGCGGGGTCAAGCCCGACGAGACCGTCATCGCACAGGGCATCGAGGCTTCGAAGCCCTTCATCAAGCAGCTCGTCGAGGCGCAGCAGCAGGTCGCGAAGACCGCGGCGAAGCCGACCGCCGACTACCCGACGTTCCCGCCCTACCAGGCTGAGACGAAGAGCGTCGTCGAGGCGCTCGCGCTCGAAGAGCTCAAGGGCATCTACCAGATCGCCGGCAAGGTCGAGCGCCAAGACGCCGACGACGCGCTCAAGGCTCGCGTCAAAGAGCACGTCGCAGCCAAGGTCGCCGCGGGCGAACTGCCCGAGTCCGCCAACGCCGAGGTCTCCGCGGCGTACAAGTCGGTCACGAAGCACGTCGTGCGTTCGCGCGTGCTCGAAGACGGCGTTCGCATCGACGGTCGCGGCCTCGCCGACATCCGCCCGCTCGACGCCGAGGTGCAGGTCGTGCCCCGCGTGCACGGTTCGGCCATCTTCCAGCGCGGTGAGACCCAGATCCTCGGCGTCACGACGCTGAACATGCTGAAGCTCGAGCAGTCGATCGACTCGCTGAGCCCGGTCACCAAGAAGCGCTACATGCACAACTACAACTTCCCGCCCTACTCGACCGGTGAGACCGGTCGCGTCGGGTCGCCGAAGCGTCGCGAGATCGGGCACGGCGCACTCGCCGAGCGCGCGCTCGTGCCCGTGCTGCCCACGCGCGAGGAGTTCCCCTACGCGATCCGCCAGGTGTCCGAGGCGCTCGGCTCCAACGGTTCGACCTCGATGGGTTCGGTCTGCGCGTCGACGCTCTCGCTGCTGAACGCGGGCGTGCCGCTGCGCGCACCCGTCGCGGGCATCGCGATGGGCCTCATCTCCGACACCGTGAACGGCGAGACCCGCTACGCGGCGCTCACCGACATCCTCGGTGCCGAAGACGCGCTCGGTGACATGGACTTCAAGGTCGCCGGCACCTCGGAGTTCGTCACCGCGATCCAGCTCGACACGAAGCTCGACGGCATCCCCGCCTCGGTGCTCGCCGGCGCGCTGACGCAGGCGAAAGACGCTCGCACGACGATCCTCGCCGTGCTGAACGCCGCGATCGACGGCCCCGACGAGATGGCCCCGACCGCGCCCCGCGTGATCTCGGTGCAGATCCCCGTCGACAAGATCGGCGAGCTGATCGGCCCGAAGGGCAAGACGATCAACGCCATCCAGGATGAGACCGGCGCCGACATCTCCATCGAGGAGGACGGCACCGTCTACATCGGCGCGACCGACGGCCCGTCGGCCGAGGCCGCCCGCGCCCAGGTCAACGCGATCGCGAACCCCACCAACCCCGAGGTCGGCGAGCAGTTCCTCGGCACGGTCGTGAAGATCGCCGCCTTCGGCGCGTTCGTCTCGCTGCTCCCGGGCAAAGACGGCCTGCTGCACATCTCCGAGGTGCGCAAGCTCGCCGGCGGCAAGCGTGTCGAGAACGTCGACGACGTGCTCGGCGTCGGCCAGAAGGTTCTCGTCGAGATCACGAAGATCGACGACCGCGGCAAGCTCTCGCTCGCCCCGGTGCTGGCCGAAGACGCCGACACCGAGGGCCGCGAGACCGCGGGCACGCACTCCGAAGAGCCCGCCGAGGGCGTCGACGCGTAGTCGCATGGTCTGAACCGCGGATGCCCCGCCCGATTCGTTCGGGCGGGGCATCCGTCGTTCTCGTGGACGTCTCGGCCGGCGGCGGTGCTCCTCGGCCGTTGGCGCCGAGCCGTCAGCGCAGCGGCAGGAGGTCCGTTCGGCGCATGGTCGCCTCGTAGTCGGCGACCGCCTGCTGCGCCTCGCGCCGCACTGCGGCGGTGCGGAGGATCTCATCGCGCGTCGGGCGGGCCGCTGCGCGTCGTGATCCCCAGCGCTCGAGCGCGAGGCCGGCACGGACGGCGAGGCCGGCCACGCCGGTGGGGAACGCGGGGCGGGAGGTCGAGCCGCCCAGGGTCGCGGTGTTCATGGTGATGCCTCCTCGGATGATGGGGGAGTGATGTCGCCTCGCACGAGCGGGAACGCGTTGATGTGCAGCTGCACCGGCCGAGAGCCCGGTGTCGGGGTGCGCTTGTAGGCATCGATGTACTTCTTCAGCACGACGTCGATGTCGGCGACGAGCGCGTGCAGCTGCGCGGGCGTCAGGCGCAGGTTGATCGTGTCGGAGGTGGCGACATCGAGCCACTCGCTGCCGAAGACGTGTTCGCCCTCGGTGACGTACTCGCGGAAGTTCTGCTCTCGACTCCGGAACCACTCGTCCTCCACGAGTCGCACCGCGAGGCGGTCGGCGCTGCCCGGCGGCAGGTCGCGGGCATCGGGGATGCTGATGGAGCCCGGCCGGCGTTCCCACCAGCGCTCGCGACCCTTGCCGCGAGACTCGTCTTCGCGCACCAGGCCGGCGCGCGCGAGCTGCCTGAGGTGGTAGCTCGTTGCGCCGCTCGACTCGCCGAGCCGGGCGGCGAGGGCGCTCGCGGTGAGCGGACCGTATGCCGAGAGCTCGTCGTAGATCCGAACGCGGAGCGGGTGGGCGAGGCTCTTCAGGCTCGAGCTCGTGAGCGTGTGGTCGATGCCGGGGTGCCGCGTGCTGCTCGGCTGCGACTCGAGGTCGTCGGGGGTCGTCTCGTCCATGTTGCAAAGAATGCTCTGCAAAGAAATGTTTGCAAGCGTTTCTTTGCAACTGTGTTCTGCAACTCCGATGTCAGCGCTCGAGCAATGGTCCGAGTCGATAGGGGATGAGTTCGCCCATCGCGAGGGAGGTCTCGGTGCGCTCGACCCCGTCGATCTCGAGGATCTCGCCGTCGATGCGGAAGAGATCGTGCGCGTCGCGGCACACGACTCGCACGAGCAGGTCGATCGAGCCAGAGAGGCCGTGCCCCTGGATCACCTCGGGGATGCGCCCGATCTCGTCGACGACCTGGCTGAGCAGCTTCTGCTGCACGTGCACGGCGATGAACGCCTCGAGGGGGTAGCCGAGGGGCGCAGGGTCGATGCTCCGCTCGAAGGAGAGGAAGGCGCCGGATGCCTCGAGGCGTGCCATGCGAGCCTGCACCGTGTTTCGCGAGAGTCCGAGGCGATCGGCCAGCGCCACCACCGTCGCGCGCGGGTCGGGGGCGAGGGCGGCGAGGAGTGCCTTGTCGACGGCGTCGTAACCGGTCATAACGCCAGACGATAGCACTGGTGCGGCCGTCTTGACCATGCAACATGCTCAATGCTGCATCCGTTGGTTGAGCTGTGTGCCACTCCGACGTACGCTCTCGGTAACCGGCAGTGCTGCCGGACGCGGGCAGCCCACGAAGCACGCCTGCCGAGAGCGAGGATCGACGATGACCCCATCCGACCGAGACGCCACCGGGCTCCTGACCAAGCCCGACGACTTCGTGCAGCTCGTCACCGCGACGGGCGAGCGCCGCCCCCACGCCGACTTCGATCCGTGGGTCGCCGACGTCGACCTCGGGGCGCTCGGCCGCCTCTACCGCGACATGGCGATCATCCGGCGCATCGACGCCGAGGCCACCGCCCTTCAGCGCCAGGGCGAGCTCGGCCTCTGGCCGCCGCTCGCCGGCCAGGAGGCGGCGCAGATCGGCTCCGGTCGCGCACTCCGCGATGACGACTTCATCTTCTCCAGCTACCGCGAGCACGCGCTCGCCTGGTGTCGCGGGGTCGAGCCGGCCGAGCTGCTCTCGGTGTGGCGCGGCAGCGCGGCATCGGGATGGAATCCGTTCGAGCACGGCATGGCCGTGCCGCAGATCATCATCGGCGCCCAGGCGCTGCACGCCACGGGGTACGCGATGGGCGCCGCCTGGGAGGGCTCCGATGCCGCGGCCATCGCCTACTTCGGCGACGGTGCGACGAGCGAGGGCGACCTCAACGAGGCGCTCGTGTTCGCCGCGAGCTTCGACGCCCCCGTCGTGTTCTTCTGCCAGAACAACCAGTGGGCGATCTCGGAGCCGGTCGGCCTGCAATCGAAGCAGCATCTCGCCCGCCGAGCCGACGGCTTCGGCATGCCTGGTGTGCGCGTCGACGGCAACGACGTGCTGGCCGTGCTCGCGGCGACCCGCATCGCCCTCGACCGTGCCCGGCGCGGCGAAGGACCCACGTTCATCGAGGCGGTCACCTACCGCATGGGCCCGCACACGACCGCCGACGACCCCAAGCGCTACCGCACCGACGAGGAGCTCGCCGAATGGAGCGGACGCGACCCGCTCGCGCGAGTGCTCGCCCTGCTCGACGCGTCGGGGGTGGATGTCGCGGGGCTCGAGCGCGACGTGAAGTCGGAGGCCGACCGGGCCGCAGCCGAGCTTCGGGCCGCCCTCACGACGATCACCGACCCCGAGCCCCTCTCGGTCTTCGACCACGTCTACGCGGAGCCGAACAGCCACGTCGACCGGCAGCGGGAGCACTACGCGCGCTACCTCGCGATGTTCGACGACACGGATGCCGCGGCATCCGCCACCGCCGAAGGAGGCGTGCGGTGACCGCGCTGACGCTCGCCAAGGCACTGAACGCCGGGCTCCGCCGCGCGCTCGCCGACGACGACAAGGTCGTGCTGATGGGGGAGGACATCGGCACGCTCGGCGGCGTCTTCCGCGTCACCGACGGGCTGAAAGCCGAGTTCGGGCCGAAGCGGGTCGTCGACACGCCGCTCTCCGAGGCCGGCATCGTCGGCACCGCGGTCGGGCTCGCGTACCGGGGATTCCGCCCCGTCGTCGAGATTCAGTTCGACGGATTCATCTACCCCGGCTTCGACCAGATCGTCGCGCAGGTCGCGAAGCTGCACTACCGTTCTCGCGGCAACGTGCGCATGCCGATCACGATTCGGGTGCCGTTCGGCGGCGGCATCGGTGCGGCGGAACACCACTCCGAGTCGCCCGAGGCGTACTTCGCGCACACCGCGGGCCTTCGGGTCGTCGCGTGCTCGAATCCCGCCGACGCCTACGTCATGATCCGCCAGGCGATCGCGAGCGACGACCCGGTGCTCTTCTTCGAGCCCAAGCGGCGTTACCACGTGAAGGGAGAGGTCGACGAGACGGCGAGCCTCGCCGACGCCCGGCCCATGGGCGTCGCGACCACGATCGCGGCGGGCACCGACGTCACGCTCGTGACGTACGGTGCCCTCGTGCAGACCGCGCGCGACGCGGCGATCGCGGCTGCGGAGGACGGCGTCTCGATCGAGGTCATCGACCTGCGCTCGCTCGCCCCGGTCGACTACGCGACGGTCGAGGCATCGGTGCGACGAACCGGCCGCATGGTGATCACGCACGAGGCCGGACAGCAGGGCGGCGTCGGCGCCGAGCTCGCCGCCGCCATCACCGAGCGCTGCTTCGAGTTCCTCGAGGCGGCTCCGGTCCGCGTCACCGGGCACGACATCCCCTACCCGCCGGCGAAGCTCGAGCGGCACCACCTGCCCGATCTCGATCGCATCCTCGACGGCGTCGACCGCGTGCTCGGTCGACCGAACTCGATGAGCGGAGTGGAGGCGTGAGCGCGATGATCCGCGACTTCCCGCTGCCCGATCTCGGTGAGGGGCTCACCGAATCCGAGATCGTCGCCTGGCGCGTCGCGGTCGGCGACCGGGTCGAACTGAATCAGATCATCGCCGACGTCGAGACGGCCAAGGCGGTCGTCGAGCTGCCCTCGCCCTTCGCCGGGGTGGTGACGGCACTGCACGCCGCCGAGGGTGAGACGGTCGACGTCGGGGCGCCGCTCTTCTCCTGCGACACGGGTGACGGCGACGCCGGGGCCGACACAGGGGCCAACGCAGACGCCGATGCCGCCGCCGCTGCCGTCGCTGGCGCGGCGCCCGGCTCGACTGCGCACGCCGCCGAACAGCTCGAAGCGGATGCCTCGCCCGGGCCGAACCTCGTCGGCTACGGCGCCGCAGCTGAGACCGGGCCGACGCGTCGAGCCAGAAGCACCGCGCTCTCGGCCGATCTCGTGCCGCCGGCGCCCACGACGGCCGAGACCGAGAACGCCGCGCCGGTCGCCGTGCCCGCCGCACGCGGTTCGGAGCGTCCGCGTTCGACACCGCCGGTGCGCAAGCTCGCTCGCGACCACGGCGTCGACCTCGAACGGGTCACCGGCACCGGGGAGCGCGGCCTCATCACGCGCGACGACGTCGAGCACGCGGCCTCCTCGTCGCGCTCGGACGCCGAGCACGCCGAACACGCCGCGCTCGGCCGGCCCGCAGAGACCCGCATCCCCATCCGCGGCGTGCGCAGGCACACCGCCGCTGCGATGGTGCGCAGCGCGTTCACCGCGCCGCATGTCACCGAGTTCCTCACGGTCGACGTGACCGGAACCATGGAGCTTCTGCGAAGCATCCGAGACGACCGTGCGTTCTCTGGCCACAAGGTCACGCCTCTCGCGGTCGTCGCGAAGGCGCTCTGCATCGCCGCTCGCCGCACCCCCGAGGTCAACGCCCGGTGGAACGACGAGGCCCAGGAGATCGTGCGGTTCGGCGGAGTCAACCTCGGCATCGCGGCCGCCACGGAACGCGGCCTGGTGGTGCCCAACGTCAAGGCTGCCGAGCGGATGACCCTCATCGAGCTCGCCGACGCCATCGCGGCGCTCGCCGAGACGGCGCGGGCGGGGCGCACGAGCCCGGGCGAGCTCGCCGGCGGCACGATCTCGATCACGAACATCGGCGTCTTCGGCATCGACGCCGGCACGCCGATCCTGAACCCGGGCGAGGCGGCGATCCTCGCCATGGGCGCGGTGCGCCGGCAGCCGTGGGAACACCGCGGCGAGATCGCCCTGCGCGAGATCATGACCCTCAGCCTCTCGTTCGACCATCGACTGGTCGACGGGGCGCAGGGGTCGCGGTTCCTCGCCGACATCGGCGCGATCCTCCGGGAACCGGGAGTCGCGCTGACCATGGCGTGAGTCGCCCCCGGCGGTCCGGCAAGGGCGACCGTAGCGCGATCACTGCTCTGGCGAGAGGATGGGCACATGAATGAACGCAGCATCCTCTCGCCGGCCGAGACCGCCGACGAACTCTCCGGTACGGCCTTCGTTCACATCGACGAGCGGCTGATCGGCGCATACTCGACCGCCGACTTCACGAGCGCCGTACGGCTCCTCGACGCCGTGGCGGTGGCGGCGGAGGAGCTGAACCACCATCCCGAGGTGCAGGTCGGCTGGGGGCGCGTCGTGTTCGAGCTGAGCAGCCACGACGTCGGCGGCGTCACCTCGCGCGATCTCGCCCTCGCCCGGCGCATCGGGGGTATCGCCGCCGAGCAGGGAGCGCGCGTCGGCAACTGAGCACAACGGCCGCCGGGCGACGGGTCGGTCGAACCTCGGGTTGCGGCCGCTGACGAAGCCTCCCTGCGCCGTCACCCGAGCGAGTAGATGAACTCCTCCATCTCGATGCCGCGGGCGTTCGCGAACGCGAGGTCGAGGCCCACCCGGCGAAAGCCGAGCTTGTCGAGCACGGCGATGGATCCGGCGTTGTCGACGGCGACCCTGGCCTGGAGCGGGCGCACCGTCAGCTCGTCGAGCACCAACCGCACAGCTCTGGTCGCGATGCCGCGGCCCCAGTGCGCCCGGTCGATCCAGGAACCGAGGCACCAGCCGTCGTCGGCGTGCCAGACGACGACGTCGCCGACGATCTGTCCATCGGCCCGCACCGTGCGCAGCGCGACCTCGGGGTCGGCGATGAGCCGCTCCCATCGTTCGACGAACGCGGCCAGATCCGCGGGGTCCTCGGACGCGAACCCGGCCATCTGCCGCGCTTCGGGATCCTGGCGGAATCGGAACAGTACGTCGAGATCTCCGGCGCGGGTCGCGCGCAGGGTCACGACATGAGGCTCGCCCATGCCATTTCCTCCAGGATGCCGCGGACGACGCCGTCGGCAGGTCGACGCCCGGGAATGCGGGCGCTGTGCGGAGTGGAGTTCAGGAGTCCGAAGGCGGCATGTGCCCGGAACCTGAGCTCCGTCTCGGCCCGGTCGGGCCGGAGTCTGGAGAGGGTGTCGACCCAGTGCTCGACGTAACGACGCTGCAGCAGACGCACCTCGTGCCGCGCCTCGACGTCGAGCTGTTCGAGTTCGCGGTCTTGCACGAGGATCACGTCGGCGTCGCCGAGGGCGAATTCGACATGGAAGGCGATGAGCGCACGCAGTGCGGAGGCCTGATCGGGGGCGCGGTCGAGCACGCGCTCGGCACCGTTGAGGAGGCTGCGGCTCGCGCCGGTCAGGATGGCGGCGAGCACGGCGGCCTTGCCGGGGAAGTGCCGGTAGACGGCCGGCCCGCTCACGCCGACCGCGGAACCGAGGTCTTCGATCGTGACGCCGGCGTAGCCGCGTTCGGCGAAGAGCGTCGCCGCGGCAGCGAGGATCGCCTGGCGCCGGTCGGCCTTCTGCCGGCTGCGCTCGGTGCCGAGGCCCGGCTCGGCACCGGCGCCCGTGCCGGCATCGGCGCTGGTGCCGGTGGATGCAGTAAGGGCGACGACGGCCGTGTCGGCGGCGTCGGCGGTGCTCGGAGTGGTTGCCATCTCGGTTAATGCTCGCTAACATCAGGAATCGAGTTAGTGCACACTAACCGAAATCATGCGCCGGCCACAAGGGGGCGCGCCGTCGACGAGGACCGGTGGAACGCATGTCCATCCTGCAGACGAGCATAGATGCCACCGGTGACGCCGCGCGGCTGAACGCCGAGGCGCAATCCGCGCTCGTCGCCGAACTGCGCACCCGGCTCGCCGCCGCGGCCCAGGGCGGCTCCGAGGCATCCCGAGAGCGCCACGTCGCCCGGGGCAAGCTGCTGCCCCGCGCCCGGGTCGAGCGCCTGCTCGACGAGGGCAGTCCGTTCCTCGAGCTCTCGCCTCTCGCCGCCGACGGACTGTACGGCGGCGACTCCCCGGGCGCCGGCATCATCACCGGCATCGGGCTCGTGCACGGGCGTCCGGTCATGGTCGTCTGCAACGACGCCACCGTGAAGGGCGGCACGTACTACCCGATGACGGTGAAGAAGCACTTGCGCGCGCAAGAGGTCGCGAAGGAGCATCGCCTACCGTGCGTCTACCTCGTCGACTCCGGCGGCGCGTTCCTGCCGCTGCAAGACGAGGTCTTCCCCGATCGCGATCACTTCGGACGCATCTTCTTCAACCAGGCCACCCTCTCGTCGATGCGCATCCCGCAGCTGGCGGCCGTGCTCGGCTCCTGCACGGCCGGCGGCGCCTACGTGCCGGCGATGAGCGACGAGACCGTGATCGTGCGAAACCAGGGCACCATCTTCCTCGGCGGCCCTCCGCTCGTGAAGGCCGCGATCGGCGAGAGCGTGACGCCCGAAGAGCTCGGCGGCGGCGAGCTGCACGCGAGGGTCTCCGGAGTCACCGACCACCTCGCCGAAGACGACGAGCACGCCCTCGAACTCGTTCGCGACATGGTCGCGACCCTCCCGGCGCAAGCGCCGCGGGCGTGGGCCGTGCGGGAGCCCCGGCCGCCGGCCGTCGATCCGTCGACCCTCGCCGCGGTCGTGCCGGTCGACGTGCAACAGCCCTACGACGTGCGCGAGGTCATCGGGCGCCTCGTCGACGGCAGCGAGTTCGCCGAGTTCAAGCGCGAGTACGGCGACACGCTCGTGACGGGGTTCGCGCACCTCGACGGCCACCCGATCGGCATCGTCGCGAACAACGGCGTGCTGTTCAGCGAGTCGGCCATGAAGGGCGCGCACTTCATCGAGCTCTGCGACCAGCGCGGCATCCCGCTGCTCTTCCTGCAGAACATCTCGGGCTTCATGGTCGGCCGTGACGCGGAGGCGGGCGGCATCGCCAAGCACGGCGCGAAAATGGTCACCGCCGTCGCGACGACCCGGGTGCCGAAGTTCACGGTCGTCATCGGCGGCTCCTTCGGTGCCGGCAACTACTCGATGTGCGGGCGGGCGTACTCGCCGCGGTTCCTCTGGATGTGGCCGAACGCCCGCATCTCGGTGATGGGCGGCGAGCAGGCGGCATCCGTGCTCTCGACCGTCAAGCGCGACCAGCTGGCGGTGAACGGCGAGGCGTGGCCGGATGCCGCGGAGCAGGCGTTCAAGGATCCGATCCGGGCTCAGTACGACGAGCAGGGCAGCCCGTACCACTCGACGGCCCGGCTCTGGGACGACGGGATCATCGCTCCCGAAGACACTCGCACCGTGCTCGCGCTCGCCCTCGAACTCGCGAGCCGCACGCCCCTGCCCGAGCCGGCGTTCGGCCTGTTCCGCATGTGAGCGTGCCGGGTGACCGTCTCGCCGGTCAGCGTGCGCGCGCGGCCGCCTGCTCGACCTCGCGCACTGCTTCGTCGACGCCGCGGTTCCACGGCCTGCCGTGCCCGGGCAGCACCCAGGTGGCCCGGAGCCCGTCGAGTCGTCGCAGTGATGCGAGGGCCTCGGCGGGGTCGTCGGTGAACGGCGCGGGCTGAGGGCCGAGTGCGCCGGTGAGCACGTGACGGGTGGTCAGCGCGTCGCCGACGAAGACGGCATCGGCGGCGGGCACGTGGATCGCGATGCTGCCGGGGGAGTGGCCGGGCAGCCCGATCACCCTCGGGGCGCCGGGCAGCGCGAGCACGTCGCCGTCGTTCACCGGCACGACCTCGGTCAGCGGCGTGGTGCGGAGCCCCTTGTGGGTGAGCGCGTACCAGAGGAACCTCACCGTCGCGCCGAGTTTCATGCTGCCCCATCCGGGCTTCGTCGACACTTCGCCGCGAGCGCGCGCGGCGTCGGCCGCGTGCACGTGGACGGGAACGCCGTGGTCATGCCGAAGGCGCTCGGCGAAGCCGATGTGGTCGGAGTCGCCGTGGGTGAGCACCACTCCTCGGATGTCGCTGAGTGAACGGCCCATCGCGGCGAGCTCGGCCGTCAGCTCGCTCCACTGGCCGGCGAGCCCGGCGTCGATGACGGTGATGCCGTCGGGCGTCTCGACGAGGTAGACCGCGACGAGGTCGGAGCCGATGCGGTGGAGGGAGGGGCCGAGCTTCATGGAGTGCCTCGCTGGTGATGGTGGGAAGATGATGGCTATGCTACATAGCCATCATGGCTACGCGCAATAGCCTAGAGTCGGATCAACGAAAGGGCGGATGCATGCCGACACCGGACCGGACCTCGCTCGACGCCATCGTCGGCGCCGGGCGCTCGATCCTCGAGGCCGATGGGCTCGGGGGGCTGACGATGCAGGCGGTCGCCGAGCGCGTCGGCGTTCGCGCGCCGTCGCTCTACAAGCGGGTGCGGAGCCGGGGCGAACTCGTGCGGCTCATCGCCGCGGCGACCGTCGACGATCTCGCCGGCCGCCTCGATGGAGCGATCAGCGTGAACGGCCAGGATGACGGCCAGGGCGACGCGCTCGTCGACGACGCGCTCGTCGACGACGCGCTCGTCGACGTGGCTCGGCTCGCCCGCGCCGTGCGCGAATTCGCCCATGAGCGGCCGGCGGCCTACGCGCTCGTGTTCACGCCGAGCGATGAGTCGGGGCTCGAGGTCGAGGCGCTTCGTGCTGCGAGCGCGCCCCTGCTGGCGGTCGCAGCCAGGATCGCCGGCCCCGAGCATGCGCTCGACGCCGCGCGCACGCTCACCGCGTGGGTGACGGGGTTCGTCGCCATGGAACTCTCCGGGGCGTTCCGCCTGGGCGGCGACGTCGATCGGGCGTTCGAGTTCGGCGTCGAGCGCATCGCCGCCGCCCTCGTGTCGACGCGCGCCTGAGCGGCCGGTTGGGCCGAGGCATCCGCTGCTCTCGATCTCGCGCGCCGGCCTTGTGATTTCAGTTAACGAGCACTAACATCGAATCCAGTTAGTGCGCGTTAACTGATGTTCGCGCGTCGAGCGCAGGGAGGCGCGGATGGGCACGGGCGACGGCCGCAGCGAGGCACGACTGCCGCGCCCGTTCGAGCGCGTGCTCGTCGCCAACCGCGGCGAGATCGCGGTGCGCGTCATCCGCACCCTCCGCCGGCTCGGCATCCGCTCGATCGCCGTCTACTCCGACGCCGACGCGGATGCCCCGCACGTGCGCCTCGCCGACGAGGCCGTGCGCATCGGTCCCGCCGCGGCCGCCGCGAGCTATCTCGATCCGGCCCGCATCATCGACGCAGCGCGAGCGAGCGGCGCCGAGGCGATCCACCCCGGCTACGGTTTCCTCTCGGAGCATGCGGGATTCGCCGAGGCATGCCGCGACGCCGGCATCGTCTTCGTCGGCCCGGGCGTTCGAGCCCTCGAGATCATGGGCGACAAGATCAAGGCCAAGCGGCACGTCGCGGCCTCCGGGGTGCCCACCGTTCCCGGCATCGCCGACGCCTCGCTCGACGACGTCGCCCTCGCTGCCGCGGCCGAGTCCGTCGGCTATCCGCTGCTCGTGAAGCCGAGCGCCGGCGGCGGCGGCAAGGGCATGCACATCGCCCGTGACGCAAGCGAACTCGCGGCCGCCCTGCCCGCGGCGCGCCGCGTCGCGCTCACGGCGTTCGGCGACGACACCCTCCTGCTCGAACGGCTCATCGAACGGCCGCGGCACATCGAGGTGCAGGTGCTCGCCGACGAGTTCGGCGAGGTGATCCACCTCGGCGAGCGCGAGTGCTCGTTGCAGCGGCGCCACCAGAAGGTCATCGAAGAGGCTCCGTCGCCGTTGCTCGACGCCGAGACCCGCGCCCGCATCGGGCAGGCGGCGTGCGATGCCGCACGCAGCGTCGACTACCGCGGCGCCGGCACCGTCGAGTTCCTCGTGTCGGACACCGCGCCCGACGAGTTCTTCTTCATCGAGATGAACACCCGGCTGCAGGTCGAGCACCCGGTCACCGAACTCGTGACGGGCATCGACCTCGTCGAGCAGCAGTTGCGCGTGGCCGCCGGCCAGCCGCTCGGGCTGAGCCAGGCCGAGGTGCGCCTCCGCGGTCACGCCATCGAGGCGAGGGTGTACGCCGAGAGCCCTGCGCGCGGGTTCCTCCCATCGACCGGCGAGCTGCTCGTGTGGCGCGAACCCGTCGCAGCGGGCGTGCGGGTCGACGGCGGCATCCGCTCGGGGCAGCGGGTCACCGCCGACTACGACCCCATGCTCGCGAAGGTCATCGCGCACGGCGCAGACCGTGCCGAGGCCCTCGCCCGGCTCGATGCCGCGCTCGCCGACACCGTCGTGCTCGGCGTCGAGACGAACCTCGGCTTCCTGCGCCGTCTGCTCGCCGACCCCGCCGTGCAGCGCGGCGATCTCGACACAGGACTCATCGATCGGCTGCCCGCCCCCGAGACGGATGCCGCTCCGCCCGCGGTGCTCGCCGAGGTTGACGCGTTCCGCGCCGAGTCGCAGATCGAGGCCGCTCGCGCTGCGGGCGAGCACGCCTGGCGGACCGCCCGTGGCTGGCGTCTGGGCAGCAGCTCGGAGCCGGTGCCCGATCGCGACGGCGAGGCCGTCTTCGCGACCGACGACGACGGCACGGTCTGGGTGCACACGGGTGCGGGCAACTGGGGCGTGCCGGCCGTCGATCGCCGCGTCGCACTCGACGCCCGCCTCGCCACGATCGAGCGTGGCGGTCATGCCGACCCCGAGCTGCGCGCGCCCATGCCCGGCACCGTCACCGCCGTGCTCGTCGCAGACGGCGATGCGGTCGACATCGGCGATGCCGTCGTCGCGATCGAGGCCATGAAGATGGAGCACCGCGTCACGGCGTCGGTTGCCGGCATCGTGCGACTCGCCGTCGCCGTGGCACAGCAGGTCGCTCGCGACCAGTCCGTCGCCCGCATCGAGCCGCACCCCGAGACATCCCCCGAGGCGTCCGCCGAGACATCCGCCGAGGCACCGGCCGCAGTGCCCGCCGCCGCATCGCCGACCGCGCCGCACGACGGCGCGCGCCGGACCGAAACCCACGAACAACGAGGAGCACGACCGTGAACTACGAACTGAGCACCGAGGAGCAGGGGCTCTTCGACCGCGTCAAGGACTTCGCCGACACCGTCGTCGCCCCTGCCGCCTACGAGTACGACACGAAGCGCCGCCTGCCCATGGAGATCATCGCCCAGATGGGCGAGCTCGGCCTCTTCGGGCTGCCGTTCCCCGAGTCGGTCGGCGGGCAGGGCAAGAGCTACTTCCAGCTCTGCCTCGCGGTCGAGGCGCTCGGCCGGGTCGACCAGTCGATCGGCGTCACCCTCGAGGCGGGCGTCGGTCTGGGCGTCATGCCGATCTACCGGCACGGCACGCCCGAACAGCAGGCCGAATACCTGCCCGACCTCGTCGCCGGCCGCGCGCTCGCCGGATTCGGACTCACCGAGGCGAAGGCCGGCTCCGACGCCGGGGCGACGCAGACGACCGCGGTGCTCGACGGCGACGAGTGGGTGATCAACGGCTCCAAGCAGTTCATCACCAACTCGGGCACGCCCATCACGCGATTCGTCACGATCACGGCCGTCACGGGTGAGAAGACCGCACCCGACGGCAGCGTGAAGAAGGAGCTCTCGACGATCATCGTGCCGAACGGCACTCCGGGCTTCACCGTCGAGGAGGGCTACGACAAGGTCGGCTGGCACACCTCCGACACGCACCCGCTGACCCTCACCGATGTGCGGGTTCCCGCGACGAACCTCCTCGGTGCGCGCGGCCGCGGCTACGCGAACTTCCTGCAGACCCTCGACGAGGGGCGTGTCGCGTTCGCGGCGCTCGCGACCGGCGCCGCCCAGGGCTGCCTCGAAGAGGCGCTCCGCTACGCGAAGGAGCGGGTGGTCTTCGGCGAGCCCATCGGATCGAACCAGCACATCGCGTTCAAGATCGGCCGTATGCAGGCGCGGGTGCACCAGGCGCGCCTCGCGTGGCACGACGCAGCACGCAAGCTCGATGCAGGCAAGCCCTTCAAACTCGAGGCCTCGATCGCCAAGATGGTCTCAGGAGAGGCCGCGATGGACAATGCCCGCGACGCCACGCAGATCTTCGGCGGCTACGGATTCATGAACGAGAACACCGTGGCGCGTCACTACCGCGATTCGAAGATCCTCGAGATCGGCGAGGGCACCACCGAGGTGCAGCTCATGATCATCACCCGCGAGCTCGGCCTCGCCGCCTGACGAGGGGATGCCGCGGGCCACCGCACGACACGAAGGAGCCGAGATGTCCGGTGACGCCGTACCACCCGTGTACCGCGAGGTCGTCGAGCGCGGGCTCTGGTTCGAGGAGTTCGAACCCGGCACCCGGTACCTGCACCGCCCGGGCCGCACGGTGACCGAGGCCGACAACGTGCTGTTCACGACGCTCACGATGAACACGCAGGCCTTGCACCTCGACGCGGCCTGGTCTGCGACGCAGCCCTTCGGCGAGCGGCTCGTGAACTCGATGTTCACCCTCGCGACGATCGTCGGGGCATCCGTCGCCCAGCTCACGCAGGGCACGATCGTCGCGAACCTCGGCTTCACCGAGGTCGTGTTCCCGGCGCCGCTCTTCCACGGCGACACGCTGTACAGCGAGACCGTGGTCGTCGAGACGCGGCCGTCGGCATCACGACCGGGGCAGGGCATCGTGACCCTGCGCCACACGGGCCGCAATCAGCGCGGCCTCGAGGTCGCGCACGCGACGCGTTCGGTGCTCGTGTGGTTCCGCGAGGCGGGCGAGCGGCAGGCGGCCATCGCCGACGCGGCGACGGTCGCCGGGGCGGCCGACGAGGAGGCGAACGGATGACGCATCAGCCCTTCCGCTTCGGCCCGGCCCTGCTCTTCTGCCCCGCCGACCGGCCGGACCGCTTCGCGAAGGCCCTCGAACGCGCCGACGCCGTGATCCTCGACCTCGAAGACGCGGTCGGCGAGGAGGCCAAGCACGCCGCCCGGCTGGCGCTGCTCGGCACCCCTCTCGACCCCGAGCGCGTGGTCGTGCGGGTCAAT
This sequence comes from Agromyces badenianii, assembly GCF_003070885.1. Taxonomy (NCBI): domain Bacteria; kingdom Bacillati; phylum Actinomycetota; class Actinomycetes; order Micrococcales; family Microbacteriaceae; genus Agromyces; species Agromyces badenianii. The sequence continues at coordinate 1,166,487 of NZ_CP028913.1, forward strand.
CCGGCATCGAGCACCCACTTCGACGACGATCTCACCGCGCTCGCCGAAACGGGGTATCGCACGGTGATGCTCGCGAAGTGCGAGGGCACCGCCGACGTCGTCGATCTCGCCGGGTACGAGGTCATCGCGCTCTGCGAGACCGCTCGGGGCGTGCTCGCGGCGCCCGAGATCGCGAAACTGCCCAACGTCTCGGCGCTCATGTGGGGGGCCGAAGACCTGGTCGCCTCGCTCGGCGGATCGTCGAGCCGGTTTCCAGACGGTCGTTACCGCGACGTCGCGAGGCACGCCAGGTCCCAGGTGTGCCTCGCTGCGGCGGCGCACGACATCGCCGCGGTCGACGCGGTGCACCTCGCGATCGACGACGTCGACGGACTGCGGGCCGAGGCCGAAGACGCCGCCGCGCTCGGCTTCAGCTCGACCGCGTGCATCCACCCGCGCCAGGTCGACGTCGTGCGCGAGGCGTACCGTCCCGACCCCGATCGACTCGAGTGGGCCCGCGCCGTGCTCGCCGCGGCCGAGGACGGGCCGGGGGCATTCGCCTTCCGTGGGGGAATGGTCGATGCTCCGGTGCTCCGGCAGGCCGCTGCGCTCGTGCGCCGGGGCGGCGGCTGAGCAAACGATTCGGTAACGGTTCGCACGTCGTTCCGGAGAAGGCATACCCCGAGCACGTATTCTCGGAATCAATCCTGGGGAGGAGGGGAAGGTGGCACGACGACACGTCTACCGGGCGGGCGCGGCGAGCACTGCGGGGGCAGCACTCGCCGACTCGATGACGCACGAGCAGCCCGCTGAGACGTTCGACGACCTCCAGCCCGAAGTGATGGCATCCAACCCGCTGTCCGGCCCCATCAGCGTCGCCCGACGTGTGCCGATCGGCGACACCGGACTCGAGATCCACCCCCTCGCACTCGGCGGCAGCACCTTCGGCTGGACCCTCGGCACCGAGCAGGCCTTCGACGTGCTCGACCGCTTCGCCGGCGTCGGCGGTTCGTTCCTCGACACCGCCGACAGCTACGCGGCCGGTCGCAGCGAGTCGATCATCGGCAAGTGGATGGCGGCGCGGCGCACACGCGGCCGCATGGCGATCGCGACGAAGATCGGCCACCACCCCGATCATCGCGGACTCTCGCCGGCAGACATCGCCGCGTCCGTCGACGCTTCCCTCGAGCGGCTCGGCATCGAGCGCATCGACCTCCTGTACTTCCACGGCGACGACGTCGCAGTGCCGCTCGAAGAGAGCCTCGGCGCCGTCGACGCCCTGATCACCGCCGGCAAGGTCGGTGCGATCGGCGCCGCCGACTTCACCCCCGAACGACTGATCGAGGCGCGGGTGCTCGCCGCCAACGGGTTGCCGCGCTTCCAGGCGTTCACCACGAAGTACAACCTCATGGAGCGCCGGCCCTTCGAGGGGGCGCCCGAGCTCGTGGCGCACGCCCAGGGCCTCGCGGTGATGCCGTACTTCGGGCTGGCGAACGGATTCCTCGGCGGCCAGGTGCGCCGTCGCGCCGACGTGCGCCACGACGCCAGGGGTGAACGACAGGCGCGTCACCTCGGCCGCCGCGGCCACCGCGTGCTCGCCGCGGTCGACGAGGTCGCATTCGCCCACGGCGTGCAGCCGGCGACGATCGCCCTCGCGTGGCTGCTCGCCAAGCCGACGGTCGTGGCACCGGTCGTCAGTGCGAGCCGGCCCGATCAGGTCGATGCGCTGGTCGCCGCGGCATCCGTCGAACTGCAGCGTTCTGAGATCGTCGAACTCGACCGCGCCTCCGAGTGATCGCGTCGCAGCAGTCGTCGCGGCGCCGGCGTCGATGAGCGGTGCGCAGCGATGCGATCACCCGGGCGTTCGCGAGCGTGTGGCATAGGCTGGGCAGGATGAACGGCGCCGTCGACCTCCCACTCGGCCAGGCCGAGCTCTCCTTCACCGCCGCAGGCGACGCGCGAGTTCGGCGCAGCGTGCTCCCGTCGGGTGTGCGGGTGCTCAGCGAACAGGTGCCCGGCAGTCGCAGCGCGACGATCGGATTCTGGGTCGCGGTCGGTTCGCGCGACGAGCAGCGAGCGGATGCCGCGCATCCCGCGACGTACGGATCGACGCACTTCCTCGAGCACCTGCTCTTCAAGGGCACGCCGACCCGCACCGCCCTCGACATCGCCATCTCCTTCGACGCGGTCGGCGGCGAGCACAACGCGCTCACCGCGAAGGAGTACACCTGCTACTACGCCAAGGTGCAAGACAGGGACCTGCCGATGGCGGTCGCCGTGCTCGCCGACATGTTCACCTCGTCGCTCCTCGACCCGGTCGAGTTCGAGAGCGAGCGCGGGGTCATCCTCGAAGAGCTCTCGATGGCCGGTGACGATCCCGGCGACGTCGCGAACGAGCGGTTCTTCGATGCGGTGCTCGGTGCGCACCCGCTCGGCCGGCCCATCGGAGGCAGCCCCGAGACGATCCGCGCCGCCACCCGTGACGGAGTGTGGGAGCACTACCGGGCGAACTCCCGCCCGCAAGACCTCGTCGTCACCGTCGCCGGTGCCGTCGACCACGACGTGCTGCTCGCCGAACTCGACCTGGCGCTCGCCGCGGCCGGGTGGGATCCCTCGGTCGCCGGGCGGCCGGTCGACCGCCGTCCGGTCGAGCCGGCCGAGCTCGAGACCGGTGCCGAGATCACCGTCGTCTCACGCCCGACCGAACAGGTGAACCTGTTGCTCGGCGTGCCCGGACTCGTCGCGACCGACGACCGGCGCCCCACGATGAGCGTGCTGAACGCGATCTTCGGCTCGGGCATGTCGTCGCGACTCTTCCAGCAGGTGCGCGAGCGTCGCGGCCTCGCCTACTCCGTCTACTCCTTCGCGCCCGGATACTCCGATGCCGGCCTCTTCGGCATGTACGCCGGCTGCGCACCGGCGAAGGCCGGCACGGTCGCCGCCCTCATGCGCGAAGAACTCGAGCGCCTCGCCGAGCACGGCGTCACCGCCGACGAACTCCGTCGGGCCGCCGGCCAGCTCGCCGGCGCGTCGGCGCTCGCCCTCGAAGACTCCGACACGCGGATGTCGCGGCTCGGCCGCGCCGAACTGACCCTCGGCGAGTTCGCCGATCTCGATGAGGCCCTTCGGCGCATCGCACTCGTCACCGCCGACGATGTGCAGCGGCTCGCCGGTGACCTCGTCGCCCGACCGTTCTCGCTCGTCGCCGTCGGCGCGATCGACGAATCGGCCTTCACCGGAGCGGCCGACGCGGTCGCCCCCAGCTCCGACGTCGCCTGATCGCGGCACCCACCCTGCACCCAGAGGAACCGATACCCGTGGCCCACCATCTCTACCTCGTCCGGCACGGCGAGCAGCTCGACGCCGAGCACGGCCTGCCCGACGGACCGCTGTCACCGCGCGGACGTCGGCAGGCCGAGCTCCTCGCCGAACGCCTCGGCGGGGTGCCCTTCGATCACGCGTGGCATTCGCCGTTGCAGCGGGCCGAGGAGACGGCGAAGATCATCGCGGCGAAGATGCCGGCGCTCCGCCCCGAGCCCTCGCCCCTGCTCTTCGACTGCATCCCGTCGGGCCCCGCGCCTGAGACTCCGAAGACGTACGACGCCTTCTTCGGCTCGGTGACCGAGGCCGAGATCGAGGCGGGCAGTGCGCAGATGGAGGACGCCGCTGCGGAGTTCCTCCGCTCGCACCGCGAAGACCGGCACGAGCTGCTCATCACGCACAACTTCGTCATCGGATGGTTCGTGCGCGAGGTGCTCGGGGCGCCCGACTGGCGATGGGTCTCGATCAACCAGGCCAACTGCGCGCTCACCGTGCTCACGCAGAAGCCCGGCCGGCCGTGGAGCCTCGTGACGCACAACGACATCGCCCACCTGCCGCCCGAGCTGCGCACGGGGCTGCCCGAGCCCTACGCGATCTGACGCGTCCGGTCGGCGCCGCAGGTCAGTCCAGGTGCTTGCCGAACCAGTGCGTCGCGTTCGGGTTGTCGTTGTACGGATCGATCTCTGCGTAGCCGCTCGAGCGGTAGAGGCCGCCGGCCGCCTCGAGACTCGCGTTCGTGTCGAGCACGACCTCGCGCGCGCCGAAGGCCGCTGCTCGCCGCTCGAGCTCGCCGAGCAGCCTGCGTCCCTCGCCGGCTCCTCGTGCCGCGGGTGCGAGCCAGAGGTGCTTCACCTCGAAGCGCACCTCGCCACTGCCGTCTCGTGGCGGGATGCGTCGCACGCCGCCGCATCCGACCGCTGCACCGGACGCATCGACCGCGACCACGAAGACGCCGGCCGGCGGCGTGAACTGCTCGGCTGCCGGCCACGTCGGGCGGTAGGCGCCCTGCGCTGCCGGGAACCCGGCGGCGCGCTCGGCGAAGTAGTCGCCGAGCAGCGCGTGCGCGTCGGCGTCGGTCACTGAGGCGTCTCGGAAGCGCAGCATGCATCCACACTATGACGGGCCCTGCAGCGGATGCCGCGGTGCCGGCGCCCGGCAGAGGCATCCGTCGCCCGGCGTCGCGCTTGCTAGGGTGAAGCCGTGACGATACGGGTCGCCGTGGCCGGAGCCACGGGCAAGATGGGGCAGCTGGCGGTTCGACTGATCGAGGAGGCCGACGACCTCGAGCTCCACGCCGCACTCGACTCGCGATCGAGTCTCGACCTCATGCTCGGCGCCGACGTCGCGCTCGATGTCACGCATCCCGGTGCGAGCGCACAGATCGTCGAGTTCGCCGCCGGTGCCGGCATCCCGATCGTCGTGGGCACCTCGGGCTGGTCGAGCGACCGCATCTCCGACATCTCCGCCTTCGTGCGCGGGCACGCCGATGCCGGCCCGGTGCTCTTCATCCCCAACTTCTCGATCGGCAGCGTGCTGGGCAGCGCCTTCGCGGCGCTCGCCGCACCGTACTTCGACTCGATCGAGATCGTCGAGGCGCACCATGCCGGCAAGGTCGACTCGCCGTCGGGCACCGCCGTTCGCACGGCCGAGCTCATCGGCGACGCCAGGGGCGAGAGCGGCCCGGTCGCCGCGCCGCATGCCGACCAGCGTGCCCGCGGGCAGCTCGTGAGCGGCGTGCCCGTGCACAGCCTGCGCCTGGCCGGCATCGCGGCCGAGCAGCGGGTCGTCTTCGGCGGCGACGGCGAGACCCTCACGATCACGCACTCCACGCTCTCGTCGAGCTCCTACGAGGCCGGCATCCTGCTGGCGCTGCGCAGCGCCCCCGCGGCATCCGGCGTCACCGTCGGACTCGACTCGCTGCTCGATCCCGGCCTGCCCGGCACGGCCCGATGACCACCAGGCTCGGCGCGCTCATCATGGCCGCGCTCCTCGTGCTCTACCTCGCCCTCGTGGGCTGGCGCGCAGTGCAGTTCATGGCGACGGGTGAACCGATCGCGATCGCCATGGGAATCGCGTTGCTCGTGCTGCCGCTCATCGCGCTCTGGGCGCTGTGGCGCGAGCTGTCCTTCGGCATCCGCTCCCAGGAGCTCGTGCGGCGGCTCGACGCCGAGGGCGGACTCGATCTGCAGTTGCCGCTCATGCCGAGCGGGCGCCCCGAGCGAGCTGCCGCGGTCGCCGCCCTCGACGGGTTCCGTGACGCGGCCTCGGCCGAGCCCGACTCCTGGCGGGCCGCCCTGCGTCTGGGCCTCGCCTGCGACGCCGCCGGAGACCGGCGGAGCGCCCGCCAGGCCGTGCGGCGGGCGATCGAACTGGAGCGCGCGAAGCGCTGATCGCTCGGGCGGTGCCGTTCGAGCGGTGCCGTTCGAAGGGGCGCTAGCGAACGGCGGTCGGCGGGGCGCTCAGCATCGCGTCGAGGGCCGACTCCACCGTGGGGTGCTTGAACCGGTAGCCGTCGTCGATGAGTCGCTGCGGCCGCACCTTCTGGCTCGCCAGCAGCAGCTCGTCGGCCGCACGACCGAGGGCGGCCTCGAGCATGCGCTCGGGCACGGCGAAGGTGTAGGGCCGGTGCATCCGCTCGGCCATCCCCGTCATCACCCGATCGGCCGTCGCCGGCGTCGGGCCCGCGATGTTGACCGGCCCCGTCAGGTGCGAGTCGAGCAGGTGCACGAGCGCGCCGACCTCGTCGTCGAGTGCGATCCACGGCCAGTGCTGACCGCCGGTGCCGAGCCGGCCCGAGACTCCCAGCCGGGTGAGGGTGCCGACGCGCTTCAGCGCGCCGCCATGGCCCACCACGACGCCCGTGCGGAAGACGACCGTGCGCGTCTCTTCGGGCGCGAGCTGCGCGGCCGCCTCCCACCGGCTCACGACGTCGGCGAGAAAGCCGCTGCCCGCGCTCGAGTACTCGGTGAGGAGTTCGCCGGGCCGGTCGCCGTAGTAGCCGACCGCTGAGGCGTTCAGGAACACGGCGGGCGGCCGGCGGGCCTTGCGCATCGCATCGCAGAGCGTGCGCGTGGCCGTGATGCGGGAATCGAGGATCTCGCCGCGGTACGACCTCGTCCACGGCAGGCGGGCGAGCGAGGCGCCCGAGAGATTGACGACCGCGTCGACGCGGTCCATGACGGTGAAGTCGATGATGCCGGCCGCCGGCGACCACGCCGCCTCGTCGGCACCCTGTGCGCGGCGGCGCACGAGACGCACGACCTCGTGCCCGTCGGTGGTCAGTGCAGCGACGAGCGCGGTGCCGATGAATCCGGAGGCGCCGGCGAGGAGAACCCGCATGGGTCAGGCGAGTTCGGCTTCGATCGTGATCGGGATGCCGGTGAGCGCCTGCGAGATCGGGCAGTTCTTCTTCGCGTCATCGGCGAGCGCCTCGAACTGCTCTTCCGAGAGGCCCGGCACCCGTGCACTCACGAGCAGGTGGCTGCCGAGCACGCCCTTGCCGGCCTCGAACGTGACCGCGGCCGTCGTCTGGATGCTCTCCGCCGGGGTGCCCGCCTGTGCGAGGGCGAGCGAGAGGGCCATCGAGAAGCACGAGGAGTGCGCTGCAGCGAGCAGCTCCTCGGGATTCGTCGTGCCGGCCGCACCCTCGGCGCGCGCCTTCCAGTTGACGGGGAACGTGGCGAGGCCGGAGGAATCGAGGGCGACGTCGCCCGATCCCTCGAACAGCGTGCCCTTCCAGACTGTGGTCGCTTCGCTCGTGACTGCCATGTGGTCCTCCTCGTCGAGCCGGAATCCCAGCCTATCGGCGAGCGGCGCGCACGGTCAGGTTCCGGGGAGGATCCGAGCGCGCGCGAGCAGCAGGTAGATCTGGCAACCGAGGCAGAAGCCGAAGACGGCGTTGAGGAATGCGGCGAGGAAGGCGATCGCCGCGGCGATCGGCACCGCGGCGCTCACGCCGAGGAGTGCGAGGATCACGCCCGCGAAGGCGACCGCGAAACCGACCCCCTGTGCGAAGGTCGGCGGCCGGGGGTCCTCGAGTTCGGCGGGCGGCGCGAGCCGCGGGCGCACGAGCTTCGCGAAGAGCAGGCCGAACGGGTGGCGCCGGATGCCGGCGATCGCACCCCAGGCGAAGAGCAGGGTGATGGCGACGAGCAGCCAGAACGCCGCCGGGGTGACGCCGGCGACCGCGAGCACCACGACGAGGAGGAGCAGCGTCGCCGTGATGGCGGCGCCGAAGCGCGGGCCACGGGGGTCGATGCCCTGCCGGGCGGATGCCGCGGGGCCGGCGGTGACCGGTGCGTGATCAGATGACACTGGAACTCCTCAGAAGGTCGTCGAGCCGCTGCCGCACGGCCGCGGCACGGGGCAGGCCCGCGATGCGGGCGCGGATCGCACCCTCGCCGTCGAGCACGAGCGTCGTCGGCGTCTCGGTCACGTGGAAGCGGCCGGCGAGGTCGGGTCGGTGCGTGAGGTCGACCTCGACGTGGGTCGCCCCGTCGTGCTCGTGCGCGAGTCGCGTGAGCAGGCGCCCGGTCGCGGGGCAGCGGGCGCAGAACTCGGTCGAGAACTGCACGAGGGTGGCCCGCTCGCCGAACGCGGCGACGCCGAGCTCGTCGGGCCGCACCAGGTCGCCGGAACCGCGTCGGGCGACGCCCTGCCGAGCGCGCCAGAGCAGACCGATCGCCGTCGCGCCGAGCAGCAGCGCGGCGCCCGTCGCGAGTGCGGTGATCCAGTCCATGGCGTCGAGCGTACGCAGCGCTCGCCACGGGCAGGGGAGTGTGACCACTGATGACAGGGCCGGGGCATCCGCTCGCCCGCGAAGTCGGCCGACGCGCCGATTCGCACTGAAGGGCTTCCGCCGCCATGTCGCCGGCTCGCGTTAGCCTTGACGCGATGGCCGAGACGATTCCCACTCCGTACGAAGACCTGCTTCGCGACGTGCTCGAGCACGGTGCGGTCAAGACCGATCGCACGGGCACCGGCACGCGCAGCGTGTTCGGGCGGCAGCTGCGCTTCGACCTCTCGCAGGGCTTCCCGCTCATCACGACGAAGCGCGTGCACTTCAAGTCGATCGCCTACGAGCTGCTCTGGTTCCTGCAGGGCTCGTCGAACGTCGGCTGGCTGCGCGAACACGGCGTCACCATCTGGGACGAATGGGCCGACGCGGCGGGCGAACTGGGCCCGGTCTACGGCGTGCAGTGGCGCTCATGGCCGACGCCGTCGGGCGAGACGATCGACCAGATCAGCGAGGTCGTCGAGCAGATCCGCACGAACCCCGACTCGCGCCGCCTCATCGTCTCCGCGTGGAACCCCGCCGACATCCCCGACATGGCGCTCGCGCCGTGCCATGCGCTCTTCCAGTTCTACGTCGTCGACGGCAAGCTGTCGTGCCAGCTCTACCAGCGCAGCGCCGACCTCTTCCTCGGCGTGCCGTTCAACATCGCCTCCTATGCGCTGCTCACGCACATGATCGCGGCGCAGACCGGACTCGAGGTCGGCGACTTCGTCTGGACCGGCGGCGACTGCCACATCTACGACAATCACGTCGACCAGGTGCGACTGCAGCTCGAACGCGACCCGTATCCCGCCCCGACCCTGCGCCTCGCGCGCACGCCCGAGTCGGTGTTCGACTATGAGTACGACGACATCGTCGTCGAGGGCTACCAGCACCACCCGCCGATCCGCGCGGCCGTCGCCGTATGAGCGAAGCGGATGCCGCGGTGCCCCAGCTGGGCCTCATCTGGGCCGAAGCCCATCACGGGGTCATCGGGGCCGGCGGCGTGATGCCCTGGCACCTGCCCGAAGACCTCGCCCATTTCAAGGCCGTGACCCTCGGCAGCCCCGTCGTGATGGGCCGCAAGACCTGGGACTCGCTGCCCGAGCGGTTCCGTCCGCTGCCGGGCCGCGCGAACATCGTCGTCACCCGCAACGAGGAGTGGGCGGACGAGGGGGCGATCCGCGCCGGCTCGATCGACGACGCGCTGGCGTTGGCCGCGGCATCCGACCCCGAATGGATCTGGGGCATCGGCGGCGGCGAGCTCTACGCCAGGCTCATCGATCGCGCAGACCGTCTCGAGGTCACCGAACTCGACCTCGACATCCCCGGTGACGCCTACGCCCCGTCGATCGACCTGAGTTGGCGGCTGGTCGACACCGACGAGGCCGGAGCGAAGGTCTCGCGCGAGGGTGTCGGCTACCAGTTCCGCCGCTACGAGCGGCCCTGACGCCTGCCCCCCTGACCCGTGGCGCCTACCCCTGACCCGTGGCGCCTACCCCTGATCATCGGCGCGCCCGGGCGCTCCGGCGCCGGACGCGCGACGCCCATGTCGTTCCTGCGGATATACGATCCGCCGCGCCGCAGGTGCCCACGATGTCCCGGCGTGGCAGATCGCATATCCGCAGGAACGGCCTCGGAAAGGGGTTGAGCCAGCCGAACGGACCCGTCCTCCACATGGCGCTGTCCGTCGACTCGGACACCGATCCTGCACGCGACGTGCCCGTGTCATCCGCACGACGGCATGCTCGCCCGATGGCGACGATTTCCCCGAGAACGGTCCACTCCGTCTGCGCTCTTCTCGGAGGGCTGGCCAGCGCCCGTGAGCTCGCGGCGCACGGCATCGGGCGGGCAGCGATCGCGCATGCGCTGCGTTCCGGCACGATCGAACGCGCACGTCGCGGTGTCTAAGTGGCGAGCGATTCGCCCGACGAACTCCGCATCGCGGTCGCCCACGGTGGTGTTCTCGGCTGTGCCTCGGTGGTACGCGAGGCCGGGCTGTGGGTGCTCCCGCTCGACGACCACGTGCATGTGGCGCTCCAGCCGCATGGCCATGTGTCTCCTCACGGCGGCTGCACGTGCGTGAGTCATTGGGGCGAGGCGGATGTCTCGGCGGGCCGAGTCTGCCTCGTCGATGCTCTCGCGCAGTTGCTGCTCTGCCTCGGTGAGGATGCCTTCTTCGCCGCGCTCGAGTCCGCCCTCCGGCTGCGGCGGCTGACGCGAGCAGAGCTGTCCCGGTTGAAGTCGCGCATCGCCGAGTCCAGATCCTGGCTCGTCGAGCTGGCCGGTGCCGAGTCGGAGAGCGGGCTCGAATCTCTGATGAAAGTGCGAATGCACCGACTCGGGATCGCACTCGCGGCGCAGGTCGAGATCGTCGGGGTCGGTCGCGTCGACTTCGTTCTCGGCGACCGTCTGATCATCGAGGTCGACGGTCGTCCGGGACATGAGGGCGGTGAGAGTCGCCACAAGGACCGGGTGCGTGACGCAGCGGCTGCCGGTCTCGGATTCGACACCCTTCGGTTCGACTACGCCCTCGTCGTGCACGACTGGCCCCTGGTCGAAGCAGCGATCCTCGAGAAGTGCCGTCGGGGGTTGCATCTCGACAGCTGGGCCGAAGGCGTCCGCGAGGCGGCAGGGGCAGGGGCAGTCTGAGGCCGAGCTGAAGCCAGTCGCGGCAACCGCACGGCAGCGACCCGTGCCGTCTGCGCTGCAGTAGCGCGGATATACGATCCGACACCCTGATGATTCCGTGCTGTGAGCGGCGTGCCGGATCGTATATCCGCAGGAGAGTTTGAGTGGTGGAGGCGGAGGCCGGCGCGAGGCGGCGGCCGTGGTGACCATCGTCGCCGGGTCGAACCGTTACGCTGGAGGGCGTGACTTCTGAGAATCCCTTCGGACAGGTGCTCGTCGCGCTCGTCACGCCGATGACGGCGGACGGCGAGGTCGATTGGCCTGGAGTCGAGAAGCATATCGACGACGTCATCTCGGCGGGCGCCGACGGCATCGTCGTCACCGGCACGACGGGCGAGACGTCCACGCTCACCGACCCCGAGAAGATCCGTCTCGTCGAGGTCGGCAAAGACGTGGCGGCGGGCCGCGCGAAGATCATCACGGGCGGCGGCTCGAACGAGACCGCGCACGCCATCGAGCTGTACAAGCACAGCGAGCAGGCCGGCGCCGACGGCATCATGATCGTCACGCCGTACTACAACAAGCCCACGCAGGCGGGCATCCTCACGCACTTCCGGCTCGTGGCCGACGCCACCGACCTGCCGGTCATCGTCTACGACATCCCCGGCCGCACGGGCGTGCCGATCAAGTACGAGACGATCCTGCGGCTCGCCAAGCACCCGAACATCCTCGCCGTGAAAGACGCCAAGGGCGATTTCTCCGAGGTGAGCCGGGTGCTGAACCAGACCGACCTCATGTACTTCTCGGGCGACGATGCGAACGTGCTTCCGCACCTCGCGATCGGCGCCTCGGGCCTCATCGGCGTCACCGCGAACATCGCGCCGGCGCCGTACCGCCAGATGATCGACGCCGTCAACGCCGGCGACCTCGCGACGGCGACCGCCGCGCACCAGCAGCTCGAGCCGCTCGTGCGCGCCGTCATGACCCACGTTCCCGGCACGGTCGCGGCGAAGTACATCCTGCACGGACTCGGCCGCATCGGGAGCCCCCGCGTGCGGCTGCCCCTCGTCGGACCCGAGGAGTGGGAGGCCGCGCTCATCGAAGACGAGATCGACCACGTGCAGGGCATTCCGGGCGTCGACTTCCACAGATTCCGTCCCGACCGCAACGCCGCCGCCGGTGGTGCGTTGCCGAAGGTCGCGGGCACCACGCGCTAGGCGCGTGCGAACGAACCACGCGCCCCCGAGACATCCGCGGCCCTGAATGGCCGCACCGAACTGAACACCGCAACAGAAGGAGGGCACATGCCCGACGTCGTCATCGATCCTGCTCCGCTCGAAGCCGGAACGCTCCGCATCATCCCCATCGGCGGCCTGGGGGAGGTCGGCCGCAACATGACCAGCTACGAGATCGACGGCAAGATCCTCATCGTCGACTGCGGCGTGCTGTTCCCCGAAGAGCACCAGCCCGGCGTCGACCTGATCCTGCCCGACTTCGGCTTCCTCAAGGAGCGCCTCGACGATGTGGTCGGCGTCGTGCTCACGCACGGTCACGAAGACCACATCGGCGCGGTGCCCTACCTGCTGAAACTGCGCGGCGACATCCCCCTGCTGGGTTCGCAGCTCACGCTCGCGCTCGTGGAGGCGAAGCTCAAGGAGCACCGCATCCAGCCCTACAGCCTCACGGTCAAAGAGGGCCAGCACGAGCAGATCGGCCCGTTCCGGCTCGAGTTCATCGCGGTCAACCACTCGATCCCCGACGCGCTCGCCGTGGCGATCAAGACCGATGCCGGCACCGTGCTCGCGACCGGCGACTTCAAGATGGACCAGCTGCCGCTCGACGGCCGCCTCACCGACCTGCGCGAGTTCGCGCGGCTCGGCGAAGAGGGCGTCGACGTGTTCATGGTCGATTCCACGAACGCGGATGTCCCGGGCTTCACCCCGCTCGAGCGCTCGATCGGTCCCGTGCTCGACGAGGTCATCAACCGTGCGCCCCGCCGGGTCATCGTCGCGAGCTTCTCGAGCCACGTGCACCGCGTGCAGCAGGTGCTCGACGCCGCGTGGGCGAACCACCGCCGGGTCGCCCTCCTCGGCCGGAGCATGGTTCGCAACATGACGATCGCAGCCGACCTCGGCTACCTGAATGTGCCCGAGGGTGTGCTGATCGACTACAAGAAGGCCGGCAACATCCCCGACGACCAGATCGTCTACATGTCGACGGGATCGCAGGGCGAGCCGATGGCCGTGCTCTCGCGCATGGCCAATCGCGACCACCAGATCGAGATCGGCGAGGGCGACACGGTCATCCTCGCGTCGAGCCTGATCCCCGGCAACGAGAACGCGGTCTACCGGGTGATCGACGGCCTCACGAAGCTCGGCGCGAACGTCGTGCACAAGGCGAACGCGAAGGTGCACGTCTCGGGTCACGCGGCGGCCGGCGAGCTGCTCTACTGCTACAACATCCTGAAGCCGAAGAACGTGCTGCCGATCCACGGCGAATACCGCCACCTCTTCGCGAACGCGAAGCTCGCGCAAGACACCGGCATCCCCGCGAAGAACACCTTCATCGGCGAGAACGGATCGGTCTACGACCTGCGCGACGGCCGGCTCCGCGTCGTCGGACAGCTCGACCTCGGGTTCGTCTACGTCGACGGGTCGACCGTCGGCGAGATCACCGACGCCGACCTGAAAGACCGCCGCATCCTCGCCGAAGAGGGCTTCATCTCGATCATCGTCGTCGTCGACGCGTCGACGGGCCGGGTCATCACCGGGCCCGAGATCCACGCGCGCGGCTTCGCCGAAGACGCGTCGGTGTTCGACGACGTCAAGCCGAAGATCGCCGAGGCCCTCGCCGAGGCGGCGCAGAACGGCGTGCGCGATTCGCACGCGCTCTCGCAGATCGTGCGCCGGGTGCTCGGCGGCTGGGTGAACCGGCGCCTGCGTCGTCGTCCGATGCTCGTGCCGCTCGTCATCGAGGCATAGCCAGGCGAGCTCGCGCATCACGCTCGATGCCATCGCGGAACGGCCCGTCATCCGACGGGCCGTTCCGCATTCCGGCTCCGGCCGGACGACAGCCATCGGGGATGACCCCGAATCCTCCCTGAGTACGATGCCGCATGCCGTGCGCACTCCATAGGGTTGGGGAGATGCCCGGCGGCCTGACAGCCGGGCGACCCGACGAAGGAGTGCAGTGGGCGTCTGGCGCAAGTGGATCTTCCCGACCATTCGAATCGTGCTGGTGGCGGTGATCGCGATCGCACTCGCGAAACTCGCGTTCTTCCCCGATCGTGCCGAGGCCGACGCCGAGTCGCTCTCGCCGACGGGCACGGTGACCGAGCCGCAGGTGCCGGTGGCTCGCGGATCGATCGCGAACGACGTGGTGCTCACGGGCACGGTCACCCCGGATGCCTCGGCACCTGTCAAGGCGACCGGCACCGGTACGGTCGACGAGGTCTTCGTGTCCGCGGGGCAGCAGGTCGCCGCCGGGCAGAAGCTCTACGACATCAAGGTCGAAGACCAGGTGGAGCCGGTCGAGTCGGTCGGGCCCGACGGCATCCCGATGATGACCACGCCGAAGCCCTCGTTCCACTTCGAGAAGGTGCTGGCGCCGTCGGCGGGGGTGCTCTCCTCGCTCGACGTCATCGCCGGCCAGCCGGTGGCGACGGGCGATGTCACGGGCCAGGTGGCTCCGCCGAGCTTCAACGTCACGGCGACGCTCAGCCCCGAGCAGCAGTACCGATTGACGAGCGCGCCGACCGAGGCGCTCGTGACGATCGCCGGCGGTCCGGCCCCGTTCACGTGCGGCGGCCTCGTGATCTCGACGCCGCTGTCGGGAGCCGGCAGTTCGAACGGCGCGGGGGCCGGTGCGGGAGGCGCCGGCGGTGCGGGCGGTGCGGGTGGTGCGGGCGGTGCGGGTGCCGAGGCAGCCGGTGGCACGACCGTGCGTTGCGCGGTGCCCGGCGACGTGCGCGTCTTCCCCGGGCTCTCAGCTCAGGTGAAGATCTCGGCGGGCAGTGCCGACGACGTGCTCGTGGTGCCGATCACGGCCGTCGAGGGCGGCGCGGAGACGGGCGTCGTCTGGCGCGTGACGCCCGACGGCGAGCGCACCGAGCAGCCGGTGCGCCTGGGACTCAGCGACGGCACCCAGGTCGAGGTCGTCGAAGGTGTCGCCGAGGGCGACCAGGTGCTGCAGTTCGTGCCGGGCGCACCCGGCGAGGCCGGCGCGGAGGGGTGCGTGCAGTCGCCCGACGGCGCGATGATGTGCGGAACCCTGACCGAATGACGCTCGTCGAAGCACGCGGCGTCGGCCGCACGGTGGAGCTGCCCGACGGGCGTCCGCTCACGATCCTCTCGGGCGTCGACCTCACCGTCGCCGAGGGCGACCGGGTCTCGATCGTCGGCCGCTCCGGTTCGGGCAAGTCGACCCTCCTGAATCTCCTCGGCCTCCTCGACGCCCCGACCGAGGGCGCGCTCGCCTTCCTCGGCCACGACGTGCGCCGCATCGGCAGCGGCGCCCGCGATCGACTGCGCGGCCGCGAGGTGGGGTTCGTCTTCCAGCAATTCAACCTGCTGCCGGGCCGCACCGCGCTCGAGAACGTGCAGACGCCGCTGCTCTACTCCGGGGGAATGGAGTTCTGGCGGCGCGAGCGCATCGCCCGTGACATGCTCGAGCGCGTCGGGTTGGGGGAGCGGCTCACGACGAAGCCCGAGCGACTCTCGGGCGGCGAGCAGCAGCGCGTGGCGATCGCTCGCGCGCTCGTGCGCAAGCCGCGCCTCATCCTCGCCGACGAACCGACGGGCGCACTCGACCTCGAGACCGGCGCCGAGGTGATGGCGCTCATCGAGGCGGTGGCGGCCGAGACGGGCGCGGCGCTCGTGACGATCACGCACGATCCCGCGATCGCGGCGCGGTCGAGCCGCCACTTCCTGCTGCGGGGCGGCAGGCTCGAGGCAGCGGATGCCGCGGCCGAGGCCAGCGCCGACGAGGGCGCCGTCGGCATCGACCCGGCAGAGGCCGCCGCATGAGGCGCTGGCTGTCCGGTACGGCGACCGGCATCGTGAGCACCATCGTCGAAGCCCTCGAAGAGCTCCGCATCCACCGAGGCCGCGTGCTGCTCTCGCTGATCGGCGTCGCGGTCGCCGTCTGCGCGCTCACGACCGTCGTCGGCGCCGGCGCCATCGCCGAGCAGGCGGGCCGCGAGATGTCGGAGCGTTCGGGCGGGCGCCCGGCCACGGTGACGCTGAACGCGAGCTCCGCCGATGGGGCTCTCGATGCCCGAACGGCCGACACCGCGTGGCGCACCGCGCTCGACCGGCACGGCATCGAATATGCGAGCCGGGTCGGGTACGGAAGCCTGACCGTGCAGTTCGCCGACGGCGCCGTTCCCGTGTCGATGCAGATCGTTGACCCCGACTTCGGCCTGATGCACCGTGTCCGACTCGCGGAGGGTGCCTGGTTCACCGAACGCGATGCCGATCGAATGGCTCCTGCGCTCATCGTCAATGAGGCGTTCTGGACGCGGCTCGGCAATCCTGAGCTCGCCACGCATCCCACCGTGGAGCTGATCGGCCGGGGGGCGACCATCGGGGTCGTCACGGGCGTCACCCCGGCGCAGGGCGAGTGGGACACCGAGCCGACGGCGTTCATGCTGACCGACTCCTATCTGCCGCTGCAGACCGCGACCCCCGATCCCATGATGGGCGGGCCCTCGACGTCGTTCGAGATGTGGATCCCCGACGGGTCGGTCGATGAACTCACCGAATCGATGAAGCGGGCGTTCCAGGCGGAACTCGGCGAGGGGGCCGCGGTCGACGGATGGCGCAGCGATTACGGCGCGATGGAAGGCGATCCGTTCCTCCCGATCAAGCTCATGGTCGTCGGGGTCGCGGTCGTCATCCTGCTGCTCGGCGCCCTCGGACTGCTCACGATCGCCCTCGTGACGGTGCGGGGACGCATCCGTGAGATCGGCATCCGGCGGTCGTTCGGCGCCACGGCGGGGCGGGTGTTCTTCTCGGTGCTCATGGAGACCGTGGTGGGCACCTTCGTCGCCGGCGTCGTCGGTGTCGGGGTGGCGATCGCCCTCGTGCGAAGCCCGCTCATGGGCATGGCGCTCGGAGGCGCCGAGGTGCAGGACATGCCTGGGTTCCCGGTCGAGGCCGCGTTGATCGGCATCGGGGCGGCGGTCGCGGTCGGGGCGCTCGCGGGCCTGCTGCCGGCCCTCGGCGCGGTGCGCGTGAAGGTCATCGACGCGATCAGGTTCTGAGGGCAGCGCGAAACATCGCCGTAACATCGTGCAGGTAACCTCCGCGCATGGCGGCATTCACGGTGCGGCCGGCCATCCCGAACGACGGCTCGTTTCTCGCTGAGATGGTGGTCGAGGCTGCGAACTGGCGGTCGGGCGGCACCCGGCCGAGGCCGACGGTGCTCGCAGACCCGGTCTATCGCGGCTATATCGCCGGCTGGCAGCGCCCCGCCGATCGTGGCGTGGTGGCGATCGATGACGGCGGGAGGCCCGTCGGCGCCGCCTGGTACCGGTTGTTCGCCTCCGATGCGGCGGCTCACGGCTTCGTCGCGGTGGGCGTGCCCGAGCTCATCATCGGCGTGCGGCCGCTCTGGCGGGCCCAGGGCGTCGGGCGCGCACTCATCCGGTCGCTCGCCGATACTGCACGCTCGGCCGGATTCGCGCGGCTGACCCTCAGCGTCGAGCACGGCAACTTCGCCGAGGCCCTGTATCGCTCGGAGGGCTTCTCGATCGTCGGTGCCGGTGCCGGTGCCGGTGCCGCTGCCTCTGCCGGTGCCGGTGGTGCTGCCGGTCGCGCCCCCGGGCGCGACACGATGGTGCGATCGCTGAGGTAACCGAACCTCACGGATCGCGAACACTCGCGCTCAGCTGTCACCGGGTGTGGGCGCGCGGCCGTAGCCTTATGGGCATGGCTACGAGCACCAGGTCGAACGGACGTGCCTCGGGCACGCCCTCGCGTGCTTCGAGTTCACGCACCGCGCCCACGAAGAAGCTGCCCGCTGCGAGCACCCGTGCCGCCGCGTCGAAGAAGGCGCCTGCTGCGCCCGAGGGGCCGAATCTCCTCGTGCGTGCCTGGATGGGTCTCGCGCACCTGACCGGCGGCGCCGCGCGTGCGCTCGGGCCCGAGACGCTCTCGAAAGAAGAGCGACGCGACGGCCTGCCCTTCTTCATCGTCGTGCTCGCCATCGTCGGCGCGGTCGTCGAATGGTTCTTGATCAACGAGCCGATCGCCCAGACACTCGACTCGTGGACGTTCGGCGGCCTCTTCGGCCGGGTCGCGTTCGCGCTGCCCGTCGTCATGCTGCTCTTCGCTGTCTGGCTCTTCCGGCACCCGAGCTCGGTGCACGACAACACGCGCATCGGCATCGGCCTCGGACTCCTCCTGCTGACCGTCTCGGCGCTCTGCCACCTCTTCGGCGGACTTCCCGAGCCGCGCGAGGGCATGGCCGTGCTCGCGAGGGCCGGCGGCATCCTCGGCTGGATGGTGGCTGCGCCGCTCACCGTGCTCATCACGCAGGCCGGCGCGACGGCCGTCGTGGTCGTGCTGCTGCTCCTGGCCCTGCTGATCATCACCAAGACGCCGCCGAACCGCATCCCGGCTCGTTTCCGTGAGCTCTACGAGTGGCTCTTCGGCGCGACGCACGACGAGCCCGTGACCGAGGTCGGGCCGAAGCCCTCGAAGCGCGATCGCAAGAAGTCCGAGCAGACCGAACTCGACGGCATCGACGCGCTCGGCGCCGACGGCGACGACGAGCCCGCCCGCGGGGGCCTGGTGCCGTGGTGGCGACGCAATGACTCCAATCGTGAAGAGGACCCGGGCTTCGAGGCGCCCGGCGTCGACGGGCTCACCGAGGTCTTCGGTGCAGGCTCTGCCGCGGGCAGCTTCGAGACGCCCCTCGAGGGAGTGGCCGGGCCGAGCACGTACAACACCGAGGTGCTCGGCGATCTCGAGCGCGCCGAATCGGCCCTCAAGCACTTCACCGGCGACGTGCCGCGCGGTGGCACCGGGCTGCGCGGTGACGACGCCGGTGCCACGAACGTGCTCGCGGTATTTGACGGCGCCGACGACGGTGGCGCCGGGCCGGCGTCCGCGAATGCGACGGCTCCCGACCTCGAAGCCGAGGCGGCATCCGAGCCTGATCGCCCCTACCATCTGCCCGCCGCCTCGACGCTCGCGGCCGGGGCGCCGGCGAAGACCCGATCGCAGGCCAACGACGACGTCGTTCGGCAGATCACGGGCGTGCTCGACCAGTTCTCGGTCGACGCGAAGGTCACCGGATTCTCGCGCGGCCCGACCGTCACGCAGTACGAGATCGAGCTCGGCCCGGGCGTCAAGGTCGAGCGCGTCACCGCCCTCTCGAAGAACCTCGCCTATGCCGTGGCCTCCAACGAGGTGCGCATCCTCTCGCCCATTCCCGGCAAGAGCGCGATCGGCATCGAGATCCCGAACGCCGATCGTGAGATCGTCACGCTCGGCGACGTGCTGCGCTCGGGCAACGCCGCGAATGCGAATCATCCGATGACCATCGGCGTCGGCAAAGACGTCGGCGGCGGGTACGTCGTCGCGAACCTCGCGAAGATGCCGCACCTCCTCGTCGCCGGTTCGACGGGCTCCGGCAAGTCGAGCTTCGTGAACTCGATGATCACCTCGCTCCTGATGCGGGCGAAGCCCTCAGACGTGCGCATGGTGCTCATCGACCCGAAGCGCGTCGAACTTGCCCCGTACGCTGGCGTGCCGCACCTCATCACGCCCATCATCACGAACCCCAAGAAGGCCGCTGAGGCGCTCTCGTGGGTCGTGAAAGAGATGGACATGCGCTACGACGACCTGGCGTCGTTCGGCTTCCGGCACATCGACGACTTCAACAAGGCGGTCGTCAACGAGGAGATCGTGCTCCCCGCCGGTTCGGAGCGCAAGCTCAAGCCCTACCCGTACCTCCTCGTCGTGGTCGACGAGCTCGCCGATCTCATGATGGTCGCCCCGCGCGACGTCGAAGACTCGATCGTGCGCATCACGCAGCTCGCCCGCGCCTCGGGCATCCACCTCGTGCTCGCGACGCAGCGCCCGAGCGTCGACGTGGTCACGGGCCTCATCAAGGCCAATGTGCCGAGCCGTCTCGCCTTCGCGGTGACGAGCGTCACCGACTCCCGGGTCATCCTCGACCAGCCCGGAGCCGACAAGCTCATCGGCCAGGGCGATGCGCTCTTCCTGCCCATGGGCGCTTCGAAGCCGCTCCGCGTGCAGGGCGCGTGGGTGAGCGAAGACGAGATCGAGCGGGTCGTCAAGCACGTCACCCGGCAGGCCCGGCCCGAGTACCGGCAGGATGTCGCAGAATCCGCCCCGCGCAAAGAGATCGACGCCGACATCGGCGACGACCTCGAGCTGCTCCTCGCCGCGGCGGAGCTCGTGGTGTCGACCCAGTTCGGCTCGACGTCGATGCTGCAGCGCAAGCTCCGCGTCGGCTTCGCGAAGGCCGGCCGCCTCATGGACCTGCTCGAGTCCCGCGAGATCGTCGGCCCGTCCGAGGGGTCGAAGGCGCGCGACGTGCTCGTGACCGCCGAGCAGTTGCCCGGTGTGCTCGCGCGACTCCGCGGCGAGGAACCGGCCGGTACGCCGGCTCCGCGCGCCGCGCCGGCGCCGGCCTCCGTGCAGGCCGGGCCGCTGGGCGACGGCATCGCCGCGACCGAGGCCTACGATGCTCCCGATGCCCGCTACGACGACCCTGTCGCGCGCATGAGCGAGGGGCTCCCCGAGGTCGACGGCGACGCCGACGAAGACGCATGGGGGCTCACGGGGCGCGACTGAACAGGCGGTGAACGCGCACGACCCTCGGTGCGCCACCCCGATAGTCTGGGCTCATGACCTCCCCCGCCGGCCTTCCCGCGCGATCGGCGAACTGGAACCTTCCGAACGCGATCACGGTCGTGCGCATCCTGGCTGCGCCCGTGTTCTTCTGGATGCTGCTCGCCGACGAGGGCGCCGACGGCTGGCTGCGCTGGGCCGCGGCCGTGCTCTTCATCCTCGCGATCGCCACCGACGGCATCGACGGGCACATCGCACGGTCGCGCGGCCTCGTGACCGACCTCGGCAAGATCCTCGATCCGATCGCCGACAAGCTGCTGACGAGCGGGGCCCTGATCTGCCTCTCGATCCTCGGCGAGCTGCCATGGTGGGTGACCGCGATCATCGTCGTGCGCGAGGTCGGCATCACCGTGTGGCGGCTCGTGGAGTTGCGCCGCGGCAACGTCGTGCCCGCGTCATCCGGCGGCAAGCTCAAGACCGTCGTGCAGTCGGTCGCGATCTCGTTCGCGCTCGTGCCGCTCTGGACGTTCCTCGGCGACTGGGTGTACTGGGTCAACGGCGTGCTGATGACCGCGGCGGTCGTGCTCACGCTCTGGTCGGGCCTGCTCTACGTGCGCGATGCCGTGCGACTCGCACGAACGTCACGCGACGCGAGCTGAGACGGGCGAGCGGATGTCCCGTGCCACCGAAGACCCGGCCGCCCGGCTCATCGCCGAGCTCACCGCTCGCGGCCTGCGAGTCGCGGTCGCCGAGTCGCTGACCGGCGGGCTCGTCGTGGCGGAGCTCACGAGCGTCCCCGGGGCATCCGTCGTCGTCAACGGCGGTGTCGTGGCGTACGACACCGCGGTGAAGCGCTCGGTGCTCGGCGTGTCGGCGGAGCTGCTCAAGCGCGAGGGAGCCGTGCACCCCGAGGTGGCCCGGCAGATGGCCGACGGCGTGCGGCGGGTGCTCGCGATCGACGACCGTGCCGCTGATCTCGGCATCGCGACGACCGGGGTCGCCGGGCCCACCGGTCAAGACGGCAGGCCGCCGGGCACCGTGCACGTGGGCATCGCGTTCGGCGGCGAGGTGGAGTCCCTCGATCTCGCGCTGCACGGCACCAGGGCCGAGATTCGTGCGGCGACCGTGCGGGCCGCGATCGAGGCGGCACTCGCGCGCGTCACGAGCGTCTGATCTTCTGCACCGGGGGCGGAATAGTCATCGTGAACACCCTGTTACATGTGGCAGGTTCACACGAAAGCCCCAGTGTGCGACGCTAGATTGGAAGCACGGAGAGTCGGCTAGACTGACGCTCCGGTTTCCGGCTCCAGCGGAGTCGCAGGCAGAGAGAAGGAGGTTCCCGATGGTCCTGGTTCGACAGGAGATCGGCGATGTGCTGAGGGACTTCCGCCTGCAGAAGGGGCGCACCCTTCGTCAGGTCGCGTCGAAGGCGAGCGTGGCGCTCGGTTACCTCAGTGAGGTGGAACGCGGCCAGAAAGAGGCCTCGTCCGAGATTCTCGCCTCCGTCGCCGACGCACTCGACACGCCCATCTCGGTGATCATGCACGAGGTCGGCGATCGCATCGCAGTGCTCGAGGGTCTCTCGGTGGTGCCCGACAGCCTGCCCGACGAGCTCGTGGCCGAGTTCGACGCCGACATGATGGTCCGCTGACCACCCACACACGAAACATCGATCGGCCGGTCCTCGGACCGGCCGATCGTCTGTCCGGGAGGTGCCACGTGAAGCAGAGCGAGTTCCAGCGCGCCGTCGACGCCGAGTTCGGCGCCGGGTACGGCGGGGTGGTCGTGGGCGACCTCGTGCTCTCGGCGCTCGGCGGGCGCACGGCGCGCGAAGCGCTTGCGGCGGGTGTTCGGCCGCAAGAGGTGTGGCTGGCCCTCTGCGAGGCGACGGATGTCCCCGAGGAACGCCGGCACGGCGCCGGCCGCCCGGTGCCGGGGGAGTCCGGGCCGCCTCGGCACGAGTAGTCGGCCGCGCTCCCGCTCGCGCTCCCGCTCGCGCTCTCGATCTCGCTCCCGTGTCCGAAAGCGTGTTCGACACGCTGGTGTTTCTTCGAACATGCGTTCGGAGCCTGCGCTAGGCTCCTCAACAGCAGGAGCAACAGCGCATCTCTCCACATCCTCGTCGATCTCGGTGTCGGATGTCGGTGGCCGGTCATACGGTCGATGCGTCGGAACACACCGCAACCGCCTTGTCGCAAGACGCAGCGGGTCACGGCCCGCAACGTGGAACGACAGCCTAGAGGCAGCAGCAATCGAGCATCGAAGGAGCCCCACCATGGCATCACCAGCAGACCGCGAGAAGTCACTCGAGACCGCCCTCGCGCAGATCGACCGCCAGTTCGGCAAGGGCTCGGTCATGCGCCTCGGCAGTGAAGACCGCGCTCCCGTCGAGGTCATCCCCACGGGCTCGATCGCCCTCGACGTCGCGCTCGGCATCGGCGGGCTCCCGCGCGGCCGCATCATCGAGATCTACGGCCCCGAGTCGTCGGGCAAGACGACGCTGACGCTCCACGCCATCGCCAATGCGCAGCGCAACGGCGGCATCGCCGCGTTCATCGACGCCGAGCACGCGCTCGACCCCGAGTACGCGAAGAAGCTCGGCGTCGACATCGACGCGCTGCTCGTCTCCCAGCCCGACACGGGTGAGCAGGCGCTCGAGATCGCCGACATGCTCGTGCGCTCCGGCTCCATCGACCTCATCGTCATCGACTCGGTCGCGGCGCTCGTGCCCCGCGCCGAGATCGAGGGCGAGATGGGCGACTCGCACGTGGGTCTGCAGGCCCGACTCATGTCGCAGGCGCTCCGCAAGCTCACCGGTGGTCTCAGTCAGACGAACACCACGATGATCTTCATCAATCAGCTGCGCGAGAAGATCGGCGTGTTCTTCGGCAGCCCCGAGACGACCGCCGGCGGCAAGGCGCTGAAGTTCTACGCATCGGTGCGCCTCGACATCCGTCGCATCGAGACGCTGAAAGACGGCACTGACGCGGTCGGCAACCGCACGCGTGTCAAGGTCGTGAAGAACAAGATGGCGCCGCCCTTCAAGCAGGCCGAGTTCGACATCCTCTACGGTGTCGGCATCTCGCGCGAGGGCAGCCTCATCGACTACGGCGTCGACCAGGCCATCGTGAAGAAGTCGGGTGCGTGGTACACGTACGACGGCGACCAGTTGGGTCAGGGCAAAGAGAACGCCCGGAACTTCCTGCTGCAGAACCCCGACATCGCCGCCGATATCGAGCAGAAGATCTTGGTCAAGCTCGGCATCGGTCAGCCGGCAGGAGCGGCGGCCGCGCCGTCGAACGTCGAATCCATCGAGCCGAAGCTCGGGCGCAAGGGCGCCTGACGCATCGACGAAGCACACGACCGGGGCGAGGCAGGCATGAGCGACGAATCATCGGAACGGCTCGCACCGGTCACCTACCTGCCATGGGCGAAGGAGGCTTCGGCCCCCGAGGCGCGCGGATCCCGTCGGCGGCAGAGTCCGTCCGGCGGCTCCGCCGGCTCTAGCGGCTCCGGCGGCCTTCGGAGCATCGGGCGTGACCGCTCGTCGCCCGCTGATGAGGCCGGCGAGGCGGCGGCTCGAATCGACGAGGCGCCGGATGAGACCGGAGCAGAGCGCGACCAGCGCATAGATCGACTCGTGGTCTCACGGCTCCGACGCTCGGCGCTCTCGGAGTCGGAGGTTCGAGCCGTGCTCGTCGAGCACGGACTCGACGATGTCGAAGTCGAAGAATGGATCGCGCGCTACGAACGGCTCGGCTATCTCGACGACGCCCGGCTCGCCGAGCAGCTCGTGCACAGCCATGGGGTGCGCCGCGGCCGGGGCAGCGGGGCGATCCTGCAAGAGCTCGGGCGGCGCGGGGTCGACAACACGCTGGCGCGCGCGGCGGTCGAAGACCTCGACCCCGAGACCGAACTCGAGAACGCTCGCGTGGTCGCCGAGCGCCGGGCTCGTCAGCTCCGTGGTCTCGATCGACAGACGGCGGAGCGTCGCCTCTCGGCATTCCTGCAGCGGCGGGGGTATCCGGGCGACATCGTGCGCGAGGTGGTGACGGCGGCGCTGGCCGGAGAAGGCTCGTAAGCTGGTGCGATCATGAGCACCATCCACGACGTCTCACGCGACCAAGTCGCCGAAGCGGCAGTGCCGCCGCGTACCTACGAGGTCCGCACCTTCGGGTGCCAGATGAACGTGCACGACTCCGAGCGTCTGTCCGGTTCGCTCGAAGCCGCCGGCTACGTGCCGGCCGACGGCGCCGAGCCCGACATCGTCGTGATCAACACCTGCGCTGTGCGCGAGAACGCCGACAACAAGCTCTACGGCAACCTCGGCCACCTCGCCTCGGTCAAGCGACGCCACGCGGGCATGCAGATCGCGGTCGGCGGGTGCCTCGCCCAGAAAGACAAGAACGTCATCCTCGAGAAGGCGCCATGGGTCGATGTCGTCTTCGGCACGCACAACATGGGTGCGCTGCCGAGCCTGCTCGAGCGCGCCCGGCACAACGACGAGGCGCAACTCGAGATCCTCGACTCGCTCGAGGTCTTCCCGTCGACGCTGCCGACCAAGCGCGACTCCAGCTACAGCGGGTGGGTGTCGATCTCGGTCGGGTGCAACAACACCTGCACGTTCTGCATCGTGCCCGCGCTCCGCGGCAAAGAGAAAGACCGCCGTCCGGGTGAGATCCTCGCCGAGATCCAGACCCTCGTCGACGACGGCGTGGTCGAGATCACACTGCTCGGCCAGAACGTCAACTCCTATGGGGTCGAGTTCGGCGACCGTCAGGCGTTCGGCAAGCTGCTGCGCGCGGCGGGCCAGATCGAGGGCCTCGAGCGAATCCGGTTCACAAGCCCCCACCCTGCCGCATTCACCGATGACGTCATCGATGCGATGGCCGAGACGCCGAGCGTCATGCCTCAGCTGCACATGCCGCTGCAGTCCGGCTCCGACCGCGTGCTCAAGGCGATGCGACGCTCCTACCGCTCAGAGAAGTTCCTCGGCATTCTCGATCGGGTGCGGGCGCGAATCCCGAACGCGGCGATCTCGACCGACATCATCGTGGGTTTCCCCGGAGAGACCGAAGAGGACTTCCAAGAGACGCTCCGGGTCGTCGAGGCGGCCAGATTCGCGTCGGCCTTCACCTTCCAGTACTCCATTCGTCCTGGTACGCCCGCAGCGACGATGCCGGAGCAGGTGCCGAAGGAGGTCGTGCAGGAGCGCTACGAACGCCTCCTCGCCCTGCAGGACCGCATCTCCTGGGAGGAGAACCAGCAGCTCATCGGCCACCCCGTCGAGGTGCTCGTCGCGACCGGCGAAGGCAAGAAGAACAACGAGACCCACCGCTTGAGCGGCCGCGCCGAAGACAGCCGCCTCGTGCACTTCGAGGTGCCGACGGGCTCTGAACTGCCGCGGCCCGGCGACGTGGTCTCCGTCACGATCACGCAGGCCGCGCCGTTCCACCTCATCGCCGACTCGCTCGACGACGCTCCGCTCCGCATCCGCCGCACGCGGGCGGGCGACGCGTGGGATCGGGCCCAGGCCGAGAGCTGCGGCGTTCCGGCAGACCCCGGGGCATCCGTCGCCGGCCGTGTCTCGCTGGGGCTGCCGACGCTGCGTGCGCGCGGCACCGAGCCGCTCGTCTCGCCCGGTGTCGGAACGATGCCGATCTACGACCCCGCCGACGGCCAACGCTGACGTGACCCTCATCGCGATCGTCGGGGCGACCGGCACCGGCAAGTCCGCGTTCGCGCTCGACCTCGCCGACGCCTACGCGAGAGGCGGGCGTGCCGCCGAGGTCGTGAACGCCGATGCGATGCAGCTTTACCGCGGCATGGACATCGGCACGGCCAAGCTGTCGTTCGACGAACGACAGGGGGTGCCGCACCACCTGCTCGACGTGCTCGACGTGGTCGACGAGGCATCCGTCGCGGAGTACCAGTCGGCGGCTCGCGCCGCAGTCGACGAGGTCATCGACCGCGGATCGGTGGCACTGCTCGTGGGCGGATCGGGGTTGTACGTCTCTTCGGTCATCCACGACTTCCGGTTTCCGGGCACCGACGCCGAGGTGCGCGCGCGGCTCGAGGCCGAGCTCGCCGAACAGGGGCCGGGCATGCTCCATACGCGGCTCCGCGAGATCGACCCCGAGACGGCCGCGAGCGTCGACGCGCAGAACGGTCGCAGACTCGTGCGAGCTCTCGAGGTGATCGAGGTGACGGGCGAGTCGAAGGCCGCCCGGCTGCCCGACGAGCCCGTGCCATGGCGCCCGCACGGCATCGTGCACCTGCGCAGTGAACGGTCGACGCTTGTCGAACGACTCGACGCACGGGTCGAGGGCATGTGGCAGGGCGGTCTCGTCGACGAGGTACGCGGCCTGATTCCCAAGGGAATCGAGCGCGGCGTGACCGCGCGCAAGGCGATCGGATACGCGCAGGCGCTCGGCGAGATCGACAGACGCCTCACGCGAGCCGAGGCGATCGCAGAGACGCAGCAGCTCACGAGAACCTACGCACGCCGTCAGGTCAGCTGGTTCAAGCGCTACCGCGACGCGGTCACGATCGACGCCGACGACACCGTCGCCCGCGGCACCGAACTCGCCCGTCTCGCGGCCATAGACTGATTCGATGGCGTTCGATCTGCGGTTCACCAAGGGCCAGGGCACGGGCAATGACTTCGTGCTCTTCAGCGACCCCGAGGGCGAGTCCGAGTTGACTCCCACCCAGATCGCCGCGGTCTGCGACCGCCGCTTCGGCGTCGGAGCCGACGGCGTCATCCGCGCGGTGCGCTCGGCGAACCTCGACGACGGTGCCGCTGCCCTCGCCGAGAATCCGCAGGCAGTGTGGTTCATGGACTACTGGAACGCCGACGGCACGGTCTCCGAGATGTGCGGCAACGGCATCCGCGTCTTCACGAGCTACCTCCTCGACCAGGGTCTCGCCGATCTCGCACGCGACGCATCGATCGCGATCGGCACCCGGGCGGGCGTGCGCACCGTGCGCCGCACGGCGACGGGTTTCGAAGCTGATCTCGGCCCCTGGCGCCTCGCCGGCGGCGAACCGCTCGTTCGCGGAAAGAGCCTGCCCGTCGCGAGGCCCGGACTCGGCATCGACGTCGGCAACCCGCACATCGTCGTCGCACTGGCCGACGACGAGGAGCTCGACGGTCTCGATCTCGCCTATCAGCCCGTCGTCGAGCCCGAGCCCGAGGCCGGCGCGAACATCGAGTTCGTCGTCCCTGCCGAGCCGCTCGTCGAAGACGGCGTGGGGCGCATCCGCATGCGGGTGCACGAGCGCGGTTCGGGCGAGACCCTCTCGTGCGGCACCGGTGCGGTCGCCTCGGCCCTCGCGGTGCGGTACTGGGCAGGCGAGGCCGCACCCGACCGGTGGCGTGTGCAGGTGCCGGGCGGCGTGCTCGGAGTGCGCATGTTCCAGGCCGCCGACGGCGAGCACGTCTCGCTCTCAGGGCCTGCGGAGCTCGTCTTCGACGGCGTGCTCAGCCTCGCGTGACCGCGTAGGCGCGTGAGCGCTCTGCGCAGTGAACCGATCAGTGAGCGGATGCCGCGGTGCGCACCTCGAGCACACGGAAGCCCTTGTCTTGCGCCGCGCGGTCGACCTCGAGGCCGAGATCTTCGTCGAGCCAGCGCTGCAGCGACTCCGCTCCGAGGTGCTTGGCAACGACGAGCCACGCGCTCGCGTCGTCGTGCATGCGGGGGAGCCAACGTGTGAGGAGCGCGTGCAACTCGGCCTTGCCGACGCGAATGGGCGGGTTCGACCAGATGCCGGCGAAGCGCACCTCGGCGGGAACATCCTCGGGCAGCACCGCGTTGACGTTGGTGATGCCGAGTCGTGCCGTGTTGCGGCGCACGAGGTCGAGGGCCCGCTCGTTGACGTCGACGGACCACACCGTGGCATCTGGAGCCCGCAGGGCCAGCGAGATCGCGATCGGTCCCCATCCGCTACCGAGGTCGAGCAGATCGCCGCCGGCCGGCGGCGCCGGGGTGCGGTCGAGCAGGATGCGGGTGCCGGTGTCGAGATGCTCCGGGCTGAAGACCCCGCCGGCGGTCGCGAGCGAGAGTTCGCGCCCGGCGAGGGTGACGGTGATGGTGCGGAGAGTGGCCTCGCCGCCCGGACGAGAGGAGAAATAATGGTCGGAGGCCATACAGGGGAACCTATCGCAGCGATGGGAACTAGGGTTAACGCAATGAATGACGCCGAACGGAACTCCGCAGACGACGCCGTCGAACGGGTGCTCAGGGGCGCAGAGACGAAAGCGGGCCTCACCCGCTTCGGCTCCGACGTCGCCGAGGCGCTGATGGCGCCCGAGACGACACCCGGTGCCGATTCCGACACCGACGGCGAGCAGTACGACCGTGAGGCGCGCGCGAGCCTGCGCCGGGTGGGCGGGCTCTCGACCGAACTCGAAGACGTCACCGAGGTCGAGTACCGGCAGTTGCGCCTCGAGAACGTCGTGCTCATCGGCGTGTACTCGCAGGGTTCGCAAGACGAGGCCGAGAACTCCATGCGCGAGCTCGCCGCGCTCGCAGAGACCGCCGGCGCGCGGGTGCTCGACGGCGTGCTGCAGCGTCGGCCCCACCCCGACCCGAGCACGTACCTCGGGCGCGGCAAGGTCGAGGAGCTGCGCCACATCGTCGCTTCCCTCGGCGCCGACACAGTCGTCGCCGACACCGAACTCGCGCCGAGCCAGCGTCGTGCGCTGGAAGACGCGATCAAGGTGAAGGTCATCGATCGCACCGCGGTCATCCTCGACATCTTCAGCCAGCACGCGAAGAGCCGCGAGGGCAAGGCCCAGGTCGAGCTCGCGCAGCTCGAATACCTCCTGCCGCGACTGCGCGGCTGGGGTGAGTCGATGTCGCGCCAGGCGGGCGGCCAGGTCGGCGGCGCAGGCGCCGGCATGGGTTCGCGCGGCCCTGGTGAGACGAAGATCGAACTCGACCGTCGACGCATCCACTCGCGCATGGCGAAGCTGCGCAAGCAGATCACCGCCATGAAGCCCGCGCGTGAAGCCAAGCGCGCCAATCGCAAGCGCAACGCGGTGCCCTCTGTGGCGATCGCGGGCTACACGAACGCGGGCAAGTCGAGCCTCCTGAACCGCATCACCGGCGCCGGCGTGCTCGTCGAGAACGCCCTGTTCGCGACGCTCGACGCGACCGTGCGCCGCAACACCACCGCCGACGGCCGCGTCTACACGATCGCAGACACCGTCGGCTTCGTGCGCAACCTGCCGCACCAGCTCGTCGAGGCATTCCGTTCGACGCTCGAAGAGGTGGGCGACTCCGACCTGATCGTGCACGTCGTCGACGCCGCCCATCCCGACCCCGCCGGGCAGATCGCCACGGTGCGCGACGTCATCGGCGAGGTCGGTGCCCGCGACATCCCCGAGCTCATCGTCTTCAACAAGGCCGACCTCGTGACGCCCGAGGAACGCCTCGTGCTCCGCGGTCTCGAGCCCGGCGCGATCTTCGCCTCGGCACGCACGGGCGAAGGCATCCCCGAGGTGCTCGAGGCGATCGCACGCATGCTGCCCGACCCGGCCGTCGAGATCGACCTGCTCGTGCCCTACGACCGGGGCGACGTCGTCTCGACGCTGCACGAGACCGGTCGAGTGCTCTCGATCGAGTACGACGAAGACGGCACCCGCGTGCGCGCGCTCGCCTCACCCGAACTCGCGGGCCAGCTCGAGGAGTTCGCGGCGGCAGCGGCCAGCGCCTGACCTGATCGGCGCGGCCGACGGATGCCTCGGCGGCCGCGTCACTGTGCGTCACAGACGCGCGGCGGCCGCCCGTGCGGCGTATCGTCGCTCCTGATCGATCTGTGATCGGCCCGATGCCGATCACGTGGAGCGACCGCCGAGCCCGGCACCCGCCCGCGAGACCCACCCGCCGTTCCGGCCGGGGGACGCGGCCTGCCGCGCTCTTCCGTCGCCGCCGCCACGCAGGAGCACCATGGCACCGACCGCATCCGACGCATCGGGCGCCGACTGTCGTTCCGGGCTGCCGCTGTCGTTCGAGCTCTTCCCGCCGCGCACCGACGCCGCGGCCCTGGCCCTCGGCCGCACCATCGACCGGCTCGCCGAGGTCGATCCGGCATTCATCTCCGTTACCTTCGGTGCCGGCGGCAGTTCGCGAGCGCGCTCCCTGACGGTGCTGCGGTACATGCTCGAGCACACGCACGTCGAAGCGATGGCGCATCTCACGTGCGTCGGCTCGTCGCACGCCGAGGCGAACCGGCTCGTCCGGGAGTTCCTCGACGCCGGCATCACGAGTTTCCTCGCCCTCCGCGGCGACCCGCCCGCAGACGCCGATCCCGACGCCGGCATCGGCGACCTCGGCAGTGCGGCCGAGCTCGTGCAGCTCATCCACCGGGTGCAGGAGGAGCGCGAGCCGTTCGAGCAGGTCGGCGTGCCGGGCAATCCCGGCGCATCGCGCATCAGGGAGCGGCCCCGCCCCGAACGGGTCGCCGTCGCCGCCTTCCCCACCGGGCACCCGCGTTCGCGCGGAGTCGGGCAAGACGTCGACACCCTTCTCGCCAAGGAGATCGCCGGGGCGAACCTCGCGATCACCCAGCTCTTCTGGCGGGCCGACGACTACCTCGGCTTCGTCGATCGTGCCCGCGCCGGCGGGGTCACGATCCCGATCCTGCCGGGCATCATGCCCGTGACGACGCCTGCACGACTGTCTCGGCTCACCGAGCTGACCGGCGTCGAACCGCCCGCCGAGCTCTCGATCGACCTCGAGATCGAGCCGGATGCCTCGGCGCAGGCCGAGCTCGGCATCACCTTCGCCACCCGCCTCTCCACCGAGGTGATCGCGGGCGGCGCTCCGGGATTGCACCTCTACACCTTCAACCGCCATGAGGCCGTGCTCGACGTCGTCGAGCGGCTCGGGCTGCGCGCCGACCGGCTCGCCGACGAAAGGAACACCGCACGATGACCACCCCCGCACCCGCCTTCCCGATCGCGACGATCCTCGGCTACCCGCGCATCGGGCGCCGGCGCGAGTTGAAGCGAGCCGTCGAGTCGTTCTGGGCCGGCTCGATCACGGCCGCCGAACTCGAGCAGGCCGCCGCCGAGCTGCGCGCCGCCACCCGTGAGCGTCTCGCGTCGCTCGGGCTCGGGCGCACGGACTCGGCCATCCCCGAGACCTTCTCGTTCTACGACCAGGTGCTCGATGCCGCGGTCGCCGTCGGTGCCGTGCCCGAGCGCTTCGCCGCACTCGTCGACGAGCAGGGCGAGCTCGATCTCGCCGGGTACTTCACGATCGCCCGCGGCGTCGGCGACGATGCTCCGCTCGAGATGACCAAATGGTTCGACTCGAACTACCACTACCTCGTGCCCGAGATCGGCCCCGAGACCGCCTTCTCGCTGCACGCCGAGCGGATCCTCGCCGAGTTCGCCGAGGCGAAGGCCGCAGGCTTCGTGACCCGGCCCGTCATCGTCGGCCCCGTGACCTTCCTGCTCCTCGCGAAGGCCGCCGACGGTGCCCCGTCGGACTTCCAGCCGATCGACCGGCTCGCCGATCTCGTGCCCGTCTACGCTGCGCTGCTCGAGCGGCTCGCCGAGGCCGGCGCCGAGTGGGTGCAGCTCGACGAGCCCGCGCTCGTGAGCGAGAGCATCGACGTGCCCCGCGATCGCGTGCTCGAATCGGTCGCCGCGGCGTATGACGCGCTCGGTGCGCTCGAGCGCCGCCCGGCGATCTTCGTCGCCGCGCCGTACGGCTCGCTCGACGATGCGCTGCCGGCCCTCGCGGCCACTCCGGTGGAGGCGATCGGGCTCGACCTCGTGCGCGGCGCGCTGCCCGAGGTGCTCGACCCCGCGACCGCCGAGTCGCT
The DNA here is from genome assembly GCF_003070885.1 of Agromyces badenianii. Lineage (NCBI taxonomy): Bacteria > Bacillati > Actinomycetota > Actinomycetes > Micrococcales > Microbacteriaceae > Agromyces > Agromyces badenianii. Next base: position 1,198,854 of record NZ_CP028913.1, read on the forward strand.
CGCCGCGAAGACCCTGGTCGCCGGGGTCGTCGACGGCCACAACATCTGGCGCGGCGATCTCGCCGCAGCCTTCGACCGAGTCGAGGCCGTGCAGCACCTCTCGCCCTCGGTTGCCGTTTCCACCTCCACCTCGCTGCTGCACGTGCCGCACGATGTCGACGACGAGGATGTGCTCGACGCCCGGCTCGTGACGTGGCTCGCGTTCGCCGACCAGAAGGTCGGCCAGGTGGCGGTGCTCGGGTGCGGCCTGACCGAGGGGCGCGCGTCGATCGAGGGCGAGCTCGCTGCGGCATCCGCTGCCCTCGCCGACCGCGACGGTGCACCCGGCGTGCGGGTGCCCGCGGTGCGCGAGCGCCTCGCCGGTCTCACCGCGCGCGACTTCGACCGCGTGAGCTACGACGAGCGCGTGGCCGCGCAGGCCGCACTCGGCCTGCCGGAACTGCCGACCACCACGATCGGCTCGTTCCCGCAGACCGGCGAGATCCGTCGGGCCCGCGCCCGCCTCGTCGGCGGCTCGCTCACGAGCGAGGAGTACACGGCGCTCATGCGCGAGGAGATCGAGCGGGTCGTGCGGCTGCAGGAGGACCTCGGGCTCGACGTGCTCGTGCACGGTGAGCCCGAGCGCAACGACATGGTGCAGTACTTCGCCGAGCTGCTCGACGGGTTCGCCGTCACGAAGCACGGGTGGGTGCAGTCGTACGGCTCGCGCTGCACGCGGCCCTCGATCCTCTGGGGCGACGTGTCGCGGCCGGCGCCGATGACGGTCGAGTGGTCGAGCTACGCCCAGTCGCTCACCGAGCAGCCGATGAAGGGCATGCTCACCGGTCCCGTGACGATCCTCGCCTGGTCGTTCGTGCGCGACGACCAGCCGCTCGGCGACACCGCGCGCCAGGTGGCGCTGGCGCTCCGCGACGAGATCTCCGATCTCGAGGGCGCGGGCATCCGGGTGATCCAGGTCGACGAGCCCGCCCTGCGCGAACTGCTGCCGCTGAAGCTCGCCGACCAGCCCGCGTACCTCGACTGGTCGGTCGGCTCGTTCCGGCTCGCGACGGGCGGGGCGGTGCCCGAGACGCAGGTGCACACGCACCTCTGCTACTCGGAGTTCGGCGTGGTCATCGACGCCATCAAGAACCTCGATGCCGACGTCACATCGATCGAGGCTGCCCGCAGTCGCATGGAGGTCGTCGACGACCTCGAGACGAGCGGGTTCGATCACGGCATCGGCCCGGGGGTCTACGACATCCACTCGCCGCGCGTGCCGAGCGTCGACGAGGTGCAGGCCCTGCTCGAGCGCGCTGCCGGTGCGATCCCGGCGGCTCGGCTCTGGGTGAACCCCGACTGCGGCCTGAAGACGCGCGGCTACGACGAGACCGTGGAGTCGCTCCGCCACATCGTCGAGGCGACCCGCGCGGTGCGCGCAGGCCTCACCTCGCCGGCGCTCGCCGGGTCGTGAGCATCGTGCGGATGCCGCGGCTCGCGGCATCCGCACGGCTTGCGCCGGGGTGATGCTCAGGCGCGCCACGTACCGTCGAGCCATGCAACTCGCGGTCCACGAATCCGGCCGGGGCGCGCGAACCGCGATCCTCATCCACGGCATCATGTCGGATTCGCGCGCGTGGCATCGGGTCACCGCCGAGCTCGAGGGCCAGGGCTTCCGGGTGCTCGCGGTCGACCTCGCCGGCCACGGACGCAGTCCGCGTGCGACCGCGTACTCACCGGCCGCATGGGCGAGCGACGTCGTCGAGACGCTCGCGCCGCTCCTCGACAGCCCGCCCGACGTGGTCATGGGCCACTCGCTCGGCGGGCTCGTCGCGAGCCTCGTGGCCGATCGTCTCGCGCCGCGTGCTGCGATCTACATCGACCCGGCGTTCTCGTTCCCCAAGGGCCTCAGGGGGTGGGCGTTCAAGGCGTTCTTCGCGATGGCGCCGCGCCCGCGTCGTTCGGCGCTCGTGCGCATGAACCCGAAGTGGAGCGCGGTCGACGTCGACATCGAGCTCGCGACGCTCCGCGATTGGGACAAGCGCACGATCCTCGGCTTCTCCGATACCCGGCCGCTCGTGCCGCCGGCGCGGCTCGTCGCCCCGACGCTCGTGGTGCTCGCCGAGAAGAGCCTGCTCATCACGGCGAACGTCGCCCGGCAGCTGCGCGGTCAGGGGATGACGGTCGCGACGGTGCGGGGCACCGGCCACACCGTGTTCCGTGACGATCACGCCGGCTTCATGGACGCAGTGCTCGGCTGGCTTCGCGATCTCGCGCCCGCTGCGAGCGAGCGTGCGCCGGTCGCCGTGCGCTCAGCCTCATACGTGCGCTCAGCCTCATAGGGGAGCGTCGGGCGGCCGCCCGTCCGGCGGTCCCCGTCCGGCGGTCGCAGTCGAGCGGTGGGCGCGAGGGCGGGAGCCGGTCAGACGGTGCGCAGCACGGCGACGACCTTGCCGAGCACCTCGGCGTGGTCGCCGACGATCGGTTCGAACGCGCTGTTGCGAGGCAGCAGCCACGTGTGTCCGTCGCGCTGACGGAAGACCTTGACGGTCGCCTCGCCATCGAGCATCGCCGCGACGATCTCGCCGTTCTCGGCGGTGCGCTGCGATCGCACGACCACCCAGTCGCCGTCGCAGATCGCGGCGTCGATCATGGATTCGCCGACGACCTTCAGGATGAAGAGCTCGCCCTTGCCGACGAGCTGGCGGGGGAGCGGGAAGACCTCGTCTACCTGCTGCTCGGCGGTGATCGGCACGCCGGCCGCGATGCGGCCGACGAGCGGCACCATCGCCGCGTCGCCCACCGGAGTGGGATCGCTCGAGCCGACCGTGCGGTCGGTGACGCCCGGAAGTTCGATGAGCACCTCGAGGGCGCGGGGCCGGTTGGGGTCGCGCCGAAGGTACCCGGCGAGCTCGAGCTGATTGAGCTGGTGGGTGACGCTGGACAGCGAGGAGAGGCCGACCGCGTCGCCGATCTCGCGCATGCTCGGCGGGTAGCCCCGGCTCGAGACCGAACGCTGGATCATCTCGAGGATCGCGATCTGCTTGGCGCTCAGACTCTTGCGGCGGCGTGGCCGCCTGGCCGCCTGCACGTCGTCGATGTCGGTGCTCAACGTCTTCGCCCCTCGTAGCGGCCGTCGCGCGGCCGGATGTCGGTGGTGTCTGGTCGACTGTCTTCCGGACATTCGAAACTGTATCCGGCTCGCGAACATGCGGCAAACATTCGTTCGAGTGTGTCGGGAATTCGCTCCGCGATATCCCGGGCTTCCATCCTTGCAATGTTCGAAATTCGAAGATATATTCGGAACAGAGTTTCGCATCCGGCTCTCCCGGCCGAGAGCCGGATGCGACTCCTACAGGAGGTGTGACATGAGCGCAGTGATCGCAACGACCGGATTCCAGGCCCCAGGGGTACGGCAGGAGCCGGCTTCGGCGGCGACGCGTACCCGGCTTCGGCTGACGCGGCGCGGTCGCATCGTCTTCACCGGGCTGGCCGCGGTTCCGCTCGTGATCTGGGCGTTCGTGGTGGTCCTCGGTGCCGGCACCGCTGCTGCCGACATCGAGTCCAGTGGCGTCTCCTTCGAGTACACCACCGTGGGTGAGGGCGACTCGCTCTGGGCGATCGCCGAGTCGATCGATCCCAATGCAGACGCGCGCGACGTCATCGACGAGATCATGCGGCTCAACGGTCTCGACGACGCCGTGGTCGAGCCCGGGCAGCGCCTCGCGCTTCCGGTCGTACCGTGACGGTCGCCTGAGCCGCCCGCGCAAGCCTCGTTAGCATGGAACGGTGACGAGTCTCGAAGACCTCCCCATCCGCGACGACCTTCGTGGGCGAACCCCGTACGGGGCTCCGCAGCAGGCAGTTCCGGTCGCCCTCAACGTCAACGAGAACACGCATCCGATTCCCGAGGACGTCGCGCACGACGTGGTCGCGCGGGTCGCCGCGGCCATCCTGACGCTCAATCGCTATCCCGACCGGGAGTTCACCGAACTGCGCCGCGCACTCGCCGACTACCTCGGGCACGGTCTCGACCCGGCGCAGATCTGGGCCGCGAACGGTTCCAATGAAGTGCTGCAGCACATCCTGCAGGCCTACGGCGGCCCCGGCCGCACGGCACTCGGGTTCGCCCCGACGTACTCGATGTACGGTCTGCTCGCCTCGGGCACGGGCACCGAGTGGATCACCGCGGGCCGTGACGAGGAGTTCGAGTTGAGCGCCGCCACCGCCGTCGCCGCGGTGCGCGCGCACGACCCCGACATCGTGCTGCTCTGCGCGCCGAACAACCCGACCGGCACCCCGCTCTCACTCGAGACGATCGAGGCGGTCGCCGACGCGGCACGCGGCATCGTCGTCGTCGACGAGGCCTATTTCGAGTTCGCCGACCCGGGCAGCCAGAGTGCGCTGACCCTCTTGGCCGGGCGCCCGCGCCTGCTCGTGTCTCGCACGATGAGCAAGGCCTTCGCGTTCGCAGGAGCACGCGTCGGCTACCTCGCCGGCGATCCTGCCGCGATCGACGCGCTCCGACTCGTTCGGCTTCCCTATCACCTCTCGGCGCTCACACAGGCCGCCGCCCTCGGCGCCCTCGCGCACTCCGTCGAGATGCTCTCGATGGTCGACGAGATCCGCGCCCAGCGCGAGCGCATCTCGACGGAGCTCGGGCGGCTCGGGTTCCACCCCTACCGCAGCGGATCCAACTTCGTGCTGTTCGGCGGGGTCGACGACCCCGGCGCGGTGTTCGGGCAACTGCTCGCGCGAGGCATCCTGATCAGGGAGATCGGCATCCCCGGGCACCTGCGGGTGACGGCCGGCACCGAGGCGGAAACCACCGCCTTCCTCGAGGCGATCGCCGTTTCGGCCCCGAATAGGATGGCCTCATGACCGAATCGAGGCCGCCGCGCACCGCCAGGGTCCAGCGCGAGACGAGCGAATCCAGCATCGACCTCTCGATCGACCTCGACGGCGCAGGCACGAGCGACATCGAGACCAGGGTGCCGTTCTACGACCACCTGCTCACGGCGTTCGCGAAGCACTCGCTCACCGACCTCACCGTGCGGGCACGGGGCGACATCGAGATCGACGTGCACCACACGGTCGAAGACGTCGGCATCGTGCTCGGCCAGGCGATCAGGCAGGCGCTCGGCGACAAGCGCGGCATCTCGCGGTACGGTGACGCGCTCGTGCCCCTCGACGAGGCACTCGCGCAGGCCGTCGTCGACATCTCGGGGCGCCCGTTCCTCGTGCACGGCGGTGAACCGGCCGGCTTCGAGTACCACCTCATCGGCGGTCACTTCACCGGCTCCATGGTGCGACACGTGTTCGAGGCGATCTCGTTCAACGCCGCGCTCACGGTGCACGTCACCGTGCTCGGCGGCCGCGACCCGCACCACATCGCCGAGGCAGAGTTCAAGGCGTTCGCCCGTGCGTTCCGTCAGGCGAAGGCGTACGACCCGCTCGTCTCCGGCGTGCCGTCGACCAAGGGTGCGTTGTGAGCCGCAGCCGACGCATCGTCGTGCTCGACTACGGCTCGGGCAACGTGCACTCGGCCGCGAAGGCGCTCGAACGCGCCGGCGCCGAGGTCGCCGTCACCTCCGACCGAAGCACGGCGCTCGAGGCAGACGGCCTCGTGGTTCCGGGAGTCGGGGCGTTCAAGGCGGTCATGGACCAGCTGCACGCCGTACGGGGCGAAGAGATCATCGACCGCCGACTCGCCGGCGGGCGCCCGGTGCTGGGCATCTGCGTCGGCATGCAGGTGCTGTTCGAGCGGGGCGTCGAGCGCGGCGTCGACACCGAGGGCCTCGGCGAATGGCCGGGAACGGTCACCGAACTTCCGGCCGAGGTGCTCCCGCACATGGGCTGGAACACGGTCGAGCCGGGCGAGGGCTCGGCCCTCTTCGCGGGCATCGAAGACGAGCGGTTCTACTTCGTGCATTCCTTCGCCGCGCAGGAGTGGCTGCTCGACGTGCAGCCGCCCTTCCCGCAGCCCGCACTGACGTGGGCCGAGCACGGCGGCCGGTTCCTGGCGGCGGTCGAGAACGGGCCGCTGTCGGCGACGCAGTTCCATCCCGAGAAGTCGTCGGATGCCGGCATCCGCTTGCTCGCCAACTGGCTCGGCACGCTGCACTGAGCCGTACGGCGTCATGTGCACGCCGCTCCGACCGGGCCGGACTATGATGCTGTGACTGTGCCGACTCGCAGGCGCGACCGCGATAACGAGGACAGTGAATGAGCGAATTCAACAAGACCGCACGCCTTGTGCTGCTTCCGGCCGTCGATGTGGCCGGCGGCAAGGCGGTGCGCCTGACCAAGGGCGAGGCCGGCACCGAGACCAACTACGGCGACCCCGTGGATGCCGCGGTCGATTGGGCCGATCAGGGTGCCGAGTGGATCCACCTCGTCGACCTCGACGCCGCGTTCGGTCGCGGCTCGAACGCGGCCATCCTGAAGAAGGCGATCCGCCAGGTGCGCGGGGTCAACGTCGAACTCTCGGGCGGCATCCGTGATGACGAGTCGCTCGAGCACGCCCTCGCCATCGGCGCCAAGCGCATCAACCTCGGCACCGCGGCGCTGGAGAATCCCGAATGGGCCGCTTCGGTGATCGCGCAGTACGGCGAGGCGATCGCGGTCGGCCTCGACGTGCGCGGCACGACGCTCGCCGCGCGCGGCTGGACTCAGGACGGCGGCGACCTCTGGCAGGTCATGGACCGGCTCGAAGAGGCCGGCGCCGCCCGTTACGTCGTGACCGACGTCACGAAGGACGGCACGCTGCAGGGGCCGAACCTCGACCTGCTCCGCCAGGTGATGGACCGTACCCATCGGCCGGTCGTCGCATCGGGCGGCATCTCGAGCCTCGACGACATCGTGGCCCTTCGCGAGCTCGTTCCGCTCGGGCTCGAGGGCGCGATCGTCGGCAAGGCGCTCTACGCCGGTGCCTTCACACTGGCCGAGGCGCTGGATGTCGCCTCGCAGTGAGCCCGGTGCGCAGCCGGGGACCGAGGCGACGGATGCCGCGGCATCCGCCGACTCGGCCGGCGTACCGTGGGCCGGGCGTTCGTTCCAGCCCAACACGCACGCGGCCGACGACGGTCGCGCGCCCGAGGGGCTCGTCGCTGCGCTGACGGCCTTCCGTGCCGGGCTAGGCGGGCAAGCGCCCGTCGTGGCCGAGTTCGCCCGATCGCGGCTGCTGATCCCGCTGCTCGCCGAACTCGGTGACGGGGGTTCCGAGACCGGCGCTCACGGGCCCGCGGTCGACAAGAGCCAGGACCTCTCGATCGTCACGGTGCAGGGTCCCGACGGACGCAAGGTGCTGCCCGTGTTCGCCTCGGTCGAGGCGATGTCGCACTGGAACCCGCTCGCGCGGCCAGTGCCGGCCGACGGCGTGCGGGTCGCGCTCGCGGCCGCCGACGACGGCACCGACCTCGTCGTGCTCGACCCCGGTTCGCCGACCGAGTTCGTGCTCCGCCGCCCAGCGGTGTGGGCCGTCGCCCAGTCGCAGCCGTGGCATCCGTCATTCGACTCGAGCGAGGTGCGCGACGCGTTCGAGCGCACGATCGCGACGGAACTCGCCGTCCTCGGTGTCGAGCTGACCGCCGGTGACCCCGATGCCCGACTCGCCGGCCCCGAACTCGTCGTACGGCTCTCCCTGGTGGCGGGTCTCACGCGCGCCGAGCTCGACGCGGTCCTGCAGCGTCTCGCCGCACGATGGGCTGCCGACGACGCGATCGCGATGCTCGTCGACTCGCTGACGGTGCGGTTGATCTCGGCCTGATCCGGCGCCTCCGCATACCCCCCGAGGCGTGGGCCCGCAATGGGGGTTCGGCGCGTCGTCGCCTGTCGTATATTGCTCGGTATGGCGGATGCTGAATCGACGTCCCCGGGCGACGGCGCCGCGCGGGCCGCGTCGCGAGGGGTGGAGCCATCGGCGCCGCCCCGCCGCGCGGATGACGAGGTGCCGCCGCCGGCACGGCCTCCGATGTCCTACGCCGCAGACAGGCCACCGGTGCTGCGCAAGATTCCCATGCCCGGCGCGGTGAGGAGTGCGCGGGCGCTGTGGGTGCTCAGCTTCGTGCTCAGCGGAGGGGCGGTGCTCATCGCGTTCCTGGCGCGTGACACTCTCATCGCGGACCTCACGGAGACGCTCGGCCGACTCGCCCCGGGCTACGAGCAGACCGAGGTCGACTCGATGGTCCGACTCATCTACTGGGCGAGCATCGTCGGGCTCGCGCTGGTGGTCGCGATCGAAGCGGTGCTGCTCGGGTCGCTCCTCGGCCGCCGCGGTGGAGCGCGGTGGTGGCAGCTGCCCGTTCTGGCCCTGCACACGGGCGTCGTGCTCGTGGCATCGGCCTTCCTCGCCATCGGGGACTGGGCAGTCGCCATCCAGCTACTGATCCTGGCCGGCCTCGCGCTCGCCGTCGTCGCCTGGGTGCTGTGCGTCGTCCCGTCGGCCAACCGCTGGTTCCGGATGAAGGACGAGGCGCAGGTGGCGGCGCTCGACTGAGGACGGTGCGACGCCCATCACGAGGGCCTCGCAGGAGCGGATCACCACCTGACTCGCCTCGAGGGCCGCCCGGTCGAGCAGCGGGCTTCCGACCATCCCGCGCCACCGGCGCAGTGCGTCGGTCGCAGCCGTGCGCAGTTCGTCGGGCGAGGCGCCGTCGGGCAGTCCCAATCGGCGTGCCGAGGATGTTCCGGATCCGCCGATCAGGCGCTCCGCTTCCGCCGCGTCCGCGCGCGGAAGGGAGAGACCGACGGTGCGGGCATTCGAGAGCGCGGCCAGCTCGCGGAGCTCGTGCGCGTTCGCTTCGAGGCGTTCGACCGCGCTCGCGAGCTCGGGGCCGTGTCGTGTGGGCCGACGGTCGAGCAGCGTCCTGATGGCGGCGAGGGCGGCGCGAGCCTTCAACGCATCCGATCGCGACCGGAACTGGTCGGACACGAGCCGCAGCAGTTCCTCCATGCCGCTCCGGCGGTAGAGCTCGTCGGCCAACTCGGTCGAGTCGTCGAACCCGGAGCGAATGGCGACGGCCGACATCCGGATGCCGAACAAACCGAAGCGTTCGAGGAGCAGTTCGCGGTCCTCGGCGGAGACCTCGATGCCGGCGTCCGCCCGGACGAACCGGTCGACGGAGACGAGCAACCGCTCGCGGGCCTCGCGGCCGAGGCGCGCCACCTGCCGAAGTGCGTCGAATTCGCGTTGGCGCAGCGTCCGCGCCGATTGCCCCAGGAGGCCGGCGATCGGCACGACGTCGAGCGCGAGCGAGCGCAGGGCTCCGTCCGTGCGGTAACGCTCGGCGATCGTGCGCGCCGAGAGCAGTGCATCGATGCGTCCGGCTCCGATCTCGTCGGCCCGGGAGAGCACCGCCATGGCGTTGACGGTGCTGGACGTGCCGACCGACGTGTCGTGGAAGGCCGAGAGGAATCCGAGGTCGGCCGTGTGGAGGTGGCGCATCAGATAGATGATGGCGTCCGCCTCCGAAGGCGAATCCGCCGGGGTGAGGAACGCCGCCGACCGTGCAGAGACGGCTGCGGAGAGCGACGCGATGCCCGGGGTGTCGATGAGCGTCACGTCTTCGAGCCGCTTCGACGGCCACTCGACGTCGATCCGCTGCACCTCGTCGGCGGGCGTCGGCCCCAGGTCGATGGCCAGCTGCCCGGCGTCTCGCCGCACCGGCAGGAGCCTCGTGTCTCCTGATCGAAGGTGCATCGTGATCCGCGGCGTCGCCCCATGCCGGTACCAGGTGATGACCTTCGTGCATTCGCCCGCGTCGGTCGGGGCGATCTCCTCGCCGATGATCGCGTTGAGCAGTGTCGACTTCCCGGCCTTGACCATGCCCGCGATGGCGACCCGAAGCGGCTCGGCGAGCCGGTCGGCGTGCGCACGGAGGTGCCGCTGTGCGTCTTCATCGTCGCGATACTCCGCGGCGGCGGCATCGAGCAGTGCCCGCGTCTCGTCGAGCACGCTGAGCGTCACTTCGGCGCCGTCCCGACCGAGGGGCGCGGCGCCGCGACGGCCGACGCGGGTGGCCGGTCGGCCGGAGAAGCCGTCTGGTCGGTTCCTCCGGCCGCGCCTCCCGAGGCTCCCGTCGTGACGAGGCGTGCGCGCTTCGTGAGCGCATCGACGCGTTCGAGCTCCTTCCGCAGCGCGGTGACTCGCTGGTCGCGTTGGGTCGCGTACATCGTGGCCGCCTTCTGCGCCGCGAGCACCGAGTCCGCGAGCGAGCGGTGGTGCTCGTCGGCGATCGCGGTGAAGTGGTCGCGCGTGGTGCGCTGCACGATCCTCAGGCGATCGCGCAACTGCTTCCCGACCTGGAAGATGATCTCGTCGACCTGGCGCCGGATGAGCGTCTTCGCCTCGTTCTGCCGTCGCTGCAACCGGGCCTCGGCATCGTCCTTGTACGCCTTCCGGCCGATCACGGCGCCCGCCGCCAGTGAGAGCGGGTTGATGAGCGACATCCCGACGATGCTGGTGATGATGCCCACCATGAGGACGCCCCCGTAGGACCCCTTGAGGCCGATGTAGAACTTCTGGGCCGCACCGAGCCGGCCCGCGTCGAGCTCGGCGACCGTTCCGACGGTGTCGAGGACGTCGCGCGTGTCATCCACGTCGATGACTGGGAGGGCGACCTCGTCTTCGGTGAAGTACCGCGCCACTCGTTCCGAGAGCCAGGTGGCGCGCTCCTGCGTCCAGACGAACGTGTCGGTCACGGCCGCTGAGACGCGCTTCTCGAACCACTCGACGAACTGGTCCCAGACGGGCCCGGGGTCGCCCTCGTCGATCGAATCCTCGGCATCGCGCTGGATCGAGCGCATCCGATCGCGCAGATCGTGCTCCATGTCGGCGATGAGATCGGTCACCCCGTCGTTCAGCGAGACCTGCCAGCGTGACGAGATCCTTCGAAGCTCATCGGCGCGCCCCTTCGTGGCCTCCAGCTGCGCCACGATCTCCGGCGTGCGCTCGGGATTCTGGAGCGCGCTCAACTCGGAATCGATGGCGAGGCGCACGTGGTCGGTCGTCGACAGGAGGTCGCTCGCGGTGGATCGGCGCTGGAGGAGCTCCGCGTTGCCCACGATGTCGCGTCGGAGGTACGAGAGCAGCTCGGGGAAGCCGGACTCCTCGTTGAGCTCGGAGTCCGTGGAACCGATTGCGGTCAGCCGGAGCTGGGATGAGACGGGGAACAGCCGGATCGCCGGGTCGAGGGCGGCGAGATGGGCGCGGTTCAGCTCCTCGACCCGCCGCCACTGCGGGTACAGGTCGGTCTTGGTCAGCACGCAGGCCACGTTGGGGGAGATGCGCATCGCGTGACGGAGGAACTGGACCTCGGGCTCGGTGTACTCCTGCGACGCATCCGACACGAACAGCATGGCGTGAGCTGAGGGGAGCGCAGCGAGCGTCGTGAGTGCGTGGGCAGAGGTGAGGCCGCCGACGCCGGGTGAGTCGATCAGCGTGAGCCCGCTGCGGAGGAGCTTGCGGGGGAGCAGGACCTCCGCGCCCGTGACCTCGCGATCGGGGAGGGGAACGGCACGCTCCGAGACGAACTGCGCCAGCTCGCGGACCGCCACCTCGGTGCGCTCGACTCGCCCGCCGGACTCGATCGTCCCCGAGCTCGATCGTTGCGAGAGCACGAACGCCGCAGCGTGCTCGCCGTAGCGGACGCTCGTGGTGACCGCCGTCGCGATGTCGTCGTCGACCGGACACACCGGCGCGTTGACCAGGGCATTCACCAGTTGGCTCTTGCCCTGCTTGAACTCGCCGACGACGATGACCCGGATGCTCGGATCGAGCAGGCGGTCCTTCGTCTGCTCGAGTCGCCTCCGCAGGTCGGCCCGATCGCCGCTGCCGGCCAGAGCGATGCCCTGGTCGACGAGGCCGACGAGCTGATCCATCGATGCGTTGCCCATTCGCGTCCGCTCAGGTGCCGCAACCGGCGTGGGCTCGGCCCGGCACGGTCGGGATCCGTGCCGGGCCGAACGAGGGCCGTGGAATGTGCATCAAGGGGCGATGTCGTTGTCGGCGGCCTGGTCGCCAGGGCCGGTCTCCACGGCGTTGTCGCTGAAGTTGTCGTTCGCCTGGAACGAGTCCTCCACTTCCACGTCGACGTCGGTCTCGGTCTGGAACGAGTCGTTCACGACGACGTTGTCCTCGACCACCGTGTTGTCGTTCGCCTGGAACGAGTCCTCCACCTCGATGTCGGTGTTCGTCGAGTTGTCCTCGTTGAACGAGTCCTCGACCTCGACCTCGACCTCGGTGTTCGTCGAGTTGTCGACCGAGTTGTCCTCGTTGAACGAGTCCTCGACGTCGACGTCGAGTTCGACGTCGGTGTTCGTCGAGTTGTCGACCGAGTTGTCCTCGTTGAACGAATCCTCGATGTCCACGTCCACCTCGGTGTCGGTCTCGTTGAACGATTCCTCGATGTCGACTTCGGTCGAGTTGTCTTCGTTGAACGAGTCTTCAACGACCACGTTCGTGGAGTTGTCGGTCGAGTTGTCGGAGTTGTCGTTGAACGAGTCCTCGATCTCGACGTCGTTCTCCTCGTTGAACGAGTCCTCGATATCGACCTCGAGGTCGTACTCCGTGTTGCCGGCGATGATCGTTCCGCCTGTCGTGGCGACCATGCTGGCGTCGCCGACGTTGGTCGCGGTGTTCTCGCCTTCGTTGTGGACGCCGACGATGCTGTCCTCCGCCCAGATGGCGGTGTTGGTCGACTGGTCGTTGATCACGTCACGGTCGTCGATGTACGAGAAGTTGTTCACGACGCTGAGCAGCTTGGCCTTCGCCGCGGCGAAGTCGCTGCCGTCGTGGTGACTGCCGTCGTGGTGACCGCCGTCGTGGTGACCGCCACCGTCGTGGTGTCCGTCACCGCCGCCGCCCCAGCTGCCGCCGCCGCCACCGTGACCGCCGCCACCGTGACCGCCGCCACCGTGGCCGCCGCCACTCCAGACGGTGTTGTCGATGGAGTTGCCGCCGGTGTCGTACTCGCGGTTGCCGACCGGCGAGAAGTCGAGCGCAACAGGAAGGACCGCGTCGACGTCTGCTTCGCAGATGTCGTCGAGGCCCGCGTGGTGCAGCGCCGCGTCAGGGTCCGCTGCGAACTCCTCGCCCGCCTGCGGGCTCTGCAGCAAGCCCATCAGGAAGTCGAGCAGTGCTGTCGTGATGTTTGCCATGATCTGTGTCCCCTCATCAAGTCCGAGTTCGACGGCCGACGTCAGTGCCGGCCGTCACTATGAAGGCTCCCGCGTCTCGAACGAGTCGGCATCGGGGCGCTGCCCCCGCCTTCCGCCGTCCCATCGGGGGTTGAGCGGTCCGGGCGATAGGGGGTGCGGCATGGGAGTAGGGGTCTGCACCAGGGGGTGAGCTGCGGGGTCGGGGGTGAGGCGGGCATGACGCGACCTATCGAGCGTCGTCCTCGTCGTCGAGGACGACGCGCAGACGTGCGAGCAGATCCGATCGCGTGGTCACGCCCAGGCGCCGGCGGATGCGCGCAATGTGATGCTCGGCCGTGCGCGGCGAGATGTAGATGCTCGCGCCGATCTCCGCGTAGGTTCTGCCCTCCAGCACCAGTCGCGCCACTTCGCGCTCACGTGGGCTCAGCGTCCCGTCGTCATGGCGCGCATCCACTCCTTCGACCTGCTCGCGCTGCGCGTCGAGCATCGAGCCTTCGGGATGCAGGTGGCGCGCGACGGCGAGCAGTCGGAGCGTGTCCTGGTGGTCGGCGGCTCGGGCGGCGGCGTGGCCGGCGAGACGGCTCGCATCCCACGGATACCCGGCCAGTGCGAGGTCTCGCACCGCGTGCTCGACCGTCGGCAGGTCGACGTCGCCCGCGAGTGCGGAGGCCCACACGTCACCCGCCTCCGCGAGACGGCTCGCGACGCGATCGGCCTCGCCATGATCGCGGAGTGCCGTCGAGTGGGCGGCCAGATCGGAACCGTCGTTGCGCAGGATCGCGGCCTGCACCGCTGCCCAGTGGAGGTTCGTCGACCACGAGGCGGCCCGGCCGAGACCGTCGAGCAACGCCCATGCGCGCTCGAGAGGTTCCGCGACGAAGTGCGACTCGTGCAGCCGGGCTGCCGCGATCGCGAGCTCCGCGAGGGCGGGAAGGGCGGTGAGGTCGATCGGCATGCGCACCACCGTCTGGCGTGCGCCGTTCCACGCGCGGACGAGAGTCGCGAGGTCGTCGGTACGGCGAGCCAGCCCGATGCGCACCGAATGGGCGAGGACCTCGTCGCGGAGCCCGAGCGGACGATGCGAGGAGGTGGCTGTCTCGAGGAGTGCGCGGGCGCGCGCGGGATCGTCGGCCCGCAGTGCCACCAGTGCGTGCGTCAGGCGGAGTCGGTTCCGGAACGCAGGGCCGCCCTGTGCGGCATCCGTCGCGGAACGCAGGGCCTCGACGGCGATGCCGAGCTCGCCGGCGTTCAGCGCCACGTGCGCCGCGAGCACGGCGGGCACTTCGGGCAGGGCGACGGATTCGTCGGACTCGTTCATGAGGCTGGAAGCCTGGAGGAGTGCCGACAGGCCGCGATCGGGCGCGCCCTCGAGCGCATCGAGGATCCCCTCCGCAGTGAGGGAGACGGCAAGCTGCGATGACGTCGGGTACTCCATCTCGGGCGCCATCGCCAGGATCGACCGTGACCGCTCCGGTTCGCCGAGCATCGCCAGGGTCATCGCTGCGAGTGGCGCGGCCGTCGGGTCCGCGGTCTCGGCGAGGCCGGCGTAGGCGTCGGCGGCTCGGCGCAGCATCCCCTTCCTCGCCCAGACCGCCCCGGCGACCTTCATGACCCGAGGCAGGTCGGGGTGCTCACCGGGAGTGAGGACGCCGTCCAGCAGACGCTCGGCCGCTCGCACATCTCCGGCGGACCACGCGGCCTGAGCCCGACGTCCGGCGAGGGCGCCGACGTCCGACCCCGCCTCGATGCATGCGGCGTAGAGGTGCCACGCCTCGACGGGCTCTGTGGGCAGCGCGTCGTCGGCGTGGGAGCGGAGCGCCTCGGCGACGCGCGGGTCCCGGAATCCGTGGCGGGCGAGCTCCACCGCGGTGTCGCCGAGCGGAACGCCGGCCGCCTCGACGGCATCGACCAGTTCGCGCTGGATCGGCCACAGCTCGTGCGCCGGGGTGCTCTGCAGGACGGTGATCCGCGCGATGGGCAGCAGGGCCCCGTCCGGTGAGACGACCCCCGACGCCCGTGCGGCCGTCATCAACTCGCGGAGGTCGGATCCGGCGAATCTGGCCGACATCGCGAGGGCTGGTCCGGACGCCGAGAATCCGACTGCGAGGGCGACGATGAAGTCGCGAAGCTCCGGGTCGAGACGGTCGACTCGATGGCGGAGGCGTTCCAGCGCAGTGGCGGGAAGCGGAGTCGTCGCGCGCAGGTCCCAGCCGTCGTCGCGCAGGGCGAGGAGCACATGGTCCACGAAACGAGGACTGCCGCCCGTGAGATCGAGGACGCGCTGCACCTCCTCGTCGGGGAGCTCGTCGCCGAGCAGAACCCTGGCCCACCGACGGATGCCGCGGACGGAGAGGTACTGCAGCACGAGGTGGGGCCGCTCCCTGCCGAATCGATCCACGAGCCTGGCCACCGCATCCGAGCGAGGCCACGGCCGGAACGCGAGGACGATGTGCGGTCCGTCGGCGCGGACGAGGCTCGTGAGCGCCGACGCCTCGTCGTCGCTGAGGTGCTCCGCGTCGTCGACGAGGAGCGTCGTGCCCTGGGTGCAGTTCTCGGCGTTCGTGCGATCGTCGACGCCGGTGACCACCTCGACGCCCGCAGCGCGCAGTGCCACCGCCAGCTCATGCAGGAGCGTCGACTTGCCCGCACCTCCCGGTCCGGTGATGCCGGCGCGGATGGGCGCGCGACCGTCGATCAACTCGCGCAGAAGCGCTGCGGCGTCCTCCCCTCCGACGGTGTCCTCGATCCGACCTTCCGTCCACGAGAGCGCGGGCGTCATGGCGCGGGGGGCGGCGGCTCCGTCGGGTCCGGCGCAGGATCGGGAGCCGGATCGGTCACAGGGTCCGGTTCTGGCGGAGGATCGGACACCGGTTCGGGCTCGGGCGTTGGGTCGGGCACGGGTTGCGGCGCCGGGTCGGGCGCCGGGTCGGGGGCCGGGGCCGGGGCTGGGTCGGGGTTCGGCGCCGGGTCGGGCGCCGGGTCTGCTGGCGGATCCGCGGCTTGCTGCGGCGGAGAATCCGGCGCGGGTCCGGGGGCTCCCGGATCGGTCGCCGAGGACGGTGGGGTGGCCGCACCGGTGCCGTCGTTCGCCGGTGACAACGGCCGGTAGCTCGGGGGAGACGCATCCGCCTCCGGCGTGCCCTGACCTGGCTCCGCCGCGTCCTTCTGGAACACCGGGTCGGTCACGGCTTGGACGAGCGGCGCGGCGCCGGCCACGTATCCGCCGGCAGCTGCCGCGTTCGGGCGAGCGCTCGAACTGCCGGTCGGCTCGCCCTCCGGCTGCTCCAGGGTCCCGACGGTGAGCGGGGTGATGGGGATCACGACCGCGATGATCGCGGCGGCGACGCCCGCGAGGATGGTCGCACGGAGGCCGACCGACATCCGGGGTGCGCGCAGCTCGGCTGCAGCGGCGATCGGCGCCCCGGGAGCGGGCAGTGCTCCCGAAGCCGTCGAATCCGCGGAACCCGACGCGTCGTCGGGGACGGCCGCCGGTGCGGGCAGGGGGGCGAGTCGGCGTGAGGCGGCGACGGCCGCACCCAGGCTGATCGAGGCTTTGGGGTCGGCGTCGACGGCAACGGGCAAGCCGAGCTCGCACGAGATCAGCTCGGCCACCGCGGGGATCCGCGACGAGCCGCCGATGAGCAGAACCGTCGAGAGGTCGTCGGGTTCGAGTCCGGCATCGGCGACCGCCGACCGCAGCGATTCGAACGTGCGCCGCAGGTCGGCGTCGATCATCTGCTCGAACTCCGAACGCACGATGCGCACCCGCGCGTGAGCGGCGGGCATGAGTACCGGTACGACGGTCTCGGCGTCGAACGACAGCGCCTCCTTCGCCTCGGTGCAGTCGCGGCGGATGCGCGCGAGGGCGAGTGCATCATCGGGCCGGGCTTCGTCGATGCCGAGGATCGCCTCACCCGCGAGCGACTTCACATGCTCGAAGATGCGCTGGTCGAAGTCGGCGCCGCCGAGGTGCTCGATGCCGGTGGGAACTCCGATGAGTCGGAAGTCGTCGCCGTGCATGCGAAGGAGCGCGACGTCGAACGTGCCGCCGCCGAGGTCGTAGACGGCGACCGCCTGTCCGTCGGCGAGCTTCTCACGGTCGAGGTAGTGGAGCCCGGCCGCCTCGGGCTCGCTCACGAGCTCGATGTCGCCGAGTCCCACGCCGGCGAGCGCCGTTCGGATCAGCTGGAGTCGGTGGTCGCCCCACGCCGCGGGATGCGAGACGGCGATGGCCGCCGGTTCCGCGCCCTCATGCTGCCGGGCGCGCTCGACGACCCATTCCGCCAGCACGGCGAAGATGTCCTCTGGGGCGACCCGGAGGTCGCCGACGATGATGGGCGTCTGGTCGCCGACGCGGCGCTTGAACTCGCGCACGACCCGATCGGGTTGCTCGATGGCTCGACGCTCGGCCGCCTCGCCGACGAGGACCCCGCCATCCTCGCCGAGGAAGACGACGGTCGGCACTGCGGTGCGGCGCGAACCCAGTTCGAGCGGTTCGACCTCGACCGAGCCGTCGGGCCGACGCCGGCCGATCGCGGCAGCGGTGAAGGTCGTGCCCACGTCGATTCCGAGCACGAAAGAGGTTCCCATGGCTCGTCCCCTCAGAGTGCGGTTCGCCGGGCGCTCGGGCAGGTCCGGGGAGCACGCACTAAGTTGAGTATCCCTCGCGTCGGCGGGAATCTCAACGGGGTTGACTTCCGTCGTGGGTCGCCCGAGGATGCACCTGGGCCGAGCTGGTGCTCGCGCGCGGAGAGACTTGGGCTCTATGGAACACGCACCGAGGGTGATGCTCGCGATCGCGGCGGCGATCGCGCTCACGGCCGGGTCGGGCGGCTGCGGGATGTCGCTGTTCTTCCCTGTCGTGGACGAGTCCACGCCGGTACCGGAAGACGTCGACTCCGCGCTCGAGCCGTTCTACTCGCAGGTGCTGCGCTGGGATCCCTGCGGCGAGTTCCTCTGCTCCACGGCACGGGCGCCGCTCGACTGGGACCAGCCGTCCGCCGGCGACATCGAGCTCGCCCTCATCCGCCAGCCTGCCGAGGAGGAGAAGGCCGGGTCGCTGCTGCTCAATCCGGGCGGACCCGGAGTATCGGGGTACGACTTCGTCGCGTCATCCATCGACGTCGCCGTCACCGAGGCCGTGCAGGACCGGTACGACATCGTCGGCTTCGACCCGCGCGGCGTCGGGCGGTCCACCGCAGTGTCGTGCCTCGAGCCCGAGGAGCTCGACGACGTGCTGTACGGCGTCACGCCGGGTGCGCGGGGAAGCAACGATTGGCTGACCCGCCAGAACGAGCTCACGCACTCGCTGGGGCAGGCGTGCCTGACCGACACCGGACCGTTGCTGGCCGAAGTCGACACCGTGAGCGCCGCCCATGACCTCGACCTGTTGCGCGCCGTGCTCGGCGAGGAGCAGCTCGACTACCTGGGATACTCCTACGGCGCGTACCTGGGCACGATCTACGCGGGGATGCACGCCGACAAGGTGGGTCGACTCGTGCTCGACGGGGCGATCGACCCGAGCCTCGGCGACGCGCAGATCGCCCTCGCCCAGGCACAGGGCCTCGAGACGGCCCTCCGCGCGTACCTCGCCGCCTGCATGCCCGCGGCGACCTGCCCGTTCCAGGGCACGGTCGACGACGGGATGGCGACGGTGCGCAGCATCCTCGATGCCGTCTCGAAACAACCCATCCCGTCGACCGACGGGCGATCGGTCGGCGCGGACACCCTGCTCGTCGCCATCGCGGCCCCGCTGTACACCCCGGAGGCGTGGCCGGCGCTCGACACGCTGTTCACCGCGGTCCTCGCCGGGCAACCCGAGTTCGCACTCACCCTGGTCGACGGCTACTACGGCCGCACGCCAGACGGGGCGTACACGGGCAACCTGTTCGAGGCGTACCGTGCGGTCAGGTGCCTCGACTACCCGGCGCAGAACAGCGTGTCCGTGATGAAGGAGCAGGGCAAGGCGCTGACGGTCGCGGCGCCGTACCTCGGCCCCTACCTCGCCTATGGCGACCTCTCGTGCCTGTCGTGGCCGTTCCACTCGGCGAACGTGCCCGCTCCCGTCACCGCCACCGGCGCCGCGCCCATCCTCGTGCTCGGCACGACCAACGACCCCGCGACCCCATACCAGTGGGCCGTCGCCGTCGCCTCGCAGCTCGAGAGCGGCATCCTCGTCACCCGCCAGGGCGACGGGCACACCGCGTTCAACAAGGGCAACGCGTGTGTGGATGCGACGGTGGAGCAGTACCTGATCGACGGCGTCGTGCCGCCGGCCGACGTGCTGTGCTGAACCGCGTCCGCGTCCGCGTCGTCGTCGACGTCGTTGACCCCGTGCCGCTGCCGGAGCAGAATCGAGGAGGCGCGTCCGGACGCGCGGGAATCAGGTGTCCCATGGTGTTCTCGCACGACCGGCACCCCGATGGCGACCCGGGCTACGACGCGCCCCTCGACGTCGCCGCGCGGCAGGCCAGGGCCTGGCTGTCGGGCATCCGGGAGCGCCCCATCCCGCCGCGGATCGGATCCGACGAGGTCAAGGACCGCCTGGGGCGCTCCCTGCCGGAGTCGGGTGAGCCCGCCGCCGATGTGATCGAGCGGCTCGCCGAGGGGGTCGAGCCCGGACTGATCGCCACCGGCTCGCCGCGCTTCTACGGCTGGGTGATCGGCGGTACGCAGCCGGTCGCGCTCGCGGCCGATTGGCTCGTCTCGGCGTGGGACCAGAACACCGGGCTGCGCACGATCACGCCCGGAGCGGTCGCGGTCGAGGAGCTCGCGGGCGAGTGGCTGGTCGACCTGCTGGGGCTGCCCGCCGACAGCGAGGTCGGATTCACGACCGGCGCCACGACGGCGCAGTTCAGCTGCATGGCGGCCGCGCGCGACGAGGTGCTCCGGCGGGCCGGGTGGGACGTGGAGACCGCGGGCCTGGCCGGAGGGCCGGCCATCCGTTTCATCGTCGGCGCGGAACGCCACGGCACCGTCGATCTCGCCGGCCGCTACCTCGGACTCGGCTCGCCCACGGTGGTCGCCTCCGATGAGCAGGGATGCATCCGTGTCGACGCGTTGCGGCAGGAGCTCGCGAGCGGATCGGGCCCGGCGATCGTGCTGCTGCAGGCCGGCAACATCCACTCGGGCGCGTTCGATGATTTCGCGGCGGCCGTCGCCGTGGCGCACGAGGCCGGCGCGTGGGTGCACGTCGACGGTGCCTTCGGCCTCTGGGCGGCCGCGTCGCCCAGCCTTCGCCACCTCGTCACGGGCATGGCCGGAGCCGACTCGTGGTCGACCGACGCGCACAAGACGCTCAGCGTGCCGTACGACTGCGGCATCGCCATCGTTCGAGACGGGCGTGCCATGCACCGGGCGCTCAGCGTGCAGGCGAGCTACCTCCAGGCGACCAGGTTCGGCGCCGAACCGCACGAGAAGGTTCCCGAGCTCTCGCGTCGCGCCAGAGGCATCCCCACCTGGGCGGTGCTGCGCTCGCTCGGGCGCACGGGGGTCGCGCGTCTCGTCGACGGACTGGCGGATGCCGCGCGCGGCATCGCCGACGGCGTGGGCCGGCTGCCCGGCGTGGAGGTGCTGAACGACGTCGTCTTCACCCAGGTCTGCATCGCGCTCGACGACGATCGCGCGACGGCGGCGCTCAGCGAACGCCTCTGGAGCGACGGCGAGGTGCTCGCCATGACCTCGCGCTGGCGCGATCGGGCGGTGGTGCGCTTCTCGGTGAGCAATTGGGGCACGGATGCCTCGCAGGTCTCCCGCACGGTGGCGGCCGTCGCGCGGGCGCTCGACGAGGTGCGTTCGACCGGCTGACCCGGGTAGAGGGCGCGAGAAGGCCGCCACGTCGGTGGCATCCGCTTGAATGGAGACATGGCGCAGCCGCTCGACGCGTTCTCGCCCGCGACGCGGGCGTGGTTCACCGAGTCCTTCGCCGCGCCCACGACCGTGCAGCAGGGGGCTTGGGAGGCCATCTCGCGGGGCGATCATTCTCTCGTGGTGGCCCCTACCGGCTCGGGCAAGACCCTCGCGGCGTTCCTGTGGGCGATCGACCGCCTGCATCACGAGGGCGCCGATGCGAAGACCACGGGCACACGCGTCGTCTACCTCTCACCGCTCAAGGCGCTCGGCGTCGACGTCGAGCGCAACCTCCGCGCGCCGCTCGTCGGCATCGCCCGCACCGCGGCGGCGCACGGGCTCGAGGTGCCCGAGGTGTCGGTCGGCGTTCGCTCGGGCGACACACTGCCGTCCGAGCGTCGCTCCTTGGTCACCCGACCGCCCGAGATCCTCATCACGACGCCCGAGTCGCTCTTCCTGATGCTCACGTCGGCGGCGCGCGAGACGCTGCGGGGCGTGCAGACGGTCATCGTCGACGAGATCCACGCCCTCGCCGGCACCAAGCGCGGCTCGCATCTCGCACTCTCGCTCGAACGGCTCGACGAGCTCACAGCCCGGCCCGTGCAGCGCATCGGGCTCTCAGCCACGGTGCGACCCCATGCAGAGGTCGCCCGGTTCCTCGGCGGCACGCGGCCCGTCACCATCGTCGCTCCCGCCTCGGGCAAGCGCTTCGACCTGCGCGTCACCGTGCCGGTCGACGACCTCTCCGACCTCGCCGGCGAGACGAGCTCGGGCAGCGTCTGGCCGCATGTCGAAGAGGCGATCCTCGACGAGGTGCTCGCGCACCGCTCCACGATCGTGTTCGCGAACTCGCGCCGTCTCGCCGAACGATTGACCGCTCGGCTCAACGAACTGTGGGCCGAGCGGGAGGCGGTCGCGGCCGAGGTGCTCGCCGAGGCGGGTGCATTCGGTGCGGCGGATGCCGCGTCATCCGCCGCGCTCGATGCGGGTCTGCCCGTGCCTGCCCGCGGCGGCGCGATCGCGCGGCATTCGCCCGCTGAGGCCGTCGGCGCCTCGGGCATCACCGGCGGTGCCCCGCCGGTGATCGCGCGGTCGCATCACGGCTCGGTGAGCAAAGAGGAGCGCGCCCTCGTCGAGGCCGACCTCAAGTCGGGGCGGCTGCGCTGCGTCGTGGCGACGTCGAGCCTCGAGCTCGGCATCGACATGGGCGCGGTCGACCTCGTGATGCAGGTCGAGTCGCCGCCGTCGGTGGCGAGCGGACTTCAGCGGCTCGGTCGTGCCGGCCATCAGGTCGGCGAAGTGTCGAAGGGCCTCATCTTCCCGAAGCACCGCGCCGACGTGCTGCATTCGGCGGTCGTGGCCGAGCGGATGATCGGCGGGGCGATCGAAGAGCTGCGCATCCCCGCCAATCCGCTCGACGTGCTCGCCCAGCAGACCATCGCCGCGACGGCGCTCGACGAGTGGGACGTCGAGGCGTGGTTCGAGCTCGTGCGCCGGGCAGCGCCCTATGCCGCGCTGCCGCGCTCGGCGTTCGATGCCACGCTCGACCTGCTCGCGGGCCGGTATCCGTCCGACCGCTTCGGCGAACTGCGCGCCCGCATCGTGTGGGACCGCGATGCCGGCACCATCGTGGGTCGCCGCGGCGCCCAGCGCCTCGCGGTCACGAGCGGCGGCACCATCCCCGATCGTGGCCTGTTCGGGGTGTTCATGGTCGGTGAGGCCGGCCCGGGTCGCCGGGTCGGTGAACTCGACGAAGAGATGGTCTACGAGTCGCGGGTCGGCGACGTGTTCGCGCTCGGCGCGACGAGCTGGCGCATTCAAGAGATCACGCATGATCGGGTGCTCGTGGCGCCCGCGTTCGGCGAGCCGGGGCGCCTCCCGTTCTGGAAGGGCGACGGCATCGGCCGGCCCGCCGAGCTCGGGGCGGCGATCGGCGAGTTCATCGCCGAACTCGCCGGAGCACCCACCTCCGACGCCCTCGTTCGCAGCCGTGCCGCAGGCCTCGACGAGCGTGCGGCGACCAATCTCGTGAAGTTCATCGACGACCAGCGGGCGGCGACCCGGGTGGTTCCCGATGCCACGAACCTCGTCGTCGAGCGGTTCCGCGACGAGCTCGGCGACTGGCGCATCGTGCTCCACTCGCCCTACGGCATGCGCGTGCACGCACCGTGGGCGCTCGCCATCGGTGCGCGGGTCCGCGAGCAGAGCGGTGTCGACGCGGGCGCTGTGGCGAGCGACGACGGCGTGGTCCTGCGCATGCCCGACACCGGCGACGACCCGCCCGGAGCCGAGCTCTTCGCCTTCGAACCCGCCGAGCTCGCCGAGCTCGTCACGGCGAACGTCGGCGGCTCGGCGCTGTTCGCCGCGCGGTTCCGCGAGTGTGCGGCACGAGCCCTCATCCTGCCCCGCACGCATCCTGGCAAGCGGTCTCCGCTCTGGCAGCAGCGGCAGCGCGCCTCGCAGCTGCTCGAGGTCGCCCGCGACTTCCCCGACTTCCCGATCGTGCTCGAGGCCGTGCGCGAATGCCTGCAAGACGTGTACGACCTGCCCGCGCTCACGCGGCTGGCCGAACGCATCGAGCGCCGCGAGCTGCGCTTCGTCGAGGTCACGACCGAGTCGCCGAGTCCGTTCGCCTCGAGCCTGCTCTTCGGGTACGTCGGCGCCTTCATGTACGAGGGCGATGCCCCGCTCGCCGAGCGGCGGGCGGCCGCGCTCTCGCTCGACCCGGCGCTGCTGGCCGAACTGCTCGGCACCGTCGAGCTGCGGGAGCTTCTCGACCCCGAGGTCGTCGACGAGGTCGAGCGCATGCTCCAGCGCCTCCATCCAGACCGGGTCGCGCGCGGCGAAGAGGGCGTCGCCGACCTGCTCAGCGACCTCGGGCCGCTCACGGAGGCCGAAGTGGCTGCACGAGTCGACGACGAGACCGATGCGGCGGTCGCGCTGGCCTCGCTCGTCGAGACGCGCCGCGCTGCGCAAGTGCGCTTCGCCGGCGAGTCGTGGTTCGTCGCGGTCGAAGACGTCAGCAGGCTGCGTGACGCGCTCGGGGTGCCGATCCCGCCGGGTCTGCCCGAGGTGTTCGGCGAGCCGGTCCGCGATCCGCTCGGCGACCTCGTCGCTCGCTTCGCGCGCACCCATGGGCCGTTCACGGCGCACGCAGTGGCGGCGCGGTTCGGCATCGGTCAGGTCGTGGCATCCGCCGCCCTCGCGAGGCTCGGCGGCGAACGCCGGGTGGTCGAGGGGGAGTTCCTGCCGCACGGTTCCGGCATGGAGTGGTGCGACAGCGGTGTTCTGCGGCGCATCCGTCGGCGGTCGCTCGCGGTACTCCGCAACGAGGTCGAGCCGGTCGAGTCGCGCGAGTTCGCGCGATTCCTGCCGGCGTGGCAGCACGTCGGCGGTCGACTCACCGGGGTCGACGGCGTCGCCGCGGTGATCGAGCAGCTCGAGGGCGCGCGCGTCCCGGCATCGGCGTGGGAGGCCTACGTGCTTCCCGCACGCGTGGCCGATTACCGCCCGGGCATGCTCGACGAGCTGACCGGGGCCGGTGAGGTGCTCTGGGCCGGGTCCGGGTCGCTCGCCGGCGACGACGGGTGGATCAGCCTGCACCTGACCGAGGTCGCGGAGCTCACCCTGCCCCCGCCGGCGACCGCCCCGCTCGACCCGCTCGAGTCCGAGCTCATCGCAGTGCTCGGCGGGGGCGGAGGGTTCTTCTTCCGCCAGCTCGCCGAGGCCGTCGGGTCCGAAGACGACCGCGCGCTCGCCGACGCCCTGTGGCGCCTGGTCTGGGCCGGGCTCGTGACGAACGACACCTTCGCGCCGGTGCGCGGCATGCTCACCGGCGGCGGAGCGCACAAGACGACGGCGCCGACACCGCGGGCCCGGCTCCGCGCGGGGTCGCTGTCCCGGCGCTCGCTCGCCGCGACCGTGCAGGCCGGGCGCACCGCGGCGGCACGCGCCAACCCGCCGCGTGCCGCGGGGCGCTGGTCGGTGCTGCCGCTCGCGAGCGCCGCAGCGACCCCGCGTGCGCACGCGCTCGGCGAGGCGTTGCTCGAGCGATACGGCGTCGTCACCCGGGGTTCCGTGGTCGCCGAGGGCCACCTCGGCGGCTTCGCGCTCGCGTACCGCACACTCTCGGGGTTCGAGGACTCCGGGCGGGTGCGGCGCGGCTACTTCATCGAAGGGCAGGGCGGTGCGCAGTTCGCGACGGGTGCCGCGGTCGATCGGCTTCGCGCCGCACCCAAGGGCGAGGCCGTCGCCCTCGCAGCGACCGATCCCGCCAATCCGTTCGGCGCCGCACTCGACTGGCCCGACTCCATCGGCGACGGCACGCACCGTCCGGCGCGCAAGGCCGGGGCGTTCGTCGCGATCGTCGACGGCGAGGCGGTGCTCTACCTCGAACGCGGCGGACGCACCACGCTGGTGTTCACCGACGACGCCGAGGTCTTGGCGGCGGCGACGACGGCGCTCGCCGCGGCGCTGTCGCGTGGGCGGTCCGAGCGCCTGCGCGTCGAGACGGTGAACGGGGCGCCGGTGTTCGGGTCGCCGCTCGACCGGCCCCTGCGCAGCGCCGGGTTCCGCGAGACACCACGGGGGCTCCGCTTCGATGCCCGAGGGTGACACCGTCTTCCGCGCGGCGAGAGCGCTCGATGCCGTGCTCGCCGGGCGAACCGTGACCCGCTCCGACTTCCGCGTGCCCGCCTTCGCGACGGTCGACCTCGCCGGCGAACCGGTGCACTCGGTGGCCAGTCGCGGCAAGCACCTGCTCATGCGCATCGGTGGCCAGGTCGTGCACTCGCATCTCAAGATGGAGGGGGAGTGGCGCGTGTTCCGCCTCGGCGAGCCCTGGCGACGCCCCGCCTGGCAGGCGCGCGCGATCATCGAGGTGCCGGATGCCTCGGCCGTCGGCTTCGAGCTCGGCACCCTCGAGATCTTCCCGGCGGGCGAAGAGGCGCAGCGTCTCTCGTACCTCGGCCCCGATCTGCTCGGTGCGGAGTGGAGCGCGCTCGAGGCGGTACGCCGCCTCTCGAGCTCGCCCGAGATGCCGATCGCGGTCGCCCTCGGCGAGCAACGCCACCTCGCGGGCCTCGGAAACGTCTATGTCAACGAACTCTGCTTCCTCCGCGGCATCCTGCCGACGCGACCCGTCGCCGACGTCGATCTCGAGCCGCTCGTCGACCTCGCGAGCCGGGTCATGCGTGCGAACCGCGAGCGTGCGGTGCGCACGACGACGGGCGACACGCACCGCGGCCGTCAGCTCTGGGTGTACGGGCGCGCCAGCGAGGCCTGCCGTCGCTGCGGCACGCGCATCGAGCACGGCCGCCTCGGGCGCAACGCGCTCGAACTGCGCGAGAGCTGGTGGTGCCCGAAATGCCAGCGGTAGGGCGCGGGTCAGGTGACCGGGCCGGTCCACTTCTCGCCGGGGCCCTGTCCGATCGCGTCGGGAATGACCGACGCCTCGCGGAACGCGAGCTGCAGCGACCGCAGCCCGTCGCGCAGGCTGCGCGCGTGCATGTCGCTGATCTCGGGTGCGCCGGCGGTGATGAGCCCTGCGAGCGCGTTGATGAGCTTGCGCGCCTCGTCGAGGTCGATCTGTTCGTCGGGGTCTTCTGCGAGCCCGACCTTGACGGCCGCGGCGCTCATGAGGTGCACGGCGGCGGTCGTGATGATCTCGACCGCGGGCACCTCGGCGATGTCGCGGGTGGCGCCCTCGACGCTGGTCTCGTCTGAACTACTGTTCACGGACTTCCTCTGTTAGACTGCTTCGGGCTCCGGGGCTTCACCCCGGTACGAAAGTGGAGATTCTCCCACCCGCGCATACCGCTTCATCAAGGTTACCGGGTCGATTGCACTCCGCTCTCACGTCGCAAGACGGGGGAGTAGGCAGGGTGCCGCATGAGGTGCACGGTGGGATTCCGTGTGCGAATGCGTGGATTTCTCCTTTCGTCGTCGGGCGGCAACCGCCTCCCGGCCGAGCGAAACGCTTGAGTAGAGGAGAACACGCATCAGCGATCCCCGTACCAACGACCGTATCCGCGTCCCCGAGGTTCGTCTCGTGGGGCCAGCCGGAGAGCAGGTCGGCGTCGTGAAGATCGAGGTGGCCCTGCGGCTCGCGCAGGAGGCCGATCTCGATCTCGTCGAGGTCGCTCCGAACTCGAAGCCGCCGGTCGCGAAGATCATGGACTACGGCAAGTTCAAGTACGAGGCTGCGCAGAAGGCGAAAGAGGCCCGGCGCAACCAGGCGAACACCATCCTCAAAGAGGTGCGGTTCCGTCTCAAGATCGACAAGCACGATTACGAGACCAAGATGAAGCGCGCCATCGGCTTCCTCAAGACCGGCGACAAGGTCAAGGCGATGATCCTCTTCCGCGGTCGCGAGCAGTCGCGCCCCGAGATGGGCGTCCGCCTGTTGCAGCGCTTCGCGGAAGACGTGGCGGAGTTCGGCACGGTCGAGCACAACCCCACGATCGACGGCCGCAACATGGTCATGGTCATCGCGCCGCTGAAGAACAAGTCCGAGGCCAAGGCCGAGGCGAACGCACAGCGTGCTGCGTCGAAGTCCCGACCGGCGGCGGATGCCCCGGCCGAGGGTGACGCGCAGACGGCCGAGCCCGTAGAGGGCTGAGCCAAACACCCCCGTCCGTCACCAGCGTGACGGCAGAACCAAGGAGAAATACGAGATGCCGAAGCAGAAGACCCACTCCGGGTCCAAGAAGCGCTTCAAGATCACCGGCAGCGGCAAGATCAAGAAGCAGCAGGCCGGTATGCGCCACAACCTCGAGGTCAAGGCCTCGAAGCGCAAGGCCCGTCTGAACCAGGACAAGGTCGTGTCGGCCCCCGACGCCAAGGTCATCAAGAAGCTTCTCGGCCGCTGAGCCGCGAGACCCGTTAAGGAAGAAACAGAGTCATGGCAAGAGTGAAGCGGGCGGTCAACGCCCACAAGAAGCGCCGGGTCATCCTCGAGCGCGCCGAGGGTTACCGCGGCCAGCGTTCGCGTCTGTACCGCAAGGCGAAGGAGCAGGTCACCCACTCGCTCGTCTACGCGTACCGCGACCGCCGTCAGAAGAAGGGCGACTTCCGTCGCCTCTGGATCCAGCGCATCAACGCGGCGTCGCGTGCGAACGGCCTCACCTACAACCGTCTGATCCAGGGTCTCGGCCTGGCCGGCATCGAGGTCGACCGTCGCATCCTCGCCGACCTCGCGGTCAACGAGCCCGCGACGTTCGCCGCGCTCGTCGAGTCGGCCAAGAAGGCCCTCCCGGCCGACACCTCGGCCCCGAAGACCGCCGCGTAAGCAGCGTCCTTCCGCATTCGTTCGGCCCGGCACCCTCGTGGTGCCGGGCCGTTCCGCATCCCGGCAATAGACTGGAGCCATGCTCGAGAATCCCCGGTCGCCGCGCGTCCGCGCCGTCGCGAAGCTCGCCAAGAAGGCGGCTCGAGTCGAGAGCGGCCTGTTCCTGCTCGAGGGTCCGCAGGCGGTCGCCGAGGCGCTGACGTTCCGGCCGCAGCTCGTCATCGAGCTGTTCGCCACACCCAGTGCACTCGAGCGCTACGGCGAGATCGCCGACGCTGCCGCAGCGGCCGACGTCGAGGTCGAGTTCGTCACCGAAGAGGTGCTCGACTCGATGGCCGACACGGTGACGCCGCAGGGGTTCATCGCCGTCTGCCGGCAGTTCCCGACCGCAGTGAAAGACGTGTTCGCGGCGGGTCCGAAGCTCGTGGCCATCCTCGAAGAGGTGCGCGATCCGGGCAACGCCGGCACGATCGTGCGCGCGGCCGACGCCGCGGGCGCCGACGCGGTCATCTTCACCGGTCGCACCGTCGACCTGTACAACCCGAAGGTCGTGCGTTCCTCGACCGGCTCCATCTTCCACCTCCCGGTCGCCATCGGCGCCGAGCTCGAAGACGTGCTCGTGCGTGCCCGCGCGGCGGGGCTCACGGTGCTCGCCGCCGACGTGAAGGGCGACGATCTGCTCGCCGCGCGCAACGACGGCGTCCTCGCGGGGCCGACGGCGTGGCTGTTCGGCAACGAGGCCAGGGGCCTGCCCGCCGAGCAGCTCGAGCTCGCCGACCGTGTCGTGACGGTGCCCATCTACGGCCACGCAGAGTCGATGAATCTCGCCACCGCGGCATCCGTCTGCCTCTACGAGAGCGCCTTCGCGCAGCGCAGCGCGCATCACGGTTAGATAACCACCTGGCCGTGGCTTGATGCTGAGCCCCGGATCCCCCTAGTTTTGGGGGTATGGAGTCCACTCAGCCCGCCCCGCCGACCTCCAACATCTCGGTTCGTCGCGGCGAGCCACTCGTGGTCATCGATCACGTCGAGAAGCACTTCGGCGACCTGCATGTGCTGAACGACATCAACACGGTCGTGAACCGCGGTGAGGTCGTCGTCGTGATCGGGCCCAGCGGTTCGGGCAAGTCCACGCTCTGCCGGGCGATCAACCGGCTCGAGACCATCGACTCCGGCTCGATCGCGATCGACGGCCAGAAGCTGCCCGACGAGGGGGCCGGACTCGCGAAGCTCCGCGCCGACGTCGGCATGGTGTTCCAGTCGTTCAACCTCTTCGCCCACAAGACGGTGCTCGAGAACGTGACGCTCGCGCCGATCAAGGTCAAGCGGATGTCGCGCAAAGACGCCGAGGCGAAGGCGATGGAGCTCCTCGAGCGAGTGGGCGTGGCAAACCAGGCCAAGAAGCTCCCGGCCCAGCTCTCGGGCGGCCAGCAGCAGCGCGTGGCGATCGCCCGCTCCCTCGCGATGAACCCGAAGCTCATCCTCATGGACGAACCGACGAGCGCCCTCGATCCCGAGATGATCAACGAGGTGCTCGACGTCATGGTCGGCCTCGCCAAAGACGGCATGACCATGATCGTCGTCACGCACGAGATGGGCTTCGCCCGCAAGGCGGCCGACCGGGTGCTCTTCATGGCCGACGGCAAGATCGTCGAAGAGGCGACGCCCGCCGAGTTCTTCGACCACCCGAAGTCCGACCGGGCGAAGGACTTCCTCTCGAAGATCCTCGAACACTAGACCTGCGCTGCCACGAGCGGCGAGGAACCATCACACAGGAAGAGGCAGAGACATGAAACGCATGAGAATGGCACTCGTCGCGGCCGCCGCGGTGTCGGCGCTCGCCCTCGCCGGCTGCGCCGGCGGCGGCGACACGGCTGAGCCGTCGGCTGAGCCGGCGCCCACCTTCGAAGCCGGAACGACCATGGCGAAGCTCGCCGAGGCCGGCGAGATCACCATCGGCACGAAGTTCGACCAGCCCCTCTTCGGCCTCAAGGGCCCGTCGGGTGCCCCCGAGGGCTTCGATGTCGAGATCGCCAAGATCGTCGCATCCGAGCTCGGCATCGATGAAGAGAACATCACGTGGACCGAGACGGTCTCGGCCAACCGCGAACCCTTCATCGAGAACGGCCAGGTCGACATCGTCGTGGCGACGTACACGATCAACGACAAGCGCAAAGAGGTCGTCTCCTTCGCCGGGCCGTACTACCTGGCCGGTCAGTCGATCCTGACGCTCGCCGACAACGACGACATCAAGAGCGAAGAAGACCTCGTCGGGCAGCCCGTGTGCTCGGTCACCGGTTCCACGCCTGCCGCGAACCTGAAGGAGCTCGGCGCCGAGGTCATCGAGACCGACACGTACACCAACTGCCTCGAGCCGCTGCGCAGCGGCCAGGTGGTCGCGGTGTCGACCGACAACGTCATCCTCGCGGGCCTCGCCGCCCAGAACGAGGGCGAGTTCAAGATCGTCGGCAAGCCCTTCACCGAAGAGCCCTACGGCATCGGCCTCGCGCTCGAAGACACCGAATTCCGCAACTGGATCAACGACGTCCTCGAGGAGGCCTACGAAGACGGCCGCTACGAGGAGGCGTGGAACTCCACCGCCGGAACCGTGCTGCCCTTCGTCGAGCCGCCGGCAGTCGACCGCTACTGATCGGTGCGCGTCCCGGGCGGGCATCGCCCGGGACGCGTCCCACCCCTACTGACCGGAACGGAGACTCGTGGACGCCGTCATCGAGAACCTGCCGACCTACTTCGAGGGCTTCAGGATGACCCTGCTGCTGCTCGTCGTGAGCGGCGTCTCGGCGCTCATCCTCGGCACGATCATCGCGGCGATGCGCATTTCGCCGGTCGGGTCGCTGCGCGTGTTCGCGACCGTGTACACCGAGTTGGTGCGCAACACCCCGCTCACCCTCGTGCTCTTCTTCTGCGCGATCATCCTGCCGTACCTCGGCTCGCGTCTCGACTACGTCACGGCCGCGCTGATCGGTCTATCGGTCTACACCTCGCCCTTCGTGGCGGAGGCCCTCCGCTCCGGCATCAACGGCGTTCCGATCGGCCAGGCAGAGGCCGCTCGCAGCGTCGGGCTCGGCTTCGGCCAGACGGTCAGCCTCGTCGTGATGCCGCAGGCGTTCCGCATGACGATCCCGCCGCTCATCAACGTCTTCATCGCGCTCACGAAGAACACCTCGGTCGCCGGTGGATTCTTCGTCTTCGAGCTGTTCGCCGCGACACGTGAGCTGGCGAACGCGAACGGCAACGCCGTCATCGCCATCCTCCTCGGCGCGGCGACGCTCTACCTGGTGATCACGATCCCGCTCGGCGTGCTCGCGGCCCAACTCGAACGCAAATGGGTGGTGCAGCGATGAGCAACTCATCGGTCCTCTTCGATGCCCCTGGCCCCAAGGCGCGCCGCGTCTCGCTGACCTCCTCGATCATCGCGGGAGTGCTCATCATCGCGGGCCTCGCCTGGATGGCGTGGACCCTCGCCCAGCCCCGCGACAGCGGCGGCATCACGCTTCCCGGGTTCTTCGACCCCAGCCGGTGGGACATCTTCGCCGATCCCGAGGTCTGGCAGTTCATCATCACCGACGGAGTGCTCGGCACGTTGCGCGCGGCGCTCGTCGCCTCGGTCTTCGCGGTCGCGCTCGGCATCCTGTTCTCGCTCCTGCGCAGCTCCGAGATCGCATGGATCCGCATTCCGACCACGGTCGTGCTCGAGTTCCTGCGCGGCATGCCGGTGCTGCTCATGATGCTGTTCATCCTGCTGGTGCTGAACACCGGCGCGTACTGGGCAGTGGTCGCGGCGCTCAGCCTCTACAACGGCGCCCTCATCGGCGAGGCGCTCCGCGCCGGACTCGCCGCCCTCCCGCGCGGTCAGCGCGAGGCCGGCCTCAGCCTCGGCATGCGCCCCCTGCAGTCGAAGATGCTCGTCGAGTTCCCGCAGGCGTTCCGCCAGATGCTGCCGATCATCGTCGCCCAGCTCGTCGTGCTGCTG
Organism: Agromyces badenianii; assembly: GCF_003070885.1. Lineage (NCBI taxonomy): Bacteria > Bacillati > Actinomycetota > Actinomycetes > Micrococcales > Microbacteriaceae > Agromyces > Agromyces badenianii. The sequence continues at coordinate 1,231,121 of NZ_CP028913.1, forward strand.
AAAGACACGTCGCTCGGCTACATCGTGGGCTACTCCGAGTTGCTGCGGGTCAACATGAACAACCTCGGCAGCTTCTACGGCAACCGCTACCTGTTCTCGCTCTTCGTCGTCACCCTCGTGCTGTACCTGATCATGAACCTCACGCTGTCATGGTTCGCGCGGTGGCTGTCGAAGCGCACCGCGTCGAAGTCGAGCGGCAAGCGGCTGGACCCTGAAGACCCGAACCAGGCGATGCTCGTTGCACAGGCCACTGCCGCTGCGAAGCAGTCGCATGCGCAGCCCGGCAGTTTCTGACCCGTCGGGCCGATCCACGGGCACCAAGCCCGCGACAGAGGGCGACTAGACTCGATTCTCGTGTCCGAGCCCCGTGAAATCACCGAGACCGCCGTCCAGGCGGCGGTCGACGCCGCCCTCGCGGCCATCGCCGCTGCGGGCGACTCCGCCGCGCTGAAGCAGGTCCGCACCGAGCACACCGGCGAGAAGTCGGCCCTCGCGCTGCTCAACGCCGAGCTCCGCAACGTGCCCAGCGAGCAGAAGGCCGCCCTCGGCAAGCTCGTCGGTGGTGCCCGCGGCCGGGTGAGCCAAGCGTTCGCCGCACGTGAGGCCGAGATCCTCGAGGCCGAGGCCGCCGCGCAACTCGAGGCCGAGACGGTGGATGTCACGGCGCTGGCGTCACGGTACCGGCCGGGTTCGCGGCATCCGCTCACCCTTCTTCAAGACCGGGTCTGCGACGTGTTCACCGGCATGGGCTGGGAGATCGCCGAAGGGCCCGAAGTCGAGAGCGAGTGGTTCAACTTCGACGCGCTGAACTTCGACGCCGACCACCCCGCGCGCGCGATGCAGGACACCTTCTTCGTCGACCCGCCTGAGGCGCACCTCGTGCTCCGCACGCACACGAGCCCGGTGCAGATCCGCTCGATGCTCGAGCGCGAGCTGCCGCTCTACGTGCTGGCTCCCGGCCGGGTCTACCGCACCGACGAGTTCGACGCGACGCACCTGCCCGTCTTCATGCAGTTCGAGGGCGTCGCGGTCGACAAGGGGCTGACGATGGCGCACCTCAAGGGCACCCTCGATCAATTCGTGAAGTCGATCTTCGGCGACGAGGCGAAGATCCGTCTGCGGCCGAGCTACTTCCCCTTCACCGAGCCCTCGGCCGAGCTCGACTTCTGGCACCCGACCTTCAAAGACGGGCCGCGCTGGATCGAGTGGGGCGGCTGCGGCATGATGCACCCCAACGTGCTGAAGGCGGCCGGCATCGACCCCGAGGTCTACACCGGGTTCGCGTTCGGCATGGGCATCGAGCGCGGGCTCATGCTCCGCAACGACGTGCAGGACATGCGCGAAATGGTCGAGGGAGACATTCGCTTCTCCCAGCAGTTCGGAATGGTGGTCTAGAACATGCGAGTGCCACTGAGTTGGCTCGCCGAGTACGTCGAACTCGTGCCGGGCACGACGCCCGAAGACGTGCACGCCGCCCTCGTCAAGGTCGGCCTCGAAGAGGAGGACGTGCACACGTTCGACCTCGAGGGCCCGATCGTCGTCGGCGAGGTGCTCGACTTCGTCGAGGAGGCGCAGTCCAACGGCAAGACCATCCGCTGGTGCCAGGTGCGCGTCGCCCCCGACGGCGAGACGGCGGCTGACGGCGGCCCCGCCGTGCACGGCGTCGTCTGCGGTGCCCGCAACTTCTTCGTCGGCGACAAGGTCGTCGTGACGCTGCCCGGTGCGGTGCTGCCCGGCCCGTTCCCGATCGCCGCGCGCAAGACCTACGGGCACGTCTCCGACGGCATGATCGCCTCGGCGCGCGAGCTCGGCCTCGGCGAGGACCACGACGGCATCCTGCGCCTCTCGACCCTCGGCATCGACGCGCCCGTCGGCACCGACGCGATCGCGCTGCTCGGCCTCGACGACGCCGCGATCGAGATCAACGTCACGCCCGACCGCGGCTACGCGTTCTCGATCCGCGGGGTCGCGCGCGAGTACGCGCACGCGACCGGGGCCCGGTTCCGCGACCCCGTCGAGCAGGCGGTGCCGGTGGATGTCTCGCCCGACGCCTTCTCGGTCGTCATCGACGATGTCGCGCCGATCCGCGGCAGGCTCGGCTCCTCGGTCTTCGCGACGCGCATCGTGCGCGGCGTCGACCCGACCCGCCCGACGCCGGCGTGGATGATCGCTCGGCTGAAGCTCGCCGGCATCCGCTCGATCTCGGTGCTCGTCGACATCACCAACTACGTCATGCTCGAGCTCGGCCAGCCGATCCACGGCTACGACCTCGACCAGCTGCGCGGCGGTCTCGTCGTGCGACGCGCGACGCCCGGAGAGAAGTTCACGACGCTCGACGGCAAGGAGCGCACGCTCCACGTCGAAGACCTCGTCGTCACCGACGACCGCGGCCCGATCGGCCTCGGCGGCGTCATGGGCGGCGCCGAGACCGAGATGAGCGAGGCGACGCGCAACGTGCTCGTCGAGGCGGCGAACTGGGACCCGGTGTCGATCGCCCGCACCGCGCGCCGGCATAAGCTGCCGAGCGAGGCCGCCAAGCGCTACGAGCGCGGCGTCGACCCCGAGATCGCGGCCGCGGCCGTCTCGCGCGTCGCGCAGCTCATGGTCGACCTCGCCGGCGGCACGGCCGACGACGGCGGCTCGCTGATCCAGACCACTCCGGATCGGCAGGCGATCCTCCTCCCGCACGGCTTCGTCTCGGCGATCATCGGAGTCGAGTACACCGAGGCCGAGGTGCATGACGCTCTCGCCGAGATCGGCGGCGCCATCACAGCGGTCGATGGCGGATTCTCGGTCGTGCCGCCCGCGTGGCGCCCCGACCTCACGGGCCGCGAAGAACTCGCGGAGGAGGTCGCCCGACTCATCGGCTACGACCGCATCCCCTCGGTACTGCCCGTCGCGCCCCCCGGTCGCGGCCTCACCCGGTCGCAGCGGCTTCGTCGTCGCACCGCCGACACGCTGGCCGCAGCCGGGTCGACCGAGGTGCTCTCCTTTCCGTTCGCCTCGGAATCCGAGAACGCCCTGTTCGGCAGCGCCGACGGAGCGCTAGTCGCCTCCGTGCGCATCGCGAACGCGCTCGACCAGACGGCGCCGTTCCTGCGTCGTTCCCTCGTGCCCGGACTCATCGGTGCCGCGCGTCGCAACCTCTCGCGCGGACTCACCGACCTCGATCTCTTCGAGATCGGCACGGTGTTCCTGCCCGAGCAGGGTCGCAGCTACGGCTCGGCCGAGCTTCCCGTCGGCAACGAGAAGCCCGGCGACGAGGTGCTCGCCGCGCTCGACGCCGGCATTCCGCCGCAGCCGCGTCATCTCGGTGCGCTCATCGTCGGCGATGTCGTGGCGAAGCAGCCGGGGCAGTTCGCCGTGCACGCCGGCATCGCCGACGCGCTCGACGTGGTGCGCCAGGTCGAGCTCGCGACGGGCGCCCGCATCGAGGCCGTGCAGGGCTCGCACCAGGCGATGCATCCCGGCCGCACCGCGGAGCTCCGAGTTTCGGGCACTGTCGTCGGATTCGCCGGCGAGCTGTTGCCGACGATCGCCGCCGACGCAGACCTGCCGCGCGTCGTGGCGCTCGTCGAGCTCGACCTCGATGCCGTCATCGCCCTGACCGAGCCCGCCGTCGAGGCGCACGCCATCGGCACGCTGCCCGCGGCGACGCAGGACCTCTCGCTCATCGTTCCCGTCGACGCGGCCGCCGCCGAGGTCGCGGCCGCGATCCGCGAGGGGGCCGGCGAGCTGCTCGAGCACCTCGCGGTCGTCGACGACTATCGCGGCCAGGGCGTGCCGGCCGGCGCGAAGAGCCTCACGTTCGCGCTGAGGTTCCGCGCCGCCGACCGCACGCTGACGGCCGCCGAGGCGAGCGAGGCGAAGCTCGCCGGTGCGGCGCTCGCGCACGAGCGCGTCGGGGCGACCATTCGCGAATGAGTGCCGCGCGTTTGCACTGTCCGGCGCGCGGCCGGTAAGGTCGCAGCATGTCCACCGCTCGGTTCGCAGCCCCCGCACGCGTCACGCGTGTCGTCGTGGTGCGCAGCCGACGTCGTGGCGAGCGCCGACTCTAGGCGACCCCGCATGCGGCCACGAAGCCGTCAGCAGGTGTCGCCGGAGCCATCCCTCGACCGCTTCGACCTTTAAGGTGGATTCATGACGTTCTCCGTCGCCGTCTCTGGCGCGTCCGGCTATGCCGGAGGCGAGATCCTTCGCCTCCTCGCCGACCATCCTCATTTCGACGTGCGCACCGTGACCGCGCACTCCAATGCGGGGCAGCCGCTCATCGCGGTGCAGCCGCACCTGCGCAGCTACACCCACCTCACATTGAAGGACACGACCGCCGAGAACCTCGCCGGTCACGACATCGTGTTCCTCGCCCTCCCGCACGGGGCATCCGGTGCGATCGCCGCCGAGCTCTCCGCCGAGACGCTCGTCATCGACTGCGGTGCCGACCACCGGCTCGAGAGCAAGGCCGACTGGGCGTCGTTCTACGGCGGCGAGTTCCACGAGGGGTGGACCTACGGCGTGCCCGAGCTGCCTCGCCTGTCGGGCACGCAGCGCGACCGGCTCGCGAAGACGAAGCGCATCGCCGCACCGGGCTGCAACGCATCGACGGTGGCGCTGTCGCTCGCGCCGGGCATCCGCGCCGGCGTCATCGAGGCGGCCGACCTCGTCGCCGTGCTCGCGGTCGGGCCCTCGGGTGCCGGCAAGAGCCTCAAGGCGCACCTGCTCGGGTCCGAGATCCTCGGCTCGGCGAACCCCTACTCGGTCGGCGGGGTGCACCGTCACATCCCCGAGATCCAGCAGGCGTTGCGCTGGGCCGGCGGGGCGCACCCCACGATCTCGTTCACTCCCGTCATCGTGCCGATGGCCAGGGGCATCCTCGCGACGTCCACGGCGAGAATCGTGCCGGGCACGGATGCCGCGTCGGTTCGATCGGCGTGGGAAGACGCTTACGCGGGCGAGAGCTTCGTGCAGCTGCTGCCCGAGGGCCAGTTTCCGCGCACGGCCGACGTGCTCGGTGCGAACACGGCCCTGCTCGGCCTCCAGATCGACGAGAACGCGGGCCGCGTGGTCGTCGTCGCCGCCGTCGACAACCTCGTGAAGGGCACCGCGGGTGCCGCCATCCAGTCCGCGAACATCGCGCTCGGCCTCACCGAGTCGACCGGCCTTCCCGTGAACGGAGTCGCCCCGTGACCGTCACCCATCCGCAGGGATTCGAGGCGGCCGGTGTCGCCGCCGGCATCAAGCGCACCGGGGCGCTCGACCTGGCGCTCGTCGTGAACCGCGGCCCGTCGCAGCAGGCGGCGGTCGTGTTCACCGCGAACCGCGCGCAGGCGAACCCGATCATCTGGTCCAAGCAGGTCGCCGCCGATGGCATCGTCTCGGCGATCGTGCTCAATTCGGGCGGCGCGAACTGCTTCACCGGCCCAGAGGGCTTCCAGGTCACCCACCGCACGGCGGAGGCCGTGGCCTCCGGGCTCGGGGTCGCGGCGGGTGACGTGCTCGTGTGCTCGACCGGGCTCATCGGCGACCAGCTCGACGGCGAGATCCTCGAAGAGGGCGTCGTGTCGGCGATCGCCCGGCTCTCCGCCGACGGCGGCGACGACGCGGCGCGGGCGATCATGACGACCGACACGACGCCGAAGCAGGTCGTCGTCGAGGGCGAGGGGTGGTCGATCGGCGGCATCGCCAAAGGGGCCGGCATGCTGGCACCCGGGCTCGCGACGATGCTGGTGGTCGTGACGACGGATGCAGCGCTCCCCGCGTCCGACCTCGACTCCGCGCTCCGCGCCGCGACTCGGGTGACCTTCGACCGGCTCGACTCCGACGGCTGCATGTCGACGAACGACCAGGTGTCGTTGCTCGCGTCCGGGGCATCCGGTGTCACGCCCGACGTCGCCGAGTTCACCGCTGCGCTCACCGAAGCCTGCCGCAGTCTCGCGCTGCAGCTCCAGGCCGACGCCGAGGGCGCGAGCCACGACATCGCGATCGAGGTCGTCGGGGCCGAGACCGAAGACGATGCCGTCGAGGTCGGCCGTTCGGTCGCCCGCAACAACCTCTTCAAGGCGGCGATCTTCGGCAACGACCCGAACTGGGGCCGGGTGCTCGCGGCGATCGGCACGACGAGCGCACCCTTCGACCCCTACCTCGTCGACGTCTCGATGAACGGCGTGCGCGTCTGCCACGCCGGGCGGCCCGACGCGCCCCGCGACCAGGTCGATCTCACGCCGCGAGCCACGCACGTGCTCATCGAGCTGCACGCCGGCGAGGCATCCGCCACCATCTTCACGAACGATCTCACGCACGAGTACGTGCACGAGAACAGCGCCTACGCGAGTTGAGCATGAGCGACGACACAGAATTCGATGATACGAACGACGCCCCCGCGAAAGCGCAGGTGCTGATCGATTCGCTGCCGTGGTTGAAGCGATTCCACGGCGAGACGATCGTCGTGAAGTTCGGCGGCAACGCCATGGTGAGCCCCGAACTGCAGCGGGCCTTCGCCGAAGACATGGTCTACCTGCGCTACGCGGGCATCAAGCCCGTCGTCGTGCACGGCGGCGGGCCGCAGATCTCGGCGATGCTCGAGCGGCTCGGCATCCCGAGCGAGTTCCGCGGCGGCTACCGCGTCACGACTCCAGAGACCATGGATGTCGTGCGCATGGTGCTCTCGGGGCAGGTGAATCGTGAGCTCGTCTCGCTGATCAACGAGCACGGCCCGCTCGCCTCTGGTCTCTCGGGCGAAGATGCCGGGCTCTTCACCGGTCGCCGGCGCGGTGCCGTCGTCGACGGTGAAGAGGTCGACCTCGGACTCGTCGGCGATGTCGTCGCGGTCGACCCGGCCGCGGTGCTCGCCGAACTCGATGCCGAGCGGATCCCCGTGGTCTCCTCGATCGCCCCCGACGGCGATGTGACCGGGCAGTCGCTCAACGTGAACGCCGACTCGGCGGCTGCCGCACTCGCGGTGGCGCTCGGCGCGGCGAAGCTCGTGATCCTCACCGATGTCGCCGGCCTCTACCGAGACTGGCCGAACCGCGATTCGCTCGTGTCGGTCATCGACGTCCCCGAGCTCGTCGAACTCCTGCCGAGCCTCGAATCGGGCATGATCCCGAAGATGACGGCGTGCCTCGAGGCCGTCGAGAGCGGGGTGGCGAAGGCCGCGATCATCGACGGGCGCATTCCGCACTCGATCCTGCTCGAGATCTTCACGCAGTCGGGCATCGGCACGGAGGTGGTGGCGGCATGAGTGACTGGCAGCAGCGCTTCGACGATCGCATCATGCGCTCGATCGGCAGGCCCCTCGCAAAGCTCGAGCACGGCACCGGCGCATGGGTGACGGATGCCGCGGGCACGACCTACCTCGATTTCCTCGCCGGCATCGCGGTGAACTCGCTCGGGCACGCGCACCCCGCCTTCGTGGAGGCCGTCACGGCCCAGGCCTCGAAGCTCGCGCACGTGTCGAACTACTTCACCACCGAGCCGACGCTCGAACTCGCCGAACGCATCGTGCGGCTGGCCGGCGCCGGGTCCGACGGGCGTGCCTGGTTCGGCAACTCGGGCGCCGAAGCCAATGAGGCGGCGTTCAAGCTGGCGCGGCTCAACAACTCGGGCGGCGCGCGTACGCGCATCCTCGCCCTGGTCGACGCCTTCCACGGGCGCACGATGGGTTCGCTCGCCCTGACCGGCAAGCCGCACATGCGCGCACCGTTCGAGCCGATGGCCGGGGGAGTGGAGCACATCCCGGCGACGATCGAGGCACTCGAGGCATCCATCGACGACGCCGTCGCCGCGTTGTTCGTCGAACCCATCCAGGGCGAGGCCGGTGTCGTCGAACTGCCTGCGGGGTTCCTCGAGGCGGCGCGCGCGACCACCGAGCGTCATGGCGCGCTGCTCATCGTCGACGAGATCCAGACGGGCGCCGGCCGCACCGGTGAGTGGTTCGGTTTCCAGCACGCCGGCATAATGCCCGACGCGATCACCGTCGCCAAGGGCATCGGCGGCGGCATGCCGATCGGCGGGCTCGTCACGTTCGGCCGTGCGTCCGACCTGTTCCAGAAGGGGCAGCACGGCTCGACCTTCGGCGGCAACCCGCTTGCGACCGCGGTCTCGAACGCGGTGCTCGGCGAGATCGAACGCGCCGGACTCGTCGCCAATGCCGCCGCGCGCGGCCCGCAGATCCGGGAGCGCATCGCGGCCATCGGGTCGCCGCTCGTCGGCGGTACGCGCGGCCGCGGCCTGCTCATCGGCGTCGCCCTCACCGAGCCGCTCGCCGGCGAGGTCGTGGCCCACTCGATGCGCGAAGGGTTGATCGTGAACGCCGCCAACGACCACACCATCCGCCTCGCGCCGCCGCTCATCATCGGCGATGCCGAGATCGACGAGTTTGCGGTGCGGTTCGCGCGTGCCCTCGCGGCTGCTCACGCCGACTGACCCACGCCTTTCACGAACTCACGACTTCACGACTTCACGACTTCACCAGGAAACGGACGACCGCCCATGACCCGCCACTTCCTCAGGGATGACGACCTCACCCAAGCAGAGCAGACCGAGATCCTCGACCTCGCCGAGCAGCTGAAGGCCGACCGTTGGTCGCAGACCCCGCTCGCGGGCCCGCAGACCGTCGCCGTGATCTTCGACAAGTCCTCGACCCGTACGCGGGTCTCCTTCGCGGTCGGCATCGCCGACCTCGGCGGGTCACCCCTCATCATCTCGACCGCGAACAGCCAGCTCGGTGGCAAGGAGACCCCCGCCGACACCGCACGCGTGCTCGAGCGCATGGTCTCGGCGATCGTCTGGCGCACCTATGCCCAGTCCGGACTCGAGGAGATGGCGGCCGGCACCACCGTTCCGGTCGTCAACGCCCTCTCCGACGACTTCCACCCCTGTCAGCTGCTCGCCGACCTGCTGACCATCCGCGAGCACAAGGGCCGCCTCGCGGGGCTCACGGTCACGTTCCTCGGCGACGGCCGCAGCAACATGGCCCAGTCCTACCTCCTCGCCGGTGCGACCGCCGGCATGCATGTGCGACTCGCGGCCCCCGCCGAGTTCGCGCCCGAGGCATCCGTCGTCGCCGATGCCGAGCGCATCGCCGCACGCACGGGTGGATCGATCGCAGTGCTCACCGACGCTCGCGAATCGGCCACCGGCGCCGACGTCGTCGTGACCGACACGTGGGTGTCGATGGGCAAAGAGGAGGAGAAGGCGCACCGCGTGGCGACCTTCGGCGGCTACCAGGTCGACCAGGAACTCATGTCGCTCGCGGCATCCGACGCGGTGTTCATGCACTGCCTGCCCGCCGACCGCGGCTACGAGGTGACCGCCGACGTCATCGACGGCCCGCAGTCGATCATCTGGGACGAAGCCGAGAACCGCTTGCACGCGCAGAAGGCGCTGCTCGTGTGGCTGCTCGCCAGGAAGGACGCCTGATGGCCGACGCGACCGACGCGCAGGGCGCGACCGACGCGCAGGGCTCGAGCGACGCGCACGGCTCGAGCGACGCGCACGGCACCAACGAGGGCTCGCTCTGGGGTGCGCGCTTCGCGACGGGGCCGTCGCCCGAACTGCAGCGACTCTCGAAGTCGACGCACTTCGACTGGCAACTCGCGGGCTACGACCTCGCCGGTTCCCGAGCGCACGCCCGTGCGCTCGCCGCCGCCGGCTACCTGGCACCCGACGAGCTCGACGCCATGCTCGCGGGGCTCGACTCGCTCGAGGCCCGTGTCATCTCCGGTGAGATCGTCGCCGGTGAGGCGGATGAAGACGTGCACGGCGCGCTCGAGTCCGCGCTGATCGGCATCGTTGGCTCCGAGCTCGGCGGCAAGCTCCGTGCGGGCCGCAGCCGCAACGACCAGATCGCCACCCTCGTGCGCCTCTACTTGAAAGACCACGCCGCGACGATCGGACGCGAGCTCGTGCACCTGATCGACGCTCTCGCCGCCCAGGCCGACGCTCACCGCACCGCGATCATGCCGGGGCGAACCCACCTGCAGCACGCGCAGCCGGTACTCCTCGCGCATCACCTGCTCGCTCACGCGTGGGCGCTGTCCCGTGACCTCGAGCGCCTCGTCGACTGGACGAAGCGGGCGGATGTCTCGCCCTACGGCGGGGGTGCGCTCGCCGGTTCGACGCTCGGCCTCGATGCGGCATCCGTCGCCCGCGACCTCGGCCTCGCCGGCCCCGCCGAGAACTCGATCGACGCCACGGCGAGCCGCGATGTCGTCGCCGAGTTCGCCTTCGTCGCGGCGATGATCGGCATCGATCTGTCGCGTTTCGCCGAGGAGATCATCCTCTGGAACACCCGCGAGTTCGGGTTCGTCACCCTCGACGACGGCTACTCGACGGGCTCGTCGATCATGCCGCAGAAGAAGAACCCCGACATCGCCGAGCTCGCGCGTGGCAAGTCGGGCCGCCTCATCGGCAACCTCACCGGCCTGCTCGCGACCCTCAAGGCACTGCCGCTGGCCTACAACCGCGACCTGCAAGAGGACAAGGAGCCGGTCTTCGACTCGGTCGAGACGCTCGAGGTGCTGCTGCCGGCCTTCACCGGCATGGTGGCGACGCTCACCTTCCACACCGATCGCATGGCCGAGCTTGCACCGGCCGGCTTCTCACTGGCCACGGATGTCGCCGAGTGGCTCGTGAAGCGTCGGGTGCCCTTCCGCGACGCACATGAGATCACCGGTGCGCTCGTGCGGTACGCCGAGGAGCGCTCCCTCGAGCTCGACGCCGTCGACGACGAGGCGCTTGCGGCGATCTCGCCGCACCTGACCCCCGACGTGCGCGAGGTGCTCACGGTCGAGGGCTCGGTCGCGAGTCGCGACGGCATCGGCGGCACCGCACCCGTGCGCGTCGCCGAGCAGTTCTCCCGCTTGGCCGATCGGGTGCGGCACCTCGTCGCCGGATTGCCCGAGGCACGCAGCTGATCGAACTCGTCGCCGCCGACCGGGAGTTCTTCGAACAGGACCCTGTGGCACTCGCGCCGCTTCTGCTGGGCGCGGTGCTCGCCTACGACGCGCCGGATGGCCGGGTGGCGATCCGACTCTCGGAGCTCGAGGCGTACCGCGGCGTCGGCGAAGACCCGGGTTCGCACGCGTTCAGGGGTCGCACGCCCCGAAACGAGGTCATGTTCGGCGCCCCTGCGCACCTGTACGCGTACTTCAGCTACGGCATGCACGTGTGCCTGAACATCGTGGCGCGCCCTGCGGGGAGTTCATCGGGTGTGCTCATGCGCGGCGCGACCGTGGTCGACGGCATCGAGGTCGCCAGGCTTCGTCGCCCGGGGGTGAACGATCGCGACCTCGCGCGAGGTCCGGGCCGTCTCGCGAAGGCACTCGGGGTGCCGCTCGACGCGGGCGGCAGCGACCTGCTCGCGGCGCCGTTCACGCTGCGCGTGCCGCGCGCGCCGTTGCATCACGCCAGCGGCCCGCGCACCGGTGTCGGCGGTGAGGGCGGCGGGTCACGGTACCCCTGGCGATTCTGGTTGCCGGGCGACGAAGGGGTCTCGCCCTACCGTCGGCACAAGCTCGCGGCGGAGTGAGGCTCAGCGCACCGCGAGATGCACGACGAGCGCCGCCGCGCAGGCCCAGATGAGGCTCGCGAAGGTGCCGATGATGAAGCGCTCGCGCGCCTCGGGTGCTTCGAGCTCGGTGAAGCGGCCGACACCCTTGACGGCGACGACGATCGCCAGCGCTTCGGGAAAGCCCGCGATGATCGCGCCCGCAGAGCCGATGCGCTCGAGCACGCCGATGGTGAGTCCGCCGCGCAGCACTTCGCGTCGACCGCTGGGCTGCACTCCTCGGTGCTCCTCATCGGCCGAGCGCTTCTCGGCGACGATGATGCCGCCGTGCAGGCCCGGTGCCACCGTCGTGCCCATCGCGAGATCGAGGGCGGTGGCCGCGGCGGGGCTGCCGCCGAAGATCGCGACGGTGAGCCCGAGCACCGTGATGAGCGGTGCGAGTCCGAACTGCGCCGGGCCGGTGGCCGATGCCGCGGCGAGGAGCGCGACGGCGAGGGTGCCGACGGCGAACCAGATGTACGTGCGGCGCGGCCGAAGGTATGCGAGCACCGAGAGGGCAGCGGCCGCGAGCAGTGAGACCACCAGAGCCGTCCAGGTGATGGCGTCGGCGACGACGATGAGATTCATGCGCGGGCTCCCGTGGAGGTATCGAGGTTCTCGAGCAGCCTAGCGAGCGCGGGCACGGCGTCGAGCTCCGCACGGATGTTGGCGGATTTCATGCGCGAGCTGATCGCCGGCGCGCTCACCCCGAGCTCATCGGCGATGTCCGACTGCAGTGCACCTGCGACGATGCGGTCGTACACTTCCCACCCCTGGTCGGATCGGCGCTCGCGCAGGAGGAGGGCGAGCTTGAACAGCGCCTCGACGTGCGCGGCGTCCTCGTGCGCTGCTTCGATCGCGAGCCGTGGCGAGCTCTTCTTGGCGCGCTCGACCGCGTCGCGTGCGGCGAAGAACGCCTCGCCGCTCGCCTCCCGGATGTCGGCCGGAAGGGGCGTTCGCACCTCGCCGCAGCCGATCCCGACGCTCCACGCTCCGTCGCGTGTGAGCTCGAAGACGACGTCGACCACTGTTCGCGCGTCGGAGGTGATCAGCTGGATCTCGTCGCCCGCGTTGCGGGCGACCGGCAGGAGGAGTTCGTCGCCGTGCTCGCGCTGGATTCGATCGCGCGCGGCGCCTGCGAGATCGGCATGCGTGCGGCTGGCGACCTGGTCGGCGGTGACGACGATCATTCCGGCTCCTTCAGTATGCAAGCTTTATCTCGTACAAGATAAGCATAGATCATTAATCTCGAATCGGTTAGAGGTGGAACCTAATCCATCCGCTGGTACCCTGACGGAGTGTCAGACCCCACGATCCTCAGTACCCAGCAGAACGACGCCTCCTTCGCAGACGTCTGGGAAGAGCTCGTCTGGCGCGGCCTCGTGCACGTGTCGACCGATCAGGCTGCGCTGAAGGAGCTTCTCGCGGGCGAGCCGATCACGTACTACTGCGGATTCGACCCGACGGCACCGAGCCTGCACCTCGGCAATCTCGTGCAGCTCCTCGTGATGCGGCGCCTCCAGCTCGCCGGCCACAGGCCGCTCGGCCTGGTCGGCGGTTCGACGGGCCTGATCGGTGATCCGAGGCCGACGGCCGAACGCACGCTCAACACCAAGGAGACCGTCGCCGAGTGGGTCGGGTACCTCCAGGGCCAGGTCTCGAGGTTCCTCTCCGCCGAGGGCCGCAACCCCGTGCGGCTCGTGAACAACCTCGACTGGACCGGCGGGCTCTCCGCCATCGACTTCCTGCGTGACATCGGCAAGCACTACCGAGTCGGCACGATGCTGAAGAAGGACGCGGTCGCGTCGCGGCTCAACTCCGACGCCGGCATCAGCTACACCGAGTTCAGCTACCAGATCCTGCAGGGCTTCGACTACCTCGAGCTCTACCGCCAGCACGGCTGCGTGCTGCAGACCGGCGGCAGCGACCAGTGGGGCAACCTCACGAGCGGCACCGATCTCATCCATCGGGTCGAGGGCGCGAGCGTGCACGCGATCGGCACCCCGCTCGTGACCAATGCCGACGGCACGAAGTTCGGCAAGAGCGAGGGCAATGCGATCTGGCTGGATGCCTCGATGTGCAGCCCGTACGCGTTCTACCAGTTCTGGCTGAACACCGATGATGCCGATGTCATCTCGCGGCTGAAGATCTTCACGTTCCTCAGTCGAGAGCGCATCGAGCAACTCGGAGAGCTCGTCGAGACCGAGCCCTTCAAGCGCGAGGCCCAGCGGGTGCTCGCCTCGGAAGTGACCACGCTGGTGCACGGAGCCGACGCGACCGACGCGGTCATCGCGGCGTCGCGCGCACTGTTCGGGCAGGGCGATCTCGCTGCGCTCGATCCCGCAACGCTCGAGGCGGCCCTTCGCGAACTGCCGAACACGACGAGCACTGCGGATGCCTCGATCGTGCAGCTCCTCGTCGACACCGGCCTGGTCTCGAGTCAGAGCGAGGGCCGGCGCGCGATCGCGCAAGGGGGGGTGTCGCTCGACAACGTGCGCATCGACGACGAGGCGGCGACGCTCGACGGTCGCATCACCGCCGGCGGCATGGCGGTGCTTCGTCGCGGCAAGAAGACCCTCGCGGGAATCTTCGTGAAGTAGTCGTTTCGACGCTCTTCAGGGCTCCGGTCGCGCACTTCGGTGGGCGCCCGGAGCCCTTGTTTTTCGGGCCTCAGCGCGCGACACGCCCGGGATGCAGCCGGAAGTTGCACGCCCCCCGGATTCCACGTAATGTAATCACTCGTTGCCCCACAGGAGCGGAAGAGCGGAACTGCTGAGAAGCATCCAGCTCATCCTCCTCAAGCGGCACGAAGATCCCAAACCATGAAGACATCGTCTCCATGTGTTTGAAGCTTTCGGTTCCATCCTTTCAGGATGCCCGAATGAGAACGAAAAGCTCCGGCAGTTCGATCCGATGAGGATCGAGCACCGGGTGCGTCCGTTCCTTGAGAACTCAACAGCGTGCACTATGTTCAATGCCAATTTTTGAACCCTGTCCTGGTCTTTTGGCCGGGTGGGATTCCTTTGATTGATGGACAATTTGATTCTAAGTAGTCAGTTGTTTCTCTGTCAGTGATTGATACTCTCAATGCCTTCGGGTGTTGGAACCAGTTTTTTTGGAGAGTTTGATCCTGGCTCAGGACGAACGCTGGCGGCGTGCTTAACACATGCAAGTCGAACGATGAAGCCCAGCTTGCTGGGTGGATTAGTGGCGAACGGGTGAGTAACACGTGAGTAACCTGCCCTGGACTCTGGGATAACTCCGAGAAATCGGTGCTAATACCGGATAGGACCTGGAACCGCATGGTTTTGGGTGGAAAGTTTTTCGGTCTGGGATGGACTCGCGGCCTATCAGCTTGTTGGTGAGGTAATGGCTCACCAAGGCGTCGACGGGTAGCCGGCCTGAGAGGGTGACCGGCCACACTGGGACTGAGACACGGCCCAGACTCCTACGGGAGGCAGCAGTGGGGAATATTGCACAATGGGCGCAAGCCTGATGCAGCAACGCCGCGTGAGGGATGACGGCCTTCGGGTTGTAAACCTCTTTTAGTAAGGAAGAAGGGGAGCTTGCTCCTTGACGGTACTTGCAGAAAAAGCACCGGCTAACTACGTGCCAGCAGCCGCGGTAATACGTAGGGTGCGAGCGTTGTCCGGAATTATTGGGCGTAAAGAGCTCGTAGGCGGTTTGTCACGTCTGCTGTGAAATCCCGAGGCTCAACCTCGGGCCTGCAGTGGGTACGGGCAGACTGGAGTGCGGTAGGGGAGAATGGAATTCCTGGTGTAGCGGTGGAATGCGCAGATATCAGGAGGAACACCGATGGCGAAGGCAGTTCTCTGGGCCGTAACTGACGCTGAGGAGCGAAAGCGTGGGGAGCGAACAGGATTAGATACCCTGGTAGTCCACGCCGTAAACGTTGGGCGCTAGATGTGGGGACCTTTCCACGGTTTCCGTGTCGTAGCTAACGCATTAAGCGCCCCGCCTGGGGAGTACGGCCGCAAGGCTAAAACTCAAAGGAATTGACGGGGGCCCGCACAAGCGGCGGAGCATGCGGATTAATTCGATGCAACGCGAAGAACCTTACCAAGGCTTGACATATACGAGAACGCCGCAGAAATGTGGAACTCTTTGGACACTCGTATACAGGTGGTGCATGGTTGTCGTCAGCTCGTGTCGTGAGATGTTGGGTTAAGTCCCGCAACGAGCGCAACCCTCGTCGTATGTTGCCAGCACGTAATGGTGGGAACTCATATGAGACTGCCGGGGTCAACTCGGAGGAAGGTGGGGATGACGTCAAATCATCATGCCCCTTATGTCTTGGGCTTCACGCATGCTACAATGGCCGGTACAAAGGGCTGCGATGTCGTAAGGCGGAGCGAATCCCAAAAAGCCGGTCTCAGTTCGGATTGAGGTCTGCAACTCGACCTCATGAAGTCGGAGTCGCTAGTAATCGCAGATCAGCAACGCTGCGGTGAATACGTTCCCGGGCCTTGTACACACCGCCCGTCAAGTCATGAAAGTCGGTAACACCCGAAGCCGGTGGCCTAACCCTTGTGGAGGGAGCCGTCGAAGGTGGGATCGGTGATTAGGACTAAGTCGTAACAAGGTAGCCGTACCGGAAGGTGCGGCTGGATCACCTCCTTTCTAAGGAGCAACTCGGAGTCTTCGGGCTTCGCAGTGCAGACCAGATCGGGTCCTTTGTGGCTCGCTGGTTGCTCATGGGTGGAACATTGACATAGGTGCTCGTCTGAATGGTTCAGACCTAGTACGCCGCTTCTTCGGGAGTGGTTGGAAGGGTCGGGGCCGGCCGGTCGGGCACGTGCACGCTGTTGGGTCCTGAGGGACCGGACAACTCTGCGCCCCTTTCGGGGTGTGGGGGTGATGGTTTCTTCAGGCCTTCACTGATGCCGATGGTTTTGATTCGGTAGGTGGTGGGGGTTCTGGCCGTCTGTTGAGAACTACATAGTGGACGCGAGCATCTTAGAAGCAGCCTTCGGGCTGTTTCACAAAAGGTGAGTCGCCAAGGGGCATCCTTCGGGGTGTTGTTTGGCGTATTCACTGGTCAATTTCGTAGCACTTTCGGGTGCTGCACGAATTCGATCGAAACTCATGTGATTTCAAGTTTCTAAGAGCAAACGGTGGATGCCTTGGCATCTGGAGCCGAAGAAGGACGTCGTAATCTGCGATAAGCCTCGGGGAGCTGATAAACGAGCTGTGATCCGAGGATTTCCGAATGGGGAAACCCCGCCAGGCCCTTTGGGTGACCTGGTGACTCCCGCCTGAATATATAGGGCGGGTAGAGGGAACGTGGGGAAGTGAAACATCTCAGTACCCACAGGAAGAGAAAACAACCGTGATTCCGTTAGTAGTGGCGAGCGAACGCGGAAGAGGCTAAACCGAGCCATGTGTGATACCCGGCAGGGGTTGCATGGTCGGGGTTGTGGGACCTTTCGGACTGTACTGCCGTGCAGTCACGGTGACGCGTCAGGTATAGACGAACCGGATTGAAAGCCGGACCGGAGTGGGTGTGAGTCCCGTAGTCGAAATGCCTGGCGGCCCGGAGAGGTATCCCAAGTAGCGCGGGGCCCGAGAAATCCCGCGTGAATCTGTCAGGACCACCTGATAAGCCTAAATACTCCCAGATGACCGATAGCGGACAAGTACCGTGAGGGAAAGGTGAAAAGTACCCCGGGAGGGGAGTGAAATAGTACCTGAAACCGTTTGCTTACAAACCGTTGGAGCCTCCTTGTAGGGGTGACAGCGTGCCTTTTGAAGAATGAGCCTGCGAGTTAGTGATCTGTGGCGAGGTTAACCCGTGAGGGGCAGCCGTAGCGAAAGCGAGTCTGAATAGGGCGATTCAGTCGCAGGTCCTAGACCCGAAGCGAAGTGATCTATCCATGGCCAGGTTGAAGCGACGGTAAGACGTCGTGGAGGACCGAACCCACTTCAGTTGAAAATGGAGGGGATGAGCTGTGGATAGGGGTGAAAGGCCAATCAAACTTCGTGATAGCTGGTTCTCTCCGAAATGCATTTAGGTGCAGCGTTGCGTGTTTCTTGCCGGAGGTAGAGCTACTGGATGGCCGATGGGCCCTAAAAGGTTACTGACGTCAGCCAAACTCCGAATGCCGGTAAGTGAGAGCGCAGCAGTGAGACGGTGGGGGATAAGCTTCATCGTCGAGAGGGAAACAACCCAGACCACCAACTAAGGTCCCTAAGCGCGTGCTAAGTGGGAAAGGATGTGGAGTTGCACAGACAACCAGGAGGTTGGCTTAGAAGCAGCCACCCTTGAAAGAGTGCGTAATAGCTCACTGGTCAAGTGATTCCGCGCCGACAATGTAACGGGGCTCAAGCACGCCACCGAAGTTGTGGCATTGACATTAATGGTAGGCCTTCGTGGTCCAGCCGTGTTGATGGGTAGGAGAGCGTCGTGTGGGCAGTGAAGCGGCGGTGTGAACCAGCCGTGGAGGCCACACGAGTGAGAATGCAGGCATGAGTAGCGAAAGACGGGTGAGAAACCCGTCCTCCGGAAGACCAAGGGTTCCAGGGTCAAGCTAATCTGCCCTGGGTAAGTCGGGACCTAAGGCGAGGCCGACAGGCGTAGTCGATGGACAACGGGTTGATATTCCCGTACCGGCGAAGAACCGCCCACATGAAATCAGGAGTGCTAAGCATCCCAAGCCGCACGGATCCCTTCGGGGTGATGCGCGGGGCGGCATGCGACCCCATCTGGTGGAGTGAGCGTATTAACAGGTGTGACGCAGGAAGGTAGCCCAACCCGGGCGATGGTTGACCCGGGGCAAGCGTGTAGGCCGAGCGATAGGCAAATCCGTCGCTCATGATGGCTGAGACGCGATGCGGATGAAAAGTGGGTGATCCTATGCTGCCGAGAAAAGCATCGACGCGAGGTTCAAGCCGCCCGTACCCCAAACCGACTCAGGTGGTCAGGTAGAGAATACCAAGGAGATCGAGAGAATCGTGGTTAAGGAACTCGGCAAAATGCCCCCGTAACTTCGGGAGAAGGGGGGCCTAAGGCGTGAACGGACTTGCTCCGGGAAGCGCTGCAGGGCCGCAGAGACCAGTGGGAAGCGACTGTTTACTAAAAACACAGGTCCGTGCTAAGTCGCAAGACGATGTATACGGACTGACGCCTGCCCGGTGCTGGAAGGTTAAGAGGACCGGTTAGCCGCAAGGCGAAGCTGAGAATTTAAGCCCCAGTAAACGGCGGTGGTAACTATAACCATCCTAAGGTAGCGAAATTCCTTGTCGGGTAAGTTCCGACCTGCACGAATGGCGTAACGACTTCCCAGCTGTCTCAACCGCGAACTCGGCGAAATTGCATTACGAGTAAAGATGCTCGTTACGCGCAGCAGGACGGAAAGACCCCGTGACCTTTACTACAGCTTGGTATTGGTGTTCGGTGTGGCTTGTGTAGGATAGGTGGGAGACTGTGAAGCTGGCACGCTAGTGTCGGTGGAGTCATTGTTGAAATACCACTCTGGTCACTCTGGATATCTAACTTCGAACCGTAATCCGGTTCAGGGACAGTGCCTGGTGGGTAGTTTAACTGGGGCGGTTGCCTCCCAAAAAGTAACGGAGGCGCCCAAAGGTTCCCTCAACCTGGTTGGCAATCAGGTGGCGAGTGTAAGTGCACAAGGGAGCTTGACTGTGAGACTGACAGGTCGAGCAGGGACGAAAGTCGGGACTAGTGATCCGGCAGTGGCTTGTGGAAGCGCTGTCGCTCAACGGATAAAAGGTACCTCGGGGATAACAGGCTGATCTTGCCCAAGAGTCCATATCGACGGCATGGTTTGGCACCTCGATGTCGGCTCGTCGCATCCTGGGGCTGGAGTAGGTCCCAAGGGTTGGGCTGTTCGCCCATTAAAGCGGTACGCGAGCTGGGTTTAGAACGTCGTGAGACAGTTCGGTCCCTATCCGCTGCGCGCGTAGGAAATTTGAGAGGATCTGACCCTAGTACGAGAGGACCGGGTTGGACGAACCTCTGGTGTGCCAGTTGTTCCGCCAGGAGCACCGCTGGTTAGCTACGTTCGGGATGGATAACCGCTGAAAGCATCTAAGCGGGAAGCCGGCCTCGAGATGAGATTTCCATCCCTTCGGGGGAGAGGCTCCCAGCCAGACGACTGGGTTGATAGGCCGGATGTGGAAGACAGGACTAACGACTGTCGCAGCTGACCGGTACTAATAAGCCGATAACTTGATAATCACTACACTCACACGATTTGAACTCATTCAAGTAAAGGCCGTGTGTGTGGCCCAAGATACGCTCGCGTCCACTCTGTGGTTCCCTTCAGACGGAAACCCAACACAACACAACACAGACACCTGTGCACCCCCAACCCGTGTGGTTGGTGGTGTCAGGCAACCGAGACCACACACCCACCCCACAACATGTGGCGGGCGAGGTGTGGCAAGAGTTTCGGCGGCCATAGCGCGAGGGAAACGCCCGGACACATTCCGAACCCGGAAGCTAAGACTCGCAGCGCCGATGGTACTGCAGGGGCGACCCTGTGGGAGAGTAGGACACCGCCGGACAATCATTGAGGAGAATGGCCACCCGAAGACGGGTGGCCATTCTTCGTTAACGGGGCACCTCACAGTGTGGCCCGCATTACGGTTGAGTTCCATGGGAACTCCACACACGACGGGATTATCGTGAGCGACTCCAGGCAGGACTCGGCGGATCAGGGGCGTCCTGATCGGCGCGATCAGCGAAGCCAGGGCGCTGATTCGTCGGCCCGTGGATCTGCCGCTCGCGGAGGTGCCGCCGGCGGCCGGCCCGCTTCTGGACGATCGGGATCCGGAGCTCGTGACGGTTCCGCTCCGAAACGCCCGTATGGCGACCGCGACAAGAAGCCGTATGGCGACCGTGATGCGAAGCGCCCGTACGGCGACCGCGACAAGAAGCCGTATGGCGACCGTGATGCGAAGCGTCCGTACGGCGACCGCGACAAGAAGCCCTACGGTGATCGCGACGCGAAGAAGCCGTACGGTCATCGCGATGACAAGAAGCCGTATGGCGACCGTGATGCGAAGCGTCCGTACGGCGACCGCGACAAGAAGCCCTACGGCGATCGTGACGCGAAGCGTCCCTACGGTGATCGCGATGACAAGAAGCCGTATGGCGACCGCGACAAGAAGCCGTATGGCGACCGCGACAAGAAGCCCTACGGCGACCGCGACAAGAAGCCCTACGGCGACCGCGACAAGAAGCCCTACGGCGATCGTGACGCGAAGCGTCCTTACGGTGACCGCGACAATAAGCCGTACGGCGACAAGAAGCCCTACGGTGATCGCGACGCGAAGCGTCCGTACGGGGACCGTGACAAGAAGCCGTATGGCGACCGCGACAATAAGCCGTACGGCGACAAGAAGCCCTACGGTGACCGTGACGCGAAGCGTCCCTATGGTGACCGTGACGCGAAGCGTCCCTACGGCGACCGGAAGCCCTACGGCGACGCGCCCCGGGGCGGCGGCCGTACGGGTGCACGCGACGAGCAGCGTGAGGCACCGCGCGAGAACTACGGGGCAGCCGAGCTGCAGGTGCGCCCGCGGCACGACGATCCGGAGATCGACGAGTCGATCGAAGCCCGCGATCTCGACAAGGGCGCCCGCGCCGAGCTGAAGACCCTGAGCAAGGAGAACGCGGACTGGGTCGCTCGTCACCTCGTCGCGGCATCCGAGTTGCTCGATGACGACCCCGAGCTCGCGCACCAGCACGCGCTCTCGGCTGCGCGCCGTGCCGGGCGCATCGCGGTAGTGCGCGAGACCTTGGCGATCACCGCGTACGCGACGGGCGACTTCGCGCTCGCTCTCCGCGAACTGCGCACCTATCGGCGCATCTCGGGCAGCAACGAGCAACTGCCGCTCATGGTCGACAGCGAGCGCGGGGTCGGTCGACCCGACCGTGCGCTCGAGGTGGGCCGTGCGGTCGATCGCAGCACACTGCCGGCCGCGGTGCAGGTGGGACTCGCGATCGCGATGTCGGGCGCTCGTCTCGACCTCGGCCAGCCCGAGATCGCTCTTGCCGAACTCGAGATCCCGCAGCTCGACCCCGACCGTGCGTTCTCGTACAGCCCGGCACTCTTCTCCGCGTATGCCGAGGTGCTCGAGGAGCTCGGGCGTGCGGCGGAAGCAGCGACGTGGCGCGCTCGCGCAGACCGGGCGGAGGCGGCCCTGGGCGGCCCGGCCGAGGCCGAGTCGATCGAGATCTTCGAGGTCGAGATCGACGAGCTCCCGGATGAGGCAATCTCGGATGAGGCAATCTCGGACGAGGCATCCGTCGAACCCGACGATGCGGATGTCGCGGCACCGGCCGATTCCGGCGATGCGCCGGCGCCGGCGCCGGCGCCCGAAGCGGGCGATGACTTCGACGGTGACCCCGGCGATGTGCTCGAAGACGACGTGGCGGCGGTGCTCGCCGAGGGGGCCGCGCTCGAGGCCGATGAGAACGAGGGCACGCCCGGTGGGCCTGTTCCGCGCGAAGACTGAGTCGTCCACCCCGCTCGACGGGGTGGACGCGGTGCTCGCGGATCTCGACGGCGTGGTCTACGCGGGCGCGCACGCGATTCCGCACGCCGTCGACAGCCTGAACCTCGCGAAGCAGCACCGGGCTGTCGGCTACATCACGAACAACGCGTCGCGCAGCGATGCATCCGTCGCCCGTCATCTCGCCGATCTCGGCCTCGATGTCGAGTCGAGCGATGTCGTGACGTCGCCGCAGGCGGCGATGACCCTGCTCGGCGAGCACGTGGCGCCGGGCGCCCTCGTGCTCGTCATCGGCGGCGAGGGCATCACCGCCGAGCTCGACAAGCGCGGGTATCGCATCACGCGTTCGGCCGACGACGGGCCCGACGCCGTCGTGCAGGGCTTCACTCCCGAGATCGGCTGGCGCGAACTGGCCGAGGCGTCATTCGCGCTGCGCGTCGAGGGCGGGCCGGATGCCGCGAACCCGGGCATTCCCTGGATCGCGACGAACATGGACTGGACGATCCCGGTCGCTCGCGGCATCGCGCCCGGTAACGGCACCCTCGTCTCGGCAGTGCACACCGCAGTCGGGCGGTTTCCGCTGGTCGCGGGAAAGCCCGAGACGCCGATCTTCGACGAGGCCCGACGTCGCTTCGCCGCCGAGCAGCCGCTCATGGTCGGCGACCGGCTCGACACCGACATCCTCGGGGCGAGGCGTGCCGGCATGTTGAGTGCGCTCGTGCTCACCGGCATCGACCGTGCGAAGCAGGTGCTCGCAGCGCCTGCGTCGAGTCGGCCCGACTTCATCCTCGCCGACCTCGCCGGCCTGCACGAACCGTACCCGGCGACCGAGCAGGCTCGCGGCGTGACGCGCGTCGGAGCGGCTCGCGTGCGAGTCGCGGGCAACCGCGTCGAGATCGTCGACGACGGCGGGAACCAGCTCGACCTGCTCCGCGCGGCGTGCGCGGCGATCTGGGACTCGGGGATCGGCATCCACGTGCTCGACGTTCCGGCGCGACTCTACAGCTGAGCCCTACGGGCCCTCGCGACCGTCGCCGTTTTCGTCGGATCAGTCCGTGCCCGCGGTCCGGCGTTCACCGGAGCGTCGGCAGGTCGAGGTAGCGTTGAAGGGTGAGCGCTGAAACCGGTCGACCCGCCGAGGCTGAGACGATCGCGGCAGAGCCCGACGGGGCATCCGCGTCGGTGCCCGGTGTGCTCGCCGAGATCGAAGCGCGACCGCTCGCCGAGCGCGCCGAGGGCTACCAGGCCCTCGCCGATCAGCTGCGCACCCAGCTCGAGCACTCCGATCCCTCGCTGCGCTCCTGACGCATGGTCGAACAACGACTCGACGCCGCCCTCGCGGCACGCGGACTCGCCAGGTCTCGCACGCACGCGGCCACGCTCATCGCATCGGGCGTCGTGACCGTCGACGGCCGGCCGGTCGTCAAGGCCGCGTCGAAGGTCGGCGACGAGGCTCTGCTCGAGGTCGCGTCATCCGATCACTACGTCAGTCGGGCGGCGCACAAGCTCATCGCCGGCCTCGACGGGTTCGGCGTCGAGGTGGCGGGCCGAGTCGCGCTCGATGCGGGCGCCTCGACCGGCGGGTTCAGCCAGGTGCTGCTCGAGCGGGGCGCCCGCCGGGTGCTCGCGGTCGACGTCGGGCACGATCAGCTCGCCCCCGAACTCGCGGGCACGCCCGGCCTCGTGCTCGTCGAGGGATGCAACGTGCGCCACCTCGACGCCGCGCGCCTCGCCGAACTGACGGGGGTCGCCGAGCGCCCGTCGCTCGTCGTCGCCGACCTCTCGTTCATCTCTCTCACTGTGGTGCTGCCCGCGCTGCGAGCCACGGCGACGGATGACGCGGACTTCGTGCTGCTCGTCAAGCCGCAGTTCGAGGTGGGCCGCGGGGGAGTGCGCGAGGGTGTGGTGCGCGACCCCGGTCTCCGCGCCGAGGCGGTCTCGACGGTGCTCTGGGCGGCCTTCGACGAAGGACTCGGCACCGCCGGCATCCTGTCCTCCCCAATCGCGGGCGGTCACGGAAACCTCGAATACCTCGTGCATCTGAGCGCTACGCGCGGCTCGAATCCGACAGAATGGACAGGTCTGGTCGACGAACTGACGGGGAGGGCGAAGGCGTGAGTGACGCACGGCGCTTCCTGGTGGTCTCGCACACCGGCCGACGATCCGCGCTCGAAGCGACGAGCGAGGTGTGCGCGCAGTTGCTCGCCGCCGGCGCAGTGCCGGTCATCGCCGCAGAGCACTGGGACGACGTGCACGACTTCGTGCCCGAGCTCAACGGTGCGGTCGAACGGTTCGAAGAGACCGATCCCACGCGAATCGAGCTCGTCATCGTGCTTGGCGGCGACGGCACGATCCTCCGGGCGGCCGAGATCATGCGCGATCACCCCGTGCCGCTCCTCGGCGTGAACCTCGGTCACGTCGGGTTCCTCGCCGAAAGCGAGCGCGACGACCTCGGGTACACCGTCGGCCGGGCGCTCGCACGTGACTACACGGTCGAAGAGCGCATGACGCTCTCGGTGCGCGCGAAGGTCGGCAACGACGTCGTCTACGAGAGCTGGGCGCTCAACGAGGTGACCGTCGAGAAGGCCGAGCGCGAGCGCATGCTCGAGGTCGTCATCGAGGTCGACCGCCGCCCGCTCTCCTCATTCGGCTGCGACGGCGTCGTCATGTCGACGCCGACGGGCTCGACCGCCTACTCGTTCTCGGCCGGGGGGCCGGTCGTGTGGCCGAGCCTCGAGGCGCTCCTGCTCGTGCCGCTCAGCGCCCACGCCCTCTTCGCGCGGCCGCTCGTGGTCGGTCCGGAGTCATCGCTCGCGGTCGAGATCCTGCAGCGCACCGAGGCATCCGCGGTCATCTGGTGCGACGGCCGTCGCACCTACGAGCTGCCGCCCGGTGCACGCGTGATCGTGCGCAAGTCTCCGGTGCCGGTGCGGCTCGCCCGACTGCACGAAGCGCCGTTCACCGACCGGCTCGTGAACAAGTTCCAACTCCCGGTCACCGGGTGGAGAGGGCCGGGCGTGAGCGAGGGTGGGCAATGATCGAGGGCACCAGTGATTGAGGAGCTCGGCATCCGCGACCTCGGCGTCATCGCCGAGGCGACGCTTCCGCTCGGCGCAGGCTTCACGGCGGTGACGGGTGAGACCGGTGCCGGCAAGACGATGGTGGTGACCGCACTCGGACTCCTGCTCGGCGCGCGGGCCGATGCGGGCTCGGTACGCGCCGGCGCCAAGCAGGCCTGGGTCGAAGGGCGCTGGCTCGTGCCCGGTGACGGCGCCATCGCCGAACGGGTCGCAGAGACCGGCGGCGAGGTCGAGGCCGGCGAGCTGCTGCTCGGTCGTTCCGTCTCGGCCGAGGGGCGCAGCCGTGCCGTCGTCGGCGGTCGAAGTGCTCCCGTCGGCGTGCTCTCCGAGCTCGGCGACCAACTCGTCGTCGTGCACGGTCAGGCCGACCAGCAACGACTCCGGTCTGCGGCGGCCCAGCGCGAGGCGCTCGACCGATTCGCCGGGCCCGGCCTGCAGGCGGTGCTCGATGAGTACCGCACGGCCTTCACGGCCTGGCGAACGGATGCCGCGGAGCTCGACCGCCTGCGCGCCGATCACGAGGCCAGGGCACGTGAGGCCGACGAACTGCGCGCTGCGCTCGACGAGGTCGAAGCTGCCGACCCGCAGCCCGGCGAAGACGTCGAACTCCACGAGCGGGCAGACCGGCTCTCGAACCTCGAAGAACTGCGGCTCGCCGCAGCCCAGGCGCGCGCGTTGATCTCGGCCGAAGACGTCGTCGACGATGTGCCCGACGCCGTCGCACTCGTCGACGGTGCCCGTCGCCAACTCGAGCGAGTGGCCGAGCACGACGCCGCGCTGCAACCGATCAGCGAGATGCTGACGAACGCGGGCTTCCTGCTCGCCGACGCGGCCGCCGAACTCTCGGGATACCTCGCCGGCCTCGATGCAGACGGGGCGCGCGAACTCGAGATCGTGCAGGAGCGACGCGCGTTGCTCGGTGCCCTCGTGCGCCGCCACGGAGGCGGCCTCGACGACGTGCTCGAGTTCCGGCGCAACGGCGGGTTGCGGCTCGTCGAACTCGACAGCGACGACGAGCGCATCGAGGTCCTCGAGGCATCCGTCGCCGCGCTCGAAGCGGAGGTCGACCGCCTCGCGAGCACACTGAGCGAATTGCGCACCGAGGCCGCCGGTCGGCTCGCCACCGCAGTGACCGCCGAGCTCGCGGCACTCGCGATGCCCGACGCGCAGCTCGCGGTCGTCGTCGAATCGACCGGCGACGCGACCACGCACGGGCGCGACGCCGTCTCGATCCTGTTGCGTCCGCACCCGGGCGCCGAGCCCAGGCCGGTGTCCCGCGGGGCGTCCGGCGGCGAGCTGTCTCGGGTGATGCTCGCGATCGAGGTCGTCATCGCCGGCAACGACCCGGTGCCCACCTTCGTCTTCGACGAGGTCGACGCGGGCGTCGGCGGCGGCGCGGCCATCGAGATCGGCCGACGACTGGCCCGGCTCGCCGAGCGTTCGCAGGTCATCGTCGTGACGCACCTCGCGCAGGTCGCGGCGTTCGCGACGAACCACCTGAGTGTCGTCAAGGGCACCGATGGGCAGGTCACGTCGTCGAGTGTGCGCCAACTCGTCGGTACCGAACGCGAGGCCGAGATGGCCCGGCTGTTGTCGGGTCTGACGGATTCGGCGAGCGGGCTCGCGCATGCGCGGGAGTTGTTGGAGATCGCCGCGGACCGCGCGGCGTGACGCGGCCGACGGCCGCGTGTCAGGCGGGATCGACGCGATCCCGAGACGAGATGGGGGAGCGCGTGGGGCATGTCGGGCCGAACGACCGGGAACGTGGGTTAGACTATAAGCCCGTGGTGGATGAACGCGGAACAGCTCCTTCGAGCACAGACAATTCGAACCCTGAGCCTTCAAACGGCGAGACCAAGCACATCTTCGTGACCGGTGGTGTCGTTTCTTCGTTGGGCAAGGGACTCACGGCGGCGAGCCTCGGCAATCTCTTGACTGCCAGGGGCCTCAGGGTCGTCATGCAGAAACTCGATCCCTATCTCAATGTGGATCCTGGAACGATGAACCCGTTCCAGCACGGTGAGGTCTTCGTCACCGACGACGGTGCCGAGACCGATCTCGACATCGGGCACTACGAACGATTCCTCGACATCAACCTGAGCCAGGCGGCGAACGTCACGACCGGCCAGATCTATTCGACGGTCATCGCCAAAGAGCGCAGGGGCGAATACCTCGGTGACACCGTGCAGGTCATCCCGCACATCACCGACGAGATCAAGCGGCGCATGCGGCTGCAAGCCTCCGAGACGCCGAAGCCCGACGTCATCATCACCGAGATCGGCGGCACGGTCGGCGACATCGAGTCGCAACCGTTCATCGAGTCCGCTCGCCAGGTGCGTCACGAACTCGGTCGCAAGAACGTCTTCTTCGTGCACGTCTCGCTCGTGCCGTTCATGGGCGCATCGGGCGAGCAGAAGACGAAGCCCACGCAGCACTCCGTCGCAGCGCTGCGCTCAATCGGCATCCAGCCCGACGCGCTCGTGCTCCGCAGCGACCGACCCGTCACCGAATCGAACAAGCGCAAGATCGCCCTCATGTGCGACGTCGATGAGCGGGCCGTCGTGAACGCGATCGACGTGTCGTCGATCTACGACATTCCCACGATGCTGCACGACCAGGGACTCGACGCCTACATCATCGATGCGCTCGGCCTCCACGCAGACGAGGTCGACTGGTCGGGTTGGAGGGAGCTGCTCGGTGTCGTGCACGAGCCGAAGCACGAGGTCACGATCGGTCTCGTCGGCAAGTACATCGACCTGCCCGACGCCTACCTCTCGGTCACCGAGGCGCTGCGCGCCGGCGGCTTCGCCAACGACACGAAGGTCAACATCGAGTGGATCCCGTCCGACGAGTGCCAGACGCCCGAGGGGGCGCAGAAGCACCTCGCGCACCTCGACGGCATCTGCGTGCCCGGCGGCTTCGGCGTTCGCGGCATCGAGGGCAAGCTCGGCGCGTTGCGCTTCGCCCGTGAGAACGGCCTCCCCGTGCTCGGCCTCTGCCTCGGACTGCAGTGCATGGTCATCGAGTACTCCCGCAATGTGGCCGGCCTGCCGGGCGCCTCGTCGAGCGAGTTCGACCCCGACACGACCTACCCGGTCATCGCGACGATGGAGGAGCAGGTCGAGATCATCGCTGGCGGCGACCTCGGCGGCACGATGCGACTCGGTCTCTACCCGGCCAAGCTCGCCGAGGGCTCGATCGCAGCCGAGCTCTACGGCTCGACCGAGGTCTCCGAGCGTCACCGCCACCGCTACGAGGTCAACAACGCCTACCGCGACCGCATCGCCGACGCGGGGCTGTCGTTCTCGGGCATGTCGCCCGACCGGCACCTCGTCGAGTTCGTCGAGCTGCCCCGCGACGTGCACCCGTTCTACGTCGGCACCCAGGCGCACCCCGAGCTGCGCAGCCGCCCGAACGACGCGCACCCGCTCTTCCGCGGACTCGTCGGGGCTGCGCTCGAGCGCCAGCAGGCGAGCCTGCTCTTCGACGTCAACCATGGCTGATTCCCGCGACACGGGCGTCGGCGAGCGGCTCGAGCCGCTCGCCGACGAACGGGTCGAGGTGCCCATCGTGGCGAGCGAACGGGTCTTCGACGGACGCGTGTGGGACATCCGCCGCGATGCCTTCGAGTTCGGCGGTGAGACCATCGTGCGCGAGTACATGGACCACACCGGCGCCGTCGGCGTGCTCGCCCTCGACGACGAAGACCGTGCGCTCCTGATCAAGCAGTACCGCCACCCCGTGCGCCTGCGCGATTGGGAGATTCCCGCAGGGCTCCTCGACGTCGACGGCGAGTCCCCGCTCGCGGCCGCGAAGCGCGAACTGGCCGAGGAAGCCGATCTCGAGGCATCCGAGTGGGCGGTGCTCACCGACTTCGCGACCTCGCCAGGTGGCAGCGACGAGGTGATCCGGGTCTACCTGGCCAGGGGGCTCACGGCGGCGGCCGAGGCGTTCGCCCGCGAAGGCGAAGAGGCGGACATGGAGACCCGGTGGGTCGCCCTCGACGACTGCGTCGACGCCGTGCTCGACCGGCGCATCCACAACGCACCGCTGTCGATCGCGGTGCTCGCCGCGGCCGCGGCGCGGGCGCGAGGGTGGTCGACACTCGGTGAGGCGGATGCCCCGTGGCCCGGCCGAGCCGTGGGGCGCTCGGAGCCGTCGGGCAGATGACCCGAACGCCGGTCGACGACTACCTGCGGCATCTCGCCGTGGAGCGGGGACTTGCGCAGAACACCGTCTCCTCGTATCGACGCGACCTCGTGATCTACGCCGATTGGCTGAGTTCCAACGGCATCGGCGGGCCTGCAGCCGTCACCGAGCAGGACCTCGGCGACTTCGTGCGGTTCCTCGGTGCCGAACGCGTGCCGCCGCTCGCGACCTCCTCCATCGCGCGGGTGCTCTCGACCGTGCGCGGTCTGCACCGATTCCTGGCGGATGAGGGGCTCGTGCCGGCCGACGTCTCGCGTGAGCTGCGCCCCCCGAAACTGCCGATGCGGCTGCCGAAGGCCATCCCCGTCGATGACGTCGAGGCCCTCATCACCGCGGCCGGGGGCGATGAGCCCACCGATCTGCGCGACACCGCCCTGCTCGAGCTGCTCTACGCGACCGGTGCGCGCGTCTCGGAAGCCGTCTCGCTGAACGTCGACGATCTCGTCGACCAGGAGGTGGTGCGGCTCTTCGGCAAGGGCGGCAAGCAGCGCATCGTGCCGCTCGGCAGCTACGCGCGGCGGGCCGTCGACGCCTACCTCGTGCGTGCCCGCCCTCTGCTCTCCGCGCGGGGCATCGCGACGCCCGCGCTCTTCCTCGGGGTGCGCGGCAAGCGGTTGTCGCGTCAGGCGGCGTGGGAGGCGATCCGGGATGCGGCCGAGACGGCGGGGCTCGCGACATCCGTCTCGCCGCACACCCTGCGGCACTCATTTGCAACGCATCTGCTCGAGGGCGGGGCCGATGTGCGCGTCGTTCAGGAGCTGCTCGGCCATTCTTCGGTCGCGACGACGCAGATCTACACCCTCGTCACAGCCGATACACTCCGGGAGATGTACACGGCGGCCCACCCACGTGCTCGCTAGAATCGACCAAGCACCCGACCGGTCCAGGAGAGAAGACGACACGTGACGCACCAGAAGCACGCAGCCGAGGGAGAGGCACCGCTTCCACCAGAGCTCGGTCCCACTGGTCGTCCCTACCGTGAATTCCCCGAGCCCGTGTCGCTCACCACGCACGGCCCCGCGCGCATCATCGCCCTCTGCAACCAGAAGGGCGGCGTCGGCAAGACGACCACGACGATCAACCTCGGCGCCACGCTCGCAGAATACGGCCGCCGAGTGCTCGCGATCGACTTCGACCCGCAGGGCGCGCTTTCCGCCGGACTCGGAGTGCCGACCCACGACGTGCCCACGATCTACGACCTGCTGCTCTCGCGCACCCTCGACCCCGCCGACGTGATCCAGAAGACGAGCGTCGAGGGCCTCGACGTGATCCCGGCGAACATCGATCTCTCCGCCGCCGAGGTGCACCTGGTCACCGAGGTCGCCCGCGAGCAGATCCTCGCCGGCGTGCTGCGCCGGGTGTCGGCCGACTACGACGTCATCCTCATCGACTGCCAGCCGTCGCTCGGCCTGCTCACGGTGAACGCGCTCACGGCGAGCCATGGTGTCGTGATCCCGCTCGAGTGCGAGTACTTCGCGCTTCGAGGCGTCGCCCTGCTGATCGAGACGATCGACAAGGTGCGCGACCGGCTGAACCCGACCATCCAGCTCGACGGCATTCTGGCGACGATGTACGACTCCCGCACCCTGCACTCCCGAGAGGTGCTCGAGCGCGTCGTCGACGCCTTCGGCGACAAGGTGCTCGAGACCGTCATCACGCGCACCGTGAAGTTCCCCGACGCGTCGGTCGCCGGCGCCCCCATCACCGAGTTCGCTCCCGAGCACCAGGCGTCGAAGGCGTACCGGCAGCTCGCCAGGGAGCTGGTGTTCCGTGGCGCGGTCGCCTGAGGCGGCTTCGGCCCCCGAACAGCACGCCGCTGCCGCCCAGCTCGGCGCAGAGCCGTCCGGCGCAGAGCCGGCCACCGTGGAGCCGACCGCTGTGGAGCCGGCCACCGTGGAGCCGGCCGAAGCCGCACCACATGACGAGCAGGGGTTCCGGGTCGCCCTCACGAACTTCGAGGGTCCGTTCGATCTGCTGCTCTCGCTCATCACGAAGCACGAGCTCGACATCACCGAGGTCTCGCTGTCGGCGGTCACCGACGAGTTCATCTCGTACCTGCGCGGCCTCGACTCCGAGGAGGAGCTCGACCGGGCGTCGGAGTTCCTCGTCGTCGCGGCGACACTGCTCGACTTGAAGGTCGCCGGGCTCCTCCCGCAGGGCGAGCTCGTCGACGCGGAAGACGTCGCCCTGCTCGAGGCACGCGATCTGCTGTTCGCGCGGTTGCTGCAGTACCGGGCGTTCAAAGAGGCCGCTCGCTGGTTCTCGGCGCACCTCGAGCGGGAATCCCTCCGGCACGCTCGCAATGTGCGCCTCGAGGAGAAGTTCCGTCAGCGCGCCCCCGAACTCCTGTGGACGCTCTCGGCCGAGGACTTCGCCGCGCTCGCGACGCTCGCGCTCACGCCGCGGGAGATTCCGGTCGTCGGCCTCGATCACCTGCACGCGCCGCTCGTGTCGATCCGCGAACAGGCCGCGCACGTCGTTGCGGTGCTCCGACGCGGAGACCCGGTCACCTTCCGCCAGCTCATCGCGGGCGTCGGTCAGCCCGGTGTCGTCGTCGCCAGGTTCCTCGCGGTGCTCGAGCTCTACCGCCACGCGGCGATCGGGTTCGAGCAACTGGAACCGCTCGGCGAACTGACGCTGCGATGGTCGGCCGAGACCTGGTCGGATGAGAACCTCGAGAGCCTGGGGGCTGACTATGACGAGTGAGACGGATGCATCGGCGATGACGACCGATCAAGCGCAGGGCGATGGGCCCGAACTGTCGATCTCGACGCCGCTCGACGTGCCCGGCCAGCCGCGGCTCGACCTCGACCGCGCGCTCGAGGCGATCCTCTTCATCGCCGACGAGCCGCAGAGCGTCGTCTCCCTCGCGGCCGCGGTCGCGCGCCCGGTCGCCGAGGTGCGCGCTGCGATCACGAGGCTGCGAGCCGACTACGACGGCACCGGCGGCTCGGGCGAGCCCAGAACCGATGTCGCCGAGGAGCCGGATCAGCGAAGCATCCGCCGCGGTTTCGAGCTTCGCGAGGTCGGCGGCGGCTGGCGCTTCTACGTGCGTGCCGAGTACGACACCCTCGTCGCGGACTTCGTGCTGACGCAGTCGTCGACGCGGCTCTCGCAAGCCGCGCTCGAGACGCTCTCGGTGATCGCGTACAAGCAGCCGATCTCACGATCGCAGGTGGCGTCGATCCGCGCGGTGAACGTGGATTCCGTGGTGCGCACGCTGCTCGGTCGCGGACTCGTAACCGAGGTCGACACCGACCCCGAGACCGGGGCGATCCTCTACGG
Organism: Agromyces badenianii; assembly: GCF_003070885.1. Lineage (NCBI taxonomy): Bacteria > Bacillati > Actinomycetota > Actinomycetes > Micrococcales > Microbacteriaceae > Agromyces > Agromyces badenianii. The sequence continues at coordinate 1,263,740 of NZ_CP028913.1, forward strand.
CACGACGGAGCTGCTGCTCACGAACCTCGGCATCAACTCGCTCGACGAGCTGCCGCACATCTCGCCGTTGCTCGACGACGGCCAGGAAGGATTCGATTTTGACTGACGCAACCGGTTGGGGCGGCGAACCCTCCCCCGAGGGCGTACGCCTGCAGAAGGTGCTCGCCGCGGCGGGCGTCGCGAGCCGCCGGGTCTCGGAGCAGTACATCGTCGAGGGCCGCGTCGTGGTGAACGGCGAAGTGGTCACCGAGCTCGGCCGGCGCATCGACCCCGAGACCGACCTCGTGGCGGTCGACGGAGTCGCCGTGCAGCTCGACCCCGCGAAGCGGTACTACATGCTGAACAAGCCGCGCGGCGTGGTCTCGTCGATGCGCGACGAACAGGGCCGGCCCGATCTCACCCGGTTTACGGCCGAGCTCGAGGAGCGGGTCTTCAACGTCGGACGCCTCGATGCGGAGACGAGCGGGCTGCTGCTGCTCACGAACGACGGCGACCTCGCCCACGTGCTCGCACACCCCTCGTTCGGCGTCTCGAAGACGTACATCGCGAAGGTCACCGGGCGGGTGACCCCGCAGGTCGTGCAACAGCTGAAGAACGGCGTCGAACTCGAAGACGGGCCGATCAAGGCCGACCGTGCCCGCGTGCTGCAGCAGCAGGGCGACGACCGGCACTCGATGGTCGAACTGACCCTGCACTCCGGCCGCAACCGCATCGTGCGCCGAATGCTCGACGCCGTCGGGCATCCGGTCGTCGACCTGGTGCGTCGCAGCTTCGGGCCACTCAACCTCGGCACCCTCCGATCGGGTCAGATGCGCGAGTTGACTAAAGTGGAGCTCGGCCAGCTGCTCACCATCTCCCGCGCCGCGGACGCTGGCCGGGAGAGGAACGACACGTGACGGAATCACGCCTGACCGGCCCGGTTCGCGTGGTCGGTGTGGGGCTGCTCGGTGCGAGCATCGGGCTCGGGCTGCGCGCGAAGGGCATCGACGTGATCCTCGCCGACGCGTCGCCGACGCACCTGGCGATCGCGGTCGACTACGGAGCCGGCCGGCCCGCCGAGCCCGGTGATCGGCCGCAATTGATCGTCGTGTGCGTGCCGCCCGACGTCACCGCCGACGTCGTCGCTGCGGAGCTCGATGCGTACCCCGATGCGATCGTCACCGATGTCGCGAGCGTGAAGCTCGCCGTCTACGAAGAGCTCAAGGCGCGCGGCGCCGACCTCTCCCGCTACATCGGCACCCACCCCATGGCCGGGCGCGAGCGCGGCGGGCCCATGTCGGGCCGCGCCGACCTCTTCGTCGGGCGCCCGTGGGTGGTCGCAGCCCACGGCGGCATCTCGTACCAAGACGGATCGGCGATCGACGACCTCATCCTCGACCTGGGCGCCACCCTCGTGGAGCTCACGCCCGAGCAGCACGATGCCGCCGTCGCCCTCGTCTCCCACGTGCCGCAGGTCGTCTCGAGCCTCATGGCTCGGCGCCTCATCGAGGCCCCGCACGCCTCGGTGAACCTCGCCGGGCAGGGCCTCCGCGACGTCACGCGCGTCGCCGCGAGCGATCCCGAGCTCTGGGTGCAGATCCTCGGCCAGAACGCCGCACCGGTCGCCGAGATCCTCCGCGGCTACCGCGACGACCTCGACCGGTTCATCGACGCGCTCGACAACATGGATGCCCCGGGCGCTCGACGACGCGTCGCCGAGGAGCTCTTCGGCGGCAACACCGGTGTCGAGCGGTTGCCCGGCAAGCACGGCGTCGACCGACGGTACTCGAGCCTCATCGTCATGGTCGACGACAGGCCCGGCCAGCTCGCGCGTCTCTTCAACGACGTCGGCGATGCGGGCGCGAACATCGAAGACCTGCGACTCGAGCACTCGCCGGGCGCGCAGGTGGGCCTCGCCGAGATCTCGGTGCTTCCAGAGGTGCTGCAGCACCTCACCGACGAGCTGGCCGCGCGCGGCTGGCGGATTGCAGGTTGAACGTGCCACCCGTCATTCCGTTCGTCGTGGCCGTCGACGGCCCGGCCGGCAGCGGCAAGTCGAGCGTGTCGAAGGAGGTCGCGCGCCGGCTCGACTTCGCCTTCCTCGACACCGGGGCCGCCTACCGGGCGTTGGCATGGCACGTCGAGGCATCCGGTGTCGACACCGCTGATGCGGCATCCGTCGTCTCGTGCCTCGACTCCTTCGACTGCCGCATCGGCACCGACCCGAGCGGGTACGCCGTGCACGTCGGCGACGTCGACGTGACCGACGCCATTCGCGACCCGCAGATCTCCGCGGTGGTCAGCGCTGTGGCCCGCGTGCCCGAGGTGCGCCGGCACCTCATCGAACTGTTCCGCTCGATCATGGCGGCCACCGACGCACCGGGCATCATCGTCGAAGGGCGCGACATCACCACCGTGGTAGCCCCCGATGCCCCGGTTCGCATCCTCCTCACAGCATCCGAAGCGGTTAGAATGGGCAGGCGCTCCGCCGAACTCGCCGGATCCTCGGCCGAGGCAGTGGGGGAGCAGCTGCGGAAGCGCGATGCGGCCGATTCCAAAGTCGTGGACTTCATGACCGCGGCAGACGGCGTCACCACCGTCGATTCCACCGAACTCGACTTCGACCAGACGGTCGACGCGGTGATCGGCGTGATCCGCGCAGCGCAACCGGCGCTCGCACCGTAGTCGCGACGCGACCGGGCACACAGACTTCAGAGGAGACACCATGACCGACCAGAGCGAAGACTTCGACGCTCCCGACGACGACCTCGCGGAGCGTCTCGCCGACGTCGATGACGAGCTCGCCGAGCAGCGCGCTGCCGCGTTGCGCTCGGGGCTCTCCGACTACGAACTCGACGACGACGACCTCGAGGTGCTCGAGATCTCGGAGGAGGGCGAGGAGGGCATCCGCTACCTCCCCGCCTTGCCCGTCATCGCGATCGTCGGTCGCCCCAACGTCGGCAAGTCGGCCCTCGTCAACCGAATCCTGGGTCGCCGCGAAGCCGTCGTCGAAGACACGCCGGGTGTCACGCGCGACCGCGTGTCGTACAAGGGCGATTACCTCGACCGGCGGTTCACGCTCGTCGACACCGGCGGGTGGGAGCCCGACGCGAAGGGCATCGACGCCTCGGTCGCCGCGCAGGCCGAGGTCGCGATCGACCTCTGCGACGTCGTGCTCTTCGTGGTCGACGCGACTGTGGGCGCGACCTCGACCGACGAGCACGTCGTGCGGCTGCTCCGCAAGACGAACAAGCCCGTCTTCCTGCTCGCCAACAAGGTCGACGACGCCCGGCAGGAGCCCGAGGCGGCCGCGCTCTGGAACCTCGGCCTCGGCGAACCGTACCCTGTCTCCGCCCTGCACGGTCGCGGCGTCGCCGACATGCTCGAAGCCGTCTTCAAGGTGCTGCCGCAGGTCTCGGCCGTCGCGAAGGACGAGTTCGGCGGCCCGCGCCGCGTCGCGATCCTCGGCCGCCCGAACGTCGGCAAGTCGAGCCTCTTGAACAAGGCGGCCGGCGAGGAGCGGGTCGTCGTCAACGAGCTCGCGGGCACCACGCGCGACCCCGTCGACGAGCAGATCGAGCTCGGCGGCAAGATCTGGCGCTTCGTCGACACCGCCGGCATCCGTCGTCGCGTGCACCTGCAGCAGGGTGCCGACTTCTACGCCTCGCTGCGCACCCAGGCGGCGCTCGAGAAGGCCGAGGTCGCGGTCGTGCTGCTGGATGTCTCGCAGCCGATCTCCGAACAAGACGTGCGCATCATCGACCTCGTGCTCGAGTCGGGTCGCGCGCTCGTGCTCGCCTACAACAAGTGGGACCTGCTCGACGACGAACGTCGCCGCTACCTCGAGCGCGAGATCGATCAGGACCTGCACCACGTCGCCTGGGCGCCGCGCGTGAACATCTCGGCGAAGACCGGCCGTCACCTCGAGAAGCTCGTGCCGGCCCTCGAAACCGCGCTCGAATCGTGGGACACCCGCATTCCGACCGGCAAGTTCAACGCCTTCCTCACCGAGCTGACGCAGGAGCACCCGCACCCGGTGCGCGGCGGCAAACAGCCTCGAATCCTGTTCGGCACGCAGGCGGCGAGCCGCCCGCCGACATTCGTGCTGTTCACGACCGGCTTCCTCGACCCGGGTTACCGCCGGTTTATCCAGCGGCGTCTGCGCGAGATCTACGGCTTCGAGGGTTCGCCGATCGTCATCAACATGCGCGTGCGCGAGCGGCGCGAGCGCGCAAGGTAGGTCACGGATGCCGCGGCGCCCGACTCGTTCCCATGCGGGGTCGGAGCCGGGTGCCCGCGGCATCTACGTCGAGGTACTGGTGCGTGCCGAGTTCGACGAGCTGTGGCGGCTCACGCAGGATCCCGCCCTGCACCCGCGATGGGATCTTCGCTTCTCCTCGATCGTGCCGCAATCGAGTCTTCCGGGCGGTGGCCGCCGGTTCTCCTACACGCGGTCACTCGGCATGCACACCATCGAAGGCACGGGCGTCTCGCTCGGAGAACGGTCGAATGCCGACGGTGGCGCGACGTCGGCACTGCGGTTCGACACGGATGACCGGTGGTCGCCGCTGCGTGCCGGACGAGGGTACTGGCGGTACGTGCCGACGCCCGAGGGCGTGCGGTTCATCACCAGGTACGACTATGAACCGGGTTTCGGGCCAACGGCCGACCGGGTCATCCGCCCGTTCGTTCGGTGGATGACGGCGTGGAGCTTCGACCGACTTCGGATCTGGGCGGAGACCGGCGTGGAGCCCGAACGATGGCCCGTGACATCCGTCATCATGTTCTGGCGGCGTGATCGACCGTCGGCTCGGCGATGTCGCATGACGCCCCCACCGCGGGGTGTGTTCGCGCACCAGCCCGCTTCTCTCGCCGACCTGGAGGAGCCGTGACCGAGGCCTCCGAGCAGCTCGGCCTCTCGACCGTCGGCCCCGTGTTCCCGCGCGCACTCGGTGACGGGTTCGAGCGGCTTCACCCGATGATGCAGCGCCGATTCGGTGTCTCGCTCGACGCCCGGTACGCCTGCATCGGCCGTGGGGTGATGACGCGCGTGCGCCGGGGCCCGTGGTGGACGGTGCCGTTTCTGCAGGTCGGGCGGCTTCGGAACATCCTGATCCCGGATGTCGGCAGCGATGTGCCGTTCACGATCGAGAACCACGCGTACCTCGACCCATTCGGTCGGGAGACCGTGACGTTCGTGCGCGAGTACCGCGTCCCAGGGCGACGGCGCGTGAGCCGCTTCGACGCGACCATGGTGATCGACCCTCGACGCGGCACGGTGGTCGACTACCTCGGCACGCACCAGCACCTGGCCGTCGACCTGGGCCTCACGGTCGAGCCCGACGGATCGCTGTTGCTGCGCTCGGGCACGCAGCGATTCCGTGAGGGATGGATCGACTTCCGGTTTCCCATGCTGTTCTCGGGGTATGCCGAGCTGCGGGAGGGGTTCGACGAGGATTCCGGGGTCTATCGGGTGAAGCTCGAAGTGCGCAATCGCGTCTTCGGCTTCCTCTTCGGCTACGAGGGCTGGTTCACGTGCGAGTTCCCCGAGGCACCCGCGGTGCCACGGCACGTGCTGCCGAAACGACATGAGTCCCGGTACTGAGCAAAGACTGCGATCGGTCGAGGCCAACCGGCCGAAAGTCGGATTGCTGCGGCACGGACGTGCCTACGATGGCGCCATGGGCGGGGTCGATCGGGATTGCGACGCCGGCACGGCGGTGCTCGCGGCGCTGAGCGCGATCAGTCGGCGACTCGATGAACTCGAATCGCCGGCACTGGCCGACGACCCGGACGCGGTGCATCAACTGCGAACGCATGTGCGCCGGCTGCGCAGCGTGCTGGCCGCCTACGAGCCGCTGTTCGATGCGGCCGTCGTGCGCGCCCTGCGCCGCCGGTATCGGGAGCTGGGCCGTGAACTCGGCACCGTACGCGACCTTGAGGTGCGCCTGCAGGCGGCTCGGCGCAGCCTCGAGAAGGCAAGGGAGGCGGGCGACCTCGACCCTGCCGAACTCGAAGTGTCCCGGGCCAGACTCATCGATGAGGACGTCGAGGCCCACCGTCTCGCCCATGCGCGCTTCGTCGATCGGCAGCGGATGCCGCGCGCGACCGAGCGGCGCACCGCTCTCACCGAGTTCCTCACCGAGACACCGCTGATGCCGGAGGCCGATGAGCCGGCTCGACCCGTGCTCGCCCGCCTGCTCGAACGGGAGGCACGACGAGCGGTGCGCCGCGCCTCACGCGCGAGCGCGAGCAGCGACCTGGAACGCCTGCACGCCGCCCGGAAGGCCGGCCGTCGTCTTCGCTACGTCGCGGAGGCGGTCATCGACGAGCCGGTCGCCCTCTTCGGCGACGCTGCGCAAGAGCTCGCGGATGCAGGGAAGGCTCTGCACGACGTGCTCGGCGACCATCGCGACCAGATGCTCTTCGCCGAGTACATGCGCCGGGCGGCCGCCCACGCCGCGCATGCCGGCGGACCCGCGCACGCACTGGAACAGCTCGACCCCGCAGCCGACGAACCCCTCGCCGACCGACCCCCGGGATTCGACCACGCGGTGCGGGCGCTGCGTCGTGCCGCGCGCTCGTGGTCGTCGCGCTGACGCGGAATCCGTCGCGCTGACGCGGAATCCCGTCGCGCTGATGCGGAATCCCATCGCGAATCCATTGCGCGGTCAGTCGCGCAGTCGACGTTGCATGATGGCGCGATCGGCCGTGGGTCGTGCGACCTCGGTGAACCCCGCGCCCTCGAACATCGTGACGGTGCCGTGGAAGAGCGCGTCGGCCGACGTCTTCGCGCGGGCGGACGGGTCGACGGCGTAGCCCTCGAGCAGGCCGGCGCCACGACTGCGGGCGTACTCGACCGCGGCCTCGGTGAGCGCGCGGCCGACGCCGCGCCGTCGATACGCCCGCGGAACGACGAAGCACGAGACCGACCAGATGTCGGGATCGTCGAAGTCGGGGTGCGGGGTGCCGCCCGCGACGATGCGGCTGCGACGCAGGCGCACGAGAGCGCTTCGCGGTTCGACGGCACACCAGCCGACCGGGGTCTCGCCGTCGTAGGCGAGAAGGCCCGGACCCGCACCCGGAGCCTGCATCTGCAATCGAAGCCGATCATGCAGATCTTCGTCGCCGGTGGCCCGCCAGTCACTGCCCGGGATCTTGTACCACTGGCACCAGCAGTGCGCGGGGTCGCCCCGCGTGCCGAAGACGGCTTCGACCTGGGCGAACGGCACTTCACCCGCCGGAACGACCCGCAGCGGCGCGGGATCGAGATCTTCGGTGATGTCGGTCATCATCTCTCGACGCTAACGCCGACCACCGACATCCACGTAAATGTGAAGAGACGTAACAATGTAGTATCATCATGGTATGACTCCCGAGATCACCGTGCTCGACCGGCTGCTCGAGGTGAGCGAGCTCTTCCAGAAAGACATGGCCCGAGCATTCGACGGCACGCCGCTCACCCCCTCGCGCACTCGGCTGCTCTGGGAGCTCGCGGCGACCGGCCCGTCGACGCAGCACGCTCTCGCGAGCCGACTCGAGGTCAGTCCGCGCAACATCACGGGCCTCGTCGACGCCCTCGAAGCGGGCGGCTACGTCACCCGCTCGCCGCACCCGAGCGACCGCCGGGCCATCATCGTGTCGCTCACGGTCTCCGCACAGGGCATGATGCACGACATGCAGCGCGAGCATGCCGAACTCTCGGCCGAGCTGCTCGGTGCGGTCGCTCCGGCCGATCGCGCGGCGCTCCTGCGCGGCGTCGAGGCGATCAGCGGGCGGCTTCGGGAACTCATCGCGGCCGACGCCGAGCGGCAGGCTCGGAACCAGGCGGTGGGGGAGTGAGCACCGCGACCTCGGCTCGCCCCGAGACATCCGTCTGGCTGCGCATCGGCCGCTTCCTGAAGCGAGCGCTGGTCATGGAACTCAGCATCTACGCGAGCATCGGCCGGTTCATCGCGCGGCGCCCGGCGGTGCCGCGGGGTGCCGCAGGGTTCGGCTACCACAAGCCGGTGGTGACGATCCTCATGATCTTCATCGTGCTCTCGGCCGTGGAGATTCCGATCTTCGACCTCATCGTGCACCGTTGGCCGGCCGTGCGCATCACCCTCCTCGTGCTCGGCATCTGGGGGGTCACGTGGATGTTCGGCCTCCTGTGCGCGCACCTCATGCGGCCACACACGGTCGGGCCCGAGGGCATCCGGGTGCGCGCCGGCCTCGAGACCGACGTCGCGCTGAGCTGGGACGACATCGCATCGGTCGCACGCAACCTCCAGGTCGACGAGCCCAAGTCGCCCAAGATCGTCGAGACGGATGCCTCGCGCACCCTCATGCTGCGAATGAACAACGAGACCGCTCTCGAGATCGAACTCGAACGCCCCACGCTCGTGCGGCTGCCGGGGCACGGCGTGGCGGGCGGGCGGCAGCAGATCACCGGCGTGCGCATCTGGGTCGACGACCCGGTGGCGTTCATGGACGAGGTGCGGAAGTACATCTGACTCCCGCCGGCGACGTCAGAGCCCCGGCAGATGCCGGATGTTCGACCGTGCCATCGCCACGGCCTCTGCTGCACCGCCGTGCAGCACGGTCTTCGACATGGCGAGGGCGAAGCCCTTCACCTGATCGCCCGTGATCGCCGGCGGCAGCGAGAGCGCCCGCGGGTCGGTCACGATGTCGAGCAGGGCCGGACCGTCGTGCGAGAGGGCGGTCGCAACGGCGTCCTCCAGTGCCCGGGGGTGATCGACGCGTTCCGCGCGGAAGCCGATGGCCTCCGCGATGCCCGCGTAGTCGACCCCCGGCACGTCGACGCCGAACGATGGGAAGCCATCGACGAGCATCTCGAGCTTGACGAGCCCCAGCGACGAGTTGTTGAACACGAAGACCTTGATCGGCAGCTTGTACGTCGCCGCGGTGATGAGTTCACCGAGCAGCATCGAGAGACCGCCGTCACCGGCGATCGCGACGACCTGGCGATGCGGCTCGGCGAACTGAGCGCCGATCGCGTGAGGGACCGCGTTCGCCATCGAACCGTGGATGAACGAGCCGATGATGCGCCGGTCGGGCCCCGGCGTGACGTAGCGAGCCTGCCAGACGTTGCCCATGCCGGTGTCGGCCGTGAACACCGCGTCATGGGCTGCGGCCTGGTCGATGAGCGAGATCGCGTACTCGGGATGGATCGGCTCCGTCGCCGAGACATCGGCGTAGGTGCCGACGACGGAATCGAGGAGCTTGCGATGCTTCTTCAGCATGCGGTCGAGAAAGGCTCGGTCGGTCTTCGGTGCCACGAGCTCGGTGAGGCGGGCGATGGTCGCTCGCACGTCGCCGTGCACGGGATGCGCCACGCTGACGCGACGGCCGAGGTGCGCGGCATCCGCGTCGATCTGACCGATCACGACCTGCGCGGGGTCGGGCAGGAACTGCTCGTACGGGAAGTCGGTGCCGACGAGCAGCAGCAGGTCGGCGTCGTGGATGCCCGCGTGCGCCGCGCCGTAGCCGAGCAGGCCCGTCATGCCGACGTCGAAGGGGTTGTTGTATTGGATCCACTGCTTGCCCCGCAGGGTGTGACCGATGGGCGCCTTGAGCAGCTGGGCGAAGGCGACGACCTCGTCGTGGGCGCCCTCGACGCCGGCGCCCGCGAAGATCGCGACGGTCTCGGCCGCGTCGATCGCCTCGGCGAGGCGACGCACGTCGGCCTCAGCGGGAACGAGGGTCGCCGGCTCGGTGAGCACGAGTGACGGAAACGATTCGGATGCATCGAACCCCGCGACATCCCCGGGCATGATGATCACCGACACCCCGGGGCCGGTGATCGAGTGCCGCAGCGCCGAGTTGACGACCCGCGGCGACTGCGCAGCGGTCATGATCTGCTCGCAGTAGTTCGAGCACTCCACGAACAGGCGCTCGGGATGCGTCTCCTGGAAGTACCCCGAACCGATCTGCGCACTCGGGATGTGGCTCGCGATGGCGAGCACCGGTGCGCCCGAGCGGTGCGCGTCGTACAGTCCGTTGACGAGGTGCAGGTTGCCCGGACCGCAACTGCCGGCGCAGACCGCGAGCTTTCCCGTGAGCTGTGCCTCGGCAGCGGCCATGAAGGCGGCGGATTCCTCGTGTCGCACGTGGATCCAGTCGATGCCGCCCTTCGCGGCGCCCCCGGATCGACGCACGGCATCGACGATGGGATTCAGCGAATCCCCGACGATGCCGTAGATGTGATCGACCCCCGCATCGATGAGCTGGTCGACAAGTTGGTCGGCGATGGTGCGTGCCACGGTTCCCCCTAGAACTTGCGTACGTGGTTCCCAGTCTTGCCGGGAATGGGCTCGAGGTCGAGGGTTCCCAGCGGTTGAGGAGGATGCATGCGGCGCGAGTCGAAGGCGAGACCGACGGATGCCGCGGGTGCTCTCGTGTGCACGAGGACGCCCTCGGATGCCGCTATGATGGTCAAGTTGTCTTCGGAGGAATTCGATGGCATCGGGCTGTGGCGCAGCTTGGTAGCGCACTTGACTGGGGGTCAAGGGGTCGCAGGTTCAAATCCTGTCAGCCCGACCAGAAAGTCCCGGAAACTCAAGGGTTTCCGGGACTTTTGAGGTTGTGTCACTTGATTCACTCATCAACAACTCATCCCTTTGAACCCTTCGGGGCCGATTTCTCGCACCAGCCCTCCGGCAGCGAACAGTTGCTTCCGGTTGTCTCCGATCGTCGGGAAGCGCCGTGCGCACCTCGTCGGTATGGACACACACGAGAACCTGCAGATCGTCTCCGCAACGGCCCCCGCCGATGCGTGGGACCTCGAGCCACTAGAACGGCGGGACGAACGGCTGCGTGTCGAGATCGCTGTCCCAGATGAGTTGGAACTCTCTGCCGGTCAGTCCGGCGTCGAGGATCGTGTCGACCAAGCCTTCGGTATATATGTAGGGGCTGATGAAACGCTGGTTCGGCGGGAGCCGGAATACGGCGACCTCTGCGGGTATCGCTTCCTCGCGGAACGCCCACCTTCTCGGGTCGATGCTGCCCCACGATCGGTCGTGTTCGGTGTGCTCCAAGTCGATCGCGTCTATCACACGGACCACGTGCATAAACCAGATGACCTCGTCTCCGAGGCGCAGGGGAAGGAACTCGACGTCTTCACGTGCGACCGGCTCGATCACTGCGCGGGCCCGGTCGTTCAGGAACATGTCTGACGTCACTTGTGAGTGCAGGTCCGGGATGCGCAGGTTCTGCCTACCTAGGGTGGTCCTCAGAATGAAGTGAGGGGCGACCCAGTCGTCGGCGCGCCTGTTCGTATCTCCGTAGATCTGGTGGAAGTAGTCGTCGTCCTCGTCTGTGGCCGAGTTCACAAAAGCGAATCCCTCTGCGCTGTCAAGCTTGTAAAGCCTCATCGTCGCTGAATCCTCCATACCTTACTAGCGCTCATGGCGCTTCTGACGCGTCGCCTGTGTCCAGTGTGGAGGGTACGTGGCACCCGCCTTTGTCCTACTTTCGGGAAGAGCCGCCCGCTGAGCAGTGCCTCCTCTTCACCGGTGCTGTCAAAACGGCGGGACGAACGGCTGCGTGTCGAGATCGCTGTCCCAGATGAGTTGGAACTCTCTGCCGGTCAGTCCGGCGTCGAGGATCGTGTTGACCAAGCCTTCGGTATATATGTAGGGGCGGATGAAACGCTGGTTCGGCGGGAGCCGGAATACGGCGACCTCTGCGGGTATCGCTTCCTCGCGGAACGCCCACCTTCTCGGGTCGATGCTGCCCCACGATCGGTCGCGTTCGGTGTGCTCCAAGTCGATCGCGTCTATCACACGGACCACGTGCATAAACCAGATGACCTCGTCTCCGAGGCACACGGGAAGGAACTCGACGTCTTCACGTGCGACCGGCTCGATCACTGCGCGGGCCCGGTCGTTCAGGAACATGTCAGACGTCACTCGTGAGTGCAGGTCCGGGATGCGCAGGTTCTGCCTACCTAGGGTGGTCCTCAGAATGAAATGAGGGGCGACCCAGTCGTCGGCGCGCCTGCTCGCATCTCCGTAGATCTGGCGGAAGTAGTCGCTGTCCTCGTCTGTGGCCGACTCCACCCAAGCGAATTCCTCTGCGCTGTCAAGCTTGTAAAGCCTCATCGTCGCTGAATCCTCCATGCCCGACGTGGCGCCCGCCTTTGTCCTACTTTCGGGAAGAGCCGCCCGCTGAGCAGTGCCTCCTCGATCGTGGCGAGACCTTCCTGCACCGATCCGTTCAGCTCAGCCTCGACCATGATCTCGTTGACGAAGTCGATGTTGCTCTTTGTGTCGAGGCCGCGGTGGCCGGTGGGGGCCGGTCGACCTACCAGACGATGCCGCCCCCGACCGAGATGCCGCCCCACGTGAGCGCGATGAAGATCGCGGCGAACACGACGGGCGCGATGCCCTTGCCGCTGCGCGCGAGCCCCTTGAAGAGGGCGATCACGGCGAGGATTGCGGCGACGATCGAGAGGCCGCCGCCGAGGATCAGCCCGATGAACAGCGGGATGGGCATGAGCACGAGGCCGGCCAGCGCGAACCAGAACGCGGCCCAGGCAGCCGGATTGGAGCTGCGTTCGATGGAGGAGGACATGCTTCATTATCTCGTGCCCGCAGCTCGCAGCTCGCAGCACGCAGCCCGGGCGATTCGGTGCCTGGGTGGCATGAGCGATGTAGGAACTCGAAACACTGCTGGGGCTCCCGAAACGCAGACTTAACAAGAGGGCAACGGCGTCGCAACCCGTGAAGTCGACGATGAACCCATCACCTGTCAGCTGACAGGTATTGGATGTCTGTTCGCGGAAGGCCGTTCCCATGAGTGCTCAGGTGCCACCCTCGCTTCACCTCGCTCCGTCCCCATCGACCAAGCTCTACCGGCAGGAGCTCCACCGGGGAGTGGGCTCGTTCGCCTCGTTCGCGGCGAGCTTCTCCTTCGTCTCGATCCTCACCACCGTGTTCCAGCTCTTCGGGCTCGGCTTCGGAATCGGCGGGGCCGCGTTCTTCTGGACGTGGCCGATCGTCTTCGCAGGACAGCTGTTGGTGGCTCTCAACTTCGCACAGCTCGCCGCGAGCTGGCCGATCGCCGGCTCGATCTTCCAGTGGGCGAGCAGACTCGCCGGGACGACGTTCGGGTGGTTCACCGGCTGGGTGATGATCGTCGCGCAGACGCTCACCGTCGCCGTCGCAGCGATCGCCGTACAAGCTGTGCTCCCTGCCATCTGGGACGGCTTTCAGATCGTGGGCGGCCCGACGGCCGACCCGTCGCTGGCGTCCGCCACCGGGGCTCAGAACGCGGTGCTGCTCGGCGTCATTCTTCTCGTGATCACGACGGTGTTCAACATTCTGAGCGTGCGCATCATGGCCCTCACCACCAGCGTCGGCGTGCTGATCGAAATTGTCGGGGTGGTTGTGCTGGTAGCCGCGCTCATGCTGCTGCCCGCCCGAGACGCGTCGATCGTCTTCACCACTGAGGGCGCCGGCCCGACCGATGACCCCTACATCTGGGCCTTCCTCGCATCATCGCTCATGGCCGCCTACGTGCTCGTCGGCTTCGACTCGGCGGGGGAGCTCGCCGAGGAGACCCACGCCCCGCGCAAGACCATTCCCCTGGCGATCATTCGCGCGGTCGTCGTCTCCGGACTCGGCGGAGCGCTGCTGATCATCGCCGCTCTCGTCGCGGCACCGAGTCTGAGCGACGGCAACCTCGCGGGCGGCGGCATCGCCTATGTGGTCACCGAGCGCGTGGGCCCGGTCTTCGGCCGGCTCCTGCTCGTGGCCGTCGCGGTGGCGGTCTTCGCCTGCACCTTGGCGGTACAGACATCCGGTTCGCGGATGGTGTTCTCGATGGCCCGCGAACGCGCGCTGCCGTTTTGGCGCACCCTGGCCACGGTGTCGCCACGCACGGGCACTCCGATCGCCACGAGCATCGTGATCGGCGTGGGCGCGGCCCTCGCGTTGGCGGTCAACTTCGGCCAGAGCGCGATCTTCACCGCGCTGTCGAGCCTGTGCATCGCGATGCTGTACCTGGCTTATCTGGGCGTGACGGTACCGCTGCTCATGCGTCGGATCGCGCTCCGCGGCCAGACCTTCCCGCCCGGCGTCGACGAAGACGGCAAGTGTCTCTTCACCCTCGGCCGTTGGGGGATTCCGCTCAACGTGCTCGCGGTCGTCTTCCAAGTCGGCATGGTCGTGAACCTCGTCTGGCCACGCGCCGAGATCTACGACCTCACCGGCACGACATGGTGGCTGCAGTGGAGTGCGCTGCTGTTCATCGGCGCCACGCTCGCCGTCGGCTTCTTCGTGCACCGCCGCAATCACGCCCGCGATGGTGCGATCCAGCTCGGACACCTCCCGGCGACGGCGGTTCTCACCAGCGCCCCCGGCGACGCTGTCGCCGTGAACGCCTAGGCGCACCCGCACCATCTCCCGTGCCGCCACCCGTGCGAGCGGCATCCCTGACAGAAAGCGACGGCACCATGCCTTCGATAGCCGACGACCATCTCACCGACAGCGTTCTCGCTGCCCGCGCCGACGCCCGCGCGCAAGCGGAGCGCACCGCCGACTACATGCCGTACCGACCGGCGTCCACCTCCCCGTTCGCCCCTGAGGGCATCGAATCGGCCACCCTGACCTGGGCGGAGACCGTTGCCCCCGGAGGGTACACGCACAAGATCGTCGCCCGCGGCACCCGCATCCGCCTCGACGACCCGACAGGGGACGCGTGCGCCCACGTCATCCTCTTCAACGCCCTCGAGCCGAGCGAACGGTTGAACGTCGCCGACACCATCAAGATCCCTTGGCAGGCCTACCTCGGCACCGGCCACCCGCTGCTCTCCGGCGATGGTCGAGCACTGGCAACCATCACCGGAGACACCTCCGGCCGACACGACACCTTCTGCGGTACCACCACCGACGAAGCCAGTATCGCGAAATACGGATCCGCCGACCCTGAGGGGCCCGCCCCATCAGGCCGGTCCCGGTTTCTCCTCGCAGCCTCCAAACACGGACTCACCGGCCGCGATCTTCCGCCCAGCATCTCCTTCTTCCAGGGCGTCCACGTCGAACCCGACGGGACGCTCACCTTCCAGGGCAGCGCCGGCCCCGGCTCCCATGTCGAGCTCGTCGCCGAGCTCCCGCTCCTGGTGCTCATCGTCAACGTCCCTCATCCGTTGGACCCCGCCGCCGACTACCTGGTCGGCCCCCTTCGGGTGCACGCCTGGCCAGGCAAGCCCACCCTGCCCGGCGACCCCCAGTTCGCGGCGACCCCTGAAGTGAACCGCGCCTACCTCAACTCGATCGACTACGCGGAGGCCCGAGGGCTATGACGACAACGACCACCACCCATGGCAGTGGAATGCGGCGCATCCAGTCCACCGTGCCCGTGGGCGCCCAGTACACCGTCGACACCATCCTGGACCCGGCCGGGCCCCTTGCCGACGGTTCGCTGGTCAGCGATCAGACGGTGGCGCCGCTCGCGCCCTGGTCTGCCGTGCTGCGCGCCGGCCAAATCCTCACCATCGTCGATGTCGGCGGCAATCAGTCCGCCGATTTCCTCGTCTACAACGCTCATGACACCGACGAACGGTACTCGGCCACCGACACTCTTGCCTGGCAGGGCAACGCCTACCTTCGCGAAGGGTCCGTGCTCCGGTCGAACCTCGGCCTCCCGCTGATGACGGTCACCGGCAACGAGATCGACCGGCAGGACACCATCGGCGGGGCCTGTTCGAAGGAGTCCAACACCCTCCGGTACGGGTTCCACACCGAGCACCAGCATGGTTGCCGGGAGAACTTCCTCGTCGAAGCCGCGCGCCACGGACTCGGCGCTCGCGATCTCGTCTCCAACATCAACTGGTTCATGAACGTCCCCGTCGAGGCAGATGGCGCCCTCGGCATCGTCGACGGGATGTCTGCGCCCGGGAAGCGGGTCGCGCTGCGCGCCGAGATGGACGTGCTGGTGATCGTCTCCAACTGCCCCCAGATGAACAACCCCTGCAACGACTTCAACTGCACGCCCCTTCGGATGATCGTCACCGACACGCTCGCCATGACCGGACCGGAGAACGCATGAACCACGCCTTCGACACCCTCCTCATCGCCAACCGGGGGGAGATCGCACGGCGGATCATCCGCTCTGCGAGAACGTTGGGTCTGCGCACGGTCGCGGTGTATTCGGATGCCGACCGTGCGGCACCGCACGTACGCGAAGCCGACGAGGCGGTCCGCCTGGGGCCGGCGCCGGCACGCGAGTCGTACCTGGACATCGAGAAGATTCTCGAGGCGGCCAACCGTCTCGGTGTTGGTGCGATCCACCCCGGATACGGCTTTCTGTCGGAGAACCTCGACTTCGCCCGCCGGATCGAAGCCGCGGGCATCAGCTTCATCGGCCCTACCGTCGACCAGATCGCCGCATTCGGTGAGAAGCACGCTGCACGGAAGCTCGCAGCCCTCGCCGGCGTTCCCATGCTGGCCGGCACGGGCCTGCTGTCATCCGCCGAGGAAGCAGTCGCCGAAGCAGAACGCATCGGCTTGCCCGTGATGCTGAAAGCCACCGGCGGCGGCGGAGGTATCGGCATGCAGGCATGCGCCACTGTGGAGGAGGTGCGTGAGGCGTACGACCGGGTGGCCCGGCTGGGGGAGAAGAACTTCGGCTCCGCCGGCGTGTTCCTCGAGCGACTGGTGCGCACGGCCCGTCATGTCGAGGTTCAGCTGTTCGGCGCCGGCGATGGCCGTGTCGCGGTCATCGGGGACCGCGACTGCTCACTCCAGCGCCGCAACCAGAAGGTCATCGAAGAGGCCCCCGCGCCCGCCCTCCCCGACGTCGTCCGCCGACAGTTGCACGATTCCGCCCGGTCTCTCGCCTCTTCAGTGTCGTACCGCTCTGCGGGCACCGTCGAGTTCGTCTACGACCCGATACGGGAAGAGGCATCCTTCCTCGAAGTGAACACACGCCTCCAGGTCGAGCACCCGGTCACGGAGGAGGTTTACGGGGTCGACCTCGTCGCGATGATGCTGCGCCTCGCCCGCGACGGCGCCGACGGCATCGACCCGACCATCTTCACCGCCCCGTTCGAGCCCATCGGCCACGCGTTCGAGGCGCGGGTCTACGCGGAGGATTCCGCGAAGAACGGACTGCCGAGCTCCGGCCTGGTCACACAGGCGATCTTCCCGGGCTATGGCGCACCCGACCTCAGCGGGGTCCGTATCGACGGGTGGATCGAGACCGGGCTGGAGGTCTCTCCGTACTACGACCCGATGCTCGCCAAGGTCATCGCCGCAGCTCCTACCCGCGACGCGGCCCTCGACCTGCTCCGCGAAGGCCTCGACGCCAGCCGAATCGACGGGGTCGTCACCAATCTCGGACTACTCCGTTCGCTCACCGACGAGACGACCCTGCGGGTCGCCACTCACTCGACCTCCACGCTGGACGCGACAGCAGATCCGGATCCCCGCATCGACGTCCTCGACTCCGGCGCGATGACCACCGTCCAAGACCTCCCCGGTCGCATCGGGTACTGGCAGATCGGCGTCCCGCCGAGCGGACCCATGGACGCCGTCTCGTTCACCGAGGCGAACCTCGCCGTCGGCAACCCCGCAGGTGCTCCCGGACTCGAGATCACGGCAACCGGCCCCACCCTCCGGTTCAGCGCGCCCGCCTTGATAGCGCTGGCCGGGGCACCGACCTTCGCGACCCTCGACGACGAACCGGTTCCAATGTGGGAACCGGTCGAAGCCGCCGCCGGCAGCGTTCTGACGATCGGCACCCTCACCGGCCCGGGCCAGCGCGCATACCTCGCTGTTCGTGGCGGGATCGACGTCCCGCTCTATCTCGGCAGCGCGTCCACATTCACGCTGGGGGGTTTCGGCGGCCACGCCGGGCGTGCTTTGCTCCCCGGTGACGTACTGCGGCCTGGGTCACCGGACTCCGACGCGCCTCACCCGGCATTCGCCGCGGGCACCCGGCTGGGACTGATCGGCGGACCCACGCCGCCCGACCGCCGCCCGGCGATAACCTCCACCTGGCAGATCGGCGTCACCGAAGGTCCCCACGGCGCCCCCGACTTCTTCACCCGCGCCGATATGGACGTCTTCTACGCCACGGACTACGTGGTGCACTACAACTCCGCTCGCACCGGGGTCCGCCTCGACGGCCCGCGACCGGAGTGGGCCCGCGAAGACGGCGGCGAGGCCGGCCTTCACCCGTCCAACATCCATGACAACCCCTACGCGGTCGGGGCCATCGATTTCACCGGCGACACCCCGATCATCCTCGGCCCCGACGGCCCGAGCCTCGGCGGATTCGTCTGCCCCGCCGTCGTCGGCAGCGGCGAGTTGTGGAAACTCGGCCAGCTGCGACCGGGCGACACGATCCGATTCGTGCCCGTGCGGGAGGCCGACGCCGCTGACTTGGTCCACCACCGCTCATCCTTCACTGTGCGCAGCTCCGGCGGAGACGGCGACGACGGGGTCATCGACCGACTCGAGGCCGACGACAAGCGCCCCTCTGTGACGTACCGGCGTGACGGCGACGACAACCTCCTCGTCGAGTACGGGGACCTCACCCTCGATCTCGGCCTCCGCATGCGTGTGCACGCCCTGATGACGAAACTGAACGAGGAATCGCCGAAGGGAGTCGTGGAACTCACCCCCGGCATCCGCTCACTCCAGATTCACACCGATTCGCTGGAGCTGAAAGCAACAACGCTGGCGGGGATGCTGCGGGAGATCGAGGAGGACATCCCTGCTACTCACGAACTCGTCGTGCCGTCGCGCACAGTGCGCCTCCCGCTCTCGTGGGACGACCCGGCGACACACCTCGCCATCGAGCGGTACATGAACGGCGTGCGCGCCGACGCCCCGTGGACGCCCTCGAACATCGACTTCATCCGCCGCATCAACGGGCTCGACTCGGTCGCCGACGTTCTCAAGACCGTCTTCGACGCCACATACCTCGTGCTCGGCCTGGGCGACGTCTACCTGGGAGCGCCGGTCGCAACGCCGCTCGACCCGCGCCACCGCCTCGTCACCACGAAGTACAACCCGGCCCGCACCTGGACGGCCGAGAACTCGGTCGGCATCGGCGGCGCCTACATGTGCATCTACGGCATGGAAGGACCGGGCGGGTACCAGTTCGTCGGGCGTACCGTACAGGTGTGGAACCGCTTCCGCCGCGGCGGGCTGTTCGCCGAGAACCCGTGGGCGCTGCGGTTCTTCGACCGCATCGAGTGGTACCAGGTCGGAGCCGACGAACTCCTCGAGCTCCGTGCTGAGACCGACGCAGGTCGAGGCGACTTCCAGACCGAAGAAGGAACCTTCGCGATCGCGGAATATCAGCAGTTTCTCGCCGACAATTCCGAGTCGATCACCGAGTTCCGTGCCATCCAGGCACGTGCGTTCAGCGAGGAGAAAGACCGCTGGCGTGCCTCCGGCGAGTTCGACGTCCGGCCGGATGCGAAAGAGGCCCCGCCGGCTGACGCGGTTGTACTCGCCGAAGGCGCCACCGGCGTTTCCGCACCGTTCACCTCCACCGTGTGGCAGGTCGCCGTCGAACCCGGCCAGGCGGTGAGGGTGGGGGAGAAATTGATGTCGCTCGAGGCGATGAAGATGGAATCGTCTGTGCTCGCCACCTCGGATGGCGTCGTCGGCGAGATCTACGTTCGCCCCGGGGACCAGGTCACACCTGGCCAGATCCTTCTGTCGACCATCGGAGCCGCATCATGACCCACCCCACCGCCGTCGACCGCGTGCACGCCGCCTACCGCCGCCTCCGCGACATCGACCGACCGGAGATCTGGATCAGCCTCCGAGACATGGACGACGCCCTCGCCGAGGCCGCATCCATCGATGCCCGCGTCGCCGCAGGCGAGGATCTTCCTCTCGCCGGAACGGTCGCCGGCATCAAGGACAACATCGACGTCGAGGGGTTCGACACCACCGCCGCAGCCCCCAGTTTCCGCTACCGACCCGATAACGACGCCACCGCGGTGCGCCGACTGCGCGAGGCCGGGAGCGTGATCATCGGGAAGACCAACCTCGACCAGTTCGCCACCGGTCTCGTCGGCTCCCGCAGTCCCTACGGCGCCGTCCGGAATGCCTGGCATCCGGAGCGCATCTCCGGCGGATCCAGCTCCGGCTCCGCCGTCGCCGTCGCCCTGGGCATCGTCGACATCGCGCTCGGCACCGACACTGCCGGCTCCGGCCGGGTGCCCGCCGCATTGAACGGGATCATCGGCGTGAAGCTCACCCGGGGCCGAATCCCCACCACGGGCGTCGTCCCCGCCTGCCGTACCCTCGACTGCGTCACCGTCTTCGCCCGCGAACTCGGCACAGCGCGACAGGCAGCTGAGCTCCTCGCCGGTCCCGACGGTATCGACCCGCTGGCCCGCACTGCCGAGGAAGCAGCGCAGCACGCGGCTGGTGCCGCGCTGTCGGCCCGTCCTCGCGTCGGCATCCCCACGGCCGACCAGCTGGACGGCCTCGCTCCCGGCTGGGCGGACGCCTTTCACGCCGCCGCACGCCGCCTGGCCGACACCGGCGTCGAGGTCGTCGAGGTGGATGTCTCCCCACTGCTGAAGGCCGCCGAGATGCTCTACAACGGGGCGTTCGTCGCCGAGCGGTACGCCGCGGTGGGCGCCCACATAGACGGGCACCGGGAACTCATCGGTACCGACCTCGACCCGTCCGTTGCGGCGATCATTCTCGGCGGCGCCGAGAAGACCGCCGTCGAACTCTTCCTGGATCGGGAGAGACTCGACCGGCTCGGAGCTGTCGCCCGCACCGCCCTCAGCGGGTGCGACGCGCTGCTCACGCCGACCACGACGTGGCACCCGACGCTCGAGGCGCTCGCGGCCGACCCGATCGGCGGCAACAGCCGGATGGGCCGGTACACGAACTTCGCCAATCTGCTCGACTTCGCCTCCACCGCGATTCCCGCCGGAACAGTGGACGGTCTTCCGTTCGGGGTGATGATCACCGCCGCCGCCTTCCGCGACCTCGCCGTCCACCAGCTTGCCGAGCGTCTGCTCGCACCCGCCATTGAGATCCTCGTCGTCGGCGCCCATCTCACCGACCAGCCGCTCAACCACCAGCTCGTCGCCGCCGGTGGCTCCTTCGCCCGGACCGTCCAGACCAGTGCCGATTACGCCCTGTTCGCTCTCGACACGACACCCCCGAAGCCCGGCCTGCTTCGGGTCGCGACCGGCGGTGCCGCTGTCACGGGGGAGGTGTGGTCGCTGCCGGCTGCCGGATTCGGCAGCTTCGTCGCCTCACTCCCGGCGCCGATGACCATCGGGCGCGTGTCTCTCGACGACGGGCAGGCCGTCCCGGGATTTCTCTGCGAACCGGTAGCGACGGAGGGGGCGGAGAACATCAGCCGTTATGGCGGTTGGCTCGCCTGGCAGCGCGCCAGGGCCCTGTCGTAGTGCGTTTCCTGTCAAAGTGCCGCGATGTTGCCGAGAGTGAGAGCATGGAAATCATGAACTCCGCACCACCGCCCAGCAGAGCCGGCCGTCCCCGCGCCAGCGCTGAGAACCTCAACACACGGGTCTCTTCCCGGCAGCAGATCCTCGATGCCGCCGCCGCACTGTTTTCGGAGGCGGGATTCTCCGGATCATCGACGCGTGCGATCGCAGACCGGGTCGGCATTCGCCAGCAGTCGCTCTACTACCATTTCGCGGGGAAGGACGACATCCTCGCCGAACTGCTCAGCGGATCCGTACGCCCCAGCATCGATTTCGTGGAGGGAATCGAGGCGTGGGTGCCCGACGAGCTCAGCCCGGCGGGTGCGTTGTTCGCCCTCGCCAGCATCGACGCGCGCACGCTCCGCCGCACCCCGCACAACATCGGCACCCTCTATCTCATGCCCGAGATACAGGACCCACGGTATGACGCGTTCCGCAATCAGCGTCGTGAATTGCGGGCGATCTACGGACGGCTGGGGGCTGCCGCCGCCCACCCTGATGTCACCGGCACCATCACTGAGGAACGCATCGGCGCGATCCTCATCCAGCTCACCGAAGTCGTCATCCAGTTGCGGCGCGACGACCAAGGCGCAACGGGTGACGACGACGCCACGATCGCTGCGTCCTGTCTCCGCGTACTCGGGCTGTCGACAGCCGAGATCTCGGCGGCGCGCGAGGAAGCCGATCGGATCACCGCCCTCGTGCAGCGATCCGCCGCGCAACCGGCCTGACTGCCGCTGAAGGGCAGGTTGCGCGGCGAAGAGCGCCACCGAAGCGCTCGCGGCCTCGGTGAGGACCGGGGGCATCCGCTCAGCCGCCCTGCCCGGGCAAGGCGCTGACCGAAACGAGCGAGCCGGCCTCGTCGCACGCGCCCGCAACGTCGCCCACGGCGCGTTGGAACTGCGTGTTCTCGTAGCCGATGCCGCCTGAAGCGAGCGCTTGTTGCGCGTCCTTGATGGCCGGTGACACGTCGGTACCTCCGACGACCATGTACCTCCAGCCGTCCTCGATGGCCGCCACCCGTGATGAGTACTCGACATCATCGATGAGTCCCTGGTCGTGCTCCCAGTCGGAGCGATACCGGATGCCCTCGAGCGCGCTCACCTGACCGCACAGGTGGGGCGCGTCGGCGTCAGGCAGCATGAGCTCGGAGTCGGCGGGAGGCTGCGTCGTCGCCGGTGCGGACTTGGACGTCGGTGCGCTTGCTCCAGGGTTCGACGTGCAGGCGCTCAAGGCAAGCGCCAGCACGCTCAGTGTGATCACCAGCGGCGCACGTTCGATCGCGTGGATCATGCGGTCGGCTCGCTGTCGGCCGCGCGAAGGTAAGCGGTGATATCGATCGAGGTGTGCGGCGGCATGCTGATCGCGCTCGGATCCACGCGCGGCGTGTCGCGGTCGGGCAAAGCGGCGTCGTACGGTTTCACTTGATCTCGTCTCAGGTCGGTGACGGTAGGGCTACCGGAAACGTATGTCGCGGTCCGCTCGAAGGGCGATACGACCTTTGCAACATTCCGCCGCTGGGCCGTCTGTCCGATGGCCAGAATCAGTCACCACTCGAGTTCGCAGGAGCATCGTCCTCCAGGGTCGAGACGCCAGTGGGGCTCGCTCTTGATCACGGCGATTGGATCTCCCCGAGCCGTGATGCTTTCCGCACTGCGTCGGTGCGAGAGGTCGCTCCGAGCTTGCTGAAGATGTTCGTGTTGTGGCGTTTGACCGTGCCGACCGAGATCGACAACGACCGACCGATCTCGTCGTTGGACAGGCCTTGTGCGATCAACCGCATCACTTCCTTCTCGCGCAGAGACAGCACCGATGCGACGAGCTCTGGTCGGCGAATGGGGTCGGGCACGTCGATCGCAGCATGGATCGCGTCGACCAGTTCACTCGCTGGGGCCGACTTCGACACGAATCCGGCCGCGCCGGCCGCGCGCAGGTGATTCGCGAGGACCCGGTCGCGGTGCATCGTGACGATGAGGATCCGCGTCGCCGGGGCCTCGGCTCGGACCCGGCTGATCGTCGACAGCACTGGAATGCCGGGCATCTCGACGTCGAGCAGCAGCACATCGGGTCGCGTCGCGAGCACCCGCTGGTATGCCTGGTCGTGCGTCGCGGCCTCGCCGACGACCCGCACCCCATCGGCGGCCGTGAGCATCGCCCGCAGACCGTCCCGGAAGAGCTCGTGATCGTCCGCGATGACGACGGTGACGGATGCCGCGCTCGTCACGTCGTGCCACTGCCCGCGAACTGCAGGGTGAGTCGGATGCCCGCAGCACTGGGGGCGTTGAGAAACTCGATCGTGGCCCCGATCGTGCGAGCACGCTCGGCTATTCCTCGCAGCCCGAACGAGGTCGGCTTGCGAGCGGTGTCGTCGTAGCCGAGCCCGTCGTCGGTGACCGTGACCTGCAGCGCGGTCGGCGACCACTCCAGTCGCGCGTTCACCGCGGTTGCCTGCTGTGCGTGAGTGCGGGCGTTACGGGTCGCTTCAGCGATGATCGTGAACAGCTCCTCGCGGGCAAGCTCACTCAGCGGCCTGACCGTGCCGACCTGCGCGACATGGACGGGCAGCGTGCCGCGTCCTCCCGTCGCGTACGCGTATTCCTCCAGGGCCTCAGCCAGTTCACTGTCACCGACCTGCGCCCGGAGGTCGACGGCGATGTCCTGCGTGTCCAAGAGCGAACCACGGAGAATCCCGATCGCCGCAGCGACTTCCTCATCCGGTCGACGCAGCTGGGCCGCCTCCAACCGCTGCACACCGGCAGCGATGCCGTGCGCGATTCGATCATGCAACTCGCGTGCGAGACGCAACCGCGCCTCGCGGTCCGATGATCGCAGTCGATCCCGAAGCACCTCCACATAGGCGATCGCGCCGGGCGGGAACCGCCGCCAGATCGCATGATGCAACGCCCGGGCAACATCCAGATCCCGTCGCCGACCCCCAGCGACGGCGACCGCATCCGCAACGAGCGGCAGCGCCACGCCGAACAGCACTTCTGCAGCCATCAGCGGCTCCGACGGATCGATGTCCAATACCGCGGACCGCTGCCCGTGCGCACTCAACACCTCGGGATCGCTGTAGTCAACCGTGACCAGGGGTGACTCGACGTCTCCGCCGAGCACCGCGAAGGTCTCCGCGAGGATCGACCGGGCCTGAAACTCCAGCCCGCCATCGAGCACCTCGGCGGTCGCCAGCACACTCCCTCGTTCCAGTAGCCGCTCATGCAGCTCGGCGATCACCGCGCCGAAGACCGCAGGCACTTCAACCCGCATTCCGTTCCTCCACTTGCCGTTCTCCGGCATCGACCATGGGCATGCAGCGCGAGGCGCTCCCCCTGGACGGTACCCCGAAGCGGCCATCGAATCGATACGACCTCCGGCACATCACATGCCGTGCCCGATTGTGCTCGTTGAGTAAACGGAACCTCACTCTGATTCCGGCGGGGGAGCGGCTCGAGAACGAGGCGCGCTCAGCCCGCTTGCGATCGCGTCTCGGCGAGCGCTCGCTCCAGCAGAGCGCGCAGCGCGCTGCGATCCACCCCCGTCAACCGCGTGAGGTAGAGGCAGACCTTGCTCGCACGATGCTTGCCGAGCCCGGCTACGAGATCGGGCCAGCGCTCCGAGAAATTCTCCGGGAGGTAGATCGTGTGCTTCGTGGGGCCTGGCGCGAAGGCGAGGCGGGGAGAGCGGCCCCCGCGCCCGCTCTCGTAGCGGTACTCGAACTCTCCGAAACCGATGATGCGGCCCGCCCACACGACCGGCTGCTCGCCGCTGATCTCGCCGAGAATCGCGAGCAGTTCGTCGGCCTCGGCGCGCCGAGGACCCGTGGCGCGGTCGAGCACTTCCTCGACCGGCAGGTCGGATGGTGACATCGCGGGCTGCTTCGCTGCCATGGGGTCTCCTCGCGAACGTTCTGGACGATCCAGCGTACTGCGGCAGGCTCCCGCAGGCGTGTGCGTGGGTGAATCGCTGGACGCCGCACGTAAAGCGTGCTTTACTCGTGGCATGAGTAAAGCGTACTTTACCTCCACCAGCCCGAGGAGGGGCCGCGTTCCCTTCGGCCACTACGTCTTGGCGCTGGCGCTCGGCGCGGTGCTGACCATCGCCGTCGCGCTCGTCGTGGCCGCAACGAATCCAGACGATTTCTGGCTCGCCGCGGGAATCGGAGCGCTCTGTGCCGCATATCCGTCCGTGTCGCTCGGCCTGAAGGTCTTCGTCTCGAACAACACGGTCAGCCGTGACGAGCGCGGTGAGCAGAGCGTGGAACTGCTCTGGATGCGCCAAGCCGGCTCCGGTGCGTTCCTCGACGTGCTCATCGCCACGATCGTCGCCGCCGTCATCGTCATGGTGTTTCGGTTCGAGGTGGACGCGCTCCCGGTGCTCCTCGCCCTCATCGCGTTGAGCGCGGTGGATGCCGGACTGCATTACTTCGTCATCCGCCACCGAGCGCTGAAATGAAGAACGACCTCGCCGGTCGCCGCGCCGCGCGAGACTGGACGCAGGCCGACTTGGCTGCGGCACTCGGCGTGTCGAGGCAGACGGTCATCTCGATCGAGCGGGGCCGGTTCGATCCCTCATTGCCGCTGGCGTTCCTCATCGCCCAGACGTTCGATTGCGCCATCGAAGACATCTTCACGCCCGACTGATCGTCGGGATCACCGCGCTCAGAAGAGGAGCACCACCCCAGTGACCGCAAGCCAGAGCGACCAGGCGATGTAGGTGAACGGCGTGAGCATCGCGGCGAGCTTCCAGCCGTTCCGCTCGAAGGGGGCGACGAACTCGAACGAGCACACGACGAGCACCGCGCCGATCACGATGCCTGCCGCGCCGACGATCGGGTGCACCGCCCCGCTCTGCATGAGAGCGATGCCCGAGAGGATGCTCCACGCTCCGGTCAGCAGGAACCCCAGATGCTCTCCGACGGCGACGCCGAGGTAGCGGTTGAAGGACTGGAAGATCACGTCGATCGCCTCCCGGCGCGCGTCCGTCGCGTCGGGTTCGGCGTCGGCACGGGCCAGGTACGGCACGAGGAACGGCCAGCGGATGAGTCCGAGGAACTGCACGAGCGCCGCGAGCACGCCGACCGTGGCGCCGAGCACCAGAACCGTCGGGTCGGCGCCGTCGAGCCTGAACGCGAGCAGCACTGCGAGGGGCGCGAAGAGCACGGCCGTCATCGCGAAGCCCCACCAGAGCAGCACGAGGCCGGAATCGCCGGCCCGGAACCGAGCGAGGATCTCGCGGGTCGGCCGCCGCAGGATCTCGGGATAGTCGAAGGTCTTCGCCAGCGCCGCGAAGGCGGCGTTGAAGGCGATCGGAAGAACGATCAAGAGGATGCTCGTGGCCGGCGACGACGTCATCGACGACCTCCATCGCGCGCGCGCCTTTCCAAGCCGACGAGCACGGCGCTGACCCGCCACAGGCGCTCGGCATCGGCTCGATCCTCGCTGCGCTTCGACGACCTCACGCGCTTGCGGTTCGCGAAGAATCCGCCTGTGACCTGCTCGAGTTCAGGTGCCGTGGCCAGGTGCATCGAGGTCGAGGCGCCTTGAGCGGGTGACTTCATGAACGACGTGAGCAACGGCACGATGAAGCGCTGCACCGCCGCCGGATCCTTGGCACCGAACGAGGTGCGCACGACGCCGGGATGCAGCGCGTTGGAGGTGACCCTGGTGCCCTGCAGCCGCCTGGCCAGCTCGAAGGCGAACAGCACATTCGCGAGCTTCGACTGGTCGTATGCGCGCGACCCGGAGTACACCCGTTCACCCTGGAGGTCGTCGAAATCGATGCGCCCCGTGCGGTGGGCGTTCGACGACACGGTGACGACTCTGGCCGGGGCGCTCGACCTCAACCGGTCGAGGAGGAGGTTCGTCAGCAGGAAGGGGGCGAGGTGGTTGACCGCGAATGTGCGCTCGAGGCCGTCGGCCGTGACGTGGCGGGTCTGCCAGAATCCGCCCACGTTGTTGATGAGCACGTCGATGCGCGGCAGGCGCTGCAGCACCTCGGCTGCGAGCCGCCGTACTTCCGCCTGCGCTGACAGGTCGGCGATGAAGGCATCCACCTTGGCACCACCGCCCGCACGGATGTCGCGTGCCGCTGCCTCGGTGCGCTGCCGATCACGTCCGACGATCGCGACGTGCGCGCCCGAACTGGCGAGTCCGAGTGCGGTCGCCTTTCCGATGCCGCCGCTGGCGCCGGTGATGAGCACGGTTCGTGATTGCGGCGGGGGAGACTTCGGCCCCGCGGCATCCGCTTCGATCTCGGTTCGGTCGTCGCCATCGAGTCCACGCGACATGCTCGGCTCCCTCCACTGCAGCGACCGGCGTCAGGGTTCGCTGTTCTCTTCGCGCCCTTCGCACAGGAAGGCGAGGCGCTGCAGCGTCTCGCGGTTGCGAACGTACAGCATCGGCTCGGTCAGAACCCTCGGCACCCATTTCCCGGGCCCGCTCGTCGGCTCCTCCTGGATGCGGACGACGCAACCGCTCGCCGACGGGCGAACCTCGATGGTCACGCGGGCCTCGCCGAGGGGCCACCCCTTCGCGCGAAACGTCGCCCGGCGCGGCGGATGCCAGAGGAGGCTCACGGTCGCGTCGTCGATGAGGAGAGGCCACACTCCGACGGAGTGGTGGAGCGCGGCGCTCTGCGCCGGCCACGCCTTGTCGACGTTCCGCATCCTCGATGCCCCGACGACCCAGCACGGATAGAGCCAGCCGTCCGCGAGGACGTCGAACACCGTCTGCGGCGAGCAGGCCATGGCCCGAGCATTGCGCGACACGCGTACGTCCTCTCGATCGTGAGAGCCGACCCGGTCAGCCTCGTCCCACGATTATCGGAACATACGCGGTTCGCGGACAGGGGCTTGACGGACGCCCGATCGAGCGGGGTGGCGGCCGGCCGAGACCGGCTCGGGTGACGTCGAGCGGATGCCGCGGGTGATATTCCTCCCGCGGCATCCACTCGCCGTCGTCGCTCAGCCGAACGGCACCGCTTCGAGTACCGTGACCCGCACGGAGCGGTTCGGCGCCTCGTAGGTGACCGCATCGCCGACGTACCGGCCGGCGATCGCGGCCCCGAGCGGTGACGTGGGCGAGTAGACATCGAGGTCGACGCTCGTGTCGAGATCGGCGAGTTCCCGGCTGCCGAGCAGGAAGCTCGTGGCCGACTCGTCGTCGTCGAAGCGCACCGTGACCCGCATGCCGGGCTCGACCAGGCCGTCGTCGGGCTTGCGGCCGACCTCGGCATTGCGCACCATCGTGCGAAGCTCCGTGGCCCGGGCCTGTTCGATGTCGGTCAGTGTTCGTCCGGGCCGCGAGAGCTCCGCCAGTTCTGCTTCGAGCCGCTCCAGTGCGGCCGGGGTCATCCATACGGATTCCGTGTTCATCGGGGAATTCCTCCCTCTCGGCGACCCAGGGGTCGTCTGGCAAAGAACTTCCCATCCTAGCCGGGCGTGGCCGTCAGCGCCCGAGTTCCGCCAGCTCGTCGAGGCGCGGTGCGGGCACGGCCGGATCGTCGATGCCGTCGAAGATGCGAACGGTACGGCCGGCACCCCAACCGGGCCATCCCGGTTCGCCGGAGGCCGCGAAGGCGACCCAGGCATCGTGGATCGCCGAGGCGAGGACCTGCGGAGCGGATGCCCCGGCCAACGCGACCGAGTCGGGCGCGGCCAGTCCGTCGAACACGAACCCGAGCTCGACGGCGTGCGCAGCGCCGAGCCCGCGCACCGGGCTGCGCCACGCGAACTCGTAGACCCACGTCGGCGCGCCTGCGGCTGCACGCGCATCGGCCACCCGGTACTCGGAGCGTCGCAGCAGCACGTCGGTGAGGATCGCGCCGAACACCTCGCCGTGCTTCGCCCCGGGGCGGTTGGCCCGATAGCGGCGCACCGCCGCCGCGGAGATCTTCGCGGCGCGTCGGCCGATCGCAAGGTGCAGGCGCGTGATCCTGTCAACCGCGCCGCTCGGCACCAGCCAGAGACGGTATTCCTCGGTGGTCGTGCCGATGAGGAGCGGCACGTTCGACGAGGCGCCGGCCGCGAAGGCGTCGGCGGGGGAGGTGGGGACGAGGTCGCCGTCGATCGCGATCGTGAACGCGGGTCCGCCGCCGAGCGGAGAGCTGCCCGCGATCACCTTCGCCTGCGCCGCCGCGAGCCGCTCAGGCGCAACCGCCGCGAAGGCGTCGCGAGTGGCCGCGATGCCGAGTTCCCGGGCGATGAGCGCCGTGATCCTGCCCGCGTCGGCGGGAGTCTTCACCTCGAGCGGCCCACTCATGACGATGGCCCGCTGCATCACCTCGTTCGCGATGGGCGACGCGGCCAGCGCCGCGACGGTCGCTCCGCCGGCCGACTGACCGAAAACCGTGACTCGGGCTGGATCGCCGCCGAACGCGGCGATTTCGCGCTGCACCCAGCGCAGCGCCGCGAGCTGGTCGTGCAGGCCGAGGTTCAGTGGGGCGCCGTCGAGCACCGAGAAGCCCTCGGTGCCGAGCCGGTAGTTCACGGAGACGAACACGACGCCGTCGCGGGCGAACGTCGTCCCGTCGTACCCGGGCAAGGCGTTCGAGCCGTGCTTCAACGAACCGCCGTGCATCCAGACCATGACGGGCAACGGCGCGCCCGCGGCATCCGTCGGCGCCCAGATGTTGACGTTCAAAATACCCTCGCCCGGAATCGCGACCGTCGGCAGCAGTTCCCCGAGCGCACCGGCATAAGGTACCTGCGGTGCGGTCGGCCCGAAGGCTGTGGCATCGCGCACGCCCTCCCACGGCTCGACCGGTGCAGGTAGGCGGAACCGGTGCTCGCCGAATGGCGGGGATGCGTACGGCACTCCGAGGAAGCGGGCGATGCCGTCGATGGTCTCGCCGCGAAGGGCGCCGGTGGAGGTCTCGATGACACCCTCGAGGGGTGCTCGCTCGTCGCTGAGTGGCTGCACCCGCTCATCCTGCCCTTCGGGCGGCGCTTCGCGCTAGATGCGGTGGGCAGACGCAGTCGAGCCCCGGCGATCGTTCGATCGCCGGGGCTCGATGGGTGTTGCGACTACGCCGCGGGCTCGCTGTCGCGCTTTGGCAGCTTCCAACCGGGCCGCACGAAGTGGCAGGTGTAGCCGTTCGGGTACTTCTCCAGGTAGTCCTGGTGCTCGGGCTCAGCTTCCCAGAACGGGCCGGCCGGGGAGACCTCGGTCGTCGCCGGTCCGGGCCAGAGGCCCGACGCGTCGACGTCGGCGATGGTCTCGTGCGCGATGACCTCCTGCTCGTCGCTCGTCGGGAAGATCGCCGAACGGTAGCTCGTGCCGACGTCGTTGCCCTGGCGGTTCCTGGTCGACGGATCGTGGATCTGGAAGAAGAACTCCAGCAGGTCGCGGTACGACTCCGCCTCGGGGTCGAACACGATCTCGATCGCCTCGGCGTGCGTGCCGTGGTTGCGATACGTGGCGTTCGGCACGTCGCCGCCGGTGTAGCCCACGCGAGTGCTGAGCACTCCCGGGCGCTTGCGGATCAGGTCCTCCATGCCCCAGAAACACCCGCCGGCGAGGATCGCGGTCTCGGTTCGTGTGGTCATCGTGCGTTCTCCTGGTTCTCGAACAGTGCGCGGTATCGACCGTAGCCCGCCTCGTCCAGCTCGGCGAGCGGAACGAAGCGCAGGGCAGCGGAGTTCATGCAGTACCGAAGGCCACCGGCATCCACCGGGCCGTCGTCGAAGACGTGACCGAGGTGGCTGTCGGCGCCGGCCGACCGCACCTCGACGCGTTTCATGAACATCGAGCGGTCGGTCTTCTCGGTGACGGCATCGGGCTCGATCGGCTTGGTGAAGCTCGGCCAGCCCGAACGGCTGTCGTACTTGTCGGTCGAGGCGAAGAGCGGCTGCCCCGAGACGACGTCGACGTAGATGCCGGGCTCGTGGTTGTTCCAGTACTCGTTTCGGAAGGCCGGCTCGGTGCCGTCCTCCTGCGTGACCCGGTACTGATTCCGGGTGAGGCGGTCGATTGCCTCGGGAGTCTTGCGGTAGTCCTGTGACACGGTTCCTCCAAGCTCGGCGCCGCTGGCTGCGACGCCCACTGGGAAGAACACACGGGGCGCCGAAGCTGTTCCGGGAGGAATGCGCGAGCGCAAACGTGGATGACTTTCACAGGAGAACATGAGGGTCTGTCCAGAAGCTCTCGGCAGACTGGCCACTTCGCCCGGGCGCCCCCGCTCGTGGATCACCGATCAAGGACCGACCTGCGCTGTGCGCTGCGACGGCCCGCCCCGTGAAAGTCATGCAGAACCAGCCTTCTTCCACTGAACTCAGTCGTCCTGAACCCGCCGAGAGCGAAGCCCTTCGCCCTCGGCGCAGACACCGCCCCCTCTGGCGGAGCGGCCCACTTCTCGCTGCCGGCGCCGTCGCCGCGGTCGGTGCCATGGTCGGCACCGGATTCGTGGTGCAGTCCGCTGTCGCCGCGCAGAACGAGAGCGTCGCCGCCACCTCGGCCATGACGGTCGCCGCCAACCGCGACATCGAGCAGCTCGGCTCGCACGCCGGCATCCTCGAGGCCCGAGCGGTCAAGACGGCGAACGCCACCATCGCCGCCGCGAACGACACGATCTCGGCGGCGCAGGGCAAGGCGGATGCCACGGCGCTCTCCTCCTCGGTCGCTGCGCTCGGCAACTACCGGCTCCTCGCTCCCGAACGCGTCTTCGAACTCGCCGACCGCACTGAGGAGCACCTCGCCCCGGTGCAGGCCGCCGTGGCCGAGGTCGATCGCGTCGCCGCCGAGCAGGCTGCCGCCGCTGCCGCTGCGGCCGCCGCCGCCGCTGCGGCCGCTGCCGCCGCGCAGGCTGCGGCCGAGGCCGCTGAAGAGTCGTCGGCGCCCTCGACCGGCTCGCGTCCGACCGGCCCCGCGAACCCGAGCGGTGCGCAGGCGATCGCCCGCGACCTGATGGCCTCGATGTACGGCTGGGGCGATGACCAGTTCGGCTGCCTCGTCTCCCTCTGGAGCCGTGAATCCGGCTGGAACGTCTACGCCTCGAACTCCTCGAGCGGCGCTTACGGCATTCCGCAGGCCCTGCCGGGCAGCAAGATGGGTTCCGCCGGCGCTGACTGGCAGACCAACCCCGCGACCCAGATCAAGTGGGGACTCGGCTACATCGCCGGACGCTACGGCACGCCGTGCGGCGCATGGGACCACTCGGAATCCGCCGGCTGGTACTGACGTTCGACGGATCGAACGGCGGTGTCGCCGGGCTCGCGCCCGGGGCGCCGCCGTTCGGCGTTCGTCCGCGCTCTAGCTGCGGCATCCGCATCGTGTCAACCGCCTCCGTGCGGCCTCCGCTCCTCGATAACCTGACGGAATGAGCGAGCACGGGGCGGACTACGGCACCACGGCGAAGACGACGACGTCTTCGAAGGGGGGTCTCGTCGCATTCGGCAAGCGGGCGACGGCCTGGGCGCTGACGAGGAAGCCGGTTCGAGCCTTCCTCCTCTACCTGGAACATCACGGCCCCGTGCTGGCCGACAGCGTCACCTACCGCGTGCTCTTCTCAGTCTTCGCGGGGGTGTTCCTCGGATTCGCCGTCGCCGGCACCTGGCTGGCAGGCAACCCCGATGCGCTCGACGCCCTCGTCGAGACCGTCGGTGCGGCCATTCCCGGCCTCGTCGGCGAAGACGGACTGATCTCGCCCGATGACGTCGTGCAGCCGCTGACCCTCAGCATCGCCGGCATCGTCGGTCTCGTCGGTCTCGTCGGCGCGGCCATCGGCGCGATCGGATCGCTCCGCGTCGCCTTCCGCGCGATCGGCGACCAGCCCGACGACCAGACCTTCTTCCTCTGGGTGCTCCTGCGCGACCTGCTGCTGGCCATCGGGTTCGGCGCCGCGCTCGCCGCGGCCGCGGCAGTCACGTTCCTCAGCACGACCGCACTCGGCACGCTCTTCTCGTGGTTGGGCATCTCGACCCACGACGCCGTGTTCGACGCGGCCACGAGATTCGTCTCCATCGTGGTGATCTTCGTGATCGACACGCTCGTGATCGCCGTGATGTTCCGTCTGCTCTCGGGCATGCGGCCGCGAGCCCGTTCGCTCTGGACGGGTGCCGTGATCGGCGGCGTCGGGCTGACCGTGCTGCAGCTGCTCTCGAGCCTCTTCGTCGGCGGCGCCTCCAACAACCCGCTGCTCGCCTCCTTCGGCTCGCTGATCGCCCTGCTCATCTGGCTGAACCTGTCGAGCCAGGTCATCCTGATCGCGGCCGCGTACATCGTCACGGGCGTCGATGAGGAACGCGATCGCGTGCACGCGCTTCACGGCGCACCGACACTGGCGATCCGGCGCATGCAGCATGCAGAACGACGAGCAGCGGATGCCGCGGCCGAGCTCGTGACCGCGCGCGAGGCCGTCGAGCGCGAGCGCACCGGCGCGTGAGGGTGCGGCGGGAGCACACCGGCGAGCCGCAGCGAACGGTTGGCGGACCGCGGTGAACGAATACGGAGACAGCGCGAACCGGTGGCGTCAGAATGGGCAGATGCCGACCGTGCTGCAGATCGTTCGTTCCGTGGTGTCGCCGCTGACCCGCACCCGCGTCTTCCGGTGGAGTGCGCCGCGAATCCTTCCGCCGGTGGAGCGCGTGATCGCGTGGCTCACCGGCGGACGCGTGCAGCTCAGCGCCCTGCTCGTGCCGTCGCTCGTGCTGCACACGACCGGCGCGAAGTCGGGCGAGCCTCGCGATACCGCCCTCATGTACACGCCCGACGGGCAGGGGCGTGCGATCGTCGCCGGCACGAGCTTCGCGCGCGACCGGCATCCCGGGTGGACCTACAACCTGCTCGCGCATCCCGACGCGGCGATCACCGTGCGCGGTTCCCGCATGCCGGTGCGGGCGAGCCTGATCGGTGACGACGAGCGCGAGGCCGCATGGGCCCGCATCGAGGCCCAGTGGCCCGGTTATCGCGCGTACGAGCGGGAATCGGGCCGTGTGGTTCGCCTCTTCCGGCTGCAGCCCGTCGCAGACCCGCACCGCGCGTCGATGTGAAGTGGCCGACGCGGGTCGCCAGAACGGTTCACGGTGCTCCGCCTCAGTGCGCACCCAGCCCTGAGGCCTACGCTGGGGTGATGACGCGTCGTCCGAGTGAACCGATCTACAGCACGGCGATCGCGGCCGGGCGTGCGCTCTTCGGCTTCTGGGGGCTGAAACGACGGGTCAGCGGTGCTGAGCACATTCCCGCGACCGGTGGTGCGGTGCTCGCGATGACGCATTTTGGATACTTCGAGTTCGCGCTCGTCGAGTGGGCCGTGTGGCTCGAGAACCGCCGTCGCATCCGTTTCATGGCCAAGAAGGGCGCCTTCGACAAGCCGGTCGTCGGTCACCTGCTGCGCGGCATGAAGCACATCTCGGTCGACATGAAGGCGGGCGCCGCGGCGTACGCGAAGGCCGTGGAAGCGCTTCGCGACGGGGAGTTGCTGGGCGTCTTCCCCGAGGCCGGCGTCAGCGCCTCCTACACCGTGCGCGAACTCAAGACGGGCGCCGCTCGACTCGCCGCCGAAGCCCGCGTGCCGATCATCCCGGTCGCGGTGTGGGGCGGTCACCGACTGCTCACCAAGGGGCATCGGGTCGGGTTCTTCGAGCGATTCGGCGTGCCGGTGACCTTCGCCTTCGGCGCCCCGATCTCCGTCGCCGCCGATGACGACCCCCATGCGGTGACCGAACGGCTGCGCACGACGCTGCAAGGCCTCGTCGATCGGCTCCAGGCGGAGTATCCCGTCGACGGCACGGGCAAGTGGTGGCAGCCCCGAGCGCTCGGCGGCACCGCCCCCACCCCGGAAGAGGCTGCGGCCGCCGATGCGGCCCGCGATGCGGCCCGCGCTGCCCGTGCCGAATCCGATCACTGAGCCTGCATCCGGCACGACGACGATCATGACGACGATGAGCTGAGACATCCTCGGCGTTGCGAGCTAGGCTCGAGGCATGTGCAGGAACATCCACACCCTCCACAATTTCGAACCGGCGACCACCGACGACGAGGTGCACGCGGCCGCGTTGCAGTTCGTGCGCAAGGTGAGCGGGTCGACCAAGCCCTCGAAGGCCAACGCCGAGGCGTTCGATCGAGCCGTGGCCGAGATCGCGCACGTCACCCGTCACCTGCTCGACGATCTCGTGACGACCGCGCCGCCGAAGAACCGCGAGGTCGAAGCCGCCAAGGCCCGCGAGCGGTCCGCGCAACGGTACGCGTCACCGGTGGCGCAGACCGCCTGAATCCGCGAGACGACCGGGCGCGCCGCCGCCCGGGGGAGTAGCGTCGCCTCCATGGCCGATGCCGTCACACTCACCGTTCCCGGTCCGCGCGGCGATCGCTCGGTGCGGATCTCCAGTCCCACCCGCGTGATCTGGCCCGAGGCGGGCATCACGAAGCTCGAACTCGCCGAGTACTTCATCGCCGTGGGCGAGCCGTTCGTCGAGGCGAACGGCGACCGGCCGGTCTCGCTGCAGCGCTTCCCCGGCGGCGTCGACGGCGAGCAGTTCTTCTCGAAGAACCCGCCGAAGGGCGCGCCCGACTGGGTGCGCTCGGTGCCGGTGACGTATCCGAGCGGCCGCACGCATCCGCAGCTCGTGATCGACGAGCCCGCCGCCGCGGTCTGGGCGGCCCAGATGAACACGATCGTCTTCCACCCGTGGGCGTCGCGGGCCGAGCGGCCCGACTACCCCGACCAGCTGCGCATCGACCTCGATCCGCAGCCCGGCACGGGGTTCGCCGAGGCGGTGCCCGTCGCGCTGGCGCTGCGCGAGCTCCTCGGCGAGGTCGGGCTCAGCGCATTCGTGAAGAGCTCGGGCAGCCGCGGCATCCATGTCTTCGCGCCAATCGAGGCCGAGCACGAGTTCCTCGACGTGCGCCACGCGGTGATCGCGCTCGGGCGAGAGCTCGAGCGCCGGATGCCCGAGGAGGTCACCACCAACTGGTGGAAGGAGGAACGCGGCGACCGGATCTTCATCGACTTCAACCAGGCGAACCGCGACCGCACGATGGCGGGTGCGTACTGCCCCCGCCCCCTGCCGCAGGCCTCGGTGTCGTGCCCCCTCGAGTGGGACGAGCTCGAATCGACCGACCCCTCCGATCACACGGTGCGCACCGTGCCCGAGCGATTGCAGCGTCTTGGCGACCCTTGGAAGGGCATGCACGATTCATCCGGTCGCCTCGACACGCTGCTCGAGTGGTGGCAGCGCGACCTCGGCGACGGGCTCGGCGAACTGCCCTTCCCACCCGACTTCCCGAAGATGCCGGGCGAGCCGCCGCGCGTGCAGCCGAGCCGGGCCCGGCAGCAGCCCTGAAAGCAGCCCTGACTCACGCCGCGGCGACCGGCAGCGCGCGGCGGATGCATCGGGCCTGAGCCGTCGTCAGATTTCGATGCCGGGCCGGCCGTCGACCGGGTTCAGGGCCGAGCCGAGCAGCGGCCGGGGCGCCCCATGCACCTCGCGATGCAGTCGCTCCATTCGTGCGTCGAGTTCCGCGGCGGTGTGCGCGGCATCCGTCAGGCCGTCGAGCAGTTCCTGCGGCACCTGGCGCTCGTACTTGTAGTAGATCTTGTGCTCGAGGCTCGCCCAGAAGTCCATTGCGATCGTGCGGATCTGCACCTCGACGGCGACCGGGTGCGCACCCGTCGAGAGGAACACCGGAACCTCGACGATGACGTGCAGGCTCTGGTATCCGTTGGACTTCGGCTCCTTGATGTAGTCCTTGACCTGCAGCACCCGGATGTCCCGCTGCGCCGTGAGCAACTCGAAGAGTCGGTAGGCGTCCGAGACGAAGCTGCACGTGACACGCACTCCTGCGATATCGGTGATGGTGTCGCGGATCGTGTCGAACGTCGGGTCGATGCCTTTTCGCCGCATCTTCTCGATCACGCTGTCGAGGCTCTTGAGCCGGCTCGAGATGTGCTCGATGGGGTTGTAGTCGTGCGTCTGGCTGAACTCCTCGCGCAGGATCGAGAGCTTCGTGATCACCTCGTCCATGCCGAACTTGTAGCGCATCATGAAGCGCTCGGTCTCGTCGCGGAGCGCACGCATCTCGTCGAGCGTCTGACCGTCGATGGTCTCGAGCGTGCGCTGCGCACGGGCGGTGAGCATGGGGGGAGTGCCGTGCAGGGTGGGCGGAGTTCCGTCGAGCGGGGTCACGGATGCCACGCTACGTCGTGAAGCTCTGGGTTCCCTTTGATCTGCACCGGCGTTCGCCGGCGACGCATCGCTAGGCTCGAGGGATGGCAGCGTGGCTCACCGTGGCACCCGGCGTGCATCAACGCAGGTACGAACCGTTCGACATCTCGATCGTGGTGATCGAGGGTGACGACGGGCTGCTCCTCGTCGACACGCGAGCGCAGCCGAGTGAGGCCGTTGAGCTCGCCGCCGACATCGCGGCCGGATTCGACCGGCCGGTGCGCTGGGTCGTGAACACGCATGCGCATTTCGATCACACCTTCGGCAACCAGGTCTTCGGCCCCGGCACGGCGACGGATGCCGCGATCTTCGGCCACTCGGGCGTCGCCGCCCACTTCGCCGACTTCGAGGGTCCTCGCCTGGCCGCGTGGCGTGCCGATCCGACGCGTGAGCCCGATCGGCGGTGGGCCGACGTGGTGCTCACACCACCGACGCATCCGCTCGATCGGGCGCTCACGCTCGATCTCGGCGGCCGTCTCGTGGAGCTCCGGCCGCAGGCGCCGGCGCACACCGATACTGACCTCGTGCTCTTCCTGCCCGATGCGCGGGTTTGGATCCTCGGCGACCTGATCGAGGAGTCGGGCCCGGTGATGTACGGGTCCGGGAGCTACCCCCTCGGCTGGCCGGGCGTGCTCGACGCGCTCGCAGCCGAGATGCAGGCCCGCGACCTCGTCGTGCCCGGGCACGGCCGAGTCGTCGACCGTGCATTCGTGGAGCGCCAGGCGCGCGAGCTGCGGCTGATCGCCGAGCGATTCCGTGCAGCTCATGACGCCGGGCTGACCGTGGCCGAGGCCCTGGCGGCCCACGCGTCGTGGCCGATCCCCGTCGACGGGCTCGTCGGCGCGGTCGAGCGCGCCTACCTCGCGCTCGATGCGCCGAGAGAGACCCTGTCATGACGTCCGGAGACGACCCGTTCTCGGCGAATGGCGTCGGTGACGGTGCTCGCCCGCGCTTTAGAGGGCGAGCTCGAACCGGTGCGTCGGAGCAGGCGACCATCGCCGGTCGCAGCGCGATGACGACCCGCCAAGCCGGCGATCTGCCATGATGCAGAGATGACGGATGCCTCGCGCCCACCGGTCCTGCAGCTGCGAGTCGTCATCGAGGCCGAGGACTACGACCGGGCCGTGGCGTTCTATCGCGACGCGCTCGGCATGCCCGAGCTCATGGCGTACGCCGAGGGCGGCGACGACCGCGTCTCGATCCTCGACGCCGGCAGAGCGACGATCGAGATCGCGAATCCGACGCACAAGCGGGTGATCGACGAACTCGAGGCCGGCGGGCGGCCGAGTCAGCGCATCCGCCTCGCATTCGAGGTGACGGACGGCGCCGGCACCACGAGGCGACTCGCCGAGGCAGGAGCGGCGATCGTCGCCGAGCCGATCGAGACGCCGTGGCGCTCGCTCAACTCCCGGCTGGACGCGCCCGCCGGACTGCAGATCACCGTCTTCGAGGAGCTCGAGGGCTCAGACGAGCGTGCGCTTCGCGACGGGTTCGGCACAGAGTCCGATCGCGACTGAGCGGCGCTGTCGCCCCGGCGATTCCGCTCAGGCGTCGCCGTCGACGTAGAGCCAACGCCGGCCCTCGCGAGTGAAGCGACTGCGTTCGTGCAGCACGCCCCGCTCGCCATCGGCGCGATACCGCGCACGGAACTCGACGATGCCGTCGCGATCGAAGGGGCCGCCGCGCTCGGTGTCGACGATCTCCAGTCGATACCACCGCAGCTCGGATTCGAGTTCGAGCGCGCCCGGGCGGGTGTCGGGGTGCCACGTCGAGCGAAGGTACTCGGCGGCGCCGACCGCGAAGGCCGTGTAGCGGGAGCGCATCAGCTGCACGGCGGTCGGGGCATCCCTCGCGCCGGCGAGCAGGGGGCCGCAGCACTCGGCGAACACGGATCCGCTGAGGCAGGGGCACCGGTCGTCGGCGGCCGGAACAGGGGCGGGAACGGCGGTCGGCATCCTCCCAGTATCGCGGCCCGTGACGGCCGACGATCATGGGTTGCACAGGAAGAAGTGAGGAATCGTCCAGAAACTCGGGGCAGAGTGTCTGACTTGCGGCCTCGCTCGTGGGCCGCGCCCCAACAGAAACCCGATCCGAACACCCCAGAACCTATGCGCAACGACACCCCACTCACGCCCGAAACCGAAACCGCCCCCGAACAGCACCCCCGACGCAGCCTCCGCCGGCGTCGCATCGGCCGCAAGCGACTCGTCGTCGCCGGCGCGATCGTCGCGACCGGCCTCACCGTCGGCACCGGGTTCGCGGTGCAATCGGCACTCGTCACGCAGGCCGCCATCGACGCGACCGCGGCCCTCACCGATTCGACCGGACTCCGAGCCGAGCAACTCGGCGCATACAGCTCGATCGCCGAGGCCCGCACGCGCTACAGCGCGCAAGACACCATCACCGCGGCGAACGCCACCCTCGCCTCGGTCGACGGCAAGGTCGATTCCAGCGGGCTCGCCGCATCGGTCGCCTCGCTCGGTGAGTACGAGCGGCTGCCGCTCGAATCGATCGTCGACCTCACGAAGCAGACCCGCGCCGAGACGGCACGAGCAGAGGCCGCCGCGGCCGAGTTCGACCGGGTGCAGGCCGAGCAGGCCGCGGCTGCGGCTGCGGCGCTCGCGCAGGCGAACACGCCCGATGGGGCACGCGCCACCGCCCGGGCGCTCGCCGAATCGAAGTACGGCTGGGGCGAATCGCAGTTCCAGTGCCTCGACCGGCTCTGGCAGAAGGAGTCCGGCTGGTCGTACACCGCCTACAACGCCTCGAGCGGGGCCACGGGCATTCCGCAGTCGTTGCCCGGCAGCAAGATGGCCTCGGCCGGTGCCGACTGGCAGTCCAATGCCGCGACGCAGATCAGCTGGGGTCTCGACTACATCGCGCGCGGCTACGGCGCACCGTGCACCGCATGGTCGCACTCGCAGTCGGTGAACTGGTACTGAATCCCGGCGATCTCGCGTAGGGTTTCCGGCACGGGGCCGTCCAGGCCTCCGATCAAAGGGCGTCACCCATGTCAGACAAGTCGCCGAAGAAGTCGTCGTCCAAGACGGCTGCCAGCAAGACCCTCAAAGAGAAGCGCGCCGACAAGAAGGCGAAGGTCGAACACCGCGCCAGTACCGACGCGGTGAGCGAAGCGACGCACCGCAAGCGCTGAGCGCTCCGGCGTCAGACGGTGCGCGGGTCGAGCAGCCCGGCGCGGTCGGGGTGCCGGTCGAACCACTCGCCCACGTACCAGCAGCTCGGCACGATGCGGCGCGTCGAGTTCGCCTCGACATCGTCGACCGCGTACTCGACGAGCTCGCCGGCCAGACCGTTGCCGCGATACGGCGGATTCGTGAAGGTGCGCTTGAACGCGACCGAGTCGCCGAGCTCGCGGTAGTCGAGCACGCTCGCGATGTCGCCGTCGATGCGCAGCACGTAACGGCGGGCGTCGGGTTCGTGGCTGAGTTCTCTGTGCACGAGGATCAGGCTACGCCGCGTGCGCTCAGCGACCGCGAAGGCGCTCGAGGTCGCGTCGTTCGCGTTTCGTCGGCCGGCCGGTGCCGCGGTCGCGCGTCGCGACGATCGCCACGCTCTCCCGCGGAGGCGGGGGAGGCGTGCGGTCCTCGACCGCAGTGCCCGCGAGCGCGGCCGACACGCGCTTGACGAGCGTCTGTCGCACGACGAGCATTCGATCGAATCCCGCGATGCGCACCCGCACCTCGTCGCCCGGGCGCACGGCCTGGGCGGCCTTGGCGCGCTCGCCGTTGACGCGCACATGACCGGCGCGACAGGCGGCGGTCGCCGCGGACCGCGTCTTGAACTGCCGCACCGCCCACAACCAGGCGTCGACGCGCACGGGGGACTCGCCGTTCATGTCCCCAGCCTACGGGCGCGGCATGCCACGGCGGCCGGTGCGTCATGCTGGAGTCATGAGCGGAGCGAGCGGGGACGAGTGGGTGGAGGGCCCCGACGGCGCGAAGTACTGGGGGCGCTACGGCGCGGCCGGCCTGCTCGTGGTCAGCCCCGAACTCGAGGTGCTGCTGCAGCACCGGGCCGTGTGGAGTCACTTCGGGGGCACCTGGGGCATGCCCGGAGGCGCGCGGCACGAGCACGAGAGCGCCGTCGAGGCCGCCGTTCGTGAGGCGGGCGAGGAGGCGGGCGTGCCGCCGTCGCTGCTCGAGGTGCGCTTCAGCACGGTGCTCGACCTCGGCTACTGGTCGTACACGACGGTCGTCGCAGATGCCGCTGAGCGGTTCGACCCCGTGGTCAGCGACCCCGAGAGCATCGAGTTGCGCTGGATCGCGTTCGATCGGGTGACCGAGCTTCCGCTGCATCCCAGGTTCGCCGAAGCCTGGCCGGCGCTCGCCGCGAGACTCTGAACCGCTGCTCGATCTGCTCGAACCCCGCGTCGCGGCGATCGCTCAGGCGACGCGCTCGTCGATCGCGGTCTTGGCCGGTCGCGCGAACCAGGGCACGATCGCTGAGGTGCGGGCCCGATAGTCGTCGTAGTCGGGATACTTCGAGCGGGAGATCGACTCGGTGAAGATCGTCGACCCGACGAAGAGCAGGGTGAGCAGCACCGCCCCCGCGATGGTCCAGTGCAGCCAGACGCCCGTCGCGGCCACGGCGAACCCGTAGAAGACCCACCACTGCGCCTG
This sequence comes from Agromyces badenianii, assembly GCF_003070885.1. Taxonomy (NCBI): domain Bacteria; kingdom Bacillati; phylum Actinomycetota; class Actinomycetes; order Micrococcales; family Microbacteriaceae; genus Agromyces; species Agromyces badenianii. The sequence continues at coordinate 1,305,960 of NZ_CP028913.1, forward strand.
CTCGAAGAAGAAGTTGGGATGTCTCGAGAAGCGGAACAGCCCGGTCTGCAGGAACCCGGGCGCGGGTGTGCGCCCCGCGGCGCGTTCGGCGTTCTTCCACCGGTGGAACGTCCACTGCTGCTGGTCGGCCACGGTCTCGCCGGTGAGGAGGGCGAGGAACAGGATCGCCAGCGCGACGTCCCACCCGCCGAGGGGTGAGCTCCCCGCCGCGAACACGGTGTACGCCGGAAGGCAGAAGAGCAGGATGACCGCGTTCTGGTAGATCGAGATGAACAGCAGGTTGAAGAGGGCGAACTGCGTGCGAGACATCCGGCGGCGCAGCACCGCCCAGCGGTAGTCCTCGCCGCCGGGGCGATAGCCGCCCTTCCGTGCGAAATTGAAGGTCAGGCGGATGCCCCACGCGCTGACGAGCGCCGCCATCAAGACGAGTCGTGCGTCGAATCCGCTCGCACCGGCGAAGACCCACACATAGGCGATCGGAGCGATCGACCAGATGCGGTCGACCCACGAGTACTCATGGGTGACGAGCGAAGCGAGCCACGTCGCGAGCGTGATCGCGGCGCAGATGACAAGACACACGAGCAGCGGACCCATGGCCGCATTCTACGGATCGATAGGATCGACATGTGGCTGGGGATCGCGCGGGGGCGGTGGGATCGGAGATCTGGACGATCCCGAACATCCTGAGCATGCTCCGACTCGCGCTCGTGCCGGTCTTCCTCGTGTTCATCGTGCAAGGCGACTACATCGTCTCGCTCATCGTGCTCATCGTCGCGAGCCTCACCGACCTGCTCGACGGCTACCTCGCGCGTCGCCTCGATCAGGTGACCCGGCTCGGCCAGCTCCTCGACCCGGCCGCCGACCGGCTCTACATCTTCGCCGCCCTCCTCGGCCTCGCCGCCCAGGGGCTCGTGCCCTGGTGGATCGTCGTGGTCATCGTGGCGCGCGACATCTTCCTGCTAGCGCTCGGGGTCGTGCTCGCCAACCACGGGTACGGGCCGCTGCCGGTGCACCAGCTCGGCAAGGTCGCGACGTTCGCGTTGTTCTTCGGCCTCCCCGTCATCATGCTCGGCCTCGCCTTCCCGGTGGTCGCCGTCGTCAGTCAACCGGTGGGTTGGGCGATCACCCTCTGGGGTGCGTTCCTCTATTGGTGGGCAGGCATCATCTACGCGATCGAGACCGTTCGCGTCATCCGCATTCCGCGGGTGGCGGACGAGTCTCGATCGGATACGCTTGGACAGGGAGGTTAGTGTGGCGGAATCTGACAACACTCAAGCCGGTGGTGTGAACGAACCCGGCGACGAACCGTCGACGACGACGTCGACGCATGCCGTCGACGGCTCGACCGACACGACCATCGGCTTCAGTCGAGAGACGGCCGCTCAGTTGAGCGCCCTCGACGCTGACGTCACTGCCGAAGAGCAGGAGGCGATCGCCGCGCTGCCATCGGGATCGGCGTTGCTGATCGTGCGACGCGGCCCGAACAGCGGTGCTCGTTTCCTCCTCGACACCGATGTCACGCTCGTCGGTCGGCACCCCGACGCCGACATCTTCCTCGACGACGTCACCGTTTCGCGAAAGCACGCGGAGTTCGTGCGGCATCGCTCGGCGTTCGAAGTGCGCGACCTCAGTTCGCTGAACGGCACGTACTACGACGGCGTGCGCATCGAGACCGCACTCCTCAGTGACGGCGCAGAGGTGCAGATCGGCAAGTTCCGGCTCACGTTCTACGCCTCTCGCCGCGACCTGGCGCCGGTGGCGAGCGAATAGTGTCGGCTCCCGCTGCGTCCTCGCGCGCGAGCGGCCAGGCGCCACTACTGGGCATCGGTCAGGTGCTCGCCAGGCTTCAACCGGAGTTCCCCGAACTCACGCCCTCGAAACTGCGCTTCCTCGAAGAGCAGCGGCTCGTCGCGCCGGCGAGAACCGCCGCGGGGTATCGCAAGTTCTCCGTGAGCGACGTCGAACGCATCACGGTCGTGCTCTCCATGCAGCGCGATCACTATCTGCCCCTGAAGGTCATCCGCACGCATCTCGAGGCGATCGACGCGGGCGAGACGCCGGCGCTGCCCGGGGCCACGAGCGCCGCGGCATTCCTCGCCGGTGCGCGCAGATTCCGGCGTGACGAACTCATCCGCCAGGCCGGCGCGACCGCGTCGCTGCTCGACGACGCCGTTTCGGCCTCCCTTCTGCCCGCGGCCGAGTACTACGGCGACGACGCCCTCGGTGTGCTCCGCTCCCTCGTCGCCCTCCGCGCGGTCGGCATCGAGCCGCGACACCTTCGTGGCGTGCGGGCCGCGGCCGAGCGGGAGGCGGCGCTGGTCGAGCGTGCGATCGCTCCGTCGCGACGAGCGGATGCCGCCGACAAGGCCCGTGCGCTCGAGCAGGGGCAAGAACTCGCGCGACACCTCGACGCCGTGCACGCGAGTGTCGTGCGAGCGTCGCTCGGTCGCCTCGCACGATGATGTCGCGACACGCCGTGACGTTCGGCCGGATGTGTTCGACAGAGCCGCGTGCCCTCGGTAGCGTGGAACTCGCGTCGACGAGGTGCCGGCGCGAGAGTGAGGGGCAATCGGATGAGTGAGCTCGACCGGACTCCACGCTCGCGCTACGACCTCGGCTTGCTCTTCACCGACGGCATGCCCGAGCACGACGATGCCACCGGGTATCGCGGTGCGGTCGCAGCTCGAGCTGCGGGCATCAGCTATCGACAGCTCGACTACTGGGCGCGCACGCAACTCGTCGAACCCACGGTCCGCGGCGCAGCGGGCTCCGGTTCGCAGCGGCTCTACGGATTCCGCGACATCCTCGTGCTGAAGCTCGTGAAGCGATTGCTCGACACCGGGATCTCGTTGCAGCAGATCCGCACGGCCGTCACGCAGCTCCGCGAGTCGGGCATCGACGACCTCGCGCAGACGACGCTCATGAGCGACGGTGCGAGCGTGTACCTCTGCACCTCAGACGACGAGGTCATCGACCTCGTCAACCGCGGCCAGGGCGTGTTCGGCATCGCTGTTGGCAAGGTGCTCCGTGAGGTCGAGTCCACGCTCGTCGAGCTCGACACCCAGCCGGCAGATCCGCTCGACGAACTCGCGGCGCGGCGCGGCGTGCGGTCTCGCAAGATCTCCTGAGCTCCGATCGTCGGTGAGCGTGCTGTCCGGCATGCCTGCCGAGCGCGTTCGCTCGCGCCCGCTGCGCGGGAGCCGGCTGGGCGGGAGCCGCTGCGAAGGGCGCGATCCGGCATGCCCGTCGAGTGCGATGGCCGGTGCCGAAGGTCGCGATCGGGCATGTCCGTCGAGTGCGAGCGGATCCGGCTCGGGCTCAGACCGCCGGAGTGGGGGAGTCGAGCGAGACGCCGGCGAACTCTCCGATTCGAGCGGTTCGAAGCACTCGCTCGAGCAATTGGTCGAAATGTGACGACATCTCTTCGGCACTTTCACCGGGCCACATGTGCAGTGGTTTGGCGGCACCCTGAGCCTGCTGCAGGGAGGTGCGCTCGGGCAGTTGAGGGGAGAGCACGAGCGGTCCGAACATGTCGCGCAGCTCCTTGATGCGGAACTGGTGCTCGAGCGACTGCACGCGGGCCCGGTTCACGATGATGCCGAGGGGCTGCAAGCGCGGTGAGAGGCCCCGACGGATCTCCTCGATCGCGCGGAGCGCGCGGTCGGCTGCCGCGACGGAGAAGAGGCCGGGTTCGGTCACGACGGCGACGCGGTCGCTCGCCGCCCAGGCGGTGCGAGTCAAGGCATTCAGCGACGGAGCGCAGTCGATAAGCACCAATTCGTAGTCGGCTTCGACGTTGGCGAGGGCCTCTTCGAGCTTCCAGATGTCGCGGATCGACGGGTGCGGCCCGTCGAAGTTGATGGCCGACGGGCTGCCGATCATGACGTCGATCGTCGACTGCGGGTTCGATCTCGCCCACCCGCTCGGAGCGATCGCCGAGCGCACGATCTTCTCCTTGGGAGAGGCCAGCACATCGGCGACGTTGAGGTGACCGGCCACCTGGATGTCCATGCCGGTCGAGACATCGGACTGCGGGTCGAGGTCGACCACGAGCGTGCGGACGCCGCGTGCGAAGGCCGCTGACGCCAGCCCGAGGGTGACGGTTGTCTTCCCGACACCGCCCTTGAGGGAACTGACGCTGAGTACGTGCACGAACAGATACGTTACCTTTACTACTCGGGCGATACCTAAACGTTCGCTGTGCGGAAAACCCGTCTGAAAGGTTTGCATGTTCACGAAGATCCTGGTTGCCAATCGCGGGGAGATCGCCATTCGGGCGTTCCGTGCCGCTGTCGAGCTCGGTGCGAAGACGGTCGCGGTCTACCCCTACGAAGACCGCAACTCGCTGCACCGCCTGAAGGCCGACGAGGCGTACCAGATCGGCGAGCCGGGGCATCCCGTTCGCGCGTACCTCGATGTCACCGAGATCATCCGCGTGGCGCAGCTGTCCGGTGCCGACGCGATCTACCCGGGCTACGGATTCCTCTCGGAGAACCCCGAACTCGCTCAGGCCGCAGAAGCCGCCGGCATCACCTTCATCGGGCCGCCCAAGCGCGTGCTCGAGATGGCGGGCAACAAGGTCACCGCCAAGGAGCACGCGATCGCCGCGGGCGTGCCGGTGCTGAAGTCGACGCCGCCGTCGCGTGACATCGAGACCCTCGTCGCTCAGGCCGACGAGGTCGGCTTCCCGATCTTCGCCAAGGCCGTCGCCGGCGGTGGCGGGCGCGGCATGCGCCGGGTGAGCACGAAAGACGAACTGCGGCCGGCCCTCGAAGAGGCCATGCGAGAGGCCGACAGCGCATTCGGCGACGCCACGATGTTCCTCGAGCAGGCGGTGCTGCGGCCGCGGCACATCGAGGTGCAGGTGCTGGCTGACGCCACGGGCGAGACCGTGCACCTCTTCGAACGCGACTGCTCGGTGCAGCGCCGCCACCAGAAGGTCATCGAGATCGCCCCGGCCCCGAACCTCTCCGATGAGGTGCGCCAGTCGCTGTACCGCGACGCGATCGCGTTCGCGAAGTCGATCGGCTACGTCAACGCGGGCACCGTCGAGTTCCTGCTCGACACCGCAGGCGAGCGCGCCGGACAGCACGTGTTCATCGAGATGAACCCGCGCATCCAGGTCGAGCACACCGTGACCGAAGAGGTCACCGACGTCGACCTCGTGGTCTCGCAGATCCGCATCGCGGCAGGAGAGTCCCTCACGCAGCTCGGCCTGCAGCAGGACTCGATCCGCCTCCGCGGCGCGGCACTGCAGTGCCGCATCACGACCGAGGACCCGACGGCGGGCTTCCGGCCCGACACCGGCAAGATCACGACGTACCGTTCACCCGGCGGTGCCGGCATCCGGCTCGACGGCGGCACGATCAACCCCGGCGCACAGATCAGCCCGCACTTCGACTCGATGCTCGCGAAGCTGACCTGCCGCGGGCGCGACTACCCGGCCGCCGTCGCACGTGCCAAGCGCGCCCTCGCCGAGTTCCGCATCCGAGGCGTCTCGACGAACATCCCGTTCCTGCAGGCCGTGCTCGAAGACCCGGCGTTCGTCGCCGGCGACCTCAGCACCTCCTTCATCGACGAGCGCCCGCAGCTGCTCCGCGGCCGGGTCTCGAAGGACCGCGGCACCAAGATCCTCAACTGGCTCGCGGATGTCACGGTGAACCAGCCGAACGGACCGGCCCCGACGACCGTCAGCCCTGCCGAGAAGCTGCCGGCGATCGACATCACGGCCCCGGCTCCCGCGGGTTCGCGGCAGCGCCTCCTCGAGCTCGGCCCGCTCGGCTTCGCGCAGGCCCTGCGCGCGCAGACGCCGCTCGCCGTGACCGAGACCACCTTCCGCGACGCCCACCAGTCCCTGCTCGCCACGCGAGTGCGCACGCGCGACCTCGTCGCCGTCGCACCCTACGTCGCCCGCATGACCCCCGAGCTCCTCTCGGTCGAGGCCTGGGGCGGCGCGACCTACGATGTCGCGCTCCGATTCCTCGGCGAAGACCCGTGGGAGCGTCTCGCCGCCCTGCGCGGGGCGCTGCCGAACATCAACATCCAGATGCTCCTGCGTGGCCGCAACACGGTGGGCTACACGCCGTACCCCACCGAGGTCACCGACTCGTTCGTGCGCGAAGCCGCGGCAACCGGAGTCGACATCTTCCGCATCTTCGACGCCCTCAACGACGTCTCGCAGATGCGTCCGGCGATCGACGCGGTGCTCTCGACCGGGCACGCAGTGGCCGAGGTTGCGGTGTGTTACACGGGTGATCTCCTCGATCCCGCCGAAGATCTCTACACGCTCGACTACTACCTCGCACTCGCAGAGAAGATCGTCGACGCCGGCGCGCACGTGCTCGCGATCAAGGACATGGCGGGCCTCCTGCGTCCCACTGCCGCCGAGAAGCTCGTCACGGCCCTGCGCGAGCGATTCGACCTGCCGGTGCACCTGCACACCCACGACACCGCAGGCGGCCAGCTGGCCACGCTGCTGGCGGCGAGCCGTGCCGGCGTCGACGCCGTCGATGTCGCGAGCGCTCCCATGGCGGGCACCACGAGCCAGCCGTCGGCATCCTCGCTCGTCGCTGCGCTCGCGCACACCGAGCGCGACACGGGCATCTCCCTCGATGCGGTCTCCGACCTCGAGCCCTACTGGGAGGCCGTGCGGCGCCTCTACCGCCCCTTCGAGTCGGGCCTGCCCGGTCCCACAGGCCGCGTGTACCACCACGAGATCCCGGGCGGTCAGCTGTCGAACCTCCGCCAGCAGGCGATCGCGCTGGGACTCGCCGACGACTTCGAGCTCATCGAAGACATGTACGCCGCGGCCGACCGCATCCTCGGCCGCGTGCCGAAGGTGACGCCCTCATCGAAGGTCGTCGGCGACCTCGCCCTGCACCTGGCGGCCGTCAAGGCCGACCCGGCCGACTTCGCGGCCAACCCCGAGAAGTACGATGTGCCCGACTCGGTGATCGGCTTCATGGCCGGTGAGCTGGGCGACCTGCCGGGCGGGTGGCCCGAGCCGTTCCGCACCAAGGTTCTCGCCGGCAAAGACGTTCGCATCGGCGTCACCGAGCTCACCACCGAGCAGCGCACGGCGCTCGAAGCCGACAGCACGACGCGCCGAGCGACCCTGAACACCCTGCTCTTCCCGGCGCCCACGCGCCAGTTCGAGCAGATCCGCGAGCTGTTCGGCGACCTGTCGGTCGTCGACACGGCCGACTACCTCTACGGCCTTCGTCAGGGTGCGGAGCACGTCGTCGAGATCGACCCGGGCGTCCGTCTCTACGCCGGTCTCGAGGCGATCGGCGAGGCCGATGACAAGGGCATGCGCACCGTCATGACGATTCTGAACGGCCAGCTTCGGCCGGTCTTCGTGCGCGACCGTTCGATCGACGTCGAGACGCGCGCGGCCGAGAAGGCGGATGCCTCGCAGCCCGGGCAGATCCCCGCGCCGTTCTCCGGCGTCGTGACCCTCCAGGTCGAGGTGGGCGACGAGATCGCCGCGGGCCAGAGCGTCGCCTCGATCGAGGCGATGAAGATGGAGGCCGCCATCACCTCGCCGGTCGCGGGCGTCATCGAGCGGGTCGCGATCCCCAAGACGCAGCAGGTCGAGGCCGGTGACCTGCTCGTCGTGGTGCGCCCGCGGTAGGCTGAGTACCGGTTGGCACTGATGAGGAGGGGTATCGGTGACTGAAGAACAGGCCGACGATTCGGCCGCGACACGACGTACGCCGGGCGCACGGTCGTCGGCGCTCGATCACGGCCGCAGGTCGCCGGCGTCTGGCGCGCACTCCGCGTCGGAGCTCGCAGCGAACCCCAATGTTCGCGTCGACCTGCCGCCGGCGCCTGTGCACGAGATGCCCGACGACGAGGTCGCCGTGGCGATCGACGATGTCGCCGTCAATCCCGGCAGCCTGGTCGGCGGCGGCGGCGGCAGCAGCACCACCTCGGTCGAAGTGATCACGCCCGCGCTCGCGGGGGCGGGGTACCGCGGTGGTGCGCGGCGCGAACCCTCGCCCTACAGCGCGCTGCTCGCCGCCGACGCCTCGAAGCCCCGCCGGGAGCGGGTAAGTACCGACACGGGCAGCCACGTCGCGATCGTCGATGCGTCCGGCGAGCCGTCGCTTCCGGCGGATGTGCCGGAGACCGCCGATTCGCTCACCGCCGACCGGCTCATCGACCTGAACCGCACGACCCGGCCCGCGCCGCAGGGCGGTCTCAACCGGTTCATCTACGAGGCGTCCCTCCACCTCGTCAACCTCGGCGACTCCGCGAAGGTGCAGGCGCACAAGGCCATGAGCCAGCGCATCCAGAAGCGGTTCGAGGGGGGCGCGCGCTTCGTGCCGGTGCTGACTCGCAAGGGCGGGGTGGGCAAGACCACGATCACCGCGCTCCTCGGCATGGCCCTCGCCGATGCGCGCGACGATCGCATCATCGCGATCGACGCCAATCCCGACCGCGGAACGCTCGCCGAGCGGGTCGATCGCCAGACCCGCGAGACCGTGCGCGGCGTGGTGGCGAAGGCCTCGTCCATCGGCGGCTACACCGACTTCTCCCGCTTCGTCTCGCGCGACGAGACTCGTCTCGACATCCTCGCCTCCGACACCGACCCGACGCTCTCCGAAGCCTTCGACGACAACGACTACAACGTCGTCGCCGGCCTCGCTGCGCGCTACTACTCGATCGTGCTCACCGACTGCGGCACCGGCATCGTGCACTCGGTCATGCGGGCGACCCTCCAGCGCGCCGATTCGATCGTGATCGTCTCGGGCGGCAGCGTCGACGAGGCACGCCTCGCATCCGAGACGCTGACCTGGCTCGAGGCCAATGGCTACGGCGAACTCGTGCGCAATGCGGTCGTCGCGATCAACCTCGCCACCCAGGGCACGCACCTGGTGAAGGTCGATGAGATCGAGGCGCATTTCCAGTCCAGAGTGCGCGAGATCGTACGCATCCCCTACGACCCGCAGCTCGCCGCAGGTTCCGTCGTGAACTGGCATGAGCTGCGCCCGATCACCCAGCACGCGGCTCGTGAGCTCGCGGCGCTCGTGGTGGAAGGCATGCCCGCCGAGCGCGAGCACTGAAACGGAGAACCCTTGCCCGAACGACCCATTCGCCTGTTCGGCGACCCCGTCTTGAAGACCGTCTCCGCACCAGTCGAACAGGTCGACGATCGTGTGCGCGCGCTCGTCGACGACTTGATCGACAGCGTCAAGCTCCCCGGGCGTGCCGGCGTGGCCGCTTCGCAGATCGGGGTCAACCTGCGGGCGTTCAGCTACAACGTCGACGGCGAAGTCGGCTACATCCTGAACCCCGAGATCGTCGAGACCTCGGGCGAGCAGGAACTCATCGACGAGGGATGCCTCTCGGTGCCGGGTCTCTGGCACAAGACGCCGCGGTACCCGTTCGTGCGAGTGCGTGGCATCGACCTCGACGGCAAGGAGATCGAGCTGTCTGGTACGGGACTCATGGCCCAGGCCCTGCAGCACGAGACCGATCATCTCGACGGACTCCTGTACCTCGACCGCCTCGAGCCCGCCGAGCGGCGACTCGCGATGAAGGCCGTGCGCGAGTCGGACTGGTTCTGAGGCGCTCTGCGACGACGAAGGCCCCGCGGTCACCCGCGGGGCCTTCGTCGTCGCAGATACGGCTCAGTGCACGATCGAGTGGCCCTCGGTCGCCGGCGCGCCGGTGTACATCGCCTCGATCTGAACACTGAAGTCGGCGAGGATGATGTTCCGCTTGATGCTGAGCTTGGGTGTGAGGTGTCCGCTCTCTTCGGTGAGCTCGGTCGCGAGCAGGGTGAACTTGCGGATCGACTCCGCACGCGAGACCGTCTCGTTGGCGGCGTCGATGGCGCGCTGCACCTCGGCGAGCACCGCCGGATTGACGGTGGCGTCTTCGAGCGACATGGCGGAGTCTTCACCGTTGTTGTTGAGCCACACCGGGAGCATCTCGGCGTCGAGGGTGATGAGTGCCGAGATGAACGGCTTCTTGTCGCCGACGACGACGACCTGGCCGACGAGGGGGTTGGCGCGGATCGGGTCTTCGAGCGCGGCGGGGGCGACGTTCTTGCCTCCAGCCGTGACGATGATCTCTTTCTTGCGCCCGGTGATGGTGAGGAAGCCGTCTGCGTCGAAGGAGCCGAGGTCGCCGGTCTTGAACCACTCGCCGTCGAACGATTCAGCGGTCGCCTCGGGATTCTTCCAGTATTCCTTGAAGACGTTGATGCCCTTGACCTGGATCTCGCCGTCGTCGGCCAGACGCACGGCGACGCCCGGCAGCGTCGGACCGACGCTGCCGATCTTCGACTTGCGGGGCAGGTTCACAGTGGCCGGCGCGGTCGTCTCGGTGAGGCCGTAGCCCTCGAGGATCGTGATGCCGAGCGAGTGGTAGAAGTGTCCGAGACGCGGCCCGAGCGGGGCGGAACCCGACACGGCGTACTTGACGTTGCCGCCCATGGCCGTTCGGAGCTTCGAGAAGACCAGCGCGTCGTAGAGCTTGAACTTGAGCTTCAGGCCGAGCGGCACCGAGCCCGCCTCCTTCGCCGTGGAGTAGGCCACGGCGGTGTCGGCGGCGGCGCGGAAGATCTTGCCCTTTCCGCCGGCCTCGGCCTTCTGCTCGGAGACGTTGTAGACCTTCTCGAACACTCGCGGCACTGCGAGGAGGAAGGACGGCTTGAAGCTCGCGAGCGAGGGGAGGAGCTGCTTCGTGTCGGGCTGGTGGCCCACCCGAACACCGGCGTGCACCGAGAGCACCGCGATGAAGCGGGCGAACACGTGGGCCGTGGTGATGAAGAGGAGCGTCGAGGCGCCGTCGGGGTCGAGCACGACCTCGTCGAGCGCGACCGCGGCGTTGCGGGAGAGCTCGACGAAGTTGGAGTGGGTGAGCACGCAGCCCTTGGGCTTGCCGGTCGAGCCCGAGGTGTAGATGAGCGTCGCGATGTCGGAGCCGACCGCGAGATTGCGGCGGCGCTCGATCTCGTCGTCGGTCACCTCGGCGCCGCCGGCGACGAGCTTGTCGAGGTCGCCGAGGTCGATCTGCCAGGTGTTGCGGATCAACGGAAGGTCGGGGTGCACCTCGTCGAAGCGGGTGAAGTGATCGGGCGTCTCGACGATGACCGCGATCGCGCCCGAGTCGCTGAGGTTCCAGCGCACCTGCGCGGGCGAGCTCGTCTCGTAGACGGGCACGAGCACGGCGCCGGCGAACCACGTGGCAAAGTCGATCAGGGTCCACTCGTATCGGGTCTTGCACATCAGGCCGATCTTGTCGCCGGGCTGGATGCCGGCGGCGACGAGGCCCTTCGCCAGGGCGATCACCTGGTCGTAGAACTCCTTGGTGGTGACCGGGGACCACCCGCCGTCGGCGGTGGGAAGCGAGAACAGCACGGAGTCGGGGGTCGCGGCGACGCGGTCGACGAGCAGGTCGGTGGTGTTCGCTTCGGGGTCTGCTGCGACCACGAGGGGTGTGGCGAATTCGATCACGGTAGCTCCTTTGGCACCGAGAGTGTTGCACGCGGCTCGGGCGCCGGCGCGAACCTCGGCATTGGGGTCGATTACACTCTAGTCGTTGCTCGTGCCCGCCCCAGGTCTCGGCTCCATCACGCTTGGTCCCCATCTGAAAGGCAGCCTCACGGTGCACGCGATCGGAATCGACATCGGCGGAACGAAGATCGCCGGTGCGGTCGTCGATCAGCTCGGCAGCATCGTTGCGAGCGAGCGGGTGGCCACGCCCGCCGGCGACTCGGCTCTCCTCGAAGACGCGGTCGTGCAGATGATCGACTCCCTTCGCGCGGGCGCCGACGAGGAGATCGTCGCGATCGGCGTCGCCGCCGCAGGCTTCGTCGATGCCGCACAGTCGACCGTGTACTACGCACCCAACATCGACTGGCGCAACGAACCGTTCCGCGAGAAGCTCGAAGCTCGCGTCGGCACGGCCGTGGTCGTCGACAACGACGCCAACGCCGCGGGCTGGGCCGAGTTCCGCTTCGGGGCCGGTCGCCTGGTCAGCGACATGGTGATGCTCACGATCGGCACGGGCGTCGGCGGAGCGATCGTCGCCGGCGACCGCCTCTTCCGCGGCGGGTTCGGCGCGGGCGCAGAGCTCGGACACCTTCGGGTCGTGCCCGACGGGCTGGCCTGCGGCTGCGGGCAGCGCGGATGCATCGAACAGTACGGCTCCGGCAGGGCACTGCTGCGCATGGCGAACGAGATCGCCGATGCCGGGGGCATCGGGCAGGCCCTCGCACGGGCGCGCACCGAGCACGGCGGCCTCGACGGGCGTCTCGTCGGCGGCCTCATCGAGTCCGGCGACGACGGCGCGGTCGCTGCGCTGCGCCAGCTCGGCAGCTGGCTCGGCCAGGCCGCCGCGAGTCTGTCCGCGGTGCTCGATCCGCAGCGCTTCGTTTTCGGCGGCGGCGTCGCGATCGCCGGAGAGTTGTTGCTCGAGCCGATCCGCGCGGCCTATCGCGACCACCTGCCGGCTCGCGGGTACCACCCCGAGCCCGACTTCGTGATCGCCGAACTCGTCAACGACGCCGGCGTGGTCGGCGCTGCCGATCTCGCCCGCGTGTGGGTCGCCGAGCACGCCTGAGCCCGGCGACGCTAGGCTGAATCGGTGCTGCAGAGGGAAGGAGCCGCTCGGTGTTCTACTGGATCATGAAGAACCTCGTCATCGGCCCGATCCTCCTCTCGATCTTCCGCCCGTGGGTCGTGGGTCTCGAGCACGTGCCCAAAGACGGCCCGGTCGTGCTGGCCTCGAACCACCTCTCCTTCATCGATTCGATCTTCCTGCCGCTCGTCGTCGACCGCCCGGTCGTCTTCCTCGCGAAGAGCGAGTACTTCACCGGCAAGGGTCTCAAGGGCTGGGCGACCAAGGTGTTCTTCCAGGCGGCAGGTCAGCTGCCCATCGATCGTTCCGGCGGCAAGGCCTCCGAGGCGTCGCTCGAGACCGGGCTCCGGGTCCTCGGCGACGGCAAGATCCTCGGCATCTACCCCGAGGGCACGCGCAGCCCCGACGGCAAGCTCTACCGCGGTCGCACCGGCGTCGCCCGAATGGTCATCGAGGCCGGCGTGCCGGTCATTCCGGTCGCCATGATCGGCACCGAGCACGTGATGCCCATCGGATCGCGCCTGCCGAAGGTCCGTCGCATCGGCATCATCCTCGGCGAACCGCTCGACTTCAGCCGCTTCGAGGGACTCGAGGGCGATCGCTTCGTGTTGCGTTCTGTGACCGACGAACTCGTCTACGATCTTCGCGGCCTGAGCGGCCAGGAATACGTCGACGTGTACGCCAGTTCGGTGAAGGAGAAGCGCGCCTCGCAATCGCGGTAGGCTCGTTCTGCGGCGGCGCGACGTGCGTCGCCGTTCGATTTTCCGGCGTGATCGTGCGCCCCGAAACCCCCAGGACTTCCCGTGGTACAGCTCGTCGAGCCGGTCGTGAATGCAGATCCCTCCGTGATTGCCGGCCTCGACTATTGGCGCACCCTCCCCATCAAGCAGCAGCCGGCGTGGCCCGACCCCGAATCGGCGCACGCGGCGTCCGCCGAGCTGGCGACGCTGCCGCCGCTCGTCTTCGCGGGCGAGGTCGACACGCTGCGCGACCGTCTGGCTGCGGCTTCCCGCGGCGAGGCGTTCCTGCTCCAGGGCGGCGACTGCGCCGAGACCTTCGCGGGCGCCACGGCCGACCAGATCCGCAACCGGGTCAAGACCGTGCTGCAGATGGCGGTCGTGCTCACCTACGGCGCGTCGATGCCGGTCGTGAAGATGGGCCGCATGGCGGGCCAGTTCGCCAAGCCCCGCTCGAGCGACACCGAGACCCGCGGCGACGTCACCCTGCCCGCTTACCGCGGCGACATCGTGAACGGCTACGACTTCACCCCCGAGTCCCGCGCCGCCGACCCCGCACGGCTCATCAAGGGTTACCACACGGCCGCCTCGACGTTGAACCTCATCCGTGCGTTCACGCAGGGAGGCTTCGCCGACCTGCGCCAGGTGCACTCGTGGAACCAGGGCTTCGCATCGAACCCCGCCAACGCCCGCTACGAGACGATGGCGCGAGAGATCGACCGCGCGATCAAGTTCATGGAGGCGTGCGGCGCCGACTTCGAGTCGATCAAGCACACCGAGTTCTACACCGGTCACGAAGGCCTGCTCATGGACTACGAGCGACCCATGACCCGCATCGACTCGCGTACGGGCACCCCCTACGACACGTCGAGCCACTTCATCTGGATCGGTGAGCGCACGCGAGAACTCGACGGCGCGCACGTCGACTTCCTGTCGCGGGTGCGCAACCCGATCGGCGTCAAGCTCGGCCCCACGACGACGCCCGAGACCATGCTCGAGCTCGTCGAGAAGCTCGACCCGCTGCGCGAGCCGGGGCGTCTCACGTTCATCACCCGCATGGGTGCCGGCAAGATCCGCGAGGCGCTGCCGCCGCTGCTCGAGGCCATCAAGGCGAGCGACGCCAATCCGCTGTGGGTCACCGACCCCATGCACGGCAACGGCATCACGACGCCCAACGGCTACAAGACCCGTCGTTTCGACGACGTCGTCGACGAGGTCAAGGGCTTCTTCGAGGCGCACCGCGATGCGGGCACGCACCCGGGCGGCATCCACGTCGAGTTGACCGGCGACGATGTCACCGAGTGCCTCGGCGGTTCCGAGCACATCGACGAAGAGACGCTGGCGACGCGCTACGAGTCGCTCTGCGACCCCCGTCTGAACCACATGCAGTCCCTCGAGCTCGCGTTCCTCGTCGCCGAGGAGCTCGCCGCTCGCTGATCGGCCGGCGCGGGGCATCCGGTGACGGATGCTCCGTGCCGCGCGCTCGATCGCGGTGCCCCGTGTACGTGAGTACTCCGGTCGTACGTCAGAGCGTGAGCGAGCCCACGAGACGAACCGTGCTGTCGCGCACCGCTTGGCTGTCGCCTGCCGGGTCTTGCGACTTCACGGTGGCGATCGGCAGGAAGAGGTCGGGCAGTTCGTAACTCGCCTTCAGGCCCGCCGCCTCGAGCAGGGCGATGGCCTCGGCCATCGTCTTGCCCACGACGTTCGGCACCGCGACGAGGTCTTGCCCCTTCGAGAGGGTGAGATTGATGGTGTCGCCCGGGCGAACGACCTCGGTCGTCGGCTCGGCGGCGAAGACGTGGCCGTCGGCGATCTCACCGGAGTTGTCGAAGACCGGCTCGAGATAGGCGAACTCGAGTTTGGCATTGGCGAGCGCGGCCTCTGCGTCGGCGCCGGCCATGCCGACGACGTCTGGCACAGGGCCTGCCGAGACCACGAGCGTGAGCTTGCCGAGTTCGGCGTACTCCGACCCGACGGAGTTGCCGTCGGCGTCGAGCACGTCGATGACGAGATCGGCGGCGACGTCGTTCGAGAACTGCAGCACATCGGGTTCGACGACCGTGAAGTCCTTCAGCGCCGCGCGGGCCTCTGCCGACGGCGATCCGCGAACCTCCGGCACCGCCAGGATGCTCGGACCCTTCGAGACGAAGAGCGTCACGGTCGAGCCGCGGCGCGCCTGCTCGCCGGCCTCGGGGTCGGTGCCCGACACCTGACCGGCCGGCACCACCGGGTCGTTGCGTTCACCGAGCTCGACGGCGAACCCCGCCTCTTCGAGCACGAGCGTCGCAGGCTCGGGCGCCAGCGTCGCCGTCTCGGGAATCTGGGCGAGGGCGCCGGGCCCGGCACCGAAGTACCAGCCGGTTCCGGCGGCGAGGCCGGTCAGGAGCAGCACGAGGGCGATGATCCAGTAGCCGCGCCGCTTGCGCCGGTCGGCGCTCTTCGAGAGCGCTGCGGTGCCTTCTCCTTCGGACGACTCGAGAGTGGCCGTCGATGCGACGGCCGGCGGGAGCGCCCCCGCACCGAGCACGCGGGTCTCTGCGGTCGCGGCGTCAGTCGACGCGGCATTCGTCAGAACCATCGTCGCCTGGGTCACGGCCGGTTGCTGCGAGGAGCGGATCGACGGCTCGACCTCGCGCAGTCGCTCGAGCATCTCGCGGGCGTCGTTGGGGCGTTCTTCGGGGTCGCGTGCGGTGGCCCAGAGCACGAGCTCGTCGAGTTCGACGGGAACGCCGGGGTTCTTCGAACTCGGCGTCGGCACCTGGTCGTTCGCGTGCTGGTAGGCGATCGCCATGGGCGCCTCGCCGACGTAGGGCTGCTCGCCGGTCAGCATCTCGTACATCATGATGCCGACGGCATAGATGTCGCTGCGTGCATCGGCGACACCGCGGGTGACGAGCTCGGGGGAGAGGTAGGCGATCGTGCCGAGCAGCGCCTGCCCGGTCGCCGTGTTCGCGCTGGCGGCGCGGGCGAGGCCGAAGTCGCCGAGCTTGATGCGGCCGTCATCGGCGAGCAGCACGTTCTCGGGCTTCAGATCGCGGTGCACGATGCCCGCCTTGTGCGCGGCGGCGAGCCCGGCGAGCACGGCGTCCATGATGTCGACGGTCTGCTCGGGGGTGAGCTTCTTATAGTCCTTCAGCAGGTCGCGGAGCGTGATGCCGGGCAGGTACTCCATGACGAGATAGGCCATGTCGGCGTCTTGGCCCTGATCGAAGACGTTCACGACGTTCGGGTGCGCGAGTCGCGCCGCCGAGCGTGCCTCTTGCACGAACCGGGTCTTGAATGTGTTGTCGTCGGCCAAGTGGCCGTGCATGATCTTGATCGCGACCCGTCGCTCGAGCCGCAGGTCGGTCGCGAGGTACACCGTGGCCATGCCGCCGCGGGCGATCCGGGAGCGCACCTGATAGCGGCCGTCGATGAGACGGCCGATCATGGGATCGACGGGCGCGGTGGTCACCCCACGATTCTACGAAGAGGTATATGCCTGAACCGGCGCAAACGCCGACGGCGCGCCGATCGCAATGCCATCGTGATGCACGGGCGCGAGTGTCAGCCGAGCTCGGAGAGCCAGGCGCGCGCCGACGCCTCCCACTTCGCGTAGTGGTCGGGGTAGGCGCTCAGCTGAACGCCCTGCGCGGCTTGCGTCACGGTCAACGATTCCCAGCCCGCGATGTCGAGCAGGCCCCGGGTTCGCCCGGGGTTGGGGTTCGCGGCGCCGCCGTAGAAGGCGCTCGCCGCGCGCACGGGGTCGAGGACCTCGTCGACCGTGCCCCAGCCCTGACTCGGCCGCTGCTGGAACAGCCCGAGGGAGTCGCGGTCGCCGTGGCTCACGTTCCTGAGGCCCGACTCCTGCGCCGCGGCCGCGAGCGCGACGACGATGCCGTGGTCGGACACGCCGAGCGCGCGCCCGACGTCGATGATGATCCGGGCGTTGCCGCGCATCTCCTCGGTGAGGGCGACGCTGACCGAGGCGACGGCCACGACGGGCTCGATCTGCGCAGGGGGAGCCGGCGCGGCAGTCGGTTCGGGCGGAGGCGCGGGTGCGGCCACGGCGTCCGTTGCGCCGGCGGGCGGCAGCACGATCGACTGCCCCGGGAAGATGAGGCTCTGACGACTGAGGCCGTTGGCGCTCAGCATCTGGTCGAGCGATATCCCGTAGGCGGCGGCGATGCCGCTCATCGTGTCGCCGCTGACGACCGTGTGGCGTGAGAGCTCGGCAGCGACCGGGGCCGTCACGGGTGCCGGTGCGGAGGAACCGCCGCCGGGCAGCGCGAGACGCTGGCCGGGGAAGATCAGGCTCGACCAGCTCAGGCCGTTGAGCGCCAGGATGTCGGCGGTGGGCACACCATAGCGTTCCGCGATGCCGCTGACGGTGTCGCCGTCGCCGACGGTCACTTCGGCGGGCACCGAACCGGCGTGCACCGCCGTCGATGCCGGGGGCGTGCGGGTCGCGCGGTCGTTCGAGGCCTTCGCCTTGGGGATCCGTTTCGCGGCCGGCTGCACGGCTTCGGCGGGTTGTGCGATCCCGAGGGTGATCGCGATCGTCGAGACGACGGCGAGTGGCAGCGTGATCAGCCGACGGATGCCGCGTCGCCTCGTCGGCGCGTGGCGGCGGCCCCGCCGCGAACGCTCGGCCGGATCACCCTCGGTCTCGGCTCCGTACGACATCGTTCCCCCTTCGCCGGCATGGCTCTCCCGGCCCCCACGGCAACCGTCGCAGAGGGCGATGGTGGAGTCAAACACCTCGGCGCGAGTCCGTCGAAGCCGTTCCGAACTGCTGCTCAGGGCCGCATCGGCCGTGGCCCGGTTCCGAAAGGCGGCCCCCTCATGGCAGTCTTGATCTCGTGACCGATGCTGCCGAGCCCGACTGGCTGACCGTTCCCGACCTCGTCGAGATGCTCGGGCAGAGTCCCAGCCGCATCCGTCGACTCATCGACGACAAGCACTTGCTCGCCGCGCGTGTCGATGGCGTGTTGAAGGTGCCCTCGACGTTCCTTCGTGATGGAGCGCCGCTGCCCGAACTCCACGGCACCGCCAACGTGCTCGCCGATGCCGGCTTCACCGATACCGAGGCGCTCGAGTGGATGCTCGCCGTCGACGACAGTCTCGGCACCACCCCGATCGCGGCACTCCTTGCGGGCCGCAAGGCCGAGGTGCGCCGCGTGGCGCAGGCCCTCGCCTGAGCCGACCCCGAGTTACCCGGGTCGGCCAGGGCCTCGCGGTGCGGCGGTGAGCCGTCGTCGCGGGACCGGGCCGTGATCAGCTCGTGCGGCGGGTGACCGCCTTGGCGAGCGAACCGAGTTCAGCGCGGGCGTCGCGGCTGAGCGGTGCGTCGTCGAGCGCGGACATCGCCGTTGCGACATTCGAGGCGATGAGCGCCTCGACCTCGTCGACGGCGCCGCATTCGCGAATCGTGCGCTGGAGCATCCGCACCTGTTCGGGTTCGAGCTCGGGGTCGCCCAGGAGCTCGTCGAGCAGGCGCCGTTGCCCGGGCGAGAGCCTCTCGCGGGCGATCGCGATGAGCATGGTCCGCTTGCCCTCGCGCAGGTCGTCGCCGCTCGGTTTGCCGGTGACCTCCGGGTCGCCGAACACGCCGAGCAGGTCGTCGCGCAGCTGGTAGGCGATGCCGAGCGGCAGCCCGAAGGCGCGGAGGGCATCGAACTGCGCGGTCGTCGCCCCGGCGATCGCGCCGCCGATCACGAGCGGCGCCTCGACGCTGTACTTGGCCGCCTTGAAGACGATGACCCGCTCGGCGCGCAGGCGCTGCTCTGACTCGGGCTGGCTGAGCCACGCGCGCTCTTCGAGGATGTCGAGGTACTGGCCGGCGGTCACCTCGGTTCTCATCCGCATGAACTCGGCTCGCGCGGCACGAGCAGCGTCGCGGTCGGGCAGGGCCGCGAGGCCTTCGTCGAGGAGTTCGTCGCTCCAGCCGAGCAGGAGGTCGCCGAGCAGGATCGCCGCGGCCCGGCCGAAC
Organism: Agromyces badenianii; assembly: GCF_003070885.1. Taxonomy (NCBI): domain Bacteria; kingdom Bacillati; phylum Actinomycetota; class Actinomycetes; order Micrococcales; family Microbacteriaceae; genus Agromyces; species Agromyces badenianii. Next base: position 1,325,265 of record NZ_CP028913.1, read on the forward strand.
TCGGAGCCGTCGCCGGCCCATCCCGATTCGGTGTGCAGCTGCTCGAAGAGGCGGTGCGCCGACGGTGCGCCGCGCCGGGTATCGGAGTTGTCGATGATGTCGTCGTGCAGCAGCGCCGCGGCGTGGAAGAGCTCGAGGGCGGATGCCGCGGAGACGATCGGGAATCGATCGCGCCCGCCGTCGGGGGCGAACGGGTCGAAGCCGCGCGCCCCGACGGCCTCCCAGCCCCAGTAGCAGAACAGCGCCCGGAACCGTTTGCCTCCGCTGAGAAAGCGCCTTGAGAACGCGTCGAGGGGTTCGAGGTCGGGGCTGATCTCGCGGAGAATGGAGGTGCGTTCGGCGAGGAAACCCTCGATGCGTTCGTGCACTAAATCGACCAGTCGGGAACCGTGAGCCACTCGTCTAGCCTAGCGAGGCGAGGCGGGGCTAGAATGGACTCAGATGCGTCGATCCCGAGGCTGAGGGGAATGAGATGCCGCTTTCGGAGCAGGAGCAACGTCTTCTCGAGGAGATGGAGCGGAACCTCTATCGCAATGATGCCGACTTCGTTCACGCAGTCGGCGGTGTTCGAGGTCGCCGACCGAACTATCGATCCATCGTGCTTGGCGTGCTGCTGGCCGTCGCCGGTGCCGGCGCGTTGATCGCCGGCGTCGCATCGCAGCTCCTCGTCATCGGCGTCATCGGCTTCGCGCTCATGTTCGCCGGCGTGCTCGTGGCGATCACTCCGTCAGAGCGCGGCGCAGCCGCTCCGGCCCCTGCCGAGCCCGCCGCGACCCCGCAACGTGGTCGTCGCACGACCGGTGGCGGCTTCATGGACCGCATGAACGATCGCTGGGACCGTCGCCAAGACGGCCGCGACTGATCCCTCCACTTCGCACCACCTGAACGGGTCGATCTTCGGATCGGCCCGTTTTTTTGTGCGCCCGGCGTTGTAGGCGCCTGGTGGAGCACCCCGCAGCGGGGCATCCGCCGGCGATTGCGAGCGATCGCGCCCATCGATGGCGTTGACGCGTTCATTTCCCTCCACTCCACTCCACCACGTCAATCCCAGTGTTGACGGGCAACTCACAGCCGACGACACGCGAAAACGAGCGAATGTCGTTGATCCGTGGATGAGAGTGGAGTAAAGTGGGGTTACCTGGATTCTGGCCGGAGGAAAGGGGGTGATGTGGTGTTCCTCGGTAGCTATGAACCAAAGCTCGATGAGAAAGGCCGCGTCATTCTTCCGGCGAAGTTCCGGGAGGAGCTGTCGAGCGGCCTCGTGCTCACGCGCGGGCAAGAGCACTGCATCTACGTGTTCAGCGCGCGGGAGTTCGAGAGCATGAGCGACAAGATCCGCCAAGCCCCGGTAACGAGCAAGCAGGCGCGCGACTACATGCGCGTCTTCCTCTCGGGGGCTTCCGCGGAGACCCCCGACAAGCAGCATCGCGTCACCATCCCCGCCACGCTTCGCGCGTACGCCGGCCTCGACCGCGACCTCACGGTCATCGGCACGGGCAGCCGGGTGGAGATCTGGGACGCGACGGCGTGGCAGACCTACCTCGCCGAGCAAGAGGCGGCCTTCGCGGATACGGCGGAGGAGGTGATCCCCGGGCTCTTCTGATCCTCTGGCTCCGACTCCCAGCCGGCCGCGCCTGGTGCACTTCCCCGCATCAGGACGAACGGTTGGGGATCGGAACCCGAGGCCCGGAAGGCAAGGCGGAATCATGGACATCGAACGCATTCACACCCCGGTCATGCTCGAGCGCACGCTCGAACTCCTGTCGCCGGCCATCGCAGGCGACGGCGCCGTGCTCGTCGATGCCACGCTCGGCATGGGCGGCCACACCGCGGCCTTCCTCGAGCGGTTCCAGAACCTCACGGTGATCGGGCTCGATCGCGACACCGACGCACTCGGCATCGCACGCGAACGACTCGCGAAGTTCGGCGACCGCGCGCGATTCGTGCACACGGTCTACGACGGCATCGAGCGCGCCGTGCGTTCCGAGGGGTTCCGAGAGGTGCAGGGCGTGCTCTTCGACCTCGGCGTCTCCTCCCTCCAGCTCGACCGAGCCGAGCGCGGCTTCGCCTACTCCAAAGACGCTCCGCTCGACATGCGCATGGACTTCACGAGTGGACGCACCGCGGCGGAGGTCATCGCCGAGGAGAGCGAGGAGGAGCTGCGCCGGATCTTCCTCGACTACGGCGAGGAGAAGCTCGCGGCGCGCTATGCGCGGGCGATCGTGCGGGCGAGAGCGGATGCCCCGATCACACGTTCGGCCGAGCTCGTCGCCGTCATCCAGGCCGCGACTCCGGTCGCGGTGCAGCGTCAGGGACATCCGGCCAAGCGCGTGTTCCAAGCGCTTCGCATCGAGGTCAACGAAGAGCTCTCGGTGCTCGAGCGAGCGATGCCGGCCGCGCTCGAAACGATCGCCGTCGGAGGCCGCATCGTGGTGCTGGCCTACCAGTCGCTCGAGGACCGCATCGTCAAGCGCGCGCTCAGCGCGGCATCGAGCTCCACTGCCCCCGCCGGGCTGCCGATGGAGCTGCCCGAACACCGCCCGCAGTTCAAGCTCCTCGTTCGAGGCGCAGAGCTCGCGAGCGAAGCCGAGCAAGCGGAGAACCCGCGTGCGAAACCGGTGCGACTGCGCGCCGCCGAACGAGTGAGGAAGCCGTCATGAGCGCTCTGCCCGCCCAGTCCCTTCCCGCCCCGCGCCGGGTCGGCCCCGAGCGCGCGCCGCGGCGCCTGCGGCCCGCGCCGGAACACGCAGGGCGCGCGAAACCGAAGCTCGCCTACGCGGTCATCGCGCTCGGCGGGGTCGCGGTCATCATCGTCGCGCAACTGCTGCTCTCGATCGCGGTCACCCAGGGCGCGTACGAGATCGACGGACTCCAGATGAAGCAGTCCGCGTTGACCCGTGAAGAGCAGAAACTCGCCGAAGACCTCGATCGCGTGGAGTCACCCCAGTTCCTGGCCATGAACGCCCAGGGGCTCGGCATGGTGCCGAATGCGAATCCCGTCTACCTCCGGCTCTCCGACGGCGCCGTGCTCGGCCAGCCGACCGCTGCAGAGGGCGGCCCCGGGGCATCCGAGCCGCTCGTCCCGAATGTGCTGATCGACGGCGTGCCGCCCGATGCCGGGCGGCAAGCGGGGGAGACTCCGATCGAGGGAGCACCCGGCCAGGCCGGAGGTGCGGCGGTGGAGGCGCCCGCAGCGCCGCTCGACGGCGGGCTGCCGACACCCGCCACGCACTGACCGCACGACCGAAGGCGAGGACCGACCGGATGAACCGCACCAGCCGCCACCCGATGCGGCGGATCCTGCTCTCCGCCGCCGTGCTCGTGGCGTTGGTCGGCGTCTTCGTCGTGCGGCTCGTCGACATCCAGGTGGTGCGCGCTGCAGAGCTGAACGAACAGGCGCAAGAGGCGCGTTCCGAGCCGGTCACGGTGTACGGCGCTCGCGGCGACATCGTCGATGCGAACGGCAAGGTGCTTGCCGACAGCGTCATGCGATACGACATCGCCCTCTCGCCCAAGCAGGCGGTGAAGGGCCCGGTCGCGCGGGACGAGCCCGACCCGGCCGACTCCGAGAAGACGAAGCGCGTCGACGTCCCGCTCGAGCAGGTCGCCGCCGAGCTCGGCGCCGTCGTCGGCCTCACCGGCGACCAGGTGCAGGGAATCATCAGCGCCGCCCTCGCCGAGAACCCCGACTCGGATTTCGCCTACGTCGCGAAGCTCGTCGACACCGAGACGTACGAGAAGGTGAAGGCGCTCGACATCCCGTGGGTGGAGCCGTATCAGCACCCGAGTCGGCGCTATCCGAACGGTGCGGTCGCGGGCAACCTCCTCGGCTGGGTCGGCAGTGATGGCGACCCCCTCGCCGGCGTCGAGCTGTCGGAGGACGAGTGCCTCGCGAGTGAGGACGGCGAGGCCAGCTGGCTGCACAGCCTGCAGGACTGGGTGAAGATCCCGGGCACGGAGATCGTGCACAAAGAGGCACACAACGGTGGCACGCTGAAGCTCACGATCGACACCGACCTGCAGTGGGCCGTGCAGCGCATCGCCCTCGACCGGGCCGAGGAGACCGGTGCCGACTGGGCGACCGTGACCGTCATGGAGGCCAAGACCGGGCGGCTCCTCGCGGTGGCCGACGTGCCGACGGTCGACCCGAACGACCCGGGTGCGACCGATGAGGACGACCGCGGATCTCGTTCGTTCACGGCTCCGTTCGAACCGGGATCGACCTTCAAGGCGCTCACCGCGGCATCCGTGCTCAACGCAGGCAAGGCCGATCCGCTCAGCCAGGTCGTCGCGCCGTACCGCATCATCTTCCCCAATGGTGCGAACATCAACGACAGCGCAGGGCACGATCCCTTGAACCTGACCCTCACCGGCGTGCTCATCGAGTCGTCGAACACCGGAATGTCGCTGTTCGGCGAGCGGCTCACCGACCGCGAGCGGTACGACGACATGCGCAAGTTCGGTCTCGGCGAGAAGACCGAGGTCGGGTTCCCCGCCGAGGAGCCGGGCGACCTGCACGGCGACCCCGACGTGGACTGGGACAACCAGACCAAGTACGCCACGATGTTCGGCCAGGGCCTGACCACGACCGCCGTGCAGATCGCGAGCGCGTACCAGACCATCGCGAACGCCGGGGTGCGGATGCCCGTCACCCTCGTCGACGGCTGCGCGAGCGACGACGGCACGGCGACGACGGCCCCCTCGACCGGAACGCAGGTGGTCTCCCCTGAAGCGGCGGCGCAGACCAGCCAGATGCTCGAGCGCGTCTACCAGGACGCCTGGCTCTCCGACCAGTGGAAGATTCCGGGCTACCGCGTCGCCGCGAAGACCGGCACCGCCCAGGTGCCCGACGGTGAAGGCGGCTACCTGAAGGGCTACCTCGTCTCCGTCTCCGGGTTCGCTCCGGCCGACGACCCCCAGTTCGTCGTTTCGGTGAGCATCATGAATCCCGTTAAGATGAATTCGTCCGCCGCATCCGCTCCCGTCTTCCAAGAGGTGATGAGCCAGGTGCTGAAGAAATACCGGACCGTTCCATCCGGCGCCCCGGCGCCCGAGCTGCCAGCTACCTGGTGAGAAAGTTGGGTTCGTGACCGGATCGCCTCTCACGGCTCTCCGGCCGAAGCACCCGAGTCCTCGATCGCTTCCCGGCCTCGCCGAAGCATTCGGGTTCGCCGTGCTCGGCGAGATCGACGGCATCGAGGTGACGGGCGTCGGCCTGTCGTCGAAGGCCGTCCAGCCCGGCGACCTCTACGTCGGCGTGCCCGGGCGCAACGCGCACGGTGCTTCCTTCGCAGCCGCTGCGCGAGAAGCCGGCGCCGTTGCAGTGCTCACCGATGCCGACGGCGCCGAACTGGCCGCCGAGGCCGGTCTGCCGATCCTCGTGACCGCCGACGTGCGCGCCGCCCTCGGCCAGGTCGCCGCCTGGATCCACCGCAGCGCCGAGAACCCCGCCACGCTCTTCGCGGTCACCGGCACCAATGGCAAGACGAGCGTGGTCTACCTGCTCTACGGCATGCTCCGTCAGCTCGGTGTCACGGCCGGACTCACCTCGACGGCGGAGCGACGCATCGGCGACGAGGCGGTCACGAGTTCGCTCACGACGCCCGAGGCGAGCGAACTGCACGCGCTGCTCGCCCGCATGCGCGAGGTCGACGTGCGTGCCGTGGGCGTCGAGGTCTCAGCGCAGGCCCTGTCGCGACACCGCGTCGACGGTCTCGTGTTCGACGTCGTCGGGTTCACGAACCTCACCCACGACCACCTCGACGACTACTCCTCGATGGACGAGTACTTCGAGGCGAAGCGCGAACTCTTCCAGCCCGAACGATCCCGCCGCGGCGTCGTCACGGTCGACTCCGAATGGGGTCGTCGCCTCGTCGCCGAGTCGGGCATCCCCGTGACCACGCTCACGACGGTCGACGACGTCGAGGCCGACTGGCGCGTCACCGTGCTCGACGAGTCCGCCGACCACACCTCGTTCCTGCTCGAGGGCCCCGGCGGTCGACGGCTCGAGACGCAGGTGCCGCTGCTCGGCTGGTACATGGCGGCCAACGCCGCCCTCGCGATCGTCATGCTCGCCGAGGCCGGGTACGACCTCGACCTCATCGCCACGACGCTCGAACGCGATGGCGGCGTCGACGCCTACATTCCCGGTCGTGCCGAGCGCATCTCCGGCGACCGCGGCCCCGTCGTCTACATCGACTACGGCCACAGCCCCGATGCGTTCCTGCAGACGCTCGGCGCGATCCGGCGCAGCACCGACGGTCGCATCGTGATGGTCTTCGGCGCCGACGGCGACCGCGACACCACGAAGCGCGCCGAGATGGGGGCGATCGCCGCCCGCGGCGCAGACGTCGTCGTCGTGACCGACTTCCACCCGCGGTTCGAAGACCCTGCGGCGATTCGCAGCGCACTCATCGCGGGTGCCAGGGCGGCAGTGCCCGATCGCGAGATCCACGAGATCGCCGACCCGCGCGAGGCATTCCGCGCCGCGCTCGCCCTGGCCGGCGAAGGCGATGCGATCCTCTATGCCGGGCCCGGACACGAGGACTACCACGAGGTGAAGGGTGTGAAGATCCCGTATTCGGCGCGAGACGACGCCAAGCAGGCCCTGCGAGATGCGGGGTGGCTCGAATGATCGCGCTGACCCTTGCCGAGATCACCTCGGCCGTCGGCGGCGGGCTCCGGCTCGACGGCACGCAGGCGACCCCCGACACGATCGTCGACGGCTCCGTCACGACCGACTCGCGCGAGGTCGGCGCAGGCGGGATCTTCGTCGCCAAGCGCGGCGAGTTCGACGACGGACACCGCTTCGCACCGGCCGCCGCCGCGCAGGGAGCCGCGCTGCTCATCGTGGAGCACCCGCTCGACCTGCCCGTGCCGCAGATCGTCGTCGCCGACTCGGTCGACGCCCTCGGTGCGTTCGCGACCGAGGTCGTGCGCCGGGTGCGAGCCCTCGGGCGCCTCCGCATCGTCGGCGTCACCGGCTCCAACGGCAAGACCACGACGAAGAACCTGCTGCGCACGGTGCTCGAGCGGGTCGGACCGACCGTCGCCGCGCGCGCCTCGTTCAACAACGAGGTCGGCGCACCGATCACGATGCTCGAGCTCACGAACGAGACCGAGTTCCTCGTCGCCGAGATGGGCGCCTCGGGAATCGGCGAGATCGCCCGCCTCGTGCGCATGGCCCGCCCCGACGTCGGCATCGTGCTGAAGGTCGGCCTCGCCCACGCGGGCGAGTTCGGCGGCATCGAACAGACGGTGCGCGCGAAGTCCGAGATGGTCACCGAGCTGCTCGAGACGGATGTCGCGGTGCTGAACGCCGACGACCCGCGGGTGGTGCCCATGGCGGGCCTCACCGCGGCGCGCGTCGTCTGGTTCGGATTCGGCGAGTCCGCCGACGTGCGAGCCACCGACATCCAGGCCCACGCCCGCGGCACCGAATTCACGGTGGCGGTCCGGGGCGGGGAGTCCGCGCAAGTGCGCTTCTCGGTGCTGGGGGAGCACCACGTCATGAATGCACTCGCGGCGATCGCGGCATCCCTCGAGCTCGGCGTGCCGCTGCCCGCGGTCGTCGACGCACTCGAGCAGGTGACCCTCGCCGAGCGCTGGCGCATGCAGGTCATGGGCGGCCGAGACGGCGTGACGATCATCAACGACGCCTACAACGCGAGCCCCGACTCGATGTCGGCCGCACTGAAGACGCTCGCGCAGGTCAAGAATCCGGGCTCCCGCACGATCGCCGTGCTCGGCGAGATGAGCGAGCTCGGCGAGTTCTCGGGCGAGGAGCACGATCGCATCGGGCTCCTGGCCGTGCGGCTCGGCATCTCGCAACTCGTCATCGTCGGGCAGGGCGCGCGTCGCCTGCACATCACGGCCATCAACGAGGGCTCGTGGGACGGCGAATCCGCCTTCGTCGAGTCCTCCGACGAGGCATTCGACCTCGTCACGTCCTCTGTGCGCCCCGGCGACACGGTACTCGTGAAATCGTCGAACTCGGCGGGTCTCCGCCACCTCGGCGACCGACTGGGAGAATGGTTCTCGTGAGAGCACTGCTGACCGCTGGGGCGTTGTCGCTCGCCTTCACGCTGTTTCTGACCCCCTTGTTCATCCGGCTGTTCACCCGGCTCGGCTGGGGCCAGTTCATCCGCGACGACGGGCCGAAGAGCCACCACGTCAAGCGCGGCACGCCCACCATGGGCGGCATCATCTTCATCCTCGGCACCCTGTTCGGCTACTTCGTGGCGACGCTCCTCGTGAGCGACGAGCGCCCGACGGCCTCGGGGTTGCTCGTGCTGCTCATGATGGTGGGACTCGGCGTGGTGGGCTTCGTCGACGATTTCCTGAAGACCCGCAAGAAGCAGAGCCTCGGGCTCGGCGGCTGGGCGAAGGTGGCCGGACAGGTCATCATCGCGGGCGTCTTCGCCCTGCTCGCGATCCAGTTCCCGAACGATCGCGGCGTCACGCCGGCAGACACGAAGATTTCGTTCATCCGCGACCTACCGCTCGACTTCATGGTGTTCGGCACCGTCGTCGGCGTGATCCTCTACGTCATCTGGATCTGCCTGCTCGCGGTCGGCAGCTCGAACGGCGTCAACGTCACCGACGGCCTCGACGGCCTCGCGGGCGGCGCCTCGATCCTCGCGATCGGCTCGTTCGTCATCATCGGCTTCTGGCAGTTCAACCAGTCGTGCGCCTCGATCGGCTTGAATCCCGACGACCGGTACCGCTGCTACGACGTGCGTGATCCGCTCGACATCGCGATCGTGGCCACGGCGATCGTCGGCGGGCTCATCGGCTTCCTCTGGTGGAACACGAACCCGGCGAGGATCTACATGGGCGACACGGGTTCGCTCGCACTCGGCGGCGCCCTCGCGGCACTCGCGATCGTGAGCCGCACCGAGCTCCTCCTCATCCTCATCGGCGGACTCTTCGTGATCGAGACGGGTTCCGTCATCGTGCAGCGCGCGTACTTCAAGCTCACGCACGGCAAGCGCATCTTCCTGATGAGTCCGATCCACCACCACTTCGAGCTGAAGGGGTGGGCCGAGGTCACGATCGTCGTGCGCTTCTGGATCATCGGCGGACTCCTCGTCGCGGCCGGCGTCGGCGCCTTCTACTTCGAGTGGCTTCAGAGCTGATGACGGATGCCGCTTCGCCCGTGTCCGACCGTCTCGACTCGCTGACCAGCTGGAACGCCGACTGGTCGGGCCTCCGCGTCGTCGTGCTCGGCCTCGGGGTCACGGGCTTCGCCGTCGCCGACACCCTCGCCGAGCTCGGTGCCGAGGTGCTCGTGGTGGCACCCGACGTCGACGTCGACCGCGCGAGAATCCTCGAGGTCATCGGTGCTGTGCTCGTGCGGCATCCGCTCGACACCGTGCCCGACGAGATCGTGGAGTTCGCTCCCGAGGTCATCGTCGCCTCGCCCGGGTTCCACCCCGACCATCCCGTGCTCGCGTGGGCGCAGAGCGGATCGGTCGCCGTCTGGGGCGACATCGAGCTCGCCTGGCGCGTGCGCGACAAGGTGAACGCCGCCGAGTGGATCCTCGTGACGGGCACGAACGGCAAGACCACGACCGTGCAGATGACGGCCGCGTTCCTGGCCGCCAACGGGCTGCGCGCGGCGCCGTGCGGCAACATCGGGGTGCCCGTGCTCGACGCGGTGCGCGACCCGGGCGGCTTCGACGTGCTCGTCGTCGAACTCTCGAGCTATCAGCTGCACCACCTGCCGAAGACCGGGCCGGGTGCCCTGCACCCGTGGTCGAGCGTCGTGCTGAACATCGCCGACGACCACCTCGACTGGCACGGCTCGCCCGAGGCGTACCGCGCCGCGAAGGCGACCGTCTACGAGAACACGAGAGTCGCCTGCGTGTACAACCGCGCCGACGAGGCCACCCGGCACATGGTCGAAGAGGCCGAGGTCGAGGAGGGCGCCCGCGCGATCGGGTTCGGGCTCGACGTGCCCGGGCCGAGCGATTTCGGCGTCGTCGACGGCATCCTCTGCGATCGGGCGTTCCTCGACGATCGTCGCTCGGCGGCGCTCGAGATCATCACCCTCGATGAGCTCGATCCACACGGACTCGCCGCCCCGCACGTCGTGGCGAACATCCTCGCGGCGTCGGCGCTCGCCCGCTCGTTCGGGGTGCCGGTCGGAGTGATCCACGACGCCCTCGGCGACTTCCGTCTCGACGCGCACCGCATCGAGACGGTCGCCGTCGCCCGCGGCATCCGCTGGGTCGACGACTCGAAGGCGACGAACCCGCACGCGGCCGAGGCTTCGCTGCGCGCGTTCGGCAAGGTGGTCTGGATCGTCGGCGGCCTGCTGAAGGGCGTCGACGCCGATTCGCTCGTCGCCGCGCACGTCGGTCGCCTGCGCGCCGCGATCGTGATCGGCGTCGATCGTGCCCTGCTCGTCGCGGCGTTCCGCCGACACGCCCCAGAGCTGCCGCTGTTCGAAGTGGTGACGGATGACACTGAAGCCGTGATGCCCGACGCGGTCGCCTTGGCCGCGGCGGTCGCTGAAGAGGGCGACACCGTGCTCCTCGCGCCCGCTGCGGCGTCGATGGACCAGTTCGCCGACTACGGCGATCGCGGACGGCGGTTCCACGAGGCGGTCGGATCGATGCTGGGAGGTGAGGCGGATGGCGACTCCGCCCCGCGCGAACCGCTCCCAGGAGCCTGAGCGGCCGGGCGTCTCGGCCGCCCGCATCCGCCTCGGCCGCGTCTTCCGCGTCGAGTCGGCCGACTATTTCCTGCTGCTCGGCACCACGCTCTTCCTGGTCGTCTTCGGCCTCGTCATGGTGCTGTCCGCTTCCGTCGTGCAATCGCATCTGGAAGACGAGAGCTTCTTCGCCCAGGCGCTGCGCCAGGGCCTCTTCGCCGTCTTCGGCATCCCGATCATGCTCATCGCGAGCCGCTTGCCCGAGCGGTTCTGGATGCGAGTTGCGTGGCCGACCCTCATCGTCTCGTGCGCGTTGCAGCTCCTCGTCGTGGCGACCCCGCTCGGCATCGAGGTCGGCGGCAACACGAACTGGATCCAGCTCGGCCCGCTCCAGTTCCAGCCGTCGGAGCTCATCAAGGTCGCCCTCGTCATGTGGCTCGGCTTCATCGTCACGAAGAAGGAGGCCCTGCTCGGCGACTTCGTGCACGGCATCCTCCCGATCATCCTCGTCGGCGGCGGGGCGATCGGGCTCGTGCTGCTCGGCGGCGACCTCGGTACCGTCATGATCATGGGAGCGATGCTGCTCGGCGCGCTCTTCCTCATCGGAGTGCGCCTGCGGCTGCTCCTCCCGCCGATCTTCGCCGCCATCATCATCTTCGTGCTCGTCGCGGTCTCGAGCGAGAACCGCATGCGGCGCATCACCTCGTTCCTCGACTCGAACTGCGAGAACGGCGGCACCGGCGACGCGATCAGCGAGTGCTGGCAGATCCTGCACGGTTCGTTCGCCCTCGCCAACGGCGGCATCTTCGGCGTGGGCCTCGGCAATTCGACCGCCAAGTGGTCGTGGCTGCCCGCCGCCGACAACGACTTCATCTTCGCGATCATCGGCGAGGAACTCGGGCTGATCGGCGCCATCGTCGTCATCGTCATGTTCGTGGTGCTCGCGGTCGCACTCACCCGGATCCTGCGCGGCGCGCGCACTCCGTTCGCCCGCACCGCGTCAGCCGCCGTGCTCGTGTGGGTCATCGGGCAGGCATGTGTCAATATCGGTGTCGTGCTCGGCGTCTTCCCCATTCTCGGAGTGCCGCTGCCCCTCGTCTCCGCGGGTGGCACGGCCCTGCTCACCACGCTCTTCGCGATCGGCATCGTGCTCTCGGTGGCGCGCGACCCCGACGCGCCGGAGCGCGCCGCGGCGCGCTCGGCGGGGAGCGGCGGGCGAGCGGCCTCGCCGCGGACGACACGATGACCACGTACCTGCTCGCCGGCGGCGGCACGGCCGGCCATGTGAACCCCCTGCTCGCGGTCGCCGACCGCCTGCGCGAACGCGACCCGGATGCATCGGTGCTCGTGCTCGGCACGGCCGAGGGCCTCGAGGCCCGGCTCGTGCCCGCCCGCGGCTACGAGCTGCTGACGATCGCCAAGGTTCCGTTCCCACGGCGACCCAATCGCGCGGCCCTCGCGTTCCCGGCTCGGTTCCGCGCCTCGATCGAGGCGGTCCGCCGCATCCTCGACGAGCGCGGCGTCGACGTCGTCGTGGGCTTCGGCGGCTACGTGTCGACTCCCGCCTACCTCGCCGCTCGCCGCACCGGGATCCCGGTCGCGATCCACGAGGCGAACGCGCGCCCGGGCCTCGCCAACCGGCTCGGAGCCCGGTTCGCCGCGACCGTCGGCGTCGCGTTCGAGGGAACCCCGCTGCGCGGCGCTCGACTCGTGGGCATGCCCCTCCGGCGCGAGATCGAGACGCTCGACCCGCAGGCGCTCCGCGGCGAGGCCGCAGCCACCTTCGACCTCGACCCGTCGAGGCCGGTGCTCCTCGCCACCGGCGGTTCGCTCGGCGCGCGACGCATCAACCGCGCGATCGCCGATTCGGCCGTCGCGATCACGGGTGCCGGATGGCAGGTGCTCCACGTCACCGGTGCGAAGTCCGAGATCGTCGATCCCGGCATCGCCGGCTACCGCGTGGTCGAGTACGCCGACCGCATGGACCTCGCGCTCGCGGTCGCCGACGCCGCCGTCTCCCGTGCCGGCGCGGCGACCGTGAGCGAGCTCGCGGCGCTCGGCATCCCGGCCGTCTTCGTGCCGTATCCGGTCGGCAACGGCGAGCAGCGCTTCAATGCCGCCGGCGTCGTCGCCGCAGGCGGGGCCGTGCTCGTCGACGACGCCGAGTTCGTTCCCGAGTGGGTGTCGACCGAGGTGCTGCCCCTGCTCGCCGACACCGGGCGCCTGCGCACGATGGCTGCCGCAGCGGCATCCGTCGGCTTCCGCGACGGCACCGACCGCATGGTCGCGCTCGTCGACGAGGCGCTCGGCGAGGCAGCAGGCAACCGCCCGCAAGGCGCGTAACGTGGAGTGAGCGGATGTCGCTGCATCCGCTCGCACCGATCATGCGCCGGCCGGCGCACCCGAAGCAGCCCACCGCCCGCATCTCGACCGCTCCCAGGAAGAAACGCCGCACCGTGACGATCAAGCCCGACCTCTCCGCCCAGATCCCAGCCGAGCTCGGCGCCGTGCACTTCATCGGCATCGGCGGCTCGGGCATGAGCGGCATCGCACGGCTCATGCTGGGAGCCGGGCACCGGGTGACGGGCTCCGACGTGCGCGATTCCGACAACATCGCGGCGTTGCGCGCGCTCGGCGCCGAGATCGCGATCGGACACGACGCTGCGAACCTCCCCGACGACACCGACACGGTCGTCGTCACCGGCGCCCTCTGGCAGGACAATCCCGAATACCGGCTCGCGCTCGAGCGCGGCCTTCCGGTGCTGCACCGCTCGCTCGCCCTCGCCGCGCTCATCGCCGGCCGGCGTCTCGTCTCGGTCGCCGGCGCCCACGGCAAGACCACCTCGACCGGCATGATCGTCACCGGCCTCCTCGCCCTCGGCGAAGACCCGAGCTTCGTCAACGGGGGCGTCATCGAGGAGCTCGGCGTCTCTTCCGCCTCGGGCGACGGCGAGCTCTTCGTGGTCGAAGCCGACGAATCCGACGGCTCGTTCCTGCTCTACGACACCTCGGTCGCGCTCATCACCAACGTGGACCCCGACCACCTCGACCACTACGGCTCGCGTGACGCCTTCGAGCAGGCGTTCGTGCAGTTCGCCGACCGGGCCCGCGAGCTGGTGGTCGTCTCCTCCGACGACGCGGGTGCGAAGCGGGTCACCGAGCGGCTCTCGCATCCTCGAGTCGTGACGTTCGGCGAGTCGGCCGATGCCGACGTGCGGGTGCACTCGATCGAGACCGACGGTCCGGTCTCCTTCGCCGTCGATCACGCCGGTCGCACGTTCCGCGCAACGCTGCGCGTTCCCGGCCGGCACAACGCCATCAACGCGGCGGGAGCCTTCGCGGTGCTCGTCGGGCTCGGGTTGGACCCCGAGGCATCCCTCGCCGGCATCGCCCGCTTCGCCGGCACCGGGCGCCGTTTCGAACTGCACGGCACGGTCGGCGGCGTGAGCGTCTACGACGACTACGCGCATCACCCGACCGAGGTCGCCGCCGCTCTTGCGGCCGCCCGCACCGTGGTCGGCGCGGGGCGGATCATCGCCGTGCACCAGCCGCACACGTACAGCCGCACGCAGACCTTTGCGAAGGAATTCGCCGAGGTGCTCGAGCAGTACGCCGACGAGACGATCGTGCTCGACGTCTACGGCGCCCGCGAAGATCCCGTGCCGGGAGTGACTGGTGCGCTCGTGAGCGAGCGGTTCGCCGACCCGTCGCGCGTCGCGTACGTGCCCGATTGGCAACAGGCCGCCGACTACACCGCGAGCATCGCGCGTGATGGCGACTTCGTCATCACGCTCGGCTGCGGCGACGTGTACCGCATCGTGCCGCAGCTGCTCGGCTCGCTGGAGCGGGAGCGCGGATGACGGCGGTGCCTGCGTGAAACGGCCCCAGGGGTTCGACGGGTCGGCGGCGCGCGCGCCGCGCTCGAGCCGGTCGGCGTCGAATGGGGCGACGGATGCCGCGCAGTCGCCCCGATCGCCCGGATCGACCCGGTCGGGTGCACCGGCGAGGAGCGGGGGCTCCCGTCAGGCATCGCGAAGCAGCGATCGCGGCGGGGAGGGCCCGCAGCCGTTCGACGCCGACCGCGTCTCGACGGAGCCGATCGCCGTCGTTACCCCTCGGCCGGTGGCCCCGCTCGCGCCGACGATCTCGGCGCCGTCGCGCGTGGCACGAGACGGCATCGGGCCGGCACCGGACGATCTCGTCCACGGTGGTGCGCCTGATGCTCCGCGCGACGCCCGTGCCGCCAAGCGTGCGCTCGCGGCGGCAGCGCGCGATCGGCGCCGGTACGAGCGCAACGAGGTGCGCCGGTTCACGAAGCGATCCCGGCGTCGTCGCATCACGTGGTCGGTCGTGCTCGGCTCCCTCGCCGCGCTCGTCGTCGTCGTCGTGGTCGGCGCCTACTCGCCGCTCATGGCACTGCGCGAGGTGCGCGTCGAAGGCGCCTCCCGGATTCCCGTGGCCGACGTGCAGGCGGCGTTCGCCGACACGCTCGGCACTCCGCTGCCGCTGGTCGCGAGCGCCGACGTGCTGGCCGCCCTCTCCGACTTCCCGCTCATCGAGACCTACTCGACCGAGACCATTCCGCCGGGCACGCTCGTGGTGCGCATCGTCGAGCGCGTGCCGGTCGGGGTGGTCGACACGGGTGAGGGACTCGAACTGGTCGACGCAGCAGGCGTGGTCATCGATCGTCCGGCCGAGCGGCCGGAGGGCCAGCCGCTCATCGTGACCGAGGGCGGGGTCGCCGGCGAAGGGTTCCGCGCGGCCGCCTCGGTGATCAGGAGCGTCCCGTCCGAGGTGCGCGGGCAGCTCGTCGGCGCGTCCGCGGCGACCGCCGACGATGTGCGCCTCGAGCTCTCGACGGGGGCAACGGTCGTCTGGGGGAGCTCGGAGGATTCCGTGCTCAAGGCGAACGTGCTCGGGAATCTCATGCGGGCGGCCCCGCCCGATTCCGTCGGTGAGTACGACGTCTCGTCGCCGTCGAGCCCGGTCACAAGGTGATGTGGCTCCCTGCGGCAACATTTTCTGGACGATTGGCCGAGCGGTTCACGACACGCGGGCTCGCCTTACGCAGGCAGGGGCGCCCGGCACTACCGTCAAACACAGGAATTGCATACTCAGCAAAACTTTAACCTTCGACTAGAGGTTCAGGGTTCAGAGTTCGCACGGAAGGCCGGTCATGTCGACAAACCAGAACTACCTCGCCGTCATCAAGGTCGTCGGTATCGGCGGCGGCGGTGTCAACGCCGTCAACCGAATGATCGAACTCGGCCTCCGCGGAGTCGAGTTCATCGCGATCAACACCGACGCGCAAGCGCTGCTCATGTCGGACGCCGACGTGAAGCTCGATGTCGGGCGTGACCTCACGCGCGGCCTCGGCGCCGGCGCGGATCCCGAGGTCGGCCGGCGGGCCGCCGAGGATCACGCGGAAGAGATCGAGGAGGCGCTGGCGGGCGCCGACATGGTCTTCGTCACGGCGGGCGAGGGCGGTGGCACCGGCACCGGCGGCGCGCCCGTGGTCGCCCGCATCGCGAAGTCGATCGGTGCGCTCACCATCGGTGTCGTCACGAAGCCCTTCGGCTTCGAGGGCAAGCGCCGGCAGACGCAGGCCGAGCAGGGCGTCGCGCGCCTGAAGGAAGAGGTCGACACCCTCATCGTGGTGCCGAACGACCGCCTGCTCGAGATCAGCGACCGCGGCATCTCGATGCTCGAGGCCTTCGCCACGGCCGACCAGGTGCTCCTGGCCGGTGTGCAAGGCATCACTGACCTCATCACGACCCCCGGTCTCATCAACCTCGACTTCGCCGACGTCAAGTCGGTGATGCAGGGTGCGGGCTCCGCACTCATGGGCATCGGCTCGTCGCGCGGGGCGGATCGCGCGATCAAGGCCGCCGAGCTGGCTGTCGCGAGCCCGCTGCTCGAGGCGTCGATCGACGGTGCGCACGGCGTGCTGCTCTCGATCCAGGGCGGCTCGAACCTCGGCATCTTCGAGATCAACGACGCGGCGAGACTCGTGCAGGAGGCGGTGCATCCCGAAGCCAACATCATCTTCGGCGCCGTCATCGACGACACGCTCGGCGACGAGGTGCGCGTGACGGTGATCGCGGCCGGCTTCGACGGCGGCGAGCCGAACTCGAAGCCCGTCGAGGCGCGGCGGACGAACTTCGTACCCGCCGCCGTCGGAGCGGCCGTCGGCGGCGGAGCGCTCTCGGGCGAAGCAGCCGACGTGATCGCCGAGATCGACATCGACGAGCTCGTCGAGACGGCGAACTGGGGCGAGGTCGACTCTTCGACCGCCGACCAGATCGTCTCGGACCCCGCCTTCGACACCGACGACGACGACCTCGACATCCCCGACTTCCTGAAGTGAGCGCGGCCCCCGACGCGAATGCCTCGGCGGCGCCCGGCGACCTCGCCGGGCGCCTCGCCGAGGTGACGGGGCGCATCGCCGAGGCTGCGGCCGACGCAGGCCGCGATGCCGGTGAGATCACCACCATCGTCGTCACCAAGTTCCACCCGGCCGCGCTCGTCTCCCGGCTCGCCGACCTCGGCGTGCGCGACATCGGAGAGAACCGGCATCAGGAAGCCCAGGCGAAGGCCGCCGAACTCGCCGCCCTCGACCTGCGATGGCACTTCATCGGCCAGTTGCAGAGCAAGAAGGCCAGGCAGGTGCGAGCGTACGCGTCGGCGATCCACTCGGTGGACCGCGGCGCGCTCGTCGATGCGCTGCGTTCCGACGAGGCATCCGTCGACTGCTTCGTGCAGGTGAACCTGACCGACGATCCCGGCCGCGGCGGCGTCTTGCCCGAGGGGGTGCCGGCGCTCGTCGAGCACGTGCTCGAGACGCCGGGACTCAGGCTGCGCGGGCTGATGGCGGTCGCTCCGCTCGGCGAGCCGGCGCGTCCCGCTTTCGCGCGGGTGCGCGAGCTCTCCGAGCACGTGCGGCGTCTGGAGCCCACCGCTCACGATCTGTCCATGGGGATGTCGCACGATTTTCGCGACGCGATCATGGAGGGCGCGACACACCTTCGAATCGGAACTGCAATAACCGGGAATCGGCCGGACGCCGGTTAACCTCGAAGAGACGGATCACAGACGGAGGCCGCGATGTCCAACCCGCTCAAGAAGACCATGGTCTACCTCGGACTCGCCGATGAAGAGTTCGAGGACGAGACCACGCAGGCCCACGCGCCCGCACCGGTGGCTCCGGTCGTGCACGCGGCGCCCGCACCGCGGACCGGTGCGGCGGTCACACCGCTGCGCAAGAACCATGTCCAACCGAGCACCCCGCAGGCGGAGATGAACGAGATCCTGACCGTCCACCCGCGTCAATACCGTGACGCGCAAGTGATCGCCGAGTCCTTCCGCGAGGGAGTGCCGGTCATCATCAACCTCTCGCAGATGTCGGATGCCGATGCGAGGCGTCTCATCGACTTCGCGAGCGGCCTCTCGCAGGGCCTCTACGGAAAGATCGAGCGCGTCACGAGCAAGGTGTTCCTGCTCTCGCCCGCGCACGTCGTCGTCTCGGGGGAGACCGGCGAGAGCGAAGGCGACGTCGACGCGTCGTTCTTCACGCACGCGTAGCCCGCCGTGGGCGCGCTCCTCGTCGTCTGGAACATCCTCTACGCACTGCTGCTCATCTACTTCTTCGTGATGTGGGGGCGGTTCGTGCTGGACCTCGTACGCACCTTCAACCGGTCATGGCGCCCCAGAGGGGCCTGGCTGGTGTTCGTGGAGGCCGTCTACAGCCTCACCGACCCGCTCGTGCGCTTCTTCCGGCGGCTCGTGCCGCCGATCCGCATCGGCCAGGTCGCGTTGGATCTCGGCTGGAGCCTCGCCATGCTCGTCGTGATCGTGGCGATGACGGTGGTGTCCCTGCTGGCGCAGGCTGCGGCCGTGCCGGGCTGATCATCTCCTGCGAGCGTGAGGTCGAGACGATCGGTACTCACGACTCTGAGGATGTCTTTGCTACCGTTAGCTGAACGTGATCCAACAGTTCGACAGATTTGAGGGTGGAAAGCCATGGCGCTAACTCCGGAAGATGTGGTCAACAAGCGCTTCCAGGCGACGAAATTCCGGGAAGGCTACGACCAAGACGAGGTCGACGACTTCCTCGATGAGGTCGTGGTGGAGCTTCGTCGACTGAACGGCGAGAACGAGGAGCTGCGTCAGCGGTTGTCCGCGGCCGAGGCCCGTGCCGCGGAGGTCGCCAAGGCGCCTGCCGCCGCTGCGCCGGCACCGGCCGCGGTCTACACCGAGCCGGCTTCCCCGCCGCCCACCGTCGCGGTGCCGATGCAGCAGTCGGCCGCGCCGCAGTCTGACCTCGACGAGCAGACGAGCACCACGAACCTCCTGCAGCTGGCTCGCCGCCTGCACGAGGAGCACGTGCGCGAGGGCATCGAGAAGCGCGACGCGCTCATCGCCGAGGGCCATGCCACAGCGGCGCGGGTCGTCGCCGAGGCCGAGGCCAAGCAGCGCGCCCAGATCGGCGTGCTCGATCAGGAGCGCGTGGCGCTCGAGAAGCGCGTCGACGAGCTTCGCGTCTTCGAGCGCGACTACCGGGCGAAGCTGAAGAACTACATCGAGGGCCAGCTCCGCGAACTCGACACCGCGGCCCCGGTGCAGGTGACCGGCAACCAGGGATTCTCCGCTCCGGTCGGCGCGTCGGGCCTGCCCACCGAGCAGCCCGCACCGACGTTCCAGGGCTTTGGAGGCTGAGCGGGCCGCGAAGGTCGGCTCCACCACCGCCCTCCTGGTCGTGGCCGGCGCCGCATTCGCGGCGTACGGCCTCGACCAGCTGAGCAAGTTCCTGGTCGTGGCGAACCTCAGCGAGGGCGAGATCGTCCCGGTTCTCGGTTCGCTCCTGCAGTGGCAGTTCGTGCGCAACCCCGGAGCGGCATTCTCGCTCGCGAGCGGCATGACCTGGATCTTCACGATCCTCGCGGCCGGCGTCATCACCTTCATCGTGTGGTTCGCCCGGCGCATCCGCTCGATCGCGTGGGCCATCGTGTTCGGCCTGCTGCTCGGCGGGGTGCTCGGAAACCTGACCGATCGGCTCTTCCGTGAGCCGTCGTTCGGCCTCGGGCACGTCATCGACTTCATCTCGACACCGTGGCTCATTCCGGCCATCTACAACGTCGCCGACATGGCGATCGTCTCGAGCATGGTGCTCTTCATGATCCTCACGATCCGGGGCATCGGCCTCGACGGATCCCGGCAGCCGGCCACGAGCAAGGGCGGCGATGCCGCTGCGCGGACCGAGCCGTCGAAGGCCTCGGCGACCGAGGGCGACTCGCCGCTACGCGAAGCCGCCAGCGGCGCCTGATGGAGCACCGTTCCTTCCCCGTCCCAGACGGGCTCGACGGCTCGCGCGTCGACGCCGGACTCGCGAAACTGCTCGGGTTCTCGCGCACGCTGGCGGCCGACATCGCCTCGGCCGGCGGGGTCGCCCTCGACGGTGCATCCGTCGACAAGTCCGACCGACTGCGCGCCGGTGCCTGGCTCGAGGTGAGCTGGGAGGCGCCCCGCGGCCTCACGATCGAGCCGATCGCGGTGCCCGACCTCGGCATCATCCACGACGACGACGACCTCGTGGTCGTCGACAAGCCGGCGGGCGTCGCCGCGCACCCCTCCGTCGGATGGAACGGACCGACTGTCGTCGGAGCGCTCGCGGCCGCCGGGTTCCGCATCTCGACCTCGGGCGCATCCGAGCGCCAGGGCGTCGTGCACCGGCTCGATGCCGGCACGAGCGGCCTCATGGTCGTGGCCAAGTCGGAACGCGCCTACACCGAGCTGAAGCGCCAGTTCCACGACCGCGAGGTCGAGAAGATCTACCACACGGTCGTGCAGGGGCACCCCGACCCGCTCGCGGGCACGATCGACGCGCCAGTCGGACGCCATCCCCGTTCGGAGTGGAAGTTCGCGGTGACCGCCGACGGCAAGCACGCGGTGACCCACTACGAGACGATCGAGGCGTTCCCCTACGCATCGCTGCTCGAAGTGCACCTCGAGACGGGCCGCACGCACCAGATCCGGGTGCACATGGCGGCGCAGCGGCATCCGTGCGCCGGGGACTCGATGTACGGGGCCGACCCGACGCTGTCGGCGAGGCTCGGACTCGAGCGGCAGTGGCTGCACGCGAAGCAACTCGCGTTCGCCCATCCCGCGGGCGGGGAGTGGACGACCTTCGTCTCCGACTACCCCGCCGACCTCGCGCACGCGCTCGACGTGCTGCGCGGCGACTGAACGGCAGTCGCCACCGGGCCGGGCGTCACCCGGTCACCGTAGACTTCAAAGACCCCAGAACCGCAATCGCTGTACCCGATGAGGAGCCCCGTGGCCGCCGATTCCTTCGCCCATCTGCATGTGCACAGCGAGTACTCGATGCTCGACGGTGCAGCCCGGGTGGGGGAACTCATCCAGGCGGCGAAGAGCGAGGGCATGCCCGCCGTTGCGATCACCGACCACGGCAACGTGTTCGGTGCGTACGACTTCTGGAAGCAGGCGACCGACGCCGGCATCAAGCCGATCATCGGCACCGAGGCCTACATCACTCCCGGCACGGCCCGCGGCGACAAGACGCGGGTGCGCTGGGGCAACGGCGGCGGAGACGACGTCTCGGGCTCGGGCGCCTACACCCACATGACGCTGCTCTCCGAGACGACCGAGGGCATGCACAACCTGTTCCGCCTCTCGAGCCGCGCCTCGATCGAGGGCTACTACTTCAAGCCGCGCATGGACCGCGAGCTGCTGTCGATGTACTCGAAGGGACTCATCGCGACGACGGGCTGCCCGTCGGGCGAAGTGCAGACCCGCCTCCGGCTCGGACAGTACGACGAAGCGGTGAAGGCGGCATCCGACTTCCGCGACATCTTCGGCAAGGAGAATTACTTCGCCGAGATCATGGACCACGGCCTCGGCATCGAGCGCCGCATCATGGAGGACCTGCATCGGCTCGCGAAAGATCTGGGCCTCCCGCTCGTGGCCACGAACGACCTGCACTACACGCACGCCGCCGACGCCAAGAGCCACGCGGCCCTGCTCTGCGTGCAGTCGGGCTCGACGCTCGACGACCCCAACCGCTTCAAGTTCGACGCCGACGAGTTCTACCTGAAGACCGCGGCAGAGATGCGGCACGTCTTCCGCGACTACCCCGAGGCCTGCGACAACACGCTGCTGATCGCCGAGCGCGCAGACGTGCAGTTCAACACGAACGCCAACTACATGCCGCGCTTCCCGGTGCCCGAGGGTGAGAGCGAAGACACCTGGTTCGTCAAAGAGGTCGACCGCGGTCTCGAGGTGCGCTACCCGAACGGCATCCCGGCCGACGTGCGCAAGCAGGCCGACTACGAGGTCGGCGTCATCCTGCAGATGGGCTTCCCCGGCTACTTCCTCGTGGTCGCCGACTTCATCAACTGGTCGAAGAACAACGGCATCCGGGTCGGTCCGGGGCGTGGTTCCGGTGCCGGTTCGATGGCGGCCTACGCCATGCGCATCACCGACCTCGACCCGCTGCAGCACGGCCTCATCTTCGAGCGGTTCCTGAACCCCGACCGCGTCTCGATGCCCGACTTCGACGTCGACTTCGACGAGCGTCGACGCGGCGAGGTCATCAGGTACGTGACCGAGAAGTACGGCGACGAGCGCGTCGCGCAGATCGTCACGTACGGCACGATCAAGGCCAAGCAGGCGCTCAAGGACTCGGGCCGCGTGCTCGGCTTCCCATTCTCGATGGGCGAGAAGCTCACGAAGGCGATGCCGCCCGCGGTCATGGGCAAGGACATCCCGCTCACCGGCATCTTCGACACGAAGCACCCGCGGTACAAAGAGGCCTCTGACATCCGGGCCATCGTCGAGACCGATCCCGAGGCGAAGACCGTCTTCGAGACGGCGCTCGGGCTCGAGAACCTGAAGCGCCAGTGGGGCGTGCACGCTGCCGGCGTGATCATGTCGAGTGATCCGCTCGTCGACATCATCCCGATCATGAAGCGCGAGCAAGACGGTCAGATCGTCACGCAGTTCGACTACCCGGCGTGCGAGTCGCTCGGTCTCATCAAGATGGACTTCCTGGGGCTGCGCAACCTCACCATCATCGACGACGCCCTCGACAACATCGAGGCCAACCGTGGCCACCGTCCAGTGCTCGAGGACCTCGCGCTCGACGACCAGGGCGCCTACGACCTGCTCGCGAGAGGCGACACCCTCGGCGTCTTCCAGCTCGACGGCGGGCCGATGCGATCACTGCTGCGCCAGATGAAGCCCGACAACTTCGAAGACATCTCGGCCGTCATCGCGCTGTACCGACCGGGGCCGATGGGCGCGAATTCCCACATCAACTACGCGCTGCGCAAGAACGGCCTGCAGGAGATCACCCCGATCCACCCCGAGTTCGCGGAGTCGCTCCGGGAGATCCTCGACACGAGCTACGGCCTGATCATCTATCAGGAGCAGGTCATGGCGATCGCACAGAAGGTCGCCGGGTTCTCGCTCGGCCAAGCCGACATCCTGCGCCGCGCGATGGGCAAGAAGAAGAAGTCCGAGCTCGACAAGCAGTACGAGGGCTTCTCAGGAGGCATGAAGGCCAACGGCTACTCGGATGCCGCGATCCAGAAGCTGTGGGAGATCCTGCTCCCGTTCTCGGACTACGCGTTCAACAAGGCGCACTCGGCCGCCTACGGCGTGCTGAGCTACTGGACTGCGTATCTGAAGGCGCACTACCCGGCCGAGTACATGGCTGCGCTGCTCACGAGTGTCGGCGACGCGCGTGACAAGCTCGCGCTCTACCTCAACGAGTGCCGGCGCATGGGCATCAAGGTGCTGCCGCCCGACGTGAACGAATCGATCGGCTACTTCGCCGCCGTCGGCGAAGACATACGGTTCGGACTCGGCGCGGTCCGCAACGTCGGGTTCAACGTGGTCGACGCGATCCGCAGCGCACGCGAGACGAAGGGCCGGTTCGAGTCCTTCCACGACTTCCTGAAGAAGTCGCCGCTCTCGGTGGCGAACAAGCGCACGATCGAGTCCCTCGTGAAGGCGGGCGCGTTCGACTCGCTCGGACACACGCGTCGCTCGCTCGTCGAGATCCACGAGGGCGCGGTCGAATCGATCGTGAAGGAGAAGCGGGCCGAGGAGGTCGGCGACTTCGGCTTCGACTTCGACAGCCTCTTCGACGACGACGAGCGGGATGCCGCGCCGTCGCCCGTGCCCGCGCGTCCGGAATGGCCGAAGAAGCAGAAGCTGGCCTTCGAGCGCGACATGCTGGGGCTCTACGTGTCAGACCACCCGCTTGCCGGACTCGAGGCCCCACTCGCGAAGCACGCGTCGACGACCATCACCGAGCTGATGACCTCGGATTCGACGCAGGATGCCGACACCGTCACGGTCGCGGGTCTCGTCACGAGCGTTCAGCACCGCATCGCGAAGGCCTCGGGCAACCAGTACGGCATGATCACGGTCGAGGACTTCTCGGGCGAGATCACGGTGATGTTCATGGGCAAGGCCTACCAGGAGTTCGCGCCCGGCCTGCAGGCCGATTCGATCGTGGTCGTGCGTGGGCGGGTCAGCATGCGCGACGACGGCATGAACCTGCATGCCTACAGCGTGTTCACGCCCGAAATCGGTCAGGACGAAGAGTCGGGCATCGTGAAGATCACGCTGCCCGACCAGCGGGCGACGCAGGAGACGACCGAGGCGCTCCGAGACGTGCTCGTACGTCATCGCGGGGAGACCGAGGTTCGGATCACGCTGACGAAGGGCCGCGTCGGTCGCGTCTTCGAGGTCGGGCAGTACCCGGTCACGGTGACCGCCGACCTCTACGGGGAGCTGAAGAGCCTGCTCGGCCCGAACTGCCTCGTGTGACACGCACCCCGTAGGTGCAGTGACACGTCGGTACTCTTGAGACATCATGCTGCGCACCATCGATCTCCGTGGAACCCGACCGACTCAGGCCGGGCTGCTCGCCCTCGTGCCCCGGGCCGCAACCGATGTTTCGGCCGCGCTCGACGCCGCGCGCGCGATCATCGACGAGGTTCGCCTCCACGGTGAGGCGGCCCTGCTCGACCAGGCCGAGAGATTCGACGGTGTGCGTCCGGCGGCCGTGCGCGTGCCCGCCGACGAACTCTCGGCGGCACTCGAAGGGCTGGCCCCTGAGGTGCGTTCCGCCGCGCTCGAGACCATCGAACGCGTGCGGGCGGCGAGCGAGGCCCAGGTGCCGAGCCCCCGGCTGACGAGGCTCGGTGCGGGCGCCGTCGTCGAGCAGCGCTGGCAGCCCGTCGCCCGCGTCGGCCTGTACGTGCCGGGCGGCAAGGCGGTGTACCCGTCGAGCGTGATCATGAACGTGGTGCCGGCGCAGGTCGCCGGAGTTCGCTCGATCGCGCTCGCCTCGCCCGCCCAGTCCGCCTTCGGCGGCCGCATCCACCCGACGATCGCCGGCATCGCGGCACTGCTCGGCATCACCGAGGTCTACGCCATGGGCGGCGCCGGTGCGATCGGCGCCTTCGCCCACGGCGTCGTGGGCATCGGTCTCGAACCCGTGCAACGCGTCACCGGCCCCGGCAACGTCTTCGTGGCCGCGGCGAAGCGGGTCGTGCAGGGTGTCACGGGCATCGACGCCGAGGCCGGCCCGACCGACATCCTCGTGATCGCCGACGACAGCGCCGACGCCGACTTCGTGGCGGCCGACCTCGTCAGCCAGGCCGAGCACGACGAGCTCGCGGCCGCCGTGCTGGTCACCGACTCGCCTGAACTGGCAGCGCGGGTCGCCGAACGCCTCGAGGCCCGCGTCAGCGCGACGAAGCACAGCGCACGGGTGCGCGAAGCGATCGACGGCGCGCAGTCGGCGCTCGTGCTCGTCGACGACCTCGAGCAGGCAGCCGATTTCGCGAACGCCTTCGGCCCGGAGCACCTCGAGATCCAGGTGCGCGATGCCGAGGCAACGCTCGCCCGCATCGAGAACGCCGGAGCGATCTTCGTGGGGGCGTACTCACCGGTGAG
Source organism: Agromyces badenianii (assembly GCF_003070885.1). Lineage (NCBI taxonomy): Bacteria > Bacillati > Actinomycetota > Actinomycetes > Micrococcales > Microbacteriaceae > Agromyces > Agromyces badenianii. The sequence goes on from NZ_CP028913.1 coordinate 1,350,910, forward strand.
CCTCGGCGACTACGCGGCAGGCTCGAACCACGTGCTGCCGACCGGCGGTCAGGCGCGATACGCGTCGGGACTCTCAGCGGCGACATTCCTGCGACCGCAGCAGCTCGTGCGCTACGACGAGGCTGCGCTCCGCGAGGTGGCACCCGTCATCGCGGCGCTCTCGGCCGAGGAGGACCTGCCGGCACACGGCGAGGCGGTCACCGCGCGCTTCGGGGCGTGACCTGGGCAAGCCGTCGATCGCACGGCATGGCGTGGTCATCGCCCGCCCGACCACCGCCGCTAGGCTGGGAGCACCATGTACTGTCCGTTCTGCCGCCACCCCGATTCCCGCGTCATCGACTCGCGCACGAGCGATGACGGGCTCTCGATCCGGCGTCGCCGTCAGTGCCCCGAGTGCGGGCGCCGTTTCTCGACGACCGAGACCGCGAGCCTCGCCGTGATCAAGCGCTCGGGCGTGATCGAGCCGTTCAGCCGTGAGAAGGTCGTGCTCGGCGTGAAGAAGGCCTGTCAGGGGCGTCCGGTGACGGACTCCGACCTGGCGGTGCTCGCGCAGAAGGTCGAGGAGACCATTCGCTCGACCGGCGCATCGCAGATCGAGGCGAACGACATCGGCCTCGCCATCCTGCCGCCGCTGCGCGAACTCGACGAGGTCGCCTTCCTGCGGTTCGCGAGCGTCTACCAGGCGTTCGACTCGCTCGACGACTTCGAGTCGGCGATCGAGCAGCTCCGCGAGGAGCACGGCCGCCTGCCTGCGCGTCCCGTCGAGTGACGGCGGTTCGTGCGGTCTCCGCTCCGGTAACCTGAGGGCGCGATGTATCGACTTCTCTTCTCCGCAGTCCTGTCCCACCTGGATCCCGAGGATGCCCACCACCTCGCCTTCCGGGTGATCCGAGCATTGCCGACCCTGGGCTTCGGCAAGCTCGTCGAGCGGTTCACCGCGCCCGACCCGTCGCTCGCCGTCGACGCCCTCGGACTCCGGTTCCCGTCGCCGTTCGGCGTCGCGGCGGGATTCGACAAAGACGGACTCGCGGTTCGCGGCCTCGGTCACCTGGGCTTCGGTCACGTCGAGGTGGGCACCCTCACGGCGATCGCCCAGCCGGGCAACCCGCGTCCGAGGCTCTTCCGCCTCGTCGGCGATCGCGCGCTCGTGAACCGCATGGGCTTCAACAACGGCGGGGCGGATGCCGCAGCGGGTCGTCTCTCGAGGCTGTCACGGCGCCGCGACCGGCCGGTGCTCGGCGTGAACATCGGCAAGAGTCGCGTCACCGCGGTTGACGACGCCGTCGCCGACTACGAGCGGAGCGCCCGCGTGCTCGCCCCGTTCGCCGACTACCTGGTGGTCAACGTCAGTTCGCCGAACACGCCGGGCCTGCGGGGACTCCAGGAGATCGACTCGCTCGCACCGCTGCTCGAGTCGGTGCGCGCCGCCGCTGGGAGCACGCCGCTGCTCGTCAAGATCGCACCCGACCTGGCCGACTCCGAGATCGTTCGCATCTGCGAGCTCGTCGAGCGCCTCGGACTCGACGGCATCATCGCCACGAACACGACGATCTCGCGCGAGGGCCTCCGCGCAGCGGCATCCGTCGTCGAAGCCATCGGGCCGGGCGGACTCTCGGGCGCGCCGCTCGCAGCCCGGTCGCTCGAGGTGCTGCAACTCATTCGCGCGAGGGTCGGCGCCGAGCTCTGCGTCGTCTCGGTCGGCGGCGTCGAGACGGCCGCCGACGTGCAAGACCGCCTCGACGCCGGCGCCACGCTCGTGCAGGGGTACTCGGCGTTCATCTACCGGGGACCGTTCTGGGCGCGCCAGGTCAACCGGGGCCTCGCGAGGTTCGCGCGCAGCCGACGCGCGGCCGTCGCCGCCTAGCGGCCCGCTCGTCGCCCGTCGGCGATCAGAGCAGGCCGACGTCGGCCAGCCGGTCGGCGATCGTCGACCCGTCGTTGGCCGACACCCACGGAACACCGGCGACATGCTGCTCGCCCTTCGCGCGACCGCCGGCGAGCACCGCCTCGCCCTTCGAGAGCCGACGAATGGCGACGGCGGCCACCTGGCCGGGGTGCTCGGCGGCGAAGCGCTCGTAGAGCTCTTCATCGTGTTGACCGTCGTCGCCGATCAGAAGCCAGCGCATCTCGGGGAACTCCTCGGCGAGCCGCCGGAGATTGTCTTCTTTGTGCTCACGGCCGCTGCGGAACCAGCGGTCGTGCGTCGGTCCCCAGTCGGTGAGCAGGAGCGGCCCCGCCGGGTAGAGGTTGCGCGAGAGGAATCGGGTGAGGGTCGGTGCGACGTTCCATGCCCCAGTCGAGAGGTAGATCACGGGGGAGCCGGGGTGCGCCCTGACCAGGCGCTCGAAGAGCACCGCCATGCCGGGCGTCGGGATGCGCGCGTGCTCGTCGAGCACGAAGGTGTTCCAGAAGGCGACCAGCGGGCGGGGGAGCGCAGTGACCATCACGGTGTCGTCGACATCGGAGATGATGCCGAAATCGACATCGGGACCGACGATCCAGATCGGCGCCTCGACCGGCTCCGACCCTTCGGTGCGAAGCGTCACGCGGTGCCAACCCGGTTCGAGCGCGACCGGCACCTTCGTGTCGACGACGCCGCCGCGGTCGGCGAGCACTTCGATGCGCTGGCCCGCGACCTCGATGATCACCGGCACGTCGCCGACGGGAACGCTCGTGAAGCTGCGCCAACCGCGGATGCCCTGCTCACCTCGGCGACGGCGGCGTTTCGACGGCTCGTCGGGGTCGACCGGGCGGCTCAGGAGCACCCTGCAGAGCACGCGCACCCACTCGGTCGATCCGTAGCCCGTATACGGCACGACGGTCGGCACGTGGCCTCGTCGTCTCGCCCAGCGTTCGCGGATGTCGTGGGCCCAGTCTTCGAGGCGCGCAGCACGATGCCGGACCTGGCGCTCTCGTTGTCCGGCCGGAAGGGGGGAGCTCGCCGGCATCCACTCAGTCTGTCATGCGCCGGTGTCGGGCCGTGAAACGAGGGGTGGACGAGTGGTCGGATGCTGCGTGCCGCGCCCGATAGAGTAGACGGGCAACTGAGGAGGTTCCGTGCCGAATGTCGACCTGATCCTGGGGGCCGATCCGAGCCGGAGACGCTCGATCCGTACCGAGCCCACGCAGCGCCGGAGCACGCAACGGCTCGACGCGCTGCTCGACGCCGCGGCGGAGATCGTCGACGAGTCCGGGTTCGAACGGCTGACCACCCAGATGGTCGCCGAACGCGCCGGCGCCTCCATCGGCACCGTCTATCGGTACTTCCCCGACCGGGTCGCCGTGCTGCACGCCCTCCGCGAGCGTTCGGTGCGCCGCTACCGCGAGCGCGTCGCCGATGACATGGAGCGCGCCGAGCTCGACTCGTGGTGGCGCATCATCGACGTGGCACTCGATGCCTGCGCGGCCATGTACCGCGACGAGCCCGGATTCAGCGTCGTGCACGCCGCCCGACGTGAGACGCCCGACGACGACATCGAGCCCGAGCTCGCCCACCGCCTGGCACGACTCATCGACGACGAGTTCGGCGCCGACCGCGATCAGGCCGAGCTCCGATTCCGGCTCGGCATCGCGATGGAGCTCGGCGATGCGCTCATCAGCCGGGCGTTCGAACGCGACGAAGCCGGAGACGACCGCTACCTCGCCGAGACGAAGCGACTCGTGCACGACTACCTCGCCGAGTTCCTCGGCGACGCGCGCGCCACCAGCAACGCGGCCTGACGACGCGCCGAGTCGCACTCGTTGCCTCGAGGGGCGATTGGTGTTTGGCTTGAAGGCGGTTCGGCGAGTGCCGGGCGTGGGAATGAGGCAGCATGATCGAGTTCCGTGGCGTCACGAAGCAGTTCCCCGACGGCACCGTCGCGGTCGCGGGTGTCGACATCGTCATTCCGCCGCGCAAGACGACGGTCTTCGTCGGGTCTTCGGGATCGGGCAAGACCACCCTCCTGCGCATGATCAACCGCATGGTCGACCCGAGCTCGGGCCAAGTGCTCATCGACGGCACGGATGTCGCGACCCTCGAACCCGTCGCGCTGCGTCGGGGCATCGGCTACGTGATGCAGAACTCCGGCCTGCTGCCGCACCGCAAGGTGATCGACAACGTCGCGACGGTGCCGCTGCTGCGCGGCGAGAAGAAGCGCCAGGCGCACGCGCACGCGCTCGAACTGCTCGACACCGTCGGTCTCGACCGGTCGCTGGCCGACAAGTACCCCAGCCAGCTCTCCGGCGGGCAGCAGCAGCGGGTCGGCGTCGCACGCGGGCTCGCCGTCGACCCGAACATCCTGCTCATGGACGAGCCGTTCGGCGCGGTCGACCCGATCGTGCGCGCGGAGCTGCAGCAGGAGCTGCTGCGTCTCCAAGGCGAACTCGGCAAGACCGTCGTCTTCGTCACGCATGACATCGACGAGGCGTTCCTGCTCGGCGATCAGGTCGTGATCATGCAGCAGGGCGGCCAGATCTCGCAAGCGGCGTCGCCGGCCGAGATCCTCGCGAACCCTGCCGACGAGTTCGTCGCGGACTTCGTCGGGGTCGATCGCGGCAAACGGGCACTGCACGTGACGGAGGTCGACGGCCGGCGGCTCGTGGTCGATGCATCCGGCCGTCCGGCGGGAGTGCTCGCCTCGTGACGTGGCTCTGGTCGAATCTCGACCTGGTCGGCGAGCTGACACTGACGCATCTCGCGTTGTCGGTGCCCGCGATCATACTGAGCTTCGTGGTCTCTGTGCCGATCGGCTGGCTCGCCCACCGCTACCGGTGGTCGCGAGGGGTGCTGCTCGCGCTCTGCGGCCTGCTCTACGCGATCCCCTCGCTCGCGCTGCTGATCGCCCTCCCGATCGTCACCGGCCAGCGCGCCACGTCTCCGATCAACCTCGTCGTCGCCCTCACCCTGTACGGAATAGCGGTGATCGTGCGCACCGCCGCTGATGCGTTCGATGCCGTCGAACCCGACGTGCGGCAGTCTGCGACCTCACTCGGCTACTCGTCGGCCGGCCGCTTCTGGGGTGTCGAGCTGCCGCTCGCGGGCCCGGTGCTGCTCTCGGGGCTTCGAGTCGTGATCGTCAGCACGGTGAGCCTCGCGACGATCGGCGCGGTGGTCGGGGTGCAGAGCCTCGGCAGTCTCTTCACCGACGGATTGCAGCGCGACATCTACGCCGAGATCGTCACCGGCATCGTCGCGACGATGCTGCTCGCGATCGGCCTCGACTGGGCGGCCGTGGCGCTCGGCCGCCTGCTGATGCCGTGGTCGCGCCCGAACGGGTCGGCGCGGCGAATGGCGCTCGCCCGGGTAGAACGGGTGGATGCCGCATGAACCTCCTCTTCGACGGCATCGCCTGGGTGCTCGACCCCGCCAACTGGACCGGCGTCGGCAGCATTCCCGAGCGCATCGGCCAGCACCTCGCGATCTCGGCTGTCGTGCTCGCGATCGCCTCCCTCATCGCACTCCCGATCGGCGGGCTCGTCGGGCACACCGGTCGTGGCAAGGAGCTGGCGGTCATGGTCTCCGGCGGCCTCCGGGCGCTGCCGACCTTGGGCCTGCTCACACTCTTCGCGCTCTGGCTCGGCATCGGGCTGCAGGCGCCGATCGTCGCCCTCGTCATCCTCGCCTTGCCGCCCCTGCTCGCCGGGGCGTACTCGGGCCTCGAGAGCGTCGACCGTCGAACTGTCGATGCCGCCCGCTCCGTGGGCATGCGCGAGATCCAGATCATCGGCAAGGTCGAGCTTCCACTCGGCATGCCCATCGTGGTCGGCGGCATCCGCTCGGCGACATTGCAGATCATCGCGACGGCGACGCTCGCCGCCTACATCGCCGATGACGGGCTCGGCCGATTCATCTTCGCCGGACTGAAGACGCGCGACTACGCCGAGATGCTCGGCGGCTCGATCCTCGTGATCCTCCTCGCCCTCGCGGTCGATGGCCTCTTCGCGATCACGCAACGTCTCGTCGTGCCCGCCGGCGTGCGCGTCACCCGAACCAGAGAGCTCCGCTCCCGGCCGGCCCGGCCTCGAGCGGTCGTGGGGCGACCCATCACCGAAGGGAATCGAGAATGAACACAGCAGGAAAAGGCCGGCTCGCCGCGTTGGCGGCAGTCGCGGTCGGGGCGACAGTGGCCCTGGCAGGGTGCGCGTCGGGCGATCCGCTGAACAGCGGATCGGGAACCGACAACGCATCGTCTGAGACGATCGTCGTCGGTTCGCAGGCCTACTACTCGAACGAGATCATCGCCGAGATCTACGCGCAGGCCCTCGAGGAGAACGGCTACACGGTCGACCGGCAATTCCAGATCGGCCAGCGCGAGGTCTACATCCCCGAGATCGAGGGCGGCGAGATCGACGTCTTCCCCGAGTACACGGGCAATCTGCTGCAGTACTACGTGCCCGACACGACCGCGACGACGAGCGAGGATGTCTACGCCGAACTCGAGACGGCGCTGCCCGAGGGCCTTCGGGTGCTCGACCAGTCGGCGGCAACCGATCAGGACTCCTACAACGTCACGAAGGAGTTCTCCGAGGCCAACGGCGTGACGAGCCTCGCCGACCTCGCGAAGGTGACGACTCCGCTGACGCTCGGCGGCAACTCAGAGCTCGCGACCCGTCCCTACGGGCCCGACGGGCTGAAAGAGGTCTACGGCGTGGAGGTCGGCTTCACTCCGATCGAAGACAGCGGCGGCCCGCTGACCATCAAGGCGCTCGAAGACGGCCAGGTGCAGCTCGTCAACATCTACAGCGCCAACCCCGCCATCGCGACGAGCGAGCTCGTGACCCTCGAAGACCCCGACGGGCTCTTCCTGGCGTCGAACGTCGTGCCGGTCGTCAGCGAGAAGGTCACCGACGAGATCGCCGAGATCATCAACACCGTGAGCGCCGCGCTCACGGCCGAAGACCTCGTCGCGCTCAACGCGCTGAGCGTCGACGAGCAGCAGTCGGCTGAGCAGATCGCGAAGGACTGGCTCGCCGAGAAGGAACTCTTCTAGCAATTCGCGTCGAGATTCGAGGGGTCGGATGCTGCGGCATCCGGCCCTTCGTCATCGATCGGCACCGCGGAGGTCGCGCCATCCGGAACCGCGGCCGCGGGCGTCGTCGCCGACGGGGTCGTGGCATCCGGAACCGTCGCCGCGGGCGTCTCCGCTGTCTCATCGCGCACCGCGGTCGGGGTCATGTGCTTCGCCTCGGACCGGACCAGGAGCTTCTTCACGCCCCATGCCACAAGCAGGAACACGGCGATGACCCCGACGAACAGATAGCCGGCCCAGTGCAGCTCACGGCTGAGTTCGCGGTAGCTGCCGGCGGCGAGCCACCCGACGGTGACGTAGGCGAAGGCCCAGATCACGCACGCCGGAACGGTCCAGGCCATGAACCTCCGGTACCGCATCGAGCTCATGCCGACCGTGAGGGGGATGAGCGAGTGCAGCACCGGCAGGAATCGCGAAATGAAGACGGCCGGGCCGCCGCGGCGATCGAGGTAGCGCTGCGCGCGAGTCCAGTGCTCGTCGCCGATCTTGCGGCCGACCCACGAACGGTGGATGTGGGGGCCGAACCAGCGCCCGAGGGCGAAGCCGATGCTCTCGCCGATGAGGGCGCCGATGATGACCGTGATCGTGAGCGCGAAGTACTCGACGAGCCCGCCGACGGCGGTGGACGCCACGATCACGATCGTGTCGCCCGGCACGACGAGGCCGATCAGCACCGAGGTCTCGAGCATCATGCCGAGTCCGGCGAGCAGGGTGCGCGCGACCGGGTCGACGGCCTGGACGGTGTCGAGGATCCAATCGAGGATCTCGTTCATCGTTCGAGCGTAGCGAGGAGCGCTGGACCGCCACATCAGACTTCGGGGTGATTCTCGCGGGCTCGCGACGATACCGGGGTCGGGGTCGCCACCGAAGTCGGGCGACCGCTCAGGCGTGTCGTGCCGCGAGGCCTAGGCGATCGGGCCGAGCGTCGCGAGGAGCGAGACGATCGGAACCGCGACGATGAGGGCCGCCGCCCAGGCCACCATTGCCCGGTTTGCGACGTTCGGGTGATCGTCGACGTCGCCGGGCCCGCCGAGGCGAGCGAGACGGGCCTCGAGCATCGCGGCGTCGGGGATCACCCCGCCGGAATCGGCGTACGCTCCGGGCTCGCCGCCGCTGCCGACCTGGAGCATCGCCCGCCGGAGCGCATCGTCACTGGCGACGCGACGGGCCTGGTCGTCGGCGAGCATCTCGGCGAGCAGCGCAACGGAGCGCTCGGCACGGTTCGCGATCGGGAACCAGGGCAGCGCGCTGTGCCAGGCGCGGAACGCGAGGAGCACCAGATGATGGAGCTGATCGAGGTGCGCCCGCTCATGGGCGATGACGGCGCGCAGCTCGGGCTCGTCGAGCACGTCGACCAGTCCGTTGGTGAGCACGGTCGCAGTGCGGATGCCGGGCACGCAGTACGCGAGCGGGATCGGATGCGCGAGCACCCGGGTTCGCGGCTGTCCGGGCATCGGATCGCCGAGGATGGCGATGAGCTGGTGCTGGCGGCGCCGCTCGCGCTCGGCCTGCACGGCGGTGAGTGCCAGGTTGAGCGCGAGGTGGGCGGCCAGTCCGGCGGCGAGGGTGAGTGCGGCGATGTGGATCACGCCGAATGCCGGCGGGATGTCACCCTCGACGAGGTGGGGGAGCAGGGCGCGCGCGGCACCGAGGAGCGAGCCGGCCGGCGACGCGCCGAACACCAGCAGCGAGCCGATCATCGCGAGCCCGCCGCCCAGGCCGATCGCCTGCCAGAGGGCGAGCGCGATCGCCGGAGACCGTGATGGCCAGAGCGCCCGTGACAACGCCAGGGGGACCGGCCAGGCGAGCAGGAGGGCGAATCCGCCGAGCAGAGCGGCGACCGCGAGCATCGTCAAGGCCGGGAGAGCTCGTCGAGGAGGCGCCGCAGCGTCGCGGCCTCACCACTGCTCACGGTGCCGACGAAGCGTGCGAGCGCCGCATCGCGGTCGCTCGAACGGTCGAGCACCTCGTGCATGAGTTCGGCGGTGTGCTCTTCCCGCGTGAGGAGCGCTCGATAGCGATGCGGCCGAGTGTCTCGTGTCCGCGTCACGAATCCTTTGCGCTCGAGGCGCGACAGGACCGTGAGCACCGTGGTGGTGGCGACGGCGCGCCCGGGTTCGCCGTCGCTGAGTGCGAGTGCGTCGCGAAGTTCGTTCGCTGTGAGATTGGCGTCGCGCGACCAGAGCACCTCCATCACGGAGCGCTCCAGATCGCCGAGACTCGCCATGCTTCAAGACTACCGCCGATGGGCCAAATGTTCTACGCTCGGTAGAAGTAGGTTCTACCGCGTGTAGAACGAATGAAGATCACGACGCGATCGCGTGTGAAAGGGGCATCCGTGAACGAGCTGCTGGACCCGCTGCTCCTCGCCAGATGGCAGTTCGGACTCACCACCGTCTACCACTTCCTGTTCGTGCCGATCACGATCGGCCTCGCGACCTCGGCGGCCATCTTCCAGACCGCGTGGTACCGCACCGGCAAGCTCGAGTACCTGCGCATCACGCGCTTCTTCGGCACGATCTTCCTCATCAACTTCGCCATGGGCGTTGTGACGGGCATCGTCCAGGAGTTCCAGTTCGGCATGAACTGGTCGGAGTACTCGCGCTTCGTCGGCGACGTCTTCGGTGCACCGCTCGCCCTCGAAGGGCTGCTCGCGTTCTTCCTCGAGGCGACCTTCATCGGCATCTGGATCTTCGGCTGGAATCGCCTGCCGAGGGGGCTGCACCTCGCGAGCATCTGGATCGTCGCGGTCGGCACGATCCTGTCGGCGTACTTCATCATCGCCGCGAACGCGTTCATGCAGAACCCGGTCGGTTTCCAGATCAACGAGGAACGCGGGCGTGCCGAGCTGGTCGACATCTGGGCGCTCCTGACGAACCCCGTGGCGCTCGCGGCATTTCCGCACACGATCGCGGCGAGCTTCATGGTCGGCGCCGGTCTCATCATCTCGGCCGCGGCGTGGCACCTCGCTCGCAATCAGCACCTCGACACGATGCGGCCCGCCCTGAAGTTCGGCCTGTGGATGATGGTGGTGTCGGGTGTGCTCACCGTCGTCTTCGGCGACCAGCTGAGCCTCGCGATGGTCGCGACGCAGCCCATGAAGATGGCCGCTGCCGAAGCCGCCTTCGACACGGTGTGCGGCGCTGACGCCTCCTTCTCGCTCTTCACCCTCGGCACGCCAGACGGATCCAGCGAGCTCTTCTCGATTCGGGTGCCGTACCTGCTTTCGCTGCTCTCGACACACAGCTTCGACGGGTGCGTCGAGGGCATCAACGACCTCCGGGCCCAGTATCAGGAGCTCTTCGGCCCCGGTGACTACACGCCGATCCTCTGGGTGACGTACTGGTCGTTCCGCTGGATGATGGGCCTCGGGTTCCTGCACATCTTCGTGGCGCTCGTGGGCCTGTGGCTCACCCGCAAGGGTCGCATGCCGAAGCAGGCATGGGTGTGGAAGGCCGCGGTCTGGAGCTTCCCGCTCTCGCTCGCCGCGATGATCGTCGGCTGGGTGTTCACCGAGATGGGCCGGCAGCCCTGGATCGTCTTCAGCCAGCTCTTCACCGAATCCGCGGTGTCGCCGAACGTCTCGGGTCTCGATGTGCTCATCTCGCTCGTCGCCTTCACCCTGATCTACGGCGCACTGGCCGTCGTCGAGTTCAAACTCATCATCCGCGCGGTCAAGCAGGGCCCACCGGAACTCGCGGAACCCGACCCCGAGACGGGGCGCGTCGAACAACCCACCACGGTGTACTAGGAGGAATGCACACATGGATCTCTCGGTGCTCTGGTTCTGGATCGTCGCCTTCCTGTTCGTCGGCTACTTCGTGCTCGACGGGTTCGACTTCGGCGTCGGCATGTCCCTGCCGTTCCTCGGCAGGGACGAGACCGACCGTCGCGTGCTGATCAACACGATCGGCCCCGTTTGGGACCTCAACGAGACCTGGGTGATCGTCGCGGGAGCCTCTCTCTTCGCGGCGTTTCCCGAGTGGTACGCGACGCTCTTCTCGGGGTTCTATCTCGCCCTCCTCCTGATCCTGCTCGCGCTCATCGCCCGCGGCGTCTCCTTCGAGTACCGGCACCAGCGCCCTGAAGCGGCGTGGAAGCGACGCTTCGACTGGATGATCATCGTGGGCAGCGCCGTGCCGGCGCTCCTCTGGGGCGTCGCATTCGCCAACATCGTGCAGGGCGTGCCGCTCGATGCCGACTACAACTACATCGGCAGCTTCTTCGATCTGCTGAACCCGTACGCGCTGCTCGGCGGCGCCACGACGCTGCTCCTGTTCTTCACGCACGGCGTCGTGTTCGTCGCCCTGAAGACCGAGGGCGACATCCGCGATCGGGCGCGGGCGCTCGCGACCAGGGCCGGCGCCATCACCGTGGTCGTCGCGGCGTCCTTCCTCGTGTGGACCGGCTTCGCATTCGGATCGGGCTGGTTCTGGATCCTCGCCGCCGTCGCCGCGGTCGCGCTCATCGGCTCCTGGCTGGCGAACGTTCGCGGAGCGGAGGGCTGGGCGTTCGTGCTGATGGCCGTCACGATCGCGGCCGCCGTGTTCGCGCTGTTCGCCTCGCTCTTCCCCGACGTCATGCCGGCCTCGAACGATCCCGCGAACAGCCTGACGATCGCCAATGCCTCCTCGACGCCGTACACGCTCACGGTGATGACCTGGACCGCGGTGATCTTCCTCCCGCTGATCCTCGCGTACCAGGGCTGGACCTACTGGATCTTCCGCAAGCGCGTGACGCGCACGCACATCGAGGCGGCGGCGCACTGACGTGAAACCCCTCGATCCGAGGCTCGTGCGCCGTTCGCGTGCGGCTCGTCGGTTCCTGCTCGCGGGAGGTGCGCTCGCGTTCGTCCAGGCGCTCGCGATCATCGCGTTCGCCTGGGCGCTCGCGACGCTCGTCGCCGGGATCATCGACGGGATGGACTGGCCCGAGGCGACGCTGCCGCTCATCGTGCTCGCCGCCGCGGTCTCGGTTCGCGCCCTCGCCGCCTGGCTCTGGGAGTGGACCGGGTCGGCCGGTGCGATGCGCGTGAAGGGCGAGTTGCGCGCTGAACTGCTCGCCGCGATCGAGCGACGCCCCGGCGGCCTTCCCGGATTCCCGACCGCTCGGATCGCCACGCTGCTCGGTCCGGGGCTCGACGCGCTCGACGAGTACTTCGGGCGATACCTGCCGCAGCTCGTGCTCACCGTGGTCGCGACGCCGCTCCTCATCGCGGCCGCCTGGCTCTCCGACTGGCTCTCCGGGCTGATCCTCGTGATCGTGCTGCCGCTCATCCCCGTCTTCATGGCACTCATCGGCATGGCGACCGAGGTCGTGCAGCGTCGCCAGTGGTCGAGCCTGCAGTCGCTGTCACGCGGGTTCCTCGAGGTCGTCGGCGGTCTGTCGACGCTCATGCTCTACGGCCGCGCCGAGCGGCAGACCGGGCGCATCCGCCAGGTGACCGACGACTACCGCGTGCACACGATGAAGGTGCTGCGCGTCACGTTCCTCTCCGGCTTCACCCTCGAGCTCGCGGCGAGCCTCTCGGTGGCGCTCGTCGCCGTGTCGATCGGGCTGCGGCTCGTCGCCGGCGACATGACGCTCGCGGCGGGGCTCCTCGTGCTCGTTCTCGCCCCCGAGGTGTTCCTGCCGCTGCGGAACGTCGGCGCGGCGTTCCACGCGTCCGCAGAGGGCGTCGAGGCGTCCCGTGATGCCTTCGACCTGTTCGAGGCGGCGGATGCCCCGGTGAGCGAGCAGCAGACGAGGCGCGGGTCGTCCGCTCCCTCGGCGGCCGGCGCGGGCTTGCAGGTTCGGGGCCTCGGCGTGCGCCTCGACGATCGTGAGATCGTCAGGGAGCTGAGCTTCGACGCCGGGCCGGGGGAGATCCTCGCTCTCGCCGGGGAGAGCGGTGCCGGCAAGTCCAGCGTGCTCCGGGCGCTGCTCGGTTTCGTGCCGGCCTCGGGCGACGTCACGCTGGGCGGTGCGCCATTCGACGCGGCGGCGCGACCGTCGGATCGGGCCGAAGTCGCGTGGGCAGGACAATCGCCGACGCTGCTGGCGGGAACCATCGCCGCGAATGTGCGGCTCGGCGACGAGCACGCGGGTCCGGCCGTGCTCACCGAGGCGCTCCGGCTCGGCGGCGTCGACCTCGCTGCCGAGCTCGAGCTCGGCGCGGGCGGTTCAGGTCTGTCGGGAGGACAGGCGCAACGAGTTGCGACGGCCCGGGCCATCCACCGCCTGCTCGCCCGCGACGCACCGCTGCTGCTGCTCGACGAACCCAGCTCGGCACTCGACGAACGACGGGAGGCCGAACTCGTCGGGCACCTGCGTGAGCTCGCCGCTCAGGGGCGCACGATCGTCGTCGCCACCCACCGTCCGGCTCTCCTCGACGCGGCCGACCGCGTCGTGTCGCTGACGGCGGTGGCGCATGTCTGATCGCACCCGGTCGGTGATGCGGCGCGCCGTGCCGGCGCCCAGTCGACTCGCGCTGCCCGTGCTGCTCGGCGTCGCCTCCGCAGGCTCGACCATCGCACTGCTCGCCTGCTCGGCGTGGCTGATCGCGCGCGCGGCCGAGCAGCCGCCGGTGCTCTACCTCCAGCTCGGCATCGTCGGGGTGCGGGCGTTCGCGCTCGGACGCGCCGTGTTCCGGTACCTCGAGCGACTGACCGGCCATGATGCCTCGTTCCGCCAGCTGGCGAGCATCAGGGCTGGCATCTTCGAGCGGATGCTGCCGCTCGCGCCCGACGGACTCCGCACGAGCCGTCGCGGCGAACTGCTGGCACGGTTCGTCGGCGATGTCGACGAACTGCAGAACGTCACCCTTCGGGCCGTGCAGCCGGTGGTGAGCGCGGTACTCGTGCTCATCGCGGCGGTCACCGCGCTGGCGATGCTCGCGCCGGCAGCGGCCGTCGCCGTCGGCGCGGTGCTCGCCATCGGACTCCTCGTCGCACTCCTCGCCGAGCGGGCCGCCGCGGGCCGGGCCGAGCGCTCGATCGCGCCCCTCCGAGGTGCGCTGCAGGCGGCCGTCGTCGACCACGTGCAGGCGCTCGACGTGCTCGTCGCCTTCGATGCCGCGAGCGACGATCGGGCCCGCATCCGGGCGATCGGCGCGAACCTCGAGCGAGCCACCCGCACCCGCTCGGCGTCGGCCGGTGCGGCGGCGGCCGTCGTGACGGCGATCGGCGGCTTCGCCACGCTGGCGAGCCTGCTCGTGGCCTGGCCGGCCCTCGCGGCGGGCGGCATCGATGGCCCCGAGTTCGCGGTGCTCTGCCTCGTGCCGCTCGCGATCGCCGAGGTCGCCGGCGCCATCCCAATCGGGCTGGCCGCTTGGCGCGTCGCGCGCGTGAGCGCCGCACGCGTCGCCGACGCGGTGCCCGATTCGGTGCCACCCGAGATTCCCGTGGCCCCCGCGAACCCGCTCGCAGGCAGCACGGAGCGCCAGCACGACGGCCGTCCCGATTCCGATCGGTCCGGTGCGGCGCCGGGCGTTCGCGACGCCCCGCCCGCGATCACGCTCACGTCGGTCGGTGCGGCGTGGCCCGGTGGTCCCGCGGTGCTCGAGGGACTCGACCTCGAGCTCGCACCAGGGGAGCGGCTTCTCGTGCAAGGCGAGTCGGGCTCGGGCAAGACGACGCTCGCGCACGTCCTCGTGCGCTTCCTCGAGTACCGCGGCTCGTACCGGCTCGACGGCGTCGAGGCGCGCACGCTCGATCCCGCCGAAGTGCGGCGCACCGTCGGCCTCGTCGAACAGCGCCCGTGGCTCTTCGACGAGGACATCCGGCAGAACCTGCTCTTCGCGCGCCCGGCGGCGAGCGACGAGGAACTGCTCGAGGTGCTCGACCGCGTCGGCCTGGCCGACTGGGTCGCCGAGCGCGGCGGCCTCGACGCGCGGGTGGGTGAACGCGGCGCGCTCGTCTCCGGCGGACAGGCGCAACGGATCGCGCTCGCGCGGGCCATGCTCGCGCAGTTCCCGGTGCTCGTACTCGACGAGCCGACCGCGAACGTCGATCCCGACCGGGCCGACGCGCTGCTCACCGAAATGCTCGGTGCGGCGGGGCCGGAACGCAGCGTCGTGCTCATCGCCCACGCCGGCGTCGACCCGGCACTCGTCGATCGTCGTCTCGAGATCGGCGACGGGCGGGCCGTCGTCCTAGGCTGAGGGGATGCCCCGCCGCATCCGGAGCCTCGCGCTGGCGAGTTGGCGCGAACCCGCGCAGGTCTTCAGCGCGTTCGCCGCCCGAGCGGACACCGCCGTCTGGCTCGACGGCGGTCATGGCGCGGTCGCCGGATCGAGCGTCATCGCCTGGGCGCACGCCGACAGCACGGTGCTCGCGGGGGATGCCCAGCCCGACACGGTCTACGCGGAACTCGCCGATGCGCTCGGCGGTGACGTCGTCGATGCCCGGGCAGACGTCGCCTCACCGGCCCGCCTCGGCTGGATCGGATGGTTCGGCTACGAGTTCGGGACCCGCACGGCGGGCCTGCCGTTCGGTCGGGCGGAGACGCCGGATGCCGCATTCCTCTTCGCCGATCGTGCGATCGTGTTCGATCATGCCGGCGGCCGAGTGCGACTCGAGTGGCTCGAATCCGACGCCCCGGCCGCCGGCGAAACGTGGGCGCTGGAGCTCGCCGCGGCCATCGCGCTGCTGCCCGCCGAGGCGACCACGGAACCCGAATCCCCTCGGGTCGAAGCATCCACGCGCCCGGCATCGCACTGGCGCCATGCCGCGCCCGAATACACCCGCATGATCGCGGCGTGCCAGGCGGCGATCACCCGCGGCGACGCGTACCAGTTGTGCCTCACCAATCGCATCGACGTCGACGTCCGCCCCGACCCCCTCGAGACGTACCTGCGACTTCGGCGCACGAGCCCGAGCCACCACGGCGGCTACCTGCGCTTCGGCGACATCGCACTGCTCAGCGCCTCGCCGGAGCAGTTCCTGCTCGTCGAGCCCGGCGGCCTCGTCTCGACGAAGCCCATGAAGGGCACCAGGCCGCGGAGCGCGGACCCCGTCGCCGACGAGGCGCTGCGTCGTGAGCTCCTCGAGAGCGAGAAGGAGCGCGCCGAGAACCTCATGATCGTCGACCTCATGCGCAACGACCTGGGCCGGATCGCCGCGCTCGGCACCGTCGAGGTGCCGAGCCTGCTCGAGGTCGAGGAGTACGCCCACGTGCACCAGTTGGTCTCGACGGTCACTGCTCAGCTGCGGCATCCGCTCACCGCCCTCGATGTGATCGAGGCGGCGTTCCCGGCCGGCTCGATGACCGGGGCGCCCAAGCGCAGCGCGATGTCGATCCTGCACGAACTCGAACAGGGGCCTCGGGGCATCTACTCGGGCGCGTTCGGCTACCTCGGCGTCGACGGCAGCGCCGACCTCGCGATGGTGATCCGCTCGATCGTGCTCACCCCGAGGGGTGCGAGCGTCGGAACCGGGGGTGGCATCACGGCACTGTCGGTCGCGGCCGAAGAGGTCGAGGAGACCCGGGTCAAGGCGAGGGCGCTGCTCGACGTGCTCGGCGCGGAGATGCCCGCCTCGGAGTGAGTAGGCTGGAGAACCGAGTGCGCCCGGTTCCGGCGCGCCCGGAAGCTTCCCGAGCGATACACGATTGAGAGTCACGTGGCACACGACCAGGACCCCGCGCACGCCGACGCCGGCGCCTACGACTTCGCCGCCATCCAGGCGAAGTGGCTTCCCGTGTGGGACGAGTCCGAACCGTTCCGCGCCGGCCTTCCCGGTGACACCCGGCCGCGCAAGTACATCCTCGACATGTTCCCGTACCCCTCGGGCGACCTGCACATGGGCCATGCCGAGGCGTTCGGCTACGGCGACACCGTCGCCCGCTACTGGCGGCATCAGGGCTTCGACGTGCTGCACCCGGTCGGCTGGGACTCGTTCGGCCTGCCGGCCGAGAACGCCGCGATCAAGCGCGGTATCGACCCGCGTGCGTGGACCTACGCGAACATCGAGCAGCAGAAGCGCTCGTTCCGCCAGTACGCTCCGTCGTTCGACTGGTCGAGGGAGCTCCACACGAGTGATCCCGAGTACTACAAGTGGAACCAGTGGCTGTTCCTGAAGCTCTACGAGAAGGGCATCGCGTACCGCAAGGCCGGCCAGGTCAACTGGTGCCCGAACGACCAGACGGTGCTCGCCAACGAGCAGGTCGTCGACGGCCACTGCGAGCGCTGCGGCGCCGTCGTCACGAAGAAGGCGCTCACGCAGTGGTACTTCCGCGTGACCGACTACGCCGACCGCCTGCTCGACGACCTGAACCAGCTCGAGGGCGCGTGGCCGTCTAAGGTGCTCTCGATGCAGCGCAACTGGATCGGCCGCTCCTCGGGCGCTGATGTCGAGTTCGAGATCGAGGGGCGCTCTGAGCGCATCTCCGTCTTCACGACCCGTCCCGACACGCTGTACGGCGCGACGTTCATGGTCGTGGCTCCCGACTCCGATCTGGCGGCCGAACTCGCCGGCGGGGCATCCGCCGAGGTGCGCACGCGCTTCCAGGACTACCTCGATTCGGTGCGCGCCGAGAGCGACATCGACCGGCTCTCGACCGACCGGCCGAAGACCGGCGTCTTCCTCGAGCGCTACGCGATCAACCCGGTCAACGGCGAGCGCCTGCCGATCTGGGCCGCCGACTACGTGCTCGCCGACTACGGTCATGGCGCGATCATGGCGGTGCCGGCGCACGACCAGCGCGACCTCGATTTCGCCCGCGCCTTCGGGCTGCCGGTGCGGGTCGTCGTCGACACGAACGCTCCCGTCACGGGCGTGATTCCGGTGATCCAGCTCGATGAGCACGGCGACCCGGTGCTGCCCGACGACCTTCCGGCCGAAGACCCGGCGTCCACCGGCGTCGCGCTCGGGGGCGACGGCCGACTCGTGAACTCGGGCCCGCTCGACGGGCTCTCGAAGTCCAACGCGATCCGCCGGGTCATCGAACTCCTCTCCGAGCGCGGTCTCGGCCGCTCGTCGAAGAACTACCGCCTGCGCGACTGGCTGATCTCGCGCCAGCGCTACTGGGGCACCCCGATCCCGATCATCCACTGCCCATCGTGCGGCGAGGTGCCGGTTCCCGAGGCCGATCTGCCGGTGCGACTGCCGGATGCCGCGGGGCTCGACCTGAAGCCGAAGGGCTCGAGCCCGCTCGGTGCCGCCGAGGAGTGGGCCAATGTCGCGTGCCCGAGCTGCGGCGGCGCCGCGCGCCGCGACTCCGACACGATGGACACCTTCGTCGACTCCTCGTGGTACTACCTGCGCTACCTCGACCCGAACAACGACGAGCGCGCCTTCGACCCGGCCGAGGCCGAGAAGTGGCTGCCCGTCGACCAGTACGTGGGCGGCGTCGAGCACGCCATCCTGCACCTGCTCTACTCCCGCTTCATCACGAAGGTGCTCTTCGATCTCGGCTACCTGAGCTTCACCGAACCGTTCACGTCGCTGCTCAATCAGGGCATGGTCATCATGGACGGCACGAAGATGTCGAAGTCCAAGGGCAACCTGGTCGAGTTCGCGAGCGAGCTGCATGCGCACGGCGCCGATGCGCTGCGGGTCACGCTCGCGTTCGCCGGCCCGCCGGAAGACGACATCGACTGGGCCGACGTGTCCCCGGTCGGCGCTTCGAAGTTCCTGGCGCGTGCGTGGCGCATCTCGGGTGAGGTCACGTCGAGCCCCGAGATCGAGTGGAAGACGGGCGATGCTGCGCTGCGCCGCGTGACGCACCGACTGCTCGCCGACGCCCCTGGTCTCGTCGAGGCGTTCAAGTTCAACGTCGTGGTCGCGCGGCTCATGGAGCTCGTGAACGCCACACGCAAGACGATCGACTCCGGTGCGGGCGCCGGCGATGCCGCAGTGCGGGAGGCCTCGGAGGTCACTGCGATGATCCTCGACCTGTTCGCCCCGTATACCGCCGAAGACATGTGGCAGCGACTCGGCTACGAGCCGACGGTCGCCCTCGTGCCGTGGCGCAAGGCCGACCCGGCGCTGCTCGTCGAGGAGTCGGTGACGGCCATCGTGCAGGTCGACGGCAAGGTGCGCGACCGGTTCGAGGTGTCGCCGAAGATCTCGGGCGACGAGCTCGAAGTGCTGGCACGTGCGTCGGCCGCGGTGTCGCGTGTGGTTGGGGATCGCGAGATCGCCAACGTCATCGTGCGCGCACCCCGACTCGTGAACATCGCGACGAGGGGCTGACGCGGCTTCGCGACTCCTCCTCGACAGGGTGAGGAAGCCGCGACGGGTGTACTGAGGGCGCTGCTCGTCAGGTGACGCCGCGTCGGGCCGCATACCGTGCGGGTATGCCCGCGAGTGATGCCGTCGATCCGCTGGCGGCGCTCGACCCCTCTGCTCGCCGTGCCGGCCCGCGCGTGCGCGTGGCCGTCGGCGCCGCCGTGGTGCTCTTCGTACTCGCGGTGGCGGTCGCGGCGCTCATGTCGTTCGAAGCGGGTGGCGGCGGCGAGCAGGCGCGCATCGAGGCATCCGGTGCGGCGGCGGATGCCTCGGCCGACCCGTCATCGACGATCGGCGCTCCGCCGGTGCTCGTGCACGTGCTCGGCGCGGTCGCGCGGCCGGGGCTCGTCGAACTGGCGGCGGGTGCGCGGGTCGTCGACGCCGTCGCGGCCGCCGGAGGCTTCACTGCCGACGCCGATCCGGCGGGGGTGAATCTCGCGCGCCAGCTCGTCGACGGCGAACAGCTCGCCGTGCCGGTGCTGGGTCAGGCGCCGCAGCCCGCCGGCGGCGAGAGCGGCGCATCGGGCGAATCCGACGGGCTCGTGCACCTGAACAGCGCCGACGTCGCCGAGCTCGACACGCTCCCGCGCATCGGGCCAGCCCTCGCCCAGCGCATCATCGACTGGCGTGAGGCGAACGGGCCGTTCACCTCCGTCGATCAACTGCTCGATGTCGCCGGCATCGGCGACGCGGTGTTCTCGGGTCTCGAGAAGCTCGTGGCGCTCTGAGATGGTCGATGCCCGGCTGCTCGCGCCCGCGGCCGTCGCGTGGGCCGTCGCCTGGTGCGCGATCGGACTCCCCGATGCCGGGCACGGTGCGGCGACACTCGCGTGGAGCCTGTGGGCGGCGGCGGGGGTCGCCGGCAGCATCGCGATCGGCGGTGAACCGAGCGATGTCAGAGGTTGGCTCTAAGTTCAGGGATCATGGAACGACGAGGGGAAAGGAGTTCCGACGATGATCGAGCAGCAGGACGAAGTCCATGCGCTGACGTCCGCCATCCTTGCGCACGTCCCGCATGGGAGCACGATCCGCGTGAGCTTCATCACGGCGGCTCCCCGGGTGCAGCGTCGGGTCGCCGGTGCAGAGGCGAGCGAGCTCCTCATCGAGCAGGCGCGTGCCATCCGTTCGGCTGAGGGGATTCCGTTCTGGCATGCGCTGTTCATCGCCGGCGAGCTCGAGCGCGAGGGTGTGCCTGCTGACATCCTCCGTTCGGCGATGTACCACCAGGATCCAACTCGGCACGAGACGATCGAAATGGTCACGTCGGGCGAGACCCCGTCGGAGCTTGCTGAGCTGGCCTGCCGTGCCCCCTCGCATGGACGCGACTCGATCGCGCTCCAGTCGTGGATCACGCTCGTAAACGGCCAGGACCGCTACCTCCCGATGCTCGACTTCACGTCGAAAGCGACTCGACCTGGATCCGCGGCGACCGTCCGAGCCGCAGCCGAAGTGCTCGACACGGCCGGAATCCTGTGCTCGTCGGCGCGCTCGTTCCACTTCTACGGGCATCACCTGGTGACGCGCGAGGAGCAGCTCGACTTCTGGGCACGCGCCCTGCTGCTCACTCCGATCGTCGACGAGCGCTGGATCGCGCATCAGATCCGAGGTCAGGTCGGCGCGCTGCGATTCTCGGCGAACGAGCGCGGGGTGGTTCCGAAGGTGATCGGCGAGGTCGTGCCATCAGGAAGGACCGAGTCATGACGGTGACGATGAAGGAACTGGTCGCGAAGTTCGCCGAGGCCGTGGCCGTCGGGGACGCCGCGGTGTTCGTCGGCGCGGGCACGTCGATGGCTGCCGGTCTTCCTGACTGGAATGCGCTCATTGACGATGCTCGTGTCGCCGCGGACGTCCCCGCCGGGCTCGCGGACGCACCGCTGGCGGCGCAGTACATCGCGAACACCGACGGCGAGGGCGCGCTCCACGCAGCGATCAAGCGGAAGATCGACGTCGACGTCGTCCCGACGGATGTGCACGACACCTTGTCGCAGCTGCCAATCCGCGACTATTGGACGACGAACTACGACCTGCTCGTCGAGCAGTCGCTCAAGGCCCAGGACCGCGAGTACCAGTGGGTGGTGGGGGAGCAGGATTACGCGGGGAAGCCGGCGGCCGGGACCAGCACCAAGCGCGTCACCAAGATGCACGGCTCGCTCACGCGGGACGCGCAGGGCCAGCGGGGATGGCAGGTCGCTCCGGTGATCACCCGATCGGACTTCGAGAGATACGAGGAGCAGCATCCGATCACCTGGACGCGGCTGCGCGCAGCCTGGTTGACGAACAGCTTCCTCTTCCTGGGCCTGAGCTTCGACGACCCGAACCTCAACCTGCTGCTGCGACTGTCGCGGTCGTTGCCGGCGCACATTGATGCGCCGCCGCACTATGTCGTCTTCGCGGCGAAGGCCGACCCTGTTGAGCACCGCCTGCAGCAGCTCCGCGTGGCAGACTTGGAGAAAGCCGGGGTGAATGTGCACATGATCGATTCGCATGCAGATCTCTCACCGCTGCTGAGCCAGCTCGAGGTGAGGTGCCGTCCCGAGTTCCTGTTCGTGTCGGGGAGCTTCGACGCGACCGGCACGACCGATGAGGACCGGTTCTCGATGTCCGTCGCTCAGACCCTCGCGATGACGCTCGCCGGATCGAATAGATCCGCCCGGCCCACGATCGTGTCGTTCGGCGGCCCCGCCGGGCAGGTCGTCAGTCGGCACTTCCGGTATGCGCTCGCCTCGAGCGAATACCGACCGGAGTCGGTGCGCTTCTACTACCGCAAGGCGGAGACCGGCGACGAGTCCATCCCGATCGAGCACCGGGTCGGCATGGCGATCTTCACCGAGCGCACCCTCGATGAGATGCGCGACTTCGTCTTCCCGCAGGTGCGAGCGATGGTCGTCATCGGCGGCGGCTCGCGAACTGGCGAAGAGGTCGCGGCTGCGCAGACCCACGGCGTGCTCGTCATCCCCGTCGGGGCGACCGGGGGAGCGGCGAAGATCCTTTGGGATGCTATGGATCCCGCCGATCTCGGACTCGACAGCACAGACGAACTGGCGTGGTGGGATCAGCTGAAAACCGGCTCGGCCACCCTCGCCGCGCACGCCGCGGGGATGCTGATCAAGCGCCTCATGTTCGAGTAGCGTCGCGGACGTCGACCGTCCAGGTGAACGTCTCGGCGCTCTGCCTGCTGAAGACGGCTGAGCTCTGTTCGCTATAGCCCGGGTTGTACCTTCGACCGATGATGCAGAGCGCGACGATCTCGGCGCCGACGCGGCGCAGGGCGTAGGCGGCGCTCTGCGCCCGCGCGCCGGAGGTGTAGACGTCGTCGAGGAGCAGGATTCGCTTCCCCCGGAGGTCGTCCGACGCGTCGAACGCGTCCGTGTTCGGCTGGTTGTGGCCGAGGTTCGCCGATGTCCGGCTCAGCCCGTGCAGCACCTCGAATGGCAGCGACCCGCGCTCGCGCACGAGCACGGCGAGCGGGTGGGGCGGAGGCCGGAACGTCGACGGAACGATGATCGCGCCGTCGGCGCCTAGGCGAGTGACCCACGCTTCGTTCTCGGTGAAGAATCGCTCCAGCACCGTCCCGATCGCGTCCCGGGCCGACGGGTCCGCGGCGACCTCACCGTCGTCCTTGTAGAACGTCAGCCAGTCGCGCAGCGGGCTCGGCTTCGCGTACAACGAGATCGGGATGATCGGCTGGACGACGCCGTCGAGCGCGCGCGAGTTCTCGTCGCAGTTGAAGCACAGGTCGACTCGATCGGCGAGCAGCCCGTGGCACCAGACGCAGACCCCCTCCAGCGCGCCCGGGGGCAGCACGAGCGCCTGCAGCTCATCACCGATGCGGAAGGAGATCGGAGCAGCCGCAGGCTCGTGCGCAGAGGCGAGGGTTGTCGCGGCACGTCGAACTTCGTCGACCCGTGCATCAGCGGGCATGCTCACGAGTTCAGTCTGCGCCATGCCGATGGACATCCGAGTGCATCGTCGGCTTAGTGACCATCGGCGATGCGGTTCGACGGGTGCACCTGCGCGGCGGAGATCTGTGCCAGCTCATCGCCGGACAGGAGGTAGTCGTACCGATTGAATCCGCGTTTGCGACCGTCCATGATTCGACGGTACTCGGACAGCATGCGCAGGTACGTGTCGAGCATGAGGGCGTGCGAATTGCCGTTGTCGTTGCGTTCGATCTGGGGCTGGAGCTCGGTCCAGCGATCGTCGCCCATCAGGAACTTGACGTAGCCGGCCATGTGCCCCTCCAGCGCGTCGTTGTGGTCGAAGCCCTGGAACTCGAGTCGGAACGCCAGCTTCTCGTCAATGGGCGTCCCGTCCTTCGCGAGGTGGTCGATGCTGTACGTGATGATCCGGAACATCTGCAGGATGTCCGAGACGCGAGCGCAGTCGCGCTTCGACAGCTCGGTGCTGAACCCGGCGGTCTCGTACCAGTACGCGCCGGTGTAGCCCTCCTCGAGGATCTTCGCCCGCATGAGCTGGTACTCGAGGTCGCCGTCGACGTCGTTGGCATCTTCCGGCAGCACCCGGCCAAGAATCCGATGCAGCAGGGAGAGGACCTGCCGATCGACGATCCGCATGCTCTCGGCCGGCGGCTCCTCGCCGTGCTTCACCTCGCGCTCGTAGACGGGCACCACCGCCTCCATAAGGAGGTCCCTGACGAACTCGCTGAGCGTGACGCCCTCATCGTCCGACATCTCCTTGAGCTGATCGCGGATGCGATCGTCGACTCGAATGTTCAGAACTGCCATGTCAATCTCCTGGTTGCTGTATGACGCTAAGTGTAACACCGTCATACGCACGAAAGAGCTTTGCGACTCCTGAGTTCAGCCTCCTGGCGCGCCGGTGGAGAACGCGGTCAGTAAATGGCGGCGGCCGGGATCGATGACCTGTCTGGCCGGCCCATCCGTACAGTTCTGCCTTGCGAGACGGCAACGATCATCTAGTACCCGAGGGGACGCAGGTGCGACCTGACTGATATCCGTCGACCTCGCTTGTTCCGCCTGATCGCTGTGTGCGATAGCCTCATTGATATATTTTTGATGCAATGGTGAGTGGGAGAGTGGCAGTGAAGACCGAAGATCAGGTCCGAGATCAAGCACGGGATGTCCTCGGTCTTGCCGACGTCCCGAAGAACGTGGCACAGAGCGGTGTCGGACAGATCACGACCTTGATGCAGCTCGGCTTCCGTGGCGAGGGATCGCAGAACAAGCCCGACGGATGGTACCTACCGGCTGACAAGGGCACAGTGGCCCTCGTACTCGAAACCAAGGCTCCCGATGCCATGCCGATCGACGCACCCGCCCTGCGCGCGCAGGTCGAAAAGTACTGCGCGACCGTGCGGACGCAGTACGACCTCGTCGTCGGCGTCGTCTACGACGGCGACCGTACCCGGGCGTATGTCAACGGCAAGCCCTTGGAGGTGCCTGACGAACTCCAGCCGAAGGAGTACTACTTCTCGAAACTTACAGACCGGCCGATCGACAAGGCACGCATCTACGAGCTGACGCAGCGCATCAACAACTCCCTCCACGGTGACTTCGGCATCAAGAATCTGTACCACCGCATGATCTTCACGGCGTGCGCGCTCGTTGCGCGCCGGTACGAAGCGGTCCTGGTACGCGGTATGGACTACGACGCGTTCCACAACGGCATCCTCAGTGCGCTGAACAAAGCGATCCGGTCCGATGTCCAGCAGAACACCAAGCTGTCCCTCCTCGCCGAGGTGTACTCGGACATCAAGATGAACGTCTCGACCGACGAGGACGACCCGCGGGCAGTCGCTCGCCTCGCGAACCTGATCGGCGACTTCATCGACTGGGTCACCGAGATTTCCGGTCTCATCAACTCGAACGCCTGGCAGGGCGAAGACGTGATGGCGATCTTTTTCAACGAGTTCAACCGCTACAAGAAAAAGAGCGAGTCGGGCCAAGTCTTCACCCCAGACCACGTCACCGGCTTCATGTACCGCCTGCTCGGCGTCGACAAGGACGACAAGGTCCTCGACGCATGTGCCGGGTCGGGGTCTTTCCTAGTCAAGGCGATGAGCAACATGATCCGCCAGGCCGGCGGCGTGAACACGACGAAGGCGAAGCAGATCAAGGCTAGGCAGTTGTACGGCATCGAATTCGATCGCGAGATCTACGCTCTGGCGTGCGCGAACATGCTCATCCACAAGGACGGCAAGACGAACCTCGCCCACATGGACGCACGCACGGAGACGGCTCGGAGCTGGATCGAGCAGACCGGTGCCACCAAGGTGCTGATGAACCCGCCGTACGAGAACAAGTTCGGATGCATGACCATCGTCGAAAACGTCCTCGACAGCGTCGGCCGCGGTACCCTGTGCGGCTTCATCCTGCCGGACAAGAAGCTCGATAAGACGAGCAAGACCCAGACCTCGCGCATCCTGCGCCACCACCGCTTGCTGAAGGTCGTGAAGCTGCCCGAGAACCTGTTCTTCGGCGTGGGCGTCACCACGAGCGTCTTCGTCTTTGAGGCGGGCAAGCCGCAGGACGGCAAGAAGTTCTTCGCTGTCAACGTCGAGGACGACGGGCTGATCACTGTCAAGAACCAGGGCCGACACGACGTCCGTGGCAAGTGGCCCGCGCTTGAGGAGTACTGGGTCGACGCGATCGAGCGCAACGACGACAGCAAGTTCGGCACGGGCCAGTGGGTGGATCCGGCGGAAAGCCTGAGCTGGCAGGCCCCGGTGAAGCCGTTCGTGCTGACACATGAGGACCTCGCGCGCACGGCCATGGAGTACGCGATGTTCCAGCGCGGCATCGACGCGAAGGCCGTGCGCGAGCGCCTGGGCGCGATCACGATGTACTCGTCGAACGTCACTGAGACACCTACCACCGTGCAGGTGGAGGTGTCGAAGTGAAGCGCATCGATACGAGCGCGTGGGGCGAATTCCGGGTCGTGGACTTCTTCGAGCGCATGGAGCACGGCAAGTGCGGCAATGTTGGGGCGCTCACGGACGGGGACCTCCCTTACATTGCCACAAGCACAGTGAACAACGGCCATGCGCGCAGTGTCGAAGACTCCGACGGATCGCTGACCAGCGAGGGCAACTGCATCGCCCTCATCTGCGACGGAAACGGCAGCATAGGCCGGAACACGTACCAGGCGGAACCCTTCGTCGGCAGCGTGAAGCTCATGCTCGGATATCATTCTCGCCTCAACAGGTGGAACGGGCTGTTCCTCGTTGCCTGCCTCGACAAGAGCGTTGAGGTGTTCGGCTATAGCTTCGCCTGGAAACGCTCCGCCGACACGTTGAAAGCGGAGACCGTTCGACTCCCCGTCACGACCGCAGGCGAGCCCGACTGGGAATTCATGGAGTCCGTCATGCGCGCCACGATGGAGGAGCGCGAAAAGGCGCTGGAAATCCTCTTTGCCCTCCCGGACGTCCCGCGCCACGTCGTTGACATGAACGGATGGTCCGAGTTTAAGGTAGTCGACCTGTTCACCGAGATCGTGCGCGGACGAGGCACAGGGGCGGGTTCGTTTCTGGACGGGGACGTCCCCTACATTGCTGCAAGCTATGCCAACAATGGCTACGTTCGGGACGTCAAAGACGACGATGGGTCGCTGACGAGCGAAGGCAACTGCATCGCGCTGATCTGCAACGGCAATGGCGGCATCGGCCGGAACACCTACCAGGCCGAGCCGTTCGTGGGCAGCGGTGACTTGCAGCTCGCGTATCATCCGCGCTTGAACCAGTGGAACGGGTTGTTCCTCGTGGCCTGCCTCGACAAGAGCATCGAGCGCTTTAACTACAGCTTCGCGTGGAAGCGCAATGGCGCTGTGTTCGAGGACGAGACCGTACTCCTTCCGGCGACTGCCGCAGGGGTACCCGACTGGGGCTACATGGAGGCGGCGATGCTCGAGGTCATGATGGAGCGGGAGCGGGCGCTCGACGCTCTCCTGTCGCTCAAGGCGAGTTGATGAGCCGTCCGCCCGGTGAAGCACGTGGTCTTGGCAAGAGCATCCAAGCCTCTCGGTTGGAACGTGGCTGGTCACAGACAGAGCTGGCCATGAGAGCGGGCGTCTCGCGCCCGACGATCTCGCGTGTTGAGCTTGGCGAGGAAGCATCGACACGGACTCTCCATCGCCTTGTCGAAGTGCTCAACCTCGTACTGGACGTACGGAAAAATGACTCGCCGCCATGAAAGCTTGCACATCGGAACGAGCAGGACGTCACTGACCTCGCGACCTGTGCAGCGGAGATAGGCCGCGCGTTGATGAACGAGGTCGCTGATCGGGCCGCGTTGGTCGACGCGCTCCTGACCAGGAAGATTTAGATCACGACATGGCCTCGTTCGTTCTCGACGGCTGTGTGGTCATCGCGGTAGATAAGATCGCGGGATGAGCGATCGAGACCACTGTGTAGCCCCAGACGTCCTGAACTCTGACAATGGGTGACACCCTGAATCCCGTCGTCATCCTCGACTCGACCGCGGTGCATGGACGCAGACCGTTCACCCGCGCAGATAGCGCACTTCTTCTCGCGCTCGTCCGGACCGGCCGGATTCGACTGGTCATACCTGAAGTGGTGCTGTATGAGCTGTCACGGCAGTGGGCGAAGGATCTTGCGGACAGGCGTCGCGACTTCCGGAAGGCGCACGCAGCGATCAACGGTGTGCTCGCGGATGCCGACGTAGCGACCGTCACCTCGAGCGTCGCACCGTCGTTGGGGCGCTCGGTGTTCTATGACGCCGCCGCGACCATGCTTACCCGCAATGGCGTTGAGGTCCCGCGGTATCCGGAAGTTCCGCTCGGAGATCTGCTCGAGCGTGATCTCGATGAGCGCAAGCCGTTCGCATCGACGGGTAAAGGATTCCGCGACGCGCTGATCTGGGAGACGGTGAAGGTGATCTGCGCCGGTGTCGCACCCTCGACTCCAGTGCTCTTCGTGACGAACAATTCGGGCGATTTCTGCGTGAGCAAAAGGGATCGCACACTCCATCCCGATCTACGGGCGGAGATGCCCGACCTTGAGGCCTTCGAAGTCGTTCCGTTCCTGCGCGCCTCACTTGAGCACGGGGCGATCAAGCCGCTCGCCGAGGTCCTCCGCGTCGTCGAAGGGGCGTTTACCGCCCAGCACGTCGCGGATCTCGTCAAGACAGCGCTGCAGGGCCTTGAGGGCGCCGTTCCGGAGCCTGACTTTGACCTCTTCGGGGATGACGATCGATACGAACATCCATTCCGGACTTCGTTGAGCGATGCGGTGTTCGACCGGATCTTCCCGGACATGGGCACGATTGGGTACGAGGTCTACCACACCGGAGACCAAGGGGAGATGACACTCACCGTGGGCATCGAGGCCGATTGCTCGCTCGACGGGTTTATCGACCGAAACATGGGAAGTGCCGATGGCTACGCCTACTACGAGGACTGGAGCCGGGAGATGCTTCGGGTCATCGAACATCCACGTCGAGCGCGGTTCGTGCTGAGCGCGGCGTTCACAGCGGCGACAATCGACAGCGTCGAGCTCACCGTCGACGAGGTCGAGGAGATCACCCTGCTCACACCCTTGGCGACGCACGGTGGCGCACGTGAGCTGAAACGATGACTGACAGCTACACGGCGCGATGCCCAAACTGCGGTGAACCGCTGCTCGCGTACGAATCGGACGCCGGAGTATATGTCGGTTGTCCCGAGTGCCTCTGGGCCGATCAGGACCATCTCCCTGTTGCTGATCCCGCCGCTGCGAACGCATTCCTGCAGGAGCTGCCGTCAGATCCGCTGCCAGGGTGGATGATCGCCGACATCGATGAGCCGCCGACCGAATCCGAGGGCTGACTATCATCACTCGGACTGAAGGACTAGGAATGAATCCCATGGAGGGCATGAAGTGACTGAGCAGATGCCGAACTGGGAAGGCTTCATGATCCCCACGCTCCGTGTCCTTGATGACGGGATCGTGCGGCACTGGCGGGAGTTCCAGCCGCTGGTCGCCGATGCGGCGAGGCTGACGGAGACGCAAAAGCAGGAGATGCTTCCGTCGGGCAGCCAGGTCAAGTACGAGAACCGCATCGGTTGGGCGGTCTCCTTCCTCACCAACGTCGGCGCGCTCTCTCGGCCGAAGCGGGGCCACTACACGATCACCGACGCCGGCCGACAGCTCATCAGCCTGTTCCCCGGCGGTGTGCGCGAGCGCGACATCCGCCGAGCACCTGGTTGGCTTCGAGGCGTTCGATGATCAGCTCCAGCACGGATTCCTTCTTGCGCGTCGTGCGGAGGGCGTGACGATCGAGTCCCAGGGCGGCGATCAGCCGGTCGGCGTCATCGCGCACAGTTCCGCGCGACCGGCGCAGGAGCCCGACGATCTTGTTCTTCGTGAGCTCCGAATCGTGCTTCTTCAGGAGCGACTGCTTGCGAAGCAGGTCTTTCACGATGAGCTCGACGTCCCGCAGCTTCACGATGGTCCGCGTATTCACCGTGAACGTGTCCGGGGCGACGCCCTGCAGCAGCTTGTCGGCCTTGGCCTGCACCTGCGCCTGGACGAGTGACGAGGGAGCGAAGAACAGTGGGTGCGGCACCTCAGCCTTTCGCGCGAGGTCCACGAGCTCGGAGTAGACGATCTCGTTCCGCTCGAGCGCGTGCAGGTAGGGCGCGCGTGCGTTCACGACGGAGTTCTCGAGCAGTTCCATGAAGACGCCACGGTCGATCGGCACCCGATGCCCATTGAGCAGCACGTCTATCAACACGACCCCTACTTCTCCTCCGCTCGCCCCTCCGGCGATTCCCACGTCAGGTATCACCCCGTCGAGACCTGTGGCTCGGAAGGTACACGCTCGGTCAGTGGGATCGAGCCCTCCACGCCGCGCGGCATCGGAATCGATGCGAGTCCGATTGGGAATGCCAATCCGATGCGGATTCGACTCATCTGCTCCGTCATCCTTGTCATATGCACACCGATGCGATAGCCATTGCACCGTTTCGCAGTTCATTGGGAACCCGTATCGCCTCACGAATCGGGTCTGGATACGGGATGGGAAGGCAAATCGGAGTCGGGAAGCGTATTCGTGGCGCGACGAATAATGCCTCTGGAACTGGGATTTCTATTCGGGATATACGACTCATCCGTATGATCATCACCGCCCGGGGCGAACTGCGCCATCGTGACAGCCGCGGCGTTCGCGTTCGCGGCGTTGCTCGGGCTGCCTCGACTCGCACGCGTCGGCGTCGCCCTCGCCGCGCTTGCGGGATTCGTCGCTCTCGTGACCCCAGAGGCGAGCGTCGTTCGAGCGGCGACGATGGCCGTCGTCGTGCTCATCGCCGTCGCCGTCGGGCGGCCGGGCGGGGGAGTCGCCGCTCTCTCGCTCGCGGTCGTGGTGCTCCTCGCCGTCGACCCCTGGTACGCCCGCGACTACGGCTTCGCACTGTCGGTGTTCGCGACGGCGGGGCTCCTGCTCCTCGCGCGGCCGCTGACCGGCGCCCTCGCCCGGTGGATGCCGGTGCCGATCGCGGCCGTGATCGGCGTTCCGCTCGCCGCCCAGTTGGCGTGCCAGCCGGTGCTCGTGCTGCTCGACCCGGCGCTCGCGCTCTACGGCGTGCCGGCGAACCTCCTCGCGGCGCCGGCGGCGCCCGTCGGCACGGTCGTCGGCCTGATCGGCTGCCTGCTGCTCCCGGTGCTGCCATCACTCGGCTTCGCGTGCCTGCAGCTCGCGTGGTTGCCGGCATCGTGGATCGCCCTGCTCGCCCGCGCATCCTCGACGATGCCCGCTGCGCGGCTCGAGTGGCTGCCGGATGCCCCGGGCGCGCTGCTGCTGGCCGCCAGCACGGCGATCGCGCTCTGGCTCGCGCTCGGCTCGCGACGTCGGAGTCGACTCCGCGGCCTGGCCGTCGCGGTGCTGCTCCTCGCCCTCGCCGCACCGGTGGGCCTCTTCGCCGGTCGGCCGCTGATCGGCGCCACGACGCGGCCGGCCGACTGGGATGTCGCCGCGTGCGACATCGGGCAGGGTGACGCCGTGATCCTGCGTTCGGGCGGGGCGACGGCCCTTCTCGACACCGGACCCGAGCCTGCCGCACTCACTCGGTGCCTGTCGTTCCTCGACATCACGCATATCGACCTGCTCGTGCTGACCCACTGGGATGCGGATCACGTCGGAGGAGCGTCGGCCGTGGCGGGCCTCGTCGACACCGTCATCCACGGGCCGCTCGACGGTGAGCGCTCGACCCGTGCGCTGGGCCCGTTGCTTGCGGCGGGCGCCGAGTCGGTCGAAGTGGTCGCCGGGTTCGGCGGCATCCTCGGCGACGCCAGGTGGCGTGTGCTCTGGCCGCGGGCGAACGCGGTGCCCGGCAACGACGCGAGCGTCGTCCTGGATGTCTCGACTCCGCAGTATCGGGGCGTCTTCCTCGGCGATCTCGGTGAGGAGGCTCAGCATCGGATGCTGCGGTCGGCCGCCATCGGCACGGTCGACCTCGTGAAGATCGCCCACCACGGCTCGGCCGACCAGAGCGAGCGCCTGTACCGCGAGCTCGGCGCGACCGTCGGCGTGATCGGCGTCGGCGTCGACAACGGCTACGGGCATCCGACCGAACGGGTGCTCGAGCTGCTCCGGTCGGCCGGTACCGCGGTGGTGCGCACCGACCGGTCGGGCACGGCGCTGCTGACCGCCGACGGTGAGGGGTTCCGTCTCTGGAGCGAGC
This sequence comes from Agromyces badenianii, assembly GCF_003070885.1. NCBI lineage: Bacteria > Bacillati > Actinomycetota > Actinomycetes > Micrococcales > Microbacteriaceae > Agromyces > Agromyces badenianii. The sequence continues at coordinate 1,382,783 of NZ_CP028913.1, forward strand.
GCGACACCGCCGGTGTCACCGCCGGCCCGTAGACTCGACGTGACGAACGGGAGGTGCGGTGGCATCGCGCACAAGCTCAACGCGCACCAGCGCATCGCGCTCGGGGGCCTCGCCCAAGGCGAAGGTGGCCATTCCGCAGCTCGCCTGGCACGCGATCCGGCCGGCGCCGGTGGTGCTCGTCTCGGGTGCCGAAGACGTGCTCGCCGAGCGGTCGATCACGATGCTTCGCGACTTCCTGCGTGCCGAAGACCCCGCCCTCGAGGTGAGCGATCTCGAAGCCGACGGCTATCGACGCGGCGAACTCCTGACGCTCGCGAGCCCGTCGCTGTTCGGCGAGCCCCGGCTCATCCGGGTGAACGGCGTCGAGCGGGCGAGCGACGACTTCCTGCTCGACGCGCTCGACTATCTCGAGCAGACGGCCGAGTCCACGACGCTCGTGCTGCGGCACCGCAGCGGGGTGCGTGGCAAGAAGCTCCTCGACGCGGTGCGTGCCGGTGGCGGGGCCGGCGTCGAGGTCGTGTGCGCAGAGCTCAAGAAAGACGCCGAGAAGCAAGAGTTCGCGGCCGCGGAGTTCCGCGCGGCCGGGCGCAAGATCAACCCCGCTGCGCTGCGCGCGCTCGTCGGCGCATTCAGCGACGACCTTCGCGAGCTCTCGGCGGCATGCCGTCAGCTGCTCGCCGACGCGCCGTCCGACATCACCGAGGCCGTCGTCGCCCGCTACTACGGCGGCCGGGTCGAGACCAACGCGTTCGCGGTGGCCGACGCCGCCATCGCGGGTCGTCACGGCGAGGCGCTCATCGCCCTCCGGCACGCGCTCGACAGCGGCGCCGATCCCGTGCCCATGGTCGCCGCATTCGCGATGAAGGTGCGCACCATGGCCAAGGTGTCAGGCACACGGGGCGGGGGTGCGCAGCTCGCGGCATCCCTCAGCCTCGCGCCGTGGCAGGTCGATCGCGCTCGGCGTGATCTCGCGGGTTGGAGCGATGAGGGGCTCGGCCGGGCGATCGAAGCACTCGCGGCCACCGATGCCGCGGTGAAGGGCGCCGAACGCGATCCGGTCTTCGCCCTCGAGCGCCTCGTCGGGGTCATCTCCTCGCGCGGCCGCGACGGTTCATAGTCCGAGCTGGCAACACGAAGGCCCCGGCACATCCGTGCCGGGGCCTTCGTCGAGTGCGTGTCGCGTCAGAGCGCGGCGACCTGCTTCGCGAGAGCCGACTTGCGGTTCGCGGCCTGGTTCTTGTGGATGACGCCCTTGCTGGCGGCCTTGTCGAGCTTGCGGGTCGCAGCGCGGAGTGCGGTCGTCGCCTTCTCCTTGTCGCCCCCCGAGATCGCGTCCTTCGCGGTGCGGATGACGGTCTTCAGCTCGCTCTTCACGGCCTTGTTGCGCTCCTGCGCCTTGAGGTTCGTGCGGATGCGCTTGATCTGCGACTTGATGTTTGCCACGTGGAGTTCGTCTTTCGTTCTTGTGCGGGTACCGGATGTGCCGGGAGAGGTAGAGGGGCCTCACCGGCGAATCGTGCGGGGTGGGACCCACACGCAAGCCAACAGGCAACGATACCAGCTATGTGCGGGCGTGACCAACGCGCGGGTCTGCGCGGTGGTCGGCGGGCGCCGCGTCGCCGGATCCGCGACCGCTACGACGGCGAGCGGCGCGTCGTTGGAGCTCGGCGATGGCGCCGAGCACGATCGCCGCGAAGTCCTCGGGCCGGATGAGGCTCACGAGATGCGTCGCACGAGGCACGATCACGAGGCGGCCGTCGCGGGTCGCGCGCAGCATCCGGCGCTCCTCGAAGCGGAAGTGGTCGAAGCGGCCGTTCACGAGCCAGACCGGCACGTCGATCCTCGAGAGCGCTGCCTCGGGGTCGAGCCGGCCCACCGCGTCGAGCACGGGAGCCATCACGTCGAGCGCGACGCCGCCCGCGAGCACGTCGTCGGCGGCCTCTGGTGCGAGGAGGAGCCGGGCCATCGCGTCGTTGAGCCGGCGCCCGCGATCGGGCAGTCGGCCGATGATCGCGGCGAGTCGGCGGTACCCGCCCAACGATGCACCGCGCGGCCGGGTGCTGCACGCCGCCGCCACGAGTCCGTCGAGGCGGCCGGGATGGCGTGCGGCGAACTCGATCGAGAGGTACCCGCCGAGGCTGAGGCCCACCAGGAGTCGCGGCACGGCCTCGCCGGTCTCGTCGGGGTTCAGCGCCGCGTCGATCTCGCGCAGCCCCGCCTCGATCGAGAAGGGTTCGCCGATCCGGGTTCCGTGACCGGGCAGGTCGATGGCGACCACGTCGAGATCGTGTGCGCCGAGCAGGGCGAACTGCCTGCGCCACATCGTCGACGAGGTGCGGAGTCCGTGCACGAGCACGACGCGGGCGCGGGGCATCCGTCAGCCCGCCCTGATCGCGCCCAGTTCGCGTGCCCGGGCCACCGCCGCCGTGCGCGAGCCGACGTCGAGCTTGGTGAAGATGTGCACGAGATGCGACTTCACCGTCGCTTCGCTGAGGAAGAGCGCCCGGCCGATCTCCCGATTCGTGAGCCCTTCGGCGACGAGCGAGAGCACCTCAGCTTCGCGAACCGTCAGCCGTTCGCCGTTCGACAGCGAGGCGTCGAGGCGCGACGAGACGCCGGGCGCGAGCGCCGCGTCGCCGACCGCGGCGGCCTGCACTGCGGCGATGAGTTCGGCGGGCGGCGCATCCTTCAGCAGGTACCCGCTCGCCCCGGCCTCGATCGCGCCGAGGATGTCGGCGTCGGTGTCGTAGTTCGTCAGCACGAGCACGCGGGGTGAATCGGGCTGCGAACGGATGCGCCGCGTCGCCTCCGCGCCCTGCATCGCGCCGGGGTACTGCAGGTCCATGAGCACGAGATCGACATCGGATGCCGCAGCCAGCCGCACCGCGTCTTCGGCCGTCGTCGCCTCGCCGACGACCTCGAGGCCCGGTTCGTTCTCGAGCATCGCGCGGATGCCCGCGCGCACGACGGGGTGATCGTCGCTGAGCAGCAGGCGGATCACGTGGTCACCACCGGGATGCGCACGGAGATCGCGGTGCCGTCACCGGGCGAGGACTCGATGTCGACCGTGCCGCCGAGGGCTGCGGCACGCTGCCGGATCGCTCGGAGCCCGAACCCGCCGCCCGCCGCACCAGACGCCGGGCCGTCGGCGCCTTGGCCCACTCCGGCGCCCGCGCCGTCGCCGCCCTGGACTCGCGAGACGGCGAACCCGATCCCGTCGTCGACCACGTCGAGGGCGACCTCGTCGCCGAGATAGCTCAGCGTCACCGATGCCCGAGTCGCCTCCGCGTGCTGCAAGACGTTCGCGAGCGATCCCTGGGCGATGCGCAGCAGTGCCGCATCGGTCGCCATCGGCAACAGCACCGGGTCGCCGCTCGTGGTGAACTCGACCTTCAGCGGGGCACCCGCCTGCGTCGACTGCTCGGTCGTCGCCTCGGTGAGACGGCGGAGCGCCGACGGGAGCGTCTGCGCATCGAGCGACGGGGGCGCCAGCTCGCGGATGAACCGGCGCGTCTCGCCGAGGTTCTGCGCAGCCGTCTCGCGCGCGAGCCGCAGCTTCTCCTGCGTCGGCGGGTCGGTGACGTCGCGTTCCGCCGCGTGCAGCAGCATCTGGATGCTCGAGAGCCCCTGCGCGACGGTGTCGTGGATCTCCTTGGCGAGGCGTTCGCGTTCGGCGAGGGTGCCGGCCTCACGGCTCGCGGCCGCGAGCTCCTCGCGGGTCGCCATGAGGTCGAGGATCAGGGCCTGACGCTCCTGCGTCTCCTGCGCCATGGCCCGGTACCCGAGGCCGATGACGATGGCCACGCCCGCGCTGATGAGCGGGCCGAGGATCGAGCCGACCTCGAAGCCGAGGTGCGTCGCGGTGCCCCAGACCGACAGGCCGAAGGTGACGACCACGAGGGGCACGGCGATCGGCGCCGCGAGCACGTGCAGCTCGAGGAAGAACAGCGGGAAGGCGAGGAACGCGGCATCGGGCGTGAGCGCCGACATCGCGACCCACAGCACCAGGAGGCTCACGAGCCAGGCGATGCGCGCCCACGTGGGCAGGTGCCGATGCGCGGCCGCGATGCCGGCGCCGTAACAGGCGAGGAACGCGACGGCGAGCACCGTCACCGAGACCTCGTTCGGCGCGTTCGCGAGCAGGGCGCGCACCACGACGAAGAGCGTGAGGCCGACCACGAGCACATGCAGCCCGAGCCGGAGCGCCGTGAAGACCGGGAGCAGCGCCGATGGGGCCACACGTCCGCGAGGGAGTTCGATCACCGCCATAGTGCTCCGAGCGTAGCCCGGAGGCTCGCCACGGGGCATCCGTCGAAAGTCTGAACCGAAGTCATGGGAGAATCGACAGGATGTCCCCGAGAGCCACGAACCCGCCGGTGCCCGCTGCCACCGACCCCGCGCTGATCCGCAACTTCTGCATCATCGCGCACATCGACCACGGCAAGTCGACGCTGGCCGACCGCATGCTCGGCATCACGGGCGTGGTGAGCGACCGCGACATGCGCGCGCAGTACCTCGACCGCATGGACATCGAGCGCGAGCGCGGCATCACGATCAAGAGCCAGGCCGTGCGCATGCCGTGGCAGGTGGGCGACACCTCCTATGCGCTCAACATGATCGACACCCCCGGCCATGTCGACTTCAGCTATGAGGTCTCCCGCTCGCTCGCAGCCTGCGAGGGTGCGATCCTGCTCGTCGACGCGGCGCAGGGCATCGAGGCGCAGACCCTCGCGAACCTCTACCTCGCGCTCGAGAACGACCTCGAGATCATCCCCGTGCTGAACAAGATCGACCTGCCGGCCGCCGACCCCGAGAAGTACGCGAAAGAACTCGCCGACCTCATCGGCGGCTCGCCCGACGACGTGATGAAGGTCTCGGGCAAGACCGGCGTCGGCGTCGAAGACCTGCTCGACCGGGTCGTCGAGCGCATTCCGGCCCCGGTCGGCAATGCGGATGCCCCGGCGCGGGCGATGATCTTCGACTCGGTGTACGACAGCTACCGCGGCGTCGTCACCTACGTGCGCATGATCGATGGCCACCTGAACCCGCGCGAGCGCATCCAGATGCTCTCGACGAAGGCGACCCACGAGATCCTCGAGATCGGCGTGAGCTCGCCCGAGCCGACCCCGTCGAAGGGGCTCGGCGTCGGTGAGGTCGGCTACCTCATCACCGGTGTGAAAGACGTGCGCCAGTCGAAGGTCGGCGACACCGTCACGACCGCGGCGAAGCCCGCCACCGAGGCGCTGCCCGGCTACACCGAGCCGCTGCCGATGGTGTTCTCGGGTCTCTACCCGATCGACGGCAGCGACTACCCCGAGCTTCGCGAGGCGCTCGACAAGCTGAAGCTGTCGGATGCCGCGCTCGTCTACGAGCCCGAGACCTCGGTCGCGCTCGGCTTCGGCTTCCGCTGCGGATTCCTCGGCCTGCTGCACCTCGAGATCGTCACCGAGCGCCTGCAGCGCGAGTTCGGCCTCGACCTCATCGCCACCGCACCGTCGGTGGTCTACGAGGTCACGACCGAAGACAAGAAGACGGTCACGGTCACGAACCCGAGCGAGTTCCCGACCGGAGCGAAGATCGTGGAGGTGCGCGAGCCCATGGTGCGCGCGGCGATCCTCGCGCCGAAAGACTACGTCGGCACGATCATGGAGCTCTGCCAGTCGCGCCGCGGCTCGCTCATCGGCATGGAGTACCTCGGCGAAGACCGGGTCGAGATCCGCTACAACATGCCGCTCGGCGAGATCGTCTTCGACTTCTTCGACCAGCTGAAGTCGAAGACCGCAGGCTACGCCTCGCTCGACTACGAGCCCACGGGCGACCAGGCGGCCGACCTCGTCAAGGTCGACATCCTGCTGCAGGGCGAGCAGGTCGACGCGTTCAGCGCGATCGTGCACCGCGACAAGGCGTACGCCTACGGCGTGCTCATGACGGGGCGGCTCCGCGAGCTCATTCCGCGCCAGCAGTTCGAGGTGCCGATCCAGGCCGCGATCGGTGCCCGCATCATCGCGCGCGAGTCGATCCGCGCGATGCGCAAAGACGTGCTCGCCAAGTGCTACGGCGGTGACATCAGCCGCAAGCGCAAGCTCCTCGAGAAGCAGAAGGAGGGCAAGAAGCGCATGAAGATGGTGGGCCGCGTCGAGGTTCCCCAAGAGGCGTTCATCGCCGCGCTCTCGGGCGACACCGAGAAGAAAGACAAGAAGTAGCCGCACCCCGAGTCGAGGCGTCGTCACGCTCGGCACGGCGTTCCGATCGGCAGAGCGATCACAGGTGACGTCCGTAGAATCGACGGATGCCTGCCGCACGCATGACTCGCCAGAGGTGCGCGCACGGTCGGCGCAGCACCACAGGAAAGGCCCACCGATGACCCGACGCAGCACCTTCACCGATCAGTCGGTCACCTACGGCGCCATCGGGGCGACCCTCGCACCCGATCTGCTGCGCTACCCACCGGCCGGCTACCGGCCCGCCGAAGACACCGTGCGGCTCGGTTCGGGCGTCGAGCGCTTCGAGCGTGCGGCCGAATCGCTCATGACGTGGGGAATCCAGCGCGGCTCGGGCTTCGAAGTGACGGATGTCTCGGCCGGCACGGGTGCGCAGTACCCCGGCATCGTCTACGGTGCCGACGGTTCGCCGCTCACCGAGCAGCCCGCCCCCCGCACCGAAGAGCGCTTCGGCGCCGATGGCACGCCGTACATCACGGCCGGCATGACCGCGACGCTCGAGCGCAAGCGGCGCTTCGGCAGCGAGACGACGCCGGTGCTCGTCGTCTACGTCGTAGACGAACCCGATCGCATCGGATTCGCCTACGGCACGACGGCCGTCGGCCCCGAGAACGGCGAGGAGTCGTTCATCCTCGAGCGCCGCGACGATGACACGGTGTGGCTCACGATCCGATCGATCCTCGCGACGTCTGGCATCGGCGCCGGGGCACGGCGCAAGCGCCGGCGGGAGCTCACGAAGCTCGAGCTGCGTGCGTTGCACCCCGCCGGCGGCGTCTAACCGTGGCATCCGCTCTGCCGCTCGGCGACCCGGCGCCCGCCGACGGACTCCTGCCCGCCTCGGCCGCCGTCGGAGCCGAGGATCGTGCGTTCGGCGTGTACATCCACGTGCCGTTCTGCCGGGTGCGCTGCGGCTACTGCGACTTCAACACCTACACCTCCGATGAGCTCCGCGGTGCCAGGCAGGTCGACTACGCCGACCACGCGATCGCCGAGATCCGGATGTCGCGGCAGGTGCTCGAGGCATCCGCTCTGCCGGCCCGACGGGCGTCGACGGTCTTCTTCGGCGGCGGCACGCCGACCCTGCTGCCGGCCGACGACCTCGTGCGCATGCTCGGCGCCGTGCGCGACGAGTTCGGCTTCGAGCAGGGAGCCGAGGTCACGACCGAGGCGAATCCCGACTCGGTCGGGCCCGATGATCTCCTTCGCCTGGCCGCAGGCGGTTTCACCCGCGTCTCGTTCGGCATGCAGTCCGCCGTGCCGCACGTGCTCGCCGCGCTCGACCGCACGCACGACCCGGCACGGGTGCCGCTCGTCGTCGGGTGGGCGCGAGACGCGGGCCTCGACGTCAGCCTCGACCTGATCTACGGCACGCCGGGCGAGTCGCTCGTCGATTGGCGGCGGAGTCTCGACCAGGCCCTCGCGCAGGAACCCGATCACCTGAGCGCCTACGCGCTCATCGTCGAAGACGGCACCAAGCTCGCCCGGCAGATCCGGCGCGGTGAGCTCGCCGCGCCGTCAGACGACCTCGAGGCCGACATGTACGAGCTGGCCGACGAGCTGCTCGCCGCCGCGGGCTATGAATGGTACGAGGTGAGCAATTGGGCGAGGGATGCCTCGCACCGCTCGCGCCACAACCTCGGCTACTGGCGGGGCGACGACTGGTGGGGAGTGGGTCCCGGTGCACACAGCCACGTCGGCGGCGTGCGCTGGTGGAATGCGAAGCACCCCTCGGCCTACGCCGACCGGGTCACCGCGGCGGTCTCGCCGGCGGTCGGCCGCGAGGTGCTCGATGCGCCGACCCGGGAGACCGAGCGGGTGCTCCTGCTCACCCGCATCCGCGAGGGCATCGACATCGCCTCATTGCACACGGGTGGTCGCCATGCGGTGGCGGGGCTCATCGCCGACGGCCTCATCGACGCGAAAGCCGCCCTCTCGGGAGTGTTGACACTCACCAGAACAGGGCGGCTCCTCGCTGACGCCGTGGTCAGGCGTCTGCTCGACGAGTCGTCGGAACTCAGCTCACGAACTTGATCGCGAGCGGGTAGACGTAGGGCTGGCCCTGGTTGGCCTTCACCGCGGCGATGATGCTGAAGACGATGACGACGATGCCGATCGCGATGGTCAGGAGCCAACCGATGAGGACCAACCACAGGATGTAGCTGACCAGGTAGGCGATCGCCATGGTGATCTGGAAGTTCAGCGCGGTCGCGGTGTGCGCACGCACGAACGGGCCCCGGTCTTTCAGAACCAGGTAGCCGATCAGCGCGGGGATGAAGCTGAAGAAGATGCCGCCGATGTGGATGAGCGTCGCCCAGAGCTTCTCGTCGGAAGGACTGAGCTGGGCCCCCTGCTGGTAGGGGTTCGGCGGCGGGGGAGGCGGGGTGGCGTCGGACATGATGTCTCCTTGGTCGGATCGCCCGGAGGCGACTCTCGTTCTCGTCGCCCGACGGGCGAATGTTCGAACACTTTCATGCTGGCACAGCAGAGCGCGCCGGGCGCGGAAATCTCCCGGCGCGCTCCGCTCCTTGCGAATTACTTGATGAGGCGGATCGCGAACGGGTAGCGGTAGTGCTGCCCCTCCTTCGCCCGGAGGAACGCGATGATCGAGAGGACGACGCTGACGATCCAGGCCGCCCAGACGACGAACACGCCGATGAGGATGAACGTCAGGATCCAGCCCACGACGTAGGCGATCAGGATCGTGATCTGGAAGTTCAGCGCCTCTTTCGCCTCGGTGTTCGTGAACGAGCCGCGGTCTTTGAAGACGAGCCAGATGACGAGCGAGGGCAGGAAGCCCAGGATGCCGCCGAGGTGCGCGAACGAGCCCCACTGCACGTCTTGTTCGGGCGCGAGCGGTGCAGCGGCGACCGGCTGCGGTGCTGCAGGCTGCTGCGGGGGCGTCGGCGGAACGTTCTGGCCGGGTGCAGGGGCGTTCGGATCGGTCATGGTGCGTGCCTTTCGGGGTTCTCTGATGAACCGCGCTCGCGCGACAGGAAGATTCCTATCGGGGGGTGACTCGCGGGATACCCATAAGCTAGCGCCGCCGCCCCGCAGCCTGCAACGGGCAGGTGACGGGATGTCGCGATATGATTAGCACTCACTCAGATCGAGTGCTAAGTGCGAGAGGAGCGATGGACATGGTCTCCGAACGCAGCCTCGCCGTGCTCCGCGCGATCGTGCAGGACTACGTCGCGTCGCGCGAGCCCGTGGGCTCGAAGTCGATCGTCGAACGCCACGCCTTCGGCGTGTCGGCGGCGACGATCCGCAACGACATGGCCCTCCTCGAAGAGGAGGAGCTGATCGCCGCCCCGCACACCTCGTCGGGCCGCATCCCCACCGACAAGGGCTATCGCGTGTTCGTCGATCAGCTCACCGACATCCGCCCGATGAGCGCGGCGCAGCGGCAGGCCATCGAGACCTTTCTCGGCGAGTCGAGCGACCTCGACGAACTGCTCGCCCGCACCGTGCGGCTCATCGCCCAGCTCACCAATCAGCTCGCCGTCGTGCAGTACCCGAGTTTCGGCAGCGCACGCGTGCGGCACGTCGAACTCGTCTCGCTCGCCCCCGACCGAGTGCTCTGCATCCTCATCAGCGACTCCGGGCAGGTCGAGCAGCGGCTCGCCGAGCTCGAGCAGCCGGTCGACGAGCAGACGCTCGGGGCACTGCGATCGCGCCTGAACGAGATCGCCGGTGGCCGCTCGATGGCCGAGGCCGCCGAGGCGCTCTCCGGCGAGATCGATAACGTCGACCCGCACCACGCCGCGATGCTCCACACCCTCGCGGTGACGCTCGCCGAGCAGGCCAGGGTTCAGCGCCAAGACCGCCTCGTCGTGGCCGGTGCGGCGAACCTCGTGCGCACCGAGCAGGACTTCGCCGGCTCGATCCTCGGGGTCATCGAGGCGATCGAAGAGCAGGTGGTGCTGCTGAGGCTCTTCGGCGAGATGGCCACCGACGAGCACGCCGTCACCGTGCGCATCGGCCGCGAGAACGCCTCGTTCGGCCTCGGTGAGACCTCCGTCGTCTCGAGCGCCTTCGCGATCCCGGGTCGCGACATCTCGAGGCTCGGCATCGTCGGCCCCACCCGCATGGACTACTCCAACAGCATGGCGGCCGTTCGCGCCGTTGCTCGCTACCTCTCCCGCACGCTCGGCGAGAGCTGAACCCGCCGCCCGTCGCATCCGACCGGCATCCGGCAATCGAAAGGACAAGCCCTCCGTGGCCGACCACTACGAGGTCCTCGGCGTCTCCCATGACGCCACCCCCGACGAGATCAAGAAGGCCTACCGCCGTCTCGCGCGCGAACTGCACCCCGACGTCAACCCCGGCGCCGAGGCATCCGAGCGCTTCAAGGAGGTCACGCACGCCTACGACGTGCTCTCCGACCCCCGGCAGCGCGAGCAGTACGATCTCGGCGGCCAGGGCGGGTTCGGCGGTGGGCAGAACTTCGGCGGCTTCGGCGACATCTTCGAGACCTTCTTCGGTGCCGGCCAGCAGAGCCGGGGCCCGCGATCGCGTCGCGAGCGGGGCCAAGACGCGCTGATCAGGGTCGAGGTCGGCCTCGACGAGGTGATCTTCGGCACGCACCGCGACATCGAGGTCGACACCGCAGTGACGTGCGAGACCTGCCACGGATCGTGCTGCCAGCCGGGCACCTCGCCCGTCACCTGCGACATCTGCCACGGTACGGGCTCGATCCAGCGCTCGGTGCGGTCGCTGCTCGGCAACGTCATGACCTCCAGCCCGTGCGGCACCTGCCGCGGCTACGGCACGGTCATCGCGACGCCGTGCGTGACCTGCCAGGGCCAGGGCCGAGTGCGCGCCCGACGCACCGTGCCGGTCGACATCCCCGCGGGAGTCGACACGGGTGTGCGACTGCAGATGCCCGGGTCGGGCGAGGCGGGCCCCGCCGGCGGACCCAACGGCGACCTGTACCTCGAGATCAAGGTCAAGAACCACGAGGTCTTCAGCCGACACGGCGACGACCTGCTGTGCACCCTCGAGGTGTCGATGACCGACGCGATCCTCGGCACGACGGCCACCATCCCCGCACTCGACGGCGATGTCGAGCTCGAACTCAAGGCCGGACTCCAGAGCGGCGAGATCCTCACCGTGAAAGACCGGGGCGTCTCGAGACTGCGCGGCACCGGTCGCGGAGACCTCAAGGTCGGCGTGCAGGTCATCACGCCCACCAAGCTCTCGTCGAAGGAACGCGACCTCATGCACCAGTTCGCAGCCTCGAAGAAGTCGCCGGCGCCCGAGCTCAGCCACTTCCAGCAGGGCATCTTCGCCCGCCTGCGCGACCGGTTCCTCGGCTAGGTCGGAGCCCCGGTGAGCCACCTCTACCTCGACGAGTCCCTCGACCTGGCCGCAGTCGTGCCCGGCGGCACCGTCACGCTCACCGGCGACGAGGCGCGTCACGCCGTCACCGTGTCGAGGGTGCGAGCCGGCGAGCGCATCGCGATCGGCGACGGACACGGCGCGCTCGTGCACGGCGTCGTCGCCTCGACCGGAACGCGCGAACTCGAACTCACGGTCGACGAGGTGATCGTGCACGAGCAGCCGGTGCCGCGCATCACGCTCGTGCAGGCGCTCGCGAAGGGCGACCGCGACGAACTCGCGGTGCAGGCGGCCACCGAGCTCGGCGTCGATGCGATCGTGCCGTGGGCGGCGAGCCGTTCCGTCTCCCGATGGGAGGGGCCGAAGGCCGAGAAGGGCCGGCTCCGCTGGGCGAGCATCGTCCGCGAAGCGGTCAAGCAGTCCATCCGCGCGTGGCTGCCCGCCGTCGCACCGGTCACCACGACCGCACAGCTCCCAGACCGACTCGAAGGCCAGCGGATGCTGCTGCTCGAGCCGACCGCAACGGCGACGCTGACCGAGCTGCGGCCCGATGGGCGCGATCTGGCGCTCGTCGTCGGCCCCGAGGGCGGCATCTCACCGGCGGAGCTCGAGCAGCTCACCGCCGCCGGCGCCGAACCGGTGCGGCTCGGAGCATCCGTGCTGCGCACCTCGACGGCCGGCCCAGCCGCGATCGCCGTGCTGAATGCGGCACTCGGGCGGTGGTGAGGCATCCGTCGCTACGATGGAGGAATGACCGACTCCCGCGCAGAACCGACCGTCTTCGAGCGCATCGCCGCCCGTGAGATCCCCGCGCGGCTGGTCGCGGAGACCGACCGCGTCATCGCGTTCCACGACATCGCGCCGAAAGCGCCCGTGCATGTCGTCGTGACCCCGAAGTCGGGGGAGTACCGAGACGTCGTCGAACTCGCCGCCGGCGACCCCGATCTCCTCGCCGAACTCGTCGAAGTGGCGCACGACATCGCCGCAGAACTCGCCGACGGCGAGTTCCGGCTCGTCTTCAACACCGGCGCGACCGCCGGTCAGACCGTCTTCCATGTGCATGCGCACGTGCTTGCGGGCGGTCTCGAGGAGGCCACGCTTGCCGGAGAGTGACCCGATCGGCGATGGCGCGGCCGCGCAGGCCGCGCAGGCCGACGAGGTCGGCGCGTCCTCCCAGACCGCTCCAGCAGACGAGGAGCGGCTGAGCATCGACGGCATCGCCATGGTGCGGTTGCTCGGACCGCAGGATCGCCTGCTCACACAGGTGCAACGCGAATACCCGGGCGTGCAGGTGCACGTGCGCGGCAACGAGATCGCGATTCGAGGCGACGCCGACGGTCGCATGCACGTGCGACGCCTGATCGAAGAACTGCTCGAGCTCGTCCGCAGCGGGCAGGACCCCACCCCGACCGAAGTGAGGAGCTCGGCACGCATGCTCGACGCCGATCCCAATGCCAAACCGTCCGAACTGCTCGGGCAGGTCATCGTCTCGAGCCGAGGCAAGACGATCCGGCCGAAGACCGAGGGCCAGCGCCGATACGTCGACGCGATCGACGAGCACACCATCGTGTTCGGCATCGGCCCGGCCGGCACCGGCAAGACCTACCTCGCCATGGCCAAGGCCGTGCAGGCGCTGCAGCGCAAAGAGGTCAGCCGCATCATCCTGACGAGGCCGGCGGTCGAGGCGGGGGAGCGCCTCGGATTCCTGCCCGGCACGCTCACCGACAAGATCGACCCGTACCTTCGGCCGCTCTACGACGCGCTCAACGAGATGATGGACCCCGAGCTCGTGCCGAAGCTGCTCGCCTCCGGCACCGTCGAGGTCGCCCCGCTCGCCTACATGCGCGGTCGCACCCTCAACGACTCGTTCGTCGTCCTCGATGAGGCGCAGAACACGACGCCCGAGCAGATGAAGATGTTCCTCACCCGCCTCGGCTTCGGTTCGCAGATGGTCGTCACGGGTGACATCACCCAGGTCGACCTGCCCACCGGCGCGAGCGGACTCCGGCTCGTGACGCGCATCCTCGACCACGTCGACGACATCGAGTTCGTGCGCCTCACGAGCGACGACGTCGTGCGGCACACACTCGTCGGCCGCATCGTCGACGCCTACACCGAGTACGACCAGCGCCAGCAGGCGCAGCGATTCGAACGCGATCAGGCGCGCGAGTTCGCCAACCGCGCCGAACGGCGCGGCCACCAGGGCCCGCGCGACCACCTGCCGCGCAAGTCGAAGTGAACGAGACGGAGAGGTTCACGGCGTGAGCATCGAGATCAACAACGAATCGACGATCGAGGTCGATGAGGCCGCCATCCAGCGACTGGCGGTGTACGCGCTCGACGCGATGCACGTGCATCCCGACGCCGAGCTCGCGATCGTGCTCGTCGACGAAGGCGCCATGGAACAGCTGCACGTGCAGTGGATGGACGAGCCCGGCCCGACCGACGTGCTGAGCTTCCCGATGGACGAGCTGCGGCCGGGCACCGAAGAGTCACCGACATCGCCCGGCCTGCTCGGCGACATCGTGCTCTGCCCGCAGGTGGCCGAAGCGCAGGCCCGCACCGCGGGGCATCCGCTCACCGACGAACTGCTGCTCCTGACGGCCCACGGCATCCTGCACCTGCTCGGCTTCGACCACGCCGAGCCGGCGGAGGAGAAAGAGATGTTCGGCATCCAGCGCGACATCCTGGTCGGATTCTCCATGCAGGAGCGGCGCCGCTGACATGCAGCCCTGGCTCTTCCTCGGCGCGGCCTTCGTGCTCGTCGCGTTCGGCGGTCTCATGGCCGCCGTCGACTCCGCGATCGCCTCGACATCGCGCGCCGACGTGACCGAACTGGCCCTCGAGTCGCGCGCCCGGCGATCGCTGCTCGCGATCGCCGACGACACCGGCGCCCACGTCAACGCGGTCAACTTCATGCGCATCATCGCGGAGACGACCGCGGCCGTGCTCGTGACGCTCGCGTTCGTGTCCTTCCTCGACAACGTGTGGCTCGTGCTGCTCTTCTCCGCACTCATCATGACCGCCGTCTCGTTCGTGCTCGTCGGTGCGAGTCCGCGCAGCGTCGGCCGCGTCAACGCTGCCACGGTGCTGCGGTCGACCGCGCCGCTCGTGCACTTCCTGCGCGTGCTGCTCGGGCCGCTCGCCGGAGCCCTCGTCTCGCTCGGCAACCGGGTCACCCCCGGGCGCAACCGCTTCGCCGGTGTCTCGAGCGAAGAGGAGCTGCTCAGCATGGTCGACGAGGCGGCCGAATTCGACGTGCTCGAGGAGGGCGACCGCGAGCTCATCCACTCGATCTTCGAGTTCAACGACACCGTCGCGCGCGAGGTCATGGTGCCGCGCACCGACATGATCACGATCGAGTCCACGGCACATCTCTCGCACGCCATGGCGGTCTTCCTGAATGCTGGCTACTCGCGCATTCCGGTCATCGAACGCGACGCCGACGATGTCACCGGCATCCTCTATCTGCGCGATCTCGCCCGCCTCGGCTTCGAGCGCCCGCTCGACGCCGAGGGGCTCACCGTCGGCGAGCTCGTGCGCCCGGCGGTCTTCGTGCCCGACTCGATGAAGGCCGATGCGCTGCTGCGCAAGATGCAGCTCGAGTCGAATCACCTCGCGATGGTGGTCGACGAGTACGGCGGCATCGCCGGCCTGGTCACGCTCGAAGACGTCATCGAGGAACTCGTCGGCGACATCTCCGACGAGTACGACCGCGAGGCGGCGCAGGTCGAAGACCTCGGCGAGGGCCGGTACCGCGTCAACGCGCGACTGCCGATCGACGAGCTCGGCGAGCTGTTCGGCCTCGACATCGAAGACGAGGACGTCGACTCGGCCGGCGGATTGCTCGCGAAGGAACTCGGTCGCCTGGCGCAGCCCGGCGAGCGGGTCACGGTCTCGGGACTCGTGCTCGAGGCCGAGCGCACCGAAGGCCGTCGCAAGCGCATCTCGACGATCCTCGTCGAACGCGACCAGGCGCTCATCGACGTGCAGAGCGCGTTCGAGTCGAGCGACCCCGATGGAAGGAACAGCCGTGGCTGAGTACCGTGCCGGATTCGTCTCGTTCGTGGGGCGACCGAATGTCGGCAAGTCGACCCTCACAAACGCCCTCGTCGGCGAGAAGGTCGCGATCACGAGTTCGAAGCCGCAGACGACTCGCCGCGCCATCCGCGGCATCGTGCACCGTGAGCACGGCCAGTTGATCCTCGTCGACACGCCTGGATTGCACCGGCCGCGCACCCTCCTCGGCGAGCGCCTCAACTCACTCGTGCAGTCGACCCTCGGCGATGTCGACGTCATCGCCTTCTGCGTGCCGGCCAACGAGCCGATCGGCCCGGGCGACCGATACATCAACGAGCAGCTCGAGCAGTATCCGCGGGCCAAGAAGGTCGCGATCGTCACGAAGACGGATGCCACGTCGAAAGCCAAGGTGGCCGAGCAGTTGCTCGCGGTGTCCGAGCTCCGAGACTGGGCGGCGATCATCCCGGTCTCTGCACCACGCGGCGAGCAGCTCGACGTGCTCGTCGACGAATTGCTCGCGCTCGTGCCGGAGTCCGACCAGCCGCTCTACCCGGCCGAGACCCTGACCGACGAAGACACGAGCGAGCGCATCGCCGAGTTCATCCGCGAGGCTGCGCTCGAAGGCGTCTCCGACGAACTGCCGCACTCGATCGCCGTCACGGTCGACGACATGGTCGAGCGCGAAGACAAGGACCTGCTTGAGATCTACGCGAACCTCTACGTCGAGCGCGACAGCCAGAAGGGCATCATCATCGGCAAGGGCGGCTCGCGGCTGCGCGAGGTCGGCACGACCGCCCGCGCGCAGATCGAGGGCCTGCTCGGTCGCAAGGTGCACCTCGCGCTGCACGTGAAGGTCGCCAAGGAGTGGCAGCGCGACCCGAAGCAGCTCGGTCGCCTCGGATTCTGAGTCGCGCCGCCCGCCACAACGTACGACTCGAGGATGATTCCGCGCCATGACGGCGGCGGAGGCCGCCGAGAGCGCGTACGTTGGATCGGTGCCCAGGATCAGCCGCGCGAAGCTCACGACCGACATCGTGCTCGCGGCCGTCTTCGCCCTGGCCTGCGTGCCGTTCGCCGTGCTCGGCGGGTGGGCCGACCTCGTGCTGCTCGTCGTGTTCGCGGCGGCACTCGCGGTGCGGCGGTATTCGCCGGCCTGGTCGCTGGGCCTCGCCTGGGCGGCGGCGCTCGCCCAGATGCTCATGCTGCGCGACCTGCAGCTCTACGACGCCGCGGTGTTCGGGGTGCTCTACTCCACTGCGGCGCACGGCGGCCGGCTCGTGAAGTGGCTGGGGCTCGCGTCAGCGGGGGTGGGGGCACTGCTCGCCACCGGCTACCTCGCGGTCGTGAAGCCGCTCATCGACAATGCCGGGTTCACCGGGTCGCAAGACACGATCGGCATGCTCATGCTGACCCTGGTGCTGTTCGTCGCCTCGATCGCGGTGCTCGTGCTGTCGTGGACGGCCGGCCTACTCGTGCGCTCGGTGCGCGACACCCGAGAGGTGCGCCGCCGCGAGGAGGTAGCGAACCGCGAGCGTGAGCTCGTCGAGTACCGGTACGTCGTCGAGCAGGAGCGCAACCGCATCGCCCGCGACATGCACGACGTCGTCGCCCACTCGCTCGCCGTCGTCATCGCCCAGGCCGACGGTGCCCGCTTCGCGGCTTCGTCGCGGCCCGAGGCGGCGGTCGAGGCGCTCGGCACGATCGCGGGGGTCGCGCGCGGCGCGCTCGGAGACGTTCGACTGCTCCTCGCCGAACTCCGTCACGACGAGGCGGGCGCCCCGCAACCGGTGCTCGACGATCTCGACGGCCTGCTCGACCAGGTGCGCGCCGCCGGCCTCGACGTGCACTTCACCGAGACCGGGCTGCGGCTGCCGCTCGGCACCGGACACCAGATCGCGGTCTACCGCATCGTGCAGGAAGGTCTCACCAATGCGCTCCGCCACGGCGACGTCACCGAACCGGTGCGCCTCGAGTTCCGCTGGGACGCCGACGGTGTCGCGATCGCACTCGTGAACGCCAGGCGAGCGGATGCCCCCGCGCCCGAGTCGCACGCGTTCCGCCACGGAATCCCGGGCATGCGTGAGCGCGCCCAGCTCGCCGGCGGCACCCTGCAGGCCGAGGCCGGCGACGACGGGATGTTCCGGCTGGCCGCGCGCATCCCGGCGCAGGCTGGCAGGCCGGCGTGAACGGCATCCGGGTCGCTCTGGTCGACGACCAGGCGTTGTTCCGCGCCGGCGTGCGCATGCTCATCGAGTCCCAACCCGACCTCGAGGTCGTCGGCGAGGCGGGTGACGGCGCGGCCGCGGTCGACCTCGTACGCCGCGAACGGCCCGACGTCGTGCTCATGGACGTTCGGATGCCGGTGCAGGACGGCATCGCCGCGACCGAGCGGATCATCGCCGAGGCCGACCGCGACGGAGCACAGGCGCCTCGCATCATCGTGCTCACGACCTTCGACCTCGACGAGAACGCGGCGCGGGCGATCCGCGCGGGAGCGAGCGGTTTCGTGCTGAAAGACGCCGATCCCGAGTTCCTGCTCGCGGCCGTGCGCACGGTTCACCAGGGAAACCAGGTGATCGCCGCCGCTGCGACGAGGGCGCTGTTCGCGCATCTGGGCCGGGGGAGCGGCCGGCAGCCGGCGCCCGCGGCGTGGTCGGAGCTCACCCCGCGTGAGCGAGAGATCTTCGGCTTGGCCGCCCGAGGGCTCAGCAACGGAGAGATCGCCGCATCCGAGTTCCTCTCGGAGGCGACCGTGAAGACGCACGTCAGCCGTATTCTCGCGAAGCTCGGCCTGCGCGACCGGGTGCAGCTCGTCGTGTTCGCCTACGAGCACGAGCTCCCGCCGGTTCCGTGACGAGCGTCCGAGGCTGACGCGTGGTCATCCCAGAGGATGACGCCGAACCATCCATGCGCCGGATGCCCCGCCGCCCCCGCCGTCCGTAGCGTCGAAGTCATGCAGATCCAACCCTCTGACCTCGGCCTGATCGCCCGCGTCGCCGAACTCGGCAAGCGCTACGGAGACGGCTCGGGGGCCGTCACCGCCCTCGACGAAGTCTCGCTCGGTCTTCGCCGCGGCGAGTTCACCGCCATCATGGGCCCGTCGGGTTCGGGCAAGTCGACGCTCATGCACATCATGGCTGGCCTCGATGCGCCGAGCACGGGCCGGGTGTGGCTCGGCGACACCGAGATCACCGAACTGCCCGACTCGGCGCTCACCGTGCTCCGGCGACGCCGGATCGGCTTCGTCTTCCAGTCGTTCAATCTCGTGCCGACACTCGACGTGCGCGGCAACGTGATGCTGCCGTTCGATCTCGACGGGCGCCGACCGACCCGCGAGGAACAGGCCTGGATCGACGAGCTCTTCGACACGCTCGGCCTTCGATCGCGGATCGGGCACCGCCCGCACGAGCTCTCGGGCGGCCAGCAGCAGCGTGTCGCCATCGCGCGCGCACTCGCAACCCGCCCCGACCTCGTCTTCGCCGACGAGCCGACCGGCAACCTCGACTCGCGCACCGGTCGCGAGGTGCTCGCGCTCCTCGCGACCGCGAGCGCCCGCTACGGTCAGTCGATCGCGATGGTCACCCACGACCCGGTTGCCGCGAGTCACGCCGATCGCATCCTGTACCTGGCCGACGGTCGCATCGTGCGCGACTCGACGCGCTCGAGCGCCGAGGAGATCTCGTCGTTCATGCTCTCGATGGAGGCCGCGGCCTGATGGGCACCAGGCTGAAGGACCAATGGCCGACGCTGCTCGTCGCGGCGCTCGCGGGCACGTTCGGCGTGGCGCTGCTGCACATCACCGGGCTGCTCGCCGCAGCGATCGCCGCCGACGACGTCACCGGTGGCAGCGACACGGTCTCGCTCATGCTCGACATCGTCGCGATCGTCTTCATCGTGATCGCGATCTACGTGAGTGCGATCGTGACGGCGAACACCGTCGCGACCGTCGTCGCCGGCCGCACGCGCCTCATCGCGCTGCTGCGCCTCATCGGATCGAGCGCTCGAGCGCAGCGCACGCAGATCGCGAAGGAGGGGCTGCTCGTCGGAGTCGCGGGCGCGGCGATCGGCGTCGTGCTCGGCACCGGCATCGCCGCAGGGCTCGGGGGGATCGCCGTCGCGGGCGAGCTCATGCCGGCAGTCGAGTACGACTACCTCGACGCCATGGTCGTGCTGCCCGCGATCGCGGTCATCGTCACGACGTGGCTGGCATCGTGGGCCGGCTCGCGGCGGGTGCTGCGCGTTCGGCCGATCGAGGCGATCGGCAACGCGAACGAGCAGGATCGCGAGGAGCTCGGGCGCCGCCGCGGCCGCAACGTCACCGCGCTCGTGCTGTTCGTCGCCGGCGTCGGCATGCTCGCGGCGGGCGTCATCTGGGGGCTCACCGAACCCTACGGCGTACTGCTCGGCATGCTCGGCGGGATCGTCTCGTTCACCGGCATCGTGCTCGGCGCGCATGTCGTGATGCCCCCGGTGCTGCGCCTCATCGGCCGACTGCTCGGCAACTCGCCGGCGGCTCGACTCGCCGCCGAGAACGCGGTGCGCCATCCCGAGCGCAGCTCTCGCATGACGATCGGGCTCGTCATCGGCGTCACGCTCGTGACGACGTTCTCGGTGACCATGGAGTCGTACCGGGCGATGCTGCTCGCCGCTCAGCAGGCGCAACCCGAGGTGTACGCGGGCATCGAGGAGATGCTGAACGTCACGGTCGCGATCTTCACGGTGCTCATCGGCTTCAGCGCACTGATCGCGGCGATCGGCATGGTGAACACGCTCTCGCTCAGCGTGATGCAGCGCACGCGTGAGCTCGGCCTGCTGCGGGCACTCGGCTTCGACCGTCGGCAGTTGCGGCGGATGATCGTCGTCGAGAGCGCGGCGCTCACCCTCGCTGCGACCGCGACCGGCATCGTGCTGGGATTCGGCTACGGCTGGGCCGGGGCGCAGGCGCTCCTCGGGGGTGCGCAGGGCGAACCGGTCTTCGTGCTGCCCGGCATCCCGTGGGCGTTGTTCGGCGGGCTGCTCGTCGCGGCGGCGGTGCTGACCCTCGTCGCCTCGATCGCCCCGGCGCGGCGCGCGATGCGGGTCTCGCCGGTGGTCGCGCTCGCGGTCGACTAGGAATCCTCGCGGTCGACACGGGATCGGTGCCGCGAGGCGGCGAGGGGAACGGAACGAGTGGATGCCTCGCGCGGGCATCCGCTCGTTCCGTCATGTTGTGCGCCCGAGTGCGGGCGGTGTTAGCCTTGGCATGTGCTTCACGGCCTGCTTCTCCTTAGCTGCCGCAGCGAGTCCTAGTCTCAGGCCTCCCTCGCTGCGGAGTTCGTCGTCGGCTGAAACCCATCCGTAAGCGAGAAGAGCACCTCATGCAGAACACCCAGAAGCCGTCGTCGATGCCCGTGCATCGCTATCGCCCGTTCCACGAGCAGATCCGCGTCGAGCTGCCCGACCGCACGTGGCCCGACCGGCGCATCGAGCGGGCGCCGCGCTGGTGCGCCGTCGACCTGCGCGACGGCAACCAGGCCCTCATCGATCCGATGAGCCCCGAGCGCAAGCGCATCATGTTCGACCTGCTGGTCAAGATGGGCTACAAGGAGATCGAGGTCGGCTTCCCCTCGGCGAGCCAGACCGACTTCGACTTCGTGCGGAGCCTCATCGACGAGCAGGCGATCCCCGACGACGTCACCATCCAGGTGCTGACGCAGGCGCGCGACCACCTGATCGAGCGCACCTACGAGTCGATCGCGGGCGCGAAGCAGGCGATCGTGCACCTCTACAACTCGACGAGTGTGCTGCAGCGCGAGGTGGTCTTCCGCACCGACAAGCAGGGCATCATCGACATCGCGCTGCACGGGGCTCGCAAGTGCCGCGAGATGGAGGCGAGCGTTCCCGGCACGACCGTCTACTACGAGTACTCGCCCGAGAGCTACACCGGCACCGAGCTCGAGTTCGCGGTCGACGTGTGCAACCAGGTGCTCGAGGTGCTCGAGCCGACTCCCGAGCGCAAGGTCATCATCAACCTGCCGGCGACGGTCGAGATGGCGACGCCCAACGTCTACGCCGACTCGATCGAGTGGATGTCGCGGCACCTCGCGCACCGTGAGAACGTGCTGCTCTCGCTGCATCCGCACAACGACCGCGGCACCGCGGTCGCCGCCGCCGAGCTCGGCTACCTCGCGGGCGCCGACCGCATCGAGGGCTGCCTGTTCGGCAACGGCGAGCGCACCGGCAACGTCGACCTCGTCGCGCTCGGCATCAACCTCTTCACCCAGGGCATCGACCCGCAGATCGACTTCTCCGACATCGACGAGGTGAAGCGCACCGTCGAGTACTGCAACCAACTGCCGGTGCCCGAGCGCCACCCGTGGGCGGGCGACCTCGTCTACACCGCGTTCTCGGGCTCGCACCAAGACGCCATCAAGAAGGGCTTCGAGGCGATGGACGCCGAGGCCGAGCGACGTGGCGTCACCCTCGGCGAACTCGAATGGGCGGTTCCGTACTTGCCCGTCGACCCGCGCGATCTCGGCCGCAGCTACGAGGCGGTCATCCGCGTGAACTCGCAGTCGGGCAAGGGCGGAGTCGCCTACCTGTTGAAGGCCGACCACGCGCTCGACCTGCCGCGCCGCCTGCAGATCGAGTTCTCGGGCGTCGTGCAGGCCAAGACCGACGCCGAGGGCGGCGAGGTCTCGAGCGATGAGATCTGGCGCGTCTTCAACGACGAGTACCTGCCGGCGCCGCACGATCGCCCCGACGAGAAGTGGGGCCGCTTCGAGCTGCTGTCGCTGCGCACCGAGAGCGCGCTCGACGGCGTCGTGAACGTGCGGGTCGGCCTCCGCGACGGCGACGAGCGCGTCGAGGCCGACGCGAGCGGCAACGGCCCGATCTCGGCGTTCCTCGCCGTGCTCGGGGGCGAGGGCGTCGAGGTGCACCTGCGCGACTACGTCGAGCACTCCCTCGCCGCCGGCGGAAACTCGCTCGCGGCGGCGTACGTCGAGCTCGAGGTCGAAGGCCGTGTGCTCTGGGGCGTCGGCATCGACGCAGACATCTCCACGGCATCGCTCAAGGCGGTCGTGTCGGCGGTCAACCGCGCGATCCGCACCGCGGTGCCGTCCACGACCGAGCGCGAGGCCGTCGGGGTCTGACGAGGTCGGATGCCGCGTGCACGGTGTGCACGCGGCATCCGCACGTTCGCGGCTGCCGCGAACGGCGCCGGAGTTCGCTCAGGCTCGGCGCCAGACCTTCCAGCTGCCGAGGGCGCGCTGCTCGGGCAGGCTCCAGCCGAAGCGCACCGAACCGAGGCGGGTGAGGGTGGTCACGACGACGCAGGCCATCCCGGCGATGACGATGTTCACGCCGAGCGCGGCGAGCACGACGAGGAGCATCGCGCCGGCGGTCGCGGCGATGGCGTAGAGCGAGCCGACGTGCATGAGCGCGATGGGCAGGTTCAGGGCAACGTCGCGGAGGATTGATCCGCCGACAGCGGAGAGCACGCCGATGAACACCGCCGGCACCACGGGGACACCGTAGGCGAGCGCCTTCGACGTGCCGATCGCGCCGAACAGGCCGATCGTCACCGCGTCGAGCGCGATGATGAGCCCGTTGAGCTTCGTGAAGAGGCGCAGCAGGGCCATGCCGAGCAGGGCGGCGGCGGTCGCGATGGGCAGGTACCAGTTGCTCGAGATCGCGGCGGGAAGCTGGTTCAGCAGCAGGTCGCGCATGAGACCGCCGCCGAGTCCGACGATGACGCCGATGAGGGCGACGCCCAGCAGGTCGATGCGGCGTTCGGTCAGGCGTGCGGCGAACATCGCCCCCTGGATGGCTCCGATGGCCACGGCGACGAGGTCGAGCCAGAGGGGGATCGTGAAGAGTGCGGAGCTCACGGCACCAGTGAATCATGCGCGGTCCCCACCGGTCGGCATCCGCGCCGCGGCATCCGCTTCGCCCGGTTCGACAGCGGGGGGTGGGAGAATGAAGGGTGCCCGTGTACCGAGATGAAGCCGTCGTGCTGCGAACCCACAAGCTGGGCGAAGCCGACCGCATCGTCACCCTGCTGACCCGGGAGCACGGCAAGGTCCGCGCGGTCGCCAAGGGCGTGCGGCGCACCGGTTCGAAGTTCGGTTCGCGGCTCGAACCGTTCATGGTCGCCGACCTGCAGCTCTACGAGGGCCGCAGCCTCGACGTCGTCACCCAGGCCGAGTCGCTCGGCGCCTACGGTGCGCTCATCACGCAGGACTACTCCGCCTACACGGCCGCGAACGCCATGGTCGAGGCCGCCGACAAGCTCACCGAGGCCGAGGGCTCGCTGCAGCAGTACCTGCTGCTCGTCGGTGCGCTGCGCTCGCTCTCGCGACGTGAGCACGGTGCGAGCCTCACCCTCGACTCCTACCTGCTGCGGGCGCTCGCCCTCGCCGGGTGGGCGCCCAGCTTCCAGGACTGCGCCCGCTGCGGCAAGGTCGGCGAGCACACGGCGGTGGTCGTGCAGCTCGGCGGTGTCGTCTGCGACGAGTGCGCGCCGCCCGGCACGCCGCGCATCGCCGGCTCCACCGTGGCGCTCCTCGGCGCGCTGCTCGCCGGCGACTGGGCGTTCGCGAAGGCCTCGAGCGACCGCGATCGCGGCCAGGCCAGCGGCATCATCGCCGCGTACACCCAGTGGCACCTCGAGCGGGGCCTCCGCTCCCTGCCGCACGTATCCAGAGAGACGACCGCCCAGTGAGCCCGAAGCCCTTCACCCATCGCGACGCCGTTCCCTACCGGCCGCTCGACTGGACGGGCCTCTACCCGCCCGAGCTTCCGAAGGGCGCGGTGCCGGCGCACGTCGCCATCGTGATGGACGGCAACGGCCGCTGGGCCAACCGCCGCGGTCTCACCCGCATCGAGGGGCACAAGGCCGGCGAGGCGGCGCTGCTCGACGTCGTCGCGGGCGCCATCCAGGCGGGTGTGAAGCACCTCTCGGTCTACGCGTTCTCGACCGAGAACTGGAAGCGCTCGCCCGAGGAGGTGCGCTTCCTCATGGGGTACAACCGCGATGTGCTGCACCGCCGCCGCGATCAGCTCAACGAGTGGGGCGTGCGCATCCGCTGGGCCGGGCGGCGGCCGCGCCTGTGGACCTCGGTCATCAACGAGCTGCAGTACGCCGAGCAACTGACCGCCGGCAACGACACGCTGACCCTCACGATGTGCGTGAACTACGGCGGTCGCACCGAGATCGCCGACGCCGTGCGGTCGATCGCCGACGACGTGGCATCCGGTCGGCTGCGCCCGTCGGCCGTCTCCGAGAAGCTCATCGCGAAGCGGCTCTACGTGCCCGATCTGCCCGACGTCGACCTGTTCGTGCGCAGCTCCGGGGAGCAGCGCACCTCGAACTTCATGCTGTGGCAGTCGGCATACGCCGAGATGGTGTTCCTCGACACGTTGTGGCCCGATTTCTCGAGGGTCGACCTCTGGCAGGCCATCGAGCTCTACGCGGGCCGCAACCGCCGCTTCGGCGGTGCGGTCGATACGCCGACGACCGTCAGCTGACCGATCAGAAGGTGCGTGCGAGCCAGGCTTCGGCGGCATCGGTGACGAGCGGGCTCCGGCGTCCGAGCGTACTGATCCTGGAGTGTGACGCGGAGTGAGTCGGTTGCGGGAATACGGACCCCGATGCATCCGTTCGCATATTTCGTGAGTGAACCCATCAAGATCGACATCTGGTCCGACATCGCCTGCCCGTGGTGCTACATCGGCAAGCGCCACCTCGAGAGCGGCATCGCCTCGCTCGGCGACGAAGCACCGGAGGTCGAGATCACCTACCACTCCTTCGAGCTCGCGCCCGATACCCCGGTGGACTTCGAGGGCAGCGAGGTCGACTTCCTCGCCAAGCACAAGGGCCTGCCCGTCGAGCGGGTGCAGCAGATGCTGCAGCACGTCACGGGCGTCGCCGCAACGGCCGGGCTCGACTACGACTTGGATGCGCTGCAGCACACCAAGACGTTGAAGGCGCACGAACTGCTGCACTTCGCCAAGGAGCAGGGCCTGCAGCTCGAGTTGACCGAGCGGCTGCTGCGCGCCTACTTCACCGAGGGCCGCCACGTCGGCCGCATCGAGGAGCTCGTCGAGCTCGGAGCCGAGGTCGGTCTCGACCCCGAAGCCGCCCGCGAAGCGCTCGAGTCGGGCCGCTACGCAGCAGCCGTGCAGGCGGACATCGCTCAGGCGCAGGCCTACGGCATCAACGGGGTGCCGTTCTTCGTGATCGATGGCAAGTACGGCATCTCCGGCGCGCAGCCGGCCGAGGTCTTCGCCGAGGCGCTCACGCAGGTCGCCGGCGAGCGCGACGGGGCCGCGGCGTGAGCGAGATCGCACAGGCAGCGGATGCCGCTGAGCCCGCGCCCTTCGCGATGATCACGGGCGACCCGTCGGCGATGGTCTGCGAGGGCGACGTCTGCTCCGTCCCCGGCGCCGCGCCGACGGCCTGACGGCCCGGCGACCGCCGCTACTCGGGGTCGGAGATGTCGGCGACCGTCGCGTCGAACGCGGCGATGAGCCGGTCGGCGTCGACGAAGAGGCTGCGCCCGTGCTCGCCGGCGCCCATGGACACTCGGCGGCCCGGGATCGAGGCGTCGGCGACGACGGGCCACGCGGTGGTCGAGCCGAGGGGCGTGATCGTGCCGCGTTCGTACCCGGTCGCGGCGAGCGCGAGCGAGGCATCGGGCAATTGCAGCTTGTTCACCCCGAGGAGCGCTCGCAGCTTCGGCCACGAGATCTTGCGACCGCCGGGCACGAGGGCGAACACGTAGGTGTCGTCGCTGCGCTTGACGACGAGCGACTTGACGATGTCGGCCGGGGTGATGCCGAGCAGCTCCGCGGCCTCCTCGAGGCTGCGTGCGGCCGGGCGTTCGATGATCTCGACGTCGAGGCCGCGCGCGGCGGCATCCGCTCGCACTCGATCGGCGCCCGTGAGCTCTGCCATTCCGTCCTCCACAGCCTCGTCTTCCCGAGAATCCTAGGCGCGCGATGCCGGAACGGGCGAGCGCGCCCGGAACTCTGGGAGAATCGACGGTGATGTCCTCCACCACCACGCTTCCCGCGGGCCCGCTGACGATCGGCGGCATCGCCCTCGACGTGCCCGTCGTGCTCGCCCCCATGGCGGGCATCACGAACACCGCGTTCCGCCGCCTCTGCCGCGAGTTCGGCGCGGGTCTCTACGTCAGCGAGATGATCACCTCGCGCGCGCTCGTCGAGCGCACCCCCGAGTCGATGCGACTGATCACCCACCACGAGTCCGAGACGCCGCGGTCGATCCAGCTCTACGGCGTCGACCCGAAGACCGTGGCCGAGGCGGTCACCATGCTCGTCGCCGAAGACCGGGCCGACCACATCGACCTGAACTTCGGATGCCCCGTGCCGAAGGTCACCCGCAAGGGCGGGGGAGCCGCGCTGCCATGGAAGAGCGGGCTCTTCCGCGACATCGTCGAGGGTGCGGTGAAGGCCGCCGGCGACATCCCGCTCACCGTCAAGATGCGCAAGGGCATCGACGCCGACCACCTCACCTACCTCGAGGCCGGCCGCATCGCCGAGGGCGCCGGCGTCGCCGCGGTCGCGCTGCACGCCCGCACCGCCGCCGAGTTCTACTCCGGCGAGGCCGACTGGTCGGCCATCGCCAAGCTGAAAGAGACGGTCACGAGCGTGCCGGTGCTCGGCAACGGCGACATCTGGTCGGCCGACGACGCGCTCCGCATGGTCGCCGAGACCGGCTGCGACGGTGTCGTGGTGGGGCGCGGCTGCCTCGGCCGGCCGTGGCTCTTCGGCGACCTCGCGGCGGCGTTCCGCGGCGAGCACCGCACGGCCCGCCCGTCGCTCGGCGAGGTGGCGCAGACGTTCCGCCGGCATGCCGAACTGCTCACCGAGTTCTTCGACAGCGAAGAGCGCGGGTGCCGCGACATCCGCAAGCACGTCGCCTGGTACTTCAAGGGCTACCCGGTGGGCGGCGACCTGCGGGCGCGTCTCGCGACCGTCGAGTCGCTCGACCAGCTCGACGAGCTGCTGGGCACGCTCGACTGGTCGATGCCCTACCCCGGCGAGGGTGCAGAGGGTCCGCGCGGGCGCGCCGGCACGCCGAAGAGCCCGTCGCTGCCCGAGGGCTGGCTCGACTCGCAAGAGCTCGCCGGGCACGACCGGGTCACCCTCGTCGACGCCGAACTCGACACGAGCGGCGGCTGAGCGTGCGCGAACGACTCTTCGGGGGCTACGAGGCCACCGACACCGAACGCTGGCTCCCCGAAGAGCACTCCTCGAGGCGCAGCGACTTCGCGCGCGACCGCGCCCGGCTGCTGCACTCGAGCGCGCTGCGACGGCTCGCCGCGAAGACTCAGGTGCTGAGCCCCACGGCCGGCCTCGATTTCGCCCGCAACCGTCTCACGCACTCGCTCGAGGTGGCGCAGGTCGGCCGTGAGCTCGCCGCGAGCCTCGGGCTCGACCCCGACGTCGTCGACACCGCGTGCCTCGCGCACGACCTCGGGCACCCGCCCTTCGGGCACAACGGCGAGAAGGCGCTCAACAGCTGGGCCGCCGACATCGGCGGCTTCGAGGGCAACGCGCAGACGCTGCGACTGCTCACGAGGCTCGAACCGAAAGTCTTCGGGCCCGATGGGCGCAGCTACGGGCTGAACCTCACCCGCGCGAGCCTCGACGCCAGCTGCAAGTACCCGTGGCCCGAGGCGACGAGCGTGGCCGACCCCTCGGGCCGGGCCAAGTTCGGCTTCTACCAGGGCGATGTCGAGGTGTTCCGGTGGCTCCGCGCGGGCGCTCCCGAACGCCGGCTCTGCATCGAGGCGCAGGTCATGGACCTCTCCGACGACATCGCCTACTCGGTGCACGACTTCGAAGACGCCGTGGTGAACGGCTACATCGACGTGGCCGCACTCGGTGCGCGCGTCGACCACGAGAGCCTCGTCGTGTCGATGTACGAGTGGATCGGCGGTTCGATCACGCACGACGAGCTCATCGCCGCCTTCGATCGTCTCGATTCGCTCGACGGCTGGCTCGACACCTGGAGCGGCAGCCGCCGCGACCAGGGGCGGCTCAAGAACCTCACGAGCCAGCTCATCGGCCGCTTCGCACGCGCCGCGACCTCGGCCACGAGGGCGGCGTTCCCGCTCGCGAGTCTCATCCGGTTCGACGCCGACGTGATCGTGCCGCGCGAGATCCAGGCCGAGATCGCGGTGCTGAAGGGCATCGTGGCGGCGTACGTGATGTCGAAGAACACCCGGCAGCCGATCTACCACCAGCAGCGCGAGGTGCTCACGTCACTGGCGACGGTGCTCTTCGAGTCGGGCGAGCAGCATCTCGATGCCGGCTTCGCCGAAGACTGGAGCGTCGCGGCCGACGACACGGCTCGCAAGCGCGTCGTCGTCGACCAGGTCGCCAGCCTCACCGACCAGTCGGCCCTCGCCTGGTACGAGCGACTCGTGCAGCGGTGATCCCCGGCCGTCGCGCGACATCGCGTGCCCGCCTCCGGCCGTCGACCGCCTGCGGCGAACTAGGATGAGAGCCATGGCGGGCCGAATTCGACAGAGCGATGTCGATGAGGTGAAGGCCCGCACGAACATCGCCGACATCGTCGGCGAGCACGTCAGTCTCAAGTCGGCGGGCGTCGGCTCGATGAAGGGCCTCTGCCCCTTCCACGACGAACGCAGCCCGAGCTTCCACGTGCGACCCGGCCTCGGCTACTACCACTGCTTCGGCTGCGGTGAGTCGGGCGACGCCTACACGTTCCTGCAGCGCATGGATCACGTGTCGTTCACCGAGGCCGTCGAGCGGCTCGCGGGCCGCATCGGCTTCGAACTCCACTACGAAGACGGCGGCCAGGCCTCCGATCACGGCAACCGGGCCAGACTCCTCGCCGCCAACCAGGCCGCCGCCGAGTTCTTCGTCGAGCGCCTGGGCTCGCCCGAAGCCGAGGTCGGCCGCCGGTTCCTCGGCGAGCGCGGCTTCGATGCCGAAGCCGCCCGTCGCTTCGGCGTGGGCTTCGCGCCCAAGAGCTGGGACGCGCTCACCGGCCACCTCAAGGCCCGGGGGTTCACGACCGATGAGCTCGCGGCATCCGGTCTCGTCTCGCAGGGCGACCGCGGCGTCTACGACCGGTTCCGCGGCCGGCTCGTGTGGCCGATCCGCGACGTCACCGGCCAGACCGTCGGCTTCGGCGCTCGGCGACTGCTCGACGACGACAAGGGCCCCAAGTACCTGAACACCCCCGAGACGGCGATCTACCACAAATCGCAAGTGCTCTACGGGCTCGACCTCGCCAAGCGCGACATCGCGAAGACCCACCGGGTCGTCGTCGTCGAGGGCTACACCGACGTCATGGCCTGCCACCTCGCCGGGGTCACGACCGCGATCGCGACCTGCGGCACCTCGTTCGGGGTCGACCACATCAAGGTGCTGCGCCGGGTGCTCGGCGACGACTCGGGCGTCGGCGAGGTCGTGTTCACCTTCGACGGCGATGCCGCCGGCCAGCAGGCGGCGATGCGCGCCTTCGGCGAAGAACAGCGCTTCGCCGCGCAGACGTTCGTGGCGGTGGCGCCCGATGGGCTCGACCCGTGCGACCTGCGTCTGGCGCGCGGCGACGCCGCGGTGCGCACGCTCATCGACTCACGCACGCCGTTGTTCGACTTCGTGATCCGGCACACCCTCGCCCGCTACGACCTCGAGACCGTCGAAGGCCGGGTCGCTGCACTCCGGGCGGCGGCACCGGTGGTCGCCGAGATCCGCGATCCCGCGATGCGACCCGGGTACACACGCGAACTCGCCCGCATGCTCGGCGTCGAGCTCGGCGAGGTCACCCGGGCGGTGCGCTCGGCGTCGAGCCGGCCGAAGCAGGCGGGCGAGCGAGGCACCCAGCCCGCGGCATCCCGAACCGAGGCCGACCAGGCGGCGGATGCCCCCGAGCGCCCGTTCTCGATCACGCAGTTGCCGGGCGACCCCGCCACGAGGCTCGAACGCGACGCGCTCCAGGCGATGCTGCAGTACCCCGATGCCGTCGGAGACGAGTTGCTGCGGCACGCGGTCGACAGTCGCTTCGGCAATCCGTCGCTCGCCGTGATCCGTGACGGCATCGCCTCGGTGCTCGCCGCGCCCGATCCTGCCGTGCGGGTCGATCGTGTCATCGCCGAGGTGCCGGCGCCGTTCGCCGGGCTCGTGCAACAGCTCGCGGTGGCACCGGTGCCGCAGCGCGTCGAGGGCGAGCTCAGCGCCTACGTGCAGGCCGTCGTGAGCGCGCTCGTCGATCGCGAGCTGCTGCGGCAGAAGTCCGAGTTGCTCGGGCGTCTGCAGCGCACCGACCGCACCGACCTCGCCGCCTACGGCGCATTGCAGCGCGCTCTCGTCGAGATCGAGGCCGAGCGGCGCTCGCTCAGGGCTGACTGAAGCTTCTGCACGAAAAGCCCTTCTGATGCGTGTCCCTTGCGCGGAAGGTTGCAGATCAATAAACATTCGGCCGTCTTCGAGTACGACCCTGCAAGATCCTCGGCCCCGTGTGCTAGGTCTGGGGGATACGACAACACGCCGCGACCCGTCGCCGCGTGTTTCAGTCCTGACAGGAAGAGGTAGACGGATATGACATCCGCATCCACGAACCGGCGTCGCGCCCTCATTGCGGCGGCCGGTGTCTCGGTGACCGCCCTCGCACTCGCCGGTTGCACGGCGGGCGGCGGCGACCCCGAGGCGACCGGTGGCACGCTGACGATCGGCACCACCGAGCAGGTGACGGCGCTCGACCCGGCCGGCTCGTACGACAACGGCTCGTTCGCCGTGCAGAACCAGGTGTTCCCGTTCCTCCTGAACACGCCCTACGGCAGCCCCGATGTCGAGCCCGACATCGCGGAGTCCGCGGAGTTCACCGGACCGACCGAGTACACCGTGACGCTCAAGCCCGATCTCACGTTCGCCAACGGCAACGACCTCACCGCGTCCGACGTGAAGTTCACGTTCGACCGCCAGGTCGCGATCGCCGACGAGAACGGCCCGTCGTCGCTGCTGTACAACCTCGACTCGGTCGACGCCGTCGATGACACCACGGTCGTCTTCAACCTGAAGTCCGAGAACGACCAGATCTTCCCGCAGATCCTGTCGAGCCCGGTCGGTCCGATCGTCGATGAAGACGTCTTCTCGGCCGACTCGCTCACCTCTGACGACGACATCGTCGCGGGCAACGCCTTCGCCGGCCAGTACGTCATCACGAGCTACGACTTCAACAACCTGATCTCGTACAAGGCCAACGCCGACTACGACGGCCTCCTGGGCGAAGCGAAGACCGACACGGTCAACGTGAAGTACTACACGGATGCCTCGAACCTGAAGCTCGACGTGCAGGAAGGCAACGTCGACGTCGCGCACCGCACGCTGAGTGCAACCGACATCGACGACCTCCGCGGCAACGACAACGTCAAGGTCGTCGACGGCCCCGGCGGCGAGATCCGCTACCTCGTGTTCAACTTCAACACGATGCCGTTCGGCGCCACGACCGCCGAGGCCGACCCGGCCAAGGCGCTCGCGGTTCGCCAGGCGATCGCGAACCTCATCGACCGCGACGCGATCTCCGAAGACGTCTACAAGGGCACCTTCACCCCGCTGTACTCGTACGTGCCCGAGGGCCTCACGGGTGCCAACGAGGCGCTCAAGTCGCTCTACGGCGACGGCAACGGTGCTCCCGACGCCGACAAGGCGGCCGCCGTGCTCGAGGCCGCCGGCGTCACCACGCCGCTCGACATCTCGATCCAGTACGTGGCCGAGCGCTACGGACCGTCGTCGAGCGACGAGTACGCGATCATCAAGGACAACCTCGAGTCGAGCGGCCTGTTCGCCGTGAACCTGCAGTCGACCGAGTGGGTCCAGTACTCCGAGGACCGCGTGGCCGACCTCTACCCCGCGTACCAGCTGGGATGGTTCCCCGACTACTCGGATGCCGACAACTACCTCACGCCGTTCTTCCTGACGGAGAACTTCCTCGCGAACCACTACGACAACGCCGAGGTGAACGACCTGATCCTCGAGCAGGCCGTCACCGCCGACCCGGCTGCTCGCGAGGCGCTCATCGGCGAGATCCAGGACAAGGTCGCGGCCGACCTGTCGACGATCCCGTACATGCAGGGCGCGCAGGTCGCAGTCGTGGGCAGTGACGTGGAGGGCACTGAAGACACGCTCGACGCGTCGTTCAAATTCCGCTACGCGGCACTCTCGAAGGGCTGACGACGGACTAGAGTCGTTGAAGCTCGACGACGGGGGCGACCTGCTACCGCGGGTCGCCCCCGTTCCCATGTACCCCTGAGGATTCCATGAGCACTGTACAAATTGCCGACCCATCAGCGTCGGCGCCCGCTGCGAGACGGCCCAAGCCGAAGTCCCAAGGAGGCGGGTTCGGCCGCTACCTGCTCGTCCGCTTCCTGCTGATCTTCCCGACGATCTTCATCCTCGTCACCCTCGTGTTCTTCCTGATGCGCACGACGGGCGACCCGATCACAGCCGCGCAGGGAGGCCGGCTCGGACCCGAGGCGCTCGCAGAGTTGCGCGCCGCCGCCGGATACGACCGGCCGCTGTTCGTCCAGTACTTCGAGTACCTCGGTCAGCTCCTGACGTTGAACTTCGGCGAGACCCTCACCACGAACCGACCGGTCGTCGAGGTGCTCGCCACCTACGGGCCGGCCACGTTCGAGCTCGTCTTCTACTCGCTGCTCGTCGCGTTCGTCATCGGCATCCCGCTCGGCCTGCTCACGGCGTACTACCGCGACAAGCCGCAGGACGCGGTGTTCCGCGTGCTCGCCATCTACTGGTACGCCGTTCCGATCTTCTTCGCCGGACTCATCCTCAAGCTGATCTTCTCGGTGTGGCTGAAGTGGTTCCCCGTCGCCGGGCGTGCCAGCGTCAGCGCCGAACTCCAGATGCAGACCCTGTCGAACAAGACGGGCTTCTACACGATCGACGCCCTGATGACCGGCAACCCCGAGGTGCTCGGCGACGTGCTCTCCCACGCCGTGCTGCCCGCCATCGCGCTCGGACTCCTCACCGCCGGAATCTTCCTCCGGCTGGTTCGCACGAACGTGATCGGCACCTTGGCGACGGACTACGTCGATGCGGCCCGCTCGCGCGGAGTGGGCGAGCTCCGGCTGCTCCGCAAGCACGCCTACCGACCGGCGCTGATCCCGATCGTGACCGTGATCGGTCTGCAGATCGCCCTCCTGCTCTCGGGAGCGGTGCTCACCGAGACGACCTTCGAATGGAAGGGACTCGGGTTCATCCTCGTCGAGTTCATCGAGTCGCGCGACTACGTCGCCGTGCAGGGCATCGTCGTGCTGCTCGCGGTGATCGTCGCCATCACGAACTTCGTCGTCGACATCATCGCGGCGTTCATCGACCCGAGGGTGAGGTACTGACATGACCGCGGCAACCGTCACCGCCCCCGTGAAGCGACGCCTGCGCGACCGGCTCCCGGTCGTGCACCAACTCCGGCAGAGCGTGGGCCTGCAGCGCGGCATGCTCGTCGCCGGCCTCGTGATGCTAATCGTCTTCGTGCTCTCCGCGATCTTCGCGCCGCTCCTCGCGCCCTACGGGTTCGCGCAGCGGGCCGACGCCGATGGTGCGTTCGGCACGCAGCAGCCGCCGTCGGCCGAGCACCTGTTCGGCACCACGGTCGGCGGCTACGACGTGTTCTCTCGCGTGATCTGGGGCACCCAGACCGCCATCCTCGTCGTCATCGTCGCGGTGCTCCTCTCGATCTTCATCGGCATCGCGCTCGGACTCTACGCCGGCTACTTCGGCGGCTGGCTCGACCGCGTGCTCGTGGTGATCTGCGACGCCGTCTACGCCTTCCCGTCGCTGCTGCTCGCCATCGTGCTCTCGATCGTCATCTCGGGCGGTCAATCGAACCTGTGGGGCGGCATCCTCGCCGCCGCCGGCTCGATCGTGGTGGTCTTCATCCCGCAGTACTTCCGGGTGATCCGCGCAGAGACGGTGCGCATCAAGGCGGAGCCCTTCGTCGAGTCGGCGAAGGTGCTCGGCGCGTCGAACTCGCGGATCGTGTTCAAGCACGTCTTCCGCAACGCGACGCGCACGCTGCCGCTGATCATCACGCTGAACTCCGCCGAGGCCATCCTCACGCTCGCGGCGCTCGGCTACGTCGGCTTCGGCATCGAGCCGACCGCGGCGGCGGAGTGGGGCTACGACCTCAACAAGGCGCAGTCCGACGTCACGAGCGGCATCTGGTGGACCGCCCTCTTCCCGGGCCTCGCGATCGTCTTCTCGGTGCTCGGCATCATGCTCGTGGGCGAGAGCCTCAACGACCTGGCCGATCCGCGCCTGCGCGGGCGCCGACGGGTCGCCCAAGCCTCGGGCGAGGTCGCCGAGACGTCGGTCGTTCCCGGAGGCACGCTGACCGCGGGCCCGGGCGGCATCGAGGGATTGGAAGACGGAGAGACATTCGACGAACACGGAATCGAGGTCCGGCGATGAGCACGGTGGTCGACATCAAGAACCTCGGCGTGTCGTTCGCGACCGACGCCGGGGCCGTCAAGGCCGTCGACGACGTGTCGCTCTCGGTCGACCGCGGAGAGGTGCTCGCCATCGTCGGCGAGTCCGGCAGCGGCAAGACCGTCACGGCCAAGACGATCCTCGGGCTCCTGCCCGAGACCGCGACGACCCGCGGCGCCGTGGTGCTCTCGAACCGCGAGGGCACCGGCGAGCACAACATCATCGCGCTCTCGAAACAGAAGCTGCGAGAGATTCGCGGCACCGACGTGGCGATGGTCTTCCAGGAGCCCTCGACGGCACTGAACCCCGTCTACACCGTCGGCTGGCAGATCATGGAAGGGCTCCGGGCCCACGGCACGATCTCGAAGGCCGAGGCTCGGGCCAAGGCCATCGAGATGATGCGCAAGGTCGGCATCCCCGACCCCGAGGAGCGGGTCGACCACTACCCGCACCAGTTCTCGGGCGGGCAGAAGCAGCGCGTCGTGATCGCGATGGCGCTCGTGCTCGACCCCGGACTGATCGTCGCCGACGAGCCGACCACGGCGCTCGACGTCACAGTGCAGGCCGAGATCCTCGACCTGCTGCGCCGCTGCCGTGACGAGTTCGGCACGGCCATCGTGCTGATCACGCACAACATGGGCGTCGTTGCCGACCTCGCCGACCGGGTCGCGGTCATGTACCAGGGCAAGGTCGTCGAGGAGGCCGGCGTGCAGAGCCTGTTCGCGGCTCCGAAGCACGACTACACCAAGGCGCTGCTCGCCGCGGTGCCGTACGTCGGTCACGGTGTCGCCCGCGCCCTCGAGCGGGCCGCCGCCCGCCCCGAGGGCTGGGGGCAGCAGACGCCGCTCGTCGAGGCACGCGGGCTCGAGATCACATATCCTGGCCGGTTCGGCCGCACGGGCTTCACCGCCGTCGGCGGCGTCGACCTCGTGATCCGGCCGGGCGAGGTGCTCGGCCTGGTCGGCGAGTCGGGTTCGGGCAAGACCACGATCGGCCGTGCGATCGCCGGCCTCACGAAGGTGACCGGCGGCTCGTTGAAGGTGCTCGGTGCCGAGATGAACGGCATTCGCGAACGCGACTTCCGGCCGCTCCGCAGCCGCATCGGGTTCGTCTTCCAAGACCCGGCGTCGAGCTTCAACCCGTTGCTCACCATCGCCGAGTGCGTCGCCGAGCCGCTCATCATCCACAGCGGGGTGAAGGATGCCGCGTCTGCACGCGCGAAGGTCGACGAGCTCCTCGAGGCGGTGCAGCTGCCGCGATCGTACGGCGACCGCTACCCGCATGAGCTCAGCGGCGGGCAGCGTCAGCGCGCGAGCCTCGCACGGGCGCTCGCACTCGAGCCCGAGCTGCTCATCGCCGACGAGCCGACGTCTGCGCTCGACGTCTCGGTGCAGGCTCGTGTGCTCGAGCTCTTCGCGGAGCTCCAGCGCGAGTTCGGGTTCGCGGCGCTGTTCATCAGCCACGACCTCGCCGTCGTCGACCTGCTCGCCGACCGCATCGCGGTGCTCTATCACGGCCGTCTCGTCGAGGAGGGCACGGGCGCCGAGGTGCTCGGTGCGCCGAAGGACCCGTACACGCAGCGGCTGCTCGCATCGCTGCCGGTGCCCGATCCGGTCGCCCAGGCGGCTCGGCGTGAGGAACTCCGCCGACTCCGGGAGGCGGTGTGATGCGTGGCGCCGCCCATGGCTACCCCATCGTGCTGAACGACCTGTCGGTCGAGTACCCGGCGCGAGGGGCGAGCCCGGCGTACGTCGCGCTGCACGGGCTCAGCCTCACGGTCGCGCCGGGCGAGGTGCTCGGGCTGCTGGGCAGTGCGGGCAGCGGAAAGAGCACGCTCGCGAAGGTGCTCTCGGGCGTCGCCTTCGAGACGCGGGCCGCCGAGGGCCGGCCGCTCATCACGGGCGGTGATGCCATGGTGCTCGGGCAGTCGCTGCGGGGCATCCCGAAGCGGAAGGTGCCCGAGTTCCGGTTCCATGTCGGGTACCTGCCGCAGGATGCCGCGGCGGCCCTGCCCGCCGACCGCACCGTCGCCGAGATCATCGCGGAACCGATCCTCGAGCGCGACCGCCGCTACAACGGTCGGGCGCTCGCGACCCGGGTCGCGACGATGCTCGACGGTGTGCGCCTCTCGCTCGGCAAGCTCGAGAAGTATCCCTACGAGTTGTCGGGCGGGCAGCGCCAGCGCGTGGCCCTTGCGCGCGCCCTCGTGCTCGGCCCGTCGGTGCTGATCGCAGACGAGCCGACGGCCGGCATCGACCTCACGGTGCGCGACGCCGTCGCACAGCTGATCGGCGAACTCCGCGACCAGCACACCTTCTCGGCGGTCATCATCAGCCACGACCTGCCGGTGCTTCGCAGCACTGCCGACCGCATCGCGGTGCTCGACCGCGGCGAGCTCGCGGCGATCGGCACGATCGACGAGGTGCTCGACGATCCTCGCCACCCCTACGTGATGGCACTGGCCGGCGCGCTCGACGCCGGTCACGCCATCATCGACGATCTCGATCTGGGCCCCACGGCATGACGGATGCCGCGGCGCCCGCGCCGCGCGCACGCCACCGCGTCGTGCGCGGCGCCCCGGCCATCGAGGTCGCCGTGCCGGTGCCGGCCGTGTCGGTGCCGGTCGTGCCCGGGCCGATCGCGATCCTGCCGAATGCCGAGCCGGCATTCGTCGCCGCGGTCGAGCGCGCCGGCGGCACGCTCGCCCCGCTGTCGCCGGCGACTCGCGGACTGGTGTGGACCGCAGCATCCGGGGCCGACGAACTCGCGCGAGTGCTCGACGCGCACCCGTCGATCGCGTGGGTGCAGTTGCCGTGGGCGGGCGTCGACGCGTTCGCCCCGCTGATCGCGAGCGCCGCGGGCGACGGTCGCGTCTGGACGAGCGCGAAGGGGGCCTACGCGCAGCCGGTCGCCGAGCACGCGCTCATGCTCGTGCTGGCGCTGCTTCGCGAACTGCCGCGACGAGTCACGGCAACCGCCTGGTACGCCGACGAGGAGGGCCGCACCCTGTACGGCTCGCACGTGGTCATCGTGGGCGCCGGAGGCATCGCGGTGGAGTTGCTGCGCCTGCTCGAGCCGTTCGGCGTGCGCACGACCGTCGTCCGCCGAAGCGCCGGCGCCGTGCCCCGTGCGACGCGCACCGTGCAGACGGCGCAGCTCGGCGACGTGCTCGCGGATGCCGACGTCGTCGTGCTCGCGGCGGCGCTGACCGCCGGCTCCCGCGGGCTGATGGGCGCCGATCAACTGGCCCGGATGCCTCGCGGCGCCCTGCTCGTGAACGTCGCCCGCGGGGGACTCGTCGACACCGACGCGCTCGTCACCGCGCTCGAGTCGGGGCACCTCGGCGGGGCGGGGCTCGATGTCACCGACCCCGAACCGCTGCCCACGGGGCATCCGCTCTGGCAGGCGCAGAACTGCATCGTCACGCCGCACGTGGCCGACACCGAAGAGATGACGGTGCCGCTCTTCGCCGAGCGGATCTCGTCGAACGTGCGCTCGTTCCTCGGCGATGGCGACTTCGAGGGCCGGATCGACCTGCTCGCAGGCTACTGAGGCGTCGGCGCCGCCGGTGGAGTGAGCCTCCCTCGAATTGGGAGTCGGCAAATCCTTTGCTAGAGTATCGATGCTGAACAAGCGATCCTCCATAGCTCAATTGGCAGAGCAATCGGCTGTTAACCGGTAGGTTCTTGGTTCGAGTCCAAGTGGGGGAGCAGCAACCCCGTCCCTCCTCGAGGGGCGGGGTTTTCTCGTCTTCAGGGGCGGCTGCCCCGCAGAGACGCGGGAGGGTCAGTGGTTCAGGCGTCGAGGTCGTCGACTCCCGGCATCCACTGTTGCCCGGGCCTGCCCCAGCCGAGCTTCCTCGTGATCTTGGCGACGATGCGCTGGTCGCGCTCACCGAGCCGGTCGGTGTAGAGCGTGCCCTCGAGATGGTCGTACTCGTGCTGGAAGATGCGGGCGAGCCATCCCTCGGCCTCGATCTCGAAGCGCTGACCGTCGAGATCGGTCGCGCGCAGGATCGCCCGCTCCGCTCGACGAAGCCCGAATCGTTCACCGGGGAACGACAGGCAGCCCTCCGACTCCTCGTCGGGGTCGGGTTCGCCGGCGGGCGGCGGCGAGATCCACAGCTCGGGGTTGATCGCGACGCCGCGCCAGCGGGTGTCGGCCTCGTCGACCCAGCCGTAGGTGAACAGGCGCAGCCCGACGCCGACCTGCGGGCCCGCGAGCCCCACTCCCGGCGCGGCATCCATCGTCTCGAACATGTCGCGCACGAGCGTGCGGAGCCCGTCGTCGATCGTCTCGACGGGCAGGGCAGGGGAATGCAGCACCGGATCACCGGCGATTCGTATGGGGAGCACGGCCATTCGGCAAGGATATCCGGCACCGAACGGGTAGGGTCGATGCCGTGGATCCGGACCTGAGCGAGCTCTCTGAACAGATCGCGCTCGACCCCACCCAGTTCATCGGAATCCCGCTCGCCCTCGTCGGCGCGGTGTTCCTCTCGCTCGGAGCGCAGTTCCAGCACCGCGGGGTGGTCAAGGTCGAGTCGCGCACCGTCGACAGCCTCGGCAAGGGGCTGAACGGCAAGCAGCTCGCCCTCCTGCTCGCGCGGCCCTCGTGGGTGCTCGGCTCGGTCATGCTCGGGCTCGCGATCGTCTTCCAGCTGTCGAGCCTCTACTTCGCGCCGATCATCGTGGTGCAGCCGCTCGGCGCGATCGCGCTCGTCATCACCTCGATCCTCAATTCGCGGATCAATCACGTGAAGCTGAACGGCAAGTCCATCTCGGCGATCGTGATGTGCGTGGGCGGCGTGTTCCTGTTCGTCGGCGTGGCCGCCTTCACCGCCGTCGACAAGCCGGTCACCGACCGGCAGCTCGTGACGATCCTCATCATCCTCGCCGTCGTGCTCGCCCTCGCGGCAGTGGCGTTCGGGATGCTCCGCCACCGCATCCGCGCGATCTTCTACGTGATCATGGCGGGCGTGCTGTACGGCTTCGTCGCGACCCTCGCCAAGGTCGTGCTCGGCCGGCTGCAGCAGGGCGAGTTCGAGTGGCTGACGTGGCTCTGCGTGATCGGACTGCTCGGCGCGACCGCGCTCGGCGCCTACTTCGTGCAGAACGCGTACGCGTCGGGCCCGCCCGATCTCGTCATCGCCGGGCTCACGGTCGTCGACCCGATGGTGGCGGTCGCGATCGGCATCATCGTGCTCGGCGAGGCCTCGCAGGCGCCCCTCTGGGCGATCGGCGTGTTCATCCTCGCGGGGGTCATCGCCGTGTGGGGTGTCTTCCAGCTCGCCCGCAACCACCCGCAGACCCGCCTGTGAGCTGAGCTGCATCCACTCTGCCGACATGCGAGCGCAGGGAAGGTGCCGCCGCCCTGCGTAGACTATCGTCGGATTCAGTCCGCGCGCCGATCCGCCCGTCGCGGCGCCCGCCGAGGGCCGATCGCCCTCGATCCCCTGAAATGGTGAGGAACAACCCCACGTGTCTGACACTCCCGGTGCGAGTACCCCCGCCGGCACGGCCGGAACGGAAACCGAACGACCGCTCACGGTTCTGATCGGCGCCGATACCTTCGCCCCCGACGTCAACGGCGCCGCGCGCTTCGCGGAGCGGCTCGCGGCCGGCCTCGCCGAGCGCGGCCACGACGTGCACGTCATGGCCCCCGCGGCCAACCGGAAGCACGGCAGCTGGAAGGAGGTGCACGAGGGTCAGGAGATCACCGCGCACCGACTGCTGAGCTGGCGCTGGTACCCGCACGACTGGCTTCGATTCGCGCTGCCGTGGCGCATCAAGCAGAACAGCGCCCGGGTCATCGACCAGGTGAAGCCCGACGTCGTGCACTTCCAGTCGCACATCGTCACCGGCCGCGGCCTGTCGATCGAAGCCGCGAAGCGCGGCATCCGCATCGTCGGCACCAATCACTTCATGCCCGAGAACATGCTCGAGTTCACGCTGCTGCCGCACGCCTGGCAGGAGTGGGCTGTCGGCCTCGCCTGGCGGGCCGCGGGTCGCACGTTCGGCCGCGCAGAGGCCGTCACGACACCGACGCGCAAGGCCGCGCAGTTCCTCGAGAAGCACACCGGTCTCGCCGGCGTGCACGCGATCTCGTGCGGAATCGACGCGCACAAGTACTCGCCGAGCTGGGAGCCGCGCACCGAGAACCGCATCCTCTTCGTCGGCCGGGTCACCGGCGAGAAGCAGATCGACGTGCTGCTGCGGGCGCTCACCCTGCTGCCGAAGGAACTCGATGCGAAGGTCGAGATCGTCGGCGGGGGCGATCAGAAGCGGAACCTCGAGCACCTGGCGGTCGAACTCGGCATCGCCGACCGGGTCACTTTCACGGGCTACGTGACCGACGACGAGCTGCGCGAGGCGTACAACCGTGCGTCGGTGCTGGCGATGCCGTCGATCGCCGAGCTGCAGAGCATCGTCACGATGGAGGCCATGGCCTCGGCGCTGCCGGTGGTGGCGGCCAACGCGATGGCGCTCCCGCATCTCGTGCACGACGGCGAGAACGGCTACCTCTTCGAACCGGGCAATGCTGAAGACCTCGCAGCCAAGCTCCGCACCGTGCTCGAAGCCTCGCCCGACGACTACCGCGGGCTGAAAGAGGGGTCGATCCGACTCATCGCCGCGCACGACATCCAGCGCACGATCTCGACATTCGAGAGCCTGTATCGTGGGAAGCCGGTGACCGATCCGGTCACCGATGCCGCGTCGGCCGCCACCTCCGAGTGACCCGGCGCACGGGGCGGTAGCTCAGCTGGTCAGAGCAGTGGACTCATAATCCATCGGTCACGGGTTCAAGTCCCGTCCGCCCTACTGAGAAGAAATCCCGGTCAGCCGGTGTTTCGGTCGGGCTGTGGCGAATCTTTCTCTCGCCCCGATGTCACGAGATCACGGCAACGTGTCACTACAGGCCCCGTAGAGGGTTCCGAGGGCGTTGACAGCGGCCCTCGTCGCGTCGTGCTGGGCGTGGGCGTATGTGCGCATCGTCACGCTTGGATCGTGCCCGGCGATGCGTGCGACGACCGGCACCGGGACCCCTTGCTCCAGGAGGAGGGAGAGTGCAGTGTGCCGCAGATCATGGAGGCCAATCTGGGGGAGTCCTGCATCCTTCGCGTGGGCCTCGAACAGGTCGCTGTATCGATCAGGGCGCAGGGGTTCACCTGCCTCGTTGGCTACCACGACGCGATCGGACTGACCCTTCTGCCGGAGCGGGATGACCGCTGACTCGATGACGGTTCAGCGACGTGTCTCCTTCAATGCAGCGGCGAGTGCCGGGTGCATGAGGATCGTGCGTCGCCCGCGCGCGATCTTCGGCTCGTTCGTAACGATCTCGCGGCCAGCTTGAACGCGAGCCTGTCGAACCTGAATAACACCCGCCTCGAAGTCGATGTCGCGCCATCGTAGGCCGAGTACTTCACCGCGCCGCAGCCCGAGGGCTGACAGGTGCCATGCGCCGACGAGTGGCTCATCGGCGACGCGTTCGAGGAAGCGTCGCATCTCGGGTGCGCGCCAGGTCTGCATCTCGGTGTGTGTTCGGGTCGGCTTTCGAACATGCCTCGCGGGGTTTGTCGCGATGATGCATTCGGCGACGGCTTCACTCAGGCACTTCACCAGAACGGTGAGCATGAGCGCGACGGTACGCGGTGACCGCCCTTTGCCACTGCGACCGCCGACCTTCGACATGCGGGTGACCAGCGCCTCGATATCGGCGCGGCGAACGTGTTGTAGTCGCTTGGTTCCGAACGCCTCGCGGGCAGGCTTCAGCACGATGACGTAGCTGGTGCATGTGCTCGCTCTCCAGGTGCGTTCGCCTGTCGCCAGCCAGCTGTCGAACCACTCGTCGACCGTGACGCGGGAGGGTTCGGTGTAAGCGTGGGCGGCGACATCGGCTCACCGTGCTCTAGGTGTACTGCTCTCCGGCGGCCGGCGGCCGGTGTCCGGTAGGCAGGATGCTGCTCGCGGAGCACGATGTCGA
This sequence comes from Agromyces badenianii, assembly GCF_003070885.1. NCBI lineage: Bacteria > Bacillati > Actinomycetota > Actinomycetes > Micrococcales > Microbacteriaceae > Agromyces > Agromyces badenianii. The sequence goes on from NZ_CP028913.1 coordinate 1,425,832, forward strand.
CAGCCATGACTAGTGAACCTGGCAGGGCCGAGATGGAGGGCACCCACCAGCTGTCTTCGAGATACTCGTCCTCCGAGGCCGGGATCGACCAGCAGTCCGTATTCGCGGCCCTACCGTGCCACGTTCGTTGCTGGGGGAACGCGCCTCACCGCTCGAGGAGGTAGAACCGGAAGGCGGCGAACCCGTCGATCGGCAGGATGCTGACTGCTGAGAAGCCTGCTTCGTGTGCGTAGCGTTCGAGGGTCGCGTGTCGCATGACGGTGCCGGTCGCGACGGAGTCCGGTGTTGACATCGAGTCAGGGAGGCAGATCAGCAGACTGTATCCGTACATCGCCCGCTCGGTGTCGTCGCCGGGGGGCGAGAACGTCTCGGCGACGGCTTCGTCCATCACTACGACGACACCGTCAGATCGGACCGCGCGCCTGATCGAGGAGAGTACGGCGACGGGGTCCGGCATGTCGTGCAGGGCTTCGAAGACGAACGCGGCGTCGTAGCGGTCTTTGCCCTCGTCGGCGAGCTGCTCTCCTCGGAGCTCGGAGAATGCCACATTCTCGAGCCCTGCGGCATGCTCGTGTGCCGCCTCGATGGCGGGGGCATCGATGTCGAACCCGTCGACGATCGCATCCGGGTACGCCCGGGCAAGACCGATCGTCGACCACCCGTGCCCACACGCGACATCGGCGATCCCGGCACCAGGTCGCGACAGCACCTCGTGCACCCGCGGGACAGATGCGAGCGCTTTCGCAAGCTCATTCTCGAACCACGGACGGTTGATATCGCCCTGACCATCGCGCACGGCAGCGCCGAACGCCGCCCACGGAACGCCTCGACCCGACCGGTAGGCGTCCGTGAGGTCGGGCATACGCAGCGCGACCGCGGCGAACATGTCCGCCAGCGGCGCGGAATACCCGAGAGATGCGCGGTCGGTGAGCACCTCAGCCTGCGCGGCTGGCAGACGGAACTTCAGGTCGTCGCCCTCGCCGTCGCCGTCGCCGTCGCCGTCGAGGATGCCCGCAGTCGCCTGCTGCTCAAGCCATTCGCGCGCGTATCGCCGATCGATGCTGGTTCGCGCGGCGAGCTCAGCCGCCGTGGCCGGCGCACCCCGGAGCGCCGCGTAGAGCCCAAGGCTGGAACCGATATGGATGGATAGCGTCTCCATCCCGCCGAGGAACCTGTCGAACACCCACCCCGCGAAATCCTCGACCACCTGCTCATCGGCCTTGTCGCCGTCGCGATCCGCCGTGTCGTCCATCGCGCACCCCCGGTTGATATGACGGCATCAACCAGCGACATGCTATAACTCGTACCCCCCATCCACCAGGCTTTCGGTGCCCACCCACGGTCCTTGGGTACGACTCCCGCTACGGTTTCGACGCTGCCGGGCGTCTGGTGTCGGCGGTGATCCCGGGCCACACGCTGGCGTACGGGTTCGCCGTGACTGGTGGCTGCGGGGTGAACGCTGGTGCGGGGTTGAACGGCAACCGCACCTCGTCCACCGACTTGCCTGATGGTGGCACCCCGGTGACGACGTCGTACTGTTACGACCAGACCGACCGCCTCACCTCCACAGCCGTGGCCGGAGCTCCGGCCGGTCCGGGCCTGTCACCGGTCGCTGCCGGCATCCCAGCCGCGCAACTCGCGTACGACGCGCACGGCAACACGACGACCCTCGCGGATCAGACCCTGGGCTATGACGTGTCCGATCAGCATGTGAAGACGGCGCTGACGGATGGCACGGTCATCGTGTACCTGCGGGATGTGACGGGCCGGATCATCCAACGCACCGAGACCCCTGCCGGGCAAGACCCGGAGGTCACGGTCGCCCGGTACGGGTTCGCCGGCGGCGGTGACAGCCCCGCCCTGCTATTGGATGGTGCGAACGGGGTGGTGCAGTCCTTCCACGGCCTCCCCGGCGGGGCGACAGTGACGAAGACAGGCGCAGCCCAGTCGTGGTCGTATCCGAACCTGCAGGGCAGCATCACCGTCACCGCCGACGGTACGGGTGTCCGGAGTGCGGGGGTGTTCCGGTACGACCCGTTCGGTCAACCCATCCACCAGGTCACTGGCCAGATCGGCACCCAGGCTGCGGATGACTCGGGGCCCGACACGCTCGCCGGTGACGCGGACTGGGGCTGGCTCGGCCAGCACCGCAAGCTCACCGAACACGCCGGATCGATCATGACGATCGAGATGGGCGCCCGCCAATACGTGCCCGCCCTCGGCAGGTTCCTCGAAGTCGACCCCGTCGAAGGAGGCGTCACCAACAACTACGACTACCCAACCGACCCCATCAACAAGCTCGACCTTTCAGGCGAGCGGGCATGCGTTGGTGCCGAGTGCAAGGGGCTGAAGATTGGCAGGAACGGGAGTGTCAGCGGTGCTCTGGCGCCACCTGCTCGGTATCCGCCGGCGCGCACGAAGTCGTACGGCGAAAAGGTCGCCGACAACTGGAATGAGACGTGGCGGACCTTCCCAATTCGCTGGGAGAGGACGTGGGCGCACTTCGTGGACAACGAGCAGGGGAGATCATGGCCAACGTTGAACCCGTCGCCGCACTAACCGGATGTGCATACTGGTGCGGCACTATCGGTAGCAGCGGTTGGGGTTTCGGGCTCGGCCCGAAGATCGGCGCGTCATTGAATGCCGGGTTCTCTGGCAAGGGACCAGACGGATGGTCTGTCGGCGGAACATGCGAGGTAGCGATTGGGCCGGTTGGAGTGTACGGTTCAGTTTCGGTCGGCGACGGCGCGACGTGGGTGACGGAAGCCGGCTGGACGTCCGGCGCCTTATTGGGGTGCAGCGGGATGCTCACTCGTACTTGGTGAATGGAATGAGATAGTGATGGCCGCGATCTGTGGAGCTCTCCTAATTGTGGTCGGTGCCCTGTTCGCCGTGTTCCGAGTACCCGTTGCCCGCTGGCATCGACGCGAGCTTCGGCGGACGTTCGGTCGACTCGCGGATAGCGCAGTGAAAAACGCGACACCAGGGAGGATCCTCTTCATCGGACTAGGTGCGGCGGGACTGGGACTCTGGCTGATCCTCGTACGACCCGGTGGTTAGCCTCGCAGAGGAAGCAAAGGAGTGGGACCGCGGCTCTTGCCAGAACCCGACGCATAACAACGCAGGCAACCCGCTTGCAGGTTGGCCCCGTGGCCACTCAGTTAGATCCGGGATACCCGGGCCATCCCCCCTCTTGATGACTGCCACCAGCCGCACTGACCGCGATCCAACCCCGACCGCCCACGATGCCGTCATGGCAGCGGGAAATGGGTCGGCGGCGTGGTCTCCGGAGAGCGGCCAGTTCTGCGTCGAGGATTTCCTGACGCCGGGTTTCATGTTCGACCTGCACGAGCGCTTGTACGGTGCGCTCTGGTCGTGGGCGGGTCGACCTCGTGTTCGGATGCTCAGGATCGGCGTCGATCCGTCCCACGTCCCTGTCGATCTGCGCTCCACGCTGGACAACCTCGCCTATCGGTGGGCCAATACCGACGACGGGGGTGCCCGTCAGCTCGCTATCGCCGTGCATGCCGAACTCGTCCGAATCCACCCGCTCGTCGACGGCAATGAACGCACGACGCGCCTCATTGGCGAACTTGTCTCTCTCGCAGCACAGGATCCGAACTCGTCGCCGGCGGTCTACGACTGGAGCATCGACAAGCGCACGTACATCGATCTGCTGCGCGTGTTCGACCAGAACCGCGACCCGATCCTGCTCGCGGCGTTCATCCCGATCACGCTCATCGAGTAGTTCGGGGCGCGTCGCGAATAGGACCATACCCATAGCCTTGAGCGACGCTCGGGTTCAAGTCTGAGCGCCTGTGTCGGGACTTGATACGTCAACGTTTATCCAACGTTTATTCGATCCGAGCCAGGTCGAGTTGCTCCGAGGCATCCCGAGTAGTCTGGAATGTGCAGTTTCAGGATCGGCGAGAAATCCCCGGTCATGTCGAGATCAGTCGAGCCGTAGCCGAGATTCGAGATCCCGGGGGAGTAGTCCCGGGAGAGTCCATCGGTCACGGGTTCAAGTCCCGTCCGCCCTACAAAAGATCGCACGATCAGGGTTTTCCTTCTGGTCTGGCCACTGTGGGCACGTCCACTCGCCTCTTGCCTCGCTGCCCGCGAGATGTTCAGAGGCGTTGGGTTCGTCCTGGAGGGGCGGGCGTCCGCCTGGCCTTGGCCATAGCCCTCGCTGGGCAGTGCGCTTAGCCCCGGTCGGCCATGCGGCGCAGACGAGCGGCGTGGTCGCGGGCGCGAGCTATACGGATGCCGCCGAAAACCAGGATGGCGGCCGCACCGAGAGCGAGCACGCCGGGCCAGAGCCATGGCGGGGCATCCGCCCGCGGCGACGCTGCGACGGCGAGTTCAGTCTCGTCCGGGCTTGTCGCGGGCACCGTGCCGGCAGGTGCGCTCGGGCTAACGCTCGCAGGAACGGCACCGGTCGACGCGTTGTCAGACGGGGCGACGGCGGGGGCGGCTTGCTCGGGAATCGGCTCGGGGGTGTTCGCGCAGACATCGGGCTGATCGGCGCACAGGACGAGCTTCCCATCCACGACCTTGGAGCCTCCCTCGATGATCCTGACGGTGTGTCCGTTGTCAACCGGCTCGGTGCGGAAGGGGAAGTTCGCGATGGGTGTGGCACCGAGGTCGCCATGAGTCGTGATGGCAAGTTTCTGCTCGGGCCCGCCAGTCAGGTCGCCCGGCACCACGAACGAGTATTCGAGTACGCCACCCTGCATCCACGGACGGTCGAGCATGCGGCCATCAGGCAGAATCTTGGCCTCCATCATCCCGCCGTGGCAGCGGTAGGCCGAATATGCCAGGTCCACCTTCACCGAGACATGTACCGTCGAGCCGGGAAGCACCACTGGGGAGGGAACGATCCCCTGGATCGAACGGCCATCACCGTCCGTCATCGTGATCGACTCGAGCCCGCAGCTCCAGGAGCCGCCCTGCGCCAAGGCAGGTGACGGGGCGAACGCGAAGGCGCCGACCCCGACGGACGCAGCGGCGCCGACAAGAGCCGCGGCGACGCCGATTCGCAGCTTGCCGTGCCGGCCCCACAGGGCGTGATGAGACATTGGCTTCTCCAGGGTCCCCAGAACGTTAGCGGCGCCGTATGAACGCTCGGTGCACGCGACCTTTCGACTGGCGACCGATTCGGCGGCGCCGCAGGTCCCGGCACGCTCGAACGGCAGAGGGGACGACCCCGTTGAGAACGCCCACGTCAGGAGCGGTTCGCGCTACTGAAATGGGCGTTGGCGGCTCACGATCGGAGGGGGGTCATGAATCGTAGTTGATGCGTTCCCACGAGAGCACGTGTTCCGCGCCCGGGCGGTTGACGGTGACCTTGAGGAAGTCGACGTTCTGCTGTTCGCCGTCCACGGTGATCCGGGTGAGGTTGTCTGCTGCACCGACGACGCCGTAGTAGTCGAGCCAGGAGGAGCCGGCAGCGACGGGCTGGTCGACGTGGTAGCGGTGGCTGTCACCGTCGATGAGGTATACCTCACCGCCGAATGATCCCGACTCGTCGACGATCACCTGGACGAGTCGGGTGAACGCAGATGTGTTCGAGGGCTTCGGTGCGACCGTCGGGTCGAACATGTCGGCTTGCTGGAAGAGCACGACGGCTCGGTCGTTGCGCCGGCGTGCGTCGGAGAAGGTGTCGCGCACGAGCGCGATGACGGCATCCATCCGTGCCTGTTCCTCGGCGAGCTGTGCCGGTTGCGGTGTGGTCAACCCGGTCCACGGGGCGAGTCCGTTGTTGCTTCCGACGACGTGCAACGCGGCGAAGGCCACACCCTGCCGACGGAGTGAGACGTTCTCGGGGATGCCGAGGTCGGCCTGCGAATCGACCCGGATCGGGTCGGCGCCGAGCGTCTGCCCGGGCGTTGCGAAGAACGCCGCGCGCACGGCGGTGAGTCGCTCGAGTGGGTCGTATCCGCCGGCCGCCGGCCGGTGGCAGTCGGTCCACTCGTTGTCGCCGGGCGTGTAGACGAGCGGTGTGTCGAATCGATCGAACTGTGCCCTGATGCTCGCGTTGTACTCGTCGGTGCACGGCGAAGACCCGGTCTTGATGTCGCCGACGTGGAACGCGAGCTCGATGCCGGGCTCGGCGTTGATGCGATCGATCATCGAGGGGAACGCGCCAACCTGGTCTGCGCCATAGGGCACGTCGCCGATGACGGCGAAGCTGTAGTGGCCGGGCTTGTTCTGCCCTGGGGCCTCGTTGGCGTTCGCGGTCGCCGGCGAGGCGATGAGCGAGGCGGAGAGGGCGGCGCCGAGCGCCGCGAGCAACGGGATGCGTCGAGTGTGCATGTCCCGACCATGACGGAGTCGGATGAACCCCGGCTCGCGTTCGCGTGAACGGACCGAACCACGTGGCGGTCGCGGAAGCACCGGTACGGCTCAGGACCCCGGGCTCACGCGGCGCTCCAGGGCTTCGATGACGGTCTCTGCGATGTCGATGTCGTAGAGCCTCTCGATGCTCTGGAAGCCGCCGGGACTCTCCGCGTTGATCTCCACCACCTGGCTGCCGATCACGTCGATGCCCACGAGGAACATGCCATCGGCGACGAGCTTGTCGCCCACCGCCTCGACGATGCCGAGCTCGGCCTCACCGACCTCGAGGGGCACCGACCGACCGCCGGTGCTGATGTTGGCGCGGGGGTCGTTGCCGGTGGGCACGCGTCGGAAGGCGGCCGGCCTGCCGTCGCACTCGAGAATGCGGCCCTCCAGCAGGAAGATCCGGGCATCGCCGTCCTTGGCTCCGTCGATGAACTCCTGGATGATGGCGTAGCCGTCCTGCAGGACCGCCTCCGTCATCTGCGCGAGGTTGGTCTCTCCCGGGCCCTCGATCATGAAGACGTTGCGGCCCTTGGCCCCGTATAGCGGTTTGACGACGCAGTGGCCGACTTCGTCGACGAACCGCTCGATCGCCTCGGGATCTCGTGTCACCAGCGACCGTGGTCGAACCTTCTCGGGGAACTCCTCCAGGTAGAGCTTGCTGGTCGCTCGATGGAGGGCGTTCGGGTCGTTGACCACCGTGACACCTCGGTCCGCGAGCATCTGTCCGAACACCACGCCCATCGGGCTGGCCCAGGGGCGGTCCTGCAGGTCGTCGATCGACTCGTTGCGCAGGACGAGCGCATCCAGGTCGTCCATGACGATCCGCTCGGCGTCGCGCGCCTTGATCCCCTCCATGAAGCTCGCGAGGGTGTCGTCGCTCTTCCACCTCGCGGCGCGAGCCATGGCCGAGAACAGCCCGTCGCTGCTGCCGCGCTCGAGGTCCCCGACGCCGACATACCAGGTCTCGTGCCCGCCCCTGGCTGCGGCCCTGGCGAGTCGGGTGGTCGTGTACTCGTCGACCTCGGTGTCGACGTCGTTGACGAGAAATGCGAGCCTCATGCCGCCACGTCTCCCTCGTAGAGGTCGGTGACCGTCGCGCCCGCGCGCAGCCGCTCCAGACGCTCGTGTGCACCGGGCACGTCCAGCCAGCGTGGCCGAACCCACGGCGCGTGGAGCACCTCGCGGTCGAGCAGGTCCTGGACCAGGGGGATGTGGTCCAACGCGAGCTTGCCGACGAGCAGGACGTCGAGGCGGCTGCCCTCGGCGAGGGCGTCGAGGATGCGCGTGATCCCGCGCAGGTAGATCGCGTCCTTCACCGAACCGCCCCCGACGACGACCCGGATGGCGATGGACCACGCGGTCCGTGCCGGTATGCGGTGGTCGGTCCGCAGCGACTCGAAGATGTCCAGGAAGCCGGCGCCGTCGAGCATCTTGCCGACCGCGACCACTCGCGCCGCGAGCACGCGCAGCCGCCGCGGGTCCAACCCGCCGGTCAGGTACTCGGCGAGCACGGCGAGGCCCTCCTGGGTCTCGTCGCAGCCGGGCAGGCCGATGGTCAGCAGCGTCAGTGGCTGCCGGGCACCGTTCTGGTAGGTGACCACGTGGGTGCCGACCTCGTGGTGCAGCAACGGCTCGATCCGGTCGGCCCGGAAGGCGGCGGACTCCGGGATGAGCAGGCGGCCGAACGACACCATCAGCTCGGAGATGTCGTCCCGTACCTCGACGCGGACCGGGAAGTCCGGGTACACGGCGCGGTAGCGCTCGAACTCCGCACGGGCCGCGTCGGCGAACGCCCCGGCCGTGACGGTCTGGGTGCTGGGCGCCTGAGGGGGGATGGTCTCGAGCAGCTCCGCCGCCGCCGCGGCCAGCGGAGGGGCTACCGTTCCGTAGAGCTGGAGTGACCCGTACAGGAACCGTGACGTGTCGCGGTCCTCCAACGCGGTGATCTGCCGGGCGATCTCGTCCCTCTTCGCCCGGAAGAGCGTGTGCAGCGCCGGGTCGCCCACGTTCTCGACCTCGAGGTCGTACAGGTCACGCTGTGCCAGGTCCGGGTCGAAGTCCAACGGCCGCAGCCGCAGTGTGGGGGCCGTGCCGAAGTCACTGCGTTCGAAGTCCGCCCACGCCTCCGCGGCGTTGAGTGGTGTGGCGTTGACAAGCAGGTTCACGCGGCGCTCGATCTCGGTGAGCCGAGCGTCTATGTCGAGTGCGGGCGACAGCTGCTCGGTGCCGGGGCTCCCGCTGGTGTCCTTCGCGCTCAACTCCTCGTCGCTGAGCCCGCCGGCGCGAAGCTCGCCCTCGCTCGTCGTGGAACTCGCTTCTCCGCTCATCGTCGATCTCCTTCTCCGTGTGATCGGCCGCCATTTATCGCCTTGAGCGCCCCTGGCAGACGCTCGGAGATGGGATGCCGCTGCAGCGCACCGACTGAGGTGCAGGTCGAGGATGCCGAGCTCACGGTCGCGCAATCGCTCGTCCACCGTGAACCGCGACCATTGCGACTCTCCATCTCGGTCCCTCTCCCAGCGAGCCACGCCGGTTCAGGCCACCGTATGCGATGTGCGAGGGTGCTTCACGGGGTTGACAAGCTCGACTCGCGCTCGCTCCCGGGCGTCGCGCTCGGGCCTGGAGCGCTCATTGCCGCAGACCGGGCCTCGGAGGCGCTCGTCGTGCACGGCTCAGCGCCCTCGCGTCGCCGGGTGGTCACGAGCGCGGCCCGGTGGGCCACGGCGTCTCGGCGGAGGTACTTGAATCGCGGCTGCGGCAGGCGCACAGTGGAAGGAGAGAGGAGGTGCCATGCGCGACTGGATGGCTCACCCGGATGTCATGCCGATCCTCTCCCCGGGCCGGCACCGCTCGCCACGACACGGGGCCTGCTTCATGGAATTCGCGTCGTACCTCGCGGGGGAGCGTTGGAGCGACCATCCCGCGTGTACCCACGGCACCCTCGCGCATCTTGCACGGATGGTGAACGACCGGACGGGCGAAGCCGGCCGCGCCCGGCTCACGCCGCTCATCCCGACGGTCGTCGGTCTGACGAGCGACGACCCGCTGCTCGACGTCCTGCTCGCGATGCGAGCTGCCAGCGCTGCCCTGCCTATCGCAGCCGAGGAGCGCCAGCGTTCGCAGGCGGTGGGGGTACGCGCCGCCCTCAGGGTTCTCGCGGAACGCAATGACGAGCTCGCCGCGGAGTCGCGCGAACTGGCGGAGGCCGCACTGCGCGCCGCCCCCGCAGCCGATGCCTGGGCCATCCAGTTCATCGAGCAAGTCGGTCGGAGCCGCGCGGGGATGACCGTGCGGCAATGCCGGGATATCGTGACCGGCGCCGTGGATGGGATTGCGCAGGCGTGCGTCGAGGATCCCGACGATCGACTCGTCGCCCTGCTCACCGCCGCGGTGTCGGACACGGAGCGCTTTGTGGTTGCGGGTCGACGTCGAACGGGCGAGAGAGTACTTTCAAGTCGCTGAGCGCTGGAAGCTCATCGTGAGCGGTCGCCATCGTCGAGAGGCTACTCGTAGGAGCCGTCCACATCGTCGTTCAGTTCGTCACGATCAACGGTGAGGTCGCTCGTGCTCACCTTCGTGGCATCCGCCAACAGCCGCACCACCTCGTCCGCGTCGGCAGGATCCACGACCAGGACTATTCCAGCACTCCCGGCGTCCAAGGGGTCGCCCACTACGCCACGGCCTTCCTTCCGCACGCGAACCGGGCTGAGATGCGGGGTCGGAATCTGATTCGCCTCGGGCTCGTGCTCATCGGCGCACTCCTCGAGCGGTTGGAGCGTCGTGAGCTTCGTCAGCCGACTCAGCCGCGGCGGCGTCGGGCCCGTGCGCCAAACGCATCCAGCGCAGCGAGGATCTCCTGTGCCTGCCAGATCCTGTTTCGCCGGCCGGCGCTGATCTTGGTGAGGACCCCTGCGTCGACGAGCCGGTCGATGGCGCCCTGCGCGGCGACTTCGCTGATCCCGAGTTCGGCGGCGACGGTCTTCGTGTTCACGACCGGCTGGCGGAGCAGGTACGCCTTCACCCGGTGCACCGAGGAGTCGCTTCGGGCGGTGACCTGGCTGTCCCACCGCTTCGCAGCAGCCTGGATGTCGCCGACCAAGGCGCGGCCGTTGCTCACGGCGGAGAACGAGGCTTCCGCCACGGCGGCGACAATGGCGTCGGGCCGCCCGGATCGGTACGCGGTGAGCGCGCTGAAGTAGCCATCCGTGTCGCGCAGGAGGCCCGCCGACACGGGCACGGTGACGTTGCGGGTCAGGCGGCCGTGGCGGAGCATGCCCTGCAGGAGCGCGCGCCCGGTCCGGCCGTTGCCGTCTGGGAACGGGTGGATGGTCTCGAACTGGGCGTGCGCGATCGCCGCCTGGATGAGCACCGGCACGTCAGTGCGCCGGGCGAATGCGACCACATCCGCCATGAGGTCGGGCACCCGGCTCTGGTGGGGCGGCACGAATGTCGCCGCGTGCGGCGAGATGCTCCCGCCGCCGATCCATACTTGCTCTTGGCGCCAGTGCCCGACGTACGCTGGTGCACTGTCGCGGAGCAGCGCGTCGTGCATCGCGAGGATCGAGGCTTCGTCCAGTTGGTCGGACAGCTCGATTGCAGCCTTCATGGCGTTGACGTTCGCGACCACCAGACGCGCGTTGTCGGATCGGGACTCGCCGATCTCGGCCAGGGCGACCTGCTTCGCGCTCGAGGTGAGGTTCTCGACCTCCGAGCTCGACGCAGACTCAGACCGCAACAGGATCGACGCGAACGGCGCGGCGATCATCCCGGCCTCAGCGTCCAACCGGGCGAGCTCCTGGCTCGCGTCGTCGGCAAGGGCAATGGTCTCAGCGGCCAGTGTCACCGGCGCTGCGGCGATGAAGGGCGGGACGGCGGCTTGATAGTCGCCGCGAGCCCGAAGCAGCGCCCGGCGGGAGGCGACCTCATCGCCGGTGCGTTCCCACGGGCGAGGCTCGTAGTCGAGCGCAGGCCAGGCGCCGGGCTTGGCCGGGCGACCTTCCATGAACCGCGGCTGATCTGACGACATGCCTCATCATACCAAAGGTTAGGAGATTAACCTTTGGTATAGGCCATGGGTCATCTCGTTGGTCAGTCGTGAGGTGGGCGACGCAGTCGCTTGACACCCGTGCACCGCTTCTTCGCTTCCGAGCGCCTTTCCTTGGCACCCCGACTCGGACGCGTCGGTCGTCGCGACGGTGACGGCGGCCGCAGAGCCTCGGCGACGACGGCGGCGAGCCGAGCGCGCGCAGCATTCCTGTTACGCAATTGCGCGCGATGCTCGGATGCGGTGATCGTCAGTACTCCGTCGACAACGCGACTGCTCAAACGCTCGAGGAGTCGCTCGCGCTGGAGCGGAGAGAGGACGGCCGAGCCTGCCAGATCCCACACGAGTTGCGCTCGGGAGTCGGCAGTGTTCACACCTTGCCCGCCGGGACCGGACGACCGCGAGAACCGCCAAGACAGCTCAGCCTCTGGGATCGTGAGTGCAGAGTCGACCCGAAGACCGGGAGGGTGGGCAGCGGGCATGGATCGATCATGCGCTGAGCCGACCCCCAGTCACCACTCCGTCCGCCCTACTCACCGGCCTGCTGCGAGGCGTACGCGTTCGCCATGCCGGCGACCTCGTTGACGTATGCCTCGACGTGGTTGTAGCTGTACACGGCTGCGCGCCATTCCTCTGCGGTCGACATCGGCCCCGAGTGGCACAGGTAGCGCGCGGTCGCGAGTGCGGCATCGTCGATCTGGTTCGGGTCGGCGGCACCGTCGGTGTTGCCGTCGGCGCCCCAGGTCTGCCACGTGTCGGGGATGAACTGCATCGGGCCGACCGCGCGGTCCCACTCGTGGTCTCCGTCCCAGACGCCGCTGTCGGTGTCGGCGATCGCGGCGAACTCGCGCCCATCGAGCGATGGACCGCGGATGGCGGGTCGCGGGTACCCGTCGGCGTCGAGCACGGCACCCGCGTGGGTTCCATGCCCCGACTCGATCGCACCGATCGCCGCGATCGTGTTCCAGCCGATCTCGCACCCGGGCTGCTCGGCCGCGACGGCGAGATCTGCCGATGCATACGCTCTGAGCGCCCGTTCGGGTATGCCGGTCGCCGCCGCGACCTCCGCGGCCCAGCCGTCGTCGATCCGGGAGGTCGGTGTCGAAGCGCCGAGGCGGTCGGGCTCCCCGCCCGGCGGGGCGGGCGCGAGCGTCGGCGCGACGGCATGCATCGTCGAGGCATCGACTGACGGGGTGCGCCCGAGGTGCACAGCGGATGCCGCGCCCACGGCGAGCGCCGCCGCCGCGACTCCGACGAGCAAGCGCATTGCGAGCACGCTCCGGGGCCGATTCGTCGGAGACGCAGCTTGCGTCGTCAGGTCATCGGTCATCGTCTGCGGGCCCCTGATCCGCCCGAAGCCGAAGCCGAAGCCGAAGCCGAAGCCGAAGCCGAACCCGAAGCCGGTGTCGGTGTCGGCGTCGGGGTCGGCTCGGCAACGACGAGGCTGACGGCGATGCCGTGCTTCAGGACGGCCCCCGACGCGGGTCTGCTTGCCGTCACCACGTCGGCCGTCGACGTCGCAGGCGGCGCGACGACGGTGAAGCCCGCGGACTCGAGGAGCGCGGTCGCGGTCGCGACGTCGAGCCCGGCGACGTGCGGCACCGTGTTGGACCCGTTCGCGATGGTGACGTCGACGCCGGAGCCGGGCGGGAGGGGCGAACCTGCGGCCGGGTGTTGCGACAGCACTCGGTCGACCCCCTCGGCGGATTCGATGCGGGTGACCTGGCCGAGCACCAGCCCGCTTTCGCGCAGCACGCGCTCGGCATCGGCCAGCGAGCCGATCAGGGCCGGCACCGACAGATCGACGATCGGAGCAATGATCGGCGGCGGCTCCGGCGTCGAGGTCGGCTCGGGAGTGGATGTCTCACTCGGCAGGGCCTCCGCCGACGGCGAGCGCTGCCCGTCGCCGGCGACGGGGGAGCTCCGGGTCACCACGCCCCACACGACCGAGCCCCCGATCAGCACCATCGCCGCGATGGCCACGAGGAGTCCGGCGCCAGAGGTGCGAGTCAGGGTCGCGGCATCCTTCGGCCCCACCTGCGGGGCATCCAGATAGTCGACGGATGTCGCGTCGCCCCGCGGCAGCAGCAGGGTCGCACCCGTCGCCGCGTCCGTTTCGTCGACCGCTGTCGGGTCGGCGGGCGGCTCGACGCGCGCCGGAATGCTCGCGGATGCCTCGATGAGTGCGAATCGGAACTCCTCGGCGTTCCGGTAGCGCCGTACCGGCGTCTTGTTCATCGCGGTGGTCACGACGCGGTCCAGCGCCCGGGGTACGGCGGCGACCGCCGACGGCACCGGCGGCGGCGCCGTCACGTGCGCTTCGAGCACCTGACGGGTCGTGGCGCGCGGGAACGGCGGTCGCCCGGTGAGGAGGAAGTACAGCACCGCTCCGGTCTGGTAGATGTCGCCCGACGCCCGAACCGCCTTGCCGAGGGCCTGCTCGGGCGACATGTACAGTGCGTTGCCGATGACGCCCAGCTCGTCGCGCTCCACGGTGTCGTCGCGCGCATCGGCGTCGTCTGCAGCGAGGAGCACATCGGTGCCGAGCGTCGGCCGCCCGGTGACATCGGCGAGGCCGAAGTCGACGAGACGCACCTGCGCCACGGTCATCTCGGTCTCGTCGGCCTCGAGCAGCACATTCGCCGGCGACACATCCCGATGCACGAGCCCTTGCGCGTGTGCAGCGGTCAGTGCGGCCAGCACGCCCGAGATCACGGTGACCGCGACGAGCGGATGCATCGGCCCGCGCGTCGCCACCCACTCCGCGGCGCTCAGCCCGCGCACGAGGTCGAACGCGATCCAGCCCATCGTCACGCCGCCGGCCTCGTGCAGGCCATGGGCCCGCACGGAGACGATGTTCGGGTGTGCGATCGACTGCGCCGCTCTGGCCTCGCGGAAGAACGCCTCCCGGCTGCGCTCGTCGATCGAGAGGTGCGGATGAAGGACCTTCACTGCGACTGACTCCGGCGCCGATCCAGTCGGCGTGAGGTCTTCGGCCTCGAACACCGAGGCCGAGCCGCCGACTCCGAGCAGTCCGCCGAGCCGGTATCGGCCGCCGAGCAGCTCGCCCGGATGCGCGGCGGTTGACGGATCGCTCATCGTTCAGCCGAACCGCCCGTTGACGTAGTCGAAGGTGCGCTCGTCTTGCGGCTCGGTGAACATCGCGTCGGTGTCGCCGTGCTCGACGATCATCCCGGGTGTGCCTTGCGAGGCGAGGAAGAACGCGCACTGCTGCGACACGCGCTGCGCCTGTTGCATGTTGTGGGTGACGATCACGATCGTCACCTCCTTCTGCAGCTCCGTCATGGTTTCTTCGATGACGCGGGTCGACGTGGGGTCGAGCGCCGAGCAGGGCTCGTCCATGAGCAGCACCTTCGGGGTGACGGCGAGTGATCTGGCGATGCACAGGCGCTGCTGCTGACCGCCGGAGAGGCCGCCGCCGGGCTGGCGCAGCCGGTCTTTCACCTCTTTCCAGAGGCCCGCCGAGGTGAGGCTGCGCTCGACGAGTTCGTCTTTCTCGTCGCGAGAGGCCTTGGTGCCGGTGAGCTTCAGGCCGGCGATGGTGTTGTCGTAGATCGACATCGCCGGGAACGGGTTCGGCTTCTGGAACACCATGCCGATGTGGCGCCGGGCGTCGATCAGCTTGCGGCCGGGGTCGTAGATGTCGTCGCCGTCGAGCAGCACCTCGCCCGCGAGGGACGCGATCGGGATGAGCTCGTGCATGCGGTTCAGGATGCGAAGGAACGTGGACTTGCCGCATCCCGACGGCCCGATGAGGGCGGTGACCTGCCCGGCGGGCATGGTGAGTGAGACCTTGTCGAGCACTTTGTGGTCGCCGAACCAGGCCGAGACCTCTCTGGCGTCGAGCGTCGACAACGCGGGCGCGGTGCCGGCGGTCGACGGTGCGCGATCGATCGTCTCGAACGA
This sequence comes from Agromyces badenianii, assembly GCF_003070885.1. NCBI lineage: Bacteria > Bacillati > Actinomycetota > Actinomycetes > Micrococcales > Microbacteriaceae > Agromyces > Agromyces badenianii. The sequence continues at coordinate 1,441,148 of NZ_CP028913.1, forward strand.
GCTCACGGGCGGGGTCGTCGGCGCGCCGTCGTCTGCGCCGCGCCCGGCGAACCTGCGGCGCTTCGGCGCCGGCAGCACGCTGGTCACTTCAGGTGCGGATGCCGCGGAGACCGGCGTGTGCGCGGTCGTGAGGTCACCCAACTCGAAGTCGGCTTTGCCGAGAGTTCGGTGCACGGTGGTGATGTCGTCGAACTCGGGTGCGGCTTGGGTGTCGGGGTCGGTGTGCTGGGTCATGGTGTCCTCGATGTCGGTCAGAGCAGGTTGGGTAGGGCGTTCATCACGATGTCGGCGCTGGTCACGCCGAGCACCAGCATCAGTGGCACCCCGACGAGCCAGGTCTGCCAGCGCCCCCACGTCTTCCACAGCCACCACAGCGTGATGCCTGCCGCGGCGAAGAAGACGAGCGAGAAGAACGCGATGAACCATGCGGTTGCGTCTTGCCCCATCGCGCGTTCCGGGATGGGCAACGCCTGGTAGGCCATCACTTTCGACGGCGTCGATTGGGCGGTGGAGGTGAGTTGCGCGTCGATGTGCAGTGCGCCCGACGAGAACAGGGCGAGCCCGTCGGCGGTGATCAACTCGAGTCGGCCGTGCTTGGGTCGGAGCGGCTCTGGCATGGGGTCGCCTGCGCGGCGCAGCCCGAGCACCTGGTAGACGTGCGTGCCTTGACCGGTTGTGACGGTGATCTCATCGCCCGGCTCGAGCCGGTTGAGCGATCCGAACGGCCCACCGTACGCGGTCTGCCGGCCCATGATCACACTGGTCCCGGCCTGACCGGGCATGACCGAGTCACGGCGGTGCCCGGCACCCGAGCGCAACACCTCGGCGGTCGTGCCCTCGGCGACGACCTCGCTGACCCCGACCGCCGGGATCTGCAGCAACGCCACAGCGGTGCCGAGCGGCACCATCTGCTCGTCGAAGTCGAGCTGTCCGACGGGAGCCTCCGCTTTCGCGAGTGAGGTGCGCAGCTCTTGGTAGCCGATCTCTTGGGCCTTGTGGTGCTGGAACGTCGAGAACACGGCGACGTGACCGACGAAGCCGAGCAACAGCAGCGACAGCGTCAAGACTGCCGCGCCCGCCCACCATCGCGTATCGCGTGGTGCGAGTTGCCGTGGTTCTGCCGACGGCAATCGGCCGAGCGTGGGGTTGCCGCCCGGCGGTTTCCCGCCGGCGGGCGGGGCGGCGCGTTTCCGCGACCTGGGGATGCGGCTCAGCACCTCGGTGACGGCGTTCCCGGCGAGCGCTGAGTTGCGGCGGGGTCCGCGGCCCGAGGCCTGGAGCTCGTCGGGTCTTCCGGGCGGGGCGAGCATGCCATCGGCTTCGGGCGCACGGGCGTCGGTGTTCACGTCGGTGCTCACGAGCGTGCGACCGCCGGGTCAGCAGCGACCGGTTCGCGCATCACGAGGATGAGCCGCCAGCCGAGGAAGAGGAGCCCCGCGAGCACGACCGCGCCGAGCGTCCACCGCGCCCACGGCGGAATGTTCATGTCGGTGCTGCTCGCGGCGCCTGTCGTCGTTCCGACGAGGATGTCGGCGATGGCGACCTTCTTGCACCAACCGGTGAATTGCACCGTGTGGGTGCCCGCGGTCGTCTTCTCCGCTACGGGGAACACCGCCTGCACCTGCCCGCCAGCGTCGGCGGTGAACGTGCCGATCAGCACCGGGTCGGAGAACAGCACGAGCTGCACCTGCTCGCCGGCGCCGTAGCCGGTCGCGGTCGCGGTGACCTGCTGACCCGGAACGTACAGGCTCTTGTCGGTGGTCGCCTTCTCTCCAGTGGTCGCCGCTTGCTTCGGCACGGCGGGCTCGGTCGGGGTGCAGCTCGCAGTGTTCGCGGCAGTGGGGGCCCCGTGGGGCGCATTCGCGGCCGGTCGGCTGGGCGACCCGCTGCCTGCGTTCCCGGTGCTCGCGACCGGCGTCTGCGGCGCTCGCGTCGGCGTCGGCGTCGGTTTTGCAGGGGGGCGGCTCGGGATCGTCACCGTGAATCCCGTCTCCTGGTCGGGGATCTCTTTCGCCGACGCGCTTGCCGCGCCGCACGATGCGGCGGCTGCCACGGCAAGAGCCGCGATGAAGCAGCGGACCGCCGCACTGGTTCGTGATCGCACGCTCATCGCATGGGCTCGCTTTCATTCGTCGGGTGAATCTGCGTGGAACGAGCCAAGGCGAGAACCTGCTCGGTGTACTCGACGAGGTCGGCCGTGAGTCGCCGCTGCGCACGACGGCGCCACCAGACGCTCGCCCAGATGGCCCCGGCGATGACCGCGAGCACGCCGAGCAACGACCACGGGATCGCCCACGCGACGGTCGAGGCTCCGATCGGCGCGGGTGCGACGTCGGCGGAGGCTGCGCCTTCGGCGGCAGCGGGCACGACGGTGAGATCGGCGAAGAGGAGGATGAGGGGCGGCACGCCGGCGAACTCGGCGGTCACGTGGGTGGTGCCGCCGGGCACGAGGTTCTTGATCGACGGCAGGGTGACGGTGCCGAGATCGATGCCGAACGGCCCCGTCAGGCGTGCGCTGGGTGTGGCCGAGAGGCGCACATTGCCGGAGTTGGCGAGGTCGAACCCGACGCGCGCGATGCCGCCTCCGATCGGGTTCCAGCTGCCGTCGTAGCCCGACACCGTGCCCCTGATGTCGAGTACGGGATTGAGCGGCCCGTCGATGCGGAGGTAGATTCGCGTGCCGACGCGTTGCGAGACGTTCACGGCCGAGCCGGTGCCGTCGACGGCGGTGGAGCGGAACGACGCGACGATACCGGCGGCATGGTCGCCCGGGGTCGCATCCTGGGGAACGGTGATCGTGAACGGCAGATCAGCCCGGCTGCCGGGCTGCAGTGTGATCTCGGTGCCGATCGCCTGGGCGCACGCCGCTTCGGCCTCGTCGTCGGTGTCGGCGCAGACCGCGGCACCGGAGTCGATGCTCGTCCAGGCTCCGGCATCGACGGATGCCTCGTCGGCGCCGACGAGCGTGAACGCTCCGGTGTCGTAGTCGGTCGTGGCATCCGCGCCGTGCACGCGGAACGTCGCGGGTTGGGCGGAGAAGTTCGACACCGATACCCAGTCGCTGATCGTGGTGCCCGGTGCGACGTGGTAGTCGAACTCGGTGCGCCCGTCGGGGCCGTCGGGTGAGGAGGGCTGCACGCTCCAGGTGACCTCACTGCCATCTTCGGCGTGCGCGGGAGTCTGGGCGAAGGTCATGGCGAGGGTCGCGAATGCGAGCGCGGCGATCATGACGAGCCGGCCGTGCGGAACGGCGGCGGTGCGAGCGGTCAACTTCGTGTCTTCCGTGAGCTGTGGATGGGTGGTGTTGCCGGGCTGGTTTCGGGTCAGATCAGCGTGATGGTGAGGGTCGAGGTGTAGTCGCCGGCGGCGGTGTCGGCCGGCGCTTTCAGGGTGATGCCGGCCTTGACCGTGGTGTTGGCGACGGTTGCGCCGGCGGCGGCCTGCGCGAGCGACTTCTGCGACGAGAGGCCGCCGTTGGCGCCTGCGGCGATCTCGGCTCCGGCAGTGCCGCCGTTGGCTGCGGCGCCCCCGATGAGCTCGGGCTTCCAGCCGAGGCTCGACGCGGCGATCTTCTTCGTGTTGTCGGTGGTGTTCACGAACTCGCTGGCCGACCCGTTCAGGGCCCACGCGGTGCGCACCTCGCGGTTGTCAGACACCTTCGCCTGCTCGAGCGTGCCGGTTGCCACGTACGACGTGCCGTTGAGGGTCGCTGCGCTGAGCGCGACCGCCCCCGGGGTGACCGTGAACTTCAGCCCGGTCGCCGATGCGGGAATCGTGACCGTGATGGCGGTGTTCTGCGGCGGCTGCGGTTCGGCGACGGTGTTCACGGTCGCCACGCCCGACTCGGAGCCGTTGTGGTCGTCGTCGCCGGCGTACACCGCTTTGAAGCTGTGCGAGGTGCCGGCCGCGAGGCCGGTCACGGTCGTCGAGGCGGAACCGGCGGTCAGGGTGCCCGTGCCGATCTCGGTGCCCGTGGCGGTGTTCACGAATGAGACCGACCCGGTGGCCGCAGCAGGAGAGACCGTCGCGGTGAGGGTGACCGAGCCGTCGTTGCCGGCGGTCGGGGTGAGTGACGCGGTGGTGTCGGCCTTCTCGACGGGTTTGGGCACGACCGTCCACGACTGCGCCGCCCGGTCGACCTGGAGGTACGCGACGAAGTACTTCGAATCGCCGATCGGGGCGTTGTTAGGGACGAACCCACCGTCCTCCGTTGGAGCATCGCATGTGACGACGAATGCATTGAGGCCGTCGGTCAGGGTGTCGTTAAACCAGTTCGAGGCGCGATTCACGACCAGTGTGATGGCGTTGCCCTGGAGGCCCCAGGCGGCCGCCGTCATGTTCGCCCGCATCACCGCACCCGCTTTTTCCGTCCCGTCGGGGTGCACGATGAAGGTGCGCGACGAGCGGCGGTAGCCCTCGGGGCAGCCGATATCGGTGGTGACCGTAGAGGGGCCCGAGACGAGCGCGGAGCTGCCTTGGCTCACCCCGGAACGGGTCGCCGGGTCAAGCGTCAGCGTGTAAGCACCGCCGTTGATCTCGTTTTCGGGAACGAGTTCGGCCGCCGAGGCGGGCGCCGCGAATGACAGTGCGGAGGCCGCGACGAAGGTTGAGAGTGCGGCCGCGAGCATCGCTGAGCGGATGCGGCGTGGGCGGGTGGTGGGCATTGGAGGGGGTCCTTTCGGGGAACGAGTCGTGCGGGTTGGTTGACGGGGCAGCGGTCCGGGGCGCGCCTGCGAGTGATGCAGACGCACCCCGGTGAGCGTCACAGCTCGCGCTGATCTGCTTCGTGTCTTCCGTGAGCTGTGGATGGGTGGTGTTGCCGGGCCGGTTTCGGGTCAGATCAGCGTGATGGTGAGGGTCGAGGTGTAGTCGCCGGCGGCGGTGTCGGCCGGCGCTTTCAGCGTGATGCCGGCCTTGACCGTGGTGTTGGCGACGGTTGCGCCGGCGGCGGCCTGCGCGAGCGACTTCTGCGACGAGAGGCCGCCGTTGGCGCCTGCGGCGACCTCGGCTCCGGCAGTGCCGCCGTTGGCTGCGGCGCCCCCGATGAGCTCGGGCTTCCAGCCGAGGCTGGACGCGGCGATCTTCTTCGTGTTGTCGGTGGTGTTCACGAACTCGCTGGCCGACCCGTTCAGGGCCCACGCGGTGCGCACCTCGCGGTTGTCAGACACCTTCGCCTGCTCGAGCGTGCCGGTTGCCACGTACGACGTGCCGTTGAGGGTCGCCGCGCTGAGCGCGACCGCCCCCGGGGTGACCGTGAACTTCAGCCCGGTCGCCGATGCGGGAATCGTGACCGTGATGGCGGTGTTCTGCGGCGGCTGCGGTTCGGCGACGGTGTTCACGGTCGCCACGCCCGACTCGGAGCCGTTGTGGTCGTCGTCCCCGGCGTACACCGCTTTGAAGCTGTGCGAGGTGCCGGCCGCGAGGCCGGTCACGGTCGTCGAGGCGGAACCGGCGGTCAGGGTGCCCGTGCCGATCTCGGTGCCCGTGGCGGTGTTCACGAATGAGACCGACCCGGTGGCCGCAGCAGGAGAGACCGTCGCGGTGAGGGTGACCGAGCCGTCGTTGCCGGCGGTCGGGGTGAGTGACGCGGTGGTGTCGGCCTTCTCGACGGGTTTGGGCACGACCGTCCACGACTGCGCCGCCCGGTCGACCTGCAGGTACGCGACGAAGTACTTCGAATCGCCGATCGGGGCCTCTAGAGCGACGAACCCACCGTCCTCATTCGGAGCATCGCATGTGACGACGAATGCATTGAGGCCGTCGGTCAGGGTGTCGTTAAACCAGTTCGAGGCGCGATTCGTGACCAGCGTGATGGCGTTGCCCTGCAGACCCCAGGCGGCCGCCGTCATGTTCGCCCGCATCACCGCACCCGCTTTTTCCGTCCCGTCGGGGTGCACGATGAAGGTGCGCGACGAGCGGCGGTAGCCCTCGGGGCAGCCGATATCGGTGGTGACCGTAGAGGGGCCCGAGACGAGCGCGGAGACGCCTCCGCTCACCCCGGAACGGCTCGCCGGGTCAAGCGTCAGCGTGTAAGCACCGCCGTTGATCTCGTTTTCGGGAACGAGTTCGGCCGCCGAGGCGGGCGCCGCGAATGACAGTGCGGAGGCCGCGACGAAGGTTGAGAGTGCGGCCGCGAGCATCGCTGAGCGGATGCGGCGTGGGCGGGTGGTGGGCATTGGAGGGGGTCCTTTCGGGGAACGGGTCGTGCGGGTTGGTAGACGGAATGGTGGTCCGGGGCGCGCCTGCGAATGATGCAGACGCACCCCGGTGAGCGTCACAGCTCGCGCTGATCTGCTCGTGTGTTCCGCTCCGCGCTAGTTGGCGCGGTAGGAGGTGGTGTCACCCGGGTTGTAGGTGACGCCGCCGATGGTCACGCCGCCCGTGAGGTCACCGAAGCCGAAGTCGGTGATCACGAGGTTCGAGGAGCCGGGGCGCGTCGCGTTGTACGCGAGCGCCGTGTCGTTCTGGAACACTGCGGCCAGCGCGGTGTTCGTCGCGAGCTCGGCGTACTTCACGACCGTGAACACCGGGCGTGCGATCGGGAACGCCGGGTTGAGCACGCCGCTGGCGAGCGGTGCCACCGCACCGACGCTGCGGAGCACGGCCCCGTTGCGACGGTCGGTCACGGTGACTCCGTAGTTCGACGCCAGTGTGGCGCTGTTGCCCTGTGCGATGTGCTGCGCGATCGAGAACGGCACGAGTGCGTTCGTGACCGCAGCGGTCACGCTGCCGTCGTGCTCCTGCACGTCGTGCGTGCCGGAACCATCGGTGTACGTCGGCGAGACGATGCTGCCGATGCTGCCGCCGACCTGGCTGATCCAGAACGAGCGGGTGCCCGAGCCGGCCTGCGGGATGAACGGAATGATGTTCGCCCCCGAGCCCTGTGCGCCGACCGTGAAGCCGACGTTGCTCGCGTTCTCGAGCGTCGTCGTGGCGCCGCGGGTGTAGATGTTGCGCAGCGTGAGGTCGAGCACGCCGTCGCTGTCGCTGTCCTGACCGGTCGACGTGCCGAGCGGGATGCCGTTCGGCACGGCGGTGGTCGAGGCGGTCGCGTAGGTCACCGCGTCGAGCGCCAACGGGATGTACGAGTACGCCCCGCTGGGCGTCCAGGCCGCAGCGCTCGACGAGCGGGCGAACTGCACGTCGGTGTCGACGAGGTTCTGACCGCCCCAAAGGGTGGTGGCGTCCTTCGCCGACTTCAGTGCCGTGACACCAGAACCCGAACCGTTCGGGCGGTTGAAGACCGTGCCGCCCGACTTGGTCTGGATCGTCGCGCTGCCGGTCGCGTCGTACGACCCGAGGGCGAGCGAACCACCGATCGCGACCACCGACGCGAGACCGTTGTTGAGGTCTTGCGTGGTGTCGGAGCCGACGCCCGCGAGGGTGCGGTACGTGGGCGCGCCCGCCGGGTCGGCATTCGCCGGAGCCGTAGCGCCGAACGCGACCGCGGCGACCGCCGTGGCGGCGAGACCTGCGAGCAGGCCGCGACGCAGCTTGGTGTTCGTTTGCATTGGATTTCTCCTTGGGATAATGTTTCCCTTCGCGCCTGGTTGCGCAGGCCCTCACCCGAGTTGCATAGCCGTGGTGGGGGCCATCTCATTCGGCCGGGAAACCGTGGCCGATCGAGACATCTCGGGAGCGCTCCGCCGACGGCGGAGCACTCGTCACGTCGGCGTCATCCTCCGGTCCTTCGTCGAAGCAGGAACGGGGAGACGAGTGCACCTGCGAGGCCGGCGACGAGCGTGCCGCCGAGGACTGCCTGCGCCGGTACACCGAAGGCGGCTGTGCGCTCTGCGCCGGCAGCCGGCGATGAACTCGTCGACATCGCCGTCGTCGGCGCGGCACCCGTCGCCGTGCTGACGCTTGCCGGCGGGGCGGGAACCTGCACCGTGGTGGTTGCGCCAGACCCGCCTGCCGCGGGCGGGTTGCGGAGCAGCTCGGCGACCGCGGCGGTGCGGGCGATCTGCGCCTCGGTCAGGGGCACGTAGCCGTCGGGCAGTTCACCGGGAGCGGCGCCGCGCACGTTGCCGGGGCCGGCGCTGTAGTCGAGGAAGCCCGCGAAGTGTTCCCTCGCTGCCGCGTCGAGCCGCTTGGAGGAGAGGTTCACCGCGGCGTACAAGGTGGTCGTCAGCGGATACGCGTCACCGCTGAGGGTCGTGAAGTCGAGTTGCGCCACCCCGGTATCCGGGTTCGCCGCCATCGCGGCGCCGGCGGCCTGCATCGTGGCGTCGGTCGGTGCGACGAAGGTGCGGGCGGTAGCGAAGTCGTCTCTGGTGGTCTCCCGGCTGAGCGGCAGGGCGAGCTGCATCGTGTCGAGCCCAAAGCGATCTGCGGACGCCGCATCGGCTGGGCCGAGAACAAACTGTCCGTTCTTCGCCATCTGCGGAGCCGCAGTCACCCAGGCTCCCTTCTCGCCTGCAGAATTCTCTTTGTTGGGGTCCCAGTCGTTGGTGACCCTCGTATCACTGCGGAAGATGCGTCTCGCGTTCGCGTCGAGGCTTCCCGAGTACGGCTGCATGGTGATCGAGTCGAGCTGCCGGCCGTTGTACTTCTCCTCGGCCTCCTCCTTAGAGGCGGGCGCCAAGGTCTGGTCTGCTTTGAGGAAGCGATCGATCGGATCAGACGTGAGGTCGAACTCGAGGCCGCCGCCGCGTGCGTTCGGATGGGTCGACGGAAGGTAGTAGGGGTTGATGGTGTTGCCCCACGGGTCGGGCCCGCCCTTCAGGAATGCGACGGCATCGGCGTCGGACAGCACATACCGCCACAGGAGCTCGATGGCGTCATCGCCCTGCGGGCCGACGACGACGAATGCACCGCTGTAGACGGAGTTGAGACGGCCCGGAGGCAAGTTGTTCAGGGCGAGCCATTCGGGGTCGCTCTGGAGTTCTTGGGCTCGATGCGGCCAGTATTCGTCGATCTGGGGTTGCGGGCCCGTTGCGTAGGGCTGCGGGACATCAGACTTGAACGACTGAGTGAGCGCTTTCGCGAGCAACCGGGGTGTCAGCTTCAAATCGGTGATTTCCGTGGCGCCGTCGGCGCTGCCGGCGACATAGGCGATGACCAGTCCCGTGTTCGCGACCGGCGCGTAGGCGATGTCCGCGCCCTCGAGCAGGGCGGGGTCGACGGTGCCGATGGTCGCTGGGGTGAGCGGATTCGACACCACACTCACTCCGACCTGGTTCGTGAGCAGCTGGCTGCGCGACAGGTCGCCGGAGTTCGTCGTGAGGCTGTACACCGTGCTCTCGGTCGAGCAGAGCCCTTGCTGCCACGATGACATCGCCCCGGCGAGCAGCTCGCTGCCGACCACCCGCACCTCGGCGCTGCCGCTCGCGCACTGCCCGCTCGGGTCGGCGAAGTCCAGCGGCACGACGATGCGGTCGTGCCAGTACGAACAGTCGGAGCCGAGCGGGGAACCGAGCTGCATGAGGGTGGCCTGACCGTGCGGCTTTCCGCCATAGCCCGACCCCATGCACGCGAGCTCGCCGCCCGGTGCGAGCTCGCCGGAGTGCGTGCCTCGCGGAACAACGACCAGCCAGCACCGGGAACCGGCGAGGCGCTCACTCCCGCAACCGAGGTAGGGCTGTGCGGCGGCGGACTGCACCTCGAACTCGGTGCTGGCGGTCTTGTTGGAGCCGATTCTCACAAAGGGCAGCTCGTTCGAGGTCGAGGCATCGAAGAACGTCGCCAGCCCGTTGAGGTTTCCGTTCACCCCCGACGGAACATTCACCTCGCCCGTGACCGAACGAAACAGAGTCTCGCCGTGTGCGCTGAACGCGCCGCGACTGCTGGCGCCCAAGCCCACGACCTGGTACATCGCTTCGCTGGCCTTGACGTTCCCGGCCTGCCCATCCCAGGCGCCGAATTGACAAGTCTCCGCAAAGTCGGGAGCCAAGGGATCCGGCCCCCAGCATTGAAAGACCTGCAGATAGTTGTTCGCGCTCCCTGAGGCGGGATATGCCTGGAACGTGCCCGCCATGCCGGTCGCGGTGATGGTGACGGCCTCGTCACCGAGCCCGCGCGTCTTCGCCACCGACACTTCGAGATCCTTGAAGTCGTTCCAGTGCCCCGAGCCGGCGTCGTTGCCGTTGCCGTCCGAGAGCAGCCGCGCGTGGTCGACCTGGAACCGCTGGAGGCTCGGATCGTTCCCCCCGGCCCACTTGACGGTGACCGCGGAGTCATCGGTCTCGGCATGTGCAGTGGTCGGCGGCGTCAGCGCCATGAGTCCCACGGTCGAGGCGGCGACGAGCGCGAGGCTCGCCCAGCGGAGCAGACGCGCCCGGGCGGCGTATCCGGGTGGCGGGGTGCGGGTCACGATCGCGATTCCTTCTCTTCGGGGCGGGCTCAACGCGGGGAGCCGCGAGTGGGGGCGGCGGGCAGCAGGCTCTTGCGTCGGCGCTTGCCGAGCAGCGGCGGAACCGTCGCGAGGGCGAGCAGCGCCGCTCCGGCGGTGAGCATCGCGACGGCGGGCAGGGCGCCGACGGCGCCGACCGGGATGACCTGCGGCGTCGCGTTCACGAGCACGGGCGCAGCGGCGGCGTCGATGGTGTCGGCGTCGCCGCTTGCGGCCGCGGCGCCACCGGCCGCGGCACCCGCCGCGGTGCCGTTCGCGTCTGCGTTCGTGGTCGCGGCGCCCGTGCCGGTCGGTGTGTCCTTCGCGCCGCCTGTGCCCGTGGCGCACTGGGTCGGGCCCTGTCGGTCGCAGTCGGGCGGGTTCGGCGCCTCGTTGGCGAGCCGGTTCGAGCCGTCGGGCGAGAACGTGGGGTTGTTGCAGTCGGTGATGCCCTTGATCGCCGGGTTGCCGCCGGGGATCTTCTTGATCTGCGTCTGCCCCGCCTCCACGAGGTTGATCGGCAGCGGCGAGTAGCCGAGGGTCTCGGCCTGCTGCTGCCCCTCGCAGAGGAAGTACGCGCCGAAGTCGGCGAGGGTGAGACCCTTGTTCTCGGTGAAGTCCGACTCGAGCGCGGTCGGCAGGATGATGTAGCTGTAGCTCGAGAGCGGGTAGGTGCGCGGATCGCCCGAGGTGTAGACGTCGCTGAGGTCTTGGGTCAGGTAGTCGGGCGAGGTCGTGTCTTCGTTGATGTGCGCGCTGAGCAGGCCGACGGCGACGTTCTGCGCCGTCGGTTCGGTGTAGTAGCCCGCGTTGTTGAGCACCTTCGCGACCGGGTAGCCGGCGTTCAGCGCGTACGAGTACTCGACGAACGTGATCGATCCGCCCGCGTGCGGCTGGGCGACGTACCCGGCGACGCCGTTCGAGCCCGACTTCGCGACGAAACCGCTGCCGGGCACAACCGGGTAGTTGCTCGTCACACCGCAGTGGCCGTTCACGAATGGGCGGCCGACCGCCGGGCAATACGCGTCCCAGAGTGCGGTGTGCTGTTGCCGCAACCAGATCGACACCTGCGCCGTCGCGCCCGAGCCGTCGGAACGCACCACCGGCACGATCGGAATCGCCGGGAGCGAGAGTGCGGGGTTGTCGGCCTTGATCTGCGCGTCATCCCATCGGGTGATGACGCCGGTGAAGATCTTCGCGATCGTGTCGCCCGAGAGGCGCAGGTTGGTGACTCGCCGGCCGCCGATCTCCAGGTTGTACATGAGCGCGGTGCCGCCCGCGACGATCGGCATGTACGCGAACTTCCTCGGCGGGCGAACGTCGGCCTCGTTGCTGTTCGCGATCTGGTAGGGGATCTCGCTGACGCCGAAGTCGGCGGTGCCCATCAGGAAGTCGTTGCGACCCTGGGTCGAGCCCGACTCGGAATAGGTGATCTTCCACTGGTAGTTCGACCAGACGTTGCGGATCCACTGCTGCAGGGCGTTGGCCGACCAGGTCGAACCCGAGCCGACGATGGGGGCGTGCACGCTGCCCACGGCCTCAGCCTTGGGGGTCGCCCCGATCGTGAGGCTTCCGGCCGTGACGAGCACCACGCCGAGCACCGCGACGACGGTGCGGGCAACGCTCCAGCGGCGGCTCATCGGGAGCTCCCGTCGGTGACGGCGCCGTGGATGGCGGCATCCCCTCGGCCTGGACTACTGGATCTTCGGAACCCCATGCCGCCGTAACCGCTCGTCTCGATCGTCGAGGCGGCCTCGCGCTCCGCGAACCGCGCGGCATCCCGCCTCGACGCCGCCTTGGCCCGCGCGAGCCCACGCGAGGAGAGCACCCCGGCGCCGCGCCCGCCGAGGATCCGAGCGAGGAGGAAGAGCACGAACACCAGCACCATCAGCACCGCGGCCGCGCCGAACCCGCGGGCGATCTGCGTGGGTTCGGGCGACTTCACGAGCGTGAACGTCGCGAACGGCAGACTCACCATCGGCCCCGAGAACGGATTGAAGTTGAAGTAGGTGGTGTAGCCGGCGGTCAGCAGCACCGGGCTCGTCTCGCCGATGCCTCGCGCGGTGCCGAGGATGATCGCGGTCATCAGCCCCGACTTGCTCGTCGGCAGGACGACGTGCCAGATCGTGCGCCACTGGCTCGTGCCCATCGCGAGCGATGCCTCTTTCAGGGTGCCGGGCACGAGGCGCAGCACGACGTCGGCGCCGCGGATGATGATCGGCAGGATCATGATCGTGATCGCGAGAGAGGCCGCGAACCCCGACTTGTCGAGGCCGAACATCAGCACGTAGGTGGCGTAGATGAACAGGCCGCACACGATCGACGGGAGCGCGGTCATCGCCTCGACGACGGTGCGCACGACGCGGCTGAACGGGCTGGGGAACTCGGAGAGGAACACCGCGCAGAGCAGGCCCAGCGGAATCGCGATCGCGAGCGCGAAGGCGATCATGATGAGCGTGCCGACCGCGGCGTGCAGCATGCCGCCGACCGTCAGCGGGTCGAGCGGGCCCGCGAGCGAGAGGTCCTGCACCCAGAAGTTCCAATTGAGGAACGCCTCCGACCCGCGGGCGAGGGTGAACGCGATCACCACAGCGAGCGCGAGCAGCAGCACGACGGCGAGCGAGTGCACGAGCACCGACATGACCCGGTCGACGATCGTGACCCGGTTGTCGTCGAAGCTGATGAGCACCACGAAGTACCCGACGAACAGCACGTAGCTGATCAGCACGAACGCCAACGGCCCCTCGAACGGCGCGATCTGGGTGAACAGCCATGCCGTCGTGGCGATGCCGGCGACGGCCGCGCCGACGATGCGGAGGATGTCGGTGCGGTGGATGCGAGAGAGGTCGCGTCGCGACTCGGGCCTGGTCGGATGCGTCACCGGCCGCTCGCGCGCGGGCAGCTCGGTGCGGTGAAGCGGCGTGGTGTCGCTCGGGCGGGCGGGGGATTCGGTGAGTGTCATGTTGTCGTCCTTGTTGCGGCTCAGCTCGCTGCGCCCGAACGGGAGCGGGCGATGATGATGCCGGCGATGAAGTTCACGATCATCGTGATGATGAAGAGCACGAGCCCCGCCGCCATCAGCGCGGAGAGCTCGAAGGGGCTCGCCTCGCCGTAGCGCAGGGCGATGAGCGAGGAGATCGAGTTGGTGCCGGTCTCGAGGATGTGGGGCTGGATGACGAAGACCGGCGAGATGACGAGGTACACCGCGATCGTCTCGCCGAGCGCGCGCCCGAGCCCGAGCATCGTGCCGCCGATCATGCCGCCGAGCCCGAACGGGTAGACGACCGAGCGGATCATCCCCCACTTCGTGGAGCCGAGCGCGAGCGCCCCTTCCCGCTCGCCGGCGGGCGCCTGCGCGAACACCTCGCGCATGATCGACGCGGCGATCGGGGCGACCATCATCGCCACGACGAGCCCGGCGAGAAAGGCGCTGGCCGTGAACACCGTCGGGGTGGCGAGCGGGTCCTTCGGGTCGAAGCCCGTGACAGCGAAGATCGGGATCCAGCCGAAGTATGTCGAGATCCACTGCGCGACCGGCAGGATCGAGCCCTCGAGCCAGAACATGCCCCAGAGCCCGTAGACCACCGAGGGGATCGCGGCCATCAGGTCCACGATGCCGGTGAGGAGCCGCTTCAGCCCGCCGGGTGCGTACTCGGAGATGTACGTGGCCGAGGCAACGGCGAGCGGCAGCGCGAACGCGATCGCGATGAGCGCGATCGTCACGGTGCCGAAGAGCACCGCGGCGATGCCGAAGCGCCCGGAATTCGGCTCCCACGCCTCGGTCGTCAGGAACGACGTGCCCGCCGACCCGATCGCCTCGGCGCCGCGGATCAGGAGGAAGAGCCCGACGAGGGTCATGAGGGCGAGCACCAGCACACCCCCGCCGTGCGCGGTGATTCTGAACAGGTTGTCCGAGAGCCCGCGCACCGCCTTGAGGGACCGGGGCTGGTCGGTGAGCGTCATCGTGATATCGCAGCTTTCAGTCCGGGCATTGGGAGGGCTCGCAAATCCCCAGCGACTGCGGTGAAGACTTCAGGCCCGTTACGTGCAAGCTCGATTCTGTCGATCAGGCGCGGCTCAATGAACTGTTGAAGCCGGAACAGTCAAGGTCACTCAATCGAGCGTCCGATGAACTCTTCGACGAGGGGTAAGGTCTGCGATTTCTCGAACAGGGGTGGGCACGGCCGCACCCGCCGATCACTCCGCTGCGGGTGTCGGGGTGCGCAATCCGAGGCCGGCGCAGAGGTCGCGATCGGTCTCCACGACCCCTGCCGCGTTCCGCGGGAATGCCGCGAGCGATCGGTCTGGGCGCATGCAGAGCGCGAGCTCGGGCGCCTCCTCGTGCGGAGCGCCGTCGACGAGGCCACGCTCCCACAGGTCCGCGCACATCGCGAGAGCGATCGCGTCGCGATCCTCGAGCGGATCGCTGTTCGAGCGGGCTGCGCCGGCATGTGCGGAGTCGAGGTCGGCCGCGGCATAGCAGTCGACCCAGCGCTCCTGCACCTCGCGGGGGGCGAGCACGATCCAGGCCGCCAGCCCGAGAGAGACGGCCCCGGCACCGACCGCACCCACGATCGCCAGGTTCCGACGACGGCGACGGCGGGCACGGATGTGCCCGGTCAGCCACTGCTCCATGTCAGCCCGGCGCTCCGGGCTCAGACGCGGTTCGCCGGTCATCGTGTCCCTCCGAACCGAACACGCAACCGCTTCCGAACGCGGTTGAGGCGTTTGCCCACTGACGCGACCGAGAGTTCGAGCTGCGCCGAAACCTCGTCGTAGCTTCGACCCTCGACGATCAGGCCTTGGTAGACCTGCTGATCGAGGAAGGGCATCTCGGCGATCTCATCCTCCACTTGCACGAGCAGCTCGCGATCGGCGGCGCGCTGCAGCATTCGTGTTTCGAGAATGCTAGCCCCGTGCTCATCAAGACTCTCTGCGACCAGCCGCCGGCGCAGCGCTCGCCGGCGGTTCGCGACCAGGTTGCGGCACGTCACCGACAACCAGGCCTCCGCCGAACCGGCGACGAGACGCACTCGCGCCGCCTTGTCCCACGCGGTGGCGAACACCTGCTGCGTGATCTGCTGCGCCTCATCGTGGTCGGCGAGCTCATCGAGCGCCGCGGCGAAGACGCGCTCGGCGTGCCGGTGGTAGAAGACGGCGAAGGCGCGGTCGTCGTTTCGAGACGCCCGCAGGAGCAACTCGCCGTCGCTCCGATCACCCTGCTCGCTCATCAAGCGCCGAGTGTAGTGTCTGAGACGGCCGCCGCACGCACTCGAGCGACATCGAGTGTCGCCCCATTTGTTCCGCCCGAGACAATCCTTACCCCGGCGCGAAACAGTCCGGAAATGGTCATCTTCGCGGCCGTCTCTTCGCCGAACCGTCGTTCGCCGGCCATTGTCGCGCCGACCCGTCGAGCGGTTGACTGTCGCCGTGAAGACCACCCACCTCGAAGCCGGCCGCCTCGCCGCACTCGCCGTCATCGCCGCAAGCGTGCTGACCTTGCTTCCCACGACACCCGCTGCCGCCACCGACTCCAGCGAGTCCTGCTGGTACGACGTCGACACCGACGAGATCGGATGCTTCGACGCTTCCCTCGACCCTCACGAGCAGATCGAACTCGCAACCGGAGCGGAGCTCGTTGCGGTTCCCACCGGCTCGAACGGCGGGCGATCGAGCGCAGACTCCTCGACCATCGCAACGGTCTACCTGCTCGCCACCGTGTGGGACTCCACGAGCTACGCCGGCCAGAGCATGAGCTACTACACCTCGAACGCGAACATCTGCGCCGGCGTCGCACACGGATTCCCAGACCTGCTCAGCTGGAAGGACCGCATCGAGTCGCTGCAGTCGTACAACGGCTGCGTCACCTGGCTCTACGACGACTTCGGGACCTTGGGACTGGAATACGGCCCGGTCTCCTCGAGCACCAACCTCGGAACATTCAACAATGAGGCGCGGTCGATGTACATCGAGTGACGGTGCGTTCGAACTCAGCGGTGCGTTCGACCTCAGCGGTCGGAGCCGACGATATCGAGCACCACGCCGGCGATCCGCACCCTGAGGATCGCATCGCCCGACGCGAAGGCCTCACCCGTCCGGCAGTAGCCATCCGCAATCTCGACCTGCCCGGCCGGCCCTGACCTGCCCATGCAGAGCACCCGCGCAGACTGACCGGCGTTGTCGGGAAGGGCGACCCACGTCCACTCACCGCGCTCCTCTGAGTACACGAGTCCGGGGAGTGTGAAATCGAGGGATGGCTGGGGAGCAGCATGCTCCGACCACGGCCCGCACGCGGCATCCGCACCCCAGACCGTGCACGCACGAAGCCGAAACACCACCGGTTCGCCGAAGACGTCACCGGTGAGCTCACGCGGCACGGCCGCGCCGCTGAACACGACGGGCTCACCGACCGGCTCGCGCTCCGTATCGAGTCGTTGCAGCTCGTACAGGGCCGCGCCGCCGGCAGGCGCGATGCGGTACTCGTATCGAGTACCGACCCACGTCATGGCGCCGCCGACGTCGGCGACGGCCGACGGCACGGGGGCGGGGAGCACCGTCACCGCCTCGCTCCCGGCGCACGCGGTCGCCGTGTACCCCCACACCATGAAGCGGTAGCCTCCGTCGGGCGGCGGCGCGCCCCCGAAGATGGCCGACCGTGCCCGCCCGACGTCGAGTACGTCACCGGTCGGCGGCGTCACCGCACCGGTCGAGGCGACACTGCACGCGGTCTGATGCTCACCCGGAGCGAGCCGCTGCGCGAAATAGCCGAGCACCGGCGCCGCACTCCCGAAATCGGGCCAGTCGAGCGAGATCGTTCCGGATGCCGCATCCACCACGACACCGACGCCACTGGGCTGCAGCGGCTCCCTCTGCGGGCCGGAGGCGACCGCGCGCGAAGGCTGCGACTCAGGGTTCTGCGCACCGCTCCCGGGTGGAGCCGGCGCATCGGGCGCGGTCGTCGACGGGGGCGCCCGCCGCGCCGGTGGTGAGTCGGGCCCGCGTTCGCTCGGCATGCCCGGCTCCAACGCGAGCGCGGCATCGTTGTTCTCGCCGAGTAGCTCTGCCCAGGAGACCGGCACAGCTCCATCTGCGGTGACGTTCCACACCTCGCCGGTCGCGGGATCGTTGAGCACGAACGCTCCGCCGTTCGCACGGAATATCGGCGCCGCACCGCGGAAACCGCCTCCGCCCTCATCACCGGAAACTCCGCGCCTCGACACGGGAGCTGCGGCGGTGCGCGGCCGGGCGTCACTTGCCACGCGATCGCCGCTCTCGGCACACTGCGACCAATCGTTGCCGTCACTCCATGCGGCGAACCCGCAGCCGCCGACCGACAGCGGCTTCGCAGGATCGCCGCTCACTCGAGCGAGTACTCGAACCTCACCCGTCGCGGTGATCGCGAGGAGCTCTGACGAGGTGGCGACAAGAACTCGACCGGGGTCTGCCGCGGCATCCGCCCTGCTGCCGACTGCGACGTGCTGAAGCGCGAGCTCAGCGCCGGCACTGACCGCATGACCGAGATCGATCATTCCTTCCGACGAGAAGAGCCGCTTGCTGCGTGGGTCGAGCACGGCCCAGCCGGCGGATGTCGCTGACACCTGCACGGGCATGGAGGCCGACCCTCGGGATGGTTCGAACCCGCCGATCCGTTCGGAATGATCGTCACCGACCCGGTATACCGACCCGTCTCGCGGCGAGGCGACGATGAGCTCGCCCGCGGCATCGACCACCATCGCAGCCCCCTCGCCGAACTCGAACGACGGCGGTGACGAATGATCGAACTTCGACAGTCGGTCAGCGGGCGTGACCCACAGTCTTCCGGTGTTCGGTGCGAGCAGGGCCACCCGCTCGGTGCCTGCGCCCGTTCCCGCGCCGCGGTGGCCCTGGTGGCCCTGGTGGCCCTTCTGCGCCGGGATCAGCGCCACCACCGTGGTTTTCGACGGCAAGCGAACGGCATCGCCGAACTCGAGGGTTGCCGGGTCGAGTGGCACGATCGAACCGATCTCACGATCGATCACCAGCACTGAAGTGGGTGATTGCGCGAGGTCGATCTTGCCGACATCCAGCGAGAGCGCCGCGTCGAATTCGCTCGTCAGCGTATTCACACGGCCGATCGCACCGTCTGCGTCGTTCGACGCCCACACGTACACCTGTGCCGCAGAGAACCGCACACCGCCGGGCTCCTGGGGTGCGACCAGGGCGGCAACGACGATGAGCAGCACCGACACGACGACGAGCGCGGCAGTCGCGCGGTTGGCGATTTGCCTGCCTCGACCTGGTGCGTCCATTCCGAACTCATCTCACTCGCCGGATCCCAACCCGAGTATCACGCCACGCGAAGGTCTCGGGGCCTGCACTGCACGGCGGCACTGTAGCCGACCAGTGCGAACAGTGCGGTTCTTTGTGACGGAATGCGGAACACCGAGTCGTGATTCGTGAGGGGCCGGCGCTCGCGCGTCGCTCCGCCGTTTTCCTCGAGCATCTCGTCGACACAGGATCACGCGGTTCACATGATGCGATGCCTCGGCGGGTGCACCACAGTGGAGCCGAAGATCGGCCGCGAGATCGGTTGCTCTCCTCTCGCTCTCGCTCCGTTCGATGCGCACGTTGTGAGGTGATCATGGCTCAGCTGCCGGTGAACCGACTGATGCGCGCCGGCGTGCGCTCAGCGGCCGGGCGACTCGTGTTGCGTTCGCTCCGGGACATCCGCGACCTCGAACTGTTCGATCGGGCGATGACGCTCGCCGCACAGGCGTTCACGTCCATCCTGCCGATCCTCATCGTCGCCGGTTCGCTGCGGGGGAGCCTGAACCCCGAGGCTGACGCGGCATTCGCTGCGAATCTCAGCCTCGATGATCGCACCGCAGAATTGGTGCAGCAGTCGATGCCGCAGCAGGTCGGGGGAGTGACGTTCACGCAAGTGGTCGGTGCGTTGCTGGTCATCATCGCCGCGACCTCATTCGCCCGCGCGCTCGAGCGTTGCATCCGTCGGATCTGGAAGACACCGAAAGTCGGCATCCGCTTCGCGTGGCGCTGGGTCGTCGCGATCGTCGCGGTCGTCGTCGGCATCATTCTCGTGGTCGCGACCCGCAACGTCGTGCGCGGCGCGGGCGCGATATCAGGGCTCGAGTTCATCATCGAGGCGGCGGTCTGGTGCGTGTTGTGGTGGATCGCGTCATGGATCGTGATCAACCGCAGCGTCAGCCTGCGAGCACTCCTCCCGGGATCGGTGCTCGCCGGGCTCGGGTTCGCCGTCGCCGCGGTGGTGGGGCGCGTGTACCTCCCGAGGGTGCTCGCCTCCTCCGCCGATCAATTCGGCGTACTCGGACTGGCCTTCTCGTACATCGGCTGGCTGTTCGTGCTGATGGCCGTCTTCCTCGTCGCGGCGACCATCGGTCGCGTCATCCACCTCGCCGTGATCGGCCGCCTGTGGAGCCACTCAGGTGAGAGCGCCGCCCGCCCGGCGACGAGCAGCCGGCACTGACACGGCCACCGCCCGCCCGACGGCGGTGAAGCGAGACTGGATGCCGCTCGAGCCGCTACTGCCTGGCCATCGTGATGCGCATCCGTTCCTCGGGGTCGATGAGGTGGTCGTGGTCGTCGTCGCCAGTGTCGATCTGCACCCAGTTGATCGTCCCGGTGAATCGGCTGCTCTGCGGGGTGTAGTCGGGGCTGACCGCGGTGCCGGATTCGTATCCGATGTCGGTGGTCTCGTCGGCCGAGAACACGAGCGGTTGCGTGGCGCCGACCCGGCCCGTGCCGACGGCGTCGCCGTCGTAGTAGAGCGTGACGTCGCCGCCCTTGCCGAGGCCGCCGCCGTCGTAGGCGAACTCGACGCGCACCTGGTGTGTTCCTGCCGGCACCAGCCGGTCGGCCTCGATGGCGAACTCTTGGATGCCGAGCACGTTGTAGACGAACTTCGCCGCGCCGCCGGTCAGGTAGACGCTCCATCCGCCGAAGCGGCCGCCCTGGGCGATGATGACGCCGTTGGCCCCGCCCTCGGGCACGTCGACTTCAGCGGTGACCGAGAACGACTTGTTCTTGATACTCACCACGCTGTTCTCGCTCAACCGTCCCATCCCGGCGTACAGCAGCTGGGTGTTCCCGCGAATGAGGGTGGGACGACCCGCGATATCCGGGTTCGCCCGTTCGATGAGCCGATCGTCGAGCGGGAGCACGTTGTACTTCGTGGCCTCGATGAGCCAGAGGCGTTGCAGGTGGTGCAGTCTGTCTGGGTGCTCTGCTGCGAGGTCGCGGGCCTGGCTGTAGTCGGCGTTGCCGTCGTAGAGCTCCCAGACGTCGTCATCGAATGCGACGAGCGTGCCGCCCACCAGCTCCCACGGTGTGCGGTGCTTGGTGACCGCGCTCCAGCCCTTGAAGTAGAGACCGCGGTTGCCGGCCATCTCGAAGTACTGCAGCTCGTGCCGTTCGGCGGCATCCGGCTCCCGGAAGCTGTAGAGCATGCTGGTGCCCTCCATCGGCGATTGCTGCACGCCGTTGACCATCGTCGGTTCGGGTATCCCGGCGGCTTCGAGGATGGTGGGGGCGACGTCGATGCAGTGCGTGAACTGGCTGCGCAGCCCGCCCTGCTCCGTGATGCCCGCAGGCCAGTGCACGATGGTGCCGTTGCGGGTGCCGCCCCAGTGCGACGCGACCTGCTTGGTCCACTGGAAGGGCGTGTCCATCGCGTGAGCCCAGCCCACCGCGTAGTGGTTGTACGAGCTCGGCGTGCCGAACTCGTCCATCTTCGAGCGCATGAACTCGGGCGTCTCGAGCGCGGCCATGCCGTTGAAGTTCGCCATCTCGTTGAACGCGCCGTTCAGGGTGCCTTCAGCGGATGCCCCGTTGTCGCCGATGATGTAGTAGATCAGGGTGTTCTCGAGCGCCCCGAGGTCGTCGATCGCGTCGATCACCCGGCCGACGTGGTGGTCGGTGTGCTCGAGGAATCCGGCGTAGATCTCCATCTCACGTTCGAGCACCGGCTTCAGGTCGTCGGGCATGTCGTCCCACGCCGGGATCTCGGCGTGCCGCGGCGTGAGCTCCGCGTCGGCGGGAATGACGCCCATCTCCTTCTGCCGGGCGAAGGTGCGCTCGCGCTGCACGTCCCAGCCGTCGGCGAACTTGCCCCGGTACTTGTCAGCCCACTCCTTCGGCACATGGTGCGGCGCGTGCGTGGCGCCGGGGGCGAAGTACACGAAGAACGGCTTGTCGGGCATCAGCGCCTTCTGGCTGCGGATCCAGCTGACCGCATGGTCGGCGAGGTCTTCGGTGAGGTGGTAGCCCTCTTCGGGCGTCGCCGGCGGCTCGACCGGAGTCGTACCGTTATAGAGCGCGGGATCCCACTGGTTGTTCTCGCCGCCGATGAAGCCGTAGAACGTCTCGAAGCCGCCGCCGCCCGACGGCCACGCGTCGAACGGACCCATGGGGGAGGACTGCCACACCGGCACCTCGTGGCACTTGCCGAACTGCGCCGTCGAGTACCCGTTGAGCTTCAACGTCATCGCGAGCGGCGCCTTGGTGTTCGGCCGCAGCGAGCTGTTGCCCGGCGCCGAGGTGGCGGTCTCGGTGATGCTGCCCATGCCGACCGAGTGGTGATTGCGCCCGGTCAGCATCGCCTGCCGGGTCGGCGCACAGAGCGCCGTCGTGTGGAAGCGGTTGTACTTCAAGCCCCCGGCCGCGAGCTTCTCGGCGTTCGGCGTCTGGCACGGGCCGCCGAACGCGCTCGACGCACCGAACCCCACGTCGTCGATCAGCACGATCAACACGTTCGGTGCGCCGTCGGGCGGCAGCAACGGCTCGATCGGCGGATACGCCGTGTCGGGATCCTTCGCGTCATAGGTCGTGAGCCCCGGCGCCGGCCGGTCCGGAATCGGCAGCATCGTGCGCGCATGGCGATCAGGATTCATGAGCTTTCCCCTCCCAAAGGGACGTCCGTGCCAGCAACGTAAGCTCCGAGGGTCACGACCGCGTCACGCGATCTGCATGAACGTCTGCGTGCCGGCGTCAGCCGCTGAGCGCTGCGCCGCTGCCTGCGCTCCTACGTCTCGTCGTCTTCTTCGAACTCGAGTTCGGCGACCTCGAGTTCCGCGAGCT
This sequence comes from Agromyces badenianii, assembly GCF_003070885.1. Lineage (NCBI taxonomy): Bacteria > Bacillati > Actinomycetota > Actinomycetes > Micrococcales > Microbacteriaceae > Agromyces > Agromyces badenianii. The sequence continues at coordinate 1,463,571 of NZ_CP028913.1, forward strand.
GAATCTCGGCCGCGAGTGCCCTGACGATCTTGCCGGTCGCTGCCGCAATCCGCGCGGTGCCGACGATGGGCGCGATCGCCGTGAAGACGCCCCGAACCGTCTCTGCGTCGAGGCCCGCCTCACTGGCGGCCTCGAGGTTCAGCGCGTAGGACACCGCCGGCGCGTCCACCGCGACCAGCGCGGCGATTCGCACCAGGATCAGGGTTTCGATGTCGAGATCGGATGCGGCCAACGAGTCTGCAGTCATCCGTGAGAGCAGATCGAGCACCGGTGCGTCGTTCCTCGTGTCGCTCATGATGTGTCCCTTCTATTGGTGGTGTTGAAACGGTGGCCGCGTTGTCGGCCGACCTCATTGCACCCGGTGCCGTCGTTGCGCCGCATCATGGAGACCGCATGAAACCAGCGTCACGACCACACGCGCTCTTCTGCGGCATCTTCACCCAATTCATATGATGACCGGCACCCGCGTGCTCACTACGTTGCCGGGTGATGGGGACCAGCAATAGGAGGCCGCGATGCCCGGAAACGATGCAACCAGGACGCCGGTTCCCGAATCGGTGACGACTCCATCGCGCGTGGATACCGGAATCGGGAGGTTGGAGTTCACCGACGGTTACCCCACGGGGGAGACCGCGACGAAGCTCCGCGACCACCTGGATTACCTCCACGGGGTCGAGGCGTTCATGAACTCGGTTCAGGGGGTCTCGCTGGTGGCCCTTCGTGACGGCTTCCAGAACGTCGGCATCAACGATGGAGACGTCCTGCTCTACTCGAAGTTGATGGACTCGAAGTCGTTGTTTCTCACCGGCAACGCAGACACCGTCTATTTCTGGGCGTTCCTGGACCTTTCAGAGGGGCCCGTCGTGGTCGAGACGCCGTCGGAGACGCTGGGCGTCATCGACGACATGTGGTTCCGATGGATCACCGACTTCGGGCTTCCCGGTCCCGATCGAGGCGAAGGCGGCGCGTACCTGCTGGTGCCGCCCGGATATGACGGCCCGCTGCCCGAGGGGGGATGCTACGTGCGCCACTCGCGCACGAACCACGTGGTGTTCCTGGGCCGTGCGTTCATCAACGAGTACCCGGGCAACGATCCCGCTCCGGCCGCTGACCGGATCCGAGAACAGCTGAAGGTCTCTCCGTACACGCCGGGCGGTATCGGGAGCAGCATCGGAGCATTCCTGACCGGGAACGGGCCTCTGGGCCAGCTCGCGGAGTCGAAGAGTCCCCGTTTCGTGGAAGGCAGCGGCCTCGCGATGAACACCCTCCCGCCCACCGATTTCGGCCACTTCGAGATGCTCGATGCCCTCGTCCAACTCGAGCCGGCAGCGGCACTCGATCCCGACACGGCTGGCGACTTCGCTGCGATCGGGATCGTCAAGGGCGAGACATTCGCGCCGGATGCCCGGCTGCGCGCCATCCTGGACGACGCCGCGGCCGTCGCGAATGCTGCCGCGCGCACGTTGGGCATGGGTGCCCACCCGTCAGACGACTTCCGGTACTACGACGACTCCGCCTGGTGGAACATGCTCTTCGATGGAGGGTTCGAGTTCCTCAACCCGCCACCCCGCATCACCGCCGATGGAATCGAACCTTTCCCCAACAAGGGGGCACGCACGCTCCACGCGCGCACGTCGTTCTTCTACACGGCAACCGGCGTCACCCCGGCGATGTGCATGCGATTGACCAACGCCGGGTCGCAGTACCTCGTGGCCAATGTCGATCAAGATGGCGGCGCATTCGACGGCTCCAAGACGTATCGGGTGCGGCTGCCGAAGGACGTCCCCGCCGCCCGGTTCTGGTCGCTGAACGCCTACGACAACCAGACGCGTTCGCTCCTGCAGACCGATCAGATCTCTCCGCGCGCGGGCAGCCAGGAGTATCCGTCACCCGCGGCGCAGGCCGAGGCCGACGGTTCCACGGTGGTGTACTTCGCCCCGACCCAGCCCGATGGCGTCCCCCGTTCGAACTGGATCCAGACCGATCCGGAGCGAGGCTGGTTCGTGTTGCTTCGGCTGTACAGCCCGCTGCAGCCCTTCTTCGACAAGACCTGGAGGCCCGGCGAGTTCGAATTGGTGCGGTAGCAGCGGCCGACCTGTGTGCTTCGGAGGATCACGTGCGGTGGAACAGGAAGACGGTTCAGAGCGATCCCGTGACCGACGTCGATCCGCAGCCCCTGTCGCCGGCCAAGCGGCGCCGCCTCATCGCACTGGGGCTGCTGCGTGCTCTGGCATCGACCGCCGTACTGGTCGCCCTCTACTTTCTGGTGCCCTTCGATCTCATCGAGGCGGTGCCCGTCTGGGCGACGCTGACGACCGCGCTCCTGGTCTTGTTCGCGGTCACGGCATGGCAGGTGCGCGCGATCACTCGGTCCGCTCACCCGAGAGTCCGAGCGATCCAGGCTCTCGCCATCACCGCGCCGCTGTACCTCCTTCTGTTCGCAGCCATGTACTTCGTCATGGCGAATGCCGACCTCGACGCCTTCAGCGCCCAGGGGCTGACCCGCCTCGACGCCCTGTACTTCACCGTCACGGTCTTCGCCACGGTCGGCTTCGGGGATGTCTCTCCCACCAGCCAGGCCACGCGACTCCTCGTCATGGTGCAGATGATCCTGAACCTCCTCGTTCTCGGCGCGGGCATCCAGGTGCTCCTCGGCGCCGTGCAACGGAGTCGCCGAGACGAAGCGCCGGATCCGATGTCGGACCCCGAAAGAAGCTCGTGACGCCGGTTTCGGGCCCATGGTGCCCCGCGGCATGGGCGCACCACCTCAACTGAGCTCTCTTCCACCGGCGCCGGGCGCTGGCCGCTCGCGCGTCTTCGGGCGTGCCCAGCGTGCGGGCATGTTGTCGCCATCCCAGACTTGCACGACGCCCCAGGCTGCGGCAGTGAGCGGTACGGCGAGCAGGGCTCCTGTGATTCCGCCGAGGGCCGTGCCCGCGGTGATGACGACGAGCACGACGAGTGCGTGGAGGCTGACCGTCTTGCCCATCAGGAGCGGCTTCAAGACATTGCCTTCGAGCTGATTGACGATGATGACGACGACCACGACGAGTGCCGCGTTGAGCGGTCCGTTGCTGACGAGGGCGACCAGGGCGGCGACTGCACCCGCGCTCACGGCGCCGATGATCGGGATGAAGGCGAGCAGGAGCGTGAGGATCGCGAGCGGTAGCGCGAGGGGAACCTGCAGAACGAGTAGGCCGATGAAGATTCCCACGGCGTCGAACAGTGCAGCGGCGGCGGTGCTGGAAATGTAGCCACCGAAGACGTCGACGGTCTTCCGCCTGATGCGCTCCGCACGGTCGTAGGCGACGCCCTCGTGTGGTCGCACGAGGAACTCCCACATCTGCGGGCCGTCCTTGAGGAGGAAGAAGAGGATGATCGCCATCAGGCCGAGGCTCGCGCCGACTTCCGTGACGGCGCCGATTCCGCCGAGCGCCCCGGATCCGAACTCGGTGCTCGTGACGAAGGCGCTGATCTGCTCCTCGAGGTCATTCAGCTGACCCTGGTCGGGTGAGAACGGCAGGGTCTGCATCCAGGCGACGACGCGCTGGAAGCCATCCTCAGTCTTGATCGCGAGCTCGCGCCATTCGAGGCTGACCGATCCCACGACGAAGAGAAGAGTGGCGGTGATCACCGTGAGGAGGAACACGAGTGCGAGCGCCGCGCCGAGCGCGGGCTGGAGACGATGTCGTCGGCTCCATTCCATCCACGGTGCGAACGCCGCTGCGAAGATCAGCGCGAGCGCGAGAGGGATCGTGACGATCGACAGGCGGCTGAGCAGCCAGACCAGTGCCACGACGACGGCGCCGACGAGGAGTATCTGCGCGCCGCGGGTTCCGGCGCGCCCGAGACCGTCGCTCCACAATCGCGAAATGGATGTCCGGCGGGAATCGGCCGGCGCGGCGCCGGATCTCTTGGGGATCGCGCCATCCTGCCGTTCGCTTCGGGCAGTTTCGGTCGAGGGTAGGTCGAGGCGACGAGTTTGGAATCGCATGCTTCTCCTTGGTTCGCGGGATTGGGTGGGTTAGTGGACGCAGGCCTTGAGCAGGACGACTCCGCCGACGGCCGCCAGCTGGAGCAGCAGGTAGCCGGCCTTCTGCCCCTTCGTCGTGGCGCTCCCGCGCAAGCCCCAGAGCACGAGCACGAGCTGGGTGATGGTGAGAGTTGCGATCGCGAGCATCAGGCCCGTCCTCAGGCTCCAGATGCCGGTGTCGCTGAGCAGCAGGAAGACGGCGGGCACGACGGTGATTTCCAGCGCGCGGATCGAGGCTCCGAGGATGTGACGCAACGTGCTGGGCCGCGTCGCCCCTCCGCGCTCGCTGGCGTGCGCGATCGTGTCGGCGACGAGGCTCGCGGCGAACAGTCCTCCCATGGTGCCGAGGAGGCTGCTCGCTGCGGATCGTCCGGTGAACGCCTCAGACGACGGGATCATGACCAGCAGCGTGGCGACGCCGGTGATGGACGCGTACAGCGCCTCCCTTGGATGCTGCGTGAATCGCGCCGGTCGTGTGCCGCCGCTCGCGAGCACCGGTCGTTCGATCGCCATGATTTCCTGTCCCTTGCTCGTGATTTCGGTTGTCGGGAGCCGATAGGGCAGCCGTTCGCCGATGCCCTGAGGAGTCGCGGCGATCGGGGCAGCCGTGCGTGTCGGAACGCGGCACGGTGCCCCGATCGGCCCGCGACTCAGGCGGCGTCGAGCTTCTCCTTGAGGGCGGCCATGCGCTCCTCGGCGTTCTGGCGGCGCTCTGCCTTCCGCTCTTCGCGCGCTACCCGGTCGGCTTCTTTCTGCGCCTTCCCGTAGGCGTCCTCCGCGGCCTCGAGCTCGGCGAGCACCACGTCGGCGGGACGCCGATACACGGTTCCGCCCTGCTCGGCCATGAGCCTGTCCACCACCTCGGCGGCGTACTCGTTGACCTCTGCGACCACGGCCGTGCCGCCCAGCGGGATGTAACGGCTGATCTCGCCAAGCGCGCTTTCGGAGTCGCCAGCGCGGCGGATGTCGAAGGCGCCGCCGACCAGCAGGCCTCCGGTCCACCCGAAGAGCATCCCGATCGGGCCGCCGATGACGCCGATCATGAGCCCGATCAGACTGCCTCCCAAAGTGGCGGCCCCACCCAGGGTGTCGCCTCCCTCCGGGGCGTCGAGTCGGCCCTGCTCGTCACGGGTGACGATGCTCGCGGCGAGCACGTCGACCCGCCCCTCGAGCGCAGCGCCCTTGAGTTCGCTGAGCGCCTGATATGCATTGCTCCGGTCGTGGAACGAGACTGCGATGACATTGTGTTCGGACATGTTGTGACCTCCAGATCACGTTGATTTTCAATGGATTCGCGCGGCATTTCCGCGACACATCAACGTTCTCGTGGATCGGTATTCGGGTCATCGTGCGCTCTGTCGCAGCCCTCGACGAAACGATGTGCACTCTGCCCCTCCTGAGTTAAGCTGACCGCGTGTCGACAGCAGACTCGATGGCGACCGTCATCGCCACGCTCGACTGGGACGCTGACCTCGGGGCGGCCTCGCTGGCCGAACACGAGGCCGATCAAGTACGGTCCCGACTCGGAGACGGAGCAACCCGGTGGGTGACCGGGGCCGTGGAGCAATCCCTCGCCGCGCTGCACGAGCAGATTCACGACTCGCTCGCGCCGTGGCCGATCATTCGAACGTTCGCCCAGCACGTGCTCACCGCGACGCTGCTCCACCTCGCCGGCGAAGACGAGCTCCCAGCCGACACGGAGGCCATCGACCGCGATCTCGCCGAAGACATCGTTGCGCGGGACATCCCGTTGTCGGACATCACCCGAGCACTGCGGAGCATGCAGCATGAGTGGCTGTCGCTCCTGATCGATGCCGCCGTGAGCGTGGGTCCAGAGGGCATCAGGGTCGTCGCGGCCGTGGCGACATCGGTCACCGAGACGATGGATGCCTGGATCGGTGCAGCAACCGATGCGATCGTCGAGGAACGCCGGCGGGTCTACCTGGCTGAGCAGGTCCGCATCCGGAGCGCGATCGAATCGCTGGTGACGCCGGCTCCCGTGGATGTCGAAGTGGCCACCCAGGTGCTGCGGATCCCACTGATCGGCTGGCACCTCGGTTGCGCCATCGGAACACCTCCGGGAGGTGCGGTCGAACGGCGACTCCTGGACGGCATCGTGCACCTGTTCGCTCGGGGAGTCGGCAGCGAACGGATGCTGCGATACGAGACGAGCGCTGGCACGATTCACCTCTGGGTCACCACCGATCGCCCGCCGCAGACACCTCGAGTCGAGGATCTCCGGGTGCCGGCACCCCTGCTCGTCGGCATCGGCGAACCGCACCCCGGAGCCGGCGGATTCCGACGAACCTTCCTGGAGGCCTCCGACGCGCTGGGGCTGGCCGCCAGGCTGGGCGCGGGCGGCGGAATCTCCTACGGCGACGCTGCGCTGGCGATCGTCCTTCTGCGGGACGAAGAACGCGCCCGCTGGTTCGTCGAGCACGAGCTTCGCGATCTCGCCACGGACAGCCCCGAAATGGCCGAGATGCGAAACACGGTCAGGGCGTTCTTCGACACGCGGATGCGTATCGCGCCGGCAGCTGAACGTCTCTTTCTGCACCGCAACACGCTCATCAACCGGCTCGAGCGGATTCAGGCCGTTCTCGGCCACCCCGTCGCCGAGCGCACGGCCGAGACCCAGGCAGCGCTCGTGCTTGTCGAGCTTCTGAGACGGCATCCCGACGATCCATCCACCAAGTACGACGGGCCGGGTGCATGACCGACGAGATCATCGCCCGAGCTCATCGCGCACAATGGGCTGGGCATATGTGGTCGCAGGCGGTGCGACGGTATTCAGCAGACTCTGCATTGGAGACGAAGATTGACTTCAGATGGCGCGGCGAGCCAGAGCCAGGCGATGCGAGACGTCCAGCCGCCACCACGCAAGCGCCGCGCGTTGATGCGTTGGTCATCGGCTGTCGCGCTGCTATCGCTGCTGTTCTTGTTGGTTGGCAGCTTCCTCGTTTACCAGCAACCGATTGAGCCAGCAGAAGCGACTGGTGTCTGAGTCGGCGAGGACAGTCAGGGCCGGGTCTCGCTCTCTGACGACGGCGTTGCTGAACTCCAGGATGTCCACATCAGAACCCTCAAATCTGGATACATCGTTGAACGTCACGTCTCCAGCGCGCGTGGTACCTGGCGAATTGAAGGCAATGAGATCATCATCGACTTCACCAGGGATGGGGCTGCAACTGACCTCGGCGGAGTCCTTTACATGCTCTGGGAGCGTCCGCTCTTCGGTGACCTGGCTTTGATCACATCCACCAGCCCAGACTCATCAGTTGGCGAGGAGCGATTCCTCCGACGCACGTAGCGCATCTGCGAATGCTGCTCCTGTGCCGATCTGCGCAGGCACATGGAGTTCATCGATTCGGGAGCGAGAAGCTCAGCTCAGCCGTACGGATCCCATCGCCCTGGCGAGCTGTCCGTTCGGTGCGGTGACGATCAGGCCCGATGAGCTGGCCGCCGACTCTGAAAGTCGTTGCAGCCACTGCTCATCGATCGCCGGCACACGGGAGCCGGCGAACTTGAAGTACACCGGCTGCGTCGGCGTCATCCAGAGCGAGCTGCGGCCGTCACCGACGGATGCGGCGTCCAACCAGGAGATGACCAGCGATTCGTTGCGGCGAAAGCGCTGAACGATGACGATCTGCAGATGCGAGAGCAGCCGATCTTCGAAGTCCACGGAGATGTTGCCGTGTGCCATGCTTCCCATCGGATGACTCCTGACTGCTCCACGTTCGCTGCGGCACCGTCGGGTGCCGACTCTACCGCTCTCGGCGGTCAGCGGCTTTCGTGCGAGGTGCTCTCGGCATCTGTCTCCGCCGGCCCGGATCTGCGCGCGACACCGACCCCGATCGAGCTCGGCAAGCGCCGGCGTATGCGCTGACGGAGGTCGTTCACCGCTTGCTCGGCATCGAGGTCGACCGACACCGCGTCGCTGCCCATCGAGATCAGCTGACTCGCGGGTCCGATGATGAGCATGATCTCGCGAACTTTCCCGTCTTCATCGACTCCCGGAATGGTGACGACATCTGCGGAATCCACGATCGCGAGAACGCTGGCGTACTCCATCAACGCCTCCGCGATGGCATCGTCGGTGAAGAAACCGCTGCTGGCGTAGAGGATGCGCTTCATGCCTCGATTCTGACCCTCTCCATGCGCGTCTCACCAGCCCCTTGCGGAGCTGCATCCCGAGGGTGAGGCGAACGCTCATTCGGGTTCCCATACCGTATTTCCGACCTGCTGACCAGTCCCTCGGGCCGATTTGGGAGAGCGAAGGAGGCTGTCGCAAGCTTGACCGCGGTCGTTGCTCACACGACAGGGGAGGTGCGAGCAGGAGTACCGCATCGCGTCGGAGCGGCCAGTTGGGGAACATGGCCGCTCCGACGCTCTCTTCCGCCCACGCCGTCGGCGCCCTCGTGCGCGGAGGCGTTCGCCTGGGCCCTGAGCTCGATGAAGCACATTCGGCCCAATCGGTCAAGGCTCTGTCCGCGGATCCGCGACTCCGTCAGCATGGGTCAGTCCGGGCGACGTCGATGCGACGGAGGCATGAAGATCAACTTCTACAAGCAATTCCGCAGCATCAGCACCTCGCTCTGGCTGATCCCGGTGCTGTGCGTCTTGCTCGGAATCGTCGTCTCCCTCTCGACGATCGCCGTTGACCGGGCAACGGACTATGCGTTGCTGCCCGAGGATATGGTCGGAGGCCCTGAAGCGGCGCTGGAGATCCTCACGACGGTGGCGACGTCGATGGTCAACCTCGCCGTTCTGGTTCTGACGATCGTGCTCGTCGTGGTGCAGCTGGCGATGGGTCAGTTCTCGCCGCGCATCGTGCAGCGTCTGCTGCGCGACCGACAGAGTCAGTTCGCCATCGGCCTGTTCGTCGCGACGTTCGTGCACACGCTCCTGACCATTCGCGAGGTGGCGATCGGTGGGCCGGGCGAACCGGGTCAGGTGCCGGGCGTGGCGATCGTCACGACGTTCGTGCTGTCCCTTGCCAGCATCGCGGTGCTCGTGATCTACATTCACCACATCGGCCAGGCCCTGCGGGTGTCGGCTCTCGTGGAGATCGCGGGAGACAACACGCGCAAGCTCATCAACAAGGTCTACCCCGACGCGGAGCCCGCGGCCGACGTGGCCGACCCGAGCCTGGTCACCGCCGAGGAATCCGGAGTCCTCACCTGGATCGCGCACGAGAAGCTGGTCGGGCTCGCGCGCCGGGCCGACTGCACGCTGGAACTCATCCCCGCCCTCGGCGAGTTCGTTCCGGCCGGCGGCCGGCTGTTCCGCATCGACGGTGATCCCGATCGGGTGGACCACGAGCAAGTGCACTCCTGTGTCATCCTTCGCCTCGAGCGCACGTTGGAGGAGGATGTCGCCTACGGGATGCGTCTTCTCGTCGACATGGCCATTCGAGCTCTCGCCGACGCGCCCTGGCAGGATCCGACCACGGCAGTGCAATCGATCGATCGGCTGCACGACTGCTTGCGCGAGCTGGTCCGACGGCAGTTCCCCGACGGCCGGCACTACGACGAAGACGGAGAGCTGCGCCTGACCGAGGAGGTGATGTGCTGGGATGACTACGTGCGCCTGGCGTTCACCGAGATCCGGCTCGCCGGCGCCGGCTCACCCCAAGTGGCGCGTCGCATCCTCTCGGCATTGGAAGACCTGCTCACCGTGGCGCCCGAAGACCGCCGCCCGGTCCTCGAGCTGCATCGCGATCTCGTGCTCGCGACCGTCGCGCGCCGGTACGAGGACGAGCGCGACATCGAGCTGGCGTCTGGCCGCGACGCCAGCGGGATCGGCGTGTCGGCGCGGGAGCAGGCGGAGGACGTGATCGGCCAGGAACACTCGTCCAGTCCGCCCCACCGCGATGTGCCGTCCGCCCGTCAGTCCACCGGTTCGAACTCGTTCAGTCGCCGGCTCGGGTCGAAGTCGTCATGATCGGGAACGGCTGGGTCGCTGCCGGCCTCCTGGCCGCCGTCTTGGCGTTCGCGGCCGTGATGGCGTACCTCGAGACGACGGCGCAAGGCGTCGTCGGCCGCAGGCCGCATCGCGGCACCGACCCCGAGTCGAAGATCGTCGCGACACTGCAGGCCGAGGGCTTCAGCGTTGATGAGATCGCCTACGCGCTGGCCGCTGACACCGACCCGAGAATCGTGCCGGTGCTCGTCGTCGGCGGCGGGTTCGGGCGGGTTGCGAAGCTGCCGACGCTCGGAGTGCGGTTGCGGTCGCTCTCAGCTGCTGGGCTCGAGCGAGGCGCCCGGAAGGCGGCTGCACGAGAGCTTCAGGTGGACCCGGGCGAGATCATCCTCGACATCCGCGACGCCCCGTAGCGAGTAGCGACCAGGCGCGACGCAACCCGCCGCGCCCCGTGCGACGGCTCTTCAGCCGTCGGACTCCCGCTCGATCCCCGCTCGCCCCGCCTCGGCGAACCGCAGTCTGCCGTTGACCGATCGCACGAGCTCGGCTGCAACCTTGACGACGCGCCGGTCGTAGCTGAGCAGTCCGTTGCTCTCGTCTTCGACATCGCTGAGCTGCGTGTAGACGCTCGCGCCGAGTCCCTTCGCGAGCGCGGGGATGATCTCCTCCTCGTGCAGCCGCACGAACGCGGCACCGAGCTCGTCAGAGGTGCGATAGCGCTTGTAGCCGAACTCCCGCGCGGTGACGCTGTGCTCGGGCAGCCGCCGGCTGTAGCCGCCGTATTCCGAGAGCACGAGCGCCCGGTGGGCGGTCGCGGTGCGCCGACGCGGCACGCGAAAGCGGCGGAAGTACACGTGCAGGCTCGTCAGGTCGCCGGCACCCTGGTCGTGCCAGCCGCTGGCGTGGTCGATGCTGCGGCTCGGGTCGAGCGCGCGCAGCTCGGCGGTGACGTCGACGGCGTCGAACTGCCCCCACCCCTCGTTGAACGGCACCCAGACGGCGATGCTCACGACGCCGTGCAGGTGCTCGACCATCTCGCGGAGCTCGTCGCGCCAGTGCGCGCGCGCCGAGGCATCCGCTCGCCCGAATGCCCGGTACCGGCGGTCGTCGAGGCGCAGCGGAGTCAGCACCGGCGCGGTGATCACGAGCGGGTGGTAGCGGTCGCCGCCGTTGACGGCGTCCTGCCAGACGAGCATGCCGAGCCGGTCGGCGTGGTGATACCACCGCAGCGGCTCGATCTTGATGTGCTTGCGCAGCATCGTGAAGCCGAGCTCCTTCATGGTGCGGATGTCGTGCACCATCGCCTCATCGGAGGGCGCCGTGTAGAGGCCGTCGCTCCAGTAGCCCTGGTCGAGCACGCCGGCGTGGAAGTACGGCTCGCCGTTCAGCAGCAGCCGGGGCACACCGTCGGAGTCGGGCCCCACGCCGAAGCTGCGGAGCCCGGCGTAGCTCTCGACCCGGTCGTCGGCGTATTCGACCACGACGTCGTAGAGGAACGGGTCTTCGGGCGACCACGGCCTCGGCGAGGCGATCGTGAGGGCGAGCGGATGCCCCGGGGCGGCACGGCCCTCGGCGACGCCGAGCCCGCCGGCCGAGACGCGCACGGTCGCCAAGGCGTCGGCCTCGGCCTCGGGCTGCGCACTCTCGGTGTGCACCGTGATCTCGAGTTCGCCGCTCGCAGGGTCCGCCCGGTACCCGATGCGCCCGACCCACGCGGCCGGCACCGCCTCGATCCACACGGTCTGCCAGATGCCCGATTGGGCGGTGTACCAGATGCCGCCGCGGCGGAGGGTCTGCTTGCCGCGAGAGAGCGCCGAGGTGTCACTCGGGTCGGTGACCCGCACCTTCAGCTCGTGGGCCGCATCCGCCGGTCGTGCGGCGAGTGCGTCGGTGATGTCGATCGTGAACGGCAGGTATCCGCCGACGTGGTCGCCGACGACGCGTCCGTTCACCTCGACGGTGCAGCGCTGGTCGACGGCGCCGAAGTGCAGCAGCACGCGCCCGCGCTCGGGCACGAAGGCATCGTCGAGCGTGAAGGTGCGCCGGTAGTGCAGCGTCTCGTCTGGCTGGAGCTGCCGACCGACACCCGAGAGCACCGATTCGGGGGAGAACGGCACGACGATCTCGCCGTCGTACCCGGCGACGGTCGCACCGTCGGGGGTGATCGCGTACTGCCACACTCCGTTGAGGTTCAGGTACGAATCGCGAACGAGTTGCGGCCGGGGGTATTCGGCAAGCGGATGCTCGCGATCGAGGCGTTCGCCCCATTCCGTGAGGAGCGCAGACGGCAGGGGCGACGTCGAGCGCGTCATGCGTCGACGGCCGCCGTGCGCCGCTCGCGGTGCAGCAGGGCGAGCACCGGGATGACGACGACAACCGCGATGACCGCGGCGGCGACGAAGATGCCCGCGGTCGGCACTTGCTTCACGACACCGAGCTCCTCATACGTCTCGCCCGCGCCGCTGATGATCGCGGCGCCGATGAACGGGCCGATGACCATGGGAATCAGGATGGCGAAGATCATGCGCAGACCCTGCACGGAGCCGGCGCGGTCGGGCGGCGTGGCATCGCGCGATGCGGCGCCGATGGCGGCGACGACGAGCATGAACCCGCTCATCATGGCGAGACCGGCGACGATGACCCACGTGAAATCGCGCACGAACGCCATGAGCGCGAGTCCGAGGAGGTAGATCGCGAGGGCGGGCAGGATGGAGCGCACCTTGCCGAAGCGGTCGATGACCCGCCCGCCGAGAATGCTCACGACCGACGCCCCGAGCAGCACGACCCCGAGCACGAGGGCGTACCCCTCGATGCGCAGTGTGCGCTGCAGGTAGATGATGAGGTACGGCAGGAAGACCTGGGTCGAGATGCCGAACACCGCCCACGCCGAGAAGGTGATGTAGAGCGCCGGGTTCGCGCGCATCGTCGAGGGGCGCAGCCCGAACGCGATCGAGCGCCAGACCCCGTCGGGCTGTTGTTGCGGCACCGCGGCGTCGCGCATGAGGAACCACGCGACGACGCCCACGATCACGATCGCGATGCCCACGACGAGGAAGAAGGCACGCCACTCGCCCGCCCGGGTGAGGCCGTCGAGCCCGCCGAACACGAGCAGCATCGCGAGCAGCGGCATCGCGGCGAGCACCGCTTCGACGCGGCCGCGATTGGTGCTGTCGGTGACGTCGGTGACCCATGCGTTGAACGCCGCGTCGTTCGCACCCGAGCCGAGCACGCTCATGAGGCAGTCGAGCACGATCACCACGAGCACCGCGAGGGTCACCGCACCGGCGACGGATGCCGCGCCGGCGAGCCCGTCGACGGTGACGAGGCCGAACGCGGCGGTCGAGAGCCCCCAGAGCACGTAGCCGCCGGCGACGAACACCCGGCGCCGGCCGACGCGGTCGCTCCAGGCGCCGACCACGAGCGTGGTGAGGGTCGCCGCCACGGCACTCGCGGCCACCATCGCGGCGAGCACGCGAGGCTCGTCGGTGATCGTGTCGTAGACGAACACGTTGAGGTACAAGTTCTCGACCGTCCACGCGATCTGGCCGACGAGGCCGACCAGGGCGAGCACCGCCCACCGTCGACCGCCGAGCCGGCTCACCCGGCGGTCGTGGTTCGCACTCCGGTCCGTCGACGTCGTCGTCACGGATGCATCCTCTCCGTCGTCTCGGTGGGGCTCGGCGTCACTCGGCCGCGACGTCGGCCTTCGCGAGCTGGCCGCCGGCGAGCCCGGCGAGGATCGAGCTGACATCGAGTCCGGTCAGTGACTTCACGACCTCGGTGCCCTCGCCGAGCACCTGCCCGACCGTCTTGGTGACGGCACTCGCTCCATCGGTCGAGACGACGGTGAGGGTCTTGATGTTCGAGATGGGCTCCGCCGCGGCGCGCACGATCTCGGGAAGCCGCGAGATGATCTCCTGGGCGAGCGCGGCCTCACCGTACTTCTTCAGCGCCATGGCCTTCGCATCGGTCGCGGCGGCCGCGGCGAGACCCTCGGCCTGCACGGCGGCGGCGCGTGCCTCACCGTCGGCGCGGATACCCGCGGCGAGGGCGACCTGACGGTCGCGCTCGGCTTCACCAGAGAAGCGCACAGCGGTCGCCGAAGCCTCGGCGTCTTGCACCGCGGCCACCTTGTTGGCCTCGGCGATCTTGGTGCGCTTGTAGGCCTCCGCCTCGGTGCTGGCGTTGGCCGCATCGCGCTGCGCGGTGGCACGCTGCACCTCGGCGTACGCCTCGGGCTCGGCGGGCTTGCGAACCTCGATGTCGAGCCGCTCCTGGGTCACGAGCGCCTGCTCAGAGAGCGCATCCCGCTCCTGCACGGCGACGAGCTTGTCTTGCTCGGCCTTGGCCAGCTGGCCGGATGCCTCGGCTTCGGCGTTGGCCCGGTCGGTCTCGGCCTTGATCGTGGCCTGCTTCAGGCTGAGCGCCTTCTGCCGCTCGGCGATCTGCTCGGCCGCATCGATGCGGGCGAACTCGCTCGCACGGGCGGCTTCGGCCTCGGAGATCTCGGCGACCTGACGAGCACGCGCGGCTTCGGCGCGACCGAGGTTCGCGAGATAGTCGCTGCCGGGCGTCGAGATGTCGGAGATGTTCAGCAGATCGACCTGCAGGCCCTGCTCGACGAGGTCGGTCTTCGTCTCGGCGACGACCCGGTCGGAGAGGCTCTTGCGGTCGGAGATGATCTGCTCGATCGTCATGTCACCGACGATGGAGCGGAGCGATCCCTCGAGCGACTCCTTGATGATCTCGGTCAAGAGCTCCTGCTGCGAGAGGAAGCGCTGCGCCGCCCGGCGCACGCCGTCTTCGGTGCCGCTCACCTTGAAGTTGATCGAGGCCTTGATGGCGATCTTGATGCGGTTCTTGTCGACTCCCTCGACGGTGATGCCGATCTGGCGCTGCTCGAGCGAGATCGCGAAGCCCTGCTGCAGGATCGGCCAGACGAAGGTGCGCCCGCCGATGACGACGCGCTGGCCCGAAGACTGCTCGGGCGAGGTGCGGCCGGCGCCCCGCCCGACGATGACGAGCGCCTCGTTCGGCGGCACCCGCCTGATGCGACGGGCGATGAACGTGAGCAGCGCGAGCAGGGCGACGACGATGGCGACGACGGAGATGACCTGGATCAGCAGGGGGGAGAGCATCGGGTTCCTTTCGGGAGGAAGCAGAGGAAGGGATGGTGCAGGTGGTCGGGCGGAGTTCGTGCAGGAGTGCAGGGGATGTGCCGGCGTTGCAGGCGACCGGATCGGGTCAGCGTCAGGTGTTCGCCGACTCAGCCGGCGACGACCTTCACGCGACTGCCGGTGTGCTCGACGACGCGGACGCGTGCGCCCTCGGCGATCGGCGCATCGGAATAGGCGAGTCGGCGTTCGACCTCGCCAGGGCCGTCGAGGCTCACTTCACCGCCGGCGGTGGTGACATCCGACCTCGCGACGCCCCCGAGCCCGACGGCCGAAGCCGGCACGCCGTCGGAACTGCGGGTCAGGTTGCGCACGGCGAGCACGCTGAGCAGGTAGGCCACGGCGGCGAGCACGATCGAGAGCACGTACACCCACACGAGCTCGAGTCCCATGCTGGCGACGAGGGCGCCGGATGCCCCGAAGACCACGAGGCCCACCGACAACGCGGTACCGGAGATCGCGCCGTCGCCGATCTCGAAGTGGTCGAAGATGTCGCCGAGCACGAGCGAGATGAGGAGGAGCACGAGGCCGATGCCTCCGACGATGAGGAACGGAAGGAGCATCGACTGCCTCTCTGCACGCGCGAAACCCGAGCGGAGGGGGGTGCCGGGTGCACTCACCCTATCGGGCGGAGGAGCGGTGCGCAGCACCGGAATCATGCCGCACTCAGCCGATGTATGCCGCCGTGGGAATCGGCGGACTCAGACGGCGTGCTGCTGGGGGATGAGCAGCGGGTCGACGGCCGCGTCGCCACGGATGCGTCGCAGAAGCGCGATCACCTCGTCGACGGCCGCGACGGTGAGGCTCGAACAGACGATGCTGTGCGGGCCGAGCGCGTCGAGCCCGCCGGCACGGATTCTGATGACCTCCCAGCCCACTTCGCGCAGGGCCTCGTCTTTCTCGACGTCGGAGCCTGCTTTCAGGCCGCGATGCGCGCGCCTCGAGCGGCCGGGATCGTCGTATTCGACCGCGACGCGCAGCTGCGGAATGAGGATGTCGGGCCAGACTTCCTGCTTGCCGTAGAACATGCGGGCGATTCGCACCGCGTTGACGCGATGATGCAGCCGGATGCGCTGGCCGAGCAGCATTCGCAGGCGTTGCTCGACCTGCGAGGTGCCGACGCGAAGACCGGGCTTCATGAAGGCGACACCGGCCTCGCGGCGCGCGCCCGGCCCGGCGGCGTTCGCGCGGCACTTCGCGCAACTCGGCCCGGTGAGCACCTGGCCGACCGTGGCGGAGTACCGGTCATGGCCTCGCCGGCATCGCCACTCGTAGCTCGCGCCGATGCGCGTCTCACCGGCCAGTGCAGCGCGCTGCGGCGGTGCGACGCGGGCGAGCAGCTCGGCGCGGGAGCGCTGGGTCTCGTGCAGCAGCATGCAGAGCGGGCACACTCGCGAGAGCGCGACCGAATCGGGCGACGACGCGTCGGCGCCGTGACCGCAGCGGAAACTCACCGCGACCATCGGCGCCGCACCATCTCATCCATACGGCGATCTTCGCCGTCACCACCGACATCGCACTGTCGCAGGCGATGCTTCAGCCCCCGGGGCGAGCGACCACGGATGTCGGCTGCACGGGCGAGAATGAGACCATGCGGATCGTGGTCGGTGCGATGGGGCCCGGCCGGGTCGCGCTGGTCGACCCATCCGTTTCGCTCGAGCCGTTCGAGACGGTCACGATGCAGGAGTTCCCGGCCGTCGTGCGGGCACTCGAGTCGCGCCATCCGCGCTGGGTCTGGGCCGACACACGACGGTGGTATCCGCGCCTCCTCGCCGAGGGCGTGCGGGTCGACCGCTGCCATGACCTGGTGCTCGCGGCGGCGCTGATCGATCACTCGACGACCACGGCATCGGCTCGCGACGGCGGCGCGCACCCGAGACCCGCGTGGCTGCCCGCCGGCCCCGCCGAAGCCGGGCAGGCGGGCGCCGTCGTGCCGGTGGCATCCGCCGCCCATGCCGCACTGTTCGACCTCGGCGACTTCGACGGCGAGACGCAGGCTCCCGAGGCGGCGGTGACCGACCGGCCACGCGATGTGCGCAGCGTGCCGATCGATGCCGTGCTCGCTGAACACGCCCGACAGCTCGCCCTCGTGACGGCATCCGAGCGACCCGGCGCCCTTCGTCTCCTGGTCGCGGCAGAATCCGCGGGCGCGCTCATCGGCGCCGAGCTGCACGCGGCGGGGCTGCCGTGGCACCGCGGAGTGCATGAGCGGGTGCTCGAGGGCGAACTCGGCCCGAAGCCGTCGCCCGGGCGCAAGCCCGCTCGCATGGAGGAGTTCGCCGCCGAGGTGCGTGCGCTGCTCGGCGCGCCAGCGGTGAACCTCGACTCGCAGGTCGACCTGCTGAAAGCGCTCCGGCGAGCGGGCATCCAGGTCGAGTCGACGAGCCGTTGGGAGCTGCGCGAACACGAGCACCCGGCGATCGAGCCGCTCGTCGCCTACAAGAAGCTGGCTCGCCTGTTCAGCGCGAACGCGTGGTCGTGGCTCGACGAATGGGTCGTCGACGGGCGATTCCGCCCCGATTACGTTCCCGGCGGCACCGCGACCGGGCGGTGGGCGACCTCGGGCGGCGGGGCGCTGCAGCTGCCGAAGAACGTGCGCAGCGCCGTCGTCGCCGACCCCGGGTGGTCGCTCGTGGTCGCCGACGCGGCCCAGCTCGAGCCTCGTGTGCTCGCCGGACTCGCGCGCGACGAGGCGATGGCCGAGGCCGGCCGCGGCCGCGACTTCTACGGCGGCATCGTGGGCGCCGGTGTCGTCGAAACGCGAGACCAGGCCAAGGTCGCCATCCTCGGCGCCATGTACGGCGCCACCACCGGCGAGAGCGGCCGGCTCGTGCCGCGCCTCGCCCGGGCGTATCCCAGCGCGATGGCGCTCGTCGATCGGGCCGCCGCCGACGGTGAACGCGGGGCCAGCGTCACCACCCTGCTCGGCCGTTCGTCACCGCCGCCCGGGGTGGAGTGGCGCGCGGCGCAGTCCCGGGCGAGCCAGCCCGAGGCGACCGCCGCCGATGAACGGCGCGCTCGCTCCGGAGCCCGCGACTGGGGCCGGTTCACCCGCAACTTCGTGGTGCAGGGCACGGCGGCCGAGTGGGCACTCTGCTGGATGGCCGGGCTGCGGTCGAGGCTCATGGCGATCGCCGGTGATGCGGCCGTTCCCGAGCAGCTCGCGCATCGATCGGGCCCGGTGTTCGAACGAATTCCCCATCTCGTGTACTACCTGCACGACGAGATCATCGTGCACACGCCGCGCGAGCGGGCCGACGAGGTCGCCGCGGCCGTCGCCGACGCCGCGAACGAGGCCGGCCGGCTCCTCTACGGTGCGTTCCCCGTCGAGTTTCCGCTCGACCTGGCGATCGTCGAGAGCTACGCGCTGGCCGACGCCTGAGCCTCGACAGGAGTCGCCGGCACGTCGGGCCGGGCCGACGGCCGGCGTCCTCGTCGGGGTCGTTCGAGGCGCGGTGCGAACGAGAGCTCGTGTGCGGCGAGCACCGCCTCGACCTCGTCGAGCCAGCTGAGTGCCGCCCTCGCCCGGGCGGACTCCGCGGCTGCGGCGAGGGCGGCCACTCGTGCGGAGGCGGTCACCTCGGTGGCACCTGGCACGCGACCGGCGCCGTCGAGCGTCGAGCGAGCGGATGCCTCGGCGCCGCGCTCCTGCCAACGCCGTCGTTCTGCAGCGACGATCGTGCCGGCGTCGACCCCCGGCAACGAGGCCGCGACGAGCACCCGGTCGACGGTTTCGTCCCACGGGTCGCTGCCCGCGGCATCCGTGCCGTCGAACCAGAGCGACGAGGCAGCGGTACCGGCCGTCGTGGCCCGGTACAACGGGAGCCCGTCGTCGGTGGCGCCCGCCGATTCCACGAGGCCCTGCTTGCCGAGGCGCTCGAGCGTGGCGTAGCTCTGTCCGACGTTGACGCTGCGCCGCCCTCCGGTGCGCTCGGCCAGATCGCCGTGCAGCTGGAACCCGTAACCGGGGCCTGCGGTGAGAAGGGCGAGCAGCGCGTCGCGCACGGCCATGTGAACTCCGATCGAAGTGAACGTTCACCGAGTATATGGTTTCGGCCTTGTCACTGAGCCTGATGCGGGGCATAATCGGCGATGACGGCTCGCTCGTCGACAATCGAATACCGGTCATCCGTCCGTCAGAGGTCGTTGGGGAAGACGCACCTCAAGAACGGAGATCGAGATGACGAAGAATGCCACGCGGGCAGTGCGCACCGCGCGAGGCGTGCTGTTCGTGCATTCCTCGCCGAGGGCGGTGTGTCCGCATGTCGAATGGGCTGCGGGCAGCGCTCTGGGCGTGGCCGTGAATTTCGACTGGAGCGAGCAACCGGTGCTTCGTGGTGCCATGCGCACGGAGTTCTACTGGGAGGGCGAAGCCGGCAGCGGCGCGAAGCTCGCTTCCGCATTGCGCGGCTGGGAGCACCTTCGGTTCGAGGTGAGCGAAGACCCCACGCCCGGCTCCGACGGCGCGAGGTGGATGCACACGCCTGAACTCGGAGTCTTCTTCGCTCAGACCGATACGGCCGGAAACACCGTCGTGCCCGAAGACCGGATCCGCTATGCGATGGCGGTCGGGGGGAACGACCCGATCGAGCTGCACCGCGAGCTCCGCCTCGCGCTCGGGCAAGCGTGGGACGACGAGCTCGAGCCGTTCCGCCACGCGAGCGACTTCGCTCCGGTCGTCTGGTTGCACCAGGTGGGCTGAGCGAGCACCGGTCCGCCGGCGGCGTGACGCGAGGTCGGATGACTCTTCCCGGCGGCGCACGAGCGAAGCCCTCGGACCGTGCAGCAGAAGGCCCCGGCGCTGATGCGACCGGGGCCTTCTCCTGTGCGGCGCGTGCCGCGGTGCTGCTACGGCGTGCGGATCGCGACGACGGCGTTGTGGCCGCCGAAGCCGAACGAGTTGCTGATCGCGAGCTGCGGGCCGTCACCGAGGGGCTGCGGCTCACCCGAGACGAGCAGCGGGATCTCGGGATCCTGCGTGCTGAGGTTGATCGTCGGCGGTGCGAGGCGGCTCTGGAGCGCGAGGATCGTGAAGACCGCCTCGAGTGCGCCGGTGCCGCCGAGCAGGTGCCCGGTCGAGGCCTTGGTCGCAGAGACGGGGATCTCGTGCACGCGGTCGCCGAAGACGCTGCGGAGTGCCGTGTACTCGGCGATGTCGCCGACCGGGGTGCTCGTCGCGTGCGCGTTGATGTGCGTGACCTCGTCGGGCGTTGCGCCGGCCTGCGCGAGTGCGTCGAGCACGGCTCGGCTCGCCCCGCGCCCCTCGGGGTCGTTCGCCGTGATGTGGTACGAATCGGCGCTGACCGCACCGCCCGCGAGTTCGGCGTAGATGCGTGCGCCGCGCGCGAGCGCGTGCTCTTCGGTCTCGAGCACGAGGCTCGCGGCACCTTCGCCCATGACGAAGCCGTCGCGATCGACGCTGTACGGGCGCGACGCGTGCGCCGGGTCGTCGTTGCGACGGGAGAGCGCCTGCATCGACGAGAACGACGCGAGCGTGATGGGATGCACCGCGGATTCCGAACCGCCGGCGATGACGACGTCGGCGAGCCCCAGCTGCAGGTGCTCGTAGGCGTTGGCGAGCGACTCGGTGCTCGAGGCGCAGGCCGAGGCGACGGTGCGCGCGAAGGCGCGGGCCTCGAAGTGCATCGAGATCGCCGCGGCCGCGGCGTTGGGCATGAGCATCGGCACGGTCATCGGCAGCACGCGACGGGGCCCGCGTTCGCGCAGGGTGTCCCACGCGTCGAGCAGCGTCCAGATGCCGCCGATGCCGGTGGCGTAGTCGACCCCGAGACGCTCGGGGGCGACGTCGGGCGCCCCGGCGTCGGCCCACGCCTCTTTCGCCGAGATCAGGGCGAACTGGCTGGAGGGGTCGAGTCGCTTCGCGACGGGGCGCTCGAGCACTTCCTCCGGTCGGACCTTCGCCTCTGCGGCGAAGGTGACGGGCAGCTCGTACTCGGCCACCCATTCGTGCTCGAGCGTGCGCGCGCCGGATTCGCCGGCGAGCAGGGCGCTCCAGCTCTCGGGGGCGGTGCCGCCGAGCGGTGAGCTTGCACCGATACCGGTGATGACGATCTTCTTGGTCATTCGAGAAACACTCCGATGGAGGGAACGGTCACACTGATCGAGCGGGCCGGGCAGAGGCGCCGGCCCGCTCCACGCAGCTGCTAGGCCTGGGCCTTGACGATGAAGTCGACGGCGTTGCCGACGGTCTTCAGGTTCTTGACCTCTTCGTCGGGGATCTTCACGTCGAACTTCTCTTCGGCGTTGACGACGATCGTCATCATGGAGATCGAGTCGATGTCGAGGTCGTCGGTGAACGACTTGTCCAGCTCAACCGTGTCGGTCGCAATGCCGGTCTCGTCGTTGATGAGCTCGGCCAGGCCGGCAAGCACTTCTTCGGTGGACAATGCCATTGTTCTTCTCCTTGGGGGTGTCTCGTTTGACCGAGAGACAGTCTAGATGGACAGGGGCAGGCGGTTCAGGGAAGAACCACCACTTGGGCGCCGAACACGAGTCCGGCGCCGAAGCCGATCTGGAGGGCGAGCCCTCCTGAGAGTTCTGGGTGCTCCTCGAGCAGGCGATGCGTCGCGAGCGGGATCGAAGCGGCCGAGGTGTTGCCCGTCGTCTCGATATCGCGGGCGATGACGACCGTCTCGGGGAGCTTCAGCTGCTTGGCGAACTCGTCGATGATGCGCATGTTCGCCTGGTGGGGGATGAATGCGGCCAGGTCGGCCGAGGTCACGCCCGCGGCATCCAGTGCCTGCTTCGCGACCTTCGCCATGTCCCACACGGCCCAGCGGAAGACCGTCTGGCCCTCCTGCCGGAGGGTCGGCCACTCGGCGGCCCCGTCGCGGAACTCGGTGAGGGTGGAGTTCATGCCGACCGCGCCCGCCTTCGAGCCGTCGGAACCCCAGACGGTCGGTGCGATGCCGGGCGTGTCGCTCGGGCCGATGACGACCGCGCCGGCGCCGTCGCCGAGCAGGAACGAGATGCTGCGATCGGTCGGATCGACGACATCGGAGAGCTTCTCGGCGCCGATCACGAGTGCATAGTGCGCCGCCCCGGTGCGGATGAGCGCATCGGCCTGCGCGACCGCGTAGGCGTAACCGGCGCACGCCGCGTTCGTGTCGTACGCCGCAGCGGGGTTGGACCCGACTCGATCGGCGACGACGGCCGCCATCGACGGCGTCTGCTGCACGTTCGAGATCGTCGCCACGATCACGAGGTCGATGAGCTCGGGCGAGATGCCCGAGCGCTCGATCGCCTCGCGAGCGGCGTCCGTCGCGAGGTCGATGGCCTGCACGTCGGCGCCGGCCCGGGCTCGGGTCACGATGCCCGTGCGCTGCTGGATCCACTCATCAGACGAGTTGATCGGACCGACGAGGTCGTCGTTCGGCACAGCATTCTCGCCGCGGGCGGCACCGATGGAGTAGATGCGGGTGTACGCGGGCCCGTGGGATTGCTGCAGGGTCGGTCGTGTCATGTTCGGCTTTCTCGTGTCGTTCGTCGGCTCAGGCGTGCTGCTCGATGAGCTCGATCGCCGCTGACAGGTCGTCGGGAGTCTTCACTGCGGCGGCAGGCACGCCCTTGAGGGCTCGCTTCGCCAGACCGACGAGGGCACCGGCCGGGGCCACCTCGATGATGCCCGAGACGCCGGCCGCCTGGAAGGACTCCATGCAGCGATCCCAGCGTACGGGGGAGGAGACCTGTCCGACGAGCAGCTCGAGAAATGCTGTACCGGATGTCACGGGGCCGCCGTCGCGGTTCGTCCAGAGCGGCAGTGCCGGGTCGGCGGGGGCGAGGCCGTCGGCGACCTCGGCGAGGCGATCGACGGCCGGGCGCATGTACCGGGTGTGGAAGGCCCCGGCGACCTGCAGCGGAATCACCCGGGCACCGGCCGGCGGTTCTTCTTTCAACGCACCGAGTGCGTCGAGCGCGCCGGCGACGACGATCTGCCCGCCGCCGTTGAAGTTCGCCGGCTCGAGGCCGAGCTCGTCGAGGCGGGGGAGCAGCGCTGCTTCGTCGGCGCCGATGACCGCGCTCATTCCGGTGGGCACGAGCGCCGCGGCATCCGCCATCGCCCGGCCTCGTTCCGCCACGAAGCGGATCGCGTCGGCCTCGCTGAGCACTCCGGCGCCGGCCGCGGCGGTGATCTCGCCCACCGAGTGACCGGCGATGCCCCCGATGCGGGCTGCGCGCCCGTCGGCGAGGAGCGTGCCGAGCGTGAGGATGCCCGCTGCGACGATGAGCGGCTGCGCGATCGCGGTGTCGCGGATCGTGTCGGCATCGGCCTCAGTGCCGTAATGCGCGAGATCGACCCCGGCGGCGTCCGACAGCGCCGACAGCCGATCGGCATAGGCCGACTCGGCGAGCCAGGGGGCGAGGAATCCGGGGGTCTGAGAGCCCTGTCCAGGGCAGACGACGACGATCACCAGTCCAGTCTGCCAACCGCGTCGGGGCCTGGGGTGTGCACACGCCACAAGCTCTCGGCGAAAGCCTTGTACAGACGGTACAGAGGTCGCGTCAGCTGGGCGGCCGTCGGCGCGGGGCGGGCTCGTGGTCGCTCATCGAACCGATGATGAGTGCCGATTGCAAAATCAGCGCCTCTCGCGCCCCTGTCGCGTCCCACCCGATGACATCGGAGACGCGCTTCAGGCGGTACCGCACCGTGTTGGGGTGCACGAAGAGCTCGCGCGCGGTGGCCTCGAGCGAGCGACCGTTGTCGAGGTAGCTCCAGAGCGTCGTCAGCAGCTCGGTGGAATGCGCCTGCAGCGGACGGTAGATGCGGTGCACGAGCGTCGCCCGGGCGAGCGGGTCGCCCGCCAGCGCCCGCTCGGGAAGGAGGTCGTCGGCATGCACCGGGCGCGGAGCATTGCGCCACGAGCGGGCGACCGCGAAGCCCGCGAGCGCGGCCTTGGCGCTCTTCGACGCATCGACGAGATTCGGCACGGCATGCCCGAGCACGAGATGGCCGGGGCCGAAATGCGGTTCGAGCTGGTCGGCGATCTCCATGAACGTGAGCGCAGGAGCGGTGCCGATCGCGTCGTCGGATTCGCGCGCGAGTGGATCGGCGCGGCCGATCACGAGCACGAGCCGATTGCCCTGCACGCCGATGAGCACATCGGCGCGCATGTGCCGGGCAGCCCTGCGCACGTGGTCGACGTCGAGCTGCTTCGGCGCCGTGCCGACGAGCACCGACACCTCGCCGTGCCCGTGCCAGCCGAGGGCCGCGATGCGGCTCGGCAGCTCGTCGTCGGCCTCACCGGAGAGGATCGAGTCGACCACGAGTGCTTCGAGCCGCGCATCCCAGAGCCCGCGCGCCTCGGCAGCCCGCGCGTAGACATCGGCCGCCGCGAAGGCGATCTCGCGTGAATACAGCAGGATCGCCTCGCGCAGCAGCTCGCCGCCGTCGGTGACCCGGTCTTCGACGACCTCCACCGTCACCCGGATGAGTTGCAGCGTCTGCTGCAGGCTCACCGAGCGCAGCAGTTCGCGCGGGGCTGCGCCGAAGACGTCCGCGGCGATCCATGGGGTGGAACGCGGGTCATCGAACCAGGCGATGAACGAGGAGATGCCGGCCTGGGCGACGAGGCCCACCGCGGAGCGGCGGCTCGGCGGCATGTCGCCGTACCACGGCAACGTGTCTTCGAGACGCTTGAGCGTCGCGGTGGCGAGCTCGCCCGCGATGGTGCGCAACCATGCGAGCGTCTCCGCCTTCGTCTTGGGCTTCGTCGCCACCTCGTCGCCTGCTAGCTCTCTCCGCCGGCCGATCCGGTGGTGCCGGCATTCACGTCGTGCAGGCGGTACTTCGCGATCGCCTGGGCCGGAAGCGAGCGGTCGACCTCCCCGCGTTCGGCGAGGAGTTCGAGCGTGCGCACGACGACCGACGGACCGTCGATCTTGAAGAAGCGACGCGCGGCAGGACGCGTGTCGGAGAACCCGAAGTCATCGGCGCCGAGCGTCGCGAACGGACCCGGCACGTACGCGCGGATCTGGTCGGGCACCGCGTGCATGAAGTCGGAGACCGCGACGAACGGCCCGCGCGCCTCGGCCAGCTTCTGCGTGAGGTACGGGACCTTGCGGTCGCCGTCGGGGTTCAGGAAGTTGTGCTCGTCGGCGGCGAGGCCGTCGCGGCGCAGCTCGGACCAGCTCGTGACCGACCACACGTCGGCCGAGACGCCCCAGTCCTCGGCGAGGAGCTGCTGCGCCTCGAGGATCCACGGCACTGAGACGCCGGAGGCGAGCAACTGCGCCTTCGGCCCGGCGACGCCCGACTCGCTCAGGCGGTGGATGCCGCGAACGATGCCGTCGACGTCGACCCCCTCGGGCTCGACCGGCTGCACGATCGGCTCGTTGTAGACGGTGACGTAGTACATCACGTTCGGGTCGGCGTGGGTGCCGCCGTACATGCGCTCGAGGCCCGAGCGCATGATGTGCCCGATCTCGTAGCCGTAGGCCGGGTCGTACGAGACGACTGCCGGATTCGTCGACGCGAGCAGCGGCGAGTGGCCGTCGGCGTGCTGCAGCCCCTCACCGGTGAGCGTCGTGCGACCTGCGGTGGCGCCGATGATGAATCCGCGGGCCATCTGGTCGCCGGCGGCCCACATGGCGTCGCCCGTGCGCTGGAAGCCGAACATCGAGTAGAAGACGTAGACCGGGATCAGCGGCTCGCCCTGCGTCGAGTACGACGTGCCGACGTTCGTGAACGCCGCCATGGCGCCCGCCTCGTTGATGCCGACGTGCAGGATCTGGCCCTGCGGGCTCTCTTTGTAGGCGAGCAGGAGCTCGCGGTCGACCGAGGTGTAGTGCTGACCGTTCGGGTTGTAGATCTTCGCGGTCGGGAAGAACGCGTCGATGCCGAAGGTGCGGGCCTCGTCGGGGATGATCGGCACGATGCGGTGGCCGAAGTCCTTCGAGCGGATGAGGTCTTTCAGCAGACGGACGAACGCCATCGTGGTGGCGATCTCCTGCGTGCCCGACCCCTTCTTCGCGATCGCGTACGCCGAGTCGTCGGGCAGCGAGATCGCCGTGTGGTTCGTGCGTCGCTCGGGCAGGTAGCCGCCGAGCTCACGGCGGCGTTCGTGCAGGTACTGGATCGCTTCGTCTTGATCGCCCGGCGTGTAGTACGGCGGGAGGTAGGGGTTCTCCTCGAGCTGCGCGTCCGTGATCGGGATGCGCATCTGGTCGCGGAAGGTCTTCAGATTGTCGAGGGTCATCTTCTTCATCTGGTGCGTCGCGTTGCGACCCTCGAAGGCCGGACCCAGGCCGTAGCCCTTGATCGTCTTCGCCAGGATGACCGTCGGCTGGCCCTTGTGCTCGCTCGCGGCCTTGAACGCGGCGTAGACCTTGCGGTAGTCGTGACCGCCCCGCTTCAGACCCCACACCTCGTCGTCGGAGAGGTGCGAGACGAGTTCGAGGGCGCGGGGGTCGCGGCCGAAGAAGTTCTCGCGAACGTAGGCGCCCGACTCGGCCTTGTAGGTCTGGTAGTCGCCGTCGGGGGTGACGTTCATGAGGTTGCGGAGCGCGCCGTCGTCGTCGCGGGCGAGCAGGTCGTCCCACTCGCGACCCCAGACGACCTTGATGACGTTCCAGCCGGCCCCGCGGAAGAAGCTCTCGAGCTCCTGGATGATCTTGCCGTTGCCGCGCACCGGGCCGTCGAGGCGCTGCAGGTTGCAGTTGACGATGAAGTTCAGGTTGTCGAGGCCCTCGTTCGCTGCGACCTGGAGCTGGCCGCGGCTCTCGACCTCGTCCATCTCGCCGTCGCCGAGGAACGCCCAGACCTGCTGGTCGCTCGCGTCTTTGATGCCGCGGTTCGTCAGGTACTTGTTGAGCTGCGCCTGGTAGATCGCGTTGATCGGACCGAGGCCCATCGACACGGTCGGGAACTGCCAGAACTCGGGCATGAGCCGCGGGTGCGGATACGACGAGATGCCGTTGGGCGCGTGCGACTTCTCTTGACGGAATCCGTCGAGCTGATCGGTCGAGAGGCGCCCTTCGAGGAACGCGCGGGCGTAGGTTCCGGGGGAGGCATGGCCCTGAACGAAGACCTGGTCGCCGCCTCCGGGGTGGTCCTGACCGCGGAAGAAGTGGTTGAAGCCCACCTCGTAGAGGGCGGCAGACGAGGCATAGGTCGAGATGTGACCGCCCACGGCGATGCCCGGGCGCTGCGCACGGTGCACGAGCACGGCGGCGTTCCACCGGATCCAGGCGCGGTACCGACGCTCGATCTCCTCATCGCCCGGGAAGTCGGGCTCGTTCTCGGGAGCGATCGTGTTCAAGTAGTCGGTCGTCGGAACCATCGGCACGCCGAGGTGCAGTTCCTTCGAGCGCTTGAGGAGGCTCAGCATGATCTCTCGGGCACGCTGGTGTCCCTTCGCTGCGACGAGCGCATCGAGGGATTCGGCCCATTCGGAGGTTTCGTCCGGATCGGCGTCCGTCGCCTCGACCGAGTAGGGATCCTGGTCGTTGACAGTCACACTCGACCTCTCTCTTCAGCAGATCATGCCTGCGGGGGTAGGGGGCGTGCGCACGCAGAAGGGGCCGGTTCGCGGCCTGTGGCACCACGCCATCCTAGTGATTCTATGCCCGCTGCGTCGGGGTTAGGCTGGGGCGTCGATTCGACCGAACCTCCTCCGGAAGGAGCCCGTCTCGTGATCCTCGCTCCCGGGGCGCCAGCGCCGGATTTCGGCCTCTCGAACCAATTCGGTCAGCCCGTGCAGCTCCGTGACTTTCGAGGTCACACGGTCGTCGTGGTGTTCTTTCCGCTCGCCTACTCGGGCATCTGCCACGGCGAGCTCGGCGAACTGCGCGACAACATCGCCCTGTTCGAAGCCGCCGGCGCCGAGCTCCTCGCGGTCTCGGTGGATTCGAAGCACACGCTCCGCTCCTGGGCCGAGCTCGAGGGCTTCGAGTTCCCGCTGCTGTCGGACTTCTGGCCGCATGGGGCGGTCGCGGACTCGTTCGGCGCCTTCGACGAACGCACCGGCCTTGCGCAGCGCGCGACATTCGTGATCGATGCCGATGGTGTCGTCGCGTCGAGTTTCGCGACACCACGGGGTGAGGCGCGGTCGCTCGATCAGTACCGAACGGCGCTCTCGGCGCTCTGACGCCGGCTCGCGGCATCCATCGCCTCGTTCGTGCCCGTCAGGCGAGGATGTTCACCGATCTCGCGATGACGAGCGCGAGGATCAGGAAGCCGCCGAAGGCCTGGAGTGCCATCAGGAGCTTGAACCGCGACGACAGCGGCATCGCATCGGTCGCGCTGAACGCCATCGAGTTCGACAGCGCCGAGTAGAAGTAGTCGACGAACCGCGGCATCCAGTCCTGTACGGCCGAGGAACGGGTGGCGACCTCGGTCACCGCGTCGTCGTCTTCGTCTTGCGGAAACCGGAAGTCGGCGGGCGGAAGGTCGGCGCGCGCCGCCATGGTGCGCAGAACCGGCCCGCCGCGGTCGAGTTCCCAGTAGAGCGTCGTGAACCCGATGACGTTCGCGACCCACACCTGCGCCGCAGCGATGAGCAGGCCGTGCGCATCATCGGCCCTCCCGCTCGCGAGGCGGATGAGCAGCACGACGAGGGTGAACTGGTTCGCGATGACGAGACCGCCGGCGAGCGCGATCGAAAGCCACTTCGTGACGGTCGAGCGACGGGTGATGCGGTGCGGGTTCTCGATGACGAGCGGAACGAGGAGCGCGAGGCCGACGAAGACGACGAAGAACCGTTGCGCCCCGAGGATGTCATTCGGCAGCGCTGCGTAGATGGCCAGGGCGGCGAGGAGCGCCACGACCGACGGCCAGCGGTGCTCAGACGGCGTGCTCCGACTCGGATGCTGCTGCATCGGCTCCATGGCCGTGAGTCTAGGCAGCCCGCGATAGCATGGGCGTGCGCCGCGCGCGGCTGCGGGCCTTTAGCTCAGTTGGTAGAGCGCCACGTTTACACCGTGGATGTCGTCGGTTCGAGCCCGGCAGGGCCCACCGTCGAATCGCTGGTCCCGGCGATGAGCCGCACGCAGCAGTACCCGTCGCGAGGTTCGAGGACCACTGTTCGCTCGTGTTCGCCGCTGCCCTCTGCGGCGCCGTGCAGCAGCGCGACGTTCGCGCCGCAGATCGTCTCGGTGTGGCGCTGTGCGACCCGATGGAACGGGCAGTTCGTGAGCAGCATTCCGTCGGCGCCGTCGTCGACGGGTTCGTACCCGAGTCGCTCGAGCACCTCGGTCATCGAGTCGGCGGACGCTCCCAGCGACCGGCCGAGGTCGGCGGCGACGCGTTCGAGCGTGGGACGGATGGGGTCGCCGGTGCGGTCGGATTCTTCGACGGCGCGGCTGAGGATCTCGGCGGCGACATCGTAGTGACGCTCAGGCACCGAGGCCGCGACCTCACCTTGGGCCACGCGGTAGAGCTTGGCCGGGCGACCCGCCCCGGGTCCCGTCTTTCCGTTGCGCCGTTGGAACTCGGCGGTCAGGAGCCCGGCGTCGACGAGTCGATCGAGGTGGAAGGCGGCCGTGCCGCGTGGGATGCCGAGGGCTGCGGCGGTCTCGTCCCGGCCGACCGGCTCGTGCTGCCGGGTGACGAACTCGAACAGCGCGCGCCGCTGCGGGTCGGCGATCGAGGCGATCGCCGCCAGGGCGTCATGCCGTGCGAAGCCGTCCATGCGGGACATCCTATCTCTAAAACAAGGAATGGTGACAAAAGACGAAATCTAAAACGAGTGATCTTGACGTAAGAAATTCAGCCTCCTAGAGTCGGGATGAGAGGTGCGTTCGACCCGCACCGAGAGGGATGATCGTGACCAAGGCACCGAACTTCGTGATCGTCGGCGGTGGCCTCGCCGGAGCCACCGCGGCGAAGACCCTGCGAGAAGAGGGGTTCGAGGGGCGCATCCGTCTGATCGGCGCCGAGCCGCACCACCCGTACATCCGGCCTCCGCTGTCGAAGGACTTCCTCTCCGGTGCCGCTCCGCGCGATTCGGTGTTCGTCGAATCACCCGAGTGGTACGGGCGACACGACGTCGACGTGCATCTCGGCACCTCGGCCGTCTCGCTCGATGCCTCGGCTCAGCGAGTGCAGCTCGATTCCGGAGACGCACTCGACTACGACGCCGTGCTGCTCGCGACCGGCTCCTCCGCCCGCCGTCTCGACATTCCCGGGGCCGGGCTGCAGGGTGTGCGTAGGCTGCGCACGCTCGACGACTCCGAGGCGTTGCAAGCCGAACTCGCCGGGGGCGGCCGCCGACTCGTGCTGATCGGCTCGGGCTGGATCGGCATGGAGGTCGCGGCGACCGCACGCACCCTCGGCAACGAGGTGACGGTGCTCGAGCGCGACCCGATTCCCCTCGCGAACGCCCTCGGCGACGAACTCGGCACGATGTTCGCCGACCTGCACGCCGAGCACGGGGTCGAGCTGAGGCCGTCTGTCGCCGTGGCCGAGATCACCGGCGAGGGCGGCCGCGCGACGGGCGTACGACTCGACAGCGGCGAGCTGATCGCCGCTGATCTCGTGCTGGTCGGCGTGGGCGCTGTTCCGAACCTCGAGCTCGCACGCCAAGCGGGGGCCGCGATCGGCTCGGGCGTGCTCACCGATGCGGCGCTGCGCACCGGGTTGCCGAACGTCTACGCCGCGGGCGACATCGCCGAGGCCTACCATCCGCTCGCCGGCATGCGCCTGCGGAGCGAGCACTGGGCCAACGCGCTGCACGGCGGTGCGGCCGCAGCCCGCTCGATGCTCGGCCGACCCGTCTCATACGGCGACATCCCGTACTTCTACACCGATCAGTACGACCTCGGCATGGAGTACTCGGGGTTCGGTCCGCTGGCTCGCGGTGCCGACCTCGTCTACCGGGGTGATCGCTCAGGCCGGGAGTTCATCGTCTTCTGGGTCGCAGCCAGCCGGGTCGTGGCCGGCATGAACGTCAACGTCTGGGATGTGAACGAGGCGGTGCAGGGCATCATCCGGCGCGGCGAGCCGGTCGATGCTCGGCGTCTCGCCGACGAGCGGGTTCCCCTGGAGGAGCTGTGAGCACCGCGCTCGAACAGGAGCCCCTCGACGTCGCCGCACGGGTGGCGTTCGAAGTGGAGACAGACATCCCGACGAGGCACGGGCTCTTCCGGTTCCGCGCGTACCGCGACCTCGTCACGGGAAGCGAGCATCTCGCGATCGTCTCACCCGCGCCGCTGAGCCAGGGAGCGCTCGTGCGGGTTCACTCGGAATGTCTGACCGGTGAGGCGTTCGCGTCGGAGAAGTGCGAGTGCGGGCCGCAGCTCGACCTCGCCTCGAGCGGATCGCCGACGGCGGCGTCGTCGTCTACCTGCGCGGGCACGAGGGCCGGGGCATCGGCCTCATCGCCAAGCTCAAGGCCTATCGCCTGCAGCAGGACGGCCTCGACACGCTCGACGCGAACACGGCGCTCGGACTGCCCGCCGACGGTCGCGACTACGCGGCCGCCGCCGCGATCCTCGATGAGCTCGGCGTGAGATCGGTGCGGCTCCTCACGAACAATCCCGACAAGATCGCACAACTCGGCGCCCATGGCATCGAGGTCGTCGAACGGGTACCGCTCGTGACCGGTGCCGCCCCCGCGAATCTGGCGTACCTCCGCGCGAAGCGCGACCGCATGGGGCACCTGATTCCGGAAGAGACCTGATTCCCGCCCGAACGCCCGTCGCGCCGGGGACTCCTGCGCTGCCCCGCCGGTGGCGGCGAAGGTAGGCTGAGCGAGTGACCGCCCGCCTCGCCGACCTCCTGACGACCATCGATCGTCTCTGGCCGATCGCGGGCGCCGAGCCGTGGGATGCGCCCGGACTCGTGACCGGCGACCCCGACGCCCCGGTGCACCGAGCACTGCTGACGGTCGACGCCGTCGCTGAAACGGTCGATGAGGCGATCGCCGAGCGAGCCGATCTGGTCATCGCCCACCATCCGCTGCTCCTGCGCGGCGTGACCTCGGTCGCCGAAGACCGATACAAGGGCGCCCTCGTCGCGCGCCTGATCCGCGCCGAGTGCGCGCTGGTGACCGCGCACACCAACGCCGACGTCGTCGAGGCGGGCACCTCTGCGGTGCTCGCCGATCGCCTCGGCCTCCTCGACACGGCCGCCATCGTGCCGTCGAGCGCAGGCGACCTCGGCCTCGGTCTCGGCCGCGTCGGGCGCCTGCCCGAGCCCACCACCGTCGGCCGCCTCGCCCGCATGCTCGCTGAGATACTGCCGCCCACGGCGACCGGAGTGCGGGTCTCCGGCGGCTTCGACGATCGTGTCGAGACGGTCGCGCTCTGCGGCGGCGCCGGCGACTCGCTGCTCGCGGAGCCGGTCGTGCGCGCGGCCGATGCGTACATCACCTCCGACCTGCGTCACCATCCGGCCTCCGAAGCCCGAGAGCAGGCGAGACTGTCGGGCGGCCCCGCGCTGCTCGACGTCTCGCACTGGGCGAGCGAGTGGCTCTGGCTCGACACCGCGGCCGAGCAGTTGCGCGCGGCGCATCCCGAGCTCACCGTCATCGTCTCCGAGCTCCGCACCGACCCCTGGGACTTCCAGATCGTGCAGTGAGCCCGCACCACCGACCACCGTCCTCACCGACACCCGATCCCACGAGGAGCACCACGTGAAGGCCAGCCCCGCCGAACAAGAACAGTTGTTGCGGCTCCAATCGCTCGACACCCGCCTCGCGCAGCTCGCGCACCGACTCGGCTCGCTGCCGCAGGCCGGCCCGCTCGCCGAACTCGCCGCGCGCGACCAGGCCGTGCGCGGAACCCGCGCCGTGGCACTCGGCGCGCTCGAAGACGCGCGGGTCGAACTGAAGCGCCTCGAATCCGACGTGGCCGTCGTCGAGGCCCGCATCTCGCGCGACGGCGAGCGACTCCAGCACACCTCCTCGGTGAAAGACGTCTCGGCGCTCGAGGCCGAGCTCGTGTCGCTGCGCCGGCGCCTCGGCGACCTCGAGGAGCAGGAGCTCGTCGTCATGGAGCGCGTCGAAGAGGCCGAAGTGGCCGTCTCGAGCATCGACCTGCAGCGGGCGGCGATCGTCACCGACGTCGCGGCGCTCGAAGCGGAGCGCGACGCGGCCGCGGGCGGTCTCGGTGTCGAACGCGAGCAGACCGAGCGCGATCGCGCGGTCGTCGCCGAGGGTGTCGCCGAGCCGCTGCTCGCCTTCTACGAGCAGCGTCGGGTGCGCGGCGGGGGAGTCGGGGCGGCACTGCTGCGCGCTCGCACGTGCGGGGGCTGCGGAATCACCCTCACCGGCTCAGACCTCGAATCGGTGCGGCGGGCCGCGCCCGACGATGTCGTGCAGTGCCCCGAGTGCGACCGCATCCTCGTGCGCACCGACGAGTCGGGTCTCTGAGCGCACGCACGCGCATCCGTCGTGCCAGGCGCGCTTCGATGCCGCGGCGGCCGGAGCGCACCGGCGACGGTAGACTCGGGGTGCGAGTGGGTCGGCAAGACGGTCGCGTCGCACGGTTTCGATCGTGCGCCGAGGAACGTCCGGGCTCCGCAGGGCAGGACGGTGGGTAACTCCCACCCGGGGCAACCCGCGAGACAGTGCCACAGAAAGCAGACCGCCGGGAGCGCGAGCTCCCGGTAAGGGTGAAACGGTGGGGTAAGAGCCCACCAGCGGCCGCGGTGACGCGGCCGGCTCGGTAAACCTCGTCCGGAGCAAGGTCAGACAGGGAACGATGGGGCTGCCCGTCCCGTTTCCGGGTAGACCGCTGGAGGGCTGCGGCAACGTAGTCCCGAGAGAGATGGCCGTCCAGCCGGTGTCGCGCAAGCGCCCGGTGAACAGAACCCGGCGTATCAGCCGGCCCATTCGCACCACGAGGCGTGGCGGCCTGGGGCGATCGCGCGGCGATCGCGCCAGCGATCGCCGGCGGTGAGCCGGTCGCGCGACTAGTGCGCCGCCAGCGAAGCCGCCCCCAGGATGCCCGCGTTGTTCCGGTGCACCGCGGGCACGATCGGCGTCTGCAGCTCGAGCAGGGGCAGGAACTGCGTGTGGTGCTTCGAGACGCCGCCGCCCACGACGAACAGGTCGGGCGAGAACAGGAACTCGACGGCGGCGTAGAACCGCTGCAACCGAGCCGCCCACTCCTTCCAGTCGAGCGATTCCCGCTCCTTCGCCGAGTACGCCGCCCGCTTCTCGGCCTGCACGCCGTCGACCTCCATGTGGCCGAGTTCGGTGTTCGGCACGAGCACGCCGTCGTAGAGGAACGCGGAGCCGATGCCGGTGCCGAGCGTCGTGAGGATCACAAGCCCTTCGGTGCCGACGGCGGTGCCGTAGCGTGACTCGGCGTACCCCGCGGCATCCGCGTCGTTGATGAAGTGGATCTCGCGGCCGAAGGCGTCTTCGAAGAGCTGCTCGGCCGGCAGCCCGATCCACTCGTGCGAGATGTTCGCCGCCGACAACGTGCGCCCGTGCTTGACGACCGACGGGAAGCAGACGCCGAGGGGGAGCGCGTCGCCGAAGGAATCCGAGAGTCCTGCGAGCAGTTCTCCGGTCGCCATCAGGATGTCTGCGGGTCGCCCGCCCTCGGGGGTCGGCACCTTTCGGCGGTCGGAGACGAGCTGCCCCGTGCCGAGGTCGACGACCGCGCCTTTGATGCCCGTTCCGCCGATGTCGATGCCGATCGCGTGCTCAGTCGCCATGACCGCCAGACTATCGCGAGTGGCTCGGGCGGCGTTCAGGGCAGGGTCAGGATGTCGGCACCGCGCTCGGTGACGACGAGCGTGTGCTCGAACTGCGCCGTGAGCGAGCGGTCGCGTGTCACGACCGTCCAGTCGTCGGCCCACACCTCGCATTCGATGCCGCCGAGGGTGAGCATCGGCTCGATCGTGAACACCATGCCCGGCTCCATGACCGTGTCGTACTCGGGCGCGTCGTAGTGGGGGATGATGAGCCCCGAGTGGAACGCACGGCCGACACCGTGACCGGTGTACTCGCGCACCACTCCGGAGCCGAATCGCTTCGCGTACGCCTCGATCGCGCGGCCGATCACGTTCACCTGCCGGCCGGGGGCCACGGCACGGATGCCTCGTCGGAGCGCCTCTCGAGTGCGGTCGACGAGCTGCGCGGCCTCAGGGCTCGCCGTTCCCACGAGGAAGGTGTGGTTCAGGTCGCCGTGGAACCCGTCGAGGTACGCCGTGACGTCGATGTTCACGAGGTCGCCGTCGACGAGCGCGGTGTCGTCGGGGATGCCGTGGCAGACGACCTCGTTCACCGAGGTGCACGAGGACTTGGGGAAACCTCGGTAGCCGAGCGTCGACGGGTAGGCGCCGTGGGCGATGACGTACTCGTGCACGATGCGATCGAGCTCGTCGGTCGTGACTCCGGGCCGGATGGCGGCCGATGCCGCCTCGATGGCTCCGGCCGCGACGCGCCCTGCTGCGCGGATGCGTTCGACGTCTTCGGGCGAATAGCGGTCGCCGCCCGAGTAGGCGGCGGGTGCGCGCTTGCCGACGTACTCGGGTCTGGCGATGGCAGCGGGTACCGCGCGCACCGGCGACAGGCGGCCGGGAATCAGATGGCCGGAGGCGTCCTTGGGCATAGGATCAGCCTATGGCCGAGGATGTCGAACACATGTTCTGGTACAACCTGCGCACCGGTGAGGTGGAGCAGGGATTCGAGTCGCCCTCGACCGATCGGGTGGGTCCCTTCGAGACCCGCGCCGAGGCCGAGCACGCGCTCGACATTCTGCGCGCGAACAGTGCGAAGTGGGCTGAGGAAGACGCCGCCGAAGACTGAGCCGGCGCAGCTCGCCTCGGGAGTCGCTGCACCGGCAGGCGAGGGCTCGTTCGCCGGCCCGACCCGGTGTCGCGCGGCTGCTACTCGTAGGAGTGCTCGGAGTTCGGGTACACACCCGACTCCACGTCGGTGCGCCACTCCTTCGCCGCCGCGCTGAGGATGCCCGAGAGGTCGGCGTACTGCTTCACGAACTTCGGCACGCGGCCGATCGTGAGGCCGGCCCAGTCGGTCCAGACGAGCAGCTGTCCGTCGGTGTGCGGCCCCGCCCCGACGCTGATGGTCGGGATCTCGAGGAGCTCGGTGACCTGCCGCGCGGCATCCGCCGGCACCATCTCGAGCACGACCGCGAAGGCGCCGGCGTCCTGCACGGCCTTCGCGTCGGCGAGGAGCTGCTTGACCTCGTCGCCTCGGCCCTGGATGACGTGACCGCCGAGGCCGTGCTCGCTCTGCGGCGTGTAGCCGATGTGCGCCATGACGGGGATGCCGGCTCCGACGATGCGTCGGATCTGCTTCTGGCTGCGCTCCCCGCCCTCGAGCTTCACCGCGTGGGCGCCGGTCTCCTTCATGAAGCGCACCGCCGTGTGCAGGGCGTCTTCCGGCCCGTTCTCGTACGACCCGAACGGCATGTCGGCGACGACGAACGCGCGCTTGACCGCACCCGCGACCGCCCTCGTGAGGGGGATGAGCTCGTCGACCGTGACCGGCAGCGTCGTCTCGTAGCCGAAGACGTTGTTGCCGGCCGAATCGCCGACGAGCAGGAAGTCGATGCCGGCCTCGTCGAAGATGCGCGCCGTGAGCTGGTCGTAGCTCGTGAGACCCGTGATCTTGATGCCGTCGCGCTTCGCATTCTGGAAGTGCCGGGTGCGCACGCGCTTCGGCCCCCCGGATGCGGCGGCACCACCGTACGGGTTCTGCTCGGTGCCGGCCGACGTGTCGGATGCTGCGGTCTGGGGCTCGCCTGACATAGGGGTCAGTCT
This sequence comes from Agromyces badenianii, assembly GCF_003070885.1. Classification (NCBI taxonomy): domain Bacteria; kingdom Bacillati; phylum Actinomycetota; class Actinomycetes; order Micrococcales; family Microbacteriaceae; genus Agromyces; species Agromyces badenianii. Next base: position 1,500,397 of record NZ_CP028913.1, read on the forward strand.
GGCACACGCGGCATCGCACTCGACCTCGCGAGCGTGCCCGAGCCAGTACGCTGGGAGGTGCGAGAGAGGGTGTGGATGGATAAGCAACGCGACTTCGTTCTTCGCACGATCGAGGAGCGAGGGGTCAAGTTCGTCAGGCTCTGGTTCACCGACGTCGTCGGCACCCTGAAATCGGTGGCCATCGCGCCGGCCGAGGTCGAGGGGGCCTTCACCGAGGGCATCGGCTTCGACGGTTCGGCGATCGAGGGGCTCAGCCGCACCTTCGAGTCCGATCTGCTCGCCTACCCCGACCCCACGACGTTCCAGACGCTCCCGTGGCGCGGCGACATCGACCCGACCGCGCGCATGTTCTGCGACATCACGACGCCAGACGGCGAGCCGGCGGTCTCCGACCCGCGAAACGTGCTGAAGCGCACACTGGCGCGGGCAGCCGATCGCGGGTTCACCTTCTACACGCACCCCGAGATCGAGTTCTACCTGCTCAAGTCGTCGAAGTACGGCGAGGTCGGCCCCGAGCCGGTCGATTCCGCGGGCTACTTCGACAATGTTCCCGGCGGCACGGCCCACGACTTCCGGCGCCGCTCGGTGCGCATGCTCGAAGACCTCGGCATCTCGGTCGAGTTCAGCCATCACGAGGCCGGGCCCGGGCAGAACGAGATCGACCTGCGGTACGCCGACGCATTGACGACCGCCGACAACATCATGACGTTCCGCACCGTCATCAAAGAGGTCGCGATCGAGCAGGGCGTCTACGCGACGTTCATGCCGAAGCCGTTCTCGCAGTTCCCGGGCTCCGGCATGCACACGCACCTCTCGCTCTTCGAGGGCGACGCAAACGCCTTCTACGAACCCGGCGCCCAGTACCAGCTCTCGAAGATCGGCCGGCAGTTCATCGCGGGCCTTCTTCGCCACGCGTCCGAGATCTCGGCCGTCACGAACCAGTTCGTGAACTCCTACAAGCGTCTCTGGGGCGGCGACGAGGCTCCGAGCTTCGTCTGCTGGGGGCACAACAACCGCTCGGCACTCGTGCGGGTGCCGCTCTACAAGCCTAACAAGGGCCAGAGCGCGCGGGTCGAGTACCGTGCCATCGATTCGGCGGCCAACCCCTACCTCGCCTTCTCGCTGCTCCTGGCCGCGGGAATGAAGGGCATCGAAGAGGGGTACGAGCTTCCGCCCGAGGCGGAAGACGACGTGTGGGCCCTGACCGACCGTGAGCGGCGAGCGCTCGGCTACGATCCGCTGCCCGCGAGCCTCGATCACGCGATCCAGCACATGGAGGATTCCGAACTCGTCGCCGAGACGCTCGGCGAGCAGGTCTTCAACTACGTGCTGGCGAACAAGCGCGCCGAATGGCGCGACTACCGCTCGCAGGTCACTCCGTTCGAGTTGCAGCGCAACCTCGAGATCCTCTGACCCCGCTGCGGATGTCTCGGCAGGCCCCCACGCTCGGCAGAGTCGCACGTGCGGGCTTCGCCGATCTCGAGGCCGCCTCCGCGGCCCTCGGATCACTGTCGACGCAGACCGACATCGACGTCGAGCGCTTGCTCGACGTCTTCGCGCAGTCGGCGGATCCCGACGAAGCGCTGGCGGTCGTGCATCGCCTTCACGAGCGGGCACCGACCGAACTCGCCGCGGTGCTCGCCCATGACAGTGCCGCAGCGCGGCTGGCGCGGCTCGTCGGTGCATCGCGCGGATTCGCCGACTTCCTGCTGCGCCATCCGCCCGAGCTCGCGATGTTCGGCCAGGTTCCGGTCGCCCCGCCGAGCGGCGGCGAAGCACGGGCGTCGTTGCTCGCCGCACTCGACGACGTCGTCGCGGCGCCCGCCGAACTGACCGAGCACGCTGCACGCGCCATCCGCGTCCGATATCGCCGGCTGCTCGCAGACATCGCCGTGTTCGACCTCACGCGCGGCGATGCGGTCGACGTCGTCGATGTCGTCGCCGCCGGCCTCGCCGATCTCGCGGGGGCGACGCTCGACGCAGCGCTCGAGGCCGCACGGCGCGTGGTCGCGCGTCCACCCGAAGCGACATCATCGCCCGGGCGGTATCCGGCCGCCGAAGTCGACGCGACGCGTCTCGCGATCATCGGCATGGGCAAGGCCGGCGCCCGCGAGCTCAACTACGTGAGCGACGTCGACGTGATCTTCGTCGCCGAGTCCGCAGACGAGACGGTCGTCTCGACTCCCAGGGCACTCGAGATCGCGACGCGGCTCGCGATGCTGACGATGCGCATCATCGGCGAGCCGGGCATCGAGCCGCCGCTCTGGGAGGTCGACCCGAACCTCCGCCCCGAGGGCAAAGACGGAGCGCTCGTGCGCACCCTCGAGTCGCACCTGCAGTACTACGATCGCTGGGCGAAGAGCTGGGAGTTCCAGGCGCTGCTGAAGGCCCGGCCGCTCGCCGGCGACCTCGCGCTCGGCGGCCGGTACACCGACGGAGTGTCGCCGAAGGTGTGGACGAGCTCCAGCCGCGACGGATTCGTCGAGTCCGTCCAGGCGATGCGCGAACGCGTCACCCAGCACATCCCGGCCGATGAGGTCGACGTGCAGATCAAGCTCGGGCCGGGCGGCATCCGCGACATCGAGTTCACCGTGCAGTTGCTGCAGCTCGTGCACGGCGCCACCGACGAGGGCATCCGTCAGCGCGGCACCCTTCCCGCCCTCGCAGCGCTCGCCGAGCTCGGCTACGTCGGCCGTGACGAGGCCGCCGAGTTCGCCCGCGACTACCGGGTGCTGCGCGTGCTCGAGCATCGCGTGCAGCTCGAGCGGTTGCGCCGCACGCATCTGATGCCCCGCGACGAGCACCGACTCCGGGTGCTCGCACGGGCCTCCGGCCTCGGTCGCACCGCCGGCGAGCTCCTGGCCGTGTGGCAGGGCACGCGCCAGCGGGTGCGCGGCCTGCACGAACGCCTCTTCTACCGCCCTCTGCTGTCGGCCGTCGCCGCGCTGCCGGCGTCGGGTCTCGAGCTCACGAGCGCGCAGGCGGAGGCCCGCCTGGCCGCGATCGGCTTCCGCGATCCGCGGGGAGCCCTCGCGCACATCGCCGCCCTCACCGCCGGGGTGTCCCGGCGCGCGCAGATCCAGCGCCACCTGATGCCGGTGCTGATCTCGTGGTTCGCCGACGGCACCGACCCCGATTTCGGTCTGCTCTCATTCCGGCGCCTGAGCGACACCCTCGGCACCACGCACTGGTACCTGCGGCTGCTGCGCGACTCATCCGATGCCGCGCTGCGACTGACGAGGGTGCTCTCCGGCTCTCGATTCGCGGCTGAGCTGCTGGAACGCAGCCCCGAGGCCGTCGTCTGGCTCGAAGACGTCGACGAACTGCGCCCGCGACCGCGTGCCGCGCTCGAAGACGAGACCCGGGCGGTGCTCGGCCGCCATGAGGAGCCCGAGGTGGCCGCGAAGATATTCCGCGCCATCCGTCGCCGGGAGGTGCTGCGGCTGGCGCTCTCCGCGATCCTCGACGTCTGCACCGTCGAGGAGCTCGGGCACGCCCTCAGCGACGTCACCGAGAACCACATCGCCGCCCTCGTCGCGGCGATCCGCGGAGGCGAGCCCGACGGCATCGAGTTCGCCGTCATCGGCATGGGGCGGTTCGGCGGCCGAGAACTCGGCCTCGGTTCCGACGCCGACATCATCTACGTCTACCGGGCGACGGATGCCGCAGCCGATGCCGCTCACTCGCGGGCGCTGCGCATCGTCGCCGAGCTCGTGCGCCTCAGTGAAGACGCGCGCCTGCCGTTCGAGCTCGACGCCGACCTCCGCCCCGAGGGTAGAAACGGTGTCGTCGCCCGCTCGCTCGACGCGTACCGGGCCTACTATGCGCGGTGGTCGCTGACGTGGGAGGCGCAGGCGCTGCTCCGGGCCCGCGGCGTCGCCGGCGACCGCGGCCTGATCGCCGAGTTCACGGAGCTCGCCGACACGGTGCGCTACCCGGCGGCCATCAGTGAACGCGACGTGCGCGAGGTGAAGCGCATCAAGGCTCGCGTCGAGAACGAACGCCTGCCGCAGGGCGCCGACCCGACGCGGCATCTGAAGCTCGGCCGGGGCTCGCTCTCCGACGTGGAATGGTTCGTGCAGCTCGTGCAACTGCAGCACGCCGCCACGGTGCCGGCGCTGCGCACCACCTCGACGCTCGATGCGCTGGCCGCTGCGGTCGAGCACGGTCTGGTCGAGTCATCCGACGCCGAGACGCTCCGCGCAGCGTGGGTGTTCGCCTCGCGAGCCCGTTCAGCGCTCACGCTGTGGCTCGATCGCACGACCGACGTTCTACCCGTAGAGCGGTCGCAGCTCGAGGGCGTCGCACGCATCATGGGGTATCCGCCCGGGTCTGCCACCCGACTCGAGCACGACTACCTGCACGTCACCCGTCGTGCGCGTGCGGTCTTCGACCGGGAGTTCTACGGGGTCGAGCCACGTCGCGAACCCACTTCGGGCTGATCGAATCGCCGCGATGCCCCAGCGGCGGCCGTGCACGACGGGCGTGATCGACCCGCCGGAACGACGGATGGGCCCGCCCCGCCGAAGCGGTGCGGGCCCATCCGGTTCGGATCCGCCTGCAAGGAGGTGCAGGTCCGGATCCTTGACTGCAGAGGGGGCTGCAGTGATCAGACGCCGTAGTAGAGCTCGAACTCGAACGGGTGCGGACGCTGGGCCAGGGGCTTCAGCTCCTTCTCGCGCTTGTAGTCGATCCAGGTCTCGATGAGTTCCTTGGTGAACACGCCGCCCTCGAGGAGGAAGTCGTGGTCGGCCTCGAGCGCCAGGAGGGCCTCGCCGAGCGAACCCGGAACCTGCGGGATCGACTTGGCCTCCTCGGGGGGAAGCTCGTAGAGGTCCTTGTCGACGGGCTCGTGCGGCTCGATGCGGTTCTTGATGCCGTCGAGGCCGGCCATGAGCTGCGCGGCGAAGGCGAGGTACGGGTTCCCCGAGGCATCCGGCGCGCGGAACTCGATGCGCTTGGCCTTCGGGTTCGTGCCGGTGATCGGGATGCGGATCGAGGCCGAGCGGTTGCCGGCCGAGTAGACCAGGTTCACGGGAGCTTCGAAGCCCGGCACCAGGCGGTGGTAGGAGTTCACCGTCGGGTTCGTGAAGGCGAGCACGGCGGGGGCGTGCTTCAGCAGGCCGCCGATGTACCAGCGGGCGAGGTCGGAGAGCCCGCCGTAGCCGGCCTCGTCGTAGAACAGCGGCTTGCCGTCGTTCCAGAGCGACTGGTGGGTGTGCATGCCCGAGCCGTTGTCGCCGAAGAGCGGCTTCGGCATGAAGGTCGCCGTCTTGCCCCACTGCTCAGCGGTGTTCTTGACGATGTACTTGAACTTCAGGATGTCGTCGGCCGCGTGCACCATCGTGTCGAAGCGGTAGTTGATCTCGGCCTGGCCGCCGGTGCCCACCTCGTGGTGGCTGCGCTCCAGGATGAGTCCGGCATCGATGAGCTTCAAGCAGATGTCGTCGCGCAGGTCGGCCTGCTTGTCGACGGGGGAGACCGGGAAGTAGCCGCCCTTGTAGGGGGTCTTGTTCGCCAGGTTGCCGCCCTCTTCGGTGCGGCCCGAGTTCCAGGCGCCCTCTTCGGAGTCGACCGAGTAGAAGCTCGAGTGCTGGTTCACTTCGTAACGCACGTCGTCGAAGATGTAGAACTCCGCCTCGGGAGCGAAGAACGCGGTGTCGGCGATGCCGGTCGAGGCGAGGTACTTCTCGGCCTTCTTCGCAACCTGGCGCGGGTCCTTGGCGTAGATCTCGCCGTTGCGCGGGTTGTAGATGTCGAACACCATGACGAGCGTGCGCTCGGCGCGGAACGCGTCGATGTACGCGGTCGTCACGTCGGGGATGAGCTGCATGTCGGACTCGTGGATGTTCGCGAACCCGCGGATGGAGGAGCCGTCGAAGAGCTGGCCGACGGTGAAGAACTCCTCGTCGACAGTGGAGGCCGGGATGTTGAAGTGCTGCTGCACGCCCGGAAGATCGGTGAAGCGGATGTCGAGGAACTTGACATCCGTCTCTTTGATGAACTTGAGAACTTCGGACGAATCACTGAACATGCGACGGAATCTCCAAGAGGGCGGGCGGACCGGAGTGGACCGGACGGACTTTCACAGCCGGTACAGACGTTAGCCTTGCGCCATTTCCCTGCCGTGACCGGAATGTTTCAGCCATGTTACGCCGCCCCTGGCTGGGTAGACTCTTCGGGTGCCTGACGCGAAACCCCAGACCTTCGGAGACCTCGAGCCGAGCAACTGGCCCGGCGAGCGACTCGGCCTCCCGAGCGAAGGCCGCGGTTCGATCGCCCGCGCGGGCCGCCGTCTTGCGGCGCTCCTGGTGGACTGGGCCAGCGCGATGCTCATCGCCCTGCTCTTCACGCCGTACGAGTCGGTGGCCTACACCTGGGTCACTCCGCTGGTGTTCGCGGTACTCCAGATCGTCTTCATTCCCACCATCGGCGGCAGCCTCGGCCACCGGCTGTTCGGCATGCGCGTCGTCCCGCTCGCCGGCGGATGGATCGGCGTGTGGCGTCCGATCGTGCGAACCGCGTTGCTCGTGATCGTCGTACCGGCGCTCGTCTGGGATTCGGACCAGCGCGGGTTCCACGACAAGGTCGCGGGCACCGTGCTCATCCGCTACTGAGCCGAAGACGAGAAATGCGGCATCCGCCGATGACGGATGCCGCATGGTCGACGCGCGTGATCAGCGCATCTTGCCGCGCTGGGGCCGAGCCTTCATCGGGTCGATGCCCTTCGGGATCGGCAGGGAGCTCTGGAGCGAGTTCAAACGGTTCGACACCGCCAGCACCTCCGGCTTGGTGAGCGCGCGCTTCGACTTGCGCAGCGTCGCGGGAAGTTTGTGGAGTTTGATCGAGCCCTCGTCGGTGCCGACCGAGATGAGCATGACCGGAACGTTGGGCAGGATGCGGGCGACCTTGCGCTGCTCGTCGTCGAGCATGCGCTTCGTGCGCGATGCCGGGCCCTCGCTGATGAGCGCCACCCCGCCACGGCCCACGGCGCGGTAGACCGCGTCTTGTGTCTTGCCGTTGACGGCCACGGGCATCTCGTTGCCCACCCAGCCCCCGCGAAGGCCGCTGCGCAGCACTGCGCCGACGGCACCCGGCTGGTCTTCGATCTGCGAATAGGCGGCGCGCTCGGCTCGGCGCCCGAGGATGACGAGTGCGATGAGCAGACCGGCCAGCACCCCGGCGACGACCCACAGGGCGATCGTGAACCCGTTGCCCTCGCTGAACCAGATCGCCAGGCCGAGGCTGACGACCACCGGGGCGAGGAAGCCGAGGAGCATGAGCCACTGCGCGGTGGAATCGTAGCGGCGGGTCATCTGGAAGACCTGCCACATCTGCTTCATGCGGCCTGGCTCCTTCTGAGCCTTCGATGCGTCCTTGGTACGTGCCATGGTGTCAAGGATACCGGCGTAGCGGGTGGTCTCGGACCGCGATGTGCGAGCGGTCCGAGACGCGAGATCCCGCTACCCGACCGCCTGGGCGAAGCCGAGCGATGCATCGGCCAGGTGGGACAGCTCGGGAGGGAGCTGACGGCCCTTGGCCTGCATAGATTGCGCCCAGAGCCGCCCCGCCCGATACGAGGAACGCACCAGCGGGCCGGCGAGCACGCCGAGGAATCCGATCTCCTCGGCCTCCTCCTTGAGCTCGACGAACTCCTCGGGACGCACCCAGCGGGCGACCGGAAGGTGCCTCGGACTCGGCCGCAGGTACTGGGTCACCGTGATGATATCGGTGCCGGCGTCGTACAGGTCGCGGAGGGCCTGGGAGATCTCCGCGCGCTCCTCGCCCATGCCGAGGATGAGATTCGATTTCGTGATGAGGCCGGCGTCGCGGCCCTGCGTGATCACGTCGAGCGATCGCTCGTAGCGGAAGGCCGGCCTGATGCGTTTGAAGATGCGCGGCACCGTCTCGACGTTGTGCGCGAACACCTCGGGCCGTGCCGAGAAGACCTCGGCGAGGTGCACCGGGTTGCCCGAGAAGTCGGGCACGAGGATCTCGACGCCGGTTCCCGGCGACTGGCGGTGGATCTCGCGGATCGTCTCGGCGTAGAGCCACGCGCCCTCGTCGGGCAGGTCGTCGCGCGCCACGCCCGTGACGGTGGAGTAGCGCAGCTGCATCCGCACCACCGATTCGGCGACCCGGCGGGGTTCGTCGACGTCGTAGTCGGCCGGCTTGCCGGTGTCGATCTGGCAGAAGTCGCATCGACGCGTGCACTGCGAACCGCCGATGAGGAACGTCGCCTCGCGATCTTCCCAGCACTCGTAGATGTTGGGGCAGCCGGCCTCCTGGCACACGGTGTGCAGGTCTTCGCTCTTGACCAGCGACTGGAGCGCCCGGTACTCGGGACCCATCTTCGCGCGGGTCTTGATCCACTCGGGCTTGCGCTCGATGGGCGTCTCGGCATTGCGGACTTCCAGGCGCAGCATCCTGCGCCCATCTGGTGCGGTGCTCATGCGTTGACCGCCGCCTCGGCACGGAATCGTTCGCTGATCGGCTCGATGAGATCGGCCGGGGTCACGGTGCGACCCAGTTCGCGGCTGATCGTGGTCACGCCGGCATCGCGGATGCCGCACGCGACGATCTTGTCGTAGGCGTCGAGCGTGTTGCTGGCGTTCAGGGCGAAGCCGTGCATCGTGACGCCGCTCTCGACCCGGATGCCGATGGCCGCGATCTTGTTCTCCGCCCCGGCAGGGCCGACCCAGACGCCCGACCTGCCCTCGACGCGGCGGGTCTGCAGCCCGATTCCGGCGAGCACGTCGATGAGGATGCTCTCGAGCCGACGAACGTAGCCGACGACGTCGATGGGTTCGGGCAGGCGCAGGATCGGGTATCCGATGAGTTGGCCCGGGCCATGCCAGGTGATCTTGCCGCCGCGATCGACGTCGATGACCGGCGTGCCGTCGGTCGGGCGTTCCTCGGGCGAGGTCCGCTTGCCGGCGGTGTAGACGGACGGGTGCTCCAGGAGGAGTACGGTGTCGGGGCGTTCGCCCCTGACGACCGCGCGATGGACGGCGCGCTGAAGGTCGAGACCCTCGATGTACGGCACGGAGTTGGCGCTTAGCCCCGCGACGACGAAGTCGAGCATGGCAATCAGCTTAGGTCACTCGTCCTCGACATCCGTCGGCTGGGCCTGTGAGTCCACATCGACGTGGTCGCCGCGGTGTCTGCGCGCGGGAGCACGACACGCTGTTCGTATGGTGCGACATGGCAGAAGAGCTCACGACACCGACGTGGTGGCCGAAGGGCCGGCCCCGGCTGAGCCGACGCTCGCCGGCTATCGCCTGTTGCGGCGCATCGCGTCGGGGGAGCGGGCCGAGGTGTTTCTCGCGTCGGTCGATCGCACGACCGACGCCGCTCCAGACGAGCCCGCTCCGCTCGTGGTCGTGCGGGTCTACGACACGGCGGCGGCGGGTGAGGCGATCGCCGTCGAGGTCGAGGCGATGTCGACGGATGCCTCGGGCTCGCTGCCTGAGCTCTTCGACATCGCAACCTTCGACGACGGGCGCTGCGTGCTCGCGGTCGAACGTCTCACCGGACCCTCGGTCGCGCGCATCATCGCCGAGCGAACGCTGACGCCCGGCGAGGCGGTCACCATCCTCGCTCCGATCGTGGTCGCGGTCGCCGAGCTCGCGCGATCGGGGTTCGCGCACACGAGGCTCTCGCCCGGCGATGTGCTGCTCGACGGTCAGGGGCGCCCGCGTCTCGTCGGGCTGGGCGGTCTCCAGCGGCTTCCGACCACGGTGCACGCCCGCACTCCGCTGCTTCGCGCGGGCCACGTCGCACTCGCCGACCTCATCGACGACGTGCTGGCCGCCACTCGGCCGGCAGAGCCGCTCGCACCGGTCGCCGAGCTCCTGCACGACCGTCTGGCGACCCGTCCGTTCACCCCGTGCGAGGCCGAGCTCGAGCGCGCGTTGTTCGCTGCGGCGGCACCGACCGCGGTGGGAGGTATCACCGTGACGGCACGCCGCTCCGCACTCCCGACCCGCATGTCACCGCCGCTCGACGATGCATCTGGTGTCGGGGTCTCGGGCGACGACCCAGAAGTCTCAGCACCCAGCAGAGAGCGCCGGAACGGCATGCAGACGCTCCTCGCGCTTGCGCAATGGCCGGCTTTTCTCGCTTGCGCGCGCGCGTCCATACCCGCGACCAGCGCCGAGCGGCCAGCTGCCGGGGTTCGATCACGGCTGCAGTCGGCCGTGCGTCGCCGGCGACCGACGCTCATCGTCGGGGGCTTGGTCGGCGGGGGAGTGCTCGTGCTGCTGCTGACCCTCGTGCCGCCCGCGACAGCCCGGGTCGAGCCGGCGGCCGGCAGCACGGGCGCGATCCTGACGGAGGCCGAAGCGCCGGCCGAGCAGCCCTCCGTCGAGGCATCCGTCGTCGCCGGGCCCGACGGTGCTGACGCGGCAGACGGTGCAAACGCGGCCGACGGTGGTGACGCGGCGGTGCCGTCGGGCGCGACGAGCTCGGAGGAGATCGTTGCTGCGGTCGCGGCGCTCCTGGCTCGCCGAGCGGAGTGCTTCGAGTCGCTCGATCTCGAGTGCCTGTCGGAGGTGCTGCAGCCGGGGTCGGCGAGCGAGTCCGACGATGTCGCCGCCATGGCGACCGCACGCGACGGAGGCGAATCGATGCCTGCGTTCGACACGACACGCGTCGCGGTCACCGCGCAGATGGGCGCAGCGGCGCTCGTGAGCGTCCCCTACGCGGCTGGAGAACGAGAACCGGCCTCGCTCCTCGTGATGAGGGGCGAGACCGGTTGGCGACTTCGAGAGATCTTCGACTAGATGCCGAGGTCAGCCTCGAATGCACCCTCCTCGAGCCGCTCCTTGATGGCGGTGAGGAAACGGGCCGCGTCGGCGCCGTCGATGATGCGGTGGTCGTAGGAGAGGGCCAGGTAGACCATCGAACGGACGGCGATCGCATCGGCGCCATCGGTCGAGACGACCACGGGACGCTTGACGACGGTGCCGGTGCCGAGGATCGCCGACTGGGGAAGGAACACGACGGGAGTGTCGAAGAGCGCCCCGCGCGAACCCGTGTTCGTCAGGGTGAACGTGCCACCCGAGAGCTCGTCGGGCTTCAGCTGGTTGTTGCGCGTGCGCTCGGCGAGGTCGGCGATCTGACCGGCGAGGCCGGCCAGGTCGAGCTCCGCGGAGTCGCGGATGACCGGGGTCAGCAGGCCGCGCTCGGTGTCTACCGCGATGCTCATGTTCTCGTGCGCCGGGTAGACGATGCTGTCGCCGTCGACGGTGGAGTTGATGATCGGGTACGCACGGAGCGCCTCGGCGGCGGCCATCGCGAAGAACGGCAGGAAGGAGAGCTTGTTGCCGGTCTTGGCGAGGAAGTCGCCCTTGACCTTGTCGCGCAGGCGCGCGACGCGGGTCACATCGACCTCGACGACGGTCGTGAGCTGTGCGGTCGAGGTCATGGAGACCACCGCGCGTTCGGCGACGACCTTGCGCAGGCGCGTCATCGGCACGGTGGTGCCGCGCAGCGGCGAGATCTCGAGCGGCTGACGCGCCGGTGCCGGCGCAGCGGAGGCTGCGGGCGCGGCGTTGGCCGAGATGATGTCCTGCTTGCGGATGCGTCCGCCCACTCCGGTGCCGGTGACGCTCGCGAGGTCGACGCCCTGCTCGTTCGCCAGCTTGCGCACGATCGGCGTCACGTAGCCGGCGGGGCCGGCGTGCGAGCCTCCGGAGGGAGCTGCGGGAGCTGCGGGTGCGGTGGGCTCGGCGACCGGTGCTGCGGGCTCCGCGACCGGTGCTGCCGGGGCGACGGGCTGGGCTGCCGGGGCGACGGGCTGGGCTGCAGGCTCGGCGACCGGTGCTGCGGGTGCGGCAGGCTCGGCGACCGGTGCTGCCGGCGCGACGGGCTCGGCGACCGGTGCTGCCGGTGCGGCAGGCTCCGCTGCCGGTGCGGCAGGCTCTGCGGCGGGTGCCGCTGCCTCGGGAGCAGCGGGGGCCGCTCCAGCGCCCGAGCCGTCGCCGATGGTCACGAGTGCGGTGCCGACCTCGACGGTTTCATCCTCTTGGACGAGGATCGCCTCGATGACACCGGCGACTGGCGACGGAATCTCGGTGTCGACCTTGTCGGTCGAGACCTCGAGCAGCGGCTCGTCGACCTCGACACGGTCGCCGACATTCTTCAGCCAGCGGGTGACCGTGCCCTCAGTGACACTCTCTCCGAGTGCCGGGAGGCTGACGGATTCGCTCATTCGCTTGTCTCCTTCACAGCGTGGGAACGCTTTCTAGCTTATTGCAGTAGTGGATTCGAACGCCGGGTTCAGATGGCGTGCAAGGGCTTGCCGGCCAACTTCAGCACGGCTTCGCCGAACGCCTCGCCCTGAGTCGGGTGGGCGTGGATGAACGGGGCGATGTCTTCGGGGTACGCCTCCCAGTTCACCGCGAGCTGGGCCTCGGCGATCAGTTCGCCGACGCGGCCGCCGATCATGTGCACGCCGACGATCGGGCCCTCGTTGACTCGGACGACCTTGATCGAACCGGAGGTGCCGAGGATGCTGCTCTTGCCGTTGCCGGCGAGGTTGTACTCGAACGACGACACCTGCTCGGCGCCGAACTTCTCGGCAGCCTTCGCTTCGGTGTAGCCGACGGAGGCGACCTCGGGCTCGCAGTAGGTGATCTTCGGGATGTTGACGTCTTCGACGACGATGGGAGCGAGGCCGGCGATCTCCTCGGCGATGAAGATGCCCTGCTGGTAGCTGCGGTGCGCGAGCTGCAGACCGGGCACGATGTCGCCCGCCGCGTAGATGCCCGGGACGCTCGTCTCGAGGCGGTCGTTCGTGATGACGAAGCCGCGGTCGATCGTGATGCCGGCCTCTTCGTAGCCGAGGTTCTGGGTGACCGGTCCGCGACCGACGGCGACGAGCAGCAGCTCGGCCTCGTAGGTGGTGCCGTTCTCGAGCGTCACGACGACGCCGGCGTCATTCTGAGTCACATTCTGGAACCGGACTCCGAGCGAGTACTCGATGCCGCGCTTGCGGAATGCGCGCTCGAGCTGCTTGGAGATCGTCTCTTCTTCGTTGGGCACCAGGTGGGGCAGTGCCTCGATGATGGTGACCTCTGCGCCGAACGAGTTCCACACGCTGGCGAACTCGACGCCGATGACGCCGCCGCCGAGCACAGCGACCTTCTTCGGGATGAAGTCGAGTTCGAGCGCCTGTTCGCTCGTGATCACGCGGCCGCCGATCTCGAGGCCGGGAAGCGAACGGGAGTAGGAACCGGTCGCGAGCACGACGTTCTTGCCGGTGTAGCGGTCGTCGCCGACGGCCACGGTGTTCGCGCCGACGAGACGCCCCTGACCGGCGACGACGGTGATGCCGCGAGCCTTCAGCAGGCCCTGCAGGCCCTTCCATTTGCTGGAGACGATGCCCTCGCGGTACGCCGAGACGGCCGCGATGTCGATGCCGTCGAACGTGGTCTTCACGCCGTACTTCGCAGATTCGCGTGCGACCTCGGCGACCTCGGCCGAGTGGAGCAGGGCCTTCGTCGGGATGCAGCCGCGGTGCAGACATGTGCCGCCGAGCTTGTCCTTCTCGATCACCACGGCCGTCAGGCCGAGCTCGACGGCGCGGATCGCAGCGGCGTAACCGGCGCTGCCTCCGCCCAGGACGACAATGTCAAAGTTCTGCTCGGACAACCGCTATCTCCCTTGCGCACCAGATCTGCGACACGGACTGTCTCCGGTTCGTTCCCGGGACAGGCTGTATGGGCGACGTTGTCGCCCATACGACCTTACTACTCGGCGGCGAGGTGCTCGGCCAGCCGTACGAGGGTGCGCACGGCGACGCCGGTCGCCCCCGAGCCGGTGAATCCGAACGCGCCGCCCGTGTTGTTCGAGGGCCCGGCGATGTCGAGATGCGCCCACGGAATGCGCGCTTCCGTGCCCTCGCGAACGCCGACGAACTCCTGCAGGAACACCCCGGCGAGGAGCATCCCGGGCACCGTCATGCCGAGCTTGGTGTTCGTGAGATCGGCGACATCCGACTTCAGGTACTGCATGAGGTCGCGGGGGAGCGGCATCGGCCAGGTGCGCTCGTCGACCGAATCGGCCGCATCGCGCACTCGCTCGACGAGTGCGTCGTCGCCCATGACCCCCGCGATGCGGTGACCGAGGGCGACCACCTGCGCCCCGGTGAGGGTCGCCACGTCGACGATCGCGTCGGGCTGCTCCTCGCTCGCGGCGACGAGGCCGTCTGCGAGCACGAGCCGGCCCTCGGCGTCGGTGTTCAGCACCTCGACGGTCTTGCCGCCGCGGATGCGCAGCACGTCGTTCGGCCGCATAGCGGTCGACGAGGGAAGGTTCTCGGCGAGGCACAGCCAACCGGTCACCCGGATCGGCGCCTCGAGTTCGGCGAGCGCGACCATCGCCGAGAGGATGGCGGCGGCGCCGGCCATGTCGGTCTTCATGCCGACGAGCGATCCCATCGGCTTCAGCGAGAGGCCGCCCGAATCGTAGGTGATGCCCTTGCCGACGAGGGCGAGGTGAGCGGATGCCCCGGCCGGCGCGTACTCGAGGCGCACGAGTCGCGGACCACGACTCGACCCCTTGCCGACCGCGAGGATGCCGCCGAACCCGTCGGCGGCGAGGGCCTCTTCGTCCCACACCCTGGCGGTGATGCCCACTGCGCCGGCCGCGTCCACCGCGATCTCGGCAAGCCGTGCCGGGAAGAGGTCGGCGGGTGGCATGTTGACGAGGTCTTTGGTGCGAGCCACTGCCGCGACGACCGAACGCACGCGCTCGATGCCGATCGCCGACTCGGCGAAGGCGGAGTGCAGGGTGATCCGCGCCGGTCGCGGCTTCGGCTCCGAACGGTACTCGTCGTAGCCGTAGGCGCCGAGTGCCGCGCCCTCGAGGAGGGCGGCCGCCGATGCCGCGTCGTCGGTCGGAATGGCGATCGCCACTGTGATCGCGCCCTTGAGCTGGCGCAGCGCGCTGCCCGCGGCGAGACGGAGGCTCGCGGCATCCGCTCGATCGCCGATGCCGGCCACTGCGACGACGCGTGCGCCGCCCTCGGGCGCCGGGATGCGGACGAGTTCCTCCGGGCTGCCGCTCACCTCGAGCACCGCGAGGAGCGGGGCCACCCACTCGAAACCGGGCTCGGAGAGGAGTTCTGGACCCGCCGGGCCCTTGCGGGAGGCGAGCACGACGACGTCGGCGTCGGAGACGGATGCGGGGGAGTCGGTCACGGAGAGGATGGGTACTGCCATGCAGCGATCGTATGTGTTCGCTCTGGGCATCACGGCGCCGCCGGGCTATCCGGAGGAGGTGTCCGTCGACGTCAGTAGGCTGAGAGCATGCGCGATCCCCGCTCCCTGTACGAGCTGAATGCCGACGTGGCAGTGCCCGCCGGACTGCCGCTCGTCGCGGGCCTCACGGGGTTCGCCGATGCCGGCGCCGCCGTCGCGCAGACCACGGAGTACCTGCTCGCGACCCTCGACAGCACGGTCGTCGCATCCTTCGACGCCGACGAGCTGCTCGACTACCGTGCGCGCCGGCCGGTCATCCTCTTCGAGGCAGATCACCTCGCCGACTACACGCCGCCGCGGCTGAGCCTCGACTTGGCCGTCGACGAGCTGGGCCAGCAGTTCCTGCTCCTCACCGGCTACGAGCCCGACTTCCAATGGCAGCGATTCAGTTCGGCCGTGCTCGGGCTCATCGAACAGTTCGAGGTGTCGTCGACGACCTGGATCAACTCGATCCCCATGCCGGTCCCGCACACGCGCCCGATCGGCGTCACGGTGAGCGGCAACCGCGCCGAACTGATCGAGGCGATGTCGATCTGGCGCCCCACCACGCAGGTGCCCGCGAATGCGCTGCACCTCGTCGAGTACCGCCTGCAAGAGCTCGACCACCCGACCTCTGGATTCGTGCTGCTCGTTCCGCACTACCTCGCCGACGCCGAGTACCCGTCGGCTGCGATCGCCGCGCTCGAGGCGATCAGCGCGTCGACCGGTCGCATCTTCCCGACCGACGCCCTTCGCGAACAGGGGCGCGACTTCATCGCACGCATCGACGAGCAGGTGTCTGACAATGCCGAACTCGCGAAGCTCGTCGGCACGCTCGAACAGCGCCATGACGCCTACATGGAGGGCACGACACTCCGCTCCCCGCTCACCGACGAAGACGGTGAGCTGCCCTCCGCCGACGAGATCGCCGCAGAGCTCGAGAAGTTCCTCGCGTTCCGCCGCGGCAGCGACGACGACACGCCGCGCAGCGTCTGAGCCGCTCGGGAATGCCCGCACGGGCGCTGTTGTTCAGGTCAGAGAGGCCGGAATCCGCCGCGATCAGGCGTGATGCGGTGCGTCGGTCTGTATAATGGTGGCAGGACCCGTTCTGGTCCGCTCGTGCGACGAACATCGCGCCGAAGCAGCGGACTTGACATGGGTCCTCATAGTGTCCGAAAACAACCGGACCGAGTGCATGAGCCGCGCCGTCCCGAGGCACGCGGCACCACGGTAGGAGAGGTTCAACGAATGGCAACGACGAAAGCCGCGACGAAGGCTGCGAGCGAGGCTGAGAAGCCCGCCGCGAAGCGCACGACCGCCGCGAAGTCGACCGCCGCCAAGACGACGGCGAAGGCTGCGGCCACGCCAGCGACGAAGACGCCGCGCACCACCACCGCGAAGACCGCAGCCAAGCCGCGAGGCAAGGCCAAGGCGACGAGCGGTGACGACGAAGAAGAAGCCGGGGAGCTCGAGACGGTCGAGGTCGAGGTCGAGACCACCGAGGGCGACGACACGGCATCCGACACCGACTCCGACGACGACGACGCGAAGCCCGTTGCGGTCGAGCCGCACCCCACGGGTGCGCTGGTGCTGCGTGCGGTCGACGACGAAGACGAGGTTCCGGTCTACTCGAGCGCCATCACCGGCGCGACGGCCGACCCCGTCAAGGACTACCTGAAGCAGATCGGAAAGGTCGCGTTGCTGAACGCGGCCGAAGAGGTCGAGCTCGCGATGCGCATCGAGGCGGGCCTGTTCGCCGAAGAGAAGCTCTCGCACATGACCGACGCCGAGAAGCGTTCGCAGCTCGGTCGCGAGCTGCAGTGGGTCGCGAAAGACGGTCAGCGCGCCAAGAGCCACCTGCTCGGCGCGAACCTGCGTCTCGTGGTCTCGCTGGCCAAGCGCTACACGGGTCGCGGCATGCAGTTCCTCGACCTCATCCAAGAGGGAAACCTCGGCCTCATCCGTGCCGTCGAGAAGTTCGACTACACCAAGGGCTTCAAGTTCTCGACGTATGCGACGTGGTGGATCCGTCAGGCGATCACGCGCGCCATGGCCGACCAGGCGCGCACCATCCGCATCCCGGTGCACATGGTCGAGGTCATCAACAAGCTCGCCCGTGTGCAGCGACAGATGCTGCAAGACCTGGGCCGCGAGCCCACGCCCGAAGAGCTCAGCCGCGAACTCGACATGACCCCCGAGAAGGTCATCGAGGTGCAGAAGTACGGGCGTGAGCCCATCTCGCTGCACACCCCGCTCGGTGAAGACGGCGACAGCGAGTTCGGCGACCTGATCGAAGACACCGAGGCGGTCGTCCCGGCCGACGCCGTGGGCTTCACGATGCTGCAGAAGCAGCTCGAATCGCTCCTCGACTCGCTCTCCGAGCGCGAGGCCGGCGTCATCCGCATGCGCTTCGGCCTCGGCGACGGCATGCCGAAGACCCTCGACCAGATCGGCGACACGTTCGGCGTCACCCGTGAGCGGATCCGTCAGATCGAATCGAAGACGATGGCCAAGCTCCGGCACCCGTCGCGCTCGCAGTCGCTTCGCGACTACCTCGAGTAGGCCGCGAGTGCGCTACGCGCCGGCGATCCTCGTCGGCAGGCTCACCCGATTCGCCGCCCGGCTGCGCAAGCCCGGCGGCGGATCGGCTGTTCCGGGCCTCGTCGTCAACCGCATCGCCCCGAACTACCTGAAGCGCACGCTCTCGGGCTTCCCGCAAGGGCTCGTGGTCGTCTCAGGTTCGAGTGGCAAGTCGACGACCACGAAGATGCTCGTCGCGATCCTTCGCGCCCACGGTGTCGACGTTTTCACCAACCCGTCGACGGCCAACATCAGTCAGGGGCTGACCTCCGCGCTGCTCGAGCGGGCCGATTGGCAGGGCCGGGTGCCGGGTGACGTCGCGGTGCTCGAGATGGACGAGGGGCACGGTGCGCTCGTCATGCAGGGCGTCGACGCCCGCGTCGTCTGCCTCACGAACGTGATGGTCGACCAGATCGACCGATTCCACGACTCCGAGATGGTCGCGGCGATGCTCGGGCGCATCGCCGCCAGGGCCGGCGAGTCGATCGTCGTGAATGCCGACGACGCCCACCTCGAGCGGCTCGCGGCGCGGGTGCGCGCCGAGGTGGCCGTTCACCGCTTCGGTGTGACCGCCGAGGTGCTCGCCGCGTCGCCCCGCGGTCTCGGCTACACCGACACCAGTACAGAGCGGCTGGCGAGCGGCGCCGGAGTGCTCGTCGAGGGGGTCGACGGTACCGCTGCGGTGCTCGACGACGCCGGTGCACCCGTCGAGATCGGCCTTCCGGCCCGCGGCGTGCACTACGCCGTCGACGCGGCCGCCGCGCACGCCACGGCGAAGGCGGTGCTCGGCGACCGGTTCTCGAGATCGGTCGCGGCCGAGGCGCTGAGCGCGATCCCTGCGGTCTTCGGGCGGGGCGAACGCACGACCGTGCGCGGGCAGCCCGTCGAGTTCGTGCTCGTGCAGAACCCGGCGAGCTACCAGCTGAACATCGACAGCATCGCGCCGGGCACCGAGCAGGTGCTCTTCGCGATCGGCTCCGATGTTCGCGATCCGTCGTACTTCTGGCCGGCGGATGCCTCGTCGCTCGGCCGTGTCTCGGTGGTGACCGGGTCGAAGGCGGCCGAGGCGGCGTTGATGCTCGCGTACGACGGGGTCGAGATCGACCGGGTGGAGCCCGAACTCGCCCGGGCACTCGACGACTTCCTGGCGATGCCCGCGCCGGCCACCGGGGTGAAGACGATCGTCTTCACCGCCGACGCCATGCGCCGCACCCGCGCCCACCTCGGACTCGCTGGAGCAGAATGACCCTCACGATCGTCTCATTGCTGCCCAAGCTGCAGAACACCAACGGCGACGCCGAGAACGCCCGCGTGCTCGCCGCGCGCGCCGGTTGGGCCGGCCTCGACGCGACGGTCGTCGAGGTCGAGTCCGCCGCCTCGATTCCCGATCGGGTCGACGCGATCGTGCTGGGGTCCGGGAGCGATTCGTCGCTCGAAGAGAGCCGTGCCGCGCTGCTCACGATGCATGACGAGTTCCGGCGCTGGGGCACCGAGGGGGTTCCGATCCTCTCGGTGGGCACCGGGTGGGAGCTGCTCAGCTGGGGCATCGAGCTCACGAGCGGTCATGCCGTCGAAGGACTCGGCATCCTCCCGGGACGCGCTGTGCCCGGGCAGAATCGTGCGACGGGCGATCTCATCCTCAAGAGCCCGCGGTTCGGCATGCTCGTCGGCTTCGAGAACCGCGCCCGCGACTACGTCGGCGCAGAGGCGTCGCCGCTCGGGCGGGTGCGCGCCGGTCGCGGCAACGGGCGTGATTCGGGCCAGGAGGGCGCGGTCATGGGCAACGTCTACGGCACCCACCTGCACGGTCCGGTGCTCGCCAAGAACCCGGCATTCGCCGATCACCTGCTCGAGGTGATGGCCACGCGCGCTGGTCTCGAGTACGTGCCCGGGGAGCACACGCGAACCGTCGACTCCTACGCCGCGGCGGCCCGGGCGTCGCAACTCGTCGCGGCCGGTGTGACCGTCTCCGCCTGATCGCGCGGTCGTTCAGTCCCGAAACGACGAACGCCCCGGACGAGCCGGGGCGTTCGCGAGTCGGTTCGGTGATTCAGCTTCGGTCGTCGGCGAGCAGCTTGCTCGACTCGTCGTGCCAGCTGTGCGCGATCTGCGAGAGCTTCTCCTGGTGCTTGCGACCGTGATGGGCGCAGAACAGCAGTTCGCCACTGGCGACGACGACGCGGATGTACGCCTGCGCGCCGCACGCGTCGCATCGGTCGAGGGCGGTGAGCTCGTAAGGGGTCTCGAGTTCATCGACCGCACCGGTGGTCTCGGTGTACTGGGTCATGGCTCCTCCTTCGTGGCTCATGCTCGTTGTGCCGTTCATCAATGAAAACACGACGGAGGGTCGGTTCCTTCCGTTGGGCCGGGCATTTCGCTCAGCGCGTAGTGCCTGACCGGAACTGTCGGTGCGGCTCAGTAGGCTTGGCCGACGTGAGCTCCGACTATTCCGCCCGCCATCTCTCCGTGCTCGAGGGCCTCGAAGCCGTGCGCAAGCGACCCGGCATGTACATCGGCTCGACCGACTCGCGCGGCCTCATGCACTGCCTCTGGGAGATCATCGACAACTCCGTCGACGAGTCGCTCGCGGGCCACGGCACCGAGATCGGCGTGACCCTGCACCCCGATGGCAGCGTCGAAGTGCGCGACCGGGCTCGCGGCATCCCCGTCGACATCGAACCGAAGACGGGGCTCTCCGGAGTCGAGGTCGTGTTCACGAAGCTGCATGCCGGCGGCAAGTTCGGTTCGGGCTCCTACGCGGCCTCCGGCGGATTGCACGGCGTCGGGGCATCCGTCGTGAACGCCCTTTCCGAGCGGCTCGACGTCGAGGTCGATCGCGACGGCAAGACGTGGGCGATGTCGTTCCACCGCGGCGAGCCCGGCAACTTCGCCGACTCCGGTGCGCCGTCGCCCGACGCCCCGTTCACGCCCTTCGAACAGCGCAGCGAACTGCGCGTGGTCGGCAAGGTGGCCAAGGGCGTCACCGGCACGCGCATCCGGTACTGGGCCGACCGGCAGATCTTCACGAAGGGGGCCGAGTTCCAGACCGACGAGCTGCTCGGCCGTGCGCGGCAGACCGCCTTCCTCGTGCCCGGACTCGCCATCGACGTCACCGACGAGCGCGGCGAGGTGCCCCACACGAACTCGTTCCAGTTCGAGGGCGGCATCTCCGAGTTCGCCGAGCACCTGGCGACGGATGCCCCGATCACCGATGTGTGGCGCCTGACCGGCACCGGCGAGTTCACCGAGACCGTGCCGGTGCTCACCGACGGCGGCGCGATGGTGCCGACCGAGCTGAGGCGCGAGTGCGTGGTCGACATCGCGCTGCGCTGGGGCACCGGCTATGACACGGTCGTGCGATCGTTCGTGAACATCATCGCGACGCCCAAGGGCGGCACGCACCAGACGGGTTTCGAACAGGGGCTCCTGAAGTTCCTGCGGCAGCAGGTCGAGTCGAACGCCCGCCGACTGAAGGCGGGCAACGACAAGCTCGAGAAAGACGACGTGCTCGCGGGCCTCACCGCGGTCGTCACGGTGCGCCTGCCCGAGCCGCAGTTCGAGGGCCAGACGAAAGAGGTGCTCGGAACGCCGGCCGTGCGTGCGATCGTCTCGAACGTGCTGACGAAGGAGCTCGGTGCGCGCTTCTCCTCGACGAAGCGCGACGACAAGACGCAGGCGGCGCTGCTGCTCGACAAGGTCGTCGCCGAGATGAAGTCGCGCATCTCGGCGCGAGCGCACAAAGAGACGCAACGCCGCAAGAACGCGCTCGAGAGCTCGTCGCTGCCGGCGAAACTCGTCGATTGTCGATCGAACGACGTCTCGCAGAGCGAGTTGTTCATCGTCGAGGGCGACTCCGCGCTCGGCACGGCGAAGCTCGCCCGTGACAGCGAGCACCAGGCGCTCCTGCCGATCCGCGGCAAGATCCTCAACGTGCAGAAGGCGAGCGTCGCCGACATGCTCGGCAATGCCGAGTGCGCCTCGATCATCCAGGTGATCGGCGCCGGCTCGGGCCGGAGCTTCGACCTCGAGACCGCGCGCTACGGCAAGGTGATCCTCATGGCCGACGCCGACGTCGACGGCGCGCACATCCGCACGCTGCTGCTCACGCTGTTCTTCCGGTACATGCGACCGATGATCGAGCACGGTCGCGTCTTCGCTGCCGTGCCCCCTCTGCACCGCGTTGTGGTGATGAACCCCGGGTCCAAGCCCAACGAGACCGTGTACACCTATTCGGAGGCCGAGCTGCAGGGCGTTCTCGCGACGCTCGACCGGCAGAAGAAGCGGTATCAAGACCCGATCCAGCGGTACAAGGGCCTCGGTGAGATGGACGCCGATCAGCTCGCGACCACCACGATGGACCGTCGCCACCGCACGCTCCGCCGGGTCGGCATCGGCGACGCCGAGAACGCCGGACGGGTGTTCGAGCTGCTCATGGGCAACGACGTCGCACCGCGCAAGGAGTTCATCATCGAGAGTTCCGACACGCTCGAGCGCGCCCGCATCGACGCATAGAAGTCGTCGATGCCGTCGAACGGGCCGCACCGCCAAGCGGCCCGGGAGCGATCAGCCGATGCGCTCGCCGATCGCGCCCACCACGGCCTCGAGCGGCTGACCCGAGGCGTCGCGCTTGGCACCGCCGTCTGGCAGCGTTCGCGCCGAGCCGTCGGGCCCGACGGCCAGTGCGGGCGCACGGCCGACCCAGGCGAGATGCAGCGCGTCTTCGCCCTTCAGGAATCGCTGAGCGCGCACGCCGCCCGTCGCTCGCCCTTTCGCCGGGAATTCCGAGAAGTCGCTGACCTTCGCACTGCCCGGGTCGGTGCCGAGCAAGGTGTCGGTCGCGGCGGCGATCGTGACGACGACCGTGTCTGCCGTGGTATCCGCTGCGATGCTCGTGAAATGGATGACGTGCGCTGCGCTGCCGAGATTGATGCCGGCCATGCCGCCGGCCGGGCAGCCCTGCGGCCGCACCGCGGCCGCGGGGAACCGAAGCAGCTGCGCGTCTGATGCCACGAACACGAGCTCGTCGCTCTCGTCGCCCTGCACGGCACCGACGACCTCGTCGCCGGCCTTGAGGCCGATCACCTCGAACTCGGGCTTGTTGGGGTAGGCGCCCGTTGCGACGCGCTTGACGACGCCCTGCTTCGTGCCGACGGCGATGCACCGGTCGGCGTCGAGCGACACGATCGCGAGCACCTTCTCGTCGCGGTTGGGCAATGCGAGGTAGTCGCCGATCTTGACGCCCGCACCGAGCTGCACCGAGGTCGGCGGCAGCATCGGGAGGTCGACGGGAGTGAAGCGGATGAGTCGCCCGAGGCTCGTCACCGCGCCGATCTCGGCACGACTCGTCGTGTCGAGCGTCGAGCGGATGGCGTCGTGCTTGCTGCGCCGCGCGGGCACGGTGATCACGGGCGCGCCGTCCTCGCCGACGGGCAGATCGACGCGCGCGATGCGACCCGTGGCCGAGAGGAAGACCCGGCACGGGACATCCGCGACCTCGAGCACGGCGGCGGCTCGCTTGGCGGCCGCGCCCGCGATGCTCGGCCGGGCGTCGGTCAACAGGGTGCGTCGGGGCGTTCCGAAGCGTTCGGAGATCTCGGCGAGCTCGTCGGAGACGAGGGCTTCGATGCGGTGCCGGCTCGCGAGGAGCGCCTCGAGCTCGGCGATCTCGGCGCGGAGCTTGTCGCGCTCGGCCTCGAGTTCGATGCGCGAGAACTTCGTGAGCCGGCGCAACTGCAGTTCGAGGATGTAGTCGGCCTGCACCTGGCTGAGGTCGAACACCTCGATCAGTCGCGCCCGTGCGGCGGCGGTGTCGTCGCTCGAACGGATCAGCTGGATGACCTCGTCGATGTCGAGGATCGCGATGAGGAGGCCGTCGACCAGGTGCAGGCGCTCGCGCCGGCGGGCGAGACGATACTCGGACCGGCGAGTGACGACGGAGATGCGGTGCGCGACGTAGACCTGCAGCAGCTCGCGAAGGCCGAGGGTCTGCGGGCCGCCGTCGACGAGCGCGACGTTGTTGATGTTGAAGGAGTCTTCGAGCGGCGTCAACCGGTAGAGCTGCTCGAGCACGGCGTCGGGGCTGAAACCCGTCTTGATGCCGATGACGAGTCGGAGCCCGTTCGTGCGGTCGGTGAGGTCGGTGACGTCGGAGATGCCGTTGATCTTCTTGGCGTTGACGCCGTCTTTGATCTTCTCGATGACCTTCTCGGGGCCGACGAGGTACGGCAGTTCGGTGACGACGAGGCCCGTCTTCCGGGCGGTGATCGATTCGACGCTGACCTTGGCTCGGGTCTTGAAGCTGCCGCGACCGGTGGCGTACGCGTCTTTGATGCCCGAGAGGCCGACGATCGTGCCGCCCGTGGGCAGGTCGGGGCCGGGCACGTACTCCATCAGCTCGTCGAGCGTCGCGTTGGGGTGCGCGATCAGGTGCCGAGCAGCGCCGATGACCTCGATGAGGTTGTGCGGGGCCATGTTGGTCGCCATGCCGACTGCGATGCCGCTCGCCCCGTTGACGAGCAGGTTGGGATAGGCCGCGGGCAGCACCTCGGGCTGCGTGAGCTGGTTGTCGTAGTTCGGCACGAAGTCGACGACGTTCTCGTCGAGCCCCTCGGTCATCGCGAGTGCCGGCGATGCCAGGCGCGCCTCGGTGTAGCGGGGTGCCGCCGGGCCGTCGTCGAGCGAACCGAAGTTTCCGTGCCCGTCGACGAGGGGCACGCGCAGGGTGAAGGCCTGAGCCATGCGCACGAGCGCGTCGTAGATCGCCGTGTCGCCGTGCGGGTGCAGCTTGCCCATGACCTCGCCGACGACACGCGCCGACTTCACGTGACCGCGATCGGGCCGCAGTCCCATCTCGGTCATCTGGTAGAGGATGCGTCGCTGCACCGGCTTCAGACCGTCTCGGGCATCGGGCAGCGCACGGGAGTAGATGACCGAGTACGCGTACTCGAGGAACGAACCCTGCATCTCTGTGGCGACGTCGACGTCTTCGATGCGCTCGACGATCGGGTCTTCAGCGGGCTGATTCTTGGCTCGGGTCATCCGTCGTCTCTACAGCGGGGCATGCGGTGCACGCAGGGAACAGGGGCGCGCCCGGCCTGTGCCAGACTGGGCGCGATGTCTGCCATGCTACCCGTGCCCGCCGACACCGCCCCGCGCCTTGCCGCGGTGCTCGGCAGTTCAATGGCGAGCATCCAGGGCGCCGAGAACGCCCTCGGACTTCCGCCGGCCTCGGCCGCGGTCGTCGTGCTCGTCGACGGGCTCGGAGCCTCGAACATCCAGGCCAGATCCGGTCACGCCCGGTTCCTCGCAGCTCGAATGGCCAAGCGCGACGTCATCCGCACGGTCTTCCCGTCGACGACCGCGGCCGCGATCGCGACCTTCGCCACCGGACGAGCGCCGGGCGAGCACGGCCTCGTCGGCTACCGCGTGCTCGACGCCGCGCACGACCGCCTCGTGAACCAGCTGAACGGATGGGACGCCGGCATGCGTCCCGAGACCTGGCAACGGGTGCCGACGCTGTTCGAGACGATGGGCGAAGCCGGCATCCGGGGCTATGCGATCGGCTCGTCGCGATATGCGGACTCGGGTTTCACGCACGCGGTACTGCGGGGCGCGGAGTACCGCCCCGCGGCATCCATCGCCGACCGCTTCGCGGAAGCCGAGCGCATCGTCGCCTCGGGTGAGCGGGCGGTCGTCTACCTCTACATACCGGAACTCGACCAGGCCGCGCACGCCCACGGTTGGGAATCCGACCGGTGGCTCGCCCTCCTCGAAGGAGTCGATGCCGAACTCGCCGCATTCGAGCGCCGGATGCCGCGGGGCGCGGGGCTCATCGTCACGGCCGATCACGGGGTCATCGACGTGCCGGCGCACCGCCACGTGTTCATCGACGCGAAGCCTGAACTGCTCGACGGTGTGCGTCACGTCGGTGGCGAACCGCGCTGCCTCTCGCTCTACCTCGAGCCTGGTCTCGACTCATCCGCCCGGGTCGAACTCGTCGAACGTTGGCGAAGCGCCGAAGGGCACCGGGCCTGGGTGCTGAGCCGCGACGAGGCGATCGACGCCGGACTCTACGGTCCGGTCGACACCGAGGTGCGCTCCCGTATCGGCGACATCATCATCGCCGCGCGGGCCGGCATCGCCTACTACGACCGCCGCGAGGCCAACCGCCAGGCCGAGGCGATGATCGGACAGCACGGCTCGCTCAGCGACGAGGAGACGCGCGTGCCGCTCATCCGCGGGGGAGTGTTCAGCCGCAACTGACGCGGTGCCGTACGCATGGTCGCCGCGTCGGCGCGGTCGATCGAACGCACCGCCGCGGCATCCAGGTCAAGAGGGGTACTGGCCGCGCTTCACCTGGGGCTTCGGCAGGCGAAGCGGACGAAGCTGCAGCGCGCGCATCGCGGCGTACCAGCGCACCCGCTCGACCTTGTCGGCGCCGAACTTCGCAGCGAGCTTCTTCGTGAGGATGAAGCCGAGCACGACGGAGTCGATCACCGCGACGAGGAAGAACGCCCAGAGCGAGAGGATGCCGATGGACTGCACCTCGGGGCTCGGCACGAACGTCAGCAGGATCACCGCGAACATCACTGGGATGAGGATCTCCCCGATGCTGAAGCGCGCATCGACGTAGTCGCGCACGTATTTCTTCTGGGGGCCGCGGTCGCGCGCCGGCAGGTAGCGCTCGTCGCCGACGGCCATGCCGACGCGGGCGCGCTCGCGCGATTCGGCGGCCTTGGCGCGGGCTTGCTTCGCCGCCTCTTTGCGGTCGTTCGGCACGAGGGGGCGCTTGCGTGCTGCCTCCTGCTGCGCGCGGCTCGGCGTGGGCGCGCCCTTGCCGGCGTTCAGGCGAGCCTGGGTCTCTTCGAGCGTCTCTGCGCTCGGTTCATCGGTGTTGTTCGGCTGATTGGCCACGGGAGTCCTCGAATCGTTCCCCTTAAGATTACCGGCATGAACGAGTCTCACACCGCCGCCGGCGGAACCTCCGACCTCCTGTCGACGAGTGATGCCCTGCGCGGCGCCGTCGAAGCCGCCTTCCCCTCGACGATCGCCGATCTCACGCACCTGGTGAAGATCCCCTCGGTGTCGTGGGCAGCCTTCGACCCGGCCCAGGTCGAGGCGAGCGCCGAAGCGGTGGCGGAGCTCGTGCGCGGACTCGGGGTCTTCGATCTCGTCGAGATCCGTCGCGCGGCGATCGGCGATGCGGAGGGTGCCGACGCACCGCTCGGCAAGCCCGCGGTCGTGGCCCGCCGGTCGGCGCGCAACGGGCGGCCCACGGTGCTGCTCTATGCGCACCACGATGTGCAGCCGCCGGGGGACGATGAGGACTGGGAGTCGACGCCCTTCGAGCCCACCATGCGCGGCGACCGCCTCTACGGCCGCGGTGCGGCCGACGACAAAGCCGGCGTGATGGCCCACATCGGTGCCATCCGTGCGCTGACCGAGGTGCTCGGTGCGGACTTCGACCTCGGCATCGCCCTCTTCATCGAGGGGGAGGAGGAATCGGGCTCGCTCTCGTTCGCCAACTTCCTCCGCGAGAACCGCGATCTGCTCGAAGCCGACGCGATCGTCGTCGCCGACTCGAACAACTGGGACATCGAGACGCCCGCGCTCACGGTCGCCCTGCGCGGCGCCGTCGCCTTCCGGCTCCGCATCTCGACGCTCGCGCACGCATCCCACTCGGGCATGTTCGGCGGCGCGGTGCCCGATGCCATGCTCGCGGCCGTGCGGCTGCTCGCGACGCTGCACGACGACGACGGATCCGTCGCGGTCGACGGCCTCACCTCAGCCGATCTCGAGATGCCCGCCTACGACGAGGCGCAGCTGCGCACCGAGACCGGCCTGCTCGACGGTGTCACGCCGATCGGGCGCGGCGAGATCCTCTCGCGCATCTGGGCGCAGCCGTCGATCACGATCACCGGCATCGATGCCCCGACGGTGGCGAATGCGTCGAACACGCTCGTGCCGAGCGTCGCCGTGCGGGTGAGCGCACGCGTCGCTCCCGGCCAGCGCGACGTCGATGCGCTCGCGGCGATCCGTTCGCACCTCGAACAGCACGCCCCCTTCGGGGCGAAGCTCGAGTTCGATGCCGTCGAGCTGGGCAACCCGTTCCTGGTCGACACCTCGGGCTGGGCCGTCGCCGAGTCCAACGCGGCAATGGCCGAGGCATGGGGGAGGGAGCCCGTCGAGATCGGTGTCGGCGGTTCCATCCCGTTCATCGCCGAGCTCGTCGAGGAGTTCCCGTCTGCACAGATCCTCGTGACGGGCGTCGAAGACCCCGAATCGCGTGCGCACAGCCCCAATGAGTCGTTGCATCTCGGCGTCTTCCAGAAGGCGCTGCTCAGCGAGGCGCTGTTCCTCGCCCGGCTCGACGCGCGCAACGGAGATTCCTGAGAGCGTGCCGGACGCCGCCACCGTTTCGGCGGCTAGCATAGAAGCAGGTTCCGCGTTCCCTGACGCACCGAGGAGAGACATGAGCGACACGATCACCGAGACCGCGCACGGCGTGAAGCTGAGCGACCCCGCCGCCGACAAGGTGCGCAGCCTCCTCGAACAGGAGGGTCGCGACGACCTGCGACTCCGGGTCGCAGTGCAGCCCGGCGGCTGCTCCGGGCTCATCTACCAGCTCTATTTCGACGAGCGTCTGCTCGACGGCGACGCGGTCGTCGACTTCGAGGGTGTCGAGGTCGTCGTCGACAAGATGAGCGTTCCCTACCTCGACGGGGCGTCCATCGACTTCGAAGACACCATCCAGAAGCAGGGATTCACGATCGACAACCCCAACGCGCAGGGCAGCTGCGCATGCGGCGACTCGTTCCACTGAGTCGTCGAAGTCATACTCCGAGGGGAGGCCGCTGAAGCGGCCTCCCCTCGCTGTTTTCGCCGGTGGAACCGGAAATCAACCGCCCGGAGCACGGGACAACGCCGTTGCGTGCACACCCCGGGCGTCGAGTCGGAGTAGGCTAGGCAGCGATCACCGCGCTTCACTGTGAAGCGCCTTCGAGTCTCCCGAAAGGTCACCGGTGCGCAACAATCGCCGTCTCCGATGGGCTGCAATCCCGATCGCAGCGTCGCTCAGTCTCGTCCTCGCAGGGTGCACGCAGGCTCAGTTGAATGGATTCCTCCCCGGATTCGTCGAGGGGGAGGCACCGGTCACGAACCACACCGAGCGCGTCTCCGGGCTCTGGGTCACCTCGTGGATCGTGCTGCTCGTCGTGGGTGTCATCACCTGGGGCCTCACGATCTGGGCCGTCATCGCCTACCGTCGCCGCAAGGGCCAGACCGGCCTTCCGGTGCAGTTGCGATACAACATGCCGATCGAGGTCTTCTACACGATCATCCCGCTGATCCTCGTGCTGGGCTTCTTCGCCTTCACGGCGCGCGACCAGGCGGCGATCGAGCAGCGCTTCGCCGAAGACGACGTCGACGTCAAGGTCGAGGTCATCGCCAAGCAGTGGGCCTGGGACTTCAACTACGTCAACGAAGACGTGTACTCGCCCGGCATCCAGGGTCAGCTCGCCGACGAGGGCCCCAAGGGTTCGCTCGTGCAGTCCGAACTCCCGACGCTCGTCCTGCCGGTCGGGGCGAACGTCGAGATCGAGCTCGAATCGCGCGACGTCATCCACTCGTTCTGGGTCGTGGACTTCCTGTACAAGAAAGACATGTTCCCGGGCAAGACCAACTACATGTCGTTCGTGCCCGAGCGCGAGGGCACCTATGCCGGCAAGTGCGCCGAGCTCTGCGGTGAGTACCACTCGCTCATGCTCTTCAACGTCGAAGTCGTCTCTCAGGGCGAGTACGACGACTACATCGAGTCGCTCCGCGATGCCGGCCAGGAGGGCCAGCTGTCGAACGAGTACGACCGCAACCAGAACCTGCCCGGAACGGGCGAGCCCGAACTGAAAGAGGAGCACTAAGCCGCGATGAGCACCACGACCGCACCGGCTCGCCCCTCCGCGAGCACGCTTCCGTTCGGCGCTTCCAAGGTCGAACGCAAGGGCAACGTCCTCGTCAAGTGGATCACGTCCACCGACCACAAGGTCATCGGGTACATGTACCTGATCACCGCGTTCATCTACTTCTGCATCGGCGGCGTGATGGCGCTGATCATCAGGGCGCAGCTCTTCGAGCCGGGTCTCGAGATCATCCAGACGCGTGAGCAGTACAACCAGCTCTTCACGATGCACGGCACGATCATGCTGCTCATGTTCGCCACCCCGCTCTTCGCGGGCTTCGCCAACGTGCTCATGCCGCTCCAGATCGGCGCGCCCGACGTCGCGTTCCCGCGTCTGAACGCCTTCGCGTACTGGCTCTTCAACTTCGGTTCGCTGATCGCGGTCGCCGGCTTCTTCACCCCGCAGGGTGCCGCCTCGTTCGGATGGTTCGCCTATCAGCCACTCGCGTCGACGACGTTCTCACCAGGCGTCGGTGGCAACCTCTGGATGGTCGGCCTCGGCCTCTCGGGCTTCGGCACGATCCTCGGCGCGGTGAACTTCATCACCACGATCATCACGATGCGCGCGCCCGGCATGACGATGTTCCGCATGCCGATCTTCACGTGGAACACCCTCGTGACCTCGATCCTCGTGCTCATGGCCTTCCCGGTGCTGGCTGCCGCGATCCTGGCCGCTGCTGCCGACCGAATCTTCGGCGCACACGTGTTCGACCCCGCCAACGGCGGCGTCATCCTCTGGCAGCACCTCTTCTGGTTCTTCGGCCACCCCGAGGTCTACATCATCGCTCTGCCGTTCTTCGGCATCGTGTCCGAGATCTTCCCGGTCTTCAGCCGCAAGCCGATCTTCGGTTACAAGACCCTGATCTACGCGACGATCGCGATCGCCGCCCTGTCGGTCACCGTGTGGGCGCACCACATGTACGTCACCGGATCGGTGCTGCTGCCGTTCTTCGCCCTGATGACGATGCTCATCGCGGTGCCGACGGGCGTGAAGATCTTCAACTGGATCGGCACGATGTGGCGAGGATCGATCACCTTCGAGACTCCGCTCATCTGGTCGCTCGGCTTCCTCATCACCTTCGTCTTCGGTGGTCTCACCGGCGTGATCCTCGCGTCTCCGCCGCTCGACTTCCACGTGTCCGACACGTACTTCGTCGTCGCCCACTTCCACTACGTCGTCTTCGGCACCGTCGTGTTCGCGATGTTCGCCGGCTTCTACTTCTGGTGGCCCAAGTGGACCGGCAAGATGCTGAACGAGACGCTCGGAAAGTGGCACTTCTGGCTGCTGTTCATCGGCTTCCACACCACCTTCCTCATCCAGCACTGGCTCGGTGTGGTCGCGATGCCTCGCCGGTACTACTCGTACCTGCCTGAAGACAACATCACCTGGATGAACCAGCTGTCGACGATCGGTGCCGGCATCCTGGCAGTCTCGATGATCCCGTTCTTCCTGAACGTGTACATCACGGCTCGTCGCGCGCCGAAGGTCACGGTCAACGACCCCTGGGGTTACGGCGGATCGCTCGAGTGGGCGACCAGCTGCCCGCCGCCGCGCCACAACTTCACGTCGATCCCGCGCATCCGCTCGGAGCGCCCTGCGTTCGACCTGAACCACCCCGAGGCCGGCATCCCGGTCGGCATCGGACCGGCGAAGGACGCCCCGCAAGCGCCCACGTATGACGCCGCGACGGAGGAGATCAAGTAATGCGCGCCAACGTCAACCTCTTCTGGATCCTGACGGTCTTCCTGGCGATCGTCGCTACGGTCTACGGCTTCTGGTCGGCGGCCGAGTCCCCGATCGGGCAGCCCGAGTGGGCCGGCATGATCTCGATCTCGCTCACGGCCGTGCTCAGCGCCTTCATCGCGTTCTACCTCGGTCGAGTGCACAAGGCTCAGGGTGCAGAGCTGCCCGAAGACCGCCTCGATGCGAACATCGACGACGGTGACGCCGAGCTCGGCTTCTTCAGCCCGTGGAGCTGGTGGCCGATCATGCTGGCCGGCGCGGCTGCACTGATGTTCCTCGGTCTCGCGATCGGAGTCTGGATCTGCTTCATCGCCGTCGGGCTCGGACTCATCAGTCTCGTCGGCTGGGTGTACGAGTACTACCGCGGAAACTTCGCCCGCTGATCTCAGCTGGCTGATCGAACGGCCCCGTGCGCATCGCGCACGGGGCCGTTTCTGCACGTCTCCGCCACTGGTGCTCCGAGTGCGCGCCGACCACCGCCGCCGACGACATCACCCGCCCGCTACTCAAGACTCGCTAGTATGGGCACCCCAGAGCAGAGGAGAGCCCCGTGGGCAAGGTGGTCATGTACAGCTCGGTGTCGGTAGACGGCTTCGTCGCGGACGAGAACGACCAGCCCGGACCGCTGTTCGACTGGTTGCTCAGCGGTGACGTCCCGTTGGACGAGAGCGGCGAAGTGAAGGTGTCGCAGACGTCCTACGACTACACCCGGCCGTACTGGGATCAGATCGGGGCGACAATCGTCGGCCGCCACGTCTTCGACATGACGGACGGCTGGGACGGGAAGCCTCCGGGCGGGGTCGACCACGTGGTCGTCGTGACGCACCGGCCGAAGCCCGAAGGCTGGGACCCAGAGGCGCCGTTTCACTTCGTCGACGGCGTCGAGGCAGCGGTGGCCAAGGCGCAGGAGCTCGCGGGTGACCGCATCGTCGAGGTCGCCGCTGGCGACGTCGGTGGCCAGGTGCTTGCCGCGGGCCTGGTCGACGAGGTGCGGATGGACGTCGTACCCGTCGTCTTCGGGTCCGGCAAGCGCTACTTCGGGTCAGTCCACGCACAGCACTTCTTGGAGGATCCCGACGTGGTGATTCAGGGCAGCCGGGTGCTTCACCTGCGCTATCAGGTTCGCCGTTGACTGTGAAGAGCCAACCTATACTCGCGTGAACGCGACGACGTCCACCGAGACGGTGACGGCGAGCTCGCCGTCGGGGGCGTCACCCTCCCTGCGATGATGCGCGGCCGGTCCCATGTCGACCAGAAGCTCCCGCATGCCGAGGTCGGTGATGAGTTCGTACTCGACTCTCGTCGTCTGCAGCGGGGTGAAGCCGGCTCCGGTGAACTGCTCGGTCACGAGATCGGCTTTGCCGTCGGGGATGTCGAGCGCTGCGCCGAGCCGTCGCAACTCCGTGAAGTGCGTCGCAGTCGGCACGACGACGAGAAGAAGACCGTGGGGACGCACGATGCGCGCGAACTCGGGCGGATTGCGCGGCGCGAAGACGTTGACGGCGACATCGGCAACGGCGTCCCGCACAGGGAGTGGCCGCCAGAGGTCGAGCACGACTCCCGTCGAGCCGGGTGCGGCTCGCATGGCCATGCGTACAGCGGTGGGGGAGCGATCGGTGAGCAGCACGGATGCGCCTGGCGTGGCACGCTCCAGCTCACCCGCGTAGTAGCCCGTGCCGCAACCGAGATCGACGACTCTCGTCGCATCCGCCGAGCCGTGCGCCGCCCTGCGGGAGCTAGGAGAAGTCGAACCTCGCAGCCCTTCGCCCATCCCATCGACAAGAGCGTCGGCGATCGGTGCGTAGGCGCCGGAATCCAGAAGTCTCGCTCGTGCCTCGAGCATCTGGCGATCATCGCCGATCGTGCGCGGCGCTCGTGGCGGGAGCAGTGTCACGCTCTGGTGCTTGGACACGTCGAAGCGGTGCCCGAGTGAGCATCCGAGCACGCGGTCGGTGAGCGGCTCGAGGTCGTGAAAGCAGTTCGGGCACCGCAACCAGGTCGAATCGATCGACATGGCGCGGTGCCCGAATTCGTCTGACGAGATCGTCAGTGGTGGGTGCCGTGACTGGACTCGAGTTCGCCCCGCGTGACCGGCGCGATGCGGTCCTCGAAGAACCAACGCGAGAGCGAGGCGCGCAGCCGCTGGCCGAAGGTGATCTTGCCGCGAGCATTGGGGCGCAGCATCAACGGCTGGTAGCTCTCGAAGCTCACGAGCCTCCAACGGTCGTACTCGTCGAGGGGCTGGTGCACCTCGACGAACTCGCCGCCGGGCAGCTTCACGATTCGTCCGGACTCGAAGCCGTGCAGCACGATCTCGCGGTCCTTCTTCTGCAGCGCGATGCAGACGCGCTTCGCGATGAAGTACGCGATGAACGGGCCGATGATCACGGTCGCCTGCAGTGCGTGGATCACGCCCTCCATGGTGAGCGAGAAGTGCGTGGCCAGGATGTCGGAGCTCGCAGCCGCCCAGAGGCCCGCGTAGAACGTGACTCCGGCCGCGCCGATCGCCGTGCGGGTCGGGGCATTGCGCGGGCGGTCGGCGATGTGGTGTTCGCGCTTGTCGCCCTTCACCCATGCCTCGATGAACGGGTAGATCAACACCGTCACGATGAACCCGCCGAGCACGACGAGGGGCACGATGATGTTGAACGACCAGGTGCGGTCGAGCCAGACGAACTCCCAGCCCGGCGGAATCAATCGCAGGGCGCCGTCGGCGAAGCCGATGTACCAGTCGGGCTGGGTACCGGCCGAGACCGGCGACGGGTCGTACGGACCGTAGTTCCAGATCGGGTTGATCGTGAACATCGACGCGATGAGCGCGAGCACACCGAACACGATGAAGAAGAACCCGCCGGCCTTTGCGGCGTAGATCGGGAGGATGGGCGGACCGACCGCGTTCTGCTGCGTCTTGCCGGGACCGGCGTACTGCGTGTGCTTGTGCACGACGACGAACACGAGGTGGAGCGCGACGAGGGCGACCACGAGTGCCGGGAGCAGCAGGATGTGCAGCGTGTAGAGGCGACCCACGATCTGGGTTCCGGGGAACTCGCCGCCGAAGAGCAGGAACGACGTCCAGGTGCCGATCAGCGGGATGCCCTTGACCATGCCGTCGATGATGCGGAGGCCGTTGCCGGAGAGCAGGTCGTCAGGAAGCGAGTACCCGGTGAAGCCCTCGGCCATCGCGAGGATGAAGAGGATGAATCCGATCACCCAGTTCAACTCGCGGGGCTTGCGGAACGCACCCGTGAAGAAGATGCGGAGCATGTGCAGACCGATGGCCGCGACGAAGAGCAGTGCGGCCCAGTGGTGCATCTGGCGCACGAACAGCCCGCCGCGGATGTCGAAGGAGATGTCGAGCGTCGACGCCATGGCGACCGACATCTCGACGCCCTTGAGCGGCACGTACGAGCCGTCGTAGTGCACCTCGGCCATCGAGGCCTGGAAGAAGAACGTCAGGAAGGTGCCCGAGATGAGCACGACGACGAAGCTGAAGAGGGCGACCTCGCCGAGCAGGAAAGACCAGTGGTCGGGGAACGCCTTACGCCCGAGCTCCTTGACGAAGCCGGCGACGCTCGTGCGCTCGTTGACGTAGACGGAGGCAGCCGCGGTGAACGACCGTTTCTGCGGCGCGGTTGCGGACGGTGCGGTGCTCAATTGCGCTCCCAGAAGCTCGGGCCGACGGGTTCGGTGAAGTCGCTCTGCGCGATGAGGTATCCCTCGTCGTCGACGGCGATCGGAAGCTGGGGCAACGGGCGGGCCGCGGGTCCGAAGATGACCTCGCAGTGGTTCGCAACGTCGAACTGCGACTGGTGGCACGGGCACAGCAGGTGGTGCGTGTGCTGCTCGTAGAGCGCGACGGGGCATCCGACGTGCGTGCAGATCTTCGAGTACGCGACGATGCCCTCGTACGACCACGACTCACGGTCGGGCGCCTGGTGGAGCTCGCTCGGCTCGAGGCGCATGAGCAGCACCGCGGCCTTCGCCTTCTCTTCGAGCTTGCCGTGCTCGAGGTCTTGCAGACCCTCGGGGATCACGTGCACGGCGCTGCCGATGGTGACGTCAGCAGCCTTGATGGGAACGCCCGACGGGTCGAGCGCGAGGCGCGTGCCCTTCTTCCACATGGTGTGGCTGAGGAGCTCGACCGGGATCTGATCTTGCGGGGCGAAGCCTCGGAAGAGCACGACAGCGGGCAGCGGGAAGACGAGCAGGGCGCCGATGAGGCTGTTGCGGATCGCTGCTCGGCGGGTGAAGCCGGATTCACGGTCGGCGTCGGCGAACACCTTTACCGCGGCGGCCTGCGTCTCGGGCGAGCCGCCGATCGTGTGCCGCTCGTCAGCGAGTTCGACGTCGGCCATGATCGCCTTGCCCCAGTGCACCACGCCGAAGCCGATGGCGAGCAGGGCGAGCGTCGCGCCGAGGCCGAAGAACATGTTGTTCAGCCGAACCGCACCGACGTCGTTGGACTCGATCGGGAAGAGCATGTACGCGGCGATGGCCCAGACGCTGCCGAGGATCGACAGGTAGAAGAGCGTGTAGACGGTGCGCTGGGCGCGCTGCTCACGCTTGGGGTTCTCGTCGGTGACTCGGGGTCGGTGCGGCGGGAAGCCGGGATTCTCGAACGAGTCGGCGGCGATCACCGCGGTACCCGGCGAGACGGCAATGTCGTGCGCGGCGTGCGACGAGTCGGCAGCGGCGAGCTCTGCGCCGCTGTGGTCGTCCTGTGCCATGGTTCTCCTTCTTCAGCTACTTCAGTGCCGGGCGTGCGCTAGTTGGATTTCGCCGTGATCCACACGGTGATCGCGACGATCGCGCCGAGACCGAAGATCCAGATGAACAGGCCCTCTGCGACCGGCCCGAGGGAGCCGAGTTCGATGCCGCCGGGCGAGCGGTTGTCTTGCACGTACTTGAGGTACGTGATGATGTCGCGCTTGTTCTCGGGCGAGATGTTCAGGTCGTTGAAGACCGGCATGTTCTGCGGGCCGGTGACCATGGCTTCGTAGATGTGCACGCCCGAGACATCCGTCAGCGGGGGAGCGAACTTGCCCTCGGTGAGGGCGCCGCCGGCGCCGGCCACGTTGTGGCACATCGCGCAGTTGATGCGGAAGAGTTCGGCGCCGTTGGCCGCGTCGCCGCCGCCATTGCTGAGGTGGTCGCTGGGGATCTCGGGGCCGGGGCCCAAGGAGGCGACGTAATAGGCGAGCTGCTTGACCTGCTCGTCGGTGAACTGCACGGGCTTCTGCTGCGCCTGCGGACCCTGCATCTGCATGGGCATGCGACCGGTACCGACCTGGAAGTCGACCGACGCGGCTCCGACGCCGATGAGGCTCGGGCCGTTGTCGGTGCCCTGGGCGGAGAGGCCGTGGCACGTGGCGCAGTTGGCCTGGAAGAGCTTCTTGCCCTCGTCGATGGTCTGCTGCGACTTCGGGTCGACTTCGGCCTGGGCGGTGGTGCCGCTGCTGACCGCAGCGTATGCACCGCCGGTGAAGACGAGGCCGAGCGCGAGCAGCGCGACGGTGGCGAGCGGGTGCCGGCGTCCGGTGCGTCGCTTCTGGCGAGTCATGGGTATCTTCCTGTTCACGGGCATGCTGTGCTGACGCTCCTGATGCGGCTTACTTGAGGACGTAGATGACGAGGAACAGCCCGATCCAGACGACGTCGACGAAGTGCCAGTAGTACGAGACGACGATCGCGCTCGTCGCCTCGCGGTGTCCGAAGTTCTTGACCGCGAAGACGCGGCCGATGACGAACAGGAAGGCGAGCAGACCGCCCGTGACGTGGAGGCCGTGGAAGCCGGTGGTCAGGTAGAACGCGGACCCGTAGGCGTTGGAATCGAGCGCGATGCCCTCGGAGACGAGCGTGGCGTACTCCCAGACCTGGCCGGCGACGAAGATCGCTCCCATGGCGTAGGTGAGGAAGAACCACTCGACCATGCCCCACTGGGTCGGCTTCCAGCCGGTCGCGTACGGCTGCAGGCGCTCTGCGGCGAAGACGCCGAACTGGCAGGTGAACGAGGAGAGCACGAGGATGATCGTGTTCGTCAGCGAGAACGGGAAGTTCAGCCGATCGGCCTCGAATGCCCACAGCTCCGGAGATGTCGACCGCAGCGTGAAGTAGATCGCGAAGAGTCCCGCGAAGAACATGACCTCGCTGCCGAGCCAGACGATCGTACCCACCGCTACGGTGTTCGGTCGTTTGATCAGGGGCGCGCTCGCCTGATAAGTGATTGAGGTGCTCGTCACCCTCCCATTATGGCTGAAACGAGGCGTGAGTTTTCGTCATCAGGGGGAGTCGTGTCGGGCATCGTGGGTAAGGCGACCCTAAATCCTCTGGGTGAAGGCCGCGAATCCACCCTGAATCACGCCGATATGATCGACGCATGCCCGCACGTCAGAACTGGCCAGAGATCCTGAATTCCCTCCTCGAGGGCACCGATCTGAGCGTTTCGGATGCCGCGTGGTGCATGGAGCAGGTCATGACGGGTGCTGCCAGCGACGCGCAGCTGGCCGCCTTCCTCATCGCACTGCGGGTGAAGGGGGAGACCGTCGATGAGATCCTGGGCTTCCGCGACGCGATCCTCGATCATGCCGTGCCCTTGCCCGTCGACCCGATGGCGCTCGACATCGTCGGCACCGGCGGTGACCGGTTCGGCACCGTCAACGTCTCCACGATGGCCTCCATCGTCGCCGCGGCGTCAGGCGTGCCGGTCATCAAGCACGGCAACCGGGCGGCGAGCTCCTCGTCCGGAGCATCCGATGTGCTGGCTGCGCTCGGCCTCGATCTCGAGCTCTCAGCCGATCGCGTCGCCGATGTGTTCGGGAAGGCCGGCATCACCTTCGCGTATGCGGCCGCGTTCCATCCCGGTTTCCGTCACGCGGGCCGGGTGCGCACGGACCTCGGCGTTTCGACGGTCTTCAACTCCCTCGGGCCGCTCGTCAATCCGGCACGGCCAGAGGCCTCGGCCGTCGGCGTTGCACAACTCGACCGGGTGCCGCTCATCGTAGGGGTTTTCCAGACTCGTGGGGCGACGGCCGTCGTCTTCCGCGGCGACGACGGACTCGACGAGCTGACGACCACGGGGCACAGCCACATGTGGGAGGTCTCGCGCGGCACCGTCAAGGAGCACGACCTCGACCCCCGTGACCTCGGCATCGCGCGTGCCACGATCGACCAGCTCAAGGGCGGCGACGCCCAGCACAACGCCGCCATCGTGCGCGACGTGCTCGCGGGAGCTCGCGGCCCGGTTCGGGACATCGTGGTGCTGAACGCGGCGGCCGGACTCGTCTCCTTCGAGCTGGCGAAGGATCCGGCCCAGGTCCAGCGGGCCATCCTCGACCGGTTCGCAGAGAAGATCGCGGTCGCCGAGCACACGATCGACAGCGGCGCGGGCGCGCGCAAGCTCCAGGAGTGGATCGCGGCGACGAAGGACTGAATCGGCCCCCGTCGCCGCGTCCGCTCAACTCACGTCGTCGTCGACCCAGTCGAACGTCTTCGTGACGGCCTTCTTCCAGAGGCGGATCTGACGGTCTCGCTCGTCGGAGTCCATCTTCGGCTCCCAGCGGGAGTCCTCCTGCCAGTTTGCGCGGAGTTCGTCGAGGCTCGACCAGAAGCCGACCGCGAGGCCGGCCGCGTAGGCGGCGCCGAGCGCGGTCGTCTCGGCCACGACCGGGCGCACCACGGGCACGCCCAGGATGTCGGCCTGGAACTGCATGAGCGTGTTGTTGGCGATCATGCCGCCGTCGACCTTGAGCTCAGTCAGGTCGACGCCCGAGTCCGCGTTCACCGCCTCGAGCACTTCGCGGGTCTGGAACGCGGTCGCCTCGAGTGCTGCGCGCGCGATGTGGCCCTTGTTCACGAAGCGGGTGAGGCCGACGAGCGCGCCACGGGCATCGGGGCGCCAGTACGGCGCGAACAGGCCCGAGAACGCCGGCACGAAGTACGCACCGCCGTTGTCGTCGACGGTGTTCGCGAGCTGTTCCACTTCGGGAGCGCTCGAGATCAGTCCCAGGTTGTCGCGCAGCCACTGGATGAGGGAACCAGTCACCGCGATCGCACCCTCCAGTGCGTAGTGCGGGGCCGCGTCACCGAGCTTGTAGCCCAGAGTCGTCAGGAGGCCGTTCTTGGAGTGGACGATCTCCTCACCGGTGTTGAAGATGAGGAAGTTGCCGGTGCCGTAGGTGTTCTTGGATTCACCGGTATCGAACGCCGCCTGGCCAAACGTCGCGGCCTGCTGGTCACCGAGGATGCCGGCGACGGGCACTTCGCGGAGCAGACTCGAGGGTTC
Organism: Agromyces badenianii; assembly: GCF_003070885.1. NCBI lineage: Bacteria > Bacillati > Actinomycetota > Actinomycetes > Micrococcales > Microbacteriaceae > Agromyces > Agromyces badenianii. The sequence goes on from NZ_CP028913.1 coordinate 1,540,200, forward strand.
GACCGTGCCGTAGACCTCGGAGGAGCTCTTGATCTCGGGCAGCATCGAGCGCGGCACGCCGAACGCGGCGAGGATCTCGTCGTCCCACGCGAGGGTCTCGAGGTCCATGAACATGGTGCGCGACGCATTCGTGACGTCGGTCGCGTGCACGCCGCCGTCCGGTCCGCCGGTCAGGTTCCAGAGCACCCACGTGTCGGTCGTGCCGAACAGCAGGTCGCCGGCCTCAGCCTTCTCCCGGGCGCCGGGCACGTTCTCGAGGATCCACACGATCTTCGTGCCCGAGAAGTACGTCGCGAGCGGCAGGCCGACCTGCTGCTTGAACCGCTCGACGCCGCCGTCGGCCGCGAGCCGGTCGACGATCGGCTGGGTGCGGGTGTCCTGCCACACGATCGCGTTGTACACAGGTTCGCCGGTGTTCTTGTCCCACACCACCGCGGTCTCGCGCTGGTTCGTGATGCCCACCGCCGCGATGTCGTGCCGGGTGAGGTCGGCCTTGCCGAGGGCCTGGCCGACCACTTCACGTGTGTTGCGCCAGATCTCGGCGGGGTCGTGCTCGACCCAGCCCGCCTTGGGGAAGATCTGCTCGTGCTCGAGCTGCCCGGTCGAAACAATCGATCCGGCCTTGTCGAAGATGATCGCGCGCGACGAGGTGGTGCCCTGGTCGATCGCGAGAATGTAGTCGGCCATTCCGTGCTCTCAATCTGCTCGGCCGGCCGGAGCCGGCGCTGGTTTCGGAGACGAAGTGAAGGGGCCGGCCCGGGCGGGCCGGCCCCTTGCTTCGTCAGGTGATGAGGGGAAGCAGCGGGATCGCCGCCCACCCGGCGATCAGTCCGCCGATGATCGGGCCGACGACGGGCACCCACGAGTACGACCAGTCGCTGTCGCCCTTGCCCTTGATGGGCAGGACCGCGTGGGCGATGCGGGGCCCGAGGTCACGTGCGGGGTTGATCGCATACCCGGTCGGACCACCGAGGGAGACGCCGATACCGATCACGAGCAGCGCCACCGGCAGAGCGCCGAGCGCGGCGAGCCCGCCGTCGCCCTGACGACCGCCGCCGAAGCCGATCACGACGAACACCAGCACGAAGGTGCCGATGATCTCGGTCACGAGGTTCCAGGCGTAGTTGCGAATGCCTGGGCCCGTCGAGAACACGCCGAGCTTCGGGGCCGCCTGAGGCTCCTCGTCGAAGTGCTGCTTGTAGGCGAGCCAGACGATCACCGCGCCGATGATCGCACCGATCAACTGCGCACCGATGTAGGCGATCACCGAGAGGAAGTCGACCGGGACGGTGATGCCGAGCCCCGCATTGCCGAACTCGGTTGCGCCGTTTGCGACGAGTCCGAGGGTGACGGCCGGGTTGATGTGCGCGCCGGACGCGTAGGCGACGATGACACCGGCGAAGACCGCGAAGCCCCAGCCGAACGTCACCATGAGGAATCCGCCGTTGAAGCCCTTCGTCTTGGCGAGGGCCACGTTGGCGACCACACCACAGCCGAGGAGCACGAGCATCGCCGTTCCGACGAGCTCGCTCAGGAACAACACTCCGAGATTGTCCACCTTGACCATCCATCCTTTTCGCTGAGCCCGATGGGCTTCGCCCAGGGGCGGAACAGTGCCCACCATACTCAGACCTGCCGCGCCACGGAATGGGGTACGGGATTTCGCACTGCCTCTTACGGTCGACGGCGTCGCGGGCGTAGGTTGGCGGGAAGTGCTGCGTCGGCGTCGATGCACGGCTGCACGGCGTCCGGCAGCTCAAGGGGAAGGGATGTCCGTGAAGAAGATCATCAACGACCCGAAGCGGGTCGTCGACGAGTCGGTCGCAGGGTTCGGGCTCGCCCACGCCGATCTCGTGCGAGTCGAACTGGATCCGATCCGTATCGTGCGCGCCGATGCCCCGGTCGCCGGCAAGGTCGGCATCGTCAGCGGTGGCGGCAGCGGGCACGAGCCACTGCACGCAGGCTATGTCGGGTTCGGCATGCTCGACGCCGCCGTGCCGGGTGCGGTGTTCACCTCGCCCACGCCCGATCCGATCCTCGCCGCGACCAAAGCGGTCGACGGCGGGGCCGGGGTGCTCCACATCGTGAAGAACTACACGGGCGACGTGCTGAACTTCGAGACGGCGGCGGACCTGGCATCCGTCGACGGCATCGAGGTGCGCGCCGTCATCACGAACGACGACGTCGCCGTCAAGGACTCGCTCTACACGGCCGGACGGCGGGGTGTCGCCGGCACGGTGCTGGTCGAGAAGATCGCCGGCGCAGCGGCCGAGCGAGGCGACTCACTCGACCAGGTCGTCGCCGTCGCCGAGCGGGTCAACGCCAACGCGCGATCGATGGGGCTCGCGTTGACGCCCTGCATCGTGCCCCATGCCGGTGAGCCGAGCTTCACACTCGCAGAGGACGAGATCGAGATCGGCATCGGTATCCACGGTGAGCCCGGCCGGGAACGCATCCAGCTCGAATCGGCCGATCGGCTGGTCGATCGACTGCTCGCGCCGATCCTCGAAGATCTGCCCTACGAGCGCGGCGAACGCACGTTGCTGTTCGTCAACGGAATGGGCGGCACTCCGCAGATCGAGCTCTACGTGGCGTACCGTCGTGCAGCGGAGGTGCTCGAGGAACGGGGCATCGAGATCGCCCGTTCGCTCGTCGGCAACTTCATCACGGCGCTCGAGATGCAGGGCATGTCGATCACGCTGTTGAAGCTCGATGACGAGATGGTCGAATTGTGGGACGCCCCGGTGCAGACGGCTGCACTGCGGTGGGGAAGATAGTGGATCGAAGGGGGAATCTCGGTGGGATTGGACATCACGTGGGCCGTGGACTGGGTCAGACGGAGCGCACAGGTCATCTCGGAGCACCGCGTCGAGTTGATCACGCTCGATCGTGAGATCGGCGACGGCGATCATGGCGAGAACATGGATCGTGGTTTCCAGGCCGTGCTGCCGAAGCTCGACGACCTCGCGGCAGGCTCCACGCCCGGTGATGTGCTGAAGTTGGTGGCGACGACGCTCATCTCGACCGTCGGGGGAGCGGCCGGTCCGCTGTACGGCACCGCCTATCTGAAGGCCGCTGCAGCGGCCGGCAGTGCCGTCTCCCTCGATGGACCGGCGATCGCCGCCATCCTGACCGCCGCCCGTGACGGCATCGTCGCGCGCGGCAAGGCGGAGCCCGGCGACAAGACGATGATCGACGCCTGGACTCCGGCCGTCGATGCAGCGGATGCCGCGGCGGCAGCGGGAACCGATCCCACAGGTGTCTTCGCCGCCGCGGCAGACGCCGCCGAGGCCGGCGCAGTGGCGACCGAACCGCTCGTCGCGAGAAAAGGACGTGCGAGCTACCTCGGCGAACGCTCCGCCGGCCATCGCGACCCCGGCGCCGAGTCGAGCGCCCTCCTCCTCCGGGCCGCGGCCGACGCGGCGGCCGCGTCTGCGGGAGCGTGAGGTGAGCACCCCCGGCAAGGTCGGTCTCGTCTTCGTCTCGCATTCCGCCGGCATCGCCGACGGCCTGGTCGCCCTCGCTCGTCAGATGGCGCCTACCGCGACGCTCGTCGCCGCGGGCGGCACCGACGACGGCCGCATCGGCACGAGCTTCGACCTCGTGACCGCGGGCATCGCCGAAGCCGATGCGGGCGCGGGCGTCGCAGTGCTGTGCGATCTCGGCTCGGCGATCCTCACGGCCGAGACCGCTCTCGACTTCCTCGACGACGAAGCTCGCGCTCGAGTGCGAATCGTCGACGCCCCGCTCGTCGAGGGCGGGGTGGCTGCGGCGGTCGCCGCCGAGTCGGGGGAGTCGTTGGAGCAGGTCGTCGCCGCGGCCCGATCGGCCTGGAACAGGGCGAGCGAGGATGACTCGGCGTCGGGCGGATCCGACGCGACGGGCGACTCCGAACCCACGGGCGGTGCAGAAGCCCGAGCAGCGGATGCCGCGGCCGGCGCCGGCCACGCGGCATCCGGCTATTCGCGAAGCATCCGACTCGTGAACGCCGATGGTCTGCACGCGCGACCCGCCGCCGAGCTCGTCAAGCTCGCCGGCACGTTTCCGCAGAAGGTCACCATCAACGGCACCGACGCGAAGAGCCTGCTCGGCATCATGTCGCTCGGCCTCACGAAGGGCGCCCCGGTCGATATCGCGAGCGATGACGCCGAAGGGCGGGCGGCCGTCGATGCGATCGCCGAACTGGCCGAGTCGGGGTTCGGCGAGGCTTGAGCCGCTCGAGTCCGGTCAGTTGCCGCCGGCGACCCTGATGTCTGCTCCGGAGGTGTAGACGGCATCTGCCGAGAACAGGTAGGCGACGGCGCCGGCGATCTCGTGCGGTTCGCCGGCGCGCCGCATCGGAATGTTCGGGGCGCGTTCCTCAGGCGCGTTCGGACGGCCTGCCGCGGCGTGGATCTCGGTGCGGGTGGTGCCGGGGGAGACCGTGTTGACCCTCACCCCCACGGGACCGAACTCCTTCGCTGCGCCGGTCGTCAGCGCGTTGAGCGCTGCCTTGCTCATGGCGTACGGGATGTAGGTGTTCGGTGCGCCCGACCTCGCCGCGCCCGATGAGATGTTCACGATGCATCCGCCCGCCCCGCCGCGGTCGGTCGCCATGTGCGCGATCGCCGCACGCGTGAGCAGGAGCGGAGCGAGCACGTTGACCCGGAACACGAGCTCGCTCTCGTCGATCGTCGTGTCGAGGAACCCGCCGATGCGGCCCGTGATGCCGGCATTGTTGACGAGGCCGCTCACTCGGCCGAACTCGGCGATGGTCGCCGGCACGATCGTCGCGGCGGCCTCGAGGTCGGCCAGATCGACCTGCAGCAGCAGCACCCGTGCACCGGATGCCGCACAGCGACGAGCGATCGTGTCGGCGTCGTCGCGCCGCTCACGGTAGGTCAGCACGAGGTCGTGGCCGTCGGCGGCGAGGCGTTCGGCGATCGCAGCGCCGATACCGCGGCTCGCGCCGGTGACGATCGTGACCGGGCGTGTGGCTGTGGCATCCGTCATGGTTTCAGCCTATTCCGGCTGCTCGGGCATGCGAGCGAGTGGCTGAGATGATGCTGGCGCTGGAATGCACTCCGGGCGTACCATCGGGCGCATGGCACGCGACACAGCGAGCCGCGAAGACGGCAATGCGTTCACGCACTTCTTCGACCGGATCGACCGGGCGTTGCTGCCCGTGTTCGGCCCTCCGCCGGTGACGGCGGACGAAGCGGCGCAGGCGCCGAATGACGAGAAGGCATGCCCCATCTGCGGGCATGCCATGCTCGAGCACGTCATCGACCACTCGACTCCCAACACGGTGCTGGTCTGTCCGACGGACGAGCGGCTGCCGGAGCGCGAAGTCGCGGGGCCCTACAACGAGCTCGGAATGCCGGCCACAGGCCGGCGCCTCGTCAAGTACACCGGCCGCGGCGTATCCCGTTGAGCGATGAGCACGCCGGTCGCCCGAGGGCGACCGGCGCTCACACATGTCGTGGCTGCAGGGCCATTTCGAGGGGCTCTCGTACTCGCCGACCTGGGCCGCTACTCGGGCGTCGCTCTCTGCTCCCGTTGGGCGAGCCGCTCGAGTTGCCACCTGTGCACGTCGGGCAGCCAATCCAGCGGGGCTGATGGACCGACCCGCGGGTCGTCGGGAACTTCGCCGTCTCGCAGTGCCTGCACGTACACGCGATCCTGTTCGATTCGTGCGCGCAGCTGCTCGGCTCCACCGACTGAACCGTGACCGGGGACGACGGCATCGATGCCGTCGGCGACACTCGCGAACAACCGGAGCGCGGCGAGGTAGTCCTCGATCGGGTCGGCGGCCTCCAGGTCGAGGAACGGCATCAGGATGTCGGAGAGCATGTCGCCGGCGACGAGGACGCCGCGCTCCTCGATCAACAGCGCCGCGTGGCCCGGTGCATGGGCCTGATGCTCGATGATCCGGACTCTGGGGCCATCCCAAGGAACCTGCGCGGCTTCGGCGGGCAGACCGGTGATGAGGCCGAGCAGATCCATTGGGATCTCCTCGGCGTACTCCGGCGGCAATCCCTCGGCTATCTGGGCCTCCCAGTCCGCCTGAGACAGCAGATCTCCTAGAGAAGCCGCGCAGCGGGCTGTGCCGTAACGGGGCGCGTCGCCGAAGTCCGCGTGCCAGAGCACATGGTCCCAATCTGGATGCGTCGAGAAGCCTGCCACGACGGGCTGGCCCAACTCGCGAAGGTCGTTCGCGAGGGCCGCCATTTCGTTGCTCGTGATACCGGGGTCGATGAGCAGCACGCCGGCCCGGCCCTGCACGACAACGGAATTGCTCTGGATGAACTCGCTCTCGTGAACGAGAACGCCCTCAGCGACTTGCTTCAGCATGAGACGCCTTCCGCTTGTGTTTGCAACCGCTCGTCGAAACGGTATTACCCCACGTTGGGGGAGTTGTCTACGATCGGCGCCCTCAGGCTCGAGAAACGGATTGCGGGTTTTGCACGCCATCAGACGAGTTTCCTGTTCGAATGGTCCGAACACTACGAAGATCTATGGCGCAGTCGAATCGATCAACTGAGGCTACAAGCGAGCGACGGGGCGTAATCTCCTATGGTGATCCAGCGCTATCTTCAGCACTTCTGGGACCGGGGCCTTGGGTATGGCCTGGCCGCAGCGCTGGTTTTGCTGATCTTCGCGCCGGGTGATGATTTCGCGCTGAAGGCTGCTGTGTTCGCAGGAACGACCGTGCTTGCCCTGCTGGGCGCGGGGTTCACGTTCTGGCGGGCCCAGGGGCGGGTTCCGCCGAGGGTGTCGCGCGGAAGAACGCTGGAGCGTTCTTCCGCCGTACTTCGTCCCGCGAAGAAATTGAAGCAGCAGAATGTCGTCGTCGGAATCCTCACACGCGGCCACAATCGCGGTCGGCACATCATGGTCGGCTTCTCGCCCGAATCCCGCTTCTGGCACGTCGTCGCAGGCCGAGTCCACGGCGGTTCAGAGGGGCTCACGTATGAAGAGCTCCGCATGATCCTTACCAGCGAAGGCGCGAGGTACCTGGAGCCCGGCGAATACGCTAACGCAGTCATAGCGAAGCACTTCAGTCTGTAGGGTCCGGATAATGCCGCTCAGCGGGCGGCCAGGGCTCTCGACCCGGGACTGTGACGTCCGCGCGAATCTTGTCGATGGTTTCACTCGCGAGGTGCGCCATTTCTGCTCAGCCAGCAAAGTGCAGAATCTGACCTTTGTCGCTTTCCTGATGGTGAAGTCTCTTAACCGAATTTCCACAAAGCTCGCTCAGGCTTGAGACGTTTAGGCCGCCCCGGCAATCACCGCGGGCGGGTCATACGCGAATGTCGGCGGCCCGGTTGTCCCTGAGCGCTCCACCTCGAACGCGAGCACCGGTGGGGGACCGGCATTCGCGCAATCGTGTCGCGCCTTCGAGCGGTGTGACACTATCGCTGAGAGCCCTGCGGAAGGCTTCAGCGTTCGATCGAAAGGTGGCCGACAGTGACGTCTGTTACGCCGACCACTGCCGGCAAGCGCCCGTACGAGGCCTCCGTCTGGCGCGTGAGAACGTTGATCCGGGTCGGCGCAGTAACGCAGGCTCTCGGTTGGATCGCGCTTGTCCTCGTGCTGGGCGTCCGCGGTGACGAGACCCTGTTCTCCTGGGCCGCGTTAGTGGGCTTCGTCGTGGTCGTACCGTTCCTGGCATTGTGGCCGCGAATCCGGCTGCGCGCAGACGGGTCGGTGACGTTTTGGGGCTGGACGCGCGTGCTGACCGCGAACGTGGACGAGATCGTTCGTCTCTCCATGTCTCCGTACGGATTGCGTTGCGAGTTCGCTGATGGGTCGACGTTCACGAGTGTGATCTTTCAGGCGACGGGACATATCCGGTACCCGCGTGTCTTCGATTTTGTCGAGGCAGCCACGGGTGAGAGACCAGTCCTCGAGAGTTGGCGTGTCTGGGACGCGGCGACGGATCATGGGATCCAGCTTTTCCCACCGGTGACCGCCGGCAACGCGGCGACCACCACTTTCTTTGCCGGTGCCACCCCACGCAACCCGGATGAAGCGCGGTTCCTGACACGGCTTGCAGAGTTTGCTCGCGGCTGGCGCGGTCCGATAGCCCCTTCCGACACGCAGTCGATCGAACTGGTTCCGTTGGTCATCGGAATCCGAGTGCTGGACCTCTCGACCCCGCTGACTCTGTGGCTGGCGTACCACCCCGCGGAGCATTCCCTGATTGGCTGCTGGGGCGACGACTATGTGCTCGACGACTACGACCCGTCGGATGCGGAACAGCTGACCATTACCGGCGAAAACGAGTCCGCAGAGTTTTTCGCGGAACGCGCATCAGAGTGGATCAGCCACCAGCTCGCTCGGCCGGTCTCCCGCGAGTGGTGGGGCGGGAAGCAGTCCCGGTGGGTGTTCGAAGACTCGGGTTCCACATTCTGGGGATATGTGTCTCGTCGTCGGCTCGCGCGCGGTGCGCCAACACGTCGAGTCGTCGAGCGCTTTGAATGAATTCCCGGCGTTTTCTCCGCGGAACGCACGGCACGCTCACGCGCCACCGAGCGGCGCGTTGGACGACCGGCTTGCGGAATCAGGACGGCACAGCCGCCGTCGGTCTGATATCGCTCCATGATGGCGGAAGGAAGGAGCAATCGGAAGAGATTCTCCTGATCAGAGGCATTTCGGTGTACCACTGCAGTCGTTAGCCAACTTCCCCTAACTGCAATTTCTGCAGATAGGGGATTTACGATCCGACATAATGTGCATTATCGGCGATAACGAAGGTCGCGAGTTTCACTGTCTGATGAAGACGGTGGAAATGACCATCACCCCGATTGCGGCGATACCCAGGTAGAGACGCCAGGGCGCCCACGTGCCGCGAGATGCTGGCGGCAGCGGCTGGGCAGCGGTCATGCGGCGATGCTACTCGTGCTCTCGAAGTTCAGCAGGCATGCAGTCCGTCTTGGCCTCTTCGAACTCTTGTAGCGACGCGCCGTCGTTCGCGTACTGCGTCGCCACGACGGCGCCATCGACTACCTCAGCACGCACACCCCGGTCATTGAGGCATTTGACTGCTTCCTCCAGCGGTGAGGTCAGCTGGGTGCAAGCCGTAAGTGCAACGAGTGAGACGACCAACGCTGGGAACGCACCGAGCCGGGCATTTGACGACATACCGGGACGCTACACGCTGCGGGTGAACGGCCGACGAACGGACGAGCGAAGAACTGAGCGATCAGCGGGGCGCGCCAGACGTTCGGCTGAGACCCGCCGACACGTAGGTGCAGACCCCGCTCGCTTCGCGAACCTGACCGGTCGCCGCTCGGTCTCGATGAACCTGAGCTTGGCGTAGAGCTCGAGTGCGGGAACGTTCGTGTCCTTGATATCGCGAAGCACGAACTCGTCGTACGGCAGTTCCATGAGCTGCTGCATGAGCGCGGTGGCCACTCCCCTGCCCGGATACTGAGGCGCTGTCGTCACGAATCCGATCTCCGCGAGACCTTCACGAGCCCCGTCATCGACGCCCATGAACTGGCTTCGGATGAGGCGGTGGGTAGGCGCCGTGCATTCTGCCGAGGTAGTACGCGGTCACCTGGGCGGATCACTCGGCGAACTGTCCCCCGAGCTGACCTCGGCGAACGAGTGCGCCGAACGCTCGCCACAAAGACTGTTGCGTCGCCGCGAGCCGCTACCGGAGTTCGCGGAAGAATGCGCGCACGTCGGCGACGAGGAGATCCGGAACCTCCATTGCCGGGAAGTGGCCGCCGCGGTCGAACTCCGACCAGTGGACGACGTTGTCGTCGCGTTCGGCGATCGCCCGAATGCCGAAATCGCCGGGGAACACCGCAACGCCGGACGGCACTTCGGATCGTTGCGCCGCTTGGCCCCAGCTGGCTTGTCCCTCCTTGTAGAGTCGCGCAGCCGACGTGGCGGTTTTGGTGAGCCAGTAGACGCTGATGTTGGTGAGCATCTGGTCACGATCGACCGCGTCCTCAGGGAGCTCGGCCGCGGGATCGGTCCACTCCTTGAACCTCTCTACGATCCAGGCGAGCTGCCCGGCCGGCGAGTCCGCGAGTCCCACGCCGACTGTCTGCGGCCTCGTCGATTGGATGACGGCGTACCCCGTGCCATCCGCCATCTGCCGTTGCATCGCGGCGAGCCGCGCCTGCTCCGCCTCGGTCAGGTCGGCGAGCTCGGCCGGATCGCCCGATGGGAATCCGAGGCTCCCGTTCACATGAACGCCGACGACATGCCCGGAGTCGATGCGCCCGAGCATCGGCGAGATCACCGCGCCGGTGTCGCCGCCCTGGGCGCCGTAGCGCTCGTAGCCGAGCCGGCTCATCAGCTCGGCCCAGGCGCGGGCGATTCGCGCCATGTCCCATCCGGTCTCTCGCGTCGGCCCCGAGAAGCCGAATCCGGGCATCGAGGGGGCGATGACGTGGAACGCGTCGGCCGGGTCTCCCCCGTGGGCGCGAGGGTCGGTGAGCGGCCCGATGATGTTCATGAACTCCACGATCGATCCGGGCCAGCCGTGGGTGATGATGAGCGGCATCGCGTGCGGCTCGGGTGAGCGCACGTGCAGGAAGTGAACGTTCTGCCCGTCGATCGTGGTCGTGAACTGCGGGAAATCGTTCAGCTTCGCCTCGTGCTCGCGCCAGTCGTAGGAGGTTCGCCAGTGCTCGGCGAGCTCCTTCAGATAGCTCACCGGAGTGCCGTACGTCCACCCCACGTCGGGCAGCTCGTCCGCCCAGCGCGTGGCGGAGAGCCGGGCATTCAGATCGTCGAGTTGGGCCTGAGGAATCTCGATGCGGAACGGCCGGATGGCGGTGGTGTTGATCTCCATGTCTGCGACGCTACTCACAGATCCGGCCAGTTCCTCTCCTAATACGCGTCATCCCGCGGTACGACAGCGACGAAACCATGCTCATCCCCCAGGTCGATGTGCGAGCGATCCCCAGACGGCCAGAATCATGAATCATGAGCCGTTTCACCCCGCCCATTGATGATCAGCACTACGACGTCGAGCCGGTTCCCGCTCGACCTGACCGGGGGCGCCGCCTGCTTCGGCGCACGCTCATCGTGATCGGCGCGTTCATCGGGGTGATCGTCGTCGCGATCGGGGGCGTGAAACTCGCCGATGTCGCGCTCACCGCGCGGGAACGCGCCGAGCACGCGGCGCCCGGTTCGCTCGTCGACGTGGACGGCCATTCCATGCACGTCGTCGTCGAGGGCGACGGTGACCACACGATCGTGCTGGTTCCGGGGCTCGGCACCTCCTCCCCCGTCTTCGATTTCGAGCCGCTGACCGAGGCGCTCAGCGAACACTCGCGTGTCGCCGTCGTCGAACCGTTCGGCTACGGATGGAGCGACAGCACGGATCGCGAGATGACCGCCGTGAACGTCGCCCACGACATCCACGCTGCGCTGGTGGGTGCCGATGTGCCCGGCCCGTATGTCATCGCGGCGCACTCGATCGGCGGCCTCTATGCGCAGCAGTTCGCTGACCTCTATCCAGAGGACACCGCCGCCGTCGTCGGCATCGATCCCACGATGCCGCGCACGTTCGACTTCGCTCCGGCGACCGAAGGCGGTGTCGATCCCTTCGCCGCCCCGATTCCCGAGTACTTCGGCTGGGCGACCGCCATGGGATGGACCCGGATCCTCCAAGGCGTGGTCGGGGATGATCCGCAACTGACGTCTGGGGCGTCGTCAGCCGACGGGTACTCCCGCGCGAACCTCGAGATGCAGCGCACGCTCACCAACTGGAGCGCGATGAGCTCGAATGTCATGGACCAGGCGGGCCGCCTGGCCGAGACGATCGGCGAGGTCGAGAACCTGAGGTTCTCCGAGCGCACGCCCGTGCTGCTCTTCACCGCGCAGAGCGAGCATGGCGACGACGCCGAGTGGCTGACCCGGGCTCGTGACGACTATCTCGCGAGCTCGGGATGCGCGGCCACGGTGGGAGTCGACGCGGGGCACTACCTCCACCACACCGCGTCATCGACGCTCGCCACGGAGATCCAGCACTTCTTGGACCGCTGCGTCGCACCGGCCTGACCCGCGTCCCGCGGTCAGCGCAGTTCCTGAATACGGATCATGTTGCCCGCCGGGTCGCGCACGGCGCAGTCGCGCACGCCGTAGCTCTGGTCGGTCGGGTCCTGCACGATCTCGGCGCCGCTCGCCTGCACACGCGCGAAGGCGGCGTCGAGGTCATGCGTCGCGAGCAGGATGCCGGAATAGGTTCCCTTCGCCATCATCTCGACGATGGCTCGGCGCTCGTCATCGGTGACGCCGGGGTCGGCGCCCGGCGGCTCCAACACGATCGACGTGCCGGGCTGATCGTGCGGGCCGACGGTGATCCAGCGCATCCCGTCGTATCCGACATCGCTGCGAACCTCGAATCCGAGTGCATCACGGTAGAACGCCAGTGAGGCATCCGGGTCACTGTGCGGCAGGAAGCTCGCGTGAATGGTGATGTCCATGACGTCACGCTAGTAGCGGCTCGGTCGGCGAGCTTCTCGATTCGTGATCGATCCGACCGGGCATGCGCGCTCCGGCGCGGTGAAGCGCGCCGCTCTGGTCTTCGACGAGCCGTCCCCATATCCTGTGCACACAGGGGGAAATCTTCTGAGCAATAGGGGGAAGGACGCTCATGACTACATCTGCGCACGAAAACATCACCGTCGATCCGGCACTCGCCGATCTCTACAAGGATCTCCACAGCCATCCAGAGCTCGGGTTCCAAGAGCATCGCACGGCCGAGATCGTGGCGAAACGGCTGACGGAACTCGGGTTCGACGTCACCACAGGGATCGGTAAGACGGGGGTCGCCGGTGTCTTGAAGAACGGCGCGGGTCCGACTGCGCTGCTGCGTGCCGACATGGACGCGCTGCCGGTGAAGGAGGACACCGGGCTCGACTACGCCAGCACCGTGACCGCGACCGACGAGAACGGCAAAGTCGTTCCCGTCGACCACGCCTGCGGACACGACCTGCACACGACGTGCCTGCTCGGGGCCGCCGAGATCCTCTCGTCCGACACGTCCAGCTGGTCGGGCACGTTGGTCGTGGTATTCCAGCCCGCCGAAGAACTCGGTGCGGGCGCACAGGCGATGGTCGACGACGGACTGTACAACAAGGTTCCGAAGCCCGACATCGTGCTCGGTCAGCACGTGGCGCCGCTGCCCGCCGGCAAGATCGCCGGACATGCCGGTGCCTCGTATGCGGGTTCGGACTCGTTGCGGGTGCGACTCGTCGGCAAGGGAGCACACGGTTCGATGCCGCAGAACTCGATCGATCCGGTGGTGATGGCGGCCTCGACCGTGCTGCGCCTCCAGACCATCGTCTCGCGAGAGATCCCGAGCACCGACGTCGCGGTGCTCACGGTCGGATCGATCCACTCAGGGGATGCCGCCAACGTCATCCCGGGCGAGGCCGAGTTGCAGCTGAACATCCGCAGCTACAGCGACCGTGTGCGTCAGCACATCCTCGACAGCGTCGACCGCATCGCCAAGGGCGAGGCCGCGGCGGCGGGCGCACCCGAGGAGCCGACGATCACGGAGATCGAGCGGTTCCCCATCGTGGTGAACGATGCGGAGGCGCTGGGCAAGACGCTGCACGCCTTCGCCGAATGGCTCGGGGCCGACAAGATCCTCGACCCGGGTGCCGGCGCCGGCAGCGAAGACGTCGGAATCCTCGCGACCAGCGCGGGCGCACCGCTCTCATACTGGCTGCTCGGCGGCACCGATCCGTCGCTGTTCACGACGGGTGACATGACCGACCCCGCCTTGGCCACCGTTCCGTCGAACCACTCGCCGCACTACGCTCCCGTCATCGAGCCGACCCTCACGATCGGCGTGACGGCGCTCGTGACCGCCGCGCGCACCTGGATGCCGCCGGCTTGAGCCTGTCGTCTTCGGATGCCTCGGGGAATCGACACCCCGAGGTATCCGAAGACGCGCGCAGCCGCATCCGACACGCGGAGCGGCTCGGCAATAGCCTCCCATTCACGGCAACCACAGCCAGAAAGGACACCAACATGTCAACCTCTCAGCCCACTGGGGTCTTCGCGTCGTTCACGCTCGACGCCTCGTCGCTCACCAAGTCCGCAATCAACACCATCCGTGCGACCCTCGGCATCAGCGGGGCCGTCGCACTCATCTTCGGCCTGCTGATCACCTTCTGGCCGAAGAACTCCGCCGTGGTGATCACGGTGCTGTTCGGAATCTACTTCCTGATCGCCGGCATCGCGTATCTCGGGCTCGGCATCTTCTCGAAGGGCATTTCGGGCGGTGCGAGAACGCTCGACATCATCCTCGGTCTGCTCTTCGTGATCGCCGGCATCGTCGTGCTGGCGAATCCGAACGAGTCGGCGGTGTTCCTCGGGATCTTCCTCGGAATCCTGGTCGGCATCCTCTGGATCGTCGAGGGTGTCGTCGCGCTCGCCCAGTCCGGTGACGCGGCCTCGCGAGGCTGGGCGATCTTCTTCGGCATCATCAGCATCATCGCGGGCATCGTGCTGCTGTTCTCGCCGCTCTGGGGCGCCATGGTGCTCTTCATCGTCGCAGGCATCAGCCTCATCGTGCTCGGCATCGTGCAGATCGTGCGTGCGTTCACGTTCGGGCGCGGCGTCACCACCGCCGCGTAGCATCTGAACACACGAAGGGCCGGACGAAGCGAGTGCTTCGTCCGGCCCTTCGCCGTCTCACGCGGTGGTGCAGCCCAGTCGGTGCTCAGGCGCCCGACTCGCGAGCGAACCCCGTGGTGTCGCCCACGTACCGCGTGTTGTCGGCGGGCACCGGGTCGACGGCCGCCGCGGCGACCTCCGCGGCGAACTCGGCCACGTTGAACAGCCGGCCGGCTTCGTGCTTGCGGGCTTCGATCGCGCCGGGGTTCGCGCGCTCGAGCAGCGTCGCGGTGATCGTGCCCTCGATCATGTCGCCGGAGACGACGACGAACTCGAACCCGGCTGCCGTCAGCTCGGGCAGCTTCGCACGCAGCGCGTCTTCGCCGGCCCGCTTCGAGAGCGCGACCGCCTCGTACTCGGGCATGGTGGCAGTGGTGCGGATGAAGTGCGCCTGATGGCTGGTGACGAACACGAGACGTGCGCCCGGGGCGAGGTGCGGAAGCGCACCCTCGACGACGTTGACCTGGGCGTCGCGGTTCAACCGCATGGCGTAGTCCTCGCCCATGCCGGTCTCCATGCCGCCTGAGGCGTTCAGCACGAGGATGTCGATGGGGCCGAGCTCTTCGACCACTCGTTCGAACATCGAAGCGACGGAGGCCGCGTCGGTGAGATCGGCCGCGATCGCGATGGCCGTTCCGCCCGCCGCAGTGATCTCTGCGACGACCTTCTCTGCGCGGGGCGCCTTGCTGCGGTAGTTCACGACGACGGATGCCCCGGCGGCCGCGAGGTACCGGGCGGTGTCCGCGCCGATGCCACGCGAGGAACCGGTGACGAGGGCGACCCGGCCGTCGAGCGAACCGGGGGCGAGCGGATTGGTCACAGTGGGACTCCTCGAGGCTGGACGGACGACGGTCCGCACGGAACAGGCGAACCGAGACTATCAACTCTCCGCCGGCTCCCCCGCAGGCTCGGGCGCACTGGTAGTTTCGGTACAAGCCGTGCGAAGGAGACCGAATTGGATGTGCTGACCCAGTACGCGTGGATCGTCTGGCTCGTGTTGATCCTGGCGTTCGCGACCATCGAGGTCTTCACCCTGGAGATGACGTTCCTCATGCTCGCGCTCGGCAGCGTCGCCGGACTGCTCTCGGGCCTCTTCGGCATTCCCTGGTGGGCGCAGTTCATCATCGCCGCACTCGTGGCGGTCGCGCTGATCCTGACGCTGCGACCATCGCTGCTGCGCATCCTTCGCCGCGGCGGCGATCCGACGCGCAGCAACATCGACGCGCTCATCGGGGCCGACGGGCAGGTCGTTCGCACCGTGACCCCGGCCGGCGGTCAGGTGCGACTCCAGAACGGCGACGTGTGGACGGCTCGGCTGTCGCCCATCACCGAGCAGGCGGATGTCGCGGTGGGCGAGCGTGTGCTCGTCACCGGTATTGACGGGGCGACGGCCGTCGTCGTCCCGGTTGAGAGGAGCACTGGGGCTTGATGGACATCTCCACCATCGTCGTGACGGTCGTCATCGTCGCGATCGTCATCTTCGTGATCGTCGTTCTGGCGAAGTCGATCCGCATCATCCCGCAGGCGTACTCGGGCGTGGTCGAGCGACTCGGTCGCTACCACAAGACCCTCAGTCCCGGACTGAACATCCTCGTGCCGTTCATCGACCGGCTCCGACCGCTCGTCGACATGCGCGAGACGGTGGTGTCGTTCCCGCCCCAGCCGGTCATCACCGAAGACAACCTCGTGGTCTCGATCGACACCGTGGTCTACTTCCAGGTGACCGACGCCCGGGCGGCGACCTACGAGATCGCGAACTACCTCGGCGCGGTCGAGCAGCTGACGACGACCACGCTCCGAAACGTCGTCGGCGGGCTGAACCTCGAAGAGGCGCTCACCTCTCGCGACAACATCAACGGCCAGCTCCGCATCGTGCTCGACGAGGCGACCGGCAAGTGGGGCATCCGTGTCGGCCGTGTCGAGCTCAAGGCGATCGACCCGCCCCACTCCATCCAGGACTCGATGGAGAAGCAGATGCGCGCCGAACGTGACCGCCGCGCGCTCATCCTCACCGCGGAGGGCACGAAGCAATCGGCGATCCTCACGGCCGAAGGTGCGCGGCAGGCCGCCATCCTCGAGGCCGAAGGCGACGCCAAGGCCGCGGTGCTCCGAGCCCAGGGCGAGGCCGAGGCGATCCTCACGGTCTTCGACGCCATCCACAAGGGCGACCCCGACCCGAAGCTGCTGGGGTATCAGTACCTGCAGATGCTCCCCCAGATCGCGCAGGGCGAGTCGAACAAACTCTGGATCGTGCCGAGCGAGCTCACCGAGGCGCTGAAGGGCATCGGCAAGGCGTTCACACCGGCCCCGCCCGCCGCGCCGGGTCAGGCGGCCCCGGATGCCTCGGGGGCGACCGGCCCGCGTCTCTGATCCCACGCTCGGTGGTCTCCGCATACTTCGCGCCGGCGAGGCCGCGTGTGCTCGCACACCGCGGTCTCGCCGTCGACGCACCCGAGAACACCCTGCTCGCGTTCGCCAGAGCCGTCGCGATCGGATGCGCGTTCATCGAGACCGACGTTCACCTGAGCCATGACGGCACGGCCGTCGTGGCGCACGATCCGACATTGGAGCGGGTCGCAGGGCGGCAGGTCGAAGTGGCGAAGCTCACGATGGCCGAACTGCGCCGCGTCGACCTCGGTCACGGCCAGGGGTTCTGCTCCCTCGCCGAAGCGCTCGACGCCTTCCCCGAGACGCGGTTCAACATCGACGTGAAGGTCGAGGAGGCCGTCGCGCCCACGATCGAGGCCATCGCGGGCGTGCACGCCGAAGCTCGCGTGCTGCTCACGAGCTTCTCGGAACGACGACGTCGCCGCCTCGCCGCCCTCGTACCGGGCGCGGTCACCTCGGTCGGCGCCGCCGGGGTCATCCGGGCGCGTCTTGCCTCGCTCACCGGCTCGACGCGGGTGCTCTCCCATGCGCTCCGCGGCGCGCGTGCACTGCAGGTGCCCGAACGGGCCGGGCCGCTGCGGCTCGTGACCGAACGATTCGTCGCCGCCGCGCACCGCGCCGGCGCAGAGGTGCACGTGTGGACCGTCAACGAGGAATCCGACATGACTCGACTGCTCGACCTCGGAGTCGACGGTCTCGTGACCGACCGCGCCGACGTCGCACTGTCGCTCATCGCCGATCGAAACTGAGAATTCCCCGCGAAACATCAGCCTGCGGAAAGGGAATGCCCAGCTTGATCGTTTAGACATGTAGGCGAGCGAGAGGAGTACGCCATGGCGGACAGGAGCCTTCGAGGCATGCGCATCGGCGCCCAGAGCCTGCAGAGTGAAGACGGCGTGGTGTTCGCCGACCGTGCCGAGTACACCTATCGCTGCGAGACCTGCGGTCATGAGACCGTGATGACGTTCTCCACCGAGGCCGAGCTGCCCGAGTCGTGGGAGTGCAAGCACTGCGGAGCATCCGCCACGCTGCTCGTCGACTCGAAGCCGGTCGAGATCGACCGTTCGGGCGAGAAGGTCGCCCGCACCCACTGGGACATGCTGCTCGAGCGACGCACGCGCGCCGAGCTCGAGGAGTTGCTCGAAGAGCGTCTCAGCTACCTGCGCGCCCGTCGCGGTCAGCAGAAGATCGGCGCTTAGGCCGCACTCGACACATCGGGCTCATCGTCGCCGCGGTCGCGAGACCGGCGGCGGGCGATGAGTCCGGCGGCCACCAGCGCCGCCAGCGAGCCGATCGAGATCACGAGAGGCACGCTCGCGCCGAGCACCACCGACGGCGTCAGGCCATCGCGCAACTCGACGTCGGTGACCATGGCGCCCGGCTCATAGGCCGGGAGCGAATCGATGGTGCGACCCGCCGGGTCGATGACCTGACTCGTGCCCACCGTCGAGATGTTCACGACCGAGCGACCGGTCTCGACGGCCCGCAGTCGCGCGATCGCGAGCTGTTGCTCGTTCTCGTCGGTGCCGCGGAAGTCGGCGTTGTTCGTCTGGAGCATGTAGAGCTGCGCGCCGTCGCGCGCCCCCTCCCACATGACCTCGTCGTAGATGACGTCGAAACAGATCGCGAGCCCCGTGACCGCATCGCCGAGGTCGAACACCGGTGCGTTCGTGCCCGCGGTGTAGCCCCGCTGGATGAGTCCGGTGAGGTCTCCGGCGATCGCGTCGAAGAACCAGCGGTCGGGGATGTATTCGCCGAACGGCACCGGATTGCGCTTGTCGAAGCGGTCGACGGCTCCCTCGCCGGCACGCCAGAGCAACGACGAGTTGAAGTAGAGATCGTCTTCGGTCGTCACGGTGTTCAGCACGATCGGTGCGTCGAGCGTCTCGCCGAGGCGGTCGAAGACGCTCGCGGCCCACTCGTTCCGCGTCGGGTCGATGTCGGAGCCGCCTTCGGGCCAGAGCAGCACGTCGATGCCCGGCACGTCGAGAATCGGCTCGGTCGCCGCGAGCTGCGCGGCCAGCACGTCGCCCGGCTCGCGTTCGTCGAAGTAGCCCGCCGGTCCGTCGCCCTGCACGCTCGCCACCCGGAGTTCCCCGGCCGGGGTCGTCTGCCATGCCGGCACGAGCGCGGTCGCCGCGATGAGCAGCACGGCCGGCACGGCCGTGACCGGTCGGCGCCATCCCGCGAGCCGGATCCACTCGATGATGCCCGCGACGATGGCGACCATCACGAAGCCGAGTCCCGTCGAGCCGATCCACGAGACGACCTCGGCGAACGGGCTCTCCGACTGGCTGAGCGCGGCACGCCCCCAGGGAAAACCGCCGTAGGGGATGCTGCCGGTCGCCGCCTCGCGCACGCACCAGAGCCCGGCCACGACGAGCGGCAGCGCGATGAGCCGTACCCACTGCGAGCCGCCGACCTGCGGGAGCCATCGGTAGGCGAGAGCGATGAGCACGCCGCCGCCCGCGACGAAGAGCGACTCGAGCACCGAGAGGGCGATCCACGGCACCGGTCCGAGGTAGAGCGAGGTCCACGACACCTGGAACAGGTAGAACGAGAGGCCGAAGGCGAACCCGACGAGGGCTGCGCCCCACGACGATCGGCCGATCAGGCTGATCAGGGCGAGGGCGATGCCGAGGAACGCGGCCGGCCACATACCGGCACCCGGAAAGCCCAGGTCGTAGACGACACCGCCGGCCACCGCGACGAGCACCGCGGCCCAGAGGGGCAACAGCGGTCGTTCGGCGTTCTCGGGCACCAGATCAGCCTAAGCGACCGCGCCGACGGTTCAGGCGACCGTGCCGTAGGCGACGACGCCCCGGCGAACTGCGTCGATGGCGGCACGCGCGGTCGCCCCGAGCTCTGAATCGGCGACGATCGAGACCTGGTCGAGCAGGTCGACCACCTGCTTCGTGAGACGCACGAAGTCACCGGCTGCGAGTTCGGTGTCGGCGAGCACCGTGCCGAGCCCGGTGCCACGCGCCCACGCGTGCATCGCCGAGGCGAGCGCGGGCGAGGGCACGTCGCTGCCCGGCAGGCGATGCTCGCGCTCCAGGTCGTCGAGCACGCTCCACGTGTCGCTCGTGCGCTCGAACGCCTCGCGGAACCGGCCGCGCGGCAACCGGTACTCGACACCGCTGTCGTCGCGTCGAGGCTCGTAGACGAGCGCGGCGGCCATCGCGGCGAGACCCGGCTCGTCGAGGCCGTCCCAGAGACCGCGCCGCAAGCACTCCGCCACGAGCAGGTCGCGCTCACCGTAGATGCGCTTGAGAATGCGCCCCGACGCGGTCGAAACGAGCGAGCCGGATGCATCGCGATCGAGATAGCCGAGGGACTCGAGCACCTCGGTCACCCGGTCGAACCGCTTCGCCACTTGCCCGGTGCGGGTGCGGATCTGGCGCGAGAGCTGCTCGTGCTCCTGCTTGAGGCGCCACCACCGCTCGGCCCAGCGGGCGTGCGACTCGCGTTCGGCGCAACCGTGGCACGGGTGCGCGCGCATCGCCTTGCGCGCCGCAGCGAGTTCGCGTTGCATCCGCTCACGCTGGCCGTGCGTCGGGTTTCCGCGCGACGACTGCCGCTCGATCTCGCCGATGCGGCGTCGGAGCGCGGCGTATTCGCCGAAGTCACCGAGATGGCACTGCATCGCCTGCTCGAAGCCCGCCATCGACTCCTCCTGCTTGCGGAGCGTGCGTGCGAGGTCGACGACGGCCCGATCGGCCTGGAACTGAGCGAAGGAGAGTTCGAGGATCTGCCGGGTGCGCTCCCGACCGAACTGGTCGATGAGGTTCACGGCCATGTTGTAGGTCGGGCGGAAGCTCGAGTTGAGCGGGTAGCTGCGGCGCGACGCCAGTGAGGCGACCGCCTCGGGGTCGAGGCCGTCGACCCATTGGATGACCGAGTGGCCCTCGACGTCGATGCCGCGGCGACCCGCCCGCCCCGTCAGCTGGGTGTACTCCCCCGGCGTGATCGGCACCCGGGCCTCGCCGTTGAACTTCTCGAGCTTCTCGAGCACGACGGAGCGCGCCGGCATGTTGACGCCGAGGGCGAGCGTCTCGGTCGCGAACACGACCTTCAGCAGCTTCAACTGGAAGAGCTCTTCGACGATCTCCTTGAACGCCGGGAGCATGCCCGCGTGGTGGGCGGCGACGCCGCGCTCGAGGCCCTCGAGCCATTCCCAGTAGCCGAGCACCGCCAGGTCTTCATCGCGCAGCATGCGGGCGCGCGCTTCGACGATCTGCCGGATCTCGGCTCGCTCCGCGGATTCGGTGAGTCGGATGCCGCTGCGCAGCACCTGCCGCACCGCCTGGTCGCACCCGGCGCGCGAGAAGATGAACACGATCGCCGGCAGCAGGTTCTTACCCTGCAGCATCGCGACGACCTCCGGGCGGTCCGCCCGCCCGTTGCCGCGTGCATCGCGGTGGTAGCGGCCGCGATCGCCTCCGCGTTGGCCGCGGGTGGAACGCCCCGAGATCGATCGGCCGCCGGCTCTCGCGAGCTGCTTGAGCTCGGGGTTCACCCGGTGGGTCGCCGCCTGGCCGGAGGAGTCGAAGAGGTCGAGCATCTTGGACTTCACGAGCACGTGCTGCTCGAGCGGCACCGGTCGCTCTTCGGAGACGATGACGTCGGTGTCGCCGCGCACGGCCTGCAGCCAGTCTCCGAACTCCTCGGCGTTGGAGACGGTGGCCGAGAGCGAGACGAGGCGCACCTCCTCGGGCAGGTGGATGATGACCTCCTCCCACACCGCACCGCGGAACCGGTCGGCGAGGTAGTGCACCTCGTCCATGACCACGTACGCGAGGCGGTCGAGCAGCGGCGAATCGGCGTAGAGCATGTTGCGCAGCACCTCGGTCGTCATCACGACGATGCGCGCGCCCGAGTTGACGTTCGTGTCGCCCGTGAGCAGGCCGACCGAATCGGCGCCCCACGTGTCGACGAACTCCTGGTACTTCTGATTCGAGAGCGCCTTGATCGGAGTCGTGTAGAAGACCTTCGCCCCGGGTTCCTGCATGGCGAGGAACACCGCGAACTCGGCCACGACCGTCTTGCCCGCACCGGTCGGTGCCGCGACCAGCACGCTGCGACCCTCATCGAGCGCCGCACACGACGCGAGCTGGAACGGGTCGAGGTCGAATCGCTGCCCTGCGGCGAACTCGGCAAGACGCGGCTGGCGGCGTTGCCGGCGAGAGAGCGCATAACGCTCGGCCGGCGAGAGGCTCATCACCTCTCCAGCCTAGACAGGCTCCCCGAATTCGAGCGCGTTCCGGCGTGCGACACGACGATCATGGAGGTGGGTGATGAACCAGGCCAGGAAGTACAGGCCGATCATCGGGATCGCGAGCATGAACATCGACACGACATCGGCCGACGGCGTCGCGACAGCGGTGAACAGCACGATCACGAGGATCGCGACCCGCCACGACTTGATGATCGCCGCGGCGCTGATGACGCCCGCGAAGTTCAGCAGCACGACGAAGACGGGCACCACGAAGGCGATGCCGATGGCCACGACGAGCTTCAGCACGAAGTCGATGTACTCCTTAGCGGTCAGGAGCGTCTCACCGCCCTCGGGCACGAAGCTCGTCATGAGCTTCACGATGTTCGGCAGCACGAACCAGCCTGCGGCGCACCCCGCGAAGAACAGCGGGATCGCCGTCGCGAAGAATGCGAGGGTGAATCTACGCTCGCGTTTGTTCAGCCCGGGCACGAGGAACGCGAAGATCTGGTAGAGCCACACGGGGCTCGAGATCACGATGCCGATCGTGAAGGCGATCTGGAGCATCAGGTCGAACGAGCTCGAGATCGTCTGGAAGATGATGGCGGTGTCGTCGCCCCGTGCCTCGGCCACCCGGGCCACCGGCTCTTGGAGGGCATCCCAGATGAACGCATCGGTGAGCCACCAGCCGAGGCCGGTGCCCACCACGATCGCGATCGCCGCGAAGAACAGGCGCTTGCGGAGCTCGATCAGGTGCTGACCGAGCGACATCCGCTTCTCGCGGTCCTTCTCGCCGCGATCTTTCACCGCGGTCACCGGAGTCAGGAGTTCTTGCCGGAATCCGGACCGTCGGACTTCGGCGTCTCGTCGACGGGCGCGTCAGAGTCGGTCTTGTCGGAGCGCACCTCGCTCTTGAGGATCTTCATCGACTGGCCGAGACTGCGGGCGAGCGCGGGGAGCTTGGGAGCTCCGAAGAGCAGCAGGATGACCACGAGGATGATCAGTGCATGCCAACCGGTGAAGCCTTGCCACATGGGGGTTCGTCCATTCGTCGATGCGGGTGACGACAGTCTACCTGTCGTCGATGGCGGGGTGGTGCGGCCCGGCATCGGGTGCTCGGGATGCATCGGATGCCGCCGGATCTGCGTAGCCCGCGAGCCCTGCGGCAGCCCATTCGGCCACGACGGCGCGCGCCTCTGCCGGCGCTACCACGGTCACGAGCCCCGGCAGACCCGCCACGAGGCGCTTGAGCCCGTGCACGTGAGCGAGTCGCAGGGTCACCCGCAGGCGTCCATCGACCGACTCGGTCCGGGAGTCGGCGAGGTAGTCGGCGAGCAGCGGCAGCGTCTCGGGCGCGACATCGACGACGACGTCGAGGTCGGTCTCCGAGCCCTGGAAGAGCGTGTCAGGAACGATGCGATCGGAGTGGTCGCCGATCGGCGCGTCGGAGACGAGCAGCTCGCTCATGCGATCGACCCTGAAGTTGCGCACGTCTTCGCGCGTGTGGCAGTAGGCCTGGAGGTACCAGTCGGCGTCTTGCGACAGGATGCGCAACGGGTCGACGCGGCGCCTGCCCGCAACGCCGAGCGCATTCCGGTACTCGAACTCGAGCTGCCGGCCGCCGGTCACCGCCTCGCGGATGAGCGCCAGCGAGGCATCCGCTTCGGACTCGGCGACCGCCAGTCGACTGGGCGCCGCCGAAGCGCCGGCGGTGAGCTTGGCCATGAGCGAGGCGAGCGAGGCTCGGCCGGCGTTCTCGGGCGATGCCGAGAGGTACTGCAGCCCGGCGATGAGCGCGGCGGCCTCGCGGGCCGAGAGCCTCGGGGCGTCGTCGATCGCGACGTGATGCACGATGACGATCACATCGTCGTCTTCGAACGCGTCCCAATCGATGTCGAAGAGGTCGTTGGGCTGGTACGTGCCGGTCTCGCCGGGCAGTCCCGAGGTGGCGATGAGGCGCACCGCGTGGCGGATCTCGTCTTCGGAGAGGCCGAAGTGGGCCGCGGCCTCGGCCACGTCGACGACGCGCTGCTCGAGCAGGTACGGCACGAACGAGAGCAGGAACACGAGCTTGTCGGGCGCCCTCAGGGGCTTCGGTCGCTTGGCCATCACGGTGTCCCCTCCCCTGGTTCCCGATGCGCGGCGGCGACGGCGCGGAGCCGGTCGCACACGGCGGCCCGCAGCGACGCCGGCGAGAGCACGCGCACCTCGGGGCCGTAGGCGGCGAGCTCGTCGGCGAACACCGCGGCATCCGTGTAGTGCAGGCGGATCACGCCGGCGTCTTCGTCACCCTCGATCGCGCGCTTGCCGAGCCGAACCTCGGCATCGCTGCCGCCGGTCACCGCGAGGTCTGCGACATTGCGCAGGTGCAGCTCCTGCAACTCCGCGATGATGCGGTCTTGCACGCCGAGCGGCGGCGCCTCGAAGGTCGAGCCCGGCACCGGCGCGACGTCGCCGATGATGCGCGACAGGAGGAACGTGCGGGATTCACCGGCATCGTGGTCGAAGGCGTGCAGATGCCAGCGGCCGTCGTGCAGCACCACGGCGAGCGGATCGACGGTGCGCGGCCGCGGCTCGGCCTCGCCCGGTTTGAAGTACCTGAACCGCACCGTCTGACGCCGATCGAGCGCCTGGCGCAGCGGTTCGAACGCCGTGTCGCGCACGCGCAGGCGCGGGGCGTAGCCGATCACCGGCTCACGCGGTTCGATGCCGAGCGATCGGAGCTTCGTGAGCGCACGTTGCGAGTCTGCCGAGAGCGAGGCTTCACGCCAGACCTCGGCGGCGAGGCCGAGCAGGGCGAGCTCGTCGGGGGTGAACCGAACCTCGTCGGGCAGGTCGTACTGTCCCTTCGGGATGCGGTAGCGCAATGCCTGGTTGTCGCCCGGGCGATCGGGCGACTCGACGGTCTCGAGCGGGATGCCGAGCTCGCGGATGTCGTCTTTGTCGCGCTCGAACTGCCGCTCGAGATTCGCATTCTGACCTGCGCTGTCGAAGCGCTCGGCGTAGCCTCGCACGGTCGACAGGATCTCGGACTTGAGGAGCCCCGTCTCGGTCGCGAGGAGCGCCAGCACGAGGCTGAAGAGGCGATCCTCGACGGGGACCCTCGACTCGCCCTTGACCTCTCCGCCGCTTGCCACAGGTGCGATCATACTGAACCGCGGTTACGGCGAGGGACGCCCGAAGCGACTCAGACGACGCCGAGGATGTCGATCACGAAGAACAGGGTCGAGTTTCCGGGAACCGCTCCATTGCCCTGCTCGCCATACGCCTCGCTCGGCGGGATCACGACTCCGACCTGCGAACCGACCTTCTGGCCGATGACCGCCGTCGAGAATCCGGGAATGACCTGGCTCCCCTCGTCGTCGGCGACGACCAGGCTGATCGGGACGCCCTTCTCCCAACTGGAGTCGAAGACCTCGCCGTCGGCCCAGTTGACGCCCGTGTAGTGCACCACGACGGTGTCGCCGGACTCGACGACCTCGCCCGAGCCCTCCTTCAGCACCTCGACCTCGGTGGTCTCGAAGGGGTCGGCGCCCTTCGGCACGGTGATGCCGGGGCGGCCGTCGGGTGCGAGCACCACGGCGGGGAACCCGTCGCGGCTGAGCCGCACCGCGCCGTCGGCACGGGGCATGAACGCACGGATCACGTCGAAGACCGCCACGAGGCTGTCGCCGCCCTCGGCGCCGGTCGGGTCGTCAGAGGGGCGGATGGCTTCCTGAGACGGCGCGACGACGACGACCCGCGATCCTTCTCGGGCGCAGCTGAGGCCCTTCGTGAACGCGATCAACGTGTCGTCGCCGATCGCGAGCGGTGCCGGATCCTCGTCGTAGCCGACGACCTGCACCTCCTCGCCGGTCGTTCCGTTGAAGAGCGACGCCCCGAGAAGGACGAACTGACCCTCTTCGATCAGCTCGCCGTCGCCCGCGATGATCTCCGTGCACTGCGTCTCTTCAGGTGCGAGCGGTGCCGGGAACTCGACCTTCGGCTTCTCGCCGAAGTCTCCCGTGACCGAGACCGCATCGGAGGAATCGCCTGAAACCGCCTCGGGAGCGGGCGCCGAAGCGCAGCCCGACAGCGTCAGGGCGATGATGCCGGCCGTGGCGAAGAGCGCGAATGACGAGCGCACTGATCCTCGATTCTTGGGTGATCGGTGAGGGCGTTGAAAGCCTACTCGGCTTCGCCTCGGGGGTCGGTGTCGGTCACGCGCTCGGTGTCGGTCACGCGCGAACGGGATGCCGCGGCATCCGCCTGCCTGACGCGCTTGCGGAGGCTCTTGTCGCTGACCGAGCGCTCACCGAGCGCGCCGGGTGTCCAGGCCTCGACGTCTTCGTCGCTGAACTCCGTCTTCGACGGGCGACGCTTGAGCTCGGGCAGCACCGTGTCGGGCGCGAGCCGGCGCGCGGTGATGAGGAAGCCCGTGTGCGCGATCATGCGGTGATCGGGGCGCACCGCGAGACCCTGCACGTGCCAGCCGCGCACCATCGTCTCGCTCGAGGCCGGCTCGGTGTACTCCCCCGTGGCGCGGATCGCCTCGGCGACCCGAGAGAGCTGCGTGGCGGTCGCGATGTAGCAGAGCAGCACACCGCCGGGCTTCAGGGCGACCGAGACGGCGTCGAGGCACTCCCACGGCGCGAGCATGTCGAGCACGACCCGGTCGACGGATGCCTCGGCGACCGTGTCGGGCAGCATCTCGGCCAGATCGCCGAGCGTGACCGACCAGTTCTCGGGGTCGGCGCCGTGGAACGTCGCCACGTTGCCTCGGGCGACGCTCGCGAAGTCCTCACGTCGTTCGAACGAGTACAGGTGCCCCTCGGCACCGATCGCGCGGAGCAGCCAGAGCGAGAGCGCCCCCGAGCCGACACCCGCCTCGACGACGCGGGCGCCCGGGAAGATGTCGGCCTGCGCGAGGATCTGCGCGGCGTCTTTCGGGTAGACGATCGCGGCGCCTCGCGGCATCGACATGACGAAGTCGGTGAGCAGCGGGCGCAGCGCGAGGTATTCGATGCCCGCCTGGTTCGCGACGACCGAGCCGTCGGGGCGGCCGATCAGGTCGTCGTGCGCGAGCAGCCCCTTGTGCGAGTGGAAGTGCGCCCCCGGTTGCAGCGTGATCGTGTGCAGGCGGCCCTTCGGGCCCGTCAGCTGCACCCGGTCGCCGACCCGGAACGGGCCGCTCTGCTCGCCCCTGCTCGCGGTCACGCGGTGACCTCGCGAGCGGTGAGGAGGGCGGCGACATCGGCGACCGTAGTGCCGTCGAGCGTCGGCCACAGCGCCCCGGCGGGAAGGTCGTCGAGCGCGATGAAGTTCGGCACCGCGATCGCGAACGCGCCGGAGGCGTGCGCCGAGGCGAGCCCGGTCGGCGAATCCTCGATGGCGACGCACTCGGCGATGTCGACGCCGAGGAGCGCGGCCGCGGTCAGATAGGGCTCGGGGTGCGGCTTGGCGTTCTCGACGGCGTCACCGGTGACGATCACGTCGAAGGCGTGGAAGGGGATCGCGGCGACGATGTCATCGGCCATGGAGCGGATCGACATGGTCACGAGGGCGGTCGGCACGGAGGCCTCCCGCAGCGCCTGCAGCAACTCGCGGGCGCCGGGTCGCCACGGCACTCCGTGCTCGGCCAACTGCTCGCGCACCCGCTCGGTGAGCCGTGCGACGATGGCGTCGGCGTCGAGGGTGACGCCCTTCGCCTGGAAGTAGGCCGCCGCCTCCCAGAGTCCGCTGCCGACGAGGGCGAGTGCGTCGTCGGGCCCCCACGAGCCGCCGAACGCCTCGATGAGCTCCTCTTCTGCGGCCATCCAGTAGTGCTCGGTGTCGACAAGGGTGCCGTCCATGTCCCAGAGGACTGCGGCGGGGAGGCGAGTGGTCACAACCGACAAGTCTACGGGCACGGCCTATTGTGGAGGTGAACCCCGAGAACCGGGGCGGGAAGCGGGGCACCAGGAGTGAATCAGCCGGCCGGTTTCGAGGGCGGAAGGCTGCTCGTCGTCGCATTCGAAGGATGGAACGACGCCGGAGAGGCGGCGACCGGGGCAGCGAAGCTGCTCGTCGAGCGACTCGGCCTCATCGAGGTCTCCGCGGTCGACCCCGAGCTCTACTTCGACTACCAGTTCACCCGCCCGACGATCTCCGTCGGCGACGACGGCGTGCGCCGGCTCGAGTGGCCGGGCGCTGCGATCATGGGACCGGGCGGTGAGGCCAGCGATGACGACGACCGGGTCACCGGCCCGGGCGCCGAGAACCTGCACGTGCTGATCGGCGCCGAGCCCGCTCGCAGCTGGAAGGGGTTCGCCGCCGAACTCATCGACGCGGCGCTCGCCGCCGACATCGAGTGCATCGTGCTGCTCGGGGCGATGCTCGCCGATGCGCCGCACACCCGACCGCTCGCGGTCTTCGCCTCGAGCGAGAACCCCGAGGTGCGGTCTGCGCTCGGCGTGGAGCGCTCGAGCTACGAGGGCCCGGTCGGCATCCTCAGCGTCATCGCCGACCAGGCCGAGCGCGGGGGCATCCCCACGGTCTCGCTCTGGGCATCGGTGCCGCACTACGTGCACAACGCGCCGTCGCCGAAGGCGGTGCTCGCGCTGCTCGGCAAGGTCGAGGAGCTCACCGGCCTCTCGATCCCCCGCGGCAGCCTCGAGGTCGACGCGAAGGCGTGGGAGGCGGGCGTCGACGCGCTCGCCGCCGACGACGACGAGATGGCCGGCTACATCACGCAGCTCGAGCAGGCGCGCGACGCGGTCGACGCGCCCGAGGCGAGCGGCGAGGCGATCGCCCAGGAGTTCGAGCGGTACCTGCGCCGCCGCGGCGAGGAGCCCGGTGGGCGCGCCGACGGTCGAGGCGACGGCCCGCGCTGAGCCCGCACCGAGTTCGCACGGGCGGTTCGGCCCGCGCCGAACCCTCGGCTCAGGCCGTGAGCACCCCCGTGCCGAGCAGCACCAAGATCGTCGTGCCGAGCAGCACGCGGTAGATCACGAACGGCAGGAAGCTGCGCTTCGAGATGTAGCTCATGAAGAACGCGATGACGAGGAGCGCGACGACGAACGCAACGAGCGTCGCCGCAGCCGTCTCGATCGGGCCGTACACGGCGGGCTCGCCGAAGCTCTTCACGAGCTGGAAGAACCCGCTGCCGAAGACGGCCGGGATCGCGAGCAGGAACGCATATCGGGCCGCTGCCGCACGCTCGTACCCGAGGAAGAGCCCCATCGTGATGGTGCCGCCGGAACGCGAGACGCCCGGGATGAGCGCCAGCGCCTGCGCGAGTCCGAAGAAGATGCCGTGCGGCACGGTCAGGTCGTCGAGCCCCCGCCGCTTCGCTCCCGCCCAGTCGGCGAGTCCGAGGATGAGGCCGAACACGATGAGCATCGTCGCGACGATCCAGAGCGATCGGAGGCTCGTCTCGATCTCATCCTGGAACAGGATGCCGAGCACCACGATCGGCACGGAGCCGATGATGATGAGCCAGCCCATGCGGGCGTCGGGATCGTTCCTCGGAACCCGGCCCGTGAACGAGCCGAACCAGTGCGAGATGATGCGCACGATGTCACGCCAGAAGAACACCACGACGGCGGCCTCTGTGCCGAGTTGCGTGATCGCGGTGAAGGCCGCACCGGGGTCTTGGGCGCCGGGCAGGAACTCCCCCAGGATGCGCAGGTGAGCGCTCGAGGAGATCGGGAGGAATTCGGTGAGTCCCTGCACGAGGCCGAGGATGAGCGCTTCGATCACGTGGGGCATCCGCCTTCCGCCTCCGCGGAAGTCGGAGGGCTGTGCTGATCTGGACTGAGTTCGGTCAGTAGTCGAGGAGGAGGTCGCGCAAGACCTGCCTACCGAAGACTAGTGCGTCGAGCGGCACCCGCTCGTCAACCCCGTGGAACATGGCCGGGAAGTCCAAGCCTTCTGGCAGCTTCAGCGGCGCGAAGCCGTAGCCGGCGATGCCGAGCCGGCTGAGCGCCTTGTTGTCGGTGCCGCCCGAGAGCAGGTACGGGAAGACCGGGGTGCCCGGGTCGTGCACGCCGAGCGAGCGCTTCACCGCATCGACCAGGGCACCGGATGTCGCGGCCTCGAGTCCGACGTCGCGGTGCACGATCTCGACCTCGACGTCGTCGCCGACGAGCGCGCGCACCTCGGCGAGCACGGCGTCCTCCTCGCCGGGCAGCGTGCGGATGTCGATGAGGGCCTCGGCGCGGTCGGGGATCACGTTGTGCTTGTAGCCCGCGGTCAGGAGCGTGGGGTTGCTCGTGGTGCGCAGGGTCGCGGTGATGAAGCCCGAGGCCGATCCCGTTGCGAGGGCGAGTTCGTCGGGCGAGACCTGCTCGGGGTCGACGCCGAGCACGCCCGCGATCTCGGCGAGCAGCTCGCGGGTGGTGTCGGTGAGGCGGATCGGCCACTCCGTGCGGCCGAGCGTCGCCACGGCACCCGCGAGCTTCGTGATCGCGTTGTCGCGGATGAGCCGGGAGCCGTGGGCCGCGACGCCGTTCGCGACGAGTCGGATCCAGAGCAGCGACTTCTCGCCGGTCTGCAGCAGGTAGGCGCGCGTGCCGCCGACGGTGATCGAATAGCCGCCGACCTCGCTGATCGCCTCGGTGGCTCCGTCGAAGAGCTCGGGATGGTGATCGACGAGCCAGCCGGAGCCGAGACCGCCGCCGGCCTCCTCGTCGGCGAAGAAGGCGACGATGAGGTCGCGTGCAGGCTGGGAGCCCGAGGCGATGATGTCGCCGACGGCGGTCAGCATCATCGCGTCCATGTCTTTCATGTCGACCGCCCCGCGGCCCCAGAGCATGCCGTCGCGCACCTCGCCCGCGAACGGGTCGACGCTCCAGTTTCGGGCGTCTGCGGGCACGACGTCGAGATGACCGTGCATGACGAGGGCCGGCTTCGAGGAGTCGCGCCCGGGCACTCGTGCGACGACGCTCGTTCGCCTCGGTGCCGGCTCGAAGAGCTGCGGCGCGAGTCCGAGCGCCACCAGTCGCGCTTCGACGTATTCGGCGGCCTCGCGCTCGCCGTTGGCCGTGCCACCGCCGTAGTTCGAGGTGTCGAAGCGGATCAGGTCACGTGCGACGATCGCCGTCTCGTCGAGTTCATCGGCAGGGGGGATGTCGGTGGGTGACGGGGCCATGCCTTCACGCTAGCCGGGGCATCCGCCGATGGCCACCGTGTCGGGGGCGCCTCGGAATCCGTGCTAATGTCTTCTCTCGGGCCACTGAGGAATCGGAACGGCCTGACACGAGCGCGGGTGGCGGAAATGGCAGACGCGCTAGCTTGAGGTGCTAGTGCCCTAACGGGCGTGGGGGTTCAAGTCCCCCCTCGCGCACGCTTGTGTCGAGAAGGCCGGATCAGTTTTCTGATCCGGCCTTCTCGCATTTCCGGGGCTTCTCGCGCTTCGGGTCGGTTCCGGACAGTCGGCATGATGGACTTGCTGTATTCGAACATGTGTTCGAAACTGTGAGGGTGACCATGACCGCTCCCCTCGCCCCGGCCGATGTGCCCTCGCGCGTCGAGGAGCTGCAGGCCCGCATCCGCGGGATGCAGGCGACACGGCTCGAGTCGAAGACGGTGCCCACGCATCCGGCCCTCGAGCAGGTGCTGCCCGGGGGCAGCCTCCGCGAGGGCACGGTCGTCTCGGTCGAAGGCTCGACGACCCTGCTCATGGCGCTCCTCGCCGGCCCCTCTGCGAGCGGGAGCTGGGTCGCGGTCGCCGGCATGCCCGAGTTCGGCGTCGAGGCGGCTGCACGGTTCGGCATCGAGCTCGAGCGCCTCGTGCTCGTGCCCGATCCCGGGCGGCAGTGGCTCACGGTGGTCGCGGCGCTCGCCGACGTGATTCCCGTGGTCGCCGTGCGACCGGTCGGCCGGGTCGCTCCCGCCGAGGCATCGCGGTTGACCGCCAGGCTCAGGCAGCGCGGCACCGTGCTGCTCGTCGCCGGCGAGTGGCCGGGCAGCGACGCGAGCCTCGGCGTCGAGGCGAGCGAGTGGCACGGGCTCGAGCTCGGGCACGGGCACCTCAGCGACCGCGACGTCGTCGTCTCGGCAGGCGGGCGCGGCGAGTTCGGGCGGCGAGCACGCTCCCGGCTGCAACTGCCGGGGCGCTCCCTCGACTTCCGGGCCGCCGTCGACGAGACGCCTCGAGCGCCGGTGCGGCTCGACGACCCGGCGCGGCGCGACGAGCCGGTGCCCCTGGGCGACCCCGTGCGACTCGACGACTACGTGCGGCGGGCCGTCTGATGATCGTCGACCCGACCCGCACGATCGTGCTCTGGTGCCCCGATTGGCCCGTCTTCGCAGCCTGCCGCGAAGCCGGGCTCGACCCGGCCGCGCCCATCGCCCTCACCGACGGCGGCCAGATCTTCGCCTGCTCGGCGGCGGCCCGGCGCGACGGCGTCGTGCGCGGCCTGAAGCTCCGCGAGGCGCAATACCGCTCCCCCGGGCTCACCCTGCTCGACTACGACGCCTCACTCGACGTGCGCGTCTTCGAACCCGTCGTGCGACGGGTCGAAGAGACGGTGCCCGGGGTGCAGCTCATCCGCCCCGGCACGCTCGCCATGCGCGCCCGCGGCCCAGCCCGCTACTACGGCGGCGAGGATGCCGCGGCGCGGGCGCTGCTCGACACCGTCGCCGCACTCGGGGTGGTGGGCGCACGGGTCGGGGTCGCCGACGGGCCCTTCGCAGCCGAGCAGGCGGCCCGGGCGGCGAGTCCGACGGGTGAGGCGCCCGTGGGCATCGTCGCGCCCGGGGCATCCGCTGCGTTCATCGCCCCGTTGCCGGTGGGGCTCGTCGTCGATGCCCGCACCGGGGTCCTGCTGAACCGGCTCGGGGTGCGCAGCCTCGGCGAGTTCGCGGCCCTGCCCGAGGCCGATGTGCGGCGGCGCTTCGGCGCGGCCGGTGCGTTCGCACACGACCGGGCATCGGGTCGTGAGCAGGCGAGGGTGCTCGCCCGCACGCCGCCGCCCGAGTTCGAGGTCGCGCAGGAGTTCGAGCCGCCGCTCGACCGCATCGACCAGCTCGCCTTCGCCTTCCGCGTGCGCGCCGACGAGTTCATCGGGCGCATGCGGGCGAAGCGACTCGTGTGCACCGGCATCCGCGTCGAGATCGACGACGAAGCCGGCGGGCACTCCAGTCGCAGCTGGCTGCACCCGCGCTGGTTCACACCCGCCGACGTCGTCGACCGCGTGCGCTGGCAGCTGCAGGGCGCGGGCACCGCCGACAGCGCGCTCACCTCGCCCATCGTGCGGCTGCGGGTCGTGCCAGAACGCATCGACTCCACCGGCAACCACGAAGAGGGGCTCTGGGGCGGCGGTCCCGACGAGCGCGTGCATCACGGGCTCACTCGAGTGCAGAGCATGCTCGGCCACGACGCGGTCGTCACCGCCGAGATCGGCGGCGGCCGCATGCTCGCCGACCGGCAGGTGCTCGTGCCCTGGGGCGACCGGGCTCCCGAGCGCGGCGGCGAGGGGGCGCCGTGGCCCGGCAGCCTGCCCGCCCTGGCGCCCGCGAGCGTGTTCCGCGAGCGGCTGCCGATCGGGCTGCTCGACGCCGGGGGGTCCGTCGTCACCATCGATGCCCGGGGGGTGATCTCGGCGAACCCCGAACGCTTCGCGCTCGCCGGTGGCGTCGCCGCGCCCGTTCGGGCCTGGGCGGGCCCCTGGCCGGTCGTCGAGCGCTGGTGGGACGCCGAGCACGCGAGGCGCGTGCACCGGTTCCAGATCGTCGACGACGACGGGTGCGCGTGGCTCCTCGTGCGCGACGACGAGGGCTGGTGGGCCGAAGCGAGGTACGACTGAGCCCGGCTGATGGTGTGGAACGACTGGCTGGATCGATGGGCGATGGGCGGTACTGATGGGCTGGAACAATCCCGGCATCCCCTGGTCGGAGCTCGAGCGCAAGCTCTCCGACGTGCGCCGGCCCGGTGCCCCGAAGCTCATCGGCGACGGCGGCGACTCCCCCGCGTGGAGTCGCAAACGGCATCCGTACCGCCCGTCAGCGGGGCTCGAGGCGCCGACCGGGCCGATCGTGCCCTACGCCGAGCTGCACGCGCACTCGAACTTCAGCTTCCTCGACGGCGCCTCCTCTCCCGAGCAGCTGGTCGAAGAGGCGCAGCGTCTGGGGCTCACCGGCCTCGCCGTCACCGACCACGACGGCTTCTACGGCATCGTGCACTTCGCCGAGGCCGCCGAGAGCTTTCCCGAACTGCAGACGGTCTTCGGCGCCGAACTCTCGCTCGGCCTGCAGGGCCCGCAGAAGGGCTTCGCCGACCCCGAGGGCGAGCACCTGCTCGTGCTCGCCCGGCGAGAGGCCGGCTACCACCGGCTCGCCGGAGCGATCACCGGCGGGCAGCTCGCCGGCGGCGAGAAGGGGCGACCGGTGTACTCCCTCGAAGAGCTCGCCGAGCGGGCGGGCGGCGAGTGGGTCGTGCCGACCGGATGCCGGAAGGGCGCCGTGCGCCGTGCGCTCGCCGACGGCGGGGCGGATGCCGCGGCGCGCGAGCTCGATCGTCTCACCGCGCTGTTCGGCCGTGAGAACGTCGTCGTCGAGCTCTTCGACCACGGGCATCCGTTCGACCAGCAGGCCAACGACGCCCTCGCCGGGCTCGCCGAGCGGGCGGGCCTGCCGCTCCTCGCGACGAACGCCGTGCACTACGCGACCCCGCCCGAGCATCGCCTCGCGGCGGCCCTCGCCGCGGTGCGGGCGCGTCGCAGCCTCGACGAGCTCGACGGGTGGCTGCCGGCATCCGATCAATTGCACTTGCGCAGCGGCGCCGAGATGGCGGCGCGATTCGCCCGGTACCCCGGCGCGGTCGCCCATTCGGTGACCCTCGCCGACGAGCTCGGGTTCACGCTGCGCAGCGCCCGGCCGAAGCTGCCGAGGCAAGAGGTGCCCGAGGGGCACACGCCGATGAGCTGGCTGCGGGTGCTCGTCTGGCAGGGCGCCGAAGAGCTCTACCCCGGTGTGCCGCCGCACGTGCGCGAGCGACTCGAACGCGAGCTCGACGTCATCGAGCTGAAAGGCTTCTCCGGCTACTTCCTCATCGTGCACGACATCGTCGCCGAGGCGAGGCGGCGCGGCATCCTCTGCCAGGGTCGGGGTTCGGCGGCGAATTCGGCCGTCTGCTACGCCCTGCGCATCACCGCGGTCGACTCGATCGGGTACCGGCTGCCCTTCGAGCGCTTCCTCTCGGCGCTGCGCGATGAAGAGCCAGACATCGACGTCGACTTCGACTCCGACCGTCGTGAGGAGATCATCCAGTACGTCTACGCGAAGTACGGCCGCCAGAACGCGGCGCAGGTCGCGAACGTCATCAGCTACCGGCCGAAGGTCGCGGTGCGCGACATGGCGAAGGCGCTCGGCTACTCCACCGGCCAGCAAGACGCCTGGTCGCGGCAGGTCGAGCGGTGGGGCGCCGTGGTCGAGACCGACGACCACGACATCCCCGACGCCGTCGTCGAGCTCGCCGGGCAGGTGCTCACCTTTCCACGCCACCTCGGCATCCACTCGGGCGGCATGGTGCTCACCGACCGGCCCGTCGGCGAGGTGTGCCCCATCGAGCACGCCCGCAAAGAGCACCGCACCGTGCTGCAGTGGGACAAAGACGACTGCGCCTGGATGGGCCTCGTGAAGTTCGACCTGCTGGGCCTCGGCATGCTCGCGGCCCTGCAGTACACCTTCGACCTCGTGCGGGAGTCGACGGGCGAGGTGTGGGAGCTCTCGAGCCTGCCGAAAGAAGAGGAGGCGGTCTACGACATGCTCTGCCGCGCCGACTCGATCGGCGTGTTCCAGGTCGAGAGCCGGGCGCAGATGGGCACGCTCCCCCGGCTGAAGCCCCGATGCTTCTACGACCTCGTCGTCGAGATCGCGCTCATCCGCCCCGGTCCGGTGCAGGGCGGCGCGGTGCATCCGTACATCCGGCGTCGCACCGGTGAAGAAGCGGTCAGCTACCTGCATCCGAAGCTCGAACCCGTGCTCGAACGCACGCTGGGCGTTCCGCTCTTCCAGGAGCAGCTCATGCAGATGGCGGTCGCGGTCGGCAACTGCAGCGCCGCCGACGCCGATCTGCTGCGGCGGGCCATGGGCTCGAAGCGCGGTGTCGAGAAGATCGAACGCCTGAAGGCGAAGCTCTACGCGGGCATGGCCGAGAACGGCATCGAGGGCGAGGTGGCCGATTCGATCTACGCCAAGATCGAGGCCTTCGCGAACTTCGGCTTCGCCGAGAGCCACGCCCTGAGCTTCGGGCTGCTCGTCTACGCGAGCTCGTGGCTGAAGCTGCACTATCCGGCGGCGTTCCTCGCCGCGCTGCTCCGCGCGCAGCCGATGGGGTTCTACTCGCCGCAGACGCTCACCGCCGATGCGCGGCGTCACGGGGTCGAAGTGCTGCGACCAGACATCCTGCGGTCGGGGGTGCACGCGGGGCTCGAGGCGACGAGCGGCGATCCTGTCGGCGCAGACGCCACCGGCACCACCGGCTCCGGGCTCGGCGACGGATGCCGCGCGCCGACCGGTCTCGAGGCGTGCGCCGAGCCCGTGCAGGCCCCGGTCGGAGACTTCGACCGCAGCGCTCCCGATCGCGGAGCCGAGCACCGCCGTGACGGCGACTTCGCGGTGCGGCTCGGCCTGGCCGATGTCTCCTCCATCGGCCAGGCCGTCGCCGAACGCCTCATTGCCGAACGCGAGGCCCACGGCCCCTACCGCGACATGGCCGACGTCTCGCGTCGCGCTGCGCTCGACGCCGCCCAGCTCGAAGCGCTCGCCGCGGCGGGCGCGTTCGACGGGTTCGGGCTTCAGCGACGCGAGGCGCTCTGGCTCGCGGGCGAGGCGGCCCTCGACCGCGAGGAGTACCTCGCGGGCTCGGTCGTCGTCGTGCAGCCGCCGCTGCTGCCGATGCTGAGTCCGGCCGAACAGGTCGTCTACGACCTCTGGGCCACGGGCATCTCCCCCGACGACCACCCCATCCGGCATGTGCGCGAGCGCCTCGACGAGCGCGGGGTCATCCGCATCGACCTGCTGCAGCTGGCCGAGACGGGCCGGCGCATCGAGGTGGGCGGTGTGGTCACGCACCGGCAGCGGCCGGCGACGGCGAGCGGCATCACCTTCCTCAACCTCGAAGACGAGTCCGGCACGTTGAACGTCATCGCCGGGGTCGGGGTCTGGAACCGGTACCGCCGCATCGCGCGTGAGGCGCCGGCGATGATCGTGCGCGGCATGCTCGAGCGCTCTCGCGAGGGCGTCACGAACCTCATCGCCGATCGATTCGAACCACTCACCGTGTCGGCGCCGCACCGGTCACGCGACTTCCGTTAGCCTCGACCGGTGCCCGCGACACCCCCTGACGATTTCCGCAACGACCCCCACGATCGCTACGGCGGCGATGTGCTCGCCGGCGACTGGAAGGCGCGCGGCCGCCGGGTGATTTCCACGGTCGAGGCCGAACGCGACCTCGTCGTCGAACTCGCCGACAGCGGCTTCTGCGGCGCCGTCGTCGGCATCGAAAAGAACATCGTGGTGCTCGAAGACCGCTTCGGCGCCAAGCGCATGTTCCCCCTCGGTCACGGCTTCCTCGTCGACGGAGAGGCAGTGCAACTCGTCCGGCCGAAGCCGAAGGCCCCGGCCGGGCGGCTGCGCACGGCCTCGGGTTCGTTCGCCGTCGAGTCCGCGCCAGCGCGGACAGCCCTGCCGAGCCGCATCTTCGTCGAGGGGCGTCACGACGCCGAGCTCGTCGAGAAGGTCTGGGGCGCCGACCTCCGCATCGAGGGCGTCGTCGTCGAGTACCTCCAGGGCGTCGACGTGCTGGCCGACGTGCTCGCCGAGTTCCGCCCCGCGGCCGGCCGCAGGGCGGGTGTGCTCGTCGACCACCTCGTGGCGGGATCGAAGGAGCAGCGCATCGCCGACGCCGTCATGCGCGGCCCGTACGCGGCGAACGTGCTCGTCGTGGGGCATCCCTTCATCGACATCTGGCAGGGCGTGAAGCCGGCCCGTCTCGGCAAGGCGGCCTGGCCTGTGATTCCGCGGGGCACCGAGTGGAAGCACGGCGTGTGCGACGCGTTCGGCTGGCCGCACGCCGAGCAGGCCGACATCGCACGCGCTTGGCAGCACATCCTCGGTCGGGTGCGCGGCTACGGCGACCTCGAACCGGCCCTGCTCGGCCGGGTCGAGGAGCTCATCGACTTCGTGACCGCACCGGCCGGCTGACGACGCGGCCGGTCGTCGAACGGTCGCGGCGGATCAGATCGAGAAGCCGCCGTCGCTCATGATCAGCTGTCCCGTGATCCACCGGGCGTCGTTTGAGACGAGGAATCGCACCAGACGTGCGGCATCGTCGGGGGTGCCGAGCCGGCCGCCCGGCTGCGCGGCGGTGAGCGCGGCGCGTGTCTCGTCATCCATCCATCCGGTGTCGACCGGCCCCGGGTTCACGAGGTTCGCGGTGATACCGAGCGGTGCGAGCTCGCGAGCGGCCGCGATGATGATGCGATCGAGCGCGCCCTTGCTCGCACCGTAGGGCATGTTGCCGACGACGTGGTCGCTCGTGAGGGCGACCACACGGCCTCCGCCGCTCGGCACCTGGCCCGCGAAGGCTTGCAGCAGGAGCCACGATGCCCGGGTGTTCACCGCGAAGTGACGGTCGAAGCTCTCGACCGACGTGTCGAGGATGCCGGAGTCCACGCTCTCTGCGTGCGAGAGCACGAGCGCGCGGACCGGTCCGAGCGCAGCGGATGCCTCGGCGACGAGCCGGCCCGGCACGGCAGGGTCGGCGAGGTCGGCGTCGACGGCGATGCTGCGGGCCCCGAGTGCCCGAAGTTCGGCAACGAGGGCGGCGGGATCGCGATCGGGGTCGCCGCCGAGCGACATCCGCCGATCGTAGTCGCCGAGGTGACTGAACACGATGTCCCAGCCGTCAGCGGCGAGGGTGGTGGCGATCGACCAGGCGATGCCGTTGCGGCGGCCGGCGCCGGTGAGCAGGGCGACGGGTCGTGACATGGGAGCTCCTAGACGATCGTCGTGCCGAAGGCGAGGCCGAGCAGGTAGGTGACCGCGGCGGCGCCGAGGCCGATGCCGAGCTGGCGAAGTGCCCGCTTCAGCGGCGACGCACCCGACAGGAGACCGACGATCGCACCGGTGGCGAGAAGCGCGACGCCCACGAGCACCGTCGCCGTGATGATCGCCGCGAGCCCGGTCATGCCGAAGAGGTACGGCAGCACGGGGATCAGGGCGCCCGAGGCGAAGAAGCAGAAGCTCGAGATCGCCGCCGAGAGCCCGGTGCCGACGGCCTCGTCATCGTGCTCGATGATGTTCAGCGCATCGGTCGGCGTCTGCGCCTGCTCGGCGGCGTGCACCCGGGCGACGACGAGCGCGGCGTGCTCGACGGCATCGCGCTCGTCCATGCCGCGGGCCCGGTAGACGAGTGCGAGCTCATTGGCGTCGATGTCGAGGTCGGGCAGTGCGTCGCGCGCCGAGGGGTCTGGGGCGGATGCCTCGAGCAGCTCGCGCTGCGACCGAACCGAGACGTACTCCCCCGCCCCCATCGACAGGGCGCCGGCCAGGAGGCCGGCGATGCCCGTGAAGAGCACGACCGCGGCGGGTACGCCGGTGGCGCCGATGCCGAGCACGAGCGCGAGGTTCGAGACGAGTCCGTCGTTGGCTCCGAACACCGCGGCGCGGAAGGTGCCCGCGAGCCTTCGGCGGCCGCGTGCCGCGAGCCCGCGCACCACCTCGCCGTGGATGCGCTCGTCGGCGGCCATGGCGGCCGTGGCGTCGGGGTCGCTCGCATACGGCGATCGTGCTTCTGCGCGCTGCGCGAGCGCGAGCACGAAGATCGAGCCGAACCGCCGGGCGAGCGCGCCGAGCACTCGGGTGCGCACGTCGGCGCGGGGAACTCCGCGGTCGTCGCCGCCGAGCAGCGCGAGCCAGTGCGCCTCGTGGCGCCCCTCCGCCGCCGCGAGGGCGAGCAGGATGCCGCGCTCCTCACCGTCGCGACGTGCCGCGAGCTCACGGTAGACGGCGGCCTCGGCCCGTTCATCGGCGAGGTAGCGTCGCCACCTCGCTCGGTCGGCGGCCGTGCCGGCCGGCGGTCGGTCGTTCATCGTGCTCCCGTCCATCGCGGGCGCCCGGCTGTCGCGGCCTGGGCTCGTCCCGCGTCATCGCATGCGGCCGCTCGCACGACCTCAGTCACGCTATCGGCCGGACACGATTCGAGACCCCGGTTCGCGCGGATTGGCAGGATTTCGGAGAACCGAACCGCCGTCTCGGGAGTCGTCTCGATGGAGCAGGAACTCAGCCGACCAGCCGGTTCCAGCCGTCTCCGTCGACGTGTTCGAAGATCAGGTTCGTCTCGGTGTGCGCGACGGCCGGATGCCCCGTGAGGTACGCGAGCACGAACTCGCGCAGCTCTACGGCGTCGCGTGCGGCGACGTGGATCAGATAGTCCTCGGCCCCGGCCATGTGGAACACGCCGATCACGCCGGGCAGATGCGGCACGGCTTGCCGGAACGCATCGATCTCGCTCCGATCGTGCTTGACGAGCCGGATGGCGATGAGCGCCTGGAGCGAGACCCCGAGCGACGCCAGGTCGACGTCGACACGGTACCCGCGCACGGTGCCGAGACTCTGCAGACGGCGCAGTCGGAGCGATACAGTCGACTCGGCGACTCCGACCTCAGCGGCGAGAGCGGCACCCGAGGCGCGCGCGTTCATCGAGAGTGCTTGGAGCAACGCACGGTCGACGCGGTCGAGTTCTGGTTTCTGCGCCACGTGCGGTCTCCTCAGGAGTTTGGGAATGCAGAACATTCGAGATTTCGAGTGTATCGCATGGATGCTTCATGAAGAGTTGCCGAACGTCACAGATTCTGCTTTGGTTCGACCCATGCAGACATCGTCGTCACATCTCGAGACCCGCGCCGTCCACGGCGGCATGACGGGTGTGCGGGAGAGCGGTTCCCACGTGCCCGTCATCGACTTCTCCACCACGAACCCGCTGGGCGACGTCGAGACCGGAGGCGCCTCGTACGAAGAGCTCGCGACGGGGCACGATCTCGGCGAGGGCCGCTCGGCGGTCTACCAGCGACTCTGGCAGCCCGGCGTGGCGAGATTCGAGGAGTCGCTCGCCGGCCTCGAGGGCACCGAGGGTGCCGTCGCGTTCGCGAGCGGCATGGCGGCGCTGGCCGCCACGCTGATCGCCTCGGCCTCCGCCGGCCGCCCGCACGTTGTCGCCGTACGACCGCTCTACGGCGGCACCGACCATGTGCTCGCGAGTGGGCTGCTCGGCACGGAGGTGACGTGGGTGGGCCCCGCGGACATCACTGCCGCGATTCGGCCCGACACCGGGCTCGTGATCGTGGAGACCCCCGCGAACCCGACGCTCGAACTCCTCGACATCCGGGCGGTGGCGGATGCGGCGGGCGAAGTGCCGTTGCTCGTCGACAACACCTTCGCGACGCCCGTGCTGCAACGCCCGGTCGAGCACGGAGCGACCCTCGTGCTGCACAGCGCCACCAAGTATCTGGGCGGTCACGGCGACGTGATGGGCGGCGTCGTGGCGGGTGACCAGGAGTGGGTCGAGCGGTTGCGACAGGTGCGTGCGCTCACCGGCGGACTCCTCCACCCGATGGCCGCGTACCTGCTGCACCGCGGACTCCGCACCCTTCCGCTGCGGGTACGCGCGCAGCAGGAGACCGCTGCCGTACTCGCCGAGCGGT
Organism: Agromyces badenianii; assembly: GCF_003070885.1. NCBI lineage: Bacteria > Bacillati > Actinomycetota > Actinomycetes > Micrococcales > Microbacteriaceae > Agromyces > Agromyces badenianii. Next base: position 1,582,107 of record NZ_CP028913.1, read on the forward strand.
TGCTCGCGCATCCGGCGGTGGCGCGCGTGCACTACCCCGGCCTCCCCGGCCAGGATCCCGCCGGCCTCCTCGGCACCCAGCTCGAGGGGCCCGGATCGGTGATCGCGCTCGACATGGTGGGCGGGTACGAGGCGGCCGCGCGCTTCACGGAATCGTGCGAGCTCATCACCCATGCCGTGTCGCTCGGCGGCGTCGACTCGCTCGTGCAGCATCCCGCCTCGCTCACGCACCGCCCCGTCGCAGGTGAGGCCAAGCCGGGCGCAGGCATCGTGCGCCTCGCGATCGGTCTCGAACACGTCGACGACCTCACGAGCGACCTCATGGCCGCCCTCGATCGGGCGGCCGAAATCGGCGGTCTGCACGACGTCGCCGCCGCAGGGGTCGCAGCGGAGCAGGCCGCCGAGGTGCGCTGACCGAACGCGCCGGGCGCAACGAACGCAGACGAACGTGCCGAACCGAACGGGACTCTCGGGCCCGTCGGAGGCGGCCCGAGCGAAGTGCGGGGGCCCTCAGTCGCGCGCCGGCGCCGCCTCGGAGGGCATCGGCGCCCGGGCGGGATTCCGGATGCCGATCCACGACACGACGCCGCCGATCACGAGGAATGCCGCCGTGGCGATCGCCGCCCGGTGGAAGCCCTCGACATCGAGCCTGGTGCCGACGATGACGCCGATCGAGGCGATCGCGACGAGCCCGGCGATGCGCGCGACGGCATTGTTGACCGCCGAACCGATGCCGGCCCGCGCCGGGTCGACCGCGCCGAGGATCGCCGACGTGAGCGGCGCCACCGTCATCGCCATACCGAGTCCCATGACCACGATGCCCGGCAGGAGCTGGGTCCAGTACGCCACGTCGTCGGTGACGGTGAGCGTGAGCAGGTAGCCGATCGCAGCGGTGAGCGGGCCGAACGTCATGAAGATGCGCGGACCGAATCGCGACGAGAGCCCGCCGAACCAGGAGCCGAGGAAGACGATCATGATGGTCGGCGGCAGCGTCGCGAGCCCAGCGAGGGTCGCTGAGAACCCGGCGAACTCCTGCAGGAAGATCGCGATCGCGAACGTGCCGAGCGAGAGGGCGGCATAGATGAAGAGCGTCGCGAGGTTGCCCGCCGCGAAGTTTCGGGCGCGGAACAGGCTCAGCGGCAGCATCGGCTGCGGGGCGCGTCGCTCCCACCACAGGAACACGGCGAACGCGACGATGCCGACGACGAGCGGCACGAAGACCACCGGCGACGACCAGCCGAAGCGGCCCTGCTCGATGAGGGCGAAGACCGTGCCGCCGAGACCGACGACGCCGAGGCCCGCGCCGAGCCAGTCGATGCGCTCCCGGGCGGGGTTCGGCTCATCGCGGCCGAGCGCGCGCATGAAAACGAGGGCGAAGGCGATCGGCACGAGGTTGATCCAGAAGACGAGTCGCCACGAGACGAGGTCGACGAGCGCCCCGCCGAGAAGCGGACCGATGAGGAACGCGGCGGTCGTCCACGCCGTCCAGCGCCCGATCGCCTTGCCCTGCGCCGCCGCCGGGAACGTCGCGATGATGAGCGCGAGCGAGCTCGGCACGAGCAGGGCGCCGGCCGCACCCTGCAGGGCACGGCCGATGACGAACACGAGGCCGTCGGGTGCCATCGCGCAGAGCACCGAGGTGGCGGCGAAGCCGTAGAGCCCGATGCGGATGATGCGCAGCCGCCCGAACGAGTCCGACAGCGACCCCGCGAGCAGGATCAGCGAGCCGAGCGTCAGGAGGTAGGCATCGACCGCCCACTGCTGCAGGGCCAGGCCGCCGCCGAGCTCGGCTTCGATCGACGGCAGTGCCACGTTGATGACCGCACCATCGAGGAACGCGATGAAGGAGACGACGATGGCGACGACGAGCACCCGCGTACGACGTTCCATACGGGTCATGCTATCCCCGCACCGCCGACCTGATCAGCGACTGCCGAGTCGCTTGCGCAGGAACTCGATGCGCGCCTGCAGCTGCGTCACGGTGGCCTGCGCGACAGCCGGGCCGCCGCACACGCGGCGCAGCTCGGCGTGCACCTGCGAGTGGGCTTCACCCGTGTGACGCGCCCACAGCCCGACGAGGCTGTTGAGCAGCGAGCGCTGCTCTTTCAGCGTGCGGTACAGCGCGACCGGTTCGGGGTTCTCCTCTGCGACGACGTGCTTGCGCCGCTCCCCTGCCCGCCGCGCCTGACGCGCCTGACGGTGCCGCAGCAGCTCGGAGACCTGCTCGGGTTCGAGGATGCCGGGGATGCCGATGAAGTCGTACTCCTCGTCGCTGCCGGGCTCGGCGAGGGTGCCGAACTCGGTGCCGTCGTAGAGCACGCGATCGAACGAGGCATCCGAGCCGATCGCCTCCCAGGTGCCGAGACCCGCCTCTTCGGAGGCGCGCTCCTCGCGGTTGGCCGACTCGAGCAGGCTGTCGTCGAGGCCGTCGTCGTCGCCCTCGCCGCTGCGCCGGTCGAGCGCGTGATCGCGTTCGAGTTCGAGCTGCGAGGCGAGCGCCATGAGGCCCGGCACATTGGGCAGGAAGACCGATGCCGTCTCACCGCGGCGCCGTGCCCGCACGAAGCGGCCGATGGCCTGGGCGAAGAAGAGCGGCGTCGACGCACTCGTGGCGTAGACGCCCACCGCGAGCCGCGGCACGTCGACGCCCTCGGAGACCATGCGCACCGCGACCATCCACCGGCTCGTGTTCGCCGAGAACTCCTCGATGCGCGCGCTCGCCTCCTTCTCGTCGGAGAGCACGATCGTGACCTTCTCGCCGCAGATCTGCTCGAGGATCTGGGCATACGCCCGTGCGACGGTCTGGTCGGTGGCGATGACGAGCCCGCCGGCGTCGGGGATGCCGTGGCGCACCTCGGTGAGCCGGCGATCGGCAGCGGCGAGCACCGCCGGGATCCACTCGCCGCTCGGCTCGAGGGCCGTGCGCCAGGCCGAGGAGGTGATGTCTTTCGTGTTGTCTTCGCCGAGCTTGGCCTCCATCTCGTCGCCGGCCTTCGTGCGCCAGCGCATGTGGCCCGCGTAGACCATGAAGAGCACCGGGCGCACGACGCCGTCGGCGAGAGCTCGGCCGTAGCCGTAGTCGTAGTCGGTCTTCGACAACCGCACGCCGTGCGCGTCGGGCTCGTACTGCACGAACGGGATGGGCGCGGTGTCGGACCGGAACGGCGTGCCGGTGAGCGAGAGCCGCTTCTCGGCGCGATCGAACGCCTCGCGGATCGCATCGCCCCACGAGAGGGCGTCACCGCCGTGGTGCACCTCGTCGAGGATCACGAGCGTCTTGCCCGAGAGGGTCAGCTCGCGGTGCAGCGCCGGGCGCATGGCCACCTGCGCGTAGGTGACCGCAACGCCGTGGAAGTGCCGCGAGCTGCTGCCGTGGGCGTTGCGGAACCCCGGATCGAGACGGATGCCGGCGCGCGCCGCGGCATCGGCCCATTGCCGCTTGAGGTGGTCGGTGGGTGCCACCACCGTGATGCGGTCGATGATGCGCCGCGCCCGCAACTCGGCTGCGAGCCGCAGGGCGAACGTCGTCTTGCCGGCGCCGGGCGTGGCGGCCGCGAGGAAGTCGCGCGGCAACTCGTCGAGGTATTGCTCGAGGGCCTCGGCCTGCCAGGCGCGCAGCTTCGAAGCCGTGCCCCACGCTGCACGCTCCGGGAACGACGGTGAGAGGTGCTCGGCGGCCGACGTGCCCGGTTGGGGGCCGAAAGGGATCGCAGTGCTCACTGAATCCGAGCGTAGCGGAGGGGCCCGACATCCTCGAACCCATGGAGCCTGCACAATGGAGGAATGGTCACGCAGCAGCATCCCTGGTCGCGCTACGTCGCCCTCGGCGACTCGTTCACGGAAGGCATCGGCGATCCCGAGCCGTCCGCGCCCGGCGGGCACCGCGGCTGGGCCGACCGTGTGGCCGAGGTGCTCGCCCAGGGCACCGAAGACTTGGCGTACGCGAACCTCGCGGTGCGCGGCAAGCTCATCCAGCAGATCATCGACGAGCAGGTCGAGCCTGCGCTCGCCCTGCGGCCCGACCTCATCACCATCTCGGCCGGCGGCAACGACGTGATCCGCCCGCGCACCGACCCCGACGAGATCGCCTCGCGCTTCGAGTACGCCGTCGAGCGGCTCTCCCGTGATCACGCGACGATCGTGATCTTCACCGGCGTCGATGTCGGCTTCTCGCCGGTCTTCCGCGGCATCCGGGGCAAGGTGGCGATCTACAACGAGAACCTTCGCGCGATCGCCGCGAAGTACGACTGCATCGTCGCCGACCAGTGGGCGCTCACCGCGATCCAGGACCAGCGCATGTGGGCGCCCGACCGGCTGCACCTGAACGCGCTCGGCCACCACACCGTCGCCCGCATGGTGCTGAGCGCCCTGAACGTCGAGAACACCCTCGAGCCCCTGAAGCCTGAGCCGCTGCATTCTGGCACCTGGCGCCAGGCCCGGGTCGAAGACTTCTCGTGGGCTCGCGAGTACCTCGTGCCGTGGGTGGTGCGCCGCATCCGGCATCAGTCCTCAGGAGACCTCATCAGCGCCAAGCGGCCGGATGCCGGGCCGTACGCCCTGCCCGACTGAACCGCGCCTCGCGTGCGATCCGGCGTCCGCAGCAGCCCTGCCGGGTCAGCCGAGCGCGCCCGGATTCGAGAGCCGCCACCACGCGCCCGGGTCCTCGATCGCCCTGTCGAGCACGAGCGGCACACTGATCTCCTGGGCGCCGACGTGCACGACGGCGGTGCCGACCTCCTCGCCGCGAGCCGCGAGCGTCACGGGCTCCGCCCGCACCTCGACATCCACGGGGGTATCGCTCCAGACGACGACGGATGCCCCGTCGGCGGCCCGTGCCCGTGCGGATTCGCCCCACGGGGTCGTGTACTCGGCGAGCACCTGGTTCGCCTCGAGCGGCACGACCTCGTGGAATCCCGGCGCGATCGAGTCGAGCAGTGCCGCGATCGCCTCGTTGAGCACGGCATGGGTCTCGCCGCCGAGCAGCACACCGACGAGCGTGACGCTCGAACCGCCGACCGGCACGTCGGCCGAGAAGAGCAGGTTCGCGGCGTCGTCGGTCGTGCCGGTCTTGATGCCGTCGACACCGTGGGTGCCGAGCAGCTTGTTCGAGTTCTTGACCGTGCCGACCTCGGGGAGGTCTGCGGTGGGCTTCGCGACGATCTCGGCGACCGTCGGATCTGCGAGGGCGATTTGGCCGAGCCGCACGAGGTCGGTCGCGGTGCTCACGTTGTCGAGCGAGAGTCCGCTGGTATCGGCGAGCTGCGTCTCTGCGAGCCCCTGTTCGGCGGCCCAGGCCCGGGCACGCTCGAGATACGCGTCGACCGAACCGAACGCCCAGTTCGCGATGGAGATCGAGTAGTTGCCGCCCGACGGCAGCAGCATGGCCTCGAGGCTCTCCCGCAGGGTCAGCGTGCTGCCGGCGGCCACCGGCGCCACTGACGAGTTCTGGGCGACCTGGTCCCAGTAGATGTCGACGTCGGCCTCGGTGTACTCGATCCCGGGTCCGCCCTCGCCCGCGGCGATCGGATGCGCCTCGAGCACGACGAGCGCTGTGACGACCTTGGTCAGGCTCGCCATCGCCATGGGCGCAGACTCGTTGCCGGCGGCGACGAGCCCGTCGAACCCGACCGCGCCCACGGCGTAGCTGCCGAAGCCGGGCAGCGCGAGCGGCTGCGGGGCCGCCGCAACCGGCTCGGGGTCGATGACCTGCGGCGCGGCGGCCGGCACCGCGGCGCCGAGCGCGTTCGCGGTGTAGACGCCGCCCGTCGTGACGAGGGCGATCACGACCGCGAGGGCGCTGAAGACGACGATGCGCCGGCGCCGGTACACCCGCGCCCTCGCCTGGCTCGCATCGACGTCAGTCACCGGCGACCTCCTCGTCGAGTGCGACCGCGTAGAGCACGACTGCGGCGGCCGCGGCGACGTTCAGCGAGTCGACCCCGTGCCGCATCGGAATCGTCACGACGCGGTCGGCGGATTCGAGCGCACTGCGACTGAGCCCGTCGCCCTCCGCGCCGAAGACGAGTGCCAGGCGCTCGGGCGGGTCGGCCGCCAGGGCGGGCAGCGAGATCGCGTCGTCGGCGAGGGCGAGCGCCGCGATCGTGAAGTCGTGGGCGCGGAGCATCCGGGCCGCCTCCGGCCACTCGGGCAGGCGGGTCCACGGCACCTGGAACACCGTGCCCATGCTCACGCGCACGCTGCGGCGGTAGAGCGGGTCGGCGCAGCGCGGGCTCACGAGCACCGCGTCGGCGCCGAGCGCGGCGACGCTTCGGAAGATCGCCCCGACGTTCGTGTGGTCGACGATGTCCTCGAGCACGACGACGCGTCGTGCATGTGAGAGGAGGTCGGCGGGGTCGGCGAGCACTGGGCGCTCGAACGCCGCGAGCGCGCCGCGATGCACGCGGTACCCGGTGATCTCCTCGAGTTGATCGGGGTCGGCGAGGTGCACCGGGATGTCGAACGGCGCGAGCACCGGCTCGAGCCCCGCGAGCCACTTCTCCTCCATGAGCACCGAGCGCGGGCGATGGCCCGCGCCGATGGCCCGGCGGATGACCTTGGCGGACTCGGCGATGTAGAGGCCCTGCTCGGGCTCGTTGGCGCTGCGCAGCGCGACGTCGGTGAGCCGTGCGTAGTCGGCCACCGCATCGGATGCCGCGTCGCGGACTCGTTCGATGTGCATTCGTCTCCTCACCCTCCAGCCTGCCAGTGCCGGAAACATTCCGGAAAACGGACACGTCTAGACTCGGACGCACGTCGAAGGGAAGGGGCATGGTGAGCACAGGCATCGAAGCTCCGTCGGCAGCCGATGAGCGGGTCGCCGAGGCGATCGAACTGCTCCGCGGTGCTCGCGTGGCCGTGCTCACGGGCGCCGGCGTCAGCACCGATTCCGGGATCCCCGACTACCGCGGCGAGGGTGCTCCGGTGCGCACGCCGATGACCGTGCAGACCTTCCTAGCCTCCGAGCGTGCGCGGAAGCGCTACTGGGCGGGCAGCCACCTCGGCTGGCGCAGCTTCGGCAGCGCTGTGCCGAACCGGGGGCACCTCGCCCTCGCCGAACTCGAGGCCCGAGGCATCGTCGACGGCGTGATCACGCAGAACGTCGACGGCCTGCATCGCCGGGCCGGCAATCAGCACGTCATCGAACTGCACGGCAGCATGGACCGCGTGCTGTGCATCACGTGCGGTCAGCACTACGCACGCCAGTCGATCGCCGAGCGGCTCGAAGCCCTGAACCCCGAGATCGACCTGGAGACGGCGATCCGGCCGGCTCCCGACGGCGATGTCGTGGTCGACGACGTCGACGCGATGGTGATCCCGTCGTGCACCGTCTGCGGCGGCATCCTGAAACCCGATGTCGTCTTCTTCGGCGAGTTCGTGCCCGCAGACACCTTCCAGGCCGCCGCGTCGCTCGTGCGCGGCGCCGACGTGCTGCTCGTGGCCGGTTCCTCGCTCGTGGTGAACTCCGGCATGCGCCTCATCGAGCAGGCCCGCCGAAAGCGCCTGCCGATCGTCGTCGTGAACCGCGGCATCACGAAGGGCGACAGCCGGGCAGCGGTCAAGATCGACGCGGGCACCAGCGAGACGCTCACCGCCTTCGCGGCCGCGCTCGATTCGTGACGACCGCCGTCGATCTGTGAGAGTTGACGAATGACGGATGCCCCGACCGACGCCACTCCCACCGCACCGGTGCTCATCGCCCTCGTGCGGCACGGCGAGACCGACTGGAACCGCGAACGACGCATCCAGGGCGCGACCGACATCCCGCTGAACGAAACCGGGCGTCGGCAGGCCGAGCTGACGGCCGCGCGCCTCGGCACTGAGCGCTGGGACGCCGTCTACGGCACGCCCCTCTCGCGTGCCTCGGAGACCGCGCAGATCATCGCCCGGCACCTCGAGCTGCCCGAGCCGCAGCTCGTCGCCGCGCTCGCCGAGCGCCGCCACGGCGTGCTCGAGGGCCACGACCACGCCGGACGCGCTGCCCTCGAGGCGCGAGCCGCGACCATCGAGGGGCTGGAGCCCCGATCGGCCGTCATCGAACGGGCGACCGCCGCGCTCGCGGAGATCGCCGGCGCGCATCCCGGCGGCTCCGTCATCGTCGTCTCGCACGGCGGCGTCATCCACTCGCTCATGCTCCACCTGAGCGGCTGGACGCTGCCCGGCGCCGGCTACGCGATCGCCAACGGCTCGGTGCACCTCGTGCGATTCGCGGCCGGCGTGCTCGAACTCGTCGAGCCCGAGGCGCTCACGGGTACCGAAGCCTGATCGCCAGGCCCTGCTCTCGTCAGCGGCCGCGACGACGGCGGCGGCGCCCCTCGCCGGCGACCGTCGCCCGCATGAGCGTCAGGAGACGCTCGGCCGACGCCGCCCAGTTGTAGCGGGCGGTGACGCCGACGGAGAGCTCCGAACGACGCTCCCACTCCCCCGCTCGCTCGAGCGACCACAGCGCCGCGACGAGCGACTCGGGATTCTCCGGGTCGAAGTAGACCGCGGCCTCGCCGCCGATCTCGCGGAAGATCGGGATGTCGCTGACGACGACCGGTGTGCCGAGCCGCATGGCCTCGACGAGCGGGATGCCGAAGCCCTCGGCCTTCGAGGCGTGCACGAGCGCGGTCGCCCCTGAGAGCAACTCGGCGTACGCGGCATCCGTTGCGCCGTCGTGGAAGACGAGTCGCGCCTGCGGGGCGAGCCGCGTGAGCCGCGCCCGCTCGTCTCGGCTGATGCGGCTCATGAGATGCAGCTCGTGGTCGGGCAGTGCTGCGACCGCTCGCACGAGCGTGTCGACGTTCTTGTACGGCATGTAGGAGCCCATGTAGACGAGCCGGTGCCCCTCGGGCCGCACCCGGGGCAGCGACGGCGCACCGAGATCGTCGGCGGCGTTCGGCACGACCGTGACCGGCCGGTCGGTGAGGTGATGCTCGTGGATGAGCCCCGCAGTGGTCTCGGAGACGGTGACCACCTGGTCGGCGCGGTTCAGCAGCAGGCGCTGGGGCCACCAGGCGAGGTGGAAGAGCCGCCAGAGCAGGCGCACGGGCGCCGGCAGGTCGCGCGGCGGCGTGCGGTTCTCGTAGTAGATGAGGTCGTGCACCGTGAGCAGCAGCTTGTAGTCGCGGCCCCAGGAGCCCATCGTCTGCATGGGCGTGAAGACGACGTCGGGTCGCAGCCGCTTGACCTGCAGCGCCACGAGGGGCTCACGGATGCTCGTGGGCGAACTCACGAGCTGCCACGGCAGGTCGGGCAGCATGTCGAGCTGGCGATGGTCGCTGACCAGCATGGTGAGCGGATGCCGCTTGCCGAGTTCGGTGACGATGCCCGCGGTGAATCGGCTGATGCCGTCGTGCTGCCCGATGCGGGTGTACCGGCAATCGACGATGATCCTCACGCGCGCGCTCCGGCGCGGAGGAACCGCAGGATGCGCGCCGCGGCATCGCCCGGGGTCTCGTAGTGGATGAGGTGGCCGACCTCTGGGATCACCTCGAGCGTCGCGTCGGGGAACAGCGTGACGAGCCGGTGCTGCGCCGCGAGCGGGGTGACGTCGTCGCGCTCGGCGGCGACGAGCAGCGTCGGCACGGCGATGTCGGCGGCGTACTGGCTCACGTCGTTGCTCACGGAGGCGCGGAACGCCTCGAGCACCGCGTCTCGGTCGCCGAATGCGGAGAAGTACCGGTCGTGCTGGTCGTGGATGAACCGGCGGAGCGACTTCGACCGCGTCTTCGCCATGGTCACGCTCATGACGCGCACGATGGCGCCGTTCCGGAGCAGGGCGAAGCCGGCACGCTCGGGAAGGGCCGCTGCGGCGCGGTAGTAGAGCACGGCGAGGCGGGTCATGATGCCGCGTGGCCCCTCGAGCGCCGGAGCGCCGATGGGATTGACGAGCACGAGGCGCTCGGGGGCGAGCCCGCCGGCGACGGCCGCTGCAGACACGATCGACCCGAACGAGTGGCCGAGCAGCGAGTACGGCCCCGTGATGCCGACGGCGTCGATGAACCCGCCGAGCCACTCGGCGTACGCCGCGATGTCGTGCGGGCGGTCGGCGAACGTCGCCGACTCGCCGAAGCCCGGAAGGTCGGGCGAGACGATGCGGAACCCGGGCAGCTGGGCGACGACGGGCTCGAGGCCGTGGTGGTCGCCGCGGAAGCCGTGCACGAGCACCAGCACCGGGGCATCCGCTTCGCCGTACTCCCACCAGGCGGTCTGGGTGCCGGCGACGTCGACGCGGTGCGCCCGCACCGGGATGCGAGCGAGCTGCTCGGCGTACGGGGAGGTGATCATCATCGACATTCTATGGCGCGGCGCCGGGCGCCGACTGAGGGCTGTGCAGAGCGGCCGGACCACGGATGCCGCCGACACGCGCCGGTCCGGCGCGATGATGACGGTGGCCGACCATAGCCTGACGCCATGGATCTCACGGGAGCCCACTGGGCCGACACACTCGCCGTCTTCGACCTCGAGACCACCGGCATCGACGTCGACACGTGTCGCATCGTCACCGCCCACGTCGGCGTGCTCGGTGCGTCGGGAGAAGTGCTCGAGCGACGTGAATGGCTCGTCGACCCCGGCGTCGAGATCCCCACGGCTGCCTCACTCATCCACGGGGTCACCACCGAGCGCGCGCGTGCCGAGGGTCAGTCGGCGCCGGCCGCGGTCGTCGAGATCATCACTGCACTGACGGATGCCGCGGCGCGCGGCCTGCCGATCGTCGCCTACAACGCCGCCTACGACCTCACCATCCTCGATCGCGAGGCAGGCCGCTACGGCCTCGCTCCCCTGCCCGTGCCCGGTGCGGTCATCGACCCGCTCGTCATCGACAAGGCCGTCGATCGCTACCGCCGCGGCAAGCGCACCCTCTCCGCCACCGCCGAGCACTACGGGGTGACGCTCGAAGACGCCCACGACGCCGGCGCCGACGCTGTGGCCGCCGGGCGCGTCGCCCAGGCGATCGCCCGTGCCCACCCCGAACTCGCCACGATCGCCGTCGCCGAACTGCATGCCCGCCAGGTCGATTGGTGCCGGGAGCAGGCCGAGAGCTACCAGGCCTGGCGACGGGCCAACGGCGACGCCGAATTCACGACGTCGGGCGCCTGGCCGGTTCGCTGAGCCGGGCCCCGCGCCCGCTGCACCCGGCGAGGCGGATGCTACCGTGGAATCATGACTCCGCAGGAGCTCGAGAGCCTCGTTCTGCTGCGTCGCGCCCGCGACCTGATCGATCGCGAGTACGCGAAACCGCTCGACGTTCCGACCATGGCCGAGCGGGCGTTCATGTCACCGGCGCACTTCTCGCGCCAGTTCCGCGCCGCCTACGGCGAGACCCCCTACAGCTACCTGATGACCCGCCGCATCGAGCGGGCGATGGCCCTGCTGCGAGCCGGCGTGAGTGTGACCGAGGCATGCATGACCGTCGGTTGTACGTCGCTGGGCTCGTTCAGCTCGCGGTTCTCCGAGATCGTCGGGGAGACGCCGACCGCGTACCGCAGCCGCGCGCACGATGCGGTCAACGCGATGCCCGCCTGCGTCGCGAAGACGTACACCCGACCGGTTCGGGGCGCTTCGAGCAGGATCGAAGAAGCGGGCGCGGTGGCGGCGGCGTAGCGTCACTGCCATGACCATCGCACTCCAGTACACCAACATCACCGTCAACGACGTCGACGAGTCGCTCGCGTTCTACCGGGACGCGCTCGGCCTCGCGGTGCAGAACGACGTGGCATCCGGCGAGTTCCGCTGGGTCACCCTCGGCAGCGATGCCCAGCCCGGACTCGGCATCGTGCTCTCGGAGCCGCACGCCGGCCGTTCGAAGGCCGACGGCGACGCCATGCAGGAACTCCTCGCCAAGGGCGTCCTGCCGATGCTCGTGTTCCGCTCCGACGACGTCGATGCGACGTTCGAGACCGTGCGCGCATCGGGCGCCGAGGTGCTCCAGGAACCCATCGATCAGGGCTGGGGTCCGCGGGACTGCGCCTTCCGCGACCCGTCGGGCAACACCGTGCGCATCTCGCAGGCGCCCGACGCCTGAGCGATCCGTCGCTCCTCGAATACGAAGAGGACCCCGTCGATTCCGACGGGGTCCTCTTCGGAGATTCGAACTACTTGCCGAAGTTCTTGAAGCGCTGGTTGAACTTCTCGACGCGGCCGGCCGAGTCCATGATGCGCTGCTTGCCCGTGTAGAACGGGTGCGACTCCGACGAGATCTCGACGTCGATGACCGGGTAGGTCTCACCGTCGAGCTCGATCGTCTTGTCGCTCGTCGCCGTCGAACGGGTGAGGAACGTGGCGCCCGAAGCGAGGTCGCGGAAGACGATGGCGTTGTACTCGGGGTGGATGTCGGTCTTCATGGAGACTTCCTTGGTTGTTCGGATGGTGGATTCGAAGCCTGCGTGCACGCAGGAAAGAGGTCGGCCCACGGGCCAGCTATCGAGTCTAGCAGAACCGACGGCGGTGGACGATCACACGGCGCGTGCCGCGTACCGGCCGTCGGTCTCGGTGAGTTCGATCGTCATGCCGAACGTCTCGGAGAGGTTCTCTGCCGTGAGCGCCTCGGCGAGAGGGCCCGCCGTGACGATGGCGCCCTTCCTGAGCAGCATGGCGTGGGTGAAGCCGACCGGAATCTCTTCGACGTGATGGGTGACCATGACGATCGCCGGCGATGCCGTCGACGCCGCATAGCCGCCGAGGAGGCCGACGAGTTCTTCGCGCGCCCCGAGGTCGAGGCTCGCAGCCGGTTCGTCGAGCAGCAGGAGTTCGGGGTCGGTCATGACCGATCGAGCGATCTGCACCCGCTTCTGCTCTCCGTCGGAGAGGCTGCCGAAGCGGCGGTCGGCGAAGCCTTCGAGGCCCCACTCCGAGAGCACCCGCTGCGCACGGCGCAGGTCGATGCTCTCGTACTCCTCGTTCCAGCGCCCGGTCACCGAGTACGCCGCGGTGAGCACGACGTCGAGCACGGTCTCGTTGCGCGGAATCTTGCGCGCCATCGCCGTCGAGGCGAAGCCGATCATGGGGCGCAGTTCGAAGACGTCGACCTTGCCGAGTGCCTCCTGCAGCACATCGGCGGTGCCAGAGGTGGGGTGCATCGCCGCGGCGGCGATCTGCAGCAGCGTGGTCTTGCCCGCACCGTTCGGCCCGAGGATGACCCAGCGTTCGTCGGAGGCGACGCTCCAATCGACCGAGTCGAGGATCGTGTTGCCGTCGCGGACCACCGACACATCGTGGAACTGCAGAACCGTACTCGCCATGGTTCCCATGCTATCGGCAGCGCGGAGGTCGCTCCGCCCACGCGACGCGCTGTGCGTGCCGCCCGCCGGTCAACGGGCGAGCACTCGACCGTAGAGATCGAGCGTGCGTTCGGCGATCGCCGCCCACCCGAAATCGGCCTCTGCCCGGCGCCGTCCGGCCGCGCCCATCGCGGCCGCCCGCTGCGGATCCGCCACGACGGCGGTCAGGGCCGCCGCGAGATCGGCGACGAAACGGTCGGGGTCGACGGGCGTTCCGGTGCCGTCGTCGAGCTGCTCGATCGGCACGAGCACCCCCGTGACGCCGTCGGCGACGACCTCGGGGATGCCGCCCGTCGCCGTGCCCACGACGGGCGCACCGCAGGCCATCGCCTCGAGGTTCACGATGCCGAGCGGCTCGTAGACCGAGGGGCAGACGAAGGTCGTCGCGGCGGACAGGAGCGCGGTGAGCTCACCCCTGGGCAAGTGCCGGTCGATCCAGACCACGCCCTCCCGTTCGGCGCGCAGCGCCTCGACGAGCGCCGTGACCTCGGCCATGATCTCCTCGGTGTCCGGCGCACCGGCGCACAGCACGAGCTGCACGTCATCGGGCAGCAGTCGTGCGGCTCGAAGCAGGTAGGGCAGGCCCTTCTGCCTGGTGATCCGGCCCACGAAGACGATCGACGGCCGTTCGGGATCGACGCCGAGCGCGCGAACGGCATCCGGGTCGCGCCGCGGGGCCCAGTCGTCGAGATCGATGCCGTTGTAGACCACCTCGACCCGGGCGGGATCGATCGAGGGATACGCGCGGAGGATGTCACGCCGCATGCCCTCGCTGACGGCGATCACCGCGTCGGCGTCTTCGAAGGCGTTTCGCTCGACCCACGACGACAGGCGATAGCCGCCACCGAGTTGCTCGGCCTTCCACGGGCGCAAGGGCTCGAGGCTGTGCGCCGTCACGACGTGCGGCACGCCGTGCAGGCGCTTCGCCGTGAACCCGGCGAAGTTCGCGTACCAGGTGTGCGAGTGCACGAGATCGGCGCCCGCGGTGTCGCCTGCCATGAGCAGGTCGACGCCCATGGTGCCGAGAGCCGGGTTCGCCGCCGAGAATTCCGCCGGTGTCGCGTACCCGAAGGTGCCGGGATCGGAGCGAGGCGAACCGAAGCACCTCACCTGCACGTCGATGCTCGTGCGGAGGGCGCGGACGAGTTCGGCCACGTGCACGCCGGCACCGCCGTAGACCTCGGGTGGGTATTCGCGGGTGAGCAGGTCGACGCGCATGCAGCAAACGTAGCGCAGCGGCATCCGTCACGCCCTGACTTCGCCACCCGCCGACCCGCCTCGCTGACTACAGTTGTGCCATGGCCACGCGAAAGGTATTCGGCATCGTCCTCGCCGGCGGCGAGGGCAAACGACTCATGCCCCTCACAGCAGACCGCGCGAAGCCCGCAGTACCGTTCGGCGGTCAGTACCGCCTGATCGACTTCGCGCTGTCGAATCTGCTGAACTCGGGTCTGCGTCAGATCGTCGTGCTCACCCAGTACAAATCGCACAGCCTCGACCGGCACGTCTCGCAGACCTGGCGCATGAGCGGCCTGCTCAACTCCTACGTCGCCTCCGTGCCTGCACAGCAGCGTCTCGGCAAGCGGTGGTTCTCGGGCTCCGCCGACGCGATCCTGCAGAGCCTCAACCTCATCTACGACGAACAGCCCGACATCATCGTCGTCGTGGGCGCCGACCACGTGTACCGCATGGATTTCGGCCAGATGATCGATGCGCACGTCGAATCCGGGGCGGCTGCGACCGTCGCCGCGATCCGGCAGCCGATCGGACTCGCCGACCAGTTCGGCGTCATCGAGGTCGACCCGGCCCGCCCCGACAAGATCCACCGATTCCTCGAGAAGCCCACCGACCCGGTCGGCCTGCCCGACTCGCCGCG
Source organism: Agromyces badenianii (assembly GCF_003070885.1). Classification (NCBI taxonomy): domain Bacteria; kingdom Bacillati; phylum Actinomycetota; class Actinomycetes; order Micrococcales; family Microbacteriaceae; genus Agromyces; species Agromyces badenianii. The sequence goes on from NZ_CP028913.1 coordinate 1,597,244, forward strand.
CGAAGTGCTCGCCTCGATGGGCAACTACGTCTTCGACGCGAGCGCCCTGATCGACGCGGTGCTCAGCGACGGTGAGCGCACGGACTCGAGTCACGACATGGGCGGCGACATCATCCCGGCATTCGTGGCGCAGGGCGCGGCCGGCGTCTACGACCTGCAGCGAAACGAAGTACCGGGCTCCACCGTTCGCGACCGGTACTACTGGCGCGACGTCGGCACCATCGACTCCTTCTTCGAAGCCCACCAAGACCTCATCTCGGTGCTGCCGGTCTTCAACCTCTACAACCGCCAGTGGCCGATCTTCAGCCAGCAGTTGAACTCGCCCCCGGCGAAGTTCACCCGCGACGCCCGCGGCACGCTCGGCACCGTGATCGACTCGATCGTCTCGCTCGGCTCGGTCATCTCGGGCGCGCACGTCGAACGCAGCGTGATCGGGCCGTGGGCCGTCGTCGGCTCAGGAGCCCACGTCGCCGACTCGATCCTCTTCGACCGGGCGCGCATCGATGCCGGTGCCACCGTGCGGCGGGCCATCCTCGACAAGGAGGTCGTCGTCGACGCCGGCGCAAGAATCGGCGTCGACCGGGCCGAAGACCTCGCCCGAGGATTCATCGTGACCGACTCCGGCATCACCGTCGTGGGCAAGGGCTCGCGCGTCCGGGCGATCGCGTGAGCACCGGCGCCACCGGCCGCGCGAGCGGCCCGCTCGTCGTGCTCGACGCCGACTCCACGCTGATCCGCGAGGAGGCGATCGAGCTCCTCGCGGAGGCGGCCGGCAGCCTCGAGCACGTCGCGGCGGTCACCGAGCGCGCGATGCGCGGTGAACTCGATTTCGCCGAGAGCCTTCGGGAACGCGTCGCGACGCTCGCCGGGCTCGAGGTCTCCGCGCTCGCCGTGGCACGCGAACGCATGACGCCCACGCCCGGCGTGCGCGAACTCATTGCGGGCGTGCACGCGGCGGGCGGATGCGTCGGCGTGGTCTCCGGCGGCTTCCACGAGATGCTCGACCCCCTCGCCGCTCGCCTCGGGCTCGACTTCTGCCGGGCGAACCGGCTCGAGGTCGAAGCGGGCCTTCTCACCGGGCGTGTCGACGGACCGATCATCGACGCCGCCGCGAAGGCCGCAGCGCTCGAGGAGTGGGCGCGGGAGCGGGGCATCCCGCTGCACCGCACGGTCGCGGTCGGCGATGGGGCGAACGACCTGCAGATGCTCGATCGCGCGGCGCTCGGCGTCGCGTTCTGCGCGAAGCCCGTCGTGCGCGCCCGTGCAGACGTCTCGATCGACCGGCCCGACCTCGCGCCGGTGCTCGCGCTGCTGGGCCTGCGGCGCAGCGGTCGTCGTTGACCGTTCCCGGGTGCCCGCGTAGCATCGCGACCAAGGCTGAACGGGGCGAAGGCCGTACTATGCACTCTGTCGTGGTGGGCGTCACGCCCGGGCAACCACCGGTCGTCGTGCTGCACGCGGCGGCCTTCGCCGCCAGGTTTCAGACCGATCTGGTGTGCGCCCACGTCAACCCGGGCCGATTCGTGACGGCGGAGGCCGCCGATGGTTCGGTCTCGAGTTCGTCGATCGACCCCGATTTCGGCGACGAGCGCGAGGGCGAGTTCGATGCCGAGCTCGCTGCCGCCCTGGGCGAGATCCTCGCCCCGACGGGTGCGGCCTGGCGCCCGCTCGCACTCGCGGGCGATGTCGCGCGCGCCCTCGGCCATCTGGCCGACACCCTCGACGCGTCGATGATCGTCGTGGGCGCCCACGAGCACTCGGTCAGCGGAAGCATCCAGGAGTTCTTCAATCGTTCGATCGGTGTGCAGCTCGCCCATCAGCAGTCGCGTCCGGTCGTCATCATCCCCGCTCGAGCACCGGGGGTCCGGTCGTACCTCCCGGGGAAGGAGTGAAGCCCGCGGCACGCCCGCCCCACCTCAGGTGGGCGCCGATCGGACTCGTCGCGGTAGGCGGCGCGCTCGGGACGGCCTCACGCGGGGGCCTCTCGCTCGTGATCCCGAACCTCGCCGATGTGCCGCTCTCCATTGCGATCATCAATGTCGTGGGTGCGTTCGTACTCGGCTACCTCTCCTCCTCGGTGACCTTCCTGGGTGCAGACAGCTCGACGGCGAAGAACCTCAAGCTGCTCCTCGGCACCGGCTTCTGCGGCGGCTTCACGACCTACAGTTCGTTGGCGATCGATACCGCGGTGCTCATCATGCGCGGTTCGGTGGGCGTGTCGGTGCTGTACTCGCTCGGCACCGTGACCGTCGGCGGGCTGGCGACTTGGCTCGGCCTCGTGGCAGGCTCGAGCGTCAGCGACCGGAAGGCGCGAACGACGAACGCGGAGGCCGCATCATGACACTGCCGGTCCTGCTCCTCCTGGCCGTCGCCGGCGGCGTCGGCGCCGGCGTGCGCCTCGTCGTCGACGGGGTCGTCCGCTCTCGCCTTCGCACCGCGTTCCCATGGGCGACGACCATCGTCAACGTGTCGGGATCGCTCGTGCTCGGCATCATCACCGGATTGACCCTCTCCCACCTGCTGCCGAGCGACCTCGGCGTCGTGATCGGCACGGGCTTCCTCGGCGGCTACACGACGTTCAGCACCGCGAGCTACGAGACGGTGCAGCTGCTCAAGCAGCGACGCTATGCGGCGTCGTTCACCAGCGGCGTGCTCATGCTCGTCTTCTGCGTCGCCGCTGCGGCGATCGGCCTCTGGATCGGGCGCGCCCTCTGATCGCTCACGTGCGCTCGGCCTGAGCGATCGAGTAGGCCTTCAGCTCCGGGGTGCTTCCTGCAGCGTCACGGTCGTGGTCGCCGTCATTCCGTCGCGCAGGTACCCGATCTCGACCTCGTCCCCCGGTTGGGCTTCGAGGGTGATCGCCGTCAAGGTCTCCGGACTGGTCGCCGGCTCACCGTCGACGGTGAGGATGATGTCCCCGGCCTGGATCCCGGCTTCAGCGGCGGGTCCCCCGGCGACGACCGAGGCGACGTAGAGGCCGGCCTCGACGCCGAAGTCGGCGGCGGAGTTCGCCGAGATCGCGGCGACGGCCACACCGAAGTACGGATAGCTCGCGCTGCCGGTCTCGATGATCTGGTCGACGATCGAGATCGCACGATCGACGGGAACCGCGAAACCGATTCCCACGCTGCCGCCGCCCGATTCGCCCGAGGAGGTGGGCACCGTGGCGATCGCCGTGTTGATGCCGATCAGCCTGCCGTCGCAGTCGACGAGGGGGCCACCGGAGTTGCCGGGGTTGATCGCGGCATCCGTCTGGATCGCCCCAGCGAGCAGCGTGGTCTGGTCGTCGTCGCTCGGAACGGTCACGTCTCGCCCCACAGCGCTGACGATGCCGGCGGTCACGGTGCCCGAGAGCCCGAGCGGGGCGCCGAGGGCGACGACCGGTTGTCCGACCTGAACCTGCTCCGAACTGCCGAGCTCGATCGTCGGCAACGGGCTCGAGTGGTCGACCTTGAGTACGGCGAGGTCGGCACGGGGGTCGCGCCCGACGAGCGTCGCGGGAGCCGTCTCGCCGCTGCTGTAGAGCACGGTGATCTCGCCGCCGTTCGCCGCGACCGAGATCACGTGGTTGTTCGTGACGATGTAGCCGTCATCGCGGATGATCTCGCCGGTTCCGACACCCCCCTCGGCGCCGTTCGTCGCAGAGATCGTCACGACCGCCGGCAGCACCTCGTTCGAGACCGTCGTCGCGTCGCACACGGCGCCGGCCGAGGAGACGGCTGCAGGAGTCGGCGATGCGGACGGAGCCGGCGCGCCGATATTCCGCCCCAGCAGACCGCCGATGAATCCCGCGATCAGGCCGAGCACGACCGCGATCGCGACGACGATCCAGACCCATCCACGACTCGGCCGCTCACGGGTGCGCTCTTCACCGATTTCCGACATGGTTCCCCCTTGCCATGCTCACCGCTGCAGGACCGGGCATGCCTGCATCGCCCGATTCGTCAGTTCCCCCGAACTGAAGCTGCATCGCACGTCGAACTCCGACCCGCGTGCCCCAGTCTGGCCTTCGATGATCCGCAAGGTCAACAACCCGTCCGATCGTGTCGGCGAGGCAGTGCTCGGGCGGCCCCGATGAGTCCGAACGGGAAACGGGGCGCGCCGGCGACGGCCGTGCTGGGATCTAGTGACCCATGCCGAGTCCGCCATCGACCGGAATGACGGCTCCCGAGATGTAGCCGGCGTCGTCGCCGGCGACCCAGGCGACGACCTTCGCGACCTCGTCGGGCGTCGCGAACCGGGCGAGCGGAATGCTCTTCCGGTATTCCGCCTGCTGCGCCTCGGGCAGTGCGTCGGTCATGTCGGTCTCGATGAAGCCCGGTGCCACGACGTTCGCAGTGATGTTTCGGGCACCGAGCTCGCGGGTGAGCGATCGGGCCATGCCGACGAGCCCCGCCTTCGACGCCGAGTAGTTCACCTGGCCGGCGGAGCCGTAGAGGCCGACGACGCTCGAGATCAGCACGATCCGGCCGAATCGGGCCTTCAGCATGCCCTTCGACGCACGCTTGACGACCCGGAACGCACCGGTGAGGTTCGTGTCGATGACACTCGTGAACTCGTCTTCGCTCATGCGCAGCAGCAGGGTGTCACGGGTGATGCCGGCGTTGGCGACGACGACCTCGACGGGGCCGAGTGCGGCCTCGATCTCGGTGAACGCCGCGTCGACGGATGCCGCATCGGTGACGTCGGCGCGTACGGTGAGCGAGCCCTCCGGCCCTTCACCCGAGCGCGCGGTGACGGCGACCCGGTGCCCTTGCGCGATGAACTCGCTGGCGATCGCGAAGCCGATGCCTCGATTGCCACCGGTCACGAGAACGGTGCGGCTCGTCGTCATGCGTGCATCTCCTTCTGGGGTCGGGCCGATCGGCCCGTTTCAGCATAGAGGCTCGGACATTCGGGGCATCCGCCGCCCGTCGATGGACGTAGGCTTAACCAAGAGGAGCGCCGCAGACCCACGGCGACCAGCCATGAAGCAGCAGCAGGCGATCACGACGCTGCCTCCCTCGCCCGAAGCGGAGCGGCGGTCGCGCATGATCAAGTACACGATCGCGATGTCGATTCGTGTGCTCTGCATCTTCGCGCTGCTCTTCGCGAAGGGCTGGTGGCTCGCGGTGTTCGCCGCGGGAGCCATCCTCCTCCCGTACTTCGCCGTCGTGCTCGCGAACGTGAGCGGACCCACCAGGCAGCCGCGGGTGCTGCGCCCCGGCGGGCTCGTGCGGAGCACTCCCCCGCAGATGCCGCAACCGACGGAGTCCCCGATCGACGATACGAAGTTTCCGTTGCCCGATGACGGCGCGACGAACCCGAGCGACGCGGGTGGGCCGACGCCGACGCCGACGAGCGATTCCCGCGACGACGAACGCGGTGCCGCATGATCGGTGGCCTGGGCGCATCGCCCGACCACGGCGCCTGCTCGCGCGCGGAATGCCGCAAGCCCGCGACGTGGCGCATCGACTGGCGCAATCCGCGCATCCACACCGCTGACCGCGGCAAGACCTGGCTCGCGTGCGACGAGCACGTCGACTACCTGCGCGGGTTCCTCGAGGCGCGGTCGTTCCCGGTCGCGGTCGCGGCATTCGACGTCATCGACGAGGCCCGATCGGATGCCGCGGACGGAGGCCGGCCGTGAACGACTGGCGCTTCCTCCTGCACCGCCGATGGGCGGGCTACCTCGTGCTCACGATCATCTTCGCGATCGTGAGCTCGGCGCTCGGCACCTGGCAGCTCAATCGGCGCGCAGAGGCGCTCGCCGAGGTCGCCCGTATCGATGCGAACTACGACGCCGAGGCCGTTCCCGTCGCCGAGGCGCTGCCCGATCCCGCCTCGTTCGACATCGACCAGCGGTGGCAGGTCGTCTCCCTGTCGGGTGAGTACCTCGTCGATGAGGAGGTGGTGGTGCGAAACCGGCCGTTCGAGGGGAGCTCGGGCTTCCAGGTCGTCACCCCGTTCCGGCTCGACGACGGCACCGTGTTCATGATCGATCGCGGATGGATCGCCCAGAACTCCGCCGGGCGGCCGAGCGATGTGCCGGCCCCGCCGGCCGGGCACGTCGAGGTCGAGGCGCGGCTGAAGGCGGGCGAGGGCCGCATCGAAGGCCGAACGTCGACGGGTGTCGAGTTCGCCACGATCGACCTCGAAGAGCTCTCCGAGCGCGTCGGCGAGCCGAGCTACACCGCGGCGTACGGCGTGCTCGTGCAATCCGGCGCCGATGCCGACGAGCCCCCGCTGGCCGCGGCGCGACCCGAGCGCGACGAGGGGCCGCACCTCTCCTATGCGCTGCAGTGGTTCGTCTTCGCGTTGATGGCCTTCATCGGCCTCGCGTGGGCGGCCAATCAGGAGCGCAAGGCCATCGCCGAGGCATCCGGTTCGATGGATGCCTCGACGCGCGCGCCGCGCAAACCGAGACAGCCGAAACGCGACGTCGACGCCGATCTCGAAGACGGCGTGCTCGACCGGCGCTGAACTCAGGCCAGTTCGATGAGCTCCTGGTACTCGCGGCTCCAGTGGTCTTCGGTGCCGTCGGGCATGATGAGCACACGCTCGGGGTTCAGCGCCTCGACCGCTCCGGGGTCGTGCGAGACGAGCACGACGGAGCCCTCGTAGTGCGCGAGTGCGTCGAGGATCTCGGCACGGCTCGCCGGGTCGAGGTTGTTGGTCGGTTCGTCGAGGAGCAGCACGTTCGCACCTGAGACGACGATCATCGCGAGTGCGAGACGCGTCTTCTCGCCGCCCGACAGCACTCCGGCGGGCTTGTGCACGTCGTCGCCCGTGAAGAGGAACGAGCCGAGCACCTTGCGCGCCTCGGTCTCGGTGAGGTTCGGCGAGGCGCTGACCATGTTCTGGAGCACCGAACGCTTGACGTCGATGGTCTCGTGCTCCTGGGCGTAGTAGCCGACGCGCAAGCCGTGACCGGCCTCGACGACGCCGGTGTCGGGTGCGTCGACGCCCGCGAGGATGCGCAGGAGCGTCGTCTTGCCGGCACCGTTCAGGCCGATGATGACGACCTTCGATCCGCGGTCGATCGCGAGATCGACCGCGGTGAAGATCTCGAGCGAGCCGTAGCTCTTCGAGAGGTCGGATGCGGTGATCGGCGTGCGGCCGCACGGGGCCGGCGTCGGGAAACGCAGCTTCGCGACGCGGTCGACGGCGCGCACCTCCTCGAGGCCCGCGAGGAGCTTCTCGGCGCGAGCGACCATCTGGTGCGCCGCCGCGGCCTTCGAGGCCTTCGCTCCGAACTTCGCGGCCTGCAGTTGCAGGACTCCCGCCTTCTTCTCGGCGTTCATCCGCTCCTTCTTGCGACGCTCCTCGTCGGCGGCGCGCTGACGCTGATAGTGCTTCCAGCCCATGTTGTAGATGTCGATCGCCGAACGGTTCGCATCGAGGTAGAAGACGCGATTCACGACCTCGCCGACGAGCACGACGTCGTGCGAGATCACGATGACGCCGCCCCGGTAGTTCTTCAGGAACTCGCGAAGCCAGACGACGGAGTCGGCGTCGAGGTGGTTCGTCGGTTCGTCGAGGATCATCGTCTCGGCATCGGAGAAGAGGATGCGGGCGAGCTCGATGCGGCGTCGCTGGCCGCCGGAGAGGGTCTTCAGCGGCTGGTCGAGGATGCGGTCGGGCAGGTTCAGGTTCGATGCGATCGAAGCCGCCTCGGCTTCGGCGGCGTACCCGCCGAGCGCGTTGAAGCGGTCGGTGAGGTTGCCGTACTTCTTCATCGCGCGCTCGGCGACCGCGGGGTCGTCGCTGCCCATCTGCATGGATGCCTCGTGCATGCCGAGCGCGATCTGCCCGAGCCCGCGCGCATCGAGGATGCGGGTGCGGGCGAGCATCTCGGGATCGCCTGAGCGCGGGTCTTGAGGCAGGTAGCCGATCTCGCCGCTGCGGTCGATGCGACCTGCGGTGGGCAGCGTCTCGCCGGCGAGCGTCTTCGTGAGAGTGGTCTTGCCGGCGCCGTTCCGGCCGACGAGGCCGATCTTGTCACCGTCGGAGACGCGGAAGTCGACGTGCTCCATCAGCACGCGCGCACCGATGCGGATCTCGAGATCATGGACGGCGAGCACGGGTTTCCTCCGAAGGAGCAGGGGCGGGATGGCGTGCCGAGTGGCACAGCCTCCCAGTCTATCCCGCTCGGGTGACCGGGAGGCGGCATATGCGGCGGGTGAGCGGATGTCTCAGGCATCCGCCAGACTCTGAGCATGCCGGATCTCGCCAGCGACGCCCGCGTTCGCGCCGCGCGACTCGAATCGCACGGGCTCTCGCACGGCCTGCCGTCGGTCGCTGCGGCGGTGCGACGTCTCGGCGCCGTGCAGGCGCAAGACTTCGCCGCGTCGAAATGGGTCGTCGGCTCGCGCGTGCGCGGTTCGGTCGCCGCCGACGTCGATGCCGCGATCGAGTCGCGCGAGGTGCTCCGCTCGTGGCCGATGCGAGGCACCCTGCACCTCGTGCCCGCCGAGTCGTTGCGCGACATCCTCGCGATCACCGGCCCGCGCATCCTGCAGCGCGCCACCGCCACGCACCGCGAGCTCGGGCTCGATGCCGGGGTGTACGCGACCGCGCGGCGCGTCGCCGAGCGCGAGCTCGAGGGCGGTCGTTCGCTCTCTCGCGACGAACTGCAGGCGGCGTGGCAGTCCGCCGGAATCGAGACCACCGGTCAGCGGGGGTACCACCTGATCTGGTGGCTCGCCCAAGACGCCGTGCTGTGCTGCGGGCCCGTCGAGGGTTCCGGCCAACGGTTCGTGCTCCTCGACGAGTGGTCGCCGCGGGCCGCACCGATGTCGACCCGCGACGAGACCCTGGCGCGGCTGTTCATCTCGTATGTCACCGGGCACGGTCCTGCCACGGTGCACGACTTCGCCTGGTGGGCGGCACTGACGCTCACCGATGCCCGCGCGGCCCTCGCCGGCGCGGGCGATGCGGTCGCCGCGTTCGACGGCGAGCGATTCGTCGGCGCCGACCATGGCCGCTCGTCGGGCCACGCGGGGTCAGACGTGTCGTCGACGCCCCTGCCCACGAGATCCGGGGGTCAGCATGTGCTCGCCGCCTTCGACGAGTACTACCTCGGCTATCGAGACCGGGGCCCGGTCTGCCACCCCGACCACGCTCGACGGGTGGTGCCGGGGGCGAACGGCGTCTTCCAGCCGACCCTCGTGCAGAACGGCCGAGTCGTCGGACTCTGGCGACCGCTCAAGCGTGCGCGCGCGACATCCGTGACGCTCGACGGCTTCGATGGCCCGCTGAACCCGGCCCGGTTCACTCCGAGACTGCGCGAGTGGGCGAGGTTCTGGGGACGAGAGCTCGGTGAGGTCTCCGTACTCACGTGACCGGTGCGCACACGAACGGCGGCCGTGCGCTCGGCACGACCGCCGTTCGACCTGCTGCCGGGACTACTGCTCGAGCGCGGCCTGCAGCTCGAGCGTGATGGTGACCTGCTCGCCGAGGAGCACACCGCCGGTCTCGAGGGCGGCGTTGTAGTGCAGCCCGAAGTCCTCGCGGTTGATCACGGTCTTCGCCGTGGCGCCGCCCTTGTAGTTGCCGTAGGGGTCGCCGCCGAAGCCGCCGAAGTCGAAGTCGAAGGTGACGGGCTTCGTGATGCCGCGGATGGTGAGATCGCCGTCGACCTTGAAGTCGCCCTTCTCGACGCGAACACCGGTGGAGACGAAGTCGATGGTCGGATAGGTCTCGGCCTCGAAGAAGTCGCCGGTGCGCAGGTGCGCGTCACGGTTCGGCTCGTTGGTCGTGATCGAGGCGACCTCGACCGACGCGGTCACGCTCGAGTCGAGCGGGTTCTCCGCGGTGACGAACGTCGCGTCGAAGCGCTCGAACTTGCCCTTGACCTTGCTGATCATGAGATGGCGGATGCTGAAGCCGACCTCGCTGTGGGCGGTGTCGATCTTCCAGGTGCCGGCGCGGTATCCGGGAATCTCGATCGTCGAGGCAGTGGTCGTCATGGTGGGCAATCTCCCGTGTTCGATGTCATGGTGACCGTTCGGCCACACGTATGCAAACGCATATAGCGCCGGGGTATTCCCACTCACCGAAACGCGTCGCGCGATCGGGGATCAGCCCGCGAGGCTGCGGCGCAGGCTCAGCACACGCTCGACCGCCGCATCGAGACGGGCCTCCCCGATGCGACCCGACTGCACCGCAACGACGATCGCCGCGACGAGGCCGTCGATCGAGATGCCCATCGTCGACGGATCCGCCGGGAGCACGTAGAGGAGCAGGTCGGCGCCCGCGGCGACCGCCCGCACGGCGTTCTCACCCGGGTCGGCGAACTCCGGCAGCCCGTTGTGCTGCAGCATCAGCATGTCGTCGGTGACGACGACGCCGGCGAACCCGAGCTCCTCGCGGAGGATGCGGTGCCACTCGGGCGAGAGCGACGCCGGCGCCGTGTCGACCGCGGGGTAGCTCAGGTGTCCGGTCATCACGAGTTCGGCACCCGAATCGATGCCGCTCGCGAACGGCAGCGCCGGTCCGGCGTGCCATTCGTCGAGGCCGAGCGGTGCCGTCGGGATGCTCGAATGCGAGTCACCGGGCGCCGCCCCGTGTCCTGGGAAGTGCTTGAGCGTGCTCGCGACGATCCCCTGCTCCCCCGCGACCGCACCGGCGACGCGGTCGGCGGAGCCGACCGGGTCGGTTCCGAGCACGCGTCCGAAGAGGAACGACTCCGGATCGGCCGTGACATCGGCCACGACGCCGAAGTTCACCGTGACACCGCTCGCTGCGAGCACGGCAGCGCGGGCGGCGAACGCCGCCTCCGCTGCATCCGGAGCCTCGGCACGCAAGGTATCGGCGGCGGCCGCGACGTCCCACGGCAACCGCTGCACCTCGCCGCCCTCTTCATCGATGCCGATGAGCACGGGCGCCTCGGGGTCGACCTGCAACGCCGTCGTGAGTGCGCCGAGCTCGGCCGGCCCGGCGGGCACATTGTCACCCATGAGGATGAGACCCGACACGCCCGCGTCCACGAGTGCCCGCAGCGGCGCCGGATCCGTGCCCGGGGCGTGCAGCATGAACAGCGAAGCCGCCTTCTGCTCGATCGTGAGCTGCGACATCCGCTCGTCGACCCACGCGGCGACGGGATCCACCCGCTCGACTGTGGGCGTCGGTTCGGCGGGGCGGGTGGGCACGGCATCGAGCGGGGCAGCGGCGCACGCCGTCGATGACAGCAGGGCCGCCGCCAGCATGAGCGGTAGGAACGCCCGTGGCTTCACTCGCATTCGAACGACTGTACGGTGCGTGTCCGAACGACCGCCGAGAGAGCTCGTGGGTAGACTCGCCGCCTCGAAGGGGGTGTGCGTGCGGCAGAGGTCGAGGTTCGCAGCAGTCGCGGCGGCGATCGTCGCTGCGGCCATGATCCTGCCCATCGCCCCGGCGTTCGGCGAGGACTACCCGAGCTGGGACGAGGTCGCCGCCGCCAAGCAGAACGTCGCATCGCGGGAGACGGAGGCCGCGCGGATCACGGGTCTCGTCGCCTCGCTCGAGACGGCGGCCGCGAAACTCGGCGATGCCGCAGTGGAAGCGGCGGGTGCGTCGGCCGCTGCCGCGTCCGCCCACGTCGCGGCCGAGGAACGCTCGGCGAAGCTCGACGCGGCCTTCGACGTTGCCGACGCCGAAGCGCGTGCGTCGGGCGAGCAGCTCGGACGAGTCGGCGCCGTCCTCGCCCGCACCGGCGGGGCGGATGTCAGCCTGCGGCTGCTGCTCGCCGAGGACGGCTCGAGCGAGCTGCTGCAGGGGCTGGCCCGTGCGGCGCAGCTCACGAAGCTGTACGGCGCCGTCGCCGACCGAGCGCAGGCCGCCGAGTCGCAATCGGCCGCGCTGTCGGCACAGGCCGAGGTCGCGGAACGAGAACGAGCCCGCCTCGCCGATCGCGCGGCCGCTGCGGCTGCGGCGGCGGAGACCGCGCACGAGGCGGCCGAGGTGGAACTCGCCGCGCAGCGCACCGTGGTCGACACGTTGTACGCTCAGCTCGCGAGCCTTCGTGACAGCACGGCCGGGCTCGAACGCCAGTATCAGGCCGGCGAGCAACTGCGGAAGGAAGCCGCGGAGCGAGAGCGGGCAGCCGCAGAAGCGAACAGCGGCAGCGATGCCGGGAGCGGTGCCGGGAGCGGAGTCGGCAGCGCCCCGCCGCCGGGGGTCGTCGTCGACACCGCTGGCGCGAAGGCCTACGCGGCCGGCGCGGTTGCGCGATACGGCTGGGGCGGCGGCGAATACCAGTGTCTCGTGCGACTCTGGACGCGGGAGTCGAGTTGGCGTGCCGATGCCTACAACGCGTCGAGCGGCGCCTACGGCATTCCGCAGTCGTTGCCGGGCAGCAAGATGGCCAGTGCGGGCGCGGACTGGCGCACCAACGCCGCGACCCAGATCGAGTGGGGCCTGTCGTACATCGCCGGTCGCTACGGTGCGCCGTGCGGCGCCTGGGCGCATTCGGAGCGGTTCAACTGGTACTAGCGGTACAACTGGTCTGATGCACGAAGCGACGCACGACGATCACGAACGCGCGGTGTTCCGCCGGCACGGCGCCGAGGGCGTGCTGCTGCTCGGCGGCGGCGCCGCGATTCTGCTGCAGCTGGCCGATCCGCGGGTGGCGCGCGGCGTCGCCCGGCACAGCGCGTTCCGTGAGCGCCCGCTCGACCGCCTGATCGGCACCCTCGACTACGTCTACGCGATCGGCTTCGGAAGTGAGCACGTCGCCGCCGAGGCGGTGCGCACCGTCAATCGTCGCCACGCCCCCGTGCGCGGTGACGCCGACGACGAGCACCCGGCATACACCGCGTTCGACGCCGATGCCCAACGATGGGTCGCCTCGACGCTGCTCGCGGTCGCCCTCGAGTTGCACGAGCGCATCGACGGGCCGCTGCCCGAGGAGACCGCCGACACGATCGTCCGCGGCTACGCTCCGCTCGGCTCCCGGCTCCAGGCGTCGGGTGAAGCGTGGCCGGCGACGAGGGCCGAGTTCGACGCCTGGTGGAACGAACGACTCGCGGCTCTCGCCGTCGGCGACGATGCGCGCACCGTCGCGCGGAGCCTGCTCTCCGAGACCTCCGGCCTGCCGGTCGGCGCCGGCCTGCTGCTGCCGCTCGTGCGCCTCGTGACGGCCGCCCTGCTGCCTGAACCGGTGCGCGCGGCCTACGGCTTCCGGTGGACCCCGCGGGTCGAGCGGGTGGCGAACGGATGGCTCGACGCGATCGGCGTCGTCTGGCCGCTCCTTCCCCGCGTGATCAGGCACGCGCCGATGCGAATATCGCTTCGACGCGCCGAGCGCCAAAGCCGCTACTCTGGGAATGGACCACGAGGACGTTGAAAGATGCAGCAGGTACCGCACCGCAATGACGCGCTCGACAGCATCGACCGTCGCATCGTCGCCGAGCTGAGTCGCGACGGGAGGCTCTCGGTGCGCACGCTCGCCGAGCGGGTGCACATCTCACGCACCGCGGCGCACAATCGAGTGCAGCAACTCCAGCAGCGCGGCGTCATCACCGGTTTCGGCGCCCACATCGACCGCAAGGCGATCGGCCTCGACATCTCAGCGCTCGTCGTCGTGCGCATCGGCGAGGTCTCGTGGGAGTCGATCGCAGAGAAGCTCGCGACCCTGCCCTTCGTCGAGAAGGTGCAGGCCGTCTCGGGCGACATCGACATCATCCTCACGGTGAGTGCACCCGATCACGAGCAGCTGAGCCAGGCGATCCTCCGCGACATCCACGACATGCCCGGCGTCGTGTCGACGCGATCGCACCTGATCCTCGCCGAGATCGAGGGTCATCCGCCCGCGCAGACGCTGGACATCTGGCACACCTGACTCGCCGGAAGCGGACGATCGGTCGCAGTTCCATGCCCGACCGGCCGTTCGTTCACGGTTGATCGACACCCGGTTCGTGCGGCCGGAGTCTGGCGCACGATGAGGTCATGAGCCTCAATGTCGAGCACGCGCCCGTTCGCACCCTTCCGTCGGAGAAGCCGCTGCGGCTGCTCGACAACGCCGGCCATGCGATCACGGGTGCGGCGACCGGTGGCTTCGAGCTTCCCGACACCGACACACTGCTCGAGCTCTACCGCAAGATGGTCGTCGCCCGCCGCTTCGATGTGCAAGTCACCGCCCTCACGAAGCAGGGCCGCCTCGCCACCTACCCCTCGGCCTACGGTCAGGAGGCCTGCGAGATCGGTGCCGTGTCGGCGCTCACCGCCGACGACTGGCTGTTCCCGACCTACCGCGACAGCATCGCGCTGCTCACCCGCGGCATCGAGCCCGCCGACATCCTCACCTCGTTCCGCGGCGACTGGCACAACGGCTACGACCAGCACGTGCATCGCACCGCCGCACAGGCGACGCCGCTCGCGACACAGGCGCTGCACGCGGTCGGGCTCTCGCACGCGGCACGGCTGCGCCGCGACCCGATCGTCGCCCTGAGCTTCCTCGGCGACGGTGCCACGAGCGAGGGCGATGCGCACGAGGCGTTCAACTTCGCCGCGGTCTGGCAGACGCCGACCGTCTTCGTCGTGCAGAACAACCAGTTCGCGATCAGCGTGCCGCTCGAACGCCAGACGCGGGCTGCGACGCTCGCCGACAAGGCCGTCGGCTACGGCATGCCCGGCTTCCACGTCGACGGCAACGACATCGCCGCGATGTACGCCGTCACGCGAGCAGCCGTCGACCGCGCCCGCGACGGCGGCGGTCCCACCCTCATCGAAGGCGTCACCTACCGCATCGAGGCGCACACCAACTCCGACGACCCGACCCGCTACCGCACCGCGCGCGACGTCGAGCACTGGAAGCGCCGTGACCCCATCGAACGCCTCGAGAAGTACCTCGTCTCCGAGGGCGCGCTCACCGAGGCGATGCGCACCGAGATCGCGGATGCCGCGGAACAACTCGCGGCCCGCACGCGCGACGTCATGACGAGCGAGGCCGAACTCGACCCGCTCGAGCTCTTCGATCACGTCTACGGGCGGCAGCGCCCCGCCCTCCTCGAGCAGCGCGCAGCCCTCGAGGCCGAGATCGCCGCCGGCGCCTTCGCGAGCCACCAGGGAGCCGCACGATGACCGCGACCGCGACGAGCACGCCGCCCGCCGAGGCATCCGCCCCGACGCAGCTCACGATGGCCGGCGCGCTGAACGCGGCCTTGCGCGACGCCATGTCGGTCGACGACCGGGTCGTCGTCTACGGCGAAGACGTCGGGCCGCTCGGCGGCGTGTTCCGGGTCACCGACGGTCTGCATGCCGCCTTCGGCGACGATCGCATCTGGGATTCGCCGCTCGCCGAGTCAGGCATCATCGGCACCGCGATCGGCATGGCGATGTACGGCATGCGACCCGTCGTCGAGATGCAGTTCGACGCGTTCAGCTACCCGGCGTTCGAGCAGATGGTCTCGCACGTCGCGAAGATGCGGAACCGCACGAAGGGCCGCGTCACGTTGCCCATGGTCGTGCGCATCCCCTGCGCCGGCGCGATCGGCGGCGTCGAGCACCACTCCGACTCCTCCGAGTCGTACTGGGCTTCGACGCCCGGCCTGACGGTCGTGATGCCGTCGAACCCGGCCGACGCGTACTCGATGCTCCGCGAGGCGATCGACAGCGACGACCCCGTGGTCTTCATGGAACCGAAGAGCCGCTACTGGTCGAAGGCACCGCTCGCGCTGCCGGTGACGACCGCTCCGATGGACCGTGCGGAGGTCGTGCGCGAGGGCACCGACGTCACGCTCATCGGCTACGGCCCGACGGTGCGCACCGCGCTCGAGGCGGCCGAGGCGGCAGCCGCCGAGGGACTCTCGATCGAGGTCGTCGACCTGCGCAGCCTCTCCCCGTTCGACGACGCCACCGTCGGGGCCTCGGTGCGCAAGACCTCGCGCGCCGCCGTCATCCACGAGGCCGCGCAGTTCGGCGGCTACGGCGCCGAGGTCGCCGCTCGCGTCACCGAGCGCAACTTCCATCACCTCGCGGCACCGGTGCTGCGCATCGCCGGCTTCGACATCCCGTACCCCTCTCCGAAACTCGAGGAGTACCACCTGCCGACCGCCGACCGGGTGCTCGCCGCGCTCGACACCTGGGAGTGGGACGCATGAGCCGCGAGTTCATCCTGCCCGACCTCGGCGAGGGCCTCACCGAGGCCGAGATCGTCGCGTGGCTCGTCGCCCCGGGCGACGAGGTGACGATCGACCAGGTCGTCGTCGAGCTCGAGTCGGCGAAATCCGTCGTGCAATTGCCGACGCCGTTCGCGGGCGTCGTGGAATCGCTCGGCGGCGAGGTCGGCCAGGTGCTCCACGCGGGCACCGTGCTCATGACGCTCGCGGGCGAGGCCTCGGCGGCGGAAGTCGCGGAGCCGGCCGAACCCGGCATCGTCACGAGCGACTCCGCGCTCGCCGAGGAGTCCGGCGCGGTGCTGATCGGCTACGGCACCCGGCAATCGACGGTCACCAAGCGAGCCGCGTCGGCGCCCGCGCGCTTCGGCCGGCGCGGCGGCGGCACGTCGACGGCGCCGCGTTCGAGCGGCACCGCCCGACTCGACACCGCACGGCGCTCCCCCGTCGTCTCGCCGATCGTGCGGCGTCTCGCCCGTGAGCACGGCTTCGACGCCAGCCACCTGGTGGGATCTGGGCATGACCATCTCGTGATGCGGCGCGACGTGGAGTCGTTCATCGCCGAGCAGGGCGAACCGGCGACGACGGAGGCTCTCGAGGCATCCGCTGCCCCCTCGCGCTCAGCGACGCCCGCCGCGGGTGCCCCCGACCGCGACCGCGACGGCGACCGCCGTGTGCCGCTCGACCGCATGGCACGTGCCGCGGCCGCCCACTTCTCCCGGTCACGCCGCGAGATCCCCGAGGCGACCGTGTGGATGGACGTCGACGCCACGGAGCTGCTGGCCGCACGCGGGCAGCTGCAGGAGGCGACCGGTGAACGCTTCGGCATCACCGCGCTGATCGCGCGATTCGTCGTCGCCGGGCTCGCGAAGCATCCCGCACTGAATGCGAGCTTCGATGCCGAGCGCGAAGAACTCGTCTACCACTCGGCCGTGAACCTCGGGCTCGCCGCGCAGACCCCGCGCGGCCTGCTCGTGCCGGTCGTGCACGGGGCCGAGCGGATGCCGCTGCGCGCGATTCGCGACGCGATCGCCGCACGCACCGACGAGGCCGGCACCGGGGTCTTCCCGCCCTCGGCGCTCACCGGCGGAACCTTCACCCTGAACAACTACGGCACGCTCGGCGTCGACGGCTCGGCGGCGATCATCAACCATCCCGAGGCGGCCATGCTCGGTGTCGGCAGGTTCGTCGAACGCCCGTGGGTCGTCGACGGACAGATCGCGGTTCGCACGGTGACGGAACTCACGATCTCGTTCGATCACCGCGTCTGCGACGGAGCGGAGGCCGCGGCGTTCCTGACCTTCGTGGCGCGCTGCATCGAACGCCCGGTGTCGGTGCTCGCAGAGCTCTGAGCCTGGCGAAGTCCGATCAGAAGAACTCGTCGGGCGTACCCGCCGCGCGCTCGACGTCGCGGGTGTCTTGCGAGACCGCCTTGAGCTTCGCAACCGCGACCCGCAGTCCCGACTCCATCTGGGCGGCCCACGCGTCGGACTCGCGGGCGCTCACCTCTGCGGCGCGGGCCCGGGCCTCGCTCGCCTCTGCGGCGTTGCGAGCGTCGCGCACCTGGCGAAGCGCGAGCGAGATGCCGTAGTACGCGGCGACCATGGTGGCGATCGGCGCGGCGATGATCGCGAGCGCACTGATCGCGGGCCCGGTGGGACTGAAGGCGATCAGCAGCGCGAAGGCGAGGAACAGCGCGACGATGGCCGCCAGCACGACCAGCATGAACCGAAGGTCGCTGCTCCACTTGCGTCGCTCGACGGGATCGGTCGATGGCGTGGCCGCCTCACGTGGAACCTGGCCGGGCGGGGCCGGCGCGAAGTTCGGCAATGCCGTAGTGGTGGCGGCGTCATCGCCGGTCGGACGGGCGTACGCGTCGGACATCCGTTCCTCGTTCCCCTTGCAATCGGATCGACCCCCCAATTGTGGGCCGCGTCCATCGACGGGTCAAGGCGCCGCGCTGCGTCGCGCGAGCCCGACGCCGAGATGCTCAGGCGGCCTTCGCCTGGGCGAGGCCTTCTTCGATCGCGGCGATCACGGCCGGATCGTCGGGCAGCGTGGTCGGGCGGAATCGCACCACCTGCCCACCCGGTTGCACGACGAACTTCTCGAAGTTCCACTTCACGCGACCGGCCTTGCCGTCGGCGTCGGTCACCGTGGTGAGTTCGGCGTAGAGCGGATGCCGGTGACGCCCGTTGACCTTGGCCTTCTCCATGAGCGGGAAGGTCACGCCATACGTCATCGAGCAGAACTCCTTGATGTCGTCGCCGTCACCCGGCTCCTGCCCTGCGAACTGGTTGCACGGGAAGCCGAGCACCGTGAACCCGCGGTCGCCGTACTCGCGCTGCAGCTCCTCGAGCTTCTCGTACTGCGGCGTGAGGCCGCACCTCGACGCGACGTTCACGATCATCACGACCTGGTCGGCGTAATCGCCGAGGGAGGTCGCATCGCCGTCGATCGTCGTCAGGGGGATCTCTCTGATGTCCACTCCCCGAGCTTACGTGTCGCAACGGCACACGCGGGTGGATTCACATCGAGCTCGGAGAACGCGGCTTCCGCCCGGTGTCGCACCGTCACGCTACGGTCGAGTGAACCGATCGCAGACCCCACGGGTCACGGCCCGCTGGAAGGAACGCGCCACCGCCATGATGGGCGTCAACCATGCCACCAGCGGGGCCGCCGCCTGGATCGCCGCGACCGGAGCGGTTCCGTACCTCACGAGCGGCGCCTACCCGCTCGACCCGGTCGCCGTCGTCACTGGATCCGTCATCTGCGCCGGGGCGGCATTGCTGCCCGACGCGGATCACCACAACGCGACGATCGCCCATTCGGTTCCGATCGTCGGCCGCCTCGCTGCGGGCGCGGTCGGTGCGATCTCCGGCGGGCACCGGCACGGCGCTCATTCGCTGGTCGCCGCGGCGATCGTCGGCCTCGGCGCGTGGGCGCTGACGTTCCTGACGCTCACCACCGACCGTCTCGGCACCTTCTCCATCGGCACCGCGATCGGTTCGACGGCACTCGTCTGCTTCGCCGTGAAGGCCCGCGACATGGTGGATTCCTGGCTGAAGGCCTGGATGCTCGGCGCGGCATTCGGGTTGATCCTGGTGTTCCTCGTTCCCAGCAGCGTCGAGTGGTTCCCACTCGCAGTCGTCGTCGGATTCGTCGCCCACCTCGCGGGCGACTTCCTCACGACCGGCGGCCTGCCCGGCCCCCTGTGGCCGATCAGACTGCGCCCGCCTGCAGGGTTGAGGCGGATTCCGATCATCAGCGGCGTCTGGATGCCGAGCGGCCACGTCGCCCTGCCGGTGCTCGGCAACACCGGCTCGGCACGTGAACTGGCACTCGGGCTCGCGCTCGCGCTGTACGTGCTTCTCGGCGTCGCGCACGAGACGCTCCGCGGGTTCGGCATCGACCTGTTCACGCTGATCTAGCTGTCGTACGCCGTCGCATCGCTTGAGCGGACGGCGCGAGGAGGGCGGCACCGCATGCCCCGAGTTGGGGGCAGTCAGAGCCTTGCCAAGTTCCGAGACGTACCCAAGACTGCGATCAGCACAACCGACGGGGGTTCGCATGGGTTTCGATGCCAGGGTTTCGTCCGCAATGCTCTCGCTCGGCTACGACGTGTTCCCGTTCGAAGCGTTCGACCCGTCAGGGCGAGTGAAGATCCCCGAGATGGTTCAGCTTCCGACCCACGTTCGGGACGGCATCGGCCGCGTCGCGGTCGCGCCGGCGTGGGCGGAGATCTATCGAACCCTTTCAGTGCTCGACGACCCGCAGTGGCGCTGTTTCATGGTCGGCGTGGGGTATCAATCCGGCACGCTCAATGTGGCGATCTTCAAACCCTCGAACTCCGTTGGCGGGCCGGACCAAGCGCACGAATGGTCGCGCTCCTACCAATCGACGGTCGCAACGACCCTCAAGAGTTTCAGCGGCACCCGCCACGTCGTCGATCCGGCGTGGTTCGAAGTTCTCGACGATGCGATCGACAAGGTGAAGCAGTACCGGGAGGACCGGAAGAACCCGGCGACGGATCCGGCCTCGGGCACAGCCACCGACGACGCTGGAATCGATCCGCCGAAGGGCGAACTCGGCACGGACGCGCTCGGCACCTTCGATGTCGTGCTGATGGGCCTGAGCTTCATGAGCAAGTTCCTCCGCACGTTGAAGGTGAGCACCGAGATCCGCACGACCGTGTACTGGTACGCGGTCTCCGGCACCGACATGGACCTCGACTTCGCACGCCGCTGGCGTCCGATCCACACCGACTATCGACTCGACGGAACCATCAGAGCGGTCCATGGGCTGTGGGATCCAGAGCCGGCACCGGGTTCACCGCGATTCTGGAAGGGAAGCGAGGTCGACTGGAAGGCGTGGCTGTGGAAGATGCCGCACGAATCCTGGCAATGGTGCATGGCGTTCTATCCGACCCTCAACTGCGGCGGCCCTCAGCTGCTCGCCGGCGACGAAGTGCTGGAGTTCCGCGCAGTCGACCGCGCGGACGAACTCTCACGACTGCCGGTGATCGATCCGCTCCCACCGGCCGGCGAATCGGCACTGTCCGTCGCCGGACTCGAAGTGTGGAACGAGGACGAGCTCGACGAGAATGAGCTCGACGACGACGGGGCCTGGATCGCCGAGGGAGAGCTGGCCAGCCTCGACCTCGACGGCACGCATCCGACGTGCCCGAGCCCGACCAAATGGAAGCTCGTCGGCACCTCTCCGTTCAAGGGGACGATGCGACCTGTGTCGTCGGCCGTGACTGCGAGGATCGGCCCCATCCGGTACACCTTCCGGGTGGAACGTGCGCTGACCTTCTCCGCCACCGTCACCGGCGGGGTCAAGGTCGCGATTCCGACCATCGAACTCGAGACCGGTCTGTCGCTCACCACGAGCGTCACCATCACCAGCCGAGAATCAGTGACCTACGACATCCCGAAGGGTGCCACCGTCGCTCTCTTCGGCGGTTGCGGATACTACGTTCGGACCTTTCGACGGACCGTCTACGGATCGGCCATGTGCAACCCGGTCGTCCAGGAAACGAAGATCGCTTCGCCCTACATGAAATACCTCGAACCTCGGAGGGTCTGAAAGGCCGCGTGTTCAGTCGCCGTCGTAAGGCCGACCGGCCGAACACCGCGCCCCCTGAGCGACGAGGAGTGCATCTCACCAGCCACCGAATTGGTGGATCTGATGGGACTCGACCCCTGACCCCCTGAGTGGACGGCAGGTGGTTTCGGGCACCGGCGTCCCTGCGCGATCGTCTGCGTTTGTCGGCCTGACCGGTATTTCCTCTACCGGCGAAGGGATTCGCGTGAGCGATGATCGGCGTTCCATGGCGTCGCTCTGCGTTCATTGAGGGCCGCAACGGCCCACTATCGGCCACGTTCCGCGGGCCGGTTCTAAATCTATCCAATTGGGCCGTTGGAATGTCGGCCCAAGTCAGCGCACTCTTGAACGTATCATCTGGGTGTGTGCTGTGATGAAGCCCGCCGGGCCCATGGCGTAGAATTCCCCGCGGAACTGCGAGTTCCTGCACGCGATATGGACTGCGAACCATGCTCGTAAGGGCATCCTCGACCGCGAAATCACCGGTTCCGCGCTAGGTGTCCCCTGTCTCCGCTCGCATCGATACCCTCACGGGCAGACGCGAACCCTGCGTCCATCGAAGCTGATGATGTCGCCAAGCTGTAGCTGCCGACCGCGTCGGCGATCAACCTCGCCGTTCACGACCACATAGCCGTTGATGATGGCCTCTTTCACGTGTCCACCGGAGTCGAGGAGCCCAGCGAACTTCAGGAACTGCCCGAGGCGAATGACCTCACCGCCGATCGGGACGTCTTCGATCGGAGCCGGGTTCGTCATCCCCGAATGTTAGTCGACCCGGTGCCGGCCCCCAAGCCGGTCCTCCCAGTGCTCCTCGAAGTTCCGGACGTCCTTGTCGATAGCCCATCTGGCTGTCGTAATTAGCGGTCCGCGCCGGGATCCCCACGTCTTTCTTCACGTCGTGCTCACGCCTGCTAACGTCCGACCCGGAGGTCCACGTGCTGAACAATCGCGAGATCGCGACATTCATTCTCATCGGAGCAGGCATAGTCCTCGCCCTTGCAATTCCATCGGTCCGCAGATCCGGGTTCCATTTTGCTGCGTGGCATTGCAATCCCCTCTGTCTTCACAGAGGAGAAGGCCATCGCCGTTGTCACCGTCGGTCCGTCCGGGCCCTCAGCCAAGCCAAAACGTTCTCGCGGCTGTATCGCAGATGCTCGCCGAGCTTGGTGGCCTTCGGGCCGGTTCCTTCGAGGCGCCAGTGCGCCAGCTTGTCGACGCTCAGGTAGTCCCCGAGCTCGTCGACGAACCGGGATGCCGGAACGGTGGGTTGGGTTGATGTGCTCATGCTCCTCAGGAGTGCGCATCAAGCCGAAATGCTTGCCGTCTCAGGACTTCGCATGTGGATGACTGTGGCGGCCCGTCATCGATTTGATAAAGGCCCCAAAACAGCCCCCACGGCCTGTTCTCGGCCGTATTCAACGCGAAAAACCCCTGTGAATCTTGCGATTCATCAGGGGTTCTTGGTGGATCTGAGGGGACTCGAACCCCTGACCCCCTGCATGCCATGCAGGTGCGCTACCAGCTGCGCCACAGACCCGTACGCCCCGTGCGGGGCAACGAATTGAGCTTACACCAGCCCCGGCCCGCGAAGAAATCGAGGGACCCTCGACCCGCGCAGCCCTCGCTGATCAGCTGCTCGCCGCGAGCAGAGGCGCCACGGGCAGCGCCGGGCAGTCGGCCCAGAGCCGCTCGAGGCCGTAGTACAGCCGCTCCTCCTGGTGGAAGACGTGTACGACGAGGTCTCCGAAGTCGAGGAGGATCCAGCGCCCGGTCTGGTGGCCCTCGCGGCGCTTCGTCGGCGATCCGCCCCGGCCGAGCACGTCTTCGATCTCGTCGGCGATCGCGATGACGTTGCGTTCGGAGTTGCCGGTGACGATGAGGAACACGTCGGCGAACGGGAGCGGGGTCGACACGTCGAGGGCGACGAGATCGTCGCCGCCCTTCGAGTCGGCCGCCCGCGCCGCCAGCGCGAGCGATTCGAGTGCCTGGTCGGATGCGGTCATGCGCTCACTTCCGGTACGTGATGGTTGGAACAGATCAGAACAGCCCCGCGACCGCGCCGATGACGAGGGTCGCGACGACGCCGAGTGCGAGCACACCGGCGGTCACGGCGAGCACGAGCGGAACGTTCATGCCCTCCTTCTTCGGCGGGGCGATCATGGCGCGAGCCGCGCCCTGCGTGCTGATGGCGCGGGTCGCGGCGACGGGCGCCGCGCCGCTGCCGACGTCTTCGACCTGGTCGAAGAGCCGGTCGACGTCGGAGGAGTCGATACGACTCGGGTGAACGCCTGACGCGCCGTAAGAGCGAGGCAGGTCGATGGAGCCGGTGGCGATGATCTCACCGCTCGAGGCGAGCTGGTTGCCGATGGAACCGTGATCGGGCAGGTTCGGGAGGATCAACGCGTTGGTCGTGGTCGGAACACCGTGGCTGACTCCGCCGCGTGACAACAGCTGATCGAACGGCTCGACCGACTCGTCTGGGGCGTTCAACTGCGAGGCCCAGTGACCGGCCGCAGCCGGGGCCGCCTGGTCGACTGCGGGCGCCGGATGCATCGGTCGCCCGGTGCCTGAAAGCGAGGTCGCCGAATCGGGCTGATGCCCGGCAGGATCGTCGATCTCGTCGTCGTCGAAATCGAACTCATCGAGCTGGTGGCCGTCGAGCATGGCGCGCAGCTCGCGCCGAGTGAGCGTGCGCTCGGGCGTGGTCGCCTCGTCAGCGCCCGAGAATCGTGGTTGGTGCTGTTGTGGGGCCTTAGCACGGGCCGGCACCGGGCCGGACTGATCGTGAGGCGTCGGCGGCATCACCGGGGCCGGTGCCGGTGGGGCCACGGGACGCGGTGCGAACGGGCTCTGCTGCTGCGGCGCAGCCGGCGGCGCGCCGAACGGTGAAATCGATTCGCCGAAGGCGCCTGCAGGCCGAGGCGCCGCATAGGCGGGACTCGCGGTCGACACGGGCAGCGACGGGGCGGGAACGGCCTGCGCGGGAGTGGCCGGTACCGGCTGCGGCGGAGCCGGCGCAGGTGCGGGAACCGGCGCGGGCAGCTGCGACGAGGCATCCGGGGTCGCCGAAGGCTCCTGCTGCTCCAGCAATCGCTCGCGTTCACGCATTTCGCGGCGCGTCAGCGGCGGATCCTGCGACGTCATACGACACTCCGGTAGAGATGGTGCTTGGAGATGTACTGGACGACCCCATCGGGCACCAAGTACCACACCGGGAATCCCCGGCGCACCCTGCTCCGACAATCAGTCGACGAGATCGCAAGTGCCGGAACTTCCAGCAAGCTTACGTCTTGCTCGGGCAATCCAGAAACAGACAGCACATGTCCCGGACGACTCACAGCAACGAAGTGTGCGAGATCCCAGAGTTCCTGCACGTCTTTCCAGGAGAGGATCTGCGCGATGGCGTCGGCGCCGGTGATGAAGTAGAGATCGGCGTCAGGCCGTTCGCGGCGGATGTCGCGCAACGTGTCGATCGTGAACGTCGGCTTCGCCCGGTCGATGTCGACGCGGCTCACAGTGAATCGCGGGTTCGAGGCCGTGGCGATGACCGTCATCAGGTAGCGGTGCTCGGCTTGCGTGACGTTCGACTTGTAGCTCGGCTGGCCGGTCGGCACGAACATGACCTCGTCGAGCTCGAGCGACTGCGCGACCTCGCTCGCCGCGACCAGGTGGCCGTGGTGGATCGGGTCGAACGTGCCACCCATCACTCCGATTCGGGGCCGGCGTTCCGCGACCGTCATCGCGTACTCGCCCGCCTCAGTGGCCGCCGTGCTCGTCTCCGGAGTGGCGAGCGGCGTACGCCGCGGCCTTCGCTGCGTGGCGGTTCGCCACGTCGCGGTACGACGCGACGACGAAGCCGAGTGCCGCGAAGATGAGGAGCGCGATGAGACCGAAGACCCAGGACTCCATCGGCAGTTCCCTCGCGTGCACCGTCTCGGTCAACACCGTCGCGGTCTGCACTGCGGTGACTAGGCTCATTCGCCGTTCCTTTCGAATCCTGCGGGTCGTGCTCCAGACAGTCTAGCGAGGTCAGCCGCGCACATGCCCGGCGCCGCGCACGATCCACTTCGTGCTCGTCAGTTCGGGCAGGCCCATGGGCCCGCGCGCATGCAGCTTCTGCGTCGAGATGCCGACTTCGGCGCC
This sequence comes from Agromyces badenianii, assembly GCF_003070885.1. Lineage (NCBI taxonomy): Bacteria > Bacillati > Actinomycetota > Actinomycetes > Micrococcales > Microbacteriaceae > Agromyces > Agromyces badenianii. The sequence goes on from NZ_CP028913.1 coordinate 1,622,569, forward strand.
GAATCCGAACTCGGCTCCGTCGGTGAACCGCGTGGAGGCGTTCACCATGACGGCCGCGGCATCCACCTCGTTCAGGAAGCGCTCGGCGTTGCCGAGGTCGTTCGTGACGATCGACTCCGTGTGCTTCGTCGAGTAGCGGCGGATGTGCCCGAGGGCCTCGTCGAGCGTGTCGACGACACCGACCGAGATGTCGAGCGACATGTGCTCGGTCGCCCAGTCCTCGTCGGTGACGGCCTGCACTTCGGGACGGATCGCGCGAACGCGCTCGTCGCCGTGCACGGTGACACCGGATGCCTCGAGGCGGGCGAGCACCGGAGGCAGCAGTCGTTCGGCCGCGGCCGCGTGCACGAGCAACGTCTCGAGGGCGTTGCAGACGCTCGGCCGCTGCGTCTTCGCGTTGTGCACGAGCTCGACTGCCCAGTCTTCGCGGGCGCTCTCGTCGAGGAACATGTGCACCACGCCGGCACCCGTCTCGATCACGGGCACCTTGGCCTCGTCGACGACGGCGCGGATGAGTCCGGCGCTGCCGCGCGGGATCAGCACGTCGACGTAGTCGCGCGCTTGCATGAGATGCCGGGCACCTGCGCGCCCGAAGTCGTCGACCGTCTGCACGGCATCGGCGGGCAACCCGACCGCATCGAGCGCATCACGAAGCACGCCGAGCAGCACGCGGTTGGTCTGCTCGGCAGCCGTGCCGCCGCGCAGCACCACGGCGTTGCCGCTCTTGAGGGCGAGCACGGCGATGTCGATCGTGACGTTGGGCCGGGCTTCGTAGATGGCGCCGATGACGCCGAGCGGCACCCGGATCTGGTCGATGCGCACACCGTTGGGCAGTGACCGCCCGCTGACGGTGTCGCCGACGGGATCGGTGAGGGCGATCACCTCTCGCACGGCGGCGGAGAGTGCGGCGACACGTCGCTCGTCGAGGGTGAGCCGGTCGAGCAGCCCTGAGCCGAGGCCGGCCGCGCGACCGGCTTCGAGGTCGGCGGCGTTGGCCTCGATGATGGCCGCCGAGCGTGCGGCGAGGAGCACCGCGACCTGCTCGAGCGCATCGTCTTTTTCGGCGGTCGTCGCTCGGGCGAGCCGCCGCGACGCGTCTTTCGCGGCCGCGAGACGCGAGTCGATCACGGAGGTGTCGAGGTCGGGCTGCTCCATGCGACCAGCCTAGGCGAGCGGGATGTCGCTCCCGCTCGTGTGACGCTCGGGGGCCGCATCGAACCAGGTGCCGATGTCGTCTCCCGAGAGCGCCTCGGTGACGAGCTGGGTGGCGGTGATGAGCACGGCGGCACCGGCCTCTGCGGCGATCCGGGCCGCGGAGACCTTGGTCTCCGCTCCCCCGGTGCCGACTCCGGCGCGTCCGGCCGCGCCGATCTCGACTCCCGCGAGGGGATCGCCGTACGGCACGTGCTCGATGCGGCGCGCGCCATCGAGGTGCGGCGGCTTCGTGTACAGCGCGTCGACGTCGGAGAGCAGCACGAGCAGATCCGCGCCGATGAGTTCGGAGACCAGGGCTGCGAGCCGGTCGTTGTCGCCGAACCTGATCTCGTGCGTCGCCACAGTGTCGTTCTCGTTGACGATCGGCAGGATGCGCAGGGCGAGCAAGCGGTCCATCGCGCGCTGCGCGTTCGAGCGCGGCGTGGCGTTCTCGAGGTCGCCGGCGGTGAGCAGGACCTGCCCTGCGAGCACGCCGTACCGGTCGAGGCTCGTCTGGTAGCGCCACATGAGCACGTTCTGGCCGACGGCTGCCGCGGCCTGCTGCGTGGCGAGGTCGGTGGGCCGGCCGTCGAGGTTGAGGAACGGGATCGCCGTGGCGATCGCGCCGGACGAGACGAGCACGATCTCAGCTCCCCGCGCGTGCGCCGCCGCAAGCGCGTCGACCAGCGGTCCGATCTGCTCGGCGTTCTCGCCGCTGATCGACGACGAGCCGACCTTCACGACGATGCGAGTCGCTGACGTGATCTCCGAGCGGCTGTTCGGGGTCATGCCCGATCCTCGCCGATCGAGTCCTCCCCGTCAGTGGGCACGGTCGCCGGCGCGGGGCCGTCGATATCGTCGCCCTCGGCAGCCTCAGCCGCAGCCTGCTTGTCGAGCTCCGACCACATGCCGGCGCCGCGCTCGCGCTCGAGCTCGGCGCGCGCCTCGGCCTTCGCGTCCATGCGCTCGTAGTACTCGCTCCGCCGTTCGGCACGGGTGGCACGCCGGTTCTCGTCGAGTCGTGCGTCGGTTCCGCGCGGCGCGGTGATGAGCTCGGCCGTGGAGGTGAGCGTCGGCTCCCAGTCGAACACCACGCCCGCGCCCTTGCCGATGACGACGGTCGATCCGGCGTCGGCGCCGGCGCGGACGAGCGCGTCTTCGACGCCGAGCTTCGCGAGGCGGTCGGCGAGGAATCCGACGGCCTCGTCGTTCGTGAAGTCGGTCTGCTGCACCCAGCGCTCGGGCTTCTGACCGAGTACTCGGTAGATCGTGCCGTAGCTGCCGCCTTCGGCACGCACGGTGTAGCCGGGGTCGTCGGAGGCCTTCGGTCGCAACACGATGCGCTCGGGCACCGGTGTCGCCGCCACTTCGGCGCGAGCGGCGTCGACGAGCTCGCCGAGCGCGAAGCCCAGCTGCCGAAGGCCTTCGTGGCTCACGGTGGAGATCTCGAACACGCGGTATCCGCGGGACTCGAGCTCAGCGCGCACGAAGGCGGCGAGCTCGCGCGCCTCGGGAACGTCGATCTTGTTGAGCGCCACGAGCTGCGGGCGTTCGAGCAGCGGCACCTGCCCCTCGGGCACCGGGTAGGCGGCGAGCTCGGCGAGGATCACTTCGAGATCGGTGATCGGGTCGCGCCCGGGCTCGAGCGTCGCGCAGTCGAGCACATGCAGGAGCGCCGAGCATCGTTCGACGTGGCGGAGGAACTCGAGTCCGAGACCCTTGCCCTCGCTCGCACCCTCGATGAGGCCGGGCACATCGGCCACGGTGAACCGGTGGTCGCCGGCCTGGACGACGCCGAGGTTCGGGTGCAGGGTCGTGAAGGGATAGTCGGCGATCTTCGGGCGCGCAGCGGACATGGCGGCAATCAGGCTCGACTTGCCGGCGGACGGATAACCGACGAGTGCGACATCCGCGATGGTCTTGAGTTCGAGCGTGATCTCGACCTCGTCGCCGAGCGTGCCGAGCAGGGCGAAGCCCGGGGCCTTTCGCTTCGTGGTCGACAGCGCCGCGTTGCCGAGACCGCCGAGTCCGCCCGCGGCGGCCACGAACCGGGTGCCGGGTTCGGTCAGGTCGGCGAGTTCCACGCCGTTCTCGTCTTTGACGACCGTGCCGACGGGCACCGGCAGCTCGAGGGTCTCGCCGACGGCACCGGAGCGGTTGTCGCCCATGCCGGGCTGCCCGTTCGCGGAGGTGCGGTGGGGGCGACCGTGGTAGCCGAGCAGTGTCGTCACCTGCGGGTCGGCGACGAGCACGATGTCGCCGCCGTGACCGCCGTTGCCGCCGTCTGGGCCGGCGAGCGGCTTGAACTTCTCACGGCGAACGGAGACGCAGCCGTTCCCGCCATGACCGGCACGCAGGAACAGCGTCACCTCGTCGACGAAGCTGACCATGCTGCATTCTCCAAACCGTTGAAACACGTGAGGGCGGGCCGAAGCCCGCCCTCACGATGACCGTCGGTCGACTATTCGCCGACCGCCACGATGTTGACGACCTTGCGGCCGCCCTTGTGGCCGAACTGCACTGCACCGGCCTCGAGCGCGAAGAGGGTATCGTCGCCACCGCGACCGACGCCCGCGCCCGGGTGGAAGTGGGTGCCGCGCTGGCGGACGATGATCTCGCCGGCGCCGACGACCTGACCGCCGAAGCGCTTCACGCCGAGGCGCTGCGCGTTGGAGTCACGACCGTTGCGAGTAGAGCTCGCTCCCTTTTTGTGTGCCATTAGCTGCTCTCCTCAGGCTCTACTTGATTCCGGTGACCTTGACGCGCGTGAGGTCCTGACGGTGCCCCTGGCGCTTCTTGTAGCCGGTCTTGTTCTTGAACTTCTGGATCACGATCTTCGGGCCGCGAAGGTCGTTCAGAACCTCGGCCGTGACCGTGACCTTCTCGAGCGCCTTGGCGTCGGAGGTGATCTTGTCGCCGTCGACGAGGAGCACCGCGGCGAGCGTGACGTTGCCGTCTTTGTCTGCCTTGATGCGGTCCATCGTCACGATGGTGCCGACTTCGACCTTCTCCTGCCGACCGCCGGCGCGCACTACTGCGTAAACCACTACTCGTACCTATCTCTGGGGAACCCGAGGGCTCCGACTGTCTGATGGGGTGTCACTGCGCGGGACCCCAGCGGGAAGGAGGGTCGTCACTGCCAGAAAACTGTGTGCGGGTGATTCTGAACGACAGAGATCTGCAATTCAGAAGCCCGCGGATGGGCACACCGGGATAAGCGGCGGCACCAACGGTCGAGTTTACCGGATGCCGGGGGGCCGGTCAAACGCGCGCCCACCGGCGAGTCGCGAGGGCTGCGAGTAGGATCACCCCATGACCGTGCTGATCGACACGCCGCTCAGTACCGAGTACGCATCCAAGACATCGTGGCGCTTGATCCCCTATCGCGGCGGCTCGCCATCCGCGATCCGACGGATGTCATCCATCCGAAGGCCCCGCTCACCCCGAGCCTTCATCCTCACGACTGAGCGTTTCGTCTGTCGATAGACGCGGACGGTATCTGCGACTCCGAGCACTACCACCCCGCTCACTATGACCGCGAGAACCCATCCCTCGCGAACGCCGACTGCATACAGAACGAACGCACCCGCGATGGCGAGTAGCACCACGCCGAGTAGCGCAAGCTGGCGCAGTGCGCGGCGTCCCTCAGGGTGCATCTCGAAATCGTACCCGCAAGGATGGAGTTCTCCAGCCGCACGGTTGGATCGAGGTCGCCGACCTCGTCCGGGCGCGGCGGGGAGTCGCCGCCCTCGCACTCCGCGGGCGTATCGTGTGCCCATGATGCGCGACACACCGCGAGTGCTCAATTGATACTCATCGACACGCCGCTCTGGCCGAAGCACGGCACCGTCTGGGCGCACCTCGTCAGCGACGAGTCGATCGAGGAACTCCGCGCTTTCGCCGATCGCGCCGGACTGCCCGCGCGATCGTTCGATCTCGACCACTACGACGTGCCGGTCGACCGCTACGACGACTTGGTCGCGGCGGGCGCCGTGGCCGTGTCTCCGAGGGAACTCGTCGAGCGGCTGCGCCGAAGCGGGCTGCGCGTCACGCCGCGTGAACGGCGGGAGCGCGCAGCCCGACCATCACTCGGTTGAGGCGGATGCCGCGTCGTCGCCCGAGCCGTCGGCTCGGGTGATCACGGGCACGGCGCCAGCCGTGCTGAGCGCCGCCGTCGAGACGCGGCGGCTGCGTCCGCGACCCTCGCCCGCCTTCTTGGGGGCCGGCAGTGCGTCGAGCACCGAATCGAGGAGCACCTCGGCCTCGGCGACGCGCACCGGGCGCTTGCGCGGAGCCGGGGGCACGGGCAGGTCGAGGATCTGCGTGACCTCGGCTGCCGGAGCTGACGTGTCGTCGTCGGAGCCGACCGGGCCGGCCGGCGCACCGGCGGAGGATGCCGGCGCGGCGGCGCCCTGCTCCTGGGATACGCGGCGGTGACGGCCGCGACGACGACCGTTCGAGCCCTCGACGGGCTTCTCGGCGGTCTCGGCCTTCGGCGCGCGAGCCGTCTCGGCCTGCTCGGCCTGCGGCGTCTCCCCGGCGGCATCCGTCGCGTGCTCGTCGGCCTTCTGCTCGGCGTGCGGAATCGTCGACGCTGCGATCTGGGCGAGCGCGTTCTTCACGTCGTCGGTGATCGCGTGGGTGCCGGTGTGCGCCGCAGGCGCGGCGGGCGCCTGTGCCTGCTGCTGGTTTCCGCCTCGTCCGCGACGGCGCTCGGGCTGCTGCTGGGCCGTGCGGTGCTTGACCACCGGCTCGTGGTGCACGATGATGCCGCGCCCGGCGCAGACGTCGCACGGCTCGCTGAAGGACTCCAGCAGGCCGAGGCCGAGCTTCTTGCGCGTCATCTGCACGAGGCCGAGCGAGGTCACCTCGGCGACCTGGTGCTTCGTGCGGTCGCGGGAGAGGCACTCGACGAGCCGGCGCAGCACGAGGTCGCGGTTGCTCTCGAGCACCATGTCGATGAAGTCGACGACGATGATGCCGCCGATGTCGCGGAGCCTGAGCTGACGCACGATCTCTTCGGCCGCCTCGAGGTTGTTCTTCGTGACGGTCTCTTCGAGGTTGCCGCCCGAACCGACGAACTTGCCGGTGTTGACGTCGACCACGGTCATCGCCTCGGTGCGGTCGATCACGAGGGAGCCGCCCGAGGGAAGCCACACCTTGCGATCGAGCGCCTTCTCGATCTGCTCGCTGATGCGGAACTCGTCGAAGGAGTCGCGTTCGCCGGCGTACGCCTCGACGCGCTCGAGCAGATCGGGAGCGACCGCGCGCAGGTAGCGCTCGATGGTCTGGCGCGCTTCGTCGCCCTCGATGACCATCTTCTGGAAGTCCTCGTTGAAGACGTCGCGCACGATCTTGATGAGCAGGTCGGGCTCGGAGTGCAGCAGCGCGGGCGCCTGCACCTTCTCGAGCTGCTTCTCGATGTCGGCCCACTGGGCGATCAGGCGGTTCACGTCGAGCGTGAGCTGCTCTTCGGTCGCCCCCTCGGCGGCGGTGCGCACGATGACGCCCTGGTTGTCGGGCAGCACCTCTTTGAGGATCTTCTTCAGACGCGCCCGCTCGGTGTCGGGGAGTTTGCGGCTGATGCCGTTCATCGAGCCATTGGGCACGTAGACGAGGTAGCGGCCGGGTAGTGACACCTGGCTCGTGAGTCGGGCGCCCTTGTGCCCCACGGGGTCTTTCGTGACCTGCACGAGCACCCGGTCGCCGGGCTTCAGCGCGAGCTCGATGCGGCGGGGCTGGTTCTTCTCGCCGTTCTCGGCGGCGGCCTCCCAGTCGACCTCGCCCGAGTAGAGCACGGCGTTGCGTCCGCGGCCGATGTCGACGAAGGCCGCCTCCATGCTCGGCAGCACGTTCTGCACACGACCGAGGTAGACGTTGCCGATGAGCGAGGCGTCTTGGTTGCGAGCGACGTAGTGCTCGACGAGCACGCCGTCTTCGAGCACGCCGATCTGGATGCGGCCGCCCTTCTCGCGCACGACCATCGAGCGGTCGACGGACTCACGACGGGCGAGGAACTCCGCCTCGGTGATCACGGCACGGCGACGACCGGCGTCGCGCCCGTCGCGGCGGCGCTGCTTCTTCGCCTCGAGACGCGTGGAGCCCTTGACCTTCTGCGGCTCGGTGATGAGCTCGGGCTCGCGCGGCGTTCGCACCTTGACGACGGTGTTGGCGGGCTCGTGCGAGTTCGAACGGCCCTCTTCGCCGCTGCGGCGACGGGTGCGCCGGCGAATCGTCGAGCTCTCCTCGTCGTCGCGCTCACGGCCGTCTCGGTCGCGAGCGTCGCGCTCACGGCCGTCTCGCTCACGAGGCGCGCGATCGTCGCGCTCACGAACGCCGCGATCTTCGCGCTCGGGGCGATCGAAGGTCGGGAGCACGGGCGGCGCGTGGAAGATCAGCGACGTCGTGGTGAGCGTCGTCGGGATCGGGGAGACGATCGCCGGCTCGGGCTCGACGGCCGGTTCGGGCGTCACGGCAGCATCGCCAGGGGCGACGGATGCCTCGGGGCCGGACTCGACCGCGTCGTTCGCGTCACCCGCGGCAGCCGTCTCCGGTCGCGCGGTGGCGTCCTCGACGCTCGCCGCATCGTTCGACTCGAGCGACGGCACCTGCGCGGGCTCCGTCACCGGGGCGCGTTCGGCCTCGGGTTCGACCGGTGCAGCGTCGACCGCCTTGGAGCGGCCTCCGCGCCGGGAGCCGAAGAGGCCGCCGCGCCGACGGGTCGATGCATTGCCGACCTCGGGTTCGTTCGTGTTCTTCTCGTTGCCTTCCACCATCTCTGGTGCACTCCTACGCCGGTTCCGACGGCCGCGCCGTCGTACCGTACTCGTCTGGAGCGGCTCCGCTTCACGCAGAGCCGCCGAATCCTTCACTACTGCGACCGGCAGGTTGCCTGTGTCGCCACGTCTTGCGGTGTGTTCACCGCCTACTCGGATGCGCTGCATCCTCAAGCCCTCATTGGCGTCGTGCCGGGCGCGGCCCGGACGACTCCCTCGATTATCGCATGCTCTCGCAGTCAGGGGTGGAATCGGCGTGCCATAATCCGAGCATGCCGGACTCCACCCGACGGTCCAGACCCGTTGCCCTCGCCGTGTTCTTCGTCATCGCCGGGGCGCTCGGCCTCTACGCGGCGTTCGAACTCACGATCGAGAAACTGCTCACGCTCAGCGATCCGTCGCACGTCCCGGCGTGCAACGTCGGCGTGCTCGTCGGCTGCAGCACGAACCTCGCGTCGTGGCAGGGCTCGCTCTTCGGCTTCCCCAACCCGTTCATCGGCCTGATGGCCTGGCCCGTGGTGATCGTCATCGGCATGGCGATCCTCGCCGGCGCGACGTTCGCCCGCTGGTTCTGGGTGCTCTTCAATGTCGGCGTCGCCGGCGCGATCGTGTTCGTCGGCTGGCTGATCTTCCAGAGCATCTACGTGCTCGACGTGCTCTGCCCGTGGTGCATGCTCACCTGGGCGGTGACGATTCCGATTTTCTGGGCACTCACCCTGTACAACCTGCGCGAGGGACATATTCCGGTACCGGCACGCGTCCGTCGGCTCGCCGGCGCCTGGTTCTCCTGGGTGCCGCTCATCACGGTCGTCTCCTACGCCGTCGTGATCCTGCTCGCCCAGGTGCAGATGAACGCGATCCCGCGGGTCATGATCGACCTGCAGAACCTCTTCGGCTGAGACTTGGATGCCGCGGCGAGCGGTCACCCGATCGCCGCGACATCCGCCGAGCCGTCAGAACCAGAGAGCCAGCTCGCGTTCGGCCGACTCGACCGAGTCGGAACCGTGCACGAGGTTCTGCTGCACCTTCAGGCCCCAGTCGCGGCCGTAGTCGCCGCGAACGGTGCCGGGCGCCGCGGTCGTGGGGTCGGTGGTGCCCGCGAGCACGCGGAAGCCCTCGATCACGCGGTTGCCGGCGACCCGCATCGCGACGATGGGTCCGGACTGCATGAACTCGATGAGCGGTTCGTAGAACGGCTTGCCCTCGTGCTCCTCGTAGTGGCGGGTGAGCAGCTCGCGGTCGGCCTGCACGAGGCGGATGTCGACGAGCGAGTAGCCCTTGGCTTCGATGCGGCGCAGGATCTCGCCGGTGAGGTTGCGTGCGACGCCGTCGGGCTTGACGAGCACGAGGGTCTCTTCGATCGGGGTGGTCATTCCTGTTCCTTCCATTGAGCGGCCGCGGCCGCTCGTTCTCGGTCGATTCGTGCACCGGCCACCATGCAGTACCACCACATGCCGCCGAAGAGCGCGCCCACGACGAACATCGCGGGGTTGAGGAATCCCGACGCGACGATGAGCACCTGGATGACCCAGCCGAGCGGATACGCCCAGCTGAAACGCAGGAGCCCGATCGTCGCGACCAGGCCGACGATGATGATGCCGCCGGCCGCCAGGGCGACCCATGACGGCATCGAGCCTTCGACGCCGCCCTGCGCGAGCCCCCAGATGACGAGGGCGGCGAGGAAGACCACGATGACCTCGAAGCCGAGCACGATGGCGGCGAGGCTCCGGCGAATGGAGCGGGGTGCGGCGACCGCCGCACCGGCGGAGTCGTTCGAGGTGTCGTCGGGTTCGTGAGCCGGCATCGCGTCGCTCATGCGCGACCCCAATCGCGGTCGGCGGCGATGCCGATCGCCTCACCGACCAGCACGATCGAACCGGCGACGATCACCGCGCGCTTCGCCGCGGCCGCCGCCCAGGCACGAGCCTCGCCGAGAGCGTCGTCGAGCCGTGCGGCGACCTCGACCCGTTCGGGTCCGACGACACGCGCGACGGATGCCGCGAGCTCGTCGGCGCCGACCGCGCGATCGGAGTCGGGCGCGGTGACGATGAACCGGGACCCGCCCCCGGCGAGTGCGCCGACGATGCCGGCGACGTCTTTGCCGGCGAGCACGCCGAGCACGAACACGACCTCGTCGAAGTCGAAGTACTCCTCGAGCGCGGCCGCGAGCGACGCGGCGCCGTGCGGATTGTGCGCGGCGTCGACGAGCATCGAGGGTTCGGTGCCGACGATCTGCAGGCGGCCCGGTGAGGTCACCGAGCCGAGCCCCTGCTGCAGCACCTCGTCGGCGAGACGCATCGTGCCGGCCCCGAGGAACGACTCGACGGCGGCGATCGCCACCGCGGCGTTCTCGGCCTGGTGACGTCCGAAGAGCGGCAGCGCGAGGTCGCGGTACTCCCCCGCGAGCCCCTTCACCGAGATGAGCTGACCGCCGACGGCGACGCGCGAGTCGAGCACCGCGAAGGCGCCGCCCTCGACGGCGAACGAGCCGCCCTGCTCGGCGGTCACGTCGCGCAGCACGGTGAGCGCCTCGGGTGCCTGGAAGGCCGTGACGACGGATGCCTCGGGCTTGATGATGCCCGCCTTGGTGCGCGCGATCTGCTCGATCGAGGTGCCGAGCGCCGCCTGGTGGTCGAGGTCGATCGGCGTGAACACGGCGACCTGGCCGTCGGCCACGTTCGTCGAGTCCCATTCGCCGCCCATGCCCACCTCGAGCACCACCACGTCGACCGGCGCGTCGGCGAAGCACGCGAACGCGAGCACGGTCAACGCCTCGAAGAAGGTGAGCCGCGGCTCGCCGGCCGCGTCGAGCTCGTGGTCGACCATCACGACGTACGGCGCGATCTCCTCCCAGTTGCGGGCGATCGCCTCGTCTGTGACCGGCTCGCCGTCGATGAGGATGCGCTCGGTGAAGCGCTCGAGGTGCGGGCTCGTCATGAGGCCGGTGCGCAGCCCGCCTGCGCGAAGGATGGACTCGATCATGCGGCTCGTCGACGTCTTGCCGTTGGTGCCGGTGATGTGGATGACCGGCGCCGCGCGATGCGGGTCGCCGAGCAGTTCCACCGCCCGGCGGGTGGCGTCGAGGCGCGGCTCGGGGGCCGCTTCGCCCACCCGGTCGAGCAGCGACCGGTAGACCGCGTCTGCGGCGTCGGCGTAGTCGAGTTCGTCGGTCATGCCTTCGTCACCTCCACGGTCAGGCGAGACGATTCGCCGACCGCCTTCGCGTCCATGCCGGGCGACCCGGCGATCACGGCGAGCTCGGTCGCGAGCGTCTCTCCCGCGATGAGCGCGCGGTGCCGCTCGGCTGCCGCCGCGCCCGACTCGTCGAGGGTGAGCGCGAGCCGGATGCGGTCGCCGACGTCGAGGCCGGCGGCCTTGCGCGACTCCTGCACGGCGCGCACGATGTCGCGGGCGAGCCCTTCGGCTTCGAGCTCGGGAGTCGTCGCGGTGTCGAGGATCACGAAACCGCCGTCGGCGAGCAGGGCGAGGGCGCTCGACCCGTCGTCGGTGCCGCCTGCCTCGAGCACGAGTTCGTACTCTCCCGACTCGAGCGCGATGCCGCCGGCGACCACCGCGTCGCCGTCGACGCTCCAGTCGCCCGAGCGAGCGGCCTGGATCGCCTGCTGCACGGTCTTGCCGAGCCGAGGCCCGGCGGCACGCGCGTTGACGGTGAGTCGTTTGGTGACTCCGAATCGCTCGGCGCTCGAGGCGTCGAGGGTCACGAGGTCGACGGTCTTCACGTTGAGCTCGTCGCGCACGATCGCCTCGAATGGCGCGAGCGCCGAGGCATCCCTCGCCACGACCGTGAGCCTGGCGAGCGGCAGCCGCACCCGACGCCCCGACTGCTTGCGCAGCGAGAGCGCCGCAGAGCTGATCTCGCGCACCGAGTCCATCGCGGCGACGAGCTCGTGGTCGACCGGGAACCCGGCGGCGTCGGGCCAGTCGGCCAGGTGCACGCTGCGACCGCCCGTGAGGCCCCGCCAGATCTGCTCGGAGAGGAGCGGCAGCAGCGGGGCGGAGAGGCGGGTGAGCGTCTCGAGCACGGTGTAGAGGGTGTCGAACGCCTCACGACCCGAGCCGTCGGCGTCGACGCCCGCCCAGAACCGGTCGCGCGAACGACGCACGTACCAGTTGGTCAGCACGTCGCCGAAGTCCCGGAGCTTCGCCGCAGCGAGCGGCGAGTCGAACTCTTCGAGGTCGGCGGTGACGTCGGTCACGAGCTCACCGAGCTTGGCGAGCAGGTACCGGTCGAGCACGTCGGTCGAGTCCGCGCGAGCGGATGCCTCGTAGCCGCCGCCCTGCGCCGAGTTCGCGTACAGCGAGAAGAAGTACCAGGTGCTCCAGAGCGGCAGCATGAACTGCCGCACGCCCTCGCGGATGCCCTCTTCGGTGACGATGAGGTTGCCGCCGCGCAGCACCGAGCTCGACATCAGGAACCAGCGCATCGCGTCGGAGCCGTCGCGTTCGAACACCTCGGAGACGTCGGGGTAGTTGCGCAACGACTTCGACATCTTCTGCCCGTCGCTGCCGAGCACGATGCCGTGGCTCACGACGTTCGAGAACGCGCGCCGGTCGAACAGCGCGGTCGAGAGCACGTGCATGACGTAGAACCAGCCGCGGGTCTGGCCGATGTACTCGACGATGAAGTCGGCCGGGTTGTGGCTGTCGAACCACTCCTGGTTCTCGAACGGGTAGTGCACCTGCGCGAACGGCATCGAGCCCGAGTCGAACCACACGTCGAAGATGTCGGGGATGCGCCGCATCGTCGAGCGGCCCGTCGGGTCGTCGGGGTTCGGGCGCACGAGCTCGTCGATGTAGGGGCGGTGCAGGTCGGGCTCGCCCTCGGGGTTGACCGGCAGCCGGCCGAAGTCGCGCTCGAGCTCTTCGAGCGACCCGTAGACGTCGATGCGGGGGTACTCGGGGTCGTCGCTCTTCCACACCGGGATCGGCGAACCCCAGTAGCGGTTGCGGCTGATCGACCAGTCGCGGGCGCCGGCGACCCACTTGCCGAACTGCCCGTCTTTCACGTTGTCGGGCACCCAGTTGATGTCGTGATTGAGCTCGCCCATGCGGTCGCGGAACTCGGGCACGCGGATGAACCAGCTCGAGACCGCCTTGTAGATGAGCGGGTTGCGGCAGCGCCAGCAGTGCGGGTACGAGTGCTCGTAGCTCGCCTGGCGGAGCAGTCGACCCTCGGCCTTGATGAGCTGGGTGAGCGGCTTGTTCGCGTCGCTCCAGAGCTGCCCCGCGACATCCGTCACCGCCGGCAGGAACCGGCCGCCCTCGTCGAGCGAGATGATTACCGGGATGCCGGCCGCTTCGGAGATCTTCTGGTCCTCCTCGCCGTAGGCGGGAGCCTGGTGCACGATGCCCGTGCCGTCTTCGGTCGTGACGTAGTCGGCGACGAGGATGCGCCAGGCGTTCTGCAAGCCGTACGCCTCGACATCGGCGTAGTAGTCGAAGAGCCGGTCGTACGCGACGCCCTCGAGCTCGGCTCCGCGCACGGTGCGCGAGATCGCGGCCCGTGCCTCATCGACGGAGTCGTAGCCGAGCTCCTTCGCGTAGTTGCCGACGAGGTCGACGGCCAGCAGGTACTCGCCGCCGAGCACCTCGGTGTCGGATGCCGCGCCGCCGGCCTTCTCGCGCAGCACGGTGGCATCGGGCGTGCCGTGCGGCCCGGCGGGCACGACGGCGTACTCGATGTCGGGCCCCACCGCGAGCGCGAAGTTCGTGGGCAGGGTCCACGGAGTGGTCGTCCACGCGAGCGCGCGCACGGCCGTGAGGCCGAGCGACTCCGCCTTCGGTCCGACGAGCGGAAAGGTCACGGTGACCGTCTGGTCTTGACGCATCTTGTAGACGTCGTCGTCCATGCGCAGTTCGTGGTTGGAGAGCGGCGTCTGGTCGCGCCAGCAGTAGGGCAGCACGCGGTAGCCCTCGTAGGCGAGGCCCTTCTCGTGCAGGGTCTTGAACGCCCAGATCACGCTCTCCATGAAGGTCACGTCGAGGGTCTTGTAATCGTGCTCGAAGTCGACCCAGCGCGCCTGGCGGGTGACGTACTCCTGCCACTCCGTCGTGTACCGGAGCACGGCGTCGCGGGCGGCCTGGTTGAAGGCCGCGATGCCCATCTCCTCGATCTCGCTCTTGTCGGTGATGCCGAGCTGGCGCTCGGCCTCGAGTTCGGCGGGCAGGCCGTGGGTGTCCCAGCCGAAGCGGCGGTGCACCTGCTTGCCGCGCATCGTCTGGAAGCGCGGGAAGAGGTCTTTCGCGTAGCCGGTGAGGAGGTGGCCGTAGTGCGGAAGGCCGTTGGCGAAGGGCGGGCCGTCGTAGAACACCCACTCCGGTGCGCCCTCGCGCTGGTCGATCGAGGCCTGGAACGTGCCGTCGGCCTTCCAGAAGGCGAGCACGTCGCGCTCGACGGCGGGGAACTCGGGTGAGGGGGCGACACCGTGGTCGTCTGGGGTACGGGGGTACACGCTCGCTCCTTGCGGGGACGGATGCTCTCACGAGGACGCCGGTGCTCGATCGAGCGCCGCCGCGGTACCACCTCGCTTGCGAGTCGCGCCTTGCGACCGACTCGCCCCTCGTTGCCGGCTGTGACGGGCCGCACCGTTCGGTTCTACTGCCGAGCGGATGCCGCGAGGCGCCCGCCCGGGTTCTTCCGAAGACTCCCCGGTGATGGCCGGATCGATGTCGTTGTTACGTTCACGTTGCTACATTCACGACTGCTGCGCCGGCCCATGGCCGGATCGAAGTCGTTGCCGTCAAGACTACCGTCTCGGGGCGGCGCGAAGCACGCCCGAGGCCCTGGGTGCCGAGCGGTACGCCTCGCTGACGAGGGCGAGGAGCGCGGCCTCGGGCAGTTCGTGGTTCTTCGCCTCGTCGACGAGGTCATGAACGGCTCCGGCGAGCGCACTGTGGCCGCCGATGCGAACGGCCACGACGGCGCCCCTGCCGCGGTGGAGCTCGATGAGCCGCTCGTCGCGGAGCCGATGGTAGGCCCGGAGCACGGTGTGCACGTTCACCTTCAGGGAGGCGGCGAGCTCTCTGGACGCCGGCAGGCGTTCGCCGCCGGCGAGGCGCCCGTCGATGATCGAGGCGCGCAGGCCGGCGGCGAGCTGCTCGAAGAGCGGTGCTTCGAGGGCGGGGTCGAGGCGGATGAGCACGTCATGAGCCTATTGTTCTAGTTGAACGCGAACAAGTCGCTTGTCGCCGCACCGGGGCGCTGTCAGGATGAGGGCGGTCCTCACGACCACCCGCTCTCCCGCCGCTTCGACGGCGCGCTCCCAAGGAATGACTGTGACCGCCACCACCCACGCCGAATCCGCCGCCTCCGCCAGCCCCACCCGCAGGGTCGCCTGGGCCTCGATGATCGGCACGTCGCTCGAATCGTTCGACTTCTACGTCTTCGCGTACTTCTCGGCGTACTTCATCGGTCCGCTCTTCTTCGACCCGCTCGGCGACTTCGGCGGCACGCTCGCTGGGTTCTCGACCATCGCCGTGGCCTTCATCGTGCGACCGCTCGGCGCGGCGCTGTTCGGGCACATGGGCGACCGGCTCGGCCGCCGGGCGACGCTGCTCTGGACCGTCGGCGTCATGGGCGTCGCGACGGGCCTGATCGGGCTGCTGCCCACCTACGCGCAGGCCGGATGGCTCGGCGCCATCCTGCTCGTGGTGCTGCGCGTCGTGCAGGGACTCTCGCTGGGTGGTGAGTGGGGCGGCTCGATCCTGCTCGCGACCGAGCACTCCGGCCCGGTGAAGCGAGCGTTCTACGCCGCCATCCCCCAGCTCGGCTCCCCCGTCGGATCGATCCTCTCGGCCGCACTCTTCATCGTCATGACGCTCGCACTCCCCGCGGAGGAGCTCGCCGCCTGGGGCTGGCGCATCCCGTTCCTCCTGGCCCTGCCGCTGCTGCTCGTCTCGCTCTACCTCCGCTGGTCGATCGACGAGACCCCGGTGTTCCGCGAGGTCGTCGCCGAGGGCCGCCGCGACCGCGTTCCCTTCCTCGCGATGTTCGCCCGGCGCCCGGTCGCGATCGTCGTGGCGATCGGTGCCGCGCTCCTCGGAATCGGCTCGTACTCGCTCATGAACACCTACACGATCAACTACGGTGCCGAGCAGCTCGGGTTCAGCTTCCAGGACCTGCTCGTGGCGACGACGATCGGCGGTCTCCTCCAGCTCGTCACCATCCCGCTCTTCGGATCGTTGGCGACTCGCATCGGCTCGGCCCGGGTGGTGGCCTGGGGCGCCCTCGGCACGCTGCTCATCACCTTCCCGATGTACTACCTGCTGCAGTTCGCGACGTTCCCGATCCTCGTCGGCACCATGATCATCGGCGGCATCCTGCCCACGATGTCGTGGGCGGCGCTCGGCGGCCTCATGAACGACCTGTTCCCAGATCACTTCCGGTACTCGGCGCTCTCGGTGTCGTACGCCATCGCCGCGACCGTCGGCGGCTTCGTTCCCCTCGTCACCATCGCGATCGGCGAGGCCAGCGGCTACGCGTGGTGGCACCCCGGCATCGTGCTCGGCATCCTCTCGCTGCTGACGCTCGTCGCGGCCTTCGTCGCCGCACGCATGCGGAAGGCGCCCGAGGTCGGCGAGTTCGACGATGCGCGGGAGCACGCCACGGTCTGATCGGCGGCCCGCCGAGGCATCCGCCCCGCTGACGGGCGGGCGCCCCGGCTGCCCTGCGGCTCTCGGGTAGGCTGGACTGTCGCACATTCAGGCACCTCACGACCGACTCGGTGCCGCCGATATCGAACCGGAGCATCATGACCGACACCGCGCGCATTCCCGACAAGCCCGCCCTCGAAGGCCTCGAATCGGTCTGGGGAGGCGCTTGGGAGCGCGAGGGCACCTACCGGTTCGACCGCGCATCGGCGACCCGCGAGTGCATCTACTCGATCGACACCCCGCCGCCGACCGCCTCGGGTTCGCTCCACATCGGCCACGTGTTCTCGTACACGCACACCGACGTCGTGGCGCGCTTCCAGCGCATGCGCGGCAAGAGCGTCTTCTATCCCATGGGCTGGGACGACAACGGCCTGCCGACCGAGCGCCGCGTGCAGAACTACTACGGCGTGCGCTGCGACCCGACGCTCGCCTACGTCGAGGGCTTCGTGCCGCCGTTCGAGGGCGGCGACGGCAAGTCGACGAAGGCGGCCGACCAGCTGCCGATCAGCCGTCGCAACTTCATCGAGCTCTGCGAACGCCTGACCATCGAAGACGAGCAGCAGTTCGAGGCGCTGTGGCGCCAGCTCGGCCTCTCCGTCGACTGGACGCAGACGTACCGCACGATCGGCGAGGAGTCGCTGTTCGCCTCGCAGCTCGCCTTCGTGCGCAACGTCGAACGAGGCGAGGCCTATCAGGCGCTCGCGCCGACACTGTGGGATGTCACGTTCCGCACGGCCGTCGCGCAGGCCGAGCTCGAAGA
This sequence comes from Agromyces badenianii, assembly GCF_003070885.1. NCBI lineage: Bacteria > Bacillati > Actinomycetota > Actinomycetes > Micrococcales > Microbacteriaceae > Agromyces > Agromyces badenianii. Next base: position 1,639,972 of record NZ_CP028913.1, read on the forward strand.
CCGCGAGCAGCAGGGCCACTACCACCGCGTCTCCTTCCACGCGCCCGACGGCGGCGTCGTCGAGATCGAGACGAGTCGCCCCGAACTGATCCCCGCGTGCGTGGCCCTCGTCGCCCACCCCGACGACGAGCGCTACCAGCCGCTCTTCGGCACCACGGTGACGACCCCGGTCTTCGGCGTCGAGGTGCCCGTGCTCGCGCACCACCTCGCCCAGAAAGACAAGGGCACCGGCATCGCCATGATCTGCACCTTCGGTGACATCACCGACGTGGTGTGGTGGCGCGAACTCGACCTGCCCAACCGCGCGATCATCGGCTTCGACGGCCGTGTCATCGCAGACGCGCCCGAGGCGATCACCTCCGAGGCGGGGCAGGCCGCGTTCGCCGAGCTCGCCGGCAAGACGAGCTTCTCGGCGAAGCAGGCCGTCGTGCAGCTGCTCCGCGACTCCGGCGACCTGCTCGCCGACCCGAAGGCGATCACCCACCCGGTGAAGTTCTTCGAGAAGGGCGACAAGCCCCTCGAGATCGTCTCGACCCGCCAGTGGTACATCAAGAACGGCGCCCGAGACGAGGCACTGCGCGAGCGCCTGCTCGCCCACGGCCGCGAGATCGACTGGCACCCCGACTTCATGCGGGTTCGGTACGACAACTGGGTCGGCGGCCTCTCGGGCGACTGGCTCGTGTCGCGCCAGCGCTTCTTCGGCGTGCCCATCCCGGTCTGGTACCCGCTCGATGCGTCCGGCGACCCGAAATTCGACGAGCCGATCGTCGCGACCCGGGAGATGCTGCCGGTCGACCCATCGTCGGCGGCCGCACCCGGCTTCGACGAGTCGCAGCGCGGCGTGGCCGGCGGGTTCATCGGCGAGCACGACGTCATGGACACCTGGGCGACCTCCTCCCTCACCCCCCAGCTCGCGGGCGGTTGGGAGCGCGACCCCGAGCTCTTCGAACTCGTCTTCCCGTACTCCCTACGCCCGCAGGGCCAAGACATCATCCGCACCTGGCTCTTCTCGACGACCCTCCGGGCCGAGCTCGAGCACGGTGTGACACCGTGGGCGAACGCCGCGATCTCGGGCTTCATCGTCGACCCCGACCGCAAGAAGATGTCGAAGTCCAAGGGCAACGTCGTGACCCCGGCAGGCCTCCTCGACCAGCACGGCTCCGACGCGGTGCGCTACTGGGCGGCATCCTCGCGCCTCGGCACCGACGCGGCGTTCGATCCGCAGAATCCCACGCAGGTCAAGATCGGCCGCCGCCTCGCCATCAAGGTGCTGAACGCCGCGAAGTTCATCCTCGGCTTCGAGGGGCGAGCGGATGCCCCGGTGACCGTGCCCGTCGACCGCAGCATGCTCGCCGAACTCGCCGTGGTCGTCGACCGGGCGACTCGCGCACTCGAGGCCTACGACCACGCGCGTGCCCTCGAGCTGAGCGAGACCTTCTTCTGGACCTTCTGCGACGACTACCTCGAACTCGTGAAGGAGCGCGCCTACGGCGCCGCGAGCCGCGAGCAGGCCTCGGCTGTCGCCGCCCTCAAGACCGCGCTCGACGTGCTGCTGCGGCTCTTCGCGCCGGTCATCCCGTTCGCCACGGAAGAGGCGTGGCGCTGGTCGCACGACGGTTCCGTGCACCGCGCGGCGTGGCCGACGGTCGACGACCTCGCGGCCCGCGGCGAGGCCGGCGTCGAGCTCCTCGAGCTGGCCGGCCTCGCGCTGACCGGCATCCGGCGCGCGAAGACCGACGTCAAGGCATCGCAGAAGACGCCGGTCTCGAGCGCCGCGATCGCGGCGCCGGCCGCGACGATCGCCCTGCTGGAGTCGGTCGCATCAGATCTGCGTGCGGTGGGGCGCATCGCCGAGCTCGGCTTCGTCGAAGCCGAGTCGTTCGAAGTCCGCGACGTCGTCTTCGAGGCGACATCGGAATAGGGGGAACCATGAGCTACGAGATCCGATCGGCCGGTGACGACGACTTCTTCGGATGGCTGCCGCTCTTCGAGGCGTACTGCCGCTTCTACGAGACCGAGCTCGACGACGCCAAGGCGCTGATCGTCTGGAACTGGATCCGTGACGAGGCCGAGCCGCTTCAGGCCGCACTGGCGGTCGACGACGACGGCCGCCCGGTGGGGCTCGCGCACTTCCGCCCCGTGCCGCACTCGCTGACCGCGACCCGCGGCATGCACCTCGACGACCTGTACGTCGACGAGGGCGTGCGCGGTTCCGGAGTCGGGCGGGCGCTCATCGAGTACGTGCACGCACGCGCGGCCGAGATCGGCCACGGCGGCGTCAGCTGGATCACCGCCGACGACAACACCGGGGCGCAGCAGTTGTACGACCGGCTCGCGCAACGCACCAGCTGGGTGACGTACGAGATGGACGCCTGATGCGGCTCGGCACCCGCTGGGCGTTCGGCTCGGTGCCGCCGGCATCCGTTCCGGCCGAGTTGCGCGAGCGCATCGCTGCCGCCGAGGCGTCGTTCGCCGGCGAGGGCGCCGACCGCCACTGGACCCTCACCTGGCTCGAGGGCCGGCCGATCGTCGAACTCGACGACGGCACGGTCGTGCGCGACACGATCATCGACGCGCACGACGCCGACGAGGACTGGTAGGCCCGGGCGCACCGCGACCGGGCCACCGCGGCCCGTTAGGCGCGCGCGGCTCACTTGGCGCGCACGGCTCACTAGGCGCGAGCGATGATCTCGCCGTGCGGCATCAGCAACCAGCCGTCTGCGTCGGCCGCCCACGCGCGCCACGCCTCGGCGACGCGGCGCAGTTCCTCCACGTTCGAGTGACCGGATTCGATCGCGTGCGCGGCGAACTGCGACTCGGTCGCACGTTCGGCCCATGATCCGCCCCACCACTCGCGTTCGAGGTCGGTTGCGAACACCCAGGCGGTGCCGGTCGCGGCGATGTCGGTGAATCCGGCCTCGCGTGCCCATCCCTTCAGCCGGCGTCCGGCGTCGGCCTCGCCGCCGTTCCACTCGTGCACCGAGTGGTACAGCTCGAGCCAGCGCGTGAGTCCCGGCGAAGGCGGGTTCCAGATCACGCCGCCGTAATCGACGTCGCGAGCCGCGACGACCCCGCCGCGTTTCGTCACCCGGCGGAACTCGCGGAGCGCCTCGACCGGCCGGCTCAGGTGCTGCAGCACCTGGTGGGCGTGCACGACATCGAAGGTGTCGTCATCGAAGTCGAGCGCGTACGCGTCGCCCACCGCGAACTCGACGTTCGCCACGCCCTCGCTCCGGGCGAGCCCCGCAGCCCGGGCGACCACCTCGGCCGACGCGTCGATGCCGATGACCCCGCCGGGGCGCACCCGGCGGGCGAGGTCGAGGGTGATGGTGCCGGGACCGCTGCCCACGTCGAGCACTCGTGCGCCCTCGCGCAGGTGCGGAGCGAGATACGCCGCCGAGTTCTCGACGGTGCGCCACGAGTGCATCCGCAGCACGCTCTCGTGATGGCCGTGCGTGTACTCGTCTCGCGGGGCTTCGGGCCGATCCGTGCTCATGCACCGAGCCTAGGCTCCTTCAGCGCTCGGCGACACGAACTACGGTGGATGGATGAACGACCCGTCCAACCCGTTCCTCGAGCCGAGCCCGCTGCCGTACCGGCTCCCGCTCTTCGCCCTCATCCGGCCCCAGCACTACCGGGAGGCGATCGAGCTCGGCATGCAGCAGCAGCGCGTCGCGGTCGAGGCGATCGCCACGGATGCCGCGCCGGCGACGTTCGCGAACACGATCGTCGCGCTCGAACGCTCGGGTGAGCTGCTCCGGCGGGTGCTGCCCGTCTTCGCGAATGCGAGCTCGGCCGACAGCGACGCCGCGATCGATGCCCTCGAGGTCGAGTTCGCGCCGGTGCTCGCCGCCCACCGGGACGCGATCCGGCTCGACCCGCGCCTCTACGCGCGGCTCGTCGCCCTGCACGCCTCGCGGGACGGGCTCGAGCTCGATGCCGAATCGGTTCGGCTGCTCGAGCAGTACCACCGGAGGGCGACCCTCGCCGGTGCAGCACTGAACGACGCCGAACGCGCCGAGCTCACGGCGCTGAACACCCGCGTCTCCGAGCTCACGACCGACTTCCAGCAGCGCCTGCTCGCCGACAGCAACGCCCTCGCGGTGCACCTCACCGACGCCGACGAGCTCGCAGGACTCGACGAGGGGCGACGCTCGGCCGCACGCGAGGCCGCAGCCGTGCGCGGTCTCGACGGCTGGCTCATCACGCTCGTGCTGCCGACCGGGCAGCCGGCTCTCGCGGCGCTCGAGCGCGACGAGGTGCGCGATCGGCTGTTCCAGGCATCACGGTCCCGCGGATGCCGCGGCGGCGACCACGACACCCGGGCGACACTCCTCGAACTCGTGCGCCTCCGCGCGGATCGTGCACGCCTGCTCGGCTTCGACGATCATGCCGCCGCGGTCACCGTCGACGAGACCGCGGGCACTCCCGAGGCCGTCGCCGGGCTCCTCGGCCGGCTCGTGCCGGCCGCGACCGCGAACGCCAGGCGCGAGGCGCAGGCCCTCGCCGAGCAGGCGACGGCGCTCGGGCGGCGACCGGTCGAGGCATCCGACTGGGCGCTGCTCAGCGAGTCTGTGCGGCGCGAGCGCTTCGACGTGGACCTGCGGTCGATGCGCCCGTACTTCGAGTTCGACCGTGTGCTCACCCGCGGCGTCTTCCACGCCGCGACGCTGCTCTACGGGCTGCGGTTCACCGAGCGCACCGATCTCGTCGGGTACCACCCCGAGACCCGCGTCTTCGAGGTCTTCGAGGAGGACGGCTCGCCCGTCGGTCTCTACCTGCTCGACCTGTACACGCGCGACTCGAAGCGCGGCGGCGCCTGGATGAGCTCCCTCGTCGAGCAATCCGCCCTCGAGGACGCCCTGCCCGTCGTCGTGAACAACCTGAACGTGCCGCGTCCCGCCGCGGGCGAGCCGACGCTGCTCACGCTCGACGAGACCGAGACGCTCTTCCACGAGTTCGGCCATGCCCTGCACGGACTGCTCTCACGCGTCGTGCATCCGTCGCTCTCGGGCACGAACGTGTACCGCGACTTCGTCGAGCTGCCAAGCCAGGTCAACGAGCTCTGGGTGCTGCGACCCGAAGTGCTCGGTGAGTACGCGATCCATCACGAGACCGGCGAGCGGATGCCGCAGCAGCTCGTCGACCGACTCCTGGCGTCGCGCACGTTCGACGAGGGCTTCGCCACCACCGAGTACCTCGCCGCCGCAGTGCTCGACCAGGCCTGGTACGGGCTCTCCCCTGATGAGGCGGCCGCCGTCACCGACGTGGCCGAGTTCGAGCGCACGGCTCTCGCCGCCGCCGGCCTCGACGACCGGCTCGTGCCGCCGCGGTACTCGAGCACCTACTTCGCCCACGTCTTCGCTGGCGGCTACGACGCCGGATACTACTCCTACATCTGGAGCGAGGTGCCGGGCGCCGACATCATGGCGTGGTTCGAGGCGAACGGCGGCGCCACGCGCGCGAACGGCGCGCGATTCCGCGAGGAGATCCTCGCTCCCGGAGGCTCGCGCGACCCGCGCGAGTCGATCCGCCTGCTGCTCGGGCGCGAGCCCGAGATCGCCGCGCTCCTCGAGCGGCGCGGTCTCTCCTGAGACGACGGATGCCCCGTGCAGCATGCTGCACGGGGCATCCGTCGATGTCGAGGGGACTGCTCAGATCGCGAAGCCGAGCGCCCGCATCATGTCGCGGCCGTCGTCGGTGATGCGCTCGGGACCCCACGGCGGCATCCACACCCAGTTGATGCGGAACGCGTCGACCGTGCCGTCGAGCGCCTCTGCGGTCTGCTCCTCGATGACGTCGGTGAGGGGGCACCCGGCGCTCGTGAGCGTCATGTGGATGACCAGTGCGTCGTTCTCGTCGTCCCAGCCGAGGTCGTAGATGAGGCCGAGGTCGACGATGTTGACCCCGAGCTCGGGGTCCATGACGTCTTTGAGCGCTTCGGTGACCTGGTCGAAGCGCTCGGGCGCGAGGGAGGTGACCATGATGCGATTCTACCCTCGGCCTATTCGGCCGGCACCGCTTCGGCCGCGGACTCTGCGACCTGGTACCGGTCGTAGCCCTCTTCTTCGAGACGGTCGGCGAGCTCGGCACCGCCCTGCTCGGCGATCTTGCCCGCGACGAAGACGTGCACGAAGTCGGGCTCGATGTAGCGCAGGATGCGCGTGTAGTGCGTGATGAGGAGGATTCCGAGCCCGGTCTTGGCGTGGGCTCGGTTGACCCCCTCGGAGACGATCTTCAGCGCGTCGACGTCGAGACCCGAGTCGGTCTCGTCGAGCACGGCGAACTTCGGCTTCAGCAGCTCGAGCTGCAGGATCTCGTTGCGCTTCTTCTCGCCGCCCGAGAAGCCCTCGTTGACGTTGCGCTCGGCGAATGCCGAGTCCATCTTGAGGTTCGACATCGACTCGCGCACGTCCTTGATCCAGCCGCGGATCGAGGGCGCCTCGCCGTCGATGGCGGTCTTCGCGGTGCGCAGGAAGTTCGTGACGGTCACGCCCGGGATCTCGACGGGGTACTGCATCGCGAGGAAGAGTCCGGCGCGAGCGCGGGCGTCGACCGACATCTCGAGCACGTTCTCGCCATCGAGGAGGATCTCGCCCTCGACGACCTGGTACTTGGGGTGGCCTGCGATCGTGTAGGCGAGGGTGGACTTGCCCGAGCCGTTGGGGCCCATGATCGCGTGGATCTCGCCCTCGTTGATGACGAGGTCGACGCCGCGGAGGATCTCGCGGGTGCCCTGGTCGGTCTCGACGTTGACGTGGAGGTTCTTGATCTCGAGAACGGACATGTGCGTAGTGGTCTCTTTCGGTTGCCGGCCGTTCCGGGCCGGAGGAGGTGTGTCAGACGGTCAGGGTGACCGCGGGGTCGATGTGGACGTCGCCGTCTTTGAGCTCGACCTGGTAGACCGGGACGGGCTCGTATGCGGGCAGCGTCAGGGGCTTGCCCGTCTTGAGTGAGAACTGCGAACCGTGCGCCCAGCATTCGAGGGTGTCGTCTTCGACGAACCCCTCGGCGAGCGAGATGTCACCGTGGGTGCAGGTGTCGCCGATGGCGTAGACCTCCCCGGCGGCGTCTTTGACGACGGCGATGGGCACGCCGTCGAGCACGAACCGGGAGGCCTCATTCACCGCGAGGTCGTCGACGGTGCAGACACGAACCGATGCCACGTCAGCGACCCTCCAGTTCGGCCTCGATCGCCGCCGTGAGGCGCGCTTCGAGGTCGGCCGAGCCGATCTTCTGCACGATGTCGGTGAGGAAGCCGCGCACGACGAGGCGACGGGCCTCGTCTTCGCGGATGCCACGGGCCATGAGGTAGAACAACTGCTCGTCGTCGAACCTGCCGGTGGCACTCGCGTGGCCGGCGCCTTCGATGTCGCCGGTCTCGATCTCGAGGTTCGGCACGGAGTCGGCACGGGTGCCGTCGGTGAGCACGAGGTTGCGGTTCTGCTCGTAGCTGTCGGTGCCGGTCGCGGCGTTGCCGATGAGCACGTCGCCGATCCAGACGCTGCGTGCGCCCGCGCCCTGCAGCGCACCCTTGTAGGTGACGCGGCTCTTGGTGTGCGGCGCGTCGTGGTGCACGTACACCTGCTGCTCGAGGTGCTGTCCGGCGTCGGCGAAGTAGAGGCCGAGGGCCTCGATGTCGGCGCCCTGCTCTGCGAGGTGGGTCGACGGGTTCACTCGCACGACCTTGCCGCCGAGCGAGACCACGATGTGCTTCAGGAAGGCGTCGCGGCCGAGGCGCGCGAAGTGGCTGGAGAGGTGCACCGCCTCGTCGTCCCACTCCTGCAACGAGACCACGGTGAGGGATGCCCCGTCGCCGACGAGGATCTCGACGTTCTCGCTGAGCCTGGCCTCGCCGGTGCCGGCGAGCACGACGAGCCCGCGGCTGTTCGGGGCGGCCTCGATCACGGTGTGCGCGGCGCGCGGCACGTTGCCGAGCCCGGTGCGGGTGACCGCGGCGACCTTCTCGTCTTCGCCGCTGACGGAGATGAGGAGTGCCTCGCCGAAGTTCGACCACGCGTTGGCGCTCGCGCGCTCTTCGGGGGTGCCCGCCGTGCCGATGCGGGCGTCGTCGCGCGGGATGTAGGAGACCGCGATGCCCGGGGCATCCGTCGTCTCGATCGTCGGTCGCGAGCCGTCGAGCTCACCGCCGGTGAGGTCGGCGAACGCGGCGACCGGGGAGAGCTTCCACTCGCGTTCGCGGCCGTTGACCGGGGCGAAGTCCTCGACGTCGACCGAACGGAACCGCTCCGACCGGGTCTGCACGGGCACGAAAGCGCCGTCGGAATGTGCGACGAGGCCGTGCTGTTCGGCCGTGGGCATGGCTGTGCTGGTCATCTGGGCGGTCACTGCTAGCCCACCGATCCTTCCATGCCCATCTCGATGAGCTTGTTGAGTTCCATCGCGTACTCCATGGGCAGTTCACGGGCGATCGGCTCGATGAAGCCGCGCACGATCATGGCCATGGCCTCGTCTTCGGGGATGCCCCGTGCCATGAGATAGAAGAGCTGCTCTTCGCTGACCTTCGAGACGGTCGCCTCGTGGCCGAGCTGCACGTCGTCGACGCGGATGTCGATGGCCGGGTAGGTGTCGGAGCGCGAGATCGTGTCGACGAGCAGCGCGTCGCATCGCACCGTGTTCGCCGAGTGGTGCGCGTTCGCGTCGATGCGCACCTCGCCGCGGTAGCCGGCGCGGCCGCCGCCGCGGGCGATCGACTTCGACACGATCGACGACTGCGTGTACGGCGCCATGTGGATCATCTTGGCGCCGGCGTCTTGGTGCTGGCCGGGGCCCGCGAACGCGACCGAGAGCGTCTCGCCCTTCGCGTGCTCGCCCATGAGGAAGATCGAGGGGTACTTCATCGTGACCTTCGAGCCGATGTTGCCGTCGATCCACTCCATGGTGGCGCCTTCGGCAGCGGTCGCGCGCTTGGTGACGAGGTTGTAGACGTTGTTCGACCAGTTCTGGATCGTCGTGTACCGAACGCGGGCGTTCTTCTTCACGATGATCTCGACGACGGCCGAGTGCAGCGAGTCGCTCTTGTAGATCGGCGCCGTGCAGCCCTCGATGTAGTGCACGTAGCTGTCTTCATCGGCGATGATCAGCGTGCGCTCGAACTGGCCCATGTTCTCGGTGTTGATGCGGAAGTAGGCCTGCAGCGGAATCTCGACGTGCACGCCCTTCGGCACGTAGACGAACGAGCCGCCCGACCAGACGGCCGTGTTGAGCGCTGCGAACTTGTTGTCGCCGGCAGGGATCACCGTGCCGAAGTACTCTTCGAAGAACTCGGGGTGCTCGCGGAGCGCCGTGTCGGTGTCCATGAAGATGACGCCCTGGCGCTCGAGCTCTTCATTGATCTGGTGGTAGACCACCTCGGACTCGTACTGGGCGGCGACGCCAGCGACGAGACGCTGGCGCTCGGCCTCGGGGATGCCGAGTCGCTCGTAGGTGTTCTTGATGTCGTCGGGCAGGTCTTCCCAAGTCTGGGCCTGCTTCTCGGTCGAACGGACGAAGTACTTGATGTTGTCGAAGTCGATCTCCGACAGGTCGGCGCCCCACGTGGGCATCGGCTTGCGCTCGAAGAGCTGGAGTGCGCGCTGGCGGCGCTGCAGCATCCACTCGGGCTCCTGCTTCAGCGCTGAGATGTCGGCCACCACCTCCGGCGAGATACCGCGTCGGGCAGAGGCCCCGGCGCTGTCGGAGTCGGACCAGCCGAACTCGTAGGTGCCGAGCCCTTCGAGTTCCGGTCGGTCGATCAGTACGTCCGTCATGCTCTCCCTCTTCTCCTCCCGTGCAACCGGCTATCAGGCCGGCTCATTCCCCTCGTGAGTCGAGGTGCTCGTTGAGTGGGTGATGATGTGCCCGGTGGCGCTAGTGCCAACCATAAGATGGTGTATGGCCCGTAGCGCGCATACTCGCGCGGTCGGCGGGCCTGCCAACCCATCAAGTCTATAGGGTCGCGGGGGCGCCGGGCAGGACTCCCAGCGCCGTCACAGCGCGATCCGGATCAGGAACGAACCCGCGTGACCCGCACTCTCCGCACCTTCGCCTGGGCCTCGTTCGTCGCCCAGGTCATGATCATCGCGACGGGTGGCGCGGTGCGTCTGACCGGCTCCGGCCTCGGATGCCCCACCTGGCCGACCTGCACGGCCGGATCCCTCGTGCCGACCGAGGAACTCAGCTACCACTCGCTCATCGAGTTCGGCAACCGCCTGATGACCGGCGTCGTCGGCATCATCGCCCTCATCGTCTTCCTCCTGGTGCTGCGCATCCGTCGCGAACGCCGCGACCTCTTCGTGCTCTCGTTCATCGTCGGCGTCGGCATCGTCGCCCAGGCCATCGTCGGCGGCATCACCGTCTGGACCGGCCTGAACCCCTTCATCGTCGGGTTCCACTACCTCTCCTCCCTCGCCCTGGTCTGCGTCACCGCGGCGTTCCTCGCTCGCATGGACTCCCCGACGGGTCCCCGCGAACGAGCGGTGCCCGCCTGGTATGCGGCCCTCACGCACGCGACCAGCGCGGTGCTGCTCATCTCGATCGTCTTCGGCGTGCTGACGACCGGATCCGGGCCGCACTCCGGTGACGCAGAGGCCGGTCGCACCGGCTTCGACTCCGAGCTCCTCGAGCACGTGCACGCCTGGCCGGGCTACGCGCTGCTCGTCATGACGCTCGTGCTCGTCATCGCGGCCGGGAGCCTGCGCCTGCCGACGCTCGGCTGGTCGATCGCGCTGCTCGTGGTCGAGCTCGTGCAGGTCGGCGTCGGCCTCTATCAGGCGCGCAACGGACTCCCCACGCTCGCTGTGGGGGTGCACATGGTGCTCGCGGCCCTGACCGCCGCCGCCATGACACTCGTCATCATGCGACTCAAGCGCCCGGTGGCCGCCACGGCCGACTCCGAGGTCGGCGCTTCCGCCGCGGCATCCGCTCGCTGAGTCGAACGCCCGCGTCAGAAGGGCAGCAGCGGATCGATGCCGATGGCGAGGAAGAGCAGCGAGAGGTATGCGATCGAGCCGTGGAACACGCGCATCGGCGACACCTTCTCGTGGCGGATCGCGAGGTTGTAGAGGCGGTGCGTCTCGTAGATGAACCAGACGCCGGTGACGAGCGCGACGGTGGAGTACACGAGGCCCATGCCCGCGACCGGGATGAGCAGCAGCGAGCTGGCCACAGTCGCCCATGCGTAGAGGATGACCTGCAGCCCGACCTGGGCACGGCCGCGCACGACCGCGAGCATCGGCACACCGGCGGCCGCATAGTCGTCTTTGTACTTCATCGAGAGCGGCCAGTAGTGCGGCGGCGTCCACAGGAAGATGATGAGGAACAGGATGAACGGCGTCCACGAGAGGCTGCCGGTCACGGCCGCCCAGCCGATGAGCACGGGCATGCAGCCGGCGACGCCGCCCCAGACGATGTTCTGTGCAGTGCGGCGCTTCAGGATCAGGCTGTAGAAGACGACGTAGAGCAGGATCGCGCCGAGCGAGAGCGCAGCGGCCAGCCAGTTGGTGAAGATCCAGAGCCACGCGATCGACGCGATGCCGAGACCGTAGGCGAACACGAGCGCCTCGCGGTCGGTGAGCTCCCCGGTGACGAGCGGACGGCCCTGCGTGCGCTTCATGACGCGGTCGATGTCGCGGTCGATGTAGCAGTTGAACGCCCCGGCCGCGCCTGCACTCATGGCGCCGCCGATGAGCGTCGCGACGAGCAGCCAGAGGTTCGGCAGACCCTGTTGGGCGAGGATCATCGTCGGCGCGGTCACGACGAGCAGCAGTTCGATCACCCGCGGCTTCGTCAGCGCGACGTAGGCGGAGAGCTTGCGCCGTACGGTCGTCGCCGGTCGGGTGTCTCGGGTCTGTACGGCTGCCTGCATCGTTCCTCTTCCGGCGCGCGGGCGTGCGTGTGCCGCCACGCCCGTTCTCGATTCTATGACATCATGTGTCTCAGCATCGGGTAAGCGCTTTCCCCAATAACCGGGCCTCGCATCCTTCCGGAGGCCCAGTGGTCCTCTCGCGCCCTTCGCGAAACGTGAGGAGTCCATATACTTGGCAGTGCGCGCCCGACGGCGCGGATTCGAATTGCCGTCCGGTGCGACGACCAACGGGTCATCCGCCGGGGAACTCGCGCCGTAGCGATTCCGCGGTGACGGGGACATCGGTTCCCCGGCACCGTCCATTGACCGGAAGGAACGTACACCTCGTGGCAACTCTGCAGTGGGAACCCATCGACGATCAGGCGGTCGACACGGCACGCGTGCTCGCGGCCGACGCCGTCGAGAAGGTCGGCAACGGGCATCCCGGCACAGCGATGAGTCTCGCACCCGCCGCCTACCTCCTCTTCCAGAAGGTCATGCGCCGCGACCCCGCAGACCACGACTGGCTCGGCCGCGACCGGTTCATCCTCTCCGCCGGACACTCCTCGCTCACGCAGTACGTGCAGCTCTACCTCGCCGGCGACGGCCTCGAGCTCTCCGACCTCGAGGCGCTGCGCACCTGGGGTTCGAAGACCCCCGGACACCCCGAGTACGGCCACACCGACGGCGTCGAGATCACGACGGGCCCGCTCGGCCAGGGCCTCGCCTCGGCCGTCGGCTTCGCCTACGCCTCACGCTTCGAGCGCGGCCTCTTCGACCCGGATGCCGCGGCGGGCACGAGCCCGTTCGACCACTTCGTCTACGTCATCGCGGGCGACGGTGACCTGCAGGAGGGCGTCACGAGCGAGGCATCCTCGCTCGCCGGTCACCAGCAGCTCGGCAACCTCGTCGTGATCTACGACTCCAACCAGATCTCCATCGAAGACGACACCAACATCGCCTTCACCGAGAACGTCGCCGAGCGCTACGAGGCCTACGGCTGGCACGTGCAGACGGTCGATTGGAAGAAGACCGGCCAGTACGTCGAGGACGTTGCCGAACTCAACGCGGCCGTCGAGGCGGCGAAGGGCGAGACCGCCAAGCCGTCCATCATCATCCTGAAGACGATCATCGGCTGGCCCTCCCCCGGCAAGCAGAACTCCGGCAAGATCCACGGCTCGGCGCTCGGCGCGGCCGAGCTCGCCGCGACGAAGGAGGTGCTCGGCTTCGACCCCGAGCAGAGCTTCGTCGTCGCAGACGAGGTTATCGCCCACACGCGTCTCGCCGTCGAGCGCGGCGCAGCAGCGCACGCCGAGTGGCAGCTCGCCTTCGACGCGTGGGCCGCGGCGAACCCCGACCGCAAGGCGCTGCTCGACCGGCTCGAGGCGGGCGAGCTGCCCGAGGGCATCGAATCGGCGCTGCCGGTCTTCGACGGCGGCACCGAGGTGTCGACGCGTGCCGCATCCGGCAAGGTCATCAACGCGCTCGCCGGTGCCCTGCCCGAGCTCTGGGGCGGTTCGGCCGACCTCGCCGAGTCCAACCTCACCACGATCAACGGGGCCGCCTCGTTCATCCCGACCGAGTGGTCGACGCACGAGTTCTCGGGCAACCCCTACGGCCGGGTGCTGCACTTCGGCATCCGCGAGCACGCCATGGGCGCCATCGTCAACGGCATCGTGCTGCACGGCAAGACCCGCGCCTTCGGCGGCACCTTCCTCATCTTCAGCGACTACATGCGCCCGGCCGTGCGTCTGGCGGCCCTCATGAAGGTGCCCTCGATCTTCGTCTGGACCCACGACTCCGTCGCACTCGGCGAAGACGGTCCGACGCACCAGCCCGTCGAGCAGCTCGCAACCCTCAGGGCGATCCCCGGACTGACGATCGTGCGCCCCGCCGACGCGAACGAGGTCGCGCACGCCTGGCTCGAGATCCTGAAGCGCACGGATGCCCCCGCGGGCATCGCACTCACCCGCCAGAACATCCCCGTGTTCGAGCGCGGCGACGCCGAGGCATCCGGCGACACGCTCGCTGCCGCGTCGAACGTGGCCAAGGGCGCGTACGTGCTCGCCGAGGCCGCATCGGGCACGCCCGACGTGATCCTCATCGCGACCGGCTCTGAGGTGCAGCTCGCCCTCGCCGCCCGCGAGACGCTCGCCGCCGAGGGCATCGGCGCGCGCGTCGTGTCGGCGCCGTCGCTCGAGTGGTTCGAGGAGCAGTCCGCCGAGTACCGGGCGCAGGTCCTCCCCGAAGCTGTGACGGCACGGGTCTCGGTCGAGGCGGGGCTCGCCCTCTCCTGGCAGCGCTACCTCGGCACGCGGGGCCGAGCCGTCTCCATCGAGCACTTCGGCGCCTCCGCCGACTACAAGACCCTGTTCCGCGAGTTCGGCATCACGGCCGAGGCCGTCGTCGCCGCCGCGAAGGAATCGCTCGCGTCGGCCTGACGCGAGCCAGAAGAGGAGACACTCACATGACCAGCTCCCCCACCGCAGCCCTCTCGGAGGCCGGCGTCAGCATCTGGCTCGACGACCTGTCCCGTGAACGCATCGCCTCAGGCGACCTCGCCCGCCTCATCGCCGAACGCGACGTCGTCGGCGTGACCACCAACCCGACGATCTTCGCCGGCGCCCTGGCGAAGGGCGAACGCTACGACGACCAGGTGCACGAACTCGCCGCCGCCGGCGCCGACGTCGACACCGCGGTCTTCGAGATCACGACCGACGACGTGCGCGACGCAGCCGACGTCTTCCGCCCCGTGTACGACCGTTCGAGCGGCTTCGACGGCCGCGTCTCGATCGAGGTCGCCCCCGGACTCGCGCGCGACACCGCCGGCACGATCGCCGAGGCCAAGGCGTTGTGGGCCAAGGTCGACCGCCCGAACGCCATGATCAAGATCCCCGCGACCGTCGAGGGTCTCGATGCGATCACCGAGGCCATCGGGTCGGGCATCAGCGTGAACGTCACCCTCATCTTCAGCCTCGACCGGTACCGTCAGGTCATCGAGGCCTACCTCGCCGGCCTCGAGCAGGCCAAGGCCGCAGGACTCGACCTCTCGACCATCCACTCGGTGGCATCGTTCTTCGTCTCGCGCGTCGACACCGAGATCGACAAGCGGCTCGTCGCGATCGGCACCGACGAGGCGCTCGCACTGAAGAGCAAGGCGGGGGTCGCCAACGCCCGTCTCGCGTACGAGCTCTTCGAGCAGGAGTTCGGCGGCGAACGCGCCTCGGCACTGCTCGCGGCCGGCGCCAACCGCCAGCGTCCGCTCTGGGCGTCGACCGGTGTGAAAGACCCTGCACTCCCCGACACGCTGTACGTGACCGAGCTCGTCGCGCCCGGCGTCGTGAACACGATGCCCGAGAAGACCCTCGAGGCGACCTTCGACCACGGCGTCATCACCGGCGACACGGTCACCGGCGCATACACCCAGGCCGCCGAGGTGCTCGACGCCCTCGCAGGCGTCGGCGTCGACTACGACGACGTGACCCTGGTGCTCGAGAACGAGGGCGTCGACAAGTTCATCGTCTCGTGGAACGAGTTGCTCGACACGGTCCGCGGCGCGCTGGAGGCAGCGCGATGAGCTTCCGCATCTCCGTCAGCGGGCCTGCGGCCGAGGCGGTGCGCCGCACCGTGCCGGCCCTCGTCGCCGACCTCGTCGCGAGCGGCATCACGGCTCAAGACGCCGCGCTCTGGGGCCCGGCGGCCGAAGAGGAGTCCGCGAAGCGGCTCGGCTGGACCGAGGCCGTCGCCGTCTCACGCCCCCTCGTCGCCGAGATCGAAGCGCTCCGCGCAGAACTCGACGCAGCGGGAGTCGACCACATCGTGCTCGCCGGCATGGGCGGCTCGTCGCTCGCGCCCGAGGTCATCACGCGCACGACGAACGTCGACCTCACGGTGCTCGACTCCACCGAGCCCGGCCAGGTGCGCGCCGCCCTCGCCGACCGCCTCCAGACATCCGCTCTCGTCGTCTCGTCGAAGTCGGGCTCGACCGTCGAGACCGACAGCCAGCGTCGCGTCTACGAGCAGGCCTTCCGCGACGCGGGCATCGACCCCGCCACGCGCATCATCGTGGTGACCGACCCGGGCTCGCCGCTCGACGAATCGGCCCGCGCCGCCGGCTACCGGGTGTTCAACGCCGACCCCAACGTCGGCGGTCGATACTCGGCACTCACGGCGTTCGGACTCGTGCCCTCCGGTCTCGCCGGCGTCGACATCTCCGAGATCCTCGACGAGGCCGAGACGATCGAGCTCTCACTCGCCGTCGACAGCCCCGAGAACCCCGGGCTCGTGCTCGGCGCAGCGATCGCGGCGACGACCCCCCTGCGCGACAAGCTCGGCATCATCGCCGACGGCACCCACATCGTCGGGTTCGCCGATTGGGCCGAGCAGCTCATCGCCGAATCCACCGGCAAGGCGGGCACCGGCCTTCTCCCGGTGGTGCTCGGTGTCGACGCGCCCGAGCTCGGAGAAGACCTTCCCGACCTGCAGATCGTGCGACTCGTCGACGATGCCGGCGACCAGATCTTCGGTCACGACGAGTCGGGCGAGATCCGGGTCTCGGGCACCCTCGGCGCCCAGTTGCTCGTGTGGGAGTACGCGACCGCGGTCGCGGGCCGTCTCCTCGGCATCAACCCGTTCGACCAGCCCGACGTGGAGTCGGCGAAGATCGCCGCACGCGGCCTGCTCGACGCCCGACCCGAACCTGCCCCGGCGGCCTTCGTCGAGAAGGGCATCGAGGTGCGCGGCACCCCCGAGGTCATCGGCGCATCGAGCGATCTGGCCTCGGCCGTCGATGTGCTGCTCGAAGAACTGCCGATCGACGGCTACCTCTCGATCCAGGCCTACGTCGATCGAGTGGCGCACCCCGAGCTCGAGCGGCTCCGCGATCTCCTCGCCGCGCGCTCCGGCCGGCCCGTCACGTTCGGATGGGGGCCCCGGTTCCTCCACTCCACCGGACAGTTCCACAAGGGCGGGCCGGCGGTCGGTGCGTTCCTGCAGATCACGCAGACCCCTGCCGACGACCTCGCGATCCCCGAGCGTCCGTTCACCTTCGGTCAGTTGATCGCGGCGCAGGCCTCCGGCGATGCGAGTGTGCTCGCCGACCACGGCCGGCCGGTGCTCACCCTGACTCTCACCGACCCCTCGGCCAACGCGGCGGCCCTGTTCGACGCCGCCAGCTGATCACCGGAGGAACGATGCAACCGGCCGCGATCACCGCGCAGCACAATCCGCTCCGCTCCCCCAAGGACTACCGGCTGAACCGCATCGCGGGTCCGTCGAGCCTCATCATCTTCGGCGTGACGGGCGACCTGTCGCGCAAGAAGTTGATGCCGGCGGTCTACGACCTGGCGAACCGGGGCCTGCTGCCGCCGGGATTCGCACTCGTCGGGTTCGCCCGGCGCGAGTGGGCCGACCAGGACTTCGAGCGAGTCGTGCACGACTCGGTCAAGGAGTACGCGCGCACCGAGTTCCGCGAAGACGTGTGGCGGCAGCTGGCCCGCGGCATCCGCTTCGTCCCGGGTGATTTCGACGACGACGCGGCCTTCGACCGGCTCCGCACCGTCGTCGAGGAGCTCGACCGCGAGCGCGGAACGATGGGCAACCACGCGTTCTACCTGTCGATCCCGCCGAAGTCGTTTCCGCTCGTCACCGAGCAGCTCAAGCGCTCCGGCCTCACCGAGCAGTCCGACGATCAGTGGCGTCGTGTCGTCATCGAGAAGCCGTTCGGCAGCGACCTGAAGACGGCCCGCGAACTGAACGACGTCGTGGCCTCGGTGTTCCCGCCCGACTCGGTGTTCCGCATCGACCACTACCTCGGCAAGGAGACCGTCCAGAACATCCTGGCGCTCCGCTTCGCGAACCAGCTCTACGAGCCCATCTGGAACGCCAACTACGTCGACCACGTGCAGATCACCATGGCCGAAGACATCGGGGTGGGCGGTCGCGCCGGCTACTACGACGGCATCGGTGCCGCGCGCGACGTGATCCAGAATCACCTGCTGCAACTGCTCGCCCTCACGGCGATGGAGGAGCCGATCTCCTTCGAGGCGGGCGACCTGCGCGCCGAGAAGGAGAAGATCCTCGCGGCGGTGCGTCTGCCCGAAGACCTCGCGAGCGGCACGGCGCGCGGGCAGTACTCCGGCGGCTGGCAGGGCGGCGAGAAGGTCATCGGGTTCCTCGACGAAGATGGCATGAACCCCGAGTCGACGACCGAGACCTATGCCGCGATGAAGCTCACGATCGGCACCCGGCGATGGGCGGGTGTGCCGTTCTACCTTCGCGCCGGCAAGCGGCTCGGCCGCCGGGTCACCGAGATCGCGGTCGTGTTCAAACGCGCCCCGCAGCAGGTGTTCGCCGACAGCCAGACCTCCCAGCTCGGCCAGAACGCGCTCGTCATCCGCGTGCAGCCCGACGAGGGGGTCACGATCCGTTTCGGTTCGAAGGTGCCGGGTGCCGGCATGCAGGTTCGCGACGTCACCATGGACTTCGGCTACGGCCACGCGTTCACCGAGGCGAGCCCCGAGGCCTACGAGCGCCTGATCCTCGACGTGCTGCTCGGCGACCCGCCGCTCTTCCCCCGCCAAGAGGAGGTCGAGCTCTCGTGGAAGATCCTCGACCCGATCGAGGAGTTCTGGGCGACGCAGGGCCAGCCCGAACAGTACCGACCCGGCACCTGGGGCCCGGCCTCCGCCGATGAACTGCTCCAACGCGACGGACGAAGCTGGAGACGCCCATGATCGTCGATCTGCCCGACACGACGACGAGCCAGGTCTCCAAGACCCTGGTCAAGATTCGGGAGGAGGGCGGTGTCGTCGCCCTCGGCCGCGTGCTCACGCTCGTCATCGCGACCTCGCCCGGTGCCGAGGAAGAGGCGATCGAGGCGGCCAACGACGCCTCGCGCGAGCATCCGATGCGCGTCATCGTCGTCTCCACCGAGCCCGGAACCGAGACCTCGGAGGTGCCGCCGCGCCTCGACGCCGAGATCCGCGTCGGCGGTGACGCCGGCGCGAGCGAAGTGATCGTGCTGCGCGCGTGCGGCGATGCGGCCCGCGATGAGGAGAGCCTTGTCATGGCGCTCCTGCTCCCCGACGCTCCGGTCGTCACCTGGTGGCCGGGCGCCGCCCCAGAAGTTCCGGGGCGTTCGGCGCTCGGGCGCATCGCACACCGTCGAATCACGGATGCCTCGGCCCAACCCGATCCGCAGGCGGCGCTCCGCGCGCTCGCCTCGACGTACACGCCGGGAGACGCCGATTTCGCCTGGACCCGGCTGACCCTGTGGCGGGCCCAACTCGCCGCCGTGCTCGACCAGCCGCCGTACGAGCCGGTCACTGCGGTGCAGGTCACCGGAGCGATCGACTCGCCGTCGACCACCCTGCTGGCGGCGTGGCTCCGGCTGGAGCTGAACGCACCGACCGAGTACGAACTCACCGGTGCCGAGGCGGGCGTCCACGGCCTGCACGGCGTGCGGCTGGTGCGCGACGGCGGTGCCATCGAGCTCATCAGGGACGTCCCCGGCATCGCGACCCTCCAGCAACCGGGTCAGCCGCTGCACGACCTCGCGCTGCCGCGCCGCACCCTGCGCGACTGTCTCGCCGACGAACTTCGGCGGCTCGACCCCGACGAGCTGTACGGTGAAGTCATCACGAGCGGGCTCGAGCTCCTCGGCACCGGCAACGAAGGAAGCGTGGCATGACCAACGAACGACGCGTGCTCGTGCACCCCGACAAGGGCTCGCTCGCGGGCTCGGTCGCCGCACGATTCATCACGAAGCTCCTCGACATCCTCGACACGCAGGCCGTCGCGCACGTCGTCCTCACCGGCGGTTCGATGGGCGGCACCGTCCTCGCCGCGGTCGGCGCCTCGCCGGCGCACACCTCGATCGACTGGTCGCGCGTGCACTTCTGGTGGGGCGACGAGCGCTGGCTCCCTGCGGGCGACGCGGAGCGCAACGACGAACAGGCGAGGGTCGCGTTCCTCGGCGAACTCGACATCCCGGACGGAAACACGCACCCCTTCCCCGCATCCGACTCCGGCCTCGAGCTCGACGCCGCGGCCGAGGTGTACGCCGCAGAGCTCGCGTCGCACGGCGTCGATGGACTGGCGCATCCGCTCTTCGACATCACGTTCCTCGGCGTCGGGCCCGACGGGCACATCGCCTCGCTCTTCCCGCACCGTTCCGACATCCAGGTCGTCGACCGCACGGTGATCCCCGTGCGCAACTCGCCGAAGCCGCCGCCCGAGCGGCTGAGCCTCACCCGGCCGGTTCTCAACTCGTCGCAACGCGTCTGGTTCGTGCTCGCAGGTGCCGACAAGGCTTCGGCACTCGGCCTCGCCCTGGCGGGCGCGAGCCGCGATGAAGTGCCGGTCGCCGGCATCAAGGGACGTCGCCGCACCGTGTTCTTCGTCGATGCCGATGCCGCGTCGGAGGTACCGGAGTCGCTGATCGCTCGCGACTACTGATCGCACCGTCTGCGGGAGTTCGCCAGCTTCGGACGGCACCGCGCACACACGCAGAAAGGGTCGGCCCACGGGCCGACCCTTTCTGCGTGTGCGAACCGAGTTACTTCTTCGGTGCCTGACCGCGACGGGTACGCAACTGGGTGAGTGCGTCGTCGAGCAGCGCGGCCGCCTCTTCGTCGGTGCGACGCTCCTTCACGTAGGCGAGATGCGTCTTGTACGGCTCGAGCTTCGAGACCGACGGCGGGTTCTCCCGGTCGCGGCCGGCCGGCAGACCGGTCGACGGGCTGTCGATCGTCTCGGGGATCTCTTCTTCGGGCAGGCTGGCGGCGAAGTGGCGCACGGTCTCGTTGCCGTGGGCGTCCCAGTAGCTGATCGCGACGCGATCGGCGTGGAAGCCGCGGTCCTGTTCGCCCATGGGGCCCGCTCCGACGCGTGACCCGCGGATGGCGCTGTTTCCTGATGCCATGATGGTACTCCCGTCAGATTCCGGCGTCGAACTTGGTGATGAGCCCCAGCACGACGATGCAGGTGACCCACACGAGCCCGAGGATGACCGTGATGCGGTTCAGGTTGCGCTCGGCGACACCGGATGCACCGAGGCTCGACGTGACGCCGCCGCCGAACATGTCCGACAGACCGCCACCACGCCCCTTGTGCAACAGGATGAGCAGCGTCAGCAGCAGGCTCGTGAGACCGAGCAGCACCTGCAGGACGACCTGGAGAATCTCCACGGGTTGAACCTTTCCGGGCACGACAGATGGGTCGATGCCGACAATCGAGTATAGCGGGATACGCCGTCGTGCCCGGGAGCGCAATCGCGCGCTCCCGGGCACTCGCGTTCAGGCGCCGACGTGCTTCTTGAACCGCACGATGCTCGAGAACTCGTCGATGTCGAGGCTCGCGCCGCCGACGAGCGCGCCGTCGACGTTCGGCTCGCGCAGGAACGAGGCGATGTTCGCCGCCTTCACCGAGCCGCCGTAGAGCACGCGAGTCGACTGGGCGACCTCTTCGCCGAGGAGTTCCACGAGGAGCGCGCGAAGCGCGGCCGCGACCTGCTCGGCCTGGGCCGGCGTCGCCGCCTGGCCGGATCCGATCGCCCAGACGGGCTCGTAGGCGACGACGAGGCCCTTCGAGCCGTCGACGCCCTCGAGCGCCGCCCGCAGTTGGGCGACCGGCACGGCACTCGGCCCGTGCGTCTCGAGGTCGTCGGCGGTCTCGCCGACGCAGACGACCGGCACGAGACCGTGGCGGTGCGCCGCCGCGACCTTGGCGTTGACCTCTGCGTCGGTCTCACCGTGCAGCGTGCGCCGCTCGGAGTGGCCGATGATGACGTACGTGCAGTCGAGCTGCGCCAGGAACGCGCCCGAGATCTCGCCGGTGTATGCACCTGAGTCGTGCGCCGAGACATCCTGCGCGCCGTACCCGATGGGCAGGGAGTCGGCCGCGACGAGCGTCTGCACCGAACGAAGGTCGGTGAACGGCGGGAACACGGCCACCTCGGCATCGGCGAAGTCGTGCTTCGCGTCGGCGAGGGCCCATGCGAGCTTCTGCACGAACGCGATCGCCTGCAGGTGGTCGAGGTTCATCTTCCAGTTGCCTGCGATGAACGGGGTGCGCTTCACTGCCATCCGAGGACCTCCAGTCCGGGGAGCTTCTTTCCTTCGAGGAACTCGAGGCTCGCGCCTCCGCCGGTCGAGATGTGACCGAACTGTGCGTCCTCGAAGCCGAGTTGGCGAACGGCGGCCGCCGAATCGCCGCCGCCGACGACGCTGAGTCCGTCGACCTGGGTGAGCGCCTCGGCGACCACGCGGGTTCCCGCTGCGAACGGGGCGAGTTCGAACACGCCCATCGGCCCGTTCCAGAACACCGTCTTCGAACCCCGGATGCGGTCCGCGAAGGCGGCCGCCGTCTCAGGGCCGATATCGAGCCCGAGACCGGATGCTCCGAACGGCGTCTGCTCGATGGCCTCAGCCGGTGCAACGACGTGCTCGGCGTCGGCCGAGAACGACGCCGCCACGACGACGTCGCTCGGCAGGACGATGTCGACGCCGCGCTCAGCCGCCTCCGTCAGGTAGCCCTGCACCGTTTCGATCTGGTCGGCCTCGAGCAGGCTCGAACCGACCTTGTGCCCCTGGGCGGCGAGGAAGGTGAACAGCATGCCGCCGCCGACCAGCAACGCGTCGACTCGCGGCAGCAGGTGCGCGATGACGCCGAGCTTGTCGGAGACCTTCGAACCGCCGAGCACGACCGTGTACGGGCGCTCGGGGTTCTCGGTGAGCCGGTCGAGCACGTCGAGCTCGGCCGCGATGAGCAGGCCGGCCGCGCTCGGGCGCAACTGCTCGAGCTCGAAGACGCTCGCCTGCTTGCGATGCACGACGCCGAATCCGTCGGAGACGACCGCATCGGCGAACTCGGCGAGCTCTCCGGCGAACGCCGTGCGCTCGGCCTCGTTCTTCGAGGTCTCGCCGGGGTTGAACCGCAGGTTCTCGAGCACGAGCACCTCGCCGTCGCCGAGCGCCGCGACCTTCGACGCGGCATCCGCTCCGACGGTGTCGGCCGCGAAGGCGACCGGTGCGTCGAGCAGTTCGCCGAGGCGGGCCGCGACCGGCGCGAGGCTGTATCGGGGGTCGGGTGCGCCATCGGGGCGCCCGAGGTGGGAGACCACGATCACGCGGGCGCCTTGGGCGACGAGCGCCGCAAGGGTGGGGACCGACGCCCGCACGCGGCCGTCGTCCGTGATGACCGTGTCCCGGAGGGGGACGTTCAGGTCACAACGGACGACGACGCGCTTGCCGGCGAGCGGACCGAGGGAGTCGATCGTTCGCAGGGTCACTGGTTCTCGATTCAGAGACGGTCGGCGACGTACTCGGTCAGGTCGACGAGACGGTTGGAGTAACCCCACTCGTTGTCGTACCAGCTCGAGAGCTTCACCTGGTCGCCGAGAACGCGGAGCAGGCCGGCGTCGAAGATCGAGGAGTGCGGGTCGGAGACGATGTCGCTCGAGACGATCTCGTCTTCGGTGTACTTCAGGATGCCCTTCATGGGCCCCTCGGCAGCGGCCTTGTACGCGGCCTTGACCTCGTCGACGGTCACGGGGCGCGACGAGGTGACCGTGAGGTCGGTGATCGAACCGGTGGGCACGGGCACGCGCAACGCGAAGCCGTCGAGCTTGCCGACGAGCTCGGGCAGCACCAGGCCGATGGCCTTGGCGGCACCGGTCGAGGTCGGCACGATATTGACGGCGGCGGCGCGGGCGCGGCGCAAGTCTTTGTGGGGGCCGTCCTGCAGGTTCTGGTCGGCGGTGTACGCGTGCACCGTGGTCATCAGGCCGCGCTCGATGCCGAAGTTGTCGTTGAAGACCTTCGCGAGCGGTGCCAGGCAGTTGGTCGTGCACGAGGCGTTCGAGATGATGTGGTGACGCTCGGGGTCGTAGTCCTGCTCGTTGACGCCCATGACGAACGTGGCGTCTTCATCGGTCGCGGGAGCAGAGATCAGCACCTTCTTGGCGCCGGCCTCGATGTGCTTGCGAGCGTCGGCGGCCTTCGTGAAGAACCCGGTCGATTCGATGACGATGTCGACGCCGAGCTCGCCCCAGGGCAGGTTCGCGGGGTCGCGCTCGGCGAACGCCTTGATGGCCTTGCCGTTGACGATGATGTTGTCGTCGTCGTACTCGACCGTGGCGTCCAGGCGACCCGTGATGGAGTCGTACTTCAGGAGGTGGGCGAGCGTCTTGTTGTCGGTGAGGTCGTTCACGGCGACGATCTCGAGGTCTGCGCCCTGAGCGAGGGCGGCGCGGAAGTAGTTGCGGCCGATACGACCGAAGCCGTTGATGCCGATCTTTACAGACACAGATGTCTCCTGGTTGACGATGGCGCGAACGCGCACTTTCACTGGTGAACTGGTCGGACGGCAGTGTCCCCGGATGGGCCCGGGGACACCATCCGTTTACGACAGTAGCAGCAGCCCTGAGGTCTTCTCACCCGCCGTCTGGAACCGCTTCTGGACGTTTTCCCAGTTCGCGATGCCCCAGAACGCCTTGACGTAATCGGCGCGCACGTTCTTGTAGTCGAGGTAGTACGCGTGCTCCCAGACGTCGAGCATGAGCAGCGGCACGATGCCGGCGGGCAGGTTGCCCTGCTGGTCGAAGAACTGCACGATGATCAGGCGTTCTCCGATGGAGTCCCACGCCAGCACCGCCCAGCCCGAGCCCTGCACGCCCAGCGCGGTCGCCGTGAAGTGCGCCTGGAACTTGTCGAAGGAACCGAAGTGGTCGTCGATCGCCGCGGCCAGCTCACCGGTGGGCTTGTCACCGCCGTCGGGCGAGAGGTTCGTCCAGAAGATCGAGTGGTTGACGTGGCCGCCGAGGTTGAAGGCAAGGTCCTTCTCGAGCTTGTTGACGTTCGCGAGGTTGCCCGAGTCACGGGCCTCGGCGAGCTGGGCGAGTGCGGTGTTCGCGCCCGTCACGTACGCCTGGTGGTGCTTCGAGTGGTGCAGCTCCATGATCGTGCCGCTGATCGCCGGCGCGAGCGCCGAGTAGTCGTAGGGCAGATCGGGGAGGGTGTAGTCAGCCATTGCTTCTCCTTGTCAGATGCGCCGGGGCGTCCGGGCGTATCCCCGGGGTTCCGCGGCTGCCTTCCGAGTCTATGCCCGCCGCGCGGAGGCACGCCAAGTGTGCACGGGGGTTGACACTGCATGACGCGCAGCGCGCTCGCGAACCCGGTTCACCGAGCCTGCCGTCACGGGCGGGACCAACGGGCGACCTGGGGCCGTCGCCTCAGACCTCGTCGAGATCCGCCGGAAGACTCGCTTCGGTGCCCGGCACGCCGAGGTCGGCGGCGCGCTTGTCGGCCATGGCGAGCAGGCGGCGGATACGGCCTGCGACCGCGTCTTTCGTCATCGGCGGGTCGGCGTAGTGGCCGAGTTCGTCGAGACTCGCCTCACGGTGCGAGAGCCGAAGCTCACCCGCGTACTTCAAGTGGTCGGGGATCCCGTCGCCGAGCAGTTCCATCGCACGCTCGACTCGAGCGCACGCCGCAACGGCGGCCTGCGCCGATCGGCGCAGATTCGCGTCGTCGAAGTTCACGAGGCGATTGGCCGTGGCACGCACCTCGCGGCGCTGGCGCAGCTCCTCCCAGTTGCGCACCGTGTCGGTGGCCCCCATCACGGCGAGCATCGCGCTGATCGCCTCCCCGTCACGGATGACGACGCGGTGCACGCCGCGCACCTCTCTCGCCTTCGCCGAGATGCCGAGCCGGCCGGCCGCACCGACGAGCGCCATCGCGGTCTCATTGCCGGGGCAGGTGACCTCGAGCGCGGCCGAGCGGCCCGGATCGGTCAAGCTCCCCTTGGCCAGGAACGCGCCGCGCCAGATCGCCGCCACCTCGTCGCGGGATCCGGTCGTGAGCTTGTTCGGCAGACCGCGCACCGGGCGGCGTCGCGCATCGAGCAGTCCGGTCTGGCGAGCGAGAGTCTCTCCCCCGTCGAGCACACGCACGAGGTATTGGTTCGAGCGCCGCATACCCGTCGGCGAGATCACCGAGACATCCGGGCGCACCCCGTAGATCTCGGCCAGGTCACGAGTCACCCGTCGCACTAGGGTCGGCGAATCGAGCTCCGCTTCGATCGCGATGCGGTTCGAGATGATGTGCAGTCCGCCGGCGAACCGCAGGATCGATGCGAGCTCAGCGATCCTGACCCCCGTCTTGGACACCTCGACGCGCGCCAGTTCCTCTTTCACGTCAGCGGTCAGTGCCACTTCGTCGTCCCATCTCTCATCTTGTCGCGTGGCCGTCGATCACTCGCGGCCGAGATCCCGGTCTTTCACACTCACCACGACACCGGGCAATGCGGCGATGCGCTCGCTCAGCTCGCGCACCAGGGCGACGGAGCGGTGCTTGCCGCCGGTGCATCCGATCGCGATCGTGGCATGTCGTTTGTTCTCACGCTGGTACCCGGCGAGCACGGGCTCGAGCGCCTTGGCGTACGCATCGAGGAACTCGACCGCGCCGGGCTGGCCCAGCACGTACTCGGCGACAACCGCATCGTTGCCGGTGAGATGGCGGAGTTCGGGAACCCAGAAGGGATTCGGGAGGAACCTGGCGTCGGCCACGAGGTCGGCGTCGGAGGGCACGCCGTACTTGAAACCGAAGCTCTCCATGGTGATGCGAAGCCCGGCATGGCCGGCTTCGGCGAACGTCTCGGTGACGAGGTTCGCGAGCTGGTGGATGTTCAGGTCGGAGGTGTCGACAAGGATGTCGCTCGCTCCGCGCAACTCGGCGAGTCGCCCACGTTCGGCTCCGATGCCGTCGAGCAGCGTGCCGTTGCCCTGCAATGGGTGCGGGCGTCGCACCGACTCGAACCGCCGAACGAGCACGGCGTCGGTCGCGTCGAGGAAGACGACGCGAACGTTGACGCCCGTGCGCAGCGCCTGGATGATCTCGCGCAGCTCCGAGAAGAAGTCGCCGCCGCGAATGTCGACGATCGCGGCGATGCGCGGCAGTGACGTGCCGGCCCGTTCGACGAGTTCGACGAGAGGGCGCAGCATCTGCGGCGGCAGGTTGTCGACGACGTACCAGCCCAGGTCTTCGAGCGCATTGCCGACGGTGGAACGCCCCGCGCCAGACATGCCCGTGACGATCAGCATCTCCTGCTGTTCGGAATCAGCGGTCATCATGTCGAGGCCCCCTTCCGTGTCGACACCCAAGCCTATCGGGGTGCGGGGGCCACATCCGCGTGCAGGGCGCGGTGCACGGTCGCCGCAAGCGTCGGGCCGATGCCCTTCACCTCGGCGATGTCGGTCTCGGATGCCGCGCGCAGCTGCTTCACGGAGCCGAAATGCCGCAGCAGCTCCTTCACCCGCGACGGCCCGAGCCCCGGGATATCGGACAGCACACTGCCGATGTCGCGCTTCCGGCGCTGCCGCTGATGGGTGATCGCGAAGCGGTGCGCCTCGTCTCGCACCCGCTGGAAGAGGAAGAGCGCGTCGCTGTTGCGGGGCAGGATCACCGGGTAGTCGCCGTCGGGCGTCCAGATCTCTTCGAGGCGCTTGGCGATGCCGCACAGGTAGATGCCCTCGACACCCGACTCCTCGAGTGCCCGCGCGGCGGCGGCGACCTGCGGCTGCCCGCCGTCGACCACGAGCAGATTCGGACGGTAGGCGAACCTCTTTCGACGATCGGATGCCGCGGCATCCGTCTCGCCGTCGCTCGCCGCGATCTCGGCTGAGACGCCTGCTGCCGCGCCGCCGACTGCGGCGTCGAGTTCACGGCCGTCTGCGGCACCGACCCCGATCGACCCCGGGTCCGACTCGATCGGCGAACCGATCGAGTCGGGCGCCTTCAGGTATGCGAGCCGTCGCGTCAGCACCTGGTGGATCGAGTCGGTGTCGTCGGTGGAATTCGGAATGGTGAAACGGCGGTACTCGTCTTTGCGCGGCAGCCCGTCTTCGAAGACCACCATCGACGCGACGATGTTCGTGCCGCTGAGATGGGAGACGTCGTAGCACTCGATGCGCAGCGGCGCGTCGGCCATGCCGAGCGCCTCCTGGATGTCTTCGAGGGCGCGGGAACGTGTCGTGAAGTCGGCGCTGCGCCGCGTCTTGTACAGCATGAGCGTCTGCTTCGCGTTCTGCGTCGCCGTTGCCAGCAGTGCCGCCTTGTCGCCGCGTTGCGCGGCGCGCAATCGCACCTTGCGCCCGGCGATCGATCCGAGCCAGGTCTCGACCGCATCGGCGTCGTCGGGCAGTTCGGGAACGACGACCTCGGCGGGCGGGACGATGCCATCGCCGTAGGCGTTCTGCACCACCGAGTCGACGAGGTCGCCGAGCGGCACATCGAGCTCCTTGTCGACCGTCCACGAGCGGACACCGCGGATCCGGCCTCCGCGCACGATGAACAGCTGCACCGCAGCAGCCAGTTCGTCGTGATCGATGCCGAACACGTCGATGTCGACCTTCTCGCCGAGCACGACCGCGCTCTTCTCGAAGAACGACGTCGCCGCCTGCAACCGGTCTCGCAATCGGGCCGCCGACTCGTAGTCCTGCACGGCCGCGGCCGCCCGCATGCGCTGCGTGAGTTCACCGATGATGCGCCGGTCTTGATTCTGCATGAAGGACACGAAGCGATCGACGTTCTCGCGGTGCTCCTCGATGCTCACGCGGCCCGAGCACGGACCGAAGCAGCGCCCGATCTGCCCGGCGAAGCAGGGCTTGCCGCTGGCCATCGCGCGGCGGTAGTCGGAGTCTTTGCAGGTGCGGATCGGGAACAGCTTGAGCAGGATCTCGAGCGTCTCGTTGACCGCCCAGACCTTCGGGTACGGCCCGAAGTACCGAGCGCCGCGAATGTTGCGATTGCGGGTGACGACCGCTCGCGGCGCCTCGTCGCCGAGTGTCACGGCGAGGTACGGATAGGACTTGTCGTCTTTGAACTGCACGTTGAACGGCGGATCGAACTCGTTGATCCAGGTGAACTCGAGCTGCAGCGCCTCGACCTCGTTGGCGACGACCGTCCATTCGACGGAAGCGGCCGTGGTGACCATGCGGCGCGTTCGTTCGTGCAGTGTGCGCAGCGGAGCGAAGTAGTTCGACAGCCGCGCGCGCAGGTTCTTCGCCTTGCCGACGTAGAGCACACGCCGATCAGCGTCACGGAAGCGGTAGACACCCGGAGCGGTGGGAATCTCGCCCTTCTTCGGGCGATACGGGACGCCCTCGGTGCTCGACAGAACTGTGCTCATCGCCTCAGCTGGCGACCGCAGCGCGCGTCGACGCCGCGTCGAGGATGTCGCGCAGGAAGTACCCAGTGTGGCTCTCGGACACCGCGGCGACCTCTTCGGGCGTGCCCGTCGCCACGATCTGGCCGCCGCCCGAGCCGCCTTCGGGCCCGAGGTCGATGACCCAGTCGGCCGACTTGATGACGTCGAGGCTGTGCTCGATCACGATGACCGTGTTGCCCTTGTCGACGAGCTTGCCGAGCACCTTGAGCAGCTTCTGCACGTCTTCGAAGTGCAGGCCGGTCGTGGGCTCGTCGAGCACGTAGACGCTGCGGCCGTTCGAGCGCCGTTGCAGCTCGGTCGCGAGCTTCACCCGCTGCGCCTCGCCACCCGACAGGGTCGTGGCGCTCTGGCCGAGCTGCACGTAGCCGAGTCCGACGTCGACGAGTGTCTTGAGGTACCGGTGGATGGCCGAGATCGGTTCGAAGAACTCGGCCGCCTCGCTGATCGGCATCTCGAGCACCTCGGCGATGTTCTTGCCCTTGTAGTGCACCTGCAGGGTCTCGCGGTTGTACCGCTGGCCGCCGCAGACCTCGCACGCGACGTAGACGTCGGGCAGGAAGTTCATCTCGATCTTGATCGTGCCGTCGCCGGAGCATGCCTCGCAGCGCCCGCCCTTGACGTTGAAGCTGAAGCGACCGGGCAGGTAGCCGCGGGCCTTCGCCTCGGTCGTCTCGGAGAAGAGGTTGCGGATGCGATCGAAGACGCCCGTGTACGTGGCGGGATTCGAACGGGGGGTGCGCCCGATCGGCGCCTGGTCGACGTGCACGACCTTGTCGAGCTGATCGAGTCCCGTGACCCGGCGATGCTTGCCCGGCACCTTGCGCGCACCGTTGAGGCGGTTCGCGAGCACCCGATAGAGGATGTCGTTGACGAGCGACGACTTGCCCGACCCGCTGACGCCGGTCACTGCGGTCAGCACGCCGAGGGGGAACTCGACGTCGACGCCGCGCAGGTTGTTGGCCTCTGCACCCTGCACGACGATTGTGCGTTCGGGATCGATGCGGCGCCGCTGCTCGGGCATCGCGATCTCTTTGCGGCCCGAGAGATAGTCGCCGGTGAGGGAGCGCGTGTTCTTCACGAGGTCGGCATAGCTGCCGGAGTGCACGACGGTGCCGCCGTTGACCCCCGCGCCCGGGCCGATGTCGACGATCCAGTCGGCGGTGCGGATGGTGTCTTCGTCGTGCTCGACGACGATCAGGGTGTTGCCGAGATCGCGCAGCGCGATAAGCGTGTCGATGAGGCGTCGATTGTCGCGCTGGTGCAGGCCGATGCTCGGCTCGTCGAGCACGTAGAGCACGCCGGTGAGCCCCGAGCCGATCTGGGTGGCGAGTCGGATGCGCTGCGCTTCTCCCCCGGAGAGAGTGGCCGCTGCCCGCGACAGATCGAGATAGCTGAGGCCGACGCGGATCAGGAAGTCGAGGCGCAGCTTGATCTCTCGCAGCACCTGCGCCGCGATCGCCTGCTCGCGATCGGTCAGTTCGAGCCGGTCCATGAATGCGCGGGCGTCGGTGAGGCTCAGGAGCCCGACATCGGCGATGCTCGCGTCGTGGATGAGCACCGAGAGCACCTCGGGCTTCAGCCGCTTGCCGTCGCAGACCGGGCACGGCACCTCGCGCAGGTACTCCGACCAGCGGGCCCGCTGCACATCGGTCTCGGCCTGGAGGTACTGGCGCTCGATGTAGGGCACCACGCCCTCGAAGCCCGAGGTGTAGCTCATCTCGCGGCCGTACCGGTTGCGCCATTTCACCTTGACCTCGAAGTTGTCGCCGCGAAGCACCGCCTGTCGGGCGACGTCGTCGAGCTCCTCCCACGGGGTGTCGAGCGAGAAGTCGAGGTCGCGGGCGAGGCCGCCGAGGAGCTTCTCGTAGTAGTTGTAGAGGCTCTTGCCCTGCGACGTCCACGGCAGGATCACGCCTTCGGCGATGCTGAGACTCTGATCGCCGAGCAGCAGCGAATCGTCGACCGACATGCGGGTGCCGAGGCCCGAGCACTCGGGACAGGCTCCGAACGGCGCGTTGAACGAGAAGGTTCGCGGCTCGATCTCGGTGAGCTGGATCGGGTGCTGGTTCGGGCACGAGAGCTTCTCGGAGAAGGTCGCCCACGCGGCCGGGCCGGTCTCGTCGACATAGTTGACCTGCACGAGCCCATCGGTCAGGCGCAGCGCCGTCTCGAGGGAGTCGGTGAGGCGCCCGAGCAGTTCGGGGCCGGCGACGAGCCGGTCGATGACGACCGAGATGTCGTGCTTGACCTGCTTCTTCAGCTTCGGCGGTTCGTCGAGCCGGATGACGTCGCCGTCGACGACCGCCCGCGAGTACCCCTGCGCGGCGAGATCGCGGAAGAGGTCGACGAACTCGCCCTTCTTCTTCGACACGACCGGGCTCACCACTTGGTAGCGAGTGCCCTCGGGCAGCTCCATGAGCTGGTCGGCGATCTGCTGCACCGTCTGGCGCTGGATGCGCTCGCCGCACACCGGGCAGTGCGGCACGCCGATGCGCGCCCAGAGCAGGCGCATGTAGTCGTAGATCTCGGTGATCGTGCCGACGGTCGAGCGCGGGTTGCGGTTGGTGGACTTCTGGTCGATCGACACCGCCGGGCTCAGCCCCTCGATGAAGTCGACGTCGGGTCGGTCGACCTGGCCGAGGAACTGCCGGGCGTAGGCCGAGAGCGACTCGACGTACCGTCGCTGCCCCTCGGCGAAGATCGTATCGAAGGCGAGCGATGACTTGCCGGAGCCCGACAGACCCGTGAACACGACCATCGCGTCGCGCGGAATCTCGACGTCGACGTTCTGCAGGTTGTGCACGCGGGCACCGCGAACACTCAGGTGCGAATGGGCATCGAGACGTGAAACTGGCACCCTTCGAGTTTAGAGAGCACCACCGACATGGATGCCTCGACTGCACGTGCTCTGAGCGAACATACGTTCGAACGAGCGAAGCAACCCGGCCTCGAGCAGCGCTGAGCCTGCGACGCGGAACCGCCGACTCACCTGCCGTTTCGGGCGAGCGGCATACCGATCGTTCAACCGAGGTGCCCAGCCTTCTCCATCTGCCGGAGCTCCCGTTTCAGGTCTGATACCTCGTCGCGCAGGCGCCCGGCGAGCTCGAACTTGAGCTCGCCGGCCGCGACCAGCATCTGGTCGTTGAGATCGCGGATGAGGTCTTCGAGATCGTTCGCACCGGCCGCTGCGATGCCCTCGCGGCGGAGGTTCGGTACTGACGTCTTCTTCTTCGCGTCGCGGCCCGCGAGGAGCGCGGCCGTATCTGCTTCTTCGCGCGCGAGCACGTCGGTGATGTCGGCGATGCGCTTGCGGAGCGGCTGCGGGTCGATGCCGTTGACGCGGTTGTACTCGATCTGGCGATCACGGCGCCGCGTCGTCTCGTCGATCGCCGATTTCATCGAGTCGGTGAGGACGTCGGCGTACATGTGCACCTCGCCGGAGACGTTTCGCGCGGCTCGGCCGATGGTCTGGATGAGCGAGGTCGACGACCGGAGGAACCCCTCTTTGTCGGCGTCGAGGATCGCGACGAGCGACACCTCGGGCAGGTCGAGACCTTCTCTGAGGAGGTTGATTCCGACGAGGACGTCGTAGACGCCGGCTCGGAGTTCGGTCAGCAGCTCGACGCGACGCAGCGTGTCGACATCGGAGTGGAGATACCTCACTCGCACCCCGGCCTCGGTGAGGAAGTCGGTGAGCTCTTCGGCCATCTTCTTCGTGAGCGTCGTGACGAGCACTCGCTCGTCACGCTCGGCCCTGGCCCGGATCTCTTCGAGCAGGTCGTCGATCTGACCCTTCGAGGGCTTCACGACGATGTGCGGGTCGACGAGGCCGGTGGGCCGGATGATCTGCTCCACCACGCCATCGGCGATGCCCATCTCGTAGCGCCCGGGCGTGGCCGAGAGGTACACGGTCTGCCCGACACGGGCCTTGAACTCGTCCCACTTCAACGGCCGGTTGTCGAGTGCGCTGGGCAGGCGGAACCCGTGCTCGACGAGCGTGCGCTTGCGAGAGGAGTCGCCCTCGTACATCGCACCGATCTGCGGCACCGTCACGTGCGATTCGTCGATGACCACGAGGAAATCGTCGGCGAAGTAGTCGAGCAGGCAGTGCGGCGCCTCGCCCGCCTGACGGCCGTCGATGTGCCGCGAGTAGTTCTCGATGCCCGAGCAGAATCCGATCTGCTCCATCATCTCGAGGTCGAACGTGGTGCGCATTCGCAGTCGCTGCGCCTCGAGCAGCTTGCCCTCTCGCTCGAGCTCGGCGAGTCGCTCTTCGAGTTCGATGCGGATGGTGCCGATCGCGCGCTGCATCACCTCGGTGCTCGCCACGTAGTGGGACCCTGGGAAGACCGGCACCGAGTCGAGCTTCGCGACCACCTGCCCCGTCAGCGGGTGCAGGCTGTAGAGCGCTTCGATCTCATCGCCGAACATCTCGATGCGGATCGCAAGCTCTTCGTAGATGGGGATGATCTCGATGGTGTCGCCGCGCACCCGGAAGTTGCCGCGCGAGAAGTCGACGTCGTTGCGCTGGTACTGCATCGAGACGAACTTGCGGATGAGCCAGTCGCGATCGACGCGCTGCCCCACCTGCAGCGGCATCATCGCGCCGAGGTACTCCTCTGGCGTGCCGAGACCGTAGATGCACGAGACCGATGACACGACGACGACGTCGCGACGGCTCAGCAACGAGTTGGTGGTCGAGTGCCGCAGCCGCTCGACCTCGGAATTGATCGAGGAGTCTTTTTCGATGAAGGTATCGGTCTGCGGCACGTATGCCTCGGGCTGGTAGTAGTCGTAGTACGACACGAAGTACTCGACGGCGTTGTTGGGCATGAGCTCGCGGAACTCGTTTGCGAGCTGGGCCGCGAGGGTCTTGTTGTGCGCGAGCACGAGCGTCGGCCTCTGCACCTGTTCGATGAGCCACGCGGTCGTCGCGGACTTGCCGGTGCCGGTGGCGCCGAGCAGCACGACGTCGGTCTCACCCGCATTGATACGCCCCGCGAGTTCGGCGATGGCCGCGGGCTGATCGCCGCTGGGAGTGTACTCGCTGATGACCTCGAAGGGCCGAACGGAACGGGTGGCCTGCATGCGCTCCAGTCTACGAGCGCCCGCTGACACTACGCCCGGGAGCGGCGCTCCTCGTTGATGCGGTGCCAGAGCGCGTCGGTCTGGCTCATCGTATGGGCCAGCGAACCGTCGGTGTCGATCACGACGTCGGCGATCGCGAGCCGGGCGGTGTTGTCGACCTGCGCATCGACCCGCGCCTCGGCCTGGTTCTGCTCGAGGCCGCGAAGTTCGACGAGGCGCTCGACCTGGGTGCGGCGCGGCGCGTTGGTCACGACGATCAGGTCGAAGGGGTGGTCGACGGCGGCCTCGATGAGCAGGGGCACGTCGTAGACCACGACAGCATCGGGGTCGTCTTGCTCGGCCTTCGCGATGAGCCGGTTGGAGAGCTCGCGAACCGCGGGGTGCACGATCGCGTTCAGCTTCTCGAGGGCGACCGGATTGCCGAAGACGTGTTCGCCGAGCTTCGCACGATCGAGCGACCCGTCACGGCGAAGCACGTCGGGGCCGAACTCCTCGACGACCGCCGCGAGTGCCGGGGTGCCAGGCTCGACCACACGACGAGCGAGCTGGTCGGCATCGATGTGCACGGCGCCGTGCTCGTAGAGCCGGCGCGCGACAGTGGATTTTCCTGAGGCGATGCCGCCCGTGAGGCCGATCAGATACACGCCCACCACTCTAGCCGTGCGATCGCCGGGCGCGGCGTCCACCGAGGGCACCGTGTACGCCGGAAGGCCGGCCCCCCGAGGGGACCGGCCTTCCGTATCGCGGATCGCGACTAGTTGTTGCTCGAGAGCTTCTCGCGCAGCGCCGCGAGCGACGCGTCGTCGGCGAGGGTGCCCGCGCCGGCCGAGTCGCTCGAGAACGATGCAGCGCTCGAGGTGAACGAGTCGTCGGCCACAGCAGCAGCGTTCGCCGCGGCGACCTGCTTCTTGTGGGCCTCCCAACGAGCCTGGGCGGCAGCGTAGTCCTGCTCCCACTTCTCGCGCTGGGCCTCGAAGCCCTCGCGCCACTCGTTGGTCTCGGAGTCGAAGCCCTCGGGGTACTTGTAGTTGCCCTGCTCGTCGTACTCGGTGAGCATGCCGTAGAGCGCCGGGTCGAACTCGGTGCCCTCGGGGTCGACGCCCTCGTTCGCCTGCTTCAGCGAGAGCGAGATGCGGCGACGCTCGAGGTCGATGTCGATGACCTTGACGAAGACCTCTTCGCCGACCGACACGACCTGCTCTGCGAGCTCGACGTGCTTGCCGGAGAGCTCGGAGATGTGGACGAGGCCCTCGATGCCGTCGGCGACGCGAACGAACGCACCGAACGGAACGAGCTTCGTGACCTTACCCGGGGCGACCTGACCGATCGCGTGGGTACGGGCGAAGACCTGCCACGGGTCCTCCTGCGTCGCCTTGAGCGACAGCGAGACGCGCTCGCGGTCGAGCTCGACGGAGAGCACCTCGACGGTGACCTCCTGGCCGACCTCGACGACCTCGCTGGCGTGCTCGATGTGCTTCCACGAGAGCTCGGAGACGTGGACGAGACCGTCGACGCCACCGAGGTCGACGAACGCA
Organism: Agromyces badenianii; assembly: GCF_003070885.1. Lineage (NCBI taxonomy): Bacteria > Bacillati > Actinomycetota > Actinomycetes > Micrococcales > Microbacteriaceae > Agromyces > Agromyces badenianii. Next base: position 1,675,666 of record NZ_CP028913.1, read on the forward strand.
CCGAAGTTGACGATCGACGAGATGACGCCCTTGCGGATCTGGCCCGGGTGGAGGTTCGCGAGGAACGTCGAACGCGACTCGGACTGCGTCTGCTCGAGGAGCGCGCGGCGCGAGAGCACGACGTTGTTGCGGTTCTTGTCGAGCTCGAGGATCTTCGCCTCGATCTCCTGGCCGAGGTACGGCGTGAGGTCGCGCACGCGGCGGAGCTCGATGAGCGACGCCGGGAGGAAGCCGCGCAGGCCGATGTCGACGATCAGGCCGCCCTTGACGACCTCGATGACCGAACCGGTCACGACGCCATCGGCTTCCTTGATCTTCTCCACGTCGCCCCAGGCACGCTCGTACTGAGCCCGCTTCTTCGACAGGATGAGGCGGCCTTCTTTGTCTTCCTTCTGGAGGACGAGGGCCTCGACGGTGTCGCCGACGCCGACGACCTCGCTGGGGTCGACATCGTGCTTGATCGAAAGCTCACGCGAGGGGATGACGCCCTCGGTCTTGTAGCCGACGTCGAGGAGCACCTCGTCGCGGTCGATCTTCACGACGGTGCCCTCGATGAGGTCGCCGTCGTTGAAGAACTTCAAAGTCTTCTCGACCGCGGCGAGGAAATCGTCAGCAGATCCGATGTCGTTGATCGCGACCTGCTTGGGTGCCTTGGTCGTTGCGGTTGTCATGTAGTGAATGCTCCGTAAAGGACAAAATCGAGCCCATCGCGCGGTAGAGCGTTGTGTTGGTTCCGCGATGGGCATGCGGACAGGGATGTCACACGAGTGACGATCCATCCTAACGGAAGCACTCCCCCGGCAGCAACCGGGCCCGTCATTGCTCCTGCGTCGTCGTTCGCACCGGCTCCGCCTTCTCCAGTTCAGGCGTCAGGCGAGCAGCGCCGAGCGCAGCGTGTCGAGCCCCACGCCGCCGAGTGCGAGCGACCGGCGGTGGAACTGGCGGATGTCGAACGCCGCGCCCTCACGGCGCGCCACCTCGTCGCGCAGCTGCTCCCACATGCGCTGGCCGACCTTGTACGACGGCGCCTGGCCGGGCCAGCCGAGGTAGCGATTCACCTCGAAGCGCACGAACCCCTCGTTCATGTTGACGTTCCGGCCGAGGAACTCGAAGGCGTACTCGCCCGTCCAGGCGCCCTCGCCGTCGGGCCGCTGCTTGCCGAGGTGCACGCCGATGTCGAGCACGACGCGGGCGGCGCGCATGCGCTGGCCGTCGAGCATGCCGAGCCGGTCGGCGGGGTCGTCGAGGTACCCGAGGCCCTGCATGAGCCGCTCGGCGTACAGCGCCCAGCCCTCGGCGTGGCCGGACGTGCCGGCGAGCTGTCGTCGCCACGTGTTCAGCTGGCCGCGGTTCACGACGGCCTGGCCGATCTGCAGGTGGTGCCCCGGCACGCCCTCGTGGTACACGGTCGTGAGCTCGCGCCAGGTGTCGAACTCGGTCACGCCCTCGGGCACCGACCACCACATGCGACCCGGGCGCGAGAAGTCGTCGCTCGGGCCCGTGTAGTAGATGCCGCCCTCCTGCGTCGGCGCGATCATGCACTCGAGCGTGCGGATCTCGGCCGGGATGTCGAACTGGGTGCCGGCGAGCTCGGCGACCGCCCGGTCGCTCGTCTCCTGCATCCAGCGCTGCAGCGCATCGGTGCCGTGCAGCTTGCGAGACGGGTCGTCGTCGAGGAAGGCGATGGCCTCGGCGACGGATGCCCCGGGCAGGATCTCGTTCGCGATCGACTCCTGCTCGGCGACCATGCGGGCGAGTTCCTCGATGCCCCACTCGTAGGTCTCGTCGAGGTCGATCTCGGCACCGAGGAAGTGACGCGATTGCAGGGCGTAGATCTCGCGACCGACCCCGTCGTGCTCGCCGGCGACCGGCTGGAGTTCGGTTTCGAGGAACTCGGCGAGACGCCCGTAGGCGGACGCCGCAGCGCCCGCGCCAGCGCCGAGGTGGCGTGTCAGCGAGCCGGGGAGTTCGGCTTCGCCCGCCCGTGCAGAGCCGGCGAACGTCGCGAAGAAGCCGTCGGGCTTCGCGATGCGCCGAGCCTGCGCGGCCACCGCTCGCACCTGGCGGACCGCGGGAACGATGCCCTGCCCGATGCCCGCACGCAGCGTTTCGACGTAGCCGTCGACGGCTGACGACACCGCCTCGAGGCGAGTCGCGATGCGCTCCCACTCCTCGGGCGCGTCGGTGGGCATGAGGTCGAACACCTCTCGGATGTCTTGCGCGGGGCTCGCGATGACGTTCAGGTCACGCAGGTGCAGGCCGGCGTCGTGCCGCTCGAGCTCGAGTTCGAGCTCGCTGCCGAGGTCGGCGACGGTGATGCGGTCGACATCGTCGACGGGCGTCGCCGAGCGAAGTGCGGTGAGCGTCTCGCGGGTGGCGGAGATGCTGCGCTCGTGACCTGCGGGCGAGTAGTCGGCGAGGCGGTCGTCGTGCGTCGTGCGCCCGATGTAGGTGCCCACCCCTGGGTTCAGCTCGACGAGCGTGTCGACCCACCCCTCTGCGATGCGATCGACGTCGGTCGGGGTGCGCTCACTCGATGCCATGCAGCGAGCCTAGTGCGCCGCGTCTTCCCAGTTGGCGCCGCGCCCGATCTGCACGTCGAGCGGCACGAGGAGCTCGGCGGCGTGCGCCATGCGGTCGCGCACGACCTCTTCGAGCACCTCGGACTCACCCTCGGCGACCTCGAAGATGAGCTCGTCGTGCACGGTCAGCAGCATGCGACTGCCGAGTCCGCGCTCGGCGAGATCGACCTCGACCCGCGACATCGCGATCTTGATGATGTCGGCGGCCGAGCCCTGGATGGGCGAGTTCAGTGCCGCGCGCTCGGCGTTCTCGCGGTGCACCCGGTTCGGGCTGTTGAGGTCTGGGAACGGACGCCGCCGGCCGAAGATCGTCTCGGTGTATCCGTCGATCTTGGCCTGCTCGACGACGCTGCGCAGGTAGTCGCGCACGGCTCCGAAGCGCTCGAAGTACTCCTTCATGAGCTGCGTCGCCTCGGCGCGATCGATGCGGAGCTGCTTCGAGAGCCCGAACGCGCTGAGTCCGTAGGCGAGGCCGTACGACATCGCCTTCACCTTGGTGCGCATCACCGGGGTGACGTCGCCCGGGTCGACGGAGAACACGCGCGCGCCGACGAAGCGGTGCAGGTCTTCACCCGCGTTGAACGCCTCGATGAGCCCTGGGTCACCCGAGAGGTGCGCCATGATGCGCATCTCGATCTGCGAGTAGTCGGCCGTGAGCAGCTCGGTGTACTCCGTACCGTGCCGGAACGCCTTGCGGATGCGTCGGCCGTCTTCGGTGCGGATCGGGATGTTCTGCAGGTTCGGATCGTTCGACGACATGCGACCGGTCGCGGCGCCGATCTGGCCGTAGCTCGTGTGGATGCGGCCGTCGTCGGCGATCGACTTGTCGAGGGACTCGACGATCTGGCGCAGCTTCGTGGCGTCGCGGTGCTCGAGCAGGTAGCCGAGGAACGGGTGCGGGTTCGACTCCTGGAGATCTGCCAGCGCGCTCGCATCGGTCGTGTAGCCCGTCTTCGTCGCCCGCGTCTTCGGCATGCCGAGCTGGTCGAACAACACCTCCTGCAGCTGCTTGGGCGAACCGAGGTTGACCTCGCGCCCGATCTCGGCGAAGGCCGCCTCGGCCAGGCCCGCGGCCCGCGCACCGAGTTCCGCCGAGAGTGCCGCGAGCTCGGTGTGGTCGACGCTCACCCCGCGCAGCTCCATCGCCGCGAGCACACGCACGAGCGGCATCTCGATGTCGGCGAGCAGCTGCCGTGAGGTCTCGGGAAGCGCCCGGAGCACGACGGGTGCGAGCCGAAGGGTGTACCAGGCGTACTCGGGTGCACCCGCGTCGGCGCCTTCTTCGGGCACGAGTTGGGCGGGGTCGGCCTGGGGAACGTTCTCGCCGAGGTATCGCTCGACGAGGTCGGCGAGCGTCTTCTCGGCGAGGATCGGCCGTACGAGCCACCCGGCGACGAGGGTGTCGACGACGAGCCCGTCGAAGGCGAGCCCCGAACGCATGAGCGCCTTCAGCTGCGGCTTCGCGTCGGTCATGATCTTCGGTGCATCGCTCGCGAGCCACGCCTCGAACGGCGCGTAGTCGGAACGCCCGGACTGCCACGACAGGTGCACGGTCTCGTCTGCGGTCGCGATGCCGGCGCCGATCACACGGCCGTCGAGCACTTCGAGGCTGAGCCCGAGCCCGGCCGGTTCGGCGGCGACGGCGCGTTCGAGCCAAGCGGCGAGTTCTTCGTCGAGCAATCGGCGCGAGGCCGGCGCGACGGGCGCGGGAGACGCATCCTCCGCCGGTGCCGCCGCGACCGCCGGGGTGCTGGAGGGGCTCGCGCTGCCATTCGCCTCGCCCGCGGCGATCTTCTTCATGCGTTCGAAAAGCGTGCGGAACTCGAGTCGCTCGAAGAGCGGCTGCACGGCCTCGATGTCGATCGGCTTCGCAGCGAGCTCGTCGAGCGACACGTCGAGTTCGACGTCGTCGACCAGCCGGTTGAGCCGACGGTTGCGAATCGCGTTCTCTTTCTCGTCGCGCAGGTTCTGCCCGACGACGCCCTTGATCTCGTCGGCGTGCTCGAGGATGCCGTCGAGGTCGCCGTAGAGACCGAGCCACTTGACCGCGGTCTTCTCTCCGACCTTCGTGATGCCGATGAGGTTGTCGCTCGATTCGCCGACGAGCGCCGCGACATCGGGGTACTGCTCGGGCCGGATGCCGTAGCGTTCCATGACCGCCGCCGTGTCGTATCGCTTCAACTGCGAGACGCCCTGCGTGTTCGGGTAGAGCAGCGTGACGTCGTCGTTGACGAGCTGAATGGTGTCGCGGTCGCCCGAGACGAGCAGCACCCGGTAGCCCTCTGCCCGCCCACGCGCCGCGAGCGTCGCGAGGATGTCGTCGGCCTCGTAGTCCTCTTTCTCGAGGGTGCGCACGCCCATCGCCTTCAGGGCGTCTTGCAGCAGCGGCACCTGCCCCTTGAACTCGACCGGCGTCTCACCGCGGGTGCCCTTGTACTCGGGGTACTCCCGCGTGCGGAACGAGAAGCGCGAGATGTCGAACGCGACGGCGATGTGCGTCGGCTTCTCGTTCTGCAGGAGCAGGAGCAGCATCGACAGGAAGCCGTGGATGGCGTTCGTGTGCTGTCCGTCACGGGTGGTGAAGCTGTCGACCGGGAGGGCGTAGAAGGCCCGGAAGGCCAACGAATGGCCGTCGACGACGAGGAGGGTGGGCTTTTCTGCGTCCGACACCCCCCAAGACTACAAGCGGCCGACCACACTCCCCGACGGCCCGTTTCGAGGGCGGGCACGACCCCCGCGGGCGGTCCGATCGAGTCCGTGCAGGCGCGCATTCCGCGACGGGAAACGGCGGATGCCGCGGCGACACGTGTCGCCGCGGCATCCGCCGTTTCTGAGAGCTGTTCTTACTTCTTCGCCGCGAGCTGTTCGATGATCGCCTGCGAAACGTCTTTCATGGTGAGGCGTCGGTCCATCGACGCCTTCTGGATCCAGCGGAACGCCTCGGGCTCCGACAGGCCCATCTTCTCGTTGAGGAGGCCCTTCGCCCGATCGACGAGCTTGCGGGTCTCGAAGCGCTCGACGAGGTCGCCGACCTCGGCCTCGAGCGCGATGATCTGCGCGTGCCGGGCCAGGGCGATCTCGATCGCGGGCAGCAGGTCGTTGGGCGTGAACGGCTTCACGACGTAGGCCAGTGCGCCCGCCTCGCTGGCGCGCTCGACGAGCTCCTTCTGGCTGAACGCCGTGAGGAGCACGACCGGGGCGATGTGCCCCTTCGAGAGTCGCTCGGCCGCCGAGATGCCGTCGAGCTGGGGCATCTTGACGTCCATGATGACGAGATCGGGCCGAAGCTCGGTGGCGAGTGCCACTGCGGTCTCGCCGTCACCTGCTTCACCGACGACCTCGAAGCCGTTGTCGCGCAAGATCTCGACGATGTCGAGGCGGATGAGCGACTCATCTTCCGCCACGACCACGCGGCGCGGTGCCGGCTGGGTTGATTCCGTGTCTGTCACGCACCAAAGCCTACGGTATTCTGGGCGAGGCCTCTGGCCGGTGTGGCGGAATGGCAGACGCGGAGCACTCAAAATGCTTTGCCCGAAAGGGCGTGTGGGTTCGACCCCCACCACCGGCACCAGTTCGCCTGTTCGCGACCTCACTCGGGCGACGATGCGGCGAGGTATTCGTTGCGGCGCTCGATGAGACGGTGCAGATACGGGCCGATCACGAGCTCGGCGATGACTCCCAGCGGCCCGAACGGCGCGGCGAAGGACACGCGATCGATCATGAGGGTGCCGGCACCGGATGCCGCGGCATCCGGTGCATGCATGCCGCCACGCACGCAGAAGGAGCCGGCCCGAACGGACCGGCTCCCTCACGAGCTGACGGCTAGAGCACCTCGCCGACGACGTGCACGCGCACGTCGTTCGTGGTGCCGGGGATTCCGGGAGGGGAACCCGAGATGATGATGACCTTCTCGCCGTTCTCGGCCTTGCCGGTCGTGACGAGCACCTCGTCGACCTGGCCGACCATCTGGTCGGTGTGTGTGACTCGGGCGACGACGTACGACTCGACGCCCCAGTTGAGCGCCAGACGACGACGGATCGCGGGGTCGGGCGTGAACGCGATGATCGGGATCTTGGAGCGGAGGCGCGTCATGCGGCGCACCGACTCCCCCGACTCGGTGAAGACGCACAGGTATTTCGCCTCGACGAAGTCGGCGACCTCGACGGCTGCTGCCGTGATCGCACCGGCCTGCGTGCGGGGCTTGGTACCGAGCGGCGCGATGCGGTCGAGCCCGTGCTGCTCGGTCGACTCCACGATCCGCGCCATCGTCTGCACGGTGATGACGGGGTACTCCCCGACGCTCGTCTCGCCCGAGAGCATGACGGCGTCCGCACCGTCGAGCACGGCGTTCGCGACATCCGAGGTCTCGGCACGGGTCGGCACCGGGCTGTGGATCATCGACTCGAGCATCTGCGTCGCGACGATCACGGGCTTGGCGAGACGACGGGCGATCTCGACCGCGCGCTTCTGCACGATCGGCACCGCCTCGAGGGGAAGCTCGACGCCGAGGTCGCCGCGCGCGACCATGATCGCGTCGAAGGCCTCGGTGATCTCTTCGAGCGCGTCGACCGCCTGGGGCTTCTCGATCTTCGCGACGACCGGCACCCGGCGGCCCACTTCGTCCATGATCTCGTGCACGCGGGTGATGTCGGAGGCGTTGCGCACGAAGGAGAGCGCGATGAGGTCGGCGCCGAGCTCGAGGCCCCAGCGCAGGTCGGCCTCGTCCTTCGCCGAGAGGGCAGGCACGTTCACCGCGACGCCCGGCAGGTTGATGCCCTTGTTGTTCGACACCGGACCGGCGACGATGACGCGGGTGGTGACGACCGTGCCGTCGGTCTCGACGACCTCGACGCGCACCTTTCCGTCGTCGATCAGCAGGAAGTCGCCCGGCTTCACGTCGTCGGGCAGGCCCTTGAAGGTCGTGCTGACGAGCTCCTTCGTGCCCACGACGTCTTCGGTCGTGATCTTGAAGATGTCGCCTTCAGCGAGCTCGTGGGGGCCGTCGGCGAACTTGCCGAGCCGGATCTTCGGCCCTTGCAGGTCGACGAGCACGGCGATCGCACGACCGGAGTCGTTGGCCGCCTTCCGCACGTTCTGGTAGACGCCCTCGTGCACGTCGTAGCTTCCGTGACTGAGGTTCATCCGTGCGACGTCGATGCCAGCATCGATGATCGCCCGGATCTGTTCGTAGCTCGATGTCGCCGGCCCGAGGGTGGCGACGATCTTCGCTCGTCTCATGTGGTGTGTGCTCCCGATTTTCCGCGCCTCAGCGCTTGCGTGGTGGTCGAAGCGCGCCGCTCGGCGCGCCATGGGTCAAATGGAGAACGCGTGCGCAGTCGATGGGATCGGCGCTGGCAGCAGTGTCTCGCCTTCAAGGTAGCGGTCGACGGCGGATGCCGCGGCACGTCCTTCGGCGATCGCCCAGACGATGAGCGACTGGCCGCGGCCGGCGTCACCGGCGACGAAGACGCCCTGGTGAGCCGTTGCGTAGTCGGCCTCGCGAGCGAGGTTGCCGCGGTCGGTGACCGGCAGTTGCAGCTGCTCGTCGAGCGAGTCGGTCTCGGGTCCGGTGAATCCGAGCGCGAGCAGCACGAGGTCTGCGGGGATCTCCCGTTCGGTGCCGGCCTTCGGCACTCGACGGCCTGCGAGGTACTCGGTCTCTGCGACGCGGATGGCGCGCACCTCGCCGGCCTCGTTCGCGAGGAACTCCACCGTCGAGGCGAGGAACTGACGGTTGCCGCCCTCTTCGTGCGCACTCTGCACCTCGAACAGCGTCGGGTGCATCGGCCACGGCTGGTGTTCGGGCCGGTTCGCGCTCGGCTCCTTGCCGATCGCCAGGTTCGTGACCGACAGCGCACCCTGGCGGTGGGCCGTGCCGATGCAGTCTGCGCCGGTGTCGCCGCCACCGAGGACGACGACGTGCTTGCCCTCGGCCGTGATCTGGTCGAACACCTGGTCACCGGCGAGGTGGCGGTTCGACTGGGTCAGGTAGTCCATGGCGAAGTGCACGCCGGGAAGGTCGCGGCCGGGAATGGGCAGGTCCCGGGGCACGATCGCACCGGTGGCGATGACGACGGCGTCGTAGCGCTCGCGGAGTTGGCCCCACGTGAGGTCGACGCCGATGTTCACGCCGGCACGGAAGCGGGTGCCCTCGGCGGTCATCTGCGCGAGTCGCTGGTCGAGGTGCTTCTTCTCCATCTTGAAGTCGGGGATGCCGTATCGCAGCAGCCCGCCGATGCGGTCGTCGCGCTCGAAGACGGCCACCGTGTGACCGGCCCGCGTGAGCTGCTGCGCCGCGGCGAGGCCGGCCGGGCCGGAGCCCACCACCGCGACGGTCTTGCCCGTCAGGCGTCCGGGCGGCTGCGGCTGCACCCAGCCGTTGCCGAAGGCCTGGTCGATGATCGAGACCTCGACCTGCTTGATGGTCACGGCCGGCTGGTTGATGCCGAGCACGCACGCCGATTCGCACGGCGCCGGGCACAGTCGCCCGGTGAACTCGGGGAAGTTGTTCGTGGCGTGGAGGCGTTCCGCCGCCGCTCGGCCTTCGCCGCGGTACATGAGGTCGTTCCATTCGGGGATGAGGTTGCCGAGTGGGCAGCCCTGGTGGCAGAACGGGATGCCGCAGTCCATGCACCGGCCGGCCTGACGGCGGAGCTGCGCGGGGTCGCCCTGTTCGTAGACCTCCTTGAAGTCCATGATCCGCACCGGAACGGGCCGCCGCTTGGGCAGCTCGCGCTCGGTCACCTTCAGAAAGCCCTTGGGGTCAGCCATTCGTCACCTCGAGAATACGAGTCCAGACCACGTCGCCGTCGGGGTCGAGCCCCTCGTCGACGGCGCTCTGGCGGGTGCGGAGCACTGCGGCGTAGTCACGCGGCAGCACCTTGGTGAAACGGTCGAACGCGTCGTCGCCGGCCGCGAGGAGTGCCGCAGCGACCGCGGAATCGGTGTTCGCGACGTGCTGTTCGAGCAGGTCGCGCACGATCTCGCGGTCGGCGCTGCCGAGTGGGAGCAGCTGGAGTTCGCCGGTCGTGAGCGATTCCCGGTTCACCCGGCCCTCGCGCAGGCCCAGCACGTAGGCGGTGCCGCCCGACATGCCGGCGCCGAGGTTTCGCCCGGTCTCCCCGAGAATGAGCGCGAGTCCTCCGGTCATGTACTCGAGTGCGTGATCGCCCACGCCCTCGACGACCGCGGTCGCGCCCGAGTTGCGCACGAGGAACCGCTCGCCCACGATGCCGCGGATGAACATGCTGCCCTGCGTCGCGCCATAGCCGATGACGTTGCCGGCGATCACATTGCCTTCGGCGACGAAGCCGCTGTCGCGCGGCGGGCGAACCACGATCTGCCCGCCCGAGAGCCCCTTGCCGACGTAGTCGTTCGAGTCGCCCTCGAGCCGAAGCGTGATGCCGCTCGGCAGGAACGCGCCGAGCGACTGGCCGGCCGACCCGGTCAGGGTGACGTCGATCGAGCCCGCGGGCAATCCGTGCTCGCCGCGGCGCACCGTGACCTGGTGGCCGAGCATGGTGCCGACCGCCCGCTCGGTGTTGCGGATCGGCAAGGCGATCTCGATGCTGCCGCCCTGTTCCAGCACGAGCTTGCTGCGGCGGATGAGCTCGTTGTCGAAGTGCTCGTCGAGCTCGTGGTCCTGGCCGCGCGCATTTCGGCGCGGCTCGGCCTCGGAGAAGTCGGGTCCGACGAGCACCGGAGTCAGATCGAGTCCCGATGCCTTCCAGTGGTGGAGGGCACGGTCGATGTCGAGCAGCTCGCGCCGGCCGACGATCTCGTCGATCGAGCGGTAGCCGAGCGCCGCGAGGTACTCGCGCACCTCCTGCGCGATGAACTCGAAGAAGTTGACGACGAACTCGGGTTCGCCGGTGAAGCGCTTGCGCAGCTCCGGGTTCTGCGTGGCGACGCCCACCGGGCAGGTGTCGAGGTGGCAGACGCGCATCATGACGCACCCCTGCACGACGAGCGGCGCCGTGGCGAAACCGAACTCCTCGGCACCCAGCAGCGCGCCGATCACGACGTCGCGGCCGGTCTTCAGCTGTCCGTCGACCTGCACGACGACGCGGTCGCGCATGCCGTTCAGCATGAGCGTCTGCTGGGTCTCGGCGAGGCCGAGCTCCCACGGCGTGCCCGCGTGCTTGAGCGAGTTCAACGGACTCGCTCCGGTGCCGCCGTCGTGGCCAGAGACGAGGATGACGTCGGCGAGGGCCTTGGCCGTGCCGGCGGCGACCGCGCCGATGCCCGACTGGCTCACGAGCTTCACGTGCACGCGGGCCTTCGGGTTGGCCCGCTTCAGGTCGAAGATGAGCTGCTTCAGGTCTTCGATCGAGTAGATGTCGTGATGCGGCGGCGGGGAGATGAGGCCGACGCCCGCAGTCGCGTGCCGGGTGCGGGCGACCCACGGGTACACCTTCGTCGGCGGCAACTGACCGCCCTCGCCGGGCTTGGCACCCTGTGCGAGCTTGATCTGGATGTCGTCGGCGTGCGTGAGGTACATGCTCGTGACGCCGAATCGGCCCGAGGCGACCTGCTTGATCGCGCTGCGACGCTCGGGGTCGAGCAGCCGGTCGAGGTCTTCGCCGCCCTCACCGGTGTTGGACTTCGCGCCCAACCGGTTCATGGCGATCGCGAGCGACTCGTGCGCCTCCTTCGAGATCGAGCCGTAGCTCATCGCGCCGGTCGAGAAGCGCTTCACGATCGACTCGACCGATTCGACCTCGTCGATCGGCACTGCCGGGCGGGTGCCGGTGCGCAGGGCGAACATGCCGCGGAGCGTCATGAGTTCTTCGGCTTGCGAGTCGACGAGCGCGGTGTACTCGCGGAACACGTCGTAGCGACGGTTCCTCGTGGAGTGCTGCAGTCGGAACACGGTCTCGGGGTTGAAGAGGTGAGGCGAACCGTCGCGGCGCCACTGGTACTCGCCGCCGGTGCCCAAGCGCTCGTGAGCGCGCACTGCGACGTCTTGCGGGTAGGCCTGCGTGTGGCGTTCGAGGTTCTCGGCCGCGATCACGTCGATGCCGACACCACCGAGCTTCGACGTCGTGCCGGTGAAGAACTCGTCGATGAACGTCTGTGCGAGGCCGATCGCCTCGAAGGCCTGCGCACCGGCGTACGACGAGATCGTCGAGATGCCCATCTTCGACATGATCTTGAGCACGCCCTTGCCGAGCGCCTTGATGACGTTGTGCACGGCCGCTTCAGGCGTGATGCCCGTGATCACTCCGGAGCGCACGAGGTCTTCGCACGTCTCCATCGCGAGATACGGGTTCACGGCGGATGCCCCGTAGCCGACGAGCAGCGCGATGTGATGCACTTCGCGCACATCGCCGGCTTCGACGATGAGGGCGACCTTCATGCGGTTCTCGGAGCGGATGAGGTGGTGGTGCACCGCGGAGAGCATGAGGAGCGACGGGATGGGCGCGAGGTCCTTGTTGGAATCGCGGTCGCTCAGCACGATGAACGCCGCGCCGGCCTCGATCGCCTCGTCGACCTCGGCGCAGATCGCCGTGAGGCGGTTGCGCAGGGCGTCGGCGCCATCGTCGAAGCGGTAGAGGCCCCGCACGGTGACGGTGGTGCGGCGCCCCGGCGTCGGATCGATGTGCACGATCTTCGCGAGCTCGTCGTTGTCGATCACGGGGAACGTCAGCGAGACCTGGCGCGCGTGCTCGGGCCCGGCGTCGAGCAGGTTGCGTTCGGGGCCGAGCGAGGTGCCGAGCGAGGTGACGACCGATTCGCGGATCGAATCGAGCGGGGGGTTGGTGACCTGGGCGAACTGCTGGGTGAAGTAGTCGAACAGCAGCCGCGGGCGCTTCGACAGCACGGCGATCGGCGTGTCGGAGCCCATGGCGCCGAGCGGCTCCTGCCCGGCGCGAGCCATGGGCGCGAGCAGGATCTTCAGCTCCTCCTCGGTGTAGCCGAAGGTGCGCTGGCGACGGTTGACCGAGGCCGGCGGGTGCACGATGTGCTCGCGCTCGGGCAGATCGGCCAGTTGGATGCGGCCCTGCTCGAGCCACTCGCCCCATGGCTCGGATGCCGCGAGCTCCGCCTTGATCTCGTCGTCTTCGATGAGGCGGCCCGCCTCGGTGTCGACGAGGAACATGCGGCCCGGCTGGAGCCGCCCCTTGCGCACGATGCGGCTCTGCTCGATGTCGAGCACGCCGATCTCGCTCGCGAGCACGACGAGGCCGTCGTCGGTCACGACGTAACGGCCGGGGCGGAGCCCGTTGCGGTCGAGGGTCGCGCCGACGAGGGTGCCGTCGGTGAAGACGATCGCCGCGGGGCCGTCCCACGGCTCCATGAGCATCGAGTGGTACTCGTAGAACGCACGTCGCTCTGGGTCGATCTCGCTCTGGTTCTCCCACGCCTCGGGAACCATCATCATGACGGCGTGCGGGAGGCTCCGACCGGCGAGTGTGAGCAGCTCGACGACCTCGTCGAACGAGGCCGAGTCGCTCGCACCGGGCGTGACGATCGGCAGGATGGGTGCGAGATCGCCGAGCAGCTCGGACTCGAGCTGCGACTGTCGCGCACGCATCCAGTTGCGGTTGCCCTGGATGGTGTTGATCTCGCCGTTGTGCGCGATCATGCGGAACGGCTGCGCGAGCGGCCACGACGGGAACGTGTTCGTCGAGTACCGCGAGTGCACGAGTGCGAGCTTCGACGCGAAGCGCTCGTCGGAGAGATCGGGGTAGAACGGCTCGAGCTGCAGCGTCGTGACCATGCCCTTGTAGACGATGGTGCGGCTGGAGAGCGAGGCGAAGTACAGCTCGAGCTCTCGTTCGGCACGCTTGCGCAGCCGGAACGTGAGCCGGTCGAGTTCGATGCCCGACACCGTTGCGCCGTTCGACGACGTCGCCACGGCCTGCACGAAGAGCTGCTGCACGACCGGCATGGCCGCACGGGCGAGCGTGCCCAGCTCATCGGGACGCACGGGCACCTCCCGCCATCCGATGACCGCGAGGCCTTCGGATGCTGCGAGCTCGACCAGCGCCTGCTTGACCCGGCTGCGCGACGTGGGGTCGACGGGAAGGAACGCGTTGCCGACGGCGTAGCTGCCCACTGCCGGCAGGGAGAACGTGGTCACCGCACGCAGGAAGGCATCGGGAATCTGCGTCACGATGCCCGCGCCGTCACCCGTTCCGGCGTCGGAGCCGACCGCACCGCGGTGCTCGAGGTTCCGGAGCGCGTCGAGCGCCGCCGTGATGATGTCGTGCCCGGCGGTACCGCGCAGGGTGGCGACCATCGCGAGGCCGCAGGCGTCCCGCTCGGCGGCAGGGTCGTACATGCCCTGGACAGCCGGAACGGTACCGAACCTCGAGAAGGGTGGGGTGAGCGACACGTGAACCGTCCTCATCAACTAAGTGTGCAGCGGGGGACGTCGTCGGCCCATCAAGGGGGATGTCGCGGCGCGTGGTGCGGCGTCGCTTCGGAGAACGTGGCGTTGGGGCGTACCTACTCTGAGGTGGATCGGCTGGGGCTTGTGGCCGCCGTCGCGCCCGGTTCGCTCTCGCCCTCGACATCGTCGTCGAGAGAGTCGGAGTCGGACTCGGTGTCTTCGGAGTCTACCTCAGCATCGGGAGCACTCCACTCACGTCCAGGCACGTACGGGCTCGGCTCGTCACCGGTGTGCCTGCGGCGCTGCACGAGGATCAGCACGATGCCGATGACGATCGCGGCGAAGGACGCCCAGACGTTCACCCGGATGCCGAAGAGCATCTCGCTCGGGTCGAGGCGGATGGACTCGAAGAACGCGCGGCCCGCGCCGTACCAGATGAGGTACACGCCGAAGGCCTTGCCCCAGCGCAGGTTGAACCTGCGCTCGAGCAGGACGATGACGGCGGCACCCGCGAGGTTCCAGACGAGTTCGTAGAGGAACGTCGGGTGGAAGAGGGTGCCCTCGGCCAGGCCGGCCGGGAAGGCCGGGTTGGCGGAGGAGATCTCGAGGCCCCACGGCAGATCGGTCGGCGAGCCGAAGAGCTCGTGATTGAACCAGTTGCCGAGTCGGCCCACCGCCTGCGCCACGAGCAGGCCGGGAGCGAGCGCGTCGGCGAACGACCAGAAGCGGATGCCGGTGAACCGGCAGCCGATGATCACACCCACCGCGCCGCCGAGCAGGGCGCCGTAGATCGCGTTGCCGCCCTCCCAGATGTTCCAGATGGCGCCGGGTTCCAAGGGGTTCCAGACGTTCGCACCCTCGAAGAAGTAGTCGTCGGGGTGGGTGAACACATGGTAGAACCGGGCACCGATGATGCCGAGCGGCACCGCCCACAGGGCGATGTCGAGCACGATGCCGGGCTCGGCGCCGCGCTTAGTGAGCCGGCGCGAGGTGATGATGACGGCGAGGATGATGCCGACGAGGATGCAGAGGGCGTACATCTGGATCGACAGGATGCCCCACGGAACCGGGATCTCGAGGGTGCGCCACGCGGGGTCGGGGCTCGGAATGCTGAACGGTGCGATCACGCCGGCTTGTGCCTTTCCTCAGATGCGTCGGCCGCGGACGGCCTCAATGAGCGTACTTCACTCGGCGCTGGTGCCGCGCGCGAGTTCGGTCGCGAGCTCGCCCACTGCGGCGACACCGCCGTTCGCGAGCGCGTTGACGAGGGCTGAGCCGACGATGGCACCCTCGGCGTACTCGAGCACCTCGGCGACCTGCGCGGCCGTCGAGATGCCGAGCCCGACGCAGCTGGCGGGTGCGCCCGCCGCGGAGAGCCGCTCGACGAGCGTGCGCGCGGCCTGGTCGACGTCGCTGCGGGCGCCTGTGATGCCCATGGTCGAGACGGCGTAGACGAAGCCGCGACTCGCCTCGACGGCCTGGCGGATGCGTGCATCGCTCGACGTCGGCGCGGCGAGGAAGACCCGGTCGAGGCCTGTGCGCTCGGATGCCGCGATCCACTCGGCGCCCTCATCGGGAATCAGGTCGGGGGTGATGAGCCCCGCTCCCCCGGCCGCGGCGAGATCGTCGGCGAACCGGTCGACGCCGTACTGCACGACGGGATTCCAGTAGGTCATGATCAGCACCGGGGCATCCACCCGTTCGGTGATGCGCCGCACCGCCTCGAAACCGTCGGCGATCCGGAAGCCGTTCGCGAGGGCTTGCTGGGTGGCCGCCTGGATCACGGGTCCATCCATGACCGGGTCGGAATACGGAAGACCGAGTTCGATCACGTCGACGCCGTGCTCGACGATGGCGACGGCCGCCTCGATGCTCTCGTCGAACGTCGGGAACCCGACCGGGAGGTAGCCGATGAGGGCCCCGTTGACCTCGTCGTTGCGTCGGCGAATGACGGGACCAACGGTGTTCATTCGGCGTTCTCCTGGTCGTAGAGCTCGAAGTAGCGTGCGGCCGTGTCCATGTCTTTGTCGCCGCGACCCGACAGGCTCACGAGGATCGTCGCACCGGGGCCGAGCTCACGGCCGAGTTCGAGCGTGCCGGCCAGGGCATGCGCCGACTCGATCGCCGGGATGATGCCCTCGGTGCGGGTGAGCAGGCGCAGCGCCTCCATCGCGGCGGCATCGGTGACCGGACGGTAGTTCGCGCGGCCCATCGCGGCAAGCCAGGAATGCTCGGGACCGACGCCCGGGTAGTCGAGGCCGGCCGAGATCGAGTGCGACTCGATCGTCTGGCCGTCGTCGTCTTGCAGCATGTAGCTGCGAGCACCGTGGAGCACGCCGGGGCGGCCCTTCGTGATGGTCGCGGCGTGCCGCTCGGTCTCGGCGCCGTCGCCACCCGCCTCGTAACCGTAGAGCGCGACGTCGACGTCGTCGAGGAAGGCGTGGAAGATGCCGATCGCGTTCGAACCGCCGCCCACGCACGCGGTGACCGCGGTCGGCAGTGCGCCCGTGAGATCGAGCACCTGCTGGCGCGCCTCTTCGCCGATCATCTTCTGGAAGTCGCGCACCATCTCGGGGAAGGGGTGCGGCCCGGCGACCGTGCCGAAGATGTAGTTGGTCGTCTCGACGTTGGTCACCCAGTCGCGCAACGCGTCGTTGATCGCGTCCTTCAGGGTGCGCGAGCCCGCCGTCACCGCGATGACCTCGGCGCCCAGCAGCCGCATGCGCGCGACATTGAGCGCCTGTCGCTCGGTGTCGACCTCGCCCATGTAGATGACGCAGTCGAGCCCGAAGAGCGCTGCGGCGGTCGCCGTGGCCACGCCGTGCTGGCCGGCGCCCGTCTCGGCGATCACCCGCGACTTGCCGATGCGCTTCGTGAGGAGCGCCTGGCCGAGCGCGTTGTTGATCTTGTGCGAACCCGTGTGGTTGAGGTCTTCGCGCTTGAGGATGACCCGGGCGCCACCCGCGTGCGCGGCGAAGCGCGGCACCTCGGTGATGATCGACGGTCGCCCGGTGTAGCTGCGACCGAGCTCGGCGAGTTCTGCGCCGAACGCCGGATCGAGCTTCGCGAGGTCGTAGGCCTCACCGAGCTCATCGAGGGCGGCGACGAGGGACTCGGGCACGAAGCGCCCGCCGAAGTCGCCGAAGTACGGACCGGTCTGCGCTCTGAGCGCCATGTCACACCGCCAGGAAGGTTGAGAGATTGGCAATCGGGTCGCCGCCTGTGACGAGCGCCTCTCCGACGAGCACGACGTCGGCGCCCGAAGAGCGGTAGTGCACGACATCCGCCACCGACAGCACGGCGGACTCCGCAACGCGGATGGCGCCCTCGGGGAACAGTGGGGCGAGTCGACCGAAGAGGTCGCGGTCGAGTTCGAACGTCGAGAGGTCGCGGGCGTTCACGCCGATGAGACGGGCACCGAGCGCTGCCGCGCGCTCGAGCTCGTCGGCGGCGTGGGTCTCGATGAGGGGCGTCATGCCGAGCTCGACGATGAGGTCGTAGAGCTCGCGGAGCGTCGGATCGTCGAGTGCAGCGACGATCAACAGCACGAGGTCTGCGCCTGCCGCTCGTGCCTCGAACACCTGGTACGGCGTCGCGATGAAGTCCTTGCGAAGCACCGGCAGCGCCACGGCCTGCCGTACGGCCTCGAGATCGGCGAGCGAGCCGCCGAACTTGCGACCCTCGGTGAGCACGCTGATGGCGCTCGCGCCGCCGAGCTCGTAGCGGCGTGCCAGGGCGGCGGGGTCTTCGATCGACGCGAGCGCGCCTCGCGAAGGACTCGAGCGCTTGATCTCGGCGATGACCTTCACACGCGAGCCGGGCCGCAGCGCCTCGATCGCATCGAGCGCGGCCGGGCGGGCGAGCGCGGCCGCCTCGACCTCGGCCAGCGGTGCGCTCTCGCGGCGCGACAGTGCGTCGGCGACCGCGTTGGCCGTCAACTCGGCGAGCACTAGTGCGCCTTTTCGGTGACCTTCGAGCCGCCGACGCCGTAGCCGGCCCGGGCGAGGACCCAACCGACGAGGAGGCCGACGACGACGAGCCCTGCCGATGCCCAGACGAGCCACTGCACGTCGAAGAAGAAGGCGACGGTGCCGATCGTGATCGCGATGAGCATGATCGTGACGGAGGTCCATGCCGCGGGCGAGTGTCCGTGGCCGGGATCTGCGGTCTCAATGCTCATGATGCTCCTTCGTGCGGGGGTTTCCGTCGGCCAGTCTAGCGGTTCGCGCCGCTCGGGCTCTCGTCGGCCGTCGGCTCGCCGTCATCGTCTGCCGGGCCGGTCGCGCCCGGGGTCGACCGGGCATCGTCGGTCGGATCGTCGCCGCGGCTCAGGCCGTCCCAGTCGTCGATCGCGCGATCCGAGGCCGGGCGCTCGGCGTCGGCCGCGGGCCGATCAGTCGCCGACAGGCGGGCACTGCTGTATCGGCGCGACGAGGCCGGCCACCGGCTGCCGGTCACGAGCACGACGAGGCCGCCGAGCACGAGGATCACCCCGCCGACGAGTGCCAGCGTCGGCCAGAACGTCGCAGCGACCGAGGCCACGAGCTCGGCGGTCGGTGCGGCACCGGCGACGCCGGTGGCCTCGGTGACCGCGGCGGAGACGGCGGAGACGGGATCGGCCAGTGTCAGACCCGCCGCGAGCAGCACGCACCCGCCGAGCACGATCTCGAGCATTCCGAGCACGATGCGGATGCCGGGGCCGGCGATCGCGATGGCGGGTGCGACCGCAAGTCCTGCGAGCCCGAGCGCCGCGAGCGCCGGGGAGGCGACGCCGCCGGCGACCGCAATGGCCTCACCGGCACCCACGGCGGTGCTCGCCTCGATCACCAGCTCGAACCAGGTCTGGCTCCAGGAGAGCAGCACGAACCCCGCGCCGATGATCGTCGCGACGATCGACGGCAGTTTCATGCGCGCCGCACTCATGAGTCCACCCTGCGCATGGCGTTCGCGACGGCGACGGCGCGGAGCGGCGCGGCGGCCTTGTTGCGCGACTCCTGGTACTCGGATTCCGGGTCGGAGTCGGCCACGAGTCCGCCGCCCGCCTGGACTCGGGCGACGCCGCCCGAGATCGTCGCGGTGCGGATCGCGATCGCGAGATCGGCATCCCCGCCGAACCCGAAGTACCCGACCACTCCGCCGTACAAGCCCCGCTGCGCGGGCTCGAGCTCGTCGATGATCTCGAGCGCCCGCGGTTTCGGCGCACCCGACAGGGTGCCGGCAGGGAACGTGGCACGGAACACGTCGATCGCCTTCGCCCCGGGCAGCAGATCGCCCTCGACCGAGGAGACGAGGTGCATGATGTGGCTGAACCGTTCGACCCGCATGAACTCGGTCACTTCGACCGAACCCGCGGTGCAGACCTTCGCGAGGTCGTTCCGTGCGAGGTCGACGAGCATGAGGTGCTCCGCCTGCTCCTTGGGGTCGGCGATGAGTTCGGACTCGAAGTCGGCATCCGCTTCAGGCGTTGCGCCCCGGGGCTTCGAGCCGGCGATCGGATGCGTGAAGACGCGGCCGTGCTGCACCTTCACGAGCGCCTCGGGCGACGAGCCGACGATCCAGTACGGCTCCCCCGCGGTGTCCTCCAGGTGCAGGAAGTACATGTACGGGCTGGGGTTCAGGCTGCGGAGCACTCGGTACACGTCGATGGGATGCGCGGTCGCCTCCTGTTCGAAGCGCTGCGAGATGACCACCTGGAAGACGTCGCCGTCGCGGATGTACTCCTTCGACCGCTCCACGGCCGCGAGGAAGTCGGCCTTCCGGGTGCGGTGCACCGGCTCGGCGGCGCGACCCAGGTCGATCTCGGCCAACCACGCCTCCGACGGTTGGGCGAGTCCGTGCTGCAGGCGGTCGAGACGGCTCTGCGCATCTGCCCAGAGGGCGTCTGCCGCCTCGCCGCAATCGTTCAGCACCGAGGCGATGAGCTGGACCGTGCCGGTGTGATGGTCGATCACGACCAGCTCGGAGACGAATGCGAACGCCTGGCCGGGAAGCGAGAACTCGGACGGCGGACGGTTCGGCAGCCGCTCGATCTGACGGATCGCCTCCCAGCCGATGAATCCGACGAGGCCGCCCCTGAGGGGCGGCGCCCCCGGCACGTCTTCGGTGCGCCAGCGTTCGAAGAGGGCCTCGAGGGCGGCCAGCGGCGGAAGATCCGCGGCATCGCCGAGTGCGCGTTCGGCGCTCAGCCCGTAGTCCTGCCACTTCACCCGGTCGTCGGCCTCGGTGATCACGCCGTACGAGGAGACGCCGACGAAGGAGTAGCGCGACCAGATGCCTCCCTGCTCCGCGGACTCGAGCAGGAACGTGCCCGGGCGGTCGCCGGCGAGCTTGCGGTAGATGCCGACCGGAGTCTCGCCGTCGGCGAAGAGCTCGCGCACGACGGGCACGACCCGGCGCCCCGCGAGCAGGGCGGCGAAGTCGTCGAAGGTGGTCGTGGCGTCGGCCAACGTATGCTCCTCGTCGTCAGGCTGCGGGCGGGAATCCGGCGGTCACGGCGATGGGATCGCCGTCGAAGCAGGTACGGGTACCGGAGTGACAGGCCGCGCCGACCTGCTCGACCTTCACCAGCAGGGTGTCGGCGTCGCAGTCGAGGGCGGCCGAGCGCACGTACTGCACATGCCCGGAGGTGTCGCCCTTGCGCCAATACTCCTGGCGCGACCGCGACCAGAAGGTCACCCGGCCCTCGGTGAGGGTGCGTCGCAGCGCTTCGCGGTCCATCCAGCCGAGCATCAGCATCTCACCGGTGTCCCACTGCTGGATGACGGCGGGCAGCAGCCCGTCGTCGTTGAAGACGGCGCGCTCGAGCGCTTCTTCGGCCGTCGATCCGGCGATGCTCATCGCACGATCCTCCCGTCGGCCGCCAGGGCGGCCTTCACTTCGCCGATGGTCAGCTCGCCGTTGTGGAAGACGGATGCCGCGAGCACCGCATCAGCGCCGGCAGCGATCGCGGGCGGGAAGTCGGCGACAGCTCCCGCTCCACCCGAGGCGATGACCGGCACCGTCGACAGTTCGTGCATGAGCGCGGTGAGCTCGAGGTCGAATCCGGCCTTCGTGCCGTCGGCGTCGATCGAGTTGACGAGCAGCTCCCCTGCGCCGAGCTCGATCGCCCGTCGCGCCCAGTCGAGCGCGTCGAGCTCGGTCTCGGTGCGCCCGCCGTGGGTCGTCACGACGAAGCCCGACGGCGTGCGCTCGGAGCGCTTCACGTCGAGCGAGAGCACGAGCACCTGGGCGCCGAAGCGATCGGCGATCTCGGCGATGAGCGGAGGGCGCGCGATCGCGGCGCTGTTGACGCCGATCTTGTCGGCACCATGCCCCTGCAGCCGCGCGACATCGTCGACCGAGCGGATGCCGCCGCCCACCGTGAGCGGAATGAAGACCTGTTCAGCGACCCGCTGCACCATGTCGTAGGTCGTCGATCGGTCGTCGACGGTGGCGGTGACGTCGAGGAAGGTGAGCTCGTCGGCTCCCTGCTCGGCGTAGCGGGCCGCGAGCTCGACGGGGTCGCCGGCATCCCGCAGGTTCTGGAAGTTGACGCCCTTCACGACGCGGCCCGCGGCCACGTCGAGACACGGGATCACGCGGACGGCGAGTGACATGCGAGCCTCACAACCGTGCCGCGTGGATGGCGCTCACGAGGATCGCCCGTGCGCCGAGTTCGTACAGCTCGTCCATGACGTGGTTCATGTCGACCCGCGGGATCATCACCCGCACGGCGACCCACTCGGGGTCGTGCAGCGGCGAGACGGTCGGGGATTCGAAGCCCGGGGCCGCGGCCGTGGCGCGTTCGAGGTACTCGACCGGCACGTCGTAGTCGAGCAGCACGTACTGGCGCGCGACGAGCACGCCCTGCAGGCGCCGCAGGAGTGTCGCGGCACCGGGCTTGTCGACGCCGGAACCGATGAGCACGGCCTCGGAGTCGAGGATGACCGGACCGAAGATCTCGAGGCCGGCCTTGCGGAGCGTCGAACCCGTCGAGACGACGTCGGCGACCGCGTCGGCGACCCCGAGGCGCACGGCCGACTCGACCGCGCCGTCGAGCTTCACGAGCTTGGCGGTGACGCCGTGACCGGCGAGGAACGCCCCCACGAGGCCCGGGTAGCTCGTGGCCACGCGGACGCCCTCGAGGTCGGCCAGTTCGGTGAACCCGCCCGCCGGCCCGGCGAAGCGGAACGTCGAGTCGCCGAATCCGAGCGGCGCGATCTCTGCGGCATCCGAGCCAGAATCGAGCAGGAGGTCGCGCCCTGTGATGCCGACGTCGAGGGCCCCTGAGCCGACGTACGTCGCGATGTCACGCGGGCGGAGGTAGAAGAACTCGACCCCGTTGCGGGGATCGGCGGTGTGCAGGTCGCGCGGGTCTCGGCGACCGGTGTACCCGGCCTCCCACAGCATCTGCGCGGCGGTCTCGGCGAGCGAGCCCTTGTTGGGCACGGCGATTCGGAGCATTTCCTGACTTTCGTGTCGACGGTTCTGATCGGGCATGAGCGGGATCAGAGATGTCGGTACACGTCGGCGGGCGAAAGCCCCTTGGCCAGCATGAGCACCTGCAGGTGGTAGAGCAGCTGCGAGATCTCTTCAGCGGTCTCGTCATCGCTCTGGTACTCGGCCGCCATCCACACCTCGGCCGCCTCCTCGACGATCTTCTTGCCGATGGCGTGCACGCCGGCGTCGAGCTCACGCACCGTGCCGGAACCCTCGGGGCGGGTTCGGGCTTTGTCGGCGAGCTCGACGAAGAGGTCGTCGAAAGTCTTCACCCGTTCAGACTACCGGTGCCTGAACGCGGCCGATGCGTGTGCGCCGATGCGGCGTCACGAAGCGATGCGATGCGCTCGGCCGGCACCTCGGCGCCGAAGACCGCGGAGCCCGCCACGAAGGTGTTCGCACCGGCCTCGGCGGCGATGCCGATCGTGTCGAGCGAGATGCCGCCGTCGACCTGCAGCCACACGTCGAGGCCGGTCGCTTCGACGGCGGAGCGCAACCGCTGCAGCTTCGGCATCGTCTCGGGCATGAACGACTGCCCGCCGAAGCCGGGTTCGACCGTCATCACGAGCACCTGGTCGAACTCGGGCAACAGCTCGAGGTAGGGCTCGACGTCGGTGCCGGGCTTCAGCGCGATGCCGGCGCGTGCACCGATCTCGCGGAGCCTGCGCGCGAGCGCCACCGGGTCCGCGGCGGCTTCGGCGTGGAACGTCACCGAGAAGGCGCCCGTCTCTGCGTAGCCGGGTGCCCAGCGATCGGGGTCGTCGATCATGAGGTGCACGTCGAGCGGGATCGCGCTCACCTCTTGGAGTCGTTCGACCATCTGCAGTCCGAAGGTCAGGTTCGGCACGAAGTGGTTGTCCATGACGTCGACGTGCACGAGGTCTGCGCTCGCGATTCGATCGAGCTCGCGCTCGAGGTTCGCGAAGTCGGCAGCGAGGATGCTCGGGTTGATCCGCGTCGTCATGCTGCCACCCTATCGAGCGGCACCGGCGGCTGAGGCACCGCCCTGCCGCTTGCGCACGAGCGCGATGAACATCGCGTCGGTGCCGTGCCGGTGCGGCCACAGCTGCACGGTCTCGGGTGCGCCGGCGAGATCGAGCGGGTGCTGCGACAGCCCCTCGACGACGAGGCGCGTGTCGAGTTGCTCGGCGATCGAGCCTGCGCGCCGCAGCGCAGCAGCGAGGACGCCGTGCGTCTCGGCCGTGTGGGGCGAGCACGTGACGTAGGCGAGGATGCCGCCGGGGGCGAGCGCGGCGAAGGCGCTGTCGAACAGCTCGCCTTGCAGCTTCGTCAGCTCCGCGACATCCGCGGGGGCCTTGCGCCACCTGGCCTCGGGGCGACGACGGAGCGCGCCGAGCCCCGTGCATGGTGCGTCGAGGAGGATGCGGTCGAACCCGTCGGGCGCTCCGAGCACGTCGAGATCGAGATCGCGTCCGTCGCCGACGTGCACGTCGACGTCGAGAGGCACCCCGGCGATCGCACTGCGCACCAGTTCGGCGCGAACCGGCACGGTCTCATTCGCCGACAGCCGAGCACCGCCCGCCAGCGCCTCGGCGGCGAGCACCGCGGTCTTTCCGCCGGGCCCCGCGCAGAGGTCGAGCCACCGCTCGCCCGATCGCACCGGCACCGCACGGCTGAGCGCCAGGGCCGCGAGCTGCGACCCCTCGTCTTGCACCCGGATGCGCCCCCCGGATGCCTCGGCGGCGGCGATCGGGTCGCCCGCGACCGCTCCGATCGGCGAGAACCGGTCGGGCTCGAAGCCGTCGATGCCGGTCGTGTCGACGCCGAGGCCGGGCAGCACCGCGAGGTTCACGCGCGGCGAGGCGTTGTCGGCGTGGAGCAGCGCCTCGAGCTCGTCGCCGCGGCCCTCGTGCTCGAGGGCGGTGCGCAGCGCGCGCACGATCCACTCGGGATGACTGGTCACGGCCGCGAGCCGGGCGTCCTCTCCGGACGTGCCCTCGGCGACGAGTTCGCGCCACTCCTCGGGCGAGGTGCGGGAGATCGTGCGGAGTACCGCGTTCGCGAAGCCCGCCGCCTTCGGGGCGACCCGGCGCGCGAGCTCGACCTGCTCGTTCACGGCGGCGTGCGTCGCCACCCTGGTCGCGAGCAGCTGGTGCGCGCCGAGCCGCAGCACATCGAGCACCGCCGGGTCGATCGCCTCGGCAGGCCGATTCGCGGCAAGCTCGATGACACGGTCGTAGAAGCCCTGCATGCGCAGCGTGCCGTAGGTCAGCTCGGTCGCGAAGGCCGCATCGGCACGGCTCAGTCCGGCACGACGGATGCGGGTCGGCAGCAGCAGGTTGGCATAGGCCTCATCGGCGCGAACGGCCTCGAGCACGTCGACGGCGACGAGCCGGGCGGGCGAGATGTGCGTCGACGCGGCGCGGGAGCTGCTGCCGGGCCGGCTTCCGTTTCCGTTTTCCTTTCCGTTTCCGCCTCGAGCACCGCCCGCGTTGCCGCGGCCACCGCTCGTCGTACCGCCGTTCATCGTGCCACCGCCGCGCTGCGCGCTGCGCCGCGCCACCAGTCGCCGGCATCCATCGCGGGTTTGCCGGCCGGCTGCACGCGCCGCAGTTCGAGCGGCCTCGTGCCCGTGCCGACGAACAGGCGGCGATCGGCCAGCACCATCTCGCCGGGCGCGAGCGTCGGAGCATCCGCGATGCCGCTGGCATCGTCGAGGCCCAGCACCTTCAGCCGCTGTTCATCGACCGTCGTCCACGCGCCGGGCTCGGGCGTGACGCCTCGGAACCGCGCGTGCACCTCGGTCGCGGGGCGCGACCAGTCGAGGCGCGCATCGTCGATCGTGAGCTTCGCGGCGAGACTCGGTTCACCCGTCTGAGGGTGCGCGTGCGCCGTGCCGTCGGCGATACCGTCGACGACGCCGGCGAGCAACTCGGCACCGGAGACGGCGAGCTCGTCGAGCAGCTCGCCGGCCGTCTCATCGCCGCGGAGGGGGTGCGGCCGGGTCGCGAAGACCTCGCCCGCGTCGAGTTCGGGGACGAGCTGGAAGACGGATGCGCCGGCGACGCGGTCACCGGCGATGAGCGAGTGCTGCACGGGGGCCGCTCCGCGCCAGGCCGGCAGCAAGGAGAAGTGCAGATTGATCCAGCCGTGCACCGGCGTGGAGAGGAGTGGTTCGCGCACGAGGCCGCCATACGCCACGATGACGCCGAGATCGGGGGCGAGGGCGGCCACGCGCTCGGTGACGTCGGCGTCCAGACGATTCGCCTCGATGACGGGCACCTGCAGGCGCGCCGCGGCCCGGGCGACCGGCGACGGAGTCAGCACGCGCTTGCGTCCGAGCGGCGCCGGCAGACGCGTGACGACGCCGACGAGTTCATGGTCGGTCGCCGAGAGACGTTCGAGCGACGGGACGGCGACGGCAGGAGTGCCGGCGAAGACGATGCGGAGCTTCTGCACACTCCATTGTCGCCGACCGGGCGACGCCTACGGCACGTCGGGGTCGTCGAAGCGCACGCGCAGCACCGACGGGCGCTTCGGCGGCCGGCCGGTGACCGGCCGCCGGCGCTCGGTCGACACCGTGATCATCTCGGCACGGAGCGCCCGCGCGACCGCGGCGCCGGCCGAGTAGTCGAACCGCACGATCGCGCGCTCGAGTCCTTCATCGGCGGGCACGGGCCCGAGGGCGTCGACACCGTCGGCTGCGGCCTGCGCCGCGGTCAGGGCCCGCGCGACGAGCGCCGGTGCCGCCGTCACGCTCGCGACGCGAACAGCCGGCGGGAAGCGGAGCGCACGTCGGCTCGCGAGTTCGCCGCTCGCCCATTCCGCTTGCCGCCACGAGGTCAGCGCGTTCGCGAGCGCGCCGGCCACGCCCACGAGGTAGACCGGCGAGCCCGGCGAGGCGAGCGCCGCGGCGTTCGACCACCAGCGCAGGCAGTCTTCTGCGACGCGAAGGGACTCGCGCAGGAGCATCCGCTCGCCGTCGAGAAGGAGCACGGCCCGGTAGCCGCCGTCGGCGATCGGCTCGGCACCGCGCGTCGCCACCACGAGCGCGGGCTCGCCGCCGACCCGGAGCACCGGCCGCTCGCCGTCGGAGAGGATGACCCTTGCAGCCGGGAACGCCCGCCCGAGCTCTTCGGCGGTGCGACTGGCCCCCACCGTCGCCGCGCGCAGCTTCGTGCCCTCGCAGACCGGGCACTTCCACGTGCTCGCACTCGTGCCGCAGAGCACGCAGCGCGGGTCTCCCCCGCTGCGCGGCACGACCAGCGCACCGCCGCACGCGGCGCATCGCGCCGGCTCGCGGCATCGGTCGCACGTGAGCAGCGGCGCATGCCCCGGGCGTGCCACCTGCACGAGCACCGGCCCTTCGCGGATCGCCTGTTGTGCCGCACGCCACGCACTCGACGGGATGCGCGCCGAGCCCGGCTCGGGTGCGGCCTGGTGCTCGGTCGGGATGACGCGCGGCTTCACCTGCTTGACGGCCGGCACGTCGTGCACCCAGCCGATCTCGACGAGTCGCTCGACCTCGACGCTCCGGGTGTGGCCGAGGAAGACGAGCGCAGCCCCCGATTGCTCCTGCCGGATCAGCGCGGCATCGCGCGGATGCACGCCCGGCGCGAGCTGTTCGTTCTGCAGCCCATCGCCGTCGTCCCACATCGCGATGAGGCCGAGCCGCGCCGCCGGGGCGTAGACGGTCGACCGGTTTCCGATGATGACCCGGGCATCGGAACCGGTGGCGTCGAGGAACGCCCGGAACCGCTCGCCGCCAGTCTGGCGCGCGTCGGTGCGCAGGACTCGACGCGGGTCGAGCAGATCGGCGAGGGCCGCCTGAAGCTGCTCCTGGTCGCGGTAGTCGGGCACGATGATGAGGCTCGACCGGTCGGCCGCGAGCGTGTGCGCCGCCGCCGCCGCAAGGATCGCCGCCCAGGCGCCGACCCACTCGCCGGAGCCGAGCCGCACGGGTCGGGGGTCGGCGGCGAGAGACATCCGCTCGCCTGCGTCGATGCCCGCCTCGAAACGACCGCTCTCGTACCCCGGGATCGGAGCCGCCCGCGCCGGCAGCTCCCCGGCGTCTGGCTCGGCCGCCCGCCACGCCCGCTCGGCACGCACATAGCGGCTCGGGATTGCGACACGCAGGATGTCACCGGCGTTTCCGGCCGCACGGTCGGCCGCGGCACGCGCGAGTGCCCACACCTCGGGCATCAGCAGGGGCACCTCGGAGACGACGTCTTCGAGCTCGCTCAGCCGCCCCTCGTACTCGCTCGTTCCGACGAGTTCGACGAGCCAGCCGTTCGCGATGCGCCCGCCCGATCGCAGCGGCACCCGCACCCGCACTCCCGCGCGGGCCGCCTCACGGAACCGCTCGGGCACCGCGTAGTCGAAGAGCTGGTCGAGCTGCGGCAGCGGCGAGTCGACGAGCACTCGGGCGACCGAGCCGCCGGCCACGTCAGATCCTGGCAGCGGTGCGGAGGTCGTCGACGCGGTCGAGGCGCTCCCAGGTGAAGTCGGGCAGCTCGCGGCCGAAGTGGCCGTAGCTCGCGGTCTGCGCGTAGATCGGCCGAAGCAGGTCGAGGTCGCGGATGATCGCGGCCGGTCGCAGGTCGAACACCTCGCGGATGGCCGCGATGATCTGCTCGTCGGGCAGCGCGCCGGTGCCGAAAGTCTCGACGTAGAGGCCCACCGGTGCGGCCTTGCCGATGGCGTACGCCACCTGCAGCTCGAGCCGGTCGGCGAGTCCTGCGGCGACCGCGTTCTTGGCGACCCAGCGCATCGCGTACGCCGCCGAGCGATCGACCTTTGATGGGTCTTTGCCGCTGAAGGCGCCGCCGCCGTGCCGGCTCGCGCCGCCGTAGGTGTCGATGATGATCTTGCGCCCGGTGAGCCCGGCGTCGCCCTGCGGGCCGCCGATCTCGAAGCGGCCGGTCGGGTTGATGAGCACGTCGAGGTCGGGCCGCGCAAGTTCGACGGTGTCGAGCACCGGCCTGATCACGAGCTCATCGACTTCGGCGCGAAGCTGCTCGGTCGAAACGGCGAGCGTGTGCTGCGTCGAGAGCACGACCGTCTCGACCGTCTGCGGCACCTGCCCGTCGTAGCCGATCGTGACCTGGGTCTTGCCGTCGGGGCGCAGGTAGTCGAGCTCGCCGTTCTTGCGCACGGCGGCGAGCCGCTCGGCGAGTCGGTGGGCGAGCCAGATCGGCACGGGCATGAGTTCGGGCGTCTCGCGCGTGGCGTAGCCGAACATGATGCCCTGATCACCGGCGCCCTGCTGGTCGAGCGCGTCTTCGCTCGCGCGCTCACGGGACTCGAACGCGTGGTCGACGCCCTGGGCGATGTCGGGCGACTGGCCACCTATCGACACCGACACTCCGCACGATCGCCCGTCGAACCACGCGTCGGAGGAGTCGTAGCCGATCGAGGTGACACGTTCGCGCACGATCGCGGGGATCTCGACGTATCCGCTCGTCGTGACCTCGCCCGCGACGTGCACGAGACCGGTGGTCACGAGCGTCTCGACGGCCACGCGGCTCGTGGGGTCTTCGCGAAGGAGGGCATCGAGGATCGAATCCGAGATCTGGTCGCAGAGCTTGTCGGGGTGTCCCTCGGTGACGGACTCGGAGGTGAAGAGGCGGAGTGCGCTCATGCGGGATCTGTTTCCTTCGTGCTCGTCGCGGTCGATGCCGCAGTCGTCGCTTCCGAGACAACCACGTCGAGGATCGCATGCGCCACCGACAGCTTCGTTCCGTGTGCTCGTGTGACGATGGTGCCGTCGTCGCCGATGACGACGACCTCGTTCTCGTCGCTCGCGAAACCCTCGTTCCAGCCGACCCGGTTGACGACGAGGAGGTCGGCGCCCTTCGCCTCGCGCTTGGCGCGGCCGAGCGCGAGGAGGCGCGCGTCGTCGGACTCGGTCTCGGCCGCGAAGCCGACGAGCACGGTGCCGGCATGCGGCGCATGGCCGAGCCCGGCGAGGATGTCGGGGTTTCGCACGAGTTCGAGGGTCAGGCCGTCGTCGCTCTGGTCTTTCTTGATCTTCGACTCGCTGACGCTCGCGGGGCGGTAGTCGGCGACCGCCGCAGCCATCACGACGACATCGGCGCCGGGCGCGACCTCGGCCACGGCATGCTGCAGTTCGAGCGCGGTCGAGACGCGGCGGATGTCGCAGCCCTCGGGTTCGTCGACCTCGAGGTTCGCCGCGATGAGCGTGACCTGCGCACCTCGTGCCTGCGCGGCCTCGGCGATGGCGATGCCCTGCTTGCCGCTCGATCGGTTGCCGAGGAACCGCACGGGATCGAGCGGCTCTCGTGTGCCGCCCGCGCTCACGACGACGCGGCGCCCCTCGAGATCGCGACGATTCGCGGATGCACCGGACGCGTCGGTCTCGACGGCAGCACGTTCGAGTGCCGCCCGCACGATCACGTCGGGCTCCTCCATGCGGCCGGCGCCGCTGTCGGACCCGGTGAGCTGGCCGACGGCGGGGCCGACGATCGTGACGCCGCGAGCGCGGAGCGTGGCGATGTTCGCCTGGGTCGCCGGGTGTCGCCACATCTCGGTGTGCATGGCGGGCGCGATGACGACCGGCGCTTCGCTTGCGAGCACCGTGTTGCCGAGCAGGTCGTCGGCGAGGCCGACGGCGAGCTTCGCGATCGAGTTCGCGGTCGCCGGCGCGATGACGATGAGGTCGGCAGCCTGCCCGATCGCGACGTGCCGCACCTCGGCGACGCCCTCGTACAGTTCGGTGTGCACCGGATTGCGCGAGATCGCCTCGAGGGTCGGCCGCCCGACGAAGCGCAGCGCGCCTTCGGTCGGCACGACGTGAACGTCATGCCCCGCGAGCACGAGCGCCCGAACGACGCCGACGGCCTTGTACGCGGCGATGCCGCCGGTGATGCCGACGACGACGTTGAGCCGAGTCATCCGGCCCTCCGGATCACTCGGCGATCGGGCGGAGCCGGAGCTTGTCTTCGTTGATCTCGTGCAGTGCGACCGAGAGCGGCTTGTCGTCGATCGAGGAGTCCACGAGCGGGCCGACGTTGTCGAAGAGGCTTCCCTCGTGCAGGTCGGCGTAGTAGTCGTTGATCTGGCGCGCACGCTTGGACGCGAAGATGACCAGCTGGTACTTCGAGTCGACCTTCGAGAGCAGGTCGTCGATGGGCGGATCGATGATGCCGGACAGCTTCTCAGCCATGGAATGACTCCTTGATCGTGGTGTGCGCACCCGCAGTGCGCGGAAAGTCGTGGCGAGGGCAGCTCAACGCCGACCCTTGCGAGATCTCATCAAGTCTACGACCTCTTGCGCGGCTTCGGCGACGTCGTGGTTGACGACCTGGTGATCGAACTCGTCGACGGCCGCCAATTCGACCTTCGCGGTCTCGAGTCGGCGCTGCTGTTCGGCCGGGCTCTCGGTGCCCCGGCCGACGAGCCGACGCACGAGTTCGTCCCAGCTCGGCGGCAGCAGGAAGACGAGGGTGGCCTCCGGTGCGGCGCGGCGAACCGAGCGTGCGCCCTGGATGTCGATCTCGAGCAGCACGCTGTTGCCGGCGGCGATCGCCTCTTCGACCGCCTTGCGCGGGGTGCCGTACCGCGAGGCGTTGTGCACGGTCGCCCACTCGAGGAGCTCACCGGCCTCGATCAGGCGGTCGAACTCCGCGTCGTCGACGAAGAAGTAGCTCTCACCCTCGACCTCACCGGGGCGCGGCTGGCGCGTCGTGGCCGACACCGACAGCCGTACATCGGGGTGATGGCGTCGGATGTACTCGGCGACGGTGCCCTTGCCCACCGCCGTGGGCCCGGCGAGCACGACGAGTCGATCGCCGGTGCCGCCATGGGAGGCGACCCAGTCGGCGACGAACTCGCGGAGCCGGCGTCGCTGCAACCGCCCGAGCCCGCCGAGGCGCTTCGACGGCGAGATCTCGAGCTCCTGCATGATGCGCGCGGTCTTGGTCTGCCCGATCGCGGGGATGGACGTCAGGAACTCGGTCACCCGCAAGCGCCCCTCGACGCCCTCGGGAGATTCGAACGCCGCGCGGAGCACGTCGAGCGGGCTCCGCGATCCGGCCGCGATCGCGGACTTGACGGTCGCTCGAGCACGGCGCGCGGCCACCGCGGCACGGGACGCCGCGACGCGGTCGACCTCTGGCGGAGACGATCGCACGGCGTCGGCGGCGGGGTCGGCGGGGTTGCCGGTGGACGTCTCGTGTTCAGACACTCGCGGCACCGACCTCGTTGACCCGGCGGCGGATGGCTTCGGCGAGACCGTCGGGACCCGCACCGAGGATCGATCGCGACTCGCTGACGATGACGCCGCCTGCGAGCGATCCGTAGATCGCACGAAGGTCGGAGAGCTCCGCCCCCTGATGACCGAAGCCGGGCGCGAGCACCGGCAGACCGGGCTTCGGCGGCTCGGCATCGAGATCGATGCCCGAGGTTCGGAGGTCGACCGTCGCGCCGAGCACCACGCCGACCGAGCCGAGCGGCCGGCTCGCGGCATCCGCTCGCCCCTGGTTCCAGCCGATGACGCCCGCGGTGATGGCCTGCGCCACGGTGTTTCCGGCACGGCTCGACTGCTGCAGCACCGCGCGCTGAATGGCGGCGGCCTCGGGGTTCGAGGTCGCGGCCAGCACGAACACGCCCTTGCCGGCCGAGTCGGCGGCGGTCAGCACGCCGTCGATCGATCCGAGCCCCTGATACGCGCTGATCGTCATGGCATCGGACTCGAGACCCGAGCCGGGACGCAGCCACGCCTGCCCGTACGCCTCGACGCTCGTGCCGATGTCGCCGCGCTTCACGTCGGCGATCACCAGCAGGCCGGCGTCGCGCGCCTCGGCCAGCACGCGTTCGAGCGCCACGTAGCCCGCTGCGCCGTGTCGTTCGAAGAACGCCACCTGCGGCTTCACGATGCCCGCGCGACCCGCGACGGCATCGACCGTGCGGAGGCCGAACTCACGCACGCCCTCGGCCGAGTCGGGCAGCCCCCACTGGTCGAGCAGCGACGCGTGCGGGTCGATGCCGACGCACAGCTTGCCGTACGCGGCGAAGATGGCGTCGAGCCGCTCGCCGAACGGTGTGGCGTCGCTCATGCGTTCGCCTCCCGCCTGAGCTGGTACTCCTGCAGGCTCGTGACCTCGAATCCCTCGCGCTGTACGTCGAGTGACGCCACGGCCGCCGAGAGCTCGGCGATGGTCGTGAAGAGCGGGATGTCGGCGGCCACGGCCGCGGCACGGATCTCGTACCCGTCGGCGCGCGACGAACGCCCGCTGGGGGTGTTCACCACGACATCGACCTCACCGCGGTGGATGAGCTCGACGACCGACGCGGCATCCTCGCTCGTCTTGTCGCTGAACTTCAGCACCACCTGCGCACGGATGCCGTTGCGCCGCAGCACCTCGGCGGTGCCCTCGGTCGCTGCGATGTCGTAGCCGAGCTGCTGCAGACGGAGCACGGGGAGGATGATCGACCGCTTGTCGCGATCGGAGACCGAGACGAAGACGGTTCCCGACGTCGGCATGCCGCCGTACGCGGCGAGCTGGCTCTTCGCGAACGCCGTCGGGAAGTCCTTGTCGATGCCCATGACCTCGCCGGTCGAACGCATCTCGGGGCCGAGCACCGAGTCGACCATGATGCCCTCGCGGGTGCGGAAGCGGTGGAACGGCAGCACGGCCTCTTTCACGGCGATCGGTGCGTCGAGCGGCACTCGCGACCCGTCGGACGCGGGAAGCATGCCCTCGGCGATGAGTTCGGCGACGGTCGCACCGACCATGATGCGCGAGGCGGCCTTCGCGAGCGGGATGCCCAGGGCCTTCGAGACGAAGGGCACGGTGCGGCTCGCGCGCGGGTTGGCTTCGAGCACGTAGAGCACGCCGGCGCCGATCGCGAACTGCACGTTCAACAGGCCGCGAACGCCGATGCCCTCGGCGATGGCGCGCGTCGCCACGCGCACCCGGTCGACCTCGGCGCGGCCGAGCGTCACGGGCGGCAGGGTGCAGCTCGAGTCGCCGGAGTGGATGCCGGCCTCCTCGATGTGCTCCATGACGCCGCCGATGTACAGGTCGGTGCCGTCGTATAGGGCGTCGACGTCGATCTCGATCGCGTCGTCGAGGAACCGGTCGACGAGCAGCGGATGCGTCGGCCCGACGATGCCTTGGCCCTCGATACGCGCGAAGTAGTCGGCGAGCGACGGCGAGTCGTAGACGATCTCCATGCCGCGCCCGCCGAGCACGTAGCTCGGACGCACGAGCACGGGGTAGCCGATGCCCTCTGCGACGTGCACCGCGCCGGCGAGATCGATGGCGGTGCCGTTCTTCGGCGCGAGCAGGCCCGCCGCGTCGAGGATGCCGGAGAAGAGCCCGCGCTCCTCGGCGAGGTCGATCGCCTCGGGGCTCGTGCCGAGGATCGGGATGCCTGCGGCCTCGAGTCCCTTGGCGAGTCCGAGGGCGGTCTGGCCGCCGAGCTGCACGACGACGCCGACGAGCTCGCCCGACTGCGACTCGGCGTGGATGACCTCGAGCACGTCTTCGAGGGTGAGCGGCTCGAAGTAGAGCCGGTCGCTCGTGTCGTAGTCGGTCGAGACCGTCTCGGGGTTGCAGTTGATCATGATCGTCTCGAACCCGGCGGCCGACAGCGCGAAGGAGGCGTGCACGCACGAGTAGTCGAACTCGACGCCCTGGCCGATGCGGTTCGGGCCCGAGCCGAGGATGACGACCTTGCTGCGGTCGCTGGGCTCGACCTCGGTCTCGACGTCGTAGCTCGAGTAGTGGTACGGCGTGAGCGCCGGGAACTCGCCGGCGCACGTGTCGACCGTCTTGTAGACCGGGCGGATGCCGAGGATGTGGCGAACCTCGCGGGCGTCGGCCTCGCCGAAGCCGCGGAGCTGGCCGATCTGAGCGTCGGAGAAGCCGTGGTCCTTCGCGAGCAGCAGGAGCTCGGTGTCGAGGTTCTCGGCCGAGGCGATGGTCTCGGCGACCTCGTTGATGAGCACGATCTGGTCGAGGAACCACGGGTCGATCTTCGTCGCCTCGAAGAGCTGCTCGAGGCTGGCACCCTTGCGGAGCGCCTGCTGCACGAGCACGATGCGGCCGTCGGTGGGAATTCGGGATGCCTCGACGAGCTCCTCGGCGGTGCGCTTCTCGTCTCCCCAGTGGAACGAGGAGCCGCGCTTCTCGAGCGAGCGGAGCGCCTTCTGCAGCGCGGTCGCATAGTTGCGGCCGATCGCCATCGCCTCGCCGACCGACTTCATGGTGGTGGTGAGGGTGGGGTCGGCGGCCGGGAACTTCTCGAACGCGAACCGGGGCACCTTGACGACGACGTAGTCGAGGGTCGGCTCGAACGACGCCGGGGTCACCCGCGTGATGTCGTTCGGGATCTCGTCGAGGCGGTAGCCGATGGCGAGCTTCGCGGCGATCTTCGCGATCGGGAAGCCGGTGGCCTTCGAGGCGAGCGCGCTCGAGCGGGAGACACGCGGGTTCATCTCGATGACGATGACGCGGCCGTCGGCCGGGTCGATCGCGAACTGGATGTTGCAGCCGCCGGTGTCGACGCCGACGGCGCGGATGATGTCGATGCCGATGTCACGCAGGTGCTGGAATTCACGGTCGGTCAGCGTGAGCGCGGGTGCCACGGTGATCGAGTCACCGGTGTGCACGCCGACGGGGTCGACGTTCTCGATCGAGCAGACGACGACCGTGTTGTCGGCGGTGTCGCGCATGAGTTCGAGCTCGTACTCCTTCCAGCCGAGGATCGACTCCTCGAGGAGCACCTCGGTCGTCGGCGAGTCGTGCAGGCCCTGCGTGACGATGCGCACGAGCTCGTCCTCGGTGTACGCGAAGCCCGAGCCGAGTCCGCCCATCGTGAACGACGGGCGCACCACGAGCGGGTAGCCGAGGTCGAGCGCGAACTCCTTCGCCTGCTCGAGCGTCTTCGCGACGTGCGATCGGGCGACGCCAGCGCCCGCCTCGATCACGAGGTCCTTGAAGAGCTGGCGGTCTTCGCCCTTGCGGATCGCGTCGACCTTCGCGCCGATGAGCTCGACGCCGTGCTTCTCGAGGATGCCGGCGTCGTGCAGGGCGATCGCCGCGTTCAGCGCCGTCTGGCCGCCGAGCGTCGGGAGCACCGCGTCGGGCTTCTCCTTGACGATGATCGACTCGATGATCTCGGGCGTGATCGGCTCGATGTACGTCGCGTCGGCGAAGTCGGGGTCGGTCATGATCGTCGCGGGGTTCGGGTTCACGAGGATGACCCGCACGCCCTCGGCCCGCAGCACGCGGCACGCCTGGGTGCCCGAGTAGTCGAACTCGGCGGCCTGCCCGATGACGATCGGGCCGGATCCGATGACGAGAACGCTGTTGATGTCGTCGCGCTTGGGCATTACTCGTTGCTTCCTTCGGTCGCTGAGTTCGTCGAGGTGTTCGCGATCACCATGTCGCGGAATCGATCGAAGAGGTAGTTCGCGTCGTGCGGGCCGGCCGCGGACTCGGGGTGGTACTGCACGCTGAACGCCGGGATGTCGAGGCAGTTCAATCCCTCGACGACGTTGTCGTTGAGGTCGTAGTGGCTCACCTCGACGCGGCCGAAGCCCTCGCTCGATTCGCTCACCCGGTCGATCGGGGCGTCGACGGCGAATCCGTGGTTGTGCGCGGTGATCTCGACGCGCCCGGTGGCCTTGTCGAGCACCGGCTGGTTGATGCCGCGATGCCCGAAGGGCAGCTTGTAGGTGCCGAAGCCGAGGGCGCGTCCGAGCAGCTGGTTGCCGAAGCAGATGCCGAAGTACGGCAGCCCTTCGCGCAGCGTCGTGCGCAGCAGCTCGACATGCCGGTCGGATGCCGCGGGGTCGCCCGGCCCGTTGGAGAAGAACAGTGCGTCGGGAGCCAGCGCGAGCACCTCTTCGGCCGTGACCGACTGCGGCACGACATGCACGTCGAAGCCGCGTTCGGCGAGGTACTTCAGGGTCGACGTCTTCACGCCGAGGTCGAGCACCGCGACCGAGCCCACGCGGTCGCCATCGGCCGGCAGCGTGTAGGCCTCGGCCGTCGAGACCGCCCCCGACAGGTTCGCCCCGGCCATGGCCACAGCGCTCTGCACGAGGTCGAGCTGTTCGCCGGGGGTCAGCAGCGCGTCGTCGCCCGAGAAGATGCCGGCTCGCATGGCGCCCGCCGAACGGAGGTGACGGGTGAGGGCGCGCGTGTCGATGCCGCTGATGCCGATGACGCCCGCGGCCTCGAGGTCGTCGTCGAGGCTCCGCTGCGAGCGGAAGTTCGAGACGACGCGGGAGGGGTCGCGCACGATGAATCCGGCGACCCAGATGCGGGCGGACTCCATGTCTTCGTCGTTCATGCCGGTGTTGCCGATGTGCGGCGCGGTCATCATGACGATCTGGCCCGCGTACGACGGATCGGTCAGGGTCTCCTGGTAGCCGGTCATGCCGGTGGCGAAGACCGCTTCGCCGAGGGTGCGACCACGCGCGCCGTAGGCGCGCCCGTCGTAGCGGCGTCCGTCTTCGAGGACGAGCACGGCGGTGTCGTTCGTGCCGATGGGGGTCTCAGTCATTCGAGGCCTCACTCTCCTGCTCTGGCCGCGGCGCGGGTGGCGCCGCGGCGATGTCGTTGACGGCCTGGACGATCCGGGCCGAGTCGCCCGGATACCGGGCGCGCACGTAACTGTCGACGCGGGCGCGGGCCTGATCGGCAGCACCCCGCTCATCGGCGATCCAGGTGAGGGCGATGAGGCCCTCGGGCTCGACGCCGCGGTCGATGGCGTAGCTCGCGAGCTCGGCGCCGACGAGTCGATCGACCGGGATGAAGGTCGTGGACTCCCCCGCGATGCGCAGCACGACGCCTTCGGGAAGCACCTCGATGCGGGCGGAGCCGCGGAACGCGAGCCCGCTCACGGCGAGGCGCTCGAGGGGCTCGCCCATCGGCGTGGTCGCCACGTAGAGCACTTCGGTCTCGAGGGTCGGCGCATCGTGATCGGTGGGCAGCGGATACGAGCCGAGTGACTCGTCGCGCACCGTGCGTCGCTTCCACGAGCGGTACATCAGCCAGCCGGCGATCGCGACGATCACGACGGCGACGACGATCCCCATCCACTTATCCATGCTGGACCCCCCAGGCGGACTCCGCGTTCCGGGCGACCTCTTCGCGCGGTCGCACCGCACCGTCGAGGAAGGTCGGGTAGCCGCCGTGGAAGGTCGCAACCACGCGGCCCGGCAGCAGACGACCGAGATACGGCGAATTCGTGCTGCGTCCGGCGAGCCGGTCGAGGTCGAACTCGGATGCCGCGGCGGGGTCGTACAGCGTCAGCTCGGGTGCCGCACCGGCGGTGATCGACTCGCCGTGACCGCGGAGGCGGCCGATGCGCGCCGGCGCGGACGACATCACCCGCGCGACATCCGCCCAGCCCATGAGCCCCGTCTCGACGACGGCGGCGTGCACGACCGCCAGGGCGGATTCGAGACCGACCATGCCGTTGGCGGCGGCCTGCCACTCGCTCTCCTTCGCCTCGACCGGGTGCGGCGCGTGGTCGGTGGCGACGATGTCGATCGTGCCGTCGGCGAGAGCGGCGCGGAGCGCCTCGACGTCTTCAGCACGGCGGAGCGGGGGGTTCACCTTGAATCGCGGGTCGTAGCCGGCGATGAGCTCTTCGGTGAGGAGCAGGTGGTGCGGGGTCACCTCGGCGGTCACGTCGATGCCCCGGGCCTTCGCCCAGCGGATGACCTCGACCGACCCGGCCGTCGAGACGTGGCAGACATGCAGCCGCGAGCCGACGTGCTCGGCGAGCAGCACGTCGCGCGCGATGATCGATTCCTCGGCGACGGCCGGCCAGCCGGTGAGGCCGAGCTCTCCGGAAAGCGCACCCTCGTTCATCTGGGCGCCCTCGGTGAGGCGCGGCTCCTGCGCGTGCTGGGCGATGACCCCGTCGAAGGCCTTGACGTACTCGAGGGCCCGCCGCATGAGCAGCGGGTCGGAGACGCAGAATCCGTCGTCGGAGAAGACCCGCACGTTCGCACGGGAGCGCGCCATCGCACCGAGTTCGGCGAGCTGCTGTCCGGCGAGGCCCACCGTCACCGCCCCGATCGGCTGCACGGTCGCGTAGCCTGCGGCACGGCCGAGGCTCGCCTCCTGCTCGACGACGCCGGCCGTGTCGGCGACCGGGAAGGTGTTCGCCATCGCGAACACGGCCGTGAAGCCGCCCGCGGCGGCGGCCTGCGTGCCGGTCAGCACGGTCTCGCTCTGTTCGTAGCCGGGCTCTCGCAGGTGCGTGTGCAGGTCGACGAGGCCGGGAAGGGCGATGAGCCCGTCGGCGTCGACGACCGTCGCGCCCGCGGCATCCGCGATGCGGCCGACCTCGGCGATGATGCCCCCGTCGAGCAGCACGTCGGCGCGCTCGCCACCGGGCAGGGTGGCGCCGGTGATCAGGAAACGTCGGTTCATCAGGCCTCCCCCCGTTCGCCGGACAGCAGCATGTAGAGGGCGGCCATTCTCACTGAAACTCCGTTCGCAACCTGCTCTCGCACGGTCGACTGCTGTGAGTCGGCCGCGCGGGCGGCAATCTCGAGCCCGCGGTTCATCGGGCCGGGGTGCATGACCATCGTACCGGGGGGCAGTGCGTCGAACCTGGCGTCGTCGAGCCCCCAGGTTCGCGCATACTCGCGAGTGTTCGGGAAGAACGCCGCGTGCATGCGCTCCGCCTGGATGCGCAGCATCATGACGACGTCGGGAGTGCCGCGCAGTGCGGCGTCGAGGTCGTAGCCGACTCGCGCCGGCCACGAGCTCGTGTCGACGGGAACGAGCGTCGGCGGGGCGACGAGCTCGACCTCGGCGCCGAGGGTCGCGAGCAGCCAGACGTTCGATCGGGCGACCCGGGAGTGCAGCACGTCGCCGACGATCACGACCCGCACGCCGTCGAGCGCTCGCCCTCGCGATGCGCCGCCGTGCAGGCGCCGGCGCATCGTGAACGCATCGAGCAGCGCCTGAGTGGGATGTTCGTGGGTGCCGTCGCCGGCGTTGATGACGCCGGCGTCGATCCATCCGCTCGTCGCGAGCGTGTGCGGCGCCCCCGACGCAGGGTGCCGGATCACGACCCCGTCGGCGCCCATCGCCTGCAGGGTCTGCGCCGTGTCCTTCAGGCTCTCGCCCTTCGAGACGCTCGAGCCCTTCGCGCTGAAGTTGATGACGTCGGCCGAGAGGCGCTTGGCCGCGGCCTCGAACGAGATGCGGGTGCGGGTCGAATCCTCGAAGAAGAGGTTCACGACGGTCTTTCCGCGAAGCGTCGGGAGCTTCTTGACCTCGCGCTCCTGCACGGCCGCCATCTCCTCGGCGATGTCGAGCAGCTCGATGGCCTGATCGCGGTCGAGCTCGCGGGTGCTCAAGAGGTGCCGCATCACTCCTCGCCTTCGTCGATGGTGACGGCGTCGTCGCCGTCGATCTCGACGAGGCGCACATTGATGCGCTCCCGGGCCGAACTGGGCAGGTTCTTGCCGACGAAGTCGGCACGGATCGGGAACTCCCGGTGGCCGCGATCGACGAGCACCGCGAGCCGCACCGCGCGGGCGCGGCCGAGGTCGCTCAACGCGTCGAGCGCGGCGCGGATCGTGCGTCCGGAGTAGAGCACGTCGTCGACGAGCACCACCGTCTTGCCGTCGATGCCGCGCGGGGGCAGATCGGTCGGCTGCGGAGTGCGAGTGCGCGTGCGCGTGAGGTCGTCTCGGTACATCGTGACATCGAGCGCGCCGGCGAGGGCCGGGGCGGCATCGGGTTCGATGCGGGCGATGGTCTCGGCGATGCGACGGGCGAGGATCACGCCCCTGGTCGGGATGCCGAGGATGACGAGATCGGAGCTCCCGCGATTGGATTCGAGGATCTCGTGCGAGATGCGGGTCAGCGCCCGCGAGATGTCAGCTTGACTGAGCACGGCACGTGCCATCAAACGACTCCCTTCTCCGCCTCACAGGACGGCCTTAAAGGTTGTCAACGTCAGGCCAGCTTATCGTGCCCGGCGCGCGGTGACTGCCGCGGTGACTGCCGGGGAGACGACCGCGTCGATGCCCGGCCCAAGACGCGAACGACCCCCACCGCGCGCGGAGGGGGTCGTCAGTGGGGGCGGGCGGCGGCCGCACAGGGTCACCGGATCGGACGGGTGAACGCCTTCGCCGCGATCACCATGGCGGCGGCCACGAGCACGACGTCCTTCAGGATGTACTGCGCGGTCAGCGTCGGGCCGGCCGCGGCGAAGAGTTCGCCCGCGAAGAACACGAGGGGCGAGAACACGCCGACGAAGGTCACGGCCAGCGCGAGCAGGCCGATTCGGAGCAGCAGGCCGGTCACGAGCGCGACGCCGACGAACACCTCGAGTGTCGCCGTCAGGGCGAGCGCCGCGTACCCGTCGACGATTCCGAACGACAGCACGTTCCAGGTTCGGCTCACGAGCGCCTCGACAGGGCTCAGCCCCGGGAAGAACTTCAGCGCACCGAACACGAGGAAGACGAGCCCGAGCGAGACCCGAAGCGCCGGGACGCCGGCGCTCGCGAGGAATCGCTGAACGACCGCCTGGGCGGAGTTCGCCCGATCGAGGATCGAGTTGTACCCGGCCGCGGTCGAGACGTGACCGGTGCCGATGGTGGTGCTGGACATGGTGCTCCTTCCGAGAGCGATGTGGGAGGTGCCGGCTGGAATCGGCGGCACACCCCATCACACCCTCGGCGCCCTCACCCGTCGTCGGGAGTGCCACTGAACTCGCTTCGGTGGCCGCCCGGAACGCGGTCTCAGGGCCCCGGCTCGCACCCTGCCGCGCGGGGATCCCGCCGGCCAGCGCTCCGACGCGTGGCGGCGGCTGGATCAGGCCTTGGAGTGCGAGATCGCGGCGAGCAACCCGTTCACGAACCCGGCCGAGTCGTCGGTCGAGAGCACCGTGGCCGCCTCGACGGCCTCGGAGATCGCGACGGGGTCGGGAACGGCGTCGTTGTGGATGATCTCCCAGACTCCGATGCGGAGGATCGCCCGGTCGACGGCGGGCATGCGCTCGAGCGTCCACCCGTGCGAGTGGGTCTCGATGAGCTCGTCGATCTCTGCGCGGTGGTCGACGATGCCGTCGATGATCTCGCGCGCATACAGCCAGGACGCGGCCCGTTCGGGCTCGCTCGCCGCCTTCTCGGCCTCGACCACGAGCATCTGCTCGACCGGCACCTGACGCATGTCGGCCGAGTAGAGCAGGTCGAGCGCGCGCTTGCGCGCTTTGGTACGAGCGCTCACTAGTCGTTCACACGGCCGAGGTAGTCGCCCGTGCGGGTGTCGACCTTGACCTTCGTGCCGGTCTCGAGGAACAGCGGCACCTGGATCTCGTAGCCGGTCTCGACGGTCGCGGCCTTGGTGCCGCCGGTCGATCGGTCGCCCTGCAGGCCGGGCTCGGTGTACGTGATCTCGAGCACGACCGAGGCGGGCAGTTCGACGTAGAGCGGGTTGCCGTTGTTCAGCGCGACGGTGACCGACTGGTTCTCGAGCATGAAGTTCGCCGCGTCGCCGACGACCGTGCCGGGCACGGTGATCTGGTCGTAGTCGGTCTGGTCCATGAACACGAAGCCGTCTCCGTCGGCGTAGAGGTAGGTGAAGTCGCGACGGTCGACGTTCTCGATCTCGATCTTCGCGCCGGCGTTGTACGTGCGGTCGACGACCTTGCCCGTGACGACGTTCTTCAGCTTGGTACGCACGAACGCACCGCCCTTGCCGGGCTTGACGTGCTGGAACTCGATGACGCTCCAGAGCTGGCCGTCGATGGAGAGGACGACGCCGTTCTTGATGTCAGCGGTGCTTGCCATGCGTGTGTGTTCCGTTCAGTTGCGAAGAGGCTCGGCCGGAAGAGGCCGGCGAAGTACAGTCGGTCGAGTTTAGTCGCTCGGCTGAAGCTGCGCCAATGCGAGCGGATGCCGCGGGCCCCCGCCGCCCGCCCCGTCACACGACTCAGCCGTGACGCAGCAGCCAGTCGACGGCGAGTCGATACGAA
Source organism: Agromyces badenianii (assembly GCF_003070885.1). NCBI lineage: Bacteria > Bacillati > Actinomycetota > Actinomycetes > Micrococcales > Microbacteriaceae > Agromyces > Agromyces badenianii. The sequence goes on from NZ_CP028913.1 coordinate 1,718,011, forward strand.
TCGCTGCCGAACCCGGCGATCACGCCCGTGGCGACGCCGGAGATCACGCTCGTGTGGCGGAAGGTCTCACGCGTGTGCGGATTCGAGAGATGCACTTCGACGAGCGGCACGCTCGCCTGCTTGAGCTGCGCCGCTGCGTCACGAAGCGCATAGCTGTAATGCGTGAACGCGGCGGGATTCAGCACGACCGGAATCCGGCGGTCTACGGCCTCGTGGATCCAGCCGATGAGTTCCGCTTCATCATCGCTCTGCCGCAGATCGATCTCGACGTCGGCGGGCACGGATGCCGCGAGCGAGGCGCGGATGTCGTCGAGGGTCTCGCTGCCGTACACCTCGGGCTCGCGCGTGCCGAGCCGGCCGAGGTTCGGTCCGTTGAGGACGAGGATCGTGGAGGTCACGCGGCCAGCCTACCCAGCGGTGCCGGGCGCCGTCGTCGCATCCACTCGGCGCGCGGGCACCCCGCGTTCACCGATTGGTCGACGTCGAGACCTCGGACAGCCACGCCGGCGTGTGCTCGGCCCGATTGGGTGGCGACATGGCACATCGCATCGCACGCGCACAGACGCGTCTTCTCGCCCTTGCCGCGGCGGCCGCCACCGCGGCCGTCCTCCTCATCCCCTCCCCTGCTCACGCGGCCGCCGACGGAAAGCCGCACGGGCCGAGCGCCAAGATCGTCGAGCCCACCCTCGTCGCCCGGGCGACCCTCTCCGCCGACCACCTCGAATCTGGACCGGCGTCGGGCGCACTCGCCTCGGCGGCCAATGGCCGCACGGGCCCCTTCGCAGGCCAGGTCGTACCCGGGTTCTCCGCCATGATCGACAACGGCGACGGCACCTTCTGGGCGCAGCCCGACAACGGTTTCGGCTCCAAGGGGAACTCGGCCGACTTCCTGCTGCGCAACTACCTCGTGCGGCCCGCTTGGGAGACCGCGAACGGCGGTACCGGCGAGATCGAGATCGAGCGTTTCATCTCCTACAACGACGCGAACCGGGTGCTCGACTTCCCGATCGTGAACGAGAGCACCACGGAACGCCTCCTGACGGGCGCCGACTTCGACATCGAGTCGATCGTGCGCGCGAAGGACGGCTCCTTCTGGGTCGGCGAGGAGTTCGGCCCGTTCCTGCTGCACTTCGGTGCCGACGGCACGCTCCTCGAGCGTCCGTTCCCGATGCCGGGCGGAGTCAAGTCGCCGCAGAATCCCTATCTCGTCGCGGGCGAGGCCCCGCTCGTTCGCGCGAGCCGCGGATTCGAGGCGCTCGCGGGCTCGAACAACGGGCGCTACCTCTACCCGGTGCTCGAGGGCGCTTACGTGAACGACCCCGACCGGCGCCGACGCGAGATCCTCGAGTTCGACACCAAGCGCGGCACCTATACCGAGCGTCGGTGGAGCTACCAGACCGACCAGGACGCGAACGTCATCGGCGACGCCTTCACCGTGCGCGGCGATGTGCTGCTGCTGGTCGAGCGCGATGACTTCGAGGGCGATCAGGCGGTCACGAAGCGCGTCTACGAGATCGACCTCTCGCGCACCGACGCCGAGGGCTACGTCGAGAAGAGGCTCGTGCTCGACGCCCTGCGCATCGCGAACCCCGATCTGCTCGCCGCCGGCGACGGCTACGGCACGGGCGAGGTGTTCTCGCTGCCGGTGCAGTCGTTCGAGACGGTGGTGCGCCTGCGCGACGGGCGCCTCCTCATCGGCAACGACAACAACTATCCGGGCAACGACGCACGTCTCACGGGAACCCCCGACGACACCGAGTTCGACCTGATCGACCTCACGAAGCGCCGTGTTCCCTCGTCGGACGTCACGGTCATCAGCCACCGCGGCGCAAGCGGTTACCGGCCCGAGCACACCCTCGCGGCCTATGAGACGGCGATCACCCAGTGCGCCGACTTCATCGAGCCCGACGTGGTGGCGACGAAGGACGGGGCACTCGTCGCCCGTCACGAGAACGAGATCAGCGGTACGACGGATGTGGCATCTCGCCCCGAGTTCGCCGACCGCAAGACGACGAAGTCGATCGACGACGTCACCGTGACCGGCTGGTTCACCGAGGACTTCACGCTCGCAGAGCTGAAGACCCTCCGCGCGATCGAGCGTCTCCCCGAGCTGCGCCCGCAGAACACGGCCTTCAACGGGCTGTACCAGGTGCCGACCCTCGACGAGGTCATCGATCTCGCGCGCCACTCGGTCAGCTGCCAGGGCGAACCGATCGGTGTCTACCCCGAGACGAAGCATCCGACGTACTTCGACTCGATCGGTCTCTCGCTCGAGGAGCCGCTGGTCGCCCAGCTCGCAGCCAACGGTCTCGACCACGCCGGAGCCCCCGTCATCGTGCAGAGCTTCGAGGTCGCGAACCTCCGGGAGCTCGATCGCCTGACCGACGTCGACATCGCCCAGCTCGTCAACCGGACCGGACGCCCGTACGACTTCACGGTCGCCGGCGACAGCCGCAGCTACGCCGATCTCGTGACCCCGGCGGGGCTCGCCGAGATCGCGACGTACGCCGACGGCATCGGTGTCGAGAAGGGCGTGGCGATCCCCCGCCTGGCCGACGGAACGCTCGGCGAACCGACCGCGGTGATCGCCGATGCGCACGCACTCGGCCTTGCCGTGCACGCGTGGACCTTCCGCCGCGAGAACGCGTTCCTCGCCGCCGAGTTCCGCTCGAGCACCGATCCTGCCGGCATCGGCGACCTCGCCGGTGAGATCCGCGTCTTCGTCGAAGCCGGTATCGACGGCCTGTTCAGCGACAATCCCGACATCGCGGTCGCCGCGATCGACTGAGCCCAGCGCTCGGTGCGAGGGCGGATCGGTGCTCGTGGCATCGGTCCGCCCTCGTCGTTCGGGCTAGGAGGCGATCTCCTGGTACGCGGCGAACAGCAGCGATTGGTCGGGGGCGAGCATCACGGTGGGCTTCGCCAGGTCGTCGAGCACGATGAAGCGAAGCTGGCCGGCGCGAGCCTTCTTGTCGCGCTGCATGGTCGCGAGCAGCGTGTTCCAACGGCCCGCCGGATACGAGGTGGGCAGGCTCAACAGGTCGAGCACGCGTCGGTGACGATCGGCGACCTCGTCGGGCAGTCGCCCCGAGAGACGGCCGAGCTCGGCCGCGAACGCCATGCCGACTGCGACGGCCGCACCGTGCCGCCACTGGTATCGCTCGGCGTGCTCGACCGCGTGACCGAGCGTGTGCCCGTAGTTCAGGATCTCCCGGAGCCCCTGTTCGGTGAAGTCCTCGGAGACCACGTCGGCCTTCATCTGGATCGCCAGTTCGACGACGCGACGGAACTCCGGCGTGGCCGGGTCGGTGGCGACCTCGGGGTCGGCCTCGATGATGTCGAGGATCTCGGGGTAGCGGATGAAGCCCGCCTTCACGATCTCGGCGAATCCGGCGAGGATCTCGTTCTTCGGCAGGGTGTCGAGCACGTCGAGGTCGCAGATCACCGCGGCGGGCGCATGGAACGCGCCGACGAGGTTCTTGCCCTCGTTGGTGTTGATGCCCGTCTTGCCGCCGACGGCGGCGTCGACCATGCCGAGCACGGTCGTCGGCACTTGCACGACTCGCACGCCCCGGAGCCAGGTCGCAGCGACGAATCCCGCGAGGTCGGTGATCGCTCCCCCGCCGAATCCGATGACCGCGTCGGTGCGCGTGAAGTCGGCCTGCCCGAGCACCTGCCAGCAGAACGCGGCGACCTCGATGCGCTTGCCCGCTTCGGCGTCGGGCACCTCGGCGAGCAGCACCTCGTAGCGGCCGCTGAGCTCTTCGAGCAGTTCCGCGGCGCGAGCACCGAGGGTCGCCGGGTGCACGATGAGCACCTTGGCGGGCTCCGAGCCGAGCGCGTCGCCGAGCTCGGCGAGCACACCGCGGCCGATCACGACGTCGTATCCCGACTCGCCGCCGACGCGAATGCTCGTGCGGGTCTCGTCTGCCGTCATCGTGTTCCTCCGAAATGCCCGGTGATGTCGTCGACGATCCGGGCGACCGAGCGGCGCGAGGTGTCGATGCTGTACTTGGCCACGGCCTCGTAGACCGGGCGCCGCTGCGCGAGGATCGCCGACCAGCGTTCGATCCCGCCATCGGCGAGGAGCGGACGATTGCCGCCGACGAGTCTCGGCGCCACCGCGGATGCCGAAACCTTCAGCCACACCACCGGAAGACCGGCGAGGTCGTCACGGGTGTCGGCGTGCAGCACCGCCCCGCCGCCGAGCGAGATGACCGCCTCCTCGCGGAGTGCCTCGGCGACGACCTCTCGCTCGACGATGCGGAAGTACTCCTCACCCTCGCGTTCGAAGATCTCCTCGATCGGCCCGTATCGCTCGATGATGCGAAGGTCGGTGTCGATGAACGGTGCGCCGACGGACTCCGCGAGCCGGTGCCCGACACGGGACTTGCCCGCCCCCATGGGGCCGACGAGCACGATCGGCAATGCGAGGCGAACGGTGTCAGACACGGTCTGTCGCGGCATCCGCCGCAGCGCCGGCCGTGCGCAGCGTGTCGGGGATCGCCGCGAGGTAGGACTCGAGGTTGCGCCGTGTCTCTTCGACCGAGTCCCCGCCGAACTTCTCGAGCACGGCGTTCGCGAGCGTGAGGGCGACCATCGCCTCGGCGACGACGCCGGCGGCGGGAACCGCGACGACATCGGATCGCTGGTGGTGTGCAGCTGCGGCCTCCCCCGTCGCGACGTCGACCGTCGGCAGGGCGTGCGGCACGGTCGCGATGGGCTTCATGCCGGCGCGGACCCGCAGCACCGTGCCGGTGGACATGCCGCCCTCGGTGCCGCCTGCCCGGTCGCTCGCCCTCGCGATGCGGCCGTCGGCCACGTGCAGTTCGTCGTGCGCGGCGGAGCCGCGACGGGTGGTCGTGAGGAACCCGTCGCCGACCTCGACGCCCTTGATCGCCTGGATGCCCATGAGCGCCGCCGCGAGCTGCGCGTCGAGCCGGCGATCCCAGTGCACGTGCGAACCGAGACCCGGCGGCACACCGTAGGCGAGCACTTCCACGACACCGCCCAGCGTGTCGCCCTCTTTGTGCGCGAGATCGACCTCGGCGACCATCGCGGCCGAGGTCTCGGCATCGAAGCACCGCAGCGGGTCGGCGTCGAGCCGGTCGACATCGTCGGGCGTCGGCAGCGGTCGACCCTCGGGCACCCGCACCGGGCCGATCGCGAGGGTGTGGGCGACGAGGCGGATGCCGAGCTCCGCGAGGAAGGAACGCGCGACCGCACCGAGCGCGACGCGAGCCGCGGTCTCCCGGGCGCTCGCCCGCTCGAGCACGGGGCGCGCCTCGTCGAAGCCGTACTTCTGCATGCCGACGAGATCGGCGTGACCGGGACGCGGGCGGGTGAGCGGCGCACCCCGGCCGCGACCGAGCTTCGCCTCGTCGATGGGCTCGGGGCTCATGACCTCCTGCCACTTCGGCCACTCCGTGTTGCCGATGCGCAGCGCGACGGGGCTGCCGAGCGACAGCCCGTGCCGAACACCGCCCGAGATCGCGAGTTCGTCCTGCTCGAACTTCATGCGCGCTCCGCGCCCGTAACCGAGCTTGCGGCGCGCGAGATCGGCGCGGATGTCGTCGAGCGAGACGGGGATACCGGCGGGGAGACCCTCGAGGATCGCGACGAGCTCAGGCCCGTGCGACTCTCCGGCAGTGAGCCAACGGAGCATGTTCCTATCCTTCCACAGCCTCGGCGCGGGGACTCGCGCATGACGGCGCGGCCCGCGAGGGATGTCGGCGCTGCGCGTCAGCGCAGCGTGTCAGCGCAGTGATCCGCGCATGACGCCGAGTACAGCGGCCTCATCGCGGAGGGGCACCTCGGGGTCGCCGTTCACGAAGATCCGCACTTGCAGCAGCGCCTGGTGCAGCAGCATCCCGAGGCCGTGCACGACGACGCCGCCGCCTGCGAGCCAGCTCGCGGCGAGCGGCGTCGGCCACGGGTCGTAGGCGACGTCGAGCAAGGCGGCAGTCGAGATCAGCTCCTCGGATGCCTCGGCGCCGAGCTCTGCGCCGCCCGGCACGGTGCTCACCACGAGATCCGCTCCGCGGAGCGTCGCCAGCTCGGTGACGGAACCGGGCTCGACCGAGATGCCGAGCCGAGCGCCGAGTTCGGCGAGGGAGGTCGCAGCGCCCGTCCGCCGCACGAGCACCTGCACCCTGCGGGCGCCGAGTTCCGACATCGCGACGAGCGCGGAAGCCGCGGTCGCTCCCCCGCCGATGAGCACGCCGTGCGAGACGTCGCGAAGGCCGGCCTCCTGCAGCGTGCGAACGATGCCGCCGACATCGGTGTTGAAGCCCCGGCGCGCGTCGCCGTCAAGGAGCACGGTGTTGGCCGCTCCGGCGAGCACCGCGACACCGTCGACGTGGTCGAGCAGGGGGAGCACATCCTGCTTCAGCGGCATGGTGAGGGAGAGCCCGCGCCACTCGGAATCGAGCCCTCGGACGAAGTCGCCGAGCCGCGCGCCGTCCATCTCGACGGCCGTGTACTGCCATGGCAGGCCGAGGTACTCGTAGGCGGCCCGATGGAGGCGAGGGCTCTTCGAGTGCGAGATCGGCGAGCCCAGCACGGCCAGTCGCCGAACGTCACTCACAGTACGACGCGTTCTCGTCTTGGGCGCACCATTCCTGCAGCTGTGCCACCGCAGCCTCGTGCTCCTCGACGGTCGAGGTGAACACCGTCTCGCCGGTGGCGAGATTCACCGGCACGAAGAACAGCCACGGGCCGTCTGCGGGATGGATCGCCGCGTCGATCGCGATGTCACCCGGGTTGCCGATCGGCCCGACTGGGAGCCCGGGATTCGCATAGGTGTTGTAGAGGTTCGAGGCGTCGGCGCGTTCCTCGTCGGTCGTCCAGACGGTGTGCGTGTTGCCGGTACCGTACGCGACCGTCGCATCGGACTCCAGGTTGATGCCCTGATCGAGGCGGTTCTGGAACACCCGCGCGACCTTCGGGAAATCACTGAGGTTCGAGCCGGCCTCGCGCTGCACGATCGAGGCCAGCACGATGGTGCGCCAGCGCTGGTCGACCGGCACTCCGGCGGCATCGAGTGCCTCGAACTGCCGGTTCACGAGGGTCTGCAGCGCACTGTGCGCGTCGAGCCCCGGCTCGAGCGTGTAGGTGGCCGGGAAGAGGAATCCTTCGAGCGTGGTGGCCTCAGCGGGCAGCCCGTAGCTCGCGGGCGGTTCCGCCGCGGCAGCCTGAAGGCTCTCGAGCGGAACATCGCTTCCCTCCGAGATGGCGACGAGGGCATCGGGCAGGGAGGTGCCCTCGGGAATGACGAAGGTGTTCTCGAGCTTGTTCTCAGGATCCTGAAGTGCGTCGAGCGCGGCCTGCGCGCTCATCTCCTCGGCCAACTGGTAGGCACCGGGATGGAACTCGGGCTCGGGCGACTGTTCGAGCAGGAGGTCGTAGAACGCGTCGTAGGAGGCGGTCACCCCTTCGTCGACGAGGTTCTCGGCGACGCTCGAGCCGGTGTCTCCTTCGTGGATCATGAAGACGAGCTCTCCGGTGCCGGAACCGGAGAAGTCCGCGGCGGGAGTGAAGCGTTCGATGACCGCATTGATCGGCCCCTGCAGGAAGATGTAGGCCCCGGCGCCGAGGGCCGCGACGACGAGCAGTGCGATGAGGCATCCCCACGCCCCCTTGCGCTTCGGCGTGGCGGGCTCGAACGGATCGGAGGTCACCGCGCGTCGTTCGGCCCGCGACGGTCGGGCCGGCTCTTCGCCCACCGGATCGACGCCCAGCGGATCGGCGATGACCGCTTCGAAAAGGGGCGGCGCGGTCGCTGCGGGCACCGCGGCTCTCGGCTCAGGGGCAGCCGGCTCGGGGGCAGCAGCCTCCGCCGCAGCCGCAGCCGCAGCCGACTCGTCGGCAGCCGCCTGCCGCTGCTCGGCCTCCCTCGCCTCCCGGCGCGTCATCGGGCGCCCATCCCCGGGCGGCGTACGGGCGGGGCCGCCCTGCACCGCGGCGGAATCCGTTCGCCGGGGCGCAGCGTCCGCCGGCCCGGTGCCGGCCTCCGCTCGCCCGCTGCCGGCATCCGCTCGACCCGGCGCCCGACTCGGTGGCTCCCCTGCGAGCAGGGCGTGCCAGTCGGTGGCGGCGTTGTCGGCGTCTTCGTGCTCTGGGGGGAGCTGGGTCACAGGGGGGATGGCCCTTCGTCGGTCTCGATCGTTCGGCCAGGCGGGCGTTCGGAGGCCCGCTCGGCGTCGATGGCGTGTTGCAAAATGATAACGGCTGCAACCTGATCGACGATGGGACGTTGCTTGCGAGTCGATTTTCCCGTCGCGCGAAGCGCCTGCTGTGCGCTGACGGTCGACAGTCGTTCATCGACGAGCCGCACCGGTGTGCCCGTGCTCGCGAGCCGCTGAGCGAACGCGACCGCATCGTCGGTCGACGGCGTCGAGGTGCCCGAGAGCGACAGCGGATTCCCGACGACGATCTCGATCACGTCGTGCTCGCGCGCGATCTCGAGGATGCGTTCGATATCGGCGTCACCGTCGGCCGCACGGGGAACCGTCTCCACGGGGGTCGCCAGCATCGCCCCGGCGTCGCACCGGGCCACGCCGATCCGCGCGCGCCCGACGTCGATGCCGAGCCTCGCTCCGAGTCGCACGAGGCCTACCCGCGGAGCGTCGAGCGCACCGCGTCGAGCGCGGCGGGGATCGCCCCGAGGTCGCTGCCGCCGCCCTGGGCGAGGTCGGGCTTGCCGCCGCCCCCGCCGCCGAGCACGTTGGCCATGGTCTTCGCGAGCGCACCGGCGTTCGCACCGGCCTCGCGGGCGGCGGGCGAGGTTGCGACGATCGCGACGGGCTTGCCGCCGACCTCCGCGGTCAGTGCCACGACGGATGCGGCATCGCCGAGCTGCGATCGCACCGCGAGCGCGAGCGATCGCAGTTCGTCGCCCGAGCCCAGCGTGCCGACCGTCTCGGCGACGAGCAGCACTTCGCCCGTGCGCACGGCCTTCGATGCGAGCGCCGGAACCCGGTCGTTCAGGGCGCGTGCCTCGAACTGCTGGATGCGCTTCTCGGCGGCCTTCAGACTCGTGACGAGTTCGCCGACGCGGTCGACGAGCTGATCGGGCCGCGTCTTCAGCGTCGAGGTGAGCTCGGAGACGAGCGCCCGCTCCGAGGCGAAGCGGCGGAACGCGTCGAGACCGACGAGCGACTCGACGCGGCGGTTCGAGGCGCCGACCGACGACTCCCCCACGATGTTGATCATGCCGACCTCGGCGCTCGTCGACACGTGAGTGCCCGCGCAGAGTTCACGGGACCATGGGCCGCCGATGTCGACGACGCGCACGACATCGCCGTACTTCTCGCCGAAGAGCGCCATCGCGCCGAGGGACTTCGCCTCGTCGAGCGGCATCTCGCGGGTGACGACCTCGAGGTTGTCGCGGATCGCGGCGTTGGAGATCTCTTCGATCTCGCTGCGGGTCTCGGGCGAGAGCGCCGAGTTCCAGCCGTAGTCGAGTCTCAGGTACCCCGCCTTGTTGAAGGAGCCCGACTGATGCGCGTTCGGCCCGAGCACCTGGCGGAGCGCTGCGTGCACGAGGTGCGTGCCCGAGTGCGCCTGCGTGGCGCCTCGTCGGTACTCCTCGTCGACGAGCGTGGTCGCCGGCACACCGACGCCGACCTCGCCCGAGGTCACCTTCACGGTGTGGCTGATGAGGCCCTTGATGGGCTTCTGCACGTCGAGCACTTCGAGCTCGAAGCCGTCGCCGACGATGCGACCCTGATCGGGCGCCTGTCCGCCCGACTCGGCATAGAGGGAGGTCTCGGCGAGGATGACCTCTGCGGTCTGCCCCGCGGTCGCGACGGGCACCGGGCGACCGTCGACGAGCAGGCCGAGCACGGTCGACGCGGTCGTCAACTCGGAGTAGCCCGTGAAGATCGTCTCGCCCTTTGCGCGGAAGTCGGCGTACACCGAGAGGTCGGCGAGCACCTTCTTCTTCGACTTCGCATCGGCTTTCGCGCGCGAGCGCTGTTCGGTCATGAGCGTGTCGAAGGCCGCGCGATCGACGGCGAGGCCGGCTTCGTCGGCCATCTCGAGGGTGAGCTCGATCGGGAAGCCGTAGGTGTCGTGCAGGAGGAACGCCGTGTCGCCGGCGAGTTCGCCGCGGCCGGAGCCCTTCGTCTTCGTCACCGCGAGGTCGAGGATCGCGGTCCCGGCCGTGAGGGTGCGCAGGAACGTCTCCTCTTCACCGAGAGCGAGCTGCTCGATGTGGCTGTAGTCGGTCGCGACCTCGGGGTAGGCGGCCTTCATCGCATCGCGCGAGGCGGCGAAGAGCTCGCGGAACGTCGGACCCTCGACGCCGAGCAGTCGCATCGCCCGGATGCTGCGGCGCAGGAGCCGCCGCAGGATGTATCCGCGCCCCTCGTTCGACGGGCTCACACCGTCGCTCATGAGCATGAGCGCGGAGCGGACGTGGTCGGCGATGACGCGCATGCGCACGTCGTCGTCGTGGTTCGCGCCGTAGCGGCGCCCGGAGATCTCGGCGGCGCGGTCGAGCACCGGGCGCACCTGGTCGATCTCGTACATGTTGTCGACGCCCTGCTTGATGAAGGCGACTCGCTCGAGCCCCATGCCGGTGTCGATGTTCTTCTTCGGCAGTTCCTTCACGATGCGGAAGTCGGTCTTCGACTTCACGTCATCGATGAGGTACTGCATGAACACGAGGTTCCAGATCTCGACGTACCGGTCGTCATCCGTCGCCGGGCCGCCGTCGGCACCGTACGCGGGGCCGCGGTCGAAGAAGATCTCGGAGCAGGGGCCCGCAGGGCCGGGCTGACCGGTGTGCCAGTAGTTCGTGTCCTTGCCGAGGCGCTGGATGCGCTCTTCGGGAAGGCCCGCGATCGACTTCCAGAGCTCGATCGCCTCGTCGTCGTCTTCGAAGACCGTCACCCAGAGGTCGTTCGGGTCGAAACCGTAGCCGCCGCCGTCTTCAGGCGTCGTGAGCAGGTCCCACGCCATCGAGATGGCGCCCTCTTTGAAGTAGTCGCCGAACGAGAAGTTGCCACTCATCTGGAAGAACGTGCCGTGGCGCGGCGTCTTGCCGACCTCTTCGATGTCGTTCGTGCGGATGCACTTCTGCACGCTCGTCGCTCGGGGGTACGGCGCGGGCACGAGTCCGGTCAGGTACGGCACGAACGGCACCATGCCGGCGACGGTGAAGAGCAGCGTCGGGTCGTCGGACACGAGCGAAGCCGAGGGGACGACGGTGTGTCCGCGCTCGGCGAAGAAGTCCAGCCAACGCTGGCGGATGTCGGCAGTCTGCATGGTTCCGTTCTCAGTCGTGCCCGGGGTTTCCGGGCAAGCACATCGTGGGCGGCTCAGAGAGTCGCGGGCGCCTCGGCCTGCTCGGCGCGGAGCTCGGCGTCACGAGCGTGGTACCCCTCGGCGATCGCGTGGCCGAAGGCCCTCGCCTTCGCGTCGACCGCGGATAAGAAGTCCCGCCCCTGCTTGGTCTGGTTGACCTGGTGCGCGACCGCGAATCCGGCCGCGACGCCGACGGTGAACCACAGAATGCTCTTCACGAAGGTGCTCCTGCTCCTGATCGATGTGTCGCCGGCGCCGTGCGCTCGGCGCGCCTCGATCCAGTCTAGTGGCCGGGCCGAAGCCCTCGCCGAGTACGCGACAGGGGCCGCGGGAAACCCCGCGACCCCTGTCGGAACTGCTCTGCGTCAGCGAGCGGCGTAGTACTCGACGACCAGCTGCACGTCACAGGTCACGGGGACCTCGGCGCGCTTCGGGCGGCGGACGAGCTTCACCTGGAGCTTGTCGAGCTCGACCTCGAGGTAGCCCGGGAGCTTGGGCAGCACGTCGACGTGACCGCCGGCGGCGGCGACCTGGAAGGGCTCGGTGCCCTCGCTGCGTGCCTTCACGTGCACGAGCTGGCCCGGCTTCACGCGGAACGAGGGGCGGTCGACGAGCTGGCCGTCGACGAGGATGTGGCGGTGCACCACGAACTGGCGGGCCTGCGAGATGGTGCGGGCGAAGCCGGCGCGCAGCACGATCGCGTCGAGACGCATCTCGAGCAGCTCGACCAGGTTCTCACCGGTCAGGCCGTCGGTGCGGCGCGCCTCGTTGAACGCGATGCGCAGCTGCTTCTCGCGGATGCCGTACTGGGCGCGAAGGCGCTGCTTCTCGCGCAGACGCACGGCGTAGTCGCTGTCCTGCTTGCGCTTGGTGCGGCCGTGCTCACCGGGAGCGTACGGGCGCTTCTCCATGTAGCGGGCGGCCTTCGGGGTGAGGGCGACGCCGAGCGCACGGGAGAGGCGGGTCTTGCTACGTGACTGGTTCGACACGAATGTCCTTTCGGAAGAATCTCAAGTGAATAGCCGGCGCGATCGTGCGCCGGGAATCTGTGTCAGAGGGATTCGCCAAGGGTGGATCGGCTACAGATCGCACCCGTTCGCCGGTGACCCTCTCGCAGCCGCGCTCGAGGATCAGGCTTCAGGCCAACGGAAATGATATCACGGGGCCGCGCCCTCGCCCACCGGACCGAACGCTCCGGCACCGCCCGCTCAGCGCCCGCCCCGCACGATGCGCCGCAGCTTCGCGAGCCGCGCCGACACCTCGCGCTCGTTGCCGTGCTCGGTCGGCTGGTAGTAGACGGCGCCGCGGAGTGAATCGGGCAGGTACTCCTGCTGCACCACCCCGATCTCATCGTCGTGGGGATACTTGTAGCCCTTGCCATGGCCGAGCCGCTTGGCGCCCGGGTAGTGGGCGTCGCGCAGGTGCTTCGGCACGCGCCCGGCCTTGCCCTCTCGCACGTCGGCGATCGCCCGGTCGATGCCGAGGTAGGCCGCGTTCGACTTGGGCGCGGTGGCGAGGTGCACGACCGCTTGCGCGAGTGGGATGCGACCCTCGGGCATGCCGATGAGTTGCACCGCCTCGGCGGCTGCCACGGCGACCCCGAGCGCGCTCGGGTCGGCGAGACCGATGTCTTCGGAGGCGAGCACGATGATGCGCCGGGCGATGAACCTGGGGTCTTCGCCCGCCTCGATCATGCGAGCGAGGTAGTGCAGCGACGCATCGACGTCGCTGCCGCGCACCGATTTGATGAACGCGCTGATGACGTCGTAGTGCTCGTCGCCGTTGCGGTCGTAGCGCAGCAGCGCCCGGTCGACCGCGCGGGCCACGATGTCGGTGGTGATCACGGGAGCAGCGGATGCCGCGGCATCCCCTTCGTCGCCGCTTGCCTCGCCCTCGTCGCTGCTCGGCTCGGCTCCGTCTTCGGTGTCGGTCACTGCCGCGTCAGTCACGACCGTCTCGGCGGCCTCGGCCGACTGGCTCGCGGCCACCGCCGCCGCCTCGAGCGCGGTGAGGGCGCGACGCGCGTCTCCGGAGGCGAGCCGGATGATGACCGCCCGCGCCTCGGGGTCGAGCGTCACCTTGCCTGCGAGACCGCGCGGGTCTGCCACTGCGCGGTCGACGAGCACGCCGAGGTCGTCGTCGGTGAGGAGTTCGAGGGTGAGCAGGAGCGAGCGCGACAGCAACGGCGAGATCACCGAGAACGAGGGGTTCTCGGTCGTCGCGGCGACGAGGATGACCCAGCCGTTCTCGACGCCCGGCAGAAGCGCGTCTTGCTGCGCCTTCGTGAAACGGTGGATCTCGTCGAGGAACAGCACCGTCGAGAGTCCGTAGAGATCTCGGCTTGCCCGCGCCTCTTCCATGACCTGGCGCACGTCGCGCACCCCGGCGGTCACCGCCGACAGCTCGACGAACTTGCGCCCGGAGGACCGTGCGATCGCTTGGGCGAGTGTCGTCTTGCCGGTGCCGGGCGGCCCCCAGAGGATGACCGAGACCGAGCCCGACTCACCCGAACGATCGCCCGCGAGCGCCACGAGCGGGGAACCCGGTGTCAACAGGTGCCGTTGACCTGCGACCTCGTCGAGACTCGTCGGCCGCATGCGCACCGCGAGCGGGGTCGCGCCGGAACGCAGCCCCGGGCCGGAATCCACCATGGGATCCAGCGTAGTCGCGGCATCCGACACCGGGATCGCGACCCCGACCGGTGCGGCGATTGGTCTGGGCACCCGGCCTTGCGTAGAGTCGGCTCGCAGGAGTCCCGAGAAGGAGCACGTGTGGTATCGAACGACCGACAGTCGCGCGAGGAACGAGCGCGCCTGCGCACCTACCAGGCACGCCAGGAAGTCCACACGCGAAAGCAGCGCCGGCGCACCAGAGACAACGGCATCGCCGTGCTCGCACTCGTCATCGTGCTGGCCCTCGCGACCGGCGCGCAGGTCCTCTACTTCGGCGGCGGACCCGGCACGCCGGAGCCCGTCGCGTCCGAGACCCCGACGCCGAGCGCCACGCCCCCCGCGGGCGAGAACCAGGGCGACGTACCGTCGGCCGATCTCGCCGAAGACCGCACGTGGAGCGGCACGCTGACCCTCAACGAGGTCCCCCTCGGCGTCGAGCTCGACGGCGCGGCCGCCCCGCAGGCCGTCTCGAGCGAGATCAGCCTCATCCAGTCGGGCTTCTACACCGGCACGAGCTGCCACCGGCTCACGAAGGACTCCATCTGGGTGCTGCAGTGCGGCGACCCCGCCGGCGACGGTTCGGGCGGCCCGGGCTACAGCTACGGGCCGGTCGAGAACGCACCGGCCGAGGGCCTCTACCCGGCGGGCACCATCGCGATGGCGCGCACCGCCGACCCGTACAGCCATGGCAGCCAGTTCTTCATCGTCTACGAAGACACGACCCTCCCCGGCGATACCGGCGGATACTCGGTCATCGGCCGCGTCACGAGCGGGCTCGACGAACTCCGGGCGAGCATCATCGATGCGGGCACCGCCGACGGCGGCGCGGATGGCGCCCCCGCGGTGCCGACCACGATCACCTCGTTCACCGTCCAGTGAGGGCCCGTCGCGCCTGAGGGCCCGTCGCGCCACTCTGCGGTGCAATAGGCTTGATGCCGTCATCGTCGCCTGCGGGCGGCATCCGACATACGACAGGGTGAGGCCGTGACCGATTCAGAGCAGCAACCGTGGGGCCGCGTCGACGAGACGGGCACCGTCTTCGTGCGCACGAGCGACGGCGAGCGGGCGGTCGGGCAATATCCCGACGGCTCGGCTGAAGAGGCCCTGGCCTACTTCGAGCGCAAGTACACCGATCTCGCGGGCCAGGTCGGCCTGCTCGAGCAGCGTGTCCGCCGCGGCGCACCCGCAGCGGATGTCGCGAAGGCCGTCGCCACCCTTCGATCGTCGGTCTCCAGCGCCAACGCCGTCGGTGACCTCGACTCGCTGGCACGCCGCCTCGAGGCGCTCTCGGGCACCACGAAAGAGCTGACCGAGCAGCAGCAGGCCGAGAGCAAGGCCGCGGTCGCCGAGGCGATCGCCGAGCGCACCGCGATCGTCGAGGCCGCAGAGGCCCTCGCTGCGGGCGACCCTGCCAAGACGCAGTGGAAGCAGGCGACGGCCGAACTCGACGAACTGTTCGCGCGCTGGCAACGGCACCAGCAAGACGGCCCGCGTCTGCCGAAGAACGAGGCCAACGAACTCTGGAAGCGCTTCCGCGCTGCCCGCTCGACCATCGAGACGCACCGCAAGGCGTTCTTCGCCGAACTCGACGCGGCGCACCGCGACGTGCGAGCCCGCAAGCAGGCGCTCATCGAACGGGCCGAGGCGCTCGCCCCCCGTGGGGCCGACGCCGTCGGCGACTACCGCAACCTGCTCGACGAGTGGAAGCTGGCCGGACGTGCCGGCAAGAAGCTCGACGACGCCCTCTGGGCCAAGTTCAAGGCCGCCGGCGACGTGCTGTTCAATGCCAAGGCCGAGGTCGACGCCATCGAAGACGAGAGCTACCGCGCGAACCTCGACGAGAAGCTCGAGCTCCTCACCGAGGCCGAGACGCTGCTCTCCGAGAAGGACCCGAAGCAGGCGCGCGCCGGCCTCAACAAGATCCAGCGCAAGTGGGACGAGATCGGCAAGGTTCCCCGCGACCAGGTGCGGGTCGTCGAAGACCGCCTGCGCAAGGTCGAGAACCACGTGAAGTCGCTCGAGGAGGAGCGCTGGCAGCGCGAAGACCCCGAGAAGAAGGCGCGCTCCGAGGGCATGCTCGGGCAGTTGCACGACGCCATCGAGAAGCTCGAAGCCGAGCTCGCCGCTGCCGAGGCCGCGGGCGACGAGCAGGCCGCGGCATCCGCTCGTGAAGCGCTCGAGGCACGCCGCGCATGGCTGAAGGCCGTCGGCGGCTGATCCTCGTCCGGTGGTCGCGGACTCCCCCGCGACCACCTCGGCGCCGCGGCCGTTCTCCACAGTTCGCGTTCGAACGATCCGTCAGCGGTGTGGATGCTGCAGCATGAGCTCATGGCCAAGCTCCCGAGCGTGCTCAGCATCGACGACCTTCCGCTCGCAGAACTCTGCGCCGCTCGCATCGACGGTGAACTCATCGCCCTCGACGAGGCATGGGCACCAGTCGATGAACCCGACCTGCCGGCACTCCGGGCCGCGGCGATCGCACTGCGCGCAACGCGCGCACTCGTCATCGAGCGCTACTCCGCTGCGTGGGTGCACGGGGCGCTGCCCGCTCCCCCGCCGATCGCGCAGTTCTGCGTGCCGAGAAGCTCTCGGGTCGCGGTGATCACGGCACCGCGGGTCGTCGTTCGCGAGGTGGCACTCGCCGAGATCGACATCGTCGACTTCGCGCACGCGCGCTGCACCTCGCTCGTTCGCACGGGATTCGACCTGCTCAGGGAACCCGGCCATGCAGACGCCAGACCCGAGCGAGTCGTCACCGAGCTCTGTGCAGAGCGGGCCGGGCTCTTCGACGAACTCAGAGCGCGGCTCGCGCTCGCCGCCCGCATGCCGCACCGCGCGATCGCACTCGAACGCCTCGGCCGTGTCGAGACGAGCCTGCGCGAGCGGCGCGAGACGATCGCGGCTCAGCCGTCGCTGACGCGGTAGACGTCGTAGACCGCGTCGATGCGGCGCACCGCGTTCAGCACGCGATCGAGATGCGTGGTGTCGCCCATCTCGAAGACGAACCGGCTGAGCGCCAGCCGATCGGTCGACGTCGACACGTTGGCCGAGAGGATGTTGACGTGGTGCTCGGAGAGCACCCGGGTGACGTCGGAGAGGAGCCCGGCCCGGTCGAGCGCCTCGATCTGGATCTGCACGAGGAAGACGCTCTTCGAGCTCGGCGCCCACTCGACCTCGATCATGCGCTCGGGCTCCTGCATGAGCGACTGCACGTTGTGGCAGCTCGCCTGGTGCACCGAGACCCCTGCGCCACGCGTGACGAAGCCGACGATCTCATCGCCGGGCACCGGTGTGCAGCACCGCGCGAGCTTGACGAGGATGTCGGGCGCGCCGCGCACCAGCACTCCCGAATCGGAGTTGCGCGGCAGGGGGCGCGAACGCACCGGGATCGGCAGCTCGGGTTCGTCGCCCTCGTCGACGTCGCGCACGAGCGCGACCACCTTCTCGAGCACCGACTGGGTCGACACATGCCCCTCGCCGACGGCGGCGTAGAGCGAAGACACATCGTCGTATCGCAGCTGCGCGGCGACCTCGGCGAAGGACTCCTGGTTCATGAGCTTCTGCAGCGGCAGGTTCTGCTTGCGCATCGCCCGGGCGATCGCATCCCGGCCCTGCTCGATCGCCTCGTCGCGGCGCTCCTTGGTGAACCACTGACGGATCTTGTTCCGCGCCCGGGGGCTCTTGACGAATCCGAGCCAGTCCTTGCTCGGGCCGGAGTCGGGGTTCTTCGACGTGAACACTTCGACGACATCGCCGCTCGACAATTCGCTCTCGAGCGGCACGAGGCGCCCGTTGACCTTCGCGCCCATCGTGCGGTGGCCGACCTCGGTGTGCACCGCATAGGCGAAATCGACAGGGGTCGCGCCGGCGGGCAGGCCGATCACACGGCCCTTCGGCGTGAAGACGTAGACCTCCTTGGCGCCGATCTCGAACCGCAGCGAATCGAGGAACTCGCCGGGATCGGCGGTCTCGGCCTGCCAGTCGGAGATGTGGGCGAGCCAGGCCATGTCGGTCTCGTTCTGACCGGGCTTCTCTCCGGCTCGGCTGCCGGCCATGCGCTCTTTGTACTTCCAGTGCGCCGCGACACCGAACTCGGCCCGCTGGTGCATGTCGTGCGTGCGGATCTGGATCTCGACCGCTCGACCCTTCGGCCCGATGACCGTCGTGTGCAGCGACTGGTAGAGGTTGAACTTCGGCGTGGCGATGTAGTCCTTGAACCGGCCGGGCAGCGGCGTCCACCGCGCGTGGATCGCACCCAGCACGGCGTAGCAGTCGCGCACGGAGTTCACGAGCACGCGGATGCCGACGAGGTCGTAGATCTCGTCGAAGTCGCGGCCGCGCACGATCATCTTCTGGTAGATCGAGTAGTACTGCTTGGGGCGGCCCACGACCTTGCCGCGGATCTTCGCGGCCTTCAGGTCATCGGAGATGAGATCGATCACGTTCTGCACGAACTCTTCACGCTGCGGCGTGCGCTGCTTGACGAGACTCTCGATCTCGGCGTAGAGCTTCGGGTACAACACGGCGAAGGAAAGGTCTTCGAGCTCCCACTTGATCGCCTGGATACCGAGGCGATGCGCGAGCGGCGCGTAGATCTCGAGCGTCTCGGTCGCCTTGCGCGCGGCCGAAGCCGCCGGCACGAAGCCCCACGTTCGCGCGTTGTGCAGGCGGTCGGCGAGCTTGATGATGAGCACCCGGATGTCTTTCGACATCGCGACGATCATCTTTCGAACGGTCTCGGCCTGTGTCGAGTCGCCGTACTTGACCTTGTCGAGCTTGGTGACGCCGTCGACGAGCATCGCGATCTCGTCGCCGAAGTCCGCGCGCACCTGATCGAGCGTGTAGGCGGTGTCTTCGACAGTGTCGTGAAGCAAGGCCGCTGCGACGGTCTTCGCACCGATGCCGAGGTCTGCGAGGATCTGGGCAACCGCGATCGGGTGGGTGATGTAGGGCTCACCGCTCTTGCGCTTCTGCCCTTCGTGGGCCCGTTCGGCCACGGTGTAGGCGCGCTCGACGAGCGAGAGATCGGCCTTCGGATGGTGCATGCGCACGGTGCGCATGAGCGTGTCGACGGCACCCGAGGGCTGCGCCTTCGAGAAGATGCGGGGCACCAGACGGCGCAGCGATGCCGTCGAGTTGACACCCGTTTCCGTCATCGCTCACCTCCGGAACTCAATTATCGCCGTTCCGAAGGCCTCGACGTGCCACCTGGCGCACGCCCACCGCGAACATCATGCGGTGGGAAGCGCCTCGGCACTGGTCGCAGCGGATACCGCGCGCTCTCGCTCCTTCAGCACCTTCTGATCGTGACGGCGGATCGCCGGCTCCCCCTCGCGCAGCTGGGAGTACAGCGGAGCAGCGACGAAGACGGTCGACCAGGTGCCGACGAGGATACCGATCAACAGGGCGAGGGAGATGTCGCGCAGGGTGTCGGCCCCGAGCACTCCGGCACCGATGAAGAGGATCGCGGCCACCGGGAGCGCTGCCACGACGCTCGTGTTGATCGAGCGCACGAGGGTCTGGTTCACCGCGAGGTTCACCGACTCCGCGAAGGTCCGTCGCGACTCCTCGCCGTCCTCGGCCGTGTTCTCGCGGATCTTGTCGAACACCACGACGGTGTCGTACAGGGAGTAACTGAGGATCGTGAGGATGCCGATGGTCGCCGCAGGGCTGATCTCGAAGCCGACCGCGGCGTAGATGCCCGTAGTGGCGACGAGGTCGCCGAGCAGCGCGAGGATCGCGGCGGCCGACATCTTCCAGGTGCGGAAGTAGAGCGCCATGATGATGCCGGCCAGCAGCAGGAACGCGACGAGGCCGACGAGGGCCTGCCTCGTGACATCCGCACCCCAGCTGGGGCCGATGAACGAGGAGGTGACCTCGGATTCTGGCACGTCGTAGGCTGCGGCGAGAGCGTCGCTGACCTCTTGCGAGTCGTCTTGCGTGAGCTGGTCGGTCTGCACGCGCACGCCGGTGCCGCCGACGATCGCCACCCGCACCTCGGCCTCGGGCACGACCGAGTGCACGGCCCCGATCGCGGGCTCGGCTTCGGCGTTCTCGACCTCGCTGATCTGGAACTGGGAGCCGCCGCGGAACTCGATGCTGAAGTTGACCCCGGTGAACAGGGGCACGATGACGGAGAGCAGCACCAGCACCCCGGCGATCGTGTACCACTTCTTGCGTCCGCTGACGAAGTTGAACGAGCGCTTACCGGTGTAGAGGTCGTTTCCGAAGGTCGTGAGACGGTTGGCCATCAGGACTCCTTCCCGTCGTTGGACGTATCGGAGGCGCCGACCGCGGCCGCGGCCTTCCGCTCGGCGATCGTCTGGCGGCGCTGGGCCTCTTTGGCGCTGGCTGCGGCCTTCTTCGGGGGCAGCCCTGCCGGCTTGCGGAACTCGGCGCGACCGCGGTAGACAGCGCCGAGCGCGTTCGGGTCGAGTCCCGACCACGGGTTTCCGCTCGAGAAGAACCTCGTCTGCGCGAGCAGCTGCAGCATCGGGTGGGTGAAGAGGATCACGACGATGACGTCGATGACGGTCGTGATGCCGAGTGTGTAGGCGAAGCCCTTCACGCTGCCGACCGCGAGGATGAACAGCACGATCGCCGCGAGCAGGTTCACGCCCTTCGACGCCAGCACGGTGCGGAACGCACGCTTCCAGCCCGCCTCCACGGCGCCGACGAGCGGTCGGCCGTCGCGGAGCTCATCTCGCACGCGCTCGAAGTACACGATGAACGAGTCGGCGGTGAAGCCGATCGCGACGATCAGACCGGCGATGCCGGCGAGCGACAGTCGGTACCCCTCGCGCCACGAGAGGATCGTGATCACGAGATAGGTGATGATCGCCGCGATCACGAGTGAGGCGATGGTCACCGACCCGAGTGCTCGGTACTGGAACAGCGTGTAGATGACCACGAGGATCAGGCCGATGAGACCGGCGATGAGACCGGACTGCAGCTGCGACGTGCCGAGGGTCGGAGAGATGGTGTCGGAGGACTGCACCGTGAAGCTGATCGGCAACGCACCGAACTTCAGCTGGTCGGCGAGCGACTTCGACGACTCCTGGTCGAAACTGCCGGTGATCTGCGGCTTGCCGTCGGTGATCGCTCCGTTCATCGACGGGGCGGTGAGTACCGCACCGTCGAGCACGAACGCGAACTGGTCGCGCGGCGTCTGGCCCTGCAGCCCGTAGAGGCGGGTGCTCACGGCGGCGAAGTCCTCGGTGCCCTCTTCGTCGAAGACGATGTTCACGGCCCACTGGCCGGTCGTCGCACCCGTCGAGGTCTGCACCATGCCGTTCGTGGCGTCGACGATGTTCTCGCCGCTCGCCTCCACCGGCCCGAGCAGGTACTTCACGGTGCGATCCATGTCGCACGTGACGAGCGGCTCGTCGGCCGGCGCGACGTTTGTCGAGGCCTCATCCACCTGCGAGCAGTCGAAGCCGTCGAACTGCTGCTGCAGCGCCGGCGTGATCCACGAGGGGTCGCTGCCGTCGGTGGGCACCGCGGTCGGGGTCGACTCGAGCTCTTCGGCCGGTTCTTCGCTCGGCGCCGCGCTCGCGCTGGGATCGGCCGAGGTGTTGGTCGCCGCGTCGGCGAGCAGCACTGCTCGGAGCTCGAGCTTGGCCGAGGACTCGATGCGAGCGCGAGTCTGGTCGTCGAGCTCACCGGGAATGCGGACGACGACGTTGTCGCCCTCGGTGTTGATCTCGGCTTCGGCCACGCCCGAGGCGTCGACGCGCTGGCGGATGATCGAGACCGCCTGATCCAGCTGCTCCTGCGAGACGTCGGCTCCGGTCTCGACCTTCGGCGCCAGGATGATCTGCGTGCCGCCCTCGAGGTCGAGCGCGAGCTTCGGGGTCCACGAACCGCCGCCCCAGATGACCCCGGCGGCGTTGATGCCGAACAGCACCGCGATGATGACACCCAGCCAGGTGAGGGATCGCCATGCCTTGCGCACGGGGGTCGGCCGAGATGACCGCTTGGATGGTGCAGCCACGTGTTCCGCTTTCTCTGCAGGAGCCCGCGCGACAGCGCGCGGGCCGAGCCTCGGGGTGAGTCCTAGTCGTCCGACTTCTTGGTGTCGGGCGTCTCATCGCTCGCGTCGCCGGTCGTGGCGTCGGTGCCGGAGTCGGCGACACGCTCGCCGAACTCGGGCGCGCCCTCGACGGCTGCGGTCTCTTCGACGACATCGGCCTTCGGCTCGACCACGCGGGCGACCGTCTGACGGTGCACGGTGAGCACGGTGCCGGGCGAGGTCTCGAGCTGCACCTGGTTCTCGTCTTCATCGATCGAGAGGATGGTGCCGAAGACGCCGAAGTTGGTCATCACCTTCGCACCCGGCTGCACCTTCGACTGCAGTTCACGGGCGTCGGCCTGACGCTTGCGGGAGTTGCGGAACATGAAGAAGATGAGCACCGCCAGGACGGCGAGCATGATGATGGTGAACGGATCGAACGTCATGAGGGGGAGGTACCTTCCGAGTGCGGCACGCGCACGAAGTCATCGGTGCTGAAGAATCAGCCTCAAAGGATTATAGGTCATCGAGCGGAAGTGCCGTGGCCGAGTCGGGAGCGTTCGTTGCGAGGCCGAAATGGCTCCACGCCGCCGGGGTTGCGACTCGCCCCCGAGGCGTTCGGGTGATGAGCCCGATTCGTACGAGGAAGGGCTCGACGACGGCTTCGATCGTCTCGGCCTCTTCGCCGACGGAAACGGCCAGGGTGTTCAACCCGACGGGGCCGCCGCCGAACCGGGTGAGGATCATCTGCATCACCGCGCGGTCGAGCCGATCGAGCCCGAGCGGGTCGACGTCGTAGAGCTCGAGCGCGGCGCGAACGGAGGCGATGTCGACACGTTCGCCGTGCACGAGCGCATAGTCGCGCACCCGCCTGAGCAGGCGGTTGGCGATGCGCGGGGTGCCACGGCAGCGCCCCGCGATCTCGGCAAGGGCCTCTCGGTCGGCGTCGAGGCCGAGCATCGCACCGGCGCGACCGAGCACCTGCTCGAGTTCGGCCTCGTCGTAGAACTCGAGGTGCGCGGTGAAACCGAATCGGTCGCGGAGCGGGTTCGGCAGGAGCCCGGCCCGCGTGGTGGCGCCCACGAGCGTGAACGGCGACAGGTCGAGCGGCACCGAGGTCGCACCGGCCCCCTTGCCGACCATGATGTCGATGCGGAAGTCCTCCATCGCGAGATAGAGCATCTCTTCGGCCGAGCGAGCCATGCGGTGGATCTCGTCGATGAAGAGCACTTCGCCGGGCACGAGCGAACTCAGAATGGCCGCGAGGTCGCCCGCGTGCTGGATCGCCGGGCCGCTCGACATGCGGAGCGGCCGGCCGCCTTCGTGCGCGACGATCATCGCGAGGGTCGTCTTGCCGAGGCCGGGCGGGCCCGCGAGAAGGATGTGGTCGGGAGTGCGCTGCTGCAGCGTCGCGGCCGTGAGCAGGAGCTGCAACTGCCCGCGCACGCGGGTCTGGCCGACGAATTCACCGAGGCTCTTCGGACGCAGCGCCCCTTCGAACGCGAGTTCGGCCTCTGACGCGAGCACCGGATCGGTGAGGTCGAGGTCGTCGCTCATCGTGCCCGACCCGCCTGCTGGGCCGGGCCGAGCCGAGCGAGCGTGAGCCGCAACAGCGTCGGCACCGATGCGGCCTCGATGTCGGATGCCGCGGCGATCGTCTCGTCGACGGCCTCTGCCGCGACCCGCTCGGACCAGCCGAGACCGGTGAGCGCCGCAAGCACGCTGTCGGCGGCACCGCCCGCGACGACCGGTGTCTGCGGCGTCGCGGCGGCCGGGGCGACGAGCTTGCCCGCGAGCGAGACGGTGATGAGTTTCGCGGTCTTCGGCCCGATGCCGCTCACCTTGCGGAAGACGGCGTCGTCGTCGCGCTGCACGGCCTCGGCGATCTGCCCGGGTGAGAGCGACGACAGCACGCCGAGCGCCGACTTGGGGCCGACCCCGGTGACGCCGATCAACAGGTTGAACACGTCGAGCTCGTCGTGCGTGGCGAAGCCGAAGAGGGTCAGCGAGTCTTCGCGCACGACGAGCGTCGTGTGCACGGATGCCTCGTGCCCCTCGCGAGTCGAGAGGGCGAATGCCGGGGTCGTGTTGACGTGGAAGCCCACCCCGCCGACCTCGATCACGACCGAACCACCGGCTGCAGCGAGCACGCGGCCACGAAGAGAGGAGATCACCGCTTCAGCCTACGGGCCGCCCCCGACACGACGGCGGAGCGCTCGGCGGCGATCCACGCCCGCTGCGCCGGGGTGAGCATCGAGTCGGCGGTGGAGCCGGCATCGGCACTCTCCCGAACGGCGGCCCCGGCGACTCCCCCGGTGCGCCAGGCATGGCAGATGGCGAGGGCGAGGGCATCCGCGGCATCCGCCGGTTTCGGCACGTCGTCGAGCCCGAGGATGCGCGCCACCATCGCACCGACCTGCTTCTTGTCCGCCCGCCCGTACCCGGTGATCGCGGCCTTGACCTCGCTCGGCGTGTGCAGTGCGACCGGCAGCTCCCGGCGCGCCGCGATCAGCATGGCCACGCCCGAGATCTGCGCCGTGCCCATGATCGTCGAGACGTCGCTGCGGGCGAACACGCGCTCGAGGGCGACGGCCTGCGGTCGATGCTCCTCGATGATCGCCTCGAGCCCCTCGGCGATGCGGGCGAGCCGGCGCGGGGTGTCGAGATCGGCCGGCGATCGCAGCACCACCACGTCGACGAGCCGCGCCGTGCGGTTCGCTTCGACATCGACCACTCCCACGCCGCATCGCGTGAGGCCGGGGTCGATGCCGAGCACGCGCACGGCGATCGGCTACTCCGCCTCGAGTTCGGCCTGCACCTCGGGGCTCAGGTCGAAGTTGCTGTAGATGTTCTGCACGTCGTCGCTATCTTCGAGGGCGTCGATGAGGCGGAACACCTTGCGCGCGGTGTCGGCATCGATCTCGACCTTGAGCGAGGGCACGAACGCGGCATCCGCCGAGTCGTAGTCGATGCCCGCCTCCTGCAGCGCCGTGCGCGTCGCGACCATGTCGGATGCCTCGGTGATGACCTCGAAGGTCTCGCCCTCGTCGGTGACCTCTTCGGCGCCGACGTCGAGCACCGCGCCGAGCACGTCGTCTTCGGTGAGGCCATCGGACTTGGGAACGACGATGACGCCCTTGCGTGCGAAGTTGTACGCGACCGAGCCCGGGTCGGCCATCGTGCCGCCGTTCCTCGTCATGAGCGTGCGCACCTCGGCGGCGGCGCGGTTCTTGTTGTCGGTGAGGCACTCGATGAGGAGGGCCACGCCGTTGGGGCCGTAGCCCTCGTACATGATCGTCGTGTAGTCGATCGACTCACCGGTCAGACCGGCACCGCGCTTGATCGCGCGATCGATGTTGTCGTTCGGGACGGAGGTCTTCTTCGCCTTCTGCACGGCGTCGACGAGGGTCGGGTTGCCGGAGAGATCGGCGCCGCCCATCTTCGCGGCGACCTCGATGTTCTTGATGAGCTTCGCGAACGACTTCGCACGGCGCGAGTCGATGATCGCCTTCTTGTGCTTGGTCGTCGCCCACTTGGAATGCCCGGACATGCGTCTCCTGAATCGAATCCTTCGCGCGGCCGCGTCGCGGCCGGCGCGCCCCCATTCTAGGTCAGCGCCGCGCAGCCCTCTCGCTCATCGGCGGGACGGGGTGAAGTCGGCGCAGGGCGTGCTCGTACCGGCGCCGGCCGACGACCCGGTACGCAAGACGCATCGGCGCGGGCAGCTCGCGTGCCATCCAGGCCGCACGCTCCGGCTCGGGGACCACCTCCATCAGGAGGCCGAGCAGGAGGAACAGCGGCAGTGGCGGCTTCTCATGCTGCGCGTGGGCGGAGATCTCGTCCCACTCCGCCTCGGATAGCACCGCATCGAGCACCGGGAACGCGTCGCGCTCCTCATCGGCGAGATGCTCGGCGAGCGTGCGGTCGACCTCGTCGAGGACCGCCGCCAGGCGCGCCGCATCGGCGGCATCCGCGCCCGGCGCCCAGGCGTCGACGAGGGTGTCGATCTCATCGAGCTGGTCGGAGACCGTCTGATGCTGCCGGCGCATCACCGCGACGTGCAGGCCGCAGGCCGGAGCCCGTTCGGTCATCCGGTCCCAGAAGAAGTCGTCTTCGGCGTGGTGGTGGATGTGCAGGAGCGCCGTCAGACCGTGCAGGTGACGCGCGAGGAACGTCGCGCGGCGGGTGTCACCCGGCGTGACGTCTCGCACGAGCCCCGGCGCCTCGGCGAACAAACGTCGGAACATGCGGTGGATGAGCACGACCTCGTCGCTGCGGCATGCGGTCACCGGTGCAGTGCTCGAGTCGGGCGCACCGGTACTGGGGAGTCGGGTGGTCATGGAAGGTCAGCGAAGCGGATGCCGCGGCCTCCCGCACCCGTGCCGTCCCGACTCTCGACTCGGTGCCCTCCCTGAACCGAACGCGCTCAGCCGTGCGCGCTCAGCCGTGCGCGCTCAGCCGAGGATCTTCCGGAGCGTTCGGAGGTTTCGATTGGTGGTCGTCGGCTTGAACTTCGCCTTCGCGAGCAGCTTCGCGAACGGGGTGTCGA
This sequence comes from Agromyces badenianii, assembly GCF_003070885.1. Lineage (NCBI taxonomy): Bacteria > Bacillati > Actinomycetota > Actinomycetes > Micrococcales > Microbacteriaceae > Agromyces > Agromyces badenianii. The sequence goes on from NZ_CP028913.1 coordinate 1,744,553, forward strand.
CGGTCGTGCCCTTCACCGGGTTCCAGTACACGACGCCGTCGCCCCTCGCGATCGGATCGACGTCGGGATCGGCGTCGCCCGAGAACTCGAGGAGCTCGTCGACGATGCCGGGAGCGGAGGCGAAGATCACCCAGGGTTGTCGATGCGCGTCGTCGGCATCGAACGGGAACCCGTCGACGGCGCGCTGCAGCTCGTCGCGGGTCACGAGCACGATCCAGGCGTCGTAGCCGAACCGGGCGCGGAGGGCCTGCTCGATGCGACCCTTGAGCGGGGTGCGAGACTCGCGGCTCGGGTCGTCGAACACGACATTGCCACTGGCGAGCACCGTGCGCACGCCGTCGAAGCCGAGCAGCTCGAACAGCTCGCGAAGCTCGGCCGACTTGATCGTGATGCCGCCGACGTTCACGCCACGGAGCAGGGCGATGTATGCCGTCATGCTGCGACAGTACCGAGGTCGGCCGACATCGCGCCGCCCAAGGCGGCGAGGCTCACCGTCGAACCCGGCTGCGCACCTTTGCGAGGAAGTACTCGTGGAAGCGGTACTCCCCCGTGATCTCGGGGTGGAAACTCGTGCCGAGGAGGTTGCCCTGCTCGACGGCGACGACTCGACCGTCGGCGAGCGTCGCGAGCGGAGTCGCCGCCTCGCCGACCGATTCGACGACCGGCCCCCGGATGAAGACCGCGTGCACCGGCTCGTCGCCGAGCGCGGGGATGTCGAGGTCGGTCTCGAACGACTGGTTCTGCGAACCGAAGGCGTTGCGGCGTACGACCACGTCGAGGCCGCCGAGGGACTCCTGCCCGGCGATCGCGTCGAGCACCGTGTCGGCGAGCAGGATGAGGCCTGCACAGGTGCCGTAGACGGGCAGGCCCGCCGAGATCGCCTGCTGCAACGGCGCCTGCAGCCCGAAGGTGCGCGCGAGCTTGTCCATGACGCTCGATTCCCCGCCGGGGATCACGAGGCCGTCGATCTCGGCGAGCTCCTCGGGACGACGCACGAGCGACACCTCGGCTCCGAGCTTCGCGAGTACGTGCGCGTGCTCACGGAAGTCGCCCTGGAGGGCGAGGACCCCGACGCGAGGCCCGGCCTGAGCCGTGCGCCCCGCGTCGAGTGATCCGCTCCTGAGGTTCGTCGTCACCAGCCGCGCTCGGCGAGGCGGTGCGGCGCCGCGAGGTCGGCGACATTGATGCCGACCATGGCCTCGCCGAGACCGCGCGAGACCTCAGCGACGACCGACGGGTCGTCGTAGAACGTCGTCGCCTTCACGACGGCTGCGGCACGGGCCTCGGGGTTGCCCGACTTGAAGATGCCGGATCCGACGAACACCCCGTCGGCGCCGAGCTGCATCATCATCGCGGCATCCGCGGGGGTGGCCACGCCGCCGGCGACGAAGAGCACGACCGGGAGCTTGCCGGTCTCGGCGACCTCGAGCACGAGCTCGTAGGGGGCCTGCAGCTCCTTCGCCGCGACGTAGAGCTCGTCGCGCGTCATCGACCTCAACTGGTTGATCTCGGAGGAGATCTTGCGGATGTGCTTCGTCGCCTCAGAGACGTCGCCCGTGCCGGCCTCGCCCTTCGAGCGGATCATCGCGGCACCCTCGTTGATGCGGCGGAGCGCCTCACCGAGGTTCGTGGCACCGCAGACGAAGGGGGTGTTGAACGCCCACTTGTCGATGTGGTTCACGTAGTCGGCCGGCGAGAGCACCTCGGACTCGTCGATGTAGTCGACGTCGAGCGCCTGCAGCACCTGCGCCTCGACGAAGTGGCCGATGCGGGCCTTCGCCATGACGGGGATCGACACCTCGGCGATGATCGCATCGATGAGGTCGGGGTCGCTCATGCGGGCGACGCCGCCCTGAGAGCGGATGTCGGCGGGCACGCGCTCGAGGGCCATGACGGCGACGGCGCCGGCGTCCTCGGCGATGCGTGCCTGCTCGGCGGTGACGACGTCCATGATGACGCCGCCCTTCAGCATCTCGGCGAGGCCGCGCTTCACGCGGCTCGAACCCGTTTCGGATACGGTCACAGGGGAATCCTCTCGGATGGGCGCGCGCTGTCGTCGCGCATCAGAACAGACCAACAGAACTATTGTCCTAGGCCAAAAGATAGCATGGGTGGGGACATGAGGAAGGGCGGTGACGTCATCATCGACATCGAGGGTCGCTCAGCGGCCGAGATCGCCGACAGCCTGCGCACGCTCATCGAGCGCGGCGCCCTCCGACCGGGCGATGCGCTCCCTCCGGTGCGGACGCTCGCGGAGCATCTCGGGGTCAACCGCAACACCGCCGTCTCCGCCTATCGGCAGCTGATGAACGCCGGCGTCGTCATCACCCTGGGCCGCGGCGGCACTCGTGTGGCAGGCGCCTCGACGGTCGCGCAAGAGGGATTCGCCGCCGACACGGCACTCCGCGACATCGGCACCGGCAATCCCGATCCCTCGCGCATCCCCGACCCGTCTCTCGCACTCGCGAGCATCGCACGGCGGCCCGTGCTGTACGGCGAGCCCGTCATCGATCCCGAGCTCGCGCGGTCGGCGCACGACTGGATGAGTGCCGATCTCCCCGCAGAGACCCCGATGCGCATCACGGTGACGAGCGGCGCCGCCGATGCCGTCGAGCGCCTGCTCGCCCAGGCGCTCACTCGCGACGACGCCGTGGCTCTCGAAGACCCGTGCTTCCTCACGAGCATCCACACGGTGCGCGTCGCCGGATACCGCCCGGTGCCGGTGCCGATCGACGACGAGGGGATGACGGTCGCGGGCCTTCGGGCCGCACTCGAACAGGGCGTCCGCGCGGTCATCTGCACGCCGCGCGCGCAGAACCCCACGGGGGCAAGCCTCACCGAACGGCGCGCTGCCGAACTGCGCGAGGTGCTCAGGGAGCATCCGTATGTGCTCGTCATCGAAGACGACCACTATTCGCTGCTCTCGCAGCTGCCGTACCACTCGCTGATCGGCCCCGAGCATCGGCGCTGGGCGCTCGTGCGTTCGGTGTCGAAGTTCCTCGGCCCCGACATGTGCCTCGCCGTCACCGCCTCAGACCCCGAGACCGCCGAACGGCTTGCGATGCGGCTGACCCCGGGCACGACGTGGGTGAGCCACCTGCTGCAGCGACTCGTGCACGCCCTCGCGACCGACCCCGAGATCGTGGCGGGCATCCGAGCCGCCGGCGCGCACTACGCGGCGCGCAACGCCGCATTCGCCGGGTTGCTCACGGCGGAGGGCGTCCCGACGCGATCGGGCGACGGCCTGAACGTCTGGGTTCCGCTCGGCGCGCCGGCCCGTGCCGTGTCCGAACAGCTCATGCGGCGCGGCTGGCTCGCCCGCCCGGGTGACGAGTTCGCACTCGACGGCACCGAGGCATCCGATCACCTGCGCCTCACCGTGCACGATCTCGACGACGCCGATCTGCAGAAGCTGGCGACGGATCTCGGGGCGGCCGTGCGCACGGTGCTCGAGCAGTCCAGGGCGCTGGGCGGAGCCTGGACGTCGGAGATGCGATGATCGAGCGGTGAAGATTCTCTCGATCCAGTCCGCGGTCGCCTACGGTCACGTCGGCAATTCCGCCGCCGTGTTCCCCCTGCAGCGCATCGGCGTCGAGGTGCTGCCCGTCTACACCGTCAACTTCTCGAACCACACGGGCTACGGCGCTTGGCGCGGGCCGATGATCAGCCCTGACGAGGTGCGCGAGGTCATCACCGGCATCGAGGAGCGCGGGGCGTTCCCGCAGATCGACGTGGTGCTCTCGGGCTACCAGGGCGGCGAGGGCATCGCCGACGTCATCCTCGAGGCCGTGGCGAAGGTGAAGGCCGCCAACCCGTCGGCGATCTACGCGTGCGACCCGGTCATGGGCAATGCGACGTCCGGATGCTTCGTCGCGCCCGCCATTCCGGTGCTGCTGCGCGAGCGCGTGGTCCCGGCCGCCGACCTCATCACGCCGAACCAGTTCGAGCTCGGGTTCCTCACCGGCACGCAGCCCGACACGCTCGAGTCGACCCTCGCCTCCGTCGATCTCGCTCGCGCGGCGGGCCCGCGCACGGTGCTCGTCACGAGCGTCGAGCGCCCCGATCGCGAAGAGGGCACGATCGAGATGCTCGCCGTCGACGACCACGGCGCCTGGATCGCACAGACTCCGCAGCTGCCGATGAAGGCCAATGGCTCAGGGGATGTCACGGCCGCCCTCTTCACGGCGCACTACCGCCGCACCGGCGACGCGGCCGACGCCCTCGCCCGCACGACCTCGAGCGTCTTCGACCTGCTCTCGCGCACCCACGATTCGGGTGAGCGCGAGCTCCAGCTCGTCGAGTCGCAGGAGTTCTACGCCCATCCGCGCATGCAGTTCGCCGTGCGTCAGGTGCGCTGAGCGCTCAGGCGGGCCACGCCTCGGCGATCTCCTGGCGCACCTCGCCCAGCAGGCGCGGAAGCGCCTTCGTGCCCGCGACGATCGGGAAGAAGTTGGAATCGAGCGCCCAGCGCGGCACGATGTGCTGATGCAGGTGCTCGGCGATGCCGGCACCGGCGATGCGGCCCTGGTTCATACCGAGGTTGAAGCCGTCGCACTTCGAGACCTGCTTCACGACCCGCATCGCGATCTGCGTGAGCTCGCCGATCTCGGCGACCTCTTCGGGTGTCGCCTCGTCGTACGTCGCGACGTGACGATATGGGCAGACCAGCAGGTGTCCGCTGTTGTACGGGTAGAGGTTCAGCAGCGCGTACGCGTGGGTGCCGCGCGCGACGATGAGCGACTGCTCGTCGCTCATCTCGGGAGCCCGGCAGAACGGGCAGGCGTGCTCGTCGGGCTGCTGGCCGTGCTGGATGTAGACGAGTCGGTGCGGCGTCCACAACCGCTGGAAGGCGTCGGGCACCCCGGCGAGGTCGGCCGCGGCATCCGTCTGCACACCCTCGAACTCGTCGGGCTGGTACGCACTCATGCGAACAGGTCGTCGCGTGTGACGACCTGGCGACGCTCCTCGATGACCTGCTTGATGCGCTCGACCGCCTCGGCGATCGCGACGCCGTTCTCCTGCGTGCCGTCGCGGAAGCGGAAGCTGACGGTCTCGGCTGAGCGGTCGCTCTCACCCGCGATGAGCTGGAACGGCACCTTCTGGGTCGTGTGCGTGCGGATCTTCTTCTGCATGCGGTCGTCGCTCACGTCGAGCTCGGCGCGGACGCCGCCGCCCTTCAGCTGCTCGATGATCGCACCGAGGTACGGAGCGTACTCGTCGGCGACAGGGATGCCGACGACCTGCACCGGGGCGAGCCAGACCGGGAAGGCGCCCGCGTAGTGCTCGAGGAGGATGGCGAAGAACCGCTCGATCGAACCGAACAGCGCCCGGTGGATCATGATGGGGCGCTTCTTCTGCCCGTCGCGGTCGGTGAACTCGAGGCCGAAGCGCTCGGGCAGGTTCGGGTCGACCTGCACGGTCGAGAGCTGCCAGGTGCGGCCGATCGCGTCTCTCGTCTTGAGGTCGATCTTCGGCCCGTAGAACGCGGCCTCACCGGGCATCTCGGTGAGCTTCAGACCACTCGCACGGGCGACGTTGCGCAGTGCGTTCGTGGAGTACTCCCAGAACTCGTCGGAGCCGATCCACTTGTCTTTCGCGTCGTCTCGCATCGACAGCTCGAGCTCGAAGTCGTCGAGGCCGAAGTCGCGAAGCATCGAGATGACGAACTCGATGACCTTGGTGGCCTCCTCTTCGAGCTGGTCGGGGGTGACGAAGAGGTGCGAGTCGTCTTGCGTGAAGCCGCGCACGCGGGTGAGCCCGTGCAGCGCGCCGGAGAGCTCGTTGCGGTAGACGGTGCCGTTCTCGGCGAGCCGCATCGGCAGCTCGCGGTAGCTGCGCCCCCGCTCCTTGTAGATGAGGATGTGCATCGGGCAGTTCATCGGCTTCAGGTAGTAGTCCTGGCCGTGCTTGGTGATGTTGCCGTCGGCGTCGCGTTCCTCGTCCATGCGGATGGGCGGGAACATGCCCTCCTTGTAGGTCACGAGGTGGTTCGACTGGAGGAAGAGGTCCTCCTTCGAGATGTGCGGCGTGTAGACGTAGGTGTAGCCGCCCTCGATGTGTCGACGGCGCGCGTGCTGCTCCATCTCCATGCGCACGACACCGCCGCGCGGGTGCCAGACCGAGAGGCCCGAGCCGATCTCGTCAGGGAAGCTGAAGAGGTCGAGGTCGCGCCCGAGCTTGCGGTGGTCGCGGCGTGCGGCCTCCTCGAGTCGGTGCTGATAGGCGCGCAGCTCGTCTTTCGTCGGCCACGCGGTGCCGTAGATGCGCTGGAGCTGGGGGTTCTTCTCCGAACCGCGCCAGTAGGCCGCAGCGATGCGAGTCAGCGACCAGCCGTTGCCGATCATGCGGGTGTTCGGCAGGTGCGGACCGCGGCAGAGGTCCTTCCAGACCGTCTCGCCGGTCTTGGGGTCGACGTTGTCGTAGATCGTGAGCTCGCCGGCACCGACCTCGACGTTCTCGTTGTCGCCACCGGCCGAGGCCGAGCCCTTCAGGCCGATCAGTTCGAGCTTGTAGGGCTCGTTCGCGAGTTCGGCACGCGCCTCGTCATCGGTGACGACCCGGCGCATGAAGCGCTGACCGGCACGGATGATGCGCGACATCTCTTTATCGAGAGCCTTGAGGTCTTCGGGGGTGAACGGCTCGGCGACGTCGAAGTCGTAGTAGAAACCGTCGGTGACGGGCGGCCCGATGCCGAGCTTGGCCTCGGGGTTGATCGACTGCACCGCCTGCGCAAGCACGTGTGCCGCCGAGTGGCGCAGGATGTTCAGGCCGTCGGGCGAGTCGATCGTGACGGGTTCGACCTCGTCGCTGTCGGTGACCGTCGTGGCGAGGTCCTTGAGCTCGCCGTTGACGCGCATCGCGACAACGGATCGGTCGGTGAAGAGCTCGAAGCCGTCGGCCACCTTGATCCACTCCTTGGAATCGGTCTACAGAACCCTTCAACTGTAGTCGCCGAGCGGGCGGCCGCTCGGCGGCTCGGTGCTGCCCCGGAGCCGCGGCCGCGGATCCGCTTCTAGAGTTTTTCTCATGAACAGGACATCGAACGAACTGGGCTCACGCAGCGAGTTCGACGAGCGCGTCATCGAGCTCGCCGACTTCGAGCCCGACATCCCTGCGGTCTCCATCCACTTCGAGCCGGCCGCCTGCGGCATCACCGGGCTCGGCACCTACGTCTGCACCTTCTCCGTCGAGGCGTTCGGCCGGGCGACCCTGACCGCGAGCGGCTACGCGGCGACGGGATCCGTCGTCAATGCCGACCCAGGAGCGTGAGCGGAAAGCAGACCGTGAGCATCACCCTGAAGAACCTGCCCGCCCACGGCGGCTGGGCCGTGATCGAGCAGACGGAGGGCGAGGCGTGGGTCTGGTACTCGACCAGGATCGCCTATCCGCCCATCGTGCTCGAACCAGCTCCCCCGATCGCCTAGGCGCTCGCGCCTCCGCTACCGGAGAGCGCGGCCGCACGCCCGCAGACGCGAGTCACACGAGACGGGTAGTCTCACACTCCATGACGCCTCAACGGTTGAGCGTGGCTGCTGCGGTCACGGTATTCTGCGGGTTCGTGTTCACCGGGTGCGCAGGAGGGCAACCACCCGCCACCGAACTCACGAACGGACCGATGGTGTCGATCGACCCGAAGGCGCTGGTCACCGATGAGGACCTCGAGTTGCTCGGCGAAGCCGGCTACCAGGGCGACGGCATGACGGCGGAGTTGATGGAGTTGACCACCGCTCTCACCACCCGATATCAGGGCAGCGATGCCTTCTCCGGGTTCGAGTGGTCCCGTGACACGCGACAGATGACCTTGTGGTGGCACGGGCCGGTGCCCGCGGAGCTCGACGAACTGCTCGCCTCGGTCGACCCGCCGATCACCGTCGAGCAGACCGTGAACCCGCCCGGGCGGCTCCGGGCGGTTCAGCAGCGCCTGATGGCGACCGGCGCCGTGCCCGGCATCACCGTCTCAGCGGTTTCGGTGTCGATCGACTGCTCACGCCTGCAGGTGATGGCGGAACCCGTCGACCCGTCGACGACCCCAGCGGAGATGACGACCGCCCTCGAAGCATTCTCCGGATACCCGGTCGCCGTGGAAATCGGGAGTGTCGTCCCCTTCTCAGGTGTGCCGCCCGCTGTCGGCGTGGCACCGACGGGCCAGTGACCCGAGAGGCTGAAGGCGTGCAGGCGACGAAGATGCCAGCCAGGAGCACGAACGCGCCGACAACGATGAGTATCGTGCGGGCCTGGCAACTTGACGACGGCCTCGATCGCAGCGGCGATGCCAGCCGCGAGCAGCACGACGACGCCGAGCGCGATGGAACCGAGCACGATGCCGAATTGCGCCTCATCGGCCTGCAATCTGGGGATGTCGCCAAACTCCTCCGCAAGTTCCTGCGTCGTCCTCCTCAAGCACGGCCACCGCACGATCAACGAGTTCCAACGTCATCCTGGGGGCCGCGCGGCGGTCGTGCGGAGATGCATCTACAACGAACGCGAGTGACCTGACGGCGCCGCGCCCTCTCGAAGGGAGGGATGCCGGGCATCACACCCGCCGGCATCGCCGGTCAACCCGAGTGCATCGATGGCGGGTACCACGCGGTACCTCAGAGCCCCGAGAGCTCCCGGAAAAACAAAAAACCCCCGGTAAACCGGGGGTTTCGTGGTGGGCGATACTGGGATCGAACCAGTGACCTCTTCCGTGTCAGGGAAGCGCGCTACCGCTGCGCCAATCGCCCAAGTCGAGAATGGAAGTTCTCAGCTTGGAGGTGGATACGGGATTCGAACCCGTGTATACGGCTTTGCAGGCCGCTGCCTCGCCTCTCGGCCAATCCACCGTGTCTGGGTTCACCACCAAAAGAACAGAAATCGGGCTTGCGCCCGATCCTGATCAGAGCGGATGACGAGATTCGAACTCGCGACCCTCACCTTGGCAAGGTGATGCGCTACCACTGCGCCACATCCGCGTTGCCCGCATTTCTGCGTGCAGAGAGACTCTAACCGATTCCCTGAACGATTCACAAACTGACGGGGTCGCGTGGCCGTTTCGAGCCGGTCACAAGGGGAATCCGTGCACGTATCCCGGGCGTGTCGGCCCACCGGCAACCCTCCCGCGACCGCGCCGGCGAGCCACCCGTCGGCTCGATGTGCATTCGCCCCATCCGGTCGGCTAGTATCGAATCCGCGGTCACGGCGTGACCACGAATCCCATATGGGCGATTGGCGCAGCTGGTAGCGCGCTTCCTTCACACGGAAGAGGTCGTCGGTTCGAGCCCGGCATCGCCCACGAAAGCCCCCACTCCACTGGGGGCTTTCTCCTTTTCCCCGCGATCGCGGCCGCCCTTCGGGCACGCAGCCGCCTTGCTCCACTCGTCCGATCCCCGTTGTGGTCGCTCCGATCCCCGACTACCGTGTGCCGTGACCACGCGTCGAGGCGAGGGGGAACCATGTCGGGCGAGGTGTCGTTCATCGAGTTCGGGGCAGCGGATGCCACGACCGCACGCAGCTTCTACGGCAAGCTCTTCGGCTGGTCGTTCGAGAAGGGGCCGGGCGGCGACGGCTACGCAGTCACCGGGGCCGGCGTGCCGGGGGGTGTGCACGGCGGCGACCCCGGCGCCGCACCCAACGTGTTCTTCAGGGTCGACGATCTCGATGCCGCTGTGGCCGCGGTCGAACGGCTCGGCGGCACCGTCGAATCACTCCCAGGCGCCGACGACGAGGAGACGACCGCGATATTCGGCGAGTTCCGGCTCTGCCGCGACGATCAGGGATCGCCGTTCGGGCTCCACCGACCGCCACGCGCCTGAGCGGGCCCACCCCACGGCACGGAGCGCACCGAACAGTGCTGCGCGGTCTCGGCAGCCGCTGAGTTCAGCGCCAGCCGTACCGAGCGCGGAGCGCCGCAGCCACACGGTCGAAGCGCTCCGCATCGAGTGACGCCGCTTCGCGCCGCATGCCGCCCGCCCGCACTCGGAACACCCGGTCGATGCGCGCCCAGCTCGCGCGTCCCTCGGCATCCCAGGCCCCGTCTCCGAGCGCGACCAAGTCACGGTCGCCGTCGTGGGCCTTGCTGGTCAGTTGCACCGCGAGGCAGTCGCCTGCGCGGGATGCGGCCACGATCACGACCGGTCGATCCTTCCCTCGCCCGTCGTTCTCCTCGTACGGCACCCAGGTCCACACGACTTCACCGGGGTCGGGGTCGGCATCGCGCGACGGCGCATAGCCGAGCTTCACGCGCCGCAGCTGCCGCGGATCCACCTCGATCGTGGCCGACGGACCCGACTGCCCCGGTGAGAGGGTGGTGGTCGCCGCGACCGGCCGTGACGCGGCATCCGGCGGCCGCGCGGACCCACTGCCCAGCAGCGACCTGACGACACGACCGAGGGCGGTGAGGAAGCGGCTGGTGTCTGACACACCGGCACACTACCCCACCGCCCTCGCGGTGATCCCGTCAGGCTCAGACGGTCTCGAGCTTGTACGCGTCTTCGCCGTGGACGACGGTGTCGACCCCCGCGATCTCGTCTTCGTTGGTCACCCGGAAGCCCATCGTCTTCTGGATGAGGGTGCCGATGATGAAGGCGAGCACGAACGAGTAGATCAGTACAGAGAACGCGGCGATGGCCTGCACGAGCAGTTGGGTCGGGTCACCGCTGTAGATGAGGCCGGTGCCGTTCGCGAAGAAGCCGAGGTACAGCGTTCCGATGAGGCCGCCGACGAGGTGGATGCCCACGACGTCGAGCGAGTCGTCGAAACCGAACTTGAACTTCAGGTCGATCGCGAGGGCGCACACGGCCCCGGCGACCAGGCCCAGCACGATCGCCCAGCCAGGGGTGAGCGACGCACAGGCCGGGGTGATCGCGACGAGGCCAGCGACCGCACCGGAAGCGGCACCGACGGAGGTGGGCTTGCCGTCCTTGATCTTCTCGACGAGGAGCCAGGCGAGCAGTGCCGCGGCAGGAGCCGCGAGGGTGTTGACCCACGCGAGGGCTGCGGTGCCGTCGGCTGCGAGTTCGGAGCCGGAGTTGAAGCCGAACCAGCCGAACCAGAGGAGGCCCGCGCCGAGCAGCACGAACGGCGGGTTGTGCGGCACGTGTGCGCCCTTCGAGAAGCCGACCCGCTTGCCGAGCACGAGTGCCAGCGCGAGGGCGGCGGCACCGGCGTTGATGTGCACCGCGGTGCCACCGGCGAAGTCGATGACGCCGACGCCGAAGGCCTCCTGCATGCCGAACGTGGTCCAGCCGCCGTATGTGAAGGACCCATCCTCGACGCCGAAGTTGAACACCCAGCTGGCGACCGGGAAGTAGACGATCGTCGCCCAGATCGCGGCGAAGACCATCCAGGCGCCGAACTTCGCGCGGTCGGCGATGGCGCCCGAGATGAGCGCGACCGTGATGATCGCGAACGTCGCCTGGAAGGCCACGAAGGCGAGCGGCGGGTACGCGGCGCCCTCGGGCGTCTCGAGCAGGCTCGTCAGGCCGATGGCCGACCAATCGATGGACCAGGGCGCGACCAGGCCCTCAGCACCGGGGAACGCGATCGCGTAGCCGTACAGCACCCAGAGGACGCCGATCAGGCCGATCGCACCGAAACTCATCATCATCATGCTGATGACGCTCTTCGCCTTGACGAGTCCGCCGTAGAAGAACGCGAGTCCGGGGGTCATGAGCAGCACCAGGGCCGCCATGATCAACAGGAACGCGGTGTTGCCTTGATCCATCTCGAACCTCTCTCAGGGAATGCAGGCGGGGAACCTGTGTCGCCAAGTTTCACGAGAGGAGGTTTCGAGCGGGACCATCTGTTGTTTCGGGACTGTTACGTGCGGAGCCCGCACGTAAACAGCGCGTTTCGCACCGCCGCTCGAGCGATGTGAAACGCTCGGGCGAGCCGGACTCAGTCGTGCGGCGGCAGCTCGCCCGTGGTGAGGGCGATCATGCGCGACATGGCGCGCAGGTACTTCTTGCGATACCCGCCCGCCATCATGTCGGCGGCGAAGACCTCGTCGAGCGGCAGGCCGCTCGCGATGATCGGCACCTCGGCGTCGTAGACGCGGTCGATGAAGGCGACGAGGCGCAGTGCCGCGTTCTGGTCGGTGAGCTCGTGCACGCCCTCGAGCGCGATGAACTCGAGACCGGCGACGAGCTTCACGTACTTCGAGGGATGCACCGTCGCGAGGTGCGCGATGAGCTCGTCGAAGCCGTCGAGCGAGACGCGGTGTCCGCGGGCGGCGAGCGCCGCGGCAGTGCGTGCGACATCGGCGTCGCCCGCGAGCGACTCCGCGTGACCCTCGGTGTCGCGGCGGCGGTAGTCGAGCCCGTCGATGCGCAACGTCTCGAAGTTCGACGAGAGGGCGTGGATCTCGCGGAGGAAGTCAGAGGCGGCGAACCGGCCCTCGCCGAGCGCGTTCGGCGGCGTGTTCGACGTCGCGGCGACGCGGGTGCCGCCGGCCATGAGCTCACCCAGGAATCGCGTCATGAGCATCGTGTCGCCCGGGTCGTCGAGCTCGAACTCGTCGATGCAGACGAGTTTCGCACCGCGCAGGAGCTCGACCGCCGGTTGGTAGCCGAGAGCGCCGACGAGGGCCGTGTACTCGATGAAGGTGCCGAAGTACTTCGGCCCGTGCGCCACGTGCCAGAGCGCGGCGAGCAAGTGGGTCTTGCCGACGCCGAACCCGCCGTCGAGGTAGACGCCCGGCAGCTCGATGCGCGCAGGGCGCTTGCGTGAGAAGAACCCGCCCGGACGCTGCGCCGCGCGCCAGGCACCGGCGAACTCCTTCAAGCGCTCGAGTGCCGCCTGCTGCGACGGGAAGTCGGGGTCGGGTCGGTACGACTCGAACGACGCGTGCTCGAACTGCGGCGGCGGCGAGAGCTCCGAGGCGATCTCGGCCCCGGAGATCGACGGATTCCGTTCGATGAGACGGATGAGGGCCTGACTCGATACCGTGGTCATGCTGGAGGAACTCCTGTATTGCACCGGATGACGGGCCTACTGACTTCGCCCCGAGCGCCGCGTAGATTCGTGGTGGACAGGTGATCAGCCTAGCCCGCTCCCCCCAAACCCCCGCCCGATCGGGCGACCCAGGAGGTAACCATGTCCGCCGCGTTCGATCCCGCAGCGAAGCTCGCCGAGTACGCGCACCCCGAGCGTCTCGTCACCACCGGATGGCTCGCCGAACACCTCGGCGAACCCGGCCTGGTCGTGGTCGAATCCGACGAAGACGTGCTGCTCTACGAGACGGGTCACATTCCCGGCGCCGTCAAGATCGACTGGCACACCGACCTCAACGACCCCGTGGTGCGCGACTACATCGGCGGTGAGCAGTTCGCCGCGCTCCTTGGTTCGAAGGGCATCTCCCGGGACTCCACCGTCGTGATCTACGGCGACAAGAACAACTGGTGGGCGGCGTACGCCCTCTGGGTGTTCACGCTGTTCGGGCACGAAGACGTGCGCCTGCTCGACGGGGGCCGCGACCTCTGGATCGCCGAGGGCCGTGAGATCACGACGAAGGCTCCCGAGGTCACGCCGGTCGAGTACCCGGTCGTCGAGCGCGACGACCGCGCGGTGCGCGCGTACAAGGAGGATGTGCTCGCCCACCTCGGCAACCCCCTGGTCGATGTGCGTTCGCCCGAGGAATACAGCGGCGAGCGCACCACTGCACCCGCCTACCCCGAAGAGGGCGCCCTGCGCGCCGGACACATCCCGACTGCGGCATCCGTTCCGTGGGCCCGCGCCGCAGCACCCGACGGCACGTTCAAGTCCCGCGAAGAGCTCGACGCGATCTACCGCGGCGAGGTCGGCCTCGAAGACGGCGACGACATCATCGCCTACTGCCGCATCGGCGAACGCTCGAGCCACACCTGGTTCGTGCTGGGCCACCTCCTCGGATTCGAGAAGGTTCGCAACTACGACGGTTCCTGGACCGAATGGGGCAGCGCCGTGCGTGTGCCGATCGTGACCGGCGAGGCCCGCGGCGAGCTTCCCTCCCGCTGACGCGAGGGCGGGCAGTGCCGACCGCCCCGTGGGAGAATGGATCCGATGGACGCGACGACCCTGCCCGCACGACTCACCGAGACCCGCGACGACTTCCTCGCCCTCGGCGTGCGGGATCGCCTGCAGCTGCTGCTCGAGTTCTCGAACGAGCTGCCGGAGCTGCCCACCCGCTACGCAGACCACCCCGACCTGTTCGAACGGGTCGAGGAATGCCAGTCTCCGGTGTTCATCTTCGTCGAGGTCGACGAGGGCAGGGTGCACCTCTACGCCACCGCGCCCGCCGAGTCGCCCACGACCCGGGGGTTCGCCTCGATCCTCGTTCAGGGCCTTGACGGATTGACGGCCGACGAGGTGCTCGAGGTGCCGGCCGACTACCCGCAGTCGCTCGGCCTCGCCGAGGCGGTCTCGCCGCTTCGGGTGCGCGGCATGACCGGCATGCTCGCGCGCATCAAGCGTCAGCTCCGCGAGCGCATCGCGGCCTGAGGTCAGCCCGCGATCTGAGCTTCGTCGCCGAGCTGCGCCACGGTCTCGCTGCGCCGGTCGAGCCAGCCCTTGACGAGTCCGGTCCACCGCTCGGGGTCGTGGTTCCAGAGCTTCGTGTGCCGTGCACCCTCGAACTCCTCGAAGTCGATGAGGTCGGGCCGGGCCGCGGCGAACCGCCGCGATCCGTCGATCGGCACGAAGCCGTCGTCGACGCTGTGCATGAGCAGCATCGGAACGTCGAACTCGTCGGCTCGAGCAATGGGATCGAGTTCTTCGACGTCGATCGGTGCCGCGATGCCCGTGAGGCCGCTGCCGAGCGGCCCGCCGAGCACTCCCGCCACGAGGTCGCCGAGCTCCGGCGGCATCCGGTACAGCTGTCCCTGGAATCGGAGGATGTCGGTCCAGTCGATCGCCGGTGAGTCGAGCATCACGCCGACGAGGCTCGCTCGTACCTCTGCGGAGCGGAGCACCGCCTGCAGCGTGATGGATCCGCCCATCGACCAACCCATGAGCACGATCTCCTCGGCGCCGTGCTCGACGGCGAACCGGGTCGCGGCGACCACGTCTGCCCACTCCGTGCCGCCGAGTCCGTATCTGCGGTCTTCGCTCTCGGGGGCCTCGCCGTCGTTGCGATAGGAGATCAACAGGGAGTTCCAGCCCGCTTCGCGTGACGGCGGCACGGCGCGCAGGCACTCGGGGCGCTTCGCGCCGCGGCCGTGCACCTGGATGACCCATCGAGCCGAGACATCCGCCGCCCTGATGAGCCAGGCCGGTGCCGGGCCTCGGTCCGTCTCGATCACGACGTTCTCGTAGGGGGCGTCGAGTTCCCACGGCCCGAGGTGGTACCAGCCGTTGATGCGGCCTCTCGTGGACCGGTCGAGCCGCCCGAAGTCGACCGACTCGATGCTGCGACGAACCTCGCGCTCGCCGTCTTCGATGACGTCGCCGAGTCGGGCGTGGCCGGTGTCATGGTCGAACCAGAGCCCGTATCGCCCGCGCATACGGGTCTCGTCGGAGCCGATGAGGGTGATCTCCTCGGCCGCGAGGTCGACCCTGGTGATGCGCACATCCTCTTCGCGCTTGTCAGGAGGCGTGACGACCTTGCGTGCGAAGTACACGGCCGCGGCGGCGGTGGCCGCCCCGATCGTCACGGCGATGAGCGCCCCCGCGCCGACCGCGATCCCGATGATGGCACCTGCACTGCGCTTTCGACGCATCCGTTTCCTCCCGAAGCAGTCACCGTGTGCCGGTGGCGCGGCGTGCCGCCGACATCCCCCGTATTCGAGACTCTAGTCTGCACTCGTGCCCGACTCAGTGCCTCCGCTTCCTCCCGAGTTCGAGGCCGCCCTCCACTCGTTGCGCGCGGCCAGCCCCAGAGCGGAATTGCGGATCTCCGAGATCCCGGCGCCGGGCTCGCTCGCGCCGAACTCCGTCGCGCTCTCCGCCGACGTCACGCCGAGCCGCCACGACGACTCGGAACTCGGCACGGGGCGCTTCGTGCTGCTGCACGATCCGAGCGAACCCGAGGCCTGGGGCGGTCGCTTCCGGATCGTCTGCTTCGCCCAAGCACCGCTCGAGACCGACATCGGCCTCGACCCGTTCCTCGCGGATGTCGCGTGGTCCTGGCTCGTCGACGCACTCGACGCCCGTGGCGCCCGGTACATCGCCGCATCGGGAACGGCGACGAAGATCCTCTCCACCGGATTCGGCGAACTGGCCCGGCAGGGCGACGGCGCGCAGATCGAACTCCGTGCGTCGTGGACTCCCCTGGACTCGGCGATCGGCCCGCATGTGGAAGGCTGGGGAGAACTGTTGTGCATGCTCGCAGGACTCCCGCCCCGCTCCGACGGCGTGACCGCCCTGCCACGTCGGAGGTCGAACCGTGGATGAATTCCAGGTGATCGAGTCCACCGCAGCCTTCGACGAGGCGGTGCGGCGGCTCCTCGCCGGACAGGGTCCGATCGCCGTCGACGCCGAACGCGCGAGCGGGTTCCGCTACTCGCAGCGGGCCTACCTGATCCAGATGTTCCGGCGCGACGCCGGCACGTTCCTCTTCGATCCGACGCAGATCCCCGACTTCTCAGAGCTCCAGGCCGGAATCCACTCCGAGGAGTGGGTGCTGCACGCGGCCAGCCAAGACCTCGCGTGCCTGCGGGAGGTCGGGCTCGACCCCGACCGGATCTTCGACACCGAGCTCGCGGCGCGACTGCTCGGCATGCCGAGGGTCGGGCTGGCGTCGGTCGTCGAGGAGCTCCTCGGCATCCGACTCGCGAAAGAGCATTCGGCCTCCGACTGGTCGACGAGGCCCCTGCCGCAGTCGTGGCTGAAGTACGCCGCGCTCGACGTCGAGCTCCTCGTCGATGTGCGTGAGCAGCTCGGTGCCCGGCTCATCGAGACCGGCAAGGCCGAGATCGCCGAAGAGGAGTTCGACGCGGTGCTGCATCGCGCCGCGAAGCCGCCGGCCGCCGAACCGTGGCGTCGCCTGTCCGGCATCCACGCGATGCGCAGTCCGCGCAACCTCGCCGTCGCCCGCGAACTGTGGCTCGCCCGCGACGCCCTCGCGACGGAACTCGACGTCGCGCCGGGCCGCCTGGTTCCGGATGCCTCGCTCCTCGCGGTCGCCCAATCCTTGCCGTCGACCCGACGAGCGCTCAGCGAGCTGCGCGAGTTCAACGGCCGCGCGAGCCGCTCGGAGCTCGATCGGTGGTGGGCGGCCGTCGAGCGCGGTCTCACGACATCGGATCTGCCCGCGGTGCGGGTACCGAGCGATGCGCCTCCCCCGCCACGCGCGTGGGCGGCGCGCAATCCGGAGGCCGACGCACGTCTGCGGCTCGCGAGGGCCGCGGTGGCCGAGGCGGCGGAGCAGCTCGACATGCCCGTCGAGAACCTGCTGACGCCCGATCACCTTCGACGGGTCGCGTGGAACCCGCCGGCTGACGCGACCGCGGAATCGATCGGCGAGGCGCTGCTCGCACTGGGTGCACGGCACTGGCAGGTTGCGGCAACCTCACAGATTATCGCGGATGCATTTGTCGAGGCGGCACAATCGGTCGAGGACGCCGCCTCCGACGCTTCGTAGGTTCCGTCAAGCGATTCAGCCCCTCCGCAGCGGCATTCGTAGGATCGAAGCATCCTGATCGAAAGTGAGCTGCAGCGTGGCTGATCAAGCTGAAGTCGTGTTCGTCGACGGGGTCCGCACCCCGTTCGGCAAGGCCGGCGACAAGGGCATGTACTGGAACACCCGGGCCGATGACCTCGTCGTGAAGGCGATCGTCGGACTCCTCGAACGCAACCCGAACGTCCCGAAGGACCGCATCGACGACGTCGCCATCGCCGCGACGACCCAGACCGGAGACCAGGGGCTCACCCTCGGCCGCACGGCGGCGATCCTCGCCGGGCTGCCGAAGACCGTGCCGGGCTTCTCCATCGATCGCATGTGCGCCGGCGCGATGACGGCCGCCGCGATGATGTCGGGCTCGATCGGCTTCGGCATGTACGACCTCGCGATCGCCGGCGGCGTGGAGCACATGGGTCACCACCCCATGGGCTCGGGCGTCGACCCGAACCCGCGCTTCCTCAGCGAGCGCCTCGTGGGCGAAGACGCCCTCGTCATGGGCGCGACCGCCGAGCGCATCCACGACCGGTTCCCGCAGCTCACCAAGGAGCGCAGCGACCGCTACGCGCTCGCGAGCCAGCAGAAGACCGCCGCGGCCTACGCTGCGGGCAAGATCCAGCAAGACCTCGTGCCGGTCGCGATCCGCACCGACGAGGGCTGGGGTCTCGCGACCCGTGACGAGGTCATGCGACCCGAGACGACACTCGAGGGCCTCGCGGCACTCAAGACCCCGTTCCGCCCGCACGGGCGCATCACGGCCGGCAACGCCTCGGGCCTGAATGACGGCGCGACCGCCGCCATTCTCGCCTCCGGAGCCGCCGCGAAGGAACTCGGCCTCGCCCCGAAGATGAAGCTCGTGAGCTTCGCCTTCGCCGGCGTCGACCCCGAGATCATGGGCATCGGCCCGATCCCGGCCACCGAGAAGGCGCTCCGCAAGGCAGGTCTCTCGATCGACGACATCGGCCTGTTCGAGATGAACGAGGCCTTCGCCGTGCAGGTGCTCTCGTTCCTCGACCACTACGGCATCGCCGACGACGACCCTCGCGTCAACCCCTGGGGCGGCGCGATCGCCGTCGGCCACCCGCTCGCCTCCTCCGGGGTGCGCCTCATGAACCAGCTCGCCAGCCAGTTCACCGAGCGCCCCGACGTGCGCTACGGCATCACCAGCATGTGCGTCGGCCTCGGCCAGGGCGGGACGATGGTCTGGGAGAACCCGAACTACGACAAGAAGGCGAAGAAGGCCTGATGACCGACTACACGAAGATCGACTTCGGTTCGCTGGTGGCCCTCGCGGGCGATGACGAGGTCGTCACGCACTCGTATGTGCGCGATGTCCCGCTCTCCGGCGGCAAGACCCTCGCCCTGCTGACGCTCGACAACGGTCGCGACCACACCCGGCCCAACACGCTCGGTGCCGCCACCCTCCTCGAATACGCGAAGACGCTCGACGGGCTCTCGTCACGGGCTGCTGCGGGCGAGATCCACGCCGTCGCCGTCACCGGAAAGCCGTTCATCCTCGCCGCCGGCGCCGACCTCTCGAAGGTCGCCGAGATCCCCGACAAGGAGACGGCGAAGAAGTTCGTGCAGCTCGGCCACTACGCGCTCGCGAAGATCGGCGAGGTCGGCGTGCCGTCGTTCGTGTTCTACAACGGCCTCGCGCTCGGCGGAGGTCTGGAGATCGGCTTGCACGCGGACTACCGGACGGTGGATGCCTCGGCGCCGGCGCTCGCCCTGCCAGAGGTGTTCCTGGGGCTCATCCCGGGCTGGGGCGGCGCGACGATCCTGCCGAACCTCATCGGCATCGAGAACGCGCTCAAGGTTGTCATCGAGAACCCGCTGAAGCAGAACCGCACCCTCAAGGGCCAGGACGCGTTCGACCTCGGCATCGCCGACGCGATCTTCCCGTCGGTGAGCTACCTCGAGGATTCCATTCGCTGGGCCGACGACGTGGTCTCCGGACGGGTCAAGGTCAAGCGGCCGAACGAGCCCGGCAAGATGGAACGCCTCGTCAAGTGGGATGCCGCGATCTCGATCGCCACCAAGATGCTGAAGAGCCGCATCGGCTCGGTTCCGAAGTCGCCGTATGCCGCGCTCGACCTGATGAAGGCGGCCAAGAGCGGCACGCGCGCCGAGGGATTCCAGCGTGAAGACGAGGTGCTCGCCGACCTCATCGCGGGCGACCAGCTTCAGGCATCCATCTACGCCTTCAACCTCGTGCAGAAGCGGGCGAAGCGGCCGGCGGGCGCCCCCGACAAGGCGCTCGCGAAGAAGGTCAGCAAGGTCGGCGTGCTTGGTGCCGGCTACATGGCGAGCCAGCTCGCCCTGCTCTTCGTGCGCCGCCTGCGGGTGCCCGTGGTCATCACCGACATCGACCAGGCCCGTGTCGACAAGGGCGTGGCCTACATCGCCGAAGAGATCGACAAGCTCCTCGAGAAGGGCCGCATCTCCCCCGACGAAGCGAACCGCCTGAAGGCGCTCGTCACCGGCACGACCGACAAGGCCGACTTCGCAGACTGCGACTGGGTCATCGAGGCCGTCTTCGAAGAGCTCGAGATCAAGCAGAACGTCTTCGCCGAGGTCGAGCAGTTCATCTCGCCCGAGGCCGTGCTCGCGACGAACACCTCATCGCTCTCGGTCGAGCAGATCGGCGCGAAGCTCGCACACCCCGAGCGGCTCGTGGGCTTCCACTTCTTCACCCCGGTCGCGGTCATGCCGCTGATCGAGGTCGTGAAGACCCCGCACACCGATGAGGCGACGCTCTCGACCGCGATGGTCACCGCGAAGAACCTGAAGAAGAACGCGGTCATCACGGCGGACACGCCGGGCTTCGTCGTCAACCGACTGCTCGCCGTGCTGCTCGGCGAGGCGATGCGCGCGGTCGACGAGGGCACCTCGTTCCAGACCGTCGACGAGGCGATCGCGCCGCTCGGCCTGCCCATGGCGCCGTCGGCGCTGCTCGACCTCGTGGGCCTGAAGGTCGGCGCTCACGTGCTCGACACGCACCACGCGGCGTTCCCCGAGCGGTTCTACCGCAGCGAGAACCTGCACAAGCTCGCCGACTACGGCAAGCTGCTCGACAAGGACGACAAGGGCAAGGTCAAGGGCTTCGACAAGGGCGCCCTGAAGATCGTCGCGGGCGGCTCGAACCCTCGATCGGCCGACGACATCCTCATCGCCCTGCAAGACGGACTCGCCCGCGAGGTCAAGCTGATGCTCGACGGCGGTGTGGTCGAGGCTCCCGAGGACATCGACCTGTGCATGCTGCTCGGTGCCGGGTTCCCGTTCCAGATGGGCGGCTTGACGCCGTACCTCGACCGGGTGGGAGCGTCGGAGCGCGTCTTCGGCGACACGTTCCACCACCCGACGATCACCGGTGTGGGCGGCTGACCGCCGCACTCGACGAGAACGGCCCCCGGCTTCACGCCGGGGGCCGTTTCATGTTTTCGGCAAGCGAGCGCCCTGAGGCATCCGCCCTCGCCTCGCGTCAGACGCGTGGCTGCGGCCTCGTATCGGTCGACACCCCGGATTCGAAGCCGGCACGGCGTGCGTGCGGCAGTTTCGAGCCGAGCACCATGCCGGTGACATCTCGTGCGATGTGCTGCGGAGTCAGCCCGACCCGTTCGAGGATGTCGGCGCGCGATCCATGATCGAGGAACTCATCGGGCAGGCCGAGCTCGGTTACCGCGGTGTCGACGCCGGCCTCGCGAAGGTCTTGACGGATGCGCGTTCCGATGCCGCCGACGCGGATGCCGTCTTCGATGCTGACCACGATGCGATGGTCGGCAGCGAGGTCGATCACGCTCCGCGGCACGGGCACGACCCAGCGCGGATCGATCACCGTGGCACCGATGCCCTGCGCCTCGAGCCGCTCGGCGACCTGGAGTCCGGTCGCGACCATCGGGCCGACCGTGACGATGAGCACATCCTTGCGATCGGACTCCGCGAGCACGTCGACCCCGTCGTGGGTGCGGCGTACCGCTTCGAAGTCGACACCGACCGTGCCCTTCGGGAAACGGATCACGGTGGGGGCGTCGTCGACGGCGACCGCCTCGCCCAGCTCTTCGACGAGGCGCACCGAGTCGCGCGGGGCCGCGATGCGGATGCCCGGCACGACCTGCAGGATCGAGAGATCCCACACTCCGTGGTGGCTCGGCCCGTCGGGCCCGGTCACACCGGCCCGATCGAGCACGAACGTGACACCGGCCTTGTGCAGCGCGACATCCATGAGGACCTGGTCGAACGCCCGGTTGATGAAGGTGGCGTAGACGGCCACGACCGGGTGCAAGCCGCCGAAGGCGAGACCCGCCGCAGAGGTCGCGGCGTGCTGCTCGGCGATGCCGACATCGAACACGCGGCTCGGGAATCGTTCGGCCATGCGGTGAAGCCCGGTCGGACGCAGCATGGCGGCCGTGATGCCGACGAGGTGGTCGTGGCGCTCGGCGAGATGCACGAGCTCGTCGGCGAAGACGCTCGTCCACGACGGCGCCGACGAGGTCTCGAGCGACTCCCCGGTCTCGGGGTCGATCTGGCCGACGGCATGGAACTGGTCGGCCGCATCGCGAAGGGCCGGCTCGTAGCCGCGACCCTTGTCGGTGATCGCGTGCACGATCACCGGGGCGCCGTAGGCCTTCGCCTGACGCAGCGCCGCCTCGAGGGCACGCTCGTCGTGTCCGTCGACGGGGCCGATGTACTTGATGTCGAGGTTCGAGTAGAGCGCCTCGTTGTCGGTGAACCGGCTGAGGAAGCCGTGGAGACCACCGCGCACACCGCGATAGAACGCGCTCGCGGGGCCGCCCAGGCGGTCGAAGGCGCGCCGACTCGAGAGATGGAGGTTGCGGTACGTCTGCTTCGTGCGCACCGTGTTGAGGAATCGCGCCATGCCGCCGATCGTCGGCGCGTACGAACGTCCGTTGTCGTTGACGACGACGATGAGCTTGCGCGTGTTGTCGTCGGAGATGTTGTTCAACGCCTCCCACGTCATGCCGCCCGTGAGCGCCCCGTCGCCGACGACCGCCACGACGTGCCGGTCGTGCTGGCCGGTCATCTCGAAGGCCTTGGAGATGCCGTCGGCCCATGAGAGCGAACTGGAGGCGTGCGAGCTCTCGACGATGTCGTGCTCGGACTCGGAGCGCTGCGGGTACCCGGCGAGGCCGCCGGTCTGGCGGATGCTGGAGAGGTCCTTGCGCCCCGTCAGGAGCTTGTGCACGTACGACTGATGCCCGGTGTCGAAGACGACCGCGTCGCGCGGCGACTCGAAGACCCGGTGGATCGCGATCGTGAGTTCGACGACGCCGAGGTTCGGGCCGAGGTGCCCGCCGGTCTTCGAGACCGACTCCACGAGGTACTCGCGGATCTCGCGTGCAAGCTGATCGAGCTGTTCGGGACTCAGCGCATCGAGATCGCGGGGTCCCGAGATGGTCTCGAGCAGGGTCATGCGTCTTGCCTCCGGAGTTTCGCGGGCACTGCCGCCGAAGCGGGCAGTGCCGCCGAACGGGAACGAGTCTACGCCGGGCTCTCTGTGAAGCCGGGCAAAGATCGGGGCGATCGGCGAGAAGCCGACCGCCCCGATGTTCTCGTGGTGGCTCAGACGAGCGAGCGCAGCACGTACTGCAGGATGCCGCCGTTGCGGTAGTAGTCCGCCTCACCGGGCGTGTCGATGCGCACGACCGCGTCGAACTCGACGGTCGCCTTGCCGGGCGCCGAGTGCTCGCTCGGTGCGGCGACGACGCGCACGGTCTTCGGGGTGACGCCATCGTTCAGCCGCTCGAGGCCGGTGATCGAGACGACCTCGGTGCCGTCGAGCCCGAGCGATGCCCAGCTCTCGCCCGCGGGGAACTGCAGCGGCACGACGCCCATGCCGATGAGGTTCGAGCGGTGGATGCGCTCGAAGCTCTCGGTGATGACCGCCTTGACGCCGAGGAGGCTCGTGCCCTTGGCCGCCCAGTCGCGCGACGACCCGGATCCGTACTCCTTGCCACCGAAGATGACGAGCGGAACGCCCTGCGCCTGGTAGTTCTGGCTCGCGTCGTAGATGAACGACTGCGGCGCCTCGGCCTGCGTGAAGTCACGCGTGTAGCCGCCTTCGACCCCGTCGAGGAGCTGGTTCTTCAGGCGGATGTTCGCGAACGTGCCGCGGATCATGATCTCGTGGTTGCCGCGACGCGAGCCGTAGGAGTTGAAGTCCTTGCGGTCGACCCCGTGCTCGGTCAAGTAGCGACCAGCGGGGCTGTCGGCCTTGATCGAACCGGCGGGGCTGATGTGGTCGGTGGTGACCGAGTCGCCCAGCTTCGCGAGCACGCGGGCGCCGACGATGTCGGTGACGGGCGTCGTCTCCATGGTCATGCCGTCGAAGTACGGGGGCTTGCGCACGTAGGTCGACTCGGCGTCCCACTCGAACGTCGCGCCGGTCGGCGTCTCGAGCGAACGCCAGCGCTCATCGCCGTCGAACACGCCTGCGTACTGCGTGACGAACATGTCCTTGTTGATCGAGGTGTCGATCGTGTGCTGCACCTCTGCCGCGTCGGGCCAGATGTCTTTCAGGTAGACGTCGTTGCCCTCGGTGTCGGTGCCGAGCGCGTCGGTCTCGAAGTCGAAGTTCATCGAACCGGCGAGGGCGTACGCGATCACGAGCGGCGGGCTCGCGAGGTAGTTCATCTTGACGTCGGGGTTGATGCGACCCTCGAAGTTGCGGTTTCCCGAGAGCACGGCGGTGACGGCGAGGTCCTGGTCGTTCACGGCGGCCGAGACCTCATCGAGGAGCGGGCCGGAGTTGCCGATGCAGGTCGTGCAGCCGTAGCCGACGGTGTAGAAGCCGAGGTCTTCGAGGTAGCTGGTGAGGCCGGCCTTCTCGTAGTAGTCGGTGACGACCTTCGACCCGGGCGCGAGGGTGGTCTTCACCCACGGCTTGGACTTCAGGCCCTTCTTCGCCGCGTTGCGGGCGAGCAGGCCCGCGGCGAGCATGACCGAGGGGTTCGACGTGTTCGTGCACGAGGTGATCGCCGCGATCGCGACCGCACCGTGGTCGAGCACGAAGCGCTCACCCGTGCCGAGAGTGACGTCGGTCGGCTTCGAGGCCGTCGCCGGGGCGTGGCTCCGGTGGTGGTGCTCGTGCTGGCTGTACTCGTCTTCAGGCGAGTTGCCGGGCGGGTCGGACGCCGGGAAGGACTCGGCGATCTCGAGGTCGACCAGATCGTGATCGATGGTGGCGTAGTTCAGGAGGTCGTTCTCGAAGGCGCGCTTCGACTCGGTGAGTTCGATGCGGTCCTGCGGGCGCTTCGGCCCGGCGATCGACGGCACCACGGTCGAGAGGTCGAGCTCCATGTACTCGCTGAACACCGGCTCGGAGTCGGCATCGTGCCAGAGCTTCTGCACCTTCGAGTAGGCCTCGACGAGCGCGATCTGCTGGTCGCTGCGGCCGGTGAGCCGCAGGTAGTCGAGCGTCACGTCGTCGATGGGGAACATCGCGGCGGTCGAGCCGAACTCGGGGCTCATGTTGCCGATCGTCGCGCGGTTGGCGAGCGGCACGGATGCCACGCCGGAGCCGTAGAACTCGACGAACTTGCCGACCACGCCGTGCTTGCGGAGCATGTCGGTGATCGTGAGCACGACGTCGGTCGCCGTGACGCCGGTGGGGATCGCGCCCGAGAGCTTGAAGCCCACGACCTTGGGGATGAGCATCGACACGGGCTGGCCGAGCATGGCCGCCTCGGCCTCGATGCCGCCGACGCCCCAGCCGAGCACGCCGAGGCCGTTGACCATCGTGGTGTGCGAGTCGGTGCCGACACAGGTGTCGGGGTAGGCGCGGAGCACACCGCCGACCTCGCGCGTGAAGGTGACCTTCGCGAGGTGCTCGATGTTGACCTGGTGCACGATGCCGGTGCCCGGCGGCACGACCTTGAAGTCGTCGAACGCCGTCTGGCCCCAGCGGAGGAACTGGTACCGCTCGCCATTGCGCTCGTACTCGATCTCGACGTTGCGCTCGAGCGCGTTCTCGCTGCCGAAGAGGTCGGCGATCACCGAGTGGTCGATGACCATCTCGGCGGGCGCGAGCGGGTTGATCTTGTTGGGGTCTCCGCCGAGCGACTCGACGGCCTCTCGCATGGTGGCGAGGTCGACGATGCACGGCACGCCCGTGAAGTCCTGCATGACCACGCGCGCCGGCGTGAACTGGATCTCGGTGTCGGGCTCAGCCGTCGGCACCCACGACCCGAGCGCCTCGATCTGCTCCTTCGTGACGTTCTTGCCGTCTTCGGTGCGCAGCAGGTTCTCGAGGAGGACCTTCAGGCTGAAGGGCAGCTTCTCGTGACCCGGCACGGTGTCGAGTCGGAAGATCTCGTAGGTCTCATCACCGACGCGGAGCGTGTCCTTCGCCCCGAAACTGTTCACTGCAGACACGATGTCCTCTCCTTCGTGGATGTCGCCGGACATGCAGGCGGCACTCCATCTTCTCCGTCAGACATGGGGCTGTTCCAGCAAGGGTAACCTAAGCCGCTGGCTGGCCGACAGGCCTCGCACGGTGTGCGAATTTATCTCGACGTCGAGATAACTCTATCACTCGGCGGAGCGAGCCGATGACGGGTAGACCGCTCGAACGACGAGCCAAGAGAAGACCAGCACGAGGGCGTAGAGCGGCACGCCCATGAGCAGTCTGGTGGCGCCGAGCGCCTCGACATTGTCGACGAGGTAGAACGGCAGCTGCACGGCCAGTCGTGCGACGAACAGGCCGATCCAGACGAGGGTGAGGAACTGCGCCGCCCGGTACTTCCGCTTGTCCTGCTTCCAGGAGAGGCCGTCGCCCATGAGGAATCCGACGATGAGGCCGATGGCGGGCCAGCGCACCACGAGCGACACGATGAGCGCGAGGGCGTACCCGGCATTCGTGAAGAACCCGAGCACGTAGTTGTCGCGTGCGTTGCCCGACCAGAGGGCGAGCGCGGCCGAGGCGAGCACCCCGATGAGTCCGGCGATCGCCTGCGTCGGCTGCCCCTTCGTCACGAGTCGTGCGATCGTGAACACCGCGGCGAGTCCGACGGATGCCGCGAGGGCCGGCACGAGCGCGGCCTGGGCATCCTGCCCGGCGAAGCTCGTGAGCCCGCTGTAGACCATGAGGAAGACGAGACCGGGCAACAGTGCCTCGAGGATGCCTCGCACCCCGCCGACGGCCGTGAGCAGGTCGCGCCCGCTCAACTTCTCGTCGCGGGCGAGCGCGCCGAGGCCGCTCTTCTCGGCGGCGGCGGCGAACTGCCGGCCGAAGTCGGCGGCCTCTGCGGGAGCGGGTTCCCGAGCGGCATCCTCTCGATCGCCCTCGTCGGGACGCGGCGACTGCGGGGCGTCCGACATCGCGGTCACACCGTGGGCGTACCCGCGGTGGACGCGGGCATGCGCAGGGGGATGAGGTCGCGCGGCGGCATCGGCGTGCTGCCGCGCACCACGACGATCGAGCGGAAGAGGTCTTCGACCTGCGCGGCGGCGGCGGGATCGACCGCGGCCTCGCCGGCGATCACGCCGCGAAGGAACCAGCGAGGTCCGTCGACGCCGATGAAGCGAGCGAGCCGCATCTGGCCAGGCTGACCCTCGCCGGCCGCGACCGGGATCTGGGCGAGCAGCTCGGGGCCGAACGATCCGTCGCGCACGGTCGTCGTGCCGCCCTGACGCGCGATCTGATCGGCGATCTGCGCGCGGATCTCGTGCCACAGCCCGCTCGAACGCGGGGCTGCGAACGGTTGCACCTGCAGCGTCGAGTTCGCGTAGTCGAGGCCGATCGCAACGACGCGCTTCGTTCCCTCTTCGACCTCGAGTCGAAGGTGGAGGCCCTCGCGCGGCAGCACCTTCACGCCGCCGAGGTCGACATAGGGGCGAACCGGGTTCGCCTCGGTCTCGTCGAAGGGACCCTCGATCGCGCGGTCTTCGGGGGCCGACTTGGGCTGTTCGGCGGGGATGTCGCCGTTGATCTCGATGTCGCTCACGCGTTCACTCCTGACTTGTGCTCCCCGAATCCCGTGGAGCCGAATCCCCCCTCGCCGCGCTGACTGCCCGGCAGCCGCTCGACCTCGACGAACCGCGCACGACTGACCGGCATCACGACGAGCTGGGCGATGCGGTCGCCTGCCTCGATCGTGTGGGCCTCACGGGCGTCGGTGTTCAACAGCGCGACCTTGATCTCGCCGCGATAGCCGGCATCGACGGTGCCCGGCGCGTTGACGATCGTGATGCCGTGCTTGAAGGCGAGCCCCGAGCGCGGCACGACGAAGGCGACGTAGCCGTCGGGCAGGGCAATCGCCACTCCGGTGCCGACCGTGGCCCGTTCGCCGGGGCCGAGCAGGACGGACTCGGAAGCATGGAGGTCGGCGCCCGCGTCGCCCGGATGGGCGTAGTTCGGCACGCGGTCTGCCGTGATCAGCACATCGACGGAATCGGTCACTGTTCGAGGGTAGTGCAGAAGTCTGCTCGAATAGAGCCATGCCCGACTACCACGAGAAACTCTGGCCGACACCCTGGATCTACATCGCCAGTCTGCTGCTGATCCCCTCCAGCATCCTCGTGCTGGCGCCCGTCTCGATGCCCGCCGGCATCGCCACCGGAGTGATCCTCTACGGGGCAGCCGTGGCGTCGCTGAGCATCACGGCGCCCGTGATCGAGGTGGCCGACGGCCGGCTCCGCGCGGGTCGCGCCTCGATCCCGCTCGCCGACACTGGTACCGCGATCGGCGCAACGGATGTCGAGGCACGCGCCGAACGGGGCACGGGTCTCGATGCCCGCGCGTTCCTCGTGATCCGCGGATGGGTGCAACCCGTCGTGCGGGTGCCGATCACCGACCCCTCGGATCCCACGCCCTACTGGCTGATCTCGACGCGCCATCCGAAAGAGCTGGCCGCCGCGATCAATGGATCACGACGGCCTGAGCGTACCGAGCCGGGAGTCTAGGACGCGCACTCCAAGCAGATCGCTCCGAGCTTCGTCTCGTGGTCGATCTGTGAACGGTGCTTCACGAGGAAGCAACTCACACAGGTGAACTCGTCGGCTTGCGGCGGAAGCACCACGACATCGAGTTCGACGTCGGAGAGATCGGCACCAGCGAGGTCGAACCCGCCGGGGTTATCGGCGTCGTCGACATCCACTACGCCCGACATCTTGTCGGGGACGCGCTCCTTGAGGGCCTCGATCGACTCGGAGTCGTCTTCGGTCTTCCTCGGTGCGTCGTAATCCGTTGCCATTCCCATCCATTTCCTCATCGCCGAAGATTCGGCGGCCATAGTCTGCATCAAAACGGTGCCGTAAGCAAACCAATTCCATGGGTTTCCCCAGCTGCTTCGTGGTCAACTTCCGCCGCGCCCGGGCTATTCCCGCGAGCACACATGTCGACGTGGCATCCTTGGGCGGAGACGAAGGCACGGAAGGGCTTGTCGCGATGCAGGAACTCAAGGTAATCGGAGTCGAGAACGGTGCGTTGCTCGCCGCCTCCGACGATGGCGCGCGCTTCCGGATCGAGATCGACGAAGTATTGCAATCTCGCATCCGGCAGGCACAGCCCGAACAGCACGCCGGACCCAAACCCTCGCCGCGCGAGGTGCAGGCCCACATCAGGGCCGGCATGTCGGCCGATGAGGTCGCCCAGGTCACGGGTGCGGCGATCGACTACATCCGCCGCTTCGAAGGACCGGTGCTCGCCGAGCGCGAACACATGGTCACCTCGGCCCTCGCGGTTCCCGTGCACGTTGCCGTCGAGGTCGACCCGGCCGACGAACCGCCGTCGTTCGGCGGCGTCATCCGCGAGCGACTCGCGCAGCTCGGAGCGCACGGCGAACGCTGGGCGAGCTGGAAAGACGAGGAACGCGGGTGGATCATCAAGCTCGAGTTCACCGCGGAGACCATCGACCATGACGCCCGCTGGAGCTTCGAGCCCCGCAAGCAGTCATTGCAACCACTGAACTCCGAGGCGATCACCCTCTCGCAGCAAGGTGAGATGAAGGGCGGGCTCATCCCGCGGCTCCGCGCCGTCGGCCCCGACTCCGAGGAATCGCGCTTCGACAGCGGCGCCTTCACGTTCGATGAGCCCGAGCACGGCGACTTCGACACCGCCCCGCACCTCGAACCGCTCCCCTATTCGCGAACCCCCCAGGCTTCGAGCCCGGCTGCGGCCAGAGCGGCGATCAAACGAGCGGATGAACCGAAGCAGACGCTCGGCGAAACGGCCGACCTGCTCGAAGCCCTCCGCCGCCGCCGCGGCGAACGCGAGGCTGCGAGCGGCGAGCCCGAGCGACTGCCGTCGCCGTACGCCCCGACTCCCGTGCAGGAAGAGGCGCCGACGCCCGAGCAGCCGGCCGAGGAGAAGCCGGGCGCTGCCGCGCGCAGCATCTGGGGAGGCAAGGCATCGACCGGCTCCTCCGGAAACCGGGGCGGTGCGAAGAAGGGGCGTGCCTCGATGCCGAGCTGGGACGAGATCGTCTTCGGCGCGCGCACCGACGACGACCTCGCCTGAGCCCACCAGCCACCTCTCCCGAACGCCGCTGTGCACCTCGCACGGCGGCGTTTCGCGCACACACGCGCGGTGCTACCATCGAACGTATCTTCGAATCGGTGAGGTGCCCATGTCGCTCGTGCACGAGTTCGTCGAGCTGTCGACGAGCGACGACGGTCGCCCGTTGCGGCTCGTCTGGCGATCCCGTCGATTCCGCGTCACCGACATGCCGACGACGCTCGTGGGCCCGTGCGACTGGTGGGCGCCGGTCGCTCGGCACGACATCTCGACCGGCCGCCCTCCGTTGCAGATCGCGGGATGGCGCTTCCAGGCCAGTGCCGACGACGGCGAGACCCACGTCTTCGACGTGCGGCGCCACGACGACCGCTGGCAGCTCGTGCGCGTGTTCGACTGACTAGGCGGGTTCCGCGTCGACGTCGGCGTTGCCGTCGCCTGCACCGCCTGCTGAGGCCGTATCAGGCGCGACTCCGGGGCGTCCGGCGGGAGCGTCGCCTCTCGCCTCGGCGGGCCCGCCACCTGCCGGTCGCCGGCCCAGCCACAGCATGAGCACGCCGCCGACCACGAGTCCCCAGAATGCCGAGCCGATGCCGACGACGGCGACCCCCGAGGCGGTCACGAGGAACGTGCCGATCGCGGTGATGCGCTGAGCCGGATCCTCGAGCGCGCCGGTGACCGAAGTGATCAGCGCCCCGAGCAGTGCCAGCCCGGCGACGGCGGTGATGATGACCGGCGGGGAAGCCTGCACGACGGCGGCGGCGAGGCCGGCACCGGCTCCGAGCAGCAGGTAGACGATGCCGGCGGTGAACGTGGCCACCCAACGGCGCCTCGGGTCGGGATTCGACTCGGGGCTCGCCATGATGGCCGCCGTGATGGCCGCGAGATTGATGGCGTGCCCGCCGGCGAAAGCCGCGGCGACCGATGCCGCGCCGGAGGCGACGAGCACCGGCCGGGGGGCGACCCGATATCCGAACGTCGACATCACCGCGAACCCCGGCACGTTCTGGCCGGCCATCGTCACGATGAAGAGCGGAACCCCGAGACTCACGATCACGAACGGGTCGAACACGGGTGCCACGAACTCGAGCTGCGGCCGCACGGCCTCGCTCTCGAGCACTGCCGGCCCGGCCGTGATCGCGATGCCGGCCACTGCGACGAGCATCGCGGCCGGAACCGCCCAGCGCGGTGCCAGCCGCGCGAAGATCAACCAGACGAGCACCATCGGCACGGCGATCGCGGGCTGCTCGACTGCCGCGAACACCGGGGCCACGCAGATCGGGAAGAGGATTCCGGCGAGCATCGCACTCGCGATCGGCTTCGGAATGCTCGTGATCGCACGGCCGAGCGCCGGCCAGAGACCGGCGAGCACGATGAGCACACCGCAGACGACGAAGGCGCCGATGGCCGCGGCGAACTGCTGCGTCGTGGCGGCCGCGGCGACGAGAAGCGCCGCGCCAGGGGTCGACCAGGCGAATGACACGGGCATGCGTGTCACGAGCGGCAACACGATGCACGAGATGCCCGTGGCGATGCACAGGGCGAAGAGGCCGGATGCCGCCTGGGTCTCGGTGGCGCCGACGGCGACGAGTCCGGCGATCACCAGTGCAAACGAGCTCGCGAATCCGGTGATGGCCGCGATGACGCCCGCGACGACGGTATGGAAGATGGTCAGGCTCGCTCTCGACCGGCAGCTACGCCGACTTCTCGGCCCGGCGGGGCTTGGCGTGCGGCACGATCGTGGGTGCCGCGTTGTCGAGCACCGCGGCCTTCGTGACGACCACTCGGGCGACGCCGGTCGAGGAGGGCACCTCGAACATGATCGGTCCGAGCACCTCCTCCATGATGGCGCGGAGGCCCCGGGCACCGGTCTGCCGGAGTACTGCGAGGTCGGCGATCGCCTGGAGCGCCTCTTCTTCGAAGTCGAGCTCGACGCCGTCGAGTTCGAACATGCGCTGGTACTGACGCACGAGCGCATTCCGGGGCACGGTCAGGATCTCCATGAGGGCTTCACGGTCGAGCGGCGTGACCGTCGCCACGACTGGGAGCCGACCGATGAACTCGGGGATGAGACCGAACTTGTGGAGGTCTTCGGGCAGCACCTCGCTGAAGATATCGGCCTCGTCTTCTTTGTTGTGCAACGGAGCGCCGAATCCGATGCCGCGCTTGCCCGCCCGCGAGGAGATGATGTCTTCGAGACCGGCGAATGCGCCCGCGACGATGAAGAGCACGTTCGTCGTGTCGATCTGGATGAATTCCTGATGCGGATGCTTGCGCCCGCCCTGCGGCGGCACCGAGGCGACCGTTCCCTCGAGGATCTTCAGCAGCGCCTGCTGCACGCCCTCGCCCGAGACATCTCTCGTGATCGACGGGTTCTCGGCCTTGCGGGCGATCTTGTCGACCTCGTCGATGTAGATGATGCCGGTCTCGGCGCGCTTCACGTCGAAGTCGGCGGCCTGGATGAGCTTCAACAGGATGTTCTCGACGTCTTCGCCGACATACCCCGCCTCGGTGAGCGCCGTCGCGTCGGCCACGGCGAAGGGCACGTTCAACTGCTTCGCGAGCGTCTGGGCGAGGTAGGTCTTGCCGCACCCGGTCGGGCCGATGAGCAGGATGTTCGACTTCGCGAGCTCGACGTCGTCGCGCGTGTCGGCCGACGTCAGCGTCGTGCGCGCGCGAACACGCTTGTAGTGGTTGTAGACGGCGACGGCGAGGGCCTTCTTCGCGGCCTCCTGGCCGATGACGTACTCCTCGAGGAAGCCGAAGATCTCCTTGGGCTTCGGAAGCTCGAACTCACCGGCCTCGGACTCGCCCGCCTCGGCGAGTCGCTCCTCGATGATCTCGTTGCAGAGCTCCACGCACTCGTCGCAGATGTAGACGCCGGGTCCGGCGATGAGCTGCTGGACCTGCTTCTGGCTCTTTCCGCAGAACGAGCACTTGAGCAGGTCGGCGCTCTCTCCGATGCGTGCCATCGAAACCCTCCTGTCGACGAGTCTGTTCCGAGCCTAGCCCGAGAACGGGCCGATCGAGGGTGGCTCGCGGGATTCGACACGCTTGGCAGTTCGCCCATTGCGAACCGCCCTGCTCAGTCGAGGTGCGACTCGCTCGGGCGGGCTGACACGCCGCCGTCGCCTGATACGGCGGAACGCGGCGGATGGCCCGGCTGCAGACCAGCCGGGCCATCCGCCGCGTTCACGGTACGACGCGTTATCGCGTGATCGCCGGCAGGCTCTTGCGCGAGCTGAGCACCTGGTCGATGAGCCCGTACTCGAGTGCCTCTGCGGCCGACAGGATC
Organism: Agromyces badenianii; assembly: GCF_003070885.1. Taxonomy (NCBI): domain Bacteria; kingdom Bacillati; phylum Actinomycetota; class Actinomycetes; order Micrococcales; family Microbacteriaceae; genus Agromyces; species Agromyces badenianii. The sequence goes on from NZ_CP028913.1 coordinate 1,777,892, forward strand.
TTGTCGCGGTCGATGTCGGTGTTCACCTGCTCCTGCGTGCGGTTCGAGTGACGCGAGAGCGTCTCTTCGAGCCACGAGCGCATGCGCATGATCTCGGCGGCCTGGATCTCGATGTCGGAGGCCTGGCCGTGCCCCGCCTCGCCCATGGCCGGCTGGTGGATGAGCACCCGCGCGTTCGGCAGCGCGAGACGCTTGCCGGGCGTGCCGGCCGCGGCGAGCACTGCTGCGGCCGAGGCCGCCTGGCCGAGCACGACGGTCTGGATCTGCGGACGGATGTACTGCATCGTGTCGTAGATCGCCGTCATGGCGGTGAAGGAGCCACCGGGCGAGTTGATGTACAGGATGATGTCGCGGTCGGGGTCCATCGACTCCAGCACGAGCAGCTGCGCCATGATGTCGTCGGCGGATGCGTCGTCGACCTGTACGCCGAGGAAAATGATGCGGTCCTCGAAGAGCTTCGCGTAGGGGTCTTGGCGCTTGTAGCCGTACGCCGTGCGCTCCTCGAAGCTCGGCAGGATGTAGCGCGAGCCCGGTGCCTGGACGCCGTTGAAGGCGGTGCCACCGAAAGCAGGGATGTTCATTCGCTCGTTCTCTCTTCTCTCGAGTGCCTACGCCTGGGTTCCGCCGCCGCCGGCCACGTCGAGTGCCGACTCGCGGATGTGGTCGACGAAGCCGTACTCGAGGGCCTCCTGCGCGTTGAACCAGCGGTCGCGGTCGCCGTCGGCGTTGATCTGCGCGACGGTCTTGCCGGTCTGCGCCGCGGTGATCTCGGCGAGGCGCTTCTTCATGTCGAGGATGAGCTGCGCCTGGGTCTGGATGTCGCTCGCGGTGCCGCCGAAGCCGCCGTGCGGCTGGTGCAGCAGGACGCGGGCGTTCGGGGTGATGTACCGCTTGCCCTTGGTGCCGGCGGTGAGCAGGAGCTGGCCCATCGAGGCGGCCATGCCGATGCCGACGGTGACGATGTCGTTCGGCACGAACTGCATCGTGTCGTAGATCGCCATGCCGGCCGTGATCGAACCACCGGGCGAATTCACGTAGAGGTAGATGTCTTTCTTGGCATCTTCGGCGGCGAGCAGCAACAGCTTCGCCGCGATCTCGTTGGCGTTCTCGTCGCGCACCTCGGAGCCAAGCCAGATGATGCGGTCCTTCAGCAGTCGATCGAAAACACCGGTGCCTGGTGTCGGTTCGGCCATGTGTCGCTCCGTTTCCGTTATCGCGTTGTCTCGAATCTATCCGGTGCAACGCACGCGAACGCGGCTGTTCGCCCTAGGCGGATGCCGTGAGCTCCGCGGCGTATGCGGCGGCCGACACCCGGTACCGCTGCAGGTGCGGTGCGAGGGCTGCGATGGCCTCGGATGCCGCGCGGCGGGCGAAGCCCGCATCGACGAGCGCAAGGGCGCGGAAGGCGACGACGGCATCGCGCAGCTCGCCTGCATCGGACTCGATCGCGTCGAGCAGTGCGATCGCTTCGAGCGGCCGACCGAGGTTGCGGATCGTGGAGGCCAGCTGCACGTGCGCCTGCACACGCTCGGAACCGTCGAGGCCGCGCTCGAGGGCTCGACGGTACAGCTCCTCTGCTTCAGCTTCGCGCCCGGCCGAGTCGCGCGCGCCTGCGCGCTCGAATAGGGCGATCGGGTGTTCGGCACGCTCCTCGGCGAGTGCATCGATGCGGCGGGTGACCTCGTCATCACCGATTTCAGCGGCCTCCGCCCAGACGGCAGCGACTCGCGCCTGCCACTCGTTCACACTCGCACCTCCCATGAATGAGAACAGGGCCGGGCGATCCGCCCGGCCCTGCTCACGTTCGACGCTCGACTATTCGGCGTCGGCCTTCTTCGCGGCACGCTTCTTCGGCGCGGGCTTCTCAGCAGCGTCGTCGTCGGCCGCGGCCTTCTTCGGCGCGCGCTTCTTCGGCGCGGGCTTCTCAGCAGCCTCTGCCTCTTCGACGATCTCTTCAGCCTCATCGACGACCTCGGCCTCGGCTTCAGCCTCGGCCTCGGCGACGGCGGTGAACTCGGAGAGGTCGACGGGCTTGCCCGCGGCATCCGTCACCTTCGCCTTGCCGAGCGCGATCGCGAGCGCCTTGTTGCGCGCGACCTCGCCGACCATGGCGGGGATCTGGCCGTTCTGGCTGAGGATCTGCACGAACTCGCCCGGGTCCATGCCGTACTGGGCGGCGCCCTGCACGAGGTACTGGGTGAGCTCGTCTTGGCTGACCTGGACCTTCTCGGCCTCGGCGATCGTGTCGAGCAGGATCTGCGTCTTGAACGCCTTCTCGCTCGACTCGGCGACCTCTGCCCGGTGCTCGTCGTCTTCGAGGCGGTTCTCGTTCTCGAGGTGACGGTGCACCTCGTCGTCGATGACCGCCTGAGCGACCGGAACCTCGACGAGCTCGAGGAGCTTGTCGACGAGCAGGTCGCGGGCCTGGCTGCCCTGGCCGAACGACTTGTTGCGGGCGACCTGCTCCTTGAGGCTGTCGGTCAGCTCGGCGAGGGTGTCGAACTCGCTCGCGATCTGGGCGAAGTCGTCGTCGGCCTCGGGGAGCTCGCGCTCCTTCACCGCGGAGACGGTGACCGTGATCTCTGCGGTCTCGCCCTCGTGCTCGCCGCCCAGGAGCTTCGACGCGAAGGTCGTGGTCTCGCCGGCGGACAGCGTGTCGAGCGCCTCGTCGATGCCCTCGAGCAGCTCGCCCGAGCCGAGCTCGTACGAGATGCCGCTCGCCGTGTCGACCTCGTCCTCGCCGATCTTGGCGACGAGGTCGAGGGTCACGAAGTCACCGCTCTTGGCCGGGCGGTCGACGGTGATCAGGGTGCCGAAGCGGCTGCGCAGACGCTCGAGCTCTTCGCTGACCTCGTCGTCGCCGACCTCGACCGAGTCGACCGTCAGTTCGAGGCCGTCGTAGGCGGGCAGCTCGATCTCGGGGCGCACGTCGACCTCGATCGCGAGCAGCAGGTCGCCCGAGAAGTCCTTGTCGCTGGGCCACTCGACGATGTCGGCCTCGGGGCGACCGAGGGGGCGCAGCTCGTGCTCGGCGACGGCGGCGCGGTAGAAGGCGTCGAGGCCCTCGTTGACGGCGTGCTCGAGCACGGCGCCCTTGCCGACGCGCTGGTCGACGATGGGCGGCGGCACCTTGCCCTTGCGGAAACCGGGCACGTTGATCTGCTCGGCGATGTGCTCGTAGGCGTGGGTGATGCTGGGCTTCAGCTCCTCGGGCGTCACCGAGATGGTGAGCTTGGCGCGCGTCGGGCTCAGCTTCTCAACCGAAGTGGTCGGCATGTGGAAGATCTCCTGTTGTGTGGAAGTTCGTGTCGAGTCGTGCAACTCGTCGGGGCGACAGGATTCGAACCTGCGACCTCCCGCTCCCAAAGCGGGCGCTCTACCAAGCTGAGCTACGCCCCGAGTCGCGACTCAACTCGTCGATTCACCCGGCGGGCATGCGAAAACATGCCTCAGACGGATGGACCCACGAAAGTCTACTGCACAGTGCGCCGGCCTCGTTGTGCACTCGCCTGCTCGGGCGGTCGACAGCCGGCTGTGGATGAATCGACGACGGCCGCGCCCGCCATGGCAGAGTGTGCCCCATGCCCGACCACCCTCACGTCGATCGACCCGACCTCCGGCGCTGGCCGACGTCCCCGGCGCAGCTCATCGACACGACGCTCTGCCCCGCGTGCTTCAGCCCCTTGGGTTCCGCCGTGTGCGGCAGCTGCGGGCTCGATCTGGCGGTTCCCGCCGCGGGCGAGCTGCTCACCGCGGGACGGCGGGTGCACGATGACGAGGCGAGCAGGCAGTCGCTCATCTCCGCCATGCGCTCGGCCCAGGCGGCACGGCCTCGCGGCACGGCAGAGGCACGGGTGATGGATGTCGCGGCAGAGCCCGCGATCCCGCCGCTCGCCGCCGCACCGGCTGTCTCGGCTGCCGTGGCTGCTCCCCCGGCGTTGCCGGCGTCATCCCCCGCCGCCGTTCAGTCCGGGCGTTCCGGCGTGCAGGTCCTGCTGCTGACGCTCGGCGTCGTGCTCATCTCGATCACCGCGATCGTCTTCCTCTTCGTCGCCTACCTCGTGGCGAGCCTCGAGGTGCGCTCGGTCATCATCGCCGTCGCGAGCGTGCTGGTGCTCGGCGTGGCCTGGCTGCTGCGGGCACGGCGACTGCCGGGCACCGCCGAGGGCGTGGCATCCGTCTCCATCGTGCTGTTGCTGCTCGACGTGTGGATCGTCCGCGCGAATGGACTATTCGGCACCGACGCGCTCAGCGCGGCCGGATACACCGGCGGGGCGCTCCTCATCGTCGCGGCCGCGCTCATCGGCGTTCGCGCCGCGAGCGGCATCCGCGTCGCCGGATTCGCCGCGGCCGTCCTCGCCCCGATCGGCGTGTTCCTGCTGGCCGGCGAGGCGGCCCCCGAGGAGCAGCTCGGCACGGCGTGGTGGCTCGGATTCCTCGCCGTCGCGCTGCTCGGATCGGTCGGGGCACTCCTGCCTCGCTCGATCGAGCGGGTGATCGTGATGGCCGCCGGCTTCGCCGCGGGCGCACTCGCGATGATCCCGGCGGGCTGGGCGCTGGTCGACACTCCCCTGGGCCGGCTGTGGGCGTACCTCGCGGTGGCGGCCTCGTGGGTGATCGCGCTCATCGTGGTGCGGCGACGGCGGCACCGTCTCGCAACCGTCTGGGGGCGCATCGCCGCCCCGGCACTCGGACTGAGCCTCGCCCTCGCGCCGACAGTGTCGATCTTCGATGAGCTCGACACCGGGCTCTCGCTCTGGCTCGCGCCGGCGGCCGGCGGGCTCGTCGCCTGCGTGTTCGCGGCCGGCACCCGGCTCACCGGCGGGGCCGCGCGAGATGCGCTGTGGGCGTGCGTGGCCGCGGCGGCCGTCGCGGCCGCCTCGGCGGTTCCGGGTGCACTTCTCGGTCTCGGTGCGATCGGCTTCCGGCTCATCGCGAGCGTGCCGCCGTGGAACGCCGAACTCGGCTCGCGGCCCGAGGCCACCGTTCCCGACCACGAGCTCACGGCCGTGCTCGTGCCGTTCGTGATCGCCGTCGGCGCCCTCGGCGTTTCGATGCTCCTGCGTCGCACCCGCACCCTGGCGGCCATTCCCGTCGGTGCCACCTTCGCCAGCGGACTCGTTGCTGCCGCCGTCGCCCCGAACGTCGCCCTCTCCGCCGTCGCACTGCTCGTGCTCGGTGGCGGCGCGCTCGCCTTCGGTGTCAGCCTGCGGCGCCTCGCGCTTCCCGGCGTGCTCACGACGCTTGTCGTGTTCGGCGTCGGCAGCGCAGCACTCGCCTGGCTCGTGGGCTACTCGAACACCGAGGTCTGGCCGTGGGTCTCGGTGCTCGTGATCGGACTCGCCGTGGCCGGGCGGGTGCTGTCGCCCCGGGTCTGGCAGCCGACCGCCCGCCCCGGGATCGGCGCGGCGCACCTTGCGATCGCGTCGACGTTGGTCTGCTTCGCGGTCTTCTCCATCCCCCTGTGGCTCGAGTCGGGCGGCTCGCCTCTGGTCGGCCCGTGGGCGACAACGTGGATGTGGCTCGCGACCGTCTCCGCCGTCGTGCTCGCGGGCGCCGCGCTCGTGCGTTCGGGCAGTACGCGTGACCGCCTCGCGGTCGTCATCCCGCTGTTCGCGGCATCCGCCATCTCGCTCTGGGCCCTCGCGTTCGAAGCGGATGCCGCATTCCGCTGGATCCCCGCGGTCATCTTCGTCGTCGCGGGTGTGCTGTGGGTGCGCTTCGGCGGGCCAGAACTGCTGCGCACGGCGTTCGCCGCCGCGACACCGCTCGCGATCGCCTTCGCCTCGGCGACCGTCGTCGACCTGGGGTTCGGCCCCGAGTTCGTCGGCATCGGTCTCGCCGGTGCCGCCCTGCTCGCTGCGGCACTCGCACACGTGGTGACGGCGCGCCCGGGACCCGCCAGACCGGCCTGGGGCGCCGCTGTAGCTCTCGTCGGCGTGACCGCACTCATCTCAGCCCCCACCGGCGTCTTCGGCACGGCGGACTCGTGGCTCGTGCTCCTCCTGCTCACGCCGGTGCCGATCGTGCTGGCGGCACTCGACGGCGATCCGATCGGCGGCGAGCAGACGAGCCGGCACCTCGGCTGGCTGAGCCTCGGACTCGGCATTGCGACGGTGTGGGCCTGGCTCGCAGGGGACGGAGTCGACGATGTGGAGGCGTACACGCTTCCGCTCGCTGCCGTGCTGGCATCGACCGGCGGGCTCATCACCTGGCGGCGCACGAGCGGCGGCGCCCCCGCCGGCGGCCGCACCGCGCTCTTCGGCACCGCGGCGGCGGTCGCCGTGCTGCCGAGCATCGGCTCGGCCGGAGAGTCGGAACTTCGGACGCTGCTGCTCGCTTCGATCGGCGTCGTCGTCGCGATCGCGTCGATCTTCCTGCCCGACGCCGCCCGCGGAGTGCCGGTGCGACTGCTCGGAGTGGTCACCGGGTGGGTCTCGATCACGGGCGCCGCGCTCGTGCGCGGCTCCGCCGTCGCGAGCGGCAGCGCCGACAGTGCGCTCATCCCCGAGTTCTGGCCTCTCCTCGCGCTCGCGTCGGGCGCCGTGATCGCCGTGATGTGGGCCCGCACCGCGTCTCGGCCGGTGTGGTTGGCAGACGTGCTGCTCGCCGCATCCGTCACCCTGGCGGTCGTGCCAACGCTGCTCGCGATCTTCACCGGCGACGACTCCGCTGTGCGCGCTGCGGTGCTGTTCCCGCTGCTCGCGCTCGCGCACATCGCGTCGGCCGCGACCGCGACGCGCCCGGTCGGCGGAGCGGTGTTCAGCTGGATGACGCTCGGGGTGCTCGAGTTCGGCGGCGTGATCGCCCTGTCGTCGGCCCAGGTCGACCCGTTCGACCTCGTCACCGTGCCGGCCGGCATCGCCCTCATCGGCAACGGCTGGTTCCGCATGCGCCGATCCCCCGCGCTCGGCAGCTGGCCGGCGCTCGGGGCCGGCCTCGCCGTGCTGCTGATTCCGCCGCTGGTCGCCGACTTCACCGATCCCGAGCTCTGGCGCATCGTGACGCTCGGCATCGTCGCCGCGGTCGCGCTCGTCATCGGCGCGGTTCGCCGGTTGCAGGCGCCCCTGCTCCTCGGCGGCGGGGTGCTGCTCGTGCATGCGATCGTGCAGCTCTGGCCCTGGATCACGGCGCTCTACGAGGCCGTCTGGTGGTGGCTGTGGCTCGGCATCGCCGGGGTGCTGCTCGTCGTGCTCGCCGCGACGTACGAACGCCAACTGCGGCTCGCACGGGGCACCATCCGCTCGATCTCCGACCTGCGGTAGCCGGCGGCAACACGGGCGAGCGTCACGAATCGACCATCATCGTGTACTACGATGATGCAGTGCCCGAGAGGGCACGCGGGGATGTAGCTCAATGGTAGAGCCTCAGTCTTCCAAACTGATTACGCGGGTTCGATTCCCGTCATCCCCTCCACATCTATATCCCGGGTCAGAGCGGGAATCACTCCCCCGCCACCTCGACCCTCAGGGCCGCTTCGAGGTCCGTTCGTGCCCTTCCCGTGCCCTTACTGTCGACAGTGGCGGCTTGAATGGAGCCGTAACGGACGCCGATGAAGGGGCTTCGATGCCGAACGACCACCACGTCCCTAGAGTCCATCTGCGGCGGTTCGCGATTCCCGGACCGGGCACGCCTCCGAAGGAGTGGTTCACCAGGGCCGCGAACGTCGCTTCCCCCGACAAGGTTTTCCCGGCGAACATCCGGAAGGTCGGCGCGGAAGGCGACTTCTACACCTTCCAGGACTTCGACGGCGAGGAAAGCCGCGACTTGGAGACGTTCTTCACCGGTCTGGAAAGCGATGTCGCCGGAGTGTGGCGCTTGCTCCTCGATGATCCCCGCTACGCACTCTCGGAGGTCTGGCCGCTGCCGCCTCGGATGAGAGGCACGCTCGCGTGGTACCTGGCAGCGCAGATCGCCCGGACCACGCGGCAACGCAAGCGTCTTCAAGTCTGGGGTGCGAGCGAGTCGTTCACAGTTCCCGGCGCACTCACTCCTCCTGACTTAGCGACGACACACGCGCGCTACATCGCGTCCACCCTCGAAGGCATTGCACAAGCGCTGTATGTGCGCCCGTGGGGACTCGGGTTCAGTAGTGCGTGTCTCCCGACCTCCGATTGCCCCGTCGTGATCCTCAACGCCCATGACGACGAGGATCAGGTCGGAGCGGCCCTCACATGGGACATCGTGTTCCCGCTCGACCCCCACCGATTCATCTTCATGCCCGACCAGCAGATGGTCGAGGATGACCCAGCGAAGCGCCGCGACCACCGACTGATGATGGACGGAGTGGGGCTCGCTCTTGTCGATGCGATCTACGCCGCCGCGGATCGCCACATCTTCATGCACCCAGACCATCCCCCGATGCTCGACGCGACCCGCTCTCCACGCCTACCCGCACCCGGAGCGAAAGGCTTTTCGCCTCAGTCGGTGCTCATGTACCCGGTCCTGGAGGACGGCTTCACCGTGAGTGCTCGATGGGCCACTCACCACATTCCAGCAGGTGAGGGAGGCCGCCGCGCGCCATTCACCGGGGAGGGCTTCGGCATTAGATAGACCGTCACCCGCCCGGCGACGAGAGTTGGGTGCCCGGCGTCTCCAGTCGGATGACAGCATAGCCGCCGACCGTGACCGGCTGGCCGCGATCCTCGACGGGCTGGAGACTCTGCCCGAAGTCCTCGAAAGCCGTGACCCCGGCTCGATGTCGCCGCCCTTCAGGGGATGATCTGGGATCGGCTCGTTCAGGTCGACGACGCCGCTAAGCGTGTCGCTGCCGCCGAGGATGCCACCCGGCCCATCCTCGCGTGGCGTGCCATCCTTACCGGACTGGCCTCGACCGGTGAACTCGACTTCGAGGGCCTCGCGCTGCTCCAACAGACTGATCAGGCCGCGTTCGGTCTGCTGATCGACGGTGACGCGGAGGCCGCGCCCGCTCCCAAGTCGGGGAACATTCCGCGGCTCATCGAGTCGCTGGAGCGGGCCACGGTGGACGGCTGACGCAACACCCCAACCGCCGAGGGGCGGACTGGCCTACCCGGCTGGTCCGCCCCTCCACGCTGTCAGCGCCAGATTCCGCGGTTCACAGCATCCCGGGTGCTCTCACGCCCGCCTCACAGGAACTCGGCGACCAGCGCCGCGCACGCGCGGATCAGGCAAGAGGGCAGAGGGTGCTCGACTCCTCGTACTTCTGCGGGTTGCCCTTCGGGGTGCGCCACGTGATGAGGTCTCTGATGGAGTGATCCTGTCCATGCATTGTGCCCAGGAACGCGATATGGATTCCCGGACCTTCAGCGCGCATCCGCGCCCGGTCCGCGACCCGCTCCCCCTCTTCACGCTCCCACGTCGCAAGCGCTCCGGGGAACTCCAACAGGACGGACTCGCCCTCCTCCAGCCGCGCGGCTGTGCCGACGACCGTCTCTTCGCCCACAGTCACCTTCGCTCGAACGTCCCCCGCGAAGTCAGGCCCGAGGTTCTTGACCCGGTAGACGCCGGGGCGTTCCCACCAACACTCCCAGTCGATCTGGTGGAGTTCGGCGGCTCGCTCGACCTGGCCCTTCGCGATCCGGTTAGCGTCCTCCGATATCCGGTTCGCCTCCGCCGCAAGATCGTTCGCCGCCCTCGCCTCGTCGCGTGCCCTGCCCGCCTGGACGAGCCCCACGATTCCGACGACGAGACCACCCGCACCGAAGAGCGCCGCAGCGCCGACGCCCCACCACGTCGCTATCGCGTTCGCCCACTCCGCCTGTTCCACACCCGGAGGCTATCGGGCGCCACCGACGAGCGTTCACCCCAGGCGGCGCAGGAGCCTCATCATGCAACAGCCAGGAGCCTGCAATCGCACACTCGACGCGTGCCCTCTCGGCGTGCCCTGCGCGTGCCCTTAGGGGCCTCACGTGCCCCAATTCTACCTCACGGGACACGATGAAGGAACGCAGGAATCTGCGCGGTTCTGCGGGATTCCGGGTGCCGAAAGGGGCCGGGCATCTTCCAAACTGATTACGCGGGTTCGATTCCCGTCATCCCCTCCGTAGAGACAACCGTCGCGTCGGCGGAGGTTCGTCGATGGCCTCGCACGCGGTGCTTCCGCTTGATCCGAGCTCCAAGAGCCGCGGCATCCGTCACGCGCGTTGTCAACCCCCGATGAGCCGAGCCTTCCCTTTCTTGAAATATGCGGGCACCCGCGTAGCGTTGAGTACGACATACGTTCAAGGGAAGGTGGACTACATGACCGACACCAAGATCGCTCCCAAGGCCCCGAAGGCCGGCGCGAACGCCGACGTCGCATCGGGCGTCGCCCAGTTCCTCACCCCCGTGGTGCACGAACTCGTCGCCCTCGCCGTCAACGGCAAGCAGGCGCACTGGCACGTGCGCGGCGTGAACTTCATCGCGGTGCACGAGCTGCTCGACGAGGTCGTGGCGCACGCACAGGACTGGGCCGACCTCGCCGCCGAGCGCGTCGTGGCTCTGGGCCTGCCCGTCGACGGCCGGCTCAAGTCCGTCGCCGACAAGAGCGGTGCCGTGAACCCGAAGCTCGGGTTCCAGCCCTACGACGAGGCGATCGCCGACGTCGTCGCGCAGATCGACATCGCTGCCGAGAAGGTCGCCGAGGCGATCGAGGGCCTCGACGAGCTCGACCCGGTGAGCCAAGACGTCGTGATCGAGATCCGCCGGGGCCTCGACAAGGACCGCTGGTTCCTCTTCTCGCACGTCGCCGTGAAGTAACGACGATGGCGGGCTGACGGGCCCGGGTGCAGAATGCCGGTATGACGGCCGATGCACCCGGGCCCGTTTCGTCTTCGGCGGATGCCGCGGGCGCCGTGCCGGGCGCGGCATCCGGCCCTCCCCTGACCGATGCGCAGAAGTCGTTGCGCGCGCAGATGCTGGCCACCGAGCACTGGAGCCTGCTCGCCTCGCGCAGCACGACGCAGAGCGAGGTGCTCACCCGCATCGCGATCTTCCTCACGCTCGTCTCAGCGGGGCTCGTGACCCTCGGCGTGCTCGGCAACGCCACCGAGTTCCGAGGCTGGTTCGGAATCGCTGCGCTCGGGGTGCTCCTGCTGCTCGCGCTGCTCGGGGCGATCACGCAGATCCGGGTGTTCAACACCGCCACCGAAGACCTGGCCTACGTGCTCGCGATGAACCGGCTGCGCGGCGCCTACCTCGACCTCGACCCGGGCCTCGAACGGTACTTCATGATGGGCACGACCGACGACGGACCGGGCGTCGACAAGACCTATTACCCGTTCGCCACGCGTGATCGCACGCAGATGTTCGGGAGCTCGATGATGGTCATGCTGGTCGTGAACACGGCGCTCAGCGGCCTGCTCGTCGGGGCGCTGGTCTACGCCATCACGGTCTCGGTCGGCTGGTCGATCGCCGCAGGCGCGATCGTCGCGGTCGCGGTGTTCCTGTACTGGATGTTCTGGGGATACCGGAGTTACGTGCAGGTGATGCGGGCGCACGTGCCCCTCCGGCGCGCCTCGTGAGCGCGCCGCTTGTGCGCGCCGCGTGAGGCGCCGCGTGAGCGCGCCGCTTGAGCGCGCCGCTTGAGCGCGCCGCTTGAGCGCGTCGTGAGCGCGCCCGGGCGGCGCTACCGCTGCAGCCAGGTGAGCACCGCGAGCACCCGCCGGTGATCGGTGCCCGAGTCTTCGAGACCGAGCTTCTGGAAGATCGAGGTGACGTTCTTCTCCACCGCGCCGACGCCGATGAAGAGCTGCTTCGCGATGCCCGCGTTCGTGCGCCCCTCGGCCATGAGCGTCATCACCTCGCGCTCGCGGGGCGTGAGGGTCTCGAGAGGGTCGCTGCGACGTGCGAGCAGCTCTCGCACCACCTGCGGGTCGAGCACGGTGCCGCCCTGGCTCACCCGCTCCACCGCGTCCTCGAGCTCGTCGAGCGAGGCCACCCGGTCTTTCAGCAGGTAGCCCATGCCGCCCTCACCCGAGGAGAGCAGTTCGTGGGCGTACGTGCCCTCGACGTACTGGCTGAGGAGCAGCACCCCGACCTTCGGCATGCGCCGCCGGAGTTCGATCGCCGCGCGCACCCCTTCGTCGCGGAACGACGGCGGCATGCGAACGTCGAGGATCGCAAGGTCGGGCTTGGTCTCGTCGAGCGCGGCGAGCAGCGAATCGGCTTCGCCGTATGCGGCGACCGTCTCGAAGCCCGCCTCATCGAAGAGCCTGACGAGGCCCTCACGGAGCAGCACCGAGTCTTCGGCGAGCACGATGCGGAGGGGCGCGCGATCGGTCATGCCCCCACAGTAGCGGCGGGCTGCTAGGCGAGCGGCACGAACGGGATGTGCGCGCCGATCGTCGTGGGACCGCCGACGGGGCTGTCGACGACGAGCATGCCGCGAAGCCCCCGCACCCGATCCTCGAGCCCGGCGAGCCCGTGGCCCGCGCTGAGCGCCGCGCCGCCGTGGCCGTTGTCGGTCACCCAGAGGTCGAGCCAGTGCCCGGTCGGGCCGGTGTCACGCGTCGAGACCGCGAGGCGGATGCCGCTGGCATCGGCGTGCTTCACCGCGTTCGTGAGCAATTCGGCGGCCACGAAGTAGGCGTTGCGCTCGATGGGCGCCGGCAGCGCGGCATCCGTCGGCAGAGCCACCTCGACCATGACCGGAATGGGGCTGCGCGCCGCGAGCGACTGCAGGGCGACGGCGAGACCGCGGTCCTGCAGGATCGGCGGGGCGAAGCCGCGCGAGAGGGCTCGCAGCTCGTCGAGGGTCTCGCGGGCCTGATCGCGGGCCTCGCCGAGCAGTTCGCGCGCCGCCTCGGGATCGTGGTCGAGCTTGCGCTCGATCGCGGCGAGATCCATCTGCAACCGCACGAGACGCTGCTGCGGGCCGTCGTGGATGTCGCGTTCGAGCCGGCGGAGCGAGGCATCCTCTGCCTGCACCGCGGCACCCCGCGAAGCCGCGAGCTGGGCGACCTCGCGTTCGAGGGCCTCGGATCGCCACGCGCCGAGCGTGCCGCGGGCGATGACGTCGTGCAGCAGCGTCAAGCCGCGGAAGACGAACGGCAGGGTGGCGAGGAAGATCAGGCCGATGACGAACTCGAAAACCGATTCACCCACCCGCGGGTCGACGTTCAGCGTGTTGCCGGGGACCAGCCAGTCGATCACGACGTCGTAGAGCCAGAAGTCCTGACCTTCGCCGGGGATGTAGCGCTGCCAGATCCAGCCGGTGACGCCGCCGAGTGCGATGGAGGTCCACACGACGGTGACGGTCCACGTGACGATGCTGACGATCGGGTTGATCACCATGCCGTGCAGGAGGTAGAGCCAGTAGTGACCGTCGATGAACGGGGCGAACATCGTGCGCCAGAAGCCCTGGTTGCGATCGGCGTGATCCCACGCCGGCCGGCGGATCTCGTCGCGCCCCGCCCAGCGCAGCCGCACGAGTTCGAGCGTGCCGAAGCCGCGCGCGATGAAGAGCGACGCGACGAGGATGAAGACGCCGAAGACGACGACGATGAGGCCGAGCCCGGTGAAGAAGATCGTCGACAGCAGCACGAGCGAGGTGATCGCGATCGGCATCGTCAGGATGAGGAAGGCGAACTCGCGGGGCACCCCGGCCCACAGCGACCAGTAGCCGCGGCGCTTCGGCGCGGCATCCGCGGCGGTGGCCTCGGACGCGGCGGTCTGGATGACGGTTTCAGTGCTCATGGTGGGTTCCCTCAATCATCGTGGCATGCTGACCGGGCTCGACGACGGCGAACTGGCCCATCATCCCCTGGTCTTCGTGCCACAGCAGGTGGCAGTGGTACATGTACGGCGTGTCGGCATCGGCGTAGTCCTCGAAGCGCATCAGCAGTTCGTACTCGGTCTCGGGTTCGGTGAAGATCGTGTCCTTCCAGCCCGCGAGTTCCGGCGGAGGCGCGGCGCCGTCGATCGATGCGATGCGGAATTGCACGTCGTGCACGTGGAAGCTGTGCGGCAGCGAGGTCGAGTTCTCGACGATCCAGCGTTCGAGCGTGTCGACGGTCACCGTCTCGTCGATGCGGCCCAGGTCCATCGACGCGCCGTTGATCTCGAAGCTGTCGCCGAGCTCGAACCGGCGGGTCATTGCGACCTGCTCCAAGTCGAAGTCGTCGATCACGTTGAGCCGGGTCGGCACGGCAGGCGCCGGGTCGAGCGTGCCGGCCGCGCGCACCTCGAGCACGTCGAAGGCGTCGCTGCCGCCGTTCGTGTCTGCGACCGGCCCGACGAGGCCGGCGACCTCGGGGGTCGTCTTCGACTGCAGCACGACGCGCTCGCCGGGCGCGACCCGCAGCAGCACCTCGGCGCGTTCGCCGGGCGAGAGGCGCACGTGATCGAGCGCCACGGATGCCTCGAGCAGCCCGCCGTCGCTCGCGATGAGTTCGACGGGGCGGGCATCGCTCCAGGTGAAGGCGAAGGTGCGCGCCGTCGAGGCGTTGAGGAGGCGCAGTCGCACGAGTTCGTCGGAGACCTCGAGGTAGGGGGCGCGCGTGCCATTGACGATCAACTCGTCGCCGAGTCCGCCGGCATACCCGCGCTGGGGGTCCTCCCGCTCGCCTGCTGCGGAGAAGCCGGAGTCCTGCACGATCACGGGAACGTCGTCGACGCCGTACTCCGACGGGAGCCCGAGCGAGCGTTCGTGCTCGTCGTGCAGGATGAACATGCCCGCGAGCCCGTTCGCGACGTGCTGTTCGGTCTCGCCGTGCGGGTGCGGGTGGTACCAGAGGGTCGCGGCCTGCTGGTCGATGTCCCACTCGGGCGACCACGAGGCATCCGGCGCGACCATCTGGTGCGGCCCGCCGTCCATCTCCGCCGGCAGGTGCATGCCGTGCCAGTGCACGGTCGTCGGCTCGTCGAGCGAGTTCGTGATGTCGACGCGCACGCGCTCGCCGCGCTCGGCAGCGAGCGTCGGCCCGAGAAGGCTGCCGTTGAAGCCCCACGTGTCGCTGACGACGCCCGGAGCGAACTGCGTCGTGCCGGCCCGCGCATCGAGCGCGAACACCCGCGTGCCATCGGCGTCGACGGTCGACTCGGCGAGCGGCGGGATCGCGAGCGGCGTTTCGAAGTCGACCTCGCCGACGGTCGAGATCGGCCCGGGGCCCGCGATGCCGCAGCCCGCGAAGGCGATCGCGACGAGCCCGCCCGCGGCGACGGCGGCGAGCGCGGCGGTGCCGAGTGCCGCACGGGGGCGTCGGAGTCGTGTCTGAAGCATGACTCCAGCGTTCCGGCCCAGGCGAGGAGACCCCAGCCGGTGTGCGCCCGGATGGGCGCGGGGGTTATCCCCCGACTCCGCGGCGGCGCAGGGCACGGCCGCCGCGACCCCGCCGTGACCCCTACTCGATCTGCGAGTGGGTGAGCCGACCGCCGAGCAACGTGGCGGCCACCGGCATCCGGCGGAGCTCCTCGGCGGATACCGTGAGCGGGTCGAGTTCGACGACCGCGAGATCTGCCACTCCGCCGGCGCCGACCGAGCTGCCGCGACCACCCGTCGATGCGGCGAGCGCGGCGCGTGCCTCGATCGACTGCTCGGGATGCCACGGGGCGCGGCCGTCTCGCGAGCGGCCGACCGCCGCCGCGATCGCGACCCACGGGTCGAGCGGCGCGACGGGCGCATCGGAGCCGAGGGCGAGTTCGACTCCCGCCGCCGCGAGCTCGGCGAGCATGAACGCCCGGTCGGTGCGACCGGCCCAGTACCGGTCGGCGACGTCGCGGTCGTCCATCGCGTGTTCGGGTTGCACGCTCGCGACGATGCCGAGCCGCGCGAACCGGTCGATGTCGCGGCGGCGGAGCAGTTGCGCGTGCTCGATCGAGCCGGTGCATCCGACCTCTTCGAAGGCGTCGAGCACCCGGGCGTTGGCCTGGTCGCCGATCGCGTGCACGGCCGGCGTGATGCCCGCCTCGTGCGCGCGCCGCATGAGCGGTACGAGCTCGTCGTAGGCCACGGTCGCGAGCCCATAGGGGTGTTCGTCGGCGCCGAGCCCGGCATACGGGTCGAAGCACCAGGCGGTGCGCGTGTTGAGGGAGCCGTCGGTGATGACCTTGTACCCGCCGACGGTGACGAGGCCACCGGTCTCTGCCACCTCGTCGCCGGTGCGGAGCCCCATGGCGATCGCGCGCTCGAGGTGCTGGGTGTACACGCCGAACGAGACCCGCAGCGCGTCGGCACCGGAGGTGACCCGGCGCACCCAGTCGTCGCGGTTCCACCGCATCTCGTAGTCGGTGATGCCGACCACGCCGCGCATCGCCGCTCGCCGGGCGGCGTCGGCGACCCAGCCGTCGAGCACGTCGTCGGCGACGTTGGCGATCTCGCGCACGAGCCGGAAGCAGTCGTCTTCGCGGAGCACGCCGCTCGCACCGCCGAGTTCACCGACACCGTGTCGCCGGAGCGCTGCCGAGTTCAGCCAGCAGGCGTGCAGGTCGGCGGCGACGAGGACGACCGGCACGTCGCCCGACACGGCGTCGAGCACCGCGCGGGTGGGGGCGGCCGACCAGAGCCCGTCACGGTAGCCGAACCCGATCACCTCGCGGTCGCCACGGGCGACGGATGCCCCGACGAGCTGCGCGACGGCGGCCGCCGACTCCGCGCCGGTGAGATCGACGCGGCGCGAGACCATCGCCCACTGGGAGAAGTGCACGTGCCGGTCGTGGAGGCCCGGCACGACGAAGCGCCCGTCGAGAGCCAGGCGACGGATGCCGCGGTGCCGGGCCTCGCCCGCAGGCGTCACCGCCGCGATGCGGCCCCGGTCGAGATGGAGGTCGACGAGCCGGTCTGTGCCGGGAAGCCGGGCGCCGACGAGGAGCAGCGGCGGGGCGGCATCCGACCTGCCTGCTGTGTCTGCCGTGGTCTGCATGGTGCGCTCAGGCCTGGCAGTAGGGGCACCAGTAGAGCTTGCGGGCACCCATCTCTTCGAGCACGATGTTCGTGCCGCAGACCCGGCACGGCAGGCCCTCGCGCTTGTAGACCCAGTGGCGGTCGGCGCGGTTCGCCATCGCGGCGCGGTAGGCCTCGGGGTCGAGGTCGTCCATCGTCATCATCTGGCCGGTCTCGACGCCGATGCGCAGGAGCTTCGCCCAGTCGCGCCAGAGGTGCCGCACGTGCTCCTCGGGCACGAGTTTGCCGGGGGTGTGCGGATTCTGCTTCGCCCGGAAGAGCAGTTCGGCCCGGTAGACGTTGCCGATGCCGGCGACGACGTTCTGATCCATGAGCAGCAGGCCGATCGGCGTGGACTTCTTCAGCACGGTCGTGGTGAAGCGCTCCTCGGCCTCCGGTCCGTCATCGAGCAGCGGGTCGGGCCCGAGCTTGCCGACGACGGCTTCGACCTGTGCGGGGTCGAGCACCTCGCACGCGGTGGGGCCGCGCAGGTCGGCGCAGATCGTGTCGGTGAGCAGGCGCACCCGCACCTGGCCGATGGGCTCGGGCGGGAAGGTGTCGAGGCCGTTGCCCTCCTTCTCGGACTCGGACATGCGCAAACGGGTCTTGCGAGGTGCGCCGATCGACTGCAGGGAGTTCTCGCCTGCCGTGTCGAAGACCACCGCATCGGGGTTCGGCCTCTCGAGGAAGGTGCCCGCCTGGTTCGTCTGACCCATGCGCCCGTTCGCCGAGGCGATCGTGGCATCCATCAGGATGTCGCCGGCGAAGTCCCATGCGCCGTACATGCCGAGGTGCACCCGCAGCCACACGTCGCCCTCGAACCCGAGGAACATCTGCTTGCCGACGGCACGGGCATCGATCATGCGCCGCCCGTCGATCTCGGCCGCGCCGGCCGCGAACCGGCCCTGCGGACTCGAGGCGTGCACGAGTTGCCCGACGAAGTTGCGTTCGAACTGCCGGGTGATGCGATGGACGGAGTGGCCCTCTGGCATCG
Organism: Agromyces badenianii; assembly: GCF_003070885.1. Taxonomy (NCBI): domain Bacteria; kingdom Bacillati; phylum Actinomycetota; class Actinomycetes; order Micrococcales; family Microbacteriaceae; genus Agromyces; species Agromyces badenianii. The sequence goes on from NZ_CP028913.1 coordinate 1,795,726, forward strand.
GCGCGCCTACTCCTCGAGCCGGTCGACGCCCTTGCCGGCGATGTCGCCCGTCGTCTCGTACTCGGCGAGCTGCGCGATGCGGCGCACGTGCCGCTCGTCACCCGAGAAGGGCTCGGCGATGAAGGCGTCGATGTAGCGGATCGCCTCTTCGACGGTGTGCTGACGCGCACCGATCGAGATGACGTTGGCGTCGTTGTGCTCACGAGCGAGGATCGCGGTGTCCATGCTCCAGACGAGGGCCGCGCGGATGCCGCGCACCTTGTTGGCCGCGATCTGCTCGCCGTTGCCCGAGCCGCCGAACACCACGCCGAGCGCGCGAACGCCGGCGGCCTGATCACGTGCCACGCCGAGCGCCGCGTTGATGCAGAAGGCCGGGTAGTCGTCGAGGGCGTCGTATTCGACCGGGCCGTGGTCGATGACCTCGTGACCGCCGTTGGTCAGGTGATCGACGAGCGTGCGGCTGAACTCGAGGCCGGCGTGGTCGGTCGCGATGTGGATGCGCATGCGCCAATTCTAGGGAGTGTCGACCCAGCGGAGCGCGCGGCCGTGCGGCTGCGCCCATGCGAGCTGCTCGCCGTCGAGGGCGAGCACGAGATCGGAAGAGTCGTTCGGCACGTCGTCGCGCACGCGGATGCCCGGAACGATCGTGCGCGCCTCGGCCGAGAGCCAGTGCCCGGGGAGGTGCTGCAGCGTGTCGACGAAACGGGCCCGGGCGGCCTCGTCGAGGTACATGATCACCGCGGTGTGGAACACCACGAGCGTCGCCTCGCGCGGCGCTTCCGCGGCGAGCGCGGCGAGTCGTTCGTTCAGGTCGCCCGCGACGATGCGTGGCGGGTCGGATGCCACGATCGCCGCCGCTGCACGCAGCCGTTCGCGCCGATCCTCGTGCTCGGGCCAGATGAGCGCGTCGAGCCAGGCGAGATCGTCGGGATCGCGCACATCGAGCGGGTTGAGGTCGATGCCGGCACGCCAGACGACCTCGGGCAGACGGTCCGGTACCGGCACGGAGCCGGCGGTGGCGCAGTCGAGGACGACGGAGCTCCGGCGGCCGGCAGGGTCGAGCTGCGGATGCCCCTGATACCGGTAGCCGTACCGGTCGGGGTAGAGGCAGAGCCCGGCCGCGGTACCGACCTCGAGCAGTGCGAGGGGGCCGGGGATCCCGGCGAGCGCGGGCACGTGCAACGCGCAGCGGGCCGCCTCATTGGTCTGGGTGGCATGGGACTCGGCGGTGGCGCGCACCTCTCGCCAGTTCTCGTGCAGCCAGTCGCGGAACATCCCGTACCCGCCGACCGGCGCGCCGCGCAGGCGTGCGGCGCCGAACACGAGATTCGGCTGTCGCTTGGCGGGCGGCAGTTCATCGATGAGCCGGATCGTCGCCGGGTCATCCGCGACGCCGAGCGCCAAGCCCTCATACGTCGCCGACATGCCGCGCGCTTCGACCTCGGCGAACACCCGGTAGCGCTCGGCCGTCGGGGCGTGGGAATCGACACTGGTGCGCATGTCGCCACGCTAGTCGAGGCAGGCCCGACGGAAGCGCCGGACACTGCTGCGGAACGGCCTCGCGGGCTAGGCTGGTGCACATTGCCTGCGGCCACGAGCCGCGTCGATGACTGCCGAAGGAGCGCACGTGCCCGGAGAGAACCTCACCCGAATCGAAGCCGAGGAGCGCGCAGCGCTCGTCTCGGTGCACGACTACGACGTCGTGCTCGATGTCACCACCGGCCCGGAGGTGTTCCGCAGCCAGACGACCGTGCGGTTCTCCGCGACCGAGGGCGCCTCGACGTTCATCGACGCGATCACGGCGGCCGTGCACTCGGTCACGCTCAACGGCGTCGAGCTCGACCCCGCCGAGGTGAGCGACGGCGTGCGCATCCAGCTGCCGAACCTCGCGGCGGAGAACGAGCTCGTCGTCGTCGCCGACGGCCGCTACATGAACACCGGCGAGGGCCTGCACCGCTTCGTCGACCCGGTCGACGACGAGGTCTACCTCTACACCCAGTTCGAGGTGCCCGACTCGCGCCGCATGTTCGCCGTGTTCGAGCAGCCCGACCTGAAGGCGTCGTTCCGTTTCACGCTGACCGCGCCCGCGCACTGGGAGGTCGTGTCGAACTCCCCCACTCCCGCACCGGTCGACGCCCACGACGGGGCGAAGACGTGGGCGTTCTCGCCCACCGCGCGCATCTCGAGCTACATCACCGCGCTCGTCGCCGGCCCGTACCATGTGGTGCGCGACGAGCTCACGAGCGCCGACGGCCGCACCATTCCGCTCGGGGTGTTCAGCCGCAAGAGCCTCGCGCAGTTCCTCGACGCCGACTACATCTTCGAGAAGACGAAGCAGGGCTTCGAGTACTTCGAGGCGAAGTTCGACGTGCCGTACCCGTTCGAGAAGTACGACCAGATGTTCGTGCCCGAGTACAACGCGGGCGCCATGGAGAACGCCGGCGCGGTGACCTTCACCGAGTTCTACGTGTTCCGCTCGAAGGTGACCGACGCGGTGCGCGAGCGCCGGGTCGTGACGATCCTGCACGAGCTCGCCCACATGTGGTTCGGCGACCTCGTGACCATGAAGTGGTGGAACGACCTGTGGCTGAACGAGTCGTTCGCCGAGTGGGCGTCGACGATCGCCACCGCCGAGGCCACCGAGTGGCACGAGGCGTGGACGACGTTCAACTCCATGGAGAAGAGCTGGGCCTACCGTCAAGACCAGCTGCCGTCGACGCACCCGGTCGTCGCGACGATCAACGACCTCGAAGACGTGCAGGTGAACTTCGACGGCATCACCTACGCCAAGGGCGGTTCGGTGCTGAAGCAGCTCGTCGCGTGGGTCGGCGTCGAGGCCTTCTTCGCCGGCGTCTCGGCGTACTTCAAGAAGCACCAGTGGGGCAACACCACCCTCGCCGACCTGCTCGCCGAGCTCGAGACCGCGAGCGGCCGCGACCTGTCGGACTGGTCGGGGCTCTGGCTCGAGACGGCCGGCGTCAACACGCTGCGCCCCGAGATCGAGACGGATGACTCGGGCACGATCGCCGCGTTCACGGTGCTGCAGTCGGCGCCCGCCGACTACCCGACGATCCGCCCGCACCGCCTTGCGATCGGCTTCTACAACCTCACCGGCGGAAAGCTCGTGCGCGATCACCGGGTCGAGCTCGACGTCGACGGCGAGCGAACGGAGGTCGCCGAGCTCGTCGGCCTCGCACGCCCCGACCTCGTGCTGCTGAACGACGACGACCTCGCCTACGCGAAGATCCGCCTCGACGACGCCTCGGAGCAGGTCGCGCTCGCGAACCTCTCCGAGATCGAGGACCCGCTGGCCCGCGCACTCGTGTGGAGCTCGATCTGGGACGCGACGCGCGACGCCGAGACGAGCGCGAGCGCCTACCTCGACCTCGTGCTCGGCAACATCGCGAGCGAGACCGAGTCGACGACGCTGCGCATCGTGCTCGCGAACGCCGTGCTGGCGGCGAGCGCCTACACCGCGCCCGAGCGCCGCACCGAGGCGCGTCGCCTCCTCGCCGACGGCTTCTGGCGCCTTGCGCAAGAGGCCGCGGCTGGCAGTGACGCGCAGTTCCAGTTCGTCATGAACTTCGCCGCCATCGCCGAGGCGGGTTCACACGTCGACGAACTCGCCGCGCTCGCCGACGGTTCCCTGGCGCTCGAGGGACTCGAGATCGACACCGATCTCGGCTGGGAGCTGCTCATCGCCCTCGTCGCCGCCGGCCGCGCCGGCGACGCCGAGATCGACGCGCGTCTCGCCTCCGACAACACCGCGACGGGGCAGCAGTCGGCCGCGCACGCCCGGGCGGCGATCCAGACGCCCGAGGGCAAGGAACGTGCGTGGGCGTCGCTCATCGACGTCGACACCGCGACCAACACGGTCGTGCGAGAAACGGCAGAGGGCTTCCTGCGCAGCACCGACCCGGCTCTCCTCGAGGCCTTCGTCGAGCGCTACTTCGCGATGCTCGAAGACATCTGGGAGGCGCGCAGCTACGCGATCGCCGAGAAGCTCGTCGACGGGCTCTACCCGTCCCCGCTGGCGAGTCAGGCGCTCGCCGATGCGAGCCGCGCCTGGCTCGAGTCGCACCCCGACGTGCCGGCGCTGCGCCGCCTCGTCGTCGAACGCCTCGCCGGCATCGACCGTGCGCTCGCCGCACAGGCGCGCGACGCGCGGTAGTCCACGCGAATCAGGGCGGGTCGCCTGGTACCTCGGTACCATGGCGACCCGCCCTGAACCATTCGCAAGGCGGATGCCCCGGGCCGCCGCGATCCCTAGCGTTGAAGCATGATCACGGCAGAAGGGCTCGTCAAGCGCTACGGCGCGAAGACCGCCGTCAACGACATCAGCTTCACCGTCCGGCCCGGACAGGTCACCGGATTCCTCGGGCCGAACGGTGCCGGCAAGTCGACCACGATGCGCATGATCGTCGGACTCGATCGACCGAGCGGCGGGCACGTCACCGTGAACGGCAAGCCGTATGCCGAGCACCGTGCGCCGCTGCACGAAGTCGGCGCGCTCCTCGATGCCAAGGCCGTGCACACCGGGCGCAGTGCCTACAACCACCTGCTCGCGATGGCCGCCACGCACGGCATCGGCGCCGGCCGGGTGCGCGAGGTCATCGAACTCACCGGTCTCGACTCGGTCGCCCGCAAGCGCGTCGGCGGATTCTCGCTGGGCATGGGCCAGCGACTCGGCATCGCCGCGGCCATGCTCGGCGATCCGGCCACCCTGATCCTCGACGAGCCCGTCAACGGTCTCGACCCCGAAGGCGTGCTGTGGGTGCGCCAGTTCGTGCGCCACCTCGCCGCGGAGGGCCGCACGATCTTCCTGTCGTCGCACCTCATGAGCGAGATGGCGCTCACCGCCGACCACCTCATCGTGCTCGGTCGCGGCGAGATCATCGCCGACGCCCCCGTCGCCGACATCATCGCCGGCGGCACGCGCCCCCGCGTGCTCGTGCGCTCGCCGCACGCCTCGCAACTGGCCGACCTGCTCGCCGCACCCGAGGTCGCCGTGGTGCGCTCCGAGGCGGGCCTGCTCGAGGTCACGGGCGTTGCGGCATCCGGAATCGGCGACCTCGCCGCCCAGCATGGATTCGCGGTCCATGAACTCACCCCGCTCAGCGCGTCGCTCGAGGAGGCCTACATGGCCCTGACCGCCGACGCCGTCGAATACCGCACGGAGGCCGTCCGATGACCACGATCACCCCGCCCCTGTCGCACCCCTCGCAGCGCGCCCGCTCCACCTCGCTGACGTTCGGCGGCGTGCTCCGCTCCGAGTGGATCAAGCTCCGCAGCCTCCGCTCGACGACGTGGTCGTACGCCATCGTCATCGCGATCTCGCTCGGCATGGCCCTCATCATGTCGCTCAGCACGAGCGACGGGATGAACGGCGGCGCTGCCGCGTCCGGCGCGCCGGCCGAGCAGCAGGTCGGACTCCTCGTGCAGTCCTCGGTCTTCGGCGTCTACTTCGGCCAGCTCGTCGCCGGGGTGCTCGGGGTGCTCGTGATCAGCGGCGAGTACACGACCGGCATGATCCGGTCGACGCTCACCGCGGTACCGAAGCGGCTCCCGGCGCTCGCTGCCAAGGCAGCGGTGCTGTTCGCGTCGACCTTCGTCGTGGGACTCGTCGCGTTGCTCGGCGGGTATCTCGTCTCGTCGATCGTCCTCGCCGGCATCGGCGTCTCGGCGAGCCTCGGAGAGCCGGCCGCGTTCCTGCCACTCCTCGGCGGGGCGCTCTACCTCGCCCTGATCGCCGTGTTCGCGCTCGGCATCGGCACGATGCTGCGCAGCAGCGCCGGCGGCATCGCGGCGGTGCTGGGCCTCATCCTGCTCGTGCCGACGGTGCTCCAGATGATCCCGGCCGAGTGGGCGCACGACCTCATCCCGTACCTGCTCTCGAGCGCGGGCATGAACATGTTCACTTCGACGACGGCGGAAGCGACCGCCGACGGGTTCGGCGTCTGGCTGAACCTCCTCATCGTGCTCGGCTGGGTGGGGGCATCCATCGCCGGCGCCGCGGTGCTCCTGAAGCGACGGGACGCGTAGAGTCCAGTCCATGACGGAAGCACCCCTCTCCCCCGACTACCCGGCTTCGGTAGTCGGGGGAGAACTCCGTCTCCCGAAGCCGCCCGGCGTCGTGCGCCAGTTCTGGGCGCGGCACCCGTGGTTCACCGACTCGCTGATCACCGCCCTGTACTTCGTCCCGACGCTCCTCGGGACCATCGCGACGATGTTCGCCTCGAACCCGCCACCGGCGTGGATCGCCGTCGCGCAGCTCCTCGCCGTCGTGGTGGCAGCTGCCGCGATCCTGCTGTTCCGGCGCCGACGGCCCTGGCTGCTCGTCTTCGTGGCGTGGCTCGTCTGCCTCGTGGTCTACCCGTTCGGGTCGACCGACGTGCTGCCGATGCTGCTCGCCCTCTACGCGCTCGCCGTCTACGGCTCCGCGCGCGCCGCCTGGATCGCGTTCGCCGGTTCGGTCGCCGTCGCCGCGGCCTCCTCGTACCTCGCCGTCTGGGCTCACGCCGGCGGCACCGTGGCCCCGTTCGGCGCGGACGCGCCGAGCTCCGCCTCGCAGTTCGCGGTGATCATGCTGATCGCGACCCTCATCGGCGTCACCGTCGGCAATCGCCGGCGGTACCTGAAGGCCCTCATCGAGCGGGCGCACGACCTGGCGCGGGAACGGGACCAGCAGGCGCAGCTCGCAACGGCCCTCGAGCGATCGCGCATCGCACGCGAGATGCACGACATCGTCTCGCACAGCCTCACGGTCATGGTGACGCTCGCCGACGGCTCGGCGGCGACGATCGACCGGAACCCCGAACGGGCCGCCGAGGCGATGCGACACGTCGCCGAGACCGGTCGTGCGGCGCTCGTCGACATGCGCCGCATGCTCGGTGTGCTCGCCGAACCCGGCACGTCGACCGAGTCGCTCGCGCCGCAACCGGGCACGGCGGCCCTTCCCGAGCTCGTCGAGCGGTTCCGTGCCGCCGGGCTTCCGGTGCAGCTCACCACGGCGGGCGCGCCGATCGGAGACCCCAACCTGCAGCTCACGGTCTATCGCATCGTGCAGGAGGGCCTGACCAACGCCCTTCGCTACGCTGCGACGGCGCGCCTGGTCGATGTCGCCGTCAGCCACGCCGACGGCATCGTGCAGGTCGACGTGATCGACGATGCCGCCGCGGCGTCGACCTCGGGCGTCGTCGGCGGCGGTAACGGACTCGTCGGCATGCGAGAGCGCGTCGCCCTGTACGGCGGCGTGCTCGAAGCTGGGCCGGGCACCGTGCGAGGCTGGAGATTGCACGCCGAACTGCGAGCCGACGAGGCGAGCCCGAACTCCGAGGATGTCGCATGACCACCACCGCCCGACCGATCAGGGTCGCGATCGCCGACGATCAGTCGCTCGTGCGCGCCGGATTGCGCATGGTGCTCGAAGCCGAGTCCGATCTCGACGTCGTCGGCGAGGCATCCGACGGTCGCAGCGCCGTCGAACTCGTCGCCGCGCTCGAGATCGACGTCATGCTGATGGACGTGCGCATGCCGGGCGTCGACGGCATCGCGGCGACCGAGACGATCGCGGGCGGAAGCCGCCCGACCCGGGTCATCGTCTTGACGACCTTCGACCTCGACGACTACGCATTCGCCGCGATCCGGGCGGGTGCGAGCGGGTTCCTGCTGAAAGACGCGCGACCCGCCGAACTCGTCGGCGCGATCCGCACGGTGCACGCCGGTGACGCCGCGCTCGCCCCGCGGGTGACGCGGCGCATGATCGAGCTCTTCGCGAGCGAGACGCCCCGCCATGGGGCGCCGCGCGAGTCGGCCGAGCTGGCCTCGCTCACCCCGCGGGAGCGCGAGATCCTCGTCGCCATCGCCGAAGGGCAGAGCAATCCCGAGATCGCGGCGCGCTTCGTGCTCTCGGAGTCGACGGTGAAGACCCATGTCGGCAGGGTGCTCCAGAAACTCGGCGCGCGCGACCGCGTGCAGCTCGTGATCTTCGCGTACGAGCACGGCCTGCTCGCCTCCCCGGCCTCCGGCACCGGCGCCGTGCATCGATAGGCTGGCCGAGCGAACCCCGACCCGGAAGGCCACTGATGCCCGCTGCCGACCTCACGCGAATCGAAGCCGAGGAGCGTGCCGCCACGGTGAGCGCGCCCGTCTACGGAATCGCGCTCGATCTCACCGGTGACGCCGAGACGTTCCGCTCCGAGACGACGGCCCGGTTTCGCGGCGTTCCCGGCGCTTCGACGTTCATCGAGGCGTGCACGGCCGAGGTGCACGAGATCACGCTGAACGGACGACGCCTCGACCCGGCGGCCGTCAGCGACGGCACCCGCATCCGCCTCGACGACCTCGCCGACGAGAACGAGCTGCGCGTCGTATCGACGAACACGTACACGAACACCGGCGAGGGGCTGCATCGCTTCGTGGACCCCGTCGACGACGCGACCTACCTCTACACGGAGTTCGCGGTCGCCGAGGCGAACCGGGTCTTCGCCGTCTTCGACCAGCCCGATCTCAAGGCGTCGTTCACCTTCGCCATCACCGCGCCGGCGGCGTGGACGGTGCTGAGCAACGCGCCGACGCCGGAACCCGCGCCTGCGGCTGCACCGGCGGCATCCGCTGCGCCTTCTGCGACGGCTCATGCCGGCGGGGTCGCGACGTGGTCGTTCGAGCCCGGCCCCGTCATCTCGAGCTACATCGTCGCGATCGTCGCCGGACCGTACGCGGCGTGGCACGGCTCCGCGCGCAGCATCGACGGCCGCGACATCCCGCTCGGTGTGCTGACCCGTGCTTCGCTCGCGCGGTACGCCGAGCCCGAGGTGATGTTCGGGCTCGTGCAGGCCGGGCTCGCCTTCTACGAGACGGCGTTCGGCGTGCCGTACCCCTACGGCAAGTACGACCAGATCTTCGTGCCCGAGTACAACTGGGGCGCCATGGAGAACGTCGGCGCCGTCACGTTCAACGAGTCCTACCTGTTCCGCTCGCGCGTCTCCGACGCGCGGCGCGAGCAGCGTGCGATCGTCGTGCTGCACGAGCTCTCGCACATGTGGTTCGGCAATTCGGTCACGATGCGGTGGTGGAACGACCTGTGGCTGAACGAGTCCTTCGCCACCTGGGCGTCGACCCTCGCGACCGCGGCGGTGACCGAGTTCACCGGCGTCTGGGCGACGTTCGCGAGCGACGAGAAGACGCACGCGGCGGAGCAGGACCAGCTGCCGTCGACCCACCCGATCGTCGCCGAGATCGCGAACCTCGGCGACGTCGAGGTCAACTTCGACGCGATCACCTACGACAAGGGCGCGTCGGTGCTGAAGCAGCTCGTCGCGTGGGTCGGCCTCGACGCGTTCCAGCGGGGCGTCGGCGCCTATCTCACCGCGCACGCCGGCGGCAACGCGACCCTCCGCGACCTGCTCGACGAGCTCGAGGCGGCCAGCGGCCGCGACCTCACGCGCTGGTCTGCGCTCTGGCTCGAGACCGCGGGGGTCAACACCCTGCGTGCCGAGATCGAGACGGATGCCTCGGGCACGATCACCGCCGCACGCATCCTGCAGAGCGCGGCACCGGCGCATCCGACGCTCCGCCCGCATCGGCTGGCGCTCGGCTGCTACGACCTCGGCGACGACGGTCTCGAGCGCACGCACCGCGTCGAGCTCGACATCGACGGCGCCGTGACCGAGGTGCCGGGGCTCGTGGGGCGGGTGCGCCCCGATCTGCTGCTCGTGAACGACGACGACCTCAGCTACGCGAAGGTTCGTCTCGACCCGGAGTCGCTCGAGGCGGCGATCCGGCACCTCCCGGCGCTCGGCGACCCGGTCGCCCGCGCCGTCGTGCTCGGTTCCGCGTGGGACACGCTGCGCGACGCGGAGATGCCGACCATCGACTTCGTGCGCCTCGTGATCGGCAGCATCGGCCACGAGACGCAATCCGCCGCGCGCGGCCTCGCGCTCTCGCGGCTCGAACTCGCGATCGGGCGCTACCTCGCCGAGGAGCACCGCGAGCGGGTCGCCGCCGAGGCGGGCGACGCCGTCTGGGCGCTCGCCGAGCTCGCCGAAGCCGGGTCCGACACCCAGTTGCAGTTCGTGAAGGGCTTCACCCGCCTCGCCGCGACCGCGGCGCACGCCGATGTGCTCGGCAGCCTGCTCGACGGCTCGATCCGGCTCGCCGGCCTCGAGGTCGACCTCGACCTTCGCTGGGAGCTCGTGATCGCCCGGGCGTCGCTCGGGGCGGCGAGCGATGAGGAGATCGCCGATGCCCTCGCCCTCGACGACACCGCCAAGGGCCGCCTGCTCGCCGAGACCGCGCTGGCCGCACGCCCCGATCAGGCGGTGAAGGATGCCGCGTGGCGACGCGTCGCGACCGACGAGGCGTTGTCGAACGACCTCGCCCGCGCGATCGCCGACGGCTGGCAGCGCACGACCCAACCCGAGCTGCTCGCTCCGACCGCCCCCGAGTACTTCGCCTCGCTGCAGTCCGTCTGGCGCAGCCGCGGCTTCACGATGGCCTCGCTCATCGTGAAGCGGCTGTTCCCCGGTTCGTTCGTCTCACCCGAGCTCGCCGAGATGGCACGGACCTGGCTCGCCGAGAACCCCTCGCCTGCGCCGCTGCACCGATTGGTCTCCGAGCGTCTCGATGAGCTCGATCGGGCCATCGCCGCGCAGGCGCGGGATGCCAGCGAGCTCTCGGACGCGGCTCAGTAGACTTTCACACCATGTTCGGTTTCGAAGACCCTCCCCCTGAAGACAACCCGGTGACCGCCGACTTCTGGGCGAACGTCGCGCAGTTCTGGGCCGACAACTGGGGCGTCGTGCTCGGCAAGATCGTCTCGGTCCTCATCATCATCGCCATCGCGTTCCTGATCCGATGGGTGCTGCACTTCGTCATCGAGCGCGTCGTCAAGCAGATCGTCACGGGCGTCAAGAAGAAGCAGGACGTCACCGACACCCAGGCACTGCAGGCGTCTCCGCTCGCGGCGGTGCGCCTCGTGCAGCGAACCCGCACCCTCGGCACGGTGCTCACCAACATCGTCAACGTCACGCTCTTCATCGTCGTCATCCTCATGATCGTGAACGTCGTCGACTCGAGCATCCTCGGCTCCTTCGCACTGCTCTCCGCCGCGATCGGCGCGGGCCTCGGCTTCGGCGCCCAGAACATCGTGAAAGACGGCCTCAACGGCATGTTCATGGTCGTCGAAGACCAACTCGGCGTCGGCGACGTCGTCGACCTCGGGCCGGCGACCGGCATCGTCGAGGAGGTGCGCATCCGGGTCACGAAGATCCGCGACGTCAACGGCACCCTCTGGTTCGTGCGGAACGGAGAGATCCTGCGGGTCGGCAACATGTCGCAGGGATGGGCTCGCGTGATCGTCGACCTCGCCGTGCCCTACGAGGTCGATGTCGACGCGGTCGAAACCGCTCTGCTGCGCTCGGCCACCGAGATGGCCCAGTCGGTCAAGTGGCGCTCGCGCGTGCTCGAGAAGCCCGAGGTCTGGGGACTGGAGTCGATCACCGCCGAGGCCCTCGTGATCCGCGTGGTCATGAAGGTTCGGTCCTCGGCGAAAGACGATGTCGCCCGCGAGCTGCGCATGCGTCTGAAGCACACCCTCGACGAGATGGACGTCAAGCTCCCGAGCCTCAACAGCGTGGTGCTCGCCGGCTTCGAGGGCGCGACCCGGGTCAAGGGCGCGAAACCGCCGAAGACCTCGCCGAGCGCCGTCGTCGCCGGCGACACCGGCGCCGCCGCCGCACGGGCAGCGGTGAAGAAGCCCAGGGCCCCCCGCGCCCCCAAGCCGCCGGCCCCGCCGGCCGGAGGAACAGCATGAGCGAGCACCTGCCGGCCGAGGCATCCGGCCCCCCTCAGCCTGCGAACGTGCCGCTGCGCGGTACCGAGCACGGCGCGGCGCTCGGGCCCTCCTTCTACGAGACGGTCGGCGGTCGCCCGACCTTCGAGAAGCTCGTCGCGGAGTTCTACCGCGGCGTCGCGAACGACCCGGTGCTGAAGCCGATGTACCCCGAGGAGGACCTCGCACCGGCCGCCGAGCGGCTCACGATGTTCCTCGAGCAGTACTGGGGCGGCCCCGGCGCCTACAGCGAGCAGCGCGGCCACCCGCGCCTGCGCATGCGCCACCAGCCGTTCAAGGTGAACCCCGACGCCCGCGATCGCTGGCTCGGCCACATGCGGGTCGCCGTCGACTCGCTGGAGCTGCCACCGCTCGCCGAAGAGACCCTGTGGGATTATCTCCAGCGAGCCGCCTTCGCGATGGTCAACACCTTCGACGAGTAGCGCCTCGCACCCGACCACCACCCGAGACGAAGGAGTCCCAGTGGCCGCCTCCACCGAACCCACCGCGAACGATCGCACCCCGAAACCCGCCGACGCGATCATCGTGGGAGCCGGCCTCTCCGGCCTCGTCGCCGCGGCCGAGCTGGTCGACGCCGGCAAGCGCATCGTGATCGTCGATCAAGAACCAGCGGCGAGCTTCGGCGGCCAGGCGCACTGGTCGTTCGGCGGGCTCTTCCTCGTCGACTCCCCCGAGCAGCGCCGCATGGGCGTGAAGGACTCGCTCGAGCTCGCTCGCCAGGACTGGAGCGGCACGGCCGGATTCGACCGCGAGGAAGACGAGTGGGGACGACGCTGGGCCGAGGCCTACCTCGAGTTCGCCGCGGGCGAGAAGCGGGCATGGCTGCACGAGAAGGGGGTGCGGTTCTTCCCCGTCGTCGGCTGGGCCGAACGCGGCGCCGGCAACGCCGTCGGGCACGGCAACTCGGTGCCCCGCTTCCACATCACCTGGGGCACCGGGCCCGGCGTGCTCGCCCCGTTCATCGCCAAGGTGAGGGCCGGCGAGGCCGCCGGACTCGTCGAACTCCGCCACCGACACCGCGTCGACGAGCTCGTCGTCGAGGCCGGTGCAGTGGTCGGCATCCGCGGCGCGGTGCTCGCCCCCGACGACGCCGCCCGCGGCGAGTCCTCCAACCGAGACGAGATCGGCGACTTCGAGCTGCGGGCCCCGGCGGTCGTCGTCGCCTCGGGCGGCATCGGAGGCAACCACGATCTCGTGCGCGCCGCCTGGCCAGAGCGTCTCGGCCGGCCGCCGGCGCACATGCTCTCGGGTGTGCCAGCACACGTCGACGGGCGCATGCTCGGCATCGCCGAGGCATCCGGAGCGCGACTCGTCAACGGCGACCGCATGTGGCACTACACCGAGGGCATCACCAACTGGGACCCGATCTGGCCGGCGCACGGCATCCGCATCCTGCCCGGCCCGTCGTCGCTCTGGTTCGATGCGACCGGCACGCGACTTCCGGTGCCGCTCTTCCCCGGCTTCGACACCCTCGGCACGCTCGAGCACCTCATCTCGACGGGTCACGACCACTCGTGGTTCGTGCTCACCCAAAAGATCATCGAGAAGGAGTTCGCCCTCTCGGGCAGCGAGCAGAACCCCGACCTGACCGGCAAAGACGTGAAGCTGCTCGCGGAACGCCTCGGATCGGGTGCACCCGGTCCGGTCGAGGCGTTCAAGCAGCACGGCGTCGACTTCGTGGTCGCCGATACGCTCCCCGAACTGCTCGCCGGCATGCGCGACCTGTCGCCCGGCGCCGAGCTCGACCTCGACAACATCGAGCAGGAGGTCGTCGCGCACGACCGGGAGGTCGACAACGAGTTCACGAAGGACCTGCAGCTGACTGCGGTGCGCGGCGCGCGGAAGTACCGCGGCGACAAGCTCATCCGGGTCGCCACGCCGCACAAGATGCTCGACCCGAAAGCCGGCCCGCTCATCGCGGTGAAGCTCCACATCCTCACCCGCAAGAGCCTCGGCGGCATCCAGACCGACCTCGACTCGCGTGCGCTCGGCACCGACGGCGTGCCGGTTCCCGGGCTCTACGCCGTCGGCGAGGCATCCGGGTTCGGCGGCGGCGGCGTGCACGGCTACCGCGCGCTCGAGGGAACCTTCCTCGGCGGATGCCTCTTCACCGGCCGGGCGGCCGGGCGCGCGATCGCCCGGGGCTAGCGGCCGACCGCCCTACGCCTTCAGGGTCCAGGGCTTGCGGCGCACGAGCACGTGCCCGCGGCGCGACGAGAGGCGGGTCCACGGGCCCGTCTCGAAGAGCTTCACCTCATCGTCGCCGAGGAACCCGAGGCTGAACGCCGCGAACGCCGCACCGGTCGGCACGTACTCGACGCCGTCGACCCCGCGCCCCCACACCTCGGAGCGGACGCGCTGCACGAGCTGCTCCCCGGTGCCGGCGGGAATCGCCTCGGCGACCTCATCGATGCCCGCACGGGCGGCGCGCTCGAGCGTCGCGGCATCCGTCGTGCCGAGCGGCCGCCAGCCGCCTCGCGGCGGCGAGATGCCGGCCCAGGTCACCGTGTTCACCTCGGGCGGTCGCGACATCGACACGGGGCGCGACTCGTCGTCTTCGCCGAGTTCGCCGCGGGCTCGCACGATGCGTTCGACCAGGGATCGCATCGGCACGACCGAGTCGAACTCCTCGTCATCGGCGAGCGCGAAGGTGCGCAGCCCGAGCACGGTGGGACTCTCGTCGAGGATGCCGCGGGGATAGAGGATCGCGGTGTACACGGCGAGGATGCCGGACCCTGCGATGAGGCGCACCGAACCGTCTTCGACGCGACCTGCGCGCTGCAGGTAGGTGTGCAGGTCTCCGAGCGACAGGCTGTCGGCGAGCGTGAGTTGTTGAGCCATCTCCTGTCTAAACTACCAACTGAGCGCCGCCGCCCCGGCGGTCTTACGCTCTGCGGCCGTCGGGCGGTCACCGACCACCGACACGGAGGAACGATGAACGGTCCCATCGACGGCCTGTTGAGCACCCTGCACCTCACCGACACCGGTGCCCGCACCACCGAAGACATCTTCACCGGGCCGTCGCAGTGGATGCCGCTCGGGCGTGTCTTCGGCGGTCAGGTGCTCGCCCAGTCGCTCACCGCGGCGATGCAGACTGTGCCCGACGATCGCACGATCCACTCGATGCACGGCTATTTCCTCCGCCCCGGCGATGTCGCCCACCCCATCACCTTCTCCGTCGACCGGCTGCACGACGGCCGCTCGTTCTCGACCCGGCGCACGCACGCCTTCCAGAACGGCGAGCCGATCCTTTCGCTCATCGCCTCGTTCCAGACCGAAGACGAGGGCGTCGAGCACCAGGTCGACATGCCGACCGACCTGCCCGACCCCGAGAGCCTCCCCTCGACCGCCGACGTGCTCGGCGCGGTCGATCACGACATCGCCCGCTACTGGTCGAACGAGCGCGCCTTCGACATGCGCCACATCCCCTCGCCCGTCTACCTCACCGTCGAGGGCGAGCGGGTGCCGCGACAGGCCGTGTGGATGAAGGCGTTCGGCCGGCTTCCCGACGACCCCAAGCAGCACCGCGCCGCGCTGGCCTACGCGAGCGACTACTCGATCCTCGAACCGATCCTCCGGGCGCACGGGGTCGCCTGGGCGACGCCCGGCCTCAAAGTCGCGAGCCTCGACCACGCGATGTGGTGGCATCGAGACGCCCGAGTCGACGAGTGGCTGCTCTACACGCAGGAGTCGCCGTCGGCGAGCGGGGGGCGCGGCCTCTCGCTCGGGCGCATCTACACGCGCGAGGGCGTGCTCGTGGCCAGCGTCGCACAGGAGGGCATGGTGCGGGTGCCGGCACCCGACCACGTGCGGTCGTCTGAATAGATCCTGTGGAATCCCGCGCGAGCACGGCCCGCGGGCACACAATGGGGGCAGCGGGCGCACGCGCGACGCGGGCGACGCGGACGAAGGGGTTCTCGCGATGACCGATCCGACCGATCTCACCCGACGCACCATCCTGACGCTCGGCTCCGCTGGAGCCGTCGGCGGCGCACTCGCACTCGTCGGCTGCACTGCGGATGCCCCGGGCGGCAGTGGCTCGGCGACGCCATCGCCGCCGCCGAGTCTCGTCGAAGAGACGCCGACCGCGCCGACCGCCGCCCCCGATGCGCCGGCGCTCGGTGACGACATCGCGGCGGTGGCCGACGTGCCCGTCGGTGGCAGCATCGACGCGACGATCAACGGCGAACCCGCGCTCATCTCGCAGCCCACCGCGGGCCGGATCGTCGCCTTCAGTGCGGTCTGCACGCACCAGCAGTGCGTCGTCGCGGCCGCCGGCGATGAGTTCCACTGCCCGTGCCACGGATCGATGTTCGATGCCGCGACCGGTGACGTCATCCAGGGTCCCGCCCTCGAGCCGCTGACCCCCATCGGGGTCGCCGTCTCGGGAGACCGCATCGTGGCCGCATCCTGACGATGGACTACGCGTTCGCCGGCCTGCCGTTGCACGTGCTGCTCGTGCATGCGGTGATCGTGCTCACGCCGCTGCTCGCTCTGGCGCTCATCGTCGTCGCGGCATGGCCGGGAGCGCGCCGCGTGCTCTGGTTGCCGGTGCTCATCGGTGCCGCACTGCTGCTGCCGCTCGGGCTCGTCACGATCGAGGCCGGCAAGTGGCTCGAGCAGCGCGTGCCGCCGGCCCCCCTCGTCCAGGAGCACACCGCACAGGGCGAGGACATCGTGCCGTGGCTCATCGCAGTGCTCGTGCTGGCCGTGGTCATCGCGGTGTGGGCGATCGTCGAGCGCGCCTCACGCCACCGCACCGCAGCTTCGGGCGGCGGGCTGAGCCGGGGCATCCGCGTCGCGGCCGGCGTCGTGCTGACCGCCGCCGCACTCGTCATCGCGGCGGGCTCGACGTGGACCCTCGTGCAGATCGGCGAGGCGGGCAGCCGGGCGGTCTGGGAGGGATCGTTCAGCGACGAGCCGCTCGGCGATTGACCCGTGCACGGCGCCGCCCGGGGCGCCGGCCCGGACGCCGGCCCGACGACCTGCGGCGGCCCGACGAGCGTCTTGCCGGGTCAGCGCCGCCGGAACTCGATCGGGTCGCCGACGTACGGCTCCCACGCCGCGCGCTCGGCATCGCCGATGCGCCGCGGACGCTCGGTCGCCGCGTCGACGAGCACGATCGTCGTGACAGCCCGGGTGTAGAGCACCCGGGGCTCGACGCCGGCAGGCGAGTAGACCTCGTAACAGACATCGAGGCTCGCCCCGCCCATGTGGCCGATCCAGAGCTCGATGTCGACCGGCTGTCGCTGATACGGGATCGGAGCGAGGTACTCGACCTCCTGACGCGCGATCAGCGTGATCGTGTCCGCACCGGGCGTGGCATCGAGCACCGCAGTGGATGCACCGGCCGCATGCTCGGAGGTGTCGTCGCTGACCCAGAACGCCTGGATGCGAGCCTCTTCGAGGAGGCTCAGCATGCGGGCGTTGTTGACGTGCCCGTACGCGTCGAGGTCGCTCCACCGCAACGGTGTCGGCACGTGGAGGCGCACGTCAGTGCCTGGTCAGCTTGCGGTAGGCCGACCGGTGCGGCTTCGCCGCGTCGGGACCCAGCCGCTCGATCTTGTTCTCTTCGTAGGACTCGAAGTTGCCCTCGAACCAGTGCCAGTACGCCGGGTTCTCGTCGGTGCCCTCGTAGGCGAGGATGTGCGTGGCGATGCGGTCGAGGAACCACCGGTCGTGGGTGATCACCACGGCGCAGCCGGGGAACTCGAGCAGCGCGTTCTCGAGGCTCGACAGGGTCTCGACGTCGAGGTCGTTGGTCGGCTCGTCGAGGAGCAGGAGGTTGCCGCCCTGCTTGAGGGTGAGTGCCAGGTTCAAGCGGTTGCGCTCACCACCGGAGAGCACGCCCGCAGGCTTCTGCTGGTCGGGGCCCTTGAAGCCGAACGTCGAGACGTAGGCACGCGACGGGACCTCGGTCTTGCCGACCTGGATGTAGTCGAGCCCGTCGGAGACGACCTCCCACAGGGTCTTCTTGGGGTCGATGCCGCCGCGAGACTGATCGACATAGGAGATCTCGACGGTCTCGCCGACCTTGACCTCGCCGCCGTCGACCGGCTCGAGACCGACGATCGTCTTGAACAGCGTCGTCTTGCCGACGCCGTTGGGACCGATGATGCCGACGATGCCGTTGCGCGGGAGGGAGAAGCTCAAGCCGTCGATGAGCGTGCGGTCGCCGAAGCCCTTCTTCAGGTTCTTCACTTCGAGCACGATCTGGCCGAGACGCGGACCCGGCGGGATCTGGATCTCTTCGAAGTCGAGCTTGCGCGTGCGCTCGGCCTCGGCAGCCATCTCTTCGTAGCGGGCGAGGCGGGCCTTGGACTTCGCCTGCCGGCCCTTCGCGTTCGAGCGCACCCAGTCGAGCTCTTCGGAGAGGCGCTTGGCGAGCTTCGCGTCTTTCTTGCCCTGGACGGTGAGTCGCTCCTGCTTCTTTTCGAGGTAGGTCGAGTAGTTGCCCTCGTACGGGTAGAGGCGTCCACGGTCGACCTCGCAGATCCATTCGGCGACGTGGTCGAGGAAGTACCGGTCGTGCGTGACGGCGAGCACGGCACCGGGGTACTTCGCCAGGTGCTGCTCGAGCCAGAGCACGCTCTCGGCGTCGAGGTGGTTGGTGGGCTCGTCGAGGAGCAGCAGGTCGGGCTTCTGCAGCAACAGCTTGCAGAGCGCGACGCGGCGCTTCTCACCGCCGGAGAGCACCGCGACATTCTCGTCGCCCGGCGGGCAGCGCAGGGCGTCCATGGCCTGCTCGAGCTGCGAGTCGAGGTCCCACGCGTCGGCGGCGTCGATGGCCTCTTGGAGGGTGCCCATCTCGGCCAGCAGTGCGTCGAAATCGGCGTCGGGCTCGGCCATCGCGAGCGAGATCTCGTTGAAGCGGTCGAGCTTCTCCTTGATCGGCCCGACCCCCTCTTGCACGTTCTCGAGCACCGTCTTGGACTCGTCGAGCACGGGCTCCTGCATGAGGATGCCCACCGAGTAGCCAGGGCTCAGTCGCGCCTCGCCGTTCGACGGCTGGTCGAGGCCGGCCATGATCTTCAGGATCGTGGACTTACCGGCGCCGTTCGGGCCCACCACGCCGATCTTCGCTCCGGGCAGGAACGCCATCGTCACGTCGTCGAGGATGACCTTGTCGCCGACCGCCTTGCGGGCGCGAACCATCGAGTAAATGTAATCTGCCATGTCGTCTACCAGTCTATGGGGCGCGTCTGGCCGACGAGACAGGCTCCCGTGCCGAGGGGCGGCCGAACCGCGCCGTGGTATCCGCCTGATTTCGGGCCGTACTGACCGACGAGGCACTCGCCCTGGAACAGCACCGAGAACTGCATCGAGTCGGCCGCGTCCCCGATCGTGGTGGTGTCGGCGGTCACCTGCATCTGCGTCTTGTCGAACCCTGCGGCAGCAAGCGCGTCGATGAAGTCCCGGCCTGCCGCGGCGCCGTTCGCAGCGATCACGCCGCCGTTCACCCAGTCGAAGAACGCGAGGTTCTCGGCGGCCGAGAGTTCGGGGAGGAACTCGGGTGCGGTCGGCGTCGGCGCACTCGAGGCCGTGGGTGTCGGACGAACGGTCGCGGGCGACGACGTCGGATCGGGATCTCCGGCCGAGCACCCGGCCGTGCCGACGATGATCGCGACCCCGACGATCGCCAGGGCCGCAGAAGTACGGAACCGCCGTGTCATCGTTCCCCTCACCGGCGGAGCCGACCGCCCGAGCCGAGTCTATGCGTTCGCGTTCGACGGGCGCCCGGGCGGCCGGATGCCGGCCGGCCGAGGCTCGCTCAGACGCCGACGGGCGTCGCGTCGAACGCTGCGTCGGTCTCGGTCTCGGTCTCGGTCTCGGTCTCGGTCTCGTCGATCGTGTCGTGATCGACGTCGAGCTCGATCGGTCCGCGCGGCGAGACCTCCGGCCAGCCGGAGACGCTCGGGCCGGCGTCGCCCGCCGCCGAGTCGAACCCGTCGGCTGCGTCAGCGGCCGACGAGCCGTCGGCCGCGTGATCGGCCGGACGTGCCGAACGCACCTTCGCGTACGACGTCACGCACCATGCGAGGTCGTGCCCGATGGAGTCCGCCTCGATCTCGACCGCGGTGCCGGACTTCACCGACGTCTCCCAGGCCCGCAGCCGAAGTCGCCCGTGCACGATGAGCCGCTCGCCCTTGCGGATCGAGAGGCTCGCGTTGGACGCCAGTTGGCGGAACGCGGAGATGGTGTACCAATTGGTGTCGCCGTCTTCCCAGGTGCCCTTCGCCCGATCGAAGACGCGTCTCGTCGAGGCCAGGCGGAACGAGGTGATGGCGAGGCCACCGTTCGAGACGGTGTGCCTGGGATCGGTTCCCACGACGCCGGTCACGGTGATGATGTCGGTCATGTGCTGCACTCCTCAGTCGGATGCCGCCGCGAGTCGACGGCACGCGGCTCCGAGGTGCGCTCGTGCCGGATCGTCATCCCGGAGCCGCGTCGCACCAGCATCGCCGCCGCCCCGAGGCATCCGGAGCCCGATGGTGCGACACGTGAGAACCCGGGCGGGGCCGCCTCTTGGGGAGGACGAGTCGCGGAGGAGTCGCCGTATGACGGCGTCGCCGAGGTCCACGCTGGGTGCATCGCCGGCCGCCATAGAGTTTCCACATGAGCTACGTCGCCCTCCCGGATCGATATGACCACATGCGCTACAACCGCGTCGGCCGCAGCGGCCTGAAGATTCCCGCCCTCTCGCTCGGGCTCTGGCACAACTTCGGGCACGAGCGCAACTACGACACGCAGCGCGCCATCGTGCGACGCGCGTTCGACCTCGGCGTCACGCACTTCGACCTCGCGAACAACTACGGGCCGCCTCCCGGAAGCGCCGAGGAAAACTTCGGCCGGATTCTCGCCGACGATCTCACCTCGTATCGCGACGAACTGATCATCTCGTCGAAGGCCGGCTACGACATGTGGCCCGGTCCGTACGGCGACTTCGGCTCTCGCAAGTACCTGCTCGCCTCGCTCGACCAGAGCCTCCGACGCCTCGGCCTCGACTACGTCGACATCTTCTACTCCCACAGACCCGACCCCGAGACGCCCATCGAGGAGACGATGGGCGCCCTCGCCTCCGCCGTGCGCCAGGGCAAGGCTCTCTACGTCGGCATCTCGAACTACGACCCCGAGCAGACGCGGGCAGCGGCGGCAGCGCTCCGGGCGGAGGGTGTGCCGCTGCTCATCCACCAGCCGCGGTACTCGATGTTCGACCGGCACATCGAAGACGGCCTGTTCCCGGCCCTCGAGGAAGTCGGCGCGGCGAGCATCGTCTTCTCCCCGCTCGCCCAGGGCCTGCTCACCGATCGATACCTGACGGGTGACGTGCCGGCCGATTCGCGCGCGGCGACCAGCCGTTTCCTCTCGGCCGACCGCATCAGCTCCGACTACCTCGAACGCGCTCGTGCGCTCGACGCGATCGCGAAGGAGCGCGGCCAGACGCTCGCACAGCTCGCACTCTCCTGGGTGCTCCGGCAGCCTCTCGTCGCGAGCGCCCTCATCGGCGCCTCGAGCGTCGCACAGCTCGAGCAGAACGTCGCGGCGCTCGACGCCGCACCGCTCACCGACGACGAGATCGCACGCATCGAGCCGTTCGCGGCACACGGCACCGTGCTCGGCTGAGACGCCGACCCTCCGCGCACCGACCGCCGCGCCGCCGTTCGCTCCGAACGGCGGCGCGGCGTCGTCTTGGGCGGCGGGCGCAGCCTTCGATCCGATGCGCATCGGATGTCGGCGGCTCGCCGTACTCTCGGGATCACCACCGCAGGGCCGGCTGCATCATGAGAGGAGCGACATGTCCGCCATCGCCACGATCGACCCGCACACCCGCACACGGGAGCCGTACCCCATCGACATTCCCGGCCTGTCGATCTCGCCCGCCGCTCCCGGCCTGTGGCGCGTGACCCGTCCGAAAGGGCCGGTGCTCGGTCACATCGAGCGCCGCGGCGCAGGCGAAGAGGCCCGCTTCGGGGCGAAGCGGCTCGCACCCGGCGGCATCCGTTCGATCGACCTCGGCGAGTTCTGGTCGTCTCGCGACGCCGCCGAGGTCTTTCGATGACCGCGCTGAGGGCGATATCGGGCGCGCCGTCGAAGCTCGATCAACACCTGACCGGTGCGCGGTAACCTGCGGCCATGCAGTGGTGGAACGATCTCATCTCATGGCTCGGATCGAGCACGGCGCGACCCGCCGTCTTCTCAGCCGTCGTGCTGTTCTTCGCGGTGCTCGCGGCTGGACTCCTCGCCGTGTGGATCGCCAATCTCGCGATCAAGCGCCTCGTCGCACAGCGCGATCGTGAGGCCAAGGCCGCTGCGATCGCCGCGCTCGTCGACGCAGCCACCGAGGCTTCGGTGTGGAACTCGCTGACCCCTCAGGAGCAGGTGCTCGCCGATCGCACGGTCGGCCAGGCCGACATCATCGTGCGACTGCTCCCGATCCGCGGGTCGGATGTCGCGGCCAACTGGGCCGCCCACCAGCTTCACGAGCTCAAGCGAGCCTCGGCGACGTTCGGGTACCAGCTCGACCCCGCCGTCGTGGAGTTCCGCGACCGACTCCTCGAGTGGCAGCGCCGCCCGTCGCGCACCCGCCGGCAGTTCCAGAACGACCTCACTCGGTGGCGCTCGCAGCGGCAGGAGCCCGAGCAGGTCGCGGTGGAGCAACAAGACGCCTGGGTGGCCGAACAGCACCAGCAGCGCTTCCAGGGCAGCGTGAGGCTCGGCGACGACCTCGTCGATGGCACGGCCGCGGCCAACACGGTGCCCACGCCGACGCTGCAGAGCGAACCGCGGAGCTGAGCGGCTGCGCTGAGCCGCTGCGCACGGCCGAGCTCGTGCGCAGTCCTCAGCTTCGCGTCAGCGCCGGGCCGGCCTCAGCGACCGAGCGGCGGGCGTGCGATCAAGGCCACCACTCGTCGAACATGGAGACGGGCACGGTGCGTTTGTGCCGAGTCTGCAGGTAGCGGGCCTCGATGCGCTCCGCGACCGTGTCGTCGATCTGCTCCCCCTCGAGGTAGGCATCGAGGTCGCGGTAGCTCAGCCCGAGGTTCGCCTCATCCGATTGACCGGGGTTCCCGTCGAGCAGATCCGCCGTCGGCACCTTGAGGTACAGCCGCTCGGGTGCTCCCAGGGTCTCGAGCAGCGAGCGGCCCTGGCGTTTCGTGAGTCCGGTGAGCGGCAGGATGTCGGCGCCGCCGTCGCCGTACTTCGTGAAGAATCCAGTGACGGCTTCAGCCGCATGGTCGGTGCCGACGACGAGCAGTGCGCCCTCGCCTGCGAGCGCGTACTGGGCCACCATGCGCAGACGTGCCTTCACGTTGCCCTTGCCGAAATCGCTGAGCTGCTCGCGCGTCGCTGCCGCGTAGTCGGCGGTGAGTCCGTCGACACCGCCCTTGATGTTGAAGACGACCGTCTCCTGCGGTTCGATGAACTCGAGCGCGAGTCGAGCATCGTCTTCATCGTGCTGCACCCCGTAGGGCAACCGAACCGCGACGAATCGCGCCGAGCCGCCCTCTGCCAGGATCTCCTCGACCGCGAGACGGCAGAGGCGCCCGGCCAGGGTGGAGTCCTGTCCCCCGCTGATGCCGAGCACGAAGCCGCGAGCACCGGTCGCGCGGAGGTACGACTTGAGAAAGTCGATCCGGGCACGAACCTGCTCGGCGGGGTCAATGGCCGGGAAGACGTTGAGTTCCGCGATGATTCGCGATTGCAGCTCTCGCATCCCACGACGATACCGCCGAGATGTTTCCGGGATGCGAAACCGCAAGCCCGATGAGTTCGATCAGACATCGGTGCACGCCTCCGCTAGCATCGCGACAAGTGCACCATGTCGCCGGAGGGGGGTCTCGCATGGATGTCTCGATCGGAACCATGGTGCTCGTGCCGGCGATCGCCGTCGCAGCGCCGCTGCTGGTGCGCCTGATCGGCAAGTGGGTGGCCATCCCCCTCGTCGTCTTCGAGATCGTGCTCGGCCTTGCACTCGGACCCGCGGTGCTCGGCTGGGTGGCACCCGACGCGTTCATGAGCCTCCTCGCCGACTTCGGCCTGGCGATGCTCTTCTTCCTGGCCGGCAACGAGATCGACTTCCGCTCCATCCGCGGCCGCCCGCTGAGCCGAGCGGCCATCGGTTGGATCATCTCCCTCGCCGCCGGCGTCGGCATCGCGACGGTGGTCGCAGCCGACCTCCCTGCCGCGGCCTTCATCGGCATCGCGCTGACGTCGACGGCGCTCGGCACGATCATGCCGGTGCTCCGCGATTCGGGCGACCTCGGCACGCCGTTCGGCATCGCGGTGATCGCGCTCGGTGCTGTCGGCGAGTTCGGGCCGTTGCTCGCGATCTCGATCTTCCTGAGCGGTCGCACGCCGCTCCTCGCGGCAGGGGTGCTCCTTGCCTTCGCCGTCGTCGCCGGCATCGCCATCTGGCTGGCCGCGAAGGGCGTGGGCAAGCGGATGCATCGCGTGATCGCCGCGACACTCCACACCAGTGGGCAGTTCGCCGTGCGTCTCGTGATCTTCGTGCTGCTCGCCCTCGTGGCGCTGAGCATCGTGCTCGATCTCGACATGCTGCTCGGCGCGTTCACCGCCGGGGTGCTCTACCGACTGCTCCTGTCGGGGGCTCCCGAACGAGACATCGAGGTCGTCGAGACGAAGCTCGAAGCCGTCGGTTACGGCTTTCTCGTGCCGGTGTTCTTCATCAACACCGGAGTGACCTTCGACCTCGAGTCGCTCTTCACGGATGCCCGTACCACGGTGCTCCTGCCGATCTTCCTCGTGCTGCTGCTCCTGGTGCGAGGGCTCCCGTCGCTCCTCGCCGCACCGGAGGGCTCGAGCCGGCGCGACCTCGCCGCCACCGCCCTGTTCGGCGCGACCGGGTTGCCGATCATCGTCGCCGTGACCGCCATCGGCGTCGACAACGGCGACCTGCCGAGCGGCACCGCCGCCGCGCTCGTAGGTGCCGGAATGCTCTCGGTGCTGCTCTTCCCGCTCATCGCACTGACGCTCCGAAAGAACCGAGCGGATGCCGAGGCGGTACCGCCGAGCGACGACCCCTTCGTGCCCATCGAGGGATGATCCGGGTCGCCCCGGTATGCTTGCACCGCCGCCCCCGTAGCTCAGCGGATAGAGCAGGAGCCTTCTAATCTCTTGGTCGCAGGTTCAATTCCTGCCGGGGGCACCGCGTTACGAAAACCGGCCAACGGTCGCACGAAACCCTTTCGTCGGTGGCATCGACGGTCGTTGCAGAGCTCGCTGCACCGTGAGCAGACGGCGACGTCGGAGCGCCCCGGTAGACTCTCGGCATGCCTTCTTCGAGCGACCGACTGGTCTGGATCGACTGCGAGATGACCGGACTCGACCTCGAAGTCGATGAACTCGTCGAGATCGCGGTCATCATCACCGACTACGACCTGAACCCGGTCGATGCCGGGCTGAGCATCGTCATCAAGCCAGATGCGAGCGCCCTCGAGTCGATGGGCGAGTTCGTGCGCACCATGCACACCCAGTCCGGGCTCATCGAAGAGATCCCCAACGGCGTGAGCGTCGCCGAGGCCGAATACGAGGTGCTCGAGTACGTGCTGAAGCACGTGCCCGAAGAGCAGAAGGCCCCGCTCGCCGGCAACTCCATCGGCACCGACCGAGCCTTCCTCGCGAAGTTCATGCCGCGTCTCGACGCCCACCTGCACTACCGCAGCGTCGACGTCTCCTCGATCAAGGAACTCGCGAAGCGCTGGTTCCCCCGCGCCTATTTCAACGCCCCCCAGAAGAACGGCGGGCACCGCGCCCTCGCCGACATCCTCGAGTCGATCCGCGAACTGCACTACTACCGTCGTGCGGTCTTCGTCGCAGAGCCCGGCCCGTCGAGTCAAGAACTCCAGAGTCTCGCCGCCGCCGTCGTGAACGAGTTCGACGCCAAGGTGTAGTAGTCTCTCTTGAGTTGCCAGATCGCTCCGGCGGTCGACACATGGTGGGTATAGCTCAGTCGGTAGAGCGCCTGGTTGTGGTCCAGGAGGTCGCGGGTTCAAGCCCCGTTACTCACCCCAAGTCTTATCCCGGCGAGAGCCGGCACGTTTCGGCGCGAGCCGGTACGCGCCCGTCGCACATCGATCGGAGCCGCTCGTGGAACTCGATGCCGAAGCCTTCGAGGCGATCGTCGTCGATGAGCTCGATCGCTTGCCCGACGACATGGTCGACGGTCTCGAGAACGTCGTGTTCGTCGTCGAAGACCGACCCGAAGACGGGTCCCTCGACCTACTCGGCCTCTACGACGGTTGGGCGCTGACCGAGCGCGATCGCTACGGGTCCGGCGAGATGCCCGACCGCATCATCCTCTATCGCGAGCCGTTGCTGTCGATCTCGGCCGACGAAGACGAACTCCGCGAAGAGATCCACGTCACGCTCGTGCACGAGATCGCGCACTTCTACGGCATCGACGACGCCCGCCTGCACGAGCTGGGCTGGGCGTGATCCGAGCCGGGTTACGCTGATTCCATGAGCATCACCCCAGGCCGCATCGTCGGCATCGTGGTCGGCGCGATCGCGATCCTCGGCATCGGGGTCTACGGTCCGGCGATGCTCCTCGGCCCACTGCCTGCGCCGAGCGTGCACATCGACGGCGATGCCGTCGCGGCATCCGATGCGGGTGCCGGCGCGATCACGCTGCCCGACACCGGCGCGAGTGCGATCGCGGTGCTCGACGCCGACGGGGCCCCTGCGACGCTCGCCGTCGCCGGCGACCCCGCCACCGTTCCGATCGGCGGGGCGGTCAAGCTCGTCACGGTGCTCGCCACCCTCGAATCCCTGCCCCTGCCGCCCGAAGGAGGCGGGCCGGCGATCAGCATCGGCCCCGCCGACTACACCGGCTACCTCGAGTACGTCGCCGACGACGCCCGCACCCTGGCGGTGCTCCCGGGCGAGAGCTGGACCGAGCGCGACGTGGTGCGCGCCGTGCTGCTCGCCTCGAGCAACAACCACGCCGACACTCTCGTGCGCTGGGCGTTCGGCGGCGTCGGTCCCTACGTCGAAGCCGCCAACCTGTGGCTCGCCGAGAACGGGTTCACCAAGACCCGTGTCGCCGACGCCACCGGACTCTCGGGCGACAACGTCGGCACCGCCGAAGAACTCACCCGTCTCGGCGGCCTCGTGATGGCCGATCCGCGCCTCGCCGAGCTGTTCGCGGCCGGCGGCGCCCCATCGGTGGCCGGCGAGCGGAACGTGCCCGACGTCGTCTCCCACCTCGGCGACGAGGGCGTTCGCGCACTCGCCCGCAGCTACACCGACCAGGCGGGCGTCAGCTTCGTGTTCACGACCGAGGTGGCCGGCGCCGAGGCCGAGCAGCCCCATCGCCTCGTCGGCGGCATGAGCCTCATGCCCGACTACGACGCACTCGACGCCGCTGTTCGCACGGCCGTCGAGTCGAGCGCACTCTCGGCCGTTCCGACCGAGGTCATCACCGCCGGCACCGCGTACGCGAGCGTCGAGTCCGCGTGGGGCGATCGGGCGAAGCTCATCGCCTCGGTCAGCCGAACGGACGCCTCGTGGGGAAACCCGGGCGGCGAGGCATCCGTCACCGTCGAACCCTTCACGACCGCTCCTGCAGGCCGCGATGTCGGCCGCGTCAGTATCGCCACCGCAAGCGGGGAGATCGCCTCACCGCTCGAATTGACCGACGAGATCCACGATCCGGGCCCGCTCTGGCGGCTCGCGAACCCGGCCGCCCTCATCGGGGCGTTCTTCGCCGATCAGCAGGCTGAACCGGACGATCAGCAGGGCTGACCCGCTCGGCCGACCCGCTGGCGTCGAACCGTGTCAGTCGTTCTCGTCGTCGGCTTCGACCGGGTCGGAATCGTCGGCGTCGAAGCGGAACTGCACTCGCATCTGGCCGTTGATCTCGCGCTTGTCGACCGCGTCGTACCAGAAGAGAGACTCGAGACCGTCGACGGCGGCGACCATGCCGACGCGTTGCTCGGGTTTTCCACCGACGAGGATGCGCTGCTCGAACTCCCCCTCGAGCGGACCGTCGAGGAACTCTGCGACGTACTGGGCGCCTGTCGTGTCTGTGCTCATGTGACTACCGTAGCCCTCGGCGAACGTCGGGGGTGGGCTGCAGCGCGGGCGTCGCGATTCAGGCGTCGGCGACGCGCAGCCGCACGTCGGCGCGACGGGCCGGTGCCGTGCGCGCGACGTACCGGCGCCATTGACGTTCCCACTGGTCCCAGTACGGGTCGAAGCCGCCGGCGTCTCGCGCCAATGCCCGGTGCTTGCGAAGCCGGTCGGATGCCTCGATCCACACGCCGACGGCATCGCCCGACTCCACCGCTGCGAACGCGCCGCAGCCTTCGACGATCAGGGTCCGGCCCGGCAGGCTGTGCTCGATCGCTCCGGCGCGATCGGCGACCCAATCCCAGCGTCGCCATCGCCCTGCCTTGCCCCGCGCCCGTCGAGCGACGAGTGCGTGCGACATCTCGGCACCCGCTCGCTCGAGGCCGTTCCATCCGGGATAGGCATCGTCGAGACGCACGAGTTCGGGCGCGTGCCCCGGCCAGGCTCGCACGAGGGCGTCGGCGAGGGTGCTCTTGCCCGAGCCGCTGGGGCCGTCGATCGCGACGATTCGCGCACGCTCGGCGCGCACCCGGGCGAGCACGGCCTGCACCGCGGATGCCGCGGGACCCGACGGTCGGGCCTCGGCGTCGCCGATCCGCATCACGACCACACCGGGTGGAAGGTCCCCGCCCAGACGGCGCAGCCGATCGCGAGCAGCGCGATGGCGATCGCTATCACGAGGAGTACGACGTCGAGCCGGCCGACTCGGGATTCACGCGCCCATGTGCGCGGCTGATCCGATCCGAAGCCGCGCGCCTCCATCGCGGTCGCGAGCTTGCTGCCTCGCCGAATCGCGAGCACGAGCAGCGCGAAGGCCATCGTCGCGAACCGCCGGACAGCGCCGTGATCGCCGATGCCGCGCGCACGGCGCGACAAGCCCATGGCCCGCCAATCCTCGATGAAGAGCCCGACGAGGCGTGCCCCCGCGAGCGCGCCCAGCACGAAGCGACTCGGCAGATGTGCGACCTGCGCGAGGCCGTCGGCGAGCTCGGTCGGATCGACGTTCATGAAGAGGAGCACCGCCGGCAGCCCGATCGCGAGCACGCGCACCATGACGGCCACGGCCAGCTCGATGGACCCGTCGGTGATGCGGGCCAGCCAGAACGACCAGTACTCGGTGCCCTCCGGCCGCCCGTACAAGAGCATGCTGAGGCCGGCGATCGGTGCGGCGATGAGGATCGGCCAGGTGCGCGCCACGAGCGCGCTCGGGGTCACCCCCGCCAGCGCGAAGAGCACGAGCTGCACGACGAGCGCGACCGCGGCGCTCACCCAGTCGACCGTGAGCAACAGCGGGGTGGTCAGGAGCATCGCCGCCGCCAGACGGGTGACCGGGTTCACGCCGTCGACGAGCCGCAATCGGGGTGCCGCGATCATGCCGCAGCCGCCGTTCGCAGCGCATCCCGACCGAGGTCGAGATGCTGGTCGCCGAGGGCCGCGAGATACGCCGGGTCGTGACTGACCGACAGCAGGGTCACCCCGTCGTCGACGAGCCCTCTCAGAAGGGTCACGAGCTCGATCCAGGTGAGCCGGTCCTGCCCGAACGTCGGCTCGTCGAGGATGACGACCCGCGGTTGGGCGACGAGGGCGCAGGCCACCGTGAGACGCCGCTGTTCACCGCCCGAGAGCGTGAACGGGTTCGCCTCGGCGAGTCGGTCGAGTCGGAGCCGCTCGAGCACCTCGCGAGCGCGCCGTGCCGTCGACGCCGCGTCGAGGCCCAACGCCCTCGGCGCGACCTCGAGTTCGCGCTGCACCGTCGAGGCCACGAACTGATGCTCCGGCTCTTGGAACACCGTGCCGATGCGCGTGAGCAGATCTCGCGAACGCCACCGGATCGGATCGCCGCGCAGCGAACCGGCGAGCTCCGGGGCTGCACGCACTCGGCCGCCGAGCGGTGTCAGCAGGCCGCCCATCGTGAGGGCGAGCGTCGACTTGCCCGCCCCGTTCGGCCCGGTGAGCACCGTCGAACTCGCGTGCGGCAGCGACAGCTGGAGACCCTCGCGCACGACGGCGTCGCGGCGTCGCCCGATGGAGAGGTCGATGCCCTCCAGATCGACGCCGGATGCCGCCGCTGCGGGCCGCGCTGCAGACACCGTCGCCGGGGCGCCCGGCACCCAGACGCCCGCGTCGAGCAATGCCGCGCGTTGCGTCTGCATGACGTGCTCCGGCTCGCCGTCGGCGATCAGGCGGCCGTCGCGACCGAGCACGATCACACGCGTGACCAGATCGAGCCAGACGTCGACTCGGTGCTCGACGACCACGAAGGTGGCGCCGGTGCGATCGAGTGTGCGGGCCACCGCGCGGCGCACTTCGGTGACTCCGTCGGGGTCCAGGTTCGCGGTCGGCTCATCGAGCAGCAGGAGTCCGGGCCGCATGGCGAGCGCTCCGGCCAGCGCGAGCCGTTGCTTCTGCCCTCCCGAGAGCGCACTCGTCGGGTGATCGAGCGGAAGGTCGAGGCCGACCTCCTCGAGGGCACGCCGCACTCGCGGCCAGATCTCCTCGCGCGGAACCCCGAGGTTCTCGCACCCGAAGGCCACGTCGTCGCCCACCTTGGCGAGGATCACCTGCGAATCCGGGTCCTGAAGCACGAGGCTCGCGCGGCCGCGAACTGCGCCCGGCCACTCGCCGTCGATCTGCAGGGTCCCCGTCTCCTCGCCCTCTTCCGCACCGCCGTGGACGCCCGCCAGGGCATGCAGCAGTGTCGACTTGCCCGAACCCGACGGCCCGAGCAGGAGTACCCGCTCCCCCGGTCGGATCTGCAGGTCGATGGAGTCGATCGCCGCACGCTTGCGCCCGGCATGGCGCCACCCCCACCCGTGCGCTTCCACGCGCGCGGGACGTGCGGCATCCGAGCCGTAGCTCACGTCAGACCCGCTGGGCCACGTCTTGGCCGGCGGCGAAGCGGCTCAGGGCTCCGGTCGCCGCGAGGCCGCGCACGATGAACCAGCCGAGGAGACCGGCCAGCACGGCACCCGAGACGACGACGGTCGCGAAATAGAGCCCGAGGAACTCGGGCGACTTCTGCAGGTTGCCCGAGAGGAACAGTTCGAGCGTCCACGCCGCAGCACCGGCGGCGGCACCGGCGAGCATCGCGGGAACGACGCCGAATCGGCGGTAGGCGAACAGTGCGAAGATCAGCTCCGCACCGAGCCCCTGAGCGACCCCCGAGTAGATCGTCTCGATGCCCCACTGGTTGCCGATGAGTGCCGACACGATCGCGGCGAGCAGCTCGACGAAGAGCGCGGCGCCCGGCTTGCGGATGATCAACCCGCCGAGCACGCCGCCGATGAGCCAGATGCCGACGGCGATGCCGCCGAGCCCGGGTGTGACGGCGTCGGCTGCGCTGAACCACGCGTAGCCGACGTTGTTCCAGAAGAGGAAGAGCAGCCCGGTCGCGACGCCGATGACGCTCGCAACGACGATGTCCACGACCCGCCAACGCAGGATGCGCGGCTTCGGAGTGGTGGAGGGACGGCTGGTTTCAGTTACTGCAGTGTGCACTGTCGTGCCCTTTCGTGACGTGGAAAGAGGCACGGGAAATGAGATGTGTAGGCCTCCCTGCGCTGGCATTACCCAGATCAGGTTCGACGGTCGAAGGTTGAGAACCTTCCTCTCAGCCCGGCTCACCGGACTCCCGTGTTCGATGACGAGTATACGCCGACGAACACGCGAGAGCGGCCCGGCCGCGACGGTTGGGCGGTGCGGGTTCAGCGAGCCGGATTCAGCGGCGGTGCGGGCTCAACGCTTGAGCGCGCGGATCACCATGCGCAGCGCCTTGCCGGTGACCCAGACGAGCGGGGTGGCGACGAGCAGCAGTCCGATGAGATTCGGCTCGAAGCGGACATCGCCGCCCCGACCGACGTATGCGCCGAGCGGAATGGAGAGCCCTCCGCCGCCACCGCCGCCCGCCTGGTCACCCTTTTCGTCGGAGCCGCTGCCCGCGCCGAAGCCGTAGTAGCCGAGCGCCACCGGCACGAAGGTGGTGCCGTCGATGTTGACGGCGTCGCCGTACGCGGTCTTGACGCCGACGCCCGCGACGGTCTCGGCGAGTTCCAATACGAGTTCAGCCATGCGCCCACGCTACCCGCGCCGGCGCCCGCGAGCCACCCCCGCCGCAAATCGGGAACAGAACTCAGCGGAGATCGCTGCCCGGATCTCTGCGACGTGTGGACTCGATACGATCGGTCGCGGGCCGAACGAGCGACGCCGGCCGCACCGCACCGCGCCCGAATCGAGCAGTCACCTCGTCGATCGTGCGTTCGGCTTCGCGCCACTCCTCGTCGGGGTCCCACAGCATCGCGCCGCTGCCCGAGGATCGCAGCTGCTCGGCGCGGACGCCGATGAGCCGGATGCGGGCTCCATCGCCGGCCAGCTCACCGAGGGCTGCGGATGCCTCGTCGTAGATGCGACGCGCGACGTCGGTGGGCTCACCGAGCGTGCGAGAGCGGGTGACGGTGCGGAAGTCGCCGTATCGCAGCTTCAGCACGACCGTGCGCCCGACGAGCCCGGCCCGGCGCATGCGCACCGCGACGTCGTCGGAGAGCCGCAACAGCTCGCGCCGCAGCTGCCCGAGATCGGTGAGGTCGTAGTGGAAGGTGACCTCGTGGCCGATGCTCTTCTCTTCGCGGCCCGTGACGACATCGCGCGCGTCGACGCCCATCGCGAGGTGGCCGAGCTTGGCCGCCAGTGCCGGCCCGAGCGCGCGTTCGAGGGCGTCTGGGGGCATTGCAGCCACATCGCCGACCGTGCGCAGCCCGATGCGGGTCAGCGCCTGCTCGGTGACCCTGCCGACGCCCCAGAGCGCCGAGACCGGCAGCGGGTGCAAGAACTCGAGCGTGCGATCGGCGGGCACGACGAGCATGCCGTCGGGCTTCGCCCGGCTCGACGCGACCTTCGCCACGAACTTGGTGGCCGCAACGCCGACCGAGCAGGTCAATCCGGTCTCGTGCTGCACGCGCTGCCGAAGGGTCCACGCGATCTCGGCCGGGCTGCCGTGCAGACGGCGCGCCCCCGACACGTCGAGGAACGCCTCGTCGATCGAGAGCTTCTCGACGAGCGGAGTGACCTCTTCGAAGATGGTCATGACCCGGCGCGAGTACTCGGAGTAGCTCGCATAATCGCCCCGGAGCACGATCGCGTTCGGGCAGCGTTGCAGTGCGAGCGACATCGGCATCGCCGAGTTGACGCCGAACCGGCGGGCTTCGTAGCTCGCCGCGGACACGACGCCGCGACCGGCCGTGCCACCGACGAGCACTGGCTTGCCTCGCAGATCTGGTCGCTTCAGCAACTCGACCGAGACGAAGAAGGCGTCCATGTCGACGTGCAGGATCGGTGTCGCCGAATCATCGACCGGGCCGGTCGTGACCTGGCGCGACGAGCCGTCCTGCTTGCTCATGCTGCGACCCTAGCCGGTGCCACCGTCATCGCTGCATCGGCCCGACGGAACTCGACGTTCGTCAGAAGCCGAAGTCCCCGCCACCGCCGAAGTCGCCGCCACCGAAATCACCGAAGCCGCCGAAGTCGCCGCCTGAGTCGGCACCCGATGCGTCGTAGCCACCCGCATCGCCGCCGGAACCGCCGCCGTCGGCGCCGCCATCAGCGCCGGCATCGAACGACGACGGGTCGGGCAGGAACGCCTGCGCGATCGCCGAGCCGACGACCACACCGGCGACGGAGCCGAGCAGCGAGCCCGCGAACATGCCGCCGAACGACGGTCCGCCCTGTTGGCCACGGCCGGCCGGGGCATCCGCTCGGTTGAACGCCCGCTCGACGCTGCCGGGCGCACGAAGCTCGGCCCGGGTCGCTGCCCGCGCGAGAGCGCTCGGTTCGTCGGAGACGAGTCGTTCACCTGCCGGCGCTTCCGCGCTGAGTGAGGCGAAGACGGCGGAACGCTGCTGCGGAGTGAGCTTCGCGAATGCCTCGGCATGCACCGCCTCGACCGACTCGGGCGGCGCGGTGCGCAGCAGGTACCGGTACCGCTCGACGGCGAGTTCGTCGTCGCTCAGCGGTCGGGCCTGGGGTGCAGGGCTCGCCGTGCGGTCGTCGGGAGCGGCGCCGAAGAGTCGGTCAAGGAATCCCATGTTGTCCTCGTCAATCGTTCAGGGGACGACCAATCTACGATCGCCGGCAATGAAGCTGCTGTGAACCGGTCGCTACGTGCTCGCCGCACTCCTTACTCGGCTGCCGCGATGTGCTCGCCGCGCTCGCCACTCGGCCGCCGCGATGTGCTCGCCGCGCTCCTTACTCGGCTGCCGGGTTGCCGGCGCGCTCCAGTACGAGCTCGCGCACTCGCGCGGCATCCGCCTTGCCCTGCATCGCCTTCATCACCGCGCCGATGACCGCTCCGGCGGCCTGCACTTTGCCGTCGCGGATCTTCGCGAGCACGTCGGGCTGCGAGCCGAGCGCCTCGTCGATCGCGGCGATCAGCGCACCGTCATCGGAGACGACGGCGAGGCCGCGCGCATCGACGACCTGCTGCGGCGAACCCTCGCCGGCGATCACGCCTTCGAGCACCTGGCGGGCCAGGCGGTCGGTGAGCGTGCCGGCGTCGACGAGCTGCGCGAGCTCGGCGACGTGCTCGGGCGAGACGAGACCCGATGCGTCCTGGTCGGCGGCGTTCGCGAGCCGGGCGATCTCGCCGGTCCACCACTTGCGTGCGGCAGCGGGAGTCGCACCGGCAGACACGGTCGCCTCGAGTTCGATCAGGAGACCGGAGTTCGCGACATCCTGGAATTCGAGGTCGGTGAAGCCCCACTCGGCCTTCAGCCGGCGGCGGCGCACCGCCGGCGGCTCGGGCAGCGCGGCGCGGAGCTCGTCGACGAGCTGTTTCGAGGGAACGACCGGGAGCAGGTCGGGCTCGGGGAAATAGCGGTAGTCGTCGGCGTCGGACTTCGGCCGGCCGGCGCTCGTCGCACCCGTGTCTTCGTGCCAGTGGCGGGTCTCTTGGGTGATCGTGCCGCCGCCCGCGAGGATGGCCGCTTGCCGCTGGATCTCGTAGCGCACTGCACGCTCGACCGAACGCATCGAGTTGACGTTCTTCGTCTCGGTGCGGGTGCCGAGCTTCTCCTGACCCCGAGGGCGCAGCGAAACGTTCGCGTCGCAGCGGAGGTTGCCGCGCTCCATGCGCGCCTCGGAGATGCCGAGCGAGAGCACGACGTCGCGGATCGTCGACACGTACGCGCGTGCGAGCGCCGGCGTGTCGGCTTCGCCGCCGAAGATCGGGCGGGTGACGATCTCGACGAGCGGCACCCCGGCGCGGTTGTAGTCGACGAGCGAGTACTCGGCACCCTGGATGCGACCGGTCGAGCCGCCCACGTGCGTGAGCTTGCCCGCGTCCTCCTCCATGTGGGCGCGCTCGATCGGCACCGTGAACGTGCGGCCGTTCTCGAGCTCGACCTCGACCTCGCCGTCGAACGCGATCGGCTCGTCGTACTGCGAGATCTGGTAGTTCTTCGCGAGGTCGGGGTAGAAGTAGTTCTTGCGTGCGAAACGGCTCGACGGCGCGATCTCGCAGCCCAGCGCGAGGCCGAGGCTGATCGAGTACTTCACGGCCTCGCCGTTGACGACGGGCAGCGACCCCGGGAGCCCGAGGCACACGGGCGTGGTGAGGGTGTTCGGGTCGGCTCCGTGGAACTGCGAGTTCGCCGGGTTCGGCGCCGAAGAGAACATCTTCGTCTTGGTGTTCAGCTCGACGTGCACCTCGAGGCCGATGACCGGCTCGAAGAGTTCGAGGGCCTGGTCGAAGTCCATCAGTTCAGCGCGGGCCATCAGAGTGCGCCTTCCTCGGTCGCGGTGAGCTCATGGGCGGAGAGGTCGGGTGCTTGCGCGAGGAGCGGGCCGCCCCAGCGCGCCTCGAGCAGCTGCTCGAGTGCGGCGCCGACGTTGTAGAGTCGCGCGTCTTCACGTGCCGGCGCGAGGAACTGGATGCCGACGGGCAGCCCGTCTTCGGGGGCGAGGCCGGCGGGCACCGAGATGCCGGGCACCCCGGCGAGGTTGGCCGGGATCGTCGCGATGTCGTTCAGGTACATCGACACGGGGTCGGCGAGCTTCTCGCCGAACTTGAACGCCGTCGTCGGCGCGGTCGGCGAGGCGAGCACGTCGACGCCGGCGAACGCCGCGTCGAAATCGCGCTGCACGAGCGTGCGCACCTTCTGGGCGCTGCCGTAGTAGGCGTCGTAGTATCCGGCCGAGAGCGCGTAGGTGCCGAGGATAATGCGTCGCTTCACCTCGGGGCCGAAGCCTGCTTCACGGGTCGCCGACATCACCTGCTCGACCGTGCCGCCGCCTGAGGGAGTGACGCGCAGGCCGAAGCGCACCGAGTCGAACTTCGCGAGGTTCGACGAGGCCTCGGCGGGCAGGATCAGGTAGTACGCGGCGATGGCGTACTCGAAGTGCGGTGCGGAGACCTCGACGATCTCGGCGCCCTGCTGCTCGAGCAGCTCGAGCGATTCGTGGAACCGCTGCCGCACGCCCGCCTGGAAGCCCTCGCCGTCGAGCTCCTTGATGACGCCGATGCGGAGGCCGGAGACATCCGCTCGCCGCACGGCCTCGGCCATCGACGGCCATGCCTCGGGAATCGACGTCGAGTCGAGCGGGTCGTGTCCGGCGATGACATCGTGCAGCAACGCCGCATCGAGCACCGTGCGGGTGACGGGGCCGATCTGGTCGAGCGAGGAGGCCAGGGCGATCGAGCCGTAGCGGCTGACCGCACCGTAGGTCGGCTTCACACCGACGGTGCCCGTGACGTGGGCCGGCTGGCGGATCGAGCCGCCGGTGTCGGAGCCCAGCGCGAGGGGCGCCTCGAACGCCGCGACGGATGCCGCGGAGCCGCCGCCCGAACCGCCCGGGATGCGATCGAGGTCCCACGGGTTGTGGGTCGGGCCGTAGGCCGAGTGCTCGGTCGACGAGCCCATGGCGAACTCGTCCATGTTGGTCTTGCCGAGCGGGATCATTCCCGCCTCGCGCACCTTGGTGACGGGCGTCGCATCGTAGGGCGGGATCCAGCCCTCGAGGATGCGCGAACCCGACGTCGACGGCATGCCCTTCGTGACGAGCACGTCTTTGATCGCGATCGGCACGCCGGCGAGCGGGCCGAGCACGTCACCGGCGGCACGCCGCCGGTCGATCTCGGCGGCCGTCTCGATGGCGCGCTCGCCCTCGACGTGGAGAAACGCGTGCACGGCACCGTCGACGGCGGAGATGCGGTCGAGGTGCGCCCGGGTGACCTCGACCGACGACACCTCGCCCTGGGCGAGCTTCTCGCCGAGCGCGGCGGCGGACAGGCGGATCAGTTCGTCGCTCACTGCTCTTCTCCCAGGATCGCCGAGACCTTGAACCGGGAGTCGTCGCTCTCGGGGGCGCCCGAGAGCGCCTCGTCGACCGAGAGCACCGTCTCACCCACGACATCGTCGCGGTACACGTTCTGCATCGGGATCGGGTGGCTCGTCGGCGGCACCTCGGGCGTGGCCACCTCGCTCACCTTCTCGACCGCGTGCATGATCTGGCCGAGCTCCGTCGTGAGGTGCTCGATCTCTTCATCGGTGAGCGCGATGCGGGCGAGGTTCGCGAGATGCGCGACCTGCTCCGCAGTGATTTCGGACATGCTGCTCCGTCGTCTCGGGATGGGGATCTACCGATTCTAACGGGGCTCGCCGAACAGGCCGATGCCGTACTCGTGCAGCAGCTCGTAGGCGTCGGCCCAGGTCTCGGGCTTCAGCGCCCGCCACCGCCGTGCCGGGCTCCCCACCGGTCTGCTCCGGCGGCGTCGTCTCGCCACCTGCCACGTCTCCCCTGAGTCGTTCCTCGTCGCCCCGCGACGCTACTCGTCGAGCGCCGCCGGCCCTTCGCTCACGAGCCGCGCGAACTGCGCCGCATCGAGCACGCGGATGCCGAGTTCTTCGGCCTTCGCGAGCTTCGACCCGGCTCCGGGGCCGGCCGCAACGAAATCGGTCTTCTTCGAGACGCTCGAGGCCGCCTTGCCGCCGGCGGCGATGATCGCCTCTTGCGCCCCCTCGCGGCTGAACCCCTCGAGCGACCCGGTGGCGACGACGGTGAGGCCCGCCAGCACTCCCCCGGCCTCGGCCGCCGCGCCCGGGCCCGGATGCCCCGGGGTCGCGAATTGCACGCCCGCCGCCGTCCACCGGTCGACGATGTCGAGATGCCAGTCGACTCCGAACCACTCGATGAGCGAGTCGGCGATGATGCCGCCCACGCCCTCGACCTCGGCGAGCTGTTCGCGAGAGGCGGCGCGGATCGCGTCGAGCGAGCCGAACCAGTCGGCGAGCGCGCGGGCCGCGACCGGACCGACGTGGCGGATGTTGAGCGAGACGAGCAGCCGCCACAGCGGCTTGGTCTTGGCCTTCTCGAGCTCGGCGAGCAGCTTGGTCGCCGCCTCGGACGGTCCCACCTCGCGGAAGCTCTTCGTCACACCCGCGGCGCGACGCTCGGTGGGCGTCATGGTCTCGGTGCCCGGCGGGTAGCTCGCCGGCCCGAGCTTCTGGAACGGCGCGCGCCGAACCGGCTCACCCGTCTGCTCGTCGACCTTCGGCTCGCCCGTCTCGGCGTCGCGCACGACGACCTCGATCGGCACGAGCTCGTCGATCGTGAGGTCGAAGAGTCTGGCCTCGGTGGCGAGCGGCGGGTCGGCCGGCACCGACGGCTGGGTGAGGGCGGCCGCCGTCACCTCGCCGAGCGCCTCGATGTCGAGGCCGCCACGGGAGCCGATGTGCTCGACCCGCCCGCGCACCTGCGCGGGGCACGACCTCGCGTTGGGGCAGCGGAGGTCGATGTCGCCCTCTTTCATCGGGCGGAGCGGCGTGCCGCACTCGGGGCAGAGCTCGGGCATGTGCCACTCGACCTCGGTGCCGTCGCGGAGCTGCTCGACCGCACCGAGGATCTCGGGGATGACGTCGCCCGCCTTGCGGAGCACCACGGTGTCGCCGATGCGCACGCCCTTGGCCTTCACGACCTGCTGGTTGTGCAGCGTCGCCTGGCGCACGGTGGAGCCCGCGACCTTGACGGGCTGCATGACCGCGTACGGAGTCGCCCGGCCTGTGCGGCCGACGCCGACTACGATGTCGAGGAGCTTCGTGTGCACCTCTTCGGGCGGGTACTTGTAGGCGATCGCCCAGCGCGGGGCGCGGCTCGTGGCGCCGAGTTCGTCGTGCAGGGCGAGCTCGTCGACCTTGACGACGATGCCGTCGATCTCGTGTTCGACGTCGTGGCGGTGCTCGCCGCGATCTGCGATGTACCCGGCGACCTCGTCGACCGAATCGAACACCCGGGAATGAGGCGAGACCGGCAGCCCCCAGCTCGCGAGCAGGGCGTAGATCTCCGACTGGTTCCGAACATCCGGATGCTGCCAGGCGCCGATGCCGTGCAGATACATCGCGAGCCGCCCGAGCCGCTCGCGCATGAGGGAGAGCTCGAACGCGTTCTTCTTCTCGCGCCGCTGCCGCAGGCTGCCCGCCGCGGTGTTGCGGGCATTGGCGAACTCTGGGTACTTCGTCGGGATCTCGTCGGCAGCCCGGCCCTTCGCGATCTGCTCGGCCTCGAAGGCCGCCTGCAATTCGTGCTGGCGCTCGTTGAGCGCCTCGAAGTCGCTCGTGCGCAGGAACACCTCGCCGCGCACCTCGAAGAAGGCCGGGTACCCCTCGCCCACGAGCTGCTGCGGGATCGCCGGGATCAGGTCGACGTTCTCGGTGATGTTCTCGCCGACCCGGCCATCGCCCCGGGTCGTGGCGGTCTCGAGCACGCCGTCGCGGTAGGCGAGGCTGATGGCGAGGCCGTCGATCTTCAGCTCGGAGAGCCAGTGCACCGGTCGACCTGCCGCAGCGGCGGTCTTCGTCGCCCAGTCGCGGAACTCGTCGATCGAGAAGACGTTGTCGAGGCTGAGCATGCGTTCGGCATGCTCATGCTCGGGGAAGCCCGCGGAGACGATCGACGCGCCGACCTGCTGCGTGGGGCTGTCCTGACCGGCGAGTTCGGGGAATGCGCGCTCGAGCGCTTCGAGCCGGTGGAAGTCGGCGTCGTACTCGGCGTCGGAGTACGGCGAGTCGCCGTCGCCGTAGTAGGCGAGCCGTGCCCCCTCGATGCGATCGGCGATCACGGTCGCCTCGGCTCGCGCCGCGTCGAAGTCGGTCGGGATGCCGCTGTCACCGGAGATGTCGCTCACATCGCAATCCTATGAGCGCCCGCCAACACTGGGCGGGAATCGGCTGCCGGAGTCGGTGCTAGGCGTCGACCGGCACCGCACTCACCGTGCGGTCGATCGTGAACTGGCCGAGCACCCGCGTGCCGACGTAGATGACGGCGGTCTGGCCCGGGGCGACCCCGTCGAGCGGATGCCCCGGCGTGACGACGAGCTCGCCGTCGACGAGCTCGGCGACGGCCGGCACGGGGTCGGCGTGGGCGCGGATCTGCACCTCGCAGTCGAACGCCGTCTCGGGGTGCTCGGGCGGGAGCCCGGCCCACGAGAACCGCGAACCGGCGATGAGCCCGATCGCGAGCGCCTCTTTGGGGCCGACGACGACGGTGTTCTCTTTCGGCCGCACCTCGAGCACGAAGCGGGGCTTGCCGTCGGCAGCGG
Source organism: Agromyces badenianii (assembly GCF_003070885.1). Taxonomy (NCBI): domain Bacteria; kingdom Bacillati; phylum Actinomycetota; class Actinomycetes; order Micrococcales; family Microbacteriaceae; genus Agromyces; species Agromyces badenianii. Next base: position 1,836,252 of record NZ_CP028913.1, read on the forward strand.
GTGTGCCGAGTCGCATGCCGCGGCGCTGGCCGACCGTGAAGGCATGCGCCCCCTCGTGGGAGCCGACGACGGCGCCCGTGCGGTCGACGATGTCGCCCGTCTCGGTGCCGACACGCTCGGCGAGCCAGCCCTTCGTGTCGCCGTCGGGGATGAAGCAGATGTCGTAGGAGTCGGGCTTCTGCGCGACCGAGAGCCCGCGCTCGGCGGCCTCGGCGCGCACGAGCGTCTTCGAGGGCGTGTCGCCGAGCGGGAAGTAGGCGTGCGCGAGCTGTTCGGCGGTGAGCACGCCGAGCACGTAGCTCTGGTCTTTCGCCTCGGCGCTCGCGCGGTGCAGTTCGCGATTGCCCGCGGCATCCGTCACGATCTTCGCGTAGTGGCCGGTGGCCACGGCGTCGAAGCCGAGCGCGAGCGCCTTCTCGAGCAGCGCCGCGAACTTGATGCGCTCGTTGCAGCGCATGCAGGGGTTGGGCGTGCGGCCGGCGGAGTACTCGGCGACGAAGTCGTCGACGACGTCGGCCTTGAAGCGCTCGGAGAAGTCCCACACGTAGTACGGGATGCCGAGCACGTTCGCCGCCCGCTGAGCGTCCATCGAGTCTTCGATGGTGCAGCAGCCGCGGCTGCCGGTGCGCAGGGTGCCGGGCATGCGGCTGAGCGCGAGGTGCACGCCGACGACCTCGTGGCCCGCCTCGACGGCGCGCGCAGCGGCGACGGCGCTGTCGACGCCGCCGCTCATCGCCGCGAGAACCTTCATGGGTTCCAGTCTAGGCAGAGTGCCTGAGCGGATGCCCCGCTCCCCCGGGTCAGCGGTCGAACGACGTGGCGCGAGCGGCGAGCCCGGCACGGGCCGCCTGAGCGTGCGCCGCGGGCAGCGCCGCGAGGAAGGCGTCGACGTCGGCACCGGTCGAGCTGTGCCCGATCGTGACGCGGAGCGCCCCACGCGCATCGGCTTCCGAACGCCCCATGGCCATGAGCACGTGCGAGGGTTCGGGCACGCCGGCCTGGCAGGCCGATCCGGTCGACACCGCCACACCGGCCGCGTCGAGCAGGAAGAGCAGCGAGTCGCCTTCGCAGCCCGGGAACGAGAAGTGCGCGTTGCCGGGCAGTCGGCCGCCGGCCGAGGCGTCGCCCGAGAGCCGCGCCTCGGGCACCGCGTCGACGACGCCGTCGATCAGGCGGTCGCGGAGCGTCGCCATGCGAGCGGTGTCGGCCTCGAGACGCGCCGCCACGACCGATGCCGCAGCCGCGAACGATGCAGCTGCCGCGACATCCTGGGTGCCCGAGCGCACCTTGCGCTGCTGCCCGCCGCCGTGGATGAGCGGCTCGACGGCCGCTGAGCGGTCGAGCACGAGCGCGCCGATGCCGGCGGGGCCGCCGATCTTGTGCGCCGAGACGCTGAGGGCGACGAGCCCGGCGCCGCGAGCGGCCTCGGTCGCGCGCCTGATGCCGCGGAAGTCGATCGGCACCTGCCCGTACGCCGCGATGGCATCGACGTGCAGCGGCACACCGGCGCGCGCGGCGAGCCGGGCGACCTCCTCGACGCGCTGGATCGTTCCGACCTCGTTGTTCGCCCAGAGCATCGTGACGAGGGCCACGGATGCCGCGCCGCGGGCGAGTTCCGCGGCGAGCACGTCGAGGCGCACGCGCCCCACCTCGTCGAGCGGGATCTCGACCACTTCGGCGCCGTCGTGCTCGGCGAGCCACTCGACGGTGTCGATCGTCGCGTGATGCTCGCCCGCCGGCACGAGGATCCGGCGGCGGGCAGCGCCGGTGGCGGCATCCTCGCGCCGCTGCCACCAGATGCCCTTGATCGCGAGGTTCACGGCCTCGGTGCCGTTGCCCGTGAACACGACCTCGATGCCGTCGGCGCCGAGCGTCGCCGCGATGCGCTCGCGCGATTCCTCGAGCAGCCGTTTCGCCTGCTGGCCGGCACTGTGGATCGAGGCGGGATTGCCGACCACGGCGAGCGCGGCGGTCAGCGCGTCGACGGCCTCCGGCAGCATCGGGGTCGTCGCGGCGTGATCGAGATAGACCATCTGCCCTCCAACCCTGAACGTGTGTCGTGTGCGGCCCGATGCCGTGCCCGGCGCCGTCTGCGCGCCCGCGCGGGCGTTGCACCGCCACGAACTACTGTAGATCGCATGCCTGAGCGCGATCCCCTGCACGACCTCGGCGTTCGTGTCGGTGCCGACGGCGGGGTCGCCCGGGTCTGGTCCGAGCACGCGACCTCGGTCGAGCTCGTCGTCTTCGACGCCGACGACCTCGACTGGGCGGTCAGTCGCACGCCGCTCGCGCGCGACGAGCACGGCGTGTGGCACGGCGAGTCGCCAGAGCTCCGGCCGGGTGCCCACTACGGACTCCGAGTCGACGGCCCGGCGGGGGTCGAGCACGCCTTCAATCCGGTGCACACCCTCCTCGATCCGTACGCCCGCGGGCTCACCCGAGCCGAGGACGGCTCATGGCGCGGTGTCGCGCTCGAACCGCTCACCGCGACCGGCTTCGAGTGGGGCGCCTCCGCGAAACCGCGCGTGCCGCTCGATCGCACCGTGGTCTACGAGACCCACGTGCGCGGCTTCTCGAAGCAGAATCCGGCGGTTCCCGAACGGTTGCGCGGCACCTACGCCGGACTCGCACATGACGCCTCCCTCGAGTACCTCACGGGGCTCGGCGTCACGACGATCGAGCTTCTTCCGGTGCACGCCTTCGTGACTGAGGAACGCCTCGTGCGCCAGGGCAAGCTCAACTACTGGGGCTACAACACGCTCGCGTTCTTCACCGCCCACGCTCCGTACGCGAGTGCCGCGGCGCGGGCGGAGGGTGCCGGCGCCGTGCGCCGCGAGTTCGCCGGCATGGTGCGCCGACTGCACGAGGCCGGCCTCGAGGTGGTGCTCGACGTCGTCTACAACCACACCGCCGAGGAGGGGCGCGAGGGTCCGACCTACTCGTTCCGCGGCATCGACAATGCCGCGTACTACCGGCACGACGCGCACGGCCACTACGTCGACACGACCGGCTGCGGCAACAGCCTCGATTTCGCGGGCGAGGCCCCCCAGCGACTCGTGCTCGACTCGCTGCGGTACTTCGCCGAGGAGTTGCAGGTCGACGGGTTCCGTCTCGATCTGGCCGTGACGCTCGGCCGCGACGAGCACGAGGCATTCACCCCCGAGCATCCGCTGCTGCGCGCCATGCTCGACGACCCCGTGATCGGGGCATCGAAGCTCATCGTCGAGCCATGGGACGTCGGACCCGGCGGCTGGCAGACGGGCGGCTTCCCGGCCGGGTTCTCGGAGTGGAACGATCGCTATCGCGACCGGATGCGCGACTTCTGGCTCGGCGACCTGCGCCGCGAGCGCGAGACGGGTTCGGCGGGCAGTGGCATCGGCCGCTTCGCGACCCGCCTCGCGGGTTCGGCGAACACGTTCTCGACCGATCGCGGGCCGCTCGCGAGCCTCAACTTCGTGACCGCGCACGACGGCTTCACGCTCGCCGACCTGACCGCCTACGACGTCAAGCACAATCAGGGCAACGGCGAGGGCAACCGCGACGGCACCGACTCGAACAACTCCTACAACCACGGCGTCGAGGGCGAAGCATCCGACCCGGCGATCCGAGCGGCTCGGCGACGAAGCATCCGGAACCTCGTGGGCACCCTGCTGCTCTCGGCGGGCGTGCCGATGCTCACTGCGGGCGACGAGTTCGGCCGCAGCCAGCGCGGCAACAACAATGCCTACTGCCATGACTCGCCGCTCTCCTGGCTCGCCTGGAATCCCGCCGACCGCGCCAGGTTCGCGCCCGAGCTGCTCGAGACGGTGCGCCACCTGATCAGGCTCCGCGCCGAGAATCCCGCCCTGCGACCCCGCCGATTCGGCCAGCTGGGCGAGGATATCCCGAGCGCGTCGCAGATGCACTGGTTCAACGCCGACGGCGAGACCATGGGCTTCGACGACTGGGACTCCCCCGCCGAGCGCACGCTGCAGTACCTCGCCGTCTCCACGCCAGAGACCGAGGCGCTCAACCGCATCCTTCTCGTCGTGCACGCGCACGAGTCGAGCGCCGGCATCGTGCTGCCCGAGCACGATGGCGTGACCGCGTACACGCTGCTGTGGGACTCCGCCGACGAGGCCCCCTCGAGCGCCACGCCCGCCGTGGCGCCCGGCACCCGCGTCGAGGTCGACGCGCAGTCGATGCAGCTCTACCGCGCCGAGGGCGGTCGCGGAGGCGGAGCCTGATGGCCAGGCGATCGGATGCCTCGGCCGGCACCCCCGCGACCCTCGCGCTCGCTCGCGCCGGGGTCGCCTTCACCGCGCTCGGCTATGAGCACGACCCGCGCGTCGCTGCCTACGGCCTCGAAGCCGCCGACAAGCTCGGCCTCGACCCCGACCGCGTGTTCAAGACGCTGCTCGTGACCGTCGACGGCTCGCTCGCCGTCGGCATCGTGCCCGTCGCGATGCAGCTCGACCTGAAAGCGCTCGCCGGCGCGCTCGGCGGCAAGCGCGCAGAGATGGCCGACCCTGCGGTGGCGGAACGCAAGACGGGGTACGTCGTCGGGGGCATCAGCCCCATCGGCCAGAAGACCGCGCTGCCGACGGTGCTCGACGAATCGGCCATCATCTGCGAGTCGATCTACGTCTCGGGCGGCCGGCGCGGCCTCGATCTCGAGCTCGCGCCCGACGACCTCATCGCGGTGACGGGCGGCCGCTACGCCCCGATCGCCCGCGCCCGCTGACGCGCGCGCCACGGTTGGCGTCGCGACCGGCGCGCGAAGTGTTCTGTCCTTCCGGCGGATATACGATCCACCACCCCGAGTTCTCCTGCCGTAAACCGGCGCGCCGGATCGTATATCCGCACTGGTGACACGGCATGACGTCGAGCGTCGGCCGAGAGAGATCAGTCGGCGACGGCGACGAGGCCGAGCTCGGCGGTCGACCGCAGCAGCGGATGCCGCGGCACCACGCGCACCGTATAGCCGAACGCCCCGGCACGGTCGAGCACGACGGCGCCCGTGTAGAGGCGTTGCCCCGCCGGGACCTGCGCTGCGGGATCGACCTCGAGGGCCGCCCGCCGCACGGCGTCGATCGTGTCGTCGGCGCGGCTGCGCCCGTAGACGACCTCGACCGTGACGTCGTCGGGCGTCAGCTCGCCGAGCTCGACGTAGGCGCGGAGCCGCAGCTCGTCGCCGACGTGCGGCGCCTCCACGCCGCCCGATTCGACATGCACGACGTCGACGCCCGGCCAGGCCGCGTGCACCCTGCCGCTCCACGCCGAGAGCTCCCGCGCGCCCCGCGCACCCTCGGCCGAGACCGCGGCGAAGTGTTCGGCGGCAGGCCGGTACAACCGCTCGACGTACTCGCGCACCATGCGATCGGCGCCGAGTTCGGGCGCGAGCACGGCGAGGGTCTCGCGCACTCGCCGCACCCATTCCACCGGCACGCCGTCGCCGTCGCGCTCGTAGTACCTCGTGGCGACGCGGTGCTCGAGCAGGTCGTAGAGCGCCGCCGCCTCGAGCGCGTCCCGCTCGCCGGCATCTCCGGCTGCATCGGCCGACGGGATCACCCAGCCGTAGTCGTCGCCGGCGAACTCGGCCCACCAGCCGTCGAGGATCGACAGGTTCAGCGCACCGTTCATCGCCGCCTTCATGCCCGAGGTGCCGCACGCCTCGAGCGGCCGCAGCGGATTGTTGAGCCACACGTCGCACCCCGGGTAGAGCAGCTCGGCCATGCCCATGTCGTAGTCGGGCAGGAACACGATGCGTTCGCGCAGCTCGGGCCGCTGCGCGAACTGCACGAGCTGCTGGATGAGCCGCTTGCCCTCGTCGTCGGCCGGATGCGACTTGCCGGCGATGACGAACTGCACCGGTCGCTCGGAGTTCGTGAGGATCGAAGTCAACCGCTCGGGATCGGCCAGCATGAGCGTCAACCGCTTGTAGGTCGGCACGCGCCGGGCGAAGCCGACCGTGAGCGTGTCGGGGTCGAGCACCCGCGAGACCCATTTCGGCGGCTCGGCGCCGGAGTGCTGATCCCGCCAGGCCGCAGCGAGGCGGCGGCGCGCGTCTTCCACGAGCTGCAGGCGCATGGCCCGCTTGACCGTCCAGAACTCGGCGTCGGCGAGCGCGGGGCTGCGCCAGTCGGCGTGCTCGGTGTCCCCGGTGCCGAGCCGCGTCTCGGCGACCGCGAGCAGGGCCGGGTCAGTCCAGGTCGGCGCGTGCACGCCGTTCGTGATGGAGGTGATCGGCACCTCCTCGGCGTCGAAGCCCGGCCACAGCTCCCCGAACATGCGCCGGCTCACCTCGCCGTGGAGTTTCGAGACGCCGTTGGCGTGCTGGGCGAGCCGCAGGCCCATCACGGCCATGTTGAACGCGCTCGTCGCCGGGTCCGCGCCGGGCTCCACCCCGAGCGCGAGTGCATCCGCCGGGTCGACGCCGGGCAGCAGCGAACCCGACAGGTACCGTTCGACGAGCGCCCGGTCGAAGCGGTCGATGCCCGCCGGCACGGGTGTGTGGGTCGTGAAGACGGTGCCCGCGCGCACGAGTTGCAACGCCGCCGCGAACGAGAGACCCTCGCCGATGTAGGTCGCGATGCGCTCGAGCCCGAGGAAGCCCGCGTGGCCCTCGTTCATGTGGAACACGTCGGGCGCCGGGCTTCCGCTGAGTTCGGTCCACGCTCGCACCGCGCGAGCGCCGCCGATGCCGAGCAGCAGCTCCTGCAGCAGTCGGTGCTCGCCGCCGCCTCCGTAGAGCCGGTCGGTGACCGAGCGCAGCTCATCGCTGTTGGCCGGGATGTCGGTGTCGAGCAGCAGCAGCGGAATGCGTCCGACCGCGGCCTTCCACACGCGTGCGTGCAGTGAGCGATCGTCGGGCAGGGCGAGCGTCACCTGCACCGGCGCACCGTCGGGCGTGCGCAGCACCGAGAGCGGCAGGCCGTCGGGGTCGAGCACGGGGTAGCGCTCCTGCTGCCAGCCGTCGGGCGAGATCGACTGCGAGAAGTACCCCGCCTTGTAGAAGAGGCCGACGCCCACGAGCGGCACGCCCAGGTCGGATGCCGCCTTCAGATGATCGCCCGCGAGGATGCCGAGACCGCCCGAGTACTGCGGCAGCGCCGCAGTGATCCCGAACTCGGGCGAGAAGTACGCGACCGTGCGCGGCGCCGCGGCCCCGAGGGACTGGAACCAGCGCGGCTCGGCGAGGTAGTCGCGAAGATCGGAGCGTTGGCGCTCGGCCCATTCGACGTAGCCGTCGTCGCCCGCCAGCTCGTCGAGTCGGGCCGGGTCGACCTCGCCGAGGAACGCCACGGGGTCTCGCTCGGAGGTGCGCCAGAGCTCGGGGTCGATGTGCTGGAACAGCCGCCGCGTCGGTTCGTGCCACGACCAGCGGAGGTTTCCGGCGAGTTCCTCGAGCGCAGCGAGCTGGGGCGGGATGACCGCACGGACCGTGAACTTGCGAATCGGCTTCACGGGCTCCACCCTAGGTCGGGCGTGTGTCGAACGCGTGAACGGGCGGACTCCGAATCGCTCGCGCCGGATCGAGCCGGGCCCGCCCTCGGCACACTCGAGTCCGTTCTCTGCCGGCCGCGAGCCGTTTCGCCTACTGGCCCCCACCGAGATCAGATACGGTCGAACCGTGACGACTGCCCCTGCGCACGCCGGCCGCATCCCCGTGACCCGGCTCACCCCCGCCCTGCCCGACGCGCGTTGGCGCCCCAAGGCGTTCGAGGGCGAGGTCGTGCCATTCCGTGCCACGGTCTTCCGAGAGGGCCACGACCAGGTGGGCGCGATGCTCGTCATCACGAGCCCCGCGGGTGTGCAGCGACGCGAGCGGATGTCTCCGCTCGCGGCCGGCACCGACCGCTGGGAGGCCGAGGTCCTCCTCGACGAGACCGGCGAGTGGCACTGGCACGTCACGGGGTTCGACGACGAGGTCGCGACCTGGCGGCACGACGCCGCGCTCAAGGTCGACGCCGGGGTCGACGCCGAGCTCATGTTCGAGATCGGCGCGCGTCTCATCGATCGGGCCGTCGCCGAGAAGACGCGGCCGCTCGCGGCACGCAAGCGGCTCACGGCGCTCGCCGCCGCGCTGCGCGAGCGCGAGGCATCCGTCGCCGATCGTCGCGCGCTCATCGACGACCCAGCACTCCTCGAGTTCGAGGTGCGCCCGCTCGCGCGTCTGACGACGGACTCGCCCGAGCACACGATCGTCGTCGAGCGCCGCCGCGCCGGGGTGGGTTCGTGGTACGAGTTCTTCCCGCGGTCGGAGGGGGCGAAGCAGCTGAAGGACGGCAGCTGGAAGTCGGGCACCTTCCGCACTGCCGCCAAACGCCTCGACGGCGTCGCCGCCATGGGCTTCGACGTCGTCTACCTCCCGCCGATCCATCCGATCGGCGTCACCAACCGCAAGGGTCGCAACAACACCCTCGATCCCGGCCCGCACGACCCCGGTTCCCCGTGGGCGATCGGCGGACCGCTCGCCGACGGCTCCCCCGGCGGTCACGACGCCGTGCACCCCGACCTCGGCACGCTCGCCGACTTCCGCGCCTTCGTGCGCCGGGCGGGTGCGCTCGGCATCGAGGTGGCGCTCGACCTCGCCCTGCAGGCCGCCCCCGACCACCCGTGGGTGACGGAGCATCCCGAGTGGTTCACCCAGCTGCCCGACGGCACGATCCGCTACGCGGAGAACCCGCCGAAGAAGTACCAGGACATCTACCCGGTGAACTTCGACGACGACCCCGAGGGCATCTACGACGAGGTGCTGCGGGTCGTGCGTCACTGGATGAAGCAGGGCGTGCGCATCTTCCGAGTCGACAACCCGCACACGAAGCCGCTCGCGTTCTGGGAGCGGCTGATCGGCGCGGTCAACGCGGATGACCCCGGGGTGATCTTCCTCGCCGAGGCGTTCACCCGACCGGCGATGATGCAGGCGCTCGCGATGGTGGGCTTCCAGCAGTCGTACTCGTACTTCACCTGGCGCAACGCCAAGGCGGAGCTCGAGGAGTTCCTGACCTCGGTGTCTCAGGAGACCGCGGACTTCATGCGACCGAACCTGTTCGTGAACACTCCCGACATCCTCACCGAGTACCTGCAGTTCGGCGGACCGGCCGCTTTCACGGTGCGTGCGACGATCGCCGCGACCGCAGCACCCCTCTGGGGCGTCTACGCGGGCTTCGAGCACTTCGAGTCGGTAGCCCGGCCGGGCGCCGAAGAGGCGATCGACAACGAGAAGTACGAGTACAAGCCGCGCGACTTCGCCGCTGCCGAGCGCGACGGTCGCTCGCTCGCGCTCTACCTCGGCATCCTCAACCGCATCCGCGCGGAGCATCCCGCGCTCGGACAGCTCCGCAACATCCGCTTCCACGCGAGCGACGACGACTCGGTGCTCGTCTACTCGAAGCACCTCTCGGGCCGGTTCACCGGCACGGGGGGCCGACCGGGCGCCGACGACACGATCATCGTCGTCGCCAACGTCGACCCCCACTCGGTGCGGGAGACGACCGTGCATCTCGACCTCGAAGCGCTCGGGCTCGAACCCGGCACCCGGTTCGAGGTCGACGAGCTCGTCACCGGCGAACGCTGGGTCTGGGGAGACTCCAACTACGTGCGGCTCGACGCCTTCACCCGACCGGCGCACATCCTGCACGTGAGAAGAGTCGTCGATGCCTGAACCACTCGCCGCTCCCGTCATCGCCGACGAGGTGCTCGCCGCCGTCGCCGAAGGCCGCCACCCCGACCCCCATTCGGTGCTCGGCCAGCACGGCTTCGAGCTGCCGCACCTCGAGGGCCCGCTCACGGCGATCCGAACGCGCAGGCCGCTCGCCGAATCGGTCGAGGCTCTGCTCGCCGGCGGCGAGGCGATTCCGCTCAGCCATGTCGGACACGGCATCTGGGCGGGCGCTGGAGCGTTCGGTCCCGTCGACTACCGCGTCCACGCCCGGTACTCGGGAGGTGCGGAGTGGACGAGCGACGATCCGTACCGCTTCGCCCCCACCATCGGCGAGGTCGACCTGCACCTCATCGGCGAGGGCCGGCACGAAGAACTGTGGCGGGTGCTCGGCGCCCATTACCGGGCGCACTGGGGTGTCGCGGGCGGTGTGAGCGGTACCGCGTTCACGGTGTGGGCACCGCGGGCCCGTGCCGTGCGCGTCGTCGGCGCATACAACCGCTGGGACGGCACCGGACACGCGATGCGGAGCATGGGCGGCAGCGGTGTCTGGGAGCTCTTCGTTCCCGATGTCGAGCCCGGCGCGGTCTACAAGTTCGAACTGCTCACCGCGGCCGGCGACTGGATCATGAAGGCCGACCCCATGGCACGCCAGGCCGAAATCGCCCCGGCCACCGGGTCGGTGGTCTCGCACAGCACGCACGAGTGGGCCGACGACGCCTGGCTGGCACGGCGTGCGCAGGCCGAGCTCCACGCCGAGCCGATGAGCGTCTACGAACTGCACCTCGGCTCCTGGCGGCCCGGCAAGGGCTACCGCGACGTGGCCGACGAGCTCATCGAGTACCTCGACTGGCTGGGGTACACGCACGTGGAGTTCATGCCCCTCGCGGAGCATCCGTTCGGGGGCTCGTGGGGCTATCAGGTGACCGGGTACTACGCGGCCACCTCGAGGTTCGGCTCCCCCGACGACCTCAAGTACCTCATCGATCGCCTGCACGGAGCGGGCATCGGCGTCATCATGGACTGGGTGCCCGGGCACTTCCCGAAAGACGAGTGGGCGCTCGCGAGATTCGACGGCGAAGCGCTCTACGAACACCCCGATCCTCGACGCGGCGAACAGCTCGACTGGGGCACCTACGTCTTCGACTACGGCAACCCCCGGGTGCGCAACTTCCTCGTCGCCAACGCCCTCTTCTGGTTCGAGGAGATGCACGTCGACGGGCTGCGGGTCGACGCCGTCGCCTCGATGCTCTACCTCGACTACTCGCGCGAAGAGGGCGGGTGGCTGCCGAACATCCACGGAGGCCGGGAGCACCTCGAGGCCATCGCCTTCCTGCAGGAGGCGACCGCGACCGCCTACAAGCGCAACCCGGGCATCGTCATGATCGCCGAGGAGTCGACGAGCTGGCCGGGTGTGACCGCGCCGACCTCGAGCGGCGGCCTCGGCTTCGGCTACAAGTGGAACATGGGCTGGATGCACGACTCGCTCGAGTACATCCAGAACGATCCGATGTACCGCTCGCACCACCACCACGAGCTGACCTTCTCGTTCCTCTACGCGTTCAGCGAGCACTTCGTGCTGCCGATCAGCCACGACGAGGTCGTGCACGGCAAGGGATCCCTCCTTCGGAAGATGCCGGGCGACCACTGGCAGCAGCTCGCGAACGTGCGCGCCTACCTCGCCTTCATGTGGGCGCACCCCGGCAAGCAGTTGCTCTTCATGGGGCAGGAGTTCGGCCAGCTGTCCGAGTGGAGCGAGGAGAGAGGACTCGACTGGTGGATCCTCGACCAGCCGAGTCATCGACAGCTCGCGGAGTTCGTCGGGGCCCTGAACCGCGGCTATCGCGCGACGCCCGCGCTCTGGCAACTCGACGACGACGCTGCCGGATTCGAGTGGGTCGAAGGCGGCGCGGCGGCCGAGAACGTGATCGCGTTCCTCCGGTACGACCGCGAACGGCGACCGCTGCTCTGCATCGTCAACTTCGCCGGGGTGCCGCACGAGGGGTTCCGTCTGGGCCTGCCGAGCGCGGGTCGCTGGCGCGAACTCCTGAACTCGGATGCCGCGGAGTTCGGCGGCTCGGGGGTGGGCAACCTCGGCGGGGTCGAGGCATCCGACACCCCGTGGGCCGGGCGGCCCGCCTCGGCGTCGTTCGCCCTGCCGCCGCTCGGCGCGGTGTGGTTCACCCTCGACGACCCGGCGGCCGCGTAACGCGAACGTCTGACGACGTCTCACACGTGCGCCGGTCGCACAGCCCGTCCCGCGCATCGAGTGCGCTGCCGGGCGCGCGGTCTCGAGCGAGGCTCAGTACAAGAGGTTCGTGAGCCGGCGCCGCGCGACGACCACACGCGGGTCGTCGGTGCCGACGACCTCGAAGAGTTCGACGAGACGCTCGCGCACGGCCTTCTTGCCGTCGGCATCGAGGCTCGGGAACAGCGTCAGAAGCCGATCGAACGCGTCGTCGACATGCCCGCCCGAGAGATCGAGATCGGCGACGTCGAGCTGAGCTCCGAGCTCCTGCGGCGCTGCCGCGGCGGCATTGCGGATCTCGTCGAGGGTCTTGCCCTGCAGCCGGCCGAGCAGATTCGCCTGCGCCAGGCCCGCCACGGCGAGCGTGTCCCGCGGATCCTGCGCGATCGCCGTGCGATAGGCGGATGACGCAGCAGCGAAGTCGCCCCGCTCGATCGCGTCGTACGCCTCCTGATGCAACGGCGGCAGAGGCTCCTCGACGGGTTCAGCGGAAGCGGGGTCACTCGCGACGGGCTCGCCCGGCTCGATGCTGCCGGTCACGCCGTGCTGTCCGGCGAGCTCGAGCAGCTGGTCGAAGACCTGGTCGATGACGTCTTCGGGCTGCGCACCGGCGAAGAGCGGCACCGGCTGCCCCGCGACGAGCGCGACGACGGTCGGGATGGACTGCGCCTGGAAGGCCTGCACGAGCTGCGGACTCCGGTCGGCGTCGGCTGCGGCGAGCACGAGCCGGCCGCCGCGGGCGCGAACGAGCTGCTCCAGCGAGCCGAGGAGCGTCTTCGACGGCTCGCTCCACGTCGCCCAGAGGGCGACGACCACCGGCACGGTCCGCGAGAGCTCGAGCGTGGAGCCGAAGGCCGCGTCATCCGTCTCGAACACGATCTGATCGCCCGAGCCGGATGCCGCGTGCGCGCCCTGGGCGCTCGAGCCGCCCGCCGACTGGCGCTGCACGAGGGCCGAGAGGTCGACCGCACCGCGAAGCGCGGCACCTGAGGGGGGAATCGGGTTGGTCACGGTACCTCCGAAGCTCCGATGAGACTCTCGGACCAGCCGAGAAGACGGATCTGGTCGTCGGCGTCGTTGCCGACGCCCGGGACGTAGAACAGCAACTGAATGCCGATGACGCGCTGGACGCCCTTCGCGGTCTTCCCGGTGAAGCCGGAGAGCGCCGCGGCCGGACCGGGCTCGAACCCGACCGTTCCACCGTCATTGGGCAGCACCTTCTCGGTCTGCTCGATCGAGACCGTCACGAGTGCACCGGCGTCGTTCGTCGCGAGCGCGATCGTGGGGCTGTCGCCGACGATGTTCGAGAAGGTGGCGTCGGCCGTGCCCGGCAGCGCGTCGTTCGTGGCCTGCTGCCCGGTCACGCCGAGCTGCTCCCTGAGCACATCGCCCTCGGGGTCGAACGTCGGCGCGAATTCGGAGGCGTCGCCCTTCAGGAGCACGTCGGCGTACGCCGCTGCGACCTGTCCGGTCGGCATCACGAGACCCTTGAACTCCGGCGAGATGGGCGGTGCGCCGATCGAGGCGGGCGCGACCTCGGGCACGTCGGCATCTGGCGCGAGCGCGAGGGAATAGAGGATCTTGTAGTTCTCGCGCGGTGTCTGCTGCACGAGCACCAGTGCGGTCGGCGCGATCGTCGGGTCATCCGCGTTCTTGGCGACGGTGAGCACCGTGCGCGGCCAGCCGGAAGCCTGCTGCGGAAGGGTCAGCGTGAGCGGCGACGCCGGGATGGGCGCCGGAGCGGCATGCTCGGCCAGCGTGCCGCGGATCGCGTAGTTGGCGGTTCGGGCCTCGAGCGCCGGACCGGTGAACCGCTGTGCGGCCGCGGCAGCGTCGCGCGAGGTGTCGACCTCGGTGGCGAACGCCGCGACGCGGCGCATGATGCGCTCCATCTGCGGCACGGTCACGGCGGGCTGCGTCTGAGGCTCGTCATCGCCTTCGTCATCGCCTGCGTCGTCGTCGCCGGGGGCCGGGGAAGACACGATGGGCGTGGCCGGCGCGGTCGTCTCGGGCGCCGCCAGCTGGTCGAGGCTCGGCCAATAGTCGGGCGAGCACGCGCTCAGCGCGAGGGACGGGACGACGAGGAGCGGCACGAGCGCGACCCGCTTGGCGCGACCGAGGGCACGGCGCGGGGCGCCGCCCACCTGCATGCGACCGGGTTTCGGGGCGCTCGGGAGTTTGCCGCGCGGCCCCTTCGGAAGATTGCGGCGGGGCCCCCGCGAGCGACGGTGGTTGATGAAGCCGGAGAGCAGGAGCGCGATGCCCAGCAGGAAGACGAGTGCCCCGCCGACGATGAGCGGCCCGGCCCACGGCGTGGAGTTGTCGAGCGGCCAGTCGATCTTCACTCGCGACGGGAGCTCGTCTCCGCCGTCGGCCGTGATCAGCACAGAGATGCCCTCGGGCACATCGACGGTGGTGGAGAGCGTCATCTCATCGCTGAACTCGTCGAGCCAGAGATCCGAACCTGCGGGCGATGGAACGCTCGCCTCGGCTTCCGCGGCGTCCGCGGTGGGCGCAGTGGGCGCAGTGGGCGTGGTTGAAGGCGTGGTCGGCACCGGCTCGTCGTCCGGCTCGGCGACGACGATCTCGTCGCTCAGCGCGTCGGCCTCCGCGTCGTAACCGACGGAAACGTACTCCGCCCCTCCGAGCCATGCCTCGACGTCGGAGCTTCGGCCATACGACAGGTACACCTTCGGAGAACCCGACACGGTGATGGTCTGCTTTCCCGGATGGGCGGCGAGTGCTTCGGGCTCGACGACGATGAATCCCGCGTCGCCGCCGGAGAGCGTGGCCGACATCGAGACGCGATCGGGTTCGAGGAAGACCGTGCGCTGGGCGATCCCGAGCCCGATCATCACGGCCGCGGCGATGAACGCCACGATAGCGAAGACGAAGCGCACGAACCGACCTCCATTGCCGCCCACGGCGGCCTCTGACAAAGACATTCCACACTACTGGCGGAATCTGAGAGACTCCTAACCAGTCGCTGGACGAATGGTGTCTGCGCGATCGCTCGCTGGGCGAACGATGTCGCCGCGCCTTTCGTGCGCCCCGTACAATCGGACTCACCATCCCGCATGCGCCCCCCACGAACGCGGGACAGAGCCCGGAGGAAGAATGGCCGTCGAAGACACCGAGTTCACGCAAGTGTTCCGCGGATACGACAAAGACGAGGTCGACAAGGCGATCAATGGACTTCGCCGCGACATCATCGCCGCGAACAACCAGAGCACCGACAGCGTCAAGGAGAACAAGCGACTCCTCGCACGCATCGAAGAGCTCACCGCCGAACTCGAGGAAGTCGGAAGCCCCACCTTCTCCGGGCTGGGCACGAAGCTCGAGAACACCCTTCGCGTGGCGGAGGAGCAGTCCACCCGCCTCATCGCACAAGCCGACATCGACGCAGAGAAGCTGCGCCGTGCCGCCGAAGACGAGTCGCACCTCATGCGCTCCGACGCGCACGAACTCGCCGAGCGCACGCTCACCGAGGCGCGCTCGCAGGCCAACCGGATCCTCGAGAACGCCCGCGCAGAGGCCGACGACATGGTGGCGCGCTCGCACGAGGCGAGCGAACAGCTGCGTCAAGACGCCGCCCGCGATGCCGCGGCGATCCGCGGCGCCGTCGCGACCGAGACCGCAGAGATCCGCACGAGCGCCAAGCGCGAGTCCGCGGCCATGACGGCCGCCGCCGAGCGCAAGGCGTCCGAGATCCTGGTCTCGGCCAATGCCGAAGCGACCGAGGCTCGAGCCACCGCAGCGGGCCTCACGCAGGAGACGGAACAGACCCGCGCCGAAGTGGCCATCGAGCTCGACCGGGCCCGCGCCGAACTCGCCCGAGAGACCGAACAGGCGCGCATCGACCTGGCTGCCGAGACCGAGCAGTCCCGCCTCGACCTCGAGCGCGAAACCGCCGAGTCACGCGCCGGCATCGACGCAGAGATCGCCGAGCGCCGCGCAGCGCTCGTGCACGAACTCGACCAGGCCCGCACCGACCTCGATCGTGAACTCGAGGTCAGCCGCGCCGAACTGGCGCAACAGCGCGACCAGGCGAAGATCGACCTCGAGCGCGAGGCCGAAGCGGCCCGACTGAAGCTGCAGCACGAGCTCGAACGCAGTCGTGCCAAGCACGTCGCCGACCTCGACCAGCTGCGTGCCGACCTCGCCCTCGAGCAGGAGCAGGCTCGCGCCGACTTCGACGCCGAGTCCGAGCAGGCTCGCATCGACCTCGACAACCAGCTCACCGCGATGCGGAAGAAGACGACGCACGAGGTCAACCGCATGCGCCGGGAGATCGAGAAGGCGCATCTCGACCTGGAGTCCGAGCTCTCCACCAAGCGCGACGAGGCCGAGCAAGAACTCCTCTCCGCCCATCAGGAGGCCGTCTCGCAGACGCAGAAGTTCCTCGAAGACGCCAACGCAGAACTCGCCGAAGCGGTCGCCCGCACCGCCGAGAGCCGCGCCGAGGCGGATCGCCTCGAAACCGAGGTGCGTTCCGACATCGCCGTCGTCCGCGACAAGGCCGACGACGAGGCCCGCGATCGTATCGCCGCGGCCCACGAGCAGGCGCGCAGGCTCATCGCCGACGCAGAGGAGCGCACTCGTGCCCTCGTCGCCGACGCAGAAGACCGGCTCTCGCAGATCAAGATCGAGCGCGACGCCGTCGCCGGCTACTTCGAGAGCCTCCGCGGCGTGCTGACGCAGGCGGAGCAGATCGCGGCGAAGACCAAGTAAGTCGGTCCGAAGAGGGGATGCGGGCCGTTCCATGAAGATCCAGAACGCGTTCCGCATCGGGCTCGTCGGCACCCTCGGTGTCGGAGTCGGCCTCCTCATCCTCGGCTCGATCGCGACGCTGTCGACGATCCTCGCCTACATCGGCGTCGCGCTCTTCCTCGCCCTCGGCCTCGATCCGGCGATCAGCTGGTTCGAGCGCCGAGGGCTTCCGCGTTGGGCCTCGATCCTGATCGTCATGACCGGGGTCGGGATCCTGGTCGCCGCCCTCGTGCTCGCGGTCGTGCCGATCATCGTCGACCAGGTGAGCCAACTCGTCGAAGAGGTCCCGAGGATCGTCGATCGGATGAGCTCCCAGGACTGGATCGAGTCCCTGAAGGACCAGTTCCCCCAGGTTCCGATCGACGAGATCAACGATCAGGTGACGAGCGGCCTCACCGACTTCGTCACGAACCCCGACAAGCTGAGCGAACTCGCCGGCGGCGTGCTGCAGGTCGCCGTGGCGATCGGTGCCGGGGTGTTCGGCGTCGTCATCGTGTTCATCCTGACGCTCTACTTCGTCTCGTCCCTGACCACCATGAAGCGCGCCGGCTACCAGCTGGTGCCCGCGTCGAAGCGCGCGCGGTTCGCCGACCTCACCGAGCAGATCACGCAGTCGGTCGGGCGCTACGTGCTCGGTCAGGTCTCGCTCGCCGCCGTCAACGGCGTCGCGAGCTTCATCTTCCTCTCGATCATCGGTGCGCCGTTCCCTGCGGTGCTCGCCTTCCTCGCGTTCCTGTTCTCGCTCGTGCCGCTCGTAGGCACGCTGAGCGGTTCGGTGCTGATCGTGCTCGTTTGCCTCATCCCGGGGCTGAGCTCCCCCCTCACCGCGCTGGTCGCGGCGATCTACTACATCGTCTACATGCAGGTCGAGGCATACGTGCTGAGTCCGCGCATCATGAACCGCGCCGTCAAGGTGCCCGGGGCCCTCGTCGTGATCGCGGCTCTCGCCGGCGGCTCACTCGGCGGCGTGCTCGGCGCCCTCGTCGCGATCCCGGTCGCGGCAGCCACGCTGTTGATCATCAAGCAGGTCGTGGTACCCCGCCAGAACGAGCGCTGAGCGGCTCACACGGGGCTGGGCACTCAGCCCGTCGGCCCCGCCCACTCCGTCGGCAATGGCAGCGCGGCGGGGTTCACGACGGCCACGATCTCCTCGAGAACCCGACGAGTCTGCGACTCCCCCACCCAGAGGTGCCTGCCCCCGGCGACGTCGATGCGGGTGATCTTGGGCACGCTCGAGAATCGCTCCGCAGCCTCCGGCGGCCTCAGGTAGTCGTCGAACTCGGGAATCAGTGCGACGAGTTCGGGCGATGCGTGCTGCCACCGGGCGAGCTCTTCGTCACTCGTACGGTGCAGGGGCGGCGAGAGCAGGATCGCACCGTCGATGCCATGCTCGAGTCCGTACTTCAGGGCGAGTTCCGTGCCGAACGACCAGCCGACGAGCCACGGGTGCGGCAGACCCCGCTCCGCGACGAATGACATGGCCGCCGCGACATCCGCTCGCTCGTCGACGCCCTCGCCGAAGGAGCCGTCGCTCCTGCCGCGCGGCGAGACGGTGCCGCGGGTGTTGAATCGCAGCACGGCCAGATCGGCGAGGGCCGGCAGTCGCGCGGCCGCCTTCCTGAGGATGTGCGAGTCCATGAAGCCGCCGGCCGTCGGCAGCGGATGCAGCGTGACGAGTGTCGCGACGGGTGGGTGCTCGACTGGCGTCGCGAGTTCGCCGACCAGGGTCAGCCCGTCGGCGGTGTGCAGTTCGATCTCTTCGCGCCGCGCCGGAAGCTCGACGCCCGCGCGAATCTCAATGGTCGATTCAGTCATGGCGTGCCGATCCTCCAACAGTGGATGTGCCAATGGCGGCGCGAGGCCAGGTCTGCGGCGTCGCCCAGCACGCCGTCGGCGCGCCACGCCACGAGGTGGGCGACGCCCGGGGCGACATCGAGCCCGCAACCGGGGCACAGATAGGCCTTCACCGCCTGCGCCTCGGAGACGGGCTGCACGTTCCACTCGCGCCCGCTCCGGGACTCGGTGCGACGCCAGCCGGCGGTGAGACGCTCGACGTCGAGCTCCTGGTGTTCCTGACGGGCTCGGGCCGCCCGACTCCGGGATCGGTTCGAACGCACCATGAGCACCAGTCTAGGCGAGCCCGCGCGGTCCTCTGCGCTGCGCACGCAGGGCGACGGATCAGTACCAGCCGACGTCTTGCGAGTGGCCCCAAGCGCCGCAGGGGGTGCCGTACCGGCCGGAGACGTAACCCAGACCCCATTCGACCTGGGTCGCCGCGTTCGTCTCCCAGTCGGCGCCGGCGGTGGCCATCTTCGAACCCGGCAATGCCTGGGGGATGCCGTAGGCACCGCTCGACGCATTGTGCGCGTTCACCCGCCAGCCGGATTCCTTGCTCCAGAGTGCCACGAGGCAGTCGAACTCGCTCGGCGCCCAGCCGCGAGCCGCGACCGCACCAGCCGCATACGCCTGCGCCGATCCCGGATCGGGGGTGATGGCGGGTGGAGCCCAGCCGCTGCCGGCACTCGTCGACGCCGGCGCGAGCTTCACCTCTGGCTTCTTCTCGACGACGTAGCTCTCGTGCGCGACGTCGATCGAATACTCGCCGTCGACCTCGATCGCCTGCACCTGGGCTCCGCCGAAGCGGTCGCCGTCACTCGCGAAGTTCGATGAGGCGGTTGCGCCCGAGAAGGGATCGACCACGTTCACGAGGAGGAAGCTCACGGACGCCGTGAACGCGAACACGACCGTTGCGGCCTGCTTGACCCGGCCGGCACGGCTCGGTCTCGTGGCAGGCGGGGCTGCCGACGTCGTCGGACGAGACTCGATCGTCTCGTCTCTGTCCGTATGCCTACCCACGATTCGTCGAGTGTATCCGAGGGAGGTCGGCAGGCGCGAGCCCGACTCGCGGGTTCACCGTACCGCCAGCATGACGTCGACGACCGCATCGAGCAGGAGGTCGACCTGCGCCTCGCGGTAGCCGCCGCGCTGGGTCTTGAACACCACCGTGCGAACGTCTTCGATCGAGATCGGCCAACCGTCGCGAAAGTACCGGGTGAGCTTGTCGGCGAAACGGTCGACATCGCGAGTGCTGTAGCCGCGAACGAGCGGGCTGACCCGGTCGAACCGGTGGCCCTCAGGCCGTGCGAGCCGGTTCGAGACGACCTGCGCGGTCGTGCGCGCTTCGCGCAGCCATGCCTCGCCGCCGTGCAGCCGGGCGGCGACCTGACGCTCCTGAGCGGCGAACGCGTCTTCCAGACGCTCCAGCGCCTGATCGACGTGGGTGGTCGAGTAGCCGCCCTTCTGCATGGCGAACGCCGTGAGCCGGATGCGATCCGACGTCAGCGGCGCGTCGTCTGCACTCGCGGTGCCGTCGTACGCGCGTCGTGCGAGCTGGAGGAACCCGTCGACCTGGGTGGTGTTGTACCCGAGCTTGGGCTTTCGTACGCGAGGGAAGGTGGAGTCCACCGCTCCATTATTGCGGAGGCTCACCGCGCGGGCTCACCCGAAGATGCGGAACGCGACGAAGGCGACGGCGGCCGAGGGAAGGATCGAGTCGAGCCGATCGAGGAATCCGCCATGGCCGGGAAGCCAGGAGCTCATGTCTTTGATGCCGATGTCGCGCTTGATCAGCGACTCGACGAGGTCGCCCAGTGTCGCCGTCAAGAAGATCGCCGCTCCGAAGATGAGGCCGAACCACCAGGTGTTGCCGAGCATCAGGGTCGAGAGCAGCACGCCGGCTACGACGCTCGCCACACCTCCCCCGGCGAAGCCCTCCCAGGTCTTCTTCGGGCTGATGATCGGCGCCATCTTGTGCTTGCCGAACATGAGACCAGAAGCGTAGGCACCCGTGTCCGCCGCGACCGCGACGATGATGAAGGCGAGCGTCCAGAACTGACCGCCCTCGGCGGCCGTCAGCACCACTGCGAATGTCGCGAGGAAGGTGACGTAGCCCTGCACGAAGGCGCCGGCGGCGAGGTCTCGTGCAAGCGCATGAGGAGAGCCGCGCCGGAGGGTCGGCCCCAGCTGCTCAGCGAGGCGCCAGATCGTCACGACGAGGATGCCGCCGAGGACCGCGAGCAGCTGGCCACCGGCACCGCCGTAGTACGAGAGCGGCACGGCCGCCACCGCGACGACGACCGTCGCAACACGGGGAACGTGGTACCCGCCCTTTCGCAGCGCTTGGGCGAGCTCATAGCTCGCGAACGCGGCGATGAGCACCGCGAACAGCATGAAGAGCTCTTTGATCACGAGGAGGCTGAGCAGGAGCGCGCCGCCGAACGCCAGCCCGATGAGCGTCGCGAGGATCAGGTTTCGCCCCGTGCGGGCCTGGATCTTCTCCTGCGCCTGATCGAACTGCGCCTTGCCGACTTCGAACTGCCGTTCGAGATCGACCTTGCGGGCGTGCACTTGCGCTCGGAACTCCTCGCGCGAGGTTCGTTCAGCTCCCCCGGCGTCCGACTGATCCTCTTCTGGGACGCCCGACATCGTCTGCCTCAGACCTCGAGGAGTTCGGCTTCCTTGCGCTTCAGGGCGTCGTCGATCGCGTCCACATTGGACTTCGTGATCTGCTCGAGTTCCTTCTCTGCGCGCGAAACCTCATCGTCGCCGACCTCGCCCTTGAGTGCGTCGAGGTCGTCCTTCGCCTTGCGCCGGATGTTACGCACGGACACGCGCGCATCTTCGGCCTTGCCGCGAACGATCTTGACGAACTCCCGGCGGCGCTCCTCGGTCAGCTCGGGAAGGGTGACCCGGATGATGTTGCCGTCGTTCGAGGGGTTCGCCCCGAGGTTCGGGGTGTCACGGATGGCCTGCTCGATGTCTTTCAGCGCAGCCTTGTCGTAGGGCGTGACGACGAGCGTGCGGGCCTCGGGGTTCTGCAGTGACGCAAGCTGCGCCAGCGGAGTGGGCGTGCCGTAATAGCTCACCATGATCTTTTGGAAGAGCTGTGGGTTCGCCCGACCCGTGCGCACGGTCGAGAAATCGTCTTTGGCGACCTCGACAGCCTTCTGCATGCGTGCGGTGGCATCGGAAAGTACATCCGCGATCACGGGGGCTCCTTCTGGTTCGCTACTCGGGACAGTCTATCGACTGGAGGGCTATACGCCGTTGCTGACGATCGTGCCGAGGTCGGCGCCGAGGATCGCCGCCGTGACGTTGCCGCCCGGCGCCATGCCGAACACCTGCATCGGCATGCCGTTGTCCATGCAGAGGCTGAATGCCGTCGAGTCGACGACCTTCAGCCCTCGCTGCAGGGCCTCCAGGTAGCTGATGCGATCGATCTTGTGCGCGTCGGGGTTCGTGCGCGGGTCGTCGGAGTAGACGCCGTCGACGCCATTCTTCGCCACGAGCACGACGTCGGCGCCGATCTCGAGAGCGCGCTGCGCAGCGACCGTGTCGGTCGAGAAGTACGGCAGTCCCGCGCCGGCGCCGAAGATGACGACCCGGCCCTTCTCGAGGTGGCGCTCGGCACGGCGCGGAATGTAGGGCTCTGCGACCTGGGTCATCGAGATCGCGGACTGCACGCGTGTCTCGGCGCCCGCCTGCTCGAGGAAGTCCTGCAGGGCGAGCGCGTTCATCACGGTGCCGAGCATGCCCATGTAGTCGGCCCGGCCACGGTCCATGCCGCGCTGGGAGAGCTCGGCGCCGCGGAAGAAGTTGCCCCCGCCGACGACGATGGCGATCTCGACCGTTCGTGCGGCGTCGGCGATCTCGCGTGCGAGGGAGCTGATCACGTCGGGGTTCACCCCGAGGGACCCAGCCCCGAACGCCTCACCCGAGAGCTTCAACAGGACCCTGCGCTTGTGTTCCGTCATCCTGACCGATCCTTCCCTCTGCGTGTCAAAGCTACTGGTTCGCCGAGCCCTGCGCTGTGCCGGTTCTCGGGCGTTCCGACGAGCCGCGGGCCCGCCGGGCATCCGGATTTCTCCGGACACAGCAAAGGAGTCCGGATCGCGAACGATCCGGACTCCTTTGTAGCACCTAGGCGCCGACCTTGAAGCGAGCGAAGTCGCTCACCGTGAGGCCCGCGTCGGAGAGGACCTTGGCGACGGACAGCTTGTTGTCTTTCGCGTAGTCCTGCTCGAGCAGTGCGACCTGCTTGAAGAAGGCTCCGAGGCGACCTTCGATGATCTTCGGAAGGGCGGCCTCGGGCTTGCCCTCCTCACGGGAGATCTGCTCGACGATGCCGCGCTCCTTCTCGACCGCTTCGGCCGGGACCTCTTCGCGGGTGAGGTACTCGGGGTTCGCGAACGAGATGTGCTGGGCGACCGAACGAGCGGTCTCCGCGTCGGCACCGGCGTAGCCGAGCACGACGCCGACCTGCGGCGGGAGGTCTTTCGACGTCTTGTGCAGGTAGATCGAGAACTGCTCGCCCTTGACGAGACGGATGCGACGAAGCTCGACCTTCTCGCCCAGGATCGCCGCCTCTTCGTCGATCACGGTGGCGACGGTCTTGCCCTCGGCCGGCGCGGCCAGAGCGGCCGAGACGGTCTCGGCACGAGCCGCGGCGACAGCCGCGAGCACGCGGTCGGCGAGACCGACGAACTTGTCGCCCTTGGCCACGAAGTCGGTCTCGCAAGCGAGCTCGATCATGGTCGCGGTGCCGTCGCCGTTGTCGACGGCGGCGACGAGGCCCTCGGCGGTGGACCGGTCGGCGCGCTTGGCGTTGCCCTTCGCGCCCTTCAGGCGGAGGATCTCGACCGCCTTCTCCATGTCGCCATCGGCTTCGACGAGGGCGTTCTTCGTGTCGACCATGCCGGTGCCGAGGCGCTCGCGCAGGTTCTTGACGTCTTCGAGAGTGAAGTTGGCCATATCAGTAAGTCTCCTGGACTCGTGGTCTTACTTGGACTCGGGTGCTTCGGCAGCCTCGGCGGCTTCTGCGCCTTCGGCGTCGGCCGAAGATTCGGTCGCGGCGACCTCGGTCGCAGCCTCGTCGACGACCTCGGCGGCTTCGGTCTTCGCCTCTTCGACGGTCTCCGCGACAGCCTCGGTCTCGGCCGAAGCCTGCTCGGGGGTGGTCTCGGAACCGGCCTGGAGGAGCTCCTGCTCCCACTCGGCGAGCGGCTCGACGGCGGAGACGTTGCCCTCGGCCTCGGGCTTCTGGTGGCGCTCGATGAGGCCCTCGGCGGCGGCGTCGGCGACGATGCGCGTGAGCAGGCTCACCGAACGGATCGCGTCGTCGTTGCCCGGAATCGGGTACTGGACCTCGTCGGGGTCGCAGTTGGTGTCGAGGATGCCGATGACGGGGATGCCGAGCTTCTTGGCCTCGTCGATCGCGAGGTGCTCCTTCTTGGTGTCGACCACCCAGAGGGCCGACGGCGTCTTCGTCAGGTTGCGGATACCGCCGAGCGACTTGTGCAGCTTGTCGAGCTCGCGCTTCTTGATGAGGAGCTCCTTCTTGGTGAAGCCGCTCGTGGTGCCCTCGAAGTCGAGCTCCTCGAGCTCCTTCATGCGCGCGAGGCGCTTGGAGACCGTCTGGAAGTTGGTGAGGAGGCCGCCGAGCCAACGCTGGTTGACGTAGGGCTGGCCGACGCGGGTCGCCTGCTCGGCGATCGCATTCTGCGCCTGCTTCTTCGTGCCGACGAAGAGGATGGTGCCACCGTGGGCGACCGTCTCGCGCACGAAGTCGTAGGTCTTGTCGATGTAGGCGAGCGACTGCTGCAGGTCGATGATGTAGCTGCCCGAACGCTCCGTGAGGATGAAGCGCTTCATCTTCGGGTTCCAACGGCGGGTCTGGTGCCCGAAGTGCACGCCGCTGTCGAGCAGCTGGCGGATGGTGACGACGGCCATGAGCCGTACTCCTTTGTTCTCAGTTGTCGCTCCGGCCGGCGGCTGGAGCCCTGGCGCCCGGCACGGCTCCGCCTGTTCCGGCTTCGAGAAGCTGGAGCGGGACTGAGTGGAGTCGTCGGCCGAAATGGCGCGCGTAGTCACCCCGGAAGACCGGAGTGCTGCCGATACTCTACCATCGGCACTCCCCCTCCCCAACCGCACGCGAGCGGCCGCAGTCCACGCATGCGCACCCCCGCCCGGCGGATGCCGCGGGGTCGATCGATCATCGACGCATGAGTGCATCGACACCTCCCCGCCCATCACCGATGCGAGCGGCCCGAATGCCACGACGCCGTTCCGCTGCCGTCTTGCTGGTGGCCGCGATCGTCATCGCGATCGCGCCGGCATCCGCGACCGTCGCGCATGGCTCGGCCGCTGCCGGCGGAGAGGCGGTCGGGATGGTCGGGGCGACGGAGGCGATCGAGGCGATCGAGGCGATCGACGGAGCGAAGGCGAGCCGGGCAGTCGGCCCGAACGCCGAGCCGTGGCGATGGCCGGTGCCGGCGCCGATCCGCGTCGTCGCACCGTTCCGCGCCCCGCCGACTCCCTATACCGCGGGCCACCGGGGCATCGACATCGCCGTCACGCCTGCTGCAACGGTGGCGGCACCGGCGTCGGGTGCGATCAGCTTCGCCGGCATGGTCGCCGGTCGCCCGGTCGTCGCCATCGATCACGGCGATGGTGTGGTGAGCGCGATCGAGCCCGTGGCGGCACTCGCCCGCATCGAGGCGGGCATGCGGGTCACGGCAGGCGAGGCCATCGGCACGGTGTCGACCGGCGGGCACTGCGAAGCCGACTGCGTGCACTTCGGGGTGAGAGTCGACGGCGAGTACGTCTCGCCCTTCCTCTTCCTCGGCGGCCTGCCGAGGGCGGTGCTGTTGCCGTCGAACTGACTCACGCGCGCGGATGCGCGGTGCGATAGCTCTGCTTGAGCCGTTCAGACGACACGTGGGTGTAGATCTGCGTGGTGCCGAGGCTTGCATGCCCCAGGAACTCCTGCACGGCGCGCAGGTCGGCACCGCCGTCGAGCAGGTGCGTGGCGGCGCTGTGCCGAAAGGCGTGCGGCCCACTCGGTCCGGTGCCCGGTATCTCCGAGAGCAGGGCGGCGACGAGCCGGTAGACGCTCCGAACCCCCAATCGTCCGCCCTTGACGCCCAAGAAGACCGCGCGTGTCGCTGCGGCATCCGCCGGCTCGACGGCACGTGAGGTTTCGCCGGTGCGTCCCGATGGCGCGATGCCGTCTGCGGCTCGCGCTGCCGCCGCGGCGAGCATCGCCGGTCGCGCGGCATCGAGGTAGCGATCGAGGGCGCGCGCTGCGGGCGCACCATAGGGCACCATGCGCTCCTTCGATCCCTTGCCGAGCACGCGCACGATGCGGCGGCGACGATCGACGTCATCGAGATCGAGCCCGACGAGTTCCGAGACGCGCAGCGCAGAGGCGTAGAGAAGTTCCACGATCGCCGCGTCGCGCACCTCGACGGGTTCGCCGGTGGCGGCGCGGCCGGCGAGTCCGGCCAGCGCGTCGGCGACCGCCCGTTCGGTGACGACGCGCGGCAGGGTGCGCTGGGCGCGTGGCGCCTTCAGCCTCACGCCGGGATCGGCCTCGAGCGTGCCGCGTCGGGTCAGCCACGCGGTGAATCCCCGAGCGGATGCCGCGCGCCGGGCGATGCTCGAGCGGGCGAGCCCGCGTTCGGTGGCGGAGAAGAGCCAGTCGCGCAGGAGCGGGAGGTCGAGGGTGGTCGCCTCGGTCGAGCTTCGCACCTCGGCGAAGGCGATGAGTTCGACGAGGTCGCTTCGGTAGGCGGCGACGGTGTGCGGCGAGTACCCGCGCTCGACCGCGACGTGCGACAGGTAGTCGTCGAGCAGCACGTCGAGGTTCACCACTCCAGCTTGCTCTGCCCCGGCCCGCGGCGCCGCGCGGCACGCCCGCCGGCGCACGATGCCGCGTTCACTCCGTCGCGCGCTTGCGGGAGAAGCGCTCGAGGCGCTGCTCGGGCGACAACAGCTCGATCTCGGTGAGAAACTCCTCACCGAAGCTCGTGACGGCGGGGAACGGCCCCACCGGCACGACGGAGGTCACCAGGCCGTCGTCGAAGAGATGCACGAGCGTGAACGACCGGCCGCCGTCGATGCCGACGAGTGCACGAGGGGGTGCCGAGAGGTCCATCGTGTAGGCCGTGGCACCGGCGACCGAGACGGGGATGCCTGCGAAGCTGCCGTTCGTCGCGTAGTGGAGGTGGCCGCCGAGGATGAGCCGCACGTCGCGGTCGCGCACGACCTCGGCCAAGCGCTCTTGCCCCCGGAGTTCGAGCACGTCCATCAGCGCGAGCGGGGTCGCGATGGGAGCGTGGTGCATCGCGATGATCGTGCCGTGCACGGCCGGTTCGGCGAGGGCGGCATCGAGCCAGTCGAGCGATGCGTCGTCGAGTTCGCCATGGTGGTAGCCGGGCACGGTGGAGTCGAGGGTGATGATGCGCAATCCGTCGACGTCGGCGATGCGATGCACCGGGGATTCGCCCGCGGGCTCGTCGAGCAGCTCGGTGCGGAACGCAGCGCGTTCGTCGTGATTGCCCATGACCCAGATGAGGCGGGCTCCCGTGCGCCGAGCGAGCGGCTCGAGCGCATCGAGCGCGAGCCGGTAGGCATCGGGCTCGCCGAGATCGGCCACGTCGCCGGTGACGACGATCGCGTCGATCGACGAGCCCAGTCGTTCGAGCTGCGCGGACACCTGAGCGAGGGCGGAGACCGTGTCGGCCGAGCCGCCCAGCGGTGCACCACCGTGGAGCAGGTGGGTGTCGCTGATCTGGGCGACGAGATGACGAGCCGCCGGATACCGGCCGAGTTGCGGGTGCTGCATGGAACCCTCCTTTCGCCGCCAGCCTAGGGCGTGCCGCCGACGTACTCGGAGCGCGCTCGTTCAGCTGCGCTTGGCTCGAAGCCAGCCCAGCGGATGCCGCTTGGCGAGCGCTGCCGCCTCGAGTCCTCCGAGCACGCTCATGACCGCCGTCGGCGCCATGCCGCAGCGTCGCGCGACATCGGCCAGTTCACGAGGACTGCGAAGGCTCAGCGCGTCGAGCACGCGCACGGCCTCGGGCGTCGTCGCGGTACCCCGCGGTCGAGCGGACTCGGCCGAGAGATCGGAACCGGCCGGCGCGTCGCGGTGCTCGACCCCGCGAGTCGACGCACCCCCGGGCGGCATTCGCCTCGCCGCCCTGCCGTCGACGAGTTCCGCCATCTGATCGGCGTCGACGACGCACACCGCGTTGTACTCCCGCAGCAGCCGGTGACATCCGGCCGATGCCGGGCTCGTGACCGGACCGGGCACCGCCCCCAGGGGTCGCCCGAGTTCGGCCGCATGACCGGCCGTGTTCAGCGACCCCGAGCGGAGCCCGGCCTCGAGCACGATCGTTCCGTCGCTCGCCGCTGCGATGAGCCGGTTGCGTTGCAGGAACCGCCACTTCGTGGGGGCGGCGCCGCAGGGCAGCTCGGAGACGACCGCTCCGGTCTCGACGATGCGTGAGAGCAGCGTCTCGTGCCCCATCGGGTAGAACCGATCGACGCCCCCTGCGAGGAAGGCGACCGTGGTGCCGTCGCTGGCGAGCGCGGCGCGGTGCGCCATGCCGTCGATGCCGTATGCACCACCCGACACGATCGCGAAGCCGCGATCGACGAGCCCGGCCGAGGCTTCCATCGTCACGTGCTCGCCGTAGCCCGTGGCGGCCCGCGCGCCCACGAGCGAGATCGAGCCCGACGACCGGGTCAAGGCGTCTTCACGCCCGCGGACCCAGAGTCCGATCGGCGCGTGCACGCCGAGTTCGTCGACGCCACGGGGCCAGCGCACATCGCCCGGGAGGATCAATCGGGCGCCGACCCGGCCGGCTTGACCGAGCGAGCGCACGAATGCCGCGTGATCGAGGCGCGGCGACCAGCGTTCCAGCCCGGCGACGGCCTCACGCTCGTCGATCGCGCCGCCCGCCCCCATCACCTCGTCGGCGAACCGCGCAGGGGTGGATGAGTCGAGCAGGAGTTCGGCGGTCGACACGGCGCCGATCGCATCGATCGCGCGACCGAGCAGGCCGTCGCCGGGCTCCGCAAGGGTTCCGAGCAGCGCCCGGGCGAACACCTCGTCGAGTTCGGCATCGTCGACGGGAGCGACCGAACGCAGGCCCGAGAGCTCGGTGCGCAAGCGAGTGGCGGCACGGCGCACGATGTTCACGGCTGCAGCCCCTTTCTGAGGAAGAGCGCACGGCCGACGTGTTCGAGCCCTGGGGCGCTCGCGCCCTCGAGGTCGGCGAGGGTCCAGGAGACCTTGAGAATGCGGTCGTAGCCCCGCATCGTCACGCCGCCGAGTTCGAGCGCCCGGTCGAGATCGGCTGTCGCGCGGCCTCCGGGATGGAGCCCGCCCGCACCGCGCAGCCATGGACCGGGCATCTGGGCGTTCGTGCGCCACGGCGTGCCGCGCAACCGCCTGGCGGCACGGGCGCGCGCCTCGATCACCCGCTCGCGAGCAACCGCGGTCGAGACGCCCGGCTGCTCCGCCGCGACCCGGAGGCCGGCGGCGGTGATGCGAGGCACCCAGAGCTGCACATCGAGCCGGTCGAGGAGCGGCCCGGAGATGCGGGCCAGGTATCGTCGACGCGCGGCGGGAGGGCATGTGCAGTCGATGGCCTTCGACCCGTGGTTGCCGCACGGACACGGATTGGCCGCCAGGACGAGCTGGAAGCGAGCGGGAAACGACGCGACCGCGTTGGCCCGATGGATCGCGACGGTGCCGGATTCGAGCGGCTGGCGAAGCACGTCGAGCACGGCGGAGGGGAACTCGGGCGCCTCGTCGAGGAACAGCACGCCGTGGGAGGCGCGGGCCGCGGCACCCGGCCGGATCAGGCGGCTGCCGCCACCGACCATCGCCGCCGCGGTGGCTGTGTGATGCGGAGCCTCGAACGGCGGCCGCCGCGAGAGGCCCGAACGCGGCGGCCTGCCGGCCAACGAGCGAAGCGACGCGACCTCGAGTGCCTCCTCTGCATCGAGGTCGGGGAGAATGCCCGGCAGCCGTGAGGCGAGCATGGTCTTGCCTGCGCCGGGCGGCCCGAGCAGGAACACGTGGTGCCCGCCGGCCGCGGCCGCGAGCAAGGCCTCGACCGCCGAATCATTGCCGGCGACATCGGCGAGATCGCCGACGGGCTCACCGAGCCGGTCGTCGGGATCGGCGCGGTCGGGCGCCGGAACGGGCTCGAACACCCGCGAATCGAACACCCCGCCGTGATGGACCGCCGCGTCGAGCAGCGACGCGACACCGAGCACGGCGACCCCGGGCACGAGTCGCGCCTCGTCGGCGTTCGCCGCCGGCACCATGACGGTGTCGTACCCGGCGCGCACCGCGGCGAGCACGGCCGGAAGGATACCGTCGATCGGCCGGAGACGCCCGTCGAGACCGAGTTCGCCCAGGTGCACCACACGCTCGACCGACTCGCTGGAGATCTCGCCCGCGGCGGCGAGGCAGGCGACCGCGATCGCGAGATCGAACCCGGAACCGTGCTTGGGCAGGGCCGCGGGCGAGAGGTTGACCGTGAGCCGCCGCTGCGGAAGGGGGCATCCAGCGTTGACGGCCGCGGCGCGCACCCGGTCGCGTGCCTCACCGAGGGCTGCATCGGGCAGCCCGATGATGATGAAGGCCGGCAGCTGAGCGGAGAGATCGGCCTCGACCTCGACGATCGAACCGGCGAGCCCGAGAAGCGCGACCGAGCGCGTGCGTGCGACCGGCATCAGTTGATGCCCTCGAGGTGCTCGATGAGCGCCGGCGCCTCGGTCGGTGCGAGCACGGCCACGGCGTCGATGCGGATGCGTGAGACCGCGGCATCCGTCGCCTCGCACCATGCGATCGCGAGCCGACGCATGCGCGCGAGCTTCAACGGCGTGATCGCCTCGAACGGATGCCCGTAGTCGGCCGAGGTTCGGGTCTTCACCTCGACGAAGACCGTGTCGCGGCCGTCTCGGGCGACGATGTCGATCTCGCCGATGCGGCACCGCCAATTGCGCTCGAGCACCTGCATGCCGCGTGCCTCGAGATGCTCGACCGCGAGTTGTTCGCCGCGTCGACCGAGTTCTGCGTTGTGCGCCATCCGCACCACCTCCGCGACCAGCGTCGCGGTCGGCGACCGACCGGACGACCGGCAACGGCTCAGCGGTGAAGAACTCCCGAGGATCGCGCCTGGGGAGACCGAGTGCTACTCGTCGAGCGCGAGCTCTTTCGGCAGCTCGAACTCGCGCGTGGCGAGCTCTTCGACGTTGACGTCTTTGAAGGTGAGCACACGCACCGACTTCACGAAGCGGTCGGCACGGTAGACGTCCCACACCCAGACGTCTTTCATCGTCAGCTCGAAGTAGAAGTCGTGCTCGGTGTCTCGGCGCACGAGTTCGACCTCGTTGGCGAGGTAGAACCGTCGCTCGGTCTCGACCACGTACTTGAACTGCGACACGATATCGCGGTACTCCCGATACAGGGCCAGCTCGACCTCGCGGTCGTAGTCTTCGAACTCGTCCTCATCCATCGCACTCATCCTACGCTGAGGTCGAAGAGCGTCGGCGCTGCCGGCACGCGATCGTGCAGCCACGTCGTGCGGTGCAGCTCGCTCGCGCCGTGCTCGTCGATCGCGGCGAAGTGGGCACGGCTCGAGTACCCCTTGTTCTCGTCCCACGCATAGAGCGGTCGCTCGTCGTGCGCGCGGCGCATGAAGCGGTCGCGATGCACCTTGGCGATGACGGATGCCGCGGCGACCGACGCGCAGTCGCGGTCGGCCTTGATGCGGGTGACGACGCGCGCCCGATGCTGGATCGCGGCGCTCAACCAGTCGTAATTGCCGTCGAGGAGCAGCGGCACGTCGCTCACGAGCTCGTTCGCCGCGGAGAGTTCGGCGAAGGCGCGGGCGCCGGCGAGCCCGAGGCACGCCATGATGCCGAGCTCGTCGATCTCGGCCGCGCTCGCTTCGCCGACCGCCGAGGCCCGGACCCAGGCCGACGCCCTCGGCGCCAAGGCCTCGCGGCGCGGTTCGCTCAGCAGCTTCGAGTCGCGGAGGCCCGCGGGCATGCGCCGCACGGCCGAGTCGATCAACACGAGACCGATGGCGACCGGTCCGGCGAGCGCGCCGCGGCCGACCTCGTCGCACGCGAGCATCATGGGTGCGTGCGCGAGGAACTCACGTTCGGCCCGCAGTGTCGGCACGGCAACGGGGGTCATCTCAGTCACCCGCCTCATCGACGCCGTCGAAGACCTGCGGGTAGTTGTCGAGCCACGCCCAGTGGTCGATCGGCCAGCTGACGACGAACGCCCGACCGACGACGTTCTCGATCGGCACGAATCCGCCGAGCGGCGTCTCGCCGTTGTAGCGCGAGTCCTTCGAGTTGTTGCGGTTGTCGCCCATGACCCAGAGCGAGTCGTCGGGCACGGTCACGTCGAAGTCGTCGCGCGAGACCTTCGTCTCACCCGGCGGCAATGCGACGTACGGCTCGTCGAGCGGCACGTCGTTGACGCTCATCTGCCCGAGGGCGTTGCAGCAGACGACATGATCGCCCGGCATGCCGATCAGCCGCTTGACGAGGTGGTCGTTCGAGTCGGGAGCCGCGAGCCCGACGAACGAGAGGAACCAGTCGACGGCGGCCACGAGCGGCGGCTGGGGGTTCTCGACCCGGGCCGGCAACCACCCGCCGGGATCTCTGAACACGATGACGTCGCCGCGCTCGAGCGGCGTGACCTCTGGAACCAGCTGGTTGACGATGATGCGGTCATCGATGAAGAGCGTCTCCTCCATCGACTGCGATGGGATGAAGAACGACCGGATGAGGAACGTCTTGATGAGGAACGAGACGAGCACGGCCACCACGAAGATGACGAGCAGGTCTCGCAGGAACAGGAGAACGCCGCGTTTTCTGTTCGGCGTCGCCGAACTGGCACGATCTGTTCGCGTGCCTGTGTCTTCTGTCATTTAACCGCCCGAGCTCCCCACCCAGTCTAGGGGTGGGGAGCTCGGGGAACGTTCGCGTCGACCGCGATCCGCGTCGCGGATCAGCTGTCGCGCTTCTCCTTGATCTTCGCCTTCTTGCCGCGGAGCTTGCGCAGGTAGTAGAGCTTCGCGCGACGCACGTCACCGCGGGTGACGACCTCGATGTGGTCGATGACGGGCGAGTGCACGGGGAACTTGCGCTCGACGCCGACCTGGAAGCTCACCTTGCGGACCGTGAAGGTCTCGCGCACGCCTTCACCCTGGCGGCCGATGACGACGCCCTGGAAGACCTGGATACGCGAGCGCGTGCCTTCGATGATGTTGACGTGCACCTTGACGGTGTCGCCGGGGCGGAAGTCGGGGACATCCGACCTCAGGCTCGCGGCGTCGACGTGGTCGAGAATGTGCATGGTGGTTCGCTCTCTGCGCCCGCCACCGGTCGAACGCGGATCAATGAATGGAAGTGTCTGGTGCCGCCTCGCACGATCGAATCGTGCGTGCGCGCTCCCCGGAGGCAGAGACCTGCGGCGGCACAATCCTCTATTGTGCCATGCCGGTGGGTGGCTGGGCAAAAGCAGGTGACGGATGCATGCCCTGTGCGCGAACTCGAAACGGCTGCGGCTAGTCGCGGACCTCGTGGATGATGATCACGTCGTCGCCGCCGTCATCGAAGGGCGGACGACGCAGGCCAAGGTCGGAACGGGGTGGCGGGCCGCTCGACGAAGGCCCCGGCGGCTCGGCGGCGAGTCGTTCGAACTCGGCCATCGAGGCCTTCACGCGGTTGGCACCGTCGGTGACGAGCTGCCACACCGCGACCCAGAACGCGGCGATGGCGAGGAGGATCGCGAGCACGCCGAAGAGCGTCGCGGATGCGCCGTAGAACCCGGTCGCGACGAT
The DNA here is from genome assembly GCF_003070885.1 of Agromyces badenianii. NCBI lineage: Bacteria > Bacillati > Actinomycetota > Actinomycetes > Micrococcales > Microbacteriaceae > Agromyces > Agromyces badenianii. The sequence goes on from NZ_CP028913.1 coordinate 1,869,634, forward strand.
CGAGAGCTGCCACGCGGTGAGCACTCCGACGTCTACCCACGACAGCGCCCGCTCCTGGCGCACCGTCGGCCGCACGCCGACCAGGAGTGCAACGACCCCGAGCACGACGAACGCGACGGGCACGACGATCACGAGCCCGAGGGTGCCCCAGCCGCCCCGACCGAAGAGGGCCCAGCCCACGGCCAGCCAGATCGGCAGCACGACGACCGCGATCATCTGCCATCGGTAGAGTGCGCGCCGCAGGAGCATGTTCTCAGGGTAATCCGCCGGGACGGCGAGCGCGCGGGGTGTTCACTCAGGGCGGAGCCGCCAGAATGTACTCGGAGAGGATGAGCGTGATTGAACTTCGGACCCCTGCTGAGATCGAGGAGATGCGGCCCGCCGGCCGTTTCGTGGCGAGTGTGCTGGAGGCGACCTCGGCCGCCGCTGCCGTCGGCGTGAACCTGCTCGAGCTCGATGCCCTCGCGCACGAGATGATCCGGAAGGCGGGCGCCGAGAGCTGCTACATCGACTACCACCCGTCGTTCGGGGCGAGCCCGTTCGGCAAGGTCATCTGCACCTCGGTGAACGATGCGGTGCTGCACGGACTCCCCCACGACTACCGGCTGCGCGACGGCGACCTGTTGAGCCTCGACTTCGCCGCCTCCGTCAACGGCTGGGTCGCCGATTCGGCCGTCTCGATCGTCGTCGGCACCCCGCGCGACGAAGACCTGCGCCTCATCGACACGACCCGTCGCGCGCTCGACGCCGGCATCGCCGCTGCACGGCCGGGCCAGCGCATCGGCGACATCTCGCGCGCGATCGCGGATGTCGCGAAGGCCGAGGGCTACTCGATCAACACCGACTTCGGCGGCCATGGCGTCGGCCGCACGATGCACGGCGACCCCCATGTGCCGAACAACGGGCGTCCGGGTCGCGGGCTGCCGTTGAAGCCCGGTCTCGTCATCGCGATCGAACCGTGGTTCCTCGAGACGACCGATCGCATCTTCACCGATCCCGACGGGTGGACCCTGCGCAGCGCCGACGGCTCGCGCGGCGCGCACTCGGAGCACACGATCGCGGTCACCGACGGCGACCCGATCGTGTTCACCGCGCGAGGCTGAGCCCGGCGGCGGGCGCCGCGATCGACCCGCTCGGTCGCCGGCGCGCGCCCGTCACTGCTCGAGTTCCACCTCGATCATGCCGCCGACGATGCGGGTGCGGTACGTGCGCAGGGTCAGTGCGGCGTCGGTGAAGCACTCGCCCGTGCCGAGGTCGTACACCTCCTTGTGCAGGGGCGAGGCGATCGAGGGCCGGTCGCCCCGCGATCCCACGATGCCCCTGGCCATCACCGGTGCGCCCGTGTGCGGGTCGTGGTGGTCGACGGCGTACACCTCCTGGTCGGCGAGGCGGAACAGGGCGACCTGCCGACGCCCGAGGAGGGCGACCTCGCCCCAGCAGGGTTCGAGTTCCTCGACCTCGCACGCGCGCACCCAGATGGCGGTCTTCTCGATCGTCAGCGACATGCCGTTCCTCTCGTCGATCGTTCGACGGTAGGTTCCGGGTGTTTCCCCTGCGGCATCCGCATGTTTCGCGGGCGTGAAACCGTCCTCACATCCGTCGGCTCGCCACGTGCGCCGAACGACAGTGGTGGTTACCGCGACGAAACGAGGCGGAAACGGGCCGGTCGTACGCTCGCCTCATTCGAGCCCCGGAGGCAGCCATGACCGAGAGCATCAACGCCCGGGCCGGCGTGCGCGACATCGTCATCGTCGGCGGCGGTCCCGCGGCGCACCGACTCGCCGACAGCCTGCACTCCCGCGACATCGAACACGCGCTGCGCGTCACCGTGGTCGGCGAAGAGGCCCACGAGCCCTACGACCGCGTCGCCCTCAGCACGAGACTGGCGGATGCCGCGGCCGACCTCACCCTGCAGCCCTCGTCGATGTGGGACGACGGACACATCCGTCTCGTCACAGGAGAGCGCGTCGTGGCGATCGACGTCGCGACACGCACCGCGACGACCTCGGGCGGGCTCGCGCTGCACTGGGACGAACTCGTGCTCGCCACCGGGTCGAGCGCACCGGTCCCCGACATTCCGGGCCGGGCCCACGCCCGGGTCTACCGCACGATCGACGATGTCGACGCCCTGGTCGCCGAGGCCCGTGAGCTCGCCGAGCGGCACGGCCGCCCGGCGCAGGTCGTGGTCGCGGGCGGGGGGCTGCTCGGCCTCGAGGCCGCCGGCGGCGTGGCCGGGCTCGGCGCCGACACCGCGGTCGTGCACTCCGGCGGCTGGCTCATGTCGGCGCAGCTCGACGAGGGAGCGGGCCGCGCTCTCGGTCGCATCATCGCCGGGCAGGGCATCGGACTGCACCTGGGTACCCGGCCGGCGGCGGTGCTCGCCGAGCGGGGCATCGTCACCGGCGTCGAGCTCACGAACGGCCGGCGCATCGACGCCGACCTCGTGGTGTTCGCGATCGGCATCAGCCCGCGTGACGAGCTCGCCCGCGACCTCGGGCTCGAGCTCGGTCCGCGGGGCGGCGTCGCGATCAGCACGGCCTGCGCGACATCCGCACCGCACATCTGGGCGATCGGAGAAGTCGCGAGCTTCGATGGTCGGTGCACCGGGCTCGTCGCCCCGGCGAACGCCATGGCCGAGGTCGTCGCCGACCGGTTGCTGGGTGGTGCGGCGGAGTTCACGAGCGTCGACGACGCCACGAAGCTGAAACTCTCCGGCGTCGATGTCGCGAGCTTCGGTGATGCCCTCGCGCGCACCGAGCAGGCGCTCGAGATCGTGTACGCGGATCCGGCGCGCGGCCTCTACCAGAAGCTCGTGATGACCGATGATGCGAAGACCCTCCTCGGCGGCATCTTCGTCGGCGACGCCGCGCCGTACGCCTCGCTTCGCCCGCTGCTCGGAACGCAGCTGTCGAGCGAGCCGGCCGCCTACCTCTCGGCTTCGGGCATGGAGGCGCCGGCTGGAGACGAGCTGCCTGCCGCCGCTCTCGTCTGCGCGTGCAACAACGTCAGCGCCGGGACCATCCGAGAGGCGATCGCCGGAGCCCACACCGACCATGCGGAGGGGTGCACGGAACTCGGCGCGCTGAAGGGCTGCACCCGGGCCGGCACCCAGTGCGGCTCGTGCGTGCCGCTCGTCAAGAAGCTGCTCGAATCGGAGCTGACGAAGGCCGGCATCACCCCGTCGCGGGCGCTGTGCGAGCACTTCGAGCTCTCGCGCCAGGAGTTGTTCGAATCGGTGCGCGTGCTCGGGCTCTCCTCCTTCGATGAGATCATCGCCCGCCTCGGCACCGGCCGCGGCTGCGACGTCTGCAAGCCGGTCATCGGCTCGATCCTCGCGACGCAGCACGGCTCGTACATCCTCGACGGCGGACGAGGCGGCCTGCAGGACACCAACGACCGGGCCATGGCGAACATGCAGAAGGACGGCACCTACTCGGTCGTCCCCCGCATCCCCGCCGGCGAGATCACCCCGGCGAAGCTCGCGGTGATCGCCCGGGTCGCGATGGACTTCGGCCTCTACACGAAGATCACCGGCGGCCAGCGCATCGACCTGTTCGGGGCCCGGCTCGACCAGCTGCCCGAGATCTGGAGGCAGCTGGTCGACGCCGGTTTCGAGTCGGGACAGGCGTACGGCAAGGCGCTGCGCAACGTGAAGAGCTGCGTCGGGTCGACCTGGTGCCGGTACGGCGTGCAGGACTCGGTGGCGATGGCGGTGCAGCTCGAGCTCCGCTACCGCGGGCTCCGCTCGCCGCACAAGCTGAAGTTCGGAGTCTCCGGGTGCGCCCGGGAGTGCGCGGAAGCCCGCGCGAAGGATGTCGGCGTGATCGCCACCGACCAGGGCTGGAACATGTACGTCGGCGGCAACGGCGGCTTCCAGCCGGCGCATGCGCAGCTGCTCGCCGGCGACCTCGACGACGAGACGCTGCTGCGCTACATCGACCGCTACATCATGTACTACGTGCGCACCGCCGATCGTCTGCAGCGCACGGCGCGCTGGATCGAAGACCTCGAGGGCGGTCTCGACCACGTGCGCGACGTCGTCGTGCACGACTCGCTCGGGCTCGCCGACGAGCTCGAGCAGGCCATGGCTGCACACGTCGACACCTACGAGGACGAATGGGCCGCGACGCTGGCCGATCCAGATCGGCTCCGACGCTTCCGCTCCTTCGTGAACGCGCCGGACACGGCCGACCCCTCGATCGCCCGCGTGCCGGAGCGCGAGCAGTTCCGACCCGCCACCGCCGAAGAGCGCGAACGCGGCGAGGCCGTGCTCGTCGCCGGCCCCACCATCCCGGTGCGCGGAGCCGAGGCATGACCGGCCGCGTCACCCTCATCGGCGGCGGGCCCGGCCGGGAGGACCTGCTGACCCTCGCCGCGGCACGTGCCCTCGCCGATGCCGAGGTCGTGCTCTACGACCGGCTCGCTCCCCACGAGCGGCTGCACGAACTCGCTCCGGGTGCGGAGCTCGTCGACGTCGGCAAGCGCCCGGGCCACCATGCCGTGCCGCAGTCCGAGATCGAGGCCCTCCTCGTCGCGCACGCGCTGGCCGGCCGTCGGGTCGTGCGCTTGAAGGGCGGCGACCCATATGTGCTCGGGCGCGGGAGCGAGGAGCTGCTCGCCTGCCACGCCGCAGGGGTGCAGGTCGAGGTGATCCCCGGCGTCACGAGCGCCGTCGCCGTGCCCGGGGCCGCCGGGATCCCGCTCACCCACCGCGGGATCAGCCACCTCTTCACGGTCGTCTCGGGCCATGCACCGCTGACCGACGCCGAGCTGGGTCATCTCGCGGGCCTCGGCGGCACGATCGTCGTGCTGATGGGGGTGGGCTCGCTGCCGTCGTTGACGGCGGGCCTCGCCCGTCACGGCATGGCCGCCCGGATGCCCGTCGCGATCATCGAACGCGGGTTCCGAGCCGACCAGCGCACGACGATCGGCGACCTGACCGACATCGTGATCGCCGCGGGCCGGGCGCAGGTCGCCTCCCCCGCCGTCGTGGTGATCGGCGAGGTCGTTCGCCTCGCCCATGACGGCAACGCGAGCGCCGCCGAGCTCATGGAGCGCGCAGCCGGATTCGCGGTGGTCACCCCGTGACGGAGCTCGTCGAGTTCCCGCCGGGGTTCCGACCCGACCAGCTCGAGGGCTTCCGCATCGGCGTGACGAGCGATCGGCGCTCCGCCGACCTCATCGACGCCCTGGCGCGCCGCGGCGCGCAGGTGCTGCACGCGCCGACGTTGCGCATGGCGAACGCCGTCTCCGACGACCCGGTCATCGCCGACACGCGTGCGGTCATCGAGGCCCGACCGGATGTGCTCCTCGCGACCACCGCCTACGGGGTGCGCCGCTGGTTCGAGGTCGCGGATGCCGCGGGGCTCGGCGAAGACCTCATCGACGCACTCTCCGAGACGGCGATCCTCGTGCGCGGGCCGAAGGCCCGCGGGGGCATCCGTGCCGCCGGCCTGAACGACGCCGGCATGAGCGCCCAGGAGACCACCGAGTCCCTCATCGACGAGGTGCTCGCGACGAAGCCGCCGGGGCTCACGGTCGCCGTGCAGCTGCACGGATTCCTGAACCCATCGCAGCTCGACCGCCTGCGCGAGGCCCATGACCGCGTGCTGACCGTCGAGCCGTACCGCTGGACCGAGCCCGACGAGACCGATGAGCGGGTCGATCGACTCATCGAAGCGGCGTGCACCGGCGGGCTCGACTGCATCACCTTCACGAGTGCCCCAGCGGTGCACGCGCTCTTCGCCGCCGCCGAGGTGCGCGGTCGTCACGACGACCTCGTCGACGCGATGTGCGGGCCGGTCGTGGCCGCAGCGGTCGGCCCGGTGACCGCCGCGCCCCTCATCGCCGCCGGCATCGTCCCGATCCAGCCCGAACGGTTCCGCATGGGAGCCCTCATCCGGCTCGTCTGCGAGCATCTCGAGTCGGCGCGAGTGCTGCGCCTCGACACCCGGCACGGCCCGCTCGAACTCCGCGGCGCCGTGGTCGACGTCGACGACCGCCGCGTCGCGCTCGCCCCGGTCGCGCTCATGATCCTGCGTGCCCTCGTGCTCGCGCGCGGCTCGGTCGTCGCCCGGGAACGGCTCACTTCGGCGCTGCCGGGCACGAACGACGAACACGCGCTCGAGGTCGCCCTCAGCAGGCTCCGCCAGACGATCGGCGTGCCGGGACTCATCGCGACGGTCGTCAAGCGCGGATACCGGCTCGATGTCTGACGACGACCTCACACGCTCCGTGCACTCGGGTGAGCAGCTCGAGACGCAGGGTTTACCACCGGCACCTTCCGCGGAAACACGCCGCGAATAGCGTCGGGCACACCAGCTCGACCCATGACCGACATCCCCCGGAGGCACCGATGACCGACACCGTGAACGCCGCTCCCCCGCACGTCGCCGCACCGCCGGCTCCCGAGACAATCGCGCCGGCCCTCGCCACTCGGCCCGGGCGCTGGATCGATCATTGGAACCCCGAAGACGAGGCGCAGTGGCAGACCGCCGGGCGGGCGATCGCCCGCCGGAACCTCCGCTGGTCGATCTTCGCAGAGTTCCTCGGCTTCGTCGTCTGGCAGCTCTGGTCGATCGTCGCGGTGAACCTGCCCGCCGCGGGCTTCGAACTCGGCACCGGCGAGATCTTCTGGCTCATCTCGATCCCGAGCCTCGTGGGCGCGACGCTCCGCATCCCGTACTCGTTCCTGGTGCCGAAGTTCGGCGGCCGCAACTGGACCATCATCTCCGCGGGACTGCTCCTCGTGCCGGCGGTGCTGCTCGCGGTCGTGGTCGGCAACCCCGACACGCCGTTCGGCGTCCTCCTCCTCGTGGCCGCGCTCGCGGGCTTCGGCGGCGGCAACTTCGCCAGCTCGATGTCGAACATCACGTTCTTCTACCCGCAGCGCGAGAAGGGCTGGGCGCTCGGCCTCAATGCGGCCGGCGGCAACCTCGGAGCATCCGTCGCCCAGTTCGTCGTGCCGATCGTCATCACCATCGGTGCCGGCGCCACCCTGAACCTTCCGCTCGCCGGGTGGATCTGGGTGCCGTTCATCCTGCTCGCGATGATCGGCGCGTACCGCTCCATGGACAACCTCTCGAGTGCGAAAGCCGACTTCGCTGGCTCCGCCGCGGCGTTGCGCGAGCCGCACATGTGGGTGCTCGCAGTGCTCTACATCGGCACGTTCGGCTCGTTCATCGGCTTCGCGAGCGTGTTCCCGAAGCTCATCGCCGACCAGTTCCCCGAGTTCTCGGCCATCGCGATCGGCGGCGCATCGATCTCGCTCGCGTTCCTCGGCGCACTCGTCGGCTCCCTCGCCCGGCCCTACGGCGGCCGGCTGTCCGACCGGTTCGGCGGGGCGCGCATCACGATGCTCGCGTTCGCCGCGATGGGCACGATCACCGTCGGAGTGCTGCTCACCCTGCCGCTCGGCAACTTCTGGCTCTTCCTCGGATGCTTCCTCCTGCTGTTCGCCGCGGCCGGCATCGGCAACGGTTCGACCTACCGCATGGTTCCCGTCGTCTTCGCGGTGCGTGCCGGAGCAGGCGCCGGCGACGTCTCGACCCAGCGAAAGGCCGCCGCAGCGCTCGGGCTCATTTCGGCGATCGGCGCATACGGCGGGTTCCTCATCCCCCAGGTGCTGAACCTCAGCTACCAGACGACCGGCGGCTACGCCGGCGCCTTCCTCGGCTTCGTCGCCGGCTACGCCGCGCTCCTCCTGCTCACCTACGCCGTGTACGTGCGCTCCGGCCGCCTGCGCGAGCACAAGATCTGAATCGAGACCGGATGAGCCGCTCCGCCGACACGCACTGCCCTTACTGCGCACTGCAGTGCGCCATGACCCTCGACCCGGTCTCGTCTGCGGATGCAGCGGCCGCACCGGTGACCGTCACGGGCCGCGACTTCCCGACCAATCGGGGCGGGCTCTGCAAGAAGGGCTGGACCTCGGCGGAGCTCCTCCGCGCACCCTCACGCCTCGGCGCTCCGCTCCTGCGGGGCGCCGACGGCGTGTTGCGCGAGGCGAGCTGGGAGGTGGCACTCGACGTCGTCGCCGCATGGCTCCGCGGCACCCGGACCGCGCACGGGGCCGACGCGGTCGGCGTGTTCGGCGGCGGGGGCCTCACGAACGAGAAGGCGTACCTGCTCGGCAAGTTCGCGCGGCTCGCGCTCGGCACCAGCCGCATCGACTACAACGGCCGGTACTGCATGTCCTCCGCCGCGGCCGCCGGCAACCGTGCCTTCGGGGTCGATCGCGGACTTCCCTTCCCGCTCGAAGACCTCGACGCGGCGCACACGATCCTGTTGCTCGGCACCAACGTCGCCGAGACGATGCCGCCGTTCATCGGCCACCTCGTCGGAGCGCAAGCCGCGGGCGGGCTCGTCGTGGTCGACCCGCGACGCACTGCGACCGCCCGGCTCACCGACGACGGCCGCGGCCTGCACCTGCAACCGGTGCCCGGCACCGACCTCGCACTCCTGCTCGGCCTCACCCACATCGTGATCGCCGAACGGCTCGTCGACCTCGACTACGTCTCGGCGCGCACCGTGGGGTACGACGCGATTCGGCGCAGCGTCGCCTCATGGTGGCCCGAGCGTGTGCAGTCGGTGACGGGTGTGGCCGCGCTCACCCTGCGCAGGCTGGCCAGGCGGCTCGCCTCCGGCGGCAACACCTACGTGCTGACCGGGAGAGGCGTGGAGCAGCACGTCGACGGCACCGACACGGCGACCGCGGCGATCAACCTCGCGCTGCTGCTCGGCCTGCCCGGACGGGCCGGGAGCGGTTACGGCACCCTCACGGGGCAGGGCAACGGCCAGGGCGGCCGCGAACACGGCCAGAAGTGCGATCAGCTGCCCGGGTACCGCAAGATCACCGACCCCTCGGCGCGGGCGCACGTCGCGGCGGTGTGGGGCGTCGACCCGGCGGACATCCCGGGGCCGGGCGTTCCGGCCGTCGAATTGCTGCAGTCCCTCGGCGAGCCCGACGGCGTGCGGGCGCTCCTCGTGCACGGGTCGAACCTCGTCGTCTCGTCGCCGAACGTCGCGGCCGTGCGAGAGCGGCTTGCGGCGCTCGACCTGCTCGTCGTCTGCGACTTCTTCCTCTCCGAGACGGCCGCGCTCGCCGATGTCGTGCTGCCGATCACCCAGTGGGCGGAGGAGGAGGGCACGATGACCTCGCTCGAGGGCCGCGTCATCCGTCGCCGTCGCGCGATCACCCCGCCCGACGGCGTCCGCGACGAGCTCTGGATCCTCGCCGAGCTGGCCCGCCGCCTCGATTGCAGCGCAACGTTCGACACCGACCCAGAGCTCGTCTTCGAAGAGCTGCGCCTCGCGTCGGAGGGCGGCATCGCCGACTACTCCGGCATCGACTACGCATTGCTCGACCGCGGCGAGGCGGCCTACTGGCCGTACCCGCGCGGCAGCGAGGGCTCGCCTCGGCTGTTCGCAGAACGCTTCGCCCACCCCGACGGACTCGCGCGTCTCGTCGCCGTCGCGGCGCGCGAGTCGGCGCATCCGAGTCCGCTGCCGGGCGAGCTCACCCTCGTCACGGGGCGCCTCCTCGAGCACTATCAGAGCGGCTCGCAGACGCGGCGGGTGCCTGAACTCCGCGACGCCCAGCCCGAGGCGCGCGCCGCGATGCATCCATCGACCGCCGATCGTCTGGGCATCGCCGACGGCGAACTCGTCGAGCTCTCGAATGCGCGCGGCACGGTGCGCTGCCGGGCGCGGCTGACGACCGACATCCGGCCCGACGCGGTGTTCCTGCCGTTCCACTACGGCGACGGGCAGGCGGCGAACCTCTTGACCTCCGACGCCGTCGACCCCGTCTCGGCGATGCCCGAGTTCAAGACCAACGCCGTGCGGGTGGCTCGTCTCGTCGAGACCGGAGTCGTCGCGTGAGCGCGCTGAGGGTGGTGCTCATCGGCTACGGGCCCGTCGGCGCGCGATTCGTCGAAGAGCTGCTGCCCGCCGCCGAGCACGGGTCGATCGCGCTGACGGTCGTCGCCGGCGAAGACGTCGAGGCGTACAACCGAGTGCTCGTCGCCGAGTACGCGGTCGGCAACACCGAACTCGACGCGATGTTCGTCGGCGATCGGGCGGCCGCGGAGGCCGCGGGGGCGCGGGTGCTGCTCGGCGTCGCGGCCATGTCCATCGATCGCGCGGCGAAGACCGTGCTGCTCTCGACGGGTGAGGCGCTCCCCTACGACCGGCTCGTGCTCGCGACCGGCTCGCGGGCCAACGTGCCGACCCTCGACGGGGTGGAACGACACCGCCGCGACCTCTCCTCGCTCGAGAAGTACGCGAGGCAGCTCGTCGCCCGTGACGATGAACTGCCCGAGGGCGTCACCACCCTCCGCGATCTCGCCGACGCCGAGCGCGTGCTCGGTGCGGTGCGAGCACGCAAGCGCATCATCGTGCTCGGCGCGGGCGTGCTGGGTCTCGAGCTCGCCCTCGCCGCCGCCCATGCCGGCGCCCAGGTGTGCGTCGTGCACCACGGCCCGCACCCGATGCCGCGCAACCTCGACCGCGGCGGCGGGCAGGTGCTGCGCGCCGCCCTGCGCCGCTCTGGCATCACCGTGATCGCGCACAGCCGGGCCGAGGCCGTCGCGTTCCGCACCGACGCCGACGGCACCCGGCGCTTCGACCTGCTCGTCACGGCCGACGGCAAGCAGCTGCGCGGCGACCTGCTCGTGCTCTCGTGCGGGGTGAGCCCGCGAAATGAATTGGCGACCCTCGCCGGCCTCCGCACCGCCGTCGGCATCGTCGTCGGCCCGGATCTCGTGAGTTGGACCGACCCCAACGTGTCTGCGATCGGCGACTGCGCCCAGGTCGTCGAGCGCACCGACGAGCTCGCCCGGCAACGCGTGCTGCCCGGCGCTCCCTCCGGTCTCATCGGGCCGGGCTGGCGGCAGGCCTCATGGCTCGCGGCGACGCTCATCGCGTCGGCGACGGGCGCCGACGCGTCGACGGATGCCGCGGCTCCCGCCGAGCGCGACGCGATCGTGATGCTGAAGGCCGAGCACATCGACGTCGTCGCGGTCGGCGACATCACGGCCGACCCGTGGGACGACGACGCCGTGCATCCGCGGCGCCGGGTCTCGCAGTGGGCCGACCCCGAACACCTGCGCTACGTGAAGATGGTCACCGAAGACGGCGCCCTCACCGGGTTCGTGAGCGTCGGGATGCCGCGTACCGCCGCCGAGCTCACGCTGCTGTTCGAGCGGCGGGGCGAACTGCCCGCCGACCGCTCGATGCTGCTGCGCTTCGATGGGCCCGACTACGACCCGAGCACCGATGCCGACGCGTTCGCACCGGCCTCCACCGTGTGCTGGTGCAACGGGGTCACGGTGGGTCGCATCGAGGAGGCGGCCTCGTGCGGCATCGCGACCGTCGAGGGTGTGGGACGTGAGACTCGGGCGGGCACCGGATGCGGCGGATGCAAGGGCCGCATCGCGGAGATCCTGGCCCGTGCCGCGGAAGCAGGCGGCACGCCGAGCCTCACCGCCTGAGGCGCCTCACCACGGCAGCCGCAGCATCCTGGCGGCGCGTTCTCCATCGCCGCTCGGCGACACGAGGAAGCCGTCGGCATCGGCGAGGCCGCGCAGCATCGCCGATCCGCGCCACCGGCTCGGCTCCGGCACGCCGTCGCGCCATTCGAACGGCGTCAGTCGGCGCTCGTGACCGGTGCTCGGGATGTCGAGAGCCGCGACACGGTCGAGCTCGGCCATCGGACGCCCCGATGCCCCGTCGAGCCATGGCGGCAGGAAGCTGAGCAAACAGGCGAACGCCGCGAGCGGGTTGCCCGGCAGGCCGAGCACCGGGATCCCGGCGCTCGTGCGGGCGAACAGCACGGGATGCCCCGGACGCATCGCCACCCCGGCGAGCTCGACGGTGCCGCCCTCGGCCACGATCGCCCGACGAAGCAGGTCTCCATGCCCACCGGCGGTGCCGCCCGTCGTGACGAAGACGTCGGGACGACCCGTCGCGAACGCATCGATGAACGGGTCGAGCCGATCGGGGATGCGCCTCGTCGTCGCTGCTGCGCCGAGTCGCCCGAGCAGCGGCGGCAACGACGGCGTGAACGCGTCGCGCACGGCGCCGGGAGCCGGCACCCCCGCCGCGACGACCTCGTCGCCCGTGACGATGAGGTCGACCCGCGGGGTCGCGAGCACGCCGAGCGTGTCGTGGCCTGCAGCCGCCGCGAGTGCCAGACGGGGCGGCGTCAGCCGCGCGCCCGCTCGGATGAGCGGCTCGCCGAAGCGCAGCTCTTCACCGCGGCGGCGGATGTCGCGGCCCTCGTCGATGGCCTCCGTCGCGATGGCGCGCAGCACTTCGGGTTCACCGGGCAGCGGTGCACCGTGCTCGGCCCGCAGGATCCCGAGCGTGCCGAGCGGAACGGCGGCCCCGGTCGTGATCACGCGTGCGGTGCCCGCGCGCAGCCGTTGCGCGGGCGGCACGCCCATCGCGACGGCGCCGTCGAGCCGCCACGGCCCGGAGCCGGCCACCGCCCAACCGTCCATGGCGCTGACGTCGACGGTGGGCAGGTCGACCAGGGCGTGCACGGCGGCCCCGAGCCGTCGGCCATCACCACGCTCGACCGGGATCGTCTCGACGCCGAGGGGGCGGGCGGCGCCGGCGCGCCAGGCGATGGCCCGCGCCTCGTCCCAGCCGGTGCCGCTCACGTCTGCTCCTGGCGGAGTCGGCGTTCGACCTCGGCGACGACGGCGTCGAGCGGGATGCCCCGGGCGACGGCGTACCCCGCGAGAAACGTCGTCAACGGCGCGGCGGGGCGGGCGACACCGTGCGCGGCGATGCGAGCGAGGTCGAGCACGGCCGCGACATCCGGCTCGGAGTCGAGCCCGAGCGCCTCGGCGAGCTCGCGCGACCAGCTCTCGACGTCACGCGACCCGGACACAGCGCACCTCCCCGGTCGGCACTGCGATGCCGTGCCTGGCGGCGTCGGCCGCGGTGTCGACGTCGGCGCACCAGCTGTCGCGGAGCGCCACGCCGCGCACCTCGAGTCGGTCGAGGACCGCGCGCATCGAAGCGCCCTTGCCCCTACCCATGCGGCTGCCGCTGCCGCTCGGCGCGCCACCCGTCGTGCCGAGCACGTCGGCGACCGCCGCGGCGAGAGCCGGGGTGCGGTACACGGCGAGCAGCGGTTGGCGGTGCCCATCGGGGTCGACGCCGATGACGCCGTCGACCGTGTACGGCACGCGGGCGAGCAGCTCGGCGACGGCCGGTGCTGCACCGACCAGGTCGCCGGCGAGCACGACCGTGAATTGTTGTGCATCATCGTCGAGTCCGGCGAGTCCTGCGGCGATCGCCGGGACCGGCCCTCCCCACGGCGGCTCCTCGCCGGCGACGCGGATGCGCCGATCGGCCGCGACCCAGCGCGGCACGGGGGCGTGCGAGACGTAGGCGACCGCGCGAGCGTTGCTCACTGCCCGGATCGCGAGCGCGGCGAGGCTCACGCCGTCGATCGTCAGCGCCGTCTTGTCGATGCCACCGAGCCGTGAGCCGCGGCCCCCCGCGAGCACGATCGCGTCGTGGGCGACCGCATCGCGCTGCGCGGCGACGATGCCGGACGCGCCGGAGTTGCCGGTCATGCTCGCTCCAGGCGAGTGACCCCGACGTCGGCATAGCGCTCGAGCACGAGTTCGACGAGCTGCTGCGGCGCCGGCTCACCCGGCAGCAGCAACGGCTCGGCGATGGCGTCGGCCCCGACCGCCCTGGCGGCGTCGTAGAAGGTGCCCGGTGCGAGCAGGTAGCTGCCGACGACGACCCTCGCCCCGGGGTGCACCTCTCGGATCATCTCGATCGCGTCGGGCAGCCGCGGAATCGCGGCGGCGATGAATCCGACGGTCACCGACCGCCCGAGGCGCTGGCCGAGCCGGCGAGCGGTCTCGAAGCACTCCCGCACCGCACGCGGGTCGTTCGATCCTGCCGCGGCGAGCACGATCGCGTCCGTCTCGGCGAGACGCAGTCGGTCGAGCCGGGCGGCGAGCACCTCGACGATCCGGTCGTCGGGTCCGAGCTCCGCCGCGAGGCGCGTGCCGGCGCCGAGGTGATCGAGCCCGAGCGAGAGCCCCGTGCGCACGTGGAATCCGGCTGAGAGCACGAGGGGCACGATGACCGCCTCATGATGGGCCTGCGAACCGAGCGCCGTCGCGACATCCGACCGGCTCGCGTCGATGAAGCTGATGGACACGTCGAGGTCTGGGCGCGCAGAGGCGACACCGTCGACGAGCCGGATCACCGCCTCACGGTTCGCGCTCGAGGGTGCGCCGTGTGTGACGGCGACGAGCCGGAGGGGGTGCGCCGCTTCGTGCTCCGCCGGGGAGCCGGCACTTCTCGACCCGACCATGTGCTGACCCGCGCTCTCCGGCGGAACCTGTTGCACCCGCCGCTTCGACGCTAGGGAGGGCGTGTTTCGCGCATCGCTCCCGCGTGTTTCGGGCACGTGAAGACTGCCGCGCCGCAGGGCGGAGCGCTGAGCCGCCGAATGCTACTCGCCGAGGAGTTCGGGCCGTACGCGGCGCGTGCGCTCGATCTGCTGCTCACGCCGCCAGGCGGCGATCGCGCCGTGGTTGCCCGAGAGCAGCACCGGTGGCACCTCGCGTCCGCGCCACGACGCGGGCTTGGTGTAGCTCGGATACTCGAGCAGCCCGTCTTCGTGCGATTCCTCGACGAGGCTCTCGGGGTTGCCGACGACGCCGGGCACGAGACGACCGGCCGCCTCGATCATCGCCATGACCGCGACCTCGCCGCCGTTCAGCACGTAATCGCCGAGGCTGATGAGTCGCACGCGCATGCGCGTCGCGTAGTGATCGACCACGCGCTGGTCGATGCCCTCGTACCGACCGCACGCGAACACGAGGTGCGTCTCGGCGGCGAGTTCGCGGGCGATCTGCTGGGTGAACGGCTCCCCGGCGGGCGACGGCACGATCAGCAGGGCATCGGATGCCCCGTCTCCGACGATGCCGTCGAGCGCCTCGCCCCACGGCTCGGGCTTCATGACCATGCCCGCACCGCCGCCGTACGGAGTGTCGTCGACCGTGCGGTGCCGGTCGTGGGCGGCGTCGCGCAGGTCGTGGGCCGTCACCTCGATGAGGCCCGACTGGCGGGCCTTGCCGAGCAGCGACAGGTCGAGCACCGAGAAGAACTCGGGGAAGATCGTGACGATGTCGATGCGCATCGGCCGGCTATTCGTCGCGCTCGGCCTCGGCGGGCGCCGCGGCATCCGCCTCGGTGGTCTCGGCCTCGGTGGTCTCGGCGGAAGCCTCGGGAACCGCCTCTGCCTCGGGGAGCTCTTCGAAGAGCCCTGGTGGCGGCGTCACCGTCAGGGTGCCTGCGGCCAGGTCGACCTCGGGCACGATCGCCGAGACGAACGGCACCATGACCTCGCCGCCGCGGGTCTTCACGATCAACAGGTCTTGCGCCGGCAGGTGATCGACGTGCGCGACCTCGCCGATGCGCTCACCGTCGCGCACCACCGCGAGGCCGATCAGCTGGTGGTCGTACCAGGCGTCGTCTTCGGGCGCCTCTTCTTCGACGTGGGTGACCCAGAGGATCGCCTTCGCAAGGCCCTCGGCCGCGGTGCGGTCATCGACGCCGTCGAAGAATCCGACGGCGTGCCCGTTGTACCAGCGGAGCTCGCGGAGCACGAGGTTCTTGCCATGCCAGGGCGACGAGTCGGGCACCTGGAGGGAGAACTCGGCGCCGGGCACGAAGCGGCGCGCGGGGTCATCCGTGTAGAGCTCGACCTTGATCGCGCCCTTCAGGCCGTGGGCCTTCAGGAGGCGGCCGACCCGGAGTTGCGTTCCTGCGGTGTCGGCCACGTCAGTCGTCGGTGTCGACGACGTCGACGCGAACGCGGCGACCGTCGGCGAGGGCGGTGACGAGGGTGCGGAGCGCCTTCGCGGTGCGGCCGGCACGGCCGATCACGCGACCGAGGTCCTCGGGGTTCACGTGAACCTCGAGGACCTCGCCACGTGCGCTCGACGCGGAGACGACCTTCACCTCGTCAGGGTGATCGACGATCCCCTTGACGAGGTGTTCGAGCGCGGACTGGAGCAAGGCTTTACGCCTCGTCCGTCGCGGTCTCGGCGGGAGCCTCTTCGACCTTGGGTGCGGGCTTCTCGGCCTTGGGCTTGAGCACCGGCTTCTTCTTCTCGTCGGCGACGAAGGCGGCCTTCGGCTCAGCGACCTGCACGGTCGAGACGGCGTTCTTGTCGCCCTTGAACTTGCCCCAGTCGCCCGTGAGCTTGAGGATCGCCGCGACCTGCTCGGTCGGCTGCGCGCCGACGGAGAGCCAGTACTGCGCGCGGTCGGAGTCGACCTCGATGAACGAGGGGTTCTGGGTGGGGTGGTACTTGCCGATCTCCTCGATCACGCGACCGTCGCGCTTGGTGCGCGAGTCGGCGACGACGATGCGGTAGTACGGCGCACGGATCTTGCCGAGGCGCTTGAGACGGATCTTGACAGCCACAATTCTCCTGAAGTGTTGTGAGTTGGCGAACTGACAGCCGTGAGAGTGGGGTGCACACTCGGCGGAAGCTCAATGGGGTTCTGCGTGCCGGATAGAGGGTCGGGCGTAACAGAACTCGACTGACCATTCTTGCAGATCTCGGGCCGCAACGGTAATCGCCCGGGCGAGGTGCCGGTGCCGCGTCATCGGGTGACACGGCGCACATCACCGCCGGAGACCGGCGTGGCATGATGTCTGCACGTCGGCGCACGCGCCGCGGGAACGGGGGTCGTGCCATGACGATCGGGTTCGCGGACTCGCCGCGCTCGAGTGTGGGCCTCGAGTGGGAGGTCGCGATCGTCGACCGGGCCAGCGGCGAACTCGCCTCGATCGCCGATCGAGTGCTCGAGGTGCTCGACCGCACGAGCGATGGGGCGGCGCATCCGTTCATCACCTCCGAACTCCTCACGAACACCGTCGAGCTCGTCAGCGGCCCCCACGCCCGCGTCGCCGACGCGGTCGCCGACCTCGAGACCCAGCTCGCCGAGGTGCGGACCGTCATCGACGGCCTCGGCGAGTACGAGCTCATCTGCGCCGGCTCGCACCCGTTCAGCCAGTGGTACGACCAGCACCTCACCGACAAGCCGCGGTACCACAAGCTCATCGAGCGCACCCGGTGGTGGGGCCGCAACATGATGATCTGGGGCGTGCACGTGCACGTCGGCATCGAAGATCGCGACAAGGCCCTGCCGATCCTCGACGGGCTGCTCGCCTACCTGCCGCATCTGCAGGCCCTCTCGGCCTCGAGCCCGTTCTGGGCCGGCGTCGACACGGGATACGCCTCGAACCGCGCCCTCATGTTCCAGCAGCTGCCGACGGCCGGACTCCCCTACCCGCTCGCGGACTGGCCGGCGTACGAGCGCTACGTCGACGACCTCGTGCGCACGGGCGTCATCGAGGATCACAGCGAGGTGCGCTGGGACATCCGGCCCTCACCGAAGTGGGGCACCGTCGAGGTGCGCGTCTGCGACGGGCTTTCGACCGCCGCCGAGATCGCCGCGATCGGGGCCCTCGTGCAGTGCCTCGTGGAATGGATGAGCACGACGCTCGACGAGGGCGGCACGCTGACCGTGCTGCAGCCGTGGTACGTGCGCGAGAACAAGTGGCGGGCGGCGCGATACGGGCTCGAGGCCGAGGTGATCACGGATGTCGCGGGCACCGAGCGTCCCGTGGCCGATCACCTCCGGGAACTCATCACCACGCTCGCGCCGATCGCCGAGCGCCTCGGCTGCGCCGTCGAACTGCAAGGCGTGCGCGGCATGCTCGACGCGGGCGCGAGCTATGCTCGCCAGCTTCGCGTCGCCGAGGCGGCAGGCGGCGACCTCAGGGCCGTGGTCTCCCACCTCGCCCGCGAGCTGCGCGACGGCATCGAGAGCGGGCCGTCCGCAGCATCCACCGGTCGTTGAACCGGCCGGCCGAGACTACGCGGGCGGGAGCCGCCGCGTGCGGATCAGCTCGGCATACCAGTGCGCGCTGTCTTTCGGCAGGCGTTCGAACGAGTCGTAGTCGACGCGAACGATGCCGAATCGCTTGGAGTACCCGTAGCCCCACTCGAAGTTGTCCATGAGCGACCACACCTGGTACCCGCGCAGATCGACGCCGCGCGCCATCGCCCGATGGGCGGCCGTGAAGTGCCGACGCAGGTAGTCGGTGCGCTGCTCGTCGTGCACGGCCGGCCCCTCGGGCCCGTCGACGACGACGTCGGGGAACGCCGCCCCGTTCTCGGTCACCATGAGCGGCAACTCGGGGTACCGCTCGCTGAGCGAGACGAGCAGGTCTTCGAGGCCCGAGGGGTCGATGTTCCAGCCCATGTCGGTGTACGGGCCGGGTTGCTCGAGGAACTCGACGTGCTCGGAGCCGGGCCACGGCGTGCCGCCCATGTCCTTGTGCCCGTCGGCGTTGACGCGCGGCGAGACGCCGTTCCACATGTCGACCGTCACGGTCGAGTAGTAGTTCACGCCGAGCAGGTCGAGCGGCTCGGCGATGATCTCGGTGTCGCCTGGCCGCACGAACCCCCAATCGGTGACTTCCGCCGTGTCGGCGATCACGTCGGCCGGGTAGCCGTCACCGAGCAGCGGCCCGAGGAACACTCGATTCGCGAGCCCGTCGATGCGTCGCGCGGCCTCGGCGCCGCCCTCGCCCGAGGGGCGGATGACGTGCAGGTTCAGGGTGATCGAGTAGCCGGGGTCGTTCGTCGCGACCTCGCGCAGGGCGGCGATCGCGAGCCCGTGGGCGAGGTTCAGGTGGTGCACCGCGGCGAGCGCCTTCGCACCGTCCATGAGGCCGGGCGCGTGAGCGCCGGAGCCGTAGCCGAGGTAGGCGCTGCACCACGGCTCGTTGAGGGTCGTCCACACGGCGACCCGGTCGCCGAGCCGTTCGCCGACGATGCGCGCGTATTCGGCGAACGCGTACGCGGTCTCGCGGTTCGCCCACCCGCCTTCGTCTTCGAGGGCCTGCGGCAGGTCCCAGTGGTACAGCGTCGCAATCGGGCGGATGCCGCGGGCGATGAGCCCGTCGACGAGGCGCTCGTAGAACGCGAGCCCGGCCTCGTTGGCGACGCCGCGCCCGGTCGGCTGGATGCGCGGCCAGGCGATCGAGAAGCGGTAGGCCTCGAGGCCGAGCCCGGCCATGAGGTCGAGGTCTTCATCGAGCCGGTGGTAGTGGTCGCACGCGGTATCGCCGGTGTCTCCGTTCCACACCTTGCCCGGCGTGTGGCTGAAGGTGTCCCAGATCGACGGTCCGCGGCCGTCTTCGCGCACCGCACCCTCGATCTGGTACGAAGCGGTGGCCGAGCCGAACAGGAAATCCTCGCCGAATTCGAGGCCTGCATCTCGGTAGTCGGGGGTGCCGATCGTCATCGTCAGGGCTCCAGTCGTCGCGCCGTATCGTGCAGGGGCACCACTGTATCGCGCAGACCGCGTGCCGTGCTCGGCTGCCGGAGCGCGACGCGGCCGCCTCGTCGCGGCATCGCCTAGGGTCGAATCATGGAGACTCCGCCGACCCTCGAGACCGCTGAATACCGGGCCGAGCTCCAGCCCGATCGCGGCTCGAACGGCGGCTTCTCGCTCGTGATCGACGACGTGACCCAGTCCCACGTCAATCCCGACGATCCCCTCGACCTGCAACTGCCCTACGTGCGCCGCATCGCGGCGGCCCTCTCGGCCCTGCCCGTTGGGGAGCCCGCGGTGCTGCACCTCGGTGCCGGCGGGCTGACGCTCCCCCGCTACGTGCACGCACTGCATCCGCGCAGCCGGCAACGCGTCGTCGAGCTGCATCCTGAGCTGCTCGAGTTCGTCACCCGGCATCTGCCACTCCCCGAGGGTGCACCCATCGAGCTCGCGATCGGCGACGCCAGGGCCGAGGTGCAGCGGCTCCGCGCCGACGACGACGCGAACTGGGACCTCGTGCTCGTCGACATCTTCGCTGGCGGCATCGTGCCCCGGCACGTCACGACGTTGGAGTTCTTCGAAGAACTCGTCTCCCTGCTCTCGCCGGGCGGTGTGCTCATCGTCAATTGCCTGAACGGCGCCGAGCCGCGGGTCACGAGCGACACGCTCGCGGCTGTGCTCGACGTGCTGCCGCAGACGCTCGCGATCGCCTCCGAGGCCGTGCTCATGGGCGTGGCACCCGGCAACACGATCATCGTGGCGTCGCGGCATCCGCTCGACGCGGCCGCGGTGGCCCGTCGGCTCGCCGCCGACCCGGTCTCGGTCGCCACCGGAGCCGCGGTCGTCGACGGGCAGGCCCTCGAGATGTTCGCGGGTGAGGTGCGCCGCGACGCGCTGCCCTGACCGACCCGGTCGGGCACCCGCTCCGCCGTGCCTAGCGGCGGAGCATCCGCTGCAGGGCGGCGAGCTCCTCTTCGCTCGGTGCCGCCTTCGCGCCGCCGCCGCCGAGCCCGAAGCCCGAACCGGCCGGTGCGCTCGACTCGCCGGGTGCGCCGCCCGAAGCTATCGCCGCGTTCTCGGCGGCACGCTTGGCGGGATTGCCCGACCGCGACGCGTTCGACTTCTTGCCCTTGCCCGACTGACGCTTGCCGCCGCCGTGGCCGCCGCCGCCCGGAATCGGCCCCATGCCGGGGATCTGCGGCATGCCACCGCGCGCGACCGTCTTCATCATCTTCGCGGCCTGCTCGAAGCGCGAGACGAGCTGGTTCACGTCGGTGACGGTCATGCCCGAGCCCTTCGCGATGCGCAGGCGCCGCGAGCCGTTCAGCAGCTTGGTGTTCTCGCGCTCCGCTGGAGTCATCGACTGGATGATCGCCTCGGTGCGCACGATCTCTCGCTCGTCGAAGTTCTCGAGCTGTTGCTTCATGCCGCCGGCGCCCGGCAGCATGCCGAGCATCTTCTTGATCGACCCGGCGCCGCGCAACTGCTGCATCTGGCCGAGGAAGTCGTTGAGGGTGAACTGGTCGGTCGCGAACTTCTCGGCGACCTTCAGCGCCTCTTCTTCGTCGAAGGCGGATTGCGCCTGCTCGATGAGGGTGAGGATGTCGCCGAGGTCGAGGATGCGGCTCGCCATGCGGTCGGGGTGGAACGGCTCGAAGTCGTCGAGCCCTTCACCCGTCGAGGCGAAGATGATGGGCCGGCCGGTGACGGAGGCGACGCTGAGCGCGGCGCCGCCGCGTGCGTCGCCGTCGAGCTTGGAGAGCACGACGCCGGTGAAGTCGACACCTTCTTGGAAGGCCTTCGCCGTCGTGACGGCGTCTTGGCCGATCATGGCGTCGATGACGAAGAGCACCTCGTCGGGGTTCGTGGCCTTGCGGATGTTCGAGGCCTGCTTCATCATCTCGGCGTCGACGCCGAGCCGGCCGGCGGTGTCGATGATGACGACGTCGTGCTGGGCGCGCTCGGCCTGCTTCACGGCGTCTTTCGCGACCTTCACGGGGTCGCCGATGCCGTTGCCGGGTTCGGGGGCGAAGACCGGCACGCCCGCCTGGCCGCCGACGACCTGCAGCTGGTTCACGGCGTTCGGGCGCTGGAGGTCGGCCGCGACGAGCAGTGGCGTGTGCCCGTCTTTCACGAGCCACTTCGCGAGCTTGCCCGCGAGCGTGGTCTTGCCGGCGCCCTGGAGGCCGGCGAGCATGATGACGGTGGGCGGGTTCTTCGCGAACTGCAGGCGCCGCTGCTCGCCGCCGAGGATCGCGATGAGCTCGTCGTTGACGATCTGCACGACCTGCTGCGCCGGGTTCAGCGCCTTGTTGACCTCGTCGCTGAGCGCGCGCTCGCGCACGTGCGCCGTGAACTGCTTGACGACGTCGAGCGAGACGTCGGCGTCGAGCAGTGCGCGGCGGATCTCGCGAACGGTGCCGTCGACGTCGGACGCGGAGAGCTTGCCCTTGGTGCGGAGATTCTTGAAGGTCTCGGCGAGGCGGTCAGACAGGTTTCCGAAGGTAGCCATGGTCTGCCAAGTCTAAATGAGGTCGGATGCCGCGTCGGCGCCCGGTCGGCCGAAGCGCTCGCCGACGCGGCCGGAACGGCCGCCCTTCCCTGCGACGAGCTCAGGCGTCGAAGCGGAGGTCGACCAGGTCGCGGCCGATGTCGATGGAGGCGACGAGGCGGGCGTCGAGGTCTTCCGGCGCGAGGCCGTATTCGAACTCCGCGAAGGTCTCGCCGTCGCCGTCGGCGTCGGGGCGGAGGTCGACGCGCACGAGGCTCAGCGAGCGCAGCGCGTCGATGTGGCGGTCGCCTGAATCCCGGGTGATCGCGTCGGCCGCGGCATCCGCGTCGTCGCCGTCGAGCACCGCGACGAGGAATTGCGAGACGACGCTGCCGCCTGAGTCGAGCTGGCCGACGAAGACGCCGCGCAGCTCGTCGTCGATGAGCTCGAGTTCGCCGACCATGGTCGCCGCCGCGTCGAGCGACGCCGTGGAGACCGCGTCGGAGTCGGCGTCGAGCACGACCTCGACGTCTTGGTCGCCGTACTCCTTGCGCTCGGCCCAGTAGTCGCCGATGAGTCCGAAGTAGTCGTGTTCGATCGCCATGTCGCTTCTTCCTCTCAGCCGACGAGCTTCTGCGCGAAGACGTGCGGCGTGAATCCCGTGAGGTCGCCGATGCCCTCGCCCTGGCCGATGAGCTTGATCGGCAGGCCGGTCTTCTCCTGCACCGCGAGCACGAACCCGCCCTTCGCGCTGCCGTCGAGCTTGGTCAGCACGAGGCCGGTGACGCCGCCGTGCTCGATGAACGCCTCGGCCTGGGCGAGTCCGTTCTGGCCGGTCGTCGCGTCGAGCACGAGCAGCACCTCGCTGATCGGCGCCTGCTTCTCGACGACGCGCCTGATCTTGCCGAGCTCGTCCATGAGCCCGCCCTTGGTGTGCAGCCGGCCCGCGGTGTCGATGATGACGATCTCGGTGCCGTCGCGCTTGGCCTGCTCGACGGTCTGGAAGGCGACGGATGCGGGGTCTTGCCCTTCGCGCTCGGGGCGCACGATGCCGGCCCCGGCGCGCTCGGCCCACGTCGCGAGCTGGTCGACGGCGGCCGCACGGAAGGTGTCGGCCGCTCCGACGACGACGCTGCGGTCGTAGTTGCGCAGGAACTTCGCGAACTTGCCGATCGTCGTGGTCTTGCCCACTCCGTTGACGCCGACGACGAGCACGACGGCCGGCCGCTCGGTGAGCTTCAACGTCGGGTCGTACTTCGCGAGCCGCTCCTCGACGATCTCGCGGAGCATCCGCTGCACGTCTTTGGGGTCCGTCGTCTTGAACCGCTCGACCTGCGCCCTGATCTGCGCCACGATCTCCTCGGTGACGGCCGGGCCGAAATCGGCTCGGATCAGCGCCGACTCGAGGTCGTCCCAGGTGTCGTCGTCGATCGTCTTCGCACCGAAGACCCCGCGAAGGGCCGCGCCGAGGGACCACGATGCACGTTCTGCCATGGCTCCAGCCTAGGGCGCGCTCCCGGTACACCGATCCAGGGATGAGCCGCAAGGGGTTGCCGGGCACCGTGCGACGCGGAAGCCTCGAGGCAACGGAAGGAGTGCGAATGACGATCGTGGGATTCCACGCCTCGCACGAACAACTCCCGCCGAGCCGCCTCCTCGACGCGGTCAAGCACGCAGAGCAGGCCGGTTTCGATGCCGCGTTGTGCAGCGACCACCTCGAACCCTGGAGCGTCCGCCAAGGACACTCCGGGTACGCGTGGAGCTGGCTCGCCGCCGCACTCGAGGCGACGAGATTCTCGCTCGGCGTCGTCACGGCTCCCGGGCAGCGATATCACCCGGCGATCGCCGCGCAGAAGATCGCGACGCTCGCCGAGATGTACCCGCATCGGTTCTGGGCGGCGATCGGCAGCGGTGAGGCGATCAACGAGCACGTCACCGGCGACCCCTGGCCCGAGAAGGCCGAGCGCGACGCGCGGCTCGCCGAGACCGTCGACGTCATGCGGCGGCTGCTCGCGGGCGAGCAGGTCTCGGCCGACGGCCGCATCAGGGTCGATCGAGCCCGCATCTGGAGCCTGCCCGAGTCGCCGGCCCCGCTGTTCGCGGCCGCGGTGAGCGTCGAGACGGCCCGCGAGGTCGCCGCGTGGGCCGACGGTGTCATCACGGTCGACCAGCCGCGGGAGGAGCTCCAAGAGTTCATCGGCGGGTATCGCGATGCCGGCGGGCGCGGCCCGGTCGCCGTGCAGGTGCACCTCAGTTGGGCGCCGACCGACGATGAGGCGCTCGCCATCGCGCACGACCAGTGGCGCCAGAGCCTCGTTCCCGCGCACCTCTCGTGGGAGCTCGACACCCCCGAGGCGTTCGACGAGCGCACTGCGGATGTCTCGGCCGAGCAGGTCGCCCGGACCCTGCAGGTCTCCTCCGACCTGAGCCGGCACCTCGATCACCTGACCGGGCTCGCCGAACTCGGCGTCGACCGCATCTACCTCCATCACGTGGGCACCGAACAGGCCGGATTCATCGACGCCTTCGGCGAGCACGTGCTTCCCGCCCTCAAGGAGGCCGGCCGATGAAGATCACCGATCGCAGCGACCTGTGGTGGAAGACCGCCGTCGTCTACTGCCTCGACGTCGAGACCTACATGGACTGGAACGACGACGGCTTCGGCGACTTCGAGGGCCTCGCGCACCGGCTCGACCACCTGGCGGAACTCGGCGTGACGTGCATCTGGCTCATGCCCTTCCAGCCGACCCCCGATCGCGACGACGGGTACGACATCACCGACTTCACCGGAGTCGACCCGCGTCTCGGCGCCCTCGGCGACGTGGCCGAGTTCACGCGCACCGCCCGCGACCGGGGCATGCGGGTGATCATCGACTTCGTCATGAACCACACCTCCGACCGCCATCCGTGGTTCGCGGCCGCGCGCCGGAGCCGCACATCGCCGTATCGCGACTACTACGTGTGGCGTGACGAGCCGCCGGCGAAGCAGGCGAAGACCGTCTTCCCCGGCGAGGAAGACAGCGTGTGGGAACTCGACGAGCGCAGCGGGCAGTACTACCTGCACAGCTTCTACCGCCACCAGCCCGACCTCAACATCGCCAACCCCGCGGTGCGCGACGAGATCGCGAAGACCATCGGATACTGGCTCGAGCTCGGCATCTCGGGCTTCCGGGTCGACGCGGTGCCGTTCCTGATCGAGCCGCCCGAGGGCGTCGACATCGGCGACCCGCACGAGTTCCTCCGCGACATCCGCCGCTTCCTGCAGCGCCGCTCGAGCGACGCCGTACTGCTCGGCGAGGTGAACCTGCCGTACGACCAGCAGCTCGAGTACTTCGGCCGAACCGGCGCCGCGCCGGAGCTCACGATGCAGTTCGACTTCCTCGGCATGCAGGCGCTCTACCTCTCGCTCGCGAGGGAGGACGCCCGCCCGTTCGCGGCGTCGCTCGCGCAGCGCCCGCAGCTCGAACCCGAGGCCCAGTGGGCGAACTTCGTGCGCAACCACGACGAACTCACCCTCGACAAGCTGAGCGAAGCCGAGCGTCACGAGGTGTTCGAGGCGTTCGCGCCCGAGGAGTGGATGCGCGTCTACGACCGCGGCATCGCACGGCGCCTGCCGACGATGCTCGACGGCGATCCGCGTCGCATCCGCATGGTCTACAGCCTGCTCTTCTCGTTGCCGGGAACCCCTGTGCTCTTCTACGGGGAGGAGATCGGCATGGGTGAGAACCGCAACGGCGGCGGCCGGATGACGGTGCGCACCCCCATGCAGTGGACCGACGGGCCGAACGGCGGCTTCTCCCGCGCCGCGCCGCGCCGGCTCACCGCGGCACCGCCCGCCGACGGGTACGCCCCCGAGCACGTGAACGTCGAGGCGCAGATGCACGACCCCGATTCGCTGCTCAACCACATCCGGAGCTTCGCGGTGCGGTACCGCAGCTCCCCCGAGATCGGCTGGGGCCGCCACGAGGTGCTTCCGAGCGGGCAGCACGCCGTGCTCGCACACCGCATCACGGCGGATGTCGGGCGATTCGTGGCGGTGCACAACTTCGCTCCGACCCCGACGGTCGTTGCGCTCGAGCTCGGACCGGTGGCGCCCGACACAGTGCTCTCCGACCTGTTCGCCGTCGACACCTTCGCCCTCGACGAACGGGGGCGCATCGACGTGCACCTCGACGCCTACGGCTATCGCTGGTTCCGCATCGTCGAACCCGACGACCGCCGGCTCACCTGAGCGGCGCGGCGGCATCGACGAGCGGATGCCGCGGCATCCTCAGCTCGCCTTCGCCTCGCGCTCCTCGCGGACGCGCTGGCCGACGACCGCCGACACGCCGTCTTGTCGCATCGAGACGCCGTAGAGCGCGTCGGCGATCTCCATGGTGCGCTTCTGGTGCGTGATGACGATGAGCTGCGAATCCTCGCGGAGGGACTCGAGGGTCGTGAGCAGCCGGCCGAGGTTCGCGTCGTCGAGCGCCGCCTCGACCTCGTCCATGATGTAGAACGGGCTGGGCCTGGCCTTGAAGATCGCGATCAGCAGTGCCACGGCGGCGAGTGAACGCTCACCGCCCGACAGCAGCGAGAGACGTTCGATCTTCTTACCCGCGGGCTTGACGCTCACCTCGATGCCGGTGGTGAGCATGTTCTCGGGGTCGGTGAGCGAGATGCTGCCCGCGCCCCCAGGGAAGAGCACCGGGAACACCTCGGCGAACGCCGCCTTCGTGTCGTCGAAGGCGCTGCGGAAGATCGACTCCATCTTGCCGTCGATCTCCTCGATGATCGTCAGCAGGTCTTTGCGGGTGTTCGCGAGATCGGTCAGCTGCTCGGTGAGGAACAGATGGCGCTGCTCGAGCGCCGCGAACTCCTCGAGCGCGAGCGGATTCACCCGGCCGAGCTGGGCGAACTTGCGTTCGGCCTGCGCGAGCCGGCGCTGCTGCTCCTCGCGCCGGAAGGGGCGGGATTCGCCCTCGCCGTCCTCGGCCGGGACCTCCTGATCGGGGCCGTACTCGTCGACGAGCACGTCTTCGGTCAGCCCGAGCTCCGACTCCGCACGTTCGACGAGTCCGCCCACGTGGAGCTTCTTCTCGTAGATGCGCAGCTCGAGCCCGTGCACGTCTTCGGTGACCGAGTGCAGCCGCTCGCGCGCGGCGGCCTCCTCGCGGCGCACCGCCTGCAGCTCTTCGTTGCGGCTCGCGCGTTCGGCCTCCGCGCGTCCGAGCGCCACGCGCGCCTCGGCCACCGAGGCGTCGACCGACGAGAGCGCCGCGGGCAGCGCGTCGGCGACCCGGGTGGCCGCCTCCAGCTGGGCGCGGCGGATCACGGCCCGCCGCGCCGCATCCGCTGCGGCCTGCCGCTCGGCTTCGAACTGCGCCTCCATGGCACGGATGCGGGCCTCCTCGGCACGCACGCGCTCCCTCGCCGTCTCGAGGCGCAGCTTCGCCTCCACCTCGGCCTCGCGGGCCGTCTCGAGGGCCGCGAGCGCTCCGTCGCGCGCCGCGGTCTCGAGCACCGGTCGCGGCTCGGCGCGCGCCGCGTCGAGCGCCGCCCTCGCGGCGACCGCGAGCTGCTCGGCCTCGGCGACGCGCTCCTCGGCGTTCGCTGCGGCCTGGCGCAGTCGTTCGGAGTCGGCATCGGCCGCCTCGGCCTGCACGCGCGCCCGGTTCAGTCGCTCTGTTCGCTGCGCGAGCTGCGCGTCGAACTCGCGGAGCGCGGCGAGCGCTCCCTTCGCCTGATCCTTGGACTGCTGCACGATCTGCCGCTGCTCGGCGAGCTCGAAGCGCGCGCGCTCGATCTCGGCGCGCACCTCTTCGAGACGGGCGGCGGCGCGATCGCGCTCGGCGATGAGCTCGATGCGGCTCTGCTTGCGTCCGGAGCCGCCGCGCAGCACGAATCGGCCGACCACGGTGCCGTCCTTCGTGATGACGGTGGCCGGCGATTGCCGCTGCGCGAGGGCGGTCTCGGCCGTGCGAGCTGCCGCGAGGTCGTCGGCGATCAGCACCTCGGCGAGGAGGCCGAGCACGCCGGCAGGGGCCGTGACGACGGCGGATGCGGCGGTGAGCCCTTCGACCGGCGATGCCGGTGCCGGCGCGGAGCCGGCGTCGGCGAGCGCAAGGGCGACGCGGCCGAGCTCGCCGCGTTCGGCGTGCTCGAGGGCACGGAAGGCGGCCGCGCGATCGTCGACGAGCACGGCGTCGCCGAGGGAGCCGAGCGCTGCGGCGATCGCCGGTTCGTAGCCGGGTTCGACCTGCACCGCCTCGGCGAGGAGGCCTCGCACACCGGCGACGCCGGCGGTGACGAGCGCCGCAGAGCCGTCTTTCTGGTCGAGGGCGAGCGAAAGCGCCTGGGTGCGGGCGGCGAGCGCCCCGTGCTCGCGTTCGCGGTCGTGCAGTGCTTCGCGAATGCGCTCGATCTCGGCTTCGGCCTCGAACACTGCCGCCTGAGCCAGTTCGTAGGCCTCGTCGAGGTCGGTCTCGGCGGTCTCGCCCGAATCCGCGTCGGCCTCGGCCGCGGCGAGCGCCGTGGCGGCTGCAACGCGTCGCTCGGCAGCGGCCTCGAGCGCGTTCTCATGCCGCAGCACCTCGCCGCGCACCGCGGCGAGCTTCGAGGCTGCGGAGTCGGCCTGGCCTGTGAGCTTGGAGATCTCGAGGTCGTATGCCGAGACGAGCGCGCTCTGGCGCGCGATGCCCTCGTCGACGGCGTCGAGTTCGGTGCGGCGCAGCATCGTCGCCTCGTGGGCGTCGTCGAGCGCGGATGCCGCGGTGCCGACGCTGTCTCGAATGCCGGTGAGTTCGGTCACCGCCTCGTCGATCATCGCGCGGGTGACGCTCGGCGAGGCATCCGTCTGCTCTGCTGCACTGCCGAGCAGGGCGATGCGCTGGCGGGCGAGGGAGTCGAGCGAGCGGAGACCGCCCTGCGCCTGCTCGAGCGCGAAGGTCGTCGACCGCGCCCGGTCGACGGCATCGCCGACCTGCGCCTGCTCGAGCCGGGCCACCTTCGCCTGGTGCTGCTCGAGCTGGTCCTGCAGCACGAGTCGCTCGGCGTGGCGCTCGTGCTCGCTCTTGCCGTGCTCGTCGAGGGCCCGGCGGAGGCCGACGACCTCGTCGGCGAGGAGCCTGGCCTTGGCGTCGCGCACGACGGCGGCGATCGTCGCGGCCTCGCGCGCGACCTCGGCCTGGCGACCGAGGGGCTTCAATTGACGGCGGATCTCGCCGGCGAGGTCGGAGAGTCGGGTGAGGTTCGCCTGCATGGCATCGAGCTTGCGGAGCGTCTTCTCCTTGCGTCGCCGGTGCTTCAGGATGCCGGCCGCCTCCTCGATGAAGCCGCGCCGGTCTTCGGGCGTCGCCCGCAGCACCTGGTCGAGCTGGCCCTGCCCGACGATGACGTGCATCTCGCGGCCGAGTCCTGAGTCGCTGAGCAGTTCCTGCACGTCGAGCAGGCGGCAGTTCTCGCCGTTGATCGCGTATTCGCTCGCGCCGTTTCGGAAGAGCGTGCGCGAGATCGTGACCTCGGTGTACTCGATCGGCAGCGCGCCGTCGCTGTTGTCGATCGTGAGGCTGACCTCGGCGCGGCCGAGTGGCCCGCGCGTCGACGTGCCCGCGAAGATGACGTCCTCCATCTTGCCGCCGCGCAGGGTCTTCGCACCCTGCTCGCCCATGACCCAGGCGAGCGCGTCGACGACGTTGGACTTGCCGGAGCCGTTGGGACCGACGATGCAGGTCACGCCGGGCTCGAACGCGAACGTCGTCGGCTGTGCGAAGGACTTGAAGCCCTTGAGCGTCAGGCTCTTCAGGTACACGTCCCACCCTCTCCTGGTCGCGAGAACGCTGCGGACTACGGTATCCGAGGTTCGGGCGGGTGCCGCGCGCGCGCGCCGGTCGGGTCCCGATCCGCGCTTGCCGGCATCTGCCGCCCGCCGATATTCTGAACGGCTGCCACTGGGGCGGCGAGGAGGCAGACGTGGACATCGACATCCGACCACTCGACATACCCGAGCGACTCGGCACGCCCGAGGCCGCAGACTTCGAGGCCTTCGTCGAACTCACCGCCGACGTGCAGGAGTCGGTCTGGGGACACCGCCGGTTCGCCCAAGAGGCAGCGGAGCTGCTGCCGGAGTTCCGCGACGACCGGTACACCGGCCGTCAGGCGTTCGCGGCGTGGAAGGACGAACGCTGCATCGGCCGCGCCGAGGTGCTGTGGGAGCGCGGCGAGGAGGCACGCACCGCCGAGATCTCGGTCGGCGTGGCCGTCGACGAACGGGGCCGCGGGCTCGGCGCCGAACTGCTCGCACGCGCCGAAGCGCATGCGCGATCGCTCGGACGCGACATCGTCGCGGGCTATTCGGATGTCGCGCTCGCGAACCTCGACGCCCCCGGGCCGCGCCTCGAGGCGCCCGACGGCACCGGCTCGATCCCGGCGGGGGCGGTCGGCGCATCCTTCGCGCTCCGCCACGGCTACCGGCTGGCGCAGCTCGAGCGGGTCAGCGGCCTGAGCGTGACGGGCCGGCTCGAGGAGTTCCGCACGTTGCTGTCCGCTCGGCTGGCCGCTCAAGGGGCGGATTCCGCGGCGTATCGTCTCACCGGCTGGGTCGACCGTGCGCCCGAGGAACTGCTCGACACGCTCGCCGTGGCGCATGCCTCGATGGCGACGGACCCGCCGTTCGGCGCGGTCATCGTCGACGAGGAGGTCTGGGACGCAGCGCGGGTGCGCGCCGGTGAGGCGCGGGCGCTCGAGGCCGGGCGGACGACGCTCGTTCAGGCGGCCATCGCCCCCGACGGGTCGGTCGCCGCCTACACCGAGCTCTCGCTGCCCTCGAACTCGACCGCCGCGTTCCAGTGGGACACGATCGTGCTCGGTCCGCACCGTGGCCACGGGCTCGGCATGCTGCTGAAGCTCGCCAACCTCGTGCACCTCGGCGAGACGACGCCCGATCGCACCGACATCTACACCTGGAACGCCGATGAGAACGACCACATGCTCGCGATCAACATCGCGCTCGGGTTCACGCTCCGCGGGATGAGCGCGGAATGGCAGCGCGACTGAGTCGCTGACACTTCGGGCAACGGTGCGAGGAGCGGTTCATGAAGGGCTCCCGCACCATCGGCGTGCCGCACCGCGGGCACGGCAGGCCGGTGCGCCCGTAGGCGTTCAGCGAGTGCGCGAAGTAGCCGGATGCGCCGTTGACGTTGACGTACTGGGCGTCGAAGCTCGTGCCGCCCTCGGCGAGCGCCTTGCCGAGCACCTCGCGAACGGCGTCGAGCAGCTGCCGTGCCCGACGGGTCGACAGCGACGATGCGGGCTGGTCGCCGTGCACCCGCACCGCCCACAACGACTCGTCGGCGTAGATGTTGCCGATGCCGCTGACGACGCCCTGATCGAGCAGCACGCGCTTGACGGCCGTGTGCCGCTTCGCGAGCGCCGTGAGGAACGCACGGTCGTCGAAGGCCGGATCGAGCGGATCCCGGGCGATGTGGGCGACCTGTGCAGGCACGTGCCGCGCCCACTCCCCCGAGACGCCGCCGGAGAACCCGCCGACCTCGCCGTCGGCCGTGGGCACGAGCCGATCGACCGCGAGCGAGCCGAAGATGCGCTGGTCGACGAAATCGACCCGAAGCTCACCGAGGCCTGGATGCTCGAGGTGCAGCCGCACGCGCGCGTGCGCGTCGTCGCCGGGGTGGTCGGGCGTGCGCAGCAGCATCTGCCCGCTCATGCCGAGGTGCCCGACGACCGCCCGCCCCTCGCGTGCGCGGTCGCCGCCGAGCGGAAGCCAGAGGAACTTGCCGCGGCGCACGGCCGCCTCGATGCGCGCCCCCGTGACGAGGGCCTCGAAGTCACCGGATGCCGCGTCGTGCCGTTTCAGCGAACGGGGCTCGAGCACCTCGACCGCCGACACGACGGCGCCCGTGACCGCCGGCGCGAGTCCGGCCCGCACGACCTCGACCTCGGGCAGTTCGGGCACGTCAGTGCGAGTTCAGGCGGGTCCAGGCCTCGAGCGCGGCGGCCATCTCGGCCTGCTTCTTGCTCGACCCCTCGCCAGACGCTTCGACGAGGTCGCCGACGGCCACCGTCGCGATGAAATGCTTGTTGTGGTCGGGCCCGCTCTCGGCGACGGTGTACACCGGTGCAGCGGCTCCGCGGCGTGCGGCGACCTCTTGCAGGCTCGTCTTCGGATCCATGGCGGCGCCGAAGCGGGCGGGATCGCTCATGAGGGGGGCGACGAGCCGCAACACGAACTCGGTGGCGGCATCGCCGCCGGCGTCGAGGTACACGGCACCGATGATCGCCTCGACGGTGTCGGCGAGGATCGACGGCTTGTCGGCACCGCCGGTCAGCGTCTCGCCTCGGCCGAGGCGCACGAACGGCCCGATGCCGACCGAGCGGCCCACTTCGGCGAGCGCGACACTCGACACGAGGCTCGCCCGCCGCTTGGCCAGCTCGCCCTCGTCGAGGTCGGGATGGTCGCGGAAGAGCTTGACCGTCACCGCCTGACCGAGGATCGAGTCGCCGAGGAACTCGAGGCGCTCGTTGGTCGGGATGCCGCCGTTCTCGTACGCGAATGACCGGTGCGTGAGCGCGAGCAGGAGCAGGGCGGGATCGATCGAGATCTGCAGGCGTTGCTGCAGCTCCTCGAGCGTCTGATCCATTGCCCCGGTGAGTTCCGTTCGCGTCACGACCGGTCGTTCGGGTGTCTGGGGCCGACTAGACGTCGGCGACCTTGCGGCCCTTGTACTCGAGGAAGAGCGGGGTGCCCGCAGAGTCCTCGACGACCTTCGCGCGGTGCGGAAGGCTGTAGGTGACCTTGCCGTTCTCGACGGTCTTGACGAGCGTGGGAACCTCGGCCTTCCACTGCGAGCGGCGCGCGTGGGTGTTGGAGCGTGACTTCTTCCGCTTCGGAACAGCCATGACTATCTCTCTTCTCTCTGCTGGTCGGCGTCGGATGCGTCATCCGAGCCGTTGTCTTCGGAAGCCTGGAACCCGGCGAGCGCGGACCAGCGTGGATCGCTGTGCTCAGGGGTGACGAGTTCCGGATGATCGGCCAGTCGGAGCCCGGTCTCGAGGTCGAGTCCGGGGCAATCCGGTCGGCACACCGGCTGGAACGGCAGTGCCAGCACTACCGCATCGCGGATGAGTGGTTCAAGATCCACGTGGTCGTCTTGAACCTCATACTCGATGGCTTCCCCAGAATGATACCCGAAGAGTTCTTGGAACTCGACTTCGACCGGCAGGGCGATGTCGATCAGGCAGCGCCCGCACTCCCCCTCGGCGACGGCGTCGACCTCCGCAGTGACGAGAATGCCCTCGTGCACCGACTCGAGCCGGACGTCGACATCGAGCTCGGAGCCGGCGCGTACGGCGACGAGCCCCTCGCCCATCTGGTCGGCGGCGACTGCGGTGAAGGGGTGTTCGCGCATCTCACCGGGACGATTGACGAGGTCCCGCACGTTCACGCGGAAAGGGGAATGCTTGATGGCCACGATCGACGAGTCTACGCGTCGGCGGGTGGGCGTTCGCCGAGTGCACGGCGCGCGGCGTCGAAGAGCGATCGCGGCACGAGCACGGCCCTGATGCGCACCGGCGGTGTTGCGTCCGCGAGCAGGGCCGCGCGGACTCGCGCGAGCGCGTCGCGCAACTCCGTTCCGTCGACCGGTGACCCGGGATCGGGGCCGTAGCGCTCTCGTTCCACGGCGTCGCGCAGCACGGTGAGTGCGGCGGCGGGCTCCGCCGCGCCGAAGGCCTCGCGCCCCGCGAGCGAGGCCGCGAACGCCCGGGGCGTCTCGACGGCGCCGCCGCCTGCACCGAGGTCGCGCGCGGTGGCGATCACCTCGTCCCACGCGGCATCCGCCGGTCGATCGCCCCTCGCGAGCCGTCGGCGACGCGACCAGCGCTGGCCGAGCCGCAGACCGGCCGGGATCAGCAGCAGGAGCACCACGACGAGCGCGACCGGCGCACCGCGCTGCCACCACGAATCCGCGGAAAGGCCGTCGCCGCGCTGCCCCGCGAGCCCTCGGTCGGGATCGAGTTCGGGGCGACCGTCGGCCCCGGGCGTCGAGGGAGCCGCACTCGGCGCCGCGGCACCGGTTCCCTCGCCGGCACCCGGGCGCGAGTACTCCGGCACGCTGCCCCGGCCCGGGGTCGGCTCGAACGGCACCCAGCCGACGCCCTCGAAGTACAGCTCGGGCCACGAGTGCAGGTCATGGGAGTCGACCTCGACGCGCTGCACGCCGTCGACGCGCTCCTGGGCGGGCCTGCCCTGGGTGTAGCCGAGCGAGATGCGCGAAGGGATGCCGACCTCGCGCGCGAGCACCGCCATCGTCGACGCGAAGTGCACGCAGTAGCCGGCCTTCGTCTCGAGGAACCGCGCGACGACGTCGAACCCGCCGCCGTCGTATCCCTCGGCGACCGGGGCCTCGGTCGAGTAGTCGAAGTCCGCCGAACGCAGATACGACTGGATCGCGACCGCCGCGTCGTATCGCGAGGTGGCGATCGCGGTGATCTCGGCCGCGGTCTGGGCGATGATCGGCGGCGCATCTTCGGGCAGTTCGAGATACGGGTCGAGATCGGACGGAAGATCGCCGCTCGCACCGCGCAGCTGCGCCACCGTCGGCTCCACCTCGAGTCGGGTCACCCGATACCGCTGGCCTCCGGTATTCGTGTCGACGCTGCGAACGGCGAGGGAATCCGAGTCCCAGAACCAGGATCCGCTCAGCCCTTCGATGCGCGACGACGGATACGGCACCGGCAGCCACGTCGTTCGGACCTCGTCGACGATGACCTCGATCGGATGCTCCGAGGTCGCGACGTCATCGGAGAGGCCGTCGGGCCGCGGCATCGCGTCGACGGTGTTGTCGCCGTCGACGGCCGCGTCGGTGGCTCCCCACACCTCGCCCTCGAATCGATCGAGCGTGAGGAGCGTGAAGTAGGGCCGGTCGGCGTCGCGCGCGAAGTAGTGGAACGCGGGTCGCGCCTCTGGGCGCCGAAGGTCTCGACCGAGGTCGATGAACGGGCTCACCCCACGCGCGAAGAGCGTGCCCTGGCCCGGCGAGCCGAGCAGGAGGCTCGTCGACACGCTCGGCGTCGACGCGGCGAGCACCGATGCCGTGAGCAGGCCGACCGCGGCGAGGCCGAGCGAGGCGCCGAGGGTCGACACGATCGGCACGCGCTTGGGCGGCACGATCGTCGCGGCATCGTCGCCGTCGCCCTCGCCGTCGCCGAGCAGGCGCGCGCGTCGGCGCACCCGCACGTCGACGCGGAGCAGCAGCAGGTACGCGGCCGCGGTCAGCACGAGCGTGGGTGCCTCGGCCCCCGCTTCGATGATGAACCCCGGCACGAGCACGGGCACGAGCGCCGGTGCCGCGGCGAGCGCCGGCACGCGCAGCGTCTGCACGAGGATGTCGACGACGACCGCGAGCAGGCCCACTCCGACGGCCAGGGCGAACAGCAGCGGCGGCACCGGGATGGCGGGCACCGACTGCTGTTCGATCGTGCGCTGTGCGCCCGACATCAAACCGCCGAACGTCTCGAACGTGCCCTGCGTCGGAATGATCAGCGCGATGCTCGTGGTGCCGCCGAACACGAGCGTGAGCAGCAGCAGGAGCACGACGAGTTCGAGCACCGGCACGAGCGACGCCGGAGTGCGCAGCGCGCGCAGCCCCGCCCCCGCGAAGAGCGTGCCGGCTGCGATGAACGCGCACAACCACCACCAGCCGCTTCCCGCGATGAGCGGGCCGAGTGCCATCGTGGCGATCGCGAGCAGGAGGAACGACGTCGACGTCAGGGCCAGCCGTTGGGCCCGCGAGAGGGGAACCGGGTCAGGACGCATCAGCCGTCACCGCCCCATCGCCGTCTCTGTGCGGCGTCGCCGCGCCGCCGCCCGAGGTGCCGCCACCGCCCGACCTCGCGGGAACGGTCGTGCCCGACCTCGCGGGAACGGTCGTGCCCGACCATGCCGGCCCGATGTCGGCGGACCGGCGCACGCGCACCACCCGCCAGTCGGACTTCTCGAGCGCCTCGACGACGCCGGCGGCGACCCCCTCGGTTGCGAACACCACGGCAGGCTCGAACGTCGATCGCAGCGCGACGAGCGCGCGGGCGTCGTGCTCGTCGGGGTCGACGAGCACGGCGAAGCCCGGCATGCGCGCTTCACGGCCGCGCGGGGCCGCCGCGTGGGTCGGAGCGCGCGACTCCGCTCGCGCACCGGACTGCCGGGAAGGACTCTCGAGCCGGGCGAGGTCTTCGAGCAGCAAGCGGTCGCCGCCCGGCAGTCGGTACCCGGCGCCGGACTCCTCGGAGAGGATGCTCCGCTCGGGATCGTCGACCCGGTCGCATCGCACGCGATACCCGCGCTCCAGCAGGTGCATGCCGATCGAGGCCGCGACCTCGACGCCGAGCTCGAACCCGAAATGCGTGCGATCGTCACCGTCTCGGCGCACGGCCGACGCCTTGCCCCGCCCCGAGAGGGTGGTGTCGAGGATGATGCGCACCTCGGGGTCGCCGCGCTGCTCCTCTTCGCGCACCATGAGCTCGCCCCGGCGAGCCGTCGCGGCCCAGTTCACCCGGCGCAACGGATCACCGTAGCGGTACTCGCGCGCGATGAGCTCGTCGGAGTTCGGATGCGTGCGCCGCTGCAAACCGTTGAGCACGCCGTCGACGCTCGCGGCCGACCCGAGCGCGGCGTCGAGCGGGGTCACGCGCGGCGTCACCGCGACCTCGCGACCGGTGCCCACGTCTCGGTCGACCCGGGCGAGGCCGAACGGGTCCGTGATGCCGACGCGGAGCGGCCCGATCTGGTAGACGCCTCGCCGCGGCGTCAGGAGGCGGTACTCGACACGGACGGTGTCGTCGCCCGTCGGGAGCATCGACTCGTGCGGCCCGATCGCGGGCAGGATCGCCTCGGCGGGTGCGGTGAGGCCGGAGGGGACGCGGTCGCGCCAGTGCGCGCCGTCGAACGTGCGACGAGCGCGATTCTTGACGACGAGCGAGACCTTCGTCGATCCGCCCGCTGAGACGACCGGGGGCGCGAACCGCCGCGTGACGGCGAGTCGGGGCTTTCGCAGGGCGACGAAGGCCGCCGCCACAGCCGGCATCGCGATGCCGACGAAGGCGAGCACGAGGATGTCGCGAAGATCGAACCACAACGACACCGCGAGGAGCAGGACACCGACGATCACGAGCGTGGCACCCCGGCGCGTGAGTCGCGGCCAGGTCGCGATTCGAGCGGAGCGGGGGCGCCACATGTCAGTTCCTTCGCGCGCTGCCGACCGGAACCGGCGTCTCCCCTACGATGCGGCGCACGATGGCGTCGATGAGCGGCCCGCTGTCGCGGTCGTGCGCCCCGATCGCACGGCTGGTCGGGACGAGGCGGTGGGCGAACACCGGAACCGAGAGCGCGTCGACGTCATCGGGCAGCACGAAATCGCGGCCGTGCATCGCCGCGTGCGCCTTCGCTGCGCGGATGAGCTGCAGCGTGGCGCGCGGACTCGCCCCCAGTCGCAACTGCCGGTCTTCACGGGTGGCCCGTGCGAGATCGACGGCGTACTCCTTGACCGGTTGCGAGGTGAACACGTGCTGCACGGCCTCGATCATGCCGCGCAGCTCGTCGAGCGTGACGACCGGCTCGAGCTCGTCGAGCGGGCTCGACGTCTCGCGGGTCGAGAGCATCGCCAACTCATCGGCCGACGACGGGTACCCCATCGAGATGCGGGCCATGAACCGGTCGCGCTGCGCCTCGGGCAACGGGTAGGTGCCCTCCATCTCGACGGGGTTCTGCGTCGCGATCACCGTGAACGGCGGGTCGAGCCGGTAGGTCGTGCCGTCGGCGGTGACCTGGCGCTCCTCCATGCACTCGAGCAGCGCCGATTGCGTCTTCGGGCTCGCACGGTTGATCTCGTCGCCGATCACGATGTTCGCGAAGACCGGTCCGTGCTTGAACTCGAAACGACGGCTCGCCTGGTCGAATACCGAGACGCCGGTGACGTCGCTCGGCAACAGGTCGGGGGTGAATTGGATGCGGCTGACGGTCGCATCGACCGAACGGGCGAGGGTCTTGGCGAGCATCGTCTTGCCGACGCCCGGCACGTCTTCGATGAGGAGGTGCCCCTCGGCGAGCAGCACCGTGAGGGCACTCGTCACGGCGTCGCGCTTGCCGGCGATGACCGCTTCGACGTTCTGCACGATCGTCGCCGCGCGGGCGCCGACCTCGTCGATGCCCATCTGCGCCACGACGGCCGTGGTCTCGCTCATGGCGTCATCGCCGCCTGGAGGTAATCGGCCACGACGGCCGGCACGTAGGGGGCGACGTCGCCGCCGAGGGCGGAGACCTGGCGCACGAGCGAACTCGACACGTGGGCGTTGGCCGGGTCGGGCAGGAGGAAGACCGTCTCGACCCCTGCGAGGTGGCGGTTGACGATCGCCATGGGCGTCTCGTAGCCGACATCGAGCTGCGACCGCACCCCCTTCACAAGCACCGTCGCGCCGACGTCGGTGCAGTAGTCGACGAGCAGGCCCATGCTCCACGACGCGACGACGATGCGACCCTCGATGCCGGCATCGGCGATCGCACGCTCGATGAGCGAGACCCGCTGGGCGATCGGCAGCAGCGCCGACTTGCCGGGGTTGTGCACGACGACGACATGCAACTCGTCGTAGAGCCCCGCCGCCCGCTCGATGACGTCGAGATGACCGAGCGTGACAGGGTCGAACGATCCGGGGACGACGGCGATCCGCTGCATATGCAACAGCGTACTGCCCGCGTGGCGCTGCGAGCGGGGCAGTGGAGAGTTTCAGCCCTTGCTCAGGTACCCGCTCGTCTCCTCGTCGAGCCGTCTGCGCACCGCGGCCGCGAGCGCCGGGTGGCCGGCCAGGCCGCCCGCCTCGGCGAGCACCCCCTGGGCGAGCTCTCGCGCTTCGGCGATGAGGTCGCCGTCGCGAGCCACCCGGAGCAGTTTCAGCGATGAACGCCCGCCCGACTGGGTGGCGCCCAGCACGTCGCCCTCCTGCCGCAGCTCGAGGTCGGCCTGCGCGAGTTCGAACCCGTCGAGCGTCGCCGCGACGGCTTCGACGCGCTGCAGTGCGAGCGAGCCGGGTACGGCCGAGGTCACGAGCAGGCAGAGACCCGGTACACCGCCTCGACCGACCCGCCCGCGCAGCTGGTGCAGCTGCGAGACCCCGAAGCGGTCGGCGTCGACCACGACCATCGCGCTCGCATTGGGCACGTCGACGCCGACCTCGATGACGGTCGTCGCGACGAGCACGTCGAGCTCACCCGCCGAGAAGGCCCGCATCGTGGCGTCCTTCTCCTCGGCCGACATGCGGCCGTGCAGGGGTGCGATGCGCGTCTCGGCGAAGCGCGGGTGGGCGCGCAGCTCGGCGAGCACCGCGGCGACGGATGCCACGGGGGCCGCGGAATCGGCCGGCCCGTCGCCGCGCGGCGCCGCGTCATCTGCTGCACCGCGGGCGACCGTGTCGCCCGCACCGTCGTCTTCGACGACCTTCGCCTCGATCGCGGGACACACGACGAACGCCTGACGACCGAGGGCGAGCTCTTCGGCGAGGCGCTCCCAGATGCGCGGCCTCCACGAGGGCCGGATGGCGAGCGGCACGACCTGCGAGGTGATGCCCGCGCGGCCTGCCGGAAGTTCGCGGATCGTGGAGACGTCGAGGTCGCCGAAGACGGTCATGGCGACGGTGCGCGGAATCGGCGTGGCCGTCAGCACGAGCACGTGGGGCGGATTGCGGCCCTTCAGGCGCAGCGCCTCGCGCTGCTCGACGCCGAAGCGGTGCTGCTCGTCGACGACGACGAGCCCGAGGTCGGCGAAGGAGACCGTGTCGCCGAGCAGCGCGTGCGTGCCGACGACGATGCGCGATTGGCCGGCCGCGGCGCGCAGCATGGCCTTCTTGCGC
This sequence comes from Agromyces badenianii, assembly GCF_003070885.1. Classification (NCBI taxonomy): domain Bacteria; kingdom Bacillati; phylum Actinomycetota; class Actinomycetes; order Micrococcales; family Microbacteriaceae; genus Agromyces; species Agromyces badenianii. Next base: position 1,909,415 of record NZ_CP028913.1, read on the forward strand.
TCGGCGAGGGGCAGTTGCCCGGTGAGGAGGGTCGGGATGAGCTCTGCGGCGAGGTCGGGGCCGAGCATCTTCACGATCGATCGCAAGTGCTGGCCGGCCAGCACCTCGGTCGGAGCCAGCAGTGCGGACTGCCCGCCGGAGTCGGCGACGGCGAGCATCGCCCGCAGCGCGACGACCGTCTTGCCGGAGCCGACCTCGCCCTGCACGAGCCGGTTCATCGGCACGGCTTCGCCGAGGTCGCCGGCGATCTCGGCGCCGACGTCGCGCTGGTCTCCGGTGAGGGTGAAGGGCAAGGCTGCATCGAAGCGTTCGAGCGCTCCGCCCGGCACCGGGTGCCGAGCGGCCGTGGTGTGCGTGCGAAGTTCGGCGCGACGCTCGAGCAGCGCCGTCTGCAGCACGAAGGCCTCGGTGAAGCGGAGAGTGCGCCGTGCGCCCTTCCAGTCGGCATCGCGCTCGGGGCGATGCACGAGTTCGAGCGCCTCGCGATGGGCGAGGAGCGACTTCGCCTGGCGCACGCTCGTCGGCAGCGGGTCGTCGAGCGCTGCGAGCCCGTCGAGCACGAGCGCCACGGCCTTCGCGATCTGCCAGCTCGCGAGGGTGCCCGTCGCCGGGTAGATCGGGATCGGCGCCTCGGCCCACCGTCTGGCCGCGGCATCCCCGGCCTCGATCGGTGCGGCGTCGTCGAACAGTTCGTAGTCGGGGTGCGCGAGCTGGCGTTGCCCCTTGTAGTCGCTCACCTTGCCCGCGAAGATGCCGCGACGGCCGGGGCGCAGCTCTGCCGCCCGCCAACGCTGGTTGAAGAAGGTGAGGGTCAGCACACCCGTGCCGTCGGTGATCTTCGCCTCGACGATCGAGCCGCGGCGAGCGCGCATCGAGCGCTCGCCCACCTCGATGACCTCGGCGATGATCGTGATGTTCTCGTCGAGCGGCAGGGAGGCGAGGGCGGTGAGCTCGCCGCGCATCGCGTACCGCCGCGGGTAGTGGGCGAGCAGGTCGCCGACGGTGCGGTGGCCGAATCCTCGTTCGAACGCCTGCGCCGTGCGGCCGCCGAGCGCTCCGGACAACCGGGAATCGAGGGTGAACGAGCCCGGAGCGCTCTCGCTCCCGCTGGTCGCGCCTGTGCCCTCGGTCATGCCTCGATCGTAGGCTCCGCCTCCGTCAGCGCGGCGAGTTCGGCCTGCACGTACGGGTCGTCGGGGCGCGCCGCGATGAGCTCCTGCTGCAGTGCGAGCGCCGCCTCGTTGCGGCCGAGGGTGCGCAGGCAGCGGGCCACCGACCACCGGGCCACGTGACGCTGCTCGGCGGTGCCGTAACGGTCGGCCGCCTCGACGGCCTGCTCGAAGTGCCGCAGCGCCGCCTCGGCTCGCCCAGCGTCGTGCATCGTCCAGCCGAGGTTGTTGTGCAGGGCGACCCCCCAGCGGAGGACGCGTGCGTCACGCACCCCGGCGAGCACGTCGAAGCCCTCGGCGGCCCACTCCTCCTCATGGCCGGCGTCGTTGAGCGCGAGCATGTGCAGGGCATCGAGCACGAGGAACGGCGAGCCGGCGAGCGCCGCTTCGCGAACCCCGCGGGTGAGCTCGGGCACCGCGTCGACCGGGCGGGCAGCGGATGCCGCGAGCCGGCCCCGCTCGATGGCCACCCTCGCGCGCAGCTCTGCGGCATCGGTCTCGGCGTCGATCGCCGGAATCCCCGCGGCGACCGCCTCGAGCGCGGCGAGCGCTTCGTCGACCCGCCCTTGGATGCCGAGCGCCCTCGCGAGCTGGGTCGACATCACTGCGCGCAACTGCGCGGGGTTCTCCTCATCGTCTGCGGCTCCCCGGAACCGCTCCTCGCTGGCTGCTGGGTCGCTGAAATCCCAGAGTCGGTCGATCATCTGCTGTTCGGCGCCGCGGCTTCGGGACGGTTCGGCGGGCACCTGGTCGGTCGAGTCATCCACCCGTCCATCATGGCAGCGCAACGGGGCCGCCCGTTATGCTGCCGTGAGCATGACCCGCATCATCGCCGGATTCGCCGGCTCCCTCACCCTCCGTGTTCCGCGTTCCGGCACCCGGCCCACGAGCGACCGCGTACGCGAGGCGATCTTCTCCGCTCTCGAGGCGCGAGACGCGATCGAGGGCGCCCGCGTGCTCGACCTGTACGCCGGATCCGGCGCGCTCGGACTCGAAGCCGCGAGCCGCGGAGCGACCGACGTCGTGCTCGTCGAACGCGCCAAGCCGGCGGCCGACGTCTGCCGCGCCAACGCCGACGCGCTGCTGAAGGCGATGCGCGGCCATTCGGCCCCGCACGTCAGGGTCGTCGTGCGCGCCGTCGCCGCCTATCTCGAAGGCGCACCGGGCGGAGTCGACATCGCGTTCATCGACCCGCCGTACGATCTCGCCGAAAGTGCACTCGCCCGCGACCTCGAGCTGCTCGCCCCGCTGCTCGCGCCCGACGCCGTCGTGATGGTCGAGCGGAGTTCCCGCTCGCCCGAGCCGCAGTGGCCGGAGGGCATCGCCGCCGAGCGTCGACGCGACTACGGCGAGACGACCCTCTGGTGGGCGAGCACGGCTCAGCCCGCCCTGCCGTCCCAGCCGGAATAGGGGTCCCACCCGACGGCGTCGATCGGGGCGCCGTCGACGAAGAGTTCGCCCGCGGCATCCGTCACCCGCCCGATGCGTTCGAAGGGTGCGGGCAGCGTCGTGGCGGGCGGAAACGTCGCGAGCAGGCCGTGGTCTTCGGCGCCGGCGAGCGCCAGTCGCGCGTCGGGGCCGAGCGCTGCGGCCGAGAAGTCGATGCCGACGCCGCTCGCCAGGGCGATGCGCCGGGCGTCACGGGCGAGTCCGTCGGAGACGTCGAGCATCGCCGTGGCCCCGGCGAGCGCAGCGGCGACCCCGGCTGCGACCGGCGGCGCCGGGGCGAGCTGGGCGGCGATCAGGGCCGGATGCCGGCCGCGGAGCGCATCGGCCGCATCGGCATCGGGCTCCCCCGCGGCATCCCGCGCCTCGTCGAAGAGCAGCGCGAGCCCGCGGGCGGCGTCGCCGCGCACGCCGGCGTGGGCGACGACGTCGCCCACCCGCGCCCCGCTGCGGGTCACCGGCGGCCGTCCCTCGAGGTCGCCGAAGGCGGTCACCGCGATCGTCAGGACCGTGGAGGCCGAGAGGTCGCCGCCGACCACCCCGGCGCCCGGCGCGAGCACGGCGAGCGCTTCGCGGAAGCCGTCGGCAATGCCCTCGAGCACCGTCGCGTCGGTCGACGGCGGGGCGGCGATCGCCACGACGAGGGCGGTCGGCCGGGCGCCCATGGCCGCGACATCCGTGAGGTTGGTGGCCGCGGCCTTCCAGCCGAGCTCGAACGGGGTCGACCAGGCGAGACGGAAGTCGGGGCCGTGCACCATGAGGTCGGTGGTCACGACGAATCGTCCGTCGGGCGCGGCGACGACCGCGGCATCGTCGCCGGCGCCGAGGAGCGCGGCATCGCCGGCGCGCAGCCGCGGCAGGATCCGCCCGAGCACGGCGTCTTCTCCGAGGTCGCCGACGGTTCGGGGGTGGGCCGCGGCATCCGCTCGCTGGGGCTCGTGCATGTCTCTCACGCTAGCGTGCGCGTCGTCGCCGGTTCGGCGGCCGACGCGCTGCGAGCGGTCAGAGGTGAGCACCGCGCTCCGGGTCGCCCGGCACCCAGCTCGAGCCGCGCGGCTCGCGATAGCCTGAACGGGATGACTGAGTCACCCTCGCCCGCCCGGCGGCACCGTCGATCCCGCGTGCTCCTCGCCGCTGCCGTGACGGCCGCGTCGGTCTTCGTGCTCGCCGCGTGCACCCAGATCGTTCCGGTCGACGCCGGCCCCGAAGCCCGCGATTCCGCCTGCGCTGCCGTCGTCGTGCGCCTGCCCGACACGCTCGCGAGGGACACCGAGGCCGAGCAGCCGAAGCGCGAGACCAATGCGCAGGGCACCGGGGCGTGGGGTACGCCCGCCTCGGTCGTGCTGCGCTGCGGCGCCGAGACCCCCGGCCCGACGACCGATCGCTGCGTCAGCGTCAACGGGGTCGACTGGGTCATCGACGAGACGGATGCCCCGCGCTACCTGTTCACCACCTACGGCCGCACGCCGGCCGTCGAAGTGCTCGTCGACAACGACGTGGTCTCGGGTACGACGGTGATCACCGAGCTCGCCGACGCCGTCTCGGTCATTCCGGCCGAGGGCGGCTGCACGACGCTCGACGAGACCTTCGGCTGATGCGACCGCCGACCGGCACCCGGCGTCGGAACGCCGCCGTCTAGAGGCTGCCCCGCGCGTGGCCGCCGTCGATGAGTTCGGCGATGAGATCGGGGTAGCTGAGCCCCGACTGCAGCCAGCACGTCGGGAACATCGAGATCGGGGTGAAGCCCGGCATCGTGTTGATCTCGTTCACGACGAAGCCCTCGCCCGTCAGGAACACGTCGACCCGGGCGAGCCCCTCGCCACCGATCGCCTCGAACGCCCGCCGCGCGATGCGCTGCAGCTCGAAGAGTTCGCCGTCGCCGAGGTCGGCCGGGCAGACGAGCTCGATGCCGGGGGCATCGAGGTACTTCGCCTCGAAGTCGTAGAAGTCGCGCCCGCTGACGACGACCTCGCCGGCGACGCTCACCCGCACGGATGTGCCGGCGCCGCCGAGCACTCCGCACTCGATCTCACGGCCGACGATCGCCGCCTCGACGATCACCGTTCCGTCTTCGGCGAAGGCGGTCTCGAGCGCGGCGTCGAGCGCCGACCAGTCGGCCACCTTGCTGACCCCGACCGAGGAACCCGCGCGAGCGGGCTTGACGAACACCGGCAGGCCGAGCGCCTTCGTGCGGCGCTCCCACAACTCACGGTCATCGGCGAGCGCAGCTCGGGTCAGGGTCACCCACGGCGCGACCGCGATGCCCGCACCCTCGAGCACGGTCTTCGTGAAGTGCTTGTCCATGCCGACCGCAGAGGCGAGCACGCCGTTGCCGACGTACGGCAGGCCGAGCAGCTCGAGCAGCCCCTGAACCGTGCCGTCTTCACCGAATCGGCCGTGCAGGATGGGGAAGACCACGTCGACGTCGCCGAGCGATCGTTCGCCCGCGGCATCCGTCACGCGCAGTTCTCGCGACGCCGCACTCTCGGGCCAGCGCACCCGACTGCCATTGTCGACGACCTCGGGCAGGTGTGCCGGGTCGAGGGCGAACCGATCGGGGTCGTCGGACTCCAGCACGAACGCACCGTCGCGGGTGATTCCGACCGGAATCACCTCGTACCGGCTACGGTCGATCGCTCGAAGCACCCCGCCCGCCGTGGCGCAGCTGATCGAATGCTCGCTGGAACGCCCTCCGAACAGCAGAACCACCCTGAGCTTGTCCATCGTTCGTCCTTTCGCCCTGCGGCTCGTCATCGGTCGTGAGGTGGGGCGCGATGTCCTTGGGGTCGAGGGTGCCCGCGAGCACCTGTCGCACCTGCTCGACGATGGGCATGTCGACGCCCATCGCTCGCGCCAGTTCGAGGATCGGTCCGACCGACGCGAGCCCCTCGGTGGTCTGCTGCATCTGATTGACGACGTCGTTCAGGTGGTACCCCTGGCCGAGCAGCCGACCGGCCGTGTTGTTGCGTGAGAGCGGCGACTGGCTCGTGGCGATGAGGTCGCCGAGTCCGGCGAGACCGGCGAGGGTCTCGGGGTGGGCGCCGTACGCGACCGCGAAATCGGTCATCTCGACGAGGCCTCGGGTGATGATCGAGGCCTTCGTGTTCTCGCCGTAGCCGACGCCGTCGACGATGCCGATCGCCACGGCGATGAGGTTCTTCAGCACGCCGCCGAACTCGGTGCCGATGACGTCGGTGTTCACGAACGAGCGGAAGTATCGGTTGCGGGCGACGGATGCCACGGACTGGGCCGTCTCGAGACTCGTGGAGGAGACGACCGCCGCCGTCGGCTGCTCCTTCGCGATCTCGAGGGCGAGGTTCGGCCCCGAGATCACGGCGATCTGCGACGGGTCGATGGGCAGCACCTCGGCGATGACCTCGCTCATGCGCTTGCCCGTGGACTTCTCGACGCCCTTCATGAGGGAGACGACGGTGGCGTTCGCGTGGAGGTGCGGCGCCATCGTGACGAGGTTGTCGCGAAGCGATTGACTCGGCACCGAGACGTAGACCTGCTCGGCTCCGGCGAGGGCGAGGTCGAGGCGACTCGTGGCGCGGAGGCCGATCGGCAGGTTCACGCCCGGGAGGTAGTCGCTGTTGCGCTTGGCCTCCTGGATCTCGCGCGCGAGTTCGGGTCGCCTCGCCCAGATCACGACGTCTGCGCCGCCATCGGCGAGGATCTTCGCGAACGTGGTGCCCCAGCTGCCGGCACCGAGCACGGCGACGCGCTTGCCGGCGGCCTTTCTCGCCGGAGTTCTAGTCTTCAATGCGGCCCGTCTCCTTCTGGCCGTGAGCCGTCGGATCCCAGCGTTCGGCCGGGGCCGGTTCGCCGCGCACTTCCGACAGCAGCTCGGCGATGGCGCTCATGAGCAGGTCTGTGGCCGCGAGGAGCGACCGCTGGTCGAGTGGCTTGCCACGGTAGGCACTGAGGTCGACCGGTTCGCCGACGATGACATCGATGGTCTTGCGGGGGAAGGGGTGGATCTTCTTCCCGTAGCGGGGCATGAGGTGCTGAGTGCCCCAGTGCGCGGCCGGGATGATCGGGATGCCGCGTTCGAGCGCGATGCGCACGGCCCCGCTCTTGCCGCGCATCGGCCACAGCTCGGGGTCGCGGGTGAGCGAACCCTCGGGGTAGACGACGACCATGCGACCCTTCTCGACGAGCTGCTCGGCCGCGCGGAGTGCCGCGTGGCTCTTGCTGCCCGCCCGCTCGACCGGGATCTGGCCCGAGGTGCGCAGCAACCAGCCGAGAACGGGGTTCTTGAAGAGCGACGCCTTCGCGAGGAACCGCGGCGCGCGACCGAGCTTCCAGACGGCTGCGCCGATGATGAGCGGGTCGATCTCGCTGTAGTGATTGGGAGCGAGCACGAACGCGCCGGACTGCGGCATCCGCTCGCGGTGGTGGAACCGGTAGCGGACCGCGACGCTCAGGGGCGGCAGTGCGATCGCGGCCAACAGCCAGAAGAACGAGGGGCGGCGGGTCTCCGAACGAGCCTTCGGCGAGGGGTTCGAGGACGAGTCGTCGTGTGGCACTCCCCCATTATCCTTCGAGTTCGAAGTCCGCCCCGAGCAGCTCGAGCTTCGTGATGAAGTCCTCGTAGCCGCGAGCGATGATTCCGACGTTCGAGACGGTGGAGCGTCCTTCGGCCGTGAGCGCGGCGATGAGGTGGCTGAAGCCGCCGCGCAGGTCGGGAACCTCGATGTCGGCGCCGGTGAGCTTCGACGGACCCGAGATGACCGCGGAGTGCTTGAAGTTGCGCTGTCCGAACCGGCAGCTCGCCGGACCGAGGCACTCCTTGTGCACCTCGATCGAGGCGCCCATCTCGACGAGCGCGTCGACGAAGCCGAAGCGCTGCTCGTAGACCGTCTCATGCACGATGGAAACGCCCTTGGCCTTGCTGAGGGCGACCACGAGCGGCTGCTGCCAGTCGGTCATGAAGCCGGGGTGCACGTCGGTCTCGATGATCACGGGCTTGAGCTCGCCACCGGGGTGGTAGAAGCGGATGCCGTCGTCCTCCACCTCGAAGTCGCCGCCGACCTTGCGGAAGACGTTGAGGAAGGTGAGCATCTCGGCCTGACGCGCGCCGCCGACGAAGATGTCGCCCTCGGTCGCGAGCGCGGCCGCAGCCCAGCTCGCGGCCTCGTTGCGGTCGAAGAGCGCGCGGTGCGTATAGCCGTCGAGCTTCTCGACTCCCTCGATGCGGATGACCCGGTCGGTGTCGACCGTGATGATCGCACCCATCTTCTGCAGGATGTTGATGAGATCCATGATCTCGGGCTCGATGGCCGCGCCGGAGAGCTCGGTGATGCCGTCGGCGAGCACCGCGGTCAGCAGCACCTGCTCGGTCGCTCCGACACTGGGGTACGGCAGAGCGACCTTCGCACCGTGCAGCCCGCCGGGTGCCGACATGCGGATGCCGCTCGGGAGCTTCTCGATGATGGCGCCGAAGTTGCGCAGCACCTCGAGGTGGTAGTCGATCGGGCGGTCGCCGATGCGGCAGCCGCCGAGGTCGGGGATGAACGCCTCGCCGAGACGGTGCAGCAGCGGTCCGCAGAAGAGGATCGGGATGCGGCTCGAGCCCGCGTGCGCGTCGATGTCGGCCATGTGCGCCGTCTCGACCGCCGAGGGGTCGAGGATCAGCTCGCCCTCGTCGACGCCCTGCGTGACGCTCACGCCGTGCACCTCGAGCAGGCCCCGCACGATGCGCACATCGCTGATGTTCGGCACGTCTTTCAAGACGCTCGGAGTGTCACCGAGGATCGCTGCGACCATCGCCTTGGTGACGAGGTTCTTCGCGCCCTTCAGCTCGATGCGGCCGCGGAGTGGCTTGCCGCCGTTGATCGTGATCTTGTCGACGTTCAAACCGACTGCCGTTCCATGGTTCTTGGCATCTTGCCCGAGTGTGTTCACAGACTCCCTGATTCCGCCGGCTCCCTGATGGGGAGCGTTTTCGGCCGCCACGCTTCTCGATGAGATTCGAATTCGGCGATTGCTGCTGCATCCCTGAGGGTGAGCCCGATGTCGTCGAGCCCCTCGAGCAGCCTCCACCGAGTGTAGTCGTCGATGTCGAACGGCACTCTGAGCGACCCTACGGTCACAGTTCGCTCAACGAGATCGACGGTCACGGGTATTCCCGGGTCGGCCTCGATGACCTCCCAGAGCCGCTCGATGTCTTCGTACGCGACCTGCGCGGCGACGAGGCCCTGCTTGCCGGCATTGCCGCGGAAGATGTCGCCGAATCGAGAACTGATGACGACGTCGAAGCCGAAGTCGCGCAGCGCCCAGACGGCGTGCTCGCGGCTCGAGCCGGTGCCGAAGTCGGGGCCGGCGATGAGCACCTTCACCCCTTGGTACTCGGGGCGGTTCAGGATGAAGTCGGGATCTTGACGCCAGGCGTAGAACAGGGCGTCGTCGAAGCCCGTCTTCGTGACGCGCTTCAGGAACACGGCGGGGATGATCTGGTCGGTGTCGACGTTCGAACGCCGCAGCGGTGCCGCGGTGCCCGTGACGGTGGTGATCTTCTCCATGGTCAGTTCCCCTCCCCTGCGGTCTGCAGATCCCACGGGCTCGACAGCGTGCCGCGGATCGCGGTGGCCGCCGCGACGAGCGGCGAGACGAGGTGCGTGCGACCGCCCTTGCCCTGGCGCCCCTCGAAGTTGCGGTTCGACGTCGAGGCGCACCGCTCGCCGGGGGCGAGCTGGTCGGGATTCATGCCGAGGCACATCGAGCAGCCCGCGAAGCGCCACTCGGCGCCGAACTCGGTGATGATCTTGTCGAGCCCTTCGGCCTCGGCCTCGAGCCGCACGCGGGCCGAGCCCGGCACGACCATGACCCGCACGCCGTCGGCCTTCTGCTTGCCCTTGATGATCGAGGCGAACGCGCGCAGGTCTTCGATGCGGCTGTTGGTGCACGAGCCCATGAATACGGCGTCGACCTTGATGTCTTTCAGCGGCGTGCCGGGCTCGAGCGCCATGTACTCGAGCGCGCGTTCCGCGGCCGCCCGCTCGTGCTGGTCGGGGATCGCCGCGGGGTCGGGCACGGTCTCGGAGAGCGAGACGCCCTGACCGGGGTTCGTGCCCCAGGTGACGAACGGCTCGAGCGTGTCGGCGTCGATGAACACCTCGGCGTCGAACGTCGCACCCTCATCGGTCGCGAGGGTCTGCCAGTATTCGACGGCGGCGTCCCAGTCAGCGCCCCGGGGTGCGTGATCGCGACCCTCGAGGTACTCGTAGGTCGTGGCATCCGGCGCCACCATGCCGGCTCGTGCGCCCGCCTCGATCGACATGTTGCAGATCGTCATGCGGCCGTCCATCGAGAGCGCGCGGATGGCGCTGCCGCGGTACTCGAGCACGTAGCCCTGCCCGCCGCCGGTGCCGATCTTCGCGATCACGGCGAGGATGATGTCTTTCGCGGTGACGCCCGGGCGCAGCGAACCCTCGACGTTGATCGCCATCGTCTTGAAGGGCTTGAGCGGCAGGGTCTGCGTGGCGAGCACGTGCTCGACCTCGCTCGTGCCGATGCCGAACGCCATCGCGCCGAATGCGCCGTGGGTCGACGTGTGCGAGTCGCCGCACACCACCGTGATGCCGGGCTGCGTGAGACCGAGCTGCGGGCCGACGACGTGCACGATGCCCTGCTCCTTGTCGCCGAGCGAGTGCAGGCGGATGCCGAACTCGGCGGCGTTGCGGCGAAGCGTCTCGATCTGCGTGCGGCTCGTGAGGTCGGCGATCGGCTTGTCGATGTCGAGCGTCGGGGTGTTGTGGTCTTCGGTCGCGATCGTCAGGTCGGGACGGCGCACCGGGCGGCCGGCCATGCGCAGGCCGTCGAAGGCCTGCGGGCTCGTGACCTCGTGCACGAGGTGCAGGTCGATGTAGATGAGGTCGGGAGTGCCGTCTTCACCCTGCTTGACCAGGTGGGCGTTCCAGACCTTCTCAGCCAGGGTGCGCGGGTGCTGGCCCGTCGCGACAGCGCTGTTCGGGGATGCTGCGTTCATGCGTTCGTCTTCCTCAGTTCCGGGGGTCAGCCGACGACGGACTCCGCGGCGGGGATGGCCTCAGAACGAAGCCCCGCCGCGGCACCGAAGGAGAAGACGTCGTCGTGCGCGCACACCCACAGGCTAACACCTCGGAATCGACGCACTCACCAGCTCGCGCCTGATGACCGCTCGATCGTCACGACGAACGATCAGGGCCTCTCATCGTCGTCGGAGCCGAGCACGGACTCGACGACGATCGCCGTCACGTTGTCCCGACCGCCGTGCGCGAGCGCGGCATCGACGAGTTCGCCCGCGAGTCCAGCCGCGTGGCCCGTATCGCCCGCGAGGATGTGGGCGATCGATCGGTCGTCGACCTCTTTCGAGAGACCGTCGCTGCACACGAGGAACACCTGACGCCCTGACACGGGGATCAGCCACACGTCGGGATCGACGAACTCATCGGCCCCGAGCGCCCGAGTGATGACGTTGCGGTCGGGATGCCGCTCGGCGTCTTCTGGCTTGATGAGTCCGGCGTCCACGAGCTCCTGCACGGCCGAATGGTCGACACTCAGCTGCTCGAGCGTGCTGCCGTCCCAGGAGTAGACCCGCGAGTCGCCGATGTTGAAGACCATCCAGTGGAACCCCGCGCCGTCGCCGGCATCGACCAGCGCGATGCCCGAGAGCGTCGTGCCAGCGACGGCAGTGCCCTCTTCGCCCTCCTCGCTGAGCGCTCGGACGGCTTCATTGGAGGTGTGGATCGCATCGAGCACCTGCTCGGGCGACGATGGCACCCCGAGCTGCAGATGTCTTGAGAACGTCTCGATCACGGCCTGGCTCGCGGCGTCACCGCGGGCATGACCGCCCATGCCGTCGGCGACGAGGTAGACCGGCGCCTCGGCGAGGAAGGAGTCTTCATTCACGCTGCGCACGCGACCGACATCAGTTCGCGCGCTGTGCGCGATGAGCGCTGACCCGTGCGTCAGGGCGACGACGCCCTCGCCATCACCTGACACGGTTCTCCTCGATCGAGTGGGGAAGCGGGCGGCGGCCGCGACGATGCATCCGGGCGCCGAGCCTCCACGCTAGCAACTCCCGCGCCGTGCCGACGCCGGTGGAGGGCCTCAGCGGCCGTCGGTGTGCGAATCCTCGGTGAAGTGAGGCACCTCGTCCATGAGCTTGTGCCCACGGGACTTCGCGTCGAGCCGGGCCTTCACGAGGCTCGCGACGGTCGCCACCGCCATGGCTGCGAGGATCACGCCGAGCGACATCCACGTGGAGATCTCGGGTGCCCACTCGATGTGCTCGCCCCCGTTGATGAACGGCAGCTCGTTCACGTGCATCGCGTGGAGCACGAGCTTCACCCCGATGAACGCGAGGATGAAGGCGATGCCGTACTTGAGGTACTCGAGGCGCTCGAGCAGTCCGCCGAGCAGGAAGTAGAGCTGCCTCAGGCCCATGAGCGCGAACACGTTCGCCGTGAAGACGATGAACGGGCTCTGCGTGATGCCGAAGATCGCCGGAATCGAATCGAGGGCGAAGAGCAGGTCGGTCGTACCGATCGCGACGAAGACGATGAGCATCGGCGTGAAGAATCGCTTGCCGTCGATGACCGTGCGGAGCTTGACCCCGTCGTACTCGTCGGTGAGCGCGACCCGCCGGCGGAGGATCCGCACGATGAAGGTGTCGCTGTCGTCGTCTTCGTGGCTGTCGCGCACCTGCTGGATCGCCGTCCAGACGAGCCAGGCACCGAAGATGTAGAAGATCCACGAGAAGTTCTCGATGAGCGAGGCGCCCAGCAGGATGAAGATGCCGCGCAGCACGAGGGCGATGATGATGCCCACCATGAGCACCTCCTGCTGCAGCTTCCGCGGTACCGAGAACTTCGCCATGATGATGACGAACACGAAGAGGTTGTCGATCGAGAGGCTGTACTCCGTCAGCCATCCGGCGAGGAACTGGCCTCCGTGCTCGGCATCGCCGAGCACGAACATGAGCCCCGCGAAGATGAGCGCGAGCACGACGTAGAAGACGACCCAGAGCGTCGATTCCTTGATCGACGGCACGTGAGGCCGCTTCAATACGAGCAGGAGATCGGCGACGAGGATCAAGGTCAGGATGACGAGGGATCCGACTTCGAACCAGACGGGGAGATCGAGCACGTTGTGCCTTTCGGAGTATGCGGGGACGACGGAATCCGAAAGTCTCTCCCCCTGCGTGCACAGGTCCCACGCCCGGAGCGGCGACGACGGCGCTCGTACTGACGATCGTGGGTCGAGGCCGGGCCTCGCGGGATACTCCCCTTCGCTTCCGAGAGTCTAGTCGAAACGGCCGTGCGACCGGGCGCACCCGGGCGCAGGCTTCTGTTCCGTTCGCGCCCGTAGAATCGTGGTCCGCACGAGAAGGAGCGCCAGTGAGCCCCACACCACCCGTCCGCCAGTACCGTCCCTCCCCGGGTTCCGCCCTCGTCGGGTATGCGATCTTCGCGAGCCGCTGGCTGCAGGCACCGCTCTACCTCGGCCTGATCGTCGCGCAGGCGATCTACGTCGTCGTCTTCATGGTCGAGTTGTGGCACCTCGGCGAGGGGGTGATCGCGCATCCCGAGAAGATCGAGGAGGCCGACATCATGCTCGCCGTGCTCGGGCTCATCGATGTCGTGATGATCGCGAACCTGCTCATCATGGTGATCATCGGCGGCTACGAGACCTTCGTCTCGCGCATCAACGTCGACGGCCACCCCGACCAGCCGGAGTGGCTCTCGCACGTGAACGCCAACGTGCTGAAGGTCAAGCTTGCGATGGCCATCATCGGCATCTCGTCGATCCACCTGTTGAAGACCTTCATCGAGGTCGGCGACATGACCGACGGCGTCGCGAAGGGCACGGAGACCGGCCAGGACTACAGCTCGGAGGGTGTCATGTGGCAGGTCATCATCCACACCGTCTTCATCCTCTCGGCGCTCGCGCTCGCATGGATCGACCGGATGTCGTACCACAAGGTCGCGCCGCACGAGGTGCACGACGGCGTCGCCGTCGCCTATCCCGACGCCCGCTCGGGCCTCGGCGGCACCGAGGCGCCGGAATTCGCCGACACCGACGCGCGCCACTGACGGCAGCGCGGTGCGGCATCGATCGGGATGCCGCACCGCGCCGCAGACCTGGCGCGCTCCAACGCAGAAGGGCGCACCGCGCCAGATGCACCGATCGACGCCGGAAACGCCGAAAGCCCTCGCAGAAGCGAGGGCTTTCAGGTGGTTGTCGCATGTCACATGCGTGACCCCAGCGGGATTTGAACCCGCGCTGCCGCCGTGAGAGGGCGGTGTCCTAGGCCGCTAAACGATGGGGCCGAATCGACAACTTGAAGAGTATGACACAGCTTCGGGGCCGCTGCAAAATCGAGGCCGACGCCGCATCCACCGCCTGAAGCCACTCGCCGATCGACCCGTTCAGACGAACACGGAAAGCGCCCCGGGCACGATCTCGACGTCGATCGGCAGCGACCCGATGCGCTCACCGTCGGCGTACGCGATGATGTCGTCGGCCTCGATGCGCACCTCGCGTGCGGTGAGGAACTCGACGGCCGGATGGTCGGAGTGCCGGCCCGCGAACACCTTCGGGAACACCGCGACGAGCCGCGCCCGCGAGAGCGGATGCACGATGAACACGTCGAGCAGGCCATCGCCGAGGTCGGCGTGCGGCACGATGCGCATGCCGCCGCCGAGCGAGGAGTTGTTGGCCACGGAGACGAGCATCGCCCGTTGCTCGCGGCGCACCCCGTCGACGGTGATGGTGTAGCGGCGCGGGCGGAAGGTGATGAGCTCGCGCACCATGGCGAGCGTGTATCGGCTCGGCCCTCTCGGACGCGTCATCCGGTTCGCCCGTTCGTTGACGACGGCGTCGAAGCCGGTCGAGACGACCGACGCGAACCAGGTGCGCAAGGCCCCGTGCCGGATGAGTCCGGCATCGATACGTCGAGGCTCACGACCGAGCGCCTCCACGAGCGCGTCGGTCGCCGCTGCCGGGTCGTCGTGCGGCAGTCCGAGGCCGCGCGCGAGGTCGTTGCCCGTGCCGGCGGCCACGATGCCGAGCGGCACGCCGGTGCCCGCGAGCAGGTTCACGCCGAGCGACACCATGCCGTCGCCGCCGACCACGACCAGCCCATCGGTGCCGAGTTCGAACGCCGACTCGGCTTCGCGGCGGAGCAGTTCGAAGTTCGCCTCGCGTAGCACCGACACCTCGTACCCCTCGCGCATCAACCGCTCGGTCACGGCCGGGCCGACCGCGCGGTTGCGCCCGAACGACGCCGCGGGATTGATCGCGACGAGGAGCCGCCTTGGAGCGCTGGGCATGCAGCGATTCTGGCAGGCCCGCCGCTTGCGCACCGACCACGCGCGGGTGTTGGCTCGGAGCATGCGCCTCACCAAGCTCGAACACGCCGCGCTCGTCGTCGATGACTCCGGCGACAGGCTCTACGTCGATCCCGGCAAGTTCACGACGCCGATCACCGAGTCGGGGGGCGCGATCGCCGTCGTCATCACCCACCAGCACGATGATCACTGGACGCCGGAGCAGCTCGCCCGCATCGTCGAGGCCAACCCCGAGGTGCGCATCTTCGGACCGGCAGGCGTCGCCTTGGCGGCCGCCGATTTCCCCGTCGAAACCGTCTCGGCCGGGGACACGGTCGAAGTCGGGCCGTTCCGGCTGCGATTCTTCGGCGGGCGACACGCGGTGATCCACGCGTCGATCCCCGTGATCGACAACCTCGGCGTGCTCGTGAACGACGCCCTCTACTACGGCGGCGATTCGCTCATCCTCCCCGACGTGACCGTCGACGTGCTCGCGGCCCCGGTCGGCGCACCGTGGATGAAGACGAGCGAGGCGATGGACTACGTCATCGGCGTCGCCCCGCGGCGCGCCTTCCCGACCCACGAGATGCTGCTCTCGCGTGCCGGAAAGGATCTCTTCAACACCCGGCTGAAGTGGGCGACGGAACAGGGCGGTGGCGAGTACCTCCCGCTCGAGCCGGGCGACACGCTCGACTTCTGATCAGGCTCCGGATGCCGCTGAACCCTCGACCTTCACGGTGAAGGCCTGCGCCCGCGGGGCCGCGAGCGGAGTCATCCGCACTTCGACGCGGAGTCGCCCCGATGCGCCGGCGAGGAACCACACAAGGTGGTCCGGGGAGTCGCACCTCGCGTCGACTGGGGTCGCGCTCTCCGCCGTGCGCCCGCCGACGGCGAGCCACGCAGCCTCGATGGCTGTGCGGCGCTCCTCGAACGGAACATCGAGCGGCACGTTCGTCGCGAGCACCGCCGACGCAGTGGCATCCGACCAGTCGACGACGAGCCTGCTGAGAGCGACGGATGCCTCCACCGTCTCGGGCCACGGCACCGGCGCGGGTGTGACGGGGCTTCGCCGCTCGGCCGCCGCCAGCACGAGTCGGAGCGCCTGCTCCGCCCCTTGCGAGACCTTCGCGTACGTCGCGTTCTCGAGTGCGACGACGCCGAGCCCCGACGCCGTGTGCCAGCGCATGTGCGCGCTGAACCCGGGATAGCCGCCCGAGTGCGATGCGATGGGGCCGAACCGCTCGTCGTGCTCGACGAACAGGCCGAAGCCGTACCCGGAGACGAGCGGAAGCACTGCTGCCGGTTCGACGGGCGGCGCCGGAGTGCCGTTCGCCGGCGCAGCGCTCGGCCGCTTGGCGGCGACCCGCATGAGCTGCTGCATCTCGCGCCGGCTCGCGGAACCGAGCGGGCCGCGCTCATCACCCGCCCAGGCCGCGGCGAGCCATCCCGCCCACTCGGCCAAGCTCCTCGCCGAGGCGAAGAGCCCGCCGATGGCGGAGAACACGCCAGGTCCGGTGAACGGAAGCGCGCGCCATCCCTCGCCATCGGCCCGCCGATAGCCCGTCGCCACCGCCGCCCCCTCGTCGCCGGGTCGCTCGAAGTGCATGTCGAGGCCGAGCGGTTCGATGAATTCGCGCGAGACGAATTCCGTGAACGCCATGCCCGCCACGCGCTCGACGACCTGACCGAGCACGGCGTAGCCGAGGTTCGAGTACTCGAACGCGGTGCCGGGCACGGAGGTGCAACGGACGCCCGCGGTGAGCAGCGCGCGGAACGCCTCACGCGTCATCGACTCCTCGCGATCGGCCCACGGGTCGTCGGTGGGCAGCCCGCCCGACATCGTCATGAGCATGCGCAAGGTCGGCGCGACGTCGAAGCCGCCGGGCACCTCGGGCGAGAACTCGGGCACGAACGAGCGCGCGGGGCGGTCGAGATCGAGGAGCCCTCGATCGCGGAGCAGGATCAGCGCCGCGGCGGTGAAGCTCTTCGTGCAACTCGCGATGCGGAAGAGCGTCTCGGGGCCGGCGGATGATCCGCCCACTCCCCCGAGTTCGGCATCACCCGAGCAGCCTGCGGCCACCACACCGCCGCGGTCGAACACCGCCCAACTCGAGCCGGGCGCGGTGCCCGCGGCGAGGCGCCCGGTGAAGACCGCCTCCACGGCCTGGATGGTGTCCGCGGCGACGGTCATGTGCCTCCCTCGTGATCCACCCGCCGGCGCGGGCCGCAACCAGCGTACAAGTCGGAGGTTTGATACGAGGATGCCCCGTGCGCCTGTAGCTCGCCCACAAGGAACGCCGGCGGCGATCTGATTCTGTTGGCGGTTTGCACACATCTTCTGCGGCATCCATTGACGAAATCTCGACCGCTGGTACGTTCATGACACTTCGCGGATGTTCTGCTCATCCGATCATGCCAACGCCGGCATTCTCGGGTGCGCGAACTTCCTCGCCGTATGCGCCGGCTCACCCGCACCGACGCTCGGCGGACGACCATCGCACCGGTCGTGAACCCACCCCCACCCCGGCACGCACTGTCGCGCGCCCGCACCTCTGGAGTCTCAATGTCGAGAATCGAACCCGAATCAGAGCACCGCCACGGCGTCGGGCTCAAGATCACCGTCGTCGTGCTCGCCCTCGCACTCGCGACGATGACCACGCTCTTCCTGCTCACGACCGGGAAACTGGCCGGCGGTGCGGATCAGCTCTCATCGGGTGCTTCACGCGCAGACGATGGCTCGTCCCGACTCTCCGTCGGCGCGACCACCCTCGCCGACGGCGCAGCCGACCTCACCGACGGCGCAACCCGTGCCGCCGGTGGCGCCGAGAAGGTCTCGGCGGGTGCCGGTTCGGCGGCCGAGGGTGCGGAGCGGCTCCGACTCGGCGCGGCGAAGGCCGCGACCGGCGCAGCGACCGTGGCCGATGGAGCGGCATTGAGCGCGAACGGCGCCGCCGAGCTCGCCGCGGGTGCCGACAAGGCCGCAACGGGATCGGTCGGCATCTCCGACGGCATCACCCGCGCGGCGGCCGGCGCCGCTGAGGTGCAGAGCGGTGCATCGCAGATCTCCGCCGCGAACGGCGAGATCGCCGGCAAGTCGTCCCTGCTCAGCGCCGGTGCGCGCGCGGTGGCAGTCGGAGCCGCGACGGTCCGCGACGGGGTGCGTGCAGCCGACGACGGCGCAGCGGCAGTGGCCGCCGGTGCGGTCGATGTGCAAGCGGGCGCCGACCAGGTCGAGGCAGGCCTCAATACCCTCAAGCCCGGGTTGGACGCCATGAACGCGGGGGCATCGGGACTCGCTGCCGGTACGGCGTCGCTGCAGGGCGGCGCCGCCGACCTCGCCTCCGCGAACACCGCCCTCGCCGCCGGGCTCACGACTCTGCGGGCCCAGCTCGCCGCAGGCGGGGCGTCGGCCGAGCTGCTCGGCGCTGTCGACCAGCTGCTCGGCGGTGCGTCCGCTGCCGCGTCAGGGGCGGGCGGCCTCTCGGCAGGCGCGAAGAGCGCGGCCGAAGGAGCCGCGACGCTCGAACGGGGTGTGAAGGCGGCGCACGGCGGGGTGTTCGCGCTCGCCGCAGGCGCCTCGGAGCTCTCAGCTGGCGCGGATGAGCTCGCCGCGGGCACCGCGGAGCTCAGCACGGGGATCGGGCCGCTCACCGCCGGTGCCACGACCCTCGCCGACAAGACCGTCACCCTCGCGGCCGGCAACAGCCTGCTCGCGGGCGGAGCCGCGACGCTGTTCTCGAAGACCGGTGAGCTCGTGGTCGGCACCGCCCGACTGGGCGACGGCACCGCGACGCTCGACCAGCGTGTCGACGAATTGGTCGCCGGCACACAGAAGGTCGCCGTCGGTGCCACGAGCCTGTCCTCGGGAGCCGATCGTCTCTCGGTGGGAGCGAGCGAGCTTTCTGCCGGCACCAACGAGTTGGGTGTCGGCGCGGCGAACCTCGCGGCGGGCACCGGGACCCTTCAGCGCGGTGCATCCGAACTCGCCACCGGCACCACCGACCTCGCCGACGGGTCGAAGCAACTCGCCGGTGGTGCATCCGAGCTCGCCGACGGCGCGGGCGAACTGAACGACGGAACGGCTCAGCTCGCCGACGGGAGCGCAACGCTCGCCACCGGCGCCGCGGGCGTCTCCCCTGCGACCCTGCTGCCGTGGCTGTTCGTCGTGCTCGGACTCGGCGCCGCAGCGATCGCCGGTTGGGTCACGCACCGCGTGCGGTTCGCACGACGGGAGATGGTCGCCGCCTGACGGGTGCGGCGAGTGCCGCTGGGCGGCGGCCCTGGTCGCCGCTCAGCGGCGGCCGCGGTCGCCGCCGTCGCGGTCGCCGCCGCGACCGTCATCCTGACCGTCGTCACGGCGGCCCGGGCCTCCGTCGCCCGGCGACTGTCCGCCGTCGAACCCGGTGGCCTCGGCCTGCGGAGCGATCGGCGCGTCAACGGGCTCCTCGTACGTCGCGGGTGCCGCGGTCCGCGGCGCGACCGGTCCGGGACCGGCCACCGTGAACGGGTCGCCGCCGTACTTCGCCGCCGCGACCGACATGACCATCGGCCACATTCGGTGGCGGGCCGTCGCCGCCTGGCCGCTGCCGAACGAGATGCCGCGCTGGTTGGCATCGCCGGTCAGGCTCACGACGCCCGCAACGGTCGCGACCTTCGAGCTGGCACCCGCCATCCACGTGTCCTTGTTGCCGTCCGTCGTGCCGGTCTTGCCGATGAGCGGCACTCGAGGCTGCACCCCGCTGTTCGACGCGGTCGCCGTGCCGCTCGTCATCACGAGTTGCATCGCATAGTGCATGGCCGCGGCCACCTCGGGTGAGACCGCCGGGGTGCATGATGACGCCGGCACCGCGACGTCGTTGCCGGTGCGGTCGACGATGCGGTCGATCGCGATCGGCGTGCATGTGACGCCGTTGTTCGCGATGCCGGCGAATGCGACGGCGAGGCTGAGCGGGGCCACCTCGTTGGTGCCGATCACCGTCGCCGGGCTCTGCAGCAACTCCGTGCCATCCGCTCGATGCATGCCGAACGCCTCTGCGGTCTTGCGGATGCCGCAGAGGTCGAGCTTCTTCGCCATGCCGATGAAGCCGGTGTTGATCGAACCGATGGTCGACTCGAGCGCCGTGTAGTTGGCGCCCGCCTCGTTGGCGTCGTTCTTCGGGCTCCACTTCTCGGCGTTCGTGTTCACGGGCCCGTTGCAGCTGTCTTGGAATGTTCCCCAGTTCGCCTTCGGCTTGGAGTCGACCCGTTCCGTCAGCGCGTGACCCTCATTCAGCCACTGCGCGAGGGTGAACACCTTGTAGGTCGACCCGGGCTGGAAGCCGCTCGAACCGCCATGCGTGTAATCGGTGTTGTAGTTGATGCTCGTGAACTGCGGCCCGGTCTCGAGCACCTTGGGGTCCTGGCTGTACTGCTTGTTCTGTGCCATCGCGAGGACGCGACCGGTGCCCACCTGCACGCTCGAGATCACGCTGCCCACATCCCAGCCGGGGTAGGTCTGCGGCACGTTCTGGCCGATCGCATTCTCTGCAGTGATCTGCAGGTCGAGGTCGAGGGTCGTATAGACGTCGTAGCCGCCGCGCCGGAAGTTCTGCATGCGCGTCTCCTCGTCTTCGCCGAACGTCGGGTCGGTCTGCAGGATGTTCTTGACGTAGTCGCAGAAGTACGCCGACCCGCCGGCGGTCTGGCATCCGGTGCTCGGTTCGGTGATGACCGGTTGCACGGGCGTCGCCATCGCCGCGTCGTACTCCTCCTGCGTGATCTTCTTCTCCCCGAGCATGTGGCCGAGGATGTAGTTGCGGCGGTCCAGGTTTCTCGCATACCCGTTCGCCGCGCCGTTCGTCTCACTCTCGGGCTTGTCGAGCTGGAACTCCACCGGGTTGTTGACGATCGCCATGAGCGACGCCGCTTGAGCGAGCGTGAGATTCGCCGCCGACGTCGTGAAGTAGTAGTTGGCCGCCGCCTCGATGCCGTAGACCGTGCCGCCGAACCCGGCGATGTTCAGGTATCCGAGAAGGATGTCGCTCTTGGAATACCGCTTCTCGATGCCGATCGCGAGTCGCATCTCCTTCAGCTTCCGTTCGATCCCTGCGCTGCCGTCGGATTCGGTGGCCGATTCGTAGCACTTCACCTTCTCGGCCTCGACGAGGGCGCTGCGGTCGTCGAAGCTGAGCGCGGCCTTCTCATCGTCCGTGAGCCCTTCGAGGGCGGTCACACTCGCTTCGGCCTCGCACTCCTGCACGCGCACGTTCTTCACGTACTGCTGCGCGATCGACGATCCGCCCTGCGTTTCGCCACCGGTCGCCGTCGTCACGGCCGCCCGAAGGGTGCCCTGCAGATCGACGCCGCCATGATCGTAGAATCGCGGGTCTTCGCCGGCGATCGCGGCGTCTTTGACGTACTGGCTGATTGCATCCCAACCGACCTCGACCCGGTTCTGGTCGTAGAAGGAGGCGAGCAGCACCGGCGCACCGTCGCTGCCCGTCGCGTAGATGTTGCTCTTCTCGGAGAGCTCGTCGATCTCGAGATAGCCGGGGAGTTTCTCGAACATGCCGATGGTTCCGGATGCCGCGATGCCGACGGTCGCGAGTGCGGGTGTGACTCCTGCGACGACGAGCAGCGCCACGCCGACGCTTGCCGCGACGAGCCCGACGAAGCCGGCGACGACGCCGAGTGGCGTGCGCGTCTCCTGGAAGTCACGATTCCGCATGTTGCCAGGACCCATGGCTCACCCAATTCCCTGTCGGCGTCTCGCGATGACCAGACGAGCCCGTAGGGAGGCCCGAAAGGGGCCGACACTCAATGCAAGCGCAGCGCACGCCGGATGTCCAGTCGCACTCCCCCGCATCAGTGCGGGCGAGCAGAAACAAAAAGGCCAGGATGACCTGGCCTTTCTTCACAAGAACCGGCTGAAGGGCGAAGCCTCGATCTGGAGCCGATCATGATCATCGCGAGACTCTGGTTCAATCGACGTCGAATTCGCCGTCTCTGAACAACTGCAACGTGACCTCCGCGGTGAGAGCGAGCCTCCCGCCCGTCGCGATCTCCTCGAGCACAGGTTCAGCGGCCACCGGATCCCACTCCAGCACATCGGTCGCGGCGGCAAGTCGTACCGCTTCCACGTCATCTCTCATGAGTGCGCCGATCGCTCGGCGACCCTCCTCGCTCTGGCGCAGGACGTCCCGGATGTCGTAGCTGCGGTGAAGGAGGATACCGGCGACCTCGGGGCGCGCAGCTCCTAGTCCCTCTTCAGGCCACCGCACAAGAAGGTCGCGGTACCGCCGGACGAGCCTCGCCACATCCTCAGGCATCGGAACGTCGTCTTGGTTCGTGTGCATCATCCGTTGACTACCAATCGAGGTTGAGATTTCCGTCCCTGTACTCGCGCAACGTCCACTTCGCGTCAAAGGCGACAAGTCCCGGGCCCGTCTCGATGTCCTCGAGCACGCGTTCAGCGGCCACCGGATCCCACTGAAGGGTGTGGACCGCGGCTGCGAGTCGAACGGCGTCCACGTCATCGTCCATCAGTCCCGAGATGGCGCGGCGACCCTCATCGCTCTCACGCAGAATCTTGTGGATGGCGTGATTCCGGTCGAACAGTTTGTTGGCCACGCTCGGCCGGGCAGACTCCATGCTGCGTTGCACAAGCAGGTCACGGTACTGCGCGACCAACTCTTCAACATCCTGAGCCATCGAGCTCTCCCCTTTTCAACCTGATCATGACTGCGGAAGTTGGTTCGTGTGCATCATCCGTTGACTACCAATCGAGGTTGAGCTTTCCGGCCCGATACCGGCGCAACGCCCACTTCGCGTTGAAGCCGACAATCCCTGGGCCCGCTTCGATGTCCTCGAGCACGTGCTCAGCGGCCACCGGATCCCACTGAAGCGTGTGGACCGCTGCTGTGAGTCGAACGGCGTCCACGTCATCGTCCATCAGTCCCGAGATGGCGCGGCGACCCTCATCGCTCTCACGCAGAATCTTGTGGATGGCGTGATTCCGGTCGAACAGTTTGTTGGCCACGCTCGGCCGGGCAGACTCCATGCTGCGTTGCACAAGCAGGTCACGGTACTGCGCGACCAACTCTTCAACATCCTGAGCCATCGAGCTCTCCCCTTTTCAACCTGATCATGACTGCGGAAGTTGGTTCGTGTGCATCATCCGTTGACTACCAATCGAGGTCGAGCTTTCCGTCCCTGTACTCGCGCAACGTCCACTTCGCGTTGAAGCCGACAATCCCCGGGCCCGCTTCGATGTCCTCGAGCACGTGTTCAGCGGCCACCGGATCCCACTGAAGCGTGTGGACCGCGGCTGTGAGTCGAACGGCGTCCACGTCATCGTTCATCAGTCCCGAGATGGCGCGGCGACCCTCGTCGCTCTCACGCAGAATCTTGTGGATGGCGTGATTCCGGTCGAACAGTTTGTTGGCCACGCTCGGCCGGGCGAACTCCATACTGCGTTGCACAAGTAGGTCACGGTACTGTGCGATCAACTCTTCGACATTCTCAGCCATCTCTCCCCTTTTCAACCTGATCATGGCTGCGGTAGTCCGTTCTGCGAGCGATACACGATATCGAGACCGAGCCTTCGCTGGAACTCGAAGACCTTGCGTGAAGCCAATCCCGCATCCCTGCGATCGCAGTCCCCGCGAGGGAACGTCGCAAGACACCCGCACAGCGGGAACCTATTCAGGTTCGCCCTCGGAACTCATTACGCAGACATTGAAAACTTGCGAGAGTTCATGAACGCGCCGGAGAGGTCGATCGAAGACCTGCGCCGACTGCTCGAGAGGGACCTCCGAGGTGGATGCTGATTTCGGTGCAGAAGACTTCATCGACGTCGTCTACTCCGACGTATGCGAGGCGGCCGTTGCCGGCGTCGTCGAGACGATGCTCGATCCCCCAGGACGTGCCCCAGCTTCGTCGACCGTCCAACTCCATCGGTGGTTCACCGAGTTACCCGAAACCGATCGTGCAATGGTCGTGCGGGCACTGCGAGAAGCGGCGGATAGTGCCGTGTTTCGTGAAGTCCACGGTCAGCTCTCGCTCGGACACAGCATGTTCTGAGCGAGAACAAAAACTCCCCGCACAAGGGCGGGGAGTTCAGTTTGACTGACGTCGATGTGGCTGGGGTACCTGGACTCGAACCAAGAACAACGGTACCAGAAACCGCCGTGTTGCCAATTACACCATACCCCAATGGCCGAAACCGAAGTCCCCGGCCGACATGTAACTCTAGCCTACGAGCAGGCGCCAGCCAAACTGAGCAGCGCTCAGGCGACCGGCGCCCGAACGCGTCAGGCGATGAGCGCCGAGAGCCGGTCGATGCGCTCGATCGAGTCGACTTTGCCGAGGATCTGCATCGATTCGAACAACGGCGGTGAGACGCGCCGGCCCGAGATCGCCGTACGCACCGCACCGAACGCGACGCGAGGCTTCAGGGCCAGCCCGTCGACGAGGGCTGCGCGCAGGGCCTCTTCGATCTGCTCGTGCGTCCACTCGGCGGCAGGCAATCGGTCGAGCGCCTCACGGGCTGCCGCGAGCACGACGGCGGCGTCGGCGGTGAGCGCGGCGACCGCCGATTCGTCGAACTCGAGCCCGGCGGCATCCGTGAAGAGGAATCCCAGCATGCCGGGAGCCTCGCCCAGCAGCGAGATGCGCTCCTGTACGAGCGGAGCGCCCTCGGCCAGCACAGCCTCTTCACCCGGCGTGATGGGGTCGGAGACGGCGCCGGCGGCCTGCAGGTAGGGCACCGTGCGAGCCGAAAAATCGGCGACCTCGAGCTGGCGGATGTGGTCGCCGTTGATCGCCTCGGCCTTCTTCAGGTCGAAGCGCGCCGGATTCGGATTCACGTTCGCGACGTCGAACGCGGCGATGAGCTCATCGCGGCTGAACACGTCGCGATCGGCGGAGAAGCCCCAGCCGAGCAGCGCGAGGTAGTTGATGAGCCCCTCGGGGATGAACCCGCGGTCGCGGTGGTGGAAGAGGTTCGACTCGGGGTCGCGCTTGGAGAGCTTCTTGTTGCCCTCGCCCATGACGTACGGCAGGTGGCCGAAGCGCGGCACGAACGTCGTCGCGCCGATGTCGATGAGCGCATGATAGAGCGCGATCTGCCGGGGCGTCGACGAGAGCAGGTCTTCGCCGCGGAGCACGTGCGTGATGCCCATGAGGGCGTCGTCGACGGGGTTCACGAAGGTGTAGAGGGGCGCGCCGTTCGGACGCACCACGACGAAGTCGATCGTCGATCCGATCGGGAAGTCGATGCGGCCGCGCACGAGGTCGTCGAAGCCGAGGTCGGCCTCGGGCACGCGCAGGCGCAGCGCGGGCTCGCGGCCATCGGCGCGGAACGCCGCCCTCTGCTCGTCGGTGAGGTCGCGGTCGAAGTTGTCGTAGCCCAGCTGCTTCGGCCGGCCGTTCGCCTCGTTGCGGGCATCGATCTCTTCGGCCGTCGAGTACGACTCGTAGAGGTGGCCCGAGGCCTTCAGCCGCTCGATGATCTCGTGGTAGATCTCACCGCGCTGCGACTGCCGATACGGGGCGTGCGGCCCGCCGACGTCGATGCCCTCGTCCCACGTCAGGCCGAGCCAGGTCAGCGCGTCGAGGATCTGCGCGTAGCTCTCCTCGCTGTCGCGTGCCGCATCGGTGTCTTCGATGCGGAACACGAAGGTGCCGCCGGTGTGCCGCGCATACGCCCAGTTGAACAGGGCGGTGCGCACGAGGCCGACGTGCGGCGTACCGGTCGGCGAAGGGCAGAAGCGCACGCGGATGTCGCTGCCGGTGGCCTGGGTCGTGGGGTGAGCTGTCTCAGACATACCCGTCAATGCTATCGAGCGGCGAGCCTTTCGAGTGCGGCCAATGCCGCCGCCACTGCCGGAACACGATCGGCGCCGCGCGCCGTGACGAGATGCAGCGAGCGCACATCGGCCCGAGCAGTGGGCCGGGCGACGACATCGGTGTGCCGGGGCGAGGCGGCGAGCGCGAGCGCCGGGAGCAGCGCCACGCCGAGCCCCTGGGCGACCATGCCCTCGACGGCGATGAAGTTGTCGGTCTCGAACGCGATGCGCGGCACGAAGCCGGCGGCACCTGCGAGCTCGAGCAGGTGCCCGCGACAGCGCGGACACCCGGCGATCCAGGCTTCGTCGCGCAGCATCCCGAGATCGACGAAGTCGGATGCCGCGGCGGCATGCCCTGCGGGCAGCACGAGCTGCATCGGCTCGTCGCCGTAGCCCCGCACGTCGAGCCCCCGCGCGCTCGCCCGGTGCGGGTCGTCGCGGTCGCCCGGGTAGCTGAAGGTGATGGCGAGATCGGCCCGGTCGGCTCGCACCGCGCGCACCGCCTCGGGCGGCTCCGCTTCGACGTAGGTGACCTCGATGCCGGGATGCGCCGCGGCGAGGGCTGCGATGAGTCGCGGCACGAGGGTGGCCGATGCCGATGGGAAGGCCACGAGCCGAATCCGGCCGGCCCGGAGGCCGCGGATGTCGGCGAGTTCACCCGCTGCGGCCTCGAGCGAGGTGGCTACGGCGTGCGCGTGCCTCGCGAGCACGCGACCCGATTCGGTGAGGCGGATGCCCCGGCCCACCCGCTCCACGAGGGCGATGCCGGTGCGCTCTTCGAATCGGCGCAGTTGCTGGCTCACTGCCGGCTGGCTGTAGCCGAGCGCCTCGGCGGCGGCGGTGACGGATCCGCGCTCGGCGATCTGCCGCACGACCCGCACCGTCTGCAGGTCGAGTGCGGCGGCGAGCGCTTCGAGCGAGGCATCCGTCATGCTCGAATCATAAGTCTGCCGCATGTCTTTCATCGAAATCTGGCCCTTGTCGAATGAATTTCCCGGATCGACACTGGACCCATGCACCGCCACAGTCGCGAGCGATTCGCCGCCGGACGCGGCTACCTCGCCGCCTGCACCCTCGGCCTCCCCGCCGACGTCACCCTCGACGCCGTGCGACGCGACCTCGAATCGTGGTCGGCCGGCACTGCGAGCACCGGCGAGTACGCGGCGCTGCATGAACGCGCCCGCGCCCACGCGGCCACCCTGCTCGGCCGGGCGACGACCGAGGTCGCCACCGGATCGCAGGTCTCGGTCTTCGCCGGAACCGTCGCGGCGTCGGCGCCGCCCGGTGCCGAAGTGCTCTGCGTCGACGGCGACTTCTCGTCGATCGTCGGGCCGTTCCTCGCCCGCGGAGACCTTCGGGTGCGGCACGTGCCGCTCGCCGATCTCGCGGATGCCGTGACCCCGGCGACCTGGCTCGTCTCGTACTCGCTCGTGCAGTCGGCGACGGGCGAGGTCGCCGACGCGGCATCCGTCACCGCCGCGACGCGTGCCGCGGGCGCACTCAGCCTCGTCGACACGACGCAGGCCACCGGCTGGATGCCGACGGACCGGCTCGATGCAGACGTCGTCGTCTGCCACGCCTACAAGTGGCTCTCGGCGCCACGCGGCGCCGCATTCGCGGCCTTCTCGCCGCGAGCGGTCGACGAACTGACGCCGCACGCGGCCGGCTGGTACTCGGGAGCCGACCCCTGGGCCTCCTGCTACGGGCCTGCCTTGCACCTCGCCGACGACGCGCGACGCTTCGACGTCTCCCCCGCCTGGCACGCGTGGGCGGGCGCGGAGGCGGCACTCGGCTTCGCCGCCTCGCTCGACATGGAGGGCGTGCGGCAGCATGACGTCGCGCTCGCGAATGCGTTCCGCGAGCGTCTCGGATTCGCGGCCTCGGACAGCGCGATCGTCGCATGGCCCGACCTCGACGGCGTGGCGCTCGCAGCGCTCGGAGCGGCCGGCATCACGGCATCCGGACGAGCGGGCCGGGCTCGCGTGGCGTTCCACATCTGGAACGACGACGACGACGTCGAGATGGCGGCCGCCGCGCTCGGGCGCTGACGGTCATCGGGTCGCGTCGACGCGCGAGTCACCGGTCAGCTTGCGGAGCGCACCGGGTTCGACAGCGTTCCGAGGCCCGTCACGCTGACCTCGACCGTGTCGCCGTCGACGATCGGGCCGACGCCCGCCGGCGTGCCCGTGAGGATGACGTCGCCGGGCAGCAGGGTGAAGACGCTCGAGGCGTACGCCACGATGGCCGCGACCGAGTGCACCAGGTCGGCGAGACTCCCCTGCTGCCTGAGCTCGCCGTTCACGCTCGTCTCGATCGTGCCCGCCTCGAAGTCGACGTCGGTGTCGATCACCGGGCCGAGCGGGCAGAACGAGTCGAAGCCCTTGGCACGGGTCCACTGCCCATCGCGCTGCTGCAGGTCGCGCGCGGTGACATCGTTGGCGATCGTGTAGCCGAAGATGTAGTCAGCGGCATCCGTCTCGGCGACGTTCTTCGCGATGCGTCCGATGATCACCGCGAGCTCCCCCTCGTGCACGACGCGCTCGCTCTGGCGCGGCAGCACGATCGCATCGCCGGGGCCGACGACCGAGGTGTTCGGCTTGAGGAACAACAGCGGCTCGGCCGGCGCCTCGCCGCCCATCTCGGCCGCGTGCTCACGATAGTTCTTGCCGACCGCGACCACCTTCGACCGCGGAATCACGGGTGCGAGCAGCTTCGCCTCGGCGAGCTTCACCCGCTCGCCGGTGGGCTCGTAGCCCGCGAACATGGGGTCGGCCTTCAGCACGACGAGCTCGTGCTCCTCTTCGTCGACGATGCCGAATGCGATGGTGTCGTCGTGGCTGAAACGCGCGATCTTCATGCCTTCACACTACCGGCGGGGCGTGCGGGCTCAGCCGCGTCGCCGCCGGCAGCGGTGCCCGTCAGGAGCGGCGCCCGTCAGGCGTCGAGTCGCGTCAGCCAGCCGTGTCGGTCTTCGATGCGGCCGTACTGGATGTCGGTGAGCTCCTGACGCAGCGCGAGCGCGAGCGCGGATGCCTCGGTGCCCGCGTGCACGATCTCGAAATCGGTGCCGAGCAGACGCCCGATGGGCACGACGACCGCGGCGGTTCCGCAGGCGAACGCCCCGACGATCTCGCCCGAAGCGGCGCCGCTGCGCCACTCGTCGAGCGGCACGGCCCGGCGCTCCACCACGTGCCCGCGGTCGGTCGCGAGCTGCAGGATCGAATCGCGCGTGATGCCCTCAAGGATCGAGTCCGATTCGGGCGTCACGAGGGTGCCGTCGCGCTTGACCAGCACGATGTTCATGCCGCCGAGCTCCTCGAGGTTGCCCTCGTCGTCGAGGAACGCCACCTGCTGGCATCCCTTCTCGTAGGCCTCGGCCTGCGGCAGCAGGCTCGACGCGTAGTTGCCGCCGGTCTTCGCGGCCCCGGTGCCGCCCTTGCCCGCGCGCGCGTACTGCGTCGAGAGCCAGATGTTCACGGGCTCGACACCGCCCGCGAAGTAGGCGCCGGCGGGGCTCGCGATCACGTAGTAGTTGACCTTCTTCGCGGGGCGCACGCCGAGGAACGCCTCTTTCGCGAACATGAACGGCCGAAGGTAGAGGCTCGTCTCGGGTGCGCTCGGCACCCAGTCGGCGTCGACGGCGATGATCCGCTGCAACGACTCGATGAAGATCTCGCTCGGCAGCTCGGGCAGCGCCATGCGCCGGGCGGAGCGCTGCATGCGCGCCGCGTTCTCGTAGGGCCGGAACGTGTGGATCGACCCGTCGGCATGCCGGTAGGCCTTCATGCCCTCGAAGATCTCCTGCGCGTAGTGCAGCACCGCGGCAGCGGGATCGAGCGAGATCGGGCCGTACGGCGAGACGCGCGGGCGATGCCAGCCGCCCTTCTCCGACCAGCAGATGTCGACCATGTGGTCGGTGAAGTGGTTGCCGAAGCCGGGGTCGGCGAGGATCGCTTCGCGCTCGGCGGGCGTCTTCGCCTGCTCGTTGCGGGTGACCTGCCAGATGAGTCCGGCGGCGGACGGGGCTTGGAGCGGGAGGTTGATCGTCATGATGTGTCCTTCGGTGCGCGGGTTCAGTCGAGTGCGCTGATGCGGGCGGCGATGGCGTCGCCGACCTCGGAAGTCGTTCGGCGGGCGGTGCCGCGGTCGGCGATGTCGGCGACGACGGCTCGCTGCACCCTCCGCGCGGCATCAGCCCGGCCGAGGTGGTCGAGCAGGAGCGCGACGGAGAGGATCGCCGCGGTGGGGTCGGCGATGCCCTTGCCGGCGATGTCGGGGGCCGAGCCGTGCACGGGTTCGAACATGCTCGGGAACCGGCCGTCGGGGTTGATGTTGCCCGAGGCCGCCAGGCCGATGCCGCCGCTGATCGCGCCGGCCAGGTCGGTGAGGATGTCGCCGAAGAGGTTGTCGGTGACGATGACGTCGAACCTCGCCGGGTCGGTCACGAGGAAGATCGTCGCGGCGTCGACGTGCAGGTAGTCGACGGCGACCTCGGGGAACTCGGCGGCGACGGCGTCGACCGTGCGCTTCCAGAGGGAGCCCGCGAAGACGAGCACGTTCGTCTTGTGCACGAGCGTGAGCTTCTTGCGAGGCCGGGCGGATGCCGCCGCGAACGCGTAGCGCACGACCCGCTCGACGCCGTAGGCGGTGTTCACCGAGACCTCGTTGGCGACCTCGGCCGGGGTGCCGACGCGGATCGCGCCGCCGTTGCCGACGTAGGGCCCCTCGGTGCCCTCGCGCACGACGACGAAGTCGACGTCGCCCGGTGCCGCCAGGGGGCTCGCGACGCCGGGGTACAGCACCGACGGCCGCAGGTTCACGTAGTGGTCGAGCTCGAAGCGGAGTCGCAGCAGCAGCCCGCGCTCGATGTTGGCACCCGCGAGCCGCGGGTCGCCGGGAACGCCGCCGACAGCGCCGAGGAGGATCGCGTCGTGGCCCTTGATCGACTCGAGGTCGTCGTCGGTCAGCACGTCGCCGGTCTCGAGGTAGCGGGCGGCGCCCAAGGAGAACGCGGTCTGCTCGAACACGACCTCTGCACCCTCGGTCGCTGCCGTGAGCGCCTTCAGCGCCTCGGTGACGACTTCGGGCCCGATGCCATCACCGGGAATGACCGCGAGCTTGACCGTGTCGACCATGGATTCTCCTTCGTGCGCCTGCCCTCCCAGCGTACTGGCCGCACACCCGCGTGACACCAGCGATGCCATCGACCTCGACTCGGCTCAGTCGTGAACGGCCGAAGACTTCGGGTTCCGCAGGGCGATAGCCGCCACGATCGCGGCGGCGACCATGAGCGCGACCCCGATGAGCGAGGTGATCACGACGCCCTCATCGAAGGCGAGGGCCGCGGATGCCGCGAGCTGCTCGCCGATCGCCCCTGGCAGTCGTTCGGCGACCGTGGCGGCGCCGGCGAGCGTCTCGCTCGCCGCCGACGCCTGTGCTGCGCTCAAGGCGGCGGGCAACTCGATCGCGGCGCGGTAGTGCGCCGCGAGGATCGACCCGAGCACCGCGGTGCCGAGGACCGCGCCGAGCTCGTACGCCGTCTCGGAGACGGCCGAGGCCGCACCGGCCTTCTCGGGCGCAGCACTCGAGAGGATGAGCTCGTTGGAGACCGTCTCGGCTGCGCCGATGCCGACGCCGAGCAGCACGAAGGCGACGACCACGGGAGCGATCGAGTCGGGCGTCGCGAAGAACGCGATGATCGCGTAGCCGCCTGCCGAGAGCAGGAGCGCCACCGGCACGAGCACACGCGGTCGCACCCGCCTGGCGATCGGCACCACCGCCAGGCCCGCGATGATCATGGCGACGAGCCCGGGCAGCAGGGCGAGGCCCGCGGCGACGGGCGTCAGGCCGGCGATGAGCTGCAGGTGCTGCGACACGAAGTAGAGGAACCCCACGAGTGCGATGACGCTGAAGAGGTTCACGAGCACCGCACCACCGAACGACCCCTGCTGGAACAGCCGCACGTCGAGCATCGGCGAGCGGCTCTTCAGCTGCCGCCGGACGAACCAGACCCCGCAGAAGAGACCCACCACGATCGCCGGGATGCCGAAACCCGAGATGCCGTCGGTGGCGAGCGACTTGATGCCGAAGACCACGGGAACCATCGTGGCGAGCGAGAGGAGGGTGCTCGGCACGTCGATGCGGCCGGGCGCCGGGTCGCGACTCTCGGGGATGAGCAGCGGCACGAGCACCAGCATCGGCACGAGCACCGGCACCGCGAGCAGGAACACCGAACCCCAGTGGAAGTGCTCGAGCAACAGGCCGCCCACCAGCGGGCCGAGTGCGCTGCCGGCGGCGAAGCCGGACGCCCAGATCGCGATCGCCAGGCGCCGCTGCTCGCGTTCGACGAACACGGTGCGCAGCAGCGACAGGGTCGAGGGCATGAGCATGGCGCCGAAGAAGCCGAGGGCGGCCCGCGAGGCGATGAGCGCTTCGGCGGTGGGCGCGAACGCGGCGACGATCGAGAGCAGGGCGAAGCCGACCGAGCCGATCAGGAGCATGCGGCGACGGCCGAAGCGGTCGCCGGCACTGCCCATCGCGACGAGGAGACCGGCGAGCACGAGCGGGTAGGCGTCGATGATCCAGAGCTGCTGGGCGGCGCTCGGCGCGAGATCGCGGGAGATCGCGGGCAGGGCGAAGCTCAGCACCGTGTTGTCGACCGAGACGAGCAGCACGGGCAGCATGAGCACGGCGAGCGCGACCCAGGCTCGGCGGGGCGCACGGGGCGCACGGGGCGCACGCGGCGCGCCGGCCGAGAGGGTCGTGTGCGCCGCTGCTGCCGCAAGCGCCGAGGCATCCGTCGATCGCAGTGCACCGCTTGCGCCGGCCTGTTTGGTGTCGTTCGTCATGTCGCTTCCCATTACTATACCGTCCAGCCGGTATAGTAACAGATGATGACCGCCTTCCACGAAGTAGCATCAGGCTCATGAGCCGACCACCCGCCGCCCGCGACGCCGTGCTCGACGCCTTCGAGCGCTTGATCATCCGCGACGGCGAACGCGCGGCGACGCTCGAGGCGACCGCCCGGGAGGCCGGGGTCTCCAAGGGCGGCCTGCTCTACCACTTCGCCTCGCGCGACGCCCTCATCGGCGGCCTGGCCGAACGCCTGCGACTGCTCGTCGACGACGACGTGGAACGCATCGCCACCGCCCCCGAGGGCGCGATCTCCTACTTCGTTCGCTCCTCGATCGCACTCGAGACGCCCCTCGATCGTGCCTTCGTCGCGACCGTGCGGCTCGCCCAGGGCGGCAACCGAGACGCCGCCCGAGCCATCGACGAGGTGCGCGACCGATGGCTCGAAGAGATCGGGCGGCACACCGGCGACCCCACGCTCGCGCTCGCGATCGCGCTCATCGGCGATGGCCTCTACTACCACTCGGCGCTCCGAAACGACGACGAGCCCAGTGCGGGCGACCCGGTGGATCCCGCCGCAATGGACTCGCTCGTCGCGCTCCTCGAGCGCTTGGCTTCGGAGAAGCCGTGAATCGACGGGTTACTCCGTGATGTCGACCTCGACGAAGAGGCTCGCCTCGATCGCCTCACGCACGCGTTCGAGCACCTCGGCGGGCACCGGCGAGTCGACCGTCAGCACGCTGAGCGCCTGGCCGCCCGCTTCACGCCGCGCGATCTGCATGCCGGCGATGTTGATGCCGGCTTCGCCGAACTCCCGGCCGTAGACCGCGACGATGCCGGGCCGGTCGGTGTACTCCATGATGATGTGGGTGGTCGCGATCGGCACCTCGAGTTCGTAGCCGTCGACCCCGACGAGCTTCTCGATCTGCTTCGGCCCGGTGAGCGTGCCGGCGACGGAGACCTGACGCCCATCGGCCAGCGCGCCGGTGAGCGTGATGACGTTGCGGTACTCGAGCGACTCGGGTGCCGTGATCAGGCGCACGTCGACGCCGCGCTGCTCGGCGAGGAGCGGCGCATTGACGTACGACACCGTCTCGCTCACGACGTTGGTGAAGACGCCCTTCAGGGCGGCAAGCTTCAGGGCGCTGACGTCGTAGTCGACGAGCTCGCCGCGCACCTCGACGTCGAGGCTCGTCAGCGGACCGTTCGCGATGCCGGCGAAGAGCTGGCCGAGCTTCTCGACGAGCGGGATGCCGGGGCGCACGTAGGGGTCGATGACGCCGCCGGCGACGTTGACGGCGTCGGGCACGAGTTCGCCGGCGAGCGCGAGCCGCACCGACTTCGCGACCGAGATGCCCGCCTTCTCTTGCGCCTCATCGGTCGAGGCGCCGAGGTGCGGGGTCACGACGATGTTCGGCAGCCCGAGCAGCGGCGAGTCGCGCGGCGGCTCCGAGACGAACACGTCGACGGCGGCACCCGCGATCGTGCGGTTCACGAGCGCGTCGTGCAGCGCGTCTTCGTCGATGAGGCCGCCCCGCGCGACGTTCACCACGAACGCGGTGGGCTTCATGCGCGCGAGCTGCTCGGTGCCGATCATGCCCGTGGTCTCGGGCGTCTTCGGCATGTGGATCGTGATGAAGTCGCTCTGCTCGAGCAGCTCGTCGAGACTCACCGTCTGCACACCCAGCTGCTGGGCGCGCGCCGCAGTGATGTAGGGGTCGTAGGCGATGACGTTCGTGCCGAATGCCTGCAGACGTGTCGCGATGAGCGCGCCGATGCGCCCGAGGCCGATGATGCCGACGGTCTTCTCGTAGAGTTCGACGCCGGTGTACGCCGACCGCTTCCACTCCCCCTGTGCGAGCGCGGCGTGCGCCGCAGGGATGTGTCGGGCGAGGCTCAGGATGTGGCCGACCGTGAGTTCGGCCGCCGAGATGATGTTCGACGTGGGCGCGTTGACGACCATGACGCCGGCGGCCGTCGCGGCCTTGATGTCGACGTTGTCGAGGCCGACACCGGCGCGGGCGACGACCTTGAGCTTCGGTGCCGCGGCGATCGCCTCGGCGTCGACCTTGGTCGCCGAGCGCACGAGGATCGCGTCGGCGTCGGCCAGCGCCGCGAGCAGCGCGGGCCGATCGGTACCGTCGACCGACCTGACGTCGAAGTCGGGGCCGAGCGCCTCGACAGTGGCGGGCGAGAGTTCTTCAGCGATCAGCACGACCGGCTTTGACACGAACGATTCCTTCGGGGAGATGCGCACGCACGACGCTGCGACTTTGCGGTGGGATGCGCCACACGCCGTCGGGGCGCCTATCCGATCACTCTACTGGAGCCGCCATGCGGCGTCCGTTGTGTGACGCCCGGCGCATCATGAGAAGTCGAGGCCGCCGAGATCGAAGAGCGCGGAGAGGTCGGCGGAGAGCACCTGCACGAGCGCGTACCCCGCGAGGAAGAGCACGACCTGGGCGAGCGGACCGCGGTGCCGGGCCAGGCCGAACGCCGCTCCGAAGACGAGGAACGGCACGGCGATGCCGATCACGAGGAGCGTCACTCCGTAGCCAGTCAAGGCCACGCCGAGTTCGCCGGCGTAGAGGTTCAGGCCGACGAGGTTGCCGACCGCCTCCCACACGTCGTAGGCGTAGACCACGCCGAACACGACGGCGATCGTGATCGCGAGCCAGAGCGGCGTCACGGCTCGCGCGCGCGTCTCGGCGACGGCCTGGGTGCTCGAACCGCTGGGTGCGGATGCCTCGGTCATCTCAACCTCGCAACAGGAACGGGACGGGAACGAGGAGCACCGCGCCCGCGATCAGCCAGATGAGTCGCGCGCGCCGGTGGTCGGAGCCGAGCCAGAGCACCGCGCCGAACCACAGCGGAGCAGCGAGCACGGCGCA
The DNA here is from genome assembly GCF_003070885.1 of Agromyces badenianii. Lineage (NCBI taxonomy): Bacteria > Bacillati > Actinomycetota > Actinomycetes > Micrococcales > Microbacteriaceae > Agromyces > Agromyces badenianii. The sequence goes on from NZ_CP028913.1 coordinate 1,944,913, forward strand.
CCACGCGCCGAGCGTGTACATGAACTGCGCGACGGGATCCGCGAGGACGGGCGACGGCGCGAGCGCCGTGATCAACCAGCCGATGGCGTACAACAGATAGACGCCGCCCAGCACTCCGAGCGCGACGAGCTCGGCCGAGCCCGTCTGCGGCGAGGCATCCACTGCGCCTGAGGGATCTGCGGCCGAACCGGCAGCATCGTCGCGGTCGGCGGGCTCGCGGTCGCGGTCGCCGGGCGATCCGGCGTCGGGGTGATCGATGCTCGCGGGGGTGCCGACGGCCTTCCAGCCGGGCGCCAGGGTCGGATCGTCGTCGCCCTCCCAGCGCAGCGCATCGTCGTCGGGATCACGGGTCATGCTCACCACCCTAGCGACCGAGCGGCTCACGGCACGGGCAGGCATCGCCCGTCGACCCGCGGTTGCACGACGCCGAACGCGAAGTCGATCTTCGCCGACTGCACGCCGCTCAGCTCGCCGCCGCCCAGCAACGGTTCGCCGTGCAGCGGCTCGACGGTTCCGAGTCCAGCACCCTGCCACGCGGCCACGATCCGATCGGCGGCGGCGAGGTTGCGCTCGGTGACCTCGCGATCGTGCTCGTCGCTCGTCGTGTCGGTGATGACCCCCGTCGTGAACTCACCGGCCAGCGTCAGCATGACGCCCTGCTCGCACGCGACCTCCACGACCGTGAACGGCTGGGTCGCCGACCAGCTCGCGGACGCACCGGCCGCACCGACGGCGACCTCGGCGAGCGACTCGAACTGACTGCGCGCCTCATCGAGCGTCGGGAGCGGACGGTCGGGCGGCACCGACTCCCCGAAGTCGGGGCCCTCGGCCGGCGCCTCGGTACCGGGTATCGGTCCGGCGTCGAACCCGGTCGACGACGGGACGGGCCGAACCACGGGCACCGCGGACGCCGTGCACACCACGCCGATCGAGCACACGACGGCGAGCAGCAGCCGCACGAGCACCGGTCGCCACTGCCCGACCGGGCGCGCCAGTTCCCGCCGGTGGGCGATCAACGGCACGATGGCCGCCGTCGGGAGCCAGACCCACGCCGAGACGGGGGTGACCAGGCCCGTGACGACCCCGAACGCGAGCAGCGAGGGAGTCGAGAGCACGAGCCCGCCGGTCGGCACCAGGATGTTCTCGACGCCCTGACGCCATCCCAGTGCGCGACAGACCGCGAGCGAGGCGGCAGCGCCCACGCCGCCGGCTGCTGCGGCCGCCGCGATGGTCGCCGGCCACTCCACCGGCGCACGACCGATTCCGGCGAGCGCCGGAACGCACAGGCCGAGCACGACGACGACCGCGGCGACCGCGGCACCGAGCAGGATGCTGCGGCCCGCGACCTGCGCGGCGGCGAGCAGGATGCCGTCGGCATCGTGGTCGGGAGGCAGCCGCACCGGAATCGGCGGCGGCCCCACGGTCATCGTGCGACCACTCCAGCGGCGGCCACCGCGGCACGCACGAGACCTGGGTCGGTGATGTCGAATCCCGCGACCCCGCCGCCGGGGCCGCTCGTTCCGCCTCGGGTCGTGGTGCCGCGGGCCGAGAGGTGCACGGCATCGACACCCGCGCCGGCGAGCAGCGCGATGTCGGCGATCCGCACACCGCCGCCTGCCATGATCTCGACCGGACCGGAGGCTTCGGCCATCGCCCGGAGCGTGCCGAGTCCCGCGCGACAGTCGACCGCGCCACCCGAGGTGAGCACCCGGCGGACGCCGAGCGCGGCGAGCGCCGCCACCGCGGCGAGTTGATCGTCGGCGGCGTCGACCGCGCGGTGCACCGTCACGTCGAGCTCACCGGCCGCGTCGACGAACCGGGCGAGCGCTTCGAGGTCGAGCTCGCCCTGCGCCGTGAGCGCACCCACGACGACTCCGTCGACCGCGAACGACGCCGAGCGACGGATGTCGCGCACGATGGTGTCGATCTCGTCGGCGTCGTACACGAATCCGCCTCCGCGAGGCCGCACGAGCACGTGCACGAATCCCGGCACCGACGCGTCGCGCGCTGCGGCGACCGCCGCTTCGATGAGCCCCGCCGACGGGGTCAGCCCGCCGAGTCCGAGCGCCTGGCACAGTTCGATGTGCGAGGCTCCCGCCGTGAGCGCGATGCGCACTCCCGCGGCATCCTGAACGGCGATTTCGACGCGGAGAGTTCCTGGCATCCCGACACGCTATCGGTTCACTGGGTCACCCGGGTCGCCGTGGCTCTCCGCTCCCCTGTGCGCCCTGGCGAGCTCGGCGCCCCAGCGCGTCTCCGCGCACGCGAACGGCCCGCCCCGGAAGCTCCGGAGCGGGCCGTTCGAGTGTGCTGAGGGTGACGCGCTCTAGCGCGACCTCGCCGTCGGCCTGCACGGACGAAGTCCGGGCAGGAGTCAGCACAGTGTCGCTGACGACTGGTCGACGGCGCGAGAGCGCGCTCTAGCGCGCGACCTCGCCGTCGACGTAGTCGTCGTCGTTAGAGGCGTTCCAGGCGAAGAGCTTGCGCAGCTCGCGGCCGGTGGCCTCGATCGGGTGCGCCTCGCCCTTGGCACGCAGCTCGAGGAACTCCTTCGCGCCGTTGTCCTGGTCGGCGATGAAGCGCTCGGCGAACGCGCCCGACTGGATGTCGGCGAGCACGGCCTGCATGTTCTCCTTGACGTGCGGGTCGATGACGCGGGGACCCGACACGTAGTCGCCGTACTCGGCCGTGTCGGAGACCGACCAGCGCTGCTTGGCGATGCCGCCCTCCCACATGAGGTCGACGATGAGCTTCAGCTCGTGGAGCACCTCGAAGTAGGCGACCTGCGGCTGGTAGCCGGCCTCGGTGAGGGTCTCGAAGCCGTACTGCACGAGCTGCGAGACGCCGCCGCAGAGCACGGCCTGCTCGCCGAACAGGTCGGTCTCGGTCTCTTCGGTGAAGGTCGTCTTGATGCCGCCGGCGCGCAGGCCGCCGATCGCCTTGGCGTACGAGAGCACGAGCGGCCAGGCGTTGCCCGAGGCATCCTTCTCGACCGCGACGATCACGGGAACACCGCGGCCCGCCTCGTACTCGCGGCGCACCGTGTGGCCGGGGCCCTTCGGGGCGACCATGACGACGTCGACGCCCTCGGGCGCCTCGATGTAGCCGAAACGGATGTTGAAGCCGTGACCGAAGACGAGCGTCTTGCCCGCGGCAAGGTTGTCCTTGATGGACTCGGCGTAGATGTGACGCTGGTACTGGTCGGGCGCGAGGATGACGATGACGTCGGCGGATGCCGCGGCATCGGCGACGCTCAGCACCTGGAATCCGGCCTCTTCGGCCTTGGCCTTCGACTTCGAGCCCTCCTTGAGGCCGATGACGACCTCGACACCGGAGTCGCGGAGGTTCTGCGCGTGCGCGTGGCCCTGCGAGCCGTAGCCGATGACGGCGACCTTCTTGCCCTGGATGAGGGAGAGGTCGGCGTCCTTGTCGTAGTAGATCTCAGCCATGATGCTGTTTTTCTCCTTGATTGGGGGTCGTGCAGTGGTGAAGACGGTCAGTTCTTGAAGACGCGCTCGGTGATGGACTTGCCGCCGCGACCGATCGCGAGGAGACCCGACTGGGCGATCTCCTTGATGCCGTACGGCTCGAGCACCTTGAGGAAGGCGGTCGTCTTGCCGGAGTCGCCGGTGACCTCGATCACGAGCGCGTCGGTCGACACGTCGACGACGCGCGCTCGGAAGAGGTTCACGGCCTCGAGCACCTGCGAACGGGTGGCGTTGTCGACGCGCACCTTGATGAGCAGGTGCTCGCGCTGCACCGACTGGCTCGGGTCGAGCTCGACGATCTTGATGACGTTGATGAGCTTGTTCAGCTGCTTCGTCACCTGCTCGAGCGGGAGGTCTTCGACATCGACGACGACCGTGATGCGGCTGAGCCCCTCGATCTCGGAGTGACCGACCGCGAGCGACTCGATGTTGAACCCGCGCCGGGCGAAGAGCCCGGCGACGCGGGTCAGCAGACCGGGCTTGTCCTCGACGAGGAGCGAGAGCACGTGGGTCGACATGATCAGTCCTCCTCGCTGAATGCCGGCGAGTGATCGCGGGCGTACTGGATGTAGCTGTTCGAGACGCCCTGCGGCACCATCGGCCACACCATCGCATCGGCGGAGACGACGAAGTCGATCACCACGGGGCGGTCGTTCGTCGCGAGCGCCAGCTTGATGGCGTCATCGATCTCGTCTTCTTTCGTGACCCTGATGCCGAGGGCGCCGTACGCCTCGGCGAGTGCGACGAAGTCGGGGATGCGCACGCTGTCGTGGCCGGTGTTCAGGTCGGTGTTCGAGTACCGGCCGTCGTAGAACAGCGTCTGCCACTGGCGCACCATGCCGAGCGAGGAGTTGTTGATGATCGCGACCTTGATCGGGATGTCGTTCAGCGTGCAGGTGGCGAGCTCCTGGTTCGTCATCTGGAAGCATCCATCGCCGTCGATCGCCCAGACCACCCGATCGGGTTCGGCGACCTTCGCGCCCATCGCGGCCGGAACCGCGTAGCCCATGGTGCCGGCGCCGCCGGAGTTCAGCCAGGAGTTCGGCCGCTCGTACTTGATGAACTGCGCCGCCCACATCTGATGCTGGCCGACACCCGCGGCGTAGACCGCCTCGGGCCCCGTGAGCTCGCCGATGCGCTGGATGACCTGCTGCGGTGCGAGCAGTCCGTCGGACGGCGTCGAGAACCCGAGCGGGAACTCGGAGCGAAGCCCGTCGAGCGTCGCCCACCACTCGTCGAGATCGGGCGAGCCGGCCTCGCCCGCGATCGCGTCGCGGTAGGCCGCTTCGAGGTCGACGAGCACCTCTTTGGCATCACCCACGATCGGCACGTCGGCGACGCGGATCTTCGAGATCTCGGCCGGGTCGATGTCGACGTGCACGACCTTGGCGTTCGGCGCGAAGAGCGGCGCCTTGCCGGTCACGCGATCGTCGAAGCGCGCGCCGAGCGCGATCAGGAGGTCGGCCTCCTGCAGCGCGATCACGGCGGGAACCGTGCCGTGCATGCCGGGCATGCCCAGATGCTGCGGGTGCGAGTCGGGGAACGCGCCGCGGGCCATGAGCGTCGTCACCACGGGCGCATTCGTCGTCTCTGCGAGCGTGCGGAGCTCGTCGGAGGCTCGCGAGCGGATGACTCCGCCGCCCACGTAGAGCACGGGCCGCTTCGCCTCGGCGAGCAGCTGGGCCGCGGCTGCGACCTGCTTGCCGTGCGCCTTCGTGATCGGCCGGTAGCCCGGCAGATCGAGCTTCGGCGGCCAGCGGAACGAGAACTTCGCCTGCTGGGCGTCTTTCGTGATGTCGACGAGCACGGGGCCGGGGCGACCGGTCGTGGCGATGTGCACCGCGGCCGCGATCGTCGCCGGAATCTCGGCCGGGTCCTTCACGAGGAAGGAGTGCTTCGTGATCGGCATCGTGATGCCGACGATGTCGGCCTCCTGGAACGCGTCGGTGCCCATGAGGTTCGAGAACACCTGACCCGTGATCGCGAGCATCGGCACGGAATCCATGTGGGCATCGGCGATCGCGGTGACGAGGTTCGTGGCGCCGGGGCCCGACGTCGCGATCGCGACGCCGAGCTTGCCCGACGACGAGGCGTAGCCTTCGGCCGCGTGACCGGCGCCCTGCTCGTGACGCACGAGGATGTGGCGGAGCTTGCGGCTGTCGAGCAGCGGGTCGTAGACGGGGAGGATCGCGCCGCCGGGAAGGCCGAACACGTCGGTGATGCCGAGCATCTCGAGCGAGCGGACGACCGCCTCGGCGCCCGTGATCTCCACGGGAGCGCCGGACGGCACCGGGGCGGGCGATGGCACGGGGTTGGATTCCGTGGTCATTCGGTTCCTGTTCTGGTGGACGGTGTGCGGGAAGCGCAGCCTCAGCCCGTCGTGGCGCCTTCGGCGGCGGAACGCACGAGCTTCGAGTACTTCGCGAGGACGCCACGGGTATAGCGCGGGGGAAGCGGAGCCCAGCCTTCACGGCGGGCAGCCAGCTCGGCATCGTCGACCAGTAGGTCGATGGAACGAGCTGCGATATCGACCCGTATGAGATCACCATCGCGCACGAAGGCGATGGGACCTGCGTCCACCGCTTCGGGTGCCAGATGGCCGATGCAGAGGCCGGTTGTGCCGCCTGAGAATCGACCGTCCGTCAAGAGTAGTACATCTTTTCCGAGGCCTGCGCCCTTGATGGCCGCGGTGATGGCGAGCATCTCGCGCATGCCGGGGCCGCCCTTCGGCCCTTCGTAGCGGATGACGACCACGTCGCCGTGCTTGATCGAGCCCTCGGTGAGCGCGTCCATGGCGGCGCGTTCGCGCTCGAACACGCGCGCCGGCCCTTCGAAGGTGGCCGCGTCGAACCCCGCGGTCTTGACGACCGCGCCCTCGGGTGCGAGCGAGCCGTGCAGGATGGTCAGGCCGCCGGTCTCGTGGATGGGGTTGTCGAGCGTGCGCAGCACCTCGCCGTCGAGCGGAGCGATCTCCATCTCGGCGAGATTCTCGGCGAGCGTCTTGCCGGTCACGGTGAGCGCGTCGCCGTGCATGAGCCCGGCGTCGAGCAGGGCCTTCATGAGCACCGGCAGGCCGCCGCGGCGGTCGACGTCGTTCATGACGTACTTGCCGAAGGGCTTGAGGTCGCCGATGTGCGGCACCTTCGAGCCGATGCGGTTGAAGTCGTCGAGCGTGAGGTCGACCTCGGCCTCGTGCGCGATCGCGAGGAGGTGCAGCACGATGTTGGTCGAGCCGCCGAGGGCCATGCCGACGGCGATGGCGTTCTCGAAGGCCTTCTTGGTGAGGATCTGACGTGCCGTGATGCCGTGCTTCAGCAGGTTCACGACGGCCTCGCCCGAGCGGTGCGCGTAGTAGTCGCGGCGGCGGTCTGCTGACGCCGGCGAGGCCGAGCCCGGAAGAGATAGCCCGAGCGCCTCGGCGACCGAGGCCATGGTGTTCGCCGTGTACATGCCGCCGCAGGCGCCCTCGCCCGGGGCGAATGCGCACTCGATGCGCTTCGCGTCGGCCTCGCTCATCGTGCCGGCCTTGACGGCGCCGACCGCTTCGAACGAGTCGATGATCGTGATGTCTTTCTCGGTGCCGTCGGACAGCCGCACCCAGCCCGGCGCGATGGAGCCGGCGTAGAGGAAGACCGAGGCGAGGTCGAGCCGGGCCGCGGCCATGAGCATGCCGGGGATCGACTTGTCGCAGCCCGCGAGCAGCACCGATCCATCGAGACGCTCGGCCTGCATGACGACCTCGACCGAGTCTGCGATGACCTCGCGTGAGACGAGGGAGAAGTGCATGCCCTCGTGCCCCATCGAGATGCCGTCGGAGACGGAGACCGTGCCGAACTGCAGCGGGTACCCGCCGCCGCCGTGCACGCCCTCTTTCGCGGCCTGCGCGAGCCGGCCGAGCGAGAGGTTGCAGGGGGTGATCTCGTTCCACGACGAAGCGATGCCGATCTGCGGCTTGTCCCAGTCCGCATCTCCCATGCCGACGGCGCGGAGCATGCCGCGGCTGGTCATGGCTTCGATGCCGTCGGTGACGGTGCGGCTACGAGGTTTGGGATCGAACTCCGACATGCATCGAGTCTATGGCCAGCGCGAGGGACCCCCGCGCGTCACTTCACGGGCGTCGGCGAGCCGCTCGAGCAGGTCGGCGACGTCGTCTGGACTGCGCACGCGGTTGGCCGCGAGCGACCGCCCCTGGCCGACCTTCACGCCGAGATCTTCGTTCTCGAGCGCTGCGAACGCGTCTTCGTCGGTGACGTCGTCGCCGACGTAGACCACGGCACTGGCACCTGCATGCTGGCGGAGCCGGGTGAGCGCCTCGCCCTTGTCGCTCGGACGCACCGAGAACTCGAGCACGCCCTTGCCGGTGCGCACGGTGAGCTCGGGGATCTCGGACTCGACTCGCTCGCGGGCGACGCGCTGGAGCTCGGCGGCGGTCTCGGCGACGACCTTCCGGGTGTGCAGCGCGAGTCCGGCGGGCTTCCACTCCACCCATGCGCCCTCGGCACCCGAGGCGACCTCCTCGAGGATGGCGGTGAGATGCTCGAGGGCCGCGAGCTCTGCGTCGCGCAGGTCGATCGTGACCCCGCCGGCGTCGAGCTGCAGCTCCACGCCGTGGGATCCGCTGAGCAGCGCGCCCTGCGGGGGGTCGGCGACCTCGCGGAGACTCTCGAGGGCACGCCCGGAGACGATCGCGACGCGGGTGTCGTCGAGCGCCGCGAGTCGCTCGATCGCGGCGCGTGCGCGCTTCGTCGCCCGCGCGTCCTGGGGCCGGTCGACGAGCGGAGCGAGGGTGCCGTCGAAGTCGAGGGCGACGAGCAGCCGATCGGTGTCGGCGATGCGGAGGATCGCCGTTTCGAGCCCCTCGGGAACCCCGGAGGCGATGATGCCGGCGCCGGTCAGCGTCTTCAGGAACGTCGCAGACCACTTCGCCACGTCGTTCTCGCGCACGCGCTTGCGCAGGGCCCGCATGCGTCGGGCCCGCTCCTTGCGCGGCATCCGTGCGGCCTCGACCATCGCGTCCTTCAAGCCGTCGATGTCGTGCGGGTTCACGAGGATGGCCTGCCGGAGCTCGTCGGATGCCCCGGTGAACTCGCTGAGCACGAGCACGCCGTCGTCGTCGAAGCTGCACGCGACGAACTCCTTAGCGACGAGGTTCATGCCGTCGCGGAGCGCCGTCACGAGCATGACGTCGGCGGCGAGGTAGAGCGCGACCATCTCCTCCCGCGGGTAACCGTGGTGGAGGTAGGCGATCGCCTGGTGGCCGAGGGTGGAGTGGTCGCCGTTCAGGCGCCCCACCATGAGCTCGATCTCGTCGCGAAGCTGCCGGTACGTCTCCACGCGTTCGCGCGACGGGCTCGCGACCTGCACGAGGGTGACGTCTTCGACCGAGAGCCGGCCGTCGCGCAGCAGCTCGCCGAAGGCCTTCAGCCGGTGCCGGATGCCCTTCGTGTAGTCGAGCCGGTCGACGCCGAGCATGATCGTCTTCGGGTTGCCGAGGCTCTCGCGGATCTCGTGTGCGCGGGCCTGCACCTCGGGCCGCCGTGCGATCTCCTCGAACCCGGCCGCGTCGATCGAGATGGGGAACTGGCGGGCGACGACGTGCCGCACATTGCCGTCGGGGCCTGGCACGTCGATGACGCTGCCTCGGGTGGCGTACCCGAAGAGGCGGCGCACGGCGCGCGTGAAGTTGCCGGCGTCGGCGGCGCGCTGGAAGCCGATGACATCGGCGCCGAGCAGTCCGTCGATGACCTGGCGCCGCCACGGCAGTTGCGAGTAGATGCCGTATGCCGGGAACGGGATGTGGTTGAAGAACCCGATCACGAGGTCGGGGCGCTTCTCGCGCAGCATCCGGGGCACCAACTGCAGCTGGTAGTCCTGCACCCAGACGACCGCGCCGTCGGAGGCCGCACGCGCGGCGGCCTCGGCGAAGCGCCGGTTGACCCGCACGTACGCGTCCCACCATTCGCGGTGGAACGACGGCGGGGCGATGACGTCGTGGTACAGCGGCCAGAGGGTGTCGTTCGAGAAGCCCTCGTAGTAGTCCTCGAGCTCCGTTGCCGACAGCGGCACCGGGATGATGTTGATGCCGTCGTACTCGAACGGGTCGAACTCGCGGTCGGCGACGCCGGCCCAGCCGATCCAGGCGCCGTCGGCGGCGCGCATGACCGGTTCGAGCGCGGTGACGAGGCCGCCCGGCGAGCTCTTCCAACCGGTTTCGCCGTCGGGGCCCTGCTCGTAGTCGACCGGCAGGCGGTTGGAGACCACGATCATGTCGTAGGCGGCGTCGATGTAGAGATCGTCGCGTTTCGGTTCATGGGCGTTCATATCGGCGGATGTCCCTCCTCGCGCTTTCTTCAGGCTAACAGTCGCTTCGCGGGGCCGGCCCGAGACGGTCGGCGCGCGGCGATCGGCGGTGCGCGACACCGGTCAGCCGAGCGCTGCCGCCGCGAACCCGATCGAGCGCACGCCGCGGCGCCGGCCGATCACGAGGCCCGTGCCGAGCACGCCGGCGAGGCCGAACACGGCGAGTGCCCCGGCCGCCAACGCCACAGCTCCCCCGGAGGCGCCCGCGACGATGAGCTGCATGCCCTGCACGGCCCAGGTGAGCGGCAGGAACGGACTGATGGCCTGGAACGGACCGCTCAGCACCTCGATCGGGTAGAGCCCGCCCGACGCGGTGAGCTGCAGTGCGACGAGCACGAGCGAGACGAGGAGTCCCGCCCGCCCGAGCCACACGGTGAGGAAGGCGTGCAGCGCGGTGAAGACGAGGGCGAGCAGCGCCGCGAACGCGAGGGTCTGCGGCAGCAGCGTCCAGGCGACGCCCATGGCGCCGTGCAGGAGCAGCACCACCGCGACGGCCTGGGCGAGGGCGAGGAGGCCGGCGCGAGCGAGCGTGCGCCACACGAGACCGCCGGTCGAGGCGGTGCTGCGAAGGGCCTCCCGGCCGAACGGACGGAACACGAGGAAGAGCGCCATCGCGCCGAGCCAGAGCCCGATCGGCAGGAACAGCATGCCGATGACCTCGCCGGTTCCGGCGATCTCGTGATCGCGGGTGGCCTGGACCGTCACCGGTTCGGCGACGACCTCTGCGGTCGCCGCCCCGTCGATGTCGGTGAGCGCCTTCGCGCTCTCCGCCCCGGAGGCGAGCCCGCTTGCGAGGGTGTTCGCGCCGCCGGCGAGCTGCGTGGCGCCGGCCGCGGCATCCGATGCCCCGCCCTGGAGCGCGCCGAGCCCGCCCGCGAGCTCGTCGAGCCCGGAGGCGAGGCCGTTCGCGCCGTCGCGGATGCCGCCGGAGCCGGCCGCCACCTGCGCGGCGCCGCCCGAGAGCTGCGAGATGCCGGCCTGGATGCCGTCGATGCCGCCGCGGGTCTCCGCCGCGAGCTTCGTCCCTCCGGCGGCGAACTGCGACACGCCCTGCTCGACCTGGCCGACGTAGCCGAGGTATTCGGCCAGCTCGGGGAACTGTTCGAGCAGGCCCGGATTCTGCTCGACGTAGCCGTTCAACGCGTCGACGCTGTTCGTGAGTTCGCCCGATGCCCCGGCGATCATGCCGACGTACTGGTCCCAGCCGACAGACAGCCCGTCGAGCCCGGCGGCACCCTGGTCGAGGCCCGCGAGCCCGCTCGCGATGCCGTCGACGCCGTGCGTGTACTGCGTGACGCCGGCGGCGTACGCGTGCGCGCCGCTCGCGGCGTCCGTCGCCCCCGACGCCGCCCCGGCGACGCCGTTCGACAGCGTGCCGAGACCGCCCGCGAGCGAACCGACTCCGGTCGAGAGCTGGGTCGCACCGCCGGCAGCCTCGCCGAGCGCGCCGCCCATCGTCGCGAGGTTCGTGTAGAAGCCCTCGAGGTACTGTGCGGTCAGCTCACGGCCGAAGGTCGCCGACATGGCGTCGCCGACCGATTGGGCCACCGAGCCCGCGAGGTATCCGTGCGCGTCGTCGGTGCGGATGTCGAGGTTCGCCTGCTGAGGGCTCCGGCCCGAGAGCGAGGTCACCGACTCCGAGAAGTCCTCGGGGATGGTGAGCACCGCGTAGGCGTCGCCCGAGGCGAGGAGCCCGGCCGCCTCCTCGTCGTTGGAGATCTTCCATTGGAAGCCGGCCGTGTCGGGGTCGGTCAGCTCGGTCACGAGCTGGCGACCGGCGAGCACCGGCTGATCGGTGCCGTCGGGCAGTGTCATGGTGACCATCTCGTCGTTGTTGACGACGACGGCCGGGATCTGCTCGAGGTTGTCGCCGGCACCGCCGAGGGCGCCGGAGACGAGTCCGGAGACGGCGAGCGGCACGGCGATGACGGCGGCGACCAGCACGCCGTAGCGCACGCGGCGCTGGGCGGGGGTCGAGCCGAAGAGCCGGGAGAGTCGAGTGCTCATCGGTGGGCCTCCTGGAGGTGCGAGACGGGTTCGAGGGTACGGATGCCGCGTGCGGCGAGTTCGGGCGCCGACGCGGGTGACACGGCCGAGCGGCCGAGCCCGACGATGAGCGTCACCTGTGCGGGCACGAGCACGGCGAGCGCACGCCACAGTGCGCCGCTGGCCGAGCCGGGATCGTCGTCGAGGTCGATCACGAGGGCCTTGGGACGCTCGGCGAGCGCCGCGGCGACCGCCACGAGCGTGCGGGCCTCGACGCCGAGCGCGGCGAGCGGGGTGTCGGCGGTGAAGCGCGGCCCGTCGGGGCCGTGGCCCGCGGCATCCGCCGCTCGCGACGCCCACGTGCGAACGAGCGTGTTCGACGGCGAGAGCCGGTACCACGGGCGGATGGCGTCGAGCCGGCCCGCGATGAGCTCGCCGACGGTGCCGCCCGGCCCGGCAGCGGCATGGACGTCGGCGATCGCGACGCCGCGCATGACCGCACCGGCTCCCGTGGGCAGCGGCGAGCCGAGCACGGCGAGCCGGCCGTCGACCGGGTCGAGACGTCCCGCGAGGGTCGCGGCGACGACGCGCCGATCGACGGGATCGCCCTGCACGACGAGCACGCCGCCCGTCGGCACCTCGACCGAGAGCGGGCCGATCGGGCGTTCGGGCAGGCCGAACACCGCGGCGTCGGCGTTCACTGCTGCGGGGCGTGAAGCGGCCCAGGCCTGCTGGTCGAGGTGGGCGCGCAACCCCTCTCCCTCGATGTCGACGTTCGGCAGCGCCTTCGCGAGCCACTTCGGCAGCCACCAGGCCGCATTTCCGGCGAGCGCCATCGCGGCGGGCACGAGCGTCATGCGCACGAGGAACGCGTCGAAGGCGACGCCCACGGCGAGCGCGAACGCGATGCCCTTGATCACCCCGGCGCCCTCGGGCACGAAGGCGAAGAAGACGAAGAACATGATGAGTGCGGCGGCGGTGACGACGCGGGCGGCGTGCTGGAACCCGTGCACGACGGCCTTGCGCGGCTCCTTCGTCTTGACGAACTCCTCGCGCATGCCCGAGACGAGGAACACCTCGTAGTCCATGGCGAGGCCGAACAGCACGGCCATGAGCAGGATGGGCAGGAAGCTCAGGATCGGTCCGGGCTCGACGTGCAGCAGATCGGCGAACCAGCCCCACTGGAAGATCGCGACGGTGACGCCGATGGCGCCGAAGGCCGAGAGCAGGAACCCGAGGGCGGCCTTGATCGGCACGAACACCGATCGGAACACCATGAGCAGGAGCACGATCGAGAGGCCGACGACGATGAGCGCGAACGGGATGAGCGCGTCGGCGAGACGGTTCGAGATGTCGATCGCCACGGCCGTGTAGCCGGTCACCGCGATCGGCGTGCCGAGCTCGGCGCTGATCGAGGGTTCGAGCTCGCGGATGTTCTCGACGAGCACCTTGGTCTCTGGGGCATCCGGTGCGCTGTCGGGGATCACCTGGATGATCGCCGTGTCGGCCGTCTCGTTGGGCAGGCCGTCGCCGACGAAGGCGACGTCGTCGAGGTCGCCGATGCGGTCGCCGATGGCGTCGAGGTCGTCGAAGATGTCGGTGGTCTGGGTGATGTCGACGGTGACGATCAGCGGCCCGTTGTAGCCGGGGCCGAAGCCGTTCTCGATCATCTCGTACGCCTCGCGCTGGCTGGATCCCTCGGATCCCGACCCGTTCGGCAGGTTGAGGTCGAGGCTCGCGGCCGGCACCGCGGCGGCTCCGAGGAGCCCCACCACGAGGACGACGAACACGACGGGCGCCTTCAGCACCAGGTCGACCCAGCGCCGGCCCATGGTGCGCTTGCCGCCGTCGTCGGCGGCGTTGGCTCGGCGGTGCGCGCGGCTGCCGGGCTTCGGGATGAGCCGGCGCCCGAAGACGCCGAGCAGTGCGGGCAGCAGGGTGACGGCCCCCGCCACCGCGATGAACACGGCGAACGCGGCGCCCACGCCCATGACGCTGAGGAACGGGATGCCGACGACCAGCAGGCCGAGGAGCGCGATGATCACGGTCAGCCCGGCGAACACCACGGCGCCGCCGGCGGTCGCGACGGCCTCTGCGGCCGACTCCTCGGGATCCTGCCCGCGGGCCAGCTGCGTCCGGTGCCGCGACAGGATGAAGAGCGCGTAGTCGATGCCGACCGCGAGCCCGATCATGACCGCGAGCATCGGGGCCGTCGACGACACCGTGGTGAACGCCGCGACGATCGAGATGCCGCCGAACGCCGCACCGACGCCGACGAGCGCGGTGAGCAACGGCATGCCCGCCGAGAGCAGCGAGCCGAACGTGATGATGAGCACGACGGCGGCGAACAGCACGCCGAATACCTCGGTGATCGTCAGGCCGAAGCTCGTCTCCTGGAAGACGTCGCCGCCGAACGCCACGACGAGGCCTGCATCACCTGCGAGCTCGCCCGTCGCGGTCACGGCGTCGAGGGATTCCGCGGTGACGTCGGTGACCGGGCCGTCGAACTGCACCTGCACGTAGGCGGTTCGGCCGTCGCCCGAGATCTGGTCGCCGGCGTACTCGTCGAAGGGCCCGAGCACGCTCGCGACACCGTCGACCTGCTCGATCTCGGCCTCCATCGCCTCGATCGCCGCGCGGAAGGATTCGGACTCGACGGATGCCCCGTCGGGGGCCTCGACGACGGCCTTCGCCGAAGCGCCCGCCGTCTGCGGGAACACCGCGGCGAGCTGGTCGATCGCGGTCTGCGACTCGGTGCCGGGGATCGCGAAGGAATCCTGCAGCTGGCCGCCGAGGCCGAGGCCGGCGCCGAGCAGCGCGCCGAGGGCGAGCGCCCACGCGACGATGACGTACCAGGCGCGGCGGAAGGCGAAACGACCGATGCGGTGAAGGAGGAGTGCCATGTTCGGACCTATCGGGTGGGGCGGCTGTCGGCCGTCAGCAGGAGTTCGGAGAGCACGGAGATGAGGGCCTCGCGCACGTCGCCGTCGGCGACCTTCTGCTCGTCGTCGAGGAAGGTGGCACCGGCGACGAGCGTGTACGTCGCGCCGGCGAGCGCGACGCCGAAGCGCATCTGCTCGGCGAGCGGGGCGTCGTCGTCGCAGATCGAGTCGGCGAGTCCCCGGATGGCGGTGTTGGCGCGCTCGATCACCGGCAGCCCGCGCAGCGACTGGCCCTGGTTCACGAAGGTGTGCACCGCGAGCCGGTTGCCGAGCAGGAAGTCGACGAAGCTCTCGATGAAGGTCGCGCGCGCGGCCCCGGTGCGGCCGCCCGCCACGAAGTCGCCGAGCAGCGTCTCGAGCAGGTCGATGGCGGGGCCGATGGCGGCCTCGAGCAGCGCCTCCTTGGAGGCGTAGTGGTAGAGCACGCTCGACTTCGAGTAGCCGGCGTGGTCGGCGATCTGCTGCAGTGAACTCGCGGCGAAGCCGACGGTCGCGAACTGCTCGAGGGCGGCCTGGCGCAGTTCGTCGCTGGCGCGCACGCGGGACGGCATGGATGCTTCGGTGGGCATGCTTCCACGGTAATTGACCGATCGGTCAGCTTCTGCACGATCGGTCAGATTCACGGATGTCTCACAGGCCGGCGAAGCCAGAGGGTAGCGTTGCGACATGCGCAAGTACCTCTTCAGCGGAGCCGTGATCAGCGCCGTCATCAGCGGCATCGGCGTGGCGAGGGCCACGGCAGCCGGACCTCGAGATTGGCGCCTGCTGCTCATGTGGGTGTCGTGGGCGGCGAGCCTCGCAATCGCGATCGGCACGGTCGCCGAACAGACCAGGAACCCCGAACTCGGCGAATAACGAGGCCGCGCCGCTGTTGCGCGGCGTGTCATTCGCAATCCGCTGCGTGGTGCCCGAAACTGGACGAACACCCGAGACGACCTCACGAGAGGGGCCACCGATGTTCCGCCGCTGGCGCCGTGCACGGCTTGCCGCCCAGGCCTCCGCCCATGCTGCCGCCCCGACGCCGCGTCCTTCGGCGGCCGATCTCCGCGGCGAGCACATCTTCGAGCTGCTGAACGCGAGGCTGTCGGAGTTCATCGGCCCCGGTGGCGGCTGGTCGCTCGTGCGCAAGTCCGACGGTGACACCGACCGCATCTTCCACGCGATGCTCACCCACCAGATCGCGTCGGAACTCACCCGGGCCATCCTCGACGAACGCGATTCCGTCGCCGTCGTGGTGCCCGCCGGTGAAGAGACCCTCGCCCTCGGTTGGGAGCCCGCGCCCCTCATCGTCTGGGCCGACCCCGTCGAGGCAGCCGCCCCGGTCGATGAGCCCGTGGCCGAGGCATCCTCCGAGGTCGAGGCCGCCGATCTGCCCACGATCGGCGCCGCCACCGCGCTCGAGGCCCGCGCAGCCTGAGCCGCCTTCGGTGCCGACCGGTCGGCACCGACGCCGCCGCTCCAAAATCGGCCGGTGATTCTTGTACGGCCATTCGAGAATGCACTCCCCCGCTCCTCGTAGCGTGATTCCCGGGCAACCGCCCGCACGTCACGATGAGGGGAATCCGATGAGCTCCGCCCGCAGCACCAGCCCGAGCGACACCGACGCGAACACGCCGCTGCCCGCAGCGCGCCCGCGCCGCAACACCGCACGCGACCTCGCGCAGATCGCCGTCTTCGCGGCGCTCATCGCGGCGCTGGGCCTTCCGGGCGCGCTCAACATCGGCGGCGCCGCGGTGCCGATCACGTTCCAGACCCTCGGCGTGATGCTCGCGGGCGCCATCCTCGGGGCACGCAAGGGCGTGCTCTCCGTTACGCTCTTCCTCACGCTCGTCGCGGTGGGCCTCCCGTTGCTCTCGGGCGGGCGCGGGGGCCTCGGCGTCTTCGTCGGCCCGTCCGTCGGGTACCTCATCGGTTGGCTGCTCGGCGCCGCCGTCATCGGCTGGGCGACGGCTCGGCTGCTTCCGCGGTACGCGATCGCGCCCGCGCTCGGATGGACCGCGCTCGGCGGCATCGTCGCGATCTACCTGATCGGAGTGCCCGTGTTCGCCGCGATCACCGGCACGCCCCTCGGCGCCGCACTGCTCGGCTCCACGGTGTTCCTGCCGGGCGACATCCTCAAGGTCGTCGTGACCGTGCTCGTCGCGAAGGGCGTGCACCGGGCGTGGCCCGGGCTGATCGAGTCGCGGCAGTGGCCGTGGGCGCGCCGTGCCGGCCAGACCGGTTCCGGCGAGACCGAGTGAGCGACTGGTTGCGGGGACGACGCGGCGCCCTCGCCCTCGCGTTCGGCGGCAGCGCCGTGCGCTACGGCGAGCTCGCCGACGCGGTCGCCGCGGCCGCGCTGCCGGGCGGCGACGGACTCGTCGCCTGCCCGGTCGGCACCGACCCCGTTCGACTCATCGCCGTCGTGCTCGCGTGCCTCGAACGCGGCCGCCCCGTGCTCGTCGGCGGTGACGCGGCCGATGCCGCCCGCATCTCGCCCGACCTGCCGGCCGGCACCGAGCTCACGATGCTCACCTCCGGCTCGTCCGATCCGGCCGCCGCCCCTCGAGCGGTCGCCCGGACCAACGAGTCCTGGCTCGCCTCGGCGGCTCCGCTCGCCGACGTCGCCGGGCTCGTGGCGGACGACCGCGTCGCGGTGACCGGCCCGCTGCACGTCTCCATGCACCTGTACGCGGCGCTGCACGCGCTCTGGCTCGGCGCCGCGGTCGGCGACGACGTGACCCGGGCGAGCGTCGTGCACGCGACCCCCACACGCTTCACCCGGATCGTCGAGGGGCGGCAGGTGCCGCCGTCGGCGATCGTCGCGGGGGCGGCGATGAGCGATGCCCTTCGTGCGCAGGCGGCTCGGCGCGGCATCCGGGTGACCGAGTACTACGGCGCTGCAGAGCTCTCGTTCGTGGCCGCCGGGCGCGGCCCCTCGCTCTCGCCCTTCCCGGGCGTCGAGGTCGAGCTGCGCCCCGTCGCATCGGGCCGGGAGCTCTGGGCGCGCTCCCCCTACCTCGCGCTCGGCGTCATCGGCGGCGGGATGCTTCGGCGCGACGACGACGGCTTCGCCACCGTCGGCGATCTCGCCGAGCCCGTCGGCACCGACGCCTTCCGCATCGCCGGGCGCGGCGACGCCGCCATCACCACCGCCGGCGCGACGGTGCTCGCCGAGGCCGTCGAGTCGCGTCTCGTCGGGCTGCCGGGGGTGGCTGCGGCCGCCGTGATCGGCGAACCGCACGAACTGCTCGGCGAGCGGGTCGTCGCGGTCGTCGAACTCGACGGCACCGCGGATGCCTCCACTGTCGTCGCGGCCGCACGGGCGAGTCTTCCCGCGGCCGAACTGCCGCGCCGTTGGTTCGTGCAAGCCGTGCCGAGAACCGTCTCGGGCAAGCCCGCGCGCGGACTGCTCCGCGCTGCGCTCGCGTCGGGCACGCTCGGGCCGGAGCATCCTTCCGTCTCCGATCGGGGCGTGTCGTGACGGCCGCCCTCGACACCCGCTCGGCACCCGTCATCGTCGCACCGCGGCGCACCGCGATCGGCACGGCCGGGCGCGGCTTCGCCGCGCACACGGTCGACGCCCTCGCCGCCCCCGTGCTCGCCGAGGTGGCACGCACCGTCGCCGCGAGCGGGCTGGCGATCGACGACGTCGTGCTCGGCAACTGCATGGGGCCGGGCGGCGATGTCGCCCGCATCGCGGCGCTACGGGCCGGACTCGGAGCGTCGGTACCCGGCGTCACCGTCGACCGGCAGTGCGGTTCTGGTCTCGACGCCGTCATGCAGGCCGCCGCTCGTGTGAAGGCCGGCGACGGCGAACTGCTCATCGCCGGCGGAGCCGAGTCCGCCTCGACGGCCCCGCACCGCTCGTGGCCGCTCTCGGGTGAGCGGTATTCGCGAGCCCCCTTCGCACCGGCCGGGTTCTCCGACCCCGAGATGGGTCCCGCGGCAGACCGGCTCGCCGCGGTCCTCGGCATCTCCCGCGAGCGGCAGGATGGCTGGGCGGCCCGCTCGCATGCGCGCGCGGCCGCGGCGCAATCGAGCGGGGTCTTCGATGGCGAGATCGTCGACGTCGACGGCATCTCGCGAGACGATCGACCGCGCGCCTCGATGGATCTCGCCCGGCTCGCGCGGTTCGCGCCGGCGTTCCCGCTCGTCGGCGAGCCTGCCGAAGGTGACCCCACCGGCTCCCGCGGCGCGGCCGGCACGGCCGGCTCCCGCGGCGCGGCCGGCACGGTCACCGCGGGCAACTCCTGCGGCTTCTCCGACGGCGCTGCGGCGATGGCCGTGACGACGGCGCGAGTGGCGCGCGAGCTCGCGCTGCCGTCGCTCCGGGTGCTGACCACCGCGGTCGCGGGGAGCGACCCGGCACTGCCCGGTCTCGGCGCTGCGCCCGCCGCGCGCCTCGCCCTCGCCCGCGCGGGCCTCGCGCCGAGCGAGCTCGGGTTCGTCGAGATCACCGAGGCATTCGCCGCGCAGCTCCTCGCCGTGAGCGACGAGCTCGGACTCGACGAGTCGGTGATCTCGGCCGACGGCGGCGCCATCGCGCTCGGGCATCCGTGGGGCGCATCGGGCGCCGTACTGCTCGTGCGGCTCGCCGCGCGCATGTTCGCAGCCGATGACGATCGACCCGGCCTCGCCGCGTGCTCGATCGGCGGCGGCCAGGGCATCGCCATGATCGTGGAGCGCGCCTCATGACCGACATCGTGTTCGACCACGTCAGCCACGACTTCGGCGCCGAACGGGTCGTCGACGACGTCTCGCTCGTGCTCGGGGAGCATCGCATCGGCATCGTCGGTGCGAACGGTTCGGGCAAGTCGACGCTCGCCCGCATGATCAACGGCCTCGTGACGCCGACGGCCGGCCGGGTCTCGGTCGGCGGTCTCGACCTCGCCCGCCACGCGCGCGAGGTGCGCCGCACCGTCGGCTTCGTGTTCACGAACGCCGACAATCAGATCGTCATGCCCACGGTGCGCGAGGACGTCGCGTTCACCCTGCGCCGGCACAAGCTCGATCGAGCGGATGCCGCGGCGCGCGTCGATGCGGCGCTGCACCGTTTCGGGCTCGTCGAGCTGGCCGATCGGCCGGCGCATCGCCTCTCGGGCGGCCAGAAGCAGCTGCTGGCCCTCGCCTCGGTGCTCGTCGCCGAGCCGGCGGTCATCGTGGCCGACGAACCGACGACACTGCTCGACGCACGGAACGCCAGGCTCGTCGGCGAGCACTTCGCCGAATTGCCTCAGCAGCTCATCGTCGTGAGCCATCAGCTCGAACTGCTCGACGGGTTCGACCGTGTCATCGTCATGGAGGCGGGCCAGGTCGTCGCCGACGACCGGCCCGAGCCCGCGCTCGACGCCTATCGCGCGCTCATCGGAAGCCCGCGATGATCGGCGTCTTCCATCCGGGCCACTCGCTCGTGCACCGCGCACCGGCGCTTCCGAAGCTCGGTCTCCTCGCCGTGCTCGTCACCGCCATCGCCGTGCAGAGTTCACTCGTGGCGCTCTCCGTGGCCACCGGGCTCGTGGCCATCCTGTTCCTCGTCGCCTGGCTGCCGTTCGCGCTCGTCTGGCGCCAGATCGTGCCGATCCTCTGGCTGCTCGCCTTCGCGGTGCCCGTGCAGGTGCTCTTCGGCGGGTGGGAGGCCGCGGCGACGATGGCGGTGCGCCTCGTGCTCGCCGTGGCCCTCGCCGCGCTCTACACGCTGACGACGCCCGTCTCGGCGACCCTCGATGCGATGCAGACGTTGCTGCGGCCGTTCCACCGCTGGATCGACGCCGATCGCGTGGGTCTCACGCTCGCGCTCACGATCCGCTGCGTGCCGCTCCTCGCCGAGATCGTGCGCGAGGTGCTCGAGGCCAGGAAGGCCCGCGGCGCGGAGGGCTCGCTGGTCGCGCTCGCCGTGCCGGTCATCGTGCGCGCGCTGCAGACCGCCGAGCACCTCGGCGATGCGCTGACCGCCCGCGGCTTCGACGACTGAGCGAGCCGCGCCGCCGCTCGAGCCGGGATGCCGGCCGGAGTGACCGCGGCCGGGCAATGAAAAAGCCCCGAACCCGGCGAGAGGTTCGAGGCTTGATCGTGCACCCCCTCGGACTTGAACCGAGAACCCACTGATTAAGAGTCAGTTGCTCTGCCGATTGAGCTAGAGGTGCGTGTGTTCACACGTTTCGGCCCGGATTTCTGACGACCCGAACCGAGGAACCACACTATCAGGAGAACCCGCTGTTGCACCAATCGAGGGGCGATCGGCGCGTCATCCGACCGATGCGACCCGGGTCGGCCGGTTCGCCTCCCGCCATGCGGCGCCGTGCGTCGGCCAGCCTTCGGCGGCCGAGTCGCCCGCGATAGCCTGAACGACGTGACCGCCGACTCCGTCAACGACCTCGCCTCCGACCTCGGGCTCGCGCTCGAACTCGCCGAACTGGCCGACGCCGTCTCGCTCGCCCGCTTCCGGGCGGTCGACCTCGACGTGCAGACGAAGCCCGACCGCTCCCCCGTGACCGAGGCCGATCTCGCCGTCGAACGGGCCATTCGCGAGCGCATCGCCGCCGCTCGCCCTGGCGACGGCATCTACGGCGAGGAGTTCGGCGTCGAGGGCGACTCGGCACGGCAGTGGATCATCGACCCGATCGACGGCACGGCCAACTTCCTGCGCGGCGTCCCCGTGTGGGGCACCCTCATCGCGCTCGCCGTCGACGGTGAGCCGGTCGTGGGCGTGGCTTCGTCTCCGGCGATGGGGCGCCGCTGGTGGGGAGCGAAGGGCTCGGGCGCATGGACGACCGCCTCGGCCGCCGAGGCCGGCGCGAGCGAGGCCGGCGCGAGCGAGGCCGGCACCACCGGCGGCGCGGATGCCCCGGCCGGCTCCGTTACGGGTGCGAGACGACTGCAGGTCTCCGGTGTCCGATCGCTCGCCGACGCATCCCTCAGCTTCCAGAGCCTCGCCCAGTGGCGCGATGCCGGTTACCTCGACCGTCTCCTCTCCCTCTCCGAGCTCGTCTGGCGCGAGCGGGCCTATGGCGACCTGTGGTCGTACATGCTGCTCGCCGAAGGACTCATCGACATCACGGGCGAGTTCGACGTGAAGCCCTACGACCTCGCGGCGCTCATCCCGATCGTGCAGGAGGCGGGCGGCCGGTTCACCTCGATCACGGGCGAGCCGGGCCCGTGGCACGGCAGCGCGCTCGCGACGAACGGTCTCATCCACGACGAGGTGCTCGCGGCGGTCCGCGACGCATCGGCGTAGGCGCGGCCGTGGAACTCTGCATCTTCACCGAACCGCAGCAGGGCGCGAGCTACGACGACCAGCTCGCGCAGGCGCGCGCGACCGAACGCCTCGGGTTCGACGGGTGGTTCCGCTCCGACCACTACCTCGCGATGGGCGATGGCGACCCACTGCCGGGCCCCACCGACGCCTGGACCACCCTCGCCGGCCTGGCCCGCGAGACCCGAGGCATCCGGCTCGGCACCCTCGTCTCCTCGGCGACCTTCCGGCACCCGTCGGTGCTCGCGATCCAGGTCGCCCAGGTCGACGCGATGTCGGGCGGTCGGGTCGAGCTCGGCCTCGGCACCGGATGGTTCGCCGAGGAGCACGAGGCGTACGGCATCCCGTTCCCCGTTCAGCGGTTCGGCATGCTCGAGGAGCAGCTCGAGGTCGTGACGGGCCTCTGGACGACGCCGCTCGGCCGGCACTACGACTTCACCGGCGAGCACTACCGACTCGTGCAGTCGCCGGCCCTGCCGAAGCCCGTTCAGGCCCCGCTGCCGATCATCGTCGGCGGTGCCGGCCCGCGACGCACACCCGCCATCGCCGCGCGGTTCGCGAGCGAGTACAACATCGGCTTCCGCGACGAGTCGATCATCGCGGCATCCTTCGACCGGGTTCGGCGAGCGTGCGACGAGATCGGGCGCGACCCGGGCTCCCTGCGCACGAGCGTCGCACTGCCCACGGTCGTCGCGACCTCCGACGCCGACTACCTGCGCCGCCTCGACGCCATCGGCGCCGACCCCGACACGTTCGCCGAGATCAACATCGCCGGCTCACCGGCCGCGGCAGTCGACAAGCTCCTGCGCCTGCGCGAACTCGGCGCCGATCGCGTCTACCTGCAACTCGTGGACCTGCGTGACCTCGATCACCTCGAGCTGATCGCCGCCGAGGTGCTGCCGCACCTGCCGCACCTGCCGTAACGGCCGAGCGGTGCGTTCGCCGGCCCCGCTATGCTGACACCGAATCCGGGTGCGGCTGGGCGCCGGCGCATGGCGCGCGGCTCGTGAGCTTCGATCCCGAACCGAGAGGCCCCCAGTGAACTCCGCCACGCGACGCATCCTGACGCGAGCCCTCGTCTCCCTCGCCGCCGTCGCGGTGGCGATTCCGCTCTCCGGATGCAGCATCGTCCGCGACCTCGTCGGCGGGTCGGCACCGCAGCCCGAGCGAGACGAGACCACGCAGGAGATCGTCGAAGAGGGCGACGCCGACGTCTTCGCCCTCATCGTCGGCGACTGCATGTACGAGGTCACCGAAGAGCTCGTCTCCGAGGTGCCGGTCGTGCCCTGCGACCAGCCGCACGACGACGAGGTCTACTTCGACCTCACCATCGACGGTGACGAGTACCCCGGCGACGACGTCATCCAGACGCAGGCCGAAGAGGCCTGCCTTGCGGAGTTCGAGCCGTTCGTCGGACTCGCGTACGACTCGTCGACACTCGACTTCTCCACCTACCGCCCCTCGCACGAGAGCTGGGAGACCCGTGACGACCGAGTGGTCTCCTGCGTCATCTACGACCCGGCCGGTCAGGTCACCGGCACGCTGGCCGGCGCCGCGCGCTGAGCACCTGAGCGATGGATGCCGCGTGGCGGGCCTTCGGGCACGCCACGCGGCATCGTTCATGACCGCCGCGGCGCTCTACGGCTCCACGCGACGCCGGCCAGGCACAGCGCGCCGCCGATCATGCCGAAGACGGTCGGCAGCTCCCCGAGCAGGAGCCACGAGAGCACCACGACGATCGCCGGCACCGCGAGCGTCGCCGAGGCCGTCGCACCGGCAGGGCTGCGCTTGAGCACGTACGCCCAGAGCAGGAACGCGATGGCGGTGGGGAACACGCCGAGGTAGACGACTGCGAGCACCGCCGGAACCGGCGCATCCGACAGCTCGACGACGGTCTGCGGCAGGAACGGCAGCAGCACGGCCGCCCCGATGACGCAGCCGATCCAGGTGGCGCTCAGCGCATCCGCCTCGCGGAGTGCGACCTTCTGCACGAGCACTCCGGCCGCGTAGAGCACCGCGGCGAGGATGCCCAGTGCGATTCCGATCGGCTCGCTGTGCGCGCCGATCCCTCCGGTCGCGATGATCACGACCCCGGCGAACGCGATGCCGATGCCGACCATGAGCGGGCGGGGGAATCCTTCTTTCAACAGCACTCCGGCCGCGAGCGCCACGAGGAGCGGGGCGATGTTGACGAGCATCGCGACGGTGCCCGCGTCGAGATGGCGTTCGGCGAGGTTGAGCACGAACGTGTAGCCCGCGAACCAGAGCACGCCGTAGACCGCGATGAGCGCGAGCGCACGCGGACGAGGCAGCGGGGGCCGGCGCCAGATGGCGATGGCCACGAGCACCGTGGCGCCGACGAGTTGCCGGCCGAGGGCGAGGGGGCCCGGTGAGATGTCGTCGCCGATCGCCCGGATGGCGATGAACGCCGACGCCCAGAGCACCAGCACGATGGCCATCGCGGTCAGCACCTTCCACCCGATCGCGGTGGTCGGCGCCGGTGTCGGCAGTACGGGCGGTGTCGGCGGTGTCGGCGGTGTCGATCCAGGGGCGGTGCTCGCGGAAGGTCGCATTCGTTCAGCGTGGCGGCTCAATTGCGTCAGTACAAGCGAATCTTTCTTTCCATTCATTCAGTCGCACTGTACGATCGTCGCATGGTGGATCCGCATCGACTTCGCGTCTTCCGGGCGGTCGTGCAGACCGGCTCGATCAACCGAGCCGCCACGAGGCTCGGCTACACCCCGTCGGCCGTCAGCCAGCACGTGAGTGCGCTGCAGCGCGAGACCGGCCTCGCCCTCATCGAGAAACGCGGGCGCGGCATCGCGCCGACATCCGCGGGCATCGCGGTCGCCGACCGCGCCGCGCGAGTGCTCGACCAGCTCGCCGACTTCGATTCTCTGGCCGACGACCTCCGCTCGGGGCGCAGCGGCACACTGCGCATCACGTGCTTCTCCTCATCGAACCGCGCATGGATGCCCGCCATCGCCGCCACGCTCGTGCGCGAGTTCCCCGACCTCAGGCTCGAGCTCGCCCTCACCGAACTCGGCGGGCCGCACGCCGGCGAGCCCGACGTCGAGCTCTATGTCGCCGAGTCGGTACGCGGAGACCGGGATCCCTCCGTTGCCGACGGCACGGCCGACGGGTACGACATCGAGCACCTCCGAACCGAGGGGTATGTCGTCGTCGTACCTGCCGCGCACGCCCTGGCGATGCGTGGTTCGGTGTCGCTCGCAGAGCTCGCCGACGAGCCGTGGATCGACAACGACCACGCGCGCGGTCCGTGCCGCGAGATCGTCCTGTCGGCCTGCGCCGAACAGGGCTTCGCGCCGCGATTCCGCATCCAGGCCCCCGACTACACGACCGCCATCGACTACGTCGCCGCCGGGGTCGGCGTCACGGTGCTGCCGAAGCTCGGCGCACTCGGCATGCCCGACGGCGTCGTCGTGATCCCGGTCGACGACGCCGCCGCTCGACGACGCATCATGATGCGGGTGAAGCGCTCGATGCGGATGCATCCGGCGGTGCAGCGCTTGACCGAACTGCTGCGCACCGCGGCGCTCGCCTGAGCGAGGCGACGAGTGCGCCGGACGGCGCTGCTCCGACAGTGTGCGACAACGGCCGATGGTGGAGATGGGGGGAATTGAACCCCCGTCCATCGCTGTGATTCCACGCCTTCTCCGGGCGCAGCCTGTGCAAGCGTTCTGCTCGGCCCCGACCTTTGCCACAGGCGCCTAGGTCGACGAGCCCAGCCTGAATGAAGTCCCGCGTGTCGCTCAGGCGACTACACGCAGCAAGTTCCCTAGATGACGCCAGCTACCGGGGCGGGAACGGACCCGCGGGCTGACGGACTATCGGGCTCGCTTATGCAGCGAGGGCGAAGTCAGTGCGCTTTGAATTGGCACTTATGGTTTTCCAGAGATCGTTTACGAGATAACCCTGGATCCTCGGCCCGCTTCTCGTGGGTTCGCAGACGATGTCGAAACCGATCATCCCCATGTTTCGCCGTGGCTGATCGCTCAGTTGGGCGGGCCGTTATCGCACACTGTGGAGTTTTCAACCCGGGCGCCCGCCGTTGAAACGGCGACGACCCGGCCTTACAGTCTAGAACAGGCGCGGCCGCTCCGCCATTCCCGAGCGGATGTATCTGGAGGTCCATGTGCCGACCGTCATCGCCGTGCGCGGCATCGCCGAAGAGCGCATCGCACCCGAGCTCGGCGCCGTGTCGCTGACCGTGAGCGCGTCGGGGGCCGAACGCGACTCGACCTTCGCGCGCACCTCGCTCGCCCACGAACAGCTGCTCGCCGAGGTACGCGAGCTCGAGTCATCCGGCGCCCTCGACAGCTGGTCGGCCGGGCAGGTGCGGGTCTCGTCGCACCGCCCTTGGAACAACGAGGGCAGGCAGCTGCCCGTCGTGCACCAGGCGAGCGCCGACGTCGAGGTGGTCTTCACCGACCTCGAGCGGCTCGCCGAATGGGTCGGCGCGGTCTCGCTCGGCGAATCGATCGGCGTCGGCGGCATCGACTGGCGACTGACGGATGCCACGCGGCGGCGCACGCAGGAGGCCGCGCAGCGCGGCGCCGTCGCCGACGCGGTCGCGAAGGCCGCCGTCTACGCGTCAGCGCTCGGGCTCGGGGCTCCAACCCCGGCCGAGCTCGCCGACACCGGCCTGCTCACGGCCCACCCGGTGCCGCAGGGCGGCGGCGAGCGGCTGTACGCGATGCGCGTGTCGGCAGACTCGACCGGCAGCGGCGGCCCATCGCTCGTTCCGGCGCCGCTCGTGATCGAGGCAGCGGTCGAGGCGAGGTTCACCGCCGACCCCGCCTGATCAGCTCGGGTCGATGAGCAACGTCTCGAGCGCGGCGAGTTCGCCGAGCCCGAGCCCGGCGGCGAGCAGGTACTCGCGCGCCGAACCGTGATCGCGTTCGACGATCTCGATGACGTATTCGACGGCTTCACGGGGACTGCCGCCCATGAGCGTGCGCAGCGCCGGAGTGTCGGGCACGCCGTAGCGCTCGACGAGCGCCACCATCTCGTCGAGCCACTCCCCCGCGAGATTCGCCTCGGTCGACTCGTAGTCGACGATGACGGATTCCCGATCGACCCCGACGGCGAGAAGCGCGAGGGCCACCACGACCCCGGTGCGATCTTTGCCGGCCGTGCAGTGCACGACGACGGCGCGATCACCGGCGCTGGAGATCTCGCGCAGGGCCGCGACCACGACCGACGCGTGCTGGGTGACGATGCGCTCGTAGAGCGCTTCGAGCGAGATGCCCGCCGCGCCCTGCGACGCCCCCGAGCCCTCGAAGACGGGCAGCCGCAGCACTTCGACGTCGAGATCGCCCAGGTCGTCGGGCATCACCTGCGCCTCGTTCTCGTCGCGCAGGTCGATGACGACGCCGACGCCGAGTTCGCGGAGCTTCGCCCGGCCCGGCTCGCCCAGCCGGCTCAGGCCGTCGGAGCGGTAGAGCACTCCGTCGCGCACCGTGCCGGTCAGGGCCGGCAGCCCGCCGACATCGCGGAAATTGTACGTGCCTGGCACCGGAATGCGAGTCGAGGTCTCCATCGTGCCGAGCCTACTCCCGCCCGCCGACGCGCCCGGGAACCGCTCAGTCGCCGAGGTTTCGCCGACTCGCGATGGCGCGGTCGGCCTCGCGCTTGTCTTGACGCGCGCGCAGCGTCTGTCGCTTGTCGTACTCGCGCTTGCCCTTCGCGACTGCGATCTCGACCTTCGCGCGCCCGTCGCGGAAGTAGATCTGCAGCGGCACGAGGGTGTAGCCGCCCTGGCTCGTGCGGTGGCTGATCTTCACGATCTCGTGCTTGTGCAGGAGGAGCTTGCGCTTGCGTCGCGGCGCGTGGTTGTTCCAGGTGCCCTCGGTGTACTCGGGGATGTGCACGGCATCGAGCCACATCTCGCCGCCCTCGATGAACGCATAGCCGTCGACGAGCGACGCCCGACCCTCGCGGAGCGACTTCACCTCGGTGCCGGTGAGCACGATGCCGGCCTCGTAGGTGTCCTCGATCGTGTAGTCGTGGCGCGCCTTGCGGTTGGTCGCCACGACCTTCTGACCGGTCTCCCTGGGCACGAGCGGCTCCTTGCTTCGATTGCGAACGCCCCGGGGCATCCGGAGCAGCCGTTCAGTCTAGCCGCTGCCGGTCGGGCGTGTCGAAACCCGGTCGAGACCCGGTCGATCAGACCGCAAGCCGCCGATCAGACCTTGAGGTATCTCGTGATCGCGATGCCAGCCGACACCGCCGCGAGCAGCACCCCGACGATGATGAGCAACGGCACGACGATGAGCGCGTCGGTGAGATCGACGAACGTGAACGAGAGGTTCTCGGCGAGGTAGCCCTGCACGAAGAAGTACACGATCGCCACCACCGCGCCGCCGGCGAGAAGCGAACCGATGAGACCCGCGAAGACGCCCTCGAGCACGAATGGCGTCTGGATGAACCGGTTCGAGGCGCCGACGAGCCGCATGATGCCGAGTTCTCGCCGACGCGAGAACGCCGAGAGGCGGATGGTGGTGGCTATCAGCAGCGCCGCAGCGACGAGCATGATCGCCGCGATGGCGATCGCCGTATAGCTCGCCGCGTTCAAGACGTCGAAGATCTGGTCGAGGTAACGCCGTTGGTCGACCACGCCCTCGACGCCGGCCATGCCCGCGAAGCTCTCGACGAGCACCGCCGCCTGCGACGGATCGACGAGATTCACCCAGAACGTCTCGTTCAGCACCTCGGGCGTCACGTAGTCGGCCGCCGGGGTGCCCTCGAACTGCTCCTGGAAGTTCTCGAAGGCCTGCTCGTGGTCTTCGAAGTAGAACTCGTCGATGTACTTCGCGAGCGTCTCGGAGCCGAGCTGCTCCTCGATCGCGCCCTTCTGCTCCTCGGTCGCCTCACCGTCGGTGCAGCCCGCGGTGGTCGACACACCCGTGCAGAGGTACACCGCGACCTGGGCCCGGTCGTACCAGTAGTTCTTCATCTGGCCGATCTGCAGCTGCAGCAGGGCCGCGGTGCCGACGAAGGTCAGCGAGATGAACGTCACGAGCACGACGGAGACCACCATCGAGGCGTTCCGGCGAAGGCCGTTCGCCGCCTCGGAGAGCACGAGACCGATCCTCATTTCGTCGGCCCCACTTCCTGGTCGTCGTCGCCTTCCCGAGGGCCTCCCGGGGCGCGCAGGCCCAGCCGTTCGGCGAGGGTCAGGTGCTCGGATGCCCCGGCGCCGCCCTTCTCGTGGGCCCGCAGCCGCTCGGGCTCGACCTGGATCGTGCCGGTGGCCGCCGCGGTGATCTCGGCGGCGGCGTCGGTCACGGCATCGGTCGCCTCGGGCTCGATGTACAGCGGCTCGGCGTCGCGCATGACCTCGGGGGTCACCTTCGGCGCGGCCGCGGTGACGGGCTGGCCGGGCTCCTGCTCGGGAACGTACTCGACGTCTCGCACCGTCTGCCCGTCGTAGCCGGCGCTGCGCTCGTCGCGCACGATGTCACCGGCTGAGAGCTCGATGACCCGTCGGCGCATCTGGTCGACGATGCCCGCCTCGTGGGTCGCCATGACGATCGTGGTGCCGCTTGCGTTGATGCGCTCGAGCAGGGTCATGATGCCGGCGCTCGTCACGGGGTCGAGGTTGCCGGTCGGCTCGTCGGCGAGCAGGATCTGCGGCTTGTTCACGATCGCGCGAGCGATCGCGACACGCTGCTGCTCGCCGCCCGAGAGCTCGTGGGGCATCCGCTTGCCCTTGCCGTCGAGCCCCACGAGCTTGAGCGTCTCGGGCACCGCCGACTGCACGTAGCCGCGAGACTTGCCGATGACCCGCAGCGTGAAGGCGACGTTCTCGTACACCGACTTGTTCGGCAGCAGCCGGAAGTCCTGGAAGACCACACCGAGGTCGCGCCGGAAGTAGGGCACCTTGCGGCTCGAGATCGAGCCGAGATCTTGGCCGAGCACGTGGATGGACCCCTTCGACGGCTTCTCCTCTTTGAGCATGAGCCGGAGGAAGCTCGACTTGCCCGAGCCGGAGGCCCCGACGAGGAAGACGAACTCCCCGCGCAGGATCTCCACCCCGATGTCGTTGAGGGCCGGTCTCGCCTGGCCGGGGTAGGTCTTGGTGACGGAGTCGAAGCGGATCATCGCATTCGAGCCTAGGCAGGGTCGACGCGAATCGGGGCAACGACGCGCACGTCAGCCGGTGTTTACTCGGTCGGACGCTTGCGCCACTTGATGCCGGCGGCGATGAAGCCGTCGATGTCGCCGTCGAAGACGTGGCTCGGGTTGCCGACCTCGTACTCGGTGCGCAGGTCTTTGACCATCTGGTACGGCGCGAGCACGTAGGAGCGCATCTGGTCGCCCCAGCTCGCGGTGATGTTTCCCGCGAGTTCTTTCTTCTGGGCCGCTTCCTGCTCCTTCTGCAGCAGCAGCAGTCGCGACTGCAGCACGCGCATCGCCGCGGCCCGGTTCTGGATCTGCGACTTCTCGTTCTGCATCGAGACGACCGTGCCGGTCGGCAGGTGGGTGATGCGCACGGCGGAGTCGGTCGTGTTGACCGACTGGCCGCCCGGCCCACTCGACCGGAAGACGTCGACGCGGATGTCGTTCTCGGGGATCTCGACCTCCTGCGCCTCCTCCATGAGCGGAATGACCTCGACGGCGGCAAAGCTCGTCTGGCGCTTGCCGGCCGCGCCGAAGGGGCTCATGCGCACGAGGCGGTGCGTGCCCGCCTCGACGCTCAGGGTGCCGAAGGCGTAGGGCGCGTCGATCTCGAAGGTCGCCGACTTGATGCCGGCCTCTTCTGCGTAGCTCGTGTCCATCACGGTGGCCTTGTAGCCGTGCTTCTCGGCCCAGCGCAGGTACATGCGCATGAGCATCTCGGCGAAGTCGGCGGCATCCACCCCGCCGGCGCCGGCACGGATCGTGATGACCGCGGGGCGGTCGTCCCACTCGCCGTCGAGCAGGGTCTGCACCTCGAGGTCGCCGATCGCCTTCTGCAGCGACTCGAGCTCGGTGCGCGCCTCGGCGGCGCTCTCTTCGTCGCCCATCTCGTTGGCGAGCTCGACGAGCACCTCGAGATCGTCGAGTCGCGAGTCGATGCTCTTCACCCGGGCGAGCTCGGACTGGCGGTGGCTGAGCGCGCTCGTCACCTTCTGGGCGTTCTCGGTGTCGTCCCACAGGTCGGGGGCGCCGGCGTCTTCGGAGAGGCGCTCGATCTCCGATTCGAGGCCGTCGACATCGACGACGGAACGGATATCGCGGAACGTGGAGCGCAGCGCGGCGATCTCCTGCGTGAGGTCAAGATCCAACATGGCCTGCCCAGCCTACGCGAGTCGCCCCGCTTCGCGCGGCCCGGCCATCAACCCGGCGGGGCGCGGTCGTGCTCGGCGCGGGGTGTAGCGTCGGAGCGATGACCGATACCGCGCCCCGATTCTCGTGGCGTTCGATCGTTCTCCCGGTCTACCTGCCAACGCTCGTGTTCTCGCTCGGCGAGGGTGCGATGATCCCGATCGTCCCGCTCGTGGCGACCGAGCGCGGCGCCTCGCTCGCGCTCGCCGGGCTCATCGCGGCGATGCTCATGGTCGGCGAACTCGCCGGCGATCTGCCCGCCGGCTGGCTCGTGGCCCGCATCGGCGAGCGCAACGCGATGATCGGCGCGGCTCTGCTCGCCGTCATCGGCGTGCTCGTCGCGATCGTCTCGCCCACCCTGCCGGCGCTCGGCATCGGCGTCTTCCTGTTGGGGCTCGCGACGGCCGTGTTCGGGCTCGCGCGGCACGCGTTCCTCACGAGCTACGTGCCGGTGCGCACCCGCGCACGGGCACTGTCGACGCTCGGCGGCGTGTTCCGTGCGGGCTGGGCGGTCGGACCGTTCGTCGCGGCCGCCATCATCGCGTGGACCGGATCGAGCGAGACCGTCTTCTGGGTGCTCGTCGCCGCGTGCTTCGGGGTCGTCGGCGTGCTCGTGCTGCTGCCCGACCCCGAGCGGGTCTTCGGTGCAGCGAGGCTCGCGCGCGTGGCATCCACCGGCTCTGGCGCATCGGCGACGGATGCCTCGGGCGCACCGCCCACCGCGGGTGCGGCGGACGCCGCGGCCGGGTCGTCATCGAACGTGTTCCGCGCGATCCGCGAGAACCGCGGCGTGCTCGCCCGCATCGGAACGGGCGTGGGGCTCCTCGCCGCGATCCGCGTGAGCCGCACGGTGGTGCTGCCGCTGTGGTCGGTCTCGATCGGCATGCCCGCCGAGCAGGCCGCGCTCGTGATCGGCGTCTCGGGCACGATCGACTTCGCCCTGTTCTACGCGAGCGGCCAGATCATGGACCGGTTCGGGCGGCTGTGGAGCGCGATCCCCGGCCTCCTCGGCATGGCCGTCGGGCACATCGCGCTCGCGTTCACGCACGACCTGCCGTCGAACGCGCTCTGGTTCACGGGCATCGCCGTGTGGCTCGGCCTCGCGAACGGCGTCACGAGCGGCATCATCATGACCCTCGGCGCAGACCTCGCGCCCAAGCAGAACCCCGCGCCGTTCCTCGGGGCGTTCCGCATGATCGGCGACACGGGCGGGGCCGGGGCGCCGCTCATGATCGCCGCGGTGACCTCGAT
Organism: Agromyces badenianii; assembly: GCF_003070885.1. NCBI lineage: Bacteria > Bacillati > Actinomycetota > Actinomycetes > Micrococcales > Microbacteriaceae > Agromyces > Agromyces badenianii. The sequence goes on from NZ_CP028913.1 coordinate 1,977,507, forward strand.
CGCGTCGATCATGGCCGCGAACGTCGTGGTCGGCGCACTCGGCCTCCTCGGCGCCGCGATGCTCTGGCGCTGGATTCCCCGGTACGTGCCGCACCGGCGGCGGTGACGCGGCGCTGACGATGGTCGCGGTCGCCCGTCGCGCGTCGCGCCTCGCGCGGCGTCAGCCGCCGGTCGTCGCGAACGACAGCACGACGAGAATCACCTGGAAGAGCAGCACGAAGCCGCCGACGGCCACGGCGCCGATCCAGAGCCATCCGGCGACGAGCGTCGGGTCGTTCTTCATCTCACGCCGCCCGCGAAGCCCGAGCACGACGGCGAGCGCCGAGAGCGGCAGCGCGGCGATCGCAGGGGCGAAGAGCGCGGCGGCAGCGAGCACGACCGCGATGATCGCGATCCATGCGTAGCGGCGCCCGTCGGCCCGACCTGAGGCGCCTCGGCCAGCGCTGCCACTGCTCATCGCTCAGCGCCCGTTGATCTTCTCGACCTGCATCACGAGGATGACCCGGTCGGCCTTGTCGGCGGGCGCCTGCTCGTGCGGGTTGCCGTAGCGCTGCCCGAGGTGCACGTAGAAGGCGCCCTCGGGGTCGGGGATGACCTCGGCGAGCGTGCCGCGCACCTCGACGTACTTGAGCGGGTTCTCGGGGTCGGTCATCTCGAGCGTCATGTGCGGGTTCGCCTGCAGGTTGCGGAACTTCGCACGCTTCGTCGTGTGCGTGAAGCGGATCGTCTGCGTCTCGGGGTCGAACTCGAACCACATCGGGTTCACCTGCACCTCGCCGTTCGGGCGCACGGTGCCGAGGTGGGCGAACACGGGCGCGGAGAGGATGCGGGCGAAGTGGTCTGAGATCTCGACGGTCATGCCCCAAGTCAATCGCACGCGGCGTCGGCGGCGGAACCCGAAGTGCCCCGCCCGGCAGACCCGGCGAGTTAGTGGAACACCGATCGCGCCGTCGCGGTCACCTCGAACGGCACCGACAGCGGCAACAACTCGGTGTGGATGGGCGCGTACCAGACGGCGCGCATCGTGACCGTGGTGCTCTGGCCGTCGTCGGATGCCGCGCGCACGAGTTCGACGTCGTGCAAGCCGTGCACGGCATCGCCGAGGTACGCGACCGCAGCCCGGCTCACGTCGGCGGAATCGAGCTCGAGCGAGAGGTGGTCGCCGTCGAGTCGCACGGTATCGAGGCTCCACGCCTCTGCGGCGGCGAGCGCGGCACCGTCGGCGAGCGTGAACAGGCGCTTCCGGTCGAGGTACAGCGAGGTCGCCGAAACGACGACGAGGATGAGCGAGAGTCCGAGGAAGCAGTAGAAGATCGTGAGGAGCAGCGTCGATCCCGCTTCGTCACGGCCCAGACGGGCGCACAACCGGCGCATCACGGACCGCTCCCGCCGCTGCTCGCGCTGCCGCCGCTGCCTGAGCTGCCGCCGCTGCTCGCGGCGAAACGCGAGACGGTCTGCGTCGCGCTCGCTTCGAGCGGCACGCTCGTCGCCTGATCGAGTGAGAGCACCGCGGGCACGAGTGGCAGCTGGACGCTCGCGGTGACCGAGACCCGTACTCGCTCCCCCGCAGCGAGACAGTCTCCTGAGGGCGCGCACGACACCGTGACGGATGCCGCGTCGGCATCGACCCCGTAGTCGTCGAGGGTCACCCGCACCGCACGCTCCACGGCGGCATCCGCTGCGCCCGAATCGATCGCCTGCACGGCGACCCTTGCGGCCTGTCGGGCCGCTCCTTCAACCGCGAGGGCGCCGCCCTGGATCGCGGCCACCGCCAGCACGAGGTAGACGAGGGGCACGAGCAGGATGATGCCCACGGTGAGGAACTCGAGCGAGGCCGAGCCCTCGTCGCTCGAGAACCTCGCGCGATCAGGGAACGACCTCGGGCGGTCAAGGATCGACCCCGGGCGATCAGTCGAGCACTTCGAGCGCCGCATGCCCGGTCACCTCCAGTGTCCGGTCGACGCCGAGCAGTCCGATCACCGGAAGCGGCGCACGCACGGTCACCCACGCGACGGGGATGCCGCCGATGGTGCTGACGCCCGCCTCGATCTCATCGGCGTACTCGGCCGAGACTGCGGCGCTGATCAGCTCGCGGGTGCGGGTGATGCCGGCTCCCGCGCTCGATCCGGCGAGCGCCGCAGATCGGGCTCCCTCGGCTGCGGCATCGAGCACGGTGTTGCGCACATGCAGTGCCAGCGCGAGTTGCACCACTGCAAGCGCGAGCACGGTGAGGAGGATGCCGACGAGGGTGAACTCGGCGACGGCCGATCCGCGCTCCTCCCTCGCCAGCGCGCTGAGCCGTGCGAGCAGCCCGTGCGAGGTCAGATGCCGAGCACGCGGTTGATCGCCTGGTCGAAGACTCCGGACAGCGCGGGGCCCGCCAAGCCCCAGATGACGATGACGAGGCCGGCGGTCATGAGCGTGATGAGCACCCAGCCGGGCACGTCGCCGCGTTCGTCGTCGAGCCGGCGCTGAATCCAGTTGCGCATGCGGGTTCCTTTCGTCGGTGCACGGGATCGTGCGTTCGGTGGTGTCGCGGAACATCAGAATCCCGCCCGCAGCACGAGGTAGCCCGGGAACAGCGCGAACGCCACGGTCACCGGGAGAATCAGGAAGATCAGCGGCACGAGCATCGCGATCTCCTTGCGACCGGCCAGCTCAATGATCGTGCGCTTGGCTTCTTCACGGGCGTCGCCGGCTTGGGAGCGCAGAACGCCCGCGAGCGGAGTGCCGCGATCGAGGGCGCCGAGCACCTGGTCGAGAGCGCGCGACAGGGCAGGATGGTCGAGATCATCGCGAAGCTGTGCGAGCGCCTGCCCCAGGGGGACGCCGGTGCCCACGGATGCGACGACTCCCGCGAACTCACGCGGCAGTTCGCCCGAACCCGCGACGCCCGCCAGGCGGCGGATGGCATCGAGCATTCCCTCGCCGGCCGTGAGGCTGAGCGTCAGGAACTCGAGCACGGTCGGCAACTCGGCCGAGATGCGCGCGAGTCGCCGCCGAGCTGCGCGCTGCAGGAGCCAGTCGCGCAGCACGGTGCCGAGCGCGGCAGCGAGGAACGGCACCGCGATGCGCACGACCACGGGCAGGGTGCCGAACGCCGGCGAGAGCAGCGCAAGGGCCGAAGCTGCGGCGAACGCGCCGGCGCTCCACGCCAACTGCTCGCCGCGGAATCGCTCGACACTCGCTGATGAGCCCGCCTGACGAAGACGTCGCGCGATCGTGTCGGCGCCGCCCAGCCATTCCGAGACCAGCGTGCGAAGCGCGCGTGTGGCGGGACCGACGAGGAACCCCAGCACCGGTGTCGGGTCCGACGGCCGCCGGGCGAGCAGCGACCTCGCTTCGGACGAGATATCGGCGACGTAAGGTGCGACACGATCGATGAGGCGGGGCCGGCCCACCCTCGGCACCGCGGAGACGACGAGCCAGAGCCCGAGACCGAGCACCGCACCGCAGACGAGGCCCAGCGCTGCAGCGCCATTCAGTGGAACCATCGACGCTCCTCGGGAAGGCGGCCGAGGGTGACCATCGCCTGGTAGGCGATGACGGTGACCGCCACGCCGGCGATGATCAACGCGGCACCGGCGGCGGAGTCGTACGCGAGGATCGTCTCTGGCCGCGAGGCGAGCACGAGCAGCAGCAACCACGGTGCGGCGACGCCCAGGCGAGCGGCGTTGCGGATCCACGACTGCCGAGCGACGACCTCTGCCCGGAGCGCGGCGTCTTCACGGAGATATCCGGCCAACCCGCGAAGCACCGCGGTGACGTCGCTGCCACCGACCTCGCGTGCCATTCTCAGGGTTTCGAGGATCCGGTCGGAGACCGGGTCGGCGAGCGCACCCTTCAAGCGGTCGAGACATGCGCCGAAGTTGCCCGTGCGTCGGTACTCGTCGTCGAAGTCGGCGAATGCGGTCCTCGTCGCTGCGGGGCCGAGATCGGCCAGCGCACCGAGGCTGTCGGGCAGGGACATGCCGGCACGCACCGACGACACCAGGTGATCGACGACGTCGGGCCACACCGCCCGGTTGGCTGCTCGGCGACGTGTGGCGCGTGCCCGCACGAGGAGCGGGACGAGCGCCGCCCCGAGCAGTGTCGCGACGACCGTGAGCACCGGCACCCTGAAGACCGCATGCGCGATTGCGCCCGCGACGAGTGCGAGCACCGCCACGACGATCACGACGACCGCGATGGGAACCGCGCCGAGCCCGGCCAGTGCCAGTTCGTCGCGAGCACGGGCGCCGACGCCGGTGGCTCCGGGCCACCGAGCTGCGGCGGGCCACATGAGCGGCGACACGACGAGTAGCACGCCGAGGCCGAGCAGCGCACCGAGCGCGAGACTCATCGCGCCACCTCTGCGAGCACGATGTCGGGATCGAGCCCGACGGCCCGGTACTTCTCGACTCGGGCGGGAGCCGCGCCCGTGGCGACGAGTTCTCCGGCGCGGGTCACGAAGATCGCCTCGGCGTCGACGGCGGCCCCGGTGCATCCGCCGGTCGGAGCGATGATCTCGGCGACTCGCCGGTGGCCATCGCGATCGAGCGTGAGGTGCACGACGAGGTCGATGCAGCTCGCCACCGTCGGCACCACGAAGGCGGAGTCGATGTTGCGGCCGGCCAGGAGCGGCAACGTGCAGAGCTTGGCGAGGGCATCGCGTGCCGAGTTGGCGTGAATGGTGCACATGCCCGGCAGGCCCGAGTTCAGGGCGATCAGGAGGTCGAGGCTCTCGGCTTCGCGAACCTCGCCGACGATGAGTCGATCGGGGCGCATGCGAAGGGCCTCTTTGATGAGACGACGCAGCGTGATCTCACCGGTGCCTTCGAGGCTCGGCTGACGGCACTGCAACGCGACGAGATCACGAACGTCGAGGTCGAGCTCGAAGGTCTCCTCGACCGTGACGACGCGGTCGCTCGTTCGCGCACCCGACATGAGCGCGTTGAGCATGGTGGTCTTGCCCGTGTGGGTCGCTCCCGAGACGAGGATGTTCGCACCCGCCAACATGCTCATGCGCAGAAACTCCGACGCGCGCGGTGTGAGCGAGCCGAGCTCGATGAGCTGGGTCAGCGATCGGATGCGCCGCTGGAACTTGCGGATGTTGACCGACCAGTGGGACCTCGCGACGTCGGGAATGGCGACGTGCAGTCGCGACCCGTCGGGCAGCGAGGCGTCGACGAACGGCGAGGAGAGGTCGACTCGTCGCCCCGAGTGCTGCAGCATGCGCTCGACCAGCTCACGCACCTCGCGATCGGAGAGGACGACGGTCGTGAGCTCGGAGACTCCGCTGCGGGCGACGAAGACCCGGGTCGGCGCGTTGATCCAGATCTCCTCGACATCGGGGTCGTCGAAGTACGGCTGCAACTGCCCGTAGCCGGTGATCGAGGCGACGACGTCGCGGGCGGTGCCCGGCTCGTCGCCGAGCTGGGCGTGCGCGCCGGCGAGCGCGCGCTCGCTGTAGCGCCGCACCTCTTCATGGGCGTAACGGGCTGCGGCCGACTCGTCACGCGAGAGGTCGACTCCGTCGCGCAGCACCCGGGTTCGCACCCGGTCGGCGATGGTGCGCACGGCGTCGGTCATGGCACCATCATGCGGTGCGCGGGATGCCCCGCCTCGAAGTTATCCACAGCTGGGCCGCCATGCCGAACGACGACCTCGCCGCCGGAGAGCGCCGTGCGCGGAACGCCTAGACTGATCGGGCACTCGCGGGAGTGGTGAAATCGGCAGACACGCAGGATTTAGGTTCCTGTGCCTTCGGGCGTGTGGGTTCAAGTCCCACCTTCCGCACGCTGATCGTCGTCGCCGTTTCCGGTGTGTCGCGGGAAGACGACCGCGCCCGCCGCCGCCTGTGCAGTTCTCTAGAATCGGCAGATGCATTCGGAGCATCCGACGAATTCGGCGGCCGGCGACTGCCCGAGCGTCGGTGCGCTGCTCGAACGGCTCGGCGGCACGATCCTCACGCTCGCGAATCCCGACGCCGAGCTCGATCCGGCGATCACCGGGCTCGAGTTCTTCGACCCTGCATCGCTCGAGCGAGTTCCCCGCGGTTCGATCCTCCTCGTGCCGTCATGGTCGACGCTCGACGCCGAGGGTCGCGCCGATCTGCTCGAGCGGGCCGCTTCCGCCGACGCACCAGCGCTCGTCTTCCAGGGTGGCGACGAACAGCCGGCACCGTTCATCGGAGCGCAGCGACGAACCGCCATCCTCCGGCTCTCGCCATACGTGAGCTGGCGACAGCTCGATGCGCTCGTGAGCCGGTTCCTCGGCGAGAACGCACCGGGCATCCCCACGACGGCGACCACCGGCGACCACCTCTTCGCCCTCGCGAACTCCCTCGCGGCGGTCTTCGGCGGCTCGGTCGCGATCGAGGACCACGGGCGCAACGTGCTCGCCTACTCCTCGCTCCCCGAGCAACTGATCGACGGGCTCAGGGAACAGGGGATCCTGCAGCGCCGCGTGCCGGATTCGGAGCGGAACCTCGATCAGTACCGCACGCTTCTCGGCGCGCCCGGCGTCATCCGCTTTCCCAGCTCTCCCGGCGAGGAGCCGCGGGCGGCGATTGCGATCCGCGCCGGGAGCCTCCCGCTCGGCAGCATCTGGGCGATCGACCCCGAGGGCGCAGATCTGAACCTGCCCCTCGCCGTGGCCAAGACGGAGGCGCTGGTTCGCGGCGCGAACCTCGCCGCGGCGCACCTCCTCGAGTCGTGGCGCGCCAGCGAGTCGGCCCAGCGACCGCGTGAAGAGGCGCTCCAACGGCTGCTGCTCGGCATGTCGAGCGGCGAGGAGCTCTCGGTGCTCGGTGCCTCGCGCGAGCAGCCGATGGCCGTCGTCGGCTTCGCGGCGACGAGTGCCGCCACGAGTCCGCGGCTGCTCCAGCAGCTGCGCTCGATCGTCGACCGGCATTCACGGGTGCGGGTGGAGCTGGCCCTGACGACGATCATCGGTGACACGCTCTACGCACTCGTGAGTTCTGAGAGCGGTGAGACGGCGTATGCGCTCGCCTCGGAGACAGTCGCGCTCGCGCGTCGCACGCTCGAGGCACCGGTGTTCGCCGGCGTCAGCGAGGCCGCGCGACACGCGGGTGCCGTCGCTGCCCTCCGGGTGGAGGTGGATGCGGTGCTCCGCGCGTGCATCGGAGCGGATCGTGCCGTTGCACGCACCACCGAAGTGCAGCCGCAACTCGTCATCGATGCGGCCGTCGACTCGTTCGCCGGGCAGCCGTTCCTCCGTCACGGCGCCCTCGGACGGTCCTTCGCCGCCGGCACCACGCGCGAAGCCGAACTGCGAGCCACGCTGCTCACGTGGCTCGAACTGGGCAGCATCTCGGCTGCGGCGACGGCCCTGCGAATCCACGACAACTCCGTGCGCTATCGACTCCAGAGCCTCCAGGAGGCGTGGGGCGTCGACCTCTCCGACGCCGACGAGAGGTTGGCACTGTGGCTCGAACTCCGAGCGCAGGCCTTCGCCGAGTCGCGGGCCAAGTCCTGAGCGCAGGTCCTGCCCCGATCGATGACCCGGACACCGCGGTCGAGCGCGGTGTCCGGGTCGGTTCCCTCTGATCGTGCTACTGCGCGTCGGCCCCGTCTGCCTGCTGGAGGACACCGTACGTGTCGTCCGCCCCGTCGACCTGGATCGTCACCCGCGTCTCGCCGGGCGCTGCGAGCGGATCGTGCTCGTCGACGGTGACCGTGAACGCGTGATCCGCACCGTCGCCACCCCGCCCGATACCCGAGACGCTGAACCAGCCGGGCGCGGTCTGCAGACGCCCGAGCGACTGCGAACGGATCTCCGAGCCATCGGCGGCGGTCACGACGACGGTTCCGGTCGCGTTCGGCGCGCCGTCGTCGTGGACGAGATCCACGGCGAGCGCCTGGGACGTCGTCGTGTCGACCGCTGTCACCGTGCCCGAGATCGCGGCCTCCTTCAGTCCGGCGACAGCCTGGGGGCGGGTCGGCATGCTCGAAGCACGCCGGAGGGCCTCACCCGAGTGCGCACCGGTCGGTTCGCCGTCGTCGAGCGCGAGAGCCCCGTTGACGAACACCCATCGCACCCCCTCGGAGTACTGCTTCGGCTCGACGAAGGTGGCGCGATCGATGATGGTGTCGGGATCGAAGACGGTGACATCCGCTGTCATGCCCTCGGCGATGTAGCCGCGATCGGTCATGCCGAGCATCGTCGCCGGCAAGCCGGTGATCTTGCGGATCGCCTCCGGCCATTCGAGGACGTGCTGATCCCGGACGTACTGACCGAGCAGCCTGGGGTACGTGCCGTAGTGGCGCGGGTGGGTCTCGGTCTCCTCGGTCAATCCGCCATCCGACGAGATCGCGACGAACGGATCCTTGAGGAAGTTCTCGAGGTCGTCCTCCGAGCCGATGTGCATCACGGCCGCGATCTCCCCGTCGTTCTCCTCGAGCACCCGGATGACCGCCTCGCCGATCGTCGCGACCTGGTACTCGGCTATGAGGTCCCCGAGCGTCGCGTTGTCGAGCGTCGGGAACGAGATGTTCTCGGGTACGCCGACATCGTCGACCACGAACGCGCTGACCTCCGCGTCGATCTGCGACCGCTGCGCGGGATCCGCGAAGCGCTCGAGCATCGCCTCGGTTCCGCCGTCCTTCGCCCATCCCGACACGTAGAACGAGAGTCCGGTCTGGGCGGCGGTGTACGGGTACACGTCGCCCCCGGCCAGCTGCCCTGCAGCTCGTGCGTCGGCCAAGAGCTCGAGCATCGTGCTCGACTTTCCCCAGTTGAGCGGCCCGGCGACCTTCAAGTGGGTCGCTTCCGACATGAGGCCCGAACCGGCTCCGATCGCGATGTTCTCCTCGGTCGACTCCACCACGCGGTTGGTCTCGTCTCGCATGTGGTCGCTGAACATGGTTCGCCACGGTGCAGCGGCCTTGACGATCTCGATGACCTCGTCGGTCTTGGCATAGCCCGCCGGCGTGTAACCGAGACCACTCGAGACGCCCCAGGCGCCCTCGGCCATCGCCTCGCTGATGCGCCCGCGCATCCGATCCAGCTGCGCCTCGGTCGGTCGTGCGTCGTTTTCGCCCATGGTGTCGGCCCAGACTGTACCGAAGCCGACGTACGGGGCGACGTTGATCGCCTTGTCGGCCGCCGCGAGTTCTTCCAGCTGCTCGGCGATGGCCAACTCTCCGCGGCCGTCGGGGCCGAGGGTCTCGGTGGTCACCCCCTGCGTCAGCGAACTCTTCGCATCGGCCAGCGCCTCACCGGTGTCGGTGTGCGCGTGCACGTCGATGAAGCCCGGCGTCACGTAGAGGCCCCGGGCGTCGTAGCTGGAGTCGGCCGCTGCCTCGGACAGATCCCCGATGGCCGCGATGTGCCCGTTTCGGATTCCGACGTCGGTGATCGTGCCGACGGAGCCGGCGCCGTCGAACACGGTGCCGCCGCGAATGATCGCGTCGAACTTCGCTGCCTCCGCTGAGTCGGCGGCGCCGGAAGGGCCCAGCACCGCGGCCCCCACGACCGCAGTGCCCGTGACGACGACGGCCGCAATCACGATGCCGATCCCGAGGCGCAAGCGGGTCGAACCGCCGGCTCGCGAATCAGCGGGCCGCTGACGATCGCGTTCACCACCCCGGATTTGCGGACCCCCCGGCCCAGAACTGCCTCGCGCCATGTCTTCACCTCTCGCTCACGGCCCGGCGCCGTTGCCGGGACATCAGCGATACTTCCATCGGCGGAACCGCTGGGCTTTAGCCGATCGGACAGGGCTCCGGGATCCGCCTCATGAACACTCACAAGCCGATCGATCGACTCGAGTCGTCAGGGAACGCGGCGGGAGCTCGGCACGCGAAATGCAGGTTTCCGCCTGATCACCTCTGCCCGAAGCTCGGGATATCGCGGTACGTTCGTGTCACAGACCGGGACTCAAGGAGGAACGAACCATGACTGATTTCGTCGACCCGCTCGAGGAACCACTGGACCTCGACCGTGATCCCAATCGCCCGCGGTCGCAGTCGCCGTCGCCGGAGATCGACGACGACTGGATCGAGTACGACGCCGACGGAAACGAGATCGCGAAGGACGACGCTTCGGAGTGAGCGGTCACCGCGAGGGCGGCCCCGCAGCGATGCGCTCGCGCGCAGACGCCTCGACTCGCTCGGCCGGCACCGACCAGTCGGACTCGAGCCACCAGGTCGCGCCCGCGTCGGCCCACGGCTGCACGAGCGCCGCGTCGGCTGAAGCATCCGTGCCGCTCGTCGTGCCCTCTTGGATGACGTCGAACGGCTGGTCGGCGAGGCCCAGGCGGGCGCGCTCTGCGTGGATCCACGCGATCGCCTCGGCCGCGACCTCGGGCGTGTAGAGCGCCTGCTGCTCCTCGGGGCCGGCGGGCGCCTGCCCGGGCGGCGCGTAGTTCGGGATCCAGCCGTCGTAGAGCGCCACGCGGCGCATCGACTTCATGCGCGGCCAGAGCCCGACGACCCACGTGGGAATGCGCGGCTGCTGCACTATCGCGGGCGGCAGCATCGAGTCGGTGCGCTTCGCGTGGAAGTGCCGCCCCTCGTACTCGAACGGCTCGGCGCGCCACAGCTGCTGCATGAGCTCGAGCGACTCGTCGAGCAGCTCGGCCCGGTGCTTTCGGCCGGGGTCGTCTTCGAAGATCCAGAACCGCGGCTCGACTTCGGAGACGCCGAGACCCGCCGAGAGGATGACGCGCCCGCCCGAGAGGCGGTCGACCGTCATGGTCTGCCCGGCCAGCTCCCACGGGCGGCGTCGAGGCACGGGCGTCAGCATCGTGCCGAGGCGGATGCGATCGGTGACCATAGCGGCGGCCGCGAGCGTCGCCCACGGGTCGGTGGCCCAGATGCCCTCCCAGACGAAGAACCCGTGCCAACCGGAGGCCTCGGCGAGCGACGCGAGTTCGACCGCGAGACCCGGATCGGTGCCGGTGAAGATGAACCCGTGCTTCATGCGGCCGACGCTAGCGGCGACCTCCGACAGCGGGCTCGCTCGAGGCGATTCTCGCGGGCGGCCGAGTCGCGCGGATACATCGTGCAGCTCATCGGCGGAGAGCTCTCGCTCGAGGAGTACACGCGATACCTCGCGCAGTTCGGCTGGGTGTACGAGGCGCTCGAAGAGCGCGGCAGCCGTGAGGGCGATCCCGCCGTCTTCGACCCCGAGCTCGCTCGCTCGGCCGCCATCGAGGCCGATCTCGCTGCGCTCGGCGCCGCCGACTGGCGCACCGCGCATCCGCCGCTGCCCGCGACCGCCGAGTACGCCGCGCACCTTCGCACGATCTCGGGCGACGACGTGCGCTACCTCGCCCACCACTACACGCGCTACCGCGGCGACCTCTCGGGCGGCCAGGCCATCGCCCGCCTCGTCGCGAGGCACTACGGCGCCACACCCGAGCAGCTCGGCTTCTACCGCTTCGAGATCGCCGACGACGGAGTCGTCCGCTACAAGCGGGGGTACCGCGAAGCGATGAACGACCTCGCCCTGTCGCCCGAAAGGTCGACGTGCTGATCGCCGAGGTTCGCGAGTCGTTCCGGCTCAACGGCGCCATCTTCGAGGCGCTCGCCGGCTGATCCCGCCGCCTCGCCGCCCATACGACGGTACGGGCGGCGCACTGAGCCGGATCATCCTCCAGTCGGATGGCGCACAGGAGCACCCTCGGTAGACTGCAACGACACCACGCCGCCTGCTGAACGGCAATCGCCGTGCCCGACGACGACAGGAGATCCCCCCAAGTGATCCACACCGCGCTCATCCCCTGGCTCGACCCCGAGACCATCATCGCCGGGGCCGGCCCGTGGGCGCTCGTCGTGGTCTGCGCGATCGTGTTCGCCGAAACCGGCCTCCTCGTCGGCTTCCTCCTACCGGGTGACACCCTGCTCGTGATCTCGGGCCTACTCACCCACACCTCGCTCGTGTTCGGCGTCGACATCTGGTGGGTCTGCCTCGCGATCGGCTTCGCCGCCTTCCTCGGAGGTGAAGTCGGCTATCTCATCGGCCACAAGTTCGGGCCGAGCGTGTTCGAGCGCAAGGAGTCCGGCCTCTTCAGCGTCAAGAACGTCGAACGCACGAACGCGTTCTTCGAGCGCTTCGGCGCGCTCGCGATCATCCTCGCCCGCTTCGTGCCCATCGTGCGAACCTTCGCACCCGTCGCCGCCGGCGTCGGCCACATGAACTACAAGAAGTACTCGCTGTACAACCTCGTCGGCGCGCTCATCTGGGGCGCCGGCCTCACCTACTTCGGCTTCCTCATCGGCTACATCCCGCCGATCGCCGACTTCGTGCAGGAGTACATCGACGTCATCCTCCTCGGCGCCGTCGTGGTCACCCTCATCCCCACGCTCTGGCACTACTTCGCGTCGGCCCGTAAGGCGAAGCGGGCCGCGGCGGCCGGAGCCGACGTGGTGACCGATCACGAAGAGGCCGAAGCACTCGTGCTCGACCCCGAGGTCTTCGAGCGCGGCCCCGAAGACCGGTAGGCGGCACACCGCGGCACACGGCGGCGTGCGCTCGCGTGCGCCGCCGCGGGCCCGGCCCCTGCGGCCTGCGCCCGACGGGGCTACACTCTGCGGAATGAGCTTCCTCTACGAGGAGAAAGCCTCACGCTCCGAGTTCGTCGATGTCGTCTGGCAGACGATCGATGTGAACGACGGTGTCTACCTCGCGGCGGCCGACGCCTGCTGGGACATGATCTTCTCGCGGCTCGCCGACGGACGGCGCACACTCCTGAGCGGCCCCTCGTCTCGCCCGACCTCCGTGCCGTACCACTCCGGCAGTCGCAACGTCGGCGTGCGGTTCGTGCAGGGCAGCTACTTCACCCACGTGCCCGCGTGCGAGATGTGCGATCGCACGATCGCCCTTCCGATGCCCCGACCCACGGCCTTCGAGCTCGCGGGCGCCGAGTGGCCGTTCCCCGACTACGCCGGCATCGACGACCTCGTCGACACCTTCGTCGAGCATGGCCTGCTCGCCCGTGATCGCATCGTCGAGGCGACCCTGCACGGCGCGCGGCCACCGCTCTCGACGCGATCGGTGCAACGCCACTTCACGAAGGCCACCGGTTTCACCCCGCAGCACGTGCGCCGCATCAGCCGGGCTCGCGAGGCGGTTACGCGGCTCCAGTCGGGCGCGGCCATCGCCGAGGTCGCCTACGCGCTCGGCTACGCCGACCAGTCGCATCTCACCCGCGACGTGAAGCGCCTCACGGGCTACACGCCCGCGCAGTCGCAGACTCGAGACGAGCCGGTCTGACCGCCGGTTCGTGTCGCTCCGGTTCAAGACGCGCGCCGCGGCATCCGCTTCACTCGGAGGTCGAGAACCGAGGAACGGAGCCGCCATGGACGTCATGCCGTACACGATCGCGATCCCGGAGGCCGAACTGGCCGAGCTGCGGGATCGGCTCGAACGCACCCGCTGGCCGGCCGAGCTCACCGACGATTGGAGACGCGGCACACCCGTCGCCTACGCACGTCGCTTCGCGCGCCACTGGCGGGAGGACTTCGACTGGCGGGCTGTGGAGTCGCGCCTGAACGAGCTGCCGCAGTTCCGCGTCGAGGTCGACGGGCAACCGATCCACGGGCTGCACGTGCGCTCGGCGCACCCCGAGGCGGTGCCGCTCCTGCTCTGCCACGGGTACCCGACGTCGTTCGCCGAGTTCGCCGGGATCGCGGCCGAACTGGCTGAACCGAGCGGGGCGGATGCCTCGGCCCCCGCCTTCCACGTCGTGGCCCCGTCGATTCCGGGGTTCGGCTTCTCGACCCCGCTCACCGGCCACGGCTGGGACATCGCCCGCACCGCATCGGCCTTCGATCGCATCATGTCGGCGCTCGGCTACGAGCAGTACGGCGTGTTCAGCGAAGACGTGGGCGCCGGGGTCAGCGAGCAGCTCTGCCTCGACGAAGGCGACCGGGTGCTCGGGTCGATCGTGGCGACCGACCCCGGGGCGATCGCGACCCGGTTCACTCCGTCGACCGAGCACCTGACCGACGACGAGCGCGAGCGGCACGAGCAGCTGAAGGCCGCACGCGCAGAGGACTTCGGCTATCTGGCAGTGCAGACGACCCGGCCGCTGAGCATCGCCTACGGGCTCACCGATTCGCCGATGATGCAGGCGACGTGGATCATCGAGAAGTTCGAGGAGTGGACCGATCCGGCACGCACCCTGCCGGAGGATGCCGTCGAGCTCGACGCGCTCCTCACGGTCGTCGCGGTGTCGTGGTTCGGCCGCTCGGGCGACGGCGCGGCCAACATGCTGTACGAAGCAGCGCACGCCCAGGTCGCCTGGGGGCGCAGCCACGACCGGCCCGTCGGCATGGCGGCCTTCGGCGAGGAGCCGCTCATGCGCCGGATCCTCGACCCCGACGGGCGCCTGCGCTACTGGAACGAGCACCCGAACGGCGGGCACTTCCCGGCGATGGAGGCGCCGGCCGAGCTGATCGGCGACATCCGCGCCTTCTTCACGCGCCTGCTCACCGTCTGACGAGCAGCGCCAGCTCGACCGACGGGGCGCGGTACGCCGGTCACGGATGCTGCGGCTGCTCCCGTTCGGCGCGGCCGGCCGGCTCGAGCTGGAACGTCGAGTGCGCGACGTCGAAGTGGTCGCTGAGGCATCCGCCGAGCTCGTCGAGCAGTTCGCCCGCCACGTCCGACGCGAACACCTCGGGCTCGACCTCGACATGCGCACTGAAGACGTGGGAACCGGAGGTGATCGCCCACACGTGCACGTCGTGAACGGCGACGACGCCGTTCGTGCCCAGGATGTGCGCGCGGATCTCGGCGACATCGGTGTCTGCGGGCGCCGACTCGAACAGCACCCGCGCCACATCGCGCAGCAGTGAGATCGCTCGCGGCACGATGAGTGCGGCGATCGCGAGCGACGCGATGGGGTCGGCCGCGTCGAACCCGGTGAAGACGATCACGAGTGCGGCGGCGATGACCAGCACGGATCCGATGAGGTCGCCGAGCACCTCGAGGTAGGCGCCGCGCAGGTTGATCGAGTCCTTCGCTCCCCCGCGCAGCACGAGCATCGCCGCGACGTTCGCGGCGAGGCCGATGACGGCGACGACGAGCATCGGCACGCCCTGCACCTCGTGCGCCTCCCCCTCGGCGCCGCTCATGAGTCGCCCGACGGCGCCGACCGCGACAGAGACTGCGACGACGACGAGGATGACGCCGTTCACGAGGGCCCCGAACACCTCGGCCCGCCGGTAGCCGTAGGTCTGTCGATCGGTCGCCGGGCGCGCGGCGACGACGGCGGCCACCAGGGCGACGACGAGCCCGATGAGGTCGCTCGTCATGTGGCCGGCGTCGGCCAGCAGGGCGAGCGAGCCGCTGATGAACGCACCGACGAGCTGCACCACGAGGAACGCGCCGATGATCGCGATCGCAACCCAGAGCCGGGCGCGATTCGCGGTCGCCGCGTGGTCGTGATCGTGTGCCATGTCACGTCCAGCGTAGGCCGGGAATCCGTGATCGGGCGCTGATGGGAATGAGTCGCGTTCTCACGCGGAGCCGGCCCGTCGAGCGCTCAGCCGAGCCCGGTGCGGAACCCTTCCCGCCAGCTCGGCCAGGCGGGCGACCAGCCGAGCTCGCGCCTGGCCTTCGCGTTCGACGAGCCGCGCACCTTCGTCATCAACGACACCCCGTGCTGGCCGATCAACGGTCTCGCGACCCAGGCCGGCACGCGCATCGGCGCCTTCGCGCCGACCGCCGCGGCGAGCGCGGGCAACCATTCCGACACCGGCGCCGGATCGTCGTCGACGATGTTGTAGACACCGGCGGCGCCGCGGGTCACGGCCGCAGCGGTGGCGGATGCCGCGTCGTCGATGTGGCAGAACGAGGTGACGCCCGTGCCGCCGCCGACGAGCGGGAGCCTTCCCGCTTCGACCATCTCGACCATCTCGCCGCCGCGCCCGATGGCTTGGCCGGGACCGTACAGCTGACCGTAGCGAAGCACCAGTCCGCCAGCTGCGGTGGTCGCTTCCTCGACGCACCGGATCGCGGCGATCGTCTCCCTCGAGGCATCCGTCGGGTGCCGGTCGATCCCGTCCGCCTCGCTCTTGACCGCGCTGCCGCTGCGTTCGTTCGGCCACCCGGTGTAGCTCTGCGCGATGAACCGGCCGGCACCTGCCTCGGCGGCCGCCGCGAGGAGGTGGTCGGTACCGCGGGTCCGCAACTCGTTCGTCGCGGCGAACGCCGTGTCGAAGTGCTTGAGGTCGGGGGTCAGGCCCGCGAGCGCGGTGAGCTCGTGCACGATCACGTCGGGCCGGGCCTCGACCACGGCGGTGCGCACCGATGCCGCGTCGAGGCCGTCCATCACGACGCCGCGTGCGCCCGCCGCGTCGATCGCGGACAGCCGGTCTGCGCTCCTCGATGTGCCGACCACGTCGTGGCCGTCGGCCACGAGGAGCGGCACCAGTCTCGATCCGATGGCGCCCGTGGCGCCGGCGATGAACACTCGCATCTCGGTCTCCTTCTCTCTCATCCCCTCCGACGATCGAACGATCACCGATGTGACGGCATCCGTGACATCCTCGAACCATGGCCATCGCGGGCGAGGCGCAAGACGCACTGCGTCCGCTCATGTTCTCGATCGCGTACCGCATGCTCGGCAGCGTGGTCGAGGCCGAAGACGTCGTGCAAGACGCCTACGTGCGGTTGCAGGAACGTCACGCCGCAGGCGAGACGATCGACAATCCCGACGCCTTCGCCGTCACGATCACGACCCGGCTCGCGATCGACGTGCTGCGTTCGGCCCGACGCAATCGCGAGGTCTACATCGGCCCGTGGATGCCCGAACCCCTGCCCGACGACGACGAGGATCCGGCGCACCGCATCGAACGCGACGAAACCCTCTCCTTCGCCTTCCTCGCGGTGCTCGAACGGCTCGGACCCGTCGAACGGGCCGTGTTCCTCCTCCGGGAGGTGTTCGCCTACGACTACGCCACGATCGCCGACATCGTCGGCCGCGACGAGGCCGCATGCCGGCAGATCCAGCACCGCGCGAAGCAGCGCATCGCGGAAGGCCGGGTTCGGTTCGACGGGTCGGCCGACCGCGACACGGCGCTCACCGACGCGTTCTTCGCCGCCCTCGAGGCGGGCGATGTCGACCGGCTCGTCGTGGCCCTCGCCGACGACGTCGTGTTCTACGGCGACGGCGGCGGCAGGGCACCGGCGATCCGCCGGCCGATGCACGGAGCGGTCGCGGTCGCCCGGTTCCTCGGCGGGCTCGTGCGGCGCGGAACGCGGGCCGGCGTGCGGTTCGAACGGCGCTCGGTGAACGGTGCGCCCGCGTTGTGGGTGCGCGGCGCCGACGGCGCGCTGCTCAGCATCGTGATGGTCGAGTTCGACTCGGGCTCGGCGCAGGTGATCGCGAACCAGCTGAACCCCGACAAGCTCGGTCATCTCGGCGAGGTCGGCGACCTGTTCGCACTCATGGGCGGCGACCCCGCGGCGTGACCGGAGCGCTGGTTCGCCGCCGCTCGGAGCGCCGACTCGGATGCCGAGGATCGCAGATCCGCGGCATCCGCTCGGCTACACCGCCGCGATCCAGCGCAACGGCACCTCGATCGTCACCTCGGTGCCGCGACCGACGACCGTGTGCCAGTCGATCGTGCCGCCGAGCTCGCCCTGGATCAGGGTGCGCACGATCTGCGTGCCGAGCCCTTCGCCGACCTTGCCCTCGGGCAGGCCGGAGCCCGTGTCGCGCACCTGCACGGTGAGCATCGTCGACGAGCGGTCGGCGGTGATCTCGACGTCGCCCTCTTGACCCGCGAGGCCGTGCTCGACGGCGTTCGTCACGAGCTCGGTGAGCGCGAGGGCGAGCGGCGTCGCATACTCGCTCGGCAGCACGCCGAACGAGCCCGAACGCTTGGGGTGCGCCGTCGTGTTGTGCGCCGAGGCGACCTCGGCGACGAGCAGCAGCGCCCGATCGAAGACGGCGTCGAAGTCGACGTTCTGCGTGAGCCCCTCGGAGAGCGTGTCGTGCACGACGGCGATCGCACCGACCCGGCGCATCGCCTGCGTGAGCGCATCGCGCGCCTCGTCGGAGTGCGTGCGCCGGGCCTGGATGCGCAGCAGCGAGGCGACCGTCTGCAGGTTGTTCTTCACCCGGTGGTGGATCTCGCGGATCGTCGCATCCTTGGTGATGAGCTCCTGCTCCTGGTGACGGAGCTCGGTGACATCGCGGCTCAGCACGATCGCACCGATGCGTTCGCCGTGGTGGCGAATGGGGATCGCCCGCAGCGACACGGTGACACCGCGCGACTCGACGTCGGTGCGCCACGGTGCACGCCCGGTGACGACCAGCGGCAGGGACTCGTCGACCACGAGCTTGCCGCTCAGCAACCGCGTCGTCACCTCGGCCAGCGACTCGCCCTCGAGCTCGTCGTCGAAGCCCATGCGGTTGAAGGCGGAGAGGGCGTTGGGGCTCGCGAACGTGGTGATGCCGTCGACGTCGAGGCGGATGAGGCCGTCGGAGGCGCGCGGGGCGCCTCGCCGCGGCCCGGTCGGCGCGCCCAGGTCGGGGAAGTCCCCGGACGCGATCATCTGGAAGAGCTCTTCGGCGCACTCGTTGAACGTGAGCTCCTGGCGGCTGGCCGTGCGGGTCGCACCGAGGTTCGTGTGCCGGGTGATCACGGCGACCGGGTCGGGAGCGACGGCGGTGCCGGTCGTCGTGAGCCGGCGCATCACCGGCACGGCACGCACCCGCGTGGGCATCTCCTCGTACCAGTCGGGAGCGGATGAATCGACGATCCGAGCACTCGAATATGCCTGGCCGACGAGCTCGCGCCACTGCGGCTTGATCTCCTGGCCGACGAAGTCGCGGTAGAAGAGCGTCGCCGCGCTCGAGGGCCGCGCGTGAGCGACCGCGACGAACGCGTCGTCACCTGACGGCACCCACAGCACGATATCGGCGAAGGCGAGATCCGCGAGGAGTTGCAGATCGCCCACGAGCATGTGCAGCCAGTCGACATCGGCCTGACTGCTGCGGCCCTGGGCGAGGACGAGATCACTGAGGGTCGACACAGAACCAGCGTAACGCCCGCGATGAGGCTCAGCCCGCCGCAGCCCGCCGCAGCGTCGGAAACGCGAACGCTCGACGGCGCGTCGCCTGCGGCACGGGGAGCAGCGCCTCGAGCGCGTAGTCGCGGATCGCGGCGCGCAACGGCGAACGCGGCGCCGCGTCGCGCAGGGTGCGTGCCGTGAGGATGGCGGCGTCTGCCGCCTTGGCGTCGTGGGGCAGCAGCGTGGCGTCTGAGAGCCCGCCGAAGCGGCGCAGCGTCTGCCTGACCTGGGCGTGGGCGTCGATGCCGAGCGCGCTCGCGCGCACCCGGTTGACGACGACATCGACCCGCTCGGGGTCGACGAGTTCGATGAGTTCGCCGTGCCCGCGAAGCAGGCGCGACAGGCCGACCGGATCGGCCAGGCCGACGGCGACCACCCGGTCGGCGGCCGCGAGTGCGGCGAAGGTCGCGGCGTTGCGCCGCGGTGCGAACTGGTCGCTCGTCAGCTCTTCGTCGTGCTCGAGGCTGAATCCGGTGTCGATGACGACGTACTCGGCCCATGCGCGCATCGCACCGATCGCCGCGGTCACCCGCTCGCGCGAGAGCTCGGGCCAGCGACTCGGCCCGACGAGGCCCGTGAAGACGTTGAACGCCGCACGCGGCACCGAGTAGCGCTGGGCGATGCGTTCCAGCTCGGCGCGGTCGAGGGCGTCGGCACCGGCCAGGCGGCAGGCGGATGCGAAGCCGGGGGCTTCGTCGAGCAGCCCGAGCACCGGGGCGATGGCGCCGCCGTAGGGGTCGGCGTCGACGAGTGCGACGGTGTGACCGGTCGCCGCGATCTCCGCGGCGAGGTTCACGGCGAGGGTGCTGCGGCCGGGCGCGCCGCCTGGGCCCCACACCGCGATCACGGATGCCGCCCGGTCGCTGCGCGACCACGCGTCGCCGAGGCGCGACGGCACGGGCACTCCGCCGCTCACGAGCGGTTCGATCTCACTCCACGGCGCTGCAGCGTCGACGACCTCGTGCAGACCCAGTTGCGCACTGTGCGCACGCTCGGCGTCACTGGCGGCGAGCGCGATGAGACGGATGCCCCGTTCGTCGCACGCCGCGAGCAGTTCGGCGCTCAGCGTGCCGCGACCCGCGCCGACGAGGGCGACCTCTGGCCCGAGCGTGTCGAGACTGTCGAGGAGGTCTCGCCAGCCCACCAGCCGCGCGACGATCGTGTGACCGTGCTCGACGATGTCGGCGAGGATGCGATCCTCGGTCGAACCGTCGAGCGCGAGGGCGAGTCGTGCCACGTCACTCCCCTGTCGATCGGGCCGGCACGAGGTCGATCGCATCACCGGCGGCGAGCGCCTCGAGCATGGCCGCCACCTTCTCGCGCGGGATCAGCAGTTCGACGGAGATGCCGCCGGTCGAGACCATGCCCTCGCTCTCGATGACGCCGGCGATCTCGGCACCCGAAACGAGCACGACCGGTGGTTCGAAACCGCCGCGCTCCACCTGTTGCGCGGTCCAGACGTCGACGCGCGCCCCGGCCGCGATGCCGGCTGGCAGTGCACCGCGGCTCGGCACGACGACGGTGGCCAGGCCGGTGCGATCGGCGTCGTCGACCGCGGACTCGGGCAACAGCTCCCCCGCCTTCACCGTGCGGCCGACGACGAGCCCATCGGCCGGGATGTCGCCGGCGGCGAGGTACCGTGCCCCACTCGCGCCGAGCCGCACGGACTCCGTGGCAAGGTCATCGGGGTGGATGCGTGTGCCGGGAGTGAGGGTGTCGCGGGCCACGTACACCTCGACGCCGTCGTCGAGGCCGGAGACGAGGCTCCACACGCCGAAGGTCGAACCGGCGATCAGCACGACCCCGATGACGAGACGCGGGTCGAGTCGGAGTGCTCCGCGTTCACCGCTCTGCTGGCGACGTGCCATCGTGTGCGTTCCCTTCGGCCGGGCGCCGTGTCGCGCCGGCGTCTATCGTCACCCGAACCCGGGAGCGCGGCCGGAAGTTATCCACAATCACCCCGCCCGAGCCGCAACCGGTCGATAATCAAGACATGACCTCACCAGGTTCGGGCGACGAGATCGGCCGGTTCCTCACGCTCGCAGATGCGGCCGAGATCCTCGCCGTCGATGTGGCGACCGTCGACGAGCTGATCCGGTCGGGCGAGTTGCCTGCGATCCGCGTGGGCTCTGCGGGGCCGTGGCGCATCGAGCGCGTGCAACTCGAGGTGTGGATCGAGTTGCAGTACGAGGAGACCCGCAAGCAATCGGCCTGGAATCAGGGCGAATACGCGAACATCGTCGAGCTCTCGGGCGCCAGAAGCGGTCGACTTCGCTCGATCGACTGACGCTGCGCAGCGTCGTCAGCGGAAGTCGATGACGAGCACGCGCGAAAGCGGCACGACACGGTAGCCGTGCAGTGAGCTCTCGCGCCGTGGTGCGCCGGCCTCGTGCACGGCGAGGTCGATGTGGTCGCGGGCGACCCGATCGATCGTGCCGTGCGTCTCGCCGTCGAGCGTGCTCAGCCGCACGGGAGTCCGGCGCCGGCACAGGTCTCGCAGCACGAATGGCAAGCCGATGCGTTCGGCGATCCGAGCGGATGCCTCGGGCACCGGTTCGAGGCTCGGCGCGAGCTGTGCACGGGTGGGCAGGATCGCGGCGATCGCGGCGATGGGCACCACGCACTGGGTGACGGCCTGCCCCGATCCGTCGGAGGGCGCGCCCGACGCCCCGCTGACCCAGTCGCGCCCGAAGACCTGCGGTCGCAGAGCGAGAGTTCGGCCGCCGTGCAGCTCGATGCGGATGAACCCGCCGGCGTCATCCTCCTCGGATCTGGCGATGGCCGCGAGTCGATCGCGGAGCGTCAGCCGGCCGAGCCGCAGCCGCTCCTCCTCGATCGCGAGCGCGCGTTCCTCGTCGCGCTGATCCTGGTCGATCTGCGACTCGAGGTCGTCGAACAACAGGTCCCAGCGCATGCAGCGACGCTACATCGCCGAGGACCTGATCCGTAACGTTATCCACAGGTGACGAAAGCTCTTGACACTGTTTCGAAGCCTCATTTACGGTTCACTCAGGGATCATCCGATGTCCCCCAGACGGGGGTGATTCCATCGCCCACCGAGAGGTTGCGGCGAGCCCCTCCTCTCCCCTGGAGCACAGATGACCGCACGCGACGCGATCGCCACCCGACCCAGCGTGATCCGAGGATCCGCTGCGCGCTTCCTCGACGATGACGACGAGTACTTCGGCCGCCAGCCCGCCCGGCGAACCGAACTGCCCGATCCCGAGCCGCTGCTGCGAAACCTGACCCACTGCGTCATCGAGGCGCTGAGCGGTGCGCGCGACCTCGAGCAGCTCGCGAGGTGGGTCAACGACGACGTCTACCGCAATCTCTCGAAACGGGTCGTGCTCGCGGCTCGCGCGCGCCGGGTCAAAGGCCAGTCGCCGCAGCGCCCGGCGTTCTCGATCGGCCGCGTGCATCTGTGCGAACCCGCCGACGGTGTCATCGAGGCCGTCGTCATGGTGCACCAGCGGGCGAGGTCCCGAGCCGTCGCGATCCGCATCGAGGGGTTCGACCAGCGCTGGCGAGCCAGCGCCATCAGCGTGCTCTGAACCTCGGCGCCGGGTGAGCCCATTGCGTGTCCTGAACCGACGCGCGCTGACCCCACGGCATGTGGCGACGCATCCGATGGGCTGAACCGAGCGAGCTTCTCCGGACAGACGCAAGACCCCGGCCGGTGCTGCGCACACGGCCGGGGTCTCGTCGTTCGTTGGTTCAGCGGCCCTTGCGGTCCTGCGCCCGGCGCTCGGCACGGTTCTGCGGTGCGACCTCGCCGCCGGTGCGCTGCCCGAAGGCTCCGCGCGTCTCCTCGGCAGCGGGCGCCTGGCTCTCGGCGACGGCACGGCGCGCGCGCTGCGTCGCCGCCTGCTGCACCTGTCCGCGCTGGTTGCGCACCTCGACGCCACCGGCGTCGCTCGGTGCCGAGTAGCTGAGCTTCTCGTCAGCCGCGCCCTGCCGGCCGAGCCCCTTGGCCTCGATCCGTGCTCCGGCGACCCCGGCCTGCGGCGCCACCTCGACCTCGAGGTTGAAGAGGAATCCGACGGTCTCCTCGCGGATCGCCCCCATCATCTGCTGGAACATCGCGTACCCCTCGCGCTGGTACTCGACCAGCGGGTCGCGCTGCGCCATCGCACGAAGGCCGATGCCGTCTTTCAGGTAGTCCATCTCGTAGAGGTGGTCGCGCCAGCGACGGTCGATGACCGAGAGCACGACCCGTCGCTCGAGTTCGCGCATGGCGGGCGATCCGAGCTGCTCCTCGCGGCGGGCGTAGGCGACCTTCGCATCGGAGAGGATCTCGCGGCGGATGAAGTCGCGGTTGACGCGGCCCTTCTCGCCGGCCTCGGCGACGACCTCGTCGATCGTGATGCCGATCGGGTAGAGCGTCTTGAGCTCGGTCCACAGCGCGTCGAAGTCCCACTCCTCGGGGTTGCCCTCGGCGGTGTGGGAGTCGAGCACCTCGTCGATCACGTCTTCGAGGAACTTCTGCGTGCGCTCGTGCAGGTCGTCGCCCTCGAGGATGTGGCGACGGTCGCTGTAGATGGCCTCGCGCTGACGGTTCAGCACGTCGTCGTACTTCAGCACGTTCTTGCGGATCTCGGCGTTGCGCGCCTCGACCTGCGACTGCGCGGAGCGGATGGCCCGTGAGACCACCTTCGACTCGATGGCCACATCGTCGGGCACGCCGCGAGACATGAGGCTCTCGGCGGCGCCGGCGTTGAAGAGTCGCATGAGGTCGTCGGTGAGCGAGAGGTAGAAGCGGCTCTCGCCCGGGTCTCCCTGGCGCCCGGAGCGGCCTCGCAGCTGGTTGTCGATGCGGCGCGACTCGTGGCGCTCGGTGCCGAGCACGTAGAGGCCGCCCGCGGCGAGCACCTTCTCGGCCTCGATCGCGACCTCGTCCTTGACCTTGTCGAAGACCTCGTCCCACGCGGCTTCGTACTCCTCGGGAGTGTCGACCGGGCTGAGACCGCGCTCGTGCATGAGCTGCACGGCGATGAACTCGGCGTTGCCGCCGAGCATGACGTCGGTGCCGCGACCGGCCATGTTGGTGGCGACGGTGACGGCGCCGTGGCGGCCGGCCTGTGCGACGATCGCGGCCTCTCGCGCGTGGTTCTTCGCGTTCAGCACCTCGTGCCGCACGCCCTTCTTCGCGAGCAGGCGCGAGAGGTACTCGCTCTTCTCCACGCTCGTGGTGCCGACGAGCACCGGCTGGCCCTGCTTGTGGCGCTCCACGATGTCTTCGACGACCTGGGCGAACTTCACTTCCTCGTTCTTGTACACGAGGTCGGGCTGGTCGATACGAACCATCGGCTTGTTCGTGGGGATCGGCACCACGCCGAGCTTGTAGGTCGACATGAACTCGGATGCCTCGGTCTCGGCCGTGCCGGTCATGCCCGAGAGCTTGCCGTAGAGACGGAAGTAGTTCTGCAGGGTGACGGTGGCGAGCGTCTGGTTCTCGGCCTTGACCTGCACACCCTCTTTCGCCTCGATCGCCTGGTGGATGCCCTCGTTGTAGCGGCGACCGACGAGGATGCGGCCGGTGTGCTCGTCGACGATCAGCACCTCGCCGTTCATCACGACGTAGTCTTTATCGCGCTTGAACAGGGCGTTGGCCTTGATCGAGTTGTTGAGGAAGGAGATGAGGGGGGTGTTCGCCGACTCGTAGAGGTTGTCGATGCCCAGGTAGTCTTCGACCTTCTCGATGCCGGGCTCGAGCACGCCGACGGTGCGCTTCTTCTCGTCGACCTCGTAGTCCTCGCCGGGAACGAGCCGCTTGGCGAGGTTCGCGAACTCCGTGAACCAGCGGTTCGCCTCGCCCGACGCCGGCCCCGAGATGATGAGCGGGGTGCGAGCCTCGTCGATGAGGATCGAGTCGACCTCGTCGACGATCGCGAAGTGGTGACCGCGCTGCACCATGTCGCTCGCCTGCCAGGCCATGTTGTCGCGCAGGTAGTCGAAGCCGAACTCGTTGTTGGTGCCGTAGGTGATGTCGGCGGCGTACTGCTCGCGGCGCACCTGCGGGGTCTGGCCTGCGACGATGCATCCGGTCGTCATGCCGAGGGCGCGGAAGACGCGGCCCATGAGCTCGGACTGGTAGCTCGCGAGGAAGTCGTTGACCGTGATGACGTGAACGCCCCGGCTCGTGAGCGCGTTGAGGTACGCGGCCGTCGTCGCGACGAGGGTCTTGCCCTCACCCGTCTTCATCTCGGCGATGTTGCCGAGGTGGAGTGCGGCGCCGCCCATGAGCTGCACGTCGAAGTGCCGGAGACCGAGGGTGCGACGGCTGGCCTCGCGCACCGCCGCGAACGCCTCGGGCAGCAGGTCGTCGAGCGATTCGCCGTTCGAATAGCGCTCGCGAAGTTCGACCGTCTCGCCCCGCAGTTCGTCGTCGCTGAGCGACTGGAATCCGTCTTCGAGGGCGTTGATCGCCGCTGCGTAGTTCTCCAGCCGCTTGAGGGTGCGGCCCTCACCGACACGGAGGACCCTTTCCAGAATCGAAGCCACGAATGTTCTCCTGTAGTCGTTGGGCGCAGGGCCGCGGATCGAACCCGGGCACGCCCGTCGCCGCCTTGCAGACGGCCATCATAGCCATGCTAGCGGTGAACGAGCCGCGCCTTCCTGACCCTGCCGAAGGGCCGGCCACGGCCGGCACACTTCGACAGGGTCGGCACGCCGACGACTCAGCCGGAAGCGGTCACGCGCTGGCGCGCTGCAATTCGACCGGTGAGGTCGACGGCGACCGTTCCTCGGCTCGATCGTCGAGCCCGATGAGCCCGTAGTCCCAGCCCTTGCGCCGGTAGACGACGCTCGGACGGCCCGTTTCGGCATCGACGAAGAGGTAGAAGTCGTGCCCCACGAGCTCCATGAAGTAGAGCGCGTCGTCGACGGTCATGGGGGTGGAGGCGAACACCTTGCGCCGGATCACGACCGGGCAGTAGACCTCGTCCTCCTCGACGTGCGGCTCGTTCTCGTCGACCACCGGGATGCTGCCGGTGCGCACTCGGGCGAGCACTTCGGATGCCGCGGCCTGCACGCCGACATCGGAGAACCCGGCCTCGGTGGCCTCGCGAAGCGACGTCGGCCGTCGAGACCCGCCACGATGCACCTTGCGGCGATCCTTTGCTCGTCGGATGCGCTCGAGCAATCGCCCGAACGCCACGTCGAACGCCGCGTACTTGTCGGACCCGTCTGCTTCGGCACGGACCACTGGTCCTTTGCCGACGAGGGTGAGTTCTACGCGGTCGGGGCCGGGGTTGCCGTTCTTCTCGTTGTGACGGCTGAGCTTCACGTCGAGCGAAATCGCGCGTTCGGCCAGATGCGTCACCTTCTCGGCCTTCTCCGCGACATAGGCGCGGAATCGGTCCGTGATCCCCAGGTTTCGTCCGACGATGTTCAGTTCCATGACGACCTCCGTTCACCGGCGTGTCACCCGGTTCTGAAGGGTGGATCGACCACGCCTGTCATGCCACCGTAGCCCCCTTGTGCAGCAAAGTCACGGAGTGTTTCCCGTGAGATCGCTGCACGTTCCGGCAGCCTTCGCGGCGTCTCGGCGAGCACCGCGATCGCCGCCGTCTCACCGCCCGCAGCAGCGATCGCGCGCACGGCCTCGGCGAGCGTGGAGCCCGTCGTCACGATGTCGTCGACGAGCAGGAATCGGCGCCCCTGGAGCCGCACGCCGGCTGCGTCGACGCTCCACGACTCCCGCCCGGTCGACGGCCTGCGGCCTCGTGCGACGAGGCCGCCCGCGGCATTCCGCCGCCGGGCGTCGGCATCGAGTCCGGCCTGGTCGAGCCGTTCCCGCGCGAGCGCGAGCACCGCAGTCGGGCGGATGCCGCAGCGCTTGAGCAGCACGTCGACGGGCACGTAGCCGCGCGCGCGTCTCGCGGCCGGCGTCGATGGAATCGTGCACACCTCGACCGGTGAACCGGTGGATACGCCGGCGAGGGCGGAGCGGAGCGACGCGCGGAGCGCCGGAACGAGGGCGGAAGCGGCATCCGTGCGCGCGCCGTCTTTGAATGCCCCGAGCACCGAGGCCGCGACACCGGCGTATTCGAGGCCGGCCCAGATGGCGAGGCCGGCGCGCTCGATCCGTCGGGGCTCGGGGGCCAGCGCCGAGCGGCATTCGGTGCAGACCGCTCGATCCGCCCTGCCGCACCCTGAGCACGCGACCGGCAGGAGCACCGCGATCGCATCATGGACCGCATCGCGCACGAGCGCACGGTACGTCGCCCGGTCGCCCGACCGTGCGTCGCCGTCGGGCACGCGCTGCGGATCGCCATCCATGAGCCCACTCTCGCGGATCGCGCGGAGCCGCACCGCCCCACGTCGAGACCGCGCCGCCGCGATGCCGTCCGCCCCGGTCGGGGAGGACGAGTCGGCTCAGTCGGGCTGCTGCGACGCCATGAGGCGGATGCCGCTCGCCCGCGCCTGCCAGGCGACGCCGCTCGGCGCATCGACCTCGCCGGCTGTGGTCAGCACCCGGATGTCGCGCACGCTGTTGCCGCCGTCGATCGCGATGCCGCCCTCGGGGCCCGGTCGCGGGTCTGCGATGCCGCCGAGCTCTTGGGTGATCACCCGCGTGCCGCCGCCGGGCAGCGCCGTGAGCGAGGCGACGGTGCGCGCATCGAGCCATGTGACGTCGACGGGCGTGCCCTCGGTGTCGGCGAGCCCGAGCGTCACCGGGCTCAGCGCGATGGGGGTGCCGGCAGCGTCGCGCTGGATCGATGCGGCCACGAACCGGGTGCTGGCGCCGTCGCCGAGGAGGGCGATGAGCCGCGTCGAATCGCGTGAGATCTCGAGCGCAGCGATGGAGGAACCGCTCCAGGGCACGGGCAGCTGCACGGAGTCGACCGAGCCGTCGGTCGGGAACACGACCAGTTGGTCTGGATTTTCGGCGGGCACCGACCAGACGACGCCGGCGCCGTCGATCGAGGGAACGATGAGTCCGTCGCGCGGATCGAGCGGCACGGCCGCCTCACCGGCCCGCACGGCGAAGACGCCTTCGGCCGTGCGCACGGCAGCCGCCTCACCGCCGGCACCGAGCGCCACGCCCGTCGGGGCAAGCCCCTCGACCTGGGCGGAGAGGTCGGAGATCTGCTCGATGCCCTCACCCGCCGACGAGAGGTACCCGAACGTCGTGCCGTCGTAGACCACGGGTCGCGGATCGACCGGCGGGTTCTTCGCCGGCACCGGCGACAGCTCGGCGACGTCTTGTTCGACGCCGTTCAGCGAGAGCGCCACGGAAGCGACGGTGCCCACGCTGTCGAGGCTCTCCTGCAACTGCACCTGCATGCGCTGCACGCTCACGGGGTCGTCGTCGGTCGGACCCGACAGATCGACGTCCGCCACCCGGCCGGCGACGGGCACCGAGGCGGAGTCGAGGCGCATCTCCTCGGGGAATGCCGAGACGACGCCCGTCGCGAGCCATTCCGCGGGGCCGCCGAGAAGCGCTCGCACGATGCTCGTCTGCGCCGAATCCCGGCCCGCGAACCAGCGCAGGTCGGGCACGAGGTATTCGAAGTCGGGCGCGAAGAAATAGAGCGGATAGCTTCGGAACGCCTGGGTGAAGGTCGTCTCGTCGATGAGCAGCCCCTGAGGGGCCTGCGAGATGCGCCATTGCCCGTTGATCTGCTCGAACGCGTAGCCGAGCTCGACCGGGGCGCTGGACTCGGAAATGGCGTACTCGCCCGTCGGCGAGAGCTGCGCGGCCGGGGTCGCGTCGACGACCATCGCCGTCTCGCCGACGGGCACCACTTCGCGATCGGCGAGCACGTCGATCGTGGCGCCGGCGTTGCCGTTCCATTCATCGGAGAAGGCGGGCGTCAAGAACTCCCGAGCGACCTGGTAGTTGTTCCGCGGGCTCGCCGCGGCATCGATGAAGCCTTCGAGGATCACCCGTTGACTCGCACCCGACACGGGGCCGGGCACGATCGTGTCGAGCTCGAGCGACTCCTCGACGATCGCCGGGGCGCCGGCGTTCACCCCTCCGGAGCTCGGAATCGACACGCAGCCGGCGAGCAGCGCCGAGACGGCGAGCACGATGGAGGCCCCCAGCACACGTCTACGCATCGCGCACCTCCCGCTCGGCCCGCACTGCCCGCACGACGCCCGTCGCGGGGGGCCCGGTCGCATCGATGTCGTCGGGCTCGAGGGGCAGCGGCGAGACGATGGGCTCGTCGGTCCGTGCGCCTGCGCGCGGCAACGTGAGGCGGAACACGGTTCCCGAGCCGCGCCGCGACCACACCTCGAGCGTGCCGCCGTGAGCGACGGCGTCCTCGTGCGCGATCGCGAGCCCGAGACCGGTGCCGCCGATCGTGCGCGTGCGGCTCGGATCTGCTCGCCAGAACCGGTCGAACACGCGCGCTGTGTCGTCGGCGGTCATCCCGAGACCGTAGTCGCGCACCGACAGCGCGATGGCGGTCTCGTTGCTGTCGACGGCGACGACGATCGGCCGGCCCTCGCCGTGCTCGATCGCGTTGCCGAGGAGATTGCGAACGATGCGACGGATGCGTCGAGGGTCGACGGTGGCGTCGAGGTGGCCGCCGGGAGCCTCGAGCCGCAACTCGCTGCCGTGACTGCGAGCGAGCTCGTGCATCGACTCGATGGCATCGCCAGCGAGGTGCACGAGGTTCGTCGGCTCGGTGACGAGTTCGACCGAGCCCGCGTCGTAGCGACTGATCTCGAGCAGGTCTGAGAGCAGGGTCTCGAACCGCTCGGTCTGCGTGTGCAGCAGCTCGACGGTACGCGCGGTGGGGCCGGGGAAATCGTCGCGCTGTCCGTACAGCACGTCGCCGGCGAGCCGGATCGTGGTGAGCGGGGTTCGCAGCTCGTGCGAGACGTCGGAGACGAATCGCTGCTGCATGACCGAGAGCGCGGCGAGTTCGCGGATGCGCGCCTGCAGGCTGTCGGCCATGCCGTTGAACGAGGCCGCGAGCGTCGCGAGCTCGTCTTCGCCCTTCTCGGGCATGCGCACGCCGAGGTCGCCCGCAGCGAGCCGCCGGCTCGTGACCGCGGCCGAGCGGATCGGCTCGATCACCCAGCGCACGATGAGCAGGGTGATCGCGCTCAGCAGCACGAGCAACGCGGCGGCACCGATGAGTCCCACGAACTGCATGAACGAGAGGGTGTCTTGGGCGGCCGCGAAGTTGTAGCCGACGTAGAGCTCGTACTCGCCGGCGCCGGGCACCGCGATCATGCTGCCGACGACCACACCCGGATCTTCGCCCCCGTCGGCGCGCTCGAGCGCGACGGATTGCCAATACTGCCCGGCCTGGCCGGCACGCACCCGTTCATGCAGCTCGGGCGTGATGACGCCGGCGAGGCTCGGTGCGATGCGGGTGGGGGGTGCGATCGAACCCGACACGTTCTCGGGCTGGAAGTAGGCGATCGACGAGCTCCCGGAGACGCTCCGCACCGTGCGCTCGACGTCGGCCATCACCGATTGCATCGACGCAGGATCGGCGGCGTCGGATCCCTCGAGGATCCGCTCGGCGGCGATGGTCGCGTCGTTGGCATCCTCGAGCGCGCCTTCGAGCTGGGTCTGGAACAGGTTCGACGCCACGCTGAAGGAGATGTACAGCCCGATCACGAAGATCGCGAGCGACGACAACGCGAGCGTGATGATGACCGTGCGGAACTGCAGCGAGCCTCGCCACAACTCGATCGCCTGGCGCGGCAGGGCCGCCAGGCGACGCCTGATCTCGCCCCACGATCCGGCACCGTAGAGCGCTGGGGCCTCCGCCTGCGACATCCGCTCGCCTAGGTGGTCGCGCCGGCTCGGTAGCCGACGCCGCGCACCGTCATGACGATGCGCGGGTTGTCGGGGTCGTGCTCGACCTTCGCGCGGAGCCGCTGCACGTGCACGTTCACGAGCCGAGTGTCGGCCTTGTAGTGGTAGCCCCAGACCTGTTCGAGCAGCATCTCGCGGGTGAAGACCTGCTGCGGCTTCGACGCGAGGGTGAGCAGCAGGTCGAACTCGAGCGGAGTGAGGTTGATGCGGGTGTCGCCGCGCAGCACCTCGTGGCCGGCCGCGTCGATCGTGAGGTCGCCGATGCTGAGCGTCGAAGCGACCGGGTCGGGTGCGGGGCGCAGTCGCGTGCGGATGCGGGCGACGAGCTCCTTCGGGTTGAAGGGCTTGACCATGTAGTCGTCGGCGCCCGACTCGAGGCCCTTGACCACGTCGGCGGTGTCGGTCTTCGCGGTCAGCATGATGATCGGCGTGCCCGACTCGGCGCGGATGCGCCCGCACACCTCGATGCCGTCCATTCCCGGCAGCATGAGGTCGAGCAGCACGAGGTCGGGTGCCGTCTCACGGAATGCGGCGAGCGCGCCCGTGCCGTCGGCGCAGAAGAAGGGCTCGAAGCCCTCGGTGCGCAGCACGATGCCGATCATCTCGGCGAGGGCCGTGTCGTCGTCGACGACGAGTACGCGTGGAGTCATCCGTTCATTCCTGTCAGCACCGCCGGGTCACGGTCGAAACCAGTTCGTCAAGCGTAGTCGGTCGAGGCGAGAAGGCCACCAGAGGCGGCTCCGGCGCGGCATCGGCGGGTCGGCGAATGTGCGAGCATGGTGGGGAATCCGCCGGAAGGAGCCACACAGGTGTCAGATCACGACTGGCAGGCGCCCGGCGGTGCTCCCGCTCAGCGGCCGGCGGCGGATGCCCCGAACTCGCCCTCTGCTCCGCAGCCGGGCGTGCCACCGACGGCTCCCCCGCTCGGCTCACCGCCGCTGGGCTCCCCGCCGCTCGGCACCCCCCTCGGTTGGACCCCGCCTCCGAAGCCGGGGCTGCTCCCGCTGCGGCCGCTCGGGTTCGGCACCGTGCTCTGGGCGCCGTTCCGGGTGCTGCGCCGCAACCCCGCCGCGACCTTCGGCAGCGGACTCCTCGTGCAGCTCGTCTCCGTCGTCGCGACGCTCGCCGTGACGGTGCCGTTCATGCTCTTCGTGTTCTCCCGAGTCGAAGGGGCCACGACCGCCGACGCCGACGCCGTCCTCTCCGGGGCCGTGGGTGGCTTCATCCTGCTCATGCTCGTGCCCGTGGTGCTCTCCCTCGTCGCCGGCGCCTTCCTGCAGGGCGTCATGGTCGTCGATGTCGCCAGCGGCACCCTCGGCGAACGTCTCGGCTTCGGTGCGCTCTGGAAACGCGCTGCGAAGCGCATCTGGCCGCTGCTCGGCTGGACCGCGATGCTCACCGGAGCGCTCCTCGTGTTGCTCGCCGGCCTCGTGCTCGTCGTCGTGCTCGCCGCCCTCAACGATCCCGTGACACTCGTCATCGCGATCCTGCTGGTGCTCCTCGCCGGGCTCGGCATCGCGGCCGTGGCGGCGTGGCTCGGCACCAAGCTTTCGCTCGTGCCGAGCGTCATCGTGCTCGAGGGCGCCGGCATCGGCACGGCCATGCGCCGCTCGTGGCGACTGACCGACGGGTTCTTCTGGCGCACGTTCGGCACCCTGCTCCTCGTCGGGTTCATCCTCAACATCGCCGCGCAGGTCGTCGTGCAGCCGGTCTCGCTGATCGGCACGATCCTCGCCCCGCTCATCGACCCCACGGGCACGGGTGCAGCCGTCGCCATTTTGGCCGTCACCCTCGTCGTCACGATGATCCTCTCGCTCCTGATCGGGGCGATCACCGCCGTCGTCCAGGCCGCACTCGTCGCCGTCATCTACATCGACCTCCGCATGCGCAAAGAGGGCCTCGATCTCGAACTCGTGCGGCACGTCGAGCAGCGCGATTCGGTGCCCGAGACCGATCCCTACCGTGCGCCGGCGCCTGCAACGCCTCCGGCACCGGTGCCGGGTGCCACGGCGCCCGACCCGATGTGGCCGTGACCCCGCTTCGCGGCACCCCGCTCGACCCAGACGCGCCCGAAGCGCGACGCTGGCTCGAAGAGGAGCTGATCAAGCCCGAGTACCAGGCCGCGAAGCCGAGCCCGTTCGACCTCGCGATGCAGGCGATTCGTGACTGGTTCCTCGGGCTCTTCGACGGCGTCGACGGTCTGCCCGCCCCGATCCTCATCCTCCTCCTCGTGCTGCTCGTGGTCGCCGCGGTCGTCGTCGGACTCCTCGTGTTCGGGTTGCCGCGACTGCGCCGCCGACGGCGAGACGCGGCAGCGCTCTTCGACGATCACGACCGGCGCGATCTCGAGACCTTGCACCGGGCGGCGGCGTCGGCCGCCACGGCGGGCGACTGGCCGCTGGCCATCGAGGAGCGGTTCCGGGCACTCGTCCGCGGGCTCGTCGAGCGCGAGGTCGTCACGGTGCATCCCGGCACGACCGCGCGGGCCTTCGCGGATGCCGCGGCGCGGTCGTTCCCCGACTTCGACGAGCAACTGCACACGGCAGCCGCGGACTTCGACGGTGTGCGCTATCTCGGTCGTCCCGGCGCCTCAGACGACTACGAACGACTGACGGCGCTCGAACGGCGCATCGCCGGCTCACGGCCGGCGGGCGGCGCCGGCGCCGGCGCATCCGAGGCGCCCGACCGCGACACGGTCGAGGCCGCGCGATGAGGGCGCCGACCCTCGACGACACCGCTCCGGCGGGCGCGACACCGGCCGGGCCGCCCTCGCCGGAGCCGGCCGGCGACGATTCCGTCGGCCGAAGCGCACCGGCGGTGACCCCCACCGTGCGCGCCTTCGTGCGCCGGCGGCGCGCCTGGATCGTGATCGCCGCCGTGCTCGTGCTCGGCGCGCTCCTCGTGATCGCCATCCAGGGCGGGGGGCGCCAGCCGGGCGCCCCGCTCGCCGCCGACAACCCCGCACCCGCCGGCGCGAAGGCGCTCGTCGAGGTGCTGCGCGCCCACGGCGTGACCGTGACCGAAGCCCGCGCGTTCGACCCGGCCATCGAGGCCGCCGAACGCGGGGCCACCGTGCTCGTGTACGACGAGCACGGCATCCTCGACCGACGGCGGCTCACCGAGATGGCCGCTGCCGCCGATCGGCTCGTCGTCGTCGAACCCGGATTCGCCGCACTCGAGTCGCTCGCCCCGGGCGTACGTCTCGCGGGTGCCGCGAGCGGCCCGATCGAGGGCGCCGACTGCGATCTCGGCCCCGCCGAGCGCGCCGCCGCCCTGTCCGACGGGCAGCGACTCCTGACCATCGACGACGACGCGGCCGATGCGGGTTGGCGGGGCTGCTTCCGCGACGCTGAATTCGGCTTCGCGCTCGCCACCGGCCAGGGCCCCGGCGGCGGAGACCTCACGATCGTCGGCGCCACCACGGTGTTCGCCAACGAATCGATCGCCGAGGCCGGCAACGCCGCGCTCGCGATCGGGCTCGCCGGGGCATCCGACGACCTCGTCTGGTACCTGCCCGGGCCCGGCGACGCCGACGCGGCCGACGCACCCACGATCGGCGAACTCACGCCCGGCTGGGTGAGTCCCGTCATGGTGATGGCCATCGTCGTGGTCGTCGTCGCCGGCATCTGGCGCGGCCGTCGCTTCGGCCCGCTCGTCGTCGAGAACCTGCCCGTGCACGTGCCGGCCGGCGAGACGAGCGAGGGTCGGGCACGCCTCTACGCCCGTGCCGCATCGCGAACCCATGCGCTCGACCAGCTCCGCGTCGGCGCGATCCGCCGCATCGCACGCGCGCTCAGGCTCCCCCGTTCCGCCGACGTCGACCAGGTGACGGATGCCGCGGCGCGGGCGACCGGCCGCGACGAGGCATCCGTTCGCCGGTTGCTCCTCGATGCCGAACCGACCGCCGACCGCGGACTCGTGGATCTCGCCGGCGAGCTCACCCTCCTCGAAGCCGAGGTGCAGCGCACGCTCGACCCGAGGACCACCGCGCCCGGTTCGCGCGCCCGCGCTCCCGGTGCGACAGACTCGGCAGCGACCGAACACCCCGATCGCGACGACCACGCAGGAAGGCGACCATGATCGACCCCATCTCCGCTCCGACAGGCGCAGCGACCGACGAGGAGCTCCGCGCCGCGCTGAACCGCGTGCGCACCGAGGTCGGCAAGGCCGTCGTCGGCCAGGACGGCGCCGTCACCGGCCTCATCATCGCCCTGCTCACGCGCGGTCACGTGCTGCTCGAGGGCGTACCCGGTGTGGCGAAGACCCTGCTCGTGCGCACGCTCAGCCGCACCCTGCAACTCGACACCCGGCGCCTGCAGTTCACCCCCGACCTCATGCCGGGCGACGTCACGGGCTCACTCGCCTACGACCCGCGCTCGGGCGACTTCGCCTTCCGCGAGGGGCCGGTGTTCACGAACATCCTGCTCGCCGACGAGATCAACCGCACCCCGCCGAAGACCCAGTCGGCCCTGCTCGAGGCGATGGAGGAGCGGCAGGTCTCGGCCGACGGCGTCACCCGTCCCCTGCCCGACCCGTTCATGGTCGCCGCGACCCAGAACCCGATCGAGTACGAGGGCACCTACACGCTGCCCGAGGCGCAACTCGACCGCTTCCTGCTGAAGCTCGTGCTCGACGTGCCCGAGCGGGAGTCTGAGCTCTCGCTCCTCCGCCGCCACGCCGACGGCTTCGACCCGCACGACCTCGCCGCCGCCGGGGTCACCCCGGTGCTCGGCGCCGCCGAGCTCGCCGCGGCGCGCGCCGCCGCATCCGCGGTCCGGGTCGAAGACGACGTGCTCGGCTACCTCGTCGATCTGGCGCGAGCGACCCGCCGCAGTCCGTCGATGCGCCTCGGCGTGAGCCCCCGCGGCACGACCGGGCTGCTCGCCGCGTCGAAGGCGTGGGCGTGGCTCACGGGCTACGAGTCGCTGACCCCCGACCACGTGCAGGCGATGCTCCTGCCGGTCTGGCGGCACCGTGTGCAGCTTCGCCCCGAGGCCGAGCTCGAGGGCGTCTCGGTCGATGCCGTGCTCCGGTCCATCGTGCAGCAGGTGCAGGTGCCGCTCTGACATGACTCGGATTCTGAAATGGCACTGACCGGTCGGTTCGCGCTCCTCGTCGCGCTCGGCATCGTGCCCGTCGTCATGGCGGGCGGCTCCGGTGCGGCCGAGGCGTGGCTCGCGCTGCTCGGCTGGCTCGTGCTCGTCATCGGCGCCGGCGTGCTCGACCTGTCGCTCGCGGCGTCGCCCCGGCGGGTGGCGGTGCGCCGTGAGCTCCCCGACCGGGTGCGGCTCGGCGAGTCGGTCACGGCCGTGCTCAGCATCGAGAACCTCGGGTCGAGGATGCTTCGCGCCACCGTGCGCGACGGCTGGGAACCGTCGGCCGGGGTGCTCGGCGCGAACCGCACCCGGCTGCGGATACCGCCGGCCGAACGGCGGCGCATCTCGCTCCGGCTGACGCCGTGGCGACGCGGCGATCGGCGCACCGACCAGGTCACGATCCGGTCGGCCGGGCCGCTCGGGCTCTGGGCGCGACAGGCGACACTCGCCGCTCCCGGCCGCGTGCGCGTGCTGCCGCCCTTCCACTCGCGGGTGCACCTGCCGTCACGACTCACCCGCCTGCGCGAGCTCGACGGACGCACGCCGCTGCTCATCCGCGGGCAGGGCACCGAGTTCGACTCCATCCGGGAATACGTGCGAGGCGACGACGTGCGCTCGATCGACTGGCGGGCGACCGCCCGGCACGCCGATCCCGAGGTTCCCGGCGGCATGCGGCTCATGGTGCGCACCTGGCGGCCGGAGCGCGACCGGCGCATCGTGATCGTCACCGACACGTCACGCACCGCCGCCGCCAGGATCGCCGACGAGCCGCGCCTCGACACGGCCTTCGAGGCCTCGCTGCTGCTCGCCGCGCTCGCCTCCCATGCCGGCGACCGGGTCGACTTCATCGCCTGGGACCGGCGCCTCCGTGGGCGCGTGCACGGAGCGAGCGGCCCAGAACTCCTCGCCCGCATGGTCGAGTCGATGGCCGGCATCGACGCCGAGCTAATCGAGGCCGACTGGGCGGCGATCCCCGCGCAGGTGCGGCGCATCACGAGCCGGCACGCGCTCGTGGTGCTGCTCACCTCTGCGGACTCGCCGGGCAGCTCCCGGGGCCTGCTCTCGGTGCTGCCGCAGCTGACCGCACGGCACACGGTGGTCGTGGCATCCGTCGCCGACCCGGCGCTCATCGACGCGGCGCGCACCCGTGACGATCTCGAGCAGGTCTACGCCGCTGCCGCCGCCGAACGCGGGCTGCTCGACGGCGAGCGCGTCGGCGCGGCGGTTCGGCGGCTCGGCGCCCTCACGGTGACGGGAGCGCCGCACGAGCTGCCGCCGGCGCTCGCCGACCTCTATCTCGAGCTGAAGGCGTCGGGCCGGCTCTGAGCTCGACGGGCGGAGGCCGCGACGGCTGCAAGCGACGCTCAGCCCGCGACGCTCAGCCCGCGACGATGCGCCGCGCGCCCGCGTCGAACTCGAGAAGGTCGCCAGTCTCGCCGGCGAGCCGGGCACGGCGGCCGAGAACGAGCATGTAGGCGAGGAACCCGCCGAGCGCTGCCACGCCGATGCCGATCTTCACGGCCCACGGCCACGGGGCCGGAGTCACGAATCCCTCGATGATGCCCGAGACGAAGAGGAAGAAGACGAGCCCGATCGCGACGCTGAAGAGCGCCCGCGCGTCTTCGGCGAGTGCGACGCCGCGTGGCCGGGGGCCGGGCGAGACCCACGACCAGAAGATGCGGAGTCCGGCGGCTGCGGCGACGAAGACGCACGTGAGCTCGAGAAGTCCGTGCGGCGCGATGTAGAGGAAGAAGGTGTCGGCCTCGTCGTAGGCGAACATGATGGCCGCAGTGATGCCGAGGTTCTGCGCGTTCTGGAGCACCACCCACGGAACCCAGACCCCGAGCACGCCGAAGGCGACGCACTGCGCGGCGATCCAGGCGTTGTTCGTCCACACCGCGCCGGCGAACGAGGCGGCCGGATTCTCCGAGTAGTAGGCGACGAAGCCCTCCTCGGCGATTCGGCGCAGTTCCTCCTCGCTGCCGAGCGACGCCAGCACGCGGGGGTCCGCACCGATCCACCACGCGTAGAGTGCGGCGACGGCGAACGTCACGGCGGCGACCGCGAGGGTCAGCCACCGCAAGCGGTAGAGCGCCGCCGGCAGGCTCACCAGGGCGAAGCGGGTGAACTGGCGCAGCGGATTCTCGGGTGCGCCCGTGAAGGCCAGGCGCGCGCGGGCGAGCGAGACCGAGAGCCGATCGCCGAGGGCCGATGACCCGGCCGTCGCCTGCGCGAGGGAGAGGTCGGATGCCGCGCTCTGATACCGCTCGATGAGCTCATCGGCTTCGGCGCCGTCGAGTCGTCTCCGACGTGCGAGCGCGTCGAGCCGTTGCCAGTCGTCGTGACGGGCGGAGGCGAGCGCATCGAGGTCCATCTGCTTGAATACTACCCATGGCCGAAGCCCCCGCCGTCGCGCAGCGAGTCGCCCGATTCGACGACGAAGGCGTGCTCACCGGTGAGGCTGTGGCGCTCGACATCCGACCCGCCAGCGCCCTCATCCGGGCCGGCGGCGCGGCCATCGACGTGCTCGTCTCGGTGGCCCTCATTCTCGGCCTGCTGCTGGCGCTCGCGGGGCTCGGCATCGACCAGACCGGGTTTCAGGCCATCATGACGGCCGGCATCGTGACCTGCATCGTCATCGTGCCGACCGCCGTCGAGACCGCGTCGCACGGGCGTTCCCTCGGCAAGCTCGCCCTGGGCCTCCGGGTCGTGCGAGACGACGGCGGGGCGATCGGATTCCGGCACGCCTTCATCCGCGCACTCACCGGCGTCGTCGAGATCTACCTGACGTTCGGCGGTCTGGCCGTGCTCGTCGGCTTCCTGAATCCCTCGTCGAAACGCCTCGGCGACCTGCTCGCCGGCACGCACGCGCAGGTCGAGCGGGTGCCGAGACTGCCCTCCACGGCGTTCGGCGTGCCCGCGGAGCTCGTCGGCTGGGCGGCCATCGCAGATGTGGGGCGCCTGCCCGACCCGCTCGCTCGTCGGGTCGCGGCGTTCTTCGCCAACGTCGAGCATCTCGTGCCCGAGAGCCGCGCCCGCGTCGCGGCATCCCTCGTCGCCGAGGTCGCACCGTTCGTCTCGCCGCTGCCCGATGCCGCGCCCGAGCGCTTCCTCGCCGGCGTCGCCGCCCTGCGGCGCGAGCGTGACGCCGTGGCGCTCGCGCTCGTCGACGCGCGCATGGCGTCGCTCGCGCCCGTGCTCACGGCGACCCCGCCCGGGTTCCCCGAGCGCTGACCCGACCCGCTCGCCTCGTCGACCGGCCGCTCGACGGATGCCGCGGGCCCCGCGACATCCGTCACCGCATCAGTAGCGGTAGTGGTCGACCTTGTACGGGCCCTCGACGGGCACGCCGATGTAGGCGGCCTGCTCGGGCGTGAGCTCGGTGAGCGCCACCCCGAGCGCGTCGAGGTGCAGTCGCGCCACCTTCTCGTCGAGACGCTTCGGCAGCACGTAGACGCCCACGGGGTACTGCTCGGGGCGGGTCCAGAGCTCGATCTGGGCGAGCACCTGATTGGTGAACGAGTTCGACATGACGAACGAGGGATGCCCCGTGGCGTTGCCGAGGTTCATGAGACGCCCCTCGGAGAGCACGAGGATCGAGCGACCGGTCGGCAGCCGCCACTCGTGCACCTGCGGCTTGATCTCGACGCGCTCGGCGCCCGCGAGGGACTCGAGGCCGGCCATGTCGATCTCGTTGTCGAAGTGCCCGACGTTCGCGACGATGGCCTGGTGCTTCATGCCGAGCATGTGCTCGACGCGCACGACATCCTTGTTGCCGGTGCAGGTGACGAAGATGTCGACCTCGCCGACGAGGTCGTCGAGACGCGCGACCTGGTAGCCGTCCATCGCCGCCTGCAGTGCGCAGATCGGGTCGACCTCCGAGACGATGACCCGCGCACCCTGCCCGCGGAGCGCCTCGGCGGCACCCTTGCCGACATCGCCGTAGCCGACGACGAAGGCGACCTTGCCGCCCATGAGCACGTCGGTCGCACGATTGAGCCCGTCGGGCAGCGAGTGCCGGATGCCGTACTTGTTGTCGAACTTCGACTTCGTGACCGAGTCGTTGACGTTGATCGCCGGGAAGAGCAGCCCGCCTTGGGCGTGCAGCTCGTAGAGGCGGTGCACACCGGTCGTGGTCTCTTCGGTGACGCCCTTCAGCTCCGCGGCGACGCGGGTCCACCGGTCGGGGCTCAGCTCGAGACTGCCGCGAAGCGTGTCGAGCACGACGCGGTACTCGTGGCTCGCGTCATCCGTCGCCTCCGGCACGACGCCCGCCGCCTCGAACTCGCGACCGCGGTGCACGAGCAGGGTGGCGTCGCCGCCGTCGTCGAGGATCAGGTTGGGGCCGATCCAGTCGGCACCGGATGCCTCGGCCTCCGCCGCCCAGTCGAAGATGCGGTCGGTGCACCACCAGTACTCCTCGAGCGACTCGCCCTTCCACGCGTACACCGGCACGCCGGCCGGAGCCTCGACGGTGCCGCCAGGGCCGACCACGACCGCCGCGGCGGCCTCGTCTTGCGTGGAGAAGATGTTGCAGCTCGCCCAGCGCACCTGCGCGCCGAGGGCGACGAGGGTCTCGATGAGCACCGCGGTCTGCACCGTCATGTGCAGACTGCCGGCGATGCGGGCGCCCGCGAGCGGCTTCGACGCGCCGAATTCGGCGCGGAGCGCCATGAGGCCCGGCATCTCGTGCTCGGCGAGGCGCAGCTGGTGCCGGCCCGCCTCGGCGAGGGAGAGGTCGGCGACCTTGTACGGGAGGGCGGTGGTCGCGGGCAGCGTCGTCATGAGCCCATTCTCGCAGGCACCGAGGATGGTTGCGGGCAAGCGTCCCGTTCTCGAGCCTGCCGAGCACGCGTCGCGGCGCTAGCGCGCCTCGAGCGCTACGGCTGCCGCCTTTCGTGAGCTCGGGCGTCGCTCCGCGCGGCGCGGGCTCACGCGCGGATGAGCGCGAGCACCTCGTCGCGAATCGCCGCCATCGTCGGGGCATCCCCGCCCTCGGCGTTCAGGCGCAACAGCGGCTCGGTGTTCGAGGGCCGCACGTTGAACCACCAGAACGCCTCATCGCCGCTCGTCACGCCTGTGACGGTGAGGCCGTCGAGTTCG
Source organism: Agromyces badenianii (assembly GCF_003070885.1). Classification (NCBI taxonomy): domain Bacteria; kingdom Bacillati; phylum Actinomycetota; class Actinomycetes; order Micrococcales; family Microbacteriaceae; genus Agromyces; species Agromyces badenianii. Next base: position 2,018,526 of record NZ_CP028913.1, read on the forward strand.
TCGAACTCGGCCCGGTCGGTGAACGCCTCGACGATGCGCGTGTAGGCGGCGGGTACGTCGTCGACGACCGAGTTGATCTCGCCCGACAGCGAGTAGGGCGTGAAGCGGGTCGACATCTCGGAGAGCGGCGCCTGTTGCGCGCCGAACTCGGCGAGCACGTGCATGGCCGCGAGCATGCCGTTGTCGGCGCCCCAGAAGTCGCGGAAGTAGTAGTGCGCCGAGTGCTCGCCGCCGAAGACGGCACCGGTCGCCCTCATCTCGTCTTTGATGAGCGAATGGCCGACCCTGGTGCGCACGGGCGTCGCCCCGGCCTCTTCGATCGCCTCGGGAACGAACCGCGAGGTGATGAGGTTGTGGAGGACCGCGACATCGGTCTCTCCCGCGGCGCGCACGCGCGCGATCTCGCGGACGGCGACGATCGCCGCGACGGCCGACGGGTTCACGGCGCCGCCCTGCTCGTCGACCACGAAGCACCGGTCGGCATCGCCGTCGAAGGCGAGCCCGAGATCGGCACCGTGCTCGACGACGGCCCGCTGCAGGTCGACGAGGTTGGCGGGCTCCAGCGGGTTCGCCTCGTGGTTCGGGAAGGTGCCGTCGAGCTCGAAGTAGAGCGGCACGATCTCGAGCGGCAGCTCGGGGAGCCCTGCGGCCGTGCCGAGCACGGCCGGCACGGTGAGCCCGCCCATGCCGTTGCCTGCGTCGACCACGATCTTCAGCGGCCGGATGCCGCTGAGGTCGACGAGCGAGCGCAGGTAGGCCGCGTAGTCGGCGAGCACGTCGGCGTTCGTGACCGAGCCGGTCGCCTCGACCGAGGAGATGCCCTGCTCGAGGAAGTCGACGGCGCGGTCGCGGATCGCGGCGAGGCCCGTGTCGAGCGAGATGCCCTGGGCGCCCGCACGGGAGAACTTGATGCCGTTGTAGGCGGCGGGGTTGTGGCTCGCCGTGAACATCGCGGCCGGCGCGTTCAGCGAGCCCGAGGCGAAGTAGCTCTCATCGGTCGAGCAGAGCCCGATCGAGACGACGTCGGCACCGCGCGCGACGGCGCCCCGGGCGAACGCCTCGGCGAAGCCGGGCGACGAGTCGCGCATGTCGTGGCCGACGACGACACGCCCGCCCCCGGCGCCGACCTCGTCGACGAATGCCGCGGCGAGCGCCTCGACGGTCTCGGCGGTGAGCCCTTCGCCGACGATTCCGCGGACGTCGTAGGCCTTCACGATCTCGTCGAGGCGCGCTCGAGCGCCGGATGATGGAGCGGGAGTCATGCCTTGAAACCTACCCCACCGAGTCCGACGTGCCTCACGACCTGCCAGCCGACCGGCGCCGAGGTGCGCTCGGCGTGGCGGGCGCAGAGGTCGTAGCCGTGCGGCTCACGGGTGAGGGCGAGCGGGCCGAGCACGGCCATGGAATCCGCATAGTCGAACGTCAGCGTCGCGACCGCCTCGGCGGCGCATGCGGTGCGCGAACAACGTCTCATGGCTCCACCAGATTAGCGAGCGTCGCGGACATTACGATGGAGGGTATGCCGAGATCCCGTCGTGTCGCGTCCGAGCCCCGCTCGCCCCGGCGACTCGCGCGAGATCGTCACGGTCGAGGGCTCCGCTCCGCCGTCACCGGCCCGCACCTGCCGATGCTGCACAACCGGCTCGACGAGTTTGAGCTCATCGTCGGCACCACCGCGGCATACCTGCGCGGTCTCTGGCCAGAACTCGACGGCGTCGTCTTCGAGGTCGCGCAGGGACCGGCCGAGGCGATCCACGACGACCACGTCGATCGATGGAAGGTCTTCCACGACGAGCGCCGCATCGTGTTCTACCGTCTGCCGATCGTGCGCTTCCTCCGCCTGCAGGAGGGCGAGGAACGTGAAGAGAAGCTCCTCATCGAGAGCTGCGTCTTCCGGGCGATCGCCGATCTGCTCGGCAAAGACCCCTGGGAACTCGCGCCAGGACGCTACCGGCACCTCTGAGTCGCGACGGGCGCACCTGCTCCCGACTCCGCGACGGCTCGCGCTACCTCGGGAACACCCGAATGGGCGCGTCGAGCGGTCCGGGCGGCTGCACGCCGAACGATGCCAGCTCCCCCGCGCCCGAGAACGACACCGATGCGTGCACCCCGGCGACACCGGAGAGCGTCACGATCGCGCCGGCGGGGACATCGACGGATGCCGCTGAGCCCGCCTCGATCGTGACGGCTCGGCTCTCGCCGTCGATCGCGAGCAGCACCTCGGCGACATCCCCGCCTTCGTTGGCGAGGTGCAGCACCGGCGACGGCCCCTCGGGCACCGCGACGACCGCCTCGTCGAGCAGCGGTGCGGTCGAGACGGTCCAGGCGAGATCGACGGATGCCGCGGCATCCGTCTCGCCCGGCGCCGGCTCGCCCGCTGCACTGCCGGTGGTCGCACGCGCCGCGGCGACGATGGGTCCGTCGGCCTCGAGCCGCACGGTGTACGAGCCCGCTTCGAGCACGCCGAGCGGTACGTCGGTCGCCCGACCGGGCTGCAACGTCACCTCGATCGTCGAACCGCCGGCACCCGATTCGGGCACGAGCCCGACCGACACGTCGACCGGCTCGTCGCCGGTGGCGAGCACGCGCAGAGCGGGGAACGCGTCGCCATCGGCATGGTCCTCGGCAGGGTCGACGCCACCCGATTCGGCGACGACGAAGCCCGGAATGACCTGACGGGTCGCAGGCATCGCGGCGACGCCCGTGAACTCGACCCCGGCCGGCGACAGGCCGTCGACGGCGTACTGTTCGAGTGCCGCCGCGATCATGCCGCCCGTGCTCGTGATGTGCACCACCGGGGACGTCAGGTTCGGAGCGAGCCCCGCGAGGGACACCGTGCGCTGGGTGCGGGCGGGAACGATGATGCCGAGCGCGGAGCCGGCGTCGATCGCGCCGGTCTCCCCGATCACGCGCACGTCGACGGTGGCGGCGACGTCGGTGGGGTTCGACAGCGACACGAGACTCGTGCGACCGAGCGTCGTCGCGCCGGCCACGAGCCACGACTCGGCGCTCGCCTCCGCGCACGCGGTCGCGACGAACCCGGCGATCGTCTCCGTGGCCGCCGACTGCGACTGCGCCCCGGCGAACATGCCGGCATCGACGGACCCCGGCTCGACCGCGATCACCACCGGGGTGCCGTCTCGATCGGCCTGCGGGTTGCCCGGCGCGGCGAGCGGCGTCTCGATGATCTCGGCGTCGTCGGGGTCGGCACCCGCGACGAGATCGGCGGAACCGATCGACGATGCCGTGGTCGCGGCGGCGGCGTCATCGGCGAGGGTGAGCAGCGGGCCAGGGCAGACGCGCTGCTGCAGGCTCTCGGCCGGCTGCACGACGAGCGACGGCGGCGTCACCCGGTGCTCGGGCCACGGCACGAGGGCTGCCGCGCTGAGGGCGGCGGCGGCGACGCCCGCCGCCACGAGGAATCCGGCAGCGCGGCCGCCGATTCGTGCGATGGTGCGGCTAGCGGGCATCGTCGTCTCCCTTCGGCTCCGTCGGTCCGGCGGCGTCGGGCTCGATCGGCTCGGGCTCGATCGGCTCGGGCTCGATCGGGCGGCGTTCGGTCGGTTCGGGCTCGATCGGGCGGCGTTCGGTCGCATCGGTCTCGATCGCATCGGCGCCAGTCTCATCGGGCTCAGTCACGTCGGCACCGTCCGATACCGCTTCGGCTGCTTCGGGGCCGGCATCGCCGTCGACCGGAGTCGCCCGACGCGGCGTGCGCGTCCCTCGCGACTTCCGCGACTTCGCCGGGCGCCGCCGCACCGGCCGCCGGTCGGCCTCGCGACCGGCACCGGTCGGGATCGAGAGCAGCAGGGTCGCGCCGATCAGGATGATCTGCACCGCGGTGATGATTCCCGTGAGCACGCCGCCGGCACCCGCCGGGATCTGTGCGGCCGGGGCATCCGGTTCGGCGGCACCGAACCGCCAGAGCGTGCCGAAGTCGGTCTCGCCGACGGCCACGAGCGCGGCATTTCCGTCGAGTGCCGTGCGCGCCCTCGCAGCGGTCGCCTCCGCCTCCCGGTCGTCGCCGGTCGGTGCGGTGAGCAGCACGAACGAGACGCCGAACTCGCGGATCGCGGCGTCCGGGTCGAACCCGCTGCGAGAGGCGAGGTTGCCGGCGATCTCGGCCAGTTCCTCCTCCGCCTCGCTCATCCCCTCACGGGTCTGCTCGAGGGTCGACTGCTCGTCGAGCGTGGCACCAGCGCCGCGTTCGAGCGTCGCCCTGATGCTGCCGTCGTCTTCGGGCTGGATGCGCAACGTCGTGACACGCGGGTCGCTGTCGGCCTCGGCGCCGACGAATGCGGGCAGCGTGCGCTCGGCCGCGGGCGCGATCGCGGTCGACGCGGTGGCGATGCCGAGGCCCGTCGGCAGCACCGCGGCGATCACTCCGACGGCGACCACCCACGCGAGCACCGCGCCGCCGCGGCGCACTGCGCTGAGCGCGACGACGGCCGCGAGGACGAGGCCGAGCCAGGCGAGGCTCAGTCCGGCGCCGGTCCAGAGCAGCACGGCCTCCGGACCGGCGACCGCGACGGCCACGTGCGCCGCGGCCACGGCGGTCGCGAAGCCGAGCAGGGCGATGCCGAGGCCGAGCAGCGCGGCACGGATGCCCGGCGCGAGCACGGCCGCGAGGGCGGCGACGAGCAGTGGCAGCACGAGGAGGGTGAGAAGCAGCTTCGGGTCGAGGGAGACGGCGTCGCCGAGGAACTCGCCCCAACCGCCCCAGGGCGCTCCGGGGAAGCCGAGCGCCAGCTGCCACACCGACGGCGACGTGCTCTGGAGCGGCAGGCCGGGGTCGGCGAGCAGTCCGAACGGGTTCGCGCGCCCGATCTGTTCGAGCACGAGCGGACCGGCGAGCACGAGCGCCGGCAACGGCAGCCCGGCCAGGCGCACCGCCGCACGTCCGCTCACGGCGATTCCGACGAGCCAGGCCACGACCAGCGCCGGGGCGAGGCTCGGTGCCGCGGCGATCACCGCGGCGAACAGCAGCGAGGCGGTCGCTGCCGCCGCCCACGACGTCGCCGCACCGAAGACGGCGAAGGCGAGCCAGCCGAGGAGCACGTGCGCGAGCACGGCGCCCGGCCGGCCGTCGGCGAGCGCGACGAGCAGTGGCGGGGCGAGACCCCAGACGAGCGCGGCGACGGCTCGCACCGAACCGCGCTCGGTCAGACGCGACGCCGCGAACCAGCCGCCGAGCGTCGCGACGGGCACCGCCAGGAGCCACAGCAGCACGAGCCCGAACGACGGCGCCCAGAACGCGATCGATCCGAGCACGGCGAGCGCGGCCGCGAAGGGGTCGGCGGCGCCGACGAAACCGGTGCCGATGTCACGCCACCCGTAGGCGGCATTGCGCCACAGTTCGGCGACCCCGCTCGACAGCGGGAGGATGCCGCCGCCGCTGATCCCCCGCGCGCCGAGCAACCAGGTGAAGAGGGCGACGGATGCCGCGACCGACGCGAGCAGCACCCAGCCGCCGCCCGTGCCGAGGAACTGCAGCTCGTGCTTGCGGCCGCGGGCCCGTGTGCGCCGCGCCTCAGCCGCGTGCTGGCGACGCCGACGCACCTCGTCGGGCTGCATCCGCAACGGAGCGATCGCCGACCAGCCGACGGTGCGCGCGGACTTGAGCCTCCGCCGCGCCCGCGCCACGCGCATGCCCGAGAACATCGTGCCGAGCGCCGCCGAGAACTCCCCCGGGATCGCGCCCGGCGACTTCACGAGCAGCAACCTGATCGAGCGGATGATCGCGAGCGGCAGGAAGAGGAGCCAGTGCAACGGCACGGCGGCCGCGGGGGCGTACACCAAACGGCGATGGAGCGCTGCCGCACGAGCGGCGCGGGTGCGCCGTCGGCTCGCGCGGGCGCGCGGGTCGGCGGGCGGCCCTGCGACGCCGTCGCCGGCGAACAGCACGATCGCGTCGGGCACCACCGAGACCCGGTGCCCGGCGAGGCGAGCGCGGATCGAGAAGTCGAGGGCGTCGTCGACGGTCGGCAGCGCCGGATCGAATCCGTCGAGCGAGCGCCAGACCGTGTGCCGCACGAGGATCGCCGCCGGGTCGAGGCCGAGCACATCGCTCAGGCCGTCGTGCTGCCCCTGGTCGAGTTCGTCGGCGACGAGTGCCTCGCTTCGCCCGAATCGCGTGATCGTGCGACCGAAGGTGGCGATGCGGTCGGAGTCGTCCCACTCGCGGAGCTTCGGTCCGGCGATCGCGACGGACTTCGCCGTCTCGAGCGTCGCGACGAGCCGCTCGAGCGCCTCGGGGGCGGGTGCGGTGTCCTCGGCGAGCAGCCAGAGCGCATCGCGGTCGGAGGTCGGCGCATCGAGCACCCGCTCCGCGGCACGCACGGCCTCGCCGAACGAGAGTCGCTGGGAGAGCTCGACGACGTGGGTCGGCGACGCCGCCGCCGCGAGCTCACGTGCCTCGGCGTCGGCCTCGGTGAGCACGACGACGAGCGCATCGGGGGTGCGACGCTGGGCTCGAATCGCGTCGAGGGTGCGCTTGAGGTGGTCGCCACCGTGATGTGCGACGAGGACGGCGGTGACTCTGGGGAACATCGGGGTCAGCCTAAGCGGCACACCCCGCGCCGTCCGTCATCGCACCGGGCGTGCCTCGAAAACCGATTCGCGACGCGAGCCTCGGCGGCGGCGACGCCGGGCGGCCGCGGTCCGCGCGCCATCGGGGCGCGCGGACCGAACGGCTCAGACCGCTCGCTTCCGGAGCTTGCGGCGCTCTCGCTCGGAGAGCCCGCCCCAGATGCCGAAACGCTCGTCGTTGCCGAGCGCGTACTCGAGGCACTGGCTGCGTACCTCGCATCCGGTGCAGATCTTCTTCGCGTCCCTCGTCGATCCGCCCTTTTCAGGGAAGAACGCCTCAGGATCGGTCTGCGCACACAGCGCGTCGCTCTGCCATGCCAACGGATTGTCATCGTCTGTGACCGAACGAACCCCCGGAACGCCCAGTCTCACCGGATCGACGAACCAATCGTCAGGTACTCCAGAACGATATTCAGGATTGCCCATATCGTCTCCCACCCAGTTGTACCGACCACCCAGAGGGTGTGTCACGACCAATTACACCGGTGTAGTTCGCGAGAGTCAAGTCGCAGATCGTAAACCCTCAAGCGCCCATGGAGGCTTGATCGCCGTCTCGACACGCCGGGAGTTGAGCAGACGTTATGAATGGGATGCCGCGCGGCGCGCCTGCCAGGCGCTCTCGACCATCTCGGCGAGCGTGTGGCGCATGCGCCAGTCGAGGTCGCGGGCGGCGAGATCGCCGGAGGCGACGATGCGAGCCGGGTCGCCCGCGCGGCGCGGCGCCACCTCGGGCGCGAAGTCGATGCCCGTCACCGCGGCGACGGCCCGCATGATCTCGCCCACAGAGACCCCGTCGCCGGAGCCGAGATTGTAGACGGGCTCGAGCGGCTCGCCCGCGTCGAGTCGGCGCGCGGCGACGACGTGCGCCTCGGCGAGGTCGGCGACGTGGATGTAGTCGCGCACGCAGGTGCCGTCGGGCGTCGGGTAGTCGTCGCCGTTGATGCGCGGCGTGCGGCCGTCGAGCAGCGCGTCGAAGACGAGCGGGAAGAGGTTGTGCGGGCTCACATCGAACACCTCGGCAGCTCCGGAGCCGACGACGTTGAAATAGCGCAGGCTCGTGTGAGCGAGGCCGCGCGCGCGGGCCTGGTCGGCGAGCAGCCACTCGCCGATGAGCTTCGACTCGCCGTAGGGCGATTGCGGCTGTTTCTGCGTCGACTCGGTCACGAGGTCGACGTCGGGGGTGCCGTAGACGGCCGCGCTCGACGAGAAGACGATGCGGTCGACGCCCTTCGACTCCATGGCGGCGAGCAGCGTCGCGGTGCCGGTAACGTTCTGCTGATACGTGTGCAGCGGGCGATCGACGGAGACCCCGGCGTACTTGAAACCGGCCAGATGCACGACGCCCTGCACGTCGTACCGGTCGATCGCGCGTTCGACGGCACCGCCGTCGAGGATGCTCCCGTGCACGAACGGGGTGCCCTCCGGGATGAACTCGTGGCGGCCCGAGGAGAGGTCGTCGAGCACGACGGCCCCGATGCCCCGGGCTTCGAAGGCGCGCACCACGTGCGCCCCGATGTATCCCGCTCCCCCGGTGACCAGCCAGCTCATGTTCCCGCCTTCCGGCGCAGAACCTCCGCGCCGGAACCGATCGTATCCGGAGGCGTGCGGACCCGGGGGATCGGTCGGCGCGGAGCCCGGAGCCGGCGGCGCGTGGCAGCGGGTCCGAGGCTCAGGCCGAGCGGGTGGGCTGGTTCTCGATGTGACGGGTGCGGTCGCGGATTTCGGGCCGGCCGTAGCCATCGGTGTCGAGGCGGAGCACGGTGGCGAGGACGCCCCAGATGGCGAGTCCCGCGAGGACGAGGAAGATGATCGTGGTCATGGCAGTAAATGTATGACTTGTGAGATACTGCCGAAAGTGGCAGAGTAGCCATCAAACGATCGATTCCTGCCAACCGGAGGCATCCGTGCTCCAGACCATCGCCTGCATCGCCATCCCGCAGATGGCGCCCTTCGAATTCGGCGTGCTCTGCGAGGTGTTCGGCATCGACCGCAGCGACACCGGGGGTCCGAACTTCGACTTCCATGTCGTCGCGGCCGAGCCGGGCGCCATCCCCACCAAGCTCGGCTTCGACATCGTCGTGCACGAGGGGCTCGACTTCGCACGGCAGGCCGACCTGGTCGCCGTGCCGGCCGCCCTCATCGACGAGCCCATCGACGACCGCGTCTCAGAGGTGCTGCGCGACGCGGTCGATCGCGGCGCCTGGGTGCTCTCCGTCTGCTCCGGCGCCTTCAGCCTCGGCCGGGCCGGCGTGCTCGACGGCCGCCGCGCCACGACGCACTGGATGTACACCGAGCGGCTCGCCGAGATGTTCCCGAAGGTCGACGTCGACGCCGACGTGCTCTTCGTGCAAGACGGCAAGGTCGTCACGGGCGCCGGCACCGCGGCCGGCATCGACGCGGCGCTGCACATCGTGCGCACCGAACTCGGGGCGAGCGCCGCCAACATGATCGCCCGCCGCATGGTCGTGCCGCCGCAGCGCGACGGCGGGCAATCGCAGTTCATCCAGACGCCGATCGCCGAGTGCCGCAGCGACTCGTTCGCCAAGATCACCGAGTGGATGATCGAGCACCTCGACGAAGATCTCACGGTCGACCTGCTGGCCCGCAAGGCGCTCATGTCGCCGCGCACCTTCGCTCGTCGTTTCCGCGCCGAGACCGGCACGACGCCGAACGCGTGGCTCAACCGCCAGCGCCTGCTGCGCGCGCAGCAGCTGCTCGAAGAGACCACCTTCACGCTCGAAGAGATCGCGCGCGACACCGGGTTCGGCGCCGCCGCCGTGATGCGTCACCACTTCGTCAAGGTGCTGCAGACGACGCCGACGGCCTACCGCCGGCTGTTCGGCGTGCGCGTCGCCTCGTAGCCGGCGTTCTCAAGCCCCGGATGCCCCGGGCGCACCCGTCGTCGCGATCCACGCGACGCCGGGGCCGGTGACCTCGAGCTCGCGCTCGTCGGGCGTCACGTAGACCGACTCGCCCCGGCCGATCCCCACGGACTCGCCTGCCGCGCCCGTGACCGTCACGCCGTCGCCCTCCACGAGCACGATCGCCGGCCCGTCGAGCGCGACGCGCGAGGCATCCGCGCCCGCCTCGACCCGGTAGAGCATGAAGTCGGGCACGTCGGGGCGGAACACGGCGACGCCCGGAGACGCCTCGACGGGCGCGAGCAGCGGCGGCGCGATGGGCGTGAAGTCGAGCACGTCGATGAGCTCGGAGACGTCGATGTGCTTCGGGGTGAGACCGCCTCGCAGCACGTTGTCGCTGGCCGCCATGAGTTCGATGCCGAGGCCGTCGAGATACGCGTGGATGTTGCCCGCCGCGAGATACAACGCCTCACCGCGCCCGAGCCGCACACGGTTCAAGAGGAGCGAGATGACGACACCCGGGTCGCCGGGGTATGCCGCGGCGAGCGCGCCGACCGTCTCGAACGAGAGCGCGTACGGCGACGCCAGTGCGAGCTCGGATGCCGCGAGCGCCGTGACCCGCTCGACGACCCACGATGCCTCTCCGGTGTCGCCGCCGCGTCCGTCGCGGAGCAGCCACTCGACGGTGTCGAGCAGCGGATGCGCGCCCGACAGGCGGGCCTCGAGCAGGTCGAGGGCGCCCGGGTCGGGCTGGGGCTCCGCGGCATCCGCTGCCCGCAGCACCTCGAGCACGCCGCGCACCTCGTCGAGCGGGCGGAACCCCGACAGGGCGTCGAAGGTCTCGCTCACCGCGACGACGAGCTCGGGCTTGTGGAACTCGTCTTTGTAGTTGCGGTCGTAGGCCGTGAGCGGCACGCCGTCGGCCTCTTCGCGGGCGAAACCCGCGCGAGCCTGTTCCGGAGTCGGATGCGCCTGCAGCGAAAGCGGCTCGGCGGCCGCGAGCAGTTTCAGGAGGAACGGCAGCCGGGCGCCCTGTTCGGCCAGTCGCGAGCCGAGCGCCGTCACCGGATCGGCCGCGATCCACGCGGCGAGGTCGTCGTGACCGAGGGATGCCGCGTCGAGCACGCGCGCCGGCGACCCGGGGTGTGCTCCGAGCCAGAGTTCCGCCTCGGGTCCTCCCGGCGCTGCGGCACCGCGGAAGCCCGCGATCGCCGTCGTCGACCCCCACGCGTAGTCCCGCGGGGTGTTGCCGATCGCCACAAACATGCTCGGGAGTTCCTCTCGGTCGTTGGGTCAAAACTACCAACGCCTGAAGGTGCGACCGGGTCGCCGCATAGGCTCGACGAATCCGACGACGTATTGGAGCTGTCATGACCTTCGAGCCTCTCGCGAGCGATTTCTACGCCTACGAGTCCCTCCTCAGCGACCAGGAGAAGGAGGCGCTCGCCGCGCTGCGCGCCTGGCTCGAAGCCGACGTGAAGCCGATCATCGGCGGCTACTGGGATCGTGCCGAGTTCCCCATGCAGATCGTGAAGCCGCTCGCCGATCTCGGCACGCTCTCCTACGCCTGGGACGAGACGAAGCCGTTCGAGAACTCCGCCGTCTTCCGAGGGTTCGTCGCCCTCGAGCTCGCACGGGTCGACCCGTCGGTCGCCACCTTCGTGGGCGTGCAGAACGGCCTCGCCACCGGCACGATCAGCGTCTGCGGCTCGGAGGAGCAGCGCGACGAGTGGATCCCGAAGCTCGCGAGCGGTGAGGTCATCGGTGCCTTCGGGCTCACCGAGCCGCTCTCGGGCTCGGACTCGGCGCAGGGCCTGCGCACGACCGCGCGCCGCGACGGCGACAACTGGGTGCTGAACGGCTCCAAGCGCTGGATCGGCAACGCCACCTTCTCCGACATCACGATCATCTGGGCGAAAGACGTCGCCGACGACCAGGTCAAGGGCTTCATCGTGCCGACCTCGACGCCCGGCTACACGGCGACGAAGATCGAGGGCAAGATCAGCCTCCGCGCCGTGCAGAACGCCGACATCACCCTTGACGACGTCGTCGTGCCCGAGTCGCTCCGGCTCGCGAACGCGAACTCGTTCCGCGACACCGCGAGCGTGCTGCGTCAGACCCGCGCCGAAGTGGCGTGGGCGGCGGTCGGCACCGCGGTCGGCGCGTACGAGGCCGCGGTCAAGTACGCGGGCGAACGCGTGCAGTTCGGCAAGACGATCGGCTCGCACCAACTGATCCAAGACCTGCTCGTGAAGTGCCTCGGCAACATCACAGCCTCGCTCGGCATGGTCGTGCGGGTGTCGGAGATGCTCGACCGGGGCGAGCAGCGCGACGAGCACTCGGCGCTCGCCAAGGCGTACACGACGGCACGCATGCGCGAGACGGTCGCCTGGGCTCGCGAGGCCGTCGGCGGCAACGGCATCACCCTCGAGTACGACGTCGCCCGCTTCTTCGCCGACGCCGAGGCGCTCTACTCCTATGAGGGCACGCGCGAGATGAACACGCTCATCGTGGGTCGCAAGATCACCGGGAAGGCCGCGTTCGTCTGAGTGCCGATGCCATGACGGATGCCGCGGCGGGATCGATCCCGCCGCGGCATCCGTCGTCTGAGCCGCCTGCACCGGCAGACCGTGCCCCGCTGACGCCCGCGATAGCCTGTACCCCATGAGCACCGTCCGACGACGCTGGATTTCGGCGTACGCGACCTTCGCGCTGTTCACGGTGCTCGCGGGCCAGTTCTGGCGCAATCTGCTCGGGTGGTGGGGCTTCGGCGTCGTGGCCGGCGTCGTGCTCGTCGGCGCGGTCATCCTGATCATCCGGGTGCGGCCGCCGTGGGTGTGGCGGCGGGTGCCGAAGTCGACGCTCGTGTTCCTGCTGCTCGCGATGCTCTCGATCGCCTGGTCGTTCTACCCCGGAGCCTCGGCGCTCGGCGTGGCCATCACGCTCGCGACGAGCGTCACCGCCATCGCGCTCGTGCTGTGCCTGAGCTGGACGAGGCTCGTCAGGTGCCTCGGCGGCGCGATCAAATGGGTGCTGGGCCTCTCGCTCGCATTCGAACTGTGGGTCGCGATCTTCGTCGGCGGCCCGCTGCTGCCGAACTTCCCCGACTTCGAGGTCACCGGCGAGAAGCTCCCGATGGCGTTCTACTGGTCGCGGGGCCTCCTCTTCGACGGCGGTCCGATCGAGGGCATCGTCGCGAGCCGCAACCTCCTCGGCATGGTCGCCCTCCTCGGCCTGATCGTCTTCTGCGCGATGCTCGCCGCCGGCAGCGTGCGGCGCGCAGCGGGCATCGGCTGGATCGTCACCGCGGGCGCGGTGCTGCTCCTGACTCGCTCCGCGACGGTGATCCTCGTCGGCGTGCTCGTCGCCGTCGCGTTCGGGTTCGCCATGTGGGCCAGGCGGGTCGGAGCCGATCGCCGCGCCCGCGTCTACTGGACGGCAGGGGGCGCGCTCGTGGCATCCATCGCCCTGCTCGTCGTGTTCCGGGGTCGCCTGCTCGAGCTCTTCGGAAAGAGCGAAGACCTCACCGGCCGATTCGACATCTGGAACGCCGTCATCTCGCTCGCCTCCGAACGCCCGTGGTTCGGCTGGGGCTGGGTCGGCTACTGGGTACCGTGGGCCGAACCGTTCGAGGGCCTCGCCGTGCGCAAGGGCGTCACCTACCTCCAGGCGCACAACGCATGGCTCGACGTGTGGCTACAGCTCGGCATCGTCGGCCTCCTCGCCTTCGCGTCGATCGTCATCGGGGCGCTGTGGCGCTCGTGGTTCCTCGCCGTCGACCGGCCGATGGATGCCACGGGGCGACCGCTCCCCCATTCGGCCGCCGCCCTCGTGCCGCTGCTCGTGCTCGTCGCACTCATCGGCCAGAGCCTCGCCGAGAGCCGCATCCTCGTCGAGAGCGGATGGGTGCTGCTGATCGCCGTCGCCTGGTCGACGAAGCGACGCCAGTGGGAGCACGAGCCGCTGCCGGCCGAGCCCGTACCGATTCCGGCGTCTCGTGTGCGGCCGCCCGAGGTGGCGCCATGAGGCGAGCGCGTTCACGCCACGAGGTCGGTCGCCGATGAGCGCAGCCCGCGGCCGCGGTCCAAGCGACGGCGCGGCCCGTGCGGCCATCGCCGTGCGCGAGTTCACCGGATCGGCCCGCTTCGCGCAGGCGCTGACGCTCGTCGCCGTCGGCCTCGCCTTCTCGACGCACGCCGTGAGGAACCTCATCGGCACGGCCGGGCTCCTGGCCGCGCTCACCGGACTCGTCGTGCTGTGCGCCGCGTCGCTCGTGGCGCGGTGGCGCGCCGTGGAGTGGTACGGCATCCTGCCGATCACGATCCTCGTGTTCATCGGCTGGTGCGCGGCATCAGTGCTCTGGAGCAACCTGCCGGCCTACAGCTCGATCGCGCGCGTCGGCTACCTCGTCGCCTTCGCGTTCATCGGCGTCTACGTCGCGCTCATGCGCGACACGATCCAGATCGTGCGCGCCTTCGGCGACGTCATGCGCGTGCTCCTCGGCGCGTCGCTCGCGCTCGAAGTGCTCTCCGGAATCCTCCTCGACATGCCCATCACGGTGCTCGGCATCCAGGGGAACATCGCGGAGCTCGGGCCGATTCAGGGCGTCTTCGGCTCGCGCAACATGCTCGGCTTCGTCGCGCTCATCGCCCTGCTGACCTTCATCGTCGAGTGGCGCACGAAGATCGTGCAACGCACCCGCGCCATGCTCTCGCTCGCCCTTGCCGTTCTCTGTCTCGTGTTCTCGGGTTCGCCGACGACGTGGTTCGCCCTGGGCGCCGCGCTGCTCGCCCTCGCCGCCCTCTACGGGCTCCGACGCGTCCCGGCGTCGACGAGATGGCGGTGGCAGCTCGCGCTGCTCATCACAGGCGTCGTGGCGCTCGTGACCGCGTGGATCGTCCGCATCCGCATCATCGAGCTCCTCGATGCCCGCGGCGAGTTCGACGTGCGTCTCGACGTGTGGCGCGAGCTCTCCCGCTACTTGAACCTGAACCCGTTGCAGGGCTGGGGATGGGTCGGTCCCTGGCCCGACGCCCCGCCATACACGTGGATCGAGCTCGCGACCGGCCGGCCCCACGGCTCGGCACTGAACGCGTACGTCGACGTGTACTTCCAGGTCGGCGTGATCGGCGCGCTGCTCTTCATCGCCCTGCTCGGCGTCGCCCTCGTGCGGGCCTGGCTGCTCGCCTCCACCCGCCGCAGCGTCGTGTACGTGTGGCCGGCGCTGATGCTCGTCGCCATCGCCGTGACCTCGTTCGCCGAGAGCTTCGCCCTCGTCGAGGGCGGCTGGATGCTGCTCGTGGTGTGCGCGGTGAAGGCGGCCCGGGATATGAGCTGGCGGGATGCGCTGGTGGCTGGGCGACCGCCCGGTGGCGGACTTGGCCACGAGAGGGTTGAACGGACCAATCCGTCGACCTGAGCCCCGGACGCGTCACGCCTCAGTCGACTCAGTCGGCTCAGGCCCGCCGAACGTCGACGGAGAGAATGCCGAGGAACAGGCTCGCCATGATCGTCTGGGCGCCGAGCATCAGGGCGAGCGCTGCCGGAACCGCGAGACGCATCGTGTCGACGGGGTCCTGCGCGCCGAACCCGGCACTTCCCCACGCGACGACCTGCACGATTCCGATGACGATGCCGACGAGGACCAGCCCGAGGCCGATCAACGCACCGCTCTCGAGCGTCGCACGCTCGGCGAAACGTTCGAACGCCTGACTGCGTGGCAGGTAGAAGCCCTCGTGCCTCGCATACAGCTTGGTGAGAAGCGCGAACAGCACCGCCTGCCAGCCCACGACCGTCAGCGCCGCGAGATACACCTGACTCGAGACGTCCAAGCCGACCGCGCCGAACACCAATGGACCGAATGAGAGCGCGACGGTTCCGAGAAGCCCGACGAAGAATGCGACCAAGCCCGGGATGAGGAAGAGCCAGCGGGGGCTGAACAGCATGAGGAACCTCAGGTGGCGCCATCCGTCCCGCCAGCTGCGCAGGTGCGGCGGCCTGCTGCGGCCGTCCTTGTCGAGAGTGGTCGGCACTTCGCTGATCTTCAGGCCGCTGAGGGTCGACTTCACGACCACCTCGCTCGCGAATTCCATGCCGGTGGTGATCAGGCCGAGGCCGAGGATCGATTCGCGGTTGAACCCGCGCAGCCCGCAGTGGAAATCCCGGATATCGGAGCGGAAGAGCACTCGGCCGACCGTAGACAGCACCGGGTTGCCGAGGTACTTGTGCAGTGGCGGCATGGCGCCGGGCGCGATGCCGCCTCGGAACCGGTTGCCCATGACGAGCTCGTCGCCGGCCCGGAGGCGCTCGATGAAGGGGTCGAGCTTGCTGAAGTCGTAGCTGTCGTCTGCATCGCCCATGATGACGTAGGTGCCGTGGGCCGCGACGATGCCGCCCATCAGCGCGTTTCCGTAGCCCTTCTCCTCCACGCCGACGACGCGGGCGCCGTGGTCGACGGCGATCTGCTGCGAACCGTCGGTGCTCCCGTTGTCGGCGATGAGCACCTCGCCGACGACGCCTGAGCGCTGGAGGTACCCCTGCGCCTTGTCGATGCAGACGGCGAGCGTCTCGGCCTCGTTGAGGCAGGGCATGACGATTGAGAGTTCGATTTCAGCTGGGGGGATCATGGATTCCTAATGACGGGGAGGCAAAGTCCCCGACAGCCTAATCGAGGGCGGCCCGAAGCTCTCGCACGGACGGGAGCGCGTTGGTGTGCGGCCTGAATCGGATGCGAGGATGGTGGCGATGGCCCCACCGCCCATCACCGGCAGGACCAGGAGCGACCCGCGTGACACTCGACATCATGATGCCCTTCTACGGGCGCACCGACCACTTCCTGGCCGCGGTCGAGAGTGTGCTTGCGCAGTCGGATCCGGACTGGCGGTTGTTCGTCATCGACGACCACAATCCCGATGAGGAGCCGGGACGACGGCTGCGCGAAATCCACGACCCGCGCATCCACTATCACCGCAACGCAGAGAACCAGGGCATCAACGCCACGTTCCAAGCCGCGATCGACCGGTCGGAGAACGAGTGGCTCACGATCTTCGGGTGCGACGACATCCTCCTCCCCGGATACGTGGAACGCGTCGGCCGCCTGGCCGCCCAGCATCCGCGAGCCGCATTCATCCATCCCGGGACGCGAGTGATCGATGAAACCGGGGGTCGGGCCGTCCCGCTCGTCGACCGCGTCAAGGCGCTCTACCGACCGCGAGTCAGGGGCACGGCCGAGCTCGGCGGACAGGACCTCGCCACGAGTCTCACCCGCGGCAACTGGATGAACTTCCCGGCGATCGCCTGGCGCCGTGCCGAGGTGCGGGCCGTCGGCATCCGACCGGGATACCGGATCGTGCAGGACCTCGCGCTGGCTATCGACCTGCTGTATCGGGGTGGGACCCTCGTCCTGGACGACACCGTGGTGTTCGAATACCGTCGCCACGCCTCCAGCGTGTCGTCGTGGCGGGCGACCGACGGCAGCCGGTTCGTCGAGGAGCAGCGCTTCTTCCGCGGCCTCGCCGCCGAATTCCGCGCGCGCGGATGGAAGCACGCCGAGCGCGCGGCACGCGCGCACCTCTCATCGAGGATCAACGCGCTCACCCAGCTGCCCGGCGCGGTGCGGTCGAGCTCCACCGGTGCACCTGCGGTGCTCGTCAAGCACGCGCTCGGGATGACGATCGCACCCGACGCGCACCCGGGCCGCTAACTCCGCGGTTCCACAGAGTAGATGGTCTGTGTAGACCTCGGCAGCTCGAACGAATCCACCTCGGACAGGCAGGTCGTATCGATGCGCTTGTCGCTCGAGAGCACATACGCCACGTTCTCCTGGGCGAAGTCCGAGCAGGCGTCGAACGTCACCTCGATCTGATCCGCGACCGGGTTCGTCACCACCGGCTCCCCGGGGGCAGCCAACCAGTTGACGCCGGCCAGACGATTCCAGTTGTACTCGTACTGCGACGTCGGATCGATCACGCCCCACATCCCAGGCGAAGGAGCGCCCTGGAAGCCGTTGTACGCCTCGACTCCCGACTCGAGGAGGATCGCCGTGGTGAGGCGGTTCCCGACACCGACCCAGGTCCTCGGGTCGGCGTCGTCGATCCTCTGGATTTCATGCGACAGGGCGGTCGTGCGCAGGTCGAGCACCCCGATGTAGAGCGGATTGCTCAGACCCGATCCGGCCACGGTGACCACGAGGAACGCTGTGGCGGCAAGGCGGATGCGACGCCGCGCGACGAGGAAGATGACAGCCGCCGAGAGTAGGGCCCACAGCCACCAGAGCTGGACCGGCTCGAGCATGTCGGGGAGCTGACGCCAGGCGACGAGGCCGATCGCCAGTTGCGAGAGAAGGAAGAGCACGGCCGGGATCGCCGACAGCCGGAAACCGGCCTTCACACGCCAGGTGTCCAAGTAGCGGATCGTGTAGGCGAGCATGCCGAGCGAGGCGATCCCGAGACCCAGCCGAACGCGGGCCGCGATCGTCTTATCGAGAAGGAAGAGCCTGGCCAGCGCATCCCAGCCTGGAATGTACAGGTATGCGAGGAGCAGGACGACTGCGGCCGACAGCCCGATGAGCTCCCACGGCAGCCGCCGGTGCGCCCGCGCCTGCCTCGCGATGATCCAGACGATGACGGGCAGCAGGAAGATGCCGACATAGAAGAACGTCGACGCCTCGGACGAGTTCGCCCCGAGGAGACCGGGGCGCGCCGCATTCAGAGCCTGCGTGAACGATGATCCGACCGCGGATGCGAATGTGAGCGCATCGCTGCCGCCTGTCGGCGTGCTCCGGGCTCCGGGGTAGGCGGTGCCGAGAAAGGAGTCGATGGTCGAGCGCTTCTCGTAGAGCCAGACGACGGTGATCGCCGAGGCCACGACTCCGCCGATCACGACCGGCGCGAGCCTGGCGACGATCTGTGGGAAGGCCGCCTTCCGCCGTGCCTCGCCGATGACGAGCCCGAATGCGAAGAAGGCCGTCACGATCACGGCGGGAACGATGAACGGCACATAGATGCCCATGGCCATCACGACGGTGAGATACGCGATGATCGCCGCCCAGATCCAGCGCGAGACCCGGGAACGGCTCTGGAAGGCCCAGATCAGCGATGTCATCGTCGCCAGCGCCCACGCGGCAGGCCAGAGCGTCGTGGCGAGGTACCACCATTGGAACAGCGGGCTGAAGAAGAAACCGACTGCGAGCATGGCCGAGACGCCGGGACGACGCGGCATTACGGTGACGAGGAAGACATACGCTGCCGCGGCGAGGGCGATGCCGGGGAACCACCACTTGAAGGCGATCGCGTGACCGGCGTCCAGGAACAGGAAGCCCCAGAGATGCGGCCGGAAGATGACCGACCAGTCGACGCGCGGCAGATCCTGCGGCACCGTTGCGTCCATGCCGCCCGGGAAGGTCTGATTCTCGAGAGGTAGCCCTTGCTCGATCTGCGCGATCGCCCAGACCGTCTGCACGTTCCACTCGTCTGACCGCGTGAACTGCGGCTCTCCCGCGATCAGCGCCGGATCGGAACCATAGGCGATGTCCTTGTGGAATTGGCCGGAGGAGGAGCCGTTGACTCCGAAGGCCACCAGCGCGATGCCAAGCAGCACGAGCAGGGCGGGGAACGCCAGTAGGACACGCAGCCGCGGAAGGCCGTCGGGGCCGGGGCTGATCTGGCGCCGGTACGCGATGGTCCACCGGCGAAGCGGCGTCGGACCGGGCTCGAGCGAGTCCTCGATCGCGTTCCGTGGCACTGCATCTCCCTGTCCGCCCGCGGACGTCGATCGCCCACTTGAGGATAGCCGCGCACGGCGGGGATACAGAATTCAGCCCGGGATCTTCGACACGCTGCTGCGCACCGGGTGGATAGTCGCGAGATAGCAGCCGTGAACGAGAAGCCCGGCCAACGGGCCCACGAGAAGCGCCAGGACCGTGCGATCAAGGAATCCGATCGGCAGCAGCAGGCATCCGATCGTGCTGAATGCCGCGACCAGCCAGCCCGCCGTATAGGCAGCGTGCTTCGACAGCGACAGGACGGCCGGCGCAGTCACGCAGAGGGCTGCGACAAGGCCGGACGAGAGCACGAGCACGCCGACGAGCGAACCCGACGGCACGGGCTCATCGGGGAACAGCAGCGCGAAGACCGCCGGTCCTAGGAGCCAACCGGCGGCGCCGAGCACGATGCTCGTGGCGATGACGAGCGCTACCACCCGGAGAAGCGATCGTCCGAAGGTCGCTCTGCGGTCTCGGAAGAAGACGATCAGGTAACTCTGGAGCGCCATCGCCGTCACGATCAGTGGTGCCCGCACGAGGGTCGCGACGAGGACGAGCAGCCCGAGCTCGTCGTCGGACACACCGCGCGACGTCGCCGCCAGGACGAACGGGAACCCGCTCACGAGAAGGCCCATCGAGGCCGCTGCCGCGATCGTGCGGGCGACATTCCACGATAACCCCCGATAGCCGACGTCGAATCGCACCGGAGCCGCGCTGGTCCGCACTGCGATCGGCAGCGTCACGAGGAACGCTACCGCGAAGGGCAGCACGACGAGCCACGCGAGGTCGACGATCGACGACGTCCAGACGAGCCCGACTGCGAGCCCGACCACCCGGACGAGCGCTTCCACGGCCACCACGATGAAGACGATCCTCCACCGCCTCGAACCATAGACGGTGCCGGTGAGGACCGCGACCAGCACGCTGGTCGCGGCACCGAGCGACAACGGCCAGACCAGCGCCCCGGCCGAGCCACCGAAGGCTGTACCCCACAACGGCGATGAGAGGGCGACGGCGGTGAAGACGATGACGGCGCCGACTCCCGCAAAGATCGCCGCTTGGTGCGGCCGCGAGACGCCGACGTCGATCGGCGCGCTCGTCGCCCGAGTGACCTCCTGCTGGATCCCCGACAACGCGCTCACGATGAGGAAGAGCAACGACCAGAAGACGGCGAAGTCAGCGTAGGCGGCGAATCCGATGACCCGCGGGACGAGCCAGGTCACGACATAGCCGCCCAAACCGGCGATCGCCGTCGCCATGAGCACGTAAGCGAATCCGGATGGCCGTCTCATTCGGGTTGGACCAGGTCGCGCAGTACGTCCTGCAGGCCGAGGCCGCATGACCTGTAGCGGCCGGTGCGCCATTCTCGCCAGACCGGTGCGATCCGGCGCAGACGGCGCCCGGGCAAGCAGTCGCGCACGAGCTCATGCTCCGCCTTGGCCGCGGCGAGGGCGATATCGTCGTCGGACGGCCTTGGGGACAGACGAGGCATGCGAGTCTGGAGCTCGCCGGCTCGGACGCGCAGGCGGGTGTTGCGCTCAGTTCGCGGCGTCGTCAGACGTGCGAGCCGACCGGCTGGCGTCAGGCTGGACGCCCCGATCTGGTTGCCCCCGTGCTGGCGGTAATCGATGAGCTGTTCGTCGAGCAGCACCAACGAGCCCGTCGCAGCCGCCACAACTGCCAGCCACTCGTCGTGCACCCAGGAGGCGGGGAACGGCCGTGCCCGCTCCACGAGTTCGCGCCTGATCATCGTTGTCGCGCCAGTCACGAAGTTCCGGCGCATGAGGGCGGCGAAGGGGCGACCCTCGGCGACGGCCCGCCGCTCGGCGGCGCTCAGGCCGAGGGTGGAGAACAGCCCAGTACCGTCCGGGACCCCCGTTCCGTCGACGATGCGGGCGTCGCTGTGCACGAGCAGCACGTCGGGGCGCCCGTCGAACTCGGCGATCACCCGCTCGAGGCGATCGGGATGCCAGACGTCGTCCTGGTCGCTGAGCGCGATGAGGTCTCCGGAGCAGCGGAGCATCGCGGAAGCGAAGTTCGCAGTCACCCCGAGCGACACGTCATTGCGATGGATGTGCAGTCGCACCGGTGTCTCCGCCTCGCGCGACCACCGTGCATGCTCATCGACGATGACATCGATCGTGTCATCGACAGAGGCGTCATCCGACACGACGATCTCGTCGGGGAGGACACTCTGAGCGAGGATCGACCGGATCTGCTCACGGATGAAGCGTGATCCGTTGAACGTGCACAGGGCAACGGAGACGCTGACGGTGTCAGCCAATGGTGGATTCCACCGGCCCGTGACGCTCTTGCCACGCGATCACGGCTTCGGAGATGCCGTCGGTCTGCGAGAACCCTGACAGCGCTTCCGGGCCGTCGTCGGACTCGTAGAGTGCCGAGAGGGCGACCACCGCTTCCTCGACGATCCCGCCGCGACGCATCCCCACAACGTTCGCGCCGACGACCCGGGCCGGGCTCCCGTACGCCTTCGCGAACGGCGGGATGTCGCGCGTGACGACGGAGCTCATCCCGACCATCGCCGAGGCTCCGATGTACCGCCCTTGGTGCACGCTCGTGCCGAGACCGAGGTTCGCGTTGGTACCGACGGTCACGTGTCCGGCGAGGAGGACGCTCGACGCGAGGGTGACGCCGTCACCGAGCGTGCAGTCGTGCGCCACGTACACCTGGTTCATGATGAAGGCGTCGTCGCCGACGGCCGTCGTCGACTTCCAGCCCTGATGGATCTGGGCGTACTCGCGAATCACATTGCGATTCCCGATCGTGACGCCCCGACCGGCAAGTTCCACAAAGTCACGAGGATGCGCGAATGATCGGATCTCGGGCGGGGCTCCGATCACCACTCCGGTACCGATCCAGTTCCCGTCCCCGATACGGGCAGGGCCATGGATGACGACATTCGCTCCGACGGTGTTGTCCACTCCGAGAACCACGTCGCCGACGATGATGGCGGTGGGATGGATGTTGTTCAATCGGTCCTCGATGTCGACTGGCGGGACTACCGCGAGGATGCTTACGGGTAGATTAGTCCAATGTGCCACGAACTCGGCACCACCGGAAACCTATCCCACGAGGCCACATGATTCCCATTACGACCGTGCACTTCGGCGCTGAAGAAGAGGCCCTGGTCCTCGAGGTCCTGCGATCCGGTGCGATCGCCCAGGGCCCCAAGGTCAGACAACTCGAAGACGGATTCGCGCGCGCGTTCGGCTCGAAGCACGCCATTGCCGTCAACAACGGCACCACCGCGCTGGTCGCGGCGATGCAGGTCCTGGACCTGCAGCCGGGCGACGAAGTCATCACGTCGCCATTCACGTTCGTCGCCACCCTGAACGCGATCCTCGAGGCTGGTGCGACCGCAGTCTTCGCCGACATCCGCACCGAGGACTTCAATATCGACCCGTCATCGGTGGCGGCGCAGGTGACTGACCGTACGAAGGTGATCCTTCCCGTGCACCTGTACGGCCAGATGGCCGACATGGACCCGCTGGTGCAGCTGGCCGGTGAACGTGGACTGCGCCTGCTCGAGGACGCCGCCCAATCCCAGGGCGCCACGTACAACGGCCGGTTCGCGGGCACCTTCGGATTGGGCACGTTCTCGCTGTACGCCACAAAGAACATGACCACCGGAGAAGGGGGAATCATCACCACGGACGACGACGTACTCGCCGACCGTCTCTCCCTCCTCCGGAACCAGGGCATGCGCGCGCGCTACGTCTACGAGATGGCGGGAAACAACTACCGTCTCACCGACCTCCAGGCCGCGCTCGGAATCCCCCAGCTCGCTCGGTACGACCAGACGGTGGCCCGGCGCAGGCACAATGCGGGCCGCCTCATCGAAGGCCTGTCGGGTGTGAACGGCGTGGTGGCACCGCAGGTCCTCCCGGGTCGTGGGCACGTGTGGCACCAGTTCACGGTCAGGATCACCGCCGACTCCCCCGTCGCTCGAGACGAGTTCGTCAGGCGCCTCGGGGAACTCGGCATCGGTTCCGGCATCTACTACCCGAAGCTCGTCTTCGATTACGACGCCTATCGATCCCACTCGGGTGTTCGCGTCAGCGACGTCCCCGTCGCGGCGCAGGTCGTCACGGAGGTAGTGTCACTGCCGGTCCACGCCGGACTCAGCGAGCGCGACCTCGACGAGATCATCGATGCCGTCCGCAGCATTGCGAGGGCGTGATGACCTCTCCGAAGCGAATCGCCCTCGTCGGCGCCGGAAACATGGGCTCCCACCACGCACGCGTGATCGCGCAGTCCGAGGCCGCCACGCTGAGTGTGCTCGTCGACCCGCGTGAGGACGTCGGATCGGCCCTGGCGGCACGGTTCGGAGCGACCTGGGCGCCGGAACTGCCCGACCTTGCGGAGATCGACGGCGTCGTGGTCGCTGCGGCGACGGAGGCGCACTTCCCCCTCGCGATGCAGGTGCTCGGGCAGAACCGCCCCCTCCTCATCGAGAAGCCGGTGGCCGATGACCTGCTCCGCACGAAGGAGATCCTCGCCCTGGCCGATGCCAGGGACATTCCCATGATGTGCGGACTCCTCGAGAGGTTCAATCCAGCCGTCATCACGGCGAAGGCGGCCCTCAACGAGCCGATCCACGTCACGGCGACCCGGCATTCCCCCTATGCACCACGCATCCGCACCGGCGTCGCGTGGGACCTCCTCGTGCACGACGTGGACCTGGCCATCAACATCGTCGGTTCCGCGCCGACGGACGTGGCCTCTCAACTTGGCCACTTCCACCCCGGAAGCGCGGGCGGGGCAGAGGATGTCGCCGAGACGCTCATGCGATTCGAGAGCGGCGCCCTCGCCCGGATCTCCGCCAGTCGGGTCGGGCAGCACAAGATCCGAACCCTGTCGATCGCAGAACTCGACCGCCTGATCGAGGTCGATCTGCTGCGCCGGGATGTCACGATCTATCGACACGTGTCAGAGAACTCGGTCGGAGACGGCCCGAGCTACCGACAGCAGACGATCATCGAGATCCCGGAGATCGCGACGTCGCAAGAGCCGCTCACGGCCCAGTTCGCACGATTCATGGACGTGATCGACGGCCGAGCCGACGCTGCGGCCGAGCGCGCGTCCATCCTGCCATCGCATGTCGTCGTCGACCACGTCATCGCGCAGAAGGCCGCGGTGTGACGGCGGAAGCGAACCCGCAACGGTCCCGCCGTCGGATGCCCGGCATACTCAGAAACAGCGCGATCCGCTATCTCATTGCCGGCGGGGCCGCATTCGTGGTCGACTTCGCGCTGCTCGCGTTGTTCCGCCAGGTGTTCGGTTGGCCCACCTGGATCGCAGCGGGCACCGCGTTCGTCCTCAGCTTCGCCTTCACCTATACCGTGCAACGTGTATTCTCCTTCGAATCCGACACACCGCACGGCAGATCGCTCCTGCGCTACACCGCGCTCGTCGTCTTCAATACGGCGGCGACGGCGGGGATCGTCGCCCTCGTCGACTTGACCGATGCCGGGTGGGGCCTCGGCAAGGTCGTGGCGACAATCGCGACGACGGTCTGGAACTACTTCATCTACCGCTACTGGGTCTTCGCCGAGCCGAAGGTCGCAGAACCCACCCGAACGGAAGACTGACCGTGTACAAGAACGCGCGCATCGCAGCCATCGTCCCCGCATACAACGAGGCGCTCCTCATCGGACGGGTCATCGAGACGATGCCCGACTACGTCGACATGATCGTCATCGTCGACGACAAGAGCCCCGACAACACGAGCGAGGTCGTGCGTGAGATCGACGACCCCCGTGTCACGCTCATCCGCCATGAGGTGAACGGCGGCGTCGGAGCCGCGATCATCACCGGTCACCGGGCAGCGATCGAAGCGGGAGCGGATGTGAACGTCGTCATGGCAGGCGACGCGCAGATGGACCCCGACTTTCTGCCGCACCTCCTCGATGCAGTCACCGACAACGGGTACGGCTTCGCGAAGGCCAATCGATTCTTCGCGCCGGAGTCCTTCCACGGCATGCCCAGATACCGGGTGTTCGGGAACATCTTGCTCTCGTTCCTGACGAAGCTCTCGTCGGGCTACTGGCATCTCTTCGACCCGCAGAACGGCTACACGGCGGTGCGTACCGAAGTCCTCAAGCGCATACCGCTCTCCCACGTGTCCCAGCGATACAGCTTCGAGAACGATCTGCTCGTGCACCTCAACATCCTCCAGGTGTCCGCGGTCGATGTGCCCATCCCCGCCGTGTACGGCGACGAGGTGTCGAGCATCAAGCTGCGCAAGGTCGTTCCCGAGCTCCTCGACCTGCTGTTCCGCGGCTTCTGGCGGCGTATCTGGTACCGCTACGTGCTCTGGTCGTTCTCGCCGATCGCCCTGCTGCTCTTTCTCGGACTCGGCCTGTTCCTCTTCGGGCTGGCCGTCGCCATCTGGGTGTGCTTCCAGATCGCCGGGTCCGTGATCGCGACGGCGGCGACTGTCATGCTGGCCGCGTTACCACTCATGCTGGGCACGCAGATGCTCATCAGTGCGCTCCAACTCGATATCCAGGCGAGCCCGAGCGAGCCGAGTTATCCGCCGTTCGTCGCGGCCGACGGCACTGCCCCGTAGGGCAGGCCCGGGCGTTCCGTCGCCCGGATGAGCACGAACGCGGCGATGACCACGCCGATCGCCTCGAGGATGATCCAGATGACGACCCCGCCCGGCGGCGACCACTCCGGACGCAGCAGCAGGTCGATCACCGAGACGCCGCCCTGGTTCCGGCGCAGGGTCTCCACGATCGACCACACGTAGCCGATCACGACAGCTGAGGCGACGATCCAGACAGCCCGGTCTGCCCAGCTCCGCAGCGCTCCGTCGAGCGCCGGGACCCGAGTGACGGCGACGACCGTGGCGATGAGGCACACGTAGGCCGCGAGTGCGTATCGACCCTGCCAGATATAGCCGCTCGTGGAGATCGAGGCCGCCTGCACGACGGCCGGCAACAGGACCACGCCGGCGGCCGCAACGAGTTGACCGGCCAACGCGCGTCCGCGAGCTGAGCTGAGGCCGGTGACGATCACGGCCCCTATCAGCAATGACCAGGTCAGGTAGACGAAGCCGGGCGCCGGCGTGTCGAGCCAGCCGAAGTTCCCGATGATGCCCTCGCTGAAGATGTAGTCGGAGAGCATGTTCACGAACGCGCGGAACGGGGTGTTGTCGGCACCGGGGAACGACCCGAGACTGCCGAGCGACCCGGTGTACAGCGTCCACGCGACGCCGCACAAACTGGCCACCGCGACAATCGCGACGGTCGCGGCCCCCGCTGGGCGGCGCACCTCGCGGATGACCGTCGCCCACGGTACGACTGTCAGCACGATGGCGGCGATCAGGACGACCCAGAGCGGCGAGAGCCCGCGTGCCTGCGGAAGAAGGGCACCGGAGACTGCCACGGCGAACAGCCATGGCCAACGACGTGTCAAGGGCTCAGGCGACAGCAAGCGGAAGAGGCTGCCGATCAGCGCGAGCGCCGCGGCGACCTCGACGGCGTTCGGATTGACGACGGCCGTGAGGAAAAGCACCATCGGAGTGATCGCGGCCGCGGCGCCGAGTGCGGTGAATCTCGAGGCACGGAGCCGCGTCAGCGCGAGGACGCCGACGGCAAGGAATCCGGTCGTAAAGAACGCGCCGACCAGCCGCATGCCGTAGACGGCCGCGGCACCATTGTCGGGAACGAGCAAAGAGGGCCACCCCACCAGGAGGTAGAAGACTGGATTGTACAGACCGGCAGACGTCGGCGCCTGCACCGACTTCCCGGTGCCGATGTAGTCACCGGTCACGCAACTGGCCGCCAATTCCGGGTGGAAGGCGAAACACGGCCACGAATGGGCCAGCGCGATGCTCTCAGGGACGGTCACCATCCGCACGGCTCCCTCGTCCGTCTGGTCTCCAAGGAACTGACCTCGGACGACGGACGCGGCCTTCACGATGTGCGCCGGCTCGTCGGGGCCGCCGGACAGCGGTGTCGAGAAGGCCCACGCTGTGGCAGCGAGGAACAGGCCCAACCAGATCGCGAAGAAGGTCGCCAGAGGGCGTGTGAAGATCCGAGAGAGGCGCTCGGGGAGGTTCATTGCTTCCAATCTGACACGCGCTCAGACGATTCTGATCCGACGCTCGCGCTGACGAGCTTACCGGTCGACCGATGCGGCTCATTTACCGGTCGATCAATGCGGCTGCCGAGTCGCCGGGCTCGTGGTGTTACGCTCATGGCGTGCAATCCTCGCTCGACCACGTACTCATCGTGCTGCCCGCCTACAACGAGGAGGAGTCGATCGCCGAGGTCATCCGCGAAATCGGGATGGCTCTTCCCGGGGTCGACCGCCTCGTCGTCAACGACGGCTCGAGCGACAGGACGACGGAACGAGCACGCGCGGCCGGCGCCGCGGTTGCGCAGCTGCCGTTCAATCTCGGAGTAGGAGGCGCTATGCGCCTCGGATTCAAGTATGCGGTGGAGCACGGATACGACGTGGTCGTCCAGATCGACGCGGACGGCCAACACGACCCACGATCGGTGCCCCAGTTGCTGGAGATGCTGCCGGAAGCCGACATCGTCATCGGCGCGCGCTTCGCCGGAGTCGGCCAGTACGATGCGAGCCTCCTCCGGCGAATGGCCATGGGGGTGACGGCGAAGGTCCTGAGCCGCACGGCGAAGCAGAAGCTGACCGACACCACATCCGGTTTCAAGGCATGCGGACCCCGAGCGGTGCGGCTGTTCTCCCAGAACTACCCGGCCGAATACCTCGGAGACACGATCGAGGCCCTCGTCATCGCTGCGCGGGCCGGATGCGTCATCCGTCAGGTCCCCGTTGCGATGCGTCCTCGGGCCGGCGGTCGTCCGTCGCACAACCCGCTCAAGGCGGCCGCATACCTCCTCCGCGCTTTCCTGGCGCTGGGCTTCGCATATATGAGGCCGGCACCGCCGGTCGCGGCCGCGAGCAGTGCAATATGAGCCCGACCGCCTATGCCCTCGGCGTGATCGCCGCCCTCGCCACGTTCATCGTCGTCATCGAGCTTCTGCGCAGGCGTCGCCTGCGCGAGCGGCACGCCATCTGGTGGCTCCTTGCCACGGCACTGGCAGTCGTCGCCGGCATCTTCCCCAACGTCCTGGTCTGGCTGTCGAAGGCGCTCGGAGTCATGCTTCCGTCCAACCTGGTGTTCTTCGTCAGCATCGCCGTTCTCGTCATGGTGTGCATCCAGCACAGCGCCGAGCTGACCGACCTGGAATCGGAGACCCGCGTTCTCGCTGAGCGCGTGGCGCTGCTCGAGCTCGACCTCCTTTCTCAGCGTGAACAGCCGACGGACCATCGTCAACCCACTGACACTCCCGAGGACGGCGACGCGACGGCCTGACTGCCGTTGCGACGGACAGCCACATCGTCTTCGACCTGGACCAGCTGACCGTGGTCGAGACCGACCGGCTGACCGTCGATGCGCCGCCACACGAGGAACGCGAGGGCGGCTGCCGCCATGGTGAACGCGACGCTGCCTGCCAACCACACCATCATCGGTGTGACGGGTCCGCCCCACCACCACTCGCGCTGTAGATCGAGATTGAAGCTCTGCACGTCGAGGCCAGTGACATAGCGACGGATGTTGACATGCAGGGCTACCGAGTTCGCGATCGCGAGCCCCAGTGCCGCGATCGTGATCTGGAGCCGAGACAGGCCGAGGTTCGGGCGGATCACTCCGGCGAGCGCCACACCGCCGAAGATGATGATCAACGGGTAGATGTAGCGCGGCTGCACGTACTCGCCGATGACGACATTGTCGTGCAGGAGGATGTACATCGGCACCGCGACGAGGCAGAACGCCACACCGCCCAAGCTCAGCCACTTCCGGATCCCGCCGGTCCGCAGTCCCCAGAAGACCACGGCGCAGAACAGGCCGAGAGTGGTGATCCACACGATTCCAGGCATGAAGGTGTCGAGCCAGCCGAGGCCCCACAGGCCGAAGACGCCGGCCCACAGCTGAGGCAGGAGTTTGGCATCCATGAACGCGAGCGTGCTCAGCGGGTACTTGCCGTCCACGGCCGTGTCGGAGGAGACGATCGCCGACTGGCCGGTGCTGAAGAAGAGCACGACCGAGAGCACGGACAGCGCGAGCGGCAACAGGGCATGGAGCGCGAAGCGACGATCGGCCCGGAACGCGAGCACGGTTCCCGCGGCCATGGCCACTACAGCGTAGATCGCCGAGTCGCTGCGCGCGCCCGCTCCGATCACGACGAGGGCGGCGCTCATGGCAGCGAGCATCCACTTCTTCGCGCCGGACTGTTCGAAGAAGCCCCAGATCGCCAGCCAGAGGCCGGCGGCCGACAGCACCGACCACCCGCTGGGATTGACGCTGGCGACGAGGAACATGCCCAACGGAACGAGCGAGATCGCCGTGCCCCACCCGAGGAGATGCCGCTGCCGTCGCGGGAGGAGCACGAACAGGCCGGTCAGTACCGCGACGAAAAGGACGGAGTTGACGATGCGCATCGCCACGATCGATATGGACAGGTCGTCACCCACGAAGACGTTCATGGCCTGGAAGAACACCGGCGGATACGCGTGACCGTTCCAGTTCCCACGATCGGTGGTCTGCATTCCCTCATCGAGAGGGCAGGATGCGGCCTGCTCGGAGTAGAACCGGAAGCAGAGGGCGGCTTCGACCAGATCGGCGGGCAGCCTGCGCTTCTCCACCGAATCGGTCTCCTCGCACACACCGGCGCTCGGACCGCCGGCGCACCAGATGCTCGCCATGTGGTAGTCCTCATCGGGACTGGAGCCGGGGGGCGAGGCCAAGGCCCAGCTCAGCAGGGCGCCCAGGAGTGCCAGAGGTGCGAGGATCGCCGCCACCACACGCAGTCGCGGGCCGGTCTTCGTCATCGTCGTTGTCACGCCTCGTTCATCCGTTCGCCGCACTTCCATTGTCAGGGGAGTGCGACCGAGCGTCCGCGCGACGCGGTTAAGCTGGACGGGTGATCTCCCTCAACCACACATGCTATCGGCCGCGACCTCTCAGCCGGATTCACCCGGCGACCGGGTGCTCCTTCGCGGCACGCGCGGCGTCAAGCCGGTGAGCCCTGCGGACGGCGATGACAACCGGCCCGCACTGAGCGTCGTCATTCCCTCATTCAACTCTGCGCCCTGGCTTCCTAGCACCCTCGTGGCCCTGGCCAGCGCGATCGAGGCCGCACGGATCGCGGTGCAGGTGATCGTCGTCGACGACGGCTCGACCGACGACACTGCGGATACTGTGCGGCGGGCGGCTATGTCGTTCCCCGGGGCCGTGGAACTGGTGCAGCAGCCCAACCGTGGACGATTCCTTGCACGGTGGGAGGGAATCGACCGCGCGAGCGCGGAGCTGACGCTGCTCCTCGATTCCCGCGTGCTCATCGATTCGACTGCGCTGTCGCACGTCTTCAACGACCTCGGAGGGGCAGTTGCGCCCCGGCCGTGGAATGCGCACGTACGGATGGCGCCGGACGCACCGCTCGTCGGTCTGTTCTGGGACGTTCCCACCCACATATTCTGGGGCGGATATCTTCGTGATCCGCGCCCTATGGATATCACAAAGGAGACGTTCGATTCCGCGCCGAAGGGGACGACGATGTTCCTCGCGCCGACCCGGGTACTGCGAGACGCCTTCCGCGCGTCCTGGCCGTCCGGCGATGCCTCCCTGATGTCCGACGACACCACGGTGCTGCGCTGGATAGCCGAAGCCCACCCGATCAGAATCGACCCGGGCTTCTCGGCAACATACCGGCCCCGCACGACCGTTCGCGGATTCGCCTCGCACTCCTTCCTGCGCGGGACCCTCTTCGTTGACAGCTACGCGGGTACGACCCTCGCCCGCTCCGCCGTGCTCATCCTGCTCGCGCTGCTCCCGCCGGTCGCGGCACTGACCGTGGCGGCGCTCGCGATCCTCGGGCGCGGGGCGGGGGCGCTCTGGCTTCTCGGTATCATCGTCGCCCTCGCCCTGCTCCCCCTCGTCCCGGCAGCGGTGAACCGGTGCCCGAAGCGGAGCCTGCTCGCCTACACGTGCTACCTTCCCGTCTTCGTCGTGCCGTTCTGGGCGGGGCTGGTTCGCGGGATCGTCGTGCATCGAGCGAAATTCACCCGCCACGTTTCGTCATCGGAGTCCGGTGGCAGCGAACAGGAGACCGCATGATCATCTTCATCTACGGAACGACGGCCGAGGCGATCAAGATCGCCCCGGTTGCCCGGCGCCTCGGCGAACGGGGAGTCCCGTACCAGCAGTGGATCACGCAGCAGCACACCGAGTCCCTGCGCAAGGTGATCCCCCAGCTCGGCCTTCCCGAGCCGGACCGGGTCATCGCGAACGGGAACAAGGGAGAACCGCTGACCTCGCCTCTCCAGATGGTGGGGTGGGTAATGACCGTCTTCCGCTGGGGGCTGGCCAACATCCGGGGCATCCGCAAGACCCTGCCGAAGGGATCGGCGGTCATCGTCCACGGCGACACCGTCACCACCGTCTTGGGAACGCTGATCGGGCGCCGCCTCAGGGTGCCGGTCGCCCATGTGGAAGCGGGCCTCCGGTCGGGCAACTGGCGCCACCCCTTCCCGGAGGAACTCGACCGTCGCATCGTCGGCCGCCTCGCCGACATCCACTACGTGCCGTCGGCGGAGGCCGCGCACAACCTCGCCGGCCGGAAGAACGTCGTGAACACGCACGGAAACACGGCTAAGGACGCGGTCCTCGACACGCGTACGGGAGAGCAGCAGACGGAGGTACCCTATGGCCTGGTCCTCCTCCACCGTTTCGAGTTCATCTCGAACCGGGCTCTCGTGCGGGAGACGCTCGAGACACTCGACGCACACAGCCCGGTCGAACTCCGCGTCATCGTGGACTCGTACTCGCAGGACGCCGTCGTCCAGACCATCGAGGAGCTCGGTCTCGAGAGGTTCGTCGTCATGCCGAAACTCGAGCACGGCCGATTCGTGGCTGCGCTTCGCTCAGCCACATTCATCGTGACGGATTCCGGCGGTATCCAGCAGGAGTCCGCGGTCGTCGGTACGCCGACTCTCGTCCACCGGAAGACGACCGAGAGCGCCGAAGGCATCGGCACCAACGTCGTCTTGTCGGGCTGGGACTTCGGCGTCCTGAGGGAATTCCTGTCCGACTACGAGTCCCACCGTGTCGTGGACCCCGATGCTGGGGCGTCTCCATCCGACATCATCGTGGACGACCTCTTCGCTCGCGGGATCGCGGTGAGCCGAGTCGGCTGACGTCGCCTTATCGGGCGTCCAACGCGATCCACTCCGGCTTGAGCAAGTCGGACTTGGCCGTGCCTGTCTGGGTCCAGGGGCGCGGCGCGACGACGGGCACGTCGCGACCACCCTGGTGCTGCATGAGGGCGGCCGCCCACCAGCTGAAGCTCGAATTGCTCATGATCATCGCCTTGCCGAGGGCCATTGCCTTGAGGGTCGCCCAGGTCCCGAGGACGCCGTCCTCCACGAACTCGAACTCGCCGTCGGAACCGGACAGCTCGGTCTTGACGAGGTCGACCGAATCGGAGAACACGCGCACAGGCAGGTCGACTCCCTGGCTGCGCAATTGCCGGATGGCTCGCTGCGCATAGGCGACCGTCGCGACGAACTGCCGGTCGGGAGAGACGTCGAGGTAGTCGCCCCGGCGGAGGTGCAGCGTGATCACGTCGCGCCGCGCCAACTCCCCGATAATCTCGGTCTCCCGGGTCGATTCATCGACCGCCAGCATTCTCGACAGGATGTCGGACTCGATACCCTCGAAGTACTTCGGCGACTGGAAGTAGCCGAAGAGCGTGGTGCCGGGACGGATCGCGTCGATGGTGGACTGGTAGGCATCGCCGTCGCGCTCGAAGAACGTGCGCCCCCATGGTCGCTTCGGCACGGGCAACACCCGCTCCGCGTTCAGGCGCAGCGCGCGCCAGGAACTCTCCGACGGCGTCAGAACCCGACCGGGATGGTCGATGGCCTGCAGGCCGAGGCGGTGCGTCCCCTGCACCGAGAAGTGCGAGACGTCGAGGTACAGCGGACACTCGAGCCGATTCGACTGCTCCCATGCGGCCGCCAGGATGAAGAGCTGGTTGCCCAGCCCGCCCATAACGTAGCCACAAACACCGTCGTCACCGACACGACTCATCTATTCTCTCCCTGTGAAGCTGTCCGCGCGTGAGCGAACTCGACCGCGATGAAGGCGATCAGGACGACCGAGCCGATCACCGCCTGCGAGACCAGCAGCGCTCCGACATCGGGGATCACCGACGTGAACGCGATCCACTGACCGGCAACTGATAGTACCAACACCGTCGCGGCCACCTTGGAGGCGGACGCGGTCATCCGGATGAGCATGCCCTGCGCGACGATCCAC
Source organism: Agromyces badenianii (assembly GCF_003070885.1). Lineage (NCBI taxonomy): Bacteria > Bacillati > Actinomycetota > Actinomycetes > Micrococcales > Microbacteriaceae > Agromyces > Agromyces badenianii. The sequence continues at coordinate 2,052,109 of NZ_CP028913.1, forward strand.
GGCAGGTAGGCGAGCGACACGGGCACGAGGAGCTCGGCCGCCTGCTCGTAGGCCGACCCGTAGAGCAGGGAGATCACCAATGGCCCGAACAACAGGAAGAAGAGCACGAGGGCGATTCCGGTCACTGCGGCCAGGCCCGCCGTGGCGAGGACGCCGAGTCGCATCAGCCGGGGGTTGTCGCGGTTTCGAACAAAACGCGGCAGCAGGTAGAGCGAGAGGGTGGATGGCAGGAGGAACGCCGCCTTCACCAGCACTGCCACGGCCGCGTACTGGCCGGCGAGCGTCTCGGACGCACCGGCCCGCAGAAGCAGGACGTCGGAACTGGTCAGCCAGGCGAACGAGACCGTCAGGACGATGATGGTCAGGCCGGCGGCCGAGAAAGCGCCCTGGACCGGTCGGGGGATGTTCCTAGCGGCCCACCAGGCCCCGATCAGGGCGACCAGGGTCGCAGCGACGACGGCCCCGATGACACCGGACAACCCGAGCCCGATGAGGACGACGAGGAAGGTCAGGGCGACTCGGATGACCAGGGACTGCGTCGACCACCACACGGCGGAAGCCACTCGGCCCGATCCCTGGAGCAACCCGAGGTACTGCGCGAAGAGGAAGCTCAGCGGGATGCACGCCGCCGCCGCGAGGATCACCCAGACCTGTGTGTCGAGCGATTGCGCCAGCACTGGCGACAACGCTGCGACGACGATGAGGCCGATCCCCCCGAGGACGAGCGCGTCGACCGGCCACCGATGCCATCGCTTCTCGGCTCCATCCGTCGTGAGAGCGGAGGCCGTGTGCACCGTCACCAGGTTCTGCAGCGATGAGCTCCCGATGGCCGCCACGTTGACGACGACGAAGAACGCCGCCAGCAGGCCGAACTCGGCGGGGGCGAGGTACCTCGCGCTGACGATCTGGAATACGAATGAGGCGAGCACGCCGACGATCGTCGCGATCGCGATCGCTGAGAGTCCCTTGGCGTGAGTTCTGAGGTGTCCCCCGCCCCCCTCGGCCGGGGCGTCGTGGTCTCGCTCTGATCCGTCGGTCATCGTCGTGCGGGCATCCTCACGGGGATCGGGGACGTGGAACGGACGCGTCGGTAGGCCGATGTGTCTCGGGAAGTGCAGATCCACACACTACAGGCCGTTGCAGCGTGAGCACCGGGAGGCCGCCCGCCCCGCGCCGTTGCCTCATCGACTATTCTCGACGGAATGCGCGTACTTCTCACCGGCGGCAATGGCATGCTCGCCCGGTCCATAGCTGATGCCTGGACCAGAATCGGCCGTCAGGACGAACTGATTCCGGTCACCCGCGCCGACGGGGACCTCCGGGATGCCGAAGCGGTTCGCCGCATCATGGCAGACGTTCGGCCCGACGCTGTCATCCACGCGGCCGCCCGCGTCGGCGGTATCGCAGCCAACATGGCCGACCCTGCCGGATTCCTGATGGACAACCTGCGTTTGGACTCCAACGTCCTGAGCGCGTCGCTCGACTCGTCCGTCGAGCGGTTCGTCTACTTCGGCAGCTCGTGCATGTATCCGAAGGACTACCGCCAGCCGCTGGTCGAGTCCGACGTCCTGGCCGCCCCTCTCGAGCCGACGAACGAGGGCTACGCCATCTCCAAGATCGCCGCCGCGCGATTCTGCGAGTACGTGTCCAGCCAGTTCGGACACGCCTACCGCGTGATCATCCCCTCGAACCTCTACGGCCCCAATGACGACTTCGACCTCCAGAGGGGTCACCTCGTCGCGGCCAGCATCGCCAAGGCCCATGCGGCCAAGACCAGCGGCGCATCATCCATCGACGTGTGGGGAGACGGAACCGCGCGTCGCGAGTTCACCTACGTGGGCGACCTGGCCGGGTGGCTCGTCGAGAACCTCGATCGGCTCGCAGAATGGCCCGCTCTGATGAACGTCGGCAAGGGCGAGGACCACAGCATCCTCGACTACTACCGGGCAGCGCTCACAGCGGTCGACTACGAGTGCGAGCTGGTGACGGATCCCTCGAAGCCGGCCGGCATGCACCAGAAGCTCATGGACTCGTCCGTCGCGGCGACGTTCGGCTGGACCCCGACCACGTCCCTCGAGGACGGCATGACGGCCTCCTACGACGCGTACCTGGATTCACTCGCAACCACGGAAAGCGCAGGCTGAACGATGTCATCCATCCGATTCCCGCTGGCAACGACGACGTGGGATTCCCACGAATACGACGCCATCCAGCGCGTCGTCGAGAGCGGCCGATTCACCATGGGACCCGAGGTCAGGGCCTTCGAGGAGGAGTTCGCGGCCTCCGTCGGCAGCCGGCACGCCGTGATGGTCAACTCGGGCAGCAGCGCCAACCTCATCGCGCTCACCGCGCTCGTGACGGCTCCGCATATCGACCTGAATCCCGGTGATGAGGTCATCGTCCCCGCCGTCTCCTGGGCGACGACCTACTACCCCGTCCAGCAGTTGGGCCTCCGGCTGCGCTTCGTCGATGTCGACCTCGACACGCTCAACATCGATCTCGCTGCCGTCGAGGCCGCGATCACGCCGGCGACCAAGGCCGTGCTGGCCGTCAACCTGCTCGGGAACCCGGCAGACCTGATCGGCCTGGCCGCCCTGTGCGCTCAGCACGGACTGATCCTGATCGAGGACAACTGCGAATCCCTCGGTGCCTCCATCGACGGCAAGCAGGCGGGCACCTTCGGCATCGCCGGAACGTTCAGCTCGTTCTTCTCTCACCACATCTCCACAATGGAGGGCGGGCTGGTCGTGACGGATGACGACTACGTCCACCAGGCCGCCGTCTCTCTGCGTGCGCATGGGTGGACACGTGAGCTGCCGTTCGACAACCTCGTACACCCGAAGACCGGAGACAGCTTCGACGACCTCTTCCGGTTCGTGCTGCCCGGCTACAACGTGCGGCCGCTCGAGATGTCGGGCGCCATCGGGCGCCAGCAGATCCGCAAACTGCCGGGCTTTGTCGAGGAGCGGCGCCGCAACGCGACTCGCTTCACGGAGGCGTTCACCGGCAACGACAACGTGCGCATTCAGCAGGAGAACGGCGAGAGCAGCTGGTTCGGGTTCGCCCTCGTGCTCGAGGGCCCGCTGTCGGGTCGCCGATCTGAGGTCGTCCGGGCGCTGACCGCTGCCGGGATCGAGAGCAGGCCGATCGTCGCGGGCAACTTCACCCGCAATCCCGTCATGCGCCACCTCGACGCGATCGTGCCCGACGCACTCCCCGCGGCCGACCGGATCCACGACGACGGCCTGTTCGTCGGAAATCACCACTTCCCCATCGACGACGAGATCGGCATCCTCGCCGAGGTCTTCGACAACCTATGACGGTGGTCACTCTCCGCGCGCCATGGCGCCTGCGGTGAGCGGCGGCCCCGGACAGAAAGCCATTCGATCTGACATGGAACCCAAGAGAGCATTCATCACCGGAATCACCGGGCAGGACGGCAGCTACCTCGCTGAACTGCTGCTGTCGAAGGGCTACGAGGTGCACGGCCTCATCCGCCGCGCCTCCACCTTCAATACAGTCCGCCTCGATCACCTCTTCCAGGATCCGCACGACCCCGACCATCGCCTCACACTCCACTACGGCGACCTGACCGATGGTTCGCGCCTGGTGACGTTGATGGACAGCATCCGACCCCAAGAGATCTACAATCTCGCAGCGCAGTCCCACGTGCGGGTGAGCTTCGACGAGCCCGAGTACACGGGCGACACCACGGGTCTCGGGACGACCCGCCTCCTGGAGGCGATGAGGCTCGCCGGGCTGGAGAGCCGGTACTACCAGGCGAGCAGCTCGGAGATGTTCGGCGCGACCCCGCCGCCGCAGAATGAGTCGACGCCATTCTACCCACGATCCCCCTACGGTGCCGCGAAGGTCTACTCCTACTGGATGACCAAGAACTACCGTGAGGCCTTCGGGCTCTTCGCCGTGAACGGCATCCTCTTCAACCACGAGTCGCCGCGCCGCGGTGAGACCTTCGTGACCCGGAAGATCACACGCGCCGCTGCGCGGATCGCCGCCGGAGTGCAAAGCGAGCTCTACATGGGCAACCTCGATGCCGTGCGCGACTGGGGCTACGCGCCCGAGTATGTCGAGGCGATGTGGCGGATGCTCCAGCACGACACGCCGCAGGACTACGTCGTTGCTACGAACACAGCGTACACAGTGCGCGACTTCCTCTCCTTCGCCTTCTCCCGGGTCGGGCTCGAATGGGAGAAGTACGTCCGGTTCGACGAACGTTATATCCGACCGACGGAGGTGGACGCCCTCGTCGGCGACTACGGACTCGCCGAGCGCGAGCTCGGATGGACCCCTTCCGTCACGACTCCCCGACTCGCTGAGCTCATGGTCGATCACGACGTCAAGGCGCTCGAAGGTGGAGGATCCCACCTGACGGATACCGTCGACTGGCCCGTCTGAGGCGCCCTCTCACGACGAAAGCGACGCACGCACCACTCCGGTGGTACGTGCGTCGCTTTCGTCGTCTCGGGTCAGGGAACCGTGACCGTCGTACAACCCAGCAGGACGTTTCCGCCTGCACCGTTGTTGATCGCGTACGCACAGACGTTGTGCGTCCCGGCTGTCGTCGTGACCGTCGTCCAGAATCCGTGCGTCGGCCCGTACGCCGGGTAAACGTTGCCCACGTCGGTTCGAGCGAGGTTGGCGGTGATACCCACACTGAACGAGTCGACGTAGACGTGGACGGCGATCGGCGCCGACGTGTCGGGGTCGATGGCCCATCCGCCGACGTCGATCGCACCGGGCTTGGCGATCGCGGCTTCCAGGCCGCCGAACGGCGCACGGCCGAGATCGTTGATGTAGTGCCCGGGCACGATCACCGTCGTGCAGCCGAGCAGCGCGGGACCGCCGGGTCCCGTGTTGATGCCGTAGGCGCATACGCTGTGGGGCCCGGGGGCGGCAGGAACCTGCTGGGAGTATCCGTGCGCGGCCCCGTACCCGGGGTATGCGGCCCCGACGTCAGCACGGTCGAGCGATGCCGTCGTCGCGACGCTGAAGGAGTCGACGTAGACGTGCACCTGGATGGATGCCGCCGTGTCGGGGTCGATTGCCCAACCCGATGCGGTCACTCCCGTCGCGTCGACGCTCACACCCTCGAGGTACCCGATCGGCACGCGCCCCTTCTCCACGATCGGGGCCGTCACTTGGACCACGCGACAGCCGAGGAGCGAATTCCCGCCCGCCGCCGTGTTGATGCCGTAGGCGCACACGGTGTGCGTACCCGGCGACGCCGGCATGGTCGCTCCGAATCCGTGCTTCGTCCCGTTCGCGGGATAGACGGCCGCCAAATCCGGACGTTCACCGTTCGCGACGACGGCCATGCTGAAGGAGTCGACGTAGACGTGCACCTGGATGGATGCGGCCGTGTCGGGGTCGATGGCCCAGCCGGACACCTCGACCTGGCCGACGCCGCCCTTGATCACCTCGAGGTTGCCGACGGGCGCGCGGCCCTTCTCACTCAGTCCGGACGGGTCGGGGACAACCACCTGCATACAGCCCAACTGGACGTGTCCGCCCGGCCCGGAGTTGATGCCGTAGACGCAAACGGTGTGCGCTCCCGGAGCCGCCGGAACCGTTTGGCTGAAGCCGTGCTTGGTCCCGTACTCGCTGTACTGGCCGGGGATGGCCGTGGACGCCGCGTTGGCCGTATAGGCCGCGCTGACCGAGTCGACGTAGATGTGGATCGTCGACGGCTCGACGGTGTCGGGGTCGAGGGACCATCCGATCGCCTGGATGCCTGACGTGGTCGTCTTGACCTCGGTCAGGGCGCCCACCGGCGAACCGCTCTTCGCCGTGCGGGGGAAGCAGCCGAGCAGGAGGTTTCCGCCGGGCCCCACGTTGATCGCGTACACGCAGATCGACGTGTTGCCCTCGCCCTGTGCCGGAACGGACACGTCGAAGCCGTGCAGCCGGCCGTTGCCGTAGGCCGCGGCAACGTCGTCACGCGGCAGGTTCGCCGGGTGCGCCGAGCTGACCGATCCGACGTACACGTGGATCGACAGGGATGCCGACGTATCGGGGTCCATGGCCCAGCCTGCCACCCGGAACACGCCCGGCTTCGGCTCGACGAGCTCGACGTTCCCGATCGGGTTGTTGCGAACCGTGTCGGTGGGCGAGCCGAACCAGTCGTTGTACATGCGCCAGAAGTTGCGGTTGCCATATGCGCTGCACGCATCCCCGGTGCCGTAGAGATTGTTGAGCGCCGCTGCATTCGGGGTATACGGCGTGTAGTAGTAGAGCGCAGCAGTCGCCTTATTCTGCACTCGCACGTCTTTCGTGCCGCAGGCTGCATTCGGGTGGTATCGCACCGCGTTGACCTCGCCGATGCGAATCGAGGTGAACGAGCCTCCGGGGTTGGTGTACCAGGTCAGCTGCCGACCGGCGGCGAACACCTGGTTGAAGAAGCCGTAATAGGTGGAATCACAGGAGGACGTATCGGGGCATCCGTATCCCATCGCCTTCCGCATCACCCCATCGGACGGTGCGGAATCGGTGATCAGGCCCTGCTCCTTCTGGAGCGTAACCAGGATCACTTTGGCGCTCAGACCGCAAGCCTGCTGCACCTTGAAGATGATTCGCGCCGCTGATTCACCAGCCGCTCCCTGATACGTCGAACAAGTGCCGAAGCTCCAAGTCCGCGTCGGCGTGGTCTCCGTGTACCGCGGCAGGCAGTTCGAGTTCGCACAACTCCCGACCTTCTGCTCCAAGAATCGCTGGATCTCCGCCTCCGACATGGCAGAGCCGTTGTAGAAGTTGGCGTCACTGATGATGTACCCGGGGTCGAACTCCGAGCCGGTCACCGCCGCGGCAGGTGCGGGCGCGACTGCGATCGGTACGATCGTTCCACCGACGACAGCCAGCACAGCGAAGAACGCCCACGCGATTCTGGTCCTGATCGTCAACGGTCCCCGCCTCCCAAGAAATGCGCCGCAGCCCCCGCGAAGCACGTTCAGAATAGGACACGAACACATCGATCGGGGCCAGCGACACTCCTTCCGCGTTGCGCCCGCGGAGCACGCGGCCCACGCGGCACCTGATCAGGGATGACTCGGTAGGATCGTTGAGATCCCGATTGACTGAATGTGAAGGACAGATGAGCGAAGAGAGCGCGGCCGGCCCCGTACGAACGGTGCCCGAGCCTCTGCAGCGACTCGGACGGGACGCCTCCTTCGCGCGAGGCACTTGGTCCTCGTTCATCGAGGTGTTCGGGCGGCGCGAGCTTCTCGGTCGCCTCATCAGTCGCGAGATCCGAGCGAAGTACAAGAACAGCAGCCTGGGCATCGTCTGGTCGCTGATGCGCCCACTCGCTCAACTCCTCATCTACTACGTCGCCATCGGCCAGTTCCTCGGTGCCGCGCGTTCGATTCCCGATTTCGCGATCTTCGTCTTCACGGGTCTCACGGCGTGGGCCCTGTACTCCGAGATCATCACCGCCGGAACCAACTCCGTGGTCAACAACTCGGGCCTGGTCAAGAAGGTCTACCTTCCGCGCGAGATCTTCCCGCTCGCCGCCGTCGGCGCATCGTTGTTCAACTTCGCGGTGCAGTTCGGCATCCTGATCGTCGCGACCCTGGTGCTCGGTCGACCGCCGATCCACGCCGATCTGGCCTACCTCCCGCTCTCGGTCGCGCTGATCCTCGTGTTCGCGACCGCCCTCGCACTCGTCCTGTCCGCGCTCAACGTGTACCTCCGCGATGTCCAGCACCTCGTCGAGATCCTGCTGCTCGTGCTGTTCTGGGCCTCGCCCATCGTCTACTCGGTCGGATTCGTCCACACCGCGATCGGCGGCACCATCTGGGAGCAGCTCTACCTCGCCAACCCCGTCACGCTCGCCGTTCTCGGCATGCAGAAGGCGATGTGGATGGCCGGAACGACCGACACCACTCAGTACTGGCCTGATGACCTCGCACTGCGCATGCTGGTTGCGACGGGCATCTGCCTGATACTGCTCTGGATCGCGCAGCGGATCTTCTCTCGCCTCCAGGCCAACTTCGCGCAGGAGCTATGACAACAATCACCGACCAGCCGCTCGTCCGCGCTGAGAACGTCTCGAAACGCTTCGTCCTGCACAAGGACAAGTCGCTCAAGGACCGGGTCCTGTACTGGGGGTCGCGCTCGAAGTCGCGCTCCGAGTTCCTCGCACTCGACGATGTCACCCTCGACATCGCACTCGGGGAGACCGTTGGACTGATCGGTCACAACGGCTCGGGCAAGAGCACGCTTCTGAAGGTCATCGGCGGCATCATCGAAGCCACATCCGGCGCCGTCTTCCGGCGAGGGCGGGTCGCTGCGCTCCTCGAACTCGGTGCGGGATTCCACCCCGACCTCTCCGGCCGCGACAACGTCTACCTGAACGCCGCGATCCTCGGGATGACGACCGCGCAGACCGATGCCGTCTTCGACGACATCGTCGAGTTCGCGGGCATCGGGGAGTTCATCGACTCACAGGTCAAGTTCTACTCGTCGGGGATGTACGTGCGACTCGCGTTCGCCGTCGCCGTGCACTCCGACCCCGACCTACTACTCGTCGACGAGGTGCTCGCCGTCGGAGACGAGCCCTTCCAGTTGAAGTGCATGAACAAGATCCGGCAGTTCCAGAAAGAGGGGCGCACCATCGTCCTCGTCAGCCACTCCGCCGAGCAGGTTGCCGATGTCTGCACCCGCACGGTCGTCCTCGAAGGCGGCGTTGTCGTGCACGACGGAGACGTCGGCTCCGGCATCCGTATCCTCCGTGAGGGATACGAACGCGATCGCCTGGCAGCTGAGACCGTCGAGGTGGCGGCGCATCCGGCGGTGGAGATCCTCGGCGTCACCGCCACCACCCACGGCGATCAGCCGCTCGGGACCTCGCCGCTCGAACGCGGCACCGACCTCAACATCACCGTTCATGCACGTGTGAACTCCTCGGTCGAGTGGATCACCGGCTTCACACTGCAGACACCGCTCGGGCAGGCCGTCTACCGGCTCAATTCCGAAGGCCTCGATCTCGCGCTTCCCACCGAACCCGGCGAGTACGACGTGCGGTTCGAACTGCCAGCGACGAACTTCGGCACGAAGCGGCTGGTGATCAGCGCCGGGGCTACGACCACACAGGGTGAACCGATCACCCTGCTCGAACCTGCTGGCTTCCTCGACTACGCGGACGACCCCTTCGGAGCGGGAATGGTGCAGTTCGCTCCCCTCGGGTCGGTGGCGCCGACGACGGCGCGATGAGCACCCCCGCATCCGCTCGGCCGATCATCGCGATCCTCAGCGTCAGCTACGGATCCGCCAGCGAGATCGCGAGCATGCTCCGAAGCGTCCGCCGCGCGACCCAGCATCCCACGCTGCTGACAGTAGCGGACAACCTCCCGACCGCCGTCGGCACCGAAGATGCAGTCGTCCGTGCCGGCGGTCGATACACGCCGTTGCCCGACAATCCCGGCTACGGCGGAGCCATCAATGCCCTGGTTCGCAAGCTGCCGCCGTCGGTCGAGTGGATCATGGTCACGAACCCCGACGTGCTGTTCCACGATCATGCGATCGATCTGATGCTCGAGGCCGGCATCGCTGACGATCGCATCGGCGCCATCGGTCCGATGATCCTGAACGACGACGGCACGCTGTATCCGTCCGCGCGGTCGGTTCCAAGTCTCCGCACCGGTGTCGGACACGCGTTGTTCAGCGGCATCTGGCCGTCCAACCCCTGGACGCGTCGCTATCACTCGTCGCAGGCGACCGACCAAGCACGAGACGCCGGCTGGCTCTCAGGTTCGTGCGTGCTGGTGCGACGCACCGCCTTCGAAGATATCGCAGGCTTCGACGAGGACTTCTTCATGTACTTCGAAGACGTCGATCTCGGGTACCGTCTGGGCCGAGCTGGCTGGCGCAACCGGTACGTCCCTGCGGCGCAGGTCACGCACTCAGGGGGCCACTCGACCACGACGGAATCCTCGGCGATGATCCGCGCCCATCACCGTAGTGCCGCGCGCTTCGTGGAGAAGAAATACCCTGGTCGGGCATACTGGCCCCTGCGCGCGCCGTTGCTGATCGGCCTCCGAATGCGCTCCCGGCTCGCGGAGCGTCGCGCTCGAAGCTCAAGAGCCGACTAGCGGGCGATCAGGTGCCGCAGGTACGCACCGTACCCGCTCTTCACAAGAGGTCCGGCCAGTCCCTCGAGTTCGTCGTCATCGATCCACCCGGCACGCCAGGCGATCTCCTCGATGCATCCGATCTTGAAGCCCTGGCGGTCTTCGATCACGCGTACGTACTCCGAAGCCTGCATCATCGACTCGAATGTGCCGGTGTCGAGCCACGCCGTTCCGCGATCCAGCACCTGAACGTGCAGCTTGCCTTGACGCAGGTACCGTTCGTTGACCGTGCTGATCTCCAGCTCGCCACGATCACTCGGCTCGATGGTCTTCGCGATCTGCACGACCGAGTTGTCGTAGAAATACAGTCCCGGAACCGCGAAATTGCTCTTCGGCACTGCCGGCTTCTCCTCGATGGAGATGGCGGTGTTGTCCTCCGAGAACTCGACCACGCCGTACGCGGTCGGGTTGCTCACCTGGTACGCGAAGATCACGGCACCGTCGATGTTCGCGTTCGCGCGCAGTGCTGAGCCGAGTCCGGTTCCGTGGAAGATGTTGTCGCCGAGGACGAGCGCCACCGAATCGTCGCCGATGAACTCCTCACCGATGATGAATGCCTGCGCGAGCCCATCGGGGCTCGGTTGCACTGCGTACTCGATGGAGATTCCGAGGTCAGAACCGTCCCCGAGCAGGGCACGGAACTGCGAGTTGTACTCGGGAGTGGTGATGATCAGGATCTCCTTGATCCCGGCCATCATCAGCGTCGACAGGGGGTAGTAGATCATCGGCTTGTCGTAGATCGGCATCAGTTGCTTCGAGATGCCCTTGGTGATCGGCCACAGCCGAGTGCCGGAGCCGCCGGCGAGGATGATGCCGCGCATGTCAGTCCTTCGCGTTCAGTGAGTCGTAGTATGCCCGGGCCGCCGCCCATGTCGGCAACAGGCCGGAGGCAGCAGCCTCGTGCAGGCCGGGCGCCGCGGTGTCTTTCGGTGAGAGCAGCAGGTCACCGGCGGCCTCGGGGAACACGAGACCGACATCCGGGTCGGTCGGATCGATCCCGTGCTCTCGCTCAGCGTTGAAGGTCGAGGTGACGAGGTAGCTCACGGTCGCATCATCGGTGAGTGCGACGAAGCAGTGCCCGAGGCCTTCAGCGATGTAGATCGCCCGTCGATCGACGTCATCGAGGAGCACTGAGTCCCATTCACCGAACGTCGGCGAACCGACCCGGATGTCGATCACGAAGTCCAGTACGGCACCACGGTTGGCGGTGACGTACTTCGCCTGGCTCGGCGGAACATCGGCGAAGTGGATGCCGCGTACGACTCCCCGCTTCGAGACGGAGCTGTTGCCCTGCGCAAGAGCGAGTGGGTGACCGATCGTCTCGGCGAGTCGGTCGAAGCGATACCACTCGAAGAACACGCCACGATCGTCTGGGAACTGCGTGGGCGTGATCTCGTAGCTGTCGGGAATGCTGAGTTCGCGGATCTGCACAGGACACAAGCCTACTCGACCGTCGCTGGGCGGGATGCATCCCGCATCTTCGACCGCGTCAGCGCGATCGTCGCCCGAGGACGCCGCCCAGAGCGCGAAGAGGCTGAGTGAGTCGCCAGCTGGTGCTCCGGCGATACTCTTCGATCACCTGGTCCCGTTGCTCGACGACCGACGTCAGATGCGAGATCTCCCCCACGAGCGAGCCGACCACGTCGTGCAGCGAACTGATCTCCGCAGGCATCGCCTCCAACTCTGCCTGACGTGTCACCCGAGTGCCGAGCCGTTCGTACGTCGCACGGATCCGCGCAGTCTCGTCGTCGTCGGCATCGAAGATCGACCGCAACGCCTGGTGCGTGATCGGCCCGAGCGAGAGCACACCGAGCCCGTGGTTGTGCGTGAACGTGAACGACGGATGTGCCGAGGAGAGTTCCTCCCAGAGCCTCCACACTCCGAAGTCACGATCATGCTCGGCGATGTCGTGGAAGAGAACGATTCCGCCGCTCCGGACGGTTCCGGCCCAGGACTCGAAATCCGCCTTCACGTCCTCGTAGCCGTGACGACCGTCGATGTGAAGGAGGTCGACGGAGTCATCGGCGACACGATCGCGTGATTCCGAGAAGTACCCGCGCAGCAGGCGCGCGGAATCTCCGTACTCGGCTTCGGCGACGTGTTTGACGGAGCCGTAGACCTCGTCGCCGTAGAACCCGGCGTGATCATCGCCTCGCCAGGTGTCGAGCGCAATCACCTCGGTGTCGAGACCGAGCCGGCGGACCGCCTCGGCGAATACGAAGAAGGAGAAGCCGTAGTGCGTGCCGAGTTCGACGATGCGGTGCGGCCGGATGACGTCGACGAGCCAGAACGCGAAGGGTGCGTGCTCGAGCCACGCGGATGTCACGATGTGCGCGGGCTGCCAATACGAGGCCGAGCTGAGCCACAAGGGCGTCGGCGTCACAGCGCATCGATGGGCGGCCTCATCGTCGCGCGTCGTCATGGGCATCCTCGTTCATGGTCGCTCTGCGAACCAGCCTATGCGTTGGGTGCCCCCAGCTCGACGGCCGTGCGCAACTTGGTCCGGATAGACTCGTTCCGCCTCACTCATCGTCAGGAGATATCCAAACTCATGAGAATCCTCGTGACCGGCGGCGCCGGCTTCATCGGCTCGAACTTCGTCCACTATGCGCTCGCGAATACCGATCACACGGTGACCGTGCTCGACAAGCTCACGTACGCGGGCAATCTCGCGTCGCTCGACGGACTGCCCGAAGACCGGTTCAGCTTCGTGCAGGGAGATATCGCCGACGCTGCGCTCGTCGACACGCTCTTCGCCGAGCACGACGCGGTCGTGCACTACGCGGCGGAGAGCCACAACGACAATTCCCTCGACGACCCGCGACCGTTCCTCGAGACGAACATCATCGGCACCTACACCCTTCTCGAGGCGGCTCGAAAGCACTCGATCCGCTTCCATCACATCTCGACCGACGAGGTCTACGGAGATCTCGAGCTCGACGATCCCGCCAAGTTCACCGAGCAGACGCCCTACAACCCCTCGAGCCCGTACTCGTCGACGAAGGCAGGCAGCGACCTGCTCGTTCGCGCCTGGGTCCGATCCTTCGGAGTTCAGGCGACGATCTCGAACTGCTCGAACAACTACGGTCCGTACCAGCACGTCGAGAAGTTCATTCCGCGCCAGATCACGAACGTGCTCCGCGGCGAACGCCCCAAGCTGTACGGCGCAGGCGAGAACGTTCGCGACTGGATCCACGCGAACGACCATTCATCGGCCGTGCTCACGATCCTCGAGAAGGGCGTGGTCGGTGAGACGTACCTCATCGGCGCCGACGGCGAGAAGAACAACAAAGAGGTCGTCGAACTCATCCTCACGCAGCTCGGACAGCCGGCCGACGGCTACGACCACGTCGTCGACCGTCCCGGCCACGATCTGCGCTACGCGATCGATTCCACCCGCCTTCGCACCGAGCTGGGGTGGAGCCCCGAGTTCTCAGACTTCGAGGCGGGCCTCCGCGACACGATCGACTGGTACCGCGACAATGAATCGTGGTGGGCGCCGCAGAAGGACGCAACTGAGGCGCGCTACCAGGCCCAGGGGCAGTAAGGCCATGCGCTACCTCATCACCGGCGCCAACGGCATGCTCGGGCGCGACCTGCAATCCGCCCTTGACGACCGCGAAGTCACCGCACTCGGCCGCGCCGACCTCGATGTCACGGATGCCGCGGCGGTTGCCGCGGCAGTGCAGGGCCATCAGGTCGTGATCAACTGCGCCGCGTACACGAAGGTCGACGATGCGGAGTCGCACGAGGACGACGCATATGCGGTGAACGCCGTCGGTGCGCGCAACCTGGCCATCGCGGCGAACGGAGCGGGCGCAAGACTCGTGCAATTGTCGACCGACTACGTGTTCAACGGGTCGGCGACCGAGCCGTATGCGGAATCGACGCCGTACGATCCCATCTCGGCCTACGGCCGCACGAAGGCGGCCGGCGAACGATTCGCCCTCGATGCGAACCCCGGCGCCACGTACGTGGTCCGAACCGCTTGGCTCTACGGCGCACACGGCCCCAATTTCGCGGCGACGATGCTCGCGATCGCGCAGTCGAGGGAGTCCTGGTCGGTGGTCGACGACCAAATCGGTCAACCCACCTGGACGGGTGACCTCGCGCGCCAGGTGCTCGCACTCCTCGACGCCGATGCACCTCGTGGCATCTATCACGGCACCAATTCCGGTCGTACGAGCTGGTACGACTTCGCCAGAGCCGTGCTCGCCGAGAACGGGCTCGACCCCGACCGGATCACCCCGACCGACAGCAGCGCCTTCGTCCGACCGGCGCCGCGACCGGCGTTCTCGGTGCTCGGACACGAGGCGTGGGAGTCGGCGGACCTCTCGCCGATGCGCGACTGGCGCGAGGCGCTCACCGAGGCGACTGCGCGCGGCGTGTTCGCCCGCGACTGAACGGGCTACCGGCGACGCCTGGACCGCCGCCCTCACAGGAAGCGCCCGGCGTCGTGCCTCACATCATGCGCGAATAAAGCTCCACCTGCATGCGTCGCGACCACCGACTCTGGAGCGTGGTGAGGTCTGACTCGAGAATGCGCGGATCACGCGACTTGGATTCGAAGTGATACAGGCGCGCCCACGGACTGAACACCGCTGACCGACCGCTCGAGCGCACCTTCATGTTGAGGTCGACGTCGTTGTAGTTGCCGGGTAATTCGCGCGTGAAGCCGCCCACCTCGAAGTACACGTCCCGGCGGATGAGCGCGCATGCTGCGGTGACTCCGGAGACTTCGTGATCCGTCGCCATCGACTTGATCGCGTCATCCCGCCCGCCTGCCCATCCGAACGCCGCGTGACCGGCGACACCGCCCGTGTAGACCTGCCCGGCGTGCTGCACGGTGCTGTCCTCGAAGTAGAGCTGCGCCCCGACGATGCCGACGCCCTCCTGCTGTGCGAGACCGAGCAAGGTCTCGATCCAGTCATCGGTGACGACCTCGACATCGTCGTTCAAGAGCAGCAGGTACTCGCCAGACGCAGCGACGGCACCACGGTTCATCTTCGCACTGAAGTTGAACGGGGCATCCCACAGCACGAGTCGAAGCTTGTCGCCGCAGAGCTGCTCGAGTTGCTCGACGACCGAGTCGGGCGTCTCTCGGTCGGCGACGACGACGAACTCCACGTTCGGGTAGGTGGACCGCTCGACGATGCCCTTGATCGCCTCGACGACGAGCACTCGATCGGTGCCGGCGATGCTCGCGGCGCCTCCTCGAGTGGGGATCACGATCGATACGAGTGGTGCATCGACGATCGCGTACCGGACGCGCCGTATGAACGGCTTGATCTCGTCGACCGCGGCATCCACGCCGATCTCGGCGAGGTGGGCGCTGACGACCGCGTTCTGGGCGGCCGAGGTGCCGGCGAAGTCGCCGGGTGCGAGGTCCTCAGTGGCGAGAACGGCAGGGTTCAGCGCGATCTCCCACCCTGCAGCGCCGGCCCGCAACGCGAGATCGAGCAGCTGCGCACGGCGCGCTTCAGACCTGAAGCCTCCGATGGCTCGCAGTTCGTCGATCCGCGACGTCACCACAGGGCCGAGGTAGTCGTTGCTCCGAAGCCGGATGGGCGAGAACAGCGGCCTGAGCAACGGGTGTCCGGCCTCCGAAACCGAGTCGCCGTACGTGAGGGCGACCGCCGGAAAGCGGTCGTGGAAACCGACGACCTTCGGCAGGAGATCTGCGAGGACCACGCCCCATCGGATGACGAAGAGGAATTCGGCCGTGCTCTCGGCGAGCCGCGCGTTCAGCAATGGTGCGTCGGCGTGAAGGATCCCGACGCCGATGGACTCGGCGGCTGCGATCATCTCGGAGGTGTCTTCGAGGGCCGCATCATCGACGACGATCAATACGTTCGCGGGATCGAACCCGGCGCTGAGCACGGATTGTGCGGTACGCAGGACATCTTCGGGCGAGCGGCCGGCGGAGTCGATCCACCCCTCGACGCGAGCCGCGAGCGCGGCGTCGGCGACGCTCATCCGAGCACGCGCCGCTTGACGACGCGGAGGACGCGCACGGGCAGGGTCACGACGCGCCCGGCACGCCACGTCAGCGATGACTTCATGCCGGCGAGATTCGCCTCCACAGCAACGGCCTCGCTCGGCGACAGCCGACTGGCGGCCTGGAGTTCCTTGACCTGCTGCTCGAGACCGATGATGCGATCGGTGAATTCCAGCCGCTCCTCGGCGAGCACGGCCTCGACGCTCACGCCGACGTCGGGCCGCGTCTCGGGCCATCGCGTGCTCTGGGCGTCACTCACGTGGATCTCATCCTCTCGTCGGCGGTCGTAAACTAGCCTAATGCCCTCGACGAGACCGCCCCGTGAGAGCTCGACCTCGAACCCGGCCTCCGAACGCGTCACCGCCGTCGTGCCCACCTACCACCCCGATCCCGGTGTCCGAGCGAGACTTCACGCACTGGCGAGACAAGTCGATCAGGTCATCGTCGTCGATGACGGATCCGGTCCCTCCGCAGACGCCTTCCTCGACGGCATCGCGGCTGAGGGATTCGTCGTCGAGCGACTGCCTCGCAACGCCGGCATCGCAGCGGCGTTGAACGCGGGCGTACGGCTGGCACTCGCCGGCGGCAGTGATTACGTGGTGAACCTCGACCAGGACACCGATCTGCCGAGTGGCTATGTCGAGACCGCGCTCGCGCAGTTCGCGAGAGCCAACCCCGTGACACGACTCGGCGTCGTCTGCGTCGATGCCGTGAACGGCGCACCGGCCCTGCCCACCTGGGTTTCACCCGAGGGGTTCGGGCTCGTTCCCGAAGCCATTCAGACCGGCTTCGTGATCAGCCGGGAATGTCTCGAGGTCTCGGGCCTGTTCGACGAGCGCCTGGTGATCGACTGCGTCGACACCGAGTTCTGCCTTCGCATTCGCGACCGGGGTTTTCGGATCGCGGTCGCAGAGGGCACCGATATCCGCCATTCGATCGGCCGACGCGCGGAGCTTCGTCCGTTCGGCATCCCGATGCGACACGCGAATGGTCGCCTCGCGACCTACCAGTACCACTCGCCATTCCGCCGGTACTACATCGCCCGGAACAACATCGACCTGATCTTCCGCTACGTCGGAAAGCGTCCGAGGTGGGTCGCGAGCGTGGTGAAGCGCGAGATGGGTGGAATGATCGTCTCGATGGTGAGCGGCCCGCAGCGCCTCGCACAGGTGCTCGCGATCTGCACCGGCACACTGCACGGTCTCATTCGCCGACGAGGGATGATTCCCGGATGGCTCAAGCGCCTGATCACCTGACTTCGTCGTCGGGCGAAAGCAGAGCCCGGCCCGAACGGAAAGGAGCCACGTGACCACCACCCTCCGCGTCATCGTCGACCAGATCATCGCCCCGGTGCCCGGCGCACTCGGCGGGTACACCCGCGACCTCACGAGTGCGATCATCGCGGCCACTCCCCGGAACTGCGCGGTCGAGGGCATCGTGTCGTCGTCGCCCCCCGATGACTACGACCGCGTGCTCGCGGAACTGCCGGGGCTCGCCGGGCTGTACAAGACGACCCTGGCCCGGCGCGAACTCGCCGGGGCCTGGCAACTGGGCCTCACGACCTCACCAGGCCCCGGCATCATCCACGCACCGAGCCTCTTCGCGCCGTTGCGCCGGCACGACCGCTCGGTCGACGGCAGCCAGATCGTCGTCACCGTGCACGACGTGCTCGCGTGGACCCATCCAGAAGCCCTCAGTACGACCTCCGTCGCCTGGCAGAAGGGCATGCTGAAGCGCGCGCGCAAGCACGCCGACGCGGTCGTGGTGCCCACGCACGCGCTCGCCGAGCGACTCGCCGAGATCGCCGACTTCGGCGACCGTATCCGCGTCATCGGCACGGCCCCGCGGGGCGGACTCGCGGTCGGCGTCGATGCGCCGACACGTGCCGCGCGGCTCGGGCTCCCGTCGGAATACCTCGCGGTGCCGGGCACACTCGAGCCCCGCAAGGGACTCGTCGACGTGCTCGCAGCACTGAGCCGGCGCGGAGTGCCCGAGATTCCGATCGTCGTGCTGGGGCCCGAGAGCTGGGGCGACCAGCATCTCATCACGGTCGCCGAGGAACAGGGCATCTCGCCCGCGCGCATCACGCGGCTCGACGACCTCGACGCTGCCGATCTCGCGGTCGTGATCGCCGGCGCCACCGCCTTCATCGCCCCCAGCCACGTCGAAGGCTCGGGCACGGCCGTGATCGAGGCGTTCAGTCTCGCGACGCCGGTCATCCACTCGGATGCCCCGGCATACCTCGAGGTCTCGGCCGGCGCCGGTCTCGCGGTGCCGGTCGGGGTCGGCGACGGGTACGGCGATCGACTCGCGGCCGCCATCACCTCGGTGGTCACCGATTCGAGGCTCGCCGAGCAGCTCGCCATCGCCGGCAGCGATCGGAGCCGCGCATTCAGCTGGCGGGATTCCGCCGAGCGCATGTGGCAATTGCACGCCGACCTCTGATCGGCCTGCCCCGGCCTCGGGTCCGTTCAGCGAAGCCGGAGACCGGCGCCCGCCCCTACTCCTCGGTCGGCTCAGGCGACGGCGGATACACCGCCTGCTGCACGAGCTGGCGGATGTACTCGTAGTCGGGATCTTCCGGATCCACGCCGTTCTCAGGGACGAGCTCGACGTCGACGATCGGCAATTGCTTCGTCTTGCCTGCGAGGTTGACGAAGTAGCCGAGACTGCCCTGCGGAACGTCCGTCTTCACGACCTGAGAGCCCGCGGCAGCGATCTCCTGGAACTTCGAGAGCACGTTCGCGGGGTTGAACTGCGCGAGCACCGCCTCTTGGATCTGGCGCTGACGGGCCATGCGGTCGTAGTCGCTCGTGCCATGGCGCGAACGCGCGTACCAGAGCGCGTGATAGCCGTCGAGGTGCTGGTCCCCCGCGGGAATCCACTCGGCGACCGTCGTGAATGTCTCGTCGGCGTGGATCGGCACGTCTTCGGGCACCGTGACGGTGACGCCGCCGAGCGCATCGATGAGCTGCTGGAAGCCCGCCATGTCGATGAGCGCGTAGTACTGGATCTCGAGCCCGGTGATCGCCTCTGCGGCATCCCGCATCGCCTCGATGCCGGGTTCACTGCCCTGCGCGACGGCATCGGGGTACATCTCGGGGCTCATCAGCTCGACCTCGGTGTAGATCGAGTTCAGCAGGCAGACGTCGACCTCGCAGCCGTCGATCGACCCGTAACCCTCGGGATACAGCTCCGCGAGCGAGGTGCCCTCGGGGAACGGCACATCCTCCATGTTGCGAGGCAGGCCGATGGTCACGGCTTGCCCGGTCTCGGCGTCGACGCTGATGACCCTGATGCTGTCGGGGCGCAGCCCGTCGCGATCAGGCCCGGCGTCACCGCCGAGGAGCAGGAAGTTGTACTTGCCGTCGACGGGTTCCTTCGATGGCCCGGCCACGAACACCGATGAGAGGAACCCGCTCGCGGTCGTCGCGACGTAGGCGCCGTACGCCGCGGTGCCGGAGAGTGCGACCATCACGAGCGTCGTGAGCCCGGCGACCCACGCCCGGGCCGACGGTGCGGTCTTCACGAGCCGCACGAGCCGCAGCGTGTCTAGGGTCAGGATCACCCAGAGCACCGCGTAGAACGCCAGCAGGGCGGCGACGACCCACAGGGTGATCGTGGTCGAGAACACCGTGTACAAGGTCGCCGGCCACAGCAGCCAGACGACGAGGGCCACGATCGCGAGGGTCCAGAGCACGAGCGTCGCCCCGAGCCCGAAGCGACCGAGGCGCCGACTGCCGGCGAGCACCTGGGGCGCACCGGGGATCAGGAAGTTAAGCACGACGAGCCACCACGCGCGACGGGTCATGACCGTGCGCGAGGCGGCATCCGGGTAGCGGATCGGGCTGGCGGCGAGCGTCATCGGTTCTGTTTGAGCCGTTCGTTCTTCTCCTCGACGAGCGCGGCGAGGCTGGTCGCGTAGTCGGCGAGCGCGGTGGAGAGGGCGGTGTCTGCGGTCGCGAGGATCTTCACCGCGATGAGGCCGGCGTTCTTCGCGCCGCCGATCGAGACGGTCGCGACGGGAACGCCGGCCGGCATCTGCACGATCGAGAGCAGGGAGTCGAGGCCGTCGAGTCGCGAGAGCGGCACCGGCACGCCGACGACGGGCAGGGTGGTGACCGATGCGAGCATGCCCGGCAGGTGCGCCGCTCCCCCGGCACCGGCGATGATGACCTTGAGCCCGCGGCCCGCGGCATTCTTGCCGTAGGCGATCATCTTCTCGGGCGTGCGGTGCGCCGAGACGACCTCGACCTCGTGCGCGACGCCGAACTCATCGAGCAGCGCGGATGCCTCGCGCATCACGTTCCAGTCGGAATCGGAGCCCATCACGACGCCGACGAGCGGTGCGGTGTTCGTCTCAATCACTTGACCGAGTGTAGAGGCGTGTGCTGTGAGATGACCGCAGGGCACGCGGCACCGCTGCCGACGAGGGCCCGGCGTCAGTCCTGGAACTCCGCCGCCGCCGCCCGAGCCTCGTAGACGACCGTGTCGAGATCGTCGCCGGTCGCGGTGACGTGGCCGATCTTGCGGCCGGGCCGCGGCGCCTTGCCGTAATTGTGGATCTTGACCGTCGGATGTCCGGCGAGCGCCTCGGCATAGCGGTCGGCGAGGGATCCCTCTGCCGGGCCGCCGAGCACGTTCACCATGACCGACCAATCGTCGCGGGTGCCGGTGCCGCCGAGCGGCAGGTCGAGCACGGCTCGCAGATGCTGCTCGAACTGCCCGGTGGTCGCGCCGTCCATCGACCAGTGACCGCTGTTGTGCGGCCGCATGGCGAGCTCATTCACGAGGATCCGGTCATCGCTCGTCTCGAAGAGCTCGACGGCGAGCACGCCCGTGACCCCGAGCCCTTCGGCGATCGTGATCGCGACGTCGGCCGCGACATCCGCGAGCTTGCCGGCCGATCTCGGCGCCGGGGCGATGACCTCGCTGCACACCCCGCCCACCTGCAGGGTCTCGACGAGCGGCCAGGCCGCCACCTCGCCGGAGGGGCGCCGAGCCACGAGTTGCGCGAGTTCGCGCCGGAAGTCGACGAGCTCTTCGACGAGCAGCGCCCCGGCCCGGCCGTCTTCGGCGATCGTGCCGAACCACTCGGCGACCTCGGCGGCGCTGCGCACGACGCGCACGCCCTTGCCGTCGTAGCCGCCGCGCGGCGTCTTCACGACGGCCACGCCGCCGTGCGATGCGATGAAGTCGTCGAGGTCTGCGAGCGTCTCGACGCGGGCCCAATCGGGTACCGGCAGGCCGAGCTCTGAGAGGCGCTCGCGCATGAGCAGCTTGTCTTGGGCGAAGGCCAGCGCATCGGGCCCGGGGTGCACCGGCACCCCGGCATCGACGAGCGCGCGCAGCACGTCTTGCGGCACGTGCTCGTGATCGAAGGTGACGACATCGACCTCGCGCGCGAAGGCGAGCACCGTGGCGGTGTCGGTGTAGTCGCCGACCCGATCGGCCGCGATCGCGGCCGACATCCCCTCGGCTTCGGCGAGCACTCGGAGATCGACTCCGAGCTCGATCGCCGCGGGGATCATCATCCGGGCCAGCTGGCCCCCACCGATCACTCCGACACGCACGCCATGCACTCCGTTCGCCGTCGTCATCGGCACCCGTGCGGGCGCCGAGTTCAGTCTAGGCCGCGCCCGACGGCATAGGATGTGCCGGTGTCCACTCGCCTCGCCAGCGCCCTCGCACGCCTGTGGGAGGGGCTCCTCGCCTACGCGGTGAAGTTCGGCGTCGTGGGCCTGATCGGCTTCGTGATCGATGTCGCGCTGTTCAACCTGCTGCGCCTCGGCGTCTTCGGCGAGGGGCACTGGGCCCAGTCGGCGATCGGCGCGAAGACGATCTCCACGAGCGTCGCCATCGTCTTCAACTGGCTGGGCAACCGCTACTGGACGTTCCGCAAGCACCGCCGGCGCAACTACCTGCGCGAGTTCGTCGAGTACGTCATCGTGTCGCTCGGCGGCATGGCGATCGCACTCGGATGCCTCTGGGTCAGCCATCACTGGCTCGGCTACACGAGCCTCGTGGCCGACAACATCGCGACGAACGTCGTCGGCCTCGCGCTCGGCACGGCATTCCGGTTCGTTCTGTACCGCTATTGGGTGTTCGGACATCACCGCGCCGACGGCCTCTCGAACCTGGCGCGCGTCGAAGAGGCGCAGCGCACGCTCTTCGAGGAGCCTCCAGCCAGCGATCCAGGCGCTGCAGCGGATGCCCCGGCCGCGGCCGACCCGCCGGGCGACACGGTCGCCGGGTCCGGCGACCGCTTCTGACCCGGGGCTCGCTCGGCGCTACTCCGCCGCGGCGTCGGCGGTCGGCTGGAACCACGGCGGGTACACCGCGACTCGCGCACGCACGCCCGCGCCGGCGAGCGCGGCACGCACTCGGTCGCGCACCGGGTCGTTCGCGACCGCGATGAGCGCCACGCTGTCGAGCGGCAGGCACTCCCGCACGAGCAGCTCGGCGCCGTCGAGACCGGATCCGTCGTCTTCGCGGTACAGCCGCTGCAACAGCCGCTGCACATCGGACCACTCCGTCGCCACCGTGGCACCGGCGACCGCGGCGTCCGCCTCGCTCACGACGATCGTGCCCGGGGTCTCGGGGTCGCCCGCCTGCGCGCTCGCGAGCGAGCTCACGAAGATCACGAAGTCGGAAGGCGCGCGCTTGACCGCGTCGTCGTGCAGGCGGGGGTCGGGGGTGGCGGTGCGCACCGCCTCCCAGACATGGGCGTCGGTGGTGAGCAGGAACGGCACGTAGTCGGCGACCACCGCATCGGTGTCGGCGATCGTGGCGGTGCGCCGGTATTCGCGCGCATGGGGAGCTGCGAGGTCGACGACCGGGACGGCCCCCGCGGCATCCGCCAGAAGGGCCCCTGCGTCGAGGATCGGCGGGAGGTTGTCGATGTGCGTCACGTGGTAGATGCGCATCGCCTTCAGATCGAGGCGCGGGGCGTCTGAAGCGATCGCCGGACGCGAGGCGCCGGGCACTCGAGCCGGCGGGCGGCCGCTGCGGGTCGTCGTCGACCGTGCGGAACGTGGCACCGGGGCGGGCGCGGGCTTCGCCTCCGGTTCCGGCGGCGGGAAGCAGATGGCGCAGAGGCCGTCATCGAAACCGTGTTTGCATTCGTCGGCCAAGAGGAACCCTTCATCGTGCGGCTCGCGCTCGGGTGCGCAAGAGACCACCTGTCAACGTTACGTCCTTTGGAGGCGTGCCGCTGCACGAACCCCCCACTCAGCGCCCGCCCCAGGCCACGGTGTCGCCGTCGATCATGGATTGCTCGGCGCGACGCCGGTCGGCGACGCGGGAATGCTCGTGCTCCATGAGCTCCTGCAGGGCTCCCTGCACGAGCTCGGGCTTCGGCACGTCTTTCAGCACGAACGGCTGCTCGTGACCCGTGTTGATGCGCACATCGCCCGAGCCGAACGCGCTCTGCCCCCACGTTCGGCGCACCGTCACGTCGTAGCCCCGGCTGTGCAGCAGCTCCTGGCGCACCCGCACGAAGACACCGCTGCGCACGATGATGCGCCTCGTGGTGATCGTCGTGCGCCGGGTGAGCCAGCCGAGGTAGGGCAGGAACGAACCGAGCAGCACGATGAGCACCGCTCCGGCGACGATCGCGAGACCCTGCCAAGGTTCGGGCGCGACACCGAGCCCGTATGCGGTCGCTCCGGCCACCGCGATGAGCAGCAACGCGGGAATCGTGAGCACGCGCGCATGCCGCCGGACCCGTGCGACGACGCGCTCGGGAGGCTGCGCCGGCGGCGCGGCCGTTTCGGGTGTCGCGGCAGGCCTCATAGGTCATTAATACCGCAGGTGCGTGACGTCTCCAGCGGCGACAGACCACGGCTCACCGTTCTCACGCTCGATCACGACCAGTCGTCCGTCGGCGTCGAGGCGTTCCGCGCGCCCGAGCAATTCGCGGTCGCCCGGAAGTTCGACCCGGACCTCGCTGCCGATCGTGCCGCAAAGTGCAGTGACGCGGTCGGCGACACCGCTCGCCGCGGCATCCGCCCCCGAACTCGCGAACGCGTCGAACAGCTCGAGGAAGGTGGCGAGGTAGTCGGCGAGCACGGCATCGGCATCGGGCCGCTCGCCGGTGACGAGCAGCAGCGAGGTCGACGTGAGCGTGGGCAGGTCGTGCTCGTCGAGCGTGAGATTGAGGCCGGCGCCGACGATCACGGCTCCGGAATCGGGCAGGAGCTCGGACAGGATGCCGCAGATCTTGTAGCCCGAGACGAGCACGTCGTTCGGCCACTTCAGTTCGATGTCGACGCCGCCGCTGCCGTCGGGCTGCCCCGATTCCTCGACACGTTCGTTCCGCTTGCGCCGGCGAGTGGATGCCTCGCGGCCGGCGTCGGGCTCGGGCGACGACGGCTCGGGCGGCTGCAGGTACGGCTCGACCGCTCGGCGCACCGCCTCGGTCATCGCCGCGCCGGCGATGAGCGGGATCCAGCCGTAGGAGTCGGCCGGGAACGACGCACCCCCGGGGAGCTCCGGTCGCAGCAGCATCGAGATCGCGAGCGTCTTGCCGGTCGGCGCGAGCCACACCCGCCCGAGTCGACCTCGTCCGCGCGTCTGGTTGTCGGTGACGAGTACCGCGCCGTGACCCCACTCCGCGGCATCCGCCCCGCTCGCAGCCTCACGCAGCTCGTCGTTCGTCGACCCGGCCTCGGCGAGGAATTCGAACCGTGGCACAGCCGCGCGCGATCGTTCCCAATCCATGCCATCACCCTACCCAGCGGCGGCATCGCGCGGATCAGCGCCGAAACGGGGCGACGCGGTCGATGCGCCGTGTCCGCCCGCCTCGAGCACATGGCGATAGCCACCAGCCTCGACTCGGTATTTGTAGGAATCCGTCAAGGAAGTCGGCCAGTTGCTCACCGGTAGAGTGAACGGCGTGACCGAAGCGACTGACGGCCCCGACCTCTCCACGACCGCCGGCAAGCTCGCCGACCTCAAGCTGCGCTACCACGAAGCCGTGACGGCCTCGGGCGAGGCGGCCATCGAGAAGCAGCACGCCAAGGGCAAGATGACGGCGCGCGAGCGCATCGCCGAACTGCTCGACCCGGGCTCCTTCGTCGAGCTCGACGAGTTCGTGCGGCACCGCACCCACGCGTTCGGCATGGAGGCCAAGCGCCCCTACGGCGACGCCGTCGTGACCGGCACGGGCACCATCCACGGCCGTCAGGTCGCCGTGTACTCGCAGGACTTCACGATCTTCGGCGGCTCGCTCGGCGAGGTCGCAGGCGAGAAGATCATCAAGGTCATGGAGCTCGCGCTGAAGACCGGCGTGCCGATCATCGGCATCCTGGACTCGGGCGGCGCCCGAATCCAGGAGGGTGTCGTCGCGCTCGGCAAGTACGGCGAGATCTTCCGCCGCAACACGCAGGCTTCCGGCGTCATCCCGCAGATCTCGATCGTCTGCGGCCCGGCCGCCGGCGGTGCGGTCTACTCCCCCGCCCTCACCGACTTCGTCATCATGGTCGACAAGACCAGCCAGATGTTCGTGACCGGCCCCGACGTGATCAAGACCGTCACCGGCGAAGACGTCGGCATGGAGGAGCTCGGCGGCGCACTGACCCACAACACCGTGTCGGGCGTCGCCCACTACCTCGCGAGCGATGAATCCGACGCGCTCGATTATGCACGCACGCTGATCTCGTTCCTGCCCGACAACAACATGACGGATGCCCCGGTCTACGACGCCGAGGCAGAGCTCGAGATCACCGATCAGGACCGACGGCTGAACACCGTCATCCCCGATTCGCCGAACCAGCCCTACGACATGCACGCCGTCATCGAGGGCATCGTCGACCACGGCGACTTCCTCGAAGTGCAGCCGCTGTTCGCCCCGAACATCGTGATCGGCTTCGCCAGGGTCGAGGGCCGCTCGGTCGGCATCATCGCCAACCAGCCGAGCCAGATGGCCGGCACGCTGAACATCGCGGCGGGCGAGAAGGCCTCTCGCTTCGTGCGCTTCTGCGACGCCTTCTCGATCCCGATCCTCACCCTCGTCGACGTGCCCGGCTACCTGCCGGGCACCGACCAGGAATGGACGGGCGTCATCCGTCGCGGCGCGAAGCTGCTCTACGCCTACGCCGAGGCGACCGTGCCCCTCGTCACCGTCATCACCCGCAAGGCGTACGGCGGCGCATACATCGTCATGGGGTCCAAGCAGCTCGGCGCCGACATCAACCTCGCCTGGCCGACCGCCGAGATCGCCGTCATGGGCGGCCAGGGCGCGGTGAACATCCTCTACCGCGGTGAGATCAAGCGCGCCGAAGAGGCGGGCGAAGACGTCGCGGCGGTGCGCACCAAGCTCGCGAACGAGTACACGTACAACGTGGCATCGCCGTTCCTCGCCGCCGAACGCGGAGAACTCGACGGGGTCATCGAACCCGCTGCCACGCGCGTCGCGGTCGTCAAGGCGCTGCGTGCGCTCCGCACGAAGCGAGCGAGCCTGCCGGCGAAGAAGCACGGGAACATCCCGCTGTAGGGAGCGACATGAGCGACGACATCGACGACCGCGCGGCCGCGCTTCGGTTCGAGAGCCGAACGGTGACCCCCGACGACGCTGCGGCGGTGACGGCCGTGCTGCTCGCCGCCCTCGACGAGGAAGCGTCGGTCGCGGCATCCGTCGACGAACCCCGCCGCGACGCCTGGGTGCGCAGCGGCACGGCCATGCGCCGGCCGATCGACGTCGGTCCCGGCCGTTGGGTCCGCACCGGTCGTTGACCGGGTGGCCTCCGACGCCTCGGCTGGCCGAGGACACGGCGTCGTCGGAGGCGCAAAAAGGGGCCCCCGAAAAAAGGGGGACGAGCGTGTCCCCCGAAATGACGACTTTGCACTCCTCCACCCGTCGACCAATATTGTCAATGCAGGCTCCACAGGAGTCGCCATCGTCACCGGTCGGGTAACCGATGACAGTTGGGGGCGAGTCAGGGCGATATTCGGGTTGTCGCCGTGACTCGGGCTTGATGGGGGGTCGATCTCAGATCGGCCCCCCACCTTCATGTCCGGCCCTCTTCGCGCAGGACCGGCCGGATTCTCCGCGTCAGCTCAGGCCGCGTCGACCTGCGCCGACGCTTCGGCCTGGTGCTGTCGCACCGCACGCCGGTCAGAACCGATCACGTCTGCCGCGGGATCTCCAGCCACAGTTCGACCTCGGGCTCATCGTCTTCGGGGTCGGTTCCCTGCTCCTCCTGCTCGCGCAGGCCCACCACGGTGACCGCGACCGGCGATGCCTCCGCTGCGGTGCGGACGATGATGCGGTCGGCCGTGGACCCCGATACCGCCTCCGCCACCCTCGACAGCACGCGATCGCGCACCGTCTCATCGAGGTCGTCGATGCCGCCCTCATCGAGAAGGGTCACCGTGATGCCGCGCGCACGGGCCCGCTGCACCTCGATGCGTACGACGTCGGTCAGCAGCATCCGGCCCCGGATCTCGTCGCGGATCGCCGCCTCGAGCATGCGGCACTCTGCGCGCTGTTCGTCGGTGAGCGAGCCGTTGCGGTCGGCGATGCGCCGCAGCATCGGGGCTGCGAGTCGGTTGGTGTGCGCCAGACGCACGCGACCCTCGAAGAGGTGCGCGTCTTGGGCGGCCTGCCATGCGGCGGCCTCTCGCTCGGCCTGGGCGTAGCGTCGGGTCTCGCGCGCCGCGTTGGCCAGCGCGGTGGTCAGCATGTGCGCGATCGCGACCCAGACCATGCTGCCGATCACGCCCAGTCCGCCGAGCGAGAGCGGCCCGGCCCACACCACGCTCTGCACGGCGAGGGCGATCACGCCGAGCCACGCCGCGGCCAGCTGCCTGCGGGCGGCAGCGATCGTCATGAGGGTGCCGACCGCGGCGACGTACCAGGTCGCGTACCCGTTCTCGGCGCCGGGATCGAGCTGGCTCGTCACGAGCAGCGGCAGCACGATGCAGACCGCGAGATCGAACGCCGCGAGCCAGTCGGGCATGCGCACGCGCTTCGTCGGCCACAGGCTCAGGATCGTCGCCACCGTGTAGAGCAGCAGCGCCACGACCGCCGGCCAGGGTGACGCCGGCACGTCGAGGGAATAGACGCCGAGCACGACGTGGTACACCGAGAACAGCGCGCCCAGCACGAGCAGGAGCCAGCGGGGAATGGAGATCATGCGCTGCCCTCCGCTCCGAGCGGCCACGCGATCGTCACGGTCGTGCCGTGGCCGAGCTGGGATTCGATCCTCGCGATGCCGCCGACGTTCGCCATGCGTTCCTCGATCGAGACCCGGAGCCCGAGACGTTCGGCCGGGACCCGTTCGATGTCGAACCCGCGACCGTTGTCGGCCACCTCGATGACGCAGCCGCCCGCCCGTACCCCCCGGATGCGCAGCTCGCGTCTCGTCGAGAGTCCCGAGTCGTCGGCATGCTGCAGACTGTTCACCATCGCCTGCACCGCCGCACTGTAGAGCCCTTCCATAGCCTCCACCGGCAGCTCGACGCCGCCGGCGTTCACCACCCGCACGGTGAACGGCGTGTTGAAGGTCGTGAGCGCCGCACGCAGCCGCCGCACGAGCACCGGCAGTCCGACCCGGTCGAACGCGCGCGGTCCGGTCGCCCCGGCTTCATCGAGGCGCTGCACGGCATCGCGGGCCATCCGGGCCGCCAGGTGCTCTGCTTCGGGCGAGGTGGCGGCCGCGGCGGAGAGCAGCGTCGTGAGCACGCTGTCGTGCACGAGCGCGTCGACCTTGACGCGTTCGATCTCGTTCGCGTGCTGCCGAGCGGCGACGTCGTAACGCTGCAACGCGGCCTCCTGCGCTGAGTCCACCGATTCGGCGGCCTGGCGCAGCATCGTGATGATCGCGAGCACGACGACGCCCAGCACGACCGCGTACAGCGCGTCGAGCACCGCCAGCAGCGGCCCCGCGTCGCCGCCGGCGGGCAGGAGCCGGATGGTGCCGTAGATGGCCGGCACGACGAGCGTGTACACACCGGCCCAGACCGGCAGGACTGCGATGACGGCCGCCGTCGTCGCGACCGTGCAGAGGTAGTACAGCCACGGCGCGCTGCCGTCGAGGGCGGCCGGGTCGGCGACGAGGAACGGCCACGACACGAGCGCGAGCACGTACAGTGCAGCGAACCCGAGGCACGCCGCGCGTACCGCCACCTTCGTGACGGTGGCCACGGCGAGCGCGACGATCGCGCCGTACAGCACCGCCATCAGGGCGGCCCCGGCGCCTGGCACGAGCGCGCCGGCCTGCTCGAGGGCCACTGGCACGGTCTGCGCGCCGAAGACGAGCCCGAAGAGGCCGACGGCACGACCGGCAACGGTTTCGACCTGTGCACGGGTCACGGTGGCCCGGCGACGCGCGAGGCGCGTCACCCGCCAGTCAACGGCCGGCATCTCCGCCATCGTCGAGCCCGGGGAGGATCCCATCCTCGACGGCACGGCGCAACAGGTCGACCTTGGTCGGCGCAGGGCGCCTGACCTCGATGTACTTCGCCCGGATGCGGTCGAGGTACTCGCGCGCGGTCGAGTGCGCGATGCCGAGCTGCGCCGCGACGAGCTTCAGCGGCAGTCCCGAGGCGTACAGGTGCAGCACATCGTGCTCTCGACGCCCGAGCTGCGCCTTCGCGAAGTCGCGGTCGGCCTCGATGGCGCTCGCCCACTCCACGTTGTTGAGCACCTCGCCGCCTGCGACCGTGGCGATCGCAGCGACCACCGCCGACATCGGCGAGGCCTTCGGAATCACGCCGGCAGCACCGGCGGCGAGCGCCTCCCGCACGGCGGCGACGCGGTCGGCGATGCTGTGCACGAGCACCGCACTGCCCGTCGCGAGCACCGTGCGCACGTTCTCGGTCACCGACGACCCGTCGCCGAGCGACAGGTCGAGCACCACGACATCGCACGAGCGACCGCCGAGCCCCGCGAGCAACTCCGGCACGCTCGCCGCGTCGACCACGACGTTGTATCCGGCCTCGCGGCATGCGGCCCGCAGCCCGAGTCGCACGGCCTCATGGTCGTCGACGATCGCGACGGTTGCCGCGTCATCCCCTGCCCCGGCCCGTGCTGCGGTCACGACGTCCCCCTGTTCCACGTTCACACGATAGCGCGGAGCCGGGCGACGGCTTCGATGTGGTGCGTATTGGGAAACATGTCGAACGCGCGAAGCTCGTCGAGTTCGTACCCGCGCTCGCGGAAGAGGCCGACATCGCGGGCGAATGCGACCGGGTCGCAGGCGACGTAGACGAGCTGGCGCGGGCGGAGCGCGGCGAGTCGTTCCACGACCGCGCGACCGGCCCCGGCGCGCGGCGGGTCGAGCACGAAGGTCGCGTCGCGCAAGCGCGCTCGCTCGGCCGCGCCCGCCCCGGCGGCGAGTTCGTCGAGGTACCGGTCGACGCGGGCGGTCACCGCGCGGGCGCCGATCCATTCCGAGAGGTTCGCCCCGGCGTGCTCGGTGGCGCGCGCGTCGGACTCGACGGTCGTGATGCGCAGCGTCTCGCCGAACCGATCGCCGACGGCCGCGGCGAGCAGGCCGACACCGCCGTAGAGGTCGTGATTGGCGGCGCGCGGGTCGAAGAGCTCGCCGTCGATGAGGTCCTGCACGGCTCGCGTGAGCGTCGCCGCGGCACCGCGGTGCACCTGCCAGAAGCCGTCGCGATCGAGCCGGAAGGTGCGCTCGCCGACTCGCTCCTCGATGGTCGCGCGCGCGCCGTTCGGCCGTCGATCGCCCTCGACCACGACGACCGCCGGGTCTCCAGCGCTCGGGGCGACGAGGTCGATCGCACTCGCACCGGCGAACCGCTCGTCGAGCGGCGCGAGCGCCTCGAGTTCGGGCGCGGCGAGGGGCAGGGACGCCACGGGCACGATCGTGTGGCTCCGGGCCGCGTACGGCCCGACACGGCCGTCCGCGTCGACGTGCAGGCGCATCCGCGTGCGCCAACCGGTCCCGTCGTCGAGCGAGACGCCCGGAGCGAAGCCCGACTCGACCGGCTCGACGTGCACGTCTGCTTCGAGGCCGGCCATGCGGGAGAGGGCTTCGCGCAGCACCTCCCCCTTCAGGGCCCGCTGTCGCGGCATCCGGATGTGGCCGAACTCGGCCCCGCCCGCTCGAAGCTCGGGCGCACGGTCGACGGATGCCTCGGCCCACACGTGCTCGCGGCGATCCGGCGAGGCGTCGAGCACCGCCACCGTCTCGGCTCGCCAGAATCGTTCACGACCCTGGTCGCTGACCCGCGCCGCGACCCGCTCGCCCGGGATCGCGTCGGCGACGAACACCACGCGCCCCTCGTGGTGCGCGACGAACACGCCGCCGTGCGCGACCCGTTCGATCTCGAGCTCGATCACCGGCCCGTCGGTGGCGGGCGCTTCGGGGGCCGGGCGAGGCGACCGCGACGGCCTCCGCACGCGGGGACGACGTTGGCGTCGGTTCTCAGGCATGCAACGAGCATTCCACAGCGCCGCCCACCCCACGGCAGGATGGACCCATGCGCCTCTATCTCGCCTCGACGTCGCCCGCCAGGCTGCAGACGCTCCGCGCTGCAGGCATCGAGCCCATCGCAGCGCCGCCCGGTGTCGACGAGGAGGCGGTCGTCGCCGCCCGTGAGGCCGAATCCGGGCCGCTCCCCGCGCGCGAGATGGTGCAGCTCCTGGCGCAGGCGAAGGCCGAGGCGCTCGTCGGCACCGAACCCGGCGGCGCTCCGATCGACGGCCTCATCCTCGGCGGGGACTCCGCGTTCCTCACCGGCGGCGCGATCCACGGCAAGCCGCACCTGCCGCATGTGGCGAAGCAGCGCTGGCTCGCGCAGAACGGCGGGCACGGCGAACTCTGGTCGGGTCACTGGCTGATCGATCATCGAGGCGGCCGCGTGAACGCAGCCGTCGGCCGGGCGGATGTCGCGACCGTGCGCTTCGCCGCGCTCGACGACGCCGAAATCGACGCCTACATCGCCTCGGGCGAGCCCCTGCTCGTCGCCGGAGCGTTCACGATCGACAGCCTCGGCGGACCGTTCATCCGGCGCGTCGAGGGCGACCCGTCGACCGTCGTCGGGCTCTCGCTCTCCACGCTGCGCGACCTCGTGCGGGAGCTCGGCGTTGCCTGGCCCTCGCTCTGGAACCGGGTGCCCACCGCCGGGTGACACGCACCGCGAGAACGCCGCCCCGCCCGACCGCATCCCGCCGCACGCATCCGACCCCGGCGCCCGGCGATTGTCGACGCCCGCAAGAGACATCCGCTCTTTTTGTGGAAGGCGTCCAAAGAGCCCGACGCCCCGAGCAATAGGCTTGAGCATTATGCCGCGTATCACCAGGGTCCTCATCGCCAACCGTGGCGAGATCGCCGTCCGCGTCATCCGGGCCGCCCGTGACGCCGGCCTCGGCTCCGTCGCCGTCTACGCCGACCAAGACCGCGACGCGCGGCACGTCAAGCTCGCCGACGAGGCCTACGCCCTCGACGGCACCACGAGCGCAGACACGTACCTCGTGATCGACAAGATCCTCTCGGTGGCCCGCCGCTCGGGCGCCGACGCGGTGCACCCCGGCTACGGCTTCCTCGCAGAGAACCCCGACTTCGCCCGCGCCGTCATCGACGCCGGCATCGTCTGGATCGGGCCGTCGCCCGAGGCCATCGAACGACTCGGCGACAAGGTCTCCGCGCGCCACGTCGCCGAGAAGGTCGGCGCTCCGCTCGCGCCCGGCACCCTCAACCCGGTCGCGGATGCCTCCGAGGTGCTCGATTTCGTCGACGTGCACGGCCTGCCCGTGGCGATCAAGGCCGCCTTCGGCGGTGGCGGCCGAGGCCTGAAGGTCGCCCGCACCCGCGAGGAGGTGCCCGAGCTCTTCGAGTCGGCCACTCGCGAGGCCGTCGCGGCGTTCGGCCGCGGCGAGTGCTTCGTCGAGAAGTACCTCGACCGGCCCCGTCACGTCGAGACCCAATGCCTCGCCGACGCGCACGGCAACGTCGTCGTCGTCTCGACCCGCGACTGCTCGCTGCAGCGTCGACACCAGAAACTCGTCGAAGAGGCCCCGGCGCCGTTCCTCACCGAAGAGCAGACCGCGCTCCTCTACGAGTCCTCGAAGGCGATCCTGCGCGAGGTCGGCTACGTGGGCGCCGGCACGTGCGAATTCCTGATCGGCCAAGACGGCACGGTCTCGTTCCTCGAGGTGAACACCCGTCTCCAGGTCGAGCACCCGGTTTCCGAAGAGGTCACCGGCATCGATCTCGTGCGCGAGCAGTTCCGCCTCGCCGAGGGCGGCGTGCTCGACGCCGTCGACCCCGTCACCATCGGCCACTCGATCGAGTTCCGGATCAACGGCGAGGACCCGGGTCGGGGCTTCCTGCCCGCGCCCGGACCGGTGCACCAGCTGCGGTTCCCCGGCGGCCCCGGCGTCCGCATCGACTCCGGCGTCACCTCGGGCGACGAGATCTCGGGCGCGTTCGACTCGCTGCTCGCCAAGCTCATCGTCACGGGCCGCGACCGCAAGGACGCGCTCGAGCGCGCTCGACGTGCGCTCGACGAGTTCGAGGTCACCGGGCTCCCCACCGTGCTGCCCTTCCACCGCGACATCGTCACAAATCCGGCCTTCGCGCCCGAGGGCGACGAGCCGTTCTCGATCTACACGCGCTGGATCGAGACCGAGTACGACAACCGTCTCGAGCCCTGGTCGGGCGAGCTCGCCACGACGACGGGCGCCGACGCACGCACGAGCGTGGTCGTCGAGGTCGCAGGTCGCCGGGTCGAGGTGACCCTGCCGAAGCGGCTCGCAGGCGGGTCATCCGCTGCCCGAAGCGCTGGAGCCGCACCGCGGCGCCGCGCAACCGGGCACTCGGTCGACACCGCGACCGGCGACGCCGTCAAGGCACCGATGCAGGCGACGATCGTGAAGGTCGCGGTCGCCGAGGGCGATCACGTCGTCAAGGGCGATCTGGTGCTGGTGCTCGAGGCGATGAAGATGGAACAGCCGATCCTGGCCCACAAAGACGGTGTCATCGGCACCGTGAACGCCGAGGCCGGCGCGACCGTCTCGAGCGGGCACCTGCTCCTCGCCATCACCGACGCACCCGCGGCCTGAGCTCTCGGCAGACCCTCGCCGAGAGTCGGGCGGGATCAGACGTGCCCGATCCCGAAGTTCCACGGCGCGAAGATCACGCTCGTGACCGTCGGGTTGGCCGAACCAGCCCACTGGTTGACCGAAACGGCATTCGCGTTCGCGTACTTCCAGTACGTGTCCGTCCACGAGTCGTACAAGCGCTCTCCGATGACCGGCCCGGTCTCGGCGGGGAACTCGTCATACCCGTTTCCGTGCCACTGCTCCCCGAGCTCGTCAGCGAACGCACGCAGATCGTCGCCGGGTCGGAAGTCCTGCACGGTCGAGACGTGGATGCCGTTGCCGACGATCGGATGCGTGAACCGAACACTCACATTCATGTCGGCTGAGATCCCGCCGGGCTCGTGGTCGTCGATGATCTCCGCTCCCGGCCACGCGTAGCGAGTCGTCGGAAACCACTCGTGGCCGCCGGGGTACTCCGCGATGTCGGGGGGTCCGCCGAGTACCTCGGACAAGGTGTCGACGAAGACGTTCGCCTCTGCGTCGTAGGACAGCTCGGCGACGACGAAGCCCGTGCTGTTGACGAGTTCGAGGTGTTCGGGTCGCACGGTGATGTGGACGACCACCGCATCGACCGCTGGTTCGGGGTCTCCAACGGGCGCGGCCGTCGGTGAGGGAGTCGCAGGTGCGGCCGAGGGAGTGGGCGCGGTCGTCACGGGAGGCGGTGGTGTGAGGTCGGGTGGCGACACCACACAGCCTGTCAGCACGCTCGCAGCGATCAGAATCGTCACCACACGCACTACGCGACCGGTCACGGTTGCCTCCATCTCCCCGGAGATTGCGGGTGCAACGACGCTAGTGCATCGGCGAGACCCGGAGAATCGTATCCGGATTGCGATTTGATCACGAGCGGCCGGACGATCGAATCAGGCGGGCGGCTCCGCGCCCTGCGGGGTCGGCAGTTCGACCTCGCTGACCCCCTGCTCGTGGCCGAGGCGCGAGCGGCGCCGGCCGTAGAGCAGGTAGATCACCACGCCGATCGCGAGCCAGGCGAGGAAGCGCACCCAGGTGAGCGTCGTCAGGTTGAACATGAGCCAGAGGCAGAGCACGGCTGAGAGGATCGGCAGCACGGGCAACCACGGCACCCGGAACCCCCGCGGCAGGTCGGGGCGGGTGCGCCGCAGGATGACGACGCCGACGCTCACGAGCACGAAGGCCGAGAGCGTGCCGATGTTGATCATCTCCTCGAGCAGGCCGACGTCGGTGAAGGCCGCGACGAACGCCACGACCGTGCCGCCGATGATCTGGATGCGCGCAGGGGTCTTCGTGCGCTCCGTCGTCTTCGACAGCCACCGGGGCAGCAACCCGTCGCGACTGAGCGCGAACACGATGCGCGACAGGCCGAGGAGGAGGATCATGATCACGGTCGTGAGGCCGGCGAGCGCACCCAGCGAGATCACCGCGGAAGCCCAGTCCTGGCCGACGAGACGGAACGCGGTGGCGAGTGACGGAGTCTCCTCCTCGGCGAGCTCGCGGTACGAGACCATGCCCGTCATGACGATCGACACGAGCACGTAGAGCAGCGTCACGATGCCGAGACCGAGGAAGATGCCGCGCGGCAGCCGCTTCTGCGGCTCGCGCACCTCTTCGGCACTCGTCGCGACGACATCGAACCCGATGAACGCGAAGAACACGAGCGCGGCAGCCGAGAGCATGCCGAAGATGCCGTACTGCGCCGGTGCAGCCCCGGTCAGCCACGAGAATAGCGACTGCGTCCAGGCATCGGTGGCACCGCCCTCGGTGGGCACCGCCTCAGGGATGAACGGCGTGTAGTTGGCGGCCTGCACGAAGAAGAAGCCCACGACGATCACGAAGACCACGATCAGCACCTTGATGATGGTGAACACCGCCCCGACCCTGGCGGTGAGCTTCGTACCGGCGACGAGCAGGGCCGTGAAGACCGCGACGATGAGGAACGCCGGCCAGCTCACCTCGAGGCCGCCGATCTGGAACGTCGCCGGAAACGGCAGTCCGAACGCGAGCAGTGCCTCGCCGAGGTAGACGCCCCAGTACTTCGCGAGCACGGCGGCGGCGGTGAACATCTCGAGGATGAGGTCCCAGCCGATGATCCAGGCGAGCAGTTCGCCCATGGTCGCGTACGTGAAGGTGTAGGCGCTGCCCGCCACCGGCACGGTCGAGGCGAACTCGGCGTAACACATGATCGCGAGGCCGCACGTGACCGCGGCGAGCACGAAGGAGAGGATCACGCTCGGGCCGGCGAAGTTCGCGGCAGCCTGCGCGCCGACCGAGAAGATGCCCGCGCCGACCGCGACGGCGATGCCCATGAGTGCGAGGTCCCAGGTTCCGAGCGATCGCTTGAGGCTTCGCTCCTCATCGTGCGAATCGGCGATCGACGCCTCGACGGATTTCACTCGCAGGTTCATCGTTCCCCCCAGTGGTCGGCGCCGCCCCGCGCGGTGCCGAGTTCCCCTCAGCGTACGATGTGCATCGCGCGCGCCGCATCCGTCAGCGAACCGCTCAGCGACGGGTAGACCGGAAACGCCTCCGCGAACTGGTCGACCGTGAGCCGGTGCTCGACGGCGAGCGTCATCGGGAAGACGAGCTCCGACGCCTTGGGCGCGACGATGACGCCACCGATGATCGCGCCCGATCCGCTCGACGCGAACAGCTTCACGAAGCCGTCGCGGATGCCCATCATCTTCGCGCGCGGGTTCGAGGCGAGCGGCAGCTTGTAGACGACGCCGGGCACGACCCCCTCCTCGATCTCCTTCTCGGTCCAACCGACCGTGGCGATCTCGGGCTGGGTGAAGATGTTCGAGGTGATGTTGCGCAGCTCGGGCGGGTTCACGATGTCGCCCATGGCGTGGAACACCGCCGTGCGCCCCTGCATCGAGGCGACCGAGGCGAGCGGCAGGAAGGTGGTGCAGTCGCCCGCCGCGTAGATGTTCGGCATCGAGGTTCGCGCGACCCGATTGACCCGGATGTGGCCGCTCTCGGCGAGCTGCACGCCGGCCTCTTCGAGACCGAGGTCGACGGTGTTCGGCACCGAGCCGACCGCCATCAGGCAGTGGCTGCCGCGCACCTCGCGCCCGTCGGTGAGCGTCGCCACGACGGTGTCGCCGTCGCGCACGACCGACTCGGCGCGCGACTTGTTCATGACTTTCATGCCGTTGCGCTTGAAGACCTTCTCGATGACGGATGCCGCGTCGGCGTCTTCGCCCGGCAGCACCTGGTCGCGGCTCGAGATGAGGGTGACCTTCGCACCGAGCGCCCGGTACGCGGAGGCGAACTCGGCGCCCGTGACGCCGGACCCGACGACGATGAGATGCTCGGGAACCTGTTGCAGGTGGTAGAGCTGCGTCCACGTCAGGATGCGCTCGCCGTCGGGCACCGCCGACGGCAGCACTCGGGGCGATGCGCCGACCGAGATGACGAGCGTGTCGGCCTCGATGCGGTCGAAATCGGTGCCGCCCTTCGCCGTCGAGACGATGATGGCGTTCGGCCCGTCGAGGCGCCCCTCGCCCTGCACGAGGTGCACGCCGGCCTCGATGAGGTTGCCGCGCATGTCTTCCGACTGTTGGGCCGCGAGGCCGAGGAGCCGCTTGTTGACGGCGGCGAGGTTGATCGCCACATCGGGCTTCACCGGCTTGTCGGCCGAGCCCTTGGCGTAGAACTGCACGCCGAGGTCGGCGGCCTCTTTGACGGCGTTGGACGCCTCGGCGGTCGCGATGAGCGACTTCGAGGGCACGACGTCGGTCAGCACGGCGGAACCGCCGACCCCCGCCCGCTCGATGAGGGTGACCTCGGCACCGAGCTGTGCGCCGGCGAGCGCCGCCTCGTACCCTCCGGGTCCTCCTCCGAGGACGGCAATGCGTTGCGTGCGCTCGAACTCGTAGGCCATGCTCATATTCTGTCAGTTGCTGGCCGCCGGCCAGCAAACGAGCAGGAGCGTGCTGCGACATCCGCTGCTGGTTAGAGTGGAACGATGCACGCTGCAAACCCGCTCGACGACCCCACCGCCGACCCATTCGCCATCGCCGCACTCGCGGCTGAGCGCATCGCCGAGATCACCGGGGTCGAGCGTCACGACATCGCCCTCACCCTCGGCAGCGGCTGGAGCCGCGCCGCCGAGCTCATCGGCGAGACGACGCACACCATCGCCGCGACCGACGTGCCCGGGTTCTCGAAGCCCGCCCTCGAGGGCCATGTCGGCACGCTGCGCTCGGTGCTGCTGCCGAGCGGCAAGCGCGCCCTCGTCATCGGCGCCCGCACCCACTACTACGAAGACCACGGCGTGCGCCGTGTCGTGCACTCCGTGCGCACCGCGGCCGCGACGGGCGCCAGCACGATGATCCTCACGAACGGTGCCGGCGGCATCAAGGAGCACTGGACGCCCGGCACCCCGGTGCTGATCAGCGACCACATCAACCTCACCGCCGATTCACCCCTCGAGGGCGCGACGTTCATCGACCTGACCGACCTGTACTCCAAGCGGCTCCGCGAGCTGGCACGCAGCATCGCGCCCGAGCTCGACGAGGGCGTGTACTGCCAGTTCCGCGGCCCCCACTACGAGACGCCCGCCGAAGTGCAGATGGCGAAGATCATCGGCGGCCACATCGTCGGCATGTCGACGGCCCTCGAGGCCATCGCGGCGCGCCAGGCGGGCATGGAGGTGCTCGGCATGTCGCTCATCACGAACCTCGCCGCCGGCATCCAGAAGTCGCCGCTGAGCCACGAAGAGGTCATCGAGGCCGGCCGCGCGGCCGAGCCGGTGATCTCCAGCCTGCTCGCCAAGATCGTCGCCGAGCTCTGAGGTGGAGCGGATGTCGCAGACCGACGCCGACCAGCGGCGCATTTCACTCGCCGAAGCCTGGCTCCGGCAGGACCCCGATCCCGAGACTCGCGCAGAGCTCGCCGCGATCGTCGACGCGGTGCGCGCCGGCGACCCCGCGGCATCCGCCGACCTCGCCGACCGATTCGACCAGCGGCTCGCCTTCGGCACGGCCGGGCTCCGCGGAGAGATCGCGGCCGGTCCGAACCGCATGAACCGGGTGCTGGTCGCGCAGGCAGCCGCGGGCCTCGCGGCC
Organism: Agromyces badenianii; assembly: GCF_003070885.1. Classification (NCBI taxonomy): domain Bacteria; kingdom Bacillati; phylum Actinomycetota; class Actinomycetes; order Micrococcales; family Microbacteriaceae; genus Agromyces; species Agromyces badenianii. The sequence goes on from NZ_CP028913.1 coordinate 2,091,370, forward strand.
TACCTGCTCGCCCGCGGCGCCGCCGATGCCGCGGCCACGACGCCGTCGATCGTGATCGGCTACGACGGTCGCAAGAACTCCGCGGTGTTCGCCCGCGACACGGCCGAGATCATGGCCGGCGCCGGAGTGCGCGCGACCCTGCTCCCGCGGCTGCTGCCGACCCCCGTGCTCGCGTTCGCGGTGCGTCATCTCGACGCCTCGGCGGGCGTCATGGTGACGGCCTCGCACAACCCGCCGAACGACAACGGCTACAAGGTGTACCTCGGCGGCGACGACCACGGATCGCAGATCGTCTCCCCCGCCGACGCCGAGATCGCGGCGCAGATCCAGCACATCGCCGACACGGCGAGCGTTGCCGGGTTGCCGCGCGGCGAGTTCGCGACGGCGCCCGAGTCAATCGTCGAGGAGTACGTTCGGCAGACGGCGCTCGTCGCCTCGCCGCCGGCAGCGCAGCCGAACGTCGTGTACACCGCGATGCACGGCGTCGGGTGGCAGACCATGGCGAGCGTCTTGACCGCAGCCGGATTCGACGCGCCCACGCTCGTCGAGGCGCAGATCCAGCCCGACCCGGGGTTTCCGACCGTGTCGTTCCCGAACCCCGAGGAACCGGGCGCGATGGATCTCTCCTTCGCCCGTGCCCGCGAGGTCGGGGCCGAACTCATCGTCGCGAACGACCCCGATGCCGACCGCCTCGCCATCGCGATCCCCGACGCCTCCGCCGAGGCCGGCTACCGGCGCCTCACCGGCAACGAGGTGGGCCTCATCCTCGGCTGGCAGGCCGCCGAACGCGCCGCAGCCGTCTCCGGCGACTCCGGGCCGAGCGGCACGCTCGCCTGCTCCATCGTCTCCTCCCCCGGTCTCGAGGCGATCGCCGATGCCTACGAGCTCGACTTCGAGGCGACGCTCACGGGCTTCAAATGGATCTCCCGGGCGCCCGGCCTCGTGTTCGGGTACGAAGAGGCGCTCGGCTATCTCGTGAACCCCGGCACGGTGCGCGACAAAGACGGCATCTCCGCCGCCCTCGCCTTCCTGTCGCTCGCCGCAGCGCTCAAGGCCGAGGGTCGCACGATCGACGACCACCTCGATGCGTTCGTCGAACGGTTCGGATGCCACGCTTCCGCCCAGATCTCGATCAGGGTCACCGAGCTCTCCCGCATCGGCGAGATCATGGCCCGGCTCCGCGCCGAACCGCCCGCCTCGGTCGGCGGAATCCGGGTGGAGCGCATCGAGGACCTCTCCGACGGATTCGGTGAGCTGCCGCCCTCCGACGTGCTGCGCATCGTGCTCAACGGCGGCGGGCGGGTGATGGTGCGGCCGAGCGGCACCGAGCCGAAGCTCAAGGTCTACATCGACGCCGTCGCCGAGACCGGGTCGGTCGCCGAGCGCCGCGCCGCGGCATCCGCCGCCGTCGCCGCACTCGAAGCGGGCATGCGGGAACTCACCGCGTAGGCAGTCGCCGGCCGGGCACTCCGGCCGGCCACGTCAGCCGAGCGAGGTCTCGAGCTTCGCGCCGATCTCTTCGACATCGAAGTAGTTCGACACCTCGATGATCTCGGCGTGGTTGCGACCGACGGCGTGACGAACCGCGGACGACAGCTCGGTCGAGGTCAAGATGATCTGCGCGTCAGCGGCCGCCGCGGCGATGCCCGGCAGATCGCTCGCGTCGACGTCGGCTGAGAGTCCGAGCCGGTCGAGGGCGCGCTCGGCGTTGACCTTCAGGATCGCGGAGGTGCCGATGCCCACCCCGCACACGGCGACGATCTTCACGCGCCCGCCCGGTCGTCGAAACCGAGCAGGGCCCGCAGCTCCTCGGGCGTCTCGGCCCTCGCGATGCGCCCGACGATGCCGCGGTCGTTGAAGGCGTTCGCGAGCTTCGCGACCCACGCGACGTGCTCTTCGGCGTTCGACACGGCCAGTCCGACGACCACGCGCACCGGGTCGTTGTGCGGGTGGCCGAACGGCACCGGCTCCGCGAGCGTCACTACGGCGAGGCCCTCGCGACGCACGTCGGGACCCGGGCGCGCATGCGCGAGGGCGAGGCCCGGTGCGATGACGACGTAGGCGCCGAACTCCTCGATGACGGCGATCATGCGATCGGCGTACTCGGAGCGCGTCGAACCCGAACGCACCAGGGCACGGCCCGCTTCGCGCACAGCGGCGCGCCAGTCGTCGACGTGCACTCCGAGCAGGATGGCATCGTCGGGGAGCGGCGGGAGGATCATGGTGGTCCGTTCGAGGTGGTGCAGGCGGGTGCGCGGTACAGCCTCCGTCGCGTCAGGCGTCGTCGAAGCCGTCTTGGATCTGCTCGGCGAGCTCTTCGCGGTCGTCGAGCGGCAGGAACGCCGACGCTGCGGCGTTCAGCTGGAACGTCTCGAAATCGTCGAGGTCGTATCCGAACGCGTCGCTCAGGAGCGCCAGCTCGCGCGTGAGGCTCGTGCCCGACTGCAGACGGTTGTCGGTGTTCACCGTGACGCGGAACCCGAGCTGGTACAGCAGGTCGAAGGGGTGGTCGATCAGCTCGTCGCCCCACGCCGCGATCGCTCCGGTCTGCAGGTTCGACGAGGGGCTCGTCTCGAGGGCGATCTCGCGGTCGCGTACCCACTGGGCGATCGGACCGAGCGAGACGTAGGTGTTCTCGTCGTCTTGACGCTCGATCAGGAGGTCTTCGGCGATGCGCACGCCGTGACCGAGGCGCAGGGCCCGGCCGTCGAAGAGCGCGCTGCGGATCGACTCGAGGCCGTCGGCCTCGCCGGCGTGCACCGTGACCGGGAAGTACTGGCTCGCGAGGTAGTCGAACGCCGTGCGATGGCGGCTCGGCAGGAAGCCGGCCTCGGCCCCCGCGATGTCGAATCCGACGACGCCGCGGTCGCGGTGCCGCACCGCGAGCTCGGCGATCTCGAGACCCCGATCGGCATGGCGCATGGCGGTGACGAGCTGGCCGGCGCGGATGCCGCGACCCTGGCCGCGGGCGTCGTCGATGCCCTGCTCGATGCCCTCCTGCACCGCCTCGACGGTCTCGTCGAGGCTGAGCCCGCGGGTGAGATGCTGCTCGGGCGCCCAGCGGATCTCGCCGTAGATCACGCCGTCGGCAGCGAGGTCCTGCACGAACTCGCGGGCGACCCGGCGCAGCCCGTCGCGGGTCTGCATGACCGCGGTCGTGAGGTCGAAGGTCTTCAGGTACTCGACGAGCGAGCCCGAGTTGGACTGCGTCGTGAACCACTGGCCGAGGGCCTCGGCATCGGTCGCCGGCACTTCGAAGCCGATCTCGTCGGCGAGCTCGATGAGCGTCTGCGGACGCAGGCCCCCGTCGAGGTGGTCATGCAGCGAGATCTTCGGCAGGGACTGGATGTTCGTGCCGTCGCCTTCGAGGCGGTACTCCGTCGGAATCGTGTTCACGAGTCAACGATAGCGACAGGGCGCCCGGGAAGTCTCGGCAATCTCGAAGCAAGTCGACGCGCGTCAGCGGCCGATACGGTCGGCGATGAGGGGCCCGCCGTCTTCGACCGGGTCGCCGGCGTCGCCGATGCGCCACGCACCCTCGACGGCCTCGAGGGCACGGGCGAAGCGAGCGGGCTCGTCGGCATGCAGCGTGAACAGCGGTTCACCCTTGCCCACGGCGTCGCCGGGCTTGGCGTGCAGCTCGATTCCGGCGGCGTGCTGCACCGGATCCTGCTTGCGCGCGCGACCGGCGCCGAGGCGCCACGCGGCGATGCCGAATGGCAATGCGTGCTGCGCGACGAGCACTCCGTCGCGCTCGGCGGTCACCACGTGCTGTTCCCGCGCCACCGGCAGCGCTGCGTCGGGGTCGCCGCCCTGCGCGCGGATGGCGCGGCGCCAGGTGTCCATGGCGCGGCCGTCGTCGAGCGCCGCCTCGACCTCGGCATCGGGCTGCCCCGCGAGCGCGAGCATCTCGCGTGCGAGCGCAACGGTGAGGGCACGGACGTCCGACGGGCCGCCGCCGGCGAGCACCTCGACCGACTCGCGCACCTCGTTGGCGTTGCCGATCGTCAGCCCGAGGGGCACGTTCATGTTGGTGATGAGCGCCGAGGTCGCCACGCCGGCGTCTTCGCCGAGCTCGACCATTGTGCGGGCCAGTTCGCGCGAGCGATCGATGTCGGTGAGGAAGGCGCCGGAGCCGAACTTCACGTCGAGCACCAACGCGTCCGTGCCCTCGGCGATCTTCTTCGACATGATCGACGAGGCGATCAGCGGGATCGCCTCGACCGTGGCCGTGATGTCGCGGAGCGCGTAGAGCTTCTTGTCGGCCGGCGCGAGGCGCGCCCCGGCGGCGCAGATCACGCCGCCGACGTCACGGAGCTGGGCGAACATCTCGTCGTTGCTCAGATCGGCACGCCAGCCGGGGATCGACTCGAGCTTGTCGAGCGTGCCGCCCGTGTGACCGAGGCCTCGCCCCGAGAGCTGGGGCACCGCGACGCCGAATGTCGCGACGAGGGGCATGAGCGGCAGGGTGATCTTGTCGCCCACTCCGCCCGTGGAGTGCTTGTCGCTCGTCGGCTTGCCGAGTGCCGAGAAGTCCATGCGCTCGCCACTGGCGATCATCGCCATCGTGAGGTCTCGGATCTCACGCCGCGACATGCCGTTGAGGAAGATCGCCATGGTCATGGCCGACATCTGCTCGTCGCCGACGTACCCGCGGGTGTACGCGTCGACGAGCCAGTCGATCTCGGGCGTCTCGAGCTCGTGGCCGTCGCGTTTCGCCCGGATCAGGTCGACGGCATCGAACGGTTCGACGGTTCTCATGCATTCACTCCCTTGAACTCGGCGAGCTGCCGCGGGCCGAACGCGTCGGGCAGCACCTCGTCGATCGTCTTGATTCCCGACACGGTGTCGAGCAGCATCCCCTCGGCGGAGTGCTCGTACAGCAGCTGCCGGCAGCGCCCGCACGGCATGAGCGCGGCACCGTGGCCGTCGACGCAGGCGAAGGCGACGAGCTTGCCGCCGCCCGACATCACGAGCGCGGAGACGAGCGAGCACTCGGCGCAGAGCGTGACCCCGTAGGAGGCGTTCTCCACGTTGCAGCCGCTCACGACGCGACCGTCGTCGACGATCGCCGCAGCCCCGACCGGGAACTCCGAGTACGGCACGTAGGCCTTCGCCATCGCCTCGCGGGCGCGCCCGCGGAGCTCGTTCCAATCGATCGCATCCGTTGCGGTCATGGTGCTCCCCCGTTCCAGGATGAAGGTGTGCGGGCGCGCAGCGGCGCCCTCGTCAGGATTTGATGTACGGCTTGCCTGCGGCGGCCGGCCCTCGAACCTTGCCGACGAGGCCCGCGACCGCGAAGATCGTCACGACGTAGGGCAGCATGAGCATGAACTCGCTCGGCACGGGCGAGCCGATCACCGAGAGGGTGTTCTGCAGGTTCGATGCGAAGCCGAAGAGCAGCGCCGCGAGCGTCGCCTTGATCGGATCCCATTGCCCGAAGATGACGGCGGCCAGCGCGATGAAGCCCGCGCCCGCGGTCATCTCCTTGTTGAAGGCGATGCCCGAGCCGATCGTGAAGAACGTGCCGCCGAGACCGGCGATCGCACCCGCGAGGGCCACGTTCCAGAAGCGTGTGCGGTTGACGTTGATGCCCACGGTGTCGGCCGCCTGGGGGTGCTCGCCGACGGCGCGCAGACGCAGGCCCCACTTCGTGTGGAACAGTCCGATGTAGACCGCGGCGACCGCGATGTACATCAGGTAGACGACGACGGTCTGCCGGAAGAAGACCGGCCCGATGATCGGGATGTCGCCGAGCAGCGGGATCGGCCAGCGGTCGAAGCGCGGCGGTGTGTTCAGGAGCGCCGCGTTGGGGGCGAGCACCTGCGAGAAGAAGAAGCTCGTGAGGCCGGTGACGAGCACGTTGAGCACGACACCGACGATGACCTGGTCGACGAAGTACTTGATCGCGAAGGCGGCGAGCACGAAGGCGACGAGCATGCCGGCCACCATGGCCGCGAGGAGGCCGAACCACGGCTCGCCGGTCACCGAGGCGACGACGGCGGCCGTGAATGCGCCGGCGAGCAGCTGACCCTCGATGGCGATGTTGATCACGCCGACGCGTTCGCCGAGCACGCCCGCGAGCGAACCGAAGATGAGCGGCACGGCGAGGCTCAGCGAGCCGAAGAGCAGGCCGATCATCGGCAGCGAGGCTCCGGCGGCCGCCCACGTGAGGAAGCCGAACATGAAGAGGATCGCGAACACGACGATCGTCCAAAGCGGAAGACGTCGCTTCGAGGAGACGAGCCACGCGGAGTAGGCCGTGATGGCTGCGAGCAGGACCACGACCGTCCAGAGGGCGGGCATCGAAGGCACCGTCACCTCGGGCAGCTGCACCGCATCGGTCGGTGCCGAGAGGCGGAACTTCGTGACGCCCTCTCGCGGTGCGAACACCGCGAGCGCGAGCGCGGCGAGGGTGAAGACGGCGAACGCGATCGGAGCCTTCCAGCTCGTCACGACGGTGGTGGCGAGCGCCTCGGGCTGCGGCGCCGTGCGGTGATGCTCTGCGGTCGTGCTCATTTCGCGTCGACCTCCTTCGTGACGATGGGCCGCGGTCGCTTCGGGCCGGCCCTCGGATCTGGCAGACGGAAGATCGTGCGCACGAGCGGGGGGGCTGCGATGAAGAGCACGATGAGCGACTGCACGACGAGCACGATCTCGACGGGGACGCCCTCGGCCGCCTGCATCGAGAACCCGCCGGCCTTGAAGGCGCCGAACAGGATGCCTGCGGCGAAGATGCCCCACGGCGTGGAGCGACCGAGCAACGCCACGGTGATCGCGTCGAATCCGATGCCGGCGTCGATGCCGGCGGTGAACCCGGTGGTGACGGTGCCGAGCACCTGGCTGACCCCCGCGAGGCCGAGCAGCGCGCCGGCGATGAGCATCGCGTAGACGTACATCGACTTGACGTTGATGCCCGCCACGCGAGCCGCGTTCGGGTTCTCGCCGACCGCCCGGAACTTGAAGCCGAGGCTCGATCGGGAGAGGATCCACCACACGAGCACCGTCGCGACGATCACGAGGATGAAGCCGAAGTGCAGGTTGTACTGCGGGCCGAGGAGCGACGGGAAGATCGCCGTCTCCTTCATCGCGGGCGTCTTCGGGTTCGACGAACCGGGTGCCTGGAGCAGGCCCGGGGTGCGCAGCATCCACGAGACCAGGTAGAAGGCCACGTAGTTGAGCATGATCGTCACGATCACCTCGTGAGCACCCGTGCGAGCCTTCAGGAGACCGGCGATCCCGGCCCACAGCGCACCGCCGATGAGGCCGCCGATGAGGGCGACGAGCATGTGGACGCCCCACGGCAGGTCGAAGCCGAACCCGATCCAGCCGGCGACGGATGCGGCGATGAGCATCTGGCCGCGCCCGCCGATGTTGAACATTCCGACCCGGAATGCGAGGCCGACGCCGAGACCGCCGGCGATCAGCGGCGTGGCGAACGTCAGGGTCTCGGTGAGCGGGCGGATGCCGGCGGCGAAGGTGTCGCGCCGGAAGTTGTAGACCGAGCCCTGGAAGAGCGCCGAGTACGCGCCGGACACCGACTGCCAGATCGCGAGGAAGGTGTCTCCGGGGCGGGCGAAGAAGTACCCGCTCGCCTCTTGCACCAGCTCGTCGGTGAAGGCGATCATGACGGCGCCGACGAGGAGGGCGAGCAGCACCGACAGCACCGAGATGAGGGCGTTGCCGGTGGAGATCTGGCGCAGCATCGTGTGCCAGCGCGACGGCGGCTCGACCGCTTCGGGGGCCGGCGTGCCGGGCACGCGAGGTGCTGACGCGGCCGGCTTCCCGGCGGCGCCTGGTTCTTCGATCGCCACGTCGGCGTCGAGCTCGTCGCCGCCGGGTGCGTCGCCCCGTGGCTTCTGGGGGTCGCTCATGCGGCGGCTCCTTCTGCGGGTACTTCGCCGGCCATCATGAGGCCGAGCACGTCACGGGGGGTGTCGCCCGGAACGATGCCGACGATGCGCCCGCGGTACATGACCATGATGCGATCGGCGAGCGCGACGACCTCGTCGAGCTCGGTCGACACGACGACGACGGGCACGCCGGCGTCGCGGGTGGCGACGATGCGCTTGTGGATGAATTCGATCGAGCCGACGTCGACTCCGCGCGTGGGCTGCGCGGCGACGAGCAGGCTGAGTTCGCGGCTGAGCTCGCGGGCGAGCACGACCTTCTGCTGGTTGCCGCCCGACAACCGGCCGACCTTCTCATCGATGCCCTGGGTGCGGACGTCGAATTCCTTGACCCGGTCGCGGGCGAACTCGGCGAGCAGGCCGCGCTGGATGTTGCCGACCCGCACGAAGGGTGCGCTGTCGGAACGGTCGAGCATGAGGTTCTCGGCGATCGTGAACTCGCCGACGAGGCCGTCTTCGTTGCGGTCCTCGGGCACGAAGCCGACGCCGGACTCGAGGATCTTGCGCACGCTTTCGGTGGTGAGCTCGACGCCGTCGAGCCGGATGGAACCGCGGACCCGGGGCTGGAGACCGACGAGCGCCTCGGTGAGCTCGGTCTGTCCGTTGCCCTGCACACCGGCGACGGCGAGGATCTCGCCCTTGCGCACGGTGAAGCTCACGTCGTTCACGGTGAGCTGGCCGATCTGGTCGATGACGGTGAGCCCCTCGACGACGAGCGATTCGTCGCCGAGCTTCGGAGCGTCTTTGTGCACGGTCAGCTCGACCGCTCGTCCGACCATGAGTGAGGCGAGCTCGGCGTTCGATGCGGTCGGGGCTGCTTCGCCCACGACCTTGCCGAGGCGGATCACGGTGATGCGATCGGCGACCTCGCGAACCTCGCGGAGCTTGTGCGTGATGAAGACGATGGAGGTGCCCGACTGCTTCAGCTGCCGCATGATCTGCATGAGCTCATCCGTCTCCTGCGGGGTGAGCACCGCCGTGGGCTCGTCGAAGACGAGCACCTTGGCGTCGCGCGAGAGCGCCTTGATGATCTCGACCCGCTGCTGCACACCCACCGGCAGATCATCGACGAGCGCATCGGGGTCGACGTCGAAGCCGAAGCGGTCGGAGATGTCGCGCACCTTCGCTCGCGCCGTCGCGAGGTCGAGGATGCCGCCGGCCTTCGTCGACTCGTGACCGAGCATGACGTTCTCGGCGACCGTGAAGACCGGGATGAGCATGAAGTGCTGGTGCACCATGCCGATGCCGGCGGCCATCGCATCACCGGGACCGGCGAAGTTCACCGCGGTGCCGTCGAGGAGCACCTCGCCGTCGTCGGCCTGGTACAGGCCGTAGAGCACGTTCATGAGCGTCGACTTGCCTGCACCGTTCTCGCCGAGCAGGCAGTGGATTTCTCCAGCCTCCACGGTGAGGTCGATGTGGTCGTTGGCGACCAAGCTGCCGAATCGCTTCGTGATGCCGCGAAGTTCGAGCTTCATGCTCCCGATCCTAGTGACGGTGCCGCATCTGTTGGAGATGCTGCGCGGATGTTGTGGGGTCGGATTCCGCCCCGCTCAAGTGTTGGAGGTGCTGCACCGATGCGCGCACCGCAACGCGGATCGGGGAGACCGGCGTCGCCGGCCTCCCCGATGCGTGATGACTCGTCTCAGCCGGCGAGGTAGGACTCGACCGTGACGTCGCCCGCGATGATCGCAGCCTTCAGGTCGTCGAGCTCACTCTGGAGCGTCGAGGAGACCTTCGACTCGAAGTCGTGGAACGGCGCGAGGCCGACGCCCTCGTTCTCGAGCGTGCCGATGAAGGCCGTCGGGTCGAAGTCGCCGTTGCCGGCAGCAAGCACGGCCTCGTAGGTACCGACGTCGATGCCCTTGAGGATCGAGGTCAGCACGAGGTCGGCGACGGAGGGGTCGGTCTCGGTGAAGTCGGCGTCGACGCCCATGAGGGCGACGTCGGCGCCCGAGTCGCGGATCGCAGCAGCGGCCGACTGGTAGATCGGGCCGCCGACGGGCAGCAGCACGTCGACGTTCTGGTCGAGCAGGCCCTGCGCGGTCTGGCGCGCGGTGTCGTTCGCCTCGAAGCCACCGGTGAAGAGGCCGTCGGTGCCGTCCCAGCCGAGAACCGTGACGCCCTTGCCCTTCTCCTCGTTGTAGTAGTCGACGCCCTGCTTGAAGCCGTCCATGAAGATCGAGACGGTCGGGAAGTTCATGCCGCCGAAGGTGCCGACCGTGTTGGTCTTCGTGTAATCGGCTGCAGCGTATCCGCCGAGGAAGGCGGCCTGCGCCGTGTCGAAGAGGATCGGCTTGATGTTCGGCGCGTCGATCTCGCCGTCGAAGTCGTTGTCTGCAGCGTCGTCGATGATGACGTATTCGACATCGGGGTTCTCGAGCGCCGACTCGACCGTGGCCGCCGAGAGCGCGAAGCCGACCGTGACGATGAGATCGCAGCCCTGGTCGACGAGGTTCGTCAGGTTGGGCGCGTAGTCGGTCTCGGAGTCGGACTGCACGTCGATGAGCTCGACACCCAGCTCGTCGGCCGCCTTGGTGGCGCCCTCGAAGCCGAGCTGGTTGAACGACTTGTCGTCGAAGCCGCCCGAGTCGGAGACCATGCACGGCTGGAAGTCGATGGCCTCTCCACCGCCGTCGCCGGATTCCTCAGGTGCGGATGCGCAACCGGCGAGCAGCACGGCCGCCCCGAACAGCGCGAGACCGCCGAGCGCGGCTTTCTTGGTCGTGACCTTCACTGTGTCCTCCAAAGACTGGATGCCCCGACCGTTCCGAGGCTCGTGCAGTCACGTTACCGAATGTTGCGCCGAGCGCCATCGCCAGAGCGGCCCGCGACATCCAATGGTTATCAAGACGCGATGTTCTGCTCATATGAGCAGCGGCGACGCGGAATCCCCGCTACGGAGCGCTCGGCGACTCCACGACGATCTCTCCGGCGATGATCGCCTGGCGCAGGCCTTCGATCTCGCCGTCGAGCGACGTCGTCACCACCGGCGCGAGATCGTGGTATGGCGCGATCTCGACCCCGCCGTTCTCGAGCGTGCCGACGAACGGCTCATTCGAGAACGAGTCGTCGAGCACGCTGCCGACGATCTCGACCATCGCGTCCTGCGTGTTCTTCAGCACGCTCGTGAGGATCACGGGGCGGTACTCCGCAGCGAGCGACTCGTATCCGTCGCTGTCGACCCAGATGATCGACACCCCGCCGCGTTCGAGGGCCGCCGATGCCGCACCCTCGCCGACCTGGCCGGCGACGGGCAGGATGACATCGGCGCCCTGGTCGATGAAGCCCTCGGTCAACGTCTTGCCCTTGTTGACGTCTTCGAAGTCGCCCGTGAACGCGCCGTCCTGGGCAGCCTTGTCCCAGCCGAGCACGCGCACCTGCGCGGCATGCACCTCGTTGTACTTGGCGACGCCGTCGACGAAGCCGTCCATGAACAGGGTCACGGGCGGCTGGTTGCCGCCGCCGAACGTCGCGACCACGCCGGTCTTCGAGACCCCCGCCGCGAGGTAGCCCGCGAGGTACGCGGCCTGCGCCGTGTCGAAGACGACCGGCTTGACGTTGTCGGCCTCGACCGTCTCGTCGACGATCGCCAAGGCGAGCTCGGGGTTCTTCTCGGCCTGGTCGAGCGTCGATTCCGCCAGCTCCCAGCCGACCGTCACGATGAGCTCGCAGCCCGACTCGACGGCCTGCTGCACGTTCGGTGCGAGGTCGGTCTCGCCGGTCGAGACGATCGCCTCCGCCTCGATGCCGTACTCGTCTTCGGCGGCCTGCAGCCCCTCCCAGCTGGACTGGTTGAATGAGCGGTCCTCGAGACCGCCGGAGTTCGTGACCATGCGCACGCACGACTCGCTCGCCTCGCCGCCGCCACCGGACTCGGGCGCCGAGGCGCACGCGACGAGGGCGAGGGATGCCGCGACCACCGTCGCCGCACCGACGAGGCTCCGGCGCAGCGACGTGCGACCCTGCACCATCCGACCCTGAGACATCCGACCCTGAGACATCCGGAACCCGCTCTCTCGTGCCGTCAGAGCACGTCGTTGGACCCGCCGAGCCGAAGAGCGTCGACGACCGCTTTGACCCGCTGGGCATGCTCGCTCGTCGTGACGAGGAGCGCATCGGGCGTGTCGACCACGACGATATCGTGCACGCCGATCAGGCTGATCACCCGCTTCGAGCGGCTCACGACGATGCCGCTCGACGCATCGGAGAGCACGCGCGCGTTCTCGCCGAGGATCGCGAGTTCGCCGGAGCGGCCCGCGGTGTTGAGCTTGGCGAGCGAGGCGAAGTCGCCCACGTCGTCCCACGCGAAGTGACCGCGGATTACCGCGAGTCGGCCGGCCGCCGCCGCTGGTTCGGCGACCGAGTAGTCGATCGCGATCTTCTCGAGGCGCGGCCAGATGCGATCGACGGCCGGTCCTCGTGTGGCCGGGTCGTCCCATTCCGCGGCCAGCTCGATGAGACCGGCATGCAACTCGGGCTTCGTGCGGGCGATCTCGGCGAGCAGCGCGTCGGCGCGCGCGATGAACATGCCGGCGTTCCAGAGGTGGGCGCCGCCGGCCAGGTAGCTCTTGGCCGTCGCGAGGTCGGGCTTCTCGACGAAGCTCGCGACCGCCTCGACGTGGGCGGCGCCCTCGACCACGAGGGGGGCGCCGCACTCGATGTAGCCGAAGCCGACGGCGGGCTCGGTGGGGGTGATGCCGATCGTCGCGATGTACCCGGCCCGGGCGGCCGCCACGGCATCGGCGACGGCGGCCCGGAAGAGCGAGGAGCCCGAGATCACATGGTCGGCGGCGAACGAGCCGATGATCACGCCGGGCTCGCGGCGCTCGAGGATCGCGGCGGCGAGGCCGATCGCGGCCGTCGAGTCGCGCGGCTCGCTCTCGAGCACGACGTTGTGGTCGGCGAGGCCCGGCAGCTGCTCCTCGACGGCCGCGCGGTGGGCGCGCCCCGTGACGACCATGATGCGGTCGTCGCCCGAGAGCGGAGCGAGCCGATCCCACGTGTCTTTCAGGAGCGTCTGACCCGAGCCCGTGAGGTCGTGCAGGAACTTCGGAGCGTCGGCTCGAGAGAGCGGCCAGAGCCGCGAGCCTACGCCGCCGGCGGGGATGACGCTGTAGAAACCGTCGATCGGGGTTGATTCCATCAGGACAGCGTAACCGCAGCAGCACCGGGCCATATGGGTGGCGGATGCCGCGGCATCCGGTATCTCGACGTCGAGAGAGTTAGGCACGCCTAAGCGGCGGTCGGACGGGCGCCGGGCTACACTCGGATCGGGCCGTGTGCCCGTAACGCCCCCGCCTCTTCGGGCGATTCACACAGCCAAGGAGGGTTGTTCATGCCAGAGACCTCGGCAGGAACCCTGACCGCACCCGCGACGCCCGCGAAACAGAAGCCTGGTGGCACGCTGTACCGCGGCCGTGAGGGAATGTGGTCATGGGTGCTGCACCGCATCACCGGTGTCGCCATCTTCTTCTTCCTCCTCGTGCACGTGCTCGACACGGCGCTCGTGCGGGTGAGCCCCGAAGCGTACAACGCGGTCATCGGCACCTACCAGACGCCCATCATGGGTCTCGGCGAGGTCGCCCTGGTCGGCGCCATCGTCTTCCACGCGTTCAACGGCCTGCGCGTGATCCTCGTCGATTTCTGGTCGTGGGCGACCCGGCACCAGAAGGTGCTGTTCTACATCGTCATCGGCCTCTGGATCGTGACGATGCTGGCCTTCGTGCCGCGCCACCTGATCAACGTCTTCAGCCACTAGGGAGCGGCGACATGACTGCCATCGAGTACTCCGATCGCCCGCGCCGTCGCGGCGTCAACCTGGAGAAGTGGGGCTGGATCTACATGCGCGCGTCGGGCGTCGTGCTGATCGTGCTCATCTTCGGCCACCTCTTCGTGAACCTGATGGTCGGCGACGGCGTGAAGGCGATCGACTTCGGCTTCGTCGGCGGCAAGTGGGCCGACCCGTTCTGGCAGTGGTGGGACGTGCTGATGCTCTGGCTCGCACTCATCCACGGCGCCAACGGCATGCGCACGATCGTCAACGACTACACGAACCCCGGTGTCGTGCAGAAGGTGCTGAAGGGCGCCCTGTTCGCCTCGGCGGCCGTGCTCATCATCCTCGGCACCCTCGTGGTCTTCACCTTCGAGCCGTGCCCGGTGGGCGCCCCCGCCGACCTGCTCCCCTCGTTCTGCGCTGCATAGGAGATCCGTGAACCACCAGAACGCCGACGCCGAGACCACTGTCATCGACGGCGTCCACTACCACCAGTTCGACATCGTCATCGTGGGTGCCGGCGGCGCCGGAATGCGCGCGGCGATCGAGGCAGGGCCCGGGGCCAAGACCGCGGTCATCTCGAAGCTCTACCCGACCCGCTCCCACACGGGTGCGGCGCAGGGCGGCATGGCCGCCGCGCTCGCGAACGTCGAGGAAGACAGCTGGGAGTGGCACACCTTCGACACGGTCAAGGGCGGCGACTACCTCGTCGACCAGGATGCCGCGGAGATCCTCGCGAAAGAGGCGATCGACGCAGTCATCGACCTCGAGAACATGGGCCTGCCGTTCAACCGCACGCCAGAGGGCAAGATCGACCAGCGGCGCTTCGGCGGCCACACCCGCGACCACGGCAAGGCACCCGTGCGCCGTGCCTGCTACGCGGCCGACCGCACCGGTCACATGATCCTGCAGACGCTGTTCCAGAACTGCGTGAAGCTCGGCATCAACTTCTTCAACGAGTACTACGTGCTCGACCTCGTCATGACCGAGGTCGACGGCCGCAACCAGCCCTCGGGCGTCGTCGCCTACGACCTCGCCTCGGGCGAGCTGCACGTCTTCCAGGCCAAGGCCGTGATCTTCGCCACGGGCGGCTTCGGCAAGATCTACAAGACCACCTCGAACGCGCACACCCTCACGGGCGACGGCGTCGGCATCATCTGGCGCAAGGGCCTGCCCCTGGAAGACATGGAGTTCTTCCAGTTCCACCCGACCGGACTCGCGGGTCTCGGCATCCTCCTCACCGAGGGAGCCCGCGGCGAGGGCGCGATCCTCCGCAACGCCTCGGGCGAGCGCTTCATGGAGCGCTACGCCCCGACCATCAAAGACCTCGCACCGCGTGACATCGTCGCGCGCTGCATGGTGCAGGAGGTCGCCGAGGGGCGCGGTGCCGGCCCCCACAAGGACTACGTGCTCCTCGACTGCACGCACCTCGGTGCCGAGGTGCTCGAGACGAAGCTGCCCGACATCACCGAGTTCGCTCGCACCTACCTCGGCGTCGACCCGGTGTACGAGCCCGTGCCCGTGATGCCGACCGCGCACTACGCGATGGGCGGCATCCCGACGAACGTCTCGGCCGAGGTGCTCTCCGACAACGACACCGTCGTGCCGGGCCTCTACGCAGCCGGCGAGTGCGCGTGCGTCTCGGTGCACGGCTCCAACCGTCTCGGCACGAACTCGCTGCTCGACATCAACGTCTTCGGAAAGCGCGCCGGCCGCAATGCGGTCGAGTACGTGAAGACCGTCGACTTCACTCCCCTGCCGAGCGACCCGGCTGCGGCCGTGCGGAGCATGCTCGAGCAGCTCCGCGACTCGAACGGCACCGAGCGCATCGCCGCGATCCGCAAAGAGCTGCAAGACGAGATGGACAAGAACGCCCAGGTGTTCCGCACCGACGAGTCGCTCGAACACGTGACGAAGGTCATCGCGGGGCTCCGCGATCGCTACCGGAACGTCGCCGTGCACGACAAGGGCAAGCGGTTCAACACCGACCTGCTCGAAGCCGTCGAGCTCGGCTTCCTGCTCGACCTGGCCGAGGTGGTCGTGTACTCGGCTCGCAACCGTCAAGAGAGCCGCGGCGGCCACATGCGCGACGACTTCCCGAACCGCGACGACGTCAACTACATGCAGCACACGATGGCGTACCTGTCGGGCGACGCGCACTCGTCGGATGCGGCCGACCACATCCGGCTCGACTGGAAACCGGTGACGATCACGCGCTACCAGCCCATGGAGAGGAAGTACTGACGTGAGCACTGCAACGCTCGAAGCCCAGTCGACGGATGCCGCGATCCAGTCGTTCACCGTCACGTTCCTGATCCGCCGCTTCGATCCCGACGTCGACACCGAGCCGCGCTGGCAGGACTTCGATGTCGAGATGTACGCGACCGACCGCGTGCTCGACGCCCTGCACAAGATCAAGTGGGAGCAGGACGGCTCGCTGACGTTCCGGCGGTCGTGCGCGCACGGCATCTGCGGGTCCGACGCCATGCGCATCAACGGCCGCAACCGCCTGGCGTGCAAGACGCTCATCAAGGACCTCGACATCTCGAAGCCCATCTACGTGGAGGCCATCAAGGGCCTGCCGCTCGAGAAGGACCTCATCGTCGACATGGAGCCGTTCTTCGCGAGCTACCGCGAGGTGCAGCCGTTCCTGGTGGCCAAGTCGGCAGCGCCGGCCGGCAAGGAGCGCGTCCAGTCCGTCGCCGAGCGTGCGATCTTCGACGACACGACCAAGTGCATCCTGTGCGCCGCGTGCACCTCGTCGTGCCCGGTGTTCTGGACCGATGGCCAGTACTTCGGCCCGGCGGCGATCGTGAACGCGCACCGCTTCATCTTCGATTCGCGTGACGACAACGCGCAGACCCGGCTCGACATCCTCAACGACAAAGAGGGCGTGTGGCGCTGCCGCACGACCTTCAACTGCACCGAGGCATGCCCTCGCGGCATCGAGGTGACGAAGGCGATCGCCGAGGTCAAGCAGGCCGTCATGCGCGGCAAGCCGTAGACGCGATCGCGACGACGAAGGGGCTGGTGCGAATGCACCGGCCCCTTCGCGTGTCTGCGGCGCCACACGATGCAGTGCAGCCGCGCGGCGCGCTGCTCGGGTGCGGGTGATGCGCCGGGGATCCGGCTCACGCAGGCTCTGCCGGTTCGTCGTTCAGGCGATGGGTCGATCGTGCCGCAGACGATCGCCCCGCCCCAGCGGGCGAGCCCTGAGCCGCGGTCAGTGCGCACACCGAGCGCGGGGGTCCGTCACTAGGCTTGACCCGTGAGCGAGCGCGGGGCGGGGCCCACAGGGCGACAAGACGAGGCATCCGTCGAGCACGCGGCCGCCGACCCGCTCGGCCTCGATGAGCACTCGCTCTCGGCGAAGGAGCGACTGGACGCATTCAGCCAGCCGATCCGCGATCGCTTCGAGGAGCCGATCAACAAGGTCAGCACGATCACGCAGAAGACCATGGCGCTCCTGCCGGTGCGGGTGTGGCGCCACTTCCTCTACCGCAACGGATTCATCCTCTCGTCGGGGCTGAGCTACCAGTCGCTGTTCGCGATCTTCGCCGCCGTCTACGTCGTCTTCGCGGTGGCCGGCATCTGGCTGACCGGAAACGACGAGACGCTCGATGCGTTCGTGGCCCTCCTCAACACCTACGCACCCGGACTGATCGGGCCGAACGGCGTCATCACGACGGAGGAGCTCACGGCGATCGCGTCCTCGAGCACGAGCCTGTTCGGCTGGACCGGCGCCTTCGCCCTCGCCGGACTGATCTGGACCGCGATCGGCTGGATCACCTATGCGCGCATCGCGGTGCGCAGCATCTTCGGACTCCCCAAGGACATGCGGGCGTACGTGCTGCTGAAGGCTCGTGACTTCCTGGTCGGCTTCGGGTTCGGCGCGATCCTGATGCTCGCGACGGTGCTCTCGGTCGCGACCACCTCGTTCCTCGGATGGGTGCTCGACATCATGGGCCTCTCGGCGGACTCCGGTTGGTCGGAGTTCTTCGTGCAGGCCGGAGCGATCATCGTCGTCTTCGTCATCGACACGCTCGCCCTCGCCGTCATGTTCCGATTCCTCTCGGGCGCGACGATGCCGTGGCGGCGCATGTGGGTCGGCTCGCTCCTCGGCTCGGCGGCCCTGTCGGTGCTCCAGCTGCTCGGAAGCACGCTCATCTCCGGGGCGAGCGACAATCCCCTGCTCGCCACCTTCGCCGTGTTCATCGGTCTCCTCCTCTGGTTCCGGCTCACGAGCATCGTGATCCTCGTGGCAGCGAGCTGGATCGCCGTGGAGGCATCCGACGCCCATGAGACACTGCTGCGCGTCTCGCCCGAGGAGCTCGAGGCCGAGCGGCGCAAACGCGAGCAGCAGGCGCTCGTGACCGCCGCCCGGGTGCGGGTGCGCGAGGCTCGCGCTGAGGTCGACCGCGCGAACTGGCTGGGCGGATTCGGCGCACGACGCCATCTCGCGAAGGCCGAGCAGGAGCTCGCCGACCTCGAAGCCTCGACCTCGGCGGTCGACGCGCGAAACGACGTCGGACGCCTCCCGTAAGATCGATCCATGCCCTCTGCGAAACCCCTTCGTCTCGCCAGCGTCAACGTCAACGGGGTGCGAGCCGCATTCCGCAAGGGCATGGGCGAATGGCTGGCCGGTCGCGACGTCGACATCCTCGCGATGCAGGAGGTTCGGGCCTCCACCGAAGACCTGCAGGGCCTCCTCGGCGAGGAATGGGACATCCTGCACGATCCCGCCACCGCCAAGGGGCGAGCGGGCGTCGCGATCGCGAGTCGCAACCGGGCGAGCATCCACCGCGTCGAGCTCGGCGCGACGGAATTCGACAGCGCCGGTCGCTGGCTCGAAGCCGACTACGAGGTCGGCGACCGCGTCGTCACCGTGGTTTCGGCGTACGTGCACTCCGGCGAGGCCGGCACTCCCAAGCAGGTCGAGAAGTTCAAGTTCCTCGACGCGATGGCCGAGCGGATGCCCCGGCTCGCCGAGCACTCCGAACTCGCCGTGATCGTGGGCGACCTGAACGTCGGTCACCGCACCCTCGACATCAGGAACTGGAAGGGCAACGTCAAGCGCGCCGGGTTCCTCCCCGAGGAACGCGCGTACTTCGACCGTTTCCTCGGCGCCGAGGGCGACGATGCCTACAACGCGGGCGCCGGGTTCGGCTGGGTCGACCTCGGGCGTCGCTTCGCCGGAGAGGTCGACGGCCCGTACACCTGGTGGTCGCAGCGCGGCAAGGCGTTCGACACCGACACGGGGTGGCGCATCGACTACCAGCTCGCAACCCCGGCGCTCGCCGAGACTGCGGTCTCGTACGCGATCGATCGGGCCGATGCCTGGGACGCACGATGGTCCGACCACGCTCCCGTGGTCGTCGACTACGCCATCTGACCTGCTCCACTCTCCTGAAGGATTCGCATTCAATGAACACCACCCGCCCCGTCGTCTTCTCCGGCATGCAACCGTCGAGCGACTCGCTGCACCTCGGCAACTACCTCGGCGCGCTCCTTAACTGGGTCGCCCTGCAAGACGACTACGACCCCGTCTACTGCGTCGTCGATCTGCACGCCATCACCGTGCAGCAAGATCCCGCCGCCCTGCGTGAGAACGTGCGCCGCACGGCCGCCCAGTACCTGGCGTCGGGCATCGACCTCGACCGGTCGACGCTCTTCGTGCAGTCGCACGTGCCCGAGCACACCCAGCTCGCCTGGGTGCTCGGCACGATGACGGGCTTCGGCGAGGCCGGCCGTATGACGCAGTTCAAAGACAAGTCGGCGAAGCAGGGCTCAGAGAACACCACGGTGGGCCTCTTCACCTACCCGGTGCTGATGGCCGCCGACATCCTGCTCTACGGCACCGAGCTCGTGCCGGTGGGCGACGACCAGCGCCAGCACCTCGAGCTCACACGCGACCTCGCCGGGCGCTTCAACTCGCGCTACGGCGAGACGCTCGTCGTGCCCGAGGCGCTCATTCCCAAGGAGTCGGCGCGCATCTACGACCTCCAGGAGCCCACCGCGAAGATGTCGAAGTCCGCGGCATCCGAAGCCGGGCTCGTCAAGCTCATGGACGATCCCGCACTGACCGCGAAGAAGTTCCGGAGCGCCGTGACCGACGCCGAGCGGGAGATCCGCCACGACCCGGCCACGAAGCCCGGCATCTCGAACCTGCTCGACATCTACGCGGCGATCAGCGGACTCTCCATCCCGGCTCTCGAGACGCAATACGCCGGGCGCGGGTACGGCGACCTGAAGAAGGACCTCGCCGACGTCGTCGTCGACCGCATCGCGCCCATTCGCGCGCGAACCCTCGAATTGCTCGACGACCCGGCAGAGCTCGACCGCCTGCTCGCGATCGGGGCCGACAAGGCGAGCGAGCGAGCCGAACGCATGCTCCGCACGGTGTACGACCGCGTGGGATTCGTGCGCCGGAGCTGAGATGCGGCCCGTCACGCTGCGCACCTCTCGTCTCGTGCTCGACTTGCCGGTCGAGCACGACATCGAGCTCGTGGCGCGCTACTGCCGAGACCCCGTGTTCCTGCGTTTTCTCACGACGCCATGGCCGTACACGATCGACCACGCCAGGGCATTCCTCACCGAGTACGTGCCCGAGGCGTGGGCGTCGGGCGATGAGCTGACGTGGGCGCTGCGCCGAAGCGAGCGTGAACCGATCCTCGGCGTCATCGGGGTGCGCCGCGGCAACGAGATCGGCTTCTGGCTCGGTGCCGACCACCGAGGCGCGGGTCTCATGGCCGAGGCGGTGAGCGCCGTCTGCGAGTGGGCGCTCGGCGGCGGCGTACCCGGCGCGGAGTGGGTGCTCTGGCGGGCGAACGAGGGCAACCTGGCCTCGGCTCACGTCGCACGCGCCGCGGGATTCCGGCGCACCACTCCGAGAATCGCCACGGTACCCGGACGCGACGGTCGTATCCTGCCGGCGTGGCACGCCGAGCGCCGAGCGGTGATCGACCCCGATGCACGCGCGAGCTGGGAGCCGATTCTCGGGAGCCCGAGTTGACCGGCCCCGGCTCCCCCGCTCCGACGCCGGTCGTGCTCTTCGACCTCGACGACACCCTCATGGCGCATCGCGAGGCGGTCGACGCCGGCATCGTGCTGCACATGCAGGAACGGGAATACGGCGGCGATCTCACCGGTTCGCCCACCCTCTGGCACGAGCTCGAAGAGGAGCACTACCACTCCTACCTCGCCGGGCGGCTGACGTTCGAGGGCCAGCGCCGTGCCCGTGCCCGAGACTTCGCCCTCGCGCACGGCGACGAGCTCGACGACCTCGCGGCCGGAGCCTGGTTCGACCGGTACTTCGAACGCTACCGCGAGTCGTGGGCACTGCATGACGACGCCCTGCCGGTGTTCGACGCGATCACCGCGATGGTTCCTCGAGTGCGGTTCGGCGTCATCACGAACGGCGAGCTCGATTTCCAGTCGGCGAAACTCGAGCGGCTCGGCATTCGCGAACGCTTCGACCACGTCATCGCCTCGGGCGACGTCGGCGTCACGAAGCCCGACGCCGAGATCTTCCGCATCGCACTCGAGCGCTTCGCCGCTGATGCACCGGTCGGGCACGCGGCCTACATCGGCGACCGCCTGGCCACCGATGCCATGGGCGCGGCCGACGCCGGCCTCATCGGCGTGTGGCTGAACCGGCATGGGGCCGAGGCTGCGGCGAGGGAGGCCGTGGGGTCGGCGGATGCCGCGGCATCCGCCGTTCTCGAGATCGGCTCCCTGACCGAGTTGCCAGCACTGCTCGCCCCGCGCCTCGGCGGCTGAGCTCCGCACCGCAGCGCCGAACCGCACTGCCGAACCGCCCGCCGCACCGCGCCGGGCCGCAGCGCAGCGACGAACCGCACCCGCCGCCCGGCCGTGCGATGCACCGCCCGGGTACGAGAACGGGTCGGGTGCACCCCCATGCACCCGACCCGTCCTTCCACCGTACCTGCGGCACGGCCGACCGACCTGCTCACCCGTCACCGCACGAGGTCACGTTCCCCCAGGGTTCACCCGACGGTCACGGAGAGCGATGTCAGACGACGTCTGCGTCGACCCAGTCGAGGGTCTTCGAGACGGCCTTCTTCCAGTTGCGGTCGAGTCGTGCGCGCTCGGCTTCGTCCATCGACGGAGTCCAGCGCTTGTCCTCCTGCCAGTTGGCGCGGAGTTCGTCGAGGCTCGACCAGAAGCCGACCGCGAGGCCGGCCGCGTAGGCGGCGCCGAGCGCGGTCGTCTCGGCCACGACCGGGCGCACCACGGGCACCCCCAGGATGTCGGCCTGGAACTGGAGCAGGGTGTCGTTCGCCGTCGCGCCGCCGTCGACGCGGAGCTCGGTGAGGTCCACCCCGGCGTCGGCGTTCACGGCTTCGATGACGTCGCGGGTCTGGAACGCGATGGCCTCGAGTGCTGCGCGGGCGATGTGGCCCTTGTTCACGAAGCGGGTGAGGCCGACGAGCGCGCCACGGGCATCGGGGCGCCAGTACGGCGCGAACAGGCCCGAGAACGCCGGCACGAAGTACGCACCGCCGTTGTCGTCGACCGACTTCGCGAGCGTCTCGATGTCGGCGGCCGAGGAGATGAGTCCCACGTTGTCGCGCAGCCACTGGATGAGGGAACCCGTCACCGCGATCGATCCCTCGAGCGCGTAGTGCACCGGCTGCTCGCCGAGCTTGTAGCCGACGGTCGTGAGCAGGCCGTTCTTGGAGTGGACGATCTCCTCACCGGTGTTGAAGATGAGGAAGTTGCCGGTGCCGTAGGTGTTCTTCGCCTCGCCCGTCTCGAACGCCGCCTGACCGAACGTCGCCGCCTGCTGGTCGCCGAGGATGCCCGAGATGGGGGTCTCCCGCAGCAGCGAGTGCTCGTTCGCGATGCCGTAGACCTCGGAGGAGCTCTTGATCTCGGGCAGCATCGAGCGCGGCACGCCGAACGCGGCGAGGATCTCGTCGTCCCACGCCAGGGTCTCGAGGTCCATGAACATGGTGCGCGACGCATTCGTGACATCGGTCGCGTGCACGCCCCCGTGGACGCCGCCGGTCAGGTTCCAGAGCACCCACGTGTCGGTCGTGCCGAACAGCAGGTCGCCGGCCTCGGCCTTCTCCCGGGCACCGGGCACGTTCTCGAGGATCCACACGATCTTCGTGCCCGAGAAGTACGTCGCGAGCGGCAGGCCGACCTGCTGCTTGAACCGCTCGACGCCGCCGTCGGCCGCGAGCCGGTCGACGATCGGCTGGGTGCGGGTGTCCTGCCACACGATCGCGTTGTACACCGGTTCGCCGGTGTTCTTGTCCCACACCACCGCGGTCTCGCGCTGGTTCGTGATGCCCACCGCCGCGATGTCGTGCCGGGTGAGGTTCGCCTTGCCGAGGGCCTGGCCGATCACCTCGCCCGTGTTGCGCCAGATCTCGGCGGGGTCGTGCTCGACCCAGCCCGCCTTGGGGAAGATCTGCTCGTGCTCGAGCTGCCCGGTCGAAACGATCGATCCGGCCTTGTCGAAGACGATGGCGCGCGACGAGGTCGTGCCCTGGTCGATCGCGAGAATGTAGTCGGCCATCTGAGAACTCCGTTGCTGTCAGTGAAGCGGATTGAATGAGAAGCGGATGCCGCGGGCTCAGCCGAGGAGCGGGAGCAGCGGGATCGCGGCCCAACCGGCCACGACGCCGCCGAGCAGCGGGCCGACCACGGGCACCCACGAGTACGACCAGTCGCTGCCGCCCTTGCCCTTGATCGGCAGGATCGCGTGCGCGATGCGGGGTCCGAGGTCACGTGCGGGGTTGATCGCGTAGCCGGTCGGGCCGCCGAGCGACGCGCCGATGCCGATCACGAGCAGTGCGACGGGAAGCGCGCCGAGCGCGGCGAGCCCGCCGTCGCCCTGGCGACCGCCGCCGAAGCCGATCACGACGAAGACCAGCACGAAGGTCGCGATGAACTCGGTCACGAGGTTCCAGCCGTACGAGCGGATCGCCGGGCCGGTCGAGAACACGCCGAGCTTGTTTCCCGCGTCGGGCTCGGCATCGAAGTGCTGCTTGTACGCGAGCCAGCAGGCGATGGCACCGAGGAACGCGCCGATCATCTGAGCGGCGATGTACGTGAGCACCGACACCAGGTTCACGGGGACGCCTGCGCCGAACTCCGTCGCACCGTTGGCGACGAGGCCGACCGTGACGGCGGGGTTGAGCTGGGCGCCCGAGGCGTACGACACGATGACACCGGCGAAGACACCGAGGCCCCAGCCGAAGTTGATCATGAGCGTGCCGCCGCCGAAGCCCTTCGTCTTGGCGAGGATGACGTTCGCGACGACGCCGCAGCCGAGCAGCACGAGCATCGCCGTGCCGACGAGCTCCGAGAGGAAGACGATTCCGAGATTGTCCACATTGACCTTCTTTCCATGGGTGTGGTGCCAGTCGTCCGGGCGACCGTCGTCCGGCAGGCTCCGTCGAAGCTACCGGGGGTTGGGCCCCGGAACGCGCGGATTCCGGTGCACATCCGTGCAGATTGGAGAAGGTCAGACGAGGGTTGCGGATGCCTCGAGCTCGACACCGTGGCGTGCGGCGAGCAGCTCGCGGGTGGCGGCGACCTCGGTCGCGCGCCGTTCGGCATCCCAGCCGAGCTCGGCACCGGCGATCTCGGCGAGCTCGTCGAGCAGCGGTGCCGTGATGGCGCCGGTGAAGGCGATGCTCGTGCGCCGCAGGACCACGTCGGCGAGGTGCACGACCCGTTCGCCCCCGACCAGCCACGCGATCTCACGGCGGCTGTAGCCGACGTGGTGCTCGAGCGGCTCGTCTCGCGCGCCCTCGATCGAGGCGATGAACGCCTCGGCGCGGGTGCCGTAGCGCTCGAGGAGCTCCTCGGCGCGAGCGCGACCGACCTCGTCGCCGTGGGAGACGGTCCAGATGCGACGCGCGTCGTCGGTCGTCGGGTAGCCCGCCCCGCCGCCGATCGCGACGCCGGCCGTCGAGCGCGTGCGCTCTCGGCCGAGCAGTTCGAGCACCTCGTTCGAGAGGTGCTCGGCGAGCGCGCGGAACGTGGTCCACTTGCCGCCGACGAGGCTCAGCAGGGTGGTGCCGGGCAGCTCGGGCAGATCCGCTCGCTCGATGCGGTAATCGCGGGAGACGAAGCCCGGCGCCTCGTCGTCGTGGCGCGGCAGGGGGCGCACGCCCGAGAAGCGGTAGACGATCTGCGATCGGTCGACGGGCACGGCTGGGAAAACGTGCGCGATGAGGTCGAAGAAGTAGTCGACCTCGGCCTCGGTGCAGACCGCGGGCTCGCGCATGTCGTGCTCGAGGTCGGTCGTGCCGACCATGACCTTGCCCTTGAGCGGGTAGATGAGCACGATCCGGCCGTCTTCATGCTCGAAGAAGATCTCGCGCCCGCCGGTCGCGGCGAGCAGCTCGTCGTTGTCGAGCACGATGTGCGAACCCTTGGTGCCGCCCATGAAGGCGGTCGGGCGGCCGAGCTCCTCGTTCGTGAGGTCGGTCCACGGGCCGGAGGTGTTCACGACGACGTCGGCGGCCACCTCGAATTCGGCACCCGTCAGGGTGTCGCGCAGCCGCACCCCGTGCTCACCCATGCCCACGGCCTCCAGGTAGTTCGCGGCACGGGCATGCCCGCCCGCCGCGAGGCCGTCGAAGAGCACGTCGAGTGCGAGCCGCTCGGGGTCGTGCATGCTCGCGTCGTAGTACGTCGCGGTGTACTTTATGTCGTGGTTGAGGGCAGGCAGCTCGGCGAGCGAGCGCTTGCGGCCGTGGAAGCGGTGCCGCGGCACCGAGCCGCCGTCCCGCGAGAACGAGTCGTAGATCACGAGGCCCGTCTTGATGAGCGCGGCGCCGCGCTCGGTGGGCTTGCCCGACTTGTGGGTGAGGAAGCGCAGCGGCGCCGAGAGGATGCCCGAGAACGTCGAGAAGATCGGCACGGTCGTCTCGAGCGGCTTCACGTAGTGGGGCGCGATGCGGATGAGCGCGTTGCGCTCGGTCACCGACTCCTTCACGAGCCGGAACTCGCCGTTCTCCAGGTAGCGGATGCCGCCGTGGATCATGTGCGACGAGGCGGCGGATGCCCCGGAGACGAAGTCGCCGCGATCGACGAGCACGACGTCGACGCCCTGCAGGGCGAGGTCGCGGAACGTCGCGATGCCGTTGATGCCGGCGCCGATCACGAGCACGGAGGCCGTGGGCCGGGTGCGGATCGCCGCGACATCCGCTCGCTCGCCGCTCGAGTGGGGGCGGGGCTGGTTCGGGTTGGTCTGCTGCGGAGACATCGCTGTCCTCTCGGTGTGGAGCGGCGGCGTGCGTCGGGCATGCCGGGGTGATGAATACATCGTGGACACGGCCGAACGAACTTGCAAGCTGAGTGAACAAACGTGCAAGAATGATCGGGATGATCGAGCAGCACGCAACCACCGCCGCCGACGGCACCGAATCGGTGCCGGGCAAGACCCGCGACGCCCTTCGCGCAGCGCACCTCTACTACATGCAGGACCTCACGATGGATGCCATCGCGCACGAATTGCACACGTCGCGATCCTCGGTGTCGCGCCTGCTCAGCCATGCCCGCGCGAGCGGCCTCGTCGAGATCTCCATCCACTCGCCCCTCGACCTGCCGAGCCGGATCGAGCAGGAGATCCTCGAGCGCTTCGAGGTCGGCGCGCACGTCATCCCCGTGCCCGATCATGCGAGCGACGTCGATCGACTCGATCGCGTCGCCCTCTCGGCTGCACGAATTCTCGGCCGCTTCGTCGACTCGAACCAGACCATCGGCATCGCCTGGGGCTCGACGATGAGCGCGATGAGCCGCCACCTCGTGCCGAAGGCCATCCACAACTCCGAGGTCGTGCAGCTGAACGGCGCCGGCAACGGCCGCACGACGGGCATCGTCTACGCGAGCGAGCTGCTGCGCCGCTTCGGCGACGCGTTCGGGGCGCGCGTGCAGCAGTTCCCCGTTCCCGCCTTCTTCGACGAACCCGAGACCCGCCGCGCGTTCTGGCGCGAGCGCAGCACGCGGCGCCTCCTCGACCTGCAGGAGCGCATGGACGTCGCGCTCTTCGGCGTCGGTTCGCCGTTCGCGGAGGTGCCGAGCCACGTCTACCAGGGCGGGTACCTCGAGCGGGCCGACTACGAGGCGCTCTCCCGCGACGGCGCCGTCGGCGACGTCGCGACCGTGTTCTACCGCGCCGACGGTTCCACCGACGGCATCGCGCTGAACGAACGTGCGACCGGGCCCGACTTCTCGGTGCTGCGGCGCGCGCCCCGCCGAGTCTGCGTCGTCTCGGGTCGCGCCAAGCTCGCGAGCCTCCGCGGCGCCCTCGCGGCCGGACTCATCACCGACCTGATCGTCGACGAGGGGACCGCCCGCGCCCTCGTCGAGTCCCCGGGTGACGGGGAATAACCGGGCGTCACCGGCGTTGACCTAGAATCGACACAGAACGTGCTCCGGGGTCGGTGTAATTCCGAACCGGCGGTGACAGTCCGCGAACTGCGAGCGCGAGGTCGAGAGGCCCCGCACCCGTGGTCGAACCGGTGGAACTCCGGTACCGACGGTGAAAGTCCGGATGGGAGGCGCACGTGTCGGCGGCGCTGTGCGACGTCGACCCGAGCAGTCGACGACACGGTCGACGGCACCCAGCACCCCGGAGCCTTGAGACAGGATCACGGATGAGTGCGGGTGAACACACGGCGGCGGATGTCGCGGCGATGCGCCGTGCGCTCGAGCTCGCCCTGCGGGGTCCTGCACGCGGGGTGAATCCGCGGGTCGGCTGCGTCATCCTCTCCCCCGACGGCGAAGTCATCGCCGAGGGCTGGCACCGCGGAGCCGGCACGGCGCACGCCGAGGTCGACGCCCTCGCCAAGCTCGACTCCGGCGCGGCGCGCGGAGCGACGGCCGTCGTCACGCTCGAGCCCTGCAACCACACCGGGCACACCGGCCCGTGCGCCGTCGCGCTCATCGACGCCGGCATCGGCCGGGTCGTCTACGCCGTCGCCGACCCCGGCGACCACTCCGCCGGCGGCGCCGACCGCCTGCGCTCGGCCGGCGTCGACGTCACCGCGGGCGTGCTCGACGACGAGGTCGAGGCGATGCTCGACGACTGGCTCTTCGCCGCCCGGCACCGTCGACCGCGCGTCACGGTGAAATGGGCGTCGAGCCTCGACGGCCGCGCCGCTGCCGCCGATGGCACGAGCCAGTGGATCACCGGCCCCGAGGCCCGCGCCGACGTGCACCGTCGGCGCTCCGCCGCCGACGCGATCGCGGTCGGCACCGGCACCGTTCTCGCCGACGACCCCTCGCTCACCGCACGGGCCCCCGGCGGCCAGTTCTTCGATGCGCAGCCCGTGCCAGTCGTCTTCGGGCGGCGCGCGGTGCCGTCGGATGCCGCGGTCACCCGCCACCCGCAGGCGCCCCTGTTCTTCGAGGGCGCCGAGCTGCACGCCGACCTCGCCGAGCTCGCCCGCCGCGGCATCCGCTCGCTCTTCATCGAGGGCGGCCCGACCCTCGCGAGCGCCTTCATCGCGGCCGGACTCGTCGACGAGCTGCTCGTCTATGTCGCCCCCACCCTCATCGGCGGCCCGCGCCTCGCCCTCGGCGAGCTCGGGGTCACCACGATCGACGCGGCGCTCCGCTTCGACTTCGCCGTCATCGAACGGCTCGGCGACAACCTCCTGCTCGTCGCCAGACCCACGCCCACGGAAGGGAACTGACATGTTCACCGGAATCATCGAGGAGCTCGGCACGATCACGCGCATCGAGCGCTCGGGCGACGCGGCACGGCTCACGGTGCGCGGCCCGCTCGCCGTCGAGGGTGTCGAGCACGGCGACTCGATCGCCGTCTCGGGCGTGTGCCTCACCGTCGTCGACTTCGACGCCGAGGGCTTCACCGCCGACGTCATGGCGCAGACCCTCGCGATGTCCACGCTCGACGAGGCCCGCGAAGGCCTCGCCGTGAACCTCGAACGCGCGGCCCGCGTCGGCGACCGCATCGGCGGCCACATCGTGCAGGGGCACATCGACGGCACCGCCGAGGTGCTCGAGATCAGGCCCGGTGACGCGTGGCGGGTCATCCGCTTCTCGCTCGACCCGGCGCACGCGCCGCTCGTCGTCGACAAGGGCTCGATCGCCGTCGACGGCGTCTCGCTCACGGTCAGCGCCGTGGGCGACGAGCCCGGCGGCTCGTGGTTCGAGGTCTCGCTCATTCCCGAGACGCTCACCGCCACGACGCTCGGTGCGCGAGTGGTCGGCGACCGGGTGAACATGGAGACCGACATCCTCGCCCGGCAGGTCGAGCGGATGCTGCGCTTCGACACGCGCCGGCGCGACGAACCCGCGGGCCACGGCTCGTCGGTGATCGGGTTCCAGGCGGCCCCGCTCGCGGCGCCGCAGCCGAGCGCCGGAGGTGCCGCATGAGCCTCGCCACCATTCCCGAAGTGCTCGACGCGCTCCGCGCCGGCAAGCCCGTGATCGTCGCCGACGACGAGGCTCGCGAGAACGAGGGCGACGCGATCATGGCGGCCGAGTTCGCGACGCAGGAGTGGATCGCCTGGATGGTGCGCCACACGAGCGGATACCTCTGCGCTCCGATGCCCAACGATCTCGCCGACCGGCTCGCGCTGCCGCTCATGACCGAGCGCAGCGAAGACGTGCGCGGCACCGCGTACACGATCACCGTCGATGCCGCCGACCGCTCCTCCACCGGCATCTCGGCCTCCGACCGGGCGCACACGCTGCGCGTGCTCGCCGATCCCGCAGCGACGCCCGATCGGCTGATCCGCCCTGGGCACGTCATCCCGCTGCGCGCGGTCGACGGGGGCGTGCGCGAACGCCCCGGCCACACCGAGGCGGCCGTCGACCTCTTGCGGCTCGCCGGCCTCTCCCCCGTCGGCGTCATCGGCGAGATCATCGCCGACGACGGCGAGATGATGCGCCTGCCGGGCCTCATCGACCTCGGCGACCGCGAGGGCCTGCCGGTGACGACCGTCGCCGCGCTCGTCGACTGGCTCGAGCATCACCACGCGGGCCACGACCTCGCCGCGACGCCCCCGTCGGCGTCCGTACCGGAATCCTCCTCCGTCGACTTCGAGGTCGAGACCGCGTTGCCGACCGAGCACGGCGAGTTCCGGGTGCGCGCCTACCGCGATCGCGCCACCGGCGCCGACCACGTCGCGATCATCGCCGGCGACCCGGCCGCGACCGCCGCGGGCGCGATCGTCCGGGTGCACTCGGAGTGCCTCACGGGCGAGGCGTTCGGATCGCTGAAGTGCGAGTGCGGGCCGCAGCTCGATGCGGCCCTCGAGGCGATCCAGCAGGACGGCGGGGTCGTCGTCTACCTGCGCGGCCACGAGGGGCGCGGCATCGGCCTCATCAACAAGCTCCGGGCGTATCGGCTGCAGGAGGACGGGCTCGACACCCTCGACGCGAATCTCGCGCTGGGCCTGCCGATCGATGCGCGCGACTACAGCGCCGCCACCGCGATCCTCACCGACCTCGGCATCGGCCGGGTGCGCCTGCTCACCAACAACCCCGAGAAGGTGCGACAGCTCGAGGCGCACGGCATCACCGTCACCGAGCGCCTGCCGCTCGTCGTCGGCGTCGGCATCGGCAATGCCGGGTACCTCGACACGAAGCGGCACCGCATGGGACACACGATCGACGACCGGCAACTGACCGACGGCGCAGCCGAAACCCTTCTGGAAGGACACCCATCATGAGTGGAGCAGGATCCCCCGAACTCGACGTCGACGGTCGCGGGCTCACGGTCGTCATCGTCGCGGGCAGCTGGCACGACGAGATCACGAACGGCCTGATCGCGGGTGCGACCCGCACGCTCGAGGCATCCGGCGCCGACTTCTCGCTCGTGCGCGTGCCCGGCAGCTTCGAACTGCCCGTCGTGGCGAAGGCGGCGCTCGAGCAGGGCGCCGACGCGGTCGTCGCGCTCGGCGTGATCATCCGCGGCGGAACACCGCACTTCGAGTACGTCTCCGCAGCGGCGACCGACGGGCTCACGCGGGTCGCGCTCGACACCGGCAAGCCCGTCGGCTTCGGCCTGCTGACCCTCGACGACGAGCAGCAGGGTCTCGACCGTGCAGGGCTCGCCGGCTCGAAGGAGGACAAGGGGCGTGAGGCGGCCGAAGCCGCCATCGCGACCGTGCGCGCCCTGCGCGAGCTGGGCCGGGGCTAGGGCCCTACGGCTTCCACACCATCAGCACGACGACGACGACGAGGAGCAGCGACGCGATGCCGCTGCCGGCCGCGATCGCGGGGTAGCCCGCCTTCGACGCCTCGGCGCCGTCGCTCGCGCCGAGCGCTTCTGCGGCCTTCTTCATCGACGGCACGACGACGAAGAGCGTCAGGGCGAAGGCGACGATGTAGAGGATGATCGACCAGAGGATCCACGGCGTCGTGAACGAGAGACCGTACTTCTCATCGGCCATGCCCATGACGCCGAAGCCGAGCAGGAAGACGATGAGCGAGAGCCACGAGAAGATCGTGGTCGACTTCGCGAGCACGGCCACCTGCGCACCGTTGCCGGCGCGCACCGCTCGCATCGCGGTCATCGGGAGGATCGCCATCGGACCGACGATGAAGACGGCGCCGACGACGTGCAGAATGCTGAACAGGGTATCCATGGGCTCAGCATAACGAGGGGCGGATGCCGCGACATCCGTCGCTCGGCGCATCTCCTTCGATGCGCCCGGCAAGAACCGGCGCGTCGGCAGGGCACGGGCGGCGCGATGCTCCTCGTGTATTGGGGATTCCGCGACGAATGAGGCATAGGCTAGTGCGGTTGCCACAAGCGACGATTCCCTTCCACCGACTCCGCTCCGCGTCAGACCGATGCAACCGGAGGCCGGCACCCGAATACGCCTACGGAGTCCTCGCAAGCGATGTCCACATCCACCGCAGCCACTGCCGCACCCGCAACCCCGGCGAATCCGCGCAGCCGAGTCGTTCTCGCGAGCCTCATCGGCACGACGATCGAGTTCTACGACTTCTACGTCTACGCGACCGCCGCGGTGCTCGTCTTCCCGCACCTCTTCTTCCCCACTGGCGACCCCACGACCGCCCTGCTCTCGTCGTTCGCCGTCTTCGGCGCGGCGATGGTCGCCCGCCCGCTCGGCGCCGTGATCTTCGGCCACCTCGGCGACAAGCACGGCCGTAAGGCCACGCTCGTGGGAGCCCTGCTCACGATGGGCATCGCGACCTTCCTCATCGGACTCCTGCCGACCTACGCACTCGTCGGCTGGCTCGCTCCGCTCCTGCTCGTGATCCTCCGCATCGCCCAGGGCTTCGCCCTCGGCGGCGAGTGGTCGGGCGCCGCACTCGTGGCGACCGAGAACGCGCCGAAGGGCAAGCGCGCCTGGTACGGCACCTTCCCGCAGCTCGGGGCGCCCATCGGCTTCATCATCGCGAACGGCCTCTTCCTCGTCATAGCGGCAGTGCTGCCGTCGGACGACCCCTCGATGCCGTCGCAGGCCTTCCTCGACTGGGGCTGGCGCATCCCCTTCCTATTCTCGGTCGTGATGGTCATCGTCGGCCTCTGGGTGCGACTGCGCCTCGTCGAGTCGACCGCATTCTCGAAGGCGTCCAAGGAGGGCAAGCTCAAGAAGCTCCCGCTCGGCGAGGTGTTCAAGCACCACTGGAAGCAGCTCATCCTCGGCACCTTCTTCATGCTCGCGACCTACGCGCTCTTCTACCTGATGACGACCTTCTCGCTCTCCTACGGTCGCGCGCCCGTCGAGGCCGCAGAGGGCGCACTGCCCGGTCTCGGCTACTCGTACACCACCTTCGCGCTGATGCTCATCGGCGGCGTCGTGTTCTTCGGTGTCTTCACGCTCGTCTCCGGCCCATTGGCCGACCGATGGGGCCGCCGCAAGACGCTCATCTGGGTCACCCTCGGCATCATCGCGTTCGGCCTCGTCTGGGTTCCGCTGCTCGGCGCCGGATTCTGGGGCGTCATGCTCTGGCTCGTCGTGGGCTTCTCGCTCATGGGACTGACCTTCGGCCCGATGGGCGCGCTCCTGCCCGAGCTCTTCCCGACGAACGTGCGGTACACGGGTTCCGGCATCTCGTACAACGTGTCGTCCATCCTCGGTGCCGCCGTCGCCCCGTTCATCGCGGTCGCGCTCTGGCAGTCGGGCGGGGGCAGCCCGTTCTGGGTCGGCATCTACCTGTCGGTCATGGCGGTGCTCACGCTCATCGCCCTGCTCCTCTCGAAGGAGACGAAGGACATCGACATCGACGCCTGAGCCCGGCGACGACGGCGGGGCGGATGCTGCGGCATCCGCCCCGCCGTCGTTCCCGGCCCCGTTCACGCGATCGTGCACGACCCTCTTCTCGGCTCCCGTCGCCGGGCGTACCATGGCAGCGAACAGGGCCGCCGAGTCATCCGCCGGCATCGTCGACGCCCGGCCGCCCAGGATGGCGGGGAATGCAGATGAACATGACGATGGACATGATGAAGGGCGCCATGTCGTCGTCGGAGATGCCGATGCAGGGCATGGATCCGGCGATGATGCAGGAGTGTCTCGAGGCCCTCTCCGCGTGCATGCAGGCGTGCGTGATGTGCGCCGATGCCGACGCGAGCGAGGGCATGGGCCGGTGCGCGGGTCTCTGCGCGAACTGCGCCGACATGTGCTCGACCATGATGCGCATGATGCTGCGCATGCACGGCTGGGACATGCAGGTCATGATGTCGATGATGCAGTCCACGACGATGATGGCTCGCGCCTGCTCGACCGAGTGCATGATGCACGCCGACATGAGCGAGCACTGCCGCATGTGCGCGATGGCGTGCGATCAGGCCGTGATGGCGCTCGAGAAGATGATGGGCTCGATGAGCGAGGCGATGCCGATGGCATGACGATCGATCGGCCCTACCGCGGTAGCCGACTCGGATGCCGCGGTACCCGACTCGGATGCCGGTGACCCGATTCGCCAGGCGACGGCGTCAGGCGGCGGCGACGCTGAAGTGTCGCGCACCGAGCGCGAGCACGCCGTAGACGGCGTGCACGGCGACCGGGTCGCCGGCGGCGAGTCCGCCGCCGAACGCGTCGTGGTGCCAGACCCGGCGAACCGAGTCGCTCGAGAACTCGGCGAGCGTGGCGAACCCGTCTGGGCTCACCTCGACGACGACCGCATCGACCCACTTGCTCGCCGTCGTCGCGACGAGTCGCGTCTGCATCGTGTGCAGCCGGTGACCCGGTCGTTCACTGCGGCAGTCTGCCGCAGTGTCGCAGCCGCGCATGCCCATGACCGCGCCGGCGTGCGGCTCGGTGCTGGTGTGCGGCTCGCGTTGCGACATGAGGGCTCCTCGGTGTTCGATGCGGCCACGTTACGCGTCGAGCGCTCGGATGTCGCATCCAGCCGTCACACGCGGAAACAGTCACCCCGCGTACGGCCCCGCTGCACGAACGCTGCGACTCAGGCGTGCCCCTCGGCCTGCGGCGGCAGGGCCGCCACGAGCGGGTGGTCGAAATCGAGGGTGCCCGTCTTCGCTGCGCCGCCCGGCGAGCCGAGCTCGTCGAAGAACTCGACGTTGGCCTTGTAGTAGTCGGCCCACACGTCGGGCAGGTCGTCTTCGTAGTAGATGGCCTCGACCGGGCAGACCGGTTCGCAGGCCCCGCAGTCGACGCACTCGTCGGGGTGGATGTAGAGCGAGCGCTCACCCTCGTAGATGCAGTCGACCGGGCACTCGTCGATGCAGGCACGGTCTTTGACGTCGACGCAGGGCAGCGCGATGACGTACGTCACGACGCCACCAGGGCGCCGGCACCCGAGATTTCCACCTGCTCCTCGCGCGGCACGACCTTCACGCGCTCGCGCACGACGTCGCCCTCCCACGCCTCGCCGAGCGCGCGTTCGTGGGCGTCGAGCTCGAGCCATCCGGCCCAGGTCGTGTAGCGGATGCCGCGCGCCTCGAGCAGCTCGAACACCTCGTCGCCGTCGGGCCCCGCCGCGACGACCGGTTCGGGCAGCACGCCCGCCGCGGCATCCGCGAGCAGGTTCGTGATGGTCTCGAGGGCGTCGCCCTTGGTGTGTCCGATGAGCCCGACGGGACCGCGCTTGATCCACCCCGTGGCGTAGACGCCGTCAATGGGCGTGCCCGCGGCATCGGTCACCCGGCCGCCGTCGTTCGGGATCACGGCCGCTCGCTCGTCGAACGGCACGCCGGCAACCGGCGAGCTCGCATAGCCGACGGCACGGTAGACCGCCTGCACGGCGACGTCGACGAACTCGCCAGTGCCCTCGACCGAGCCGTCGCCGACGGGGCGCGTGCGCTCGAAGCGCACGCCCTCGACCCGCGAGGTGCCGAGCACCTCGACCGGTGCGTGCAGGAAGTGCAGGTGCAGTCGGCGCGACGCCGTGGGCTGCCAGTCGGCGGGCTTGCGCCAGCCGTTCAGGGTGCGGGTCATGACCTTGACCTGGTTGTTGGAGGCGAGCAGCTGGTCGGCATGCGGGTCGCCGGCCGCGCGCTCGAAGTCGTCGTCGTACACGATCACGTCGACGTCGGGCACGTCGCCGAGCTCGCGCAGCTCGATGGGGGTGAACTTCACGTGAGTGGGGCCGCGGCGGCCGAAGACGTGCACGTCGGTCACGGGCGACGCCTCCAGCCCGGCGACGACGTTGGCCGGGACATCCGTCGACAGCAGGTCCTTCGGATGCTTCGCGAGCACCCGCGCGACGTCGAGGGCCACGTTGCCGTTGCCGATCACGGCGATCTCACGAGCCTCGAGCGGCCACTCGCGCGGCACGTCGGGGTGCCCGTCGTACCAGGCGACGACGTCGGCGGCGCCGTAGGAGCCGGGCAGGTCGATGCCGGGGATGTCGAGCGGGGCGTCCTTCAGGGCGCCGGTGGCGAAGACCACGGCGTCGTAGCGCTCGCGCAGCTCGTCGACGCTGACATCGCGGCCGACCTCGACGTTGCCGATGAGCCGGATCGTGCCAGCGTCGAGCATCTCGTGCAGCGAGTTCACGATGCCCTTGATGCGCGGGTGGTCGGGCGCGACGCCGTAGCGGATGAGCCCGTAGGGCGCGGGGAGCGACTCGAACAGGTCGATCGCGACCTCACCGCCGGCGGCGGTCACCTGGCGGTGCAGGATGTTCCCGGCATAGATGCCGGCGGGGCCGGCGCCGACGATCGCGACGCGGAGGGGACGGGTCATGCTGCGGGCCTTTCGAAGGGAGTGGGGTGCGCGGGTCTACGGTGCCCGCAGGAGCTAGGGAGCGGTCGAGCGCGGTGCCCGCCCGGCGCCGGAGGCGATCGCCTCGGGCGCGTACGGGCTGAGCGTCACGACGTCGCCGACGACGACGACCGCGGGCGAGCGGATGCCGCGGCGTGCCGCCTGCAGCGCGATCGTGCCGAGCGTGCCCACGGTCACCCGCTGGCGAGGCCCGTAGCCGTCTTCGACAACAGCGACGGGGCAGTCTACGCCGCGCTCACCCCGGGCGAGGGTGATCGCCGAGTTCGCGAGCGTGCCGATGCCCATGAGGAGCACCACGGTGTGGTCGCGGCCGCCGCCGAGCGCCTGGATCTGGTCGTGCCCGGTGACGACGGTGAAGGTCGTCGCGAGGCCGCGATGCGTGAGCGGGATTCCGGCGATCGCGGGCACCGAGATGGCGCTCGTGATGCCGGGTACGACCTCGACGTCGACACCGGCGTCGTGACAGAACGCGACTTCCTCGCCGCCACGGCCGAAGATGAACGGGTCGCCGCCCTTCAGGCGCACGACGCGCTTGCCGTCGCGGGCGAGGGCGACGAGCAGCTCGTTGATCGCGTCTTGCGGCACGGCGTGGTGGCCGGGCAGCTTGCCGACGTCGACGACCTCGGCGCGGAGCGTGACACCCTCGGCGGCGAGCCCGTCGAGGACCCCGCGCGCGCCGAGCCGGTCGGCGACGACGACATCGGCGGCCTCGAGTGCGCGCAGTCCGCGGATCGTGAGGAGTCCGGGGTCACCCGGCCCGGCGCCCACGAGGGTGACGCGGCCCGGTGCCGGGATGGGCGGCGTGGTCATCTGCTGCCTCCCTGGAGGAGACCCCGGCGGCGGAGCATCCGTCGCTCGAGCGGGGCGAACACCACGAGCTCGATGAGGATGCCGATCGCGAGGATCACGAGGATCGTCGCGAGCACACCGGCGAGGTCGGCGAGTTCGCGGCTCTGGTCGAGCATCGAGCCGAGCCCGAAGCCGATCGTGCCGCCGACGGCGATGATCTCGGCCGCCATGAGCGAGCGCCACGAGAACGCCCAGCCCTGTTTGAGCCCGGCGACGTAGCCGGGGAGTGCGGCGGGGAGCACGACGAGGGCGGCGAGGCGTCCCGGCCCAGCACCCAGCACCGTGCCCACCCGCCGCAGCTGAGGGGGAACCTGTTCGACACCGGCGATGAGCCCGTTCACGATCGAGGGCACCGCGCCCATGAGCACGACGAAGTACACGGTGGCGTCGGTCAGGCCGAACCAGATGATTGCGGCCGGCACCCACGCGACCGACGGCAGCACCTGCAGGCCCGAGATGATCGGTCCGATGGCGCGTCGCAACGGCTTCACCTCGGCGAGCAGCAGCCCGAGCGGGGTGCCGACGACGACGGCGATGAGGAAGCCCACGATGCCGCGCTCGAGGCTCGTGGCGACGGCGAGCTGCAAGCGGCCCGCCTCCCACGACTGCGTGATCGCCATGACGACGTCGAGCGGACCGGGCACGATGTCGGGCCGCGGCTGGGCGATCACGACGTAGAGCTGCCAGGCCGCGACGAGGGCGACGACGAAGACGATCGGCGGCACGACGCTCGTCGTGAACCGGCGCCATGCGCTCGGTGCGCGTTCGGGGTCGGTCTGCAGGCGGTCGAGGCCGGCCTCGAGGCTGCGCAGTTCGTCGTGTGCGGATGCCTCGGGGCCGGCGGCCTCGCGCCCGCCGAGCACGGTCGTCTCATGCGGCATTTCGGCGGATCTCCTTCCGGAGCTGCTCGGTGATCTCGATCGAGAGCGCCGCGACCTCCGGCGACTCGATGCGGCGACCCTCGGTGGAGTCGATGCGCCATTCGCCCGCGACTCGGCCGGGCCGGGACGACAGGAGGACGACCCGTTGCCCGAGCCGAGCGGCTTCGCGCACATTGTGCGTGACGAAGACGATGGTGCGCCCGGTGCGGCGCCAGACGCGTTCGAGCTCCTCGTGCAGGAGGTCGCGGGTGATGGCGTCGAGGGCGGCGAAAGGCTCGTCCATGAGCAGGACCGAGCGGTCCTGCGCGAGTGCACGGGCGAGCGCGACGCGCTGGCGCATGCCTCCGGAGAGCTCGTGGGGGCGCTTCTCCGCGGCATCCGCGAGATTCACCGTGTCGAGCAGCTCGAGTGCCGCGCCGCGCCGCGCGGTGCGCGGCACGCCGCGCAGGCGGAGGGCGAGCTCGACGTTCTGCCTGGCCGTGAGCCACGGCATGAGCGCCGCTTCCTGGAACATGACCGCCGCACCGTCGCTCGGCACGTCGATCGAGCCGGTCGACGGCCGGTCGAGCCCGGCGATGAGGTTCAGGAGCGTCGACTTGCCGCAGCCCGACGCCCCGAGCAGGCAGACGAACTCACCCGTCGCGATCGTGAGGTTCACGTCGTCGAGCACGAGCGGCCCGGCGCCGAAGCGCTTGCCGAGTTGCTCGATGCGGATGGCCGTCTGCCCGCTCATGGCTGCTACTCCTTGCCGAGGCCACCCGCGGAGACCGGCTCGTCGCCGTCCTCCTCGAGCAGACCGTTCAGCAGCCTGAGATCGAAGAGGCCGTCGATGGAGCCTTCCTTCTGGGTGCCCGCCTCGAGCCCGTTCTCGACGAGCGTCTCGAAGGTCTCGGCGTGCGGGTCGAACGAGAATGCCACGTGCTCGAGGGCACGGGTGATGACCTCGTCGGCGAGCGGCTTTCCGGTGTCCTTCTCGATGACCGCGTTGATGACCCCGGCCGCCTCGTCGGCGTGCTCGGTGAGCCAGTCGACGGATGCCACGTGGCCCTGGAGCAGCGCCTGCACCGTCTCGGGGTGCTCTTCGAGGAACTCGGCACGCACGAGCAGCACGGTCGTCGGGAACGCGCCGTCCTCCCAGAGGTCGGCCTCGTCGACGAGCACGTGAGCGCCGGCGTCGACGATGAGCCGGGAGACCCACGGCTCGGGCAGCCATGCGCCGTCGAGGCCGCCCTGCTGGAACAGGGTGAGCGTCTGCGCGTTCTCGGTGGGCGTGATGTGCACGTCACCGCCGCCGGTCGTGTCGGTGGTGAAGCCCTCGTCGGCGAGCCATGAGCGCAGCGCGACGTCTTGCGTGTTGCCGAGCTGCGGCGTGGCGAGCGTCGTGCCCGCGAGATCCTTCACCGAATCGATGCCCTCGCGCACCACGAGGGCCGCGCCGCCGGTCGCCGCGCCGGCGACGATGTGCGCCGACTCGCCGCCCGACTGGATGAACGTGTTGATCGACGGGTTCGGACCGATGTAGGTGGCGTCGATCGCGCCGGCCGAGAGCGCCTCGATGGCCGCGGGGCCGGCGTTGAAGACCTGGGTCGTGAGCTTCGTGTCGCCGAGCGCCTCTTCGAAGAGCCCCTCCTCGAGACCCACGAGCGCGGGCGCGTGGGTGACGTTCGCGAAGTAGCCCAGGCGCAGCTCCTCGGCGGGCTCGGTCGTCGCGGTGGGCTCGGCGGTCGGTCCGGCTGCGGCCTGCGGCGCGCAGCCGCTCAGCGCGAGCACGGCGGTCGTCACGATGGCCGTAGCGAGCATCATGCCCGCGACCAGGCCGAGGCGGGAACGGACGCGGGATGTTGCGGTCATGCTGCTACTCCTTCGGTGTTGTTGGTGGTGGTGGTGGTGCCATCGGCGGGGCCGACGGCCTGGGTCACCGGTGCGGTGACGATCCCGGCGGCGAGTGTGGCGCCGCTCTGGGAGTCGATGACGAGGAACGCACCGGCGCGACGGTGCGCGGCGTACTCCTCGACGGGCAGCTCGGCCGCGAGGCGCACGCGCACCTGGCCGATGTCGTTGATCTCGAGACCCTCGACGGGCTCGAGCTCGAGCGAATCGAGGTCGAGGCGACCGACGATCTCGGGCACGAGCGCCTGCACGGTGCTCGTGCCCGACTTCAGGAGCACGCGCGCGCCGGGGCGGAGGGGCGCGTTGCCGAGCCAGAACAGCGCGGCGTCGAGTTCTCGACGGGGCTCGGGCAGCGCGCCCTCCGCCACGACGACGGCACCGCGTGCGGCGTCGAGCTGGTCGGCGAAGCGGAGCGAGACCGACTGCGGGGCGGATGCCGCGTCGAGCTCGCGGGCGCCGGCGTCGATGCCTGTCACGGTCGTCGTCGCGCCGCCGGGGAACACCTGCACGCGGTCGCCCACGCGCACGGTGCCCGAGGCGATGCGGCCCGCGAACGCCCGATAGTCACGGAAGCGCTCGGGATCGGCGACGTCGTGCGCCAGCGCGCCCTGGGGACGGACGACGAGCTGAACCGGCATCCGCAGGACTTCGAGTTCGGTCTCGAGCTCATCGACCGAGGGCAGTGTCTCGAGGAGCTCGAGCAGGCTCGGCCCGTCGTACCAGGGCGTGTTCGCCGAGCGGTCGACGACGTTGTCGCCGGCCAGCGCGGAGACCGGGATGACGTGGGCGCCGGGCAGCCCGAGTTCGCGGGCGAGCGTCGTGACCTCGCCGGCCACCCGTGAGAACGCCGCCTCGGAGTAGCCGAGCAGGTCGATCTTGTTGACCGCGACGATGATGTGCGGCACGCGCAGCAGTTGCACGACGGCGAGGTGCCGGCGCGTCTGCTCGAGCACGCCGTTGCGCGCATCGACGAGCACGACGACGGCATCCGCCGTGGTCGCGCCGGTCACCATGTTGCGGGTGTACTGCACGTGGCCCGGGCAGTCGGCGAGGATGAACGAGCGACGCCCGGTCGAGAAGTAGCGGTAGGCGACGTCGATCGTGATGCCCTGCTCGCGCTCGGCGCGGAGGCCGTCGGTGAGCAGCGCGAAGTCGATCGTGCCGGACTCGCCGCCGAAACCGCGCTCGGCCGAGGTGCGCGCGACCGACTCGAGCTGATCGGCGAGGATCGCCTTCGAATCGTGCAGCAACCGGCCGACCAGGGTCGACTTGCCGTCGTCGACCGAACCCGCGGTCGCGAAGCGGAAGAGTGCCTGGCTCATCAGAAGTACCCGTCTTTCTTGCGGTCCTCCATGGCGGCCTCCGAGATGCGGTCGTCGGCGCGGGTCGCGCCGCGCTCGGTCAGGGTCGAGGTCGCGACCTCGGCGACGACCGCGGCCACGTCGGCGGCGTCCGATTCGACCGCGCCCGTGCAGCTCATGTCGCCGACGGTGCGATACCGCACCGTGCGGGTCTCGAGCGTCTCGCCCGGCCGCACCGGCGAGACCTCGCTCACCGCACGCCACATGCCGTCACGGCGGTACACCTCGCGCTCGTGCGCGAAGTACAGCGGCGGCAGCGCGATGGCCTCCCGCTCGAGGTAGCGCCAGACGTCGAGTTCGGTCCAGTTCGAGATGGGGAACGCCCGTACGTGCTGGCCGACCGTGTGGCGGCCGTTGTAGAGGTCCCAGAGTTCGGGGCGCTGGTTGCGCGGGTCCCACTGGCCGAACTCGTCGCGCAGCGAGATGATCCGCTCCTTCGCGCGAGCCTTGTCTTCGTCGCGACGCGCCCCGCCGAACACGGCATCGTGCCGGCCCGCGGCGATCGCGTCGAGCAGCGGCAGCGTCTGCAGGGGGTTGCGGGTGCCGTCGGCGCGCTCGTGCAGGCGGCCGTCGTCGAGGTAGTCCTGCACGGAGGCCACCTCGAGACGGAGGCCGAGCCGCGCCACGGTCTCGTCGCGGAAGGCGATCACCTCGGGGAAGTTGTGCCCCGTGTCGACGTGCAGCACGGGGAACGGCACGCGCGCGGGCCAGAACGCCTTCGCGGCGAGATGGAGCACCACGACGGAGTCCTTGCCGCCCGAGAACAGCAGCACCGGCCGCTCGAACTCCGCGACGACCTCGCGGATGATGTGGATCGCCTCGGACTCGAGCACGTCGAGCGCGTCGACGTCGAGCCCGGACGTCGTGACGGTGTCGGTGGCGCTCACAGGTGCAGCCCGCATTCCGTCTTGGCGAGGCCCGCCCAGCGGCCCGACCTCGGGTCTTCTCCGGCAGCGACCGGCTTCGTGCACGGCTCGCAGCCGATCGAGGGGTAGCCGTGCGACATCAGGAGGTTGACCGGTACCTGGTGCGCCCCCGCATAGTCGAGCAGCTCGTCGAAGCTCCAGGCCGCGAGCGGGTTCACCTTCACGAGGCCGTTCCGCTCGTCCCAGGAGACGAGCGGGGTGCCGGTGCGCGTCGGCGCCTCGTCGCGGCGCACGCCCGTGAACCACAGCTCGTAGCCCGAGAGGGCATCGTGCAGCGGCTCGACCTTGCGGCGGGCGCAGCAGAGTCCGGGATCGCGGGCGAAGAGCTGCGCGCCGTGCTCGGCATCCTGCTGCTCGACGGTCTGCTCGGGCAGCACATCGACGACCCGCACGTCGAGGCCGCGGGCGACCTCGTCGCGCGTCACGCGAGTCTCGGCGAAGTGGTAGCCCGTGTCGAGGAACAGCACGTCGACGCCCGGCAGCTGCGCCGCCACGAGGTGCGGCAGCACGGCGTCGGCCATCGAGCAGGCGACCGCCGCGGCATCCGTCGCGAAATGCTCGGCGACCCAGGCGATCACCTGGGCAGCGGATGCCTCGTGGCCCGTGAGGCTCCCGAGTTCGACGTTGCCCGCCTCGGCGAGCGCTCGCAGCGTGTCGGCGTCGCGGGTCGCCGTGGCACGGGGCGCAAGGCTGACGCTCACTTCAATGCCTCCTCATCGGCGCGGTGCGCCCACTCGGCGAACGTCTCGTCGGCGGCGGCGTCGCGGTCGGCGAGGAAGCGCTTGACGACCCGCTCGACGTAGTCGGCGATGCCGTCGGCGGTGACCTTGAGGCCGCGGACGGTGCGACCGAGGCCCGCCTCTTCGCGGTCGGCGCTCGCGAGCCCGCCGCCGAGGTGCACCTGGTAGCCGGGGACCTGCTCGCCGTGGTCGTCCATGATGAGCTGGCCCTTGAGTCCGATGTCGGCCGTCTGGATGCGCGCGCACGAGTTCGGGCAGCCGTTGACGTGCAGGCTGATCGGGTGCGGCAGCTCGAAGCCGTCGAGCGTGCGCTCGAGATCGAGCACGGCTGCGGTGGCGAACGCCTTGGTCTCGACGATCGCGAGCTTGCAGAACTCGATGCCGGTGCACGCGATGGTGCCGCGGCGGATGAGGCTCGGGCGGGCCGACAGGCCGAGTTCGTCGAGACCCGTGATGAGGGACTCGACGCGCTCTTCGGGGATGTCGAGGATCACGAGCTTCTGGTGGGGCGTCGTGCGCAGGCGCGAGGAGCCATGCGCCTCGATCAGCTCGGCGAGCTTCGCGAGGGTGGGGCCCGAGACGCGGCCGACGATCGGCGTGACGCCGACGTAGAACCGGCCGTCCTTCTGGCGGTGCACGCCGACGTGGTCGCCGTGCGCGAGCG
Organism: Agromyces badenianii; assembly: GCF_003070885.1. Lineage (NCBI taxonomy): Bacteria > Bacillati > Actinomycetota > Actinomycetes > Micrococcales > Microbacteriaceae > Agromyces > Agromyces badenianii. Next base: position 2,134,548 of record NZ_CP028913.1, read on the forward strand.
GTTTGGGCGCCGCGGGGCCGTCGGGCAGCGGCGCCTCCAGGTACTCGGTCTCGAGCACCTGGCGGAACTTCTCGGCGCCCCAGTCGGCGAGGAGGAACTTCAGTCGCGCCTTGTTGCGCAGGCGTCGGTAGCCGTAGTCGCGGAAGATCTGTGCGACGCCGTGCCAGGCCTCGGCCACCCGCTCGGGGGCGACGAAGACGCCGAGCCGCTCGGCCAGCCGTGGTGTCGTGGAGAGCCCGCCGCCGACCCAGAGGTCGTACCCGACGCCGAGCTCGGGGTGGCGCACCGCGACGAACGCGACGTCGTTGATCTCGTGCACGACGTCTTGGCTGGGGTGGCCGGTGATCGCCGACTTGAACTTGCGGGGCAGGTTCGCGAGCGTCTCGTCGCCGATGAACCGGCTCGTGATCGCCTCGATCTGCGCGGTCGGGTCGATGAGCTCGTCGGCGGCGATGCCCGCGACCGGCGAGCCGAGCACGACGCGCGGCACATCGCCGCACGCCTCAGTGGTGCCGAGTCCGACGCCCTCGAGGCGCCGCCAGATCTCGGGCACGTCCTCGACACGGATCCAGTGCAACTGGATGTTCTGGCGGTCGGTGAGGTCTGCGGTGTCACGGCCGAACTCGGTCGAGATGCCCGCGATGACCCGCAGCTGCTCGGTCGTCAGCTGCCCGCCGTCGATGCGCACGCGCAGCATGAAGAACTCGTCTTCGAGCTCGTGCGGCTCGAGGGTCGCGGTGCGGCCGCCGTCGATGCCCGGCTTGCGCTGCGTGTACAGGCCCCAGACGCGGAAACGACCGTGCAGATCGGTCGGGTCGATCGACGCGAACCCGCCCTTGGAGTAGATGTTCTCGATGCGGTCGCGCACGCTCAGGCCGTTGTCGACCTGCTTCCACTCCTCGTTGCCGTTGAGCGGGGCGGTGCCGTCGACCTTCCACTGGCCGTGCGGACGGCTCGCCGGACGCGGCGGACGCTCGCCGGCACGGCTCGCCGGGCGGCCCTGCGCCTCGATCGTCTCCTGCGTCATGTCTGCTCTGCTTCCTCGTCACCGCGGAGTGCGGGTTTCGACCGAGGCTAAGCGGGTTCGGCGGAGGCCGAGACACGGACCGTCACATCACGGCAAGGAAGGAAACATGGCGTCAAACTCGGCAATGCGGCGTCACAATCTGTTTGCCGCGATGCCCGGCGCTAGGCTCCCGCCGCTGAAGCCGCTGAAGCCGCCGAAGCCGCTGCCGCCGCCGCCGCGAACCGGTCGAGCACGATGTCGACGAGCGCCGAAGGCGTGTCGTTCGGAGTGAGCAGCGGGTCGGTGACGAGGTCGGCACCGGCGCTCGCCGCGAGGTCCTGGAAGTAGCCCGGCGCGAGCAGGTAGCTCGCCGCGATCACCCGTCGCCCGGCGCCGCCGAGCCTCGCCGCGGCGATCGCGTCGGCGAGGCGGGGCTCCGCCGCGGAGAGGAAGCCGACCGTCACCGGTGCGCCGAGGGCGGCGGCGAGCCGCTCCCCCATGTCACGGCAGTCGTCGACCGCGCGTTCATCGCTCGAGCCGGCGACGGCGAGCACGACGAGGTCGTCCGGGGCCGCTCCCGCCTCGTCGAGGCGACGGCGCAGCACGCCGACGAGCCGGTCGTCGGGTCCGAGCGCGGCGGCCAGACGCACCCGCCGGTCCGCGACCGCCTCGATCTCCCGCCGCAGGTCGACGTGCACGTGGTAGCCGGCGGAGAGCAGCAGCGGCACGACCACCGCGGGCAGCGATGGCGGCAGCGCGGCGAGGGTCGCCGCGACATCCGGTTGCTGCACATCGACGTGACCGAGCCGCACCATCGCGGGCGATGCCGCGAGGGGCGAACCCTCCCCGACCGCAGCCTCGACCGCGTCGATCAAGCCCCGCACCGCCACCTGGCCGTCGGGCGATGCGGTGCCGTGCGAGATGCCGACCAGTGCGGCGCCGGTGAAGTCCATGAGCCCATCGTGCCCCGCCGAGGCGGAATCGCACCATCGCCCTCGTGACTCGACGACACGTGCGGCGCACCCGAAGCTTCGACGCAGCTCGGCCACGTAAGCTGCACTGCGGCGATGACCCGGAAATCGAGCGGATGCGGCATCCCCTCGCCGCGCACGCCAGGAAGCGAACATGAGCGAGACCGAGACCCGACGTTCCCCCTTCAGCCGGCGCGCAGCCCCGACGGGCCCGCGAGCGACGTTCCGGCAGTTGCTGCCCTTCATCTTCGAGCACCGGCCGGTGCTCATCGTCGTCGCCGTGCTCAGCGTCGTCGGCGCCCTCGCGAGCCTCGCCCAGCCCCTGCTCGTCAGCCGGGTCATCTCGATCGTCGAGGCGAACGAACCGCTCGGCGGCATCGTCTGGGCGCTCATCGCCCTGGTCGTGATCAGCGGCATCATCACGGGCTATCAGCACTACCTGCTGCAGCGCACCGGTGAGGGCGTCGTGCTCTCGAGTCGCAAGCGACTCATCGCGAAGCTGCTGCGCCTGCCGATCGCCGAGTTCGACACCCGGCGCACGGGCGACCTCGTCTCGCGCGTCGGCAGCGACACGACGATGCTGCGCGCGGTGCTCACCCAGGGCCTCGTCGAAGCGGTCGGCGGCACCGTCACCTTCATCGGCGCGCTCATCGCGATGCTCATCATCGACCCGGTGCTGCTCGGACTCACCGTGCTCGTCATCGCCGTCGCCATCACGACCGTCACGCTGCTCTCGGGTCGCGTGCGCGAGGCCTCGCACCAGGCGCAGGAGAAGGTCGGCGACGTCGCGGCCTCCGTCGAGCGCGCGATCAGCGCGGTGCGCACCATTCGCGCCGCCGGCGCCACCGAGCGAGAGATCCGCGACGTCGAGGCCCAGGCCGAAGGCGCCTGGCAGATGGGCGTCAAGGTCGCGAAGATCTCGGCCCTCATCGTGCCGGTCGCGGGCATCGCGATGCAGGTCTCGTTCCTCGTCGTGCTCGGCGTCGGCGGGTTCCGCGTGGCATCCGGTGCGATCACGGTCGCGAACCTCGTCGCGTTCATCCTGTTCCTGTTCATGATGATCCTGCCGCTCGGCCAGGCGTTCGGCGCCATCACCTCGGTGAACCAGGCGCTCGGCGCCCTCGGCCGCATCCAGGAGATCCTCGACCTGCCCGATGAAGACGCCCACGACCGCGAACTCGCCCCGCTCGCACTCATGGTCGGCGACGCCAACGAGGGCGTGCTGCCGGATGCCCCGGCGATCGCGTTCGACGAGGTGTCCTTCGCCTACGCGGCGACGCGCCAGGATCCGGCCGATCCGGCGAACGAGTCCCCCGACGAACACGAGCCCGAGCCCGAGGTCACCGATCGGCAGCCGGTGCTGCGCGGCGTCTCCTTCCAGGTGCCGCGGGGGCAGCGCATCGCCCTCGTCGGCCCCTCGGGTGCGGGCAAGTCCACGATCCTCGCGCTCATCGAGCGGTTCTACGATCCGTCGGTCGGCACCGTTCGCATGGGCGGCCTCGACCTGCGAACCCTCGACCGGGCGGAGCTGCGGGCCCAGATCGGCTACGTCGAGCAGGACGCCCCCGTTCTGGCCGGCAGCCTGCGCGACAACCTGAAGCTCGGCAGCCCCGACGCAACCGACGCCGAGTGCGAGCAGGTGCTTCGGGCGGTGAACCTCGGCGCGGTGCTCGATCGCGACCCGGCCGGCCTCGACGCCGCCGTCGGCGAAGACGGCATCATGCTCTCGGGCGGGGAACGCCAGCGGCTCGCGATCGCACGTGCCCTGCTCGCCGCCCCGCCGATCCTGCTGCTCGACGAGTCGACCTCGTCGCTCGACGGCGTCAACGAGCGCATGATGCGCGAGGCGGTCGACGCCGTCTCTGCCGGTCGCACCCTCATCGTGATCGCGCACCGGCTCTCGACGGTCATCGACTCCGACCGCATCATCGTGCTCGACGAGGGCCGAGTGCTCGGCGAGGGTACGCACGCCGAGCTCGTTGCCGCGGTTCCGCTGTACCGCGATCTCGCAGCGCACCAGCTGCTCGTCTGAGCGGGCCTCTGCGCCGACCCGCCGGGGAACCGGCTCAGGGAAAACCCCGGGGGGAATACGGGGGCTAGCCGCGATGAGGCGCCACCGCCTCCTCCGTAGCGTGGGGTTCCGCATCCGGTTCCAGGATGCCCAGAGCCCATTCCCCCGGAGGACCATCATGACCATCGCAACCGTGGCGCACGAGCGCGATCTCGCCCACCTCGACGAGTTGCCCGTCGAGCTCATCGACGAACTGCCGAACGCGGGCGACCACCCGGGCGCAGCCACCCGCAACGGCCTCGGCCACTCGTTCGACCGCATCGAAGCCGGCATCCAGGGCTGGCTCCGCCACTGGGAGCCGCAACGGCTGCCCGCGTTCACCGCCGTGCGCGACGTCATGCCCGACGACGATCGCGGACGCAGTTCGCTCCGCGCCGCACCGACCGAGCCCGACGGCGCCGTGCGCCTGACCGCGAGCCTCTACGACCCGCCGAACCGTGACGGCGACCCGCTCGCGTGGTCGCGCAACTGGGCGAGCCTCGCCGTGCTTCCGCCGCCTCGGGAATCGGGCCGGCTCTTCTACCGCTTCCGGGTCTCGAGCCGGCTCGTGCTCGACGGACAGGCGGCGCTCAGCCTCGCCTCGACGAGCGTGAACTTCGGGGTCGTCGCCGACACCGCCAAGGCGAGTCCGTTCCAGGTGCCCGGCTTCGCGACGCCGATCGCCCGGCCGCTCGTCGGCGTGCAATGCCGTGAAGACCAGGACGCCACGGCGTCGCAGACGTTCGAGGGCTCGATCGCGGTGCGCCAGGGCGAGACCCCGGCGATGGCGTTCGTCATCGGCGCCGACCTGCTGTTCGAGAACGGCTGGGTCAGGGTGCACGAGGGCTCGAGCACCTGGATCGGTCCGTCCGAGCCGGGCGCGAGCGGCACGATCGAGTTCCGCTACGCCCCGGCCGCGATGCTCAGGCTGCTCGGCAGACTCGACGAGCCGCACCGTCAGGACTGAGTCGGTCGCGCGCGACGCCGGCGCCGACGCGGGCGATGCCGCTCACCGAGCCTCCGCGGTCTCCTCGGGCGTCTCCTCGTCGACGGGCGCACCGCGCTTCTGCCACGGCCACCGACCCGAGATCTCGAGCTCGAGCGACCAGCTGAGGAACGTTCGGATGAGCACGATGATCGCGAGCACCGCGACCGAGTCGAGCGTCGGGGTCACTGCGACGGTCTTGATGATGTCGGCCGCGACGAGCAGTTCGAGGCCGAGCAGGATCGCCCGCCCGAGCACCCGGCGGAACCGCGTGTACACGGGGCGCACCCGGCGAAGGCCGCGCAGCGCGGCGTCGAGGATCGCATAGAGGATGCCGATCACGATCGCGACGACACCGAGCACGTCGATGATCTCGCCGACCGCTTCGATGATCGTGCCGAACTCCATGACGCCCCCTTCGCGCACACGCTAGCGCGGTCTCGGGCGAGATCGAGCGCGACGTGCCGAAATGCCGTCGACGGATGCCGCGGGCGGGCGCACCTTCCCGAGTGCTTGCGACCGCGGCATCCGTCGACGGCAGGTGATGCGCCCCGTCACGAGACGGGGCGCACCACCGACGCGCTAGGCGCCCTGGTGCTGCAGGTGGTACCGCAGGCTCGCGAGTTCCGCCCGGAGCGCGGCGGGCACCCGGTCGCCGAACTTCGTGAAGTACTCGTCGGTGAGGTCGCACTCGGCGAGCCACGAGTCACGGTCGACGTCGAAGAGCTGCTCGAGCGCGGCATCCTCGATCTCGAGGCCGTCGAGGTCGAGCGAGTCGGCTGCCGGAAGCAGGCCGATCGGCGTCTCGACGGCGTCGCTCGAGCCTTCGATGCGGCCGACGATCCACTCGAGCACGCGCGAGTTCTCGCCGAAGCCGGGCCAGAGGAACGAGCCGTCGGCGCCCTTGCGGAACCAGTTGACCTGGAAGATCTTCGGCGCGTGCGTGCCGAGGACGCGGCCCATCTTCACCCAGTGGCCCCAGTAGTCGGCCATGTTGTAGCCGCAGAACGGGAGCATCGCGAAGGGGTCGCGGCGGAGTTCGCCGACGGTGCCCTCGGCGGCCGCGGTCTGCTCGGAGGAGATCGTCGCGCCCATGAACACGCCGTGCTTCCACGAGCGCGCCTCGGCGACGAGCGGCACGTTCGTCGCCCGGCGGCCACCGAAGAGGATCGCGTCGATCGGCACGCCGTCGTGGGCGTCCCAGTCGTCGGAGATCTGCGGGCACTGCGCCGCGGCGACCGTGAAGCGCGAGTTCGGGTGCGCGGCGGGGCGGCCCGAGGCCGGAGTCCAGGGCTTGCCCTCCCAGTCGGTGAGTTCGGCGGGCGCCTCGTCGGTGAGCCCCTCCCACCAGATGTCGCCGTCGGGGCGCAGCGCCACGTTCGTGAAGATCGTGTTGCCCCAGAGCGTCTGCACGGCCGTGGGGTTCGTCGTCTCGCCGGTGCCCGGCGCGACGCCGAAGAAGCCGGCCTCGGGGTTGATCGCGTAGAGGCGGCCGTCGGCGCCGGGGCGCATCCAGGCGATGTCGTCGCCGATCGTCTCGACCTTCCAGCCGGGGATCGTCGGGCGCAGCATCGCGAGGTTGGTCTTGCCGCAGGCCGACGGGAACGCCGCCGCGACGTGGTACGACCGGCCCTCGGGCGAGGTGATCTTGATGAGCAGCATGTGCTCGGCGAGCCAGCCCTCGTCGCGGGCCATGACGCTCGCGATCCGCAGCGCGAAGCACTTCTTGGCGAGCAACGCGTTGCCGCCGTAGCCCGAGCCGAACGACCAGATCTCGCGCGAGTCGGGGAACTGCACGATGTACTTCGTCTCGTTGCACGGCCAGTCGACCTCGGCGCGGCGGTGGCCGACGCCGTCGATGAGCGGGTAGCCGACCGAGTGCACGGTGCGAACCCACGGCTCGCCGGCCTCGATGAGGCGGTAGACCGCGTCGCCCATGCGGGTCATGATGCCCATGCTGAGCACGACGTAGGGCGAGTCGGTGATCTCGACGCCGAGCTGCGAGATCGGGCCGCCGAGCGGACCCATCGAGAACGGCACGACGTACATCGTGCGGCCCTTCATGGAGCCGTCGAAGACGTCGGTCAGTTCCGAGCGCATGGCGTGCGGATCGCGCCAGTTGTTCGTGGGGCCGGCGTCCTCCTCGTAGGTCGAGCAGATGAAGGTGCGGTCCTCGACGCGGGCGACGTCGCCCGGGTCGGTGCGTGCGAGGTAGCTGTTGGGGCGCCACTCGGGATTGAGCTTGATGAGCTTGCCCTCGGCGACGAGCTGCTTCGTCAGCAGGTCGGCCTCGTGCTGCGAGCCGCTGCACCAGACGATCTCATCGGGTTTGGTGAGGCCGGCGATCTCGTCGACCCATGCGCGCAGGGCCGAGTCGGTGGTGCCGCGACGGGTGCCGCCGGGTGCGTCGGATGCCTCGGTGCCGATCGAGAAGTCGGAGATGGTCATCATCATCCTTTCCAAGGTGGTGCCGACCGGGGGCCGGGAAACGCTTCGTACTTCAAGAATGCGCGCGATTGAGACATCCGTTCATGCATTTCGATGGTTAAGAACTTGCGATCTTTCGGTATTCTTAAACGGTGAAAGCAGGCTCCCCCGATCTCGCAACTCTCGGCCAGCGCATCCGCCACTTCCGCGGCGAGCGCAGCCTCACCCTCGACCAGCTCGGCGAAGCGGTCGGCATGGCCGGCAGCCAGCTCTCGCTCATCGAGAACGGCAAACGCGAACCGAAGCTCTCGACCCTCGACGCCCTCGCCGTCGCGCTGACCGTCGACCTCGCCGACCTCCTCGCGCGCGAGGCGCCCAGCCGGCGTGCCGAGCTCGAACTCGAGCTCGGCCGAGCGCAGTCGAGCCCGCTCTACGCGAGTCTCGGCCTCCCGGCGATCCGGCCCGGCCGGGGCATCACCGACGAATCGCTGGAGGCCATCGTCGGCCTCCACCACGAGCTCCAGCGGCGAGCGAGTGAAGCCATCGCCACGCCCGAGGAGGCGCGGCGCGCCAACACCGAGCTGCGCGAGCTCATGCGCGAGCGCGACAACTCCCTCCCCGAGCTCGAGCAGCTCGCCGAAGAGCAGGTGCGGGCCTCGGGGCACCGCTCCGGTGCTCTCACCCACCGCGAGGTGAGCGTGATGGCCGAGCGTCTCGGTTTCCAGCTCATCTACGTCGACGACCTGCCCGACTCGACGCGGTCGATCACCGATATCGCCAACGGGCGCATCTACCTGCCGCCGGCGTCGATTCCGGGCGGTCACGGCCTTCGATCGATGGCCCTGCAGGCCGTGGCCCACCGACTGCTCGGCCACGAGCGACCGGCCAGCTACGCGGAGTTCCTCTGGCAGCGGCTCGAGATCAACTACTTCGCCGCTGCGTGCCTGATGCCGCGCGAGGCATCCGTCGCCTTCCTCCAGTCCGCGAAGAAGGAGAAGCGGCTCGCCATCGAGGACTTCCGCGACGCGTTCGGCGTCACCCACGAGGCGGCGGCACTGCGATTCACGAACCTGGCGACGACCCACCTCGACATGACCCTGCATTTCCTGCGGGTCGCGGGCGACGGTGCACTGCTCAAGGGCTACGAGAACGACGGATTGCCGCTGCCCACCGACGTCACCGGATCGATCGAGGGCCAGTGGGTGTGCAAGAAGTGGAGCGCCCGCACGGCCTTCCTGCACACCAACCGCACGACCGAGAACTACCAGTACACCGACACTCCGGCCGGCACCTTCTGGTGCGCGACGCAGACCGGGCGCACGGATGCCGCGGAGTTCTCGATCTCGGTCGGCGTGCCGTTCAGCCAGGCCAAGTGGTTCAGAGGCCGGGAGACGAAGCACCGGGCCGTGTCGACGTGCCCCGACGAGTCGTGCTGCCGGCGGGCGCCCTCGGAGCTCGCCGAGCGCTGGGCAGGACGCGCCTGGCCGAGCGCCCGGCTGCACGCCCACGTGCTGTCGCCCCTGCCGTCGGGCACGTTCCCGGGCGTCGACGACTCCTCGGTGTACCAGTTCCTCGAGGCCCACGCCGTGCAGTGAGGCGCGAGCCGGCGGTCTCCCGCGTCGTCGCACGTTGAAGTTTCTGTTGCATTAGTGTGTGTCGCACAGTATCGTGTGACTCATGAACCTCGATGACACGACCGCCGGGCACCTGCAGGAGCTCAGACGCGGCACCGTCGTGCTCGCCTGCCTCGTGCGGCTGCGCACGCCCGACTACGGGTACGCCCTGCTCGAGTCGCTGAACGGCCTCGGCATCCTCGTCGATGCGAACACGCTGTATCCGCTGCTGCGACGACTCGAGAAGCAGGGCCTCCTCACGAGCGAGTGGAACACCGACGAGGCCCGCCCCCGCAAGTTCTACCGCACGAGCCCGACCGGCGAGCAACTCGCCGACGCCCTCATGACCGACTGGCGACGCATCGACGACGCGCTCGCCCGACTGACCGCTGGAGACGAATCATGACCACCCTGACCGACCGGTACGTGTGGGCCGCAGCCCGCACCCTGCCCGAGACGCAGCGCGCCGACTTCGGCCGTGAACTGCGCGAACGCATCGGCGACTCGACCGACGCGCTCGTCGAGACCGGCCGCACGCGCGCCGACGCCGAGCGCATGGCACTCGTCGAGCTCGGCGACCCGGCCGCACTCGCGGCGAGCTACATCGACCGGCCGCTGCAGCTCATCGGGCCCCGCTACTACCTCGCCTGGTGGCGGCTGCTCAAGCTGCTGTACACGGTCGTGCTGCCGATCGCCGTCGCAGCGGTCGCTTTCGGCCAGGTGCTCGGCCAGGAGCCCGTCGGCCAGATCATCGGCAGCACGGTCGCTGCGGCGATCGGGATCGCCGTGCACCTCGGATTCTGGACGACGCTCGTGTTCGCCGTGCTCGAGCGCAGCCCCGGCCGCGACGCCGAGATCCCGTGGACGATCGACATGCTCCCCGAGGTGCGCGACGCCGGTCGCTCGTCTCGCACGGCTGATCTCGTCGCGTCGCTCGTCTTCCTCGGCCTGTTCGCCGCGTTCATCGTGTGGCAGCAGTTCGGGCTCCCCTGGGCCGCGGTCGCCGAGGGCGTGCCGCTCCTGAACCCCCAGCTGTGGAGCTTCTGGCTGCCGTACTTCCTCGTGCTCATCGTGCTCGAGATGCTGTTCGCGATCGCGATCTACGCGTGGGGCTGGAACTGGTGGCTCGCTGGTGCGAACTTCGTGCTCAACGTCGCGTTCACCGTGCCCGCCCTGTGGCTCTTCACGACAGGGCAGCTGATGAACCCCGATGCGCTCGAGGCGATCGGGTGGCCGTGGGACGTCGATTCGGAGTGGGTCGTCACGACGCTCATCGTGGTCGCCGTGGTGGGCATCGCGATCTGGGACGTGATCGACGGCGTCATCAAGACGGTGCGCGGGCGGGGCGGCTCGACGCTCACACTCGGCCGGATCTGACGCCGCCGCACCCCATCGAACCGGTGAGCGGATGCTTCGGAGGAACGCTCCTCCGAGGCATCCGCTCGTTCGTCGCTGCTCGGCGGCCTACCTCGGCTGCATGCGAATGGCGCCGTCGAGGCGGATCGTCTCGCCGTTCAGCATGGGGTTCGCGATGATCGAGCGCACGAGCGCCGCGTACTCGGCCGGATGACCGAGCCGTGACGGATGCGGCACCTGCGCTTCGAGCGATGCCCGCACGTCGTCGGCCATGCCGGCCATCATGGGCGTCTCGAAGATGCCGGGGGCGATCGTGACGACGCGGATGAGCAGCTTCGACAGGTCGCGGGCGATCGGCAGGGTCATGCCGGCGACGGCCGCTTTCGACGCCGAATAGGCGGCCTGGCCGATCTGGCCGTCGAAGGCGGCGACCGAGGCGGTGCTCACGATGACGCCGCGCTCGGCCGTCGCGGGGCCGCCGGGCACTCCACCGCTCACCGGTTCGGTGGCCGCCATCGCTGCGGCCGCGAGTCGGGTCACGTTGAACGTGCCGATCAGGTTCACCCGGATCGTGCGCTCGAACGCCTCGAGCGGCGCCGGGCCGTCACGACCGACGGTGCGGTTCGCGGTCACGATGCCGGCGCAGTTCACGGCGACCCGCAGGGGCGCGAGAGCGGATGCCGCGTCGACGGCGGCCTGCACCTCCGCCTCGTTCGCGACATCCGCCGCGACGAACCGCGCCCGATCGCCGAGCGCGGCCGCGGCCTCCTCGCCGCGCGGGCCGGGCAGGTCCACGAGCACGACGGATGCCCCGCCGTCGATGAGTGCCTTCGCCGTCGCGCGACCGAGGCCGGAGGCCCCGCCGGTGACGATCGCCGATGCGCCGTCGAGTTCCATGTGGAGGGTCCTTTCGTCGGGTGCTCCGAGCAGCGGGTCAGATGCGTTCGATGATCGTGGCGTTGGCCATGCCGCCGCCCTCGCACATCGTCTGCAGGCCGTACCGGCCGCCCGTCGCCTCGAGCTGGTTCACGAGGGTCGTGAGCAGTCGGGTGCCGCTCGACCCGAGTGCGTGCCCGAGGGCGATCGCGCCGCCTCGGGGGTTCAGCTTCGCGGCATCCGCACCGGTGTCTCGCAGCCACGCGAGCGGCACCGACGCGAACGCCTCGTTGACCTCGTATGCGTCGATGTCGTCGTGACCGAGGCCGGCGCGTTCGAGCACCTTCGCGGTCGCCGGAATGACGCCCGTCAGCATGAACAGCGGGTCGCTGCCGACGACCGAGAACGCGCGGAACCGCGCCCGCGGGGTGAGGCCGAGCTGCTCGGCGCGCTCGGCGCTCATGATGAGGGCGGCGGAGGCGCCGTCGGTGAGCGGCGAGGAGTTGCCGGGGGTGATCCGCCAGTCGAGCTCGGGGAACCGCTCGGCGAGTTCGTCGGTGCGGAACGCGGCGTTCAGCCCCGCGAGCGACTCGCCCGAGGTACCGGGCCGCACGGTCTCGTCGGTGAGCGTGTCGACGCCGGGCACGGGCACGACCTCGCTCGCGAAGGCGCCCGACTCCTGCGCCGCCGCGGCGAGCGCGTGCGATCGCGCAGCGAACTCGTCGAGCTCGGCCCGGGAGAAGCCCCACTTCGCGGCGATGAGCTCGGCCGAGACGCCCTGGTTCACGAGCCCGTCGGGGTAGCGGGTGCGGATGCGCGCGCCGTACGGGTCGGCGCCCGCCGCACTCGAGCCGAGCCGCACCCGGCTCATCGACTCGACGCCGCAGGCGATGACGATGTCGACGTGCCCGGCCTGCACGGCCTGCGCGGCGAACGTGGCCGCCTGCTGGCTCGAACCGCACTGGCGGTCGATCGTCGTGCCCGGCACGTGCTCGGGGAACCCGGCCGCGAGCACGGCGTTGCGCGTGATGTTGTAGCTCTGCTCGCCGATCTGGCTGACGCAGCCGCCGATCACGTCGTCGATCAGGCCCGGGTCGAGATCGTTGCGGTTCACGAGCGTGTCGAGCACCCCCGCGAGGAGGTCGACGGGGTGGATGTCCGAGAGGAGGCCTCCCGGCTTGCCGCGCCCGACGGGTGTGCGGACGACGTCGACGATGACGGCTTCGGTGCTCATTGTCCCAGCCTACGACGGCCGGAACACGGATGCCCCGGGCGCGCACGCGCACCCCGGGGCATCCGTCGACCGATGCTCAGACCGCGGCGGCGACCTCGCGCTCGAGCGCGACCGGCTGCCGCTCGGGCAGCACGACGGGATGCGTGCCGGCGATCGCCTCGATGACCCGCACGACCTGGCACGAGTAGCCGTACTCGTTGTCGTACCAGACGTAGAGGATCGCGTCGGTGCCGTCGGCGATCGTCGCGAGCCCGTCGACGATGCCGGCCCGGTTGGAGCCGACGAAGTCGGTGGAGACCACCTCGGGCGACTCGACGTAGTCGATCTGCTGACGCAGCGGCGAGGTGAGCGACACCTGTCGCAGGTACTTGTTCAACGAGCCCTTCGAGGCGGGCTGCTCGAGCTGCAGGTTCAGGATCGCGAGCGACACGTCGGGCGTCGGAACGCGGATCGCGCTGCCGGTGAGCTTGCCGGCGAACGACGGCAGCGCCTTCGCGACGGCCTTGGCCGCGCCGGTCTCGGTGATCACCATGTTGAGCGCCGCCGAGCGGCCACGGCGGTCGCCCGAGTGGAAGTTGTCGATGAGGTTCTGGTCGTTCGTGAAGGAGTGCACGGTCTCGACGTGGCCGCGCACGACGCCGTAGGCGTCTTCGATCGCCTTCAGCACGGGCGTGATCGCGTTCGTCGTGCACGAGGCTGCGGAGAGAATGCGATCGTCGGGCGTGATGTCGTCGTGGTTGATGCCGTGCACGATGTTCTTGATCGCACCCTTGCCGGGAGCAGTGAGCAGCACCCGGGCCACGCCGGTCGCCTGCAGGTGCTGCGAGAGCCCCGCCTCGTCGCGCCAACGGCCGGTGTTGTCGACCACGATCGCATCGTGGATGCCGTAGGCGGTGTAGTCGATCGACGCCGGGTCGCTCGAGTAGATCACCTGGATGAGGGTGCCGTTCGCGAGGATCGTGTTCGCCTCTTCGTCGACCTCGATCGTGCCGGCGAAGGGGCCGTGCACCGAGTCGCGGCGCAGGAGGCTCGCGCGCTTGACCAGATCGTTGTCGGAACCCTTGCGCACGACGATCGCGCGCAGGCGCAGCCCCTTGCCGTTGCCGGCGTGGGCGATGAGGATCCGTGCGAGCAGGCGCCCGATGCGGCCGAAGCCGTAGAGCACGACATCGGTGCCGGATGCCTCGGGCTCGCCCTCGACCGCGATCACCGACGTCAGCTCGTCGCGCACGAAGTCGGCGAGCTCGCGGGCGTCGCCTTCGCCGACGGCGTCGGCGTAGCGGGCGACGAGGCGGGCCACGTCGATGGAGGCCGGGCCCGGGGCGATCTCGCGCAGCACCTCGAGCACGCGCATCGTGTCGGCGAGGTCGAGTTCGACCTCACCGGCCTGCCGGGCGAAGCGATGCGCCTTCAAGAGGGCGATCGGCGAGCGGTTGATGAGCCGCCGCCCGTGGATGGAGGTCACCACCCCGTGGTCTCGGTAGAGGCCGCCGATGAGCGGGATCATCCGCTCGGCGAGTTCCTCTTTGGCGATCCATTCCGTGCGGCGGGCGTCGAATTCGTAGCTCACGATCTTCCTTCTCGGTCGACCGTTGCGGGGGCGTCGTCGACCGTGTCCTCGCGGGCGAGCCTGCCGAGGCAGCACCGGCCGCATTCTTTTCCGGGGATGACTCGATTCTACGTAGGACTCGTCCCCGTGTGACTCTCCGTGCGCCCGTCTCAGCCGGCGGTCGGTGCATCGTCGACGAACCCGACGTCGTACACCGCGACCCGCTGCGGTACGCCCTCGAAGGCGGCGGCCCGCTCGGGCGAGGCCATGTAGGCCTCCTCGAGCCGAGCGAACTCCTCGCGATCGCCGGGGGCGCTCACCGCCCAGACGAACTCGTTCGACCCACGCAGGCCGTAGGCGAACTCGACCGCGAAGCCGGCAGTCGGCCGCACGAACGGCATCGTCGACCGCCACCACTCGAGGAAGGCGTCGTACTCCCCGTCGACGAGCGTGTACCGGCGCAGCTGGATGGTCTTGGGCATTCCACCATTCTGCCCGGTGCGCACTGCGGGCGCCCCGCGTGTTGCGCTTATACTCGATGCGTCCAGGCGCGATCACGCGCCGGTGCTCGAAAAATGGGCACGAAGCCGATCGGCGGGCGACCCCGCCCCTCGCGCGAGACACATACGGAATCCGCATCCGTCTTCGTCTCGAATGGACACCGCATGTCTTCGGTCTCCGCGCACGTCGCGCACGCCCTCTCCGCCCACCTCGACCACGTCTTCGGGGTGATGGGCAACGGCAACGCCCACTTCCTCGACGCCGTCGAGCGCCACCCGTCGATGTCCTTCACCGCCGTGCGGCACGAGGCGGGCGGCGTGGTCGCGGCCGACGCCCACCACCGCGCCTCGGGTCGTCTCGCCGCGGCGACCGCGACCTACGGCGCGGGCTTCACGAACACGCTCACGGCGCTCGCCGAAGCCGTGCAGGCCCGCGTGCCGCTCGTGCTCGTCGCCGGCGAC
This sequence comes from Agromyces badenianii, assembly GCF_003070885.1. Classification (NCBI taxonomy): domain Bacteria; kingdom Bacillati; phylum Actinomycetota; class Actinomycetes; order Micrococcales; family Microbacteriaceae; genus Agromyces; species Agromyces badenianii. The sequence continues at coordinate 2,149,577 of NZ_CP028913.1, forward strand.
GAGCCGACCATCGGGCGCCGCCCGTGGGACGTCGACCAGATCGCACTCGCGTCCGCAGTGGGCGCCCGCACCTTCACGGTCGGCCGAACGGATGTCGCGGCCACGACCGTGCTCGCCGTCGAGCACGCGCTCGCCCGCCGCACCGCCGCGGTGCTCGCGATCCCGTACGACGTCGCCGCGCTCGAGGCGGGCGAGCCCGAAGACGCTCCCCCGCTGCGCCTGCCGGCTCCGCTCGCCCCGGCGGGCGAGTTCGCGGCGCACGCCGTCGCCGAGCTCGCCCGGGCCCTCGCCGGTGCTCGCCGGCCCTTCCTGCTCGCCGGGCGCGGTGCGTGGCTGTCGGGCGCGAGCGAGGCCCTCGGCGAACTCGCCGCGGCCACGGGTGCGATCACCGCGTCGACGGCGCTCGGCCGCGGCCTCTTCCCCGACGCGCGCTTCGACCTCGGCGTCGCCGGCGGCTTCGGCGCACCTCGCGCGATGGAACTCGTGCGCGAGGCCGACGTCGCCGTCGTGTTCGGCGCATCGCTCAACCAGTTCACGATGCGCTTCGGCGAGCTCTTCGCGCCCGGCACGCGAATCGTGCAGGTCGATGTCGCGGCGACCGCGACGCATCCGCATGTCGGCGACTACCTCAGGGGCGATGCCGCGATCGTCGCTCGGGCGCTCGTCGCCGAGCTCGCGGCGACGGGCGCCGCCGGCTCCGGTTGGCGGGAGTCGATCGCCGTCGAGTCGCTCCGCACCCAGGAGCCTGGCGCCGACGCTGCGGCGGGCGGTCTCGCCGACGACGGGCGGCTCGACCCGCGCACCGTAGCCGCTCGCATCGCCGAACTGCTGCCCGAAGACCGTGTGGTCGTCTCCGACGGCGGTCATTTCATCGGCTGGGCCAACATGTACTGGCCGGTCGCGTCACCCGACCGCATGATCATGGTGGGCACCGCATTCCAATCCATCGGCTTGGGGTTTCCGAGCGTGCCCGGTGCCGCCGTCGCGCGCCACGAGTCGACCATCGTGCTGACGACCGGCGACGGCGGCGGCCTCATGGCGATGGCCGATCTCGAGAGCGCCGTGCGCACCGCCGGCGGCCGCGGACTCGCCGTCGTCTGGAACGACGCGGCGTACGGCGCCGAGGTGAACCTCTACGGGCTGAAGGGGCTCGCCGAGGGGCCCATGCTGATCCCCGAGGCTGACTTCGCGCAGGCGGCGCGCGCCTTCGGTGCCGAGGGGGTCGTGGTTCGCGAGCTCGCCGACCTCGAGGCGCTCGCCGAATGGGCGGCCCGTCCGGCGCGCGAGCGTCCGTTCCTCCTCCTCGACTGCCGGATCTCGGGCCTGGTCATCGCGCCGTACCAGCGGGAGATCATCCGCGTGAACAGCTGACGCGCCGCACGGTGAACGACGGATGCCCCGGCGGATGGTTCCCGCCGGGGCATCCTCGTGCGAGGTGCTACTTCACGCCGTAGATCGCACTCTTCGACTGCTCCGCCTCGAAGTCGGGCCCGAGCGGGATGCCGGTGCGATCGCGCAGGAGCAGGGTCGCAGCGAAGGCGACGACCATGACACCGCCGATGTAGAAGGCGACGGAGGTCGCAGTGCCCGTCGACTGCACGAGCCATGTCGCGATCATCGGTGCGAACGCGCCGCCGAGGATCGCGCCGATCGCGTAGGTGATCGCGACGCCCGAGTACCTGATCGACGCCGGGAACAGCTCGGTGAAGTACGCCGCTTGCTGGCCGTAGGTGAAGCCGTTGCCGATCGCGAAGAGCGAGACCCCCAGGAAGAGCAGCCACGGGTTGCCGGTGTTCACGAGGGGGAACAGCAGGAAGACGGTGGCGAGGAAGGCGATCCAGCCGATGATGTAGGTGTTGCGGCGGCCGATGCGGTCGGAGACGTTGCCGGCCGCGAAGGTGCAGATGAGCCAGACGACGGATGCCCCGGCGACGGCGAGCAGCACGGGCGTGCGCTCCATGCCGACGAGTCCGCCGTCGGCGAGCGGCGTCGTGGCGTAGTTCTGCAGGTAGCCGCCCGTCGTCATGTACCCGGCGGCGTTGTTGCCTGCGAAGGTGAGCGCGGCGAGCAGCACGAGCAGCCAGTGCTTGCGGAAGAGCGTGAGGATCGGGGTCTTCGCCGACTCCTTCTTCTCAGCGATCTCCGTGAACACGGGGCTCTCGTCGACGGCGCGCCGCACGATGACGCCCACGATGATCAGCACGAAGCTGAGCAGGAACGGCACGCGCCAGCCCCACTCGAGGAACGCGTCGCCGGGCGAGACGACGCCCGTCATGAGTGCGAGCATGCCCGATGCGAGCAGCAGGCCGATGGGCACGCCGATCTGCGGGAATGCGCCGTATCGCCCGCGCTTGCCGTCGGGGGCGTGCTCGACGGCCATGAGCACGGCGCCACCCCACTCGCCGCCGGTCGAGAGACCCTGCAGGATGCGGAGCAGGAGGAGCAGCACCGGAGCCGCGACGCCGATCTGCTCGTAGGTCGGGAGCACGCCGATGAGCGTCGTGGCGGATCCCATGAGGATGAGCGTGACGACGAGCATCGCCTTGCGGCCGATCCGGTCGCCGAAGTGGCCGGCGAGGAACGCGCCGAGCGGCCGGAAGAGGAAGCTCACGCCCACGGTTCCGAATGCGAGAAGCGTGGCGATCTCGGCCCCGGCCGGGGCGAAGAAGAGCGCGCCGAACACGAGGCCGGCGGCACTGGCGTACAGGAAGAAGTCATACCACTCGATCGTCGTTCCGATGACGGTCGCGAAGGCGACGCGCTTCAGTTCCCGGCGCCTCGCATCGGTGATGGTCGTGGTGGGGGTGGATGTCACAGTCATAGCGGTTCGACTCCTCTGTCGTGGTCCGCGGTCAGGGTCGCTCGTCGTCGAGCTCGTGACGAGCTTGCGTCGCATCATATACGATCTGAGATACCAAATGCGACGACGAATTCGCATACGATCGACGGAAGCCCCGACGATGAACGCGTCCCGACAACGAAGTGGAGCCGCCGTTGCTAGACCCCTCTCGCATCGCCGAGGTCGCCGACGAACTCGTCGCCGCCGACCGCGAACGTTCGATCGTGCCGTTGCTCACCGCCCGGCACCCCGAGATGACCGTCGACGACGCCTACGCCGTGCAGCGCCTCTGGGCGACGCGTCGCGCCGATGAGGGCGCCCGCATCGTCGGGCGCAAGATCGGCCTGACCTCGAAGGTCATGCAGGTCGCCACCGGCATCACGGAGCCCGACTACGGCGTCATCTTCGACGACATGGTCATCGAGTCCGGGGCATCCGTCGAGTTCGACCGATTCTCGAACGTGCGCGTCGAGGTGGAGCTCGCCTTCGTGCTCGCGAAGCCGCTCGAAGGGCCGAACACGACGATCTTCGACGTGCTCGACGCCACCGCCTACGTCGTGCCGGCGCTCGAGATCCTGAACTCGCACATCGAGATGGCCGGCCGCACGATCGTCGACACGATCTCCGACAACGCCGCGATGGGCGCAATGGTCCTCGGTGGTCGCCCCGTGAAGGTCGACGAAGTCGACCTCCGCTGGGTCTCGGCACTGCTCTTCCGCAACCAGGCGATCGAGGAGTCGGGCGTCGCAGCCGCGGTGCTCGGCCACCCCGCGATGGGCGTCGCCTGGCTCGCGAACAAGCTCGCCCAGCACGGCCAGTCGCTCGGCGCCGGCGAGATCATCCTCGCCGGCTCGTTCACCCGGCCGATGTGGGTGGAGCGCGGCGACACGGTGCACGCCGACTACGGACAGCTGGGAGCCGTGACATGCCGCTTCGAATGACCCTCCCGCAGACCCTCGGGGCGCGCCTCGCGGCATCCGACCGGCCGCAGTTCGGCGCGTGGGTGTGCTCGGCGAGCGCGGTCAACGCCGAGATCGTGGCGGGCAGCGGCCTCGACGTCGTGCTCATCGACGCCGAGCACTCGCCGAACGGCCTCGAGTCGATCCTCGGCCAGTTGCAGGCCGTCGCCGCCTATCCGGTGACGCCGCTCGTGCGCCCGCCCTTCGGCGACCCCGTCGTCATCAAGCAGTACCTCGACCTCGGCGTGCAGAACCTGCTCATCCCGATGGTCGACTCGGCGGAGCAGGCCGAGGCCGTGGTGCGCGCCGTGCGGTACCCGCCGCACGGCATCCGCGGGGTCGGCAGCGCGCTCGCCCGCGCGTCGCGGTGGAACCGGATCGAGGGCTACCTGGCGGATGCCTCGTCGACGATCTCGCTCTTCGTGCAGATCGAGTCGGCGGTCGCGGTGGAGCAGGTCGAACGCATCGTCGCCGTCGATGGCGTCGACGGGATCTTGATCGGCCCGGCCGACCTCGCCGCTTCGATGGGCGTCATCGGAGAGCAGGAGCATCCCGAGGTCGTCGCCGGCGTCCTGCGCTCGATCGAGGCGGCCCGCGCGGCGGGCAAGCCGGCCGCGGTCAATGCATTCGTGCCGGCAGCGGCCGAGCGTTACGCCGAGGCGGGCGCCGCACTCGTGCTCGTCGGTGCCGACGTCGCGCTCCTCGCGCGTGCGACCGAAGCGCTCGCCGACCGCTACATCGCCGGACCGACGCCTTCGGGCCGAGCCGGCTACTGAAGCTTTCCTTCCGTTCGAGAATCATATACGATTTCGTATATCAACAGACGAGGATGTCCATGACCACCCCCGGCACCACCCCCGGCAAGATCATCGCCGTGCACCTCAACTACCCGTCGAGGGCCGCACAGCGAGGTCGTACCCCGGCGCAGCCGAGCTACTTCCTGAAACCGACCTCCTCGCTCGCGCCGTCGGGCGGCACGATCGAACGCCCCGCAGGCACCGAACTGCTCGCCTTCGAGGGCGAGATCGCGCTCGTGATCGGCGAGCCGGCGCGGCAGGTCTCCCCCGCCGACGGCTGGCGCCACGTGGCATCCGTCACCGCCGCCAACGACTTCGGCCTCTACGACCTGCGCGCCGCCGACAAGGGATCGAACCTGCGGTCCAAGGGCGGCGACGGCTTCACGCCGCTCGGTCCGCAGCTCATCCCCGCGTCGGCCGTCTCGCCCGACGGCCTGCGCGTGCGCACCTGGGTCAACGGCGCCCTCGTGCAAGACGACACGAGCGACACCCTGCTCTTCCCCTTCGGCCGTCTCATCGCCGACCTCTCGCAGCACATGACCCTCGAGACCGGTGATGTGATCCTCACCGGCACTCCCGCGGGTTCCTCGGTCGTCGTGCCGGGCGACGTCGTCGAGGTCGAGGTCGATGCGCCGGATGCACCGGGCGCGCCCAGCACCGGGCGGCTCGTGACGACCGTCACCGAGGGCACCGCGACCTTCGGCGACTTCGGCGCGAAGCCCGCCGTCGACGAGGTGCAGCGCGTCGAGGCCTGGGGCTCCGACCGCGAGCTCGCCGCCGCCATCGCCGCCGGGCGAGCGGATGCCTCCGCCACGGCCGATCCCGCCGCGGCATCCGCCTTCGAACTGACCGACGAGCTGAAGTCCGCGATCGGCGGCGTGGCCGTCGCGACGCTGTCGGTCGCCCTGCGCAAGCGCGGCTACCACGATGTCTTCATCGAGGGGGTGCACGCGAATCACGCCGGCGATCGCATCGTCGGCCGCGCGAAGACCCTTCGCTTCATCCCGTTCCGGCCCGACCTCTTCGCGAGCCACGGCGGCGGGTTCAACGCGCAGAAGCTCGCCTTCGACACCGTCGCCCCCGGCGAGGTGCTCGTCGTCGAGGCCCGCGGCGAGCGCGGCACCGGCACCGTCGGCGACGTGCTCGCACTCCGCGCCCAGGTGCGCGGAGCGGCCGGCATCGTGACCGATGGCGGGGTGCGCGACTTCGACGTCGTCGCCGGCTTCGAGATCCCCGTGTTCTCGCAGGGCCCGCACCCGAGCGTGCTCGGTCGCAAGCACGTGCCGTGGGAGGTCGACGTCACGATCGCCTGCGGCGGCGCGGCCGTGCAGCCGGGCGATGTCATCGTCGGCGACGGCGACGGCGTCATCGTGATCCCGCCGCAGCTCGTCGAGGAGGTCGTCGCCGAGGCCGTCGAGCAGGAGCGGCAGGAGGCGTGGGTCGCCGAGCAGGTCGCCGACGGGGCATCCGTCGACGGGCTGTTCCCCATGAACGCCGAGTGGCTCGCCCGGTACCGGGCGAGCATCGCGGAGGGGGGCGAGCGATGAACGTCGAGAGCAAGTCGCAGCAGGCCTACCGGTTCCTCCGCGAGCGCATCGACGATCGCCGCTACGTGCCCGGGTACCGCCTCGTGCTCGGCCAGATCGCCGGCGAGCTCGACGTGAGCGTCGTGCCCGTGCGCGAGGCGATCAGGCGACTCGAGGCCGAGGGGCTCGTCACCTTCGAGCGCAACGTCGGCGCGCAGGTCGCGCTCATCAACCAGGCGGAGTACCTGCACACGATGCAGACCCTCGCGATCGTCGAGGGCGCAGCGACCTCGCTCTCGGCACCGAACCTCACCGACGAGCACCTGCGACGCGCGCGCGAGATCAACGCGCAGATGCGGCGCACCGTCGAGGAGTTCGACCCCCACCGCATCACCGTGCTGAACCGCGAGTTCCACTCCGTGCTGTTCGAGGAGTGCCCGAACCCGCACCTGCTCGACCTCGTGCACAAGGGCTGGAACCGCATGAACACGCTGCGCGACTCGTCGTTCAGCTTCGTGCCGCGCCGTGCGCACGAATCGGTCGATGAGCACGAGCACCTCGTCGAGCTGATCGAGTCCCGCGCCGACCCGCTCGAGATCGAACTCGCAGCGCGACGACACCGCACGGCGACGCTCGACGCGATGCTCGCGTACCAGTCGGAGCAACGTTCTCCGGGCGGCCCGTCGGCTCCCCGACCCTGACCGCATCCGCCACGTCGATCGACTAGGAACACCATGACGCACCACATCCCCGAAGGCCTGCCCGAGCGCATCCGCCACTTCATCGACGGCGCGTTCGTCGACTCGATCGGCGGTGAGACGTTCGACGTGCTCGACCCCGTCTCGAACGAGACCTACGTGCAGGCGGCCGCCGGTCAGCAGGCCGACATCGACCTCGCCGTCGCCGCGGCGAAGCGCGCGTTCGACGAGGGCCCGTGGCCACGGCTGCTCCCCCGCCAGCGCTCGCGCGTGCTGCACCGGGTCGCCGACCTCGTCGAGGCGAGCGACGCCCGGCTCGCCGAGCTCGAGACCTTCGACACTGGCCTGCCGATCACCCAGGCGCTCGGCCAGGCGCAGCGCGCCGCCGAGAACTTCCGGTTCTTCGCCGACCTGATCGTCGCCCAGCGCGACGACACCTACAAGGTGCCGGGGCGCCAGGTGAACTACGTGAACCGCAAGCCCATCGGCGTCGCGGGGCTCATCACGCCGTGGAACACGCCGTTCATGCTCGAGTCGTGGAAGCTCGCGCCGGCGCTCGCCACCGGCAACACCGTGGTGCTGAAGCCAGCCGAGTTCACGCCCCTGTCGGCATCGCTCTGGGCCGAGATCTTCCGAGAGGCCGGCGTGCCCGACGGCGTCTTCAACCTCGTGAACGGGCTCGGCGAGGAAGCGGGCGACGCGCTCGTGAAGCATCCCGACGTGCCCCTCATCTCCTTCACCGGCGAGAGCCGCACGGGCCAGATCATCTTCGGCAACGCCGCACCGTTCCTGAAGGGCCTGTCGATGGAGCTCGGCGGCAAGTCGCCCGCCGTCGTCTTCGCCGACGCCGACCTCGACTCCGCGCTCGACGCGACCGTCTTCGGCGTCTTCTCGCTGAACGGCGAACGCTGCACCGCCGGCTCCCGCGTGCTCGTCGAACGCTCCATCTACGACGACTTCGTCGCCCGCTACGCCGAGCGCGCGAAGAACATCGTGGTCGGCGACCCGCACGACCCGAAGACCGAGGTCGGCGCACTCGTGCACCCCGAGCACTATGAGAAGGTCATGAGCTACGTCGAGATCGGCAAGGGCGAGGGCCGCCTCGTCGCCGGCGGGGGCCGCCCGGAAGGCCTCGATCAGGGCAACTACGTCGCCCCCACCGTCTTCGCCGACGTGTCACCCGACGCCCGCATCTTCCAGGAGGAGATCTTCGGCCCGGTCGTCGCGATCACCCCGTTCGACACCGATGAAGAGGCCCTCGCCCTCGCGAACGACACCCGCTACGGACTCGCCGCCTACATCTGGACCAACGACCTGAAGCGCGCCCACAACTTCGCCCAGTCGGTCGAGGCGGGCATGGTGTGGCTGAACTCCAACAACGTTCGCGACCTCCGCACGCCGTTCGGCGGCGTGAAGGCCTCGGGCCTCGGGCACGAGGGCGGCTACCGATCGATCGACTTCTACACCGACCAGCAGGCGGTGCACATCACGCTCAACGAAGCGCACTCGCCGCGCTTCGGCACCTCGCCCGGCGCGTAGCGAAGCGCATCGCGGCCACCGGCGATCCGATCCCCGAGACACCCGCTCAGAGAAGAGAAGGCACCACAATGACCGACCCGATCATCACGCAGGACTCGCCCGAACCCGTCGTGACCGCCGCCGACCCGATCCCGGCGCCGGTCGACCGCATTCCGACGCCGACGGCACCGGCGCCCGACATCGTGCGCTGCGCGTACATGGAACTCGTCGTCACCGACCTCGAGGCGAGCCGCCGGTTCTACGTCGACGTGCTCGACCTCGTCGTCACCGAGGAAGACGAGAGCACCGTCTACCTCCGCTCCTTCGAGGAGTTCATCCACCACAACCTCGTGCTGCGCAAGGGCCCGGTCGCCGCGGTCGCCGCGTTCAGCTACCGGGTGCGCACCCCCGAAGACCTCGACCGCGCTGTCGCGTTCTACGAGGAGCTCGGCTGCCGCGTCGAGCGACGCGCCGACGGCTTCACGAAGGGCATCGGCGACTCGGTGCGCGTCGAGGACCCGCTCGGGTTCCCGTACGAGTTCTTCTACGACGTCGAGCACGTCGAGCGTCTCGCCTGGCGCTACGACCTGTACACGCCCGGCGCGCTCGTGCGGCTCGACCACTTCAACCAGGTCACCCCCGACGTGCCCCGAGCGGTCGCCTACATGGAGGACCTCGGCTTCCGGGTCACCGAGGACATCCAGGATGCAGCGGGCACCACCTACGCGGCCTGGATGCGGCGCAAGCCCACCGTGCACGACACCGCCATGACGGGCGGCGACGGCCCGCGCATGCACCACGTCGCGTTCGCGACGCACGAGAAGCACAACATCATCGCGATCTGCGACAAGCTCGGGGCGCTCCGCCGCTCGGATGCGATCGAGCGCGGCCCCGGCCGCCACGGCGTCTCGAACGCGTTCTACCTGTACCTGCGCGACCCCGACGGCCACCGCGTCGAGATCTACACGCAGGACTACTACACCGGCGACCCCGACAACCCCGTCGTCACGTGGGATGTGCACGACAACCAGCGCCGCGACTGGTGGGGCAACCCCGTCGTGCCGAGCTGGTACACGGATGCCTCGCCGGTGCTCGACCTCGACGGCAACCTCAAGCCGGTGGTCGCCCGCACCGACGACTCCGAGATGGAGGTCACGATCGGCGCCGACGGCTTCTCGTACACCCGCAAGGACGACGAGGCGCACGGCTTCAAGCTCGGCAACACGCTGTAGGGCCCGGTCGAGTTCATCCGCTCGTCTCCGGCGGGTCACTCGGGCTCCTTAGCGTCGGTGGCGGCGTGCACCGTCACGACCGCCACCGACGCTAAGGAGATCACTGATGCCAGAGAAGATGCCCGTCAGCCGCCGAACCATCCTCACCGCCGGAGGCCTCGGTGTGCTCGGGGCCGCCCTGCCGACCGTCGCGCACGCCGAGACCACCGGCGACGAGCTGCAGTCCCCCTCGGGCAGCCCACGCGCGAAGGCGCCGAAGCTGCGCTTCCATGACGACGGCACCTTCAAGGTCGTGCAGTTCAACGACACGCAAGACGATGAGCTGACCGACCGGCGCACCGTCGAGCTCATCGAGAAGACGCTCGATGCGGAGTCCCCCGACTTCGTGCTCATCAACGGCGACGTCATCACCGGCGGCTGCGAGACCAGGCTCGCCGTGAAGCAGGCGATCAACAACGTCGTCTGGCCGATCGAGAGCCGCGGCATCCCGTGGGCGGTCACCTATGGCAACCACGACGAGGACTCGTTGCCGCAATCGGGCGTGGACGAGGCGATGATGCTCGACTTCTACCGCAGCTACGACTTCAACATGAACGCCGAGAACATCGCGGGCGTCACGGGAACCGGCAACACGATCGTGCCGATCCGCTCGGCCGGGCGCGGGCAGGCCACCGCGTTCAGCCTCTGGCTGCTCGACTCGGGCCGGTACGCGCCCGACGCCATCGACGGTCAGAACTTCGACGGCTACCCGGCATGGGACTGGCTGCGCATGGACCAGGTGTCGTGGTACCGCACGGAGTCGCAGCGACTCGAGAAGAAGTTCAAGCGCAAGGTGCCCGGCCTGATGTTCATCCACATCCCCCTCTGGGAGCACCGCTTCATGTGGTGGGGCGGCGTCGACACCCGCACCGAAGCGGATGCCGCGCGGGGGCTCGCCCGTCACAGCATCGTCGGCGAGCGCAACGAGGACGAGTGCCCCGGGCCCTTCAACTCGGGCATGTACAACGCGATCCTCGAGCGCGGCGACGTGAAGGGCGTCTTCGTCGGCCACGACCACGTCAACGACTACGTCGGCGACTACTATGGCGTGCTGCTCGGCTACGCGCCCGGCACCGGCTTCGGCGCATACGGACTGCCCGGGCCGGAGCGGAACCGCATGCGCGGCGGGCGCGTCTTCGAGCTCACCCAGACCGGCGATGACGTCGCCATCGCGACCCGAGTCGTGTACGCGCGCGAGTTCGGCATCGACCTGACGGCGAACGACCAGCCGATGGAACCGACGCCCCTCGCGCCGAAGCAGGCGGCGATCTGAGCATCGACCGGGTCATGACGCGGGGCGGGGGTTCGCCGCCGCCCCGCGTCAGCGTTCGGCGAGGAACTCGATCGCGGCGTTCTTGAACGTTCGCGCCGTTAGCGTGGAGACGTGGTCGCGGCCGGGGATCGACACGAAATCGGCGCCCCGGTCGCGAGCGAGTTCCTGCACGCCCGCCGGTACCGGGTCGTTCTCGCCGGCGACGAAGAGCACCGGGATGTCGCCGGGAATCGACAGCGGTGCGCCCGCCACCCCCTCGATGACCGCGAGCAGGGCTTCACGGTCGGCACCGACGGCGATCGCCGGGCGCAGCACCTGCTCGATGAGCGGATCGTTCGACCCCTCGTCACGCAGCAGCACGGCGCGCGCTTCGTCGAGGTTCCACGAGGCGAAGAGCTCGTTCGGACCCGCGCCGGCGACGACGACCCGGCGCACCCGCTCGGGAGCGCTCGCCGCGAAGGCCGAGACCACGCGGTTGCCCATCGAGTAGGCGACGACGTCGACCACCTCGACCGCGGCCGAGTCGAGCACGGCGACCAGGTCGGCCCCCAGCCGCTCGGGCGCGTACGCCTCGGCGTCGACCGGCTTGTCGCTCGCCCCGTGGCCTCGCAGATCGAGGGTGATCGAGGCACGGCGCGCGTCGCCGAGTGCCGCGATCCAGCCCGTGCCCTCCCAGGTGACCGAGGCGTCGGAGGCGAAGCCGTGCACGAGGAGCACGGGCGGCAGGCCGGCGCCGGCGCCATCGGCGGCGCCATCGTGGCCGCCATCGTGGTCGCCGCCATCCTGGTCGACGTCATGCACGCGGTACGCGATGAGCACCCCGTCGGGCGACTCGGCGTAGAGGGTCGGCGCGTGCGGGGCGCCGGCCCGACTCACTGCGCGGCCTCGTCGAGCACGGACGACTCGGCGATGACGGCGCCCGAGTGGCCGAGCTCGGCGAGTGCCGCCGCCGAGGACTCGGCGGCGACGCCCGCCACGAGGTCCGTGAAGATCCGCACGTGCTGGCCGTGCTCCACCGCGTCGAGCACGCTCGCGCGAACGCAGTAGTCGGTGGCGAGGCCGACGACGTCGATCTCGGTGATGCCACGGGCGACGAGCGCCTCGGTCACGCTGTCGCCCGCGTCATCCGTGCCCTCGAAGATCGAGTAGGCCGGCACGCCCTGCCCCTTGCGGATGTGCACGTCGATGCCCGAGGTGTCGAGGTCGGCGTGGTACTCGGCACCCGCGGTGCCGGCCACGCAGTGCGGCGGCCAGGTGTCGACGAAGTCCGGTTCCGTGTCGACGGCGAAATGGCCGCCGTTGTCGTCGTCTGCCGAGTGCCAGTCGCGGGATGCCACGACGAGCTCGTAGTCGCCGCGGTGCTGCGTCAGCAGGCGGGTGATGCCGGCGGCGACCGCTGCCCCGCCGTCGACGCCGAGGGCGCCGCCTTCGGTGAAGTCGTTCTGCACGTCGATGATGAACAGTGCCCGGGTCACGGCTTGCTCCTTCGCACGTCGATCACGGCTCGGTTCGGCCGCTGCCGCCATTCTCCCAGCCTTCGGCGCCGTCGTGCAGGGTTCAGCGTTCGGCGAACCGCCGGTCACCGTCGGCGAACCGCCCGGTCACTGGTTCGAGAGGTTGTCGCCGCAGAGGAAGAAGCCGGTCGTGAGCGTGTCGATCGCCTGCTTCGCGTCATCCGAGACGTCGCCGAGCGCGTAGATCGCGAACGTCAGGGTCGAGCCGTCCTGCGCGCGCACGACCCCCGAGAGCGTGTAGCCGGTGTCGATCCATCCGGTCTTGGCCGAGACCGCGCCGTCGGCGACCGAGTTGTCGCCCGAGAAGCGGTCGTCGTAGCCGAGCGAACCGCGTTCGCCGGAGACCGGCAGTCCGTCCATGAGCACGCCGAGGTTGCCCTCGCGCGCGTTGATCTTCACGAACAGCCTGGTCAGGTACGACGGCGGCACGGCGTTGTCGTCGGAGAGGCCCGAGCCGTCGACGACGGTGATGCCCGTCGTGTCGATCCCGTAGCCCGCGAGGCCCTGGAGCACCCCGGCGTTGATGGCGCCGAAGGTGTTGCCGGCCCCGGTCTCGATCGCGACGAGCCGGGCGAGCATCTCGGCCGCGGTGTTGTCGGAGACGACGAGCGCCTTGTCGACGAGCTGCGCAACCGTCGGCGACTGCACCTTCCCGAGCTGCTGCGCGCCCGCCGGAGCCGTGCCGCGCTCGACGACGCTGATGCCGCCGAGCTCGCTCGCGAACGCGTCGCCTGCCCGGCCGACGGGGTCGGCGCTGCGCCACGAGGTGTTCGCGCCGGGATTGTCGCGGTCGCCGTCGACCATGAGCGCCGCGATGTTCGACATATAGCCGTCTTCGCGCTCCTTGAGGTTCCAGCTCGGTTCCCACTCGTCGCCGCTGAAGTAGCTCGAGTCGAGGATGAGCTTCGTGAGCGGCGGGTTGGCAGGGTCGGCCGCCCACGACGCCTCGACCTGCGCGGCGAGGTCGTCGAGGTGCGCCGCTCCGGGGTACACGGTCTCGGTGCCGCTCGACGTGCGCGAGAGCGTGACATCCCCGCCGCCGACGAGCACGGCAGAGCCGGGTTCGGCGCCCTTCACCACGGTCGTGGCTGCTCGGTGGTCGGGGCCGAGCACCGACAGCGCCGCTGCCGAGGTCAGCACCTTCATGACGCTCGCGGTGCGGGAGGCGGTCGTGCCGCCGCGGTCGTAGAGCACTTCGCCGGTCGCGGCGTTCATCACCTGCGCCTGGAAGTTCGCGAGCCTGCCGTCTGCGGCGCGGTCGGCGACCGAACAGGTGCGAAGGCGGCTCGCCCCGGCGACGGCTGCGGGCACCGGTCTCGCCGGGTCGACGGTGGGGGTCGGAGCGGGCGTCGCCGTCAGTGTAGCGGATGCCGCTCCGCCGCTGCCGCTCGCCGCCCCGGCGACCACCGCGCCCGTGCCGAGGAGCCCGAATGCGAGCACACTCCCCGCGATCATCAGCGGCACGCGGTGCGCGCGCGAGAACGCCGCGATGGCGTTCAGCACGCCGTTCCGCTGCGGTTCGGCGACGTTCGACGCGGGTTCGCTCGTCGGCGCTGCCGGATCGTTCGACGGGTCGACGACGTCGGGGGCCTCCCCCGCGGCATCCCTCTCGTCACTCACCCCGGAATCCTACGCGAGCGTTCCTCAAGAGAACCTGATCATGCGGCAGAAGCCGCGCTGACGTGCCTACTCGCCCGGGTAGACCAGGCCGATCTGCCGGCGGATCTCATCGAGGGACCCCATGATCGCGACCGTCTCGTCGATCGGCAGGAGGTCTCCGGTGAGCGTTCCGGCGGCGACGAGCCGTTCGACCGCCTCGGCCTGGAAGTGCATGCCGCGCCCCTTCACCTCGGAGCGGTACTCCTCGAGCTGCGTTCCGTCGGCGGCGATCACGCGGAACGTCGTCGGCGTGTACCAGATGTGATCGATCTCGATGCGCGCCTCGGTGCCGAGCACGACGGCGCTGTTCGGGCCCTGCGTGTCGCTCGCCGAGAACGTGACGGCCATGCGCCCGCCGTCGTAGCCGAAGACCGCGGCGACCCCTGCGTCGGCGCCCGTCGGCTTGAACGTCGCCGTCGCCTGGATGGTGCGGGGCGCCCCGAAGAGATCCCACGCGAACGAGATCGGGTAGATGCCGAGGTCGAGCAGCGCGCCGCCGCCGAGCTCGAGCGCGTTGATGCGATGCGCGGGGTCGTCGGAGAGCAGTTGCGTGTGGTCGGCGACGAGCGAGCGCAGCTCGCCGAGCGTGCCCGCGGCGATGATCTCGCGGATGCGGGCCATGTGCGGCAGGTACCTCGACCACATCGCCTCGAGCACGAGCAGGCCCTTCGCCGCGGCGAGCTCGGCGAGCGCCCGTGCTTCGGCGACGTTGACCGTGAAGGCCTTCTCGACGAGCACGTGCTTGCCGGCCTCGAGGGCGAGGGTCGCGCCCGCGGCGTGCATGGGGTGCGGCGTCGAGACGTAGATGACGTCGACCTCGGGGTCGGCCACGAGCGCCTCGTAGCTGCCGTGGGCGTTCGGGATCCCGAACTCCGCGGCGAACGCGTCGGCGGCCTCCTGCGAACGCGAGCCGACCGCTTGCACGGTGAACCCGTTGAGCTGCAGGTCATTGGTGAAGGCGTGGGCGATTCCGCCGGTCGCAAGGATGCCCCATCGCAGTCGTTCGGTCATGTGCGACAGCCTATTGCTCGATCACGATGCCTCGGTCGCTCGCGGTCACACCGTCCCCTGTTCTGGGAACTGCGGCAGCCTCGCCGTCGGGCTAGCGTGACGATGTCGCGCGACGTTTCTCCAGCGCGAAACACGAACGGCCCGGAGAACCCGGGCCGTTCGTGTGTGCTGGCAACCAGCAGACGTGGAGCCGCCTGTGGGAATCGAACCCACGACCTTCTCATTACGAGTGAGACGCTCTGCCGACTGAGCTAAGGCGGCGTGGCATCCGGCGCAATCGAGGCGCACCGGCTGGCACGAGACTCAATATTAGCGGGTTTCGCGAGCGCTGATGACCACCCTCAGCACTTGGGGTCGCTCGCGGGCACGGTGCCGTCGATGAGGTACGACTCGACGATGTCGTTCACGCACGGGTTCGACTTGTTGTACGCCGTGTGCCCCTCGCCCTCGTAGGTGACGAGCACACCGCTGTCGAGCTGCTCGGCGAGGGCCACGGCCCACTCGTACGGAGTGGCGGGGTCGCCCGTCGTGCCGATGACCAGGATCGGCGCGGCGCCTTCGGCGTGGATCTCGGCTCGCTCGGCTTCGCCCTGATACGGCCAGTTGGCGCACGCGAGGTCGCCGTACCCGAAGTAGGGTCCGATGATCGGGGCGGCCTCGGCCATGGCAGCGGCCTTCTCGCGCATCACCGCGACGTCGGACTGGTATGTGTAGTCGAGGCAGTTGACCGCACTGAAGGCCTCGGCCGAGTTGTCGAGATAGGTGCCGTCTTCATTTCGGCCGTTGTAGCCGTCGGCGAAGGAGAGGGCCGCGTCGGCATCGCCGAACATGACCGCCTCGAACATGTCGTTGAGGTAAGGCCACGAGTCAGCGCTGTACAGCGGGTAGATGATCGCCGTGACGAGCGTGTCAGCGCCCACGAGACGTCCATCGGTGCCGCGCAACGGGCTCTGGTCGACGGATGCCAGGAGCCGGCCGATCTCGTCGGCGGCCTCGTCGACCGTGCCGTCGAACGGGCAGTCGCTGCCCGAGAGGCAGGACTCGAGGTACGCCCTCAGCGCCCTCTCGAACCCCGCAGCCTGGGCCGTCGACACCTCGGATTCGCTGGCCCCGGGATCGATGGCCCCGTCGAGCACGAGCCGGCCCACCTTGTCGGGGTAGAGCCCGGCGTACGTGGCACCGAGGAACGTGCCGTACGAGTACCCGAGGTAGTTGAGCTGCGCGTCGCCGAGGATCGCGCGCAGCATGTCGAGGTCGCGCGCCGCGCTGACGGTGTCGACGTTGCCGAGCAGTTCGCCGGTCTCTTCGCCGCACGCCGCACCGAAGTCGCGCTCGATGGCCTCGGCGGCTGCGACCCACTCGTCACTGCCGCGCTCCCCCGGGATGATGCCGTAGAGGTACTCGTCCATCTCGGGCGCGTCGTAACAGGCCACCCCCGCCGACCGGCCGACGCCGCGAGGGTCGAAGCCGACGACGTCGAACCTCTGCTGCAGCGGCTCGCCGACTGCGAAGTCGAGGGAGTCCATCACCAGGTCGTAGCCCGATCCACCGGGCCCGCCGGGGTTCACGAGCAGCGAGCCGATCTTGTCGCCGGTGGCCACGTGGCGCGCGAGTGCGAGTTCGGTCTCACCGGCCGCAGGGTCGCTCCAGTCGAGCGGCGCCTTCGCGGTGGCGCATCCCATGCCCTCGCCGCAGCGCTCCCACTTCAGCACCTGCGTGTAGAAGGGCTCGAGCTCGGCATCGACCTCTTCACCGGTCGGCGTCGAGACCGGCTGCTGCGGGTTCAGGAACGAGGGCACGCAGCCGCTGAGCGCGAGCAGAGCAGCGAAGGCCCCGACGATCGCGACGGCATGTGCTCCACGCGGCATACGTCGTCGTGCGGTGGTCGTGTCGTTCATGCGGCCCCTCGTTCGGTGGTCGGTCGTCGAATGGCGGAGACGAGCATCGCCTCGAGCGCGAGCGCCGGCTGCACGTTGCCGTCGATGCGGGTGCGCGCCTGTTGGATCGCGTCGAGCGTCGCGAGCGTTCGGGCCGGCGAAGCGGATGCCGCGGCGCGCTGCATGCCCGCTTCGAGCTCGCGGTTCACGAGCGGCACGTCGGCGGCGAGCTGGATGAGCAGGATGTCGCGGTAGAGCGAGGCGAGATCGACGAGGATGCGGTCGATGCCGTCGCGGAGGCTGCGGGTGGCTCGGCGCTTCTGGTCGTCTTCGAGGGCTTTGAGTTGAGGTCGCAACGCGTTGGGCACGGCCTGGCCCGGAGCCACGCCGAGCGAGTGCAGGGCGTGCGCCCGCTCTTCGGCGTCTCGCAGTTCGCCGATCGCCTTCGCGTCTTCACCGGCGATCTCGATGAACCGGGCAGCGGTAGCCACGGCTCCGGAGGTCGACCGCACCGCGAGCGCGAGTTCGAGGGTCTCCGAGCGGCGACGCCGGGCCTCTTCGTTGGTCGCGAGCCGGTGGGCCATGCCGATGTGGCTCTGCGCCTCGCGGGCGGCGCGTTCGGCGAGCACGGGATCGACGCCGTCTCGGCGCTCGAGGAGGGCCGCGACATCCGCGACGCTCGGGACTTGGAGCCGGACGGAACGCACGCGCGAGCGGATCGTGGGGATGAGGTCGGCCTCGCTCGGCGCGCAGAGGATCCACACGGTCCGCTCGGGCGGCTCCTCGAGCTCTTTGAGGAGGAAGTTCGAGGTCTGCTCGGTCATGCGGTCGGCGTCTTCGACGATGATGACCCGGTGCCGGCCGATCGACGGGGCGTAGTGCGAGCGGCGCACGATGTCGCGCACGTCGTCGCGCTTGATGATCACGCCTTCGGTGGCGAGCACGTGCAGGTCGGGGTGACTGCGCGCCTCGACCTGGGCCCGCGTGCGCTCGTCGCCGTCGGGAGCACCCGAGATGAGTGCCGTCGCGAACGCGTAGGCGAGGTTCGACCGACCCGACCCGGGAGGGCCGGTGACGAGCCAGGAGTGGGTCATCTGCTGACCACCCGAGCCGGCCGCAGGCGCCGCACCACCGGCGGATTCCGCCGCGGCGCGGAACAGGGCGATCGCGGCATCCTGCCCGGTCAGCTCACTCCACACGCTCACGGTGCAACGCTACCGGCAGCGACTGACGACGCGAGCTGCGTGTTCAGAGGAGACCGGCCACACGGTCGCGGATCGCCCCGGCGATCTCGTCGACCGGCCGCGAGGCGTCGACGACGAGGAAACGGTCGGGCTCGGCAGCTGCGAGTTCGAGATACGCGCCGCGCACCCGCTCGTGGAACTCGGACGCCTCGGCTTCGAGCCGGTCGTACCGCGTGCGTGCATCGTCGAGCCGGGCGCGCGCCGAACGGGCGTCGAGGTCGAGCAGGATCGTCAGGTCGGGCCGGAGGCCTTCGGTCGCCCACTCGGACAGCCCGCGCACGGCCGTCGGGTCGAGCACCCGCCCCGCTCCCTGGTACGCGACCGACGAATCGATGTAGCGATCCTGGATGACGACGTCGCCCCGATCGAGGGCCGGGCGCACGACGGTCGCGACATGATGCGCCCGATCGGCGGCGTACAGCAGCGCCTCGGCGCGCGGGGCGATGTCGCCGCGGTGGTGCAGCACGATCTCGCGCACTTCGACCCCGACGTCGGTGCCGCCCGGTTCACGCGTGCGCACGACCGTTCGTGCGGCTTCCGTCAGCCACGCCCCGAGCAACTCGGCCTGAGTGGTCTTGCCGGATCCGTCTCCGCCCTCGAGGGTGATGAAGAGTCCGCCGCTCACTTCTTGGTCGCCGCCTTCTTCGCGGGTGCCCGCTTGGCCGGAGCCTTCTTCGCACGAGGTGCGGCCGGTCCCTTGTCTCGCTTGATCTGGAGCAGCTCCACGGCACGCTCGAAGGTGATGTCCTCGACGGATTCCGAGCGCGGGATGGTCGCGTTCGTGGTGCCGTCGGTGACGTACGGCCCGAACCGGCCGTCTTTCACCTTGATCGGCTTGCCGCTCACCGGGTCGGCTTCGAACTCCTTGAGCGCACTCGACGCGGTGCGAGCGCCGTACTTCGGCTGCGCGAACAACTCGAGCGCGCCATCGAGTCCGATCTCGAAGATGGCGTCTTCGCTCGGCAGGGTGCGCGTGTCGGTGCCCTTCTTCAGATAGGGACCGTAGCGGCCGTTCTGCGCGGTGATCTCGACGCCCGATTCGGGGTCGACGCCGACGGTGCGCGGCAGGTTCAAGAGGCGCAGCGCGGTCTCGAAGTCGATCTCGCCGACCTGCATGCTCTTGAAGAGCGAGGCGGTGCGCGGCTTCTGGGCTGCGGGCTTCTTCGCCACGCGCTTGGCCTTGGGCTTCGGCGCGTCGATCACCTCGCCGGTGGCCGGGTCGACGGATGCCGCGGCATCCGTCTCGGGCACTGCGGCGGGCTCGGGGTCGATCTCGGTCACGTACGGCCCGAATCGGCCGTCTTTCACGACGACCTCCTTGCCGTTCTCGGGGTTGACGCCGAGCACCCGGGCCTCTTGCACGGGAGCCTCGATGAGCTCTCGGGCCTTCGCCTCGGTGAGTTCGTCGGGTGCGAGGCCCTCGGGCAGGTTGACGCGGCGGGGCGGGGCGTCGGGCGCCGAACCCTCGTCGACCGTCTCGAGGTAGGGGCCGTACTTGCCGATGCGCAGCGTGATGTCGGGCGCGATCTGCACCGAGTTGATCTCGCGGGCATCGATCTCGCCCAGGTTGTCGACCACCTGGCGAAGGCCGCGGTGCTTGTCGGAGCCGAAGTAGAAGCTCGAGAGCCAGTCGACGCGGTCGGCCTCACCGGCGGCGATGTGGTCGAGATCGTCCTCCATCTCGGCGGTGAAGTCGTACTCGACGAGGTCGCCGAAGTGCTCCTCGAGCAGACGCACCACCGAGAAGGCGATCCAGCTCGGCACGAGCGCCTGGCCGCGCTGCGTGACGTAGCCGCGGTCGATGATCGTCGAGATGATCGAGGCGAACGTCGACGGCCGGCCGATGCCGAGCTCTTCGAGTCGCTTCACGAGGCTCGCCTCGGTGTAGCGCGGAGGGGGCGTCGTCTCGTGACCCTTGGCCTCGAGCTCTGCCATGTGCAGCGACTGGCCCTCCTTGAGCGGAGGCAGCTTGGCCTCGCCGGGCGTCTCCTCGGCGTTGCGTTCCTCGTCGCGGCTCTCTTCGTATGCGGCGAGGAAGCCGCGGAAGGTGATCACGGTGCCGCTCGCGGTGAACTCGGCGATCGTGCCGGCGACCGGTGCCGACGCCTCGGCGGGCGCTGCCGCGTCAGCCGCCGTCGGACCGACCTCGATCGTGACCGTGGCCGTCTGGCCCTTCGCATCGGCCATCTGGGAGGCGACCGTGCGCTTCCAGATGAGGTCGTACAGCTTGAACTCACTGCCGCGCAGCACGCTGGCGAGCTCGGCCGGCGTGCGGAAGACCTCGCCCGAGGGGCGGATCGCCTCGTGCGCCTCCTGCGCGTTCTTCGACTTGCCGGCGTAGACGCGGGGCTTGTCGGGGATCGAGTCGGCGCCGTAGAGCGTCGTGGCCTGCGCACGGGCCGCCGTGATCGCCTGCTGCGAGAGCGACGAGGAGTCGGTTCGCATATAGGTGATGTAGCCGTTCTCGTAGAGCGACTGCGCCACCCGCATGGTGTCGCGGGCCGAGAGACGGAGTTTGCGCGCCGACTCCTGCTGGAGCGTCGACGTCGTGAACGGCGCAGCAGGGCGTCGGGAGTACGGCTTCGACTCGACCTTCGAGACGGTGCGCGAGACGGCGTCGGCCGAGAGCGCGGTGACGAGGGCCCCTGCGGTCGCCTCGTCGAGCACGACGGCCTTGCCCTTCAGCGTTCCGGCGTCGTCGAAATCGCGTCCGGTCGCGACGCGGTCACCGCCGAGGCGCACGAGCTTCGCCTCGAACGAGGCCGAGCCGTCGGACGCCTCGGCCGCGAAGCGCCCAGCGAGATCCCAGTAGCCCGCCGCGACGAAGGCGAGACGTTCGCGTTCACGATCGACGACGAGACGCGTGGCGGCCGACTGCACGCGCCCGGCGGACAGACCCGGGCCGACCTTGCGCCAGAGCACCGGCGAGATCTCGTACCCGTAGATGCGGTCGAGGATGCGCCGCGTCTCCTGCGCATCGACGAGTGCCGTGTCGAGCTCGCGGGTGTTGTCCTTCGCCTTCTGGATGGCGTCCTTGGTGATCTCGTGGAAGACCATGCGGCGAACCGGAACCTTGGGCTTCAATTCCTGCAGCAGGTGCCACGCGATGGCCTCGCCCTCGCGGTCTTCATCGGTCGCGAGCAAGAGCTCGTCTGCGCCCTTCAATGCGCGCTTCAACTCGGCGACGGTCTTCTTCTTCGAGTCGGACACCACGTAGTACGGCTCGAACCCGTTGTCGACATCGACCGAGAACTTGCCGAGCGGGCCCTTCTTCAACTCAGCGGGCAGGTTCTTCGGCTCGATGAGGTCGCGGATGTGCCCGACCGACGAGAGCACCTCGTAGCCGTCGCCCAGGTACTGGGCGATCGACTTCATCTTGGTCGGCGACTCGACGATGACCAGCTTTTTCGCGCCTGACACCGGACTCCTCTTTGTTGACGATTACGAACGAGAAACGCACATTCAATGCCGCGCCCCCGAGCGGTGTGCCATCAGCCGGCGAATGGTGCGCCGACAGCCACACCATACACACACTGGCCGAGAGGACACGTACTCGACGACACACGCACGGCCCGGGCGCTCCTCGGCGCGACCCCTTGCGGTTCGCACGCCGCTGAGGAGAATTGGCCACATGGACACCTCAACGACGGGCTCGTACACGGCGAAGCTGATCGACGGACCGCTCGAGGGCAAGACGGTGGCCACCGCCTTCCTCGAGTCGGGTGACCCGCAGCCGCGGATCGAGCTCAAGACCGATCACGGCAAGCGCTACGTGTACTCGCGCGGGGCGGGGCTGGAGTTCGCGTCGTCCGACGACGATCGCCCCAGCGCCGTCGACTATCGCTTCGTGGAGACCGTCTTCGACTGAGTCGGGCCTCGGGTCACGACCGGCGGCGCTCAGCTCGGCCGCTCCGTCACCTCTCGATCAGCCCGACCGCCCAGGTGGTCCGGCGCGCGCCGAGGCGACGAGTTCAAATCCCGGCAGCGCGGCGATCCCGACACTGACGGATGCCACGGCGCCGGCGAGCTCGCACGATCCGAGTCGTGCCCCGTTGCGGATCGCGATGGCGGCCGCGAGCTGACAGGGTACGCCCGCGACCGCTCCCGAGATCGCGTCCGCCGCGGCGAGCGCGGCGGCGTCGGCGGCGTTGGCCGCTCGTTGCGAGATGACGAAGACGCCGAGCAGCGTCACGAACGCCAGCGTGAGCGCGGTCACCGCGCCGATGATCCCGAGGGCGACGACGGATGCCGCACCCGCCTCGGCTCGGGATCTCGCCGCCGCGGTCGACCTCGCCGGGAAGGGGCCGCCCATCATCGGCCCCCCGTCACCGCGCACGATTCGGCGCGCAACTCGATCACGGCGAGCACGCCCGCACCCGAGGCAGTGAGGGTCGCGCACACGAACTGCCCGTCGTTCGCCGCCGAGAGCTCAGCACCGCCGGCGACCCGGTCGGCGATCGCCCCGGCCTCGCCTGCGGATTCACCGCGCCCGAGCGCCCGCGCGGCATCGGCCGCGGCATCCGTCAACCGCACCTGCTGGGCGACGAGCTGCACCGAGGCGAGGCACGCGGCGAGCACGAGCGCGATGGCGGGCAGCGCGACCGCGAACTCCGCGGTCACGCCGCCGCGCTCGCGGTCAGCCGACCGTGAGCGCATTCCGCACGAGATCGGTGAGGATGCCGCGCACCTCGTCACCGCGGAGGATGATGACGAGGAGCCCGGCGAAGCCGACCGCGGCCATCGTGGCCACGGCGTACTCGGCCGTGGCTGCTCCGCGTTCACCGG
This sequence comes from Agromyces badenianii, assembly GCF_003070885.1. Classification (NCBI taxonomy): domain Bacteria; kingdom Bacillati; phylum Actinomycetota; class Actinomycetes; order Micrococcales; family Microbacteriaceae; genus Agromyces; species Agromyces badenianii. The sequence goes on from NZ_CP028913.1 coordinate 2,172,548, forward strand.
CGAGCCGCTCGGCGAAGCGCCGGGCGACTCGTTGCATGCGACCGCGATGCGTGCGCGCCCGGCGGTCCTCGGAGCTGGAGTGTTCGTGCATGGTGTTCCTTTCTGTGGTGCCGGCGGGCCGGCGATCGGGTGGCACGAGTCGAGCCGGGTCACGTGGCGCCGCCGAGGGTGCCCGTGACGACCGAGATCATGAGCGGTGCGACGCCGAGCAGCACGAAGGCCGGGAGCACGCAGAGTCCGAGCGGCAGCATGAGGCGCACGCCGAGCGCCGCCGCACGCTCGGCTCCGGCGGAGCGGGCCGCGCGACGCAATCTGAAGGCCTCGGCCCGAAGGAGTTCGGCGACCGGTGCACCGGCGCGAGCCGCGAGCCCGACCACTTCCTCGACCTCGAGGCCATCGCCGGCGTGCGGCACATGCTGCTCGATCGAACGGCGAGCGAGGCCTCGCGCCAGATCGATCGAGACGCCGCTCGACATCGCGATCGCGAGCAGTTCGAGCTCGAGGCCGGCGTCGGCGCGCGACCGACCCGCTCGCGCGGCGAGCGCCGCGTTCCACCGATGGCCCGCCCACAGGCAGACGAGGCCGAGCGCGAGGCAGACGAGCCCGATGGGGTTGCCGAACAAGACGCCGAGTGTGTCGAATCCGAGGGTCGCCCCGAACAGCACGGCGATCGCCGGCAGTGCCATGACGAGCCGGGCGCTCGCCGCGGGCCCGGCGAGCGCGGCGCGCACCTCCCGGCGCAGTTGCGCCTCGTCGCGGAGCACCGCGGCGAGGTCGCGGAGGCTCGCGGCCAGCGGAGCGCCCGACTCCGCGGCCACTGCCCACGCCGCCGCGAGCACCTGCCAGGCAGCGGATGCGTCGGGGTGCACGCGCTGCGCCGCGGAGATCGCCGGCGCCACCGGCTCGCCGTTCCGCGCCGCCGAGGCGGCTTGGGCGAGCACCTCTCTGTCTGCGGTGGACGCGGAGTCGGCGCCGACGTGGCTCCACGCGCTCGTCGCGGATACGCCGGCCGCGAGCAGCACGGCCAGCCGCTCGGTCAATGCGGCGATCACGTCGACCTCGACAGCCGGGTCGGGGCGACGTCGCAGTGCGGCGAGCCGCTCCAATGAACCCGCCCAGCGGGCGGGTGGAGTCATGCTCTGCTCGAGCGGCTTGGCCGGCGGGCGGCGAGGTGCGGACGGGCCCCTTCTGCGCGGCATCCGCTCGCTCATATCTCTTCGACCACGAGGCGGTCGTCGCGTTGTTCGAACCGCCCCATCTGCGCGAGTCGGCGCCGGCCGTCGACCCGCTCGAGATGCAGTACGAGGTCGAACGCGCTCACCGTCTGCCTGGCGAGCGCATCGGGCGAGAGACCGGCGATCGACCCGAGCGCCTCGAGCCGTGCGGGCACGTCGGCGAGTGAATTGGCGTGCAGGGTGCCGGCGCCGCCGTCATGGCCGGTGTTGAGAGCGGCGAGGAGTTCGCGGAGCTCGGCGCCGCGGCACTCGCCGACGACGAGCCGATCGGGTCGCATGCGCAGCGCCTCGCGAAGCAGCGCATCGAGACCGACCCGCCCGGTGCCCTCGAGATTGGCCTGCCTCGCCTCGAGCGAGACGACGTGCGGATGCTCGACCTGGAGTTCGGCGACGTCTTCGATGATCACGATGCGCTCTCGATCGGGCGCTTCGGCGAGGAGCGCCGCCAGCAGCGTCGTCTTGCCGGTGCCGCCCGCCCCCGTCACGAGAAGGTTCTTGCGCGATGACACGGCTTCGCGCAGCGCCGCTTCATGCGATGCCGCGACCATGCCGGCCCGGGACAGTGCCGCGAGCGAGAATCCGCCGGCGCGAGGCACCCGTACCGAGATCGTCGTGCCCGACGCCGACACCGGTGGAAGCACCGCGTGCACCCGGATGCCCTTGCCCAGCCGCACGTCGACGGCCGGCGTCGCCTCATCGATGTGCCGACCACCGCGGGCGATGAGCCGCACGGCGAGCGCGCGCACCTCGGCCTCGGCGGCCACCCAACTTGGTTCGTGCTCGGCTCCGCCCCCGCGATCGATCCAGAGGCCCCGCTCTCCGTTGACGAAGAGGTCGGTGACCGGTCCGTCGGAAGCGAACGGCTCGAGCGGGCCGAGCATCGAGAGGTCGGCGCCGATACGGTGCGACGGGTCGCGGCGATCGGCGAGTGATCGCTCGCCCCTGCCGGCTTCGATCGCCCCATCGATGCGCTCGGCGCCGGCCGTCACGGCCGACAGCGTCGCCGGCGACGTCGACGCCGCGTCATTCGGCGCGAACGCCCGCTCGGCCGCGGGCGATACGGTCGGTTCGCGCTGCCACGACGGGCTTGCCACGAAGGGAAGAGTCATGCGGCGAGCGTAGGAAACGGCGAAGGCTCACAGGCATCCGCTCGACCGCAGGTACGGAAAGAGCCTCCCCCACGCCGTTGTGGAGGAGGACTCGACCTGCTGGCACCGCGAGTTTCGCGATGCCCGTTAACGAAAGGGGGCGGCACCCATTGGGGGGAACAGGTGCCGCCTCGGCAGCGCAAGGATTGGGGGGAATCACGAGCGCTGCAGGCCTCGAAACGAGTGTTCGGGCGGTAATCAGCATACGGCCTGAGGAGGGATGCGCAAGCATTTTTTGTCCTCATTTGTGCCGACACACAGAAATCTCTGCGCTCGAGCACAGGAACTTGCGCCATTCGTCCGCATTTCCGCTCTGCGACGCTCCACGACGCCCCGATTCCTCACCCACTCCATGCGACGGGTAGTGTGCTGCTTGGGGCAGGCGACCCATCAAGAAGAAGCACTCGCGAAGGAGCGACTGAAGAATCATGACCGTTCAGATCGATCACGCGCTCGAGGAGATCAGGCGATTCCGCCCGAGCCCCGAGTTCGCCGCCCAAGCCGTCGCCGACGCACGCCTCTACGAAGAGGCGGCGGCCGACCGCCTCGGCTTCTGGGCCGAGCAGGCCCGAGACCTCCTCACTTGGAGCACCCCCTTCACCCAGACCCTCGACTGGTCAAACCCGCCGTTCGCCAAGTGGTTCCACGACGGCGAATTGAACGTCGCCTACAACTGCCTCGACCGGCATGTCGAGGCGGGCCTCGGCGACCGGGTCGCCCTGCACTTCGAAGGCGAGCCGGGCGACAGCCGGGCCATCACGTATGCCGAGCTCACCGCAGAGGTCAAGCGCGCGGCGAATGCGCTGCTCGCGCTCGGCGTGGCCGCAGGCGATCGCGTCGCCATCTACCTGCCGATGATCCCCGAGGCCGTCGTCGCGATGCTCGCCTGCGCGCGGATCGGCGCCGTGCACTCCGTCGTGTTCGGCGGGTTCTCGTCGAAGAGCCTCCAGGCCCGCATCGACGACGCCCAGGCCGAGGTCGTCATCACCGCCGACGGCGGCTACCGCAAGGGCCGCGCGTTCCCGCTGAAGCCGACCGTCGACGAGGCCATCGAGGCGGCGGAGACCACGGTGCGTTCGGTGCTCGTCGTGAACCGTACCGGCGAAGATGTGGCATGGACCGAAGGCCGCGACGTGTGGTGGGCCGACCAGCTCGCCGCAGTCGACGCCGAGCACGAGGCGCAGGGCTTCAACGCCGAGCAACCGCTGTTCATCCTCTACACCTCGGGCACCACCGGCAACCCCAAGGGCATCCTGCACACCTCGGGCGGCTACCTCACGCAGGCGGCGTTCACGCACAAGAACGTCTTCGACCTGCACCCCGAGCGCGACGTCTACTGGTGCACCGCAGACGTCGGCTGGATCACCGGCCACTCGTACGTCGTCTACGGGCCCCTCGCGAACGGCGCGACCCAGGTGCTCTACGAGGGCACGCCCGACACGCCGCACCCCGGCCGCTGGTGGGAGATCATCGAGAAGTACCAGGTCTCGATCCTCTACACCGCGCCCACGGCGATCCGCTCCTTCATGAAGCAGGGCCGCGACGTCGTGCACGGCTTCAACGTGCGATCGCTCCGCCTCCTCGGGTCGGTCGGCGAGCCCATCAACCCCGAAGCCTGGATCTGGTACCGGCACGTCATCGGCGGTGGCTCCATCCCCGTGGTGGACACGTGGTGGCAGACCGAGACCGGCGCGATCATGATCTCGGCGTTGCCCGGAATCACCGACCTGAAGCCGGGCTCGGCCCAGGTCGCGATCCCCGGCATCTCCATCGACATCGTCGACGACGACGGCACCCCGATCGAGGGCGAGGGCGGCGGCCTGCTCACGATCACCGAGCCGTGGCCGTCAATGCTGCGCGGTATCTGGGGCGACCCCGAGCGCTTCAAAGAGACGTACTGGGAGAAGTTCGGCGACAGGTATTTCGCCGGCGACGGCGCCCGCCGCGACGAAGACGGCGACATCTGGCTGCTCGGCCGCGTCGACGACGTCATGAACGTGTCGGGCCACCGCCTGTCGACCGCGGAGATCGAATCGTCGCTCGTCGCCCACCCCTGGACGGCCGAGGCCGCCGTGGTCGGCGCCTCCGACGAGACCACCGGTCAGGCGGTCGTCGCGTTCGTGATCCTGAAGACCAGCCAGGCCGATCAGGTCACCGACGTGGTGGCGGCGAGCGACGAACTGCGCAGGCACGTCGCGCTGCAGATCGGTGCGATCGCCCGCCCCCGCCAGGTCTTCATCGTCAACGAGCTGCCGAAGACGCGCTCGGGCAAGATCATGCGCCGACTCCTCCGCGACCTCGCCGAGGGCCGCGAGATCGGCGACACGACGACACTCGCCGACACCTCGATCATGCAGATCATCAGCGAACAGGTGAAGTAGGGCCCGTCGCCCACCCCACGAACGACGGATGCCGCGCCGGGATCGCTCCCGACGCGGCATCCGTCGTTCGTGCCTGCGCTCGCCCGGTTACTCGAACTCGACCACGAGCTCGATCTCGACCGGCGAGTCGAGCGGAAGCACTGCGACGCCGACCGCCGAGCGAGCGTGCCGGCCGGCCTCGCCGAAGATCTCGCCGAGCACTTCGGACGCTCCATTGATGACGCCCGGTTGCCCGGTGAATGCGGGATCGGATGCGACGAACCCGACGAGCTTCACGATGCGGGTGACCCGGTCGAGCGAACCGAGTTCGGCCCGAACCGCCGCGAGCGCGTTGAGCGCCGCGGTGCGCGCGTACGCCTCGGCGTCGCCGGCGGGAACGAGCCCGTGGGCGTCGCCGACCTTGCCCGTGGCGGGCAGCGCACCGGCCGTGAAGGGCAACTGGCCCGAGGTGTAGACGTGGGCTCCCGTGACGACGGCGGGCACGTACACGGCGACGGGCGGCGCGACCTCGGGAAGCTCGATGCCGAGCTCGGCCAGACGGGCCTCGACGGCGGCCATCAGGCCTCGCCCTCGAACTGCTTGGCCGCTTGCGCGGCGGCAGCGGCGCCGGCGGATGCCGCGGCAGACGACTCCCCGCCGGTCGGGCGCTTCAGGTAGGCGACGAGGCCGCCCTCCGGCCCCTGCACGATCTGCACGAGCTCCCACCCCTCGGAGCCCCAGTTGTTCAGGATCGCCGCAGTGTTGTGGATGAGCAGCGGAGTGGTGATGTACTCCCAGGTCGTCATGGTTCCTCTGTCTCTCGGTTTGCTTCGTGGCTGTGGCGTCGTTCGCGTGGATCGGCGATGTCGAACGGAGGGCGGGAATCGCGCGGATCGGCGCGCCTCCTTCGCGAAACGGCACACAGCCTGCATAGCGCGATTTGTCAGCCTTCTCCGTTAAGCTCCACTATATGTCTGCCCAAAAACGTACGATGAGCGACGTCGGCGCCGGAATCCTCGGTTTCGTCGGCATGAGCGCTCTCGCCGGCGTGCTCGTCACGGCCGCCGTGACTCCGGCCCTCGCCGTCACCGGCATGGCCGCGAACAACAGCATCTCGATGTTCGAGAACCTGCCCGGGTACCTGCAGATCGGCGACCTGTCGCAGAAGTCGAACATCTACGCGACGCAGTCGGATGGTTCACGGCTATTGCTCGCGTCGTTCTTCGACGACAACCGCGAAGAGGTCGCCTGGGACCAGATCAGCCAGTACGCGAAAGATGCGGCCGTCGCAGGTGAAGACCCGCGGTTCTATGAGCACGGCGGAGTCGACATCCAGGGCACGATCCGCGGCGCCCTCAAGACGGTCACGGGCGGCGACACCCAGGGCGGTTCCTCGATCACGCAGCAGTACGTGAAGAACGTGCTGATCAACAACAACACGAAGAAGGCCACGAACCAAGAGGAGTTCGAAAAGGCCTACGACGAAGCGACCGAGGTCAGCATCGACCGGAAGCTCAAGGAGATCCGCTACGCGATCGCGCTCGAGAAGGAGTCACCGAAAGACGACATCCTTCGCGGGTACCTGAACATCGCGGCGTTCGGCGGACGGGTCTACGGCATCGAGGCCGCCGCCCAGTACTACTTCACGAAGTCGGCTGCGACCCTCTCGCTCCCAGAGGCCGCGAGCCTCATCGCGATCGTGAACTTCCCCGAGCGGTTGCGTCTCGACCAGCCCGAAGACGAGGAGAACGGCGCGGCGACCGTCGTCGACGGCCAGCCTGTGCCGTACGCGGCGAACAAGGAGCGTCGCGACTACATCCTCGACAAGATGCTCGAGTACAAGAAGATCACGGCCGAGGACCACGCTGCCGCCATCGCGACCCCCGTGGCGCCGGTGATCGCCGCCCCGAGCACCGGTTGCCAGTCGGCCGGTGGTTCGGCGTTCTTCTGCGACTACGTCACCTGGGTCATCAAGAACAACTTCGACAACCCTGAGACGCCCGACGTCAACGAGGGCGTCAGGATGCTGCAGACGGGCGGTCTCGAGATCGACACCACGCTCGATCTCGACATGCAGAACCGCGCCGAGACCGCGATGGCCGAGAATGTTCCGATGACCGACGCGAGATTCGATGTCGGTTCGGTTGCCGTGAGTGTCGAGGTCGGTACCGGCAAGGTCCTGTCCATGGTGCAGAACAAGAGATACTCGCAAGACGAGGAACAGCTCAACTCGAGCGCAGAGTACGAATCGATCAACTACTCGACCGACTACGCGTACGGCGGCTCGAGCGGATTCCAGCCGGGATCGACGTTCAAGGTGTTCACGCTCGGCGAATGGCTCAACGAGGGGCATTCGTTGCGCGAGACCTTCAACGGCAACCGTCGCAACTTCACGTCGTTCCCCGATAGCTGCAACGGCACATGGCGCGGCAACTTCGACCCGAAGAACGACGATTCCCAGGGCGCGAACAACGCGGTCGACGCGACGAAGTACTCGGTGAACACCTCCTTCGTTGCGATGGGCCAGCAGCTCGATCTCTGCAAGATCAAGAACACGGCCCAGGCGTTCGGCGTTCGACGCGCCGATGGGCTCGAGCTGGGTCAGCGTTTCGCGTACGACGACAACGACGAGCCGCTCTACAACGAAGACGGCTCGCGAAAGGTCGACCCGGTCTCGGTCTTCGGGCCGAGCGCCATCCTCGGCACCGAAGAGGTCTCGCCGCTGAGCATGGTGAGCGCCTTCGCGGGCATCGCGAACAATGGGTCGACGTGCACCCCGATCGCGATCACCGCGATCACTCAATCCGACGGCACCCCGATCCCGCCGCCCGCGAGCACGTGCACGCAGTCCGTGCCCTCGAACGTGGCTGCCGGCATGTCCTACGCCATGGCACAGACCTTCAGTGGCACCGCCAGCGCCTCGAACACCGGTAGTGGCGTTCCCCACATCGGGAAGACGGGGACCACCGACGAGAACAAGGACACCTGGATGAACGGTGCGTCGACTCGCGTCGCCACCGCCGTCTGGGTCGGAAGCGTCACAGGCAAGGCCGACCAGCGTCGCCTCGACCGATGGGAGAGCGGCTCCGTTGCAACGGCTCGACACCGCATGTGGAAGTCGATCATGACGCTCGCCGACGAGAAGTACGGCGGCGATGACTTCACCCAACCCGATCAGTCGGCCTTCAAGCAGGTGCTCGTCGACATCCCGCAGGTCGCGGGCCTCTCGCTCGACGCGGCGAAGCAGGCGATCGAAACGGCGGGCTTCGTCTTCGCAGACGGCGGCCAACAGGATTCGAATCTTCCGGCCGGCACAGTGTCCGGCACCGACCCGTCGGGTCAGGCGGGCAAGGGCACCACGATCCGGGTGTTCACGAGCAACGGCTCGATGACCGGAGTCCCGAACGTCGTCGGAATGAACGGCGACCAGGCCGAAGGCGCCCTCAAGCAGGCCGGCTTCAAGGTGCAACGCCAGACTGAGAACACGACCGACCCGACCAAGGTCGGTGTCGTGATCTCGCAGAACCCTGCCGGCGGTGGTTTCGCGAAGCCCGGTGACCAGATCACGATCAGTGTCGGCAAACTCGGCGGCGGGGGCGATGCTCCCGGCGGCGACTAGGCGCCGGTCGTCGTGGTGACGAAGGCACGCACGTCGCCTGCCGCGACGATCTCCCTCGCGATCGCCGCAGCAGGTGCTGCCGCACTCGCCTGGGGCACTCTGGTCGAACGCACCCGGTGGACGCTCAGACGAGTGGAGGTGCCGGTGCTGCCGCCTGGCGCCGAGCCCATCCGCGTGCTTCATCTCTCCGACCTGCACATGGCGCCGTGGCAGCGCGAGAAGCAGGAGTGGGTTCGGAGCCTCGCCGATCTGCAGCCCGACCTCATCGTCGACACCGGCGACAATCTCGGCCACGAGCGCGGCATCGACGGCATCCGCCGGGCGTTCGAACGGTTCCGCGGCGTGCCCGGAGTCTTCGTCAACGGCTCCAACGACTACTTCGGACCGGTTGGGAAGAATCCGTTCCTGTACTTCGCCGGGCCCTCCCGTCTCGGGCCACGCGCGAAGGCCCTCGACATCACCGAGTTGCACGACTACTTCGCCGAACTCGGTTGGCACGACCTCGACAACACCGCCGCCGCGCTCGAACTGCGCGGCACGCACTTCGAGTTCTTCGGCGTCGACGACCCGCACCGCGGCTACGACCGGCTCGACCTCATCACCGTCGCGATCGACGAGTTGCGCGCCGACGATCCGCTCGGCGACGAAACGTGGCCCGACGCGGCATCCACTGCACGACGGCCCACCGTGACCGTCGGCGTCACCCACGCTCCCTACCAGCGAGTGCTGAACTCGTTCGTGAACCACGGAGCGCAGCTCATGCTCGCCGGGCACACCCACGGTGGGCAGGTCTGCCTGCCGGGGTTCGGCGCGCTGGTCACGAACTGCGACATCCCGCGTGATCAGGTCAAGGGACTCAGCGTCTGGCGCCATGGGCTGCGCGCGGCGTTCCTCAATGTATCCGCCGGCCTCGGTACCTCCATCTACGCTCCGGTGCGGTTCGCCTGCCCGCCCGAGGCGACGTTGTTGACGCTGGTCCCCACCGAGTAGCGCTGGTTCGCCGGGCAGGTGGCGCACCTCGCGCGTCTGACCGGCGGGTGGTCTGGCCACCACCATTTATCGGCTATTCTTGTTGAGGCCCGCAAGGGCAGACCCGGGGTGTGGCGCAGCTTGGTAGCGCGCGTCGTTCGGGACGACGAGGTCGCAGGTTCAAATCCTGTCACCCCGACCGGGTGAAGCCCCCTCCTTCGGGAGGGGGCTTTTCGCATTCCGGCACGACGCGGCGCTGAGGGGTCGACGCGGCACGTGAAGACGCAGGAACACTCGTCGACCGCCGACAGCGCCGGCATGAGAAGACTCCGCGTCACGAGCCGTGTGACCGCCTCCACGGTTAGAGGCGCTGCAGCCTCAGGGCCGCCCGATACCGCGATAGTGCCATCCGGCCGCTCGCCAGGCTGCGGGGTCGAGCACATTGCGTCCGTCGATGATGCGCCGCTCCCCGACCAGCCTTCCGACGACTTCGGGATCGAGCGTTCGGTACTCGCCCCATTCGGTCGCGAGGATCACCAGGTCTGCCAGCTGGAGGGCCTCGCGCGTGGTCGGCACATAGGAGAGCTCCGGACGCCTCGATCGGGCGTTCTCGATACCCTCGGGGTCGGTCGCGACGACCTCTGCCCCGAGGGCGTTGAGACTCGTCGCGATATCGAGCGCCGGCGAATCGCGCACGTCATCGGAGTCGGGCTTGAAGGTGACGCCGAGCATGGCGACCTTCTTGCCCGCTGCCGAACCGCCGAGATCACGCACCGCCAGGTCGACCACGCGTCGGCGCTGTCGCATGTTGATCGCGTCGACCTCCGTGAGGAAGGCCAACGTCTGGCCGAGGCCCAGTTCCTCGGCGCGAGCGGTGAACCCACGAATGTCTTTCGGGAGGCACCCTCCACCGAAGCCGACGCCGGCGTTGAGGAAGCGCCGGCCGATGCGAACGTCGTGGCCGATGGCATCTGCGAGCGCCGTGACATCCGCTCCCGTCGCGTCGGCGATCTCGGACATCGCGTTGATGAAGCTGATCTTCGTGGCGAGGAAGGCATTCGCCGCGACCTTCACGAGTTCGGCGGTCGCGTAGTCGGTGATGATGCGCGGGGTGCCGGCCTCGATCGCGGCCCGGTAGACGTGATCGAGCATGGATGCCGCGCGGTCGTCGCCATCGGCGACGCCGTAGACCAGGCGGTCGGGTGCGAGGGTGTCCTTCACCGCGAAGCCTTCACGCAGGAACTCGGGGTTCCAAGCGAGTGCGGCGTGCGGCGCCTCGGCAGCGAGCCGCTCGGCGAGGCGGGCTGCCGTGCCGACAGGAACGGTGCTCTTGCCGACGACGAGTGCACCCTCGGCGAGGATCGGCAGCAGGGCTTCGAACGCCGCGTCGACGAACGAGACATCCGCCGCGCCGGTCTCGCTCGACTGCGGCGTGCCGACTGCGAGGAAGTGCACCTCGGCATCAGCGGCATCCGCGATATCGGGGCTGAACCGAAGCCGACCGCTCGCGGTCGCCGAATTCAGGATCTCAGGCAATCCCGGCTCGTAGAACGGCGGATGAGCCGCCGCGAGCGCCTCGATCTTGCGGCGGTCGACGTCGATGCCGACCACCTCATGACCGAGTTCGGCCATGGCAGAGGCATGCACCGCGCCGAGATAACCGCAACCGATGACCGAAATGCGCATGTCGACCCTTCGTCTCAAGCGAACGCGTTCCATTCTGCCGCACTGGCGGCGGCGTACCGCGATCGGGCGAGCGCTCAGCCCGTCATCAGCGGTGTTGCGAAGGCCACGGGCGTAACCTGGCCGGGTTCGGCCGAGACGAAGCGATAGACGACGGTGGCGGTTGCTCCAGGCGCGAGATCCACGGCGACGTTGTTCGCGATGCGCCCATCGGCGTTGACCGACTGGTATCCGACGGGAGCACCGTCGTAGCTGACGCCGGCGTCGAAGGCACCCGGCGGCGAGTAGACCGTGACGTTCGTCGCGATCACTCCGGGGGGCACCCCGAACATTCCGCCGTTGGTGGTGCGTCGCGGCAGGGAGACTGCGGCGTCGGGCGGCGCAGTGCTCGTCATCGTCACCGTCAGCTCGACCTCGGATCGGCCGTCGTCGCGGGTGTCGGCGACCTCGACAGACGTCGCGACGTCGAGGTAGGCATCCATCTTTCCGCCGGATCGGTCGTTCAAGTAGACGGCGTACGCCTGCTCGCCGAGCGAGGTCTGCGTCGCCTGCATGCCCGCCAATGTCGTGTCGGCGAGCACCGCCTGCTCGTCGTCGTGCGCACTCCAGATCGCGAGTCGGTGCTCGTCGGCGATTCGGGTGACCGCGGCGATGAGCACCGCGGGATCGATCGAGGCCGAGGAGAGGGCGCCGAACACGGCACCTGCCGCCGAAGCGAAGAATGCGTCTTGCGCATGGTCGTCGTCGAGGCGCTCATAGGTGTCGACGAGGAGCGCCCGAACGGCGTCACCCTCGCTGAGCGTGCCGCCGCCTGCCACTGCGACCGGGCCGGTCGCTCCGAGTACGTAGCTGAGTCCCACCGGGTCCACGGCGATGACTCCGTCGACCACGGTGCCGCGGTCCCTCGCCCACATGGCCGCCGCGAGCCTTCCGCTGAGCGAGAAGTCGGGGGTGGCCGTCACATTCTGGATGTAGGTGCCGAGCCGGTTGCCGAACAGCACCGTCTCCGCCTCGGGGAGCGGGAGCACCGGTTCGGACGAATACCCGATGTCTCCGGACGCCGCCTGCTCGATGAGCGTCACTCTGCCGTCCTCCGTGTGCACGAGCGCGAGCGCACCGATGATGCCGCCCCCCGTGCGCAGCTCTGCGCTGTTCTGGAAGAGGATGAGGTAATTGCGTGGCCCGTCGGCGCCGAGCATCTCGGGCAGGATCCGAACGGTGCGATCGAGTGTCGTCATCGCCTCCGATGCCGCGTCGATCGCATCGGCGAACTCGCTCCTCGCGTCGGCGATCGGACCGATGATCGCATCGGCATCGATCGCGTCGATCCGCGCAGAAGCGGCCTCGAGGGCGATGACGGCTTCGCCGACGACCGGCCGGGCTTCGACCAATGGCGCCAGGTCGATGCGCCCGTCGGCCGACCGCAGCGATGTCGTGTCGATGGATCCCGCGATGCCGGCGAGGGGAACGATGACCTGCGACGCGACGCGATCGAGTTCAGTCGACATCTCGCGCACGGCCGCCAGATTGCCGCCGGCCCAGGGCACCACCTCCGCCGCTCGCCAGATGGGATCGCTCGTCAGCTCGGCCGCTTTCGATGCGTGGGCGGCGAGTGACGCCGCGGTGGTCGAAGCCGCCGCGGTGTCGGCCGAGCCGATCTCGCCCTGGATCTGCGACGCGAGGGGTACCACAGCCTTGAGCTCGTTGCTCGCCATCAAGCCGCGCGCTCCGACCCAGACGATCACGCCGACGAGCAGCAGAAGGACCGCCACGCCGATCCAGATCGCGACGCGCCGGCTTCGCCGTCGAACCTGGGCAGGGGCAGGGGCGCTGGCGTCGGCCAACGTCCTACCGCTTCGCGAGCCGACGCGTCAGCAGCAGCACCGCGCCGCCGATGACCACGAGCCCGAGTGCCCCGAAGGCGACCGCGAACGTGGCCTCCGACACTCCGGTGGCGCTGAGCGTCTCGGTGTCGGCTGCCGACACGGCGCCGCTCCCGCGAGGGCTCGTCGCACAGTTCGGTGAGCTGGGCGGGTACGACAGCGGCACCGAGATCGACGGGTTCACCGTGATGGTGGCACTCGTGATGCTTCGGGTCCAGGCGAAGTTGCCGTCGGTCTCGACCCAGACGCCGTCGACGAGATCCCAACCAGGCCAGCCGGCGGGGCTGCCGTCACTGTTGACGGCAGCACCCGGCCAGAGCACACGGCCGGAGAGGGCTCCGTTGACGATGGTGCCGAGCGGGATCGACGTCGAGTTCGAGCCATCGCTCAGCACGAGCGTCGCCGTGTGCCCGGTGGAGACGTTGTCGGGGTCGATCAGGTCGACCGTATAGCCGATGTACGGCACATCGCCGTCGCAGATGCCGGTGACGGCGGACCCGGCCAGCGTGGGGTCTGCAGGCGGGGTGGTCGGCGGGTACTGTTCGGCGTACGCCGCAGTGGGGACGGTGAGGAACGCCGCCACCAGCGCGATTGCAGCAACTTTGCGGAGCACGGGTGCCTCCGAGGGTTCGGGTGAAGATCGGGTAGAAGTCGGGTAACGCTCGGAGTCTACGCGCGCATGAGAAGCCCCGTCTGCGCCCAGTTGAGGGGTCACGGCACGCCATGACGAGACGGTATCCATGGCGATTCCGCTCCTCGCCCTCTCAGAGCCGCGAGTCAGCCGTTACCCAAGAGCGCGCAGTCGAGTGAATCGCTCACCACCTGCGTCGGATTGACGACCGGTGTGACATCGGCGACGAGCGCGACCTCCGCCGGCTCCGTGGCCAGGTAGTCGAAGGTGAGCGTGCGGGTCTGCTGCGGCCCGATCGTCACGGTCTGCTGCGCTACTCCGAACTCCCCGTCGGTACCGGCGCGGACCGCCTCGGCCGGTCCATCGGCAGTCTGCCCCACGAGCCGGTATCCCGGAAGCGCATACGAGAGCACCTCGACGCGCATGCTGCCGATCTTCGTTGCCCGCCCATCACCCGTCACATACGCGGGGAGGTCAGAGACCAGCGCCGGGTCGACCGAATTGCCCAATGTGACACTCAACCGCACACGCCGGTCTCCGGTGCTGCACACGGCTTGGGCCAGGCCGACTCGCTGCGTCATGAAGCGCTGCATCTTGCCCGGGGTCCAGTCGGCGAAATACACGCCGAATCCGTCCGCGTCGGTAACGGAAGTCGGCGGCTCGCCCTCGAGGTGCGATCCTTCGATCAGTGCCTGCTCAGCAGCTCGATCGCTCCACACGAGAACGCGATGTTCGTCGGCGGCGCGTGTGAGCACCGAGATCAGCTCACGCACACCGACCGTGCCGGACAAGAGCCGCGACATCGTGGTCGCGGCGAACGCCTGGTTGATCGCATCGACCTCGTAGGGCTCGAACTGCTGGTACAGGTCTCCGAGGAGCACCGGTACCGCGTTGCTGCTCGTGAGCTGCAGGCCGCCGGGGAGATCGATCGGCCCCGTCGCATCGAGGAAGTAGCTGAGCGCAACCGTATCTATGGCGATGACGGCATCGACCTGCACGCCGTGGGTGCGGTTCCACATCTCCCTCGCGATCTCGGCTGTGAGGGAGAACCGTGGCGTGAGCGTCAAGCTCTGGACGTAGCGGCCGAGCCCGAATGGGAAGACGGCACGCACCTCGGGTGCGATCGGCACGACATCCTGGGTGTACATCGGCATGTCCCTCGCAGACGCCGACGATTGGGCGACGAGCGAAATAGCACCGTTCTCGACGCGCATCTGCGCGAGTGAACCGATCGTGCCCCCGCGAGGCATGACCTCCCCATTGTTCTGGAAGAGGAAGAGGATGTCTCTCGGCCCATCCGCACCGAGCATGCCCGGCAGAGCGGCCACCACGTCTTCTGCAGGCCCGAGCAGTCGTCGTGCTGAGGCCACTGCGTCGTCGATTCGATCGACACCGGCCGCGACATCGGGCACCAGCAGTGATCGGTCGACCGTGCCGAGCATCGCGGTCGCCTCGGAGACGGCTTCGACCGCCCCGGTCACGGTCGCACCGATCGCATCCACTTCGGCAAGGTCGACACGACCGTCGGCAGGCTTCAGCGCGTCGAGGCCGAGGGATGCTGCAGGGACGACGGTCTTCTGCGCGAGCAGGTCGACCGAGCTCGCGGCCATCCGCACCGCATGGAGATTCGGCCCGGCGAACGGCACCCACTCGAGCGACAGCCAGAGTCGCCCGCTCGTCTGCTGCCGTGCCGCCGCGGTGATCTCGCTGAGTTCTGCGGCGGCGCGCGTCGCCCCCTGTGTGTCACCGGCAAGCACTTTCTCCTGCACTTCAACCACGAGGGGAGGTGCCGCCTGGAGCAGATCGCGGGCGTCCAATGCGCGCGGCACGAGCGTGGCGAAGGCGACCCCGATACCCACGATGAACAGTGCGACGATGAGGAGCGGGATCCAGAAGACGGGTCGCCGAACCAGCGCGGTTCGGCGTTCGATTCTGCGGGTTCCCATGATTCGACAACGCTAGTCGACGCGGGTGAATCAACGGGTACGAATGCCGGCCCCCAAGTGAAATGGGGCCGCTGTCGATCGGATGCACGAGACAACTCTCCGCGCAGTGTCGGTCACGCGCCGTCAGGAGCCGGTCTCGCTACCCTGAACCGATGGATGAGACTGAGCCTTCACCGCACGAAGGGCGTGACGAGCTCTCGATCGACACGCCCGACCGCTCCCGCGCGGTTCGGCTCGCCCGTTGGTTCCTGCCTCCCTACCTCATCGCGGTCGGGCTCATCGTCTTCCTCCCAGCGCAGGAGGCCCGCCGTGTCACCGGTCTCGTCGGCTGGCTCGCCGACGTGCTCGCCTCGCTCGGCGCGTCACGGGAGGTGAGCGCCGTGGTGGTGGAGTTCCTCGCGAACATCGCGCTGTTCGTGCCCATGGGGGTGCTGCTCGCACTGGCCTTCCCGACGCTGTCGTGGTGGGTCGTGCTGGCCGTCGGATGTCTCGCGACCGTCGGCATCGAACTCGTCCAGCTGGCGCTGCCGACGCGCTACTCCACGCTCTCCGACATCATCGCGAACACGACGGGTACGGCGCTCGGCCTGCTGCTCCTCAGCTGGTGGGCGCGCGCGCGGCAGCGGCGCGGCTCCGACCGCTCGCCCACCTGAGCAGACGCTCGAGCGGGCCGCGGCCGAGGTATTGACGCCAGAGCCAGGCGAAGAGCATCGAACCCACGATGAGGCCGACGAGCAGCTCGGCCGAGTCGTCGGTGGGGATGCCGTGCTCGACGCGCACGGCCGCCGCGATGACGACGAGGTGCACGGTGTAGATGCTCAACGGCATCGACCCCATCGCGGTGATCGGTGAGAGCACCGCGCCGGCGACACGACGCACCCGGAGCCTGGCGAGCCCCGTGAGCAGCAGCATGCCGGCGACGATGACCACGCCGACCCCGACGTTGCCGATCGCTTCGATCGAGGCTTGCAGCGCCGACGCCCGGAGAACCGCGGTCTCGTCGAGCGCACCCGACGCCGTGGAGGCCGCATCAGCCAACATCGCGGCGAGTGGCAGCATCACGACCGCCGACGTGGCACCCGTGAGCGCAGCGACCGCGACGACGCGAGGCGAGGCGAGGTCGAGTCGGGCGAGGCCGAGCCCGATGAGCATGACCGGGATCCAGATGACGACGGGATAGGCGCCGCTGACGACCCAGTCGACGACGATCGCGAACGGGCCCTGCTGCAGTTCGACGACCGCGTCCGTCGCGCTGACGAGCTCGACGAACGCGGGCATGACGGCGAGCAGCGCGATGCCGAGGCCGAGTGCGATCCTCGGTGGCAGGAAGAGCAGCGGCAGCATGAGCAGGAACGCAACCCCGTAGACGTCGAGAATGATGAAGACGAGCGGGTGCAGGGTCGCGGCGATCAGGATTCCGAGGACGATCAGGATCACCGCCCTGATGGCGATCTGACGACGGAGCACGCCTCGGTCGGCCGCGATCGGCCTCGTCCCGCCGGAGATGAACGCGAGGCCCATTCCGGCGGTGAGGGCGAACAGGAGGCGCGGCCGTTCGTCGGCGATCGCGATGACTGCAGCGAGATCAGCGGATGCTGCCGCGGGCGCGACGTGCGCGACGAACATGCCGATGAGGGCGAGCCCCCGAGCCGCGTCGACGCCGTCGACGCGGTTGGCCGCGCGTTCGGCGGCGGCGGGCGGGATGCGCGCGTCAGTGCGACTCACCGGATGACGACCGTGGGCGCCTCGAGCTCGGCGAGCACCCCGTGACTGACCGAGCCGAGCAGGAAGCGGGCGAGGGCCCCGCGACCGTGGCTGCCGACCACGAGGAGCTCGGCCTCGGCCGCCGCCCCCGAGAGTTCCTGCACCGGGTCCCCGGCGACGACTCGGCGTTCGATCTCGAGCAACGGATGGGCCGCGACGACGGGCTCGAGCGAGGCGTCGAGGATCTCGGCCTCGGCCCGAGCGAGGTCGTCGGTGGCGAGGAGCGGTGCTCCGTAGCCGTATTCGCCACCGACCAGCGCGACGACATCCCAGGAGTGGACGGCGATGAGTCGGCTGCCGAGGCGCTCGGCCTCCCCGGCGGCGAAGGCGAGCGCGTGATCGGAGGCGTGCGAACCGTCGACCCCCACGACCACCCCGCTGCGGAGACGCATCTCGAGGTCGGGGATCACGGCGACGGGCGCACGGCTCGCCGCCGCGATGCGGAGGCTGTGCACGCGTCGTCGGTTGGCACGCCGACCGCCGTGCCAGTCGCTGCCGACGACCAGCATCTCGGCTCCCTCGGAGATCCGCTCGAAGACGCCGACCGGGTCGCCGTGCTCGAGTGTGGTGACGATCGCGATCGAGTCGCTGACGAGGGAGGCCGCCGCTGTCGCGTCGCTGAGGCATTCACGAGCTCGGTCTTCAGCTGCACGACGCAGCTCGCCCTCGGCACCGGCTGAACTCCCGGCATCATCGACGACGTGCACGAGCCGAAGCGAGATGCCACGTGCTGCCGCTTGCTCGGCCGCCCACTGCACGGCCCGCGTCGTGGCGGTGCCTCCAGTGCTCACACCGACCGCGATCTCGTTCATGGCGCACCTCCGCGGGTCTCGCCTCCATCTTCACGCGGAAGGGACGGGGGCACCAGCCCTGCCGCACGGTCAGTGCCGAGCGTGCAACACCCCGCCGCTCTCTTCGAGATAGCAGACGCCGCAGAGCGACTCGTAAGTGACGAGTTCGCCATCGATCGCGACCTGGTCGCCGTCGAACACGAACCGGCCGTCGATGAGGCGGCCGTTGAAGATCGCCTTGCGACCGCACCGGCAGATGGTCTTCAGCTCTTCGAGGCTGTGCGCGACCTCGAGGAGCCGCCGGCTGCCGGGGAACGCCATGGTCTGGAAGTCGGTGCGGATGCCATAGGCGAGCACCGGGATGCCGTCGATGAGCGCGATGCGCAGGAGGTCGTCGACCTGCTCTGAGGTCAGGAACTGCGCCTCGTCGACGAGCAGGCAGCTCACGTCGCGCCCGTGCTCCTCGATGACCCGATTGCGAAGGGACTGGAAGAGGTCGAGCACGTTCGAGTCGGGCCCGATCGTGAAATCCACCTCGCGCTCGACGCCGAGGCGCGACACGATGTCTCGATCGCCCTTCGTGTCGACCGCCGGTTTCGCGAGCAGCACCTGGTGGCCGCGTTCTTCGTAGTTGAAGGCCGCCTGGAGCAACGCCGTCGACTTGCCGGAGTTCATCGCCCCGTAGCGGAAATACAGCTTGGCCACTACGCGAACCACCCGTCTGCCGCTCTCGGGCCGATCTCGGTCGGCATCGATTCACTCGACGTCATAATTCAACTCCACCCTCACATTCTCTCGCGTCGAGGTGGATACGGCATGCATGCCCACCGAACGCGCCACCGCGACGAAACGATCGAGTTCGCGCCTCGTCGGCGGCGAGGCGCCCGCCTCGGTCACGAGTGTGATGGTTCCCCGTTCCCCGTGCTCGTCGTCGGTCGTGAGCACGGCCCTGATCAGCGTCGACCGCTCCGCATCGCCGAGCCACGAGATGAGGGCCGTCAGCGCCGACCGTTGGTCGGCGCTGAGACCGGCCGCAGCGCCCAAGGGGTCCTTGATGATCGTGTCGACACCCCGGCTCTCCCGCACCTTCGCCGCGAGATCGTCGAGCCAGGTCGACTCGAGGCCCGCGCGCAGCGCTCGCCGAAGCGCCTCGGCGAGTTCGCGTGCCCGATCGGCGTCGGCGACCGAGATGCGCTCGGCGGTCATCACGCCGGCGAGGAAGGGCAGCACCTCTTGGCCGAGCACCGACACCCGGCTCTGCTGCACCGAGCGGGCGAGGCCGGCCCGCAGTTCGGCGTCGCGCTGCAGCGCGGCCCTGTTGGCCTCGCGCTGCCATGCGAGCGTCTCGGCGATGATGCCGTACGAGTAGCCGGCGGCGGCCGCCGACAGCGTGAGCACCGGCGCCGAACTCACCGCGACGAGCGCCGGTATCGGGGCGTCCACCACGGTGTACGGCGACGCCCCGATGACGAGGATCGTGAGCACGACCGACGCGAGCACCCCGGCCAGTGCCGCAGAGACCCACGTGCAGTACGGGGCCAGCGAGAGGATCAGCATGCCGATGACGGCGGGTCCGAAGTCGTCGTACAGGTAGCGATTGGAGCCGATGGTGCTGATGTACTCCGCGATCGCCGCGCCGACCGACAACGTCACGACGAGCCAGAGGCGTTCGGTGGTGAACGGTGCCCGGGCCGGTGCCGCCGACAGCGTGGCCGCCACTCCCGCTGCGGCCACCAGCAGGATCGCGACGACTGCGGCCGGCGGCGACCCGACCTCGCTCCAGTGCAACCAGCTCATCACGATGGCCAGCGCGAGCGCCAGCGCGGCTCCGATCGCCACGATGGGCGACGCGCTGATCGCGCCGATCGGGTCGGCCTCCTGTTGGGTGAGGTGCATCCGCCCGCTCATGCGCCGCCCTCGGGGACGGTCAGCACGATCGTCGTGCCGATGCCCTTCGTCGACCAGAGCCGCACCGTGCCCTGTTCCTGTTGGATCCGTGCTCGGATCGAGGTGCGCAGTCCGATGCGGTCGGCCGGCACCTCGCTCTCGTCGAAACCGACGCCGCTGTCCATGATGGCGACCGTGACCTCGCCGCCGCCGAAGCCCAATGCGAGATCGGCCCGGTCGACCCCGGCGTGCCTGGCGACGTTGATGAGGCACTGTGCGACCGCGGCGTCGAGCACGGCGATCCGGCGGGGCCCGAGCACGCCGAGTACCGAGAAGTCACCGGTGATCCGCAGTTCGAGCCCCGCGTCGGCCGCCGACGAGAACGAGAGCACGAGCGATGGCACGGTGCGCTCCTCCGGCGTTCCCTGGTCGGCCGATGCGCTGTCGCCGCTGCCGCGATGCCCTGTGTGCCATCCCGCGGTGGATGCCGCTCCCGCGGACGGACTCCGGGCCGGTGCGACGCCGACGGCACTGCCCGCATGATCGATCGCCCAGTCGCGCCCCACGATGAGACCGAGATCCTGACGGACGCCGGCCCGGAGTCGCTCCTCGACCGGCCCGGAACCGGCTGCCGCGATCGCCACGAGATGGCTGAGGGCGATGTCGTGCAGCCGCGCCGTGGCACGGAGTTCGTAGTCGTGCCGGATGGCGAGCTCTCGCGTCTGCCGGCTGCCCCGGTGCAGCCCGGCCTCGCGGCGCAGGCCGGCCCGGCGGCTCGCACCGTCGAACACCCGCACGACGATGACCACGACGAACGCCAGCCCCGCTGCGAAGTTCGGCTCGTATGCGCCGCCGACGAGGGCGACGCCGAGGAACGCCGCCGCCTCGCCGAGCGCGAAGCCGAGGGTCGCCCAGACGAGCGCGGTCACCGATCCGCTTCCGGCGCCGCCCACGAGGATCAGCGCGGTGCGAGGGAGGGCGAGCACTGCGTTGTTCGTCGTCGAGAACTCCCCGTCACGACCCAGGAGCATCACCGTGTCGGCGCACACCACCGCCGCACCGACCAGCAGGTAGGTCACCGTCAAGGTGACCGTCGGATGCCGCGCGACGAGCGCGAGCAGCACGATCATGACGATCGCGAGCACCGTGCTCGCCCAGCCGTCGGGTGCGCCGCCGAGCGTCGCCATGACGAGACTGATGAGCAAGACGATGCCGAGACACGTGAACGCGGCCCAATGGCCGGCATTGGCAAGTGCACGACTCAACGAATCCCGCGCAAGGTGTCCTGGCAGCCCCAGGCTCATCGTGTCCTCCGCTCGTAGCGCCCCTGCCGACGGCGATGTATGCGCCTCAGCGGATTATCCCAGCTCGAGGGCTCGCCACGTGGACGGCGCGGTCAGAACAATGCGGACGGATCGGGCGGAAGGCCGAGCGCATCGGGGAGTTCACGGCCCGCGCCGGCCGCGCCCACCCGTGCCACGGCAGCTCCGCCGGTCGCCTGACGTCGAGCGAGCGCCGACGACCGCACTCCCCCGGTGGCGGGATCTTCACGCCCCCGTTCGAGGCCATGCGCCCTGATCAGCGGTTGAATCCGCTGGCTGAGCCAGTGCCGGTACGCCTTCGGTGCGTAGGCGTTGGTGCCGAAGTACATCGAGCGGTATTTCGGCACGAGCTCGGGGTGTGCGCGCTCGAGCCACTGCATGAACCACGGCTTCACGCCGCCCCGGAGGTACAGCGCGGTGTAGAGCACAGTGGTGCCACCCGCGGCCTTCACCGAGCGTAATGCTTCGTCGAGGTGCGCCCTCGAATCGGTGAGGAAGGGCAGGATCGGCATCAGGAACACCGAGCAGTCGAGGCCGGCCTCACGCACGGCGGTGACCGTCGCGAGCCGGGCCTTGGTGCTCGGCGTGCCTGGCTCGACCGACCGCTGCAGTTCGTCGTCGTAGATCGCGATCGACATCGCCAGGTCGACGGGCACCAGCTCGGCCGCGTCGACGAGGAGCGGCAGGTCTCGGCGCAGCAGGGTGCCCTTCGTGAGGATGCTGAGCGGCGTGCCACTGGAGGCGAGCGCCTCGATCACACCCGGCATGAGCGCATAGCGCCCTTCGGCCCGCTGGTACGGGTCGGTGTTGGTGCCGAGCGCGACGGGATCGTGCCGCCACGACGGCTTGGCGAGTTCGCCCCGCAACACCTCGGCGACGTTGACCTTCACGATGATCTGGCGGTCGAAGTCGTCGCCGGCATCGAGATCGAGGTACGTGTGCGTCGGCCGTGCGAAGCAGTAGGTGCACGCGTGGGTGCAGCCTCGATATGGGTTGATCGTCCAGCCGAAGGGCATCGCCGATCGGCCGGGCACGCGGTTCAGCGCCGATTTCGCCAGCACCTCGTGGAAGGTGACGCCGGCGAACTCGGGCGTCTGCACCGAACGCACGAGGTTGTTGAGCTTCGCGAGCCCGGGCAGGGCACCGAGCTGTTCGATGCCAAGCTCCTGACCACTCCACCGCATACCGACATTCGAACACATGTTCGAACGGGATGCAAGCGCAGCCCGGCCGGATGCCGCGGCCCGCGCACCGCGGCATCCTTCGCATCACTGCGGCACGCGCTCGCCGACGGGCCTGCCCGCGGCGAGCTCGAGCTCCTCGCCCGACCACCGGCGGCGTAGCCATCGGTCGTGGCTCGCGATGACGACCGCTCCCGGGTACGTGCCGAGTGCCGCCTCGAGGTCGGTCGCGAGCGCGAGCGAGAGGTGGTTCGTCGGCTCGTCGAGGAGGAAGACGTGCGGCGGCCGGGCGATCACGAGCGCGAGCGCGAGCCTGCGCTGCTGCCCCACCGAGAGCGCTCCGATCGGGCGCGACTCGTCGCGCGGGGCGATGAGGCCGAGCCCTCCGAGCGGCACCTGCTCGGCGCGCCGCTCGCCGAGCACGCGCTCGTAGAGGGCGCGAGGTGACGCGTCGGGATCCGCGAAACGCACGTCCTGCTCGAGCAGTTGCACGCGCAGCGCTCTGCGCCGATGCACCGAGCCGCGGTCGACCTGCCGGGTGCCGGCGAGCACGCTCAACAGCGTCGACTTTCCGGCGCCGTTCGCACCCGTCACGAGCAGCCTCGTGAGCGGCGCCACCTGCAGCGCGTCGAGCGCCAGCCGACCGTCGACCGCGACGTCGCTCAGCTGCAAGAGGAGCCCCGCTGCGTCGTCGAGCGCGTGCGAGCCCGACGGTATTCCGGCGAACGCGATGGGCGCCGGCGGCTTCGGCACCTGCTCGCCTTCGAGTGCGGCGAGGCGGCTCTCTGCGCTTCGCACCCTCCGGGACACCGCCTGATCGACGCCCTCCCCCTTGAAGTGGCGGATGAACTTGTCGTTGTCGGTTGCCGCGCGGCCATGGGCGACACGGCGTGCCCCGCCCGCGACCTCGCCGCGAAGGCGCTGCATCTCCTCCTGCTCGTCGTCGAACCGGCGCTGCCAGCGCGCCCGCTCGTCGGCCTTCACGGTCAGGAACTCCGAGAAGCTCCCGCCGAAGACGGTGCCGCCGGATGCCGCGAGCATCTCGGAGCGCGAGACGCCCTCGCCGCCGCGACCCCTGGCGGCGAGAGCGAGCGCTCCGGTCCGGCCGGGATCGAGGTCGAGCAGGCCCGTGGCCACCCGATCGAGGAACTCGCGATCGTGACTGGCGAATACGACCGGCCCCGGCCAGGCGCGGAGCCGACCCTCGAGGAACGTCGCTGCAGCGTCGTCGAGGTGGTTGGTCGGCTCGTCGAGCAGCAGCGCCTCGGGCGCGCTGAGCAGCAGGGCGGCCAGCGCGAACCGCGAACGCTGCCCGCCCGAGAGCTCGGACACCCGGCGATCGAGCCCGAGCGAGCCGACACCGAGCCCGTCGAGGAGCTCGTCCCGGCGCGCCTCGACGCTCCAGACGTCAGCGCGCTCCGCCGCGTCGAGCGCCGCCGAGTACCGCGCCGACGCGGCGCCGGAGTCGTCGCCGGCGAGCGCCGCGGCAGCATCGTCGAGCTCGCGCTCGATGCCGCGCACCTCGGCGAGGGCCGCCTCGAGCACTTGGTCGATTCGCTCCTGTGGCCCGAACGGCAGCTCCTGCGCGAGCAGCCCCGTGCGATGAGGCCGGGCGATGCGGCCCGAGACGGCGGCATTCGAGCGAGTGGATGCCGCGGCATCCCCTCGCTCGAACTCGCCGGCGATCAGCCGCAGCAGCGTGGACTTGCCGGCCCCGTTCTCGCCGATCAGTCCGAGCCGCTGGCTCGGGGCGACAGTGAAGCCGAGGTCGGCGAACACCCGGCGATCGGGGAAGGAGACGGAGAGCCCGTCGACGCGGAGATGTTCGGAACGGGTGACGGATACAGCCATGGGTACGCCCTTTGCGCGAGTGCCCCCGGGCGGTCGACGGATGCCGCGGCGCGCGTTTCGTTCGCACGATGCACCGGGCCGGCGGAACGCAGGCGCGCGGCGCCGACGACCGCCCGGGAGCGGAGGGGGAGCCCCGCCGGGCATTGCCGTCGATGGGTGCGCGCCGAAGCCGTCGCGATCAGCATGGTGTGATCGGAACCGTGCGCACACCCGATGTCGACGGCGCCTCAGGCGCGGGACGAGGGTGTGTGCTCACTTCATAGCGGGTACGACGGTACCAGAGTTCGCCGAGAACGCAACCGGCGATGATCGCCGTCGAGCGTCAGGCCGTGAGGTCGAGCACCTTCGCCGTTGCGGCGAGCGAGGCCGCCGCCGTCTCAGGGTCGCCCGAGAGCTTCGTTCCGTAGCTCGGGATCATCTCGCGCAGCTTGGGCTCCCAGTCGATCATGCGCTCGGGGAAGCAGCGGCCGAGCACGTCGAGCATGATCGGGGCGGCGGTCGACGCACCCGGCGATGCGCCGAGCAGGCCGGCGATCGTGCCGTCGGCGCCCGTGATGACCTCGGTGCCGAACTGCAGCACTCCGCCCTTCTCCGGGTCTTTCTTCATGACCTGCACGCGCTGGCCGGCGGTGATGAGCTCCCAATCCTCGCTCTTGGCCGACGGCATGAACTGACGCAGCGCGGCGAGCTTCTTGTCGCGCGAGGCGAGGAGTTCGGAGACGAGGTACTTCACGAGGTCGAAGTTCTTCAGCCCCACCTGGATCATCGGCCCGAGGTTGTGCGGGCGGATCGAGAACGGCAGGTCGAACCACGTCGAGGTCTTCAGGAACTTCGGCGTGAAGCCCGCGTAAGGCCCGAAGAGCAGAGCCGTCTCGCCGTCGACCACCCGGGTGTCGAGGTGCGGCACCGACATCGGCGGTGCGCCCTTCGCGGCCTTGCCGTAGACCTTCGCCTGGTGCTGCGCCACGAGCTTGGGGTTCGTGGTGCGGAAGAACTGGCCAGAGATCGGGAATCCGCCGAAGCCCTTGATCTCGGGGATGCCCGAGTTCTGCAGCAGCGCGAGCGCGCCGCCGCCCGCACCGACGAACACGAAGCGGGCGTTGACCGTCTTGGGCGTGTTGCCGACGAGGTGACGCAGCCGGATCCTCCAGGTGCCGTCTTTCTGGCGCTTCAACCCGGTGACCTGGTGGTTCGTCGCGATCTCGGCGCCGCGTCGCTCGATGTCGCTCAGCAGCAGCCGGGTGAGCGCGCCGAAGTCGACGTCGGTGCCCGCGACGATGCGGGTCGCGGCGATGCGCGCCTTGGGGTTGCGCTTCTTGGCGAGGAGCGGGGTCCACTCGGCGATGCGCTCGAGGTCTTCGGTGTACTCCACGTCGGGGAAGAGCGGCTGGCCCTTCAGCGCCTCGACGCGCTTCTTCAGGTACTCGATGTTCGCCTTGCCCTTGACGAAGGTCATGTGCGGCGTCGAGTTGATGAAGTTGTGCGGTTCGGGCAGCGCACCGTGCTGCACGAGGTACGACCAGTACTGGCGGCTCACCTGGAACTGCTCGTTGATCGCGACGGCCTTGTCTGGGCTGACCGTGCCGTCGGGGTTCTCGGGCATGTAGTTCAGCTCGCAGAGTGCCGCGTGGCCGGTGCCCGCGTTGTTCCACGCATTCGACGATTCCTGCGCGACCTCGCCCAGCCGTTCGTAGACGCGAATGGACCAATCGGGCTGGAGTTGCGAGAGCAGGGAGCCGAGCGTGGCGCTCATGATGCCGCCGCCGATGAGCACGACGTCGACGGTTTCCTCAGAAGTCACGGATTCCAGTGTAGATGCCGCAGGAAGCTGTCCTGACCAGCGTCGATCAGGCGCCGTGCAGCACGGGCAGCCCTCGTTCGTCGAGCGGCCACGACGGGTTGTGCGCGAGCTCCCAGAGGTTGCCGTCGGGGTCGGCCACGTAGCCGCTGTAGCCGCCCCACTCCGTCTCGGCCGCGGCCCTCGAGATGGATCCACCGGCGAGCACCCAATCGCCGACGGCGTCGTCGACCTCGTCACGCGAGCCGAGGTTGATCGCGAGTGCGACGGCGCGGAAGCTCGGGGCGTTCGCGTGCATCGTCGGCAACGCGGCATCCTTCGCGAGCTCCGCCGTCTCCCAGAGGGCCAGCACTCCGCCGGGGGTGGCGAAGAACGCGACCTCGCCCACGACCGACGACGGCGCTTCACGCCAGCCGAGCCTGCGGTAGAACGCCATGGCGACCTCGACGTCGGCGACGCCCAGCGTGACGAGCGAGAATCGCTGCGGAATGGCCATGGGGCGACGCTACCCCTCCCGCCCCGATCGCGCACCCCGCACGGCACGCGAAGCGGGCACGCCGGGTGATCAGCTCGAGGCGGGCTGCACCTCGCGCGTGGCATCCGCCCGACTCACCTGCGTGACCGCGGCACGCGCCCTCTCGAGGGCTTCGGGCGCGGCACCGGCGTTGCCGAGCGCCAGCAGCGCCGCACCGACGATCGGCGCGGTCTCGAGGATCTCGATGCGGGCCTCGGGCGCGACCTGTGCGAGCCCCGCCGTGATGCCCGAGATCAGCCGCTCGTCACCCGAGCGCACGATGCCGCCGCCGAGCACGATCGGAATCGAACGCCGCTCGAGCCCGAGGCGCGTCACGCAGGCCCGGGCGAAGGCGACGAGCTCCTCGGCCTGGCGATCGACGAGACCGGCGGCGACGGCGTCGCCCGCGCGGGCCGCTTCGAAGACCGCCGGAGTGAGCGCGGTGAGCTCGCTCGAATCACGTCGTCCGAAGTGCAGGTCCTCGATCAGCGCGGGCACCGACTCGACGCCCAGCTGCTCGACGATCACGGCCGAGAGCATCGTGTGCGGTCCCCGGCCGTCGGCGTCGCGCGCCGCATGCCAGAGCGCCTGCTCGCCGATGCCGCTTCCGCCGCCCCAGTCACCCGAGATGCCGCCGAGCGCGGGGAAGCGCACGTCGGCGCCGTCGGCGCGCACGCCGATCGCATTCACTCCCGTGCCGCAGATGATGGCGACGGCATCGAGTTCGTCGGTGCCGGCGCGCAGCAGGGCGTAGAGGTCGTTGTCGACGACCGTCGACTCCCCCGCCCAGTCGAACCCGGTGATCGCGTCGGCGTACTGCTCGATCTCGACGGGCAGGTCGAGGCCGGAGACGAAGAGGCTCGCGTGCTCCACCCGCTCACCGCGCGCGACTGCGCGAACGAGCTCGTCGACGACCCTGACCGCGTCGGCCAGTCCCTCGAGGTGCGGGCTCGATCCGGGGCCGCGACGATGCGCGACGAGCTCGCCGTCGATCGTCAGAGCGACCGCGTCGGTCTTCGAGCCGCCCGCGTCGATCGCGACGATGAGCCCGCTCATCGGGCCCACTCCAGGAATGGAGCGTTCTCGGCGAGGAGCAGGTCGGTGAGCTGCTCGGCACGATCGTGCTGCAACACCAGCGGGTGGGCCCGCATCGCGCGGAGCACCCGGTCGCGGCCGCCGTGCACGGCCGCATCGAGCGCGAGCCGCTCGTACCCGGCGACACCGGCGATCAGGCCGCGGATGTCGTCGGGCAGCGGCGCGACCGGTTCCGCGACGAATCCCCCGTCGCGGAACGCGGCCGGCACCTCGATGACGTGGTCGTCGGGCAGGAACGGCAGCACGCCGTCATTGCGCAGGTTGACCACGCGCGCCCGGCTCTGCCCGTCGCGCATGGCGGCGAGCAGCTCGATCGCCGCTTCGGAGTAGAAGGCTCCGCCGCGCCCCTCGAGTGCAGCGGGCTTCTCGTTCTGGGTGGGGTCGGCGTAGAGCTCGAGCAGTTCGCGCTCGATCGCCCGCACCGCCTCGGCCCTCGTCGGCTCGTGCAGCTGCTCGCGCAGCACCTCGTCGTGCGCGTAGTAGTAGCGCAGATAGTAGGAGGGGACGACGCCGAGCTGTGCGATGAGCTCGGGCGCGAGGTGCACCTCTTCGGCGAGGTAGCCGAGTCGGTGCTGCAACAGGCCGGGCAGGCGGTCGGCGCCGTCGATGACGACGCTTCGCTCCCACGTCAGGTGGTTGAGGCCGACGTGGCCGAGGCTGACCCGGTCGTGGTCGACGTCGAAGAGCGACGCGAACCGGCGCTGGAACCCGATCGCGACGTTGCAGAGGCCCACCGCGCGGTGGCCGGCCTCGAGGAGCGCGCGGGTGACGATGCCGACCGGGTTCGTGAAGTCGACGATCCAGGCGTCGGGCTTCGCGTGAGCGCGCACGACATCCGCAATGCGCAGCACGACGGGCACCGTGCGCAACGCCTTCGCGAGCCCGCCGGGACCGGTCGTCTCCTGGCCGATGCATCCGACCTCGTGCGGCCACGTCTCGTCGGCGTGCCGGGCGTCCTGCCCGCCGACTCGCAACTGGATCAGCACGGCATCGGCGTCGGTGACGCCCGCCACGAGATCGGTCGTGCCGATCACCTTGGCCGGGTGGCCCGCGTGCTCGAGCATGCGCTGCGACATGCCGGCGACGAGCGCGAGGCGGTTCTCGTCGGGGTCGACGAGCCGGATCTCCTCGAGCGGCAGCGTGTCGCGGAGGCGTGCGAACCCGTCGATGAGTTCGGGCGTGTAGGTCGATCCTCCGCCGACGATGGTGAGCTTCATATGGTCCTCATTCCGTGCGTGGTTCGCTCCGCGCGCTCGAGCGCGAAACGGGGTTCTTGGTCGGGTGGATGCCGCTGGGGCATCCGCTCCCCGAAGGTCGATTCAGGTCGCGAGTGAGATGTCCGCCTCGAGGTGGTCTCGAATCTGGTCGACGAGCTGCTGGCGTGCTCCGAGGAGCACCGGCTGCGTCCCGGTGCCGCTCGTGCGCACCGTGAGGTTCGGATGGGCCGCCGGATCGATACGTTTCGTGACGAGCTCGGCCAGGCGATCGCCGCCCGCGATGCCGGTCGGACCGCCGAGCACGATCATCGACGGATCGAGGATCGCGAGCAGCGGATCGACCGCGAGGATCACCCGGTCGGCGAGCGCCGTGAGCATCGCCTCGTCACCCGCGACCCTGGGCAGCAGATCGGTGAGGTGGTCGGCATCGCCGCCGAGCAACCGGGCGACCGCCGGGCCGCCGAGCAGGTCGGTGAAGTCGTTCGCGTCGGGTTCGAGCGCCGCGGCCGTTCGCGGCACCGCGAGGTAGCCGATCTCGCCCGCACCCCCCGATGCCCCCCGATGCACGACCCCGCCGAGGTCGACGCCGACACCGAGGCCCTCGCCGATCCAGAACAGCGCGAAGCTCGCGGTGTGCTGGGCGGCCCCGGCCGAGCGTTCGGCCATGGTGGCGAGGTTCACGTCGTTGTCGATCGTGACGTGCAGGCCGAGCGCCTCCTCGATGCGGCGACGAGCCCCGACCGCCGGCCACCCGGGCAGGGTGTCGGTGAACGAGAGCTCATCGCCGTCGACGAAGAACGCCGCCTGCACGCCGATGACGACGCGGCTGACCGAGGACTCGTCGATACCGGCCTCCGCGCAGGCGGCGCGCACCGCGGCACGCACATCGCCCTCGGGAGTCCGCTCGACCGCATCGGTCGCGATCTGCACGATCGGGTGCTCGTGGTCGACTGCATCGACCACGACCGCCTGGATCGATCGCTCGAGGATCGAGATCGCGACACCGGTGATGCGGTCGGTTCGTACGCCGTATGTGACGGCGTTCGGTCCGCGTCCACCCGACAGTTCGCCGACCGGGCGGATCAGCCCGACCCGCTCGAGGCGGGCCAGCATCTGCGACGCGGTCGGCTTCGAGAGGCCGGTCAGTTCACCGAGTCTCGACCGGGTGAGCGGCCCGTGCTCGAGCATGAGACGGAAGGCGGCGCGGTCGTTGCGAGCCGCGAGCCAGGTCGGGGTTCCCGGATCGATCTGGTTCATGCGGGCCGCCTCTCTCATGTCCGTCATTCTCTCGCCACTCTATCTATCAAGGATCTTTACTGAATTGTTTCAGCTGCCGTTTCGCACCTCATCGCGGAGTCGCCCGAGCCGGTCGGGGTCGGCCGCCGCCTCGAGCAGCGTCTTCGTGTACTCGTGCTGCGGGTCGAGGATCACCTGCTCGCTCGGCCCTCGCTCGACGATCTCGCCGCGGTACATCACGAGGATCTCGTCGGAGAAGTGCCGTGCGGTCGCCAGGTCGTGCGTGATGTAGAGCACGCCCAGGTGCTCCTGTCGCTGCAGTTCTGCCAACAGGTTCAGCACGCCGAGGCGAATCGACACGTCGAGCATCGAGACCGGCTCGTCGGCGACGATGAACCGTGCACCGGGCGCGAGGGCCCGCGCGATCGCCACGCGTTGCCGCTGGCCGCCCGAGAGTTCGTGCGGCCTGCGGTCGCCGAACGTCGACGCCGGCGACAGCCGCACGCGTTCGAGCAGTTCGTCGGCCCGCTCGCGGATCTCCCGACCCGAGAGCCGCGGGTTGTGGATGCGCAGCGGCCGCTCGATGTGGTGCCGGATCGGGTGGAACGGATTCAGCGATCCGAACGGATCCTGGAAGACCATCTGCACGTCGCGCCGGTAGCGGGCGAGGCCGGCGCCGCGGTTGGAGCTCGGCACCCCGTCGAGCAGCACCTCGCCCGAGCTCGGCGTCTCGAGCTTGGCCATCATGCGCGCGATCGTCGACTTGCCCGATCCGCTCTCACCGACGAGCGCGATCGTGCGTCCGGGCTCGAGCGTGAACGAGACATCCTTCACCGCGTGCAGCGTGCGCACCTTCAGCCCGCTGCGCAGCCGGAAGTCCTTGACCAGGTTGCGTGCCTCGAGCGCCGTGGTGTCGACCGCCGTGCCGCGAACGTGGGCGCTCATGCCGCACCTCCGGCTGCCGCACCGGTGCGGATGAAGTCGCCGCGTTCGCCGCGCAGGCTCGGGAAGCTCGAGAGCAATCGCCTCGTGTACGGATGCTCCGGGCTGCGGTAGATCTTCTCGGCGTCGCCCTCTTCGACGATCGCGCCGTCGAGCATGATCGCGATGCGATCGCTGATCTCGATGAGGAGGGGCAGGTCGTGCGTGATGAAGATCACCGCGAAGCCGAGCCGCTCGCGAAGACGCATGATCTCGCGGATGATGCCGCGCTGCACGACGACGTCGAGGGCGGTGGTCGGTTCGTCCATGATCATCACCTGCGGGTCGAGGGCGAGCGCCATGGCGATCATGACGCGCTGACGCATGCCGCCCGACAGCTCGTGCGGAAAGCTCGAGAGGCGCGAGGGGTCGACGCCGACGAGGTTCAGCAGCTCCGCGCTGCGAGCCTCGCGCTCGGCGCGCTTCATCGCGGGTCGATGCGTCGTGAACACGTCATGCAACTGCTTGCGCACGTTCATGACGGGATTCAGCGAGTTCATCGAACCCTGGAAGACCATCGAGACCTTGTCCCAGCGGAACGTTCGCAGCGCCTCGCCGTCGAGTGCGACGACGTCGATGTCGCGGCCGGATGCATCGTGGAACACCACCTCGCCGCCGGTCATCAGCGCCGGCGCCTTGAGGAGCCGGTTGAGGCCGTAGGCGAGGGTCGTCTTGCCGCACCCCGACTCGCCGGCCAGTCCGAGGATCTCGCCGCGATGCAGCGTGATGGTCGCGTTGCGCACGGCCTTCACCGGCGGGTCGACTTCGTATTCGATCGAGACGTCGCGTGCGGTCAGCACGGCCTCGCCCATGATGCTCGTGCCGTTCATGCGAATGCTCCGGTGTCGGCGACGCCCTTGCCGGCCTTTGCGGCCCTGCGCTGGCGCTTCGCGTTCTCAGGCGCGAGCCTGAGCTTGGGGTTCACGACCTCGTCGATCGCGAAGTTGATGAGGGAGAGACCGGCGCCGAGTGCCGCGATGATCGCGCCCGGCGGCACGAACCACCACCAGGCTCCGGTGCCGACGGCCTGACCCGTCTGCGCATCGTTCAGCATGGTGCCGAGCGTGATCGAACCGGTCGGGCCGAGGCCGAGGTAGGAGAGCCCGGCCTCGCCGAGCACCGCGAAGATGACGCCGAAGATGAACTGGGCGGCCAGGAGCGGCACGAGGTTCGGGAGGATCTCGACGAAGATGATGCGGCCGGGCTTCTCACCCGCGACCCGCGCCGCCGCGACGTACTCTCGGGTGCGCAGCGACCTGGCCTGCGCCCGGAGCACCACGGCGGACCCGGCCCAGCCGGTGATGCCGAGGATGAGCGCGACGAGGAGGGAGCTCCGGGCAAGCGGCCCGAGCCCCTCGGCGTTCTGCACGTACGCGGCGATCACCATCACGACGGGCAGCCCGGGGATCACGAGCACGATGTTCGTGAAGAGCGTCAGCAGCTCGTCGAGCACGCCGCCGAAGTACCCGGCGAACACGCCGAAGACGACGGCGAGCACCAGGGCGACGATGCCGGCGACGATGCCGATGAAGAGCGAGCCCTGCGTGCCCCACGCGAGTTGCGAGAACACGTCGTAGCCGAGCTTGGTCGTGCCGAGCCAGTGCTCGGGCGAGGGCGGGAGCAGGGCGGGGTTGTCGGAGTCGCGGGGCGGCTGGGCGATCATCGGCCCGAAGATGCCGAACAGGGTGATGAGGCCGACGATCACGACGCCCGCGATGAGCTTGCCCGAGCGGCTCGGCAGGATGTGCCGGAACCGGCCGCCGCGGCTCGATCGCGCCGCCGCGATCGCGGCAGTCGCGGTCGCCTCACGGGTCGCTTCGCGCACGGCCTCGGCCGAGACCGGGGCCTGGAACAGCGCGTCGTCGCCCGTCTCGTAGCCGGGATCGCTCGCGTCGTGATCGAGGGTGGGCTGAGAGTCATCCATTGTGTCGCACCCTCGGGTCGATGAAGCCGTAGATGAGGTCCATGAAGAAGTTGGCGGCGAGCACCGTGAGCGTGATCACGAGGAACACGCCCTGCATGAGTGCGTAGTCGAGCCCCTGCACCGCCTGGATCATGAGCTTGCCGATGCCCGGATAGCTGAACACCTGCTCCATCACGATGGAGCCGGCGACGACGAAGCCGAGCGCGATGCCGAAGCCGGCGAGGCTCGGGATGGCGGCGTTGCGGGAGGCGTACTTCGTGCGCACCCGGCGCGGGGTGAGGCCCTTCGCCTCAGCGGTCACGACGTAGTCCTCGGACATCGTGGAGACCATCATGTTGCGCATGCCGAGCAGCCAGCCGCCGACCGACGAGAGCACGATCGTGATCGCCGGGAGGATGGCGTGGTAGATCGCACTGCCGATGAACGCCCAGCTGAGCTCTGGACCGCCTGGGAACTCGAACACGTCGTACCCGCCGACGATCGGGAAGATCCCGAGCTGCACCGAGAAGACCGCGACCAGCACGAGCGCGAGCCAGAAGTAGGGGATGGACTGGAAGACGGTCGTGATCGGCACGAGGTGATCGAGCCAGGTGCCGCGCCGCCATCCCACCCACGCGCCGACGATGATGCCGAGCGCGAATGAGATGACGGTCGCGACACCGACCAGGATGATCGTCCAGGGCAGTGCCCCGGCGATCAGATCCGCGACCTGGGCCGGATACCTCGTCGAGGAGACACCGAGGTCTCCCTGAAGCAGCCGGCCCCAGTACGCGAGGTACTGGTCCCAGAGGGACATGTCCTTCCCGGCACCGAGGATCGAGGTGATCGCCTGAATGGTCTCCTCGGAGAGCGGCCGCCCTCCGCTGGCTCGCCGCAGCTTGCCGAGCATGATCGCCGCCGGATCGCCCGGCAGCAGCCGCGGGAGCAGGAAGTTGAGCGAAATCGCCGCCCAGAAGGTGACCAGGTAGAAGGCGACCCGCCGAAGGTAGAAGCTCATGCCACTGCCATCCTCGAGTTCGGGAATTGATGTTTCATGGGACTGGTGCGTGCTCCGGGACTACTTGGTCGGCGTGAGGTTCGTCAGCACGACCGCGTTGGCCACCGCGAGGTAGGGCAACGGTGCGGCGTACAGGTCGTCCTCGGTCGGCCAGCCCGTGAACTTCTTCGTGTTGAAGAACGACTGCGAGGCGTTCAGCACCACCGGGATGTACGGGAGGTCACGAGCGATCTCGGTCTGGATCGTCGCGTACGCGGCCTGCTTCGTCGCGACGTCCTGCGTCGCTCCGGCAGCGAGGACCGCCTCGTCGACCGCGGGGTTGGTGTAGCGCGAGTAGTTCTGGCCGACCAGCGGGCTTTCGCCGACCTTGACCGTCGAGGTGCCGGCGAAGAACTCGTGGTAGTTCGAATACGGGTCGGCGACGAGGCTCTGCGTGAGTCCGAAGAGCGCCATCTGGAAGTCGCCGTTCTGGATCGGGGTCCAGTACTCGGCGTCGGAGACGGTGCGGGCGTTGATGCGGATGCCGGCTTCGGCAGCCTGCTCGGAGATGAGCTTCGCCGCATCGTTGTAGTCGGTCCAGCCGTCGGGCGAGAACAGGTCGATCTCGATCGCCGTTCCGTCCTTGCCGTAGAACCCATCGGAGTCCTTGGCGTAGCCGGCGGCCTCGAGGATCTTGCCGGCCTCGGCGACGTTGGCCTCCTGCGGGCTCGTCGTGAGCGAGGGGTCGCTCAGCCACTGCTCGTCACGCGGCAGGAGCATGAACGTCGGCGAGGACTCGCCGGCGAGACCGGCGAAGGCCTTCTCCTGGATCGTGGCGCGGTCGATCGCGACGTTGATGGCCTGGCGTACGGCCGGGTCGGTCTGCGCACCGGTGCAGCCGAGGTCGGCGTTCGCGCAGGTCGTGATCGTCGTCGGGTCCTGCTGCAGGTTGAGGGTGGTGATGTCGCCCTTGCCGGTGACGGCGTCGGGGTTCGCGATGAACTGGCCGACCCAGTCGATCTTGCCGGTCGTCAGCAGGTCTTGCGAGGACTGGTTCGAATCGAGGCCGACGTACTGCACCTCCTTCACTGCGGGGGCGCCGTCGCGGAAGTTGTCGTTGGCCTCGACCGTGTAGGCGGCGTCGGAGAAGCTCGACAGCACGTACGGCCCGGAGCCGACCGGCTCGGGGTTGGTCTCGCCGATGTAGTCGTCGATGTCGGCCCAGATGTGCTCGGGGATGATGTACGTCGTGCCGAGGGTGAGCGGAGCGCTCGTGAACTGCGGCTCGGTGTAGGTGAGCACGACGGTGGTGTCGTCGGTCGCCTCGGCGGAGACGAACTGCTCGGTCTTGTTCGAGCCGTAGCCGAAGGTGAACGCGACGTCTTCGGCCGTGAGGTCTTCGCCGTCGCTCCACTTCTGGTCGGGCTTGATCGTGACGGTGAGGGTCTTGCCGTCTTCGCTGTACTCGTAGGTGTCGCCGATGAGCCCGACGGGAGGCTCGGACGAGAGCTGGTTGAAGAAGAACAGCGGCTCGTAGATCGCGCCGAAGGTGGCGTGCACGGCCGTGTCGACGGCGAACGGGTTGAAGTTGTTGTTGATGGGGGTCGCGCTGCCAGCCCAGACGCGGAGGACGGACGAGTCGTCGTCGCCTCCAGCGGACGGCGAGCATCCGGTCATTCCCAGGGCGATTGCAGCCGCTCCGGCGGCGAGTGCCACCGCGAAGGAGCGTTTGGTTCGTGTCATCTCCGGCATTCCTCTCGTGCTTCGTTGCGTGGAAGGTGGTGCAGTGACGCCGCCCGCAGGATCTCGGTGCTCGGGCGCTACTGGAAGTGATCCTAACAGAAAAGGTAGTAACTAGAAACAACACATTCAGTTTCTGTTTCCCGTGCGTTTCGCGCGCGGATCCGGCATGTGACGGGCGTCCGGGGTGCGAGATCGGACCGGGGGCGCGACGGGATCGGCGGGCGGTCGGAACTCGCGCGGGTGCGGCGCGGCGCGGCGCCGAACGCTCGGTGCGGCCTACTCGGCGAGGAGCGCTGCGAGTGCCGGCAGCTGCGCGGGATCCTCGAGCGCCGAGCCGACGGCGACCGTGCGCACCCCGCGAGCGAGGAACTCCCCCGCGTTCGACGCGTCCATGCCGCCGGTGGCCACGAATCTGGCGCCCGGGAACGGGCCCGCCATCGCGGAGAACCACGCCGGGCCGAGCAGCGAAGCCGGGAACGCCTTCAGCCAGGTGAGGCCGGCGGCCATCGCCGCCTGCACCTCGGTCGCCGTCGCGACCCCCGGCAGCGGCGGAAGGCCGGCCTCGGAAGACACCCGGGCGACGAGCGGATCGAAGCCGGGACTCACCGTGAAGGCGGCGCCCGCGGATGCCGCGAGCTCGACGTGCCGGGTCGACACCACCGTGCCCGCTCCGACGAGGTGGCCGGCGGCGCGCCCGGCCGCGGCGACGACGGCGAGCGCCTCAAGATCGGCATCGCTCTGGATCGGCAGCTCGACGACGTGGATGCCGAGACTCCAGGCGTGCTCGGCGAGGGCGAGGCTGCGTTCGACCCCCAATCCCCGGAAGATCGCCATGAGCGGCTGCCGGGCGAGGATCTCGTCGAACGCGGCGTTGTCGATGGTCATGACCTGGTGCTCCTCGTGGTGCCTGCGGTACGCGGGAAGTCGGCGGTGTCGCCGAGCACGGTCACGGCGCGGGCGTGTCCGGCGAAGAGGCGCTCGTGCGGGGGCGCACCGGCGAGCAACGACGCGAGGTATCCGGCCGCGAATGCGTCGCCGGCGCCGACAGCCTCGACGACCTCGACCGACATGGCGGGCACGTGCGTCGCGCCCGGGTCGCGCTCGCCACGACCGGTACTTCCGCGGAACTCGGTCGCGCCGACATCGCCGTCTTTGACCACGAGGAGGGCGGGCTCGGGCAGCAGCGCCCGCACCTGCTCGGGCGTCGTGGTCGCCCAGAGCGTCTCGGCCTCGTCGAGGCCGACGAACACGAGGTCGGCGCGCGCGGCCAGTTCGAGCAGGCGGCCGGCCGCGGCATCCGTCGGCCAGAGCGCCGCCCGATGGTTGACGTCGAAGCTCAGCATCGCGGCCGACGCGGCCACGCGCGTGACGAGTGCGTCGACGAGCGCGCGGCATGACTCGGAGAGGGCCGGGGTGATGCCGCTGACGTGCACGACCCGTGCCGAGTCGATCGGCAGTCCGGTGAGGAAGCCCGGTGCCATGCGGGAGGCCGCCGATCCGCTGCGGTAGTAGAGCACCCCTCGGCCGGGGTCCTTGAAGTACACGCCGGTCGGCGCCTCGACGTCGACCTCGGCCCATCGGGTGTCGACGTTCCGCGCGCGCAGATGCCGCACGATGCGGCGGCCGAGCGCGTCGTCGCCGACCCGGCCCGCCCAGGCGGCGCGGCGGCCGAGCGCGGCGAGGTGGGCGGCGACGTTGGCCTCGGCGCCGGCCGTGTCGAGATGGAAGGCCGTGGCCGACTCGAGCGGCTCGGCGAGCGCGGGCGCGACGAGCGCCATGGCCTCGCCGAGGGCGAGCACCTCGGGCAGCGGGGCGACGGTCACGCCCCTATGCTGTCTGGTGTGCAGATTCCATGCAAACGCGTTGCAGGATTTGCAACATATCTCTGGAGGTGCACGGATGCAGCGGCACACGCGACTCGCCGAACTCGCCGATGAACGGCTGAGCCCGGCCGACAAGGGGCTGCCCGCCCGGGCCGCCGGCCTCACGGTGCACGAGTTCCTGGCGACGCAGCCGCGGCTCGCTGAGTTCTGGACTCCGCTCCTCGCTCTCGACGGGCAGGCTCTCGCGCGCAATGCCTCGGTGATCCAGCGGTGGTGCGTCGAGCGCGGGCTCGAACTCATGCCGCACGGCAAGACCACGATGTCGCCGGCGCTCTGGCAGCGCCAGCTCGACGCCGGTGCCACCGGCATCACGCTCGCGACGCCCGGGCAGGTGCGCACGGCGCGGGAGTTCGGCGTGGCCTCGATCTTGCTCGCGAACACG
The DNA here is from genome assembly GCF_003070885.1 of Agromyces badenianii. Lineage (NCBI taxonomy): Bacteria > Bacillati > Actinomycetota > Actinomycetes > Micrococcales > Microbacteriaceae > Agromyces > Agromyces badenianii. Next base: position 2,210,567 of record NZ_CP028913.1, read on the forward strand.
CTCGTCGCACCCGCTGGGCTCGCCTTCATCGCGGGCGAACTCGCGGACCCCGACTTCACCTTCCACGTCTGGGTCGACTCCGTCGAGACGATCGAGGCGATGGAACGCGGCCTCTCCGAGGTCGCCCTCCCCCGCCCCCTCGACGTGCTCGTCGAACTCGGCGCGCACGGCGGGCGCACGGGTGCCCGCGGTGCCCCCGAGGCCGCACGCCTCGCCGAACGGGTCGCCGCCTCCCCCGTGCTGCGACTCGCCGGCACCGCCGGCTACGAAGGCAGTCTCGGTCACGATCGCTCTCCCGTCGCGCTCGCCGCCGTGCGCAGCTACCTCGCCGAGATGCTCGAGGTGCACGAGACGGTGCGCAGCCTCGCCGACGGCCCGCTCATCGTCACTGCCGGCGGCAGCGCCTATCTCGACCTGGTCGCCGAGGTCTTCGCGCCGGCGATCGCGGCAGCCCCTGACGGGGGCACGCGCTGGATCCTCCGCTCCGGCGCCTCGCTCCTGCACGACGACGGCTTCTATCGCGGCATCTCGCCCCTCGACGGCCTGCTCGCGCCCGCCATGCGCGGCTACGCGCGCGTCGTCTCGCACCCCGAGCCCGGGCTCGTGCTGCTCGACGGCGGCAAGCGGGACTTCCCGTACGACGAGGGCCTCCCCTCGCCGATCGGTGCCGCGGAGGCGCCCGGCGCCACCGAACGACCCCTCGCCGGGGCATCCGTCACCGCCCTCAACGACCAGCACGCCTACCTGCGATCTGCGGCCGCGCTGCCGCTCGCCATCGGCGAGGTCGTCTCACTCGGCCTCTCCCACCCCTGCACCGCGTTCGACAAGTGGCGGTTCATCCCGGTCGTCGAGGGCGGCGGCTCCGACCGGGTCGTCGAGCTCGTGCGCACGTTCTTCTAGGGGAATCGGTGACCGTGCTCATTCGCAACGTGATCGTCGTCGATGCCGACGGCGTGGGCGCCGATGGGGTGGGCGCCGATGCATCCGACGTGCTCATCGAGGGCGATCGCATCGCACGCATCGCTCCAACCGGCACGCTCGCAGCGGCGCGGGCCGACCCCTCGGTCATCGACGGGCTGGGCCGGCTCCTCATGCCCGGATTCGTCGATGCGCACGCTCACGTCGACGCCGCGCTCTTCGAGCCCGAGGTGCAACTCGCGCTGCTGCGGCAGGGCGTCACGACGGTCATCGGCGGACAGGACGGCGTGTCGTACGCCCCCGGCACCGGCGAGTACGCCGACGAGTACTTCGCCGCGATCAACGGCCGGCACCCCTCCTATCGCGGGGGCGGCGTCGCGGCGCTCCTCGCCGGCTACGACGGCACGACCGCGGTGAACGCGGGCTACCTCGTGCCCGCCGGCACCGTGCGCTTCGAGGTGATGGGCCGATCGACGGATGCTGCGACGGCCGCCGAACTCGCACGCATGCGCACCCTCGTGGCCGACGGTCTGGCGGCCGGCGCCCTCGGGCTCTCGACCGGACTCGACTACGCGCCGGGCGTCTTCGCGTCGACCGACGAGCTCGCCGCGCTCGCGGCGCCCGTCGCCGACGTCGACGGCGTCTACGTGTCGCACCTGCGCGGCGGCTACGAGGCGAACTCGGCCGAGGGCATCACCGAGATGGCGTCGATCGCCCGGGCGTCCGGGGTGCGGGTGCACGTCTCGCACTTCCATGCGGAACCACGCCTCGTGCACGGCCTCCTCGCCGAACTTGCGAGCTCGGGGGTCGACGCGACGTTCGACGCCTACCCGTACACCCGCGGCTGCTCGATCCTCGCGATGCCGATCCTGCCCGCTTCGCTGACGGTGCGCCCCGCCGCCGAGGTCGTCGCCGCACTCGCCGACCCGGCGGTGCGCGAACGGCTTCGCCGGGAGTGGTTCCCGACCATCACGGGCTACGCGAGCCTCGGGCCCGAGTGGCCGTCGATGCTCACCCTCGCCCATGTCGCCGCGCCCGGCTACGACTGGGCGCACGGCCTGACGCTCGCGCAGGGCGCGGCCGAGGCATCCGCTCGTTCGGGAGTCGGGATCGACCCGATCGGGTTCGCCCTCGATGTGCTCGTCGCCTCGCGGCTCGACGTCAACGTCGTGATGGCCCTGCAGCACGAGCGCAGCGATGCCGGGCTCGCCGAGATCCTCGCGCACCCGGCCGCGATCGGCGGCTCCGACGGCATTTTCATCGGCAGGCACCCGCACCCGCGGGCCCGCGGCTCGTTCTCGCGGTACTTCTCCCTGCTCGTGCGCGAGCAGGCGGCGCTGGGCTGGGCGGATGCCTCGGCGCTCGTGTCGGCCCGCGCGGTGACGCGGTTCGGGCTCGGCGACCGGGGGCTCGTTCGCGAGGGCGCGATCGCCGATCTCGTGCTCGTCGACCCCGCTGCGGTGCGCGAGACGGCGACGTACGAGGCCCCGCTCGGGCTCGGCGCCGGCATCGACGACGTGCTGGTCGCCGGCGTTCCCGTGCTGACCGCGGGCGAGCTCACCGGGGCGACGCCCGGCCGGGGCATCCGTCGCCGCGCCGCCCACCCCTCCCGCGCCGCCCACCCCTCCCGCTTCGCCCACCTCTCCCGCGAAGTCGGGTCGGGACCGCTCGTGTCGCACGGGACCGGCGACATCGACGGTCCGGGGCGACACGAGTGGTCCCGAGCCGCTGACGGAACGGAGCGCTGACGTGTCGCAGAGCGTGAAACGGGCCGCCCGCATCATCGAGGCGATCGCCGCCGATCCGCGTACCGTCGCCGAGCTCGCCGAGACCTTCGGGCTGCACCGCTCGACGATGTTCCGCGAGCTGCAGGCGCTCGAAGAGGTCGGCTGGGTGCGCAAGCGCGGCTCCGGCCGCTACGCGCTCGGCACGCGCCTCGCCGCACTCTCGAAGGAGGCCCTCGACTCGCTCGACCTCCGCGAGGCCGGCGCCGAGCATGTGCGGCGCCTGCAGCGCCGCACCGGCAACACCGTGCACCTCGCGGCGTTGATGGACCGGTCGATCGTCTACGTCGACAAGGCCGAAGACGAGTCGGGCGTTCGCATGTACTCCCGCATCGGCCGCGCGGTCATCCCCAATTGCTCGGCGGTCGGCAAGGCGATCCTCGCCGAGCTCGACCCGGCCGGCCGCGACGCCGTGCTCGCCGATGCCTCCTGGGAGCCATACACCGAATTCACCATCACGACCCGGGAGCGACTCGACCTCGAGCTCGCCCTCGTGCGCTCTCGCGGCTGGGCGACCGACGACCGCGAGTTCGAGGCGTTCGTCAATTGCATCGCGGTGCCGATCCGCACGCCGCTGGGGGTCGTCGGCGCGCTCTCGGTCACCGCGATCCGCATGGTCGCCGACCTCGATCGACTGCGCGCGAACCTTCCCGCCATGCGGGAGACCGCCGAGCTCATCGCACGCGAATTCGGCTGAGCGACCGGATGCCGCGGGCCGCCGTCGGCCCGAGCGCGGCCGATCAGGACCCCCGCACCAAGGCCACCACCGACAACCGACCACCAATCACCAATCACCAATCACCAAGGAGAACCATGTCCAAGATCGCCGTCACCCTCTCGAACGCCCCGAAGCCCGCCGGCCCCTACAGCCACGGTGTCGTCGCCAACGGATTCCTGTACACGGCCGGCTTCGGCCCGCAGGATCCGGCGACCGGCGAGGTCGTTCCCGGCGGCGTCGCCGAGCAGACCAGGCAGGTCCTGCGCAACATCGGCGCCGTGCTCGCCGAGTACGAGCTGACGTTCGACGACGTCGTGAAGGTCACGGCGCACCTCGAAGACCTCGCGGACTTCGCCGAGTACAACGTGGCCTACGCGGAGTTCTTCACCGAGCCCTATCCCGTGCGCACGACGGTGGGCTCGCGCCTCGCGAACATCCTCGTCGAGATCGACGTGGTCGCCGCGATCCCGCAGGACTGAATGACGGCGGCGTTCCCGCATCCTCGCGATGCTCCCCCTTAGACTGGACACCGGCCGCTGGGAGGGGGCGCTGTGCCGAACGACGCTTCACGCAGCGAGCCCTCGGGCTTCCTGCAGCATCACCATCACCACGACGAGTCCCGCTATGTGCGCCGGCAGCCGGGGGCCGCACCGGATCGCCGGCAACCGGCGGAGCGGACGCCGACACCCACGGCTCCGGCGGCCCCGCCGACACCACCTGCCCCGCCGACGGCCACGGCGCGCGCGGTGCCGGCCCGTCGAGCGCGGCCCGCAGTCGCGCTCATCGCCGGCGGTGCGCTCCTCGCCGCCGTGATCGTCGTCGTCGTCGTGCTCATCGTGAACGCCGCGCGATCGGATCACAATCCGTTCGCCGGGCAGACCCTCTTCGTCGACCCCGATTCCCGCGCGGCACGCGCCGCCGCGAGCGACGCCGGCCTCGACGAGCGCGAGGCTGCCGCCCGGATCGCGGCCGTGCCGACCGCCATCTGGATCACTCCGGAGGAGTTCCCGCCGGGGTCGGCGAACGAGGCGGTCGCCGACATCATGGCGTCGGCGGGCTCAGCCGAGGCTCTCCCCACCTTCGTCGTCTACGGCATCACCGATCGCGATTGCGGCGGTTTCTCCGCAGGTGGGCTGCCCGCCGAGGCGTACCTCGACTGGGTCGACGAGATCGCTGCCGGGCTCGGCGACGGCGCAAGCATCGTCGTCCTCGAACCGGATTCGCTCGGGCTGGCGCCCGAGTGCACCAACCAGACCGAGCGCACCGACCTCGTGCGCGCTGCGCTCGCCCGGTTCGGCGACACCGCGGCGACCGTCTACCTCGACGCCGGCCACTCGGCCTGGCTGCCCCCGGAACGCATCGCGGAGTTGCTCCGAAGCGCCGGCGTGGCGAAGGCGAGGGGCTTCGCGACCAACGTCTCGAACATGCAGTCGACCGTCGACGAGCTCGAATTCGCACGGCAGGTCTCCGCGGAGCTCGGCGGCGCTCACGCGATCATCGACACGTCTCGGAACGGCGCCGGGCCGCCGAGCGACGGCTCGTGGTGCAACCCGCCGGGCATCGGACTCGGCGAAACCCCGCGCGCGATCGACGACCCGGTCGTCGATGCCGTGCTCTGGGTGAAGCCACCCGGCGAGAGCGACGGCACCTGCAACGGCGGGCCGACGGCGGGCCAATGGTGGCCCGAGCAAGCCGTCGACCTCGTGGCGAACGCGGTGGAGTGAGGGACTTGGGGGAATCAACGGGGATGGGAGAACTCATGCGGGATCAAATGGAACGGGTCGCCGTGATCATCGAAGACGATGGCGACATTCGGCGACTGCTGGAGGAGGTGCTCGAGCAGGGTGGCTTCGAGACCCACAGCGCAGGGAACGGCGTCGACGGCGTCGAGAAGGTTCGTCGATATCGTCCGACGCTCACGACACTGGATGTGAGCATGCCGGGCATCGACGGATTCGAGGCGGCGAAGCGCATCCGGGCCTTCAGCGACACCTACCTCATCATGCTCACCGCACGCAGCGATGAGATCGACACGCTCATGGGCCTCCAGTCGGGCGCCGACGACTACATCGCCAAACCGTTCCGGCCCAGGGAACTGCGTGCCCGGATCGACGCCATGCTGCGGCGCCCGCGTCTCGCCGTCGCCCCCGAGGAGGCGGCCGAGGGGTCATCCTCAGTGCCGACGGATTCGCCCGCACCGCGTCACGCGGCAGATCCGGAGGAGACGCCGAGCCTCGGCACCGACGCGGCGGCTCTCGCCCACACTCCGGTCGCCGATCGAGCGACCGAGACCGCGACCGCGACCGAACCGACGGCATCGGTCCAGTCCCGAGCCGACTCGGCAGACGACGATGGCTGGCTCGAACACCGCGGCCTGCAGCTGCAGCCCGAGATGCATCTCGTCACCGTCGACGGCGATGAGCTCGACATCACGCGCAGCGAGTTCGAGCTCCTCAGCCTCCTGATGAGCTCACGCCGGCGCGTGCGCAGCAAGGCCGACCTCGCCCTCGCCCTGCGCGGCGAGAGCTACGTCACCTCGTACTACGTGAGCGAGGCCGACAAGCGCGCCGTCGAGGTGCACCTGGCCAATCTCCGCCGCAAGCTCGGCGAGAGCGCGACGCAGCCGCGCTGGATCGAGACGGTGCGCGGTGTCGGCTACCGGCTGACCGCCGACGACTGAGCCTGAGCCGAGACGCGGCTCGCGGCATCCATCAGACCTTGTAGCCGTGGTGCCGACGCACGAGCTTGCTGAACATGCCGACGGTCTGCAGCACCGTGATGGTGCCGAGCACAGGCCAGCCGGCCCACAGCACCGAGGACTGCACGACCGGGGTCAGCTGGGTCCAGATCGCGACCATCGCGATCACGGCGGCGAGCACGATGAGGAGCGGGGCGAGGTAGGCGTGACCCGAGCCGCGCTCGGCCTTGGCCTGCGCCGCCCAGTTGTCGACCTGTTTCTTGCTCGCGAACTTGGCCCAGGCGCGGCCGAAGTGGCCGATCCGGATCCACATGTAGATCTCCGCGGGCAGGATCAGCACGGCGAAGAGGATGTCGCGGGCGGTGCGGTTCTCCATCGAGAGCGCGATGCGCAGGTTCAGGAGCACGGCGACGACCGGCGGGATGAGCCAGATCGGACCGAACACGAACGCGTCGATCGAGAGCGAGCCCGCGAGCAGCACGATGAAGAGGATGCGGGTGAGCGCGTTCACCGCCATCGAGAGGTTCTCCCACCAGCGCAAGCGCAGGTTGGGGTGGAACGGCTGGCCCTTCGTGTCGCCGCGCTGGCCCGGCCACATGAGTTCGATCGCGCCGTAGTTCCACTTCACCTGCTGCGCGTCGAGGGCGCGCAGCGTCTCCATGCCGCCGACGTCGGCGCGGGCGCGGGCGCTGATCTTCGTGAGGTAGCCCGCGCTCTTGATCTGCAGCGAGAGGAGTGAATCCTCCACCTCGCTGTCCTTCACCCACGGCGTGGTCTGACGATTGGCCGTCATCGCGTCGCGGAGGGCCTTCGTCGCGAAGATCGAGTACTGGCCGCCGAGTACCGCCATGTTGCGGCCGCGGAGCATGTTCTGCATGTTGAACGCCGCGAACTGGGCACGCTGGCCCGCGATGAGGAACGGCGCGATGACGCCCTTCATCTCGCGGTCGTCAATCGAGTAGATCGCCGAGATGCCGCCGATGCGGCTGTCGGAAGCGATCTCGGCCTCGAGGAACTCCACCGCTCGCGAGTCCGCCACGGTGTCGCCGTCGACGCCGAGCAGGTAGTCGAGCCCCTCGACGAGCGTGAAGCCGTAGTTCAGCGCGCCGACCTTCTTGTCGGGGTTCTTGCCGATGTCGTGCACGAACACTTCGGTGAACTGCTCGTTGCCGTCGCCGTCCAGGCGGGTGTGCGCGCCGGCGAATGCTGCCGCCGCGTCGACGGTGCGGTCGGTCGTGTTGTTGACGACGACGTGCACGACGTCGGGCAGTCGGGTCTGGGCGAGGAGCGACTCGAGGACCGCGGCGATCGAGGCCTCCTCGTTGTAGGCGGGGACGATGCAACCGATGGTCGCGCGAGCCGACGGGAGCGTGTCCACGAGTGCGGCGAATCCATCGGCGTACGCTTCGAGTTCGGGCTCGGGAAGCGGACGCACCGGCGACTCGACAGGCTCCGTGGAAGCCTCTCGGTCGGTGATGAGTTCGTTCATCGTGTCGCTCCTGACATTCGGTGCAGCGTCCCCGCGCCACGTCACCGAGTGTGGCGGGGCGACCTCGGGTTCCCCGCTGGGATGCGATAACGTCACCTCAAGATCTCCTCAAGATTCGGCGTTCGGGCGGCCCGACGTCGCCGTACCGGAAGGCTACGCGTGCACCAGCGCTCGACCAATTCCACACTCCCCCGCGTGCTCGCGCTCGGCGTCCTCGCCGGCGGCGCGCTGCTCCTCGCCGGGTGTTCCGCTCCCCCATGGATCGGCATGCCGAAGTCTACGGCCACGCCCGCGACGACCGCACCTGCCACGCCGGTGCAGAACGACCTCGCCGCCGGAGCCGCGACCCGTACCATCGAGGTCGGCGCGATCACCCTCACCGTCGACTACTGGTCGACGCTCTCGATGGACGAATGGACGGCAGCGGCCAACAAGCCGCTGAGCTTCGCCGTGCACGCGACGGTGACCCCCGCCGACGGCCAGAAGATCTACCTCTCCCGGGTCACGGCGACCCCGGTGGTCGCGAACGCGAGCGGCGCGCTCCCCTCGTTCGAGCCGCTCGTCGACCAGGCGAGCGTGGCTCCGGGATACCTCGTGCTCGATCCCTACAGCTTCAGCCAGACGTTCATCGTCCCGCCGGTCGACGCCGAGGCCGACCGCCTCGAGTTGACGATGAAGTACGAGCTCCTGCAGCAGTCGACGCCGACCTCGAACGACTTCGCCAAGCAGACGGCGGTCGACTCCCTGACGATCGCCATCGCCCCCGCCCCCGCCCCCGAGCGCTGATCGGTGCGGCCATCGCGGCCGGTCGCCGTCGCAGCCGGTCGCCATCGCGGTAGGTCGCCGTTGCGGTCGCGCCCGGCTCAGACCGCGATCGCGACGGCGTCGCCGCCCTTGGCGCGGGCATCCACTGCCGCCGCGGCGGCCGCGGCCATGAGCCGATCGAAGTCGTACCCGATGACATCGGTGCCGGCCAGGCCGATGCTCGCCGAGAGCCGCAGGCCCTGTGCCGCGTCGAGCCGCTTCTCACGGAGCCCTGCCTGCACCGCCTCGGCGTACTCTTCCGCATCCTCCATCTGCGCGAACGGCGCGACGACCACGAGCGCACCCGCGCCCGCGCACCCGATGTCGGCGTGTGGTGAACAGTAGCGCCGAACCGCCGCGGTGAACTCCGCCAGCAGCTGACTGCCGACGGAGCGGCCGAACGCGGTGTTCAGCGCCGACAGCTCGTCGAGCTCCACTCGCATGAAGACGAGCTGTTCGTCATGGTAGTTCGCACGCTCGAGCCAGTCCTCGACGACCTCGCGGAACGACGCGGTGGTGAGCACCGCGTCGGCGGTGAACGACGGCGCGAGCTCGCGCCGATTCGACGCGCCGTCCGAGTGCTCGCCCTGCAGGATCACGAGGCTCACGACCGCGACGATCACGAGCGTCATGAGCACGAACGAGGATGCCTCGGTGCCGAGCGCGCTTCGGAACCAGGGATCCTCCGGTCCGAGCACGAGGTACGCCACGGCCCGGGCCGAGTAGAACAGCGCAACGACGATGAACATGACCGTGAGCCCGCGCGCCCTCCAGCTCTCCCGCATCGGCGTACGCAAGCTCTCCGCCGCACCGAGCGCCGCGAAACCCGCGATGAGCACGAACATGACCACCGCACCCGCCCAGTCCCCGCCGTCGGGACCCTCGACGAGCACGGCGCTGGCCGCGACCGCCGCGCCGAGCACAGCGCTCCAGACGGCGTCATTGCGCCCGTTGTACGCTCGGGCGCCGCACCACAGCAGGGCGGGGCACAACACGATGGCGGCGTTGCCCACCGCCACCGCCCACCACGCGTGCGGCACGACGGCCCAGGTGGCGTAGGCGAACGACGCGAGGATGCCGGCCATGAACGAGACGGCCCACAGGCGCCCCGCGGCATCCGTCTTCCGCAGGAACGTGTCGAGCACGAACATGACCCCGGAGATGATCGTCACCGTGCTCACGGCGAGCTGGGCGGTGTACAGATCGATCGTCATTTCGCCTCCGGGCCCGAGACCGGCAGGGTGATGATCACCGTCGTGCCGAATCCCTCTTCACTGTCGATGCCGAACTTCCCGCCGTGCCGCTCGACGAAGTCGCGCGCGATGCCGAGCCCGAGACCGCTTCCGTGCACACTGCCCTGCCGCACGGCCTCCGAGCGGAAGAACCGGTCGAAGATCTTCGGCTGTTCCGCCTCGGGAATCCCCATGCCGGTGTCGCGGACCACGATCCACGCCTTGTCGCCGGCCGCGGTCACCCCGATCGTGACCTCGCCACCCTCGCGGTTGTACTTGATGGCGTTCGAGAGCACGTTGTCGACCACCTGGCGGATGCGGAAGCCGTCGGCGCGCACTTCTACCTCGTCGGCGGTGGTCACGGCCACCGTGATGTCGCGCTCGTCGGATCTGGGGCGCAGCGCCTCGACCGAGTCGCGCACGATCGCGCCGAGGTCGGTCGGACCGAACTGGAGCAGCGGCGGCGCCTCGGCCAGGCGCGCGCTCTGCAGGATGCTCGCGATCAGCTGCAGCATCCGCTCGCCGTTGCGCTCCATGATGTCGAGGTTGCGACGCACCGAAGGCGGCAGCTCGGGATCATCGAGCGAGAGCTCGATGTAGCCGAGCACCGAGGTCATCGGGGTTCGGAGTTCGTGGGAGACCGAGGCGACGAGATCGTCACGCGCACGGATGGCACGGAGCTCTGCGGTGACGTCGCGGGCCACCAGCACGCTGCCGTCGGGCTCGTTCTCGACGTCGAGGAGGCGCCGCGCGGTCACGGCGACGGCGGCGAGTTCGCGCTGCCCGGTGGGGATCCACGTGATCACGTTGTCGAACTCGTCGCCGCGCGCGGCGCGGTTGAACGGCAGTTCGTGCTCCTCGAGCGGGGTGACGCGGTCGGGGCCGAAGGCCACGCCGCGGCGGGCGGCATCCGGCGAGGCGATGTGGATGCCGTACAGGCGCGCGTAGGCCGCGTTCATGACCGCCCCTCGACCGTCGCGATCGAGGCGCATCACCCCGAAGTCGACGGCGTTGATCACCTCGGCGACGAGCGCCTCCTGCCGGTTCGCCCTGCGGAGTGCGCGCTCGAGCTGACCGGCCTGCCTGCGAAGAATCACCCGCTGCGCAGTGGTGCGCCGGCTCGTGAGCACGGCGCTCGTCGCCACGAAGAGCAAGGCGATCGGCAGGAGCACGACCGCGGGGATGCTGCCGCTCGTGATCGCGCGGCCGGTGATGAGCTCGGTCGTCCAGATGAGCACCGACGCCGAGGCGACCGCCATGACCGCGCCGGCCAGTCCGAAGTAGCTCGCGAGCCAGAGCGTCGGAAACACCCACAGGAGTCCGACGCCCCCCGCCGGGTCGCTCATCCGCATGAGTCCGACCGCCACGATGTCGATGAGCGGCACGATCATGATGACGCCGCGCGGCAGTCGATGCCACGGGGTCACGATGCACACGCCGGTGGTGACGAAGACGAGCACGATCGCCGCGAGCATCAGGGGCTGCGATGCCGACGCAGTCGAGAAGATCTGCAGCGTGAAGACGACGACGATGACCACGGCGCCGAAGAGCAGCTGCGAGAGGATGACGGAGCGATCCAGTGTGGCGCTCATCCGCCGGGGTTCCCCCGATCCCATGCCCCGAGCCTAGTGGGACACGCGGCGCATCCGTGGACGACGGGCAGGCGGCGCGGCGACTTCAGCACCGCGTTGGCCACCACGTGTCGTGCGAGCGTGTCAGACGGCGGCCGGCAGCTTCGCCGCGACGAGTTCCGCGATCTGCACGGCGTTCAGCGCCGCGCCCTTGCGCAGGTTGTCGTTCGAGACGAAGAGCACGAGGCCGGTGCCGTCGGGTGCCGACTGGTCTTGGCGGATGCGACCGACGAAGCTCGGGTCGGCGCCCGCCGCCTGCAGCGGGGTGGGCACGTCGGAGAGCTCGACACCCGGTGCGGCCGCGAGCAGCTCCGTGGCACGCTCGGGGGTGATCGGGTTGGCGAATTCGGCGTGGATGGAGAGCGAGTGCCCCGTGAAGACGGGCACACGCACGCACGTGCCCGCGACCCGCAGCCCCGGCAGCTCGAGGATCTTGCGGCTCTCGTTGCGGAGCTTCTTCTCTTCGTCGGTCTCGTTGTCGCCGTCGTCGACGATCGAGCCGGCGAGCGGGATCACATCGAAGGCGATCGGCCGAGGGAACTTCACGGGCTCGGGGAAGACGACGGATGCCCCGTCGTGCACGAGCCCGATCGCGTCCTGTGCGACCGCCGCGCGCGCCTGCTCGAGCAGTTCTTCGCCGCCGGCGAGACCGGCCCCGGAAACGGCCTGGTAGGTCGAGATCATGAGTCGCTCGAGACCGGCTTCGTCGTGCAGCACCTTCAGCACGGGCATCGCGGCCATCGTCGTGCAGTTCGGGTTGGCGATGATGCCCTTCACGGCTTCGTCGATCGCGTGCGGGTTGACCTCGCTGACCACGAGCGGCACCTCGGGGTCCATGCGCCAGCCGCTCGAGTTGTCGATGACGGTGACACCGGCGGCGGCGAAGCGAGGGGCCTGCGCCTTCGAGAGGGTGGCTCCTGCGGAGAAGATCGCGATGTCGAGGCCGCTCGGATCAGCCGTCGAGGCGTCTTCGATGACCACGTCGTCGCCCCTCCACGGCAAGGTCGAGCCTGCCGACCGTGCCGACGCGAAGTAGCGGATCGAGGCGACCGGGAAGTCCCGCTCCTCGAGCAGCTTGCGCACGACCGCGCCGACCTGGCCGGTCGCGCCGACGATGCCGATGTTCACTCCGTTGCCCACGTGCACTCCTCCATCACCCCTCGGCCGCTCGGCCGTCGGGAAGCGTTGTTCCATTCTCCCAGCCGTGGCGAATGACGGCCGTCGGTTCGCGGAACCTTGGCAGGAATACCCCGGGATCCGCGAGGATGTCGATGATCGGGCGGATGCACGCATCCGCCCGCCGGTCAGCGCCCGGTGCCCGCGTGCACGATCGCGTCGTCGTCGCCGTCGAGCTCGAACGCCGAGTGCACGGCTCGCGCGGCGGCGTGCACGCTGTCGGCGCGGGTCACGACCGAGATGCGGATCTCGCTCGTCGAGATCATCTCGATGTTGATGCCCGCGTCGTAGAGCGCCTCGAAGAGCCGCGCCGAGACACCCGTGGCCGAGCGCATGGCCGCGCCCACGAGCGAGAGCTTGCCGATCTGGTCGTCGTACTGCAGCGAGAGGAAGCCGACGGCCTCCTGCGAACCCGCGAGCGCGGTGAGCGCACGTTCGCCGTCGGACTTCGGGAGGGTGAACGAGATGTCCGTGCGCCCGGTCGACGCGGCGGAGACGTTCTGCACGATCATGTCGACGTTCGCGTTCGCACCGGCGACGATCTTGAAGATCTTCGCTGCGACGCCCGGCTTGTCGGGCACGCCGACGACCGTGATCTTCGCCTCGCTCAGATCGACGGCGACACCGGCGATGACGGACTCTTCCACAGCTTCTCCTTCGGGAAGGCGCGCGGGGTCGTAGACGATGGTCCCCTCGCTGTTGTTGAACGACGAGCGCACGTGCAGGGTGACGCCGTGCCGGCGGGCGTATTCCACTGCGCGGATGTGAAGGACCTTGGCACCGGACGACGCGAGCTCGAGCATCTCTTCGCTCGTGATGCGGTCGAGCTTGCGGGCCTTCTTCACGACGCGCGGGTCGGCGGTGAACACGCCGTCGACGTCGGTGTAGATCTCGCACACATCGGCTTGGAGCGCGGCTGCGAGGGCGACCGCCGTGGTGTCGCTGCCGCCCCGGCCGAGGGTCGTGATGTCGCGGGTGTCGCGGTTGAAGCCCTGGAATCCGGCGACGATCACTATGGCGCCGTCGTCGAGCGCCTCGCGCAGCCGAACCGGCGTGACGTCGACGATGCGCGCTGCGCCGTGCGTGGCATCCGTGATCATGCCGGCCTGGCTGCCCGTGAACGAGCGCGCCTCGTGGCCCATGCCCTTGATCGCCATCGCGAGCAGCGCCATCGAGATGCGCTCGCCGGCGGAGAGCAGCATGTCGAGTTCGCGCGGCGCGGGGATCGGCGTAACCTCGTTCGCCAGATCGAGCAGTTCGTCGGTCGAGTCGCCCATCGCGGAAACCGCCACGACGACGTCGTTGCCCGCCTTGCGGGTCTCGACGATGCGCTTGGCGACCCGCTTGATGCTCTCGGCGTCGGCGACGGAGGACCCGCCGAACTTCTGCACGATCAAGCTCACGTGGTCTCCCAGGGGTGGTTTCGCTGGCGGCCGCTCGGGTGGCCCGCGCCGAAATCACCATCATACGGCGGGGCGCATACGCGCCCGACCATGTGACGCTCGGCCGGGCGACGGTAGCGTGAGCACATGTCGGAGGCGCTCGAGGGCTGGACGGAGTTCAATGTCGCGATGGTCGGCGCGACCGCCGCCCTCGCGGGCCTGCTCATCGTCGCGATGTCGGTGAACATCTCGACGATCATGACCTCGAAGACCCTGCCCCCTCGGGCCGCATCCTCGATCGCGACGCTCGTGCTCGCGATCGTCGCCGGAGCGCTCGGGCTCGTACCCGGACAGCCGGTCTGGGCGTACGGAGCGGTGGTGCTCATCGCGTCGCTCGTCGCCACCGCGTTCCAGGTGCACGCGATGCGCGTCATCGCCCGCGAACCGGGATCCGGGGCCGGCGACCGCGCACTGAAGTCGATCGCTGGCGTGCTGCCGGTCGCCGTGTTCCTCCTCGGTGCGGTGCTGATCGTCGCCGGCGCTGCCGGCGCCGGCCTCATCCTGGTGGCGGTCGGCTCCGTCCTCGCGATCGTCAGCGCCATCCTGATGGCGTGGATCGTGCTCGTCGAAGTGCTCCGCTGACTCGGATGCCGCGGAGACCGAGTGGTGCGCAACGCATCGCCTGCCGCGATGCGCCGGCGCCGAACGCTCAGCCCTCGTGCGGGCGCGGCATGTACCACTCGGTGAACTCGGCGGCTCGGCCGTCGTCCGCGAGGCGGACGATCCAGAGGTTCAGGTAATTCTGCTCTGCACGATAGTCGGTGCGCCCCTGCACGACGACGAACCCGTCGTGTTCGTGCAGGATGTGCCAGTCGAAGGCCCACGTGCCGGGGTCATCGATATCTTCGAGCCAGCCCGCGACGATCGCATCGCGACCGATGCGCGGTTCGGCGTCGGGGCTCGTGAGGTACCGGGCATCGTCGGCGAAGAGCGCGCCGACCTGTTCGGGATCGTTCGATTCCCATGCCGCGAGGTACCCGGCGACCCACTCCGCACCGTTTCTTGCCATGGCTCCGTTCTAGCGGCGGGAGTGGGGACCGTCAAGGGTCAGCCGACGACGCGCCGGCCCTCGAACGCGCGGCCGAGCGTGACCTCGTCGGCGTACTCGAGGTCTCCGCCGACGGGCAGGCCCGAGGCGAGCCGGGTGACCCGGATCTCGAGCGTGGTGAGCAGCCGGCTGAGGTAGGTCGCGGTCGCCTCGCCCTCGAGGTTCGGGTCGGTGGCGATGATCACCTCGGTGACCGTGCCGTCGGCCAGTCGCTGCATCAGCTGGCGGATGCGCAGCTCGTCTGGCCCGATGCCGTCGATCGGGCTGATGGCGCCGCCGAGCACGTGATAGAACCCGCGGAATTCCCGGGTGCGCTCGATCGCGACGACGTCTTTCGCCTCTTCGACGACGCAGATGAGCGCCGGATCGCGACGCGGGTCACGGCAGATGCCGCAGGTCGCCTCTTCGGAGACGTTGCCGCAGATCTCGCAGAATCGCACCTTCTCGCGGATCTGCATCAGGATCTCGGCGAGCCGGGAGACGTCGAAATGCTCGGTCTGCACGATGTGGAATGCGATGCGCTGCGCCGACTTCGGCCCGATGCCGGGGAGGCGGCCGAGTTCATCGATCAACTCTTGGACGATGCCTTCGTACACGGGCTACCCACGCTCCCCGAAGCCGGGTCGCGCCGGCGCCTCGACCTCTTCGAGGAAGGTCGCACCGAGCACCTCGCGAACGACGGCCTCGCCGTAGCGCTGGACGCCGCCGTCGACGGCGGCCCGCGCCGTGGCCGGCAGCGGGCGAGCTCGAGCCGGGGCCGGGGCGGGCGCCGGGGCGGGGGCGTGCGCCGGGGCCTCGACGACCATCTCGGGCTCGGGCCCGGGGTCGAAGGGCGGCTCTTCGTCTTCGGGCGGGGCATCGGCATCGTCGGGCAGCTCGTCGAGCCCGGTCGGACCGGACGCGGGTGCCGGAGCGATCGCGGGAGCAGACGAGGGGCCGCTCGATCGGTCATCGGATGCTGCCGCATCGCCCTGCGGACGCTCGGCGACGGCGGTCGCCGTGCGGGCGCTTGCCGACGTGTACACGGCACCCGCGCCGACGGCTGCATCTGCATCGGAGGTCGGGTCGCGTGGGATGGCGACGGTCGCCCAGGAGTCCACCGGGCCGGCCGGTGCGGCCGAGGTCGAGCCGGCCTCGGCCGTGGCAGCAGCCGGCGTGGCCGCCGCGGTCGACAGCATGCCCGCAGAGCCGCTCGGTGCAGGCCGTGCCGCACCTGACGCGGACCGGGTCGGCGCGCGATCGGAATCCGAGCGGGAACCCGCCGGCGACGGCCCGCCGGGAGCCGACGCGCTGGGAGCAGCTTCGGCGGGAGCCGAAGCGGCGGAGGCCGCTGACGGAGCCGGCGCAGCTGACGGAGCCGCCTCTGGCACGGCCGGAGCCGCCGTCTGCGCTCCGCCCGGCGCGTCGACCCTGGCGATGAACTTCACGCGCACCCCGAGCACCTCGACGATCGCCCCGCGGAGCAGTTCGCTGACGCTCTGCCCGGGCGCACCACCACGGAACCCCGCGACATCGTGCTCGCTCGGGAAGGTGAGCACGAGCACGTCGCCGTCACGGAAGTCGCGCACCTGGGCGGTGAACGCCACCATCCACGCGCTGCGCTTCGTGCGCTGGAGCGAGGCGAGCACCTCGGGCCACGCGTCGCGGATCTGCTGCAGGGTGACCGGTCCGACCGGTTTCACCGGTGCGGCTGCCTCGGCCGCGGGCTTCGCCGCTGCGACGGTGGCTGCCGCGACGGCGTCTGCCGCCGGCACAGCCGGCGACGTCGCGGCAGCGGCCGTCTGCCGCGCCGGCTCGGGTGCGGTTCGAGCCGCGGGAGCGACCGGCGCCGCGGTCGCCTGCGCCGCGGGGCGCGACTCGGTACCGGCCGCCGGCCCTTCTGCGGCAGCGGCGACACCGACGCGACGTTCGAGCCGCTCGACCCGGGCGAGCGCGCCGCGCTCGGTGTCGTCGGCCGACGGCACGAGCACGCGCGCGAGCATGAGTTCGAGGTGGAGCCTCGGCGAGGTGGCGCCCGTCATCTCGGTGAGCGTCTGATTGACGAGGTCGGCCACTCGCGAGAGCTCGGCCTGACCGAACGCGGCCGCCTGGGCGGCCATGCGGGCGAGCTCGTCTTCGGGAACGCCGCGCAGCACGGCCGCGGCCGCCTCTGGCGACGAGGCGGCGACGACGATGAGGTCGCGCAGGCGCTCGAGCAGGTCTTCGACGAAACGCCTCGGGTCTTGACCGGTCTGCACGACCCGATCGGCCGCGGCGAAGGCACCGGCTGCGTCGCCGGCGCCGATGGCATCGACGACCTCGTCGAGCAGCGCACCGTGGGTGTAGCCGAGCAGCGCGACTGCTCGCTCGTAGTCGATCGTCGGCCCTTCGGAGCCGGCGATGAGCTGATCGAGCAACGACAGCGCGTCTCGCGGCGACCCGCCGCCGGCGCGCACCACGAGGGGCAGCACGCCGGGCGCGACCTCGACGCCCTCTTCGGTGCAGAGCTGCTGCACGTACTCGAGCATGGGGCCCGGCGGCACCAGTCGGAACGGGTAGTGGTGCGTACGCGAGCGGATGGTGCCGAGCACCTTGTCGGGCTCGGTGGTCGCGAAGATGAACTTGATGTGCTCGGGCGGCTCTTCGACGAGCTTCAGCAGTGCGTTGAAGCCCTGCGGCGTGACCATGTGGGCCTCATCGAGGATGAAGATCTTGAACCGGTCGCGGGCTGGAGCGAAGACGGCGCGCTCGCGCAGGTCGCGAGCGTCGTCGACGCCGTTGTGGCTCGCGGCATCGATCTCGACGACATCGAGCGAACCGCCGCCGCCACGAGAGAGCTCGACGCAGCTGGGGCAGACCCCGCACGGGACATCCGTCGGGCCCTCTGCGCAGTTGAGGCAGCGCGCGAGAATGCGCGCCGACGTCGTCTTGCCGCAGCCGCGGGGGCCGCTGAACAGGTAGGCGTGATTGACACGATCGGTGCGGAGCGCCGTCATGAGCGGCTCCGTCACCTGGGACTGGCCGATCATCTCGGCGAATGTCTCGGGCCGGTAGCGGCGATAGAGGGCGGTGACCACGCATCAATCGTAGTTGCCGCGTCTGACACGACGGCAGGATGTCTCTGGCGTACCATTCGGGGATCGGAAGGGGGCGCGATGACATCGATGATGACACCGGCACAGCTCGAACGGTTCCAGGCGAAGTTGCTGAAGGAACGGGCGGATGCCGAGGGCCGATTCGCCGAGTTCGGCGACGTCATGACCGAGGTGCGAGCCGCTAGGTCGGGCGCGTCGGCCGACGACGAGCACGACCCCGAGGGCCCCACGATGACGCAGGAGTGGTCGCAGCGCACCGCGGTGCTCGCCGACGCGCGTGCCGAGCTCGCCGACATCGATCATGCCCTGGCCCGCATCGCCGACGGCACCTACGGCACGTGCAACAAATGCGGGAAGCGCATCACCGTGCCGCGCCTCGAGGCCCGGCCGACGGCCGAGCTCTGCATCGACTGCGCCCGGCTCGCGCGCTGACGGCGACGGCCGGAGCCGGCGGCCGGCGATCGCCCGCGCTCTCGCCGAACCTCAGTCGCGGCGGCGGTATTCGGAGATCATCGGGCAGTCGAAGGGGTCGCGCGCGGCGAGTCCGACGCGGTTCAGGTACGCGATGACGATCGCGTACGACTCGACGAGACCGGTCTCGGTGTAGCGCACGTCGTTCTCACGGCAGTACTCGCGCACGATCTGCTGCGTGCGCGCGAGCGCGGGCCGCGCCATGCTCGGGAACAGGTGGTGCTCGATCTGGTAGTTCAGGCCGCCCATGAACGAGTCCATGAACCTGCCGCCGCGGATGTTGCGGCTCGTGAGCACCTGGCGCTCGAGGAAGTCGACGCGCACGCCCCGCGGAATGAGGGGCATGCCCTTGTGGTTGGGGGCGAACGAGGCCCCCATGTACACCCCGAACACCCCGAGCTGCACGAGCAGGAACACGGTTGCGAGCAGCGGCGGGAAGGCCCAGAACACGAGTGCCACGACGCCGACCAGGCGAACTGCGATGAGCGTGATCTCGAGCCGGCGACGCTTCACTGCGCCCTTGCCGAGCACGTGGCGGATGCCGTGCACGTGCAGGTTGATGCCCTCGAGCAGCAGCAGCGGGAAGAAGAGGTAGCCCTGCTTGCGCGTGATCAACCGCACGAGCCCACGGCTCGCCGCGGCATCCTCTTCGAGGAAGGAGATCGTGTCCTTCGCGATGTCGGGGTCTCTGCCGATGACGTTGGGGTTGCCGTGATGGCGGGTGTGCTTGTTCATCCACCAGCTGTAGCTGATGCCGACCACGAGGTTCGCGAGGATCAGTCCGGCCCAGTCGTTGGCCGGCCCCGAACGGAACACCTGCCGATGCGAGGCCTCGTGCGCCATGAAGGCGAACTGCGTGAAGACGACACCGAGCGCGCCGGCGACGGCGAGCTGCCACCACGAATCGCCGATGGCGACGGATGCCGCGACGGCCGCGCCGAGCACGAGCGCCCAGAACACGGCCTTTCGCACGTAGAAGCCCACGAACCGGTCGAGCAGCCCCTCGGCCTTGATCTGGCGCGAGAGCCGGGCGAATCCGCTCTGCGCCGGATCGACGTCGTCCCTGCGGCGGCCGGCCGTGCGGATGACGGGCGACATGGTGCCCTGTGCACCGTCAGGGCGTTCTACGATCTGCAGGCTCACGTGCGCTCATCTCCTCGGCCGAATGCACGAATGAGACTCAGACGAACGCTTCGGGTGCGTGGACTACCACGGTCGGTTCGACCGTCAGGCGAGCGTAGGAAGCTCCCGGTGCCCGTCGCATCACACGGGTGAGCCATTTCACCCCCGTACCCCGGTAGGGGTGCGTACTAGTGCGAGCCCGGCGAACGGGCGCAGGACCACGAACGCGCCCGCCCCGATGGCGCGGGGATCCGACCGAATGCGCCCGCGCCGTGCGCCGGCGAGGCTGAAGCGACGCGGATCAGGCGGCGACGAGCTCGAGCGTCTGGCGGGCGATCTCGAGCTCTTCATTCGTCGGCACGACGAGCACGGCGGTCTTCGAGGCGTCGGTCGAGATGCGGCGGGCGTCGTCACCCCGTGCGTGATTGCGCTCGGCGTCGAGCTCGACCCCGAACGCCTCGAGCCCGGCGAGCGAGAGCTCGCGCACGAGGGGCGCATTCTCGCCGACACCCGCGGTGAAGACGATCGCGTCGACCCGGCCGAGCTGCGCCGCGTACGCGCCCACGTAGCCGCGGACGCGGTGCGCGTACACGTCGAGCGCGAGGGTCGCCGCCTCGTCGCCCGCATCACGTGCGGCCACGAGATCGCGCATGTCGGCGTGCCCGCCGAGACCGAGGATGCCGCTCTGCGAGTTCAGCAGGCGATCGACGCCATCGGCGTCGAGGCCGGCCCGGCGCTCGAGGTGCAGCAGCACCGCGGGATCGATGTCGCCGGAGCGGGTGCCCATGACGAGCCCCTCGAGCGGAGTCATGCCCATGCTCGTCTCGACCGAACGACCTTCGGCGACCGCGCACGCGGATGCCCCGTTGCCGAGGTGCAGCACGATCATGCGCAACTCTTCGACGGGACGCCCGAGGAAGGCGGCCGCAGCCCGCGAGACTAAGCGGTGCGAGGTGCCGTGGAAGCCGTAGCGGCGGATGCGGTGCTTCGCCGCGAGCTCGCGGTCGATCGCGTAGGTGTAGGCGGCCGGCGGCATCGTCTGGTGGAACGCGGTGTCGAAGACGGCGACGTGCGGCACGTCGGGAAACGCGCGCTGCGCCGCCTCGATGCCCTCGAGGTTCGCGGGGTTGTGGAGCGGCGCGAGCGCCGCGAGCTCGTCGATGTTGATCTTCACGAGCGGCGTGATGACGGTCGGCTCGAAGAAGCGTGCACCGCCCTGCACGACCCGGTGGCCGACCGCGATCGGCGGGTGCGCCTCGAGCGACGGGCCGTGGGCGGCGAAGGCCTCGAGCATCACCGCGAAGGCGGCCTCGTGGTCGGGCACCTCGACGGCCGCGTCCCACGTCGAGCCTGCGGCATCGTCGCCCGAACCGTCACGGTGATGACGGGCGTGGCCGACGCCGCGGCCGATGCGCTCGACGAGCCCGCTCGCGAGCGTCTGCGACGCCTCGACGTCGATGAGCTGGTACTTCAGTGACGAGGAACCCGAGTTCACGACGAGCACGATGCTCACGAGGCATCCGCCGCCTGGATCGCCGTGATCGCCACGGTGTTGACGATGTCTTGCACGAGCGCGCCGCGGGAGAGGTCGTTGATCGGCTTGCGCAGGCCCTGCAGCACCGGCCCGATCGCCACGGCCCCCGAGGAGCGCTGCACCGCCTTGTAGGTGTTGTTGCCCGTGTTGAGGTCGGGGAAGATGAACACCGTCGCCCGCCCGGCGACCTCCGACTCCGGCAGCTTCGTGCGCGCCACTGCGGCATCGGCGGCCGCGTCGTATTGGATCGGCCCCTCGACGGCGAGGTGCGGGGCGCGCTCACGCACGAGCTCGGTGGCCCGTCGCACTTTGTCGACATCGGCCCCCGAACCTGATTCACCGGTCGAGTACGAGAGCATCGCGACGCGCGGCGCGATTCCGAACTGGGTCGCCGTCTCGGCCGAGGAGATCGCGATGTCGGCGAGCTGCTCGGCCGTCGGGTCGGGCACGATCGCGCAGTCGCCGTAGACGAGCACCCGGTCGGCGAGGGCCATCAGGAAGACGCTCGAGACCACGTCGACGCCGGGCTTCGTCTTGATCACCTCGAACGACGGCCGGATCGTGTGCGCGGTCGTGTGCGCGGCGCCCGAGACCATGCCGTCGGCGAGGCCGAGCTCGACCATCATGGTGCCGAAGTACGACACGTCTTGCACGGTCTCTCGGGCCTGCTCGAGGGTCACTCCCTTGTGCGCACGACGACGCTGGTACTCCTCGGCGAAGCGGGTCACGTGCACGAAATCGTGGTTCGAGAGCACCTCGGCATTCGAGATGTCGAGGCCGAGTCCGATCGCCCGCGAGCGCACCTCGATCTCTTCGCCGAGGATCGTGAGGTCGGCGACGTCGCGGGCGAGCAGCGTCGCCGCCGCGCGCAGCACCCGGTCGTCGTAGCCCTCGGGCAGCACGATGCGCTTGCGCGCGTGTCGTGCGCGCTCGAGCAGGTCGTACTCGAACATGAGCGGCGTCACGACCTCGGGCCGGGCCACGTCGAGCAGGTCGAGCAGCGCCTGCCCGTCGATGTGCTTCTCGAAGAGGGCGAGCGCCGTGTCGCGCTTGCGCTGCGACTCGGCCGCGAGTCGCCCTCTCGTGTGGGTGATCGCGAGCGCCGTGTCGTAGCTCGAGAGCTCGGTGCGGATGATCGGCAGTCCGGCCTTCAGGCCGTCGACGAGTCGGTCGACCTGCTCGGCCATCGGGAACCCGCCGTTCAGCACGATGCCCGACAGCGACGGGAACGTCGCGCTCGAGTGCGCCGTGAGCACGCCGAGCAGCACCTCGCTGCGATCGCCCGGCACGACCACCACCGCGCCCTCGGTGAGGCGGGTGAGCACGTTCTCCATCGACATCGCGGCGATGACGACACCGAGCGCCTCGCGGTTCAGCAACTCGGGGTCGCCGGCGTGCAGGGCGCCGTCGACGGCGACCATGATCGCCTGCATCGACGGAGCGACGAGGTATGGGTCTTCGGGGATCGCCCAGGTGGCGACGGATGCCTCGGCGGCCGACCCGAAGCCGGTGGCGCGCACGCCGTTCTGCCCGGCGGCGACGGCGACGACCTCGACGATCTCCTGCAGCCGCTCGGGGTCGGCCCGGTTGGTCACGATGCCGAGCAGCGTCGCGTGCTCGCGCTCGAGCTCTTCGACGGCGAGTTCGGTGAGCTGGGCGAGATCTTCGGGGCTTCGGGCATCGGAGTACCCGAGTCGCTCCGAGGTGCTTCGACCCTGGCCCTGCCCGACCCGGCCCCCGAGCACGAGCAGCACGGGAGCGCCGAGGTTCGCGGCGATGCGCGCGTTGTAGGCGAGTTCGGTGGGGCTGCCGACATCCGTGAAGTCCGACCCGATGATGACGACCGCGTCGCAGCGGTCTTCGACCGCCTTGAAGCGGCTCACGATCGTCGCGAGCGCCCCCTCGGGGTCTGCGTGCACGTCGTCGTAGCGCACGCCCACCGCGTCGTCGTAGGGAATCGGCACCACGCCCTCGTGGGCGAGGAGCAACTCGAGCACGTAGTCGCGTTCGGCCGTCGAGCGTGCGATCGGCCGGAACACCCCGACCCGCGTCGCCCGGCGGGTCAGCGTGTCGAGTGCGCCGAGCGCCACGGTGGACTTGCCGGTGTTGCCTTCAGCCGAGCAGATGTAGATGCGGTGCGCCACCCGTCCACCCTATTGTGCGGGTCCGACCGGCGGTCTGGGAATCCACCCACCGTGATGGCGGCACCCGCCTCGGGGCCTGCCCGCGGGAACGCCTGCGGCAAGAACGGAAAAGACCCCCCGCGCACCCGCCAGAGCCCGGTTACCCTTGCTGCGTTTCCGCCCTGGGGGAGTTGGCCTGGATGGCGCCACGCGGGGAGCCGTCTTCCATTCTACCCCGTTCGCTGCGAGTCGTTCACCCCGCGGCTTCCGCTCACCGGAGGCATCCCATCGCCCGTGAACGGGAGGACCGCGGAAGTCGGGTACGATTTCATGTGGCCGTGCGCGTTCTCGAACGCCCGTGCCGTCCTGGAGGATTCGCCTAGTGGCCTATGGCGCACGCTTGGAAAGCGTGTTGGGTGCAAGCCCTCGGGGGTTCGAATCCCCCATCCTCCGCCAAGCAAGACCCCAGCGCCCCGGCGCGCGCAGCATCGGTCGGGCGATCGAATCCCCCATCCTCCGCCAAGGAAGACCCCAGCGCCCCGGCGCGCGGGTGCGCAAATCCCGGCGCGCGCAGCATCGGTCGGGGTTCGAATCGGCCCGGAATCGCGGGCCGTTTCGTGTTTCGCGGCGCTTGTCCTCATTAATGCGGATAGCGTTTCCGGGCGTCGCCCACCAATATTGCAGAGATGTCAGCGGCGGCGATGGAAAACATGACTGGGGATGCAGGGGTCTCCTCCATCGATCCGGTGGCAGTAGGGGGCGAGGGCCTCGGGGTGCAGACCCTGAGGCCGCGCCGCACGCTGGGCTGGAGCATCGGCATGACCATCGCGGCGCTCGCGCTGCCGCTGCTGGCCGCCGAACTCTGGCTGATGAACACGCGCGAATCCTGGCCGGTCATCGCGGCGACGGCGTCGGTCGGGGTGGTGCTGATCCTCGTCGCGTGGTTCGGCTATCGACGCACCCGCGCATCGATCAGCAAGTACGGCATCGTCGAACACGGATTCTTCGGCGGGGTCTCGACGGTCGCCGCACGGGACGTCGCCGGGGTGCTGCGCGTGCAGCTCTACCGGGCGAACAGCCTCGACACGACGCAGGAGCTCTTCGTTGTCGAACGCACCGGGCGCGGTGCCTTCCGCATGCGAGGCCGATTCTGGGATGAGCCCACGATGGATCGGGTCGCCGATGTGCTCGGCGTCGAGGAGACCGTCGGATCCGAACCGATGACGCTCGCCGAGCTGCGCGAAGCCAATCCGCGCCTTCTCTACTGGTTCGAGCGGCGCTCGCTCACCCGCTGAGTGCGGTGTCGCCGGTGGCGATGCCGAGGAGCGGTGATCGCGGCCGGCTCGAGGGCAGCTCGTGAAAGCCGAGCCGGTCGTAGAAGACTCTCGCTCCGGCGTTCGAGGCGTCGATGCCGAGGTGCACCGCGGGCACGCCGCGTGCGGCGAGCGCGGCGCGCATGGTGCCGATGAGGCGACGGCCGAAGCCTTGGCCCTGCAGTTCGGGCAGCAGGTCGATGTGCAGGTGCGCCGGATACTCGGCCAGTTCGTCGATGAGCATGCGCTCGGGCGAGGTGCCGGCCTCGACGAGACGGGCCTCGGTGAATCTCGGCTCGTGTCCGGTCGGTGCGCCGGGCGACGGATGCCTCGCTGCGAAGCCCGGCGACCATTCGCGCTTCCACCACTCGACGAATGCCGCGGTGTCGGCCACGCCGATCACGTAGCCGAGCACCCGATCGCCCTCGGCCACGACGAAGGCGAGCTCGGGCGCGTACTCGACGTACGGCAGCGCGAACACCTCGGGCATCAGCGAGTCGTCGGAGTAGACCCCTGACGCATCGCCCCCGGCGGCCGCGGTGAGCAGGCAGATGTGCGCGAGCTGGTCGCGGTCGGCGGCGCGGTACTGGCGGATCTCTGGCACCCGACCATCCTCCCGCACGACGGCCGCCCTCAGCGGCGCTTGGCCATGCCGAAGATGCCGGTGATGACGCTCGTCAGCACATTCTGCGTGGCCTTCGAGCCGAGCACCTGCTCGAGCGCGGACTTCTCCTTCGACCGCGACGACCGTGACGATCGCGACCGCGATGATCCCGAGGTCTGCTTCATGAGCCGGTCGTACTCGGCCTGCGCCTTCTTGTCGGCCTTCGCGGCATCCGCGGCGATCTTCGCCTGCATCTTCGCGTACTCCGCGTCGGCCTTCGACTTCGCCGCGGCGGCCTCTTCGGCATCGACCCTCGCCGCGGCGTCCGCGAGCTTCTTCGTCAGGATCTCGTGCGCCGACTCCCGGTCGATGCCGGTGCCGTACTTCGCGAGCAGCGGTGACGCGGCGACGGCGGCGTCGATCGAGGCATCCGTCGACGGCGACATGGAGGCCTGCGGAGCGCGGAGCCGTGTCCAGGCGACCGGGCTGGGAGCGCCCTTCTCGTTCATCACGGTGACGATCGCCTCGCCCGTGCCGAGCATGGTGAGGGTCTCCTCGAGGTCGTAGCCCGACTTCGGGTACGTCGAGACGGTCGCGCGCAGCGCCTTCGCATCGTCGGGGGTGAACGCGCGCAACTGGTGCTGCACGCGCGAGCCGAGCTGGGCGAGCACGTCGGCGGGCACGTCTTTCGGGGTCTGCGTCACGAAGAAAACGCCGACGCCCTTCGAGCGGATGAGGCGCACGGTCTGCGTGATCTGGGCGAGGAAGTCCCTCGACGCGTCCGTGAAGAGCAGGTGCGCCTCGTCGAAGAAGAACACGAGCTTGGGCTGGTCGAGGTCGCCGACCTCCGGCAGGTCGGTGAAGAGGTCGGCGAGCAGCCACATGAGGAAGGTCGAGTAGAGCGCCGGCTTGTCGGCGACGCCCGGCACCTCGAGCAGGCTGATGACCCCGCGACCGTCGGATGCCACGCGCAGGAACTCGGCCGTGTCGATCTCGGGTTCGCCGAAGAAGACGTCGGCGCCCTGATCGGCGAAGGTGATGAGTTCGCGCAGGATCACCCCGACGGTGGCCTTCGACAGCCCGCCGAGGCCCTCGAGTTCGGGCTTGCCCTCATCGCTGACGAGGTAGGCGAGCACGGCCCGCAGGTCTTCGAGGTCGAGCAGGGCGAGGTTGTTCGTGTTCGCGTAGTGGAAGACGAGACCGAGGCTCGACTCCTGCGTCTCGTTGAGGCCGAGCGCCTTCGAGAGCAGCAGCGGCCCGAATCCCGAGATCGTCGCCCTGATCGGCACGCCCCGGCCGACGCCGCCGAGGGAGTAGAACTCGGTCGGGAAACTCGCAGGCGTCCAGTCTTGACCGATGCCCGCCGTGCGCTCGAGCAGCTTCTCGTTGCCCTCCCCCGGCGTCGCGACGCCCGAGAGGTCGCCCTTGATGTCGGCGGCGAACACGGCGACGCCGTTGGCCGAGAGCCGCTCGGCGAGCAGCTGCAGCGTGCGGGTCTTGCCGGTGCCGGTCGCCCCGGCGACGAGTCCGTGCCGGTTCGTCATCGCGAGCGGAATGCGGATCGGCACCTCCGGCAGCGCCTCGCCGTTGACGAGGGCGCCCATCTCGAGCGCGGCGCCCTCGAAGGCGTAGCCGGCGCGGATCGCGTCGATGCGGCTCTGGTCGAGTGGGCCGGCGGATGCGGCGGGGCCTGGTGCCGACGGCGCCGCGGGCTGCTCGGGCCCGGCCGCGGCATCCGTCGTCGCCGCCCTGGCTGCGGCCGCAGCATCCGTCGCCGCCGCCTCGGCAGCCGCTTGCGCGAGCGCCGCGGCCTCCTCGGCCTTCTTGATGGCCTCGGCCGCCTGCGCCTGCAGGGCCTTCGCCGCCTCGGCCGCAGCAGCGGCCGCCTCCTGAGCTTGCTTCACCGCGTCATCGGCCATGGGGCGATCCTATCGACGGCGCAGGCGAACGACCCGGGCGAAATGATGCGGCACCCCCGAGGCGGGGGCCTCCCATTCCGCGATGCGCAGACCTAGGGTGGAGAACGTGAGCCCCAAGGCGTCGACGGCCGAGGTGCTGCTGATCGGCGATCGAGAGGTGCGCATCAGCAGCCCAGACAAGGTCGTGTTCCCAGAGCCCGGCCTGACGAAGCTCGACGTCGTGACCTACTACCTCGCGGTCGCCGACGGGGCCCTGCGCGGCGCCGGCGGGCGCCCGATGGTGCTCAAGCGCTTCGTGAAGGGCATCGACCAGGAGGCGTTCTTCCAGAAGCGCGCTCCCGAGAATCGGCCCGAGTGGATCGAGACGGCGACGCTGCACTACGCCTCGGGCAATTCGGCCGACGAGGTCGTGGTCCGCGATCCGGCCGCGCTCGCATGGGTCGTGAACCTCGGATGCCTCGACCTGAACCCGCACCCCGTTCGGGCCGAAGACCTCGACCACCCCGACGAGCTGCGGGTCGACCTCGACCCGATGCCGGGCGTGGACTGGAGCCAGATCGTCGACGTGGCCATGGTCGCGCGTGAGGTGCTCGCCGATCACGGGCTCGTCGGCTGGCCGAAGACCTCGGGCTCGCGCGGCATGCACATCTGCGTGCGCATCGAGCCGCGCTGGAACTTCCGCGACGTGCGCCTCGCCGCCGAGACCCTCGCCCGCGAGGTCGAGAACCGCGCCCCCGGGCTCGCCACCGCGCGGTGGTGGAAGGAGGAGCGCGGCGAGAGCGTCTTCGTCGACTTCAACCAGAACGCGAAGGATCGCACCGTGGCATCCGCGTACTCGATCCGGCCGCTGCCCGACGCGCGGGTGTCGACGCCGCTCGACTGGAACGAGGTGCGGGGCAGCCATCCCGAGCATTTCACGGTCGCGACGGTGCTCGAGCGGTTCGCCGAGCGCGGCGACCCGGCCGCCGGCATCGACGAGACCGCCGGCGGGCTCGACGCGCTGCTCGAGCTCGCCGAGCGGCTCGGCCCGGCCGAGAAGCCGCCGAAATCCTCCGACGGCTCCGGTCGGCGCACGTCGACGATGCCGCTGATCGAGATCGCACGGGCGAACACGAAGGCCGAGGCGCTCGAGGGGCTCGAACGGTGGAAAGCGCGGCATCCCGATGTCGTCGCCCTGCTCCACCCCGCCGACACCCTCGTCGACGGCATGCGCGGCAGTTCCTCGCTCTGGTACCGCATCCGGGTGAACCTGCAGCACGTGCCCGAGGCACGGCGACCCGAGCAGGAGCCGCTCGAGGTCGACTACGACCCGTGGGCGGGCAAGGAGTGGGCGCGGCCGTGAGCGACCTCGGCCCGGTGGACCCGGGACACGCCGGCGAGCTCGCCTGGTTGCGGCGGTGGCGGCTGCGCCCCGTCGGCGACGCGGTCACGACGGCGTCGAGCACGCTCATCCCGGTGCAGACGATGAGCGGCGAGCCGGCCATGCTGAAACTCGCGCACGCCCCCGAGGAGGTACGCGGAGCCGACCTCCTCGTCGCCCTCGACGGACACGGCGCGGCGCGAGTGCTCGAGCGGAGCGGCGCCGCGATCCTGCTCGAACGCGCGACCGGCGCCCGTGACCTCGTGCGCATGGTGGCTGACGGCCGCGACGACGACGCCACTCGCACGATCTGCGCGGCGGCGGGCCGAATCCACGTCGCGCCGGGCGCAGTGCTCGAGCGGGAGGATCCGCCCGAGCTCATCGACCTGCCGACGTGGTTCCGCGAGCTCTTCGCCAACGCCGACCGGATCGGAGCGCTGCACCGCCGCGGAGCCGACCTCGCCGAACAGCTCCTCGACGACCCGCGGGAACCCGTCGTGCTGCACGGCGACCTCCACCACGGCAACGTGCTCGACTTCGGCGAGCGCGGCTGGCTCGCGATCGATCCGAAGGGGCTCACGGGCGAGGCCGCCTTCGACTACTGCAATGTGCTCTGCAATCCGTCGCACGAGCGGGCGCTGCGCCCGGGCCGGCTCGAACGCCAGTTCGGCGTGGTCGTCGATGCGACCGGCGTCGAACGGGCACGGCTCGCCCGATGGCTCGTCGCGTGGTGCGCCCTGTCGTCGACCTGGTTCGCGATCGACGACGACCCCGGGCACGCCGAGTCGGCCGCGGAGATCGGCGAGCGTGCGCTCACGCTCCTCGACGAGTGAGTCGGTCCCGCCAGCGTCGCGTCGCGTCGGAGTGAGGTTCTCGTGTCGGAGGACGCGGAGGGGGTGACTCCGACGCGAGAACCTCCCTCCGACGAGCGCTGGCCGCGCGGCCGCGCGGTGGCGCAGCGCGTCAGCGCGCGAGGATGATCGGCGCCGCGCTCGCCCACTCGCGCAGGAGTTCCTCGCGCACGGTGACGCCGGTGCCCGGGGCATCCGGAACCTGCAGCTGCCCGCGGTGCTCGCCCTCGCCGAGTTCGAACGGCTCGGTGAGGTCTTCAGCGTAGTACCGCGACGACGCCGAGGTGTCGCCGGGCAGCACGAAGCCGGGCAGCGCGGCGAGCGCGACGTTCGCGGCGCGGCCGATGCCGGTCTCGAGCATGCCGCCGCACCACACGGGCACGTCGAGCGCGCGGCACACGTCGTGCACCCGCAACGCCTCGAGGTAGCCGCCCATGCGACCGGGCTTGATGTTCACGACCGAGGTCGCGCCGCGCTCGATCGCATCCACCGCGGTCGTGACGTCGAGGATCGACTCGTCGAGGCAGACGGGCGTCTCGCAGGCGCTCGCGAGCCGGGCGTGCGCGGCGAGGTCCTCCTCGGCGAACGGCTGCTCGATGAGGAGCAGCCCGAACGCGTCGAGGCTCGCGAGCAGCGGGATGTCGTCGGCGGTGTACGCCGTGTTCGCGTCCACCTGAAGCAGCGCATCGGGTCCGATGAGCTCGCGCACCGCGCCGACCGGCACGAGGTCCCACCCGGGCTTGATCTTCAGCTTGATGCGCCGGTAGCCGGCCTCGGCGTAGCCCGCGACCTCGTCGAGCAGTTCCTCGATCGTCGAGGCGATGCCGACCGAGACTCCGCAGTCGACCCAGCCGCGCACCGCACCGAACGCCTCGCCCATCGGCCGCCCCTGTGCCCGCAGCTCGGCGTCGAGCACGGCCGCCTCGATGGCGCCCTTCGCCATGCGATGGCCGGCGACGACGGCGAGCGCCGGCGCCACGGATGCCGCGAGCGGCACTCCGACCGAACGGGGGTCGTCGCCCGCGACCGCCCGGATCTCGCGGGCGTCGAGCAGGGCCGGTGCGAGGTACCGCTCGATGACGGATGCCGCGCCGCCGACGTATTCGGCGGAGTAGAAGGGGTCGCGGCCAGCCACGCATTCGCCCCAGCCGTCACCCGTGTCGGTGCGAACCCGCACGAGCAGCGCTTCGCGCACGGTCTCGCGCCCGAAGCTCGTCTCGAAGGGACGCACGAGCGGCACCTCGACGCGGTGCAGCTCGATCGCCTCGATGCGCGGCGTGCGTGTGGTCGTGGTCATTCGGGCTCCCGATCGGGGTCGTCGGTGGTGAAGACGTAATCGCCGGCGGTGTCGAGCTCGGGGCGCACCGACGGGTCGGCGAGAGCGGCGAAGGCCTCGCGCGAACGCTCGCGCAGGCGAGCGGCGGCGGCCGGGTCATCCGCTCGCAGCGCCTCGAAGTCGTGCACGAGGGCGAATCGGCCGCGCGACGACCAGACGGGCTGCCGAAGCCGGGCGAGCGCGCGGGCGGTGCGGGCCGACTCGAGGCGCCAGCGCACCTCGAAGCGGTCGCTCCGGTCGGCACCCGTGATGCGGTCGTCCATCCGCCCGTAGAAGTCGGGGTGGAAGGCGATGACCTCGGTGCCGAGACGCACAAGGTTCATTCGGGCGTTGCGGCGGATGAGCGGGTCGAAGGTCCAGCGCATCTCGGTGATGCCGTGCTCGAGGCAGAGGGCGCGCTGGCGCAGCTTCAGGGCGAGTCCGACACCGCGTCCGCGGGCGGCCCGGTCGACGGCGTTCATGTGCGAGTGCAGGTGGATGCCGCCCTGCCAGCCGAGGAAGCCGAGGGTCGCCCCGAGCACATCGTTCCCCGGGTGGTCGCGCCGGTTCGGCTCCCCCGCCGCCGATGGCTGCACGGGCACCGCCACCAGCACGGTGTTGCCCGCGTGCGCGAGCGCCTGCAGCATCGAGCGGTCGGGACCTCGACCCGCGCCCCACGTCGATTCGAACCTGGCGAGCACGCCGTCGAGCTCTGCGGTGGTCGCCTGCCGCGTCTCGACACCCGCACGCGCGTCGGCGGCGTCGGCGAGCTCGACGGCCGCGGGCCATCCGGCGACGACCGGTGCACGGGTCGTGGCGGTCACCCCAGCCGGTCCTCGATGCCCCAGGCCTGGCCGTACCCGCCCTCGGCGACCGGCCTCGCCATGAGTTCGAGGAACGGCGCCGCGTCGAACGCCTCGGGGCCGAGCACACCGCGCCCCTGCCACACCTCGGTCGCGAGCAGTTCGAGGGCGATGACCGGGTTCAGCGCGGTCTGCCAGACCACGCACTGGCTCTCGTACTCGCGCATCGTCCACTCGTTGTCGCTCACGTGGAAGAGGTACACCTCCCGCGGCTCGCCGTCGACGCCGGTGCCGGTGACCCAGAGCCCGGCGCACGTCTTGCCGGTCATGCGCGGGCCGATCGTCGCGGGATCGGGCAACGAAGCGGCGACGACGTCGCGCGGCGCGACATGCGCCGGGCCGGTCTCGCTCCGCACCGTGACCGGGCTCGTCGAGTCGAGGCCCAGCAGGTGCAGCACCTGCAGCACGTTGATGAACTCCGCGCCGAGCCCGTACTTGAAGGTGACGCGCTTCGCATCGACCCAGCGGGGCATGAGGAGCACCTCCTCGTGCTCGACGTTGACGCACTCGACCGGACCGATGCCCTCTGGGAAGACGAAGGTCTCGGGCTCCGAGAACGGCGCAGTCGTGAACCAGCCCGCGTCCTTCTCCCAGACGACGGGCGGATTCAGGCACTCCTCGATCGTCGTCCAGATCGAGAAGCTCGGGGCGAAGATCTCGTTGCCCTCCTCGTCGGTGACGACGAGGTTCGCGCCGTCGCGCACGCCGAGCTCGTCGATCTCGCTGAAGAGATGATCGGCGGCATAGCGGGCGAACACGTCGGAGAGGCCGGGCTCGACGCCCATGCCGACGAGCGCGAGCCTGCCCGCGGCATCCCAGTCGCCCGCTTGCGCGAACTGGTCGTCGCCGAGCTTCACCCCCGTGAGCGAGTGCGGCTCGCTCGGATGCGGCTCCGACAGGCTCATCGCCATGTCGAGGTAGTCGGCGCCCGCGGCGAGCGCACCGGCGAAGATCGACGGCACGAACTTCGGCTCCACGGCGTTCATGACGTGGGTCGCGTCGAACTCGAGTGCGACCGCCGTGACGACGTAGGGGTCGCTCGCGTCGATCTGCGTCGTGTCGAATCGGCTCGCGACCTCGTCGCCGTGCTTCGCCCGAATCCACGCGAGCGTGCGCTCGGCACGCGCCTCGTCGTAGTCGGCGATCACGAGCAGCTCGAAGAAATCACGGCGAGCGGCGATCTTGGCGATGGCGTCTCCGACGCCCCCGGCGCCGATGAGGAGGATGCGCATGCCTCGACGCTAGCGCGCATGGCCCGGCAGCGGGAGTCCCTGAGCACTGCCGCCGTCGACCGCGCTCAGCAGAATCCTGCGATGCCCTCCCAGGCCGCGGCCGGACTCACGACACCCTCCCGCGTGACGGCAGCCTCGATGAGCCCGTACGGACGATCGGCGGCGTAGAACACCTCGTTGGGGTTGTCGAGTCCGAACGGGGTGAGGTCGACGACGAAGTGGTGCTTGTTCGGCATCGAGAAGCGGATCTCGGCGATCTCGGGGCATTCCTCGAGCACCCGCGAACCCATCTCGAACAGCGTCGCCTGGAGGGCCGGCGAGTGCCGTTGCGCGAAGGCCTCGAGCAGGAGGGCGCGCACCCGCTCGTAGCTCGCGTCGTAGTCGGGCCCGCCGTCGCCGTCGCCCTCGCCCTCGCCCTCGCCCTCGCCCTCGCCCTCGCCCTCGCCCTCGCCCTCGCGGCGAGCATAGAGCCACCTCGCCGCGACATCCGTGGCGAGGACGCGGTCGCTCGTCTCAGCGAGCGTCGTGTATTGATCCCGAGGGAACCCCTCGAACCCCGACTCCGTCGTCTTCAGCACGGTCAAGCCCTTCAGTCCGCCGATCACGTGGCGCGCGGCGCCGTCGGCGACGACGACGGCGGTGCGCGTCTCGCGCCCCGACCGCACGAAGGAGTGGTCGTGCGCCGCGCCCTGCACCTCGATGCGATCCCAGGCGAAGCTCTCGGCCTCCCAGCGGCCGCCGCTCACCCAGTCGAACTCGCTCGTGAAATGCTCGGCGAGCCGCAGCAGGAACGCCTCCGGTGACCCGATGCCCCCGCGCGCGAATGCGAAGACGGTGTTCTTCTGGGTGTCGGTCGCGATCACGTGCGAGTTGTCGCCCGCGAGGTGGGCCCGATCGAAGTCGCCGCGCAGCTGCGAGGTGACGTTGAGATCCTCGATCTCGTGCCGGGCCGTTTCGCGCGTGACCTTGACGACGCGCACTTCGGCCTTGCCGTACTGGTTCGGCCCGAGCACGATGGCGGGTTCGGTCATGGTTCAGCTCCCTCGATAGCTCGAATAGGCGAACGGGCCGAGCAGCAGGGGCACGTGGCAGTGCCGCCCGTCGTCGGCGAGCGCGAAGGTCAGCAGCACCTCGGGGAAAAAGGCGTCGAGGTCGCGTGCGGCGAAGTAGGCGCGGGTGTCGAAGCGCAGCCGGTACTCCCCCGGCGCGATGGTCTCGGCGCCGAGCTGCATGATGCGCCCGTCGGCATCGGTGACGGATGTCGCGACGGAACGCCAGTCGGCGCCATCACGCACGAACAGCTCGACCGCGATGCCCTCGGCCGGCAGGCCCGTGCTCGTGTCGAGCACGTGAGTGGTGATGCGGGAGGCGGTGGCGCGGGAGGCGGTCATGCGGCGAAACGTCCCTTCAGTCTCAGCGCGGCGATCTCGCGCAGTTGCCCGGCGACGACGAGGTCCTCCTCGTCGGCCGTGTGCCCGAGGCGCTCGGTGAGCGCCCCGAGGATCTCTTCCGACGACCGGCCGGCGGCACGGATCAGGAAGACACGGCCGAACCGGCGCTCGTAGGCGAAGTTGCCTTCGGCGAGGGCGGCGGCGATCGCGGCATCCCCCGCATCGACGCCCGCCTGCTCGCTCCGCGAGAGGGCGGCCTCTGCACCGACGCCCGCTGCATGTTCGCCGATGCGGGGATGGCGGGCCATCGCGGCATCCACCTCTTCGGCCGTGAACGGCGACGCGGCGGTGCCGGCCGCGGTCACGAGCTCCTCGACCGAGCCGTAGGGGCGGCCGTCGACGAGTTCCTCGCACCAGCGGGTGATGTCGAGACACGGCCGGATCCACGCGATCGCCGCGTCGCGATCGGCGGCGTCGAACTCCGCGAGCCGCATGACGCGGCCCGGTTCCGACGTGACGCGGCCCGGTTCCGACGTGTCGCGGCGCAGCAGCCGCCCGCGCGGGTTCTCGCGCTCGATCGGCGCCCCCGCGAGGAGCACGGCGCGCACCACCCCGAAGAGCTCGCGGCCGTCGTAGGGCGTCATCGGATGGCGGTGCTCGAGCAGCGCCGCATCGACGACGCAGCTCGCGTCGGGAGCGACAACGACGAGATCGGCGGCGGCGCCCTCGACGATGCCGCCCTTCGCCGCGAGGCCGACTCGTCGGGCCGGCGCCGTCGACATCCACTCCACGACGCGTGCGAGCGGGATGCCGCGGCGGCGAGCCTCCGTCCAGACGAGGGGCAGCCCGAGCTGCAGCGACGCGATGCCGCCCCACGCCTCGGCGAAGTCACCGCCGCCCGCGCGTTTCAGCTCGGGCGGCGCCGGCGAGTGGTCTGAGACGATGAAGTCGATGACGCCGTCGACGAGCCCCTGCCAGAGCGCGTCCCGGTTGACGCCCTCGCGAATGGGCGGACAGCACTTGAACTCGGTGGCGCCGGCGGGCACCTCGTCGGCCGCGAGCACGAGGTAGTGCGGGCACGTCTCGACGGTGAGCCGCACGCCGCGATGCTTCGCCGTCGCGATCTGATCGAGGGCGTCGGCCGAGCTCAGGTGCAGGATGTGCGCCCGGACGCCGGTGCGTGCGGCCCGTTCGATCACGGCGCCGATCGCGGCGCCCTCGGCCTCCCGCGGGCGCGAGGCCAGGAAGTCGGCGTAGGCGGTGCTGTGCGCGTGCGGCGCAGCTTCGAGGAGCGCCGCGTCCTCGGCGTGCACGATGACGAGCGAGTCGGATTCCGCGGCGAGAACCGACATCGCCGCCTCCATCTCGTCGGCGGAGACGGGTGGGAACTCGTCGACACCGGAGTGCGCGAGGAAGCACTTGAACCCGAACACGCCGGCGGCCACGAGCGGCTCGAGTTCGGCCCGGTTGCCGGGCACGATGCCGCCCCAGAACCCCACGTCGACGAAGGCCTGCCCCGCTGCGGCCTGCCGCTTGAGCTCCAGCGCCGCGACGTTCGTCGTCGGCGGAATGCTGTTGAGCGGCATGTCGACGATCGTCGTGACGCCGCCGGCCGCGGCGGCACGGGTCGCCGAGGCGAAGCCCTCCCACTCGGTGCGGCCGGGCTCGTTCACATGCACGTGGGTGTCGACGAGTCCGGGGATCAGCACCTCGTCGTCGGCGAGGTCGATGCGGCGCTCGCCGACGAGCCCCGCCCCGAGCGGCGCGATGCGCGCGATGACCCCTCCCCGCACGCCGAGTTCGGCCGGCGCGAACCCGCCCGCCACGAGCACCTCGGCGCCCGTGACGACGAGGTCGAAGCCCGAGGCATCCGTCATCTGGGGCCGTTCGCGGCCGGCCCGGTGAGCCGCACCTGCCGGTTGACGTCTTTGTAGAGCAGGTAGCGGAACGGCCCCGGGCCGCCCGCGTAGCAGGCCTGCGGGCAGAAGGCGCGCAGCCACATGAAGTCGCCGGCCTCGACCTCGACCCAGTCGTCGTTCAGCCGGTAGACGCCCTTGCCCTCGAGCACGTAGAGCCCGTGCTCCATGACGTGCGTCTCGGCGAAGGGGATCGAGGCTCCGGGCTTGAAGGTCACGATGTTCACGTGCATGTCGTGTGCGAGGTCGTCGGGGTCGACGAACCGGGTCGTCGCCCACGCGCCATCCGTGCCGGGCATCTCCTGCGGCGCGACCGAGGCGTCGCTCGTCACGAACGAGTGGGGCGCGGCGATGCCGTCGACGGGTTCGTAGGCCTTGCGGATCCAGTGGAAGCATGCGGGCGCCTCGCCCTCGTTCGCGACCGCCCAGCTCGCACCCGCGGCGAGGTAGGCGTATCCGCCCGGCGCGAGCCCGTGCCGCTGCCCGTCGAGCGTGAGCGCGAGTTCGCCGCTCGTGACGAACACGACGCCCTCGACGCCCGGCTCCTGCTCGGGGCGCTCGGCGCCGCCGCCCGGCCCGATCTCGACGATGAGCTGCGCGAAGGTCGTCGCGAAGCCCGCGATCGGCCGCGCGAGGATCCACGAGCGGGTCCTCGTGAAACCGGGGAGCCTGCTCGTGACGATGTCGCGCAGCACGCCCCTCGGAATCACGGTGTACGCCGTCGTCACGATGGCGCGGTCGGTGAGCAGCTCGGTCTGGGCGGGCAGGCCGCCCGTCGGGGTGAAGTAGCTCATCCGGCCTCCTGAGGTCGTCTGGGGTGCGTGAGCGCGAGGAGCGCCGCGTCGTCGATGCCGAGGTCGGCCGCGAGCTCGGCGGGCGAGATCGCACCGCACCGCACTCCCCGCAGCACGAAGCCGGCGAGGGCGCGCACGGTGGCGGGCTCGTCGAGCACGTCTCGCTCCTCGCCGGCGGTCTGGTCGAGACGGTGGCGAAGTCGAGCGGATGCCTCGGAGTACCCTGCGCGGTAGTACGCGTACGTCGCGAGGAACCGGGTCGGCAGCTGGTGCGGATGCAGGTCCCAGCCCTGCGGGAAGCCGCGCTCGAGGGAACGCCGCACGAGCCGCGCGTGCAAGCGCCACGCCGCCTCGGCGTGCTCGCCGACGGGCAGCACGTTCGTCGACCCGTCGGAGAGTCGGATGCCCGTGCCCGCCACCGCGAGCTGCATGACCTGTTTGGCGAAGTCGGCGGCCGGATGCTCCATCGACTGCTCTCGCGCCGAGATGCCGAGCGCGGCGCTGTAGTCGTAGGTGCCGAAGTGCAGCCCGCTGATCCTGCCGCGCAGCGCGCTGGCGAGCTGTGCGACGGGCGAGGTGCCGTCGGCGCCGAGCACGAGCTGCGGGGTCTCGACCTGCACCTCGAACCGAAGCCGCCCGTCGGGCAGGCCGTGCACGCGTTCGAGGGCGGCCGCGACCTCGGCCATCGCCTCGGCCTGCGCCACCGTCGACACCTTCGGCAGGGTGAGCGCCAGGCCGTCGGGAAGGCCGCTCTGCTCGATGAGCGTCGTGATGAAGAGATCGAGCGTGCGGATGCCGCGGGCTCGCGTCGGCGCCTCGAAGCTCTTGAAGCGGATGCCGATGAACGGCGGGGTGAACCCGGCACCGCCGGCGGCCACGACCCGTTTGGCGGCGCGCACGGCGTCCGCGTCCTCGACGTCGTCTCCGCGGTCGCCGTAGCCGTCCTCGAAGTCGATCCGGAGGTCTTCGATCGGCTCGCGTTCGAGCTTCTCGAGGACGCGGGGCGCGATCTCGGCCGCGAGCGCCGCGTCGATCCCCACCGTGACGGCGAGCGCAGCGAGACCTCCGGCACCATCGGCGGCGGCGAGCGCCGCCCTCGCCCACTCGACCGACAGCTCCGGCATGAACCGGTCGGCGGGCACGTAGACCGTGTGCACGGGCTGACGCGAGCCGTCGTCACCCGGATACCCGGTGGCGAGGAGTTCATCGCTCGCAGCGAGCCGCGCGTCGATCGCGGTGAGGTCGCTCCGAGCGAGTGCGGTGCGCATCGTCACTCCAGCAGCTCGTAGGCGGGGAGGGTCAGGAAGTCGACGTAGTCGGTCGAGAGGCAGATCTCGGCGATGAGCGCGGCGGCCGGCTCGTAATAGGCCGTGAAGCGCTCGGCCGGGACGTCGGCGCGGAGCCGTTCGACCTCCTCGTCGAGGAGGGCGCGAACGAGTTCCGGGGTCACGGCGCGACCCGTGTCGACCAGTTCGACCCGATGCCGCAGTTGTTGCCAGACCTGCGAGCGCGAGATCTCGGCCGTCGCGGCATCCTCCATGAGGTTGTGCAGTGCGACCGCACCGTTGCCCGAGAGCCAGACCGCCGTGTAGGCCACCGCGATCGAGAGGTTGTCGCGCAGGCCCGCCTCGGTGACGTCGCCGCCCGCCGAGGCGACGTCGAGCAGCCCCGCTGCGGTGACCTCGACCTCGGGCCGCCGGCGATCGAGCTGGTTCGGCCGATCGCCGAGCACTCCGTCGAAGACCTCGCGGCAGACCGGCACGAGGTCGGGATGAGCGACCCACGACCCGTCGAAGCCGTCACCCGCCTCACGGGTCTTGTCGGCCCGCACCTTCTCGAAGGCCGCGGCCGTGACCTCGGGGTCGGCGCGATTCGGAACGAAGGCCGCCATGCCGCCCATCGCCATCGCCCCGCGGCGATGACAGGTCTTCACGAGCAGTTCCGTGTAGGCGCGCATGAACGGTGCGGTCATCGAGACCGACGCGCGGTCGGGCACGATGAACTCGGGCCCCGCGTCGCGGAACACCTTGATGATGCTGAAGAGGTAGTCCCAGCGGCCGGCGTTCAGGCCCGAGGCGTGCTCGCGCAGCTCGAAGAGGATCTCGTCCATCTCGAACGCGGCCGGGATCGTCTCGATGAGCACGGTCGCGCGGATTTCGCCGTTCGGAATGCCCAGCGCCGCCTCGGCGAAGGTGAACACGTCGTTCCACAGTCGGGCCTCGAGGTGGCTCTCGAGCTTCGGCAGGTAGTAGTACGGGCCGTGGCCGTTCTCGATGAGCTGCCGGGCCGTGTGGAAGCTGTGCAGCCCGAAGTCGACGAGCGAACCCGAGGCACGTCGGCCGTCGACGAGCACGTGCCGTTCGGGCAGGTGCCAGCCGCGGGGGCGGGTGATCACGGTCGGCCGGCGGAGGTCGTCGCGGAGCGAATAGGCCTTGCCCTCGGGCGAGGTGAACGCGAGCGTGCCGTGCGCCGCATCGCGCAGGTTGCGGATGCTGCCGACGACGTTGCCCCACATCGGGCTCGAGGCGTCCTCGAGGTCGGCGAGCCACACGCGCGCGCCCGAGTTCAGGGCGTTGATGGCCATCTTCGCGGGAGACGCGGGCCCGGTGATCTCGACCCGGCGGTCGACGAGCGCCTCGGGCGGCGGCGGTACCCGCCAGTCGCGCTCGCGGATGCTCCTGGTCTCGGGCAGGAAGTCCAGCTGCTCGCCTCGCGCGACGCGCTCGCGGCGCTCGTGCCTGGCCGCGAGCAGTTCGCGACGACGCTGGTCGAACCGGCGGTGCAGCTCCTCCACGAAGGCGAGCGCCTCACCGGTGAGGATCTCTTCACCGCCTGCGACGTCGGTGGCACGGGCGATCTCGATGGTCATGCGGCTGCGCCTCCCTTCCGGGGATCTGCTCCACACGCTGTGCTCATCTTCGCGCAGATGCGAACGCGGCGGAACCGGGAAGATCCGCGAGTGCGCGGCGTAGACTCCCGAGACAAGGAGCTCGACCATGGATCACATCGCTGTGACGGTCAACGGGCGGAACCTCCCGTTGCGTGGCATCGCCGCGCACACGACGGCGCTCGACTGGCTTCGCGACACGGGGCTGACGGGCAGCAAGGAGGGGTGCGCCGAGGGAGAGTGCGGCGCGTGCGCCATGCTGCTCGCGACATCCGATGGTCACGGCGGCACGGTCTGGACGGCCGTGAACGCGTGCCTCGTGCCGGCCGCGGCCCTCGACGGGCAGGAGATCGTCACGGCGGAGGGACTCGGCACCCCCGAGGCCCTGCACCCCGTGCAGGAGCGGCTCGCCGAGGGCGGCGGTTCGCAGTGCGGGTACTGCACGCCCGGGTTCGCGTGCAGCATGGCGGCCGAGTTCTACCGCGCCGGCCGCGTCGCCCCGGCACCGGCCGAGTCGGGTGACCGCGCCCACGAGATCGCGCCGAACGGCTTCGAGCTGCACGCCCTCAGCGGCAACCTCTGCCGGTGCACCGGCTACCGGCCGATCAGGGATGCCGCGTACGCCCTCGGAGCTCCCGAGCCGGGTGATCCGCTCGCCGAGCGACGCGGCAGGCCTGCACCCGGGCCCGTGGCGACCCGGCTCGAGGCGGGCGGCGAGCGGTTCCTCAGGCCGCCGTCGGTCGATGAGGCGCTGCGGGTGCTCGCGGCCGAGCCCGACGCCGTCGTCGTGGCAGGCTGCACCGACTGGGGCGTCGACGTGAACCTCCGCGGGCGACGGGCGCCGCTCACGCTCGCGGTCGAGCATCTAGCGGAGCTTCGTGCGTTGAGCTTCGGCGACGCCGCCGTCGAGATCGGTGCCGCCCTCCCGCTCGCCGAGATCGAGCGCCGCCTCGACGGTCGGGTCCCGCTGCTCGGCGAGCTCTTCCCGCAGTTCGCCTCACCGCTCATCCGCAACCGTGCGACGATCGGCGGCAATCTCGGCACCGCGTCGCCGATCGGCGATCTGGCGCCCGCGCTCCTCGCGCTCGAGGCGCGCGTGGTGCTCGTCTCCGCCGACGGCGAGCGCGAGGTCGATCTCAGCGAGTACTTCACCGGGTACCGGCAGACGCTGCGCCGGCCCGACGAGCTGATCCGCGCCGTGCGGATCCCGTTGCCCCTCGCGCAGCAGACCGCCTTCCACAAGATCGCGAAGCGCCGTTTCGACGACATCTCGAGCGTCGCCGTCGGCTTCGCCCTCGACGTCGACGACGGCGTCGTCGCGTCGGCTCGCATCGGCCTCGGCGGCGTCGCGGCCACACCGCTCCGCGCCCGCGCGACCGAGGCGCTGCTCGTGGGGCGATCGTGGAACGTTGAGACGGTTCGCGACGCGGCATCCGTGCTCGAGGCCGAAGGCACGCCGATGTCCGACCACCGGGCGAGCGCGGAGTACCGTTCACGCATGCTGGGCACCGCGCTGCTGAAGCTGTACCGCACCCGCCCGCTCACGGCAGAGGGGGTGCCGGCATGACCGAGCTCGCCACGCGCCCGGCGAACCCCGTGGTGGGCACGCTGGTCGCCCATGAGAGTGCGGCACTGCACGTCACCGGCACGGCCGTGTACACCGACGACGTCGCGGCGCGCGCGAGCGGCGTGCTGACCGCCTGGCCGGTGCAGTCCGAGCACGCGCATGCGCTCGTGAAGGTCGACCCGGGCGCTGCGCTCGTCGTGCCCGGCGTCGTGCGGGTGCTCACCGCCGCCGATGTGCCCGGCGTCAACGACGCCGGCGTGAAAGACGACGAGCCGCTGATCCCGAGCGAGGCGATGTTCCACGGTCATGCGCTCGCGTGGGTGCTCGCCGAGACGGCCGAGGCGGCTCGGCTGGGCGCGGCCGCAGTGCGGGTCGACTACGAGCCGCTGCCCTCGATCATCACCGTGGCCGAGGCGATCGAGGCGGGTTCGTTCCAGGGCATCCCGCGCACGGTGCGTCGCGGCGATCCGGAATCCGTGCTCGCGACGGCCCCGCACGTCTTCGACGGCGTCGTCGAGGTCGGCGGCCAGGAGCACTTCTACCTCGAGACGCACGCCTCGTTCGCCCACGTCGACTCGGAGGGCCAGGTCTTCGTCGAGTGCAGCACGCAGCACCCCTCGGAGACGCAGGAGATCGTGGCGCACGTGCTCGGGCTGCCGAGCAACCGGGTCACCGTGCAGACGCTGCGCATGGGCGGCGGATTCGGCGGCAAGGAGATGCAGCCGCACGGTTTCGCGGCGATCGCCGCGCTCGGCGCGACCCTCACCGGCCGCCCAGTGCGGCTGCGCCTGAATCGCACGCAAGACCTCACGATGACCGGCAAGCGGCATCCGTTCCACATCGTCTGGAAGGCGGGGTTCGACGACTCGGGCCGCATCCTCGCTCTCGCGACGACGCTCACCTCCGACGGCGGCTGGAGCCTCGACCTCTCGGAGCCGGTGATGGGCCGCGCCCTGTGCCACGTCGACAATGCCTACTGGATTCCGAACTTCGTCGCCCAGGGCCGCATCGCGAAGACGAACAAGACCTCGCAGACCGCGTTCCGCGGCTTCGGCGGCCCGCAGGGCATGTTCGTGATCGAGGACATCCTCGGCCGCGTCGCTCCGTGCCTCGGCATCGATGCCGCGACGCTGCGCGAGCGCAACTTCTACGCGCCCGGCCAGACGACGCCGTACGGGCAGCCCGTGCGCCACGCCGAGCGGCTGCACGAGATCTGGCGCCGCGTGCTCGACGAGAGCGCATTCGACGAGCGCCGTGCCGGGATCGCCGCGTTCAACGCCGAGCACGCCGACACGAAGCGCGCCCTCGCGATCACGCCGGTGAAGTTCGGCATCTCGTTCACCCTCACCGCCTTCAACCAGGCGGGCGCGCTCGTGCACGTCTACAAGGACGGCTCGGTGCTCGTCAATCACGGCGGCACCGAGATGGGGCAGGGCCTGCACACGAAGATGCTCCAGGTGGCGGCCACCGCGCTCGGCGTGCCGCTCGACGCGGTGCGGCTCGCTCCCACGCGCACCGACAAGGTTCCGAACACCTCGGCCACCGCCGCGTCGTCGAGCGCCGACCTCAACGG
This sequence comes from Agromyces badenianii, assembly GCF_003070885.1. NCBI lineage: Bacteria > Bacillati > Actinomycetota > Actinomycetes > Micrococcales > Microbacteriaceae > Agromyces > Agromyces badenianii. The sequence goes on from NZ_CP028913.1 coordinate 2,253,416, forward strand.
CGGCGCCGTGAAGCACGCCTGCGAGCAGATCCGCGACCGCATGGCCGGGGTCGCTGCCGGGCTCCTCGGCGTCGACCCCCACGATGTGCGGTTCTCCCGCGGCCGCGTCGGCGGCATCGGGGCATCCGACCCTTCGCTGACCTTCGCCGACGTGGCGAACGCCGCCTACCATCAGCGCGTGCAGCTCTTCGCCGCCGGGTTCTACCGCACCGAGGGCCTGCACTGGGACACCGAGAAGATGCAGGGCGAACCGTTCAAGTACTTCGCCTACGGCGCCGCCGCGACCGAGGTCGAGGTCGACGGCTTCACCGGCGCGTACCGCACTCGTCGGGTCGACATCGTGCACGACGTCGGCGACTCGCTCTCTCCGCTCGTCGACCTCGGCCAGATCGAGGGCGGGTTCGTGCAGGGCGCCGGATGGCTCACGCTCGAGGAGCTCCGCTGGGACGAGACCGACGGACCCGGTCGCGGTCGCCTCCTCACCCAGTCGGCCAGCACCTACAAGCTGCCGAGCTTCTCGGAGATGCCGGAGGTCTTCAACGTGCACTTCTTCGAGCGCGCGACCGAAGACGGCGTCGTCTACGGCTCGAAGGCCGTGGGCGAACCGCCGCTCATGCTCGCACTCAGCGTGCGCGAGGCGATCCGCGAGGCCGTCGCGGCATTCGGTGCCGCGGGCGGCATCGTGGAGCTCGCGTCGCCGGCGACCCCCGAGGCCGTGTTCTGGGCGGTCGAAGCAGCCCGGCGGGCCGCGGAGCGCGCCGCGCCCGAAGACCGCCCTGCGGGCGCGAGCGTCGGCGCCGAGTCTCCGCTCGTGCCCTTCGACCACTGACGGGCGGCGACGACCATGGACTGGTTGGAGGCCGTGCAACGGCATCGCGCGGCGCGGACCCCCGCGGTCATCGTGACGATGGCGGCGGTGCGCGGTCACGCACCCCGGAACGGCGGCGCGAAGATGGTGGTCTCAACCGACGCGCTCTTCGGCACGGTCGGCGGAGGCAACCTCGAGGCCACGGCGATCGCCCGTGCCCGCGCGATGCTGGCACGCGGCGCCGCGGAGCCCGAGCTGCTGACGCTGACGTTGAGCGAGAAGAGCACGACCGAATACGGCGTGCAGTGCTGCGGAGGAGAGGTCACCATGCTGCTCGAACCGGTTCCCGTCGTCGCCTCGGTGGCCGTCTTCGGCATCGGGCACGTCGGTCTCGAACTCGCCCGCATCCTCGGCCGTCAGCAGATCGAGCTCCATCTCATCGACTCCCGGGCCGAGATGCTCGCCCCTGAGCGCATCGGTGTGCCCGGGTCGAGCGGACCGCTCGGGGACGCCGAAGCGACCGTGCTCCTCCACCGCCTGCCGGTGCCCGAGTCGGCGCTCATGCTCGTGCCGCCGGGCACGCACGTGCTCGTCATGACGCACGATCACGTCGAGGACCTCGCGATCGTCGAGGCCGCCCTCGGCACCGACGGCGTCGCGTCGATCGGACTGATCGGCTCGAGATCGAAGTGGGCGCGCTTCGTGCAGCACCTCAGGGAGTCGGGTCACGACGACGCCGCGCTCGCCCGGGTGGCGACTCCCGTCGGCATCGCCGGCATCGACTCGAAGGATCCGGCGGCGATCGCGGTCAGCGTCGCGGCGCGCACCCTGCAGCAGATCGAGGAGCGGGCGGCAGCGACGGCTCAGTAGTCGACGCGCCCGGCGTTCTCGCGCCACGCGGTGAACGGGGCGATGCGGCGCTCGGCGTCGAGCTCGATGCTGCCGACGGGCATGGAGCGCCGGTCCTCCTCGCCGCCCTCGAAGTAGCGGTAGAAGGCGGCATCGTCGAAGCCCGCCGCCGCGGCATCCTCACGATCCGCAGCGAAGTAGACGCGGCCGAGACGCGCCCAGAGCGACGCGCCGAGGCACATCGGGCACGGCTCGCAGCTCGTGTAGAGGGTGGCACCGCCGAGGTCGAAGGTGCCGAGCCCCTGACACGCGGCGCGGATCGCGGTGACCTCGGCGTGCGCCGTCGGGTCGAGGTTCGCGGTCACGCGGTTCACCCCCTCGAACACGCGGCCGTCGGCGGCGACGACGATCGCGCCGAACGGCCCGCCGCCGCGTTCGACGTTCGCGGTGGCAAGGTCGACGGCGCGGGCGAGGTACTCGGCCGTCTGCGCGGCATCGGCGGAATGGGCGTCGGAACGGGGCTGGGGCGAGGTGTCGAACGGGTCCATGGGCGAAACCTCCTTGTCGTGTCCATGCTAAGGCGACCGTCGCCGACCTCGACAGCGTTGCCATTCCGCATCTGCGGATCTATCGTCGATTTCATGGCGCACTATCGGATCAGTGAAGCGGCGGCGCTCGTCGGTGTCAGCGACGACACCGTTCGTCGATGGGTGCGCGACGGACTCCTGAGCATCGCGAAAGACGAAGCCGGGCGACAGGTCGTGCCCGGCGTCGAGCTCGCGGCGCGCGCGCAGGCCGTCGCGAGCGAGGTCGCCGACCGCAGCCCGGTGCGCCGCAGCGCCCGCAACCGCTTCGTGGGACTCGTCACGAGCGTCGAGATCGACGGCCTCATGGCCCAGGTCGAATTGCAGTGCGGCCCGCACCGGGTGGTCTCGCTCATGTCGGCCGAGGCCGCCCGCGAACTGCGCCTCGAGGTCGGCTCCCGAGGCGTCGCCGTGGTCAAGGCGACGATGGTCATCGTCGAAACCGACGAGGACCCCGCCGCATGACACGGGCGTCCAGGGGCAGGGCGGCGAGCGCGGCGGCGAGCGCCGCGGCATCCGCGGCTCTCGTGCTCGCGCTCACGGGCTGCGCCGCGGCCGAGCGCGACCCCGCGGCATCCGTGCAGAACGAGCCCGCCGGCACGGCCGAACTCGAGGGGCAACTCACCGTCTTCGCGGCCGCATCGCTCACCGGCGCCTTCGACGAACTCGCGACGCGCTTCGAGCAGCTGCACCCGCGCCTCGAGGTCGCACCGATCACCTACGACGGCTCCTCGGTGCTGGCGACCCAGCTCATCGAGGGCGCCCAGGCCGACGTCTTCGCCTCGGCCGACGAGCGGAATCTCGCCACGGTCGCCGCCGAGGGCCTCATCGCGGGCGAAGCCGGCGTCTTCGCCGCCAACGTGCTCGAGATCGCGGTGCAGCCCGGCAACCCCCTCGGCATCGAGAGCCTCGACGACCTCGTCGAGACGACGGCGAGCGGAGCCGCGCCCATCGTCGTGACCTGCGCTCCCGAGGTGCCGTGCGGCACCGCGTCTGCCGCGCTCCTCGACCGCGGCGGCGTCGAGCTGGCTCCCGCGAGTGAAGAACAGAACGTCGGCGCCGTGCTCAGCAAGGTGCGCGCCGGCGAGGCCGACGCCGGACTCGTCTACGTCACCGACGTTCAGGCAGCGGGCGCCGAGGTCGAGGGGGTCGAGATCGAGGGTGCGGATGCCGCGACCAACGTCTACCCAATCGCGGCGCTCACGGGGTCGGCGAACCCCGAGGCGGCCGCGGCCTTCGTCGAGTTCGTGCGCTCGCCCGAGGGCGCCGAGGTGCTCGCCTCGTTCGGCTTCGGGGCGCCGTGACGGCCCTCCCCGCGTCGACGACGAGCCGCGGCGGCGACGAGCGCCGGGGCCGCGCACGTCTCGCGAAGCGCCTGCCCATCTGGCTCCTCGTGCCCGCCGTGCTCGGCGGCGCGGTGCTCGTGCTGCCGCTCGCGGCGCTGCTCCTGCGCCTCGACTGGGCGGGCGTGCCCGCCGCGATGAGTTCTCCCGCGGCGCTCCAGGCCCTGTCGCTCTCGCTCATCACCGCGACCGTCGCGACGCTCTGCTGCGTGCTCCTCGGCGTGCCGCTCGCCGTCGTCATCGCCCGCAGCACCCCGGCCGTCGCCGCGGTGCTGCGCACCCTGACCACGCTTCCGCTCGTGCTCCCGCCGCTCGTCGGCGGCATCGCCCTGCTCGCGCTCCTCGGCCGCAACGGGGTGCTCGGCGACTCCCTCGCCGTGCTGGGACTGCGCGTCCCCTTCACGACGGCGGCGGTCGTGATCGCACAGACCTTCGTCGCCCTGCCGTTCCTCGTGATCACGGTCGAGGGGTCGCTGCGCAGCATCGGCACCCGCTACGAGTCCGTCGCCGCGGGCCTCGGGGCCGGCCCCTTCACGGTGTTCCGCCGCATCACCGTGCCGCTCGTCGGCCCCGGGCTGCTCGCGGGCACGGTGCTGTGCTTCGCCCGCGCGCTCGGCGAATTCGGTGCCACGGCGCTGTTCGCCGGCAACGCCCCCGGCGTCACCCGCACCATGCCGCTCGCGATCTACACCGCCTTCAACGGCGCGGGCGTCAGCGAAGACACGGCGATCGCCCTGTCGCTCATGCTCATCCTCGTCGCGGTGGCCGTACTGCTCGTCATGCGGGCCTGGCGAGAGGATGCCACGCGGTGAGCACCCCGCCTGCGCCGAACCGGCTCGCCGTCGACGTGAGCGCGAGCCGCGGCGGCTTCACGATCGAGGTCGCGCTCGGCGTCGACGCGGGTGAGACGCTCGCGGTGCTCGGACCCAACGGCTCGGGCAAGTCGACCCTGCTCGCGATCATCGCCGGGCATCTCGCGCCCACCGCGGGAACGGTGCGGCTCGGCGGCCGAACGCTCGCGGCACGCCGCGATGACGGCCGAGTCGACGAGCTGCCGGTCGAGCGACGGCGGGTCGCTCTGCTCGGCCAGGAGGCGCTGCTGTTCCCCCACCTCACCGCGCTCGAGAACATCGCCTTCGGCCCGCGCGCGACGGGCATGCGCGCCGCCGATGCCCGGCGCGACGCGCTCGGAATGCTCGAGCGCTTCGGACTCGCCGAGTTCGCGGGCCGCCGGCCGCGGGAGCTCTCGGGCGGCCAGCAGCAGCGCGTGGCGATCGCCCGTGCGCTCGCCTCGCGACCCGATGCACTGCTGCTCGACGAGCCGTTCGCGTCGCTCGACGTGCAGACCGCCGCCGAGATGCGCCGGGTCATCGCCGAACAGCCGAGCGCCCGGCCCATCCCGACGCTCCTCGTGACGCACGACCCGATCGACGCGATCATGCTCGCCGATCGAGCCGCGATCCTGCAGGCCGGCAGAATCGTGCAGGAGGGCCCCACCGCCGAGGTGCTCGGCCATCCGGCGACGCCGTTCGCCGCCGCACTCGCCGGCGTCAACCTCGCATCGGGCATCGGCACGGCCGACGGCTCGGTCGAGGTGATCGGGCCGAGCGGCGCCCGGCTCGTGCTCCGCGGCGCCGCCGGTGCGGTCGAGCCCGGCGCCAGGGCCTCTGCGGTCTTCAGCCCGGGTGCCGTGCACGCGGCACGCGCCGATGACGGGCCGCCCGCGGCATCCGCCCCGCCGGTGCCGAACCGCTGGGCCGGCACCGTGACGTCGCTGCAGAGCGCGCCCGGCGGCGTGCGCATCGTGACCGCCGAGCATCCCGGCCTCGCCGTCGACGTTCCGTCTGCCGCCGCGGTCTCGCTGGGACTCGTCGCGGATGCGCGACTGGCGTTCGCGATCGCCGGGTCGGATGTCTCGGTGCGCGCGATCGACTGACCGCCTCGGTGTTACCGTGGACGCCACGACGAGGGGCGGTGCATCATGACGAACGCTCCCTCCACCGCGGGCTCGGCCGCGCGCCGGCTGCCGTCGACTGGCGTCATCACCGATCGCCTCGACCGGCCGATGCGCGACCTGCGCATCTCGATCACCGACCGCTGCAACTTCCGCTGCGTGTACTGCATGCCGAAGACGGTGTTCGGCCGCGACTACGCCTTCCTCGAGCGCGACGAGCTCTTGAACTTCGACGAGATCACCCGCCTCGCCCGCGTCGCGGCGGCGCACGGGGTCGAGAAGCTGCGCCTCACCGGCGGTGAGCCGCTGCTGCGGCGGGGCATCGAAGAGCTCATCGCACGCCTCGCGGAGCTCCGCACCCCCGACGGCCGCCCCCTCGAAATCGCACTCACGACGAACGGCGCCGCCCTCGCCGTGAAGGCCGCCGCGCTGAAGGCCGCAGGCCTGACCCGCGTGACCGTCTCCGTCGACTCGCTCGACGACAGCGTCTTCCAGGCGATGAACGACGTGAGATTCCCGATCTCGCGGGTTCTCGAGGGGTTGCACGTCGCGCACGACGCCGGGCTCGGCCCGATCAAGATCAACATGGTCGTCAAGCGCGGGGCGAACGACCACGAGGTGCTGCCGATGGCGCGCCACTTCCACGGCACGCCGTTCAGCCTGCGGTTCATCGAGTACATGGATGTCGGCACCTCCAACGGGTGGAGCCTCGACGAGGTGGTGCCGTCGGCCGAGATCGTCGAGATGATCGACCGCGAGATGCCGCTCGAGCCGCTCGACCCGCACGTGCCAGGCGAGACGGCGGCCCGGTGGCGATTCCGCGACGGCGGCGGCGAGATCGGCGTGATCTCGAGCGTCACGAAGGCGTTCTGCGGCACCTGCAATCGCGCCCGGATCTCGACCGAGGGGCGCCTCTACACGTGCCTGTTCGCGTCGACGGGGCACGACCTGCGCGCCCTAATGCGCGGCGGCGTCGACGACGCGGGCCTCGCCGCGGCGATGGGCGCGATCTGGGACGCCCGCGACGACCGGTACTCCGAGGTGCGCGCGAGCCTCACCCCCGCGCTGCGGGCGGCGCGGCCGAAGATCGAGATGTCGTACATCGGCGGGTGAGGCGCGTGGCAGCGTGCGCGTGCCGCCCCGGCGCTGGGCCGCCGAGATCCGGTCAGAGCCCGACCCACTCCGAGGCGCCGTCGGCGAAGTGCTGGCGCTTCCAGATCGGCACCCGCTGCTTGATGAGGTCGACGAGGCGCTCGCAGGCGTCGAAGGCCTCCGCTCGGTGCGCAGCGGATGCCGCGGCGACGAGTGCGACGTCGCCGATGCGCAGCTCACCGACCCGGTGCGCCGCGGCAACGGCGACGCCGGTCTCATCGGCGATCCGCCGCACGCACTCGGCGAGGAACCGGGCCGCCTCTGGATGGGCCCGGTAGTCGAGCGAGAGCACACCGCGCCCGCCGTCGTGGTCGCGCACGACCCCGCTGAAGATCACGAGGGCACCGCTCGAGTCGGACTCGACGGCGCCGCGCACGGCGGCTTCGTCGATCGGCTCGGCCGTCACCACGGCCAGGAGTTCGTTCATGCGCGTCTCGTCTTTCACGTGGGGTGGGTCATAGTCGACGGATGCCGCGACGGGTCACCGCTGCACGAGCTCGCCCGCGACCGCGGCGAAGCTCGCGATTCCGCCGGCGAGGTACGCCACGTCGGTGTGCCCTTGATCCTCGAGGATGCGTGCCGCCCGTCGCGAGCGCACGTCGCGTTCGCAGTAGACGACGACAGGACCTGAGCCGGGTTCGGGGCCGGCGCCATCGGCGAGCGCGGCGAGCGGCACGAGCACGCTGTCGCGGATGCGGCCGAACTCGGCTTCGGCGGGTTCGCGCACGTCGACCACGGTGATCGCCCGCCCGTCGCGCAGCCGCCCGAGGAGGTCGGCGGCCGTCATGGCCGTCACAGCCGAGGCATCCGTCGCCGCTCGTTCGCTCGGATCGAGACCGCAGAACCGTTCGTAGTCGATGAGGCTCGTGATCTCGGGCGCATCGGCGATCGCCGTGTACGCGATCTCGCGCGACCGCCCGGTGAGCGCGTCGATGGTGGTCACCCGGCCGAGCAGGGGCTCGCCGATGCCGGTGATGATCTTCACGACCTCGGTGGCCATGAGCCCGCCGATCGTCGCGCAGAGACTCGGCAACACGCCGCCGAGTTCGCACGAGAGCACCTCGTCGGGCGTCGGCGGCACGGGGAACAGGTCGCGGTAGCCGGGGCCGTGCTCGTGCCAGGCGACGCCGACCTGGCCGTGAAAGCGCAGGATCGCTCCCCAGACGAGCGGCACGCCGGCGAGCGCCGCAGCGTCGTTCGTGAGGTACCGCGTCGGAAAGTTGTCGCTGCCGTCGACGACGAGGTCGTAGCCGCCGAGGATCTCGCGGATGTTCGCGGCAGTGAGCCGGGCGCGGTGGCGCACCACCCGGCACTCGGAGTCGATCGCGGCGACCGTCTCGGCGAGCGAGTCGACCTTCGGCCGGCCGAGGTCGGCGACGCCGTGGCTCGTCTGGCGGTGCAGGTTCGAGAGTTCGACGAGGTCGTCGTCGGCGATGCCGATCGTGCCGACGCCGGCACCGGCGAGCGAGGGCACCATGGCGCTGCCGAGGCCGCCGGCCCCGACGACGAGCACTCGGGCTGCACCCAGACGACGTTGGGCGAGCTCGCCGAACCCCGGCAGCATGAGCTGTCGGCTGAATCGCGCGATTCGCTCGGCCGCGAGCGGCGGCCCGGGCTCGACGAGCGGGTGCATGCCCGCCATTGTACGCAGCGCGCCGTGCCGCCGGGCCGGTCGGCGGCCGGTCGGCGGGTACCGCTGCGGGTAGCATCGATGGCATGACGCTCGTGACCGTGCGGTACTTCGCCGCCGCCGCCGACGCGGCCGGTCTCGACGAGGAACGCCTCGATCTCGGCGAGTCGGCGACGCTCGACTCGCTCCGCGAGGTGCTCGTCGAGCGACACGGCACGGCGATGGCCCGCGTGCTGCGGTCGGGCTCGTTCCTCGTCGATGGCACGGTTCGACGAGACGGCGCTCACCCGGTCGCCGAGCAGGTCGACATCCTGCCGCCGTTCGCCGGCGGCTGAGTCCGAAAGGAGCGGATGATGCGAACCTTCGCCGAGCACCAGCACGCGGTGCGAGAGCTCCTCGCCCCGTTGCGGGCTGCCCTCGATGCGCCCACGGGTCTCGAACAGCTCGCAGTGCAGTCACCGGGCGGCTCCCCGGCCCTCGGGCGGGTACTGGCGGTCGACGTCGACTCCCCCGCCGATCTGCCGCCGTTCGCCAATTCGCAGATGGACGGCTACGCCGTTCGCTCGGCCGACCTCGCCGCCGCCCGGCCCGAGGCGCCCGTCGCACTGCCGGTGGGCGGCACGACCGCGGCGGGAGATCCGGTTCGCGCCCTCGATCCGGGCACGGCCGCTCCGGTGATGACGGGCGCTGCGGTGCCCGTCGGCGCCGACGCCGTCGTGCCGGTCGAGGCCGCCGACCCGCCCCGGTTCCCCGACTTCGGCTCCGACCGTGCCGCACCGCCCGGCACCGTCGTCGGCTTCACCCGCCCGGTCGATGCCGGCACCTTCGTGCGCGGCGCCGGCACCGATGTCGCCCGCGGTCACCGCCTCCTGCCCGCCGGCATCAGGCTCGGGCCGGCGCAGCTCGGGGCCCTCTCCGCGGCCGGGATCACGCACGTCACCGTGCGGCGGCCTCTCTCGGTGCTGCTCATCTCGACCGGTCACGAGCTTCGCCCGCCCGGCGAGCCGCTCGAGCCGGGCCAGATCCACGACGCCAACACCGCCATGCTCGCCGCCGCGCTGCGCGAGGGCGGGGCGACGGTGCGCGAGGTGGTCACCCCCGACGATGCGCGATCCGTCATGGCGGCGGTCGAGGCATCGGCCGGCGTCGTCGATCTCGTCGTGACGACGGGCGGCGTGAGCGCGGGCGCGTTCGAGGTCGTGCGCGAGGCGCTGGCGCCGCTCGGCGTGGAGTTCTCGAAGGTCGCGCTACAGCCCGGCGGGCCGCAGGGGCTCGGCCTCGCCCGCGTGCAGCCGTCGCTGACGCCCGCAACCGCCTCCGCGAGCGACGACGCGAGCGTCGCCGTGCCGGTCGTGTCGTTCCCCGGCAACCCGGTCAGCGCCCTCGTCTCGTTCGAGCTGTTCCTCCGGCCCGTGCTGCGCGCCTTCGCCGGGCTCGCCCCCGACCGGCCGCGGGCGAGGCTCAGGCTCGCGCACGAGGTCGTCTCGCCGCTCGACAAGCACCAGGTGCGCCGCGGCGTGCTCGACGGCGCGGGCGATGTCGAGGTCGGCGCGCCGAGCTCGCACCTGTTGCACGCCTACGCGAACGCGACCGTGCTCGTGCACCTGCCGGTGGGGGTCGATCGCCTGCCGGCCGGCGCCCACGTCGACATCTGGAGGATCGATGACTGAACCGCGGCTCACCCACCTGCGCGGCGACGGCTCCGCGCACATGGTCGACGTGACCGACAAGGCGGTGACCCGTCGCACGGCGAGCGCACAGGCCGTGCTCGTGACCAGGCACGACGTGGTCGCGGCGATCAGCGACGGCACCCTGCCCAAGGGCGAGGCGATCGGCACCGCGCGCATCGCCGGCATCATGGCCGCGAAGCAGACGTCGACGCTCATCCCCCTCTGCCACCCGTTGCCGCTCACGAAGCTCGACGTCGACGTCACGCCCGAGGGCGACCGGGTGCGCATCGTCGCGACGGTGACCACGAAGGGCGTCACCGGCGTCGAGATGGAGGCGCTCACCGCCGCGACCGTCGCCGCACTCACCCTCTACGACATGATCAAGGCCGTCGACAACCGCGCGACGATCACCGACGTGATGGTGCTCGCGAAGGTCGGCGGCAAGAGCGGCGACTGGTCGCGCGCATGACCCGGGCCGAGCCCGCATCGCAGGCCGAGCGGATGCCGCGCACCGCCGTCGTGATCGTCGCCTCGACCCGTGCCGCGGCCGGCGTCTCCCCCGACCGCACCGGCCCCGTGATCGCCCGATGGTTCGCCGATCGAGGCTTCGAGGTCGTGGGGCCCGAGGTGGTGGCCGACGGCGACGCCGTCGCCACGGCCCTTCGGCGCTCCCTCGAGGGCAGGCCCGCCGTGATCGTCACGACGGGCGGCACCGGGCTCTCGCCGAGCGATGCGACTCCCGAGGCGACCGCCCCGCTGCTCGATCGCGAGGTGCCGGGAGTCATGGAGGAACTGCGTCGCCGCGGCACCGCGTCGACGCCCACCGCGGTGCTCTCCCGCGGGCTCGCGGGAGTCGCCGGGTCGACCTTCCTCGTGAACCTGCCGGGTTCCACGGGCGGGGTGCGAGACGGCCTCGCCGTGCTCGACGACGTGCTCGACCACGTGCTCGACCAGCTCGCCGGCGGCGACCACGCGCCGAGCGCCTGACGAGTCAGCTCGAGCGGCGCTCGTGCCACGAGGTGCGTTCGCGCTCGAGCGGGTAGGCGAGGGCGGCCCACACCAGCAACGCGACTCCCGCCCCGGCGAGCGCACCGCCGATGGTGTCGGTCACCCAGTGCGCGCCGAGGTACGTGCGGCTGATCGCCATCAGCGCGGTGTAGACCGCACCGAGCACCCACACCCACAACCGTGGCGCGATCACGCCGACGACGACCGCGATCGTCGCCGCGTTCGCGACATGCCCCGACGGGAATGAGCCGAAGTCCGACGCGACGATCATGTCGTCGGGTCTCGCGCGGCCGACCAGGTGCTTCAGCAACTGCACGACGCCCGCGCTCGCTGCCGACGCCACGATGAAGTACACCGCGGCCCACGGCCGTCGCAGGAGCAGCAGCAGCAGCGCCGCGCCGATCGGCACCACGAAGACCCCGATGATGCCGCCGCCCAGCGCGTTCATGCCGAAGGCGAACCAGTCGCCGACCGGCCCGCGGAGGCTCAGCACCTCCTCGGCCCACTCCTCATCGATGGCGAACTGCAGCGCGCCCGACCGGGCGGTGAGCAGCAGGCCGAGCAGTCCGGTGATGATCAGTGCGGCGCCGCCCGCGACGAGGGGCACGCGACGGGCGACCCGCTTCGCGCTCGACTGCTCAGCGGCCTCCGACGTCATGCCATCACGTTACCCGCGGGCCCGCGGCATCCGCGTCATGCTCGCGGGGATTCAGCGGAAGGATGTCGCGAGCCCGCGTCATCGACCGGCCGCGATGACGTCAATCGCTGAGCGGCGGCACGGTCTTCGGGCGCACGAGCAACCACAGGGCGGCGATGGCCACCACGGCCGCGAGCAGCATCACGAAGGCCATCGGCACCGCGCTGCCGACGCCCATGAGGCCGATCAGCGGAGAGATGACCCCGGCGAGCCCGAAGTTCAGCGCGCCGAGCAGCGACGCCGCGGTGCCGGCCTCGGCCCCGTGGTGTGCGAGCGCGAGCACCTGCACGGCGGGGAAGGAGAATCCGCACGCGAGGATGTAGAACCACAGCGGGATCGCGGTGCCCCAGAACCCGGCGCCGGAGCTGTCGAGGACCATGATCACCGCGGCCATGGCGAGGTGCACGATCGTGGTGGCGGCGAGGATCCACTGCGGCTGCACGGAGCCGCGCATGAGTCGGGAGCTCGTCTGCACGCCGATGATCACGCCCACCGAGTTCACGGCGAAGAGCACGCCGTACTCCTGGGCGTTGAACGCGTAGATGCCCTGGAACAGGAACGACGAGGTCGAGAGGTAGCCGAAGAGACCGGTGAAGGTCATGCCGCCGATGATCGCCGCGCCGAGGTAGACGCGGTCGCGGAAGAGGGCGGCGTAGCGGTCGCGCAGCGTCGAGTGGCCCGCGACGTGGCGCCGGGAGGGGGGAAGCGTCTCGACGATGAAGAAGCCGACCGCGGCGACGACCACGGCGCCGTAGATCGCGAGCACCACGAAGATGCCCCGCCAGTCCATGACCGCGAGCAGTTGCGAGCCGATGACGGGCGCGAGCACCGGCGCGAGGCCGTTGACGAGCGCGAGGCGCGAGAGCATGCGCACGAGCGGCTTGCCGCCGAAGAGATCGCGGACCATGGCCATCGCGACCACGCCGCCGGCCGCAGCGCCGAAGCCCTGCAGCAGGCGGAAGACCGAGAGCCAGACGATGTCGGGGGCGAAGGCCGCCGCGAGGGATGCCGCGATGTGCAGCGCCGTGGCGAGCACGAGCGGCAGCCGGCGCCCGACCTTGTCGCTCCACGGCCCGACGATGAGCTGGCCGAGGCCGAAGCCGACCATGGTGCCGGTCAGCGTCAGCTGCACGGCCGAGGCCGAGACGCCGAGCTCGTCCTGCAGCACCGGGAAGGCCGGGAGGTAGAGGTCGATCGTGAACGGACCGAGCGCCGTGAGCGCGCCGAGCACGAGCACGTATACGAGACGCTGCCGACGGGTCAGCCGATCGCCCGGGTGGGTCGGGCGGTCGTAGTCGTCGGGACGGACGATGGGGATGGAGGACGTTGAGGACATGCGTGTTCCTGTGCGGGATCGAGCGTGGGCGGGAGTCGGCGCACGTCCTCGGGCACCGGTGGTCGGCGATGACACGCCATTCGACGCGTCGCGCGGGGATCCGAGGGTGGCGGACACCGCCTCGAATCGATTCGACAGGCGACAAGTCTATCGCCGCCCATCGGGCGATCTGCAACCGCATGCCCCAGGCGATCTTCGCCGGGCGCGAGGAACGACGATGGGCGCCTCCCCGGAGGGAGACGCCCATCGTGTGCGTTGCGTGAGGCGCGGACTTAGAAGTCCATGCCGCCCGTCGGGTCGCCGACCGGTGCCGCGTTCTTCTCGGGCTTGTCGGCCACGACGGCCTCGGTGGTGAGGAACAGGCCGGCGATCGACGCCGCGTTCAGCAGCGCCGAGCGGGTGACCTTCACCGGGTCGTTGATGCCGGCGGCGAGCATGTCGACGTACTCGCCGGTCGCGGCGTTCAGGCCCTGGCCGACGGGGAGGTTGCGCACCTTGTCGACCACGACGCCCGGCTCGAGGCCGGCGTTGAGGGCGATCTGCTTGAGCGGAGCGTCGATGGCGACGCGAACGATGTTCGCACCCGTCGCCTCGTCGCCGACCAGCTCGAGCTTCTCGAAGGCGGTCTTGCCGGCCTGGATGAGAGCGACGCCACCACCGGCGACGATGCCCTCTTCGACGGCGGCCTTCGCGTTGCGAACGGCGTCTTCGATGCGGTGCTTGCGCTCCTTGAGCTCGACCTCGGTCGCCGCACCCGCCTTGATGACGGCGACGCCGCCGGCGAGCTTGGCGAGGCGCTCCTGGAGCTTCTCGCGGTCGTAGTCGGAGTCGGTGTTCTCGATCTCCTTGCGGATCTGCGAGACACGGCCGGCGATGGCCTCCTCGTCGCCGCCACCCTCGACGATGGTCGTCTCGTCCTTGGTGATGATGACCTTGCGAGCCGTGCCGAGCAGGTCGAGGGTGACGTTCTCGAGCTTGAGACCGACCTCCTCGGAGATGACCTGGCCGCCGGTGAGGGTGGCGATGTCCTGCAGCTGCGCCTTGCGGCGGTCGCCGAAGCCCGGGGCCTTGACGGCGACCGACTTGAAGATGCCGCGGATCTTGTTGACGATCAGGGTCGCGAGCGCCTCGCCGTCGACGTCCTCAGCGATGATGAGGAGCTGCTTGCCGGTCTGGATGACCTTGTCGACGATGGGGAGCAGGTCCTTGATGTTCGAGACCTTGCTGTTGACGATCAGGATGTACGGGTCTTCGAAGACCGCTTCCTGGCGCTCGGGGTCGGTGACGAAGTACGCCGACAGGTAGCCCTTGTCGAAGCGCATGCCCTCGGTCAGCTCGAGCTCGGTGCCGAAGGTGTTCGACTCCTCGACGGTGACGACGCCCTCCTTGCCGACCTTGTCGATCGCTTCGGCGATGAGCGCGCCGATCTGCTCGTCGGCGGCCGAGATCGAAGCCGTGGCGGCGATCTCTTCCTTGGTCTCGACGTCCTTCGCGTTGGCGAGGAGCTCGGCCTCGACGGCCGCGACGGCCTTCTCGATGCCGCGCTTCAGCGAGATGGGGTCGGCGCCTGCGGCGACGTTGCGGAGGCCCTCGCGCACGAGCGCCTGGGCGAGCACGACCGAGGTCGTGGTGCCGTCACCGGCGACGTCGTCGGTCTTCTTGGCGACCTCCTTGACGAGCTCGGCACCGATCTTCTCGTACGGGTCGTCGAGCTCGATCTCCTTGGCGATCGACACACCGTCGTTCGTGATCGTGGGGGCGCCCCACTTCTTCTCGAGCACGACGTTGCGACCGCGCGGGCCGAGGGTCACCTTCACCGCGTCGGCGAGCGTGTTGAGGCCACGCTCGAGGCCGCGACGGGCCTCCTCGTTGAAAGCAATGATCTTTGCCATGTGTTTCTCTCGTCCTTTCCCGGACGTCTTCAAAGATTCGTTGGGTTAGCACTCAAAACGAGTGAGTGCTAAATCGATTCTGGCACTCGACCGTCACGAGTGCAAGCGAGCCCGGTGGTGTCCGCTCAGGGCGTGAACGTCGCCGACCCCTCGCCCGGCACGAGCTCGACCCACGTGTTGCCGGGGGCCAATCGAAGCGGCGAGCCGTCGTCGGCGGTGAGGGTGATCGGCGAGCCCGCGGCATCCTTCGCCCAGGTGCCGTGGGCGGTGCGACCGGCCGCCGAGACCCATGCCTCGCCCGAGCCGATCATGACGGTCTTCGGCACCTCGCCGTAGCTCCAGTCGATGCCGACCCGCAGCGTCACGATGTTCGTGGCGCCGACCCGCTCACCCGAGGCCTCGAGGTCTGGCGAGCCCTCTTGCGAGCGCAGCCAGGTGGATGCCGCGCCGTCCCATTCCCAAGCGGGGAATCGCGCATCGGAGAAGACGAGATCGATGCGCGACGTCGGGGCGGCCGCGAGCGCGGGGGCGACGAGCGGGTCGGCGGTGCCGTACGAGAACTGCATCGGCGGCGGCGCGAGCGCGGCATTGCGCGAGACCGCTTCGCCGGCACGGAGGACGACATCGTGCGGGCCCGGGCGGTCGTCGGCACGCGAGAAGAGTCCTGTGTCGTCGTAGTCGAACACGAGGTTCAGCAGCGGTGTCGCCATCATCATCTCGACGAACTGCTCCTGGCCGCCCGAGTAGGCGATGATGCCGCCGAAGGGCGAGGCGATGTCGGGGTCCATGGGCCGGATCGATCGCACCGGGCCGACCTCGTCGGGAACGTCGGAATGCCAGACGGCGACGTACCGCGTGATGCCGCCCTCGACGAGCTCTTCGAAGACGAGGTCGGTGCGGTTCAGCGCGAGGTGCGGCCGCGCCTCTTCGTGGTTGTCGATCTTCACCGCGAGCGAGGGATGCGCGAGCTCCGAGGCATCCGCCGCGGTTCCGCGAAGCGGCGCGAACGACACCGACGAGGGCGCCGAGCCGGCGGCCGGGCGCACCGGCACCTCAGTGTCGGGGGCGGGCACCGGCGCCGATTGGCATCCGGCGAGCAGCAAGGCCGCGACGGCGAGCACGGCGAACCGCGCTCCCCGTCGATACGGGGCAGGCCGGACCTGCGCTGCCATGACCGCCAGCGTAGCGGCGGGTCCGCCCCTGAGTGCGGGAACGCGCCGTCGGATCCGGCGGCGCGTCCACGAATCGACCTCGAGCCCGATCAGGCCGGACGCACCGCCTCGGCCTGCGGACCCTTCGAGCCGGTGCCGACCTCGAACACGACCTGCTGGCCCTCCTCGAGCACCTTGTACCCCGACATGTCGATCGCGGAGTAGTGGACGAAGACGTCTTGGCCCCCCTCGTCGACGGTGATGAATCCGTAGCCCTTTTCAGCGTTGAACCACTTGACGGTTCCGTTCGCCATGCGTTGCTCCCATGTTGCCGTGTGTCCGATCAGCACCTGCCAGTGGCCTGTGCCGGGCCACTCGATCGCAACGACGAACGCCAGGGACGGCGCCGGGTATTCGCACGGGAGAGCGGCCGAATCCAGATAGTCACGACAGTGCGCTCGGGCACAAGAGGCCGTCGAGTCGAGCAGGTCTCGGAATGGCAACGATTCGCCTGCTCGCGCCGGCCAGGTGGCGGTCAGTCGGCCGCCGTGAGCCGGTCAGGCGGCTGGTCGGGCCTCGGTCGGGCCGTCGCGATCAGCCGGCGGCGGTCGCGTCGGCGTAGTCGGAGCCGAGCACGACGACGAGCTGGTTGCCCGTGGCCGCGAACTGCTCGGACACCCGCACATCCGCCTCCGGCAGGAACTGCGCGACGCCGCGAGCCGCCCCCTCGAGCTCGGGCGCGACGTAGTAGACGACCGTCTCGGTCAGCGTGTTCTCGCTCGCGTTCGCCGTCGAACCGACGGGCACGCCGTTGGCCACGAGCGTCTCGGCGGCCTTGGCCGCGAGCCCGGCCGTCGACGTGCCGTTCAGCACGAGCACCGGAACGTCGGGCGCGATCACCGGCTCGGCCGTGACGACCGGCTCGGCGCTCGGGCTCGCCACCGGGGGGTTGCCGAAGTTCAGCCGATCGTTGAACAGCATGACGCCGCCGATGCCGGCGGCGACCAGCACGACGGTCGCGAGCGCTCCCCAGGCGACCACGATCCAGCCGGCGCCGCGGCGTGCCGGCGCCCGATGGGCACCGACCCGGTCGATGCCGTGCGGGATCGAGTCGAAACGGTCGCGGGGGAACTTCTGTGCCATGGTTCCAGTCGTCGGGTCGGGGCCGGGCTCAGTCGAGCGGTCGGCCGATCGAGAGCGAACGCCGGGTTCGCGCCGCCGCGCGGGCCGCACGCAACCGCTGCAGTCGCTTGACGAGCATGGGGTCGTGGCGGAGCGCCGCGGGCGAATCGATGAGCTCGCCGAGTATCCGATAGTACCGGGCTGCGGAGATGCCGAACTCGTCGCGAATCGCCTCGGCCTTCGCACCCGGATGCTGCCACGCGCGTGATTCGAACGCGAGCACTCGCACCTCGCGCTCGTCGAGCGCCGACTCCGCCAGGCGGTGCGGCAGTCGCTCGGCGCTCATGCGACCTCCCGTCGAGGCGAGCCGGATGCACCGCCTGCACGTCATCCTAGACACCGTCGTCCGTGCGCGCGCCGAGTGAGGGCGGCGTGTGGGGGCGGCGTGTGCCCGCGCGATGGGCGGCAGCAGGAACATCGACGCGGCCGCCGGCGTTGCATCCGTTGTCGGAACCCGTCGGCAGACCTGCGAGCATGGTGGGGCACCGACGCGAGCACTGGGAGGACCGCTTCATGGCGTACAACGTGGACAAGACCGACGAGGAGTGGCGCGCCGAACTCGGCGGCGAGCAGTACTCCGTGCTCCGCGAGGCGGCGACTGAACGGCCGTGGACGGGCGAGCTGCTCGATGAAGACCGGGCCGGCGTCTACACCTGTGCCGCCTGCGGCTCGGAGCTCTTCCAGAGCGGCACGAAGTTCGACTCGGGCTGCGGCTGGCCGAGTTTCTACGAGTCGGTGCGGCCCGAGGCCGTCGAGCTCATCGAGGACTCCTCGCTCGGCATGGTGCGCACCGAAGTGCGCTGCGCGAACTGCGGATCGCACCTCGGGCACGTCTTCCCCGACGGCTTCGGCACGCCGACCGGTGACCGCTACTGCATGAACTCCATCGCCCTCGATTTCACCGCCGAGTCCTGAGTGGCGGCGTCCGCTCGCGAGGCGATGCTCGCCAGGCGGTCGGCGCCCAAGGTCACGGATGCCGCGCCTGACGACGACGTCGTCGTGTCACTGCTCGAAGCGGCGGGCCGGGTCGCCGACCACGCGGCCCTCCGCCCGTGGCGCGTCATCGCGATCCGCGGCGACGCACGGGCACGCCTGGGCGCGGCACTCGCCGCCGCGGCCGGACTCGACGGCGAGCACGCCGCCCGGCTCTCGCGAAAGCCCCTGCGCGCCCCGCTGCTGCTCGCGATCGTCGCCGTCACGACGACTCATCACAAGGTCGCCGCGTGGGAGCAGGAGGCCGTAGCCGCGGGGGTCGCCCACCAGCTCAGCCTGCTGCTTGACGAGGCGGGGTGGGGCGTGATGTGGCGCACCGGGCCGCACACGCGGCATCCGCTCGTCGCCGAGATGCACGGCCTCGCTCCAGGTGAGAGGCTGCTCGGCTGGCTGTACGTCGGCGGCCTCCCGGCCGGAACACGCCCCGAGCGCGGTCTCGACTCGGGCGCCGCCGCTCGGTTCAGCTCACTCGACTGAACGACGCCGACGTCAGGCGGCGCCGTCGCCCTGTTGCGCGGCGCCCGCCGGTGCAACGGCGTGCTTGCGACGACCCCAGCGGATCGAGGCGACGGCGACGGCGATCAGGGCGAGCACCGTTCCGCCGATCGTCGCGATGTCGACGCGGGCATCGGCCGTCGGCAGGAGCAGGTCGAGCGCGAGCGCCGCGACGAGTTGCCCGGCGACCCCGCAGAGCGCGAGCAGCAGCACCCCGAGCACCCGCACGAGCATCGCCTGCCCGGCGATGAAGATGCAGCCGAGCGCCCCGCCGGCGTAGAGCCACGGCTCGCCCGGCAGCGCCGTCGGCCAGCCTGCGGATGCCGCGTGCACGATCATCGCCACGACGAGCGCCGTCGTTCCGACCGCGAAGTTGACGACGGTCGCGGTGAGCGCGCTGCCGGCGACCATCTTCACTCGCCCGTTGACGGCCTGCTGCCATGCGGCGCCGATGCCCGCGATGAAGGGCAGCACCATGAGCAGCACCGGCACGTCTCGAGTGATCTGGGCGGAGACCGCCCAGCCGATCGCGGCGAGCGCGAGCACCGCGCCGATCACCCGAGTCGCCGAGAGCGGGCGCCGGCCTCCCGGCCCGAGGCCCAGGAGGTCGAACACGATGCCGCCCACCGTCTGTCCGGCGACGATGGCGATCGTGAACAGGGCGACCCCGATGACCCCGGCCGACAAGCCCTGCGTGGTCACGAACCAGGCGCCGGCGAGCCCGCCGAGCACCATCCACCAGGCGAGTCGCCCGCCGCGAAGCGCGCCGGCCACTCGCGCGAGGCCCGTGCGACCCGGGCTCCAGAAGGCGAGCACCACGAGCAGGATGACGAGCCCGCTGCCGAACGAGATCGCGGCCGCGGTGAACGGATCGTCGAGTGCCGAGGCGAGCTCGCCGTTCACCCGGGACTGCAGCGCCGTGGCAGCTCCGAGCAGCAGCGCGATGACGAGCGCGAGCCAGATCGGAATCCGTGAGCGCTCGACGTGTGCGTGCTGGTCAACAGGGTCGGCGGCGTGCGCCAGGGGAACCGTCTGGGGTGAATCTTGAGTCAAGAGCCGGCTGCGGGACTCGAACCCGCAACCCCCGCTTTACAAGAGCGGTGCGCTACCAATTGCGCCAAGCCGGCGAGGGGATGCCTCCCCGACATCCTATCGATCGGCGGCGGGCCGAACGCACGAAGGCCCGGCATGGTGCCGGGCCTTCGTGGAGCGCGTCGAGGGTCAGGGCGCGGGTGTCGAGGTCGACTCCGAGAACGTCTCGCCGGTCGCCTGCAGCACGAACGACTGGAACTCGGCCGGGTCTTTCAGCGAGCCCTCGTACTGCTTGCCGTTGACGAGCACCGTCGGGGTGCCCTTGATCGACTCGAGGTCGGAGTTCGGCACCGGCTCGGTCAGGGCGCGCGTCGTGGCATCCTGCACCCATTTCTTGAACTGGGTGTCGTCGATGCACTTCTCGATCGTCGAGAGCGAGCTCACGCCCGCCTCCTTCGCGAGCGCCTTGATCTGGGTGTTGTCGAGTCCGGCGGAGGTCTCCTCGGGCTGGTTCTCGAAGAGCAGCTCGTTGAAGTCGAAGAACGACTCGGGCGAGGCGTCAGCGACGCACGCCGCGGCGTTGGCGGCGCGCAGCGAGTACTGGGTGCCGGCCGACTTGTTCGTCAGCAGGGCGATCGGGTGCACTTCGAGCGTCGCGGCCCCCGACTCGACCATCGTCCTGATCGATTCGGAGTTCGTCGTCTCGAACTGGCCGCAGAAGGGGCAGAGGTAGTCGATGTAGGTGACGATGTTGGCGACGGTGCCGCTGTCGTCGGGCGTCGACGGCGTCGGCGCCTCTCCCGCGGCGAGCGCAGGGGTCTCGGTCGCGGTGATGACCCCGTCGACTCCCGTGAGCAGGATGCCGTCGCTCGCCATGTTGGCCGGGCCCGGACCGTCGGGCTTGGCGTTGTTGAGGATCACGCTGAGGATGAGCGCCGCGACCGCGAGCACTGCGACGATGACGCCGCCCTGGATGAGCACCTTGTTGCGTCGCTCACGCTTCTTCTGCTCCTCTCGGAGCACCCGCGCCTTCTCGCGCGCGGCTTCGCGCTGTTCGTTACGGGTGGGGCGTGGCTGATTCGATCCGCCGTTGCTCATCGATGGTCACTCCGGTCGCTGTGGGGGCGCGCGCGTAGGCATGCGGGCACACACGATAGTAGGGACGATGGCTGGGAAACACCCAAACGGCATCCGCGAGCGGGCCGAATCCGAGCTGGGTGCCGCGGCACCCGTGGATCGGGCTCGTGCCGGGCGAGGACGCCCCGTGCGATACTGAGTGGGCGTCAGCGTCGACGCAGTCCATCACTACGGATCGTCCGGCACGTACCTGCCGGTGAAGGAGAACACGAATCATGGCGTCAGTCACGTTCGACAAGGCCACCCGCCTCTACCCCGGGGGCACCCGACCGGCCGTCGACAAGCTCGACCTCGAGGTCGCAGACGGTGAGTTCCTCGTGCTCGTCGGCCCCTCGGGCTGCGGCAAGTCGACCTCGCTCCGCATGCTCGCGGGCCTCGAAGAGGTCAATGAGGGCAACATCTTCATCGGCGACCGCAACGTCACCGACGTGCCGCCGAAAGACCGTGACATCGCCATGGTCTTCCAGAACTACGCGCTCTACCCGCACATGACCGTCGCCGAGAACATGGGCTTCGCGCTCAAGATCGCGGGCGTCGGCAAAGAGGAGCGCGCCGCGCGAGTGCTCGAGGCGGCCAAGCTCCTCGACCTCGAGCCCTACCTCGCCCGCAAGCCGAAGGCACTCTCGGGCGGCCAGCGCCAGCGCGTCGCCATGGGGCGCGCGATCGTGCGTCAGCCGCGGGTGTTCCTCATGGACGAGCCGCTCTCGAACCTCGACGCGAAGCTCCGCGTGCAGACCCGCACGCAGATCGCCTCGCTCCAGCGCCGTCTCGGCGTCACCACCGTCTACGTCACGCACGACCAGACCGAGGCCCTCACCATGGGCGACCGCATCGCGGTGCTGAAAGACGGCCTGCTGCAGCAGGTCGGCACCCCGCGCGACCTCTACGAGAAGCCGAACAACGTCTTCGTGGCCGGCTTCATCGGCTCGCCCGCGATGAACCTCTTCCACGCCGACCTCGTCGAGGGCGGAATCATGTTCGGCACTGCCAACGTGCCGGTCGAGCGTGAGGCGCTCGCCGACACGAGCAGCAAGGTCGCCACCATCGGCGTTCGTCCCGAAGACATCGTCGTGTCGCCGCACGAGGGCGAGGGCCTCGCGGTCGACGTCGACCTCGTCGAGGAGCTCGGCGCCGACGGCTACCTCTACGGCCACTCGACGGTCGAGGGCAAGCGCACCGACATCGTCGCGCGGGTCGATGGCCGCGTGCACCCGAATGCGGGCGAGCGGGTGTACCTCACGGCCACGCCGGGCCACGTGCACATCTTCGACGCCGAGACGGGCCTCCGCCTCAGCAATAAGCCGGTCGTCGCCTGACCTCCGCCTCCAGATCGATGATGCCGGTCGGGCCCTCGGGCCCGGCCGGCATCGCCGTTCTCCGGCATGATCAACCGCGACTACGCTGAACCACAATGAGCGGATCACTCTCCATCACTTCGGCCATGGCCGACCCCGCACTGCTCGACCTTCCCTGGGACCTCCCTCTCGAGGCGTGGCCGAGCGACACGATCGCGGCACTGCCGAAGGGCATCTCCCGCCACCTCGTGCGGTTCGCGCACCTCGGCGCCCACATCGTGGCGATCAAGGAGACCACGTCCGAGATGGCCAAGGGCGAGTACGAGATGCTGCGCACCCTGCAGCGTCTCGACATCCCCTGCGTCGACCCGGTCGCGGTCATCACGAACCGCACCGACGCCGAGGGCGAGCCGCTGAAGCCGGTGCTCGTCACCCGGCATCTGCGATTCTCGCTCCCGTACCGCGCGCTCTTCTCGCAGACTCTGCGGCCCGACACGGCGACGCGGCTCGTCGACGCCCTCGCGGTGCTGCTCGTGCGCCTGCACATCGTCGGCTTCTTCTGGGGCGACGTGTCGCTCTCGAACACCCTCTTCCGACGTGACGCCGGAGCGTTCGCGGCGTACCTCGTCGACGCCGAGACCGGCAAGCTCTACGAGGGAGGTCTCTCGAACGGCCAGCGCGAGAACGACCTCGAGATCGCCCGGGTGAACATCGCCGGCGAGCTGCTCGACCTCGAGGCCGGCGGCAAGGTCGCCGACGAACTCGACCCCGTCAACATCTCGAACGGCATCGTCGAGGCCTACCGCAGTCTCTGGATCGAGCTCACCGGCTCCGAGTCCTTCTCGAGCGCCGAGCGGTGGCGCATCAACGAGCGCGTGAACCGACTGAACCAGCTGGGCTTCGACATCGAAGAGCTCGCCATCAAGACGGATGAGACCGGCACGACCGTGCGCATCCAGCCGAAGGTCGTGGACGCCGGCCATCACCAGCGGCGCCTGCTTCGGCTGACCGGGCTCGATGCGGGTGAGAACCAGGCTCGCCGTCTGCTCAACGACCTCGACTCCTATCGGGCCGCCTACGGCAAGACCGAGCTCGACGAGGAGATGGTCGCCCACGAGTGGCTCATGCGCGTCTTCGAACCGGTCGTGCGGGCGATCCCGCTCGAGTTGCGCGGCAAGCTCGAACCCGCCGAGGTCTTCCACCAGTTGCTCGATCACCGCTGGTACCTCGCCCAACAGGCCGGACACGACATCCCGCTCGCCGAGGCGGTGAACTCCTACGTCAACACCGTGCTCCGGCACCGACGCGATGAGGCGACGGTGATCGGTCCGTCGACCGACGCCTTCACGATGCCGATCGAGACGATCCCGTCGACCGACACCGCCGCGTTCGCCGCGCTCGACCCCGACGACGACGGCGACTGGCGCGCGAACGTCTGACCCCGCCACTCGCGCCTCGACCGGCGGTGCGGGGGGGCCCGCTACTCGGCGCGGAGCTTGGAGATCTCGTAGAGCGTGACCGATGCGGCGATGCCGGCGTTCAGGGATTCGGTCGCCGCGGTGATCGGAATCGAGACGATCGCGTCGCACGTCTCGGCGACGAGCCGCGAGAGCCCCTTGCCCTCGCTGCCGACGACGACCACGATCGGACGGTCGGCCCAGGTGAGACCGGGCAGCGAGACGTCGCCGTCGCCGTCGAGGCCGAGCACGAAGACCCCGCGCTCCTTCAGCGCCTTGAGCGTCTGGGTGAGGTTCGGTGCCATCGCCACGGGCACACGGGCGGCGGCGCCGGCCGAGGTCTTCCATGCGGCCGAGTTCACGCCCACCGAGCGGCGCTGCGGCACGATCACGCCCTGCCCGCCGAACGCGCCGGTCGAACGCAGGATCGCGCCGAGGTTGCGCGGGTCGGTGATGCCGTCGAGCGCGACGAAGAGCGGCGTCTCATCACGGGCGAGCACCTCGTCGAGCAGTTCGATCGGGTGCGCGTACTCGTAGGGCGGCACCTTGAGGGCGAGGCCCTGGTGCACGCCGCCCTCGCCGGCGAGGCGGTCGAGCTCGGGCCGCATGACCTCGAGAATCGGGATTTCACGATTGGTGGCGATCTTGATCGCCTCGCGCACCCGGTCGTCCATCTCGACGCGGGCTGCGACGTACAGGGTGGTCGCGGGGATGCGCGCCCGCAGTGCCTCGACGACCGAATTGCGGCCCGTCACGATCTCGGACTCGTCGCCGGACTTCGCGCGGCGCGCCGCGCCCGATGCGCCACGCGGTGCGCCGGCACGCTGACCCGAGCCCTGACCGGCGACCCTCTTGCCGCCTGAGGCGCGGTATCGCTCCTCGGCGGCCTTGCGCTTGCCGGCGGGGTGCCACGCACGGTCTTCCGCCTTCGGCGTCGGCCCCTTGCCCTCGAGCGCCTGCCGGCCCTGCCCGCCGGAACCGACCTGATTGCTCTTGCCCTTGCGCACGGCTCCGGCCCGCGACTTTCCGCTGCTGCCCTTCATAGTCCCAAGCTCCAATGTGTTCCGGTCTGGCTGTCTTCGATGGTGATGCCCGCGGCCGAGAGTTCGGCGCGGATGCGGTCTGCGGCAGCGTAGTCCTTCGACTCGCGCGCAGCCTGGCGGTCTTCGATGAGTCGGGTGACGAGCGCGTCGAGCGCGGATGCCGCGGGGCCGACGTCGGCCGACGCCCACCGCGGGTCGCGCGGATCGATGCCGAGCACCTCGACCATGGCGACGACCTGGCCGTGCGCCACTGCGGCGTCGTGCAGTTCGTCGGCGTCGAGCGCCTGGTTTCCGGCGCGCACGGTGTCGTGCAGCACGGCGAGCGCCTGCGGCACGCCGAGGTCGTCGTCCATCGCCGCAGCGAACGGCTCGGGGATGATCGGGCCGCCGACTCCGGCGTACCGGGTACCGGCGAGCCGCCGTTCGACCCGGGCGAGGAACCCGCGGATGCGGTCGACCGCCGCCTCGGCCTCGGTGAGCGAGCCGGGCGCGTAATCGAGCGTCGAGCGGTAATGCGCCGCCCCGAGGAGGTAGCGCACGGCGAGCGGCGAGGCGAGGTCGAACAACTCCGCGGCGTAGACGGAGTTGCCGAGCGACTTCGACATCTTCTGCCCGCCGACGTTCACCAGGCCGTTGTGCACCCAGTACCGTGCGTACCCGTCGCCGGCGGCCGTCGATTGGGCGAGCTCGTTCTCATGGTGCGGGAATCTGAGGTCGAGGCCGCCGCCATGGAGGTCGAACTCGGTGCCGAGATAGCGGGTGGCCATGGCCGAGCACTCGATGTGCCAGCCCGGGCGGCCGTCGCCCCACGGTGACGACCAGCTCGCCGAGTCGGGTTCCGTCTCCTTGCGGCCCTTCCAGAGTGCGAAGTCGCGGGGGTCGCGCTTGCCGCGCGGGTCGGCGTCGGCCGCCGCCTCCATGTTCTCGCGGGCCTG
Organism: Agromyces badenianii; assembly: GCF_003070885.1. NCBI lineage: Bacteria > Bacillati > Actinomycetota > Actinomycetes > Micrococcales > Microbacteriaceae > Agromyces > Agromyces badenianii. Next base: position 2,279,059 of record NZ_CP028913.1, read on the forward strand.
ACGCGTGAGTTCGCCGTAGCCGGGCCAGCTCGCCGTGTCGAAGTACACGTCGCCCGAGGCATCCTGCGCCGCATAGGCGTGCCCGCGCTCGATGAGGCGAGCGATGAGTTGCTGCATCTGCGAGACGCTCGCGGTCGCCCGCGGCTCGTACGTGGGGGCCATGATGCCGAGCGAGGTATACGCAGCCGTGAACTCGAGTTCGACGCGGTAGGCGAGCGCCCACCACTGTTCGCCCCCTGAGTCGTCGATCGCGGCGTTCAGGATCTTGTCGTCGATGTCGGTCACGTTGCGCACGAAGGTGACGTCGTTGCCGCGGTAGGCGAACCAGCGCCGCATGAGGTCGTAGACGAGTGCGCTCCGGAGGTGCCCGATGTGCGGGCTCGATTGCACCGTCGGACCGCAGACGTACATGCCGACGTGTCCCTCGCGGAGGGGCACGAAGTCACGCAGGGCCTGGGCCTTCGAGTCGTAGAGTCGCACGGTCACTCGGCAAGCCTACCGGCCGGGTGTGTCGGGACCCGCGCGAGCCCCGGCTCAGCCGACGGGGAGCAGGAGCGCTGTCGCGATCGCCGCGACGCCCTCGCCGCGGCCCGTGAACCCCAGCGCGTCGCTCGTCGTCGCGGACACGCTCACCGGCGCGTCGAGCACTCGCGACAGGAGCACCTCTGCCTCGCCTCGCCGGGGGGCGAGCTTCGGCCGGTTGCCGATGATCTGCACCGAGACGTTGCCCACCCGCCATCCGGCCGCCTCGATGAGCCGCCTGGTCTCGGCCAGGAACACCTCGCCGTGCGCGCCCGCGAAACGTGCGTCGGCGGTGCCGAACACCTGCCCGACATCGCCGAGCCCGGCCGCGCCGAGCAGCGCATCGCAGATCGCATGCGCCGCGGCGTCGCCGTCGGAATGGCCGGAGAGGCCGCGCTCCCCCGGCCATTCGAGGCCGGCGAGCCACAGCGGCGTGCCGGCATCCTCGGCGAACGCGTGCACATCGGTGCCGGTGCCGATCCGCGGCGCCGGCGTGGCCGCGGCCACGCGCGCGCCGCGCTCGGCCACGAGCTGCTCGGCGCGGTGCAGGTCGGCGGGCACCGTGATCTTGAAGGCGCGCACGTCGCCGGGCACCACCTCGACGACGAGTCCGGCGGATGCCACGAGTGCCGCGTCATCCGTGAACTCGCCGTCGACCGTGGCATACGCGTGAGCGAGCGACGATAGAGGAAAGCCCTGCGGCGTCTGCACCGCTCGGAGGGTCGTGCGGTCGACCGTCTCGATCACCCGCCCGTCTTCCGAGACGCGCTTGACCGTGTCGACGACGTCGAGGGCGGGCACGATGCCGCGGCGGCGCGCTCGAACCGCACCGGCGACCTCGTCGAAGAGCAGGGCGGGAGCGAGGGCGCGGGCGGCGTCGTGCACGAGCACCGTGTCGACCGTCGCCGGGAGAACGGCGAGGCCGCTCGCGACCGACTCCTGACGGGTGGATCCGCCGGCGACGACATCGAGAGCTGCGGATGCCGCGGCCGCGACGGGCTCGAACCTCAACCGAGTGGAGTCGACCCGGTCGGCGGGCACCACGAGCACCAGGTGGGGCGTCTCGCGCATGCCGAGCACGGCATCGACGGCCACCGACAGGATCGTGCCGACGCCGAGGGGCACGAAGGCCTTGGGCTCGGAATGGCCGAGCCGGGTGCCGCTGCCCGCGGCGACGACGATGACGGCGATCACTGAACTCACGGTTCGAGCGTAGTCGCGTCGACGGTCGGGCGGTCCTCGAGACGGCGCCGGCGCCGGCTGCTCGGCCGGCGTCGGGGTGAAATGCCGAACGGCGGGTGCACCCTGCACCCGCCGTTCGGAGAGAGGACTCGCTAGGAGGCGAGCACCTCGTCGAGCACGGTCGAAGCCGCCTCTTCGTCGGTCTTCTCGGCGAGCGCGAGCTCGGAGATGAGGATCTGACGGGCCTTCGCGAGCATGCGCTTCTCGCCGGCCGAGAGGCCGCGATCCTGATCGCGGCGCCACAGGTCGCGCACGACCTCGGAGACCTTGATCACATCGCCCGAGGCGAGCTTCTCGAGATTCGCCTTGTAGCGGCGCGACCAGTTGGTCGGCTCCTCGGTGAACGGAGCGCGCAGTACCTCGAAGACCTTGTCGAGGCCCTCTTTGCCGATGACGTCGCGAACGCCGACCAGGTCGACGTTCTCTGCGGGCACCTCGATGACGAGGTCGCCCTGCGTGACGTTCAGCTTGAGGTAGAGCTTCTCTTCACCCTTGATGATGCGTTTCTTGACCTCGGTGATCGTTGCGGCACCGTGGTGGGGATAAACGACGGTTTCGCCAACCTCAAAAAGCATGAATAGATGTCCTTTCGGCAACTATCAGGATATCACATTCGGGATCATGCTAAGGTTCCGCCTCCCTTCCGGAGCGGTGCCGCCCGTACGATATGCTCGGATTCGATCCCAACGCGCCCGGGCGACTGCCCGCGCGCACGCAAGCACTTGGAGGTTCTGTGAAGGCGCGTATCGCGGCATCCGCTGCTCTGGCCCTCGGTATCGCGCTCGGCGCGAGCGGATGCTCGATGCTCACGTACCAGGCCACGACCGAGCACTACGACGCGAGCGACGGCGTCTCGGTCGACGTCGGCGAACTCGACCTCCGCAACATCCTCATCGTCTCCGATGACGGCGTCGACGGCACGCTCGTCATGACCGTCGTCAACAACGGCACCGAAGACGTCGACCTCGGCGTGCAGTTCGGCGTCGGCGGCGGCGAGACCGTCGACATCGAGGTCGAAGCCGGCTCCGAGGTCGTGTTCGGCGTCGACGACATCGAAGGCACCGACACCGTCGAGCCTGTCGTGCTCGAAGACATCGACACCCTGCCCGGAGCCTTCCTGCCGATGTACTTCCAGTACGGCAGCGCCGAAGGCGTCGAGAAGCTCGTGCCGGTGCTCGACGGGCGACTCCCCGAGTACAAGCGGCTCGTTCCCTGAGCTGACTGCAGAACCGGTCGAACGAACGGGTGGGGTGCTCCGGCACCCCACCCGTTCGTGTCGTCGCGCGGGCGCGAAGCCGCGTGTGCTCGAGGCTCGGAGGCCTCGAGGCTCGAAGGCCTCAGGCCTCAGGCCTCAGGCCTCAGGCCTCAGGCCTCAGGCCTCAGGCCTCAGGCCTCAGGCCTCGAAACGGTAGCCGAGGCCGCGCACCGTCACGAGCTGGACCGGCTCCGACGGCTGCTTCTCGATCTTCGAACGGATGCGCTTGATGTGCACGTCGAGCGTCTTGGTGTCGCCGAAGTAGTCGGATCCCCACACCCGGTCGATGAGCTGACCGCGGGTGAGCACTCGCCCGGGGTTGCGCATCAGCAGCTCGAGCAGCTCGAACTCTTTCAAGGGCATCGGCACCGGCTCGCCGTCGACCTGGACCGTGTGCCGGTCGACGTCCATGCGCACACGCCCGCCTTCGATCACCGCCTCGTCGAACTCCTCGATCTCGATGCGGCGGCGCAGCACGGCCCGGATGCGGGCCAGCAGCTCGCGCGTCGAGTACGGCTTCGTGACGTAGTCGTCGGCACCGAGCTCGAGACCGACCACGATGTCGATCTCGGAGTCCTTCGCCGTCAGCATGATGATCGGCACCGTCGAGCGGTTGCGGATCTCACGGCAGACCTCGGTACCCGGCAGCCCCGGCAGCATGAGGTCGAGCAGCACAAGGTCGGCACCCGACTGGTCGAACGCGGCGACCGCCGACGGCCCGTCGGCCGCCACCTCCACCTCGTATCCTTCACGCTCGAGCAGGAAGCTCAGGGGGTCGCTCAGAGCGATCTCGTCTTCGACGAGCAGGATGCGGGTCACGTACGGTCTCCTCGATCGGAGGCTGCGAACTTCGCAGCCGGGGGTGCTGATGCCCTGTTCTTCGGGGTGCGCGTGGGCGCGGCATCCGTTCGCCGGCGGGCACCGGAGCCGGTGTCGGGATCGGCGTCCGCGGTCTCAGGCTCGATCGCGGCCTCGGCCAGCGGAAGCCGGATCATGAAGGTCGCGCCGCGTCCGGGCTGCGACCACACTCGAACGTCGCCGCCGTGGTTCTGCACGGTGTGCTTGACGATGCTGAGGCCGAGACCGGAGCCGCCCGTGTTGCGCGAACGCGCCTGGTCGACGCGGTAGAACCGTTCGAAGACTCGCTCGAGGTCGTCGGCGTCGATGCCGATGCCCTGGTCGGTGACCGCGATCTCGACGACGTCGCCGTCGGTCTTGGCACCGACGCCGACCCGCCCGCTCGGATTCGAATAGGCGATCGCGTTGGCGATGAGGTTGTGCACCGCGACGACGAGGAGGTCGCGGTCGCCGTAGACCTCGGCCTTCGTCGAGGCCCGCACGACCACCTCGACGTCCTTCGCGCCCGCCACGATGCGGTTCTGGTCGACCGCGGCGGCGATGACCTCGTCGACGCGCACGAGCCGGTCGGGCCGCAACGCGTCCCGCGCCTGCAGGCGCGACAGTTCGATGACCTCGCTCGTGATGTGCGCGAGGCGGGCCGCCTCGACCGAGAGCCGGCCGGCGAAACGGCGCACCTGCTCGGGTTCGTCGGCAGCCTGATCGAGCGCCTCGGCGAGCAGGCTCACCGACGCGATCGGCGTCTTCAGTTCATGGCTGATGTTGGCGACGAAATCGCGGCGCACCTCATCGAGCCGATGCGCCTCGGTGCGATCCTCGGCGAGGAGGAGCACGAAGCGAGTGCCGAGCCTGGCGACCCGCACGTGCAGGCGCAGCGTCGAATCACCGAACGGCCCCCGCGCGACGGTCACCTCGTCGACCACGGGCTCGCCACCGCGGCGAACGGATCCCACGAGTTCGAGCAGTTCGGGATGCACGAGCGCCTGCTGCCGCACGAGCCCCATGGCGAGCGCACCGGGCGAGGCCCGGAGCACGTTGTTCGAGGGATCGAGGACGACGCCCGCGGACTCGAGCACATCGAGCACCTGATCGACGCCGTCGGGGATCGACGGCGCGACGACCTTCGCGGCGTTCGATCCGCGGCGCTCGGCCATGTGCAGCACGATCATGAATGCGGCGCCGAGGAAGATGCCGAAGGCAAGGGCGGTGAGCACCACCCAGGTGGGGTCCATGCCACAAGACTAACCAGCCGTTCGCGGGTGATCCGCCGTTGTTCCCCTGTGCGACGGTACGTTAACGAGTATTCAACGCCTCGGCACCTGTTGTTCATCTTGCGCCGAGAGGATGTCCCGGGGCCGGAACGAGCCGGCGCCTCCGCGTCCGGTTCACGGGCCAGAACAGACAAGGATCCACAGACATGCGTGAGGTGTTCCAGCAGGAACTTCGCGAGGTACGGGAGCGGCTCGTCCAGCTCGCCGAACTCGTGGCCGATTCGATCGAGAAGGCGACGCGTGCATTCAACGAGTCCGACGTCAGCCTCGCCGAGGAGGTGATCGCCGACGACGACCGCATCGATCAGCAGACCGTTGCGCTCGACGAGCTCGCCATCACGATCCTCGCTCGCCAGCAGCCGGTCGCCAGAGACCTGCGAATCGTCGTGAGCGCGCTGCGCATCAGCGCCTCCCTCGAGCGCATGGGCGACATGTCGACGCACATCGCCCAGCTCGCCCGCTACCGCTTCCCCGACAAGGTCGTGCCGAAGACCCTGCGGCCCACGTTCGCCGAGATGGGCCGGCTCGACGTCGCGATCGCGCGCAAGCTCGTCGAGCTGCTTCGCACCGAAGACGTGAAGCTCGCCGAGGAGATCCGCAACGAGGACGACGAGATCGACGCCCTGCACCTGCAGGTGTTCGACAAGGTGCTCGGCGAGACGTGGAAGGGGCAGGCCGTCGACACCGTCGACGCCACCCTCGCCAGCCGGTACCACGAGCGGTTCGCAGACCACGCCGTGTCGATCGCGAAGAAGGTGCAGTACCTCGCGACGGGCGACTGGGACCCCGAGAAGGCGGCGCTCTGACGCCTCGCGTCGACGCACTCGGCGCTCAGGACACCTCGTTTCGCACCGGACCCCGGTTATCCGGTGTCCCGTGCGAAACGACCGGTCCCGAGCGCGGGTGACACGCGGAAGGCCCGGTGGATGCGACATCCACCGGGCCTTCGTCGTGCTACTTCTTGCCCTGCGCGGCGACGGCGGCGGCTCCGGCGGCTGCGGCCTCGGGGTCGAGGTACTCCCCCGGACCGAGCGGCATGAAGTCGTCGCCGAGGCGGTAGACGAGCGGGATGCCGGTCGGGATGTTGAGCTCGGCGATGTCGTCGTCGCCGATGCCGTCGAGGTGCTTCACGAGCGCACGCAGCGAGTTGCCGTGCGCCGTGACGAGCACGGTCTTGCCTGCCTCGAGGTCGGGGACGATGTCGGACTGCCAGTAGGGCAGCATGCGGGCGATGACGTCTTTCAGACACTCGGTGCGCGGCAGCTCGTCGTCGGCCAGGTTCGCGTATCGCGGGTCGCCGACCTGCGAGTACTCGGCGTCATCGGCCAGCACGGGGGGCGGAACGTCGAACGAGCGACGCCAGAGCTGGAACTGCTCGGGGCCGTACTTCTCGAGCGTCTCCGCCTTGTCGAGGCCCTGCAGCGCCCCGTAGTGACGCTCGTTGAGGCGCCACGAACGACGCACGTCGATCCACGCTCGATCGGCGACGTCGAGGGCGATGTTCGCCGTCTGGATCGCCCGGGTGAGCACCGAGGTGTGCAGCACGTCGGGCAGCAGGCCCGACTCGGCGAGCAGCTCGCCGGCGCGGGCCGCCTCGGCGGTGCCGAGCTCGCTGAGCCGAACGTCGACCCAACCGGTGAACAGGTTCTTCTGGTTCCATTCGCTGTTGCCATGGCGGAGCAGCACGAGGGTGTGTGGCATGCGAACAGCCTACCGGCGAGGCATCCGCCGGCCGCGCCGATGAAGGCCGATGACGGTGCCGGATGTCGCGGCTCGACCCCTGCGAGCCGCCGCGGGCACCGCTACCGCTTGTGCACGCCGAGCCGCGGCAGTCGGGGAACCTCGACCGCCGCACCGGAATCGGCGGGCACGATCTCGACCTGGGCCGCCGCGACGTCGATGCCGTGGCTCAGCACGATGAGCGGCAACCGGGCCGGCACCGCACGTTTCACGACGGCGAGCGCGACGGGGCCGAGTTCGTGATGCATGACCGCCGTCGTGATGTGGCCGACCACCCGGCGTTCGGGCTCGTCACCCGCTTCGGGTTCGGGCCGTACCTTCTCGCCGACGACCTCGTCGCCGGGCACGGGCAGCACGGTATCGCTGCCGTCGAGGTGCAGCAGCACGAGCCGGCGCGGCGGGCGGCCGAGGTTCAGCACCTTCGCCACCGTCTCCTGCCCCTTGTAGCAGCCTTTGCCGAGGTCGACGGCGCTGCGCAGCCAGTCGAGTTCGTGCGGGATCGTGCGCTCGTCGACCTCGCTCGCGAGCCGCGGGCGCCATGCGGCGACCCGAAGGGCCTCGGCGGCGAGCGCACCGGCCGCCTCGACCCGCCCGGCCCGGACGGCGGCCGCCGCATCGGCGAGCACGGCACGCGGCACGATGCGTTCGATCCAGTGCCACTCGGATGCCGGGTGGCCGGCGTCGTGGGCGTACTGATGGCCCCCTGGGCGCGGCTGCGCCCACGGGTCGACCCAGTCGAGGGCGATGCCGGCCGGGGCGAACGCGGGCGTCGCGGCATCCAGCGCCGTCGTCGACATCGCACCGAGCACGGCGACGTCGGCGCCGGCATCGGCGACCTCGACGCGCAGCATGAACCGCATGCGGTCGAGGAAGGCGGAAAGCGGCGCCGCCTCGTCGCCTTCGACGATGAGCCAGGCCGTGACCCCGTCGTCGATGACGTGGGCGGCGTGCTCGATGCGACCTGAGGCGTCGAGGAAGAGGGCTTCGGTGCCCTCACCCGGAGCGAGCCGATCGAGGGCCTGGCTCGCCATGGAGTGCAGCCACGAGAGCCGGTCGGGGCCCGTCACGGTCACGACGCCGCGGTTGGAGAGATCGACGATCGCCGCGCCTCGCTCGAGATGACGCTGCTCGACGATCGGGTTGCCGTAGTGACCGGCGACCCCGGCATCGATGCCGTCGGCCGCGACGGCCCCGGGCAGGGCCATGAACGGGGATCCGGTCATCAGTCGACCTTCGCGAGACGGGCCGAGGCGTGCGTTCGCAGGTCTTGGCCGAGGGCGGCGATGTCCCACGCCCAGAGCAGGTGCCCGTCGACGAGGCCGTAGAGCCGGGTCGCCGCCGCGTAGTCTTTCGCACCGCGCGCACGCATCACCGCGTCGGTCGCGAGGTCGATGCGCGGCCCCTTGACCTGGCCGAGATAGAGCTCGCTGACCCCGCCGGGGTGCACGAGCGACACCTGGATGTCGAAGCCGCCGTCGGCGTTGCGCAACGACTCGACCGCCTCGGCGTCCTCGAATCGCGGCTCGCCGATCGCGGGCAGCATCGCCGGGCCCTGGTCGCCGTCGCCGAGTTCGCGATCGAGCCGCCAGTAGCCGGTCTCTGTGACGAGGGGCGTGGGATCGCCACCCTCTTCGGCCGGGAAGAGCCAGGTGTACGAGGTGTAGTTCAGGTGCGGGAGCCCGTCATGGCTGAAGCTCACCCGCTGCCCGAACTCGTGCGTGACCGAGCGCTCACCGACCTTGTAGTCGATGACGCCCGAGCCCTCCCAGACGCCGAGGAGCCAGGAGAGCGGCACGAGCTCTGCCGGGAGGTCGACGGGCAGCTCGATCATGGGGTCAACGCTGCCCCTTGAAGAGCTTGAAAACGACCACGCCGCTGACCCACGCGATCGCGAGGCTCGCGAGACCGAGCAGGCCGATGAAGAGGAGTTCGAGGGCGAGCAGCTCTGACATGCTCAGAGTCTAACCGCTCACGGCGACGGTGATGGGCGCGACGGCGATCGCGGCGATCGCGATGACGGCGGCGGCGCCGACGATGCTCCAGCTCGCCCGGATCACGAAGCCGTCGGGGCGCCGCGTCGCGAGCTGCACGATGAGCGCACCGATGACGGATGCCGCGAGCACGATGCCGAGCGCGCCGTAGACGCCGAGCCGGGTGTCGTCGCCGAACCAGGCCGCGGTCCCGGTGGCGGCGAGCGCCACGACCACGACGGCGCCGACGAGCGCGATCGCCCAGATGACGGCGATACCGAGCCATCCACTGCGCGTGTCGGTGTCGCCTGCCATCGTCTCCCCGTTCGTGTCGCAGGGCGCCCTTCGGCGTCCCGTAGTATTGACCGCACCTTACTACTGGAGTGTGTGCGTGGCGCAGCTGCTGATCTTGTCGCCGGCAGCCAACGATGACGTTCTTCCGGCCCTGTCGCTCCTGTCTCACCGAACGCGGATCATTCCCGCTTCGCCTGAGCAGCTGGTCAGAGCGCCCGAATCGGATCTCGTCTTCCTCGACGCCCGCACCAATCTGGCCGGCTCGAAGGCGCTGTCCCAGATCCTCCGCACCACCGGGCTCTCCGTCCCCCTGATCCTGATCGTCACCGAGGGCGGGCTCACCGCGGTCACCCCCGACTGGGGACTCGACGACGTCGTGCTCGAGCATGCCGGGCCGGCCGAGCTCGATGCGCGCATCAGGCTCGCGATCGGCCGCTCGCAGTCCTCGCAGCCGAGCGAGCGCATCCAGACCTCCGGCGTCGTCATCGATGAGGCGAGCTATTCGGCGAAGGTGCACGGACGCCCCCTCGACCTGACGTACAAGGAGTTCGAGCTGCTCCGGTTCCTCGCCGCGCATCCGTCACGGGTGTTCACCCGCGAGCAACTGCTCAGCGAAGTGTGGGGCTACGACTATTTCGGCGGCACTCGCACCGTCGACGTGCACGTGCGGCGACTCCGCGCGAAGCTCGGCGACCTCGACAGCCTCATCGGCACCGTGCGCAACGTCGGCTACCGCTTCAACGTGCACGAAGACGACGAGGGCGCCCCCGTCACCGCGCGATAGCGCAGCGGGCACCGGCCGCGCAATTGCGCGGCCGGCGCCGGCCGCCCGGCAGTTGCGTTACCGTCCGTTGACCAACACCTCATCTCCAGGTCATCCGCCAGTGGCATGATGAGAGGATGACCGCCGACAGCATCCTCGACGACCGCACGGCGAGCGACTTCGACGACGACTTCGAGCCCTTCGACCTCGAGGGTGCACCCGAACTCGCATCCGAGCGCTACCTCGACCGCGAGCTCAGCTGGCTCGCGTTCAATCAGCGCGTGCTCGAGCTGGCCGAGGATCCGAGAGTGCCGGTGCTCGAGCGGGCCAACTTCCTCGCGATCTTCGCCTCGAACCTCGACGAATTCTTCATGGTGCGCGTCGCCGGCCTCAAGCGCCGCATCGTCACCGGGCTCGCCGTGCCCACCAACGTCGGCCGCTCGCCGCTCGACGTGCTGAGCGACGTGTCGGCGAAGGCGCACGAACTGCAGGAGCGCCACGCGGCCGCCTACCAAGAGCTCGTGAAGCCCGCGCTCGCGGAGTCCGGCATCCGCATCATCACGTGGGCCGAACTCGGCGACGACGAGCACGCGCACCTGCGCGACTACTTCTCGAAGCAGATCTTCCCCGTGCTCATGCCGCTCGCGGTCGACCCGGCGCATCCCTTCCCCTACATCTCGGGGCTCTCGCTCAACCTCTCGGTGCGCGTTCGCAACAGCCGCACCGGCCGGCAGGAGTTCGCCCGCGTCAAGGTGCCGCAGATGCTGCCGCGGTTCGTGCGCGTCGAGCCCGCCGAGTCGATCGAAGACGCCCGCTACATCACCCTCGAAGACCTCATCGCCAACCACCTCGGCGATCTCTTCCCCGGCATGGAGATCGTCGAGCACCACGTCTTCCGCGTCACGCGCAACGAAGACGTCGAGATCGAGGAAGACGAGACCGAGAACCTGATCAAGGCGCTCGAGAAGGAGCTGCTGCGGCGCCGGTTCGGCCCGCCCATCCGCCTCGAGATCACCGACGACATGGACGAGGTGACGCTCGGGCTCCTCGTGCGCGAACTCGACGTGACCGAGCAGGAGGTCTTCCGCCTCCCTGCGCCGCTCGACCTCGGCGGACTCTTCGACCTCTCCCGTCTCGACCGGCCCGAGTTGCACTACCCCACGCACGTGCCGACCACCGCGCTGCAGCTGCAGCCGAGCGAATCCAATCTGCGGGCCGACGTCTTCAAGGCGATCTCGCGTCAAGACGTGCTGCTGCACCACCCGTACGAATCGTTCGCCACGAGTGTGCAGGCCTTCCTCGAGCAGGCCGCTGCCGACCCCGACGTGCTCGCCATCAAGCAGACGCTCTACCGCACCTCGGGCGACAGTCCCATCGTCGAGGCGCTCATCGACGCGGCCGAGTCGGGCAAGCAGGTGCTCGCCCTCGTCGAGATCAAGGCCAGGTTCGACGAGCAGGCGAACATCTCGTGGGCGCGCAAGCTCGAGAAGGCCGGCGTGCACGTCGTCTACGGCCTCGTCGGCTTGAAGACGCACTGCAAGCTCGCCCTCGTGATCCGCCAGGAGAAGGGCGGCCTGCGCCACTACAGCCACATCGGCACGGGCAACTACAACCCCAAGACGAGCCGCATCTACGAAGACCTCGGACTGCTCACCGCCGACGACCAGGTCGGCAAAGACCTCACCCGGCTCTTCAACGAGCTCTCGGGCTACGCCATCGAGAAGAAGTTCAAGCGGCTCCTCGTCGCGCCGCTGCACCTGCGCAAGGGGCTGCTCAAGCTCATCGCGGGCGAGATCGACAACGCGGTTGCCGGGCGGCCGTCCGGCATCCGCATCAAGGTCAACTCCATCGTCGACGAGGCCATCATCGACGCGCTCTACCGCGCCTCGAACGCGGGTGTGCCCGTCGACGTGTGGGTACGCGGCATCTGCAGTCTCCGGCCCGGCATTCCCGGCCTCAGCGAGAACATCCGGGTGCGCTCGATCCTCGGTCGCTACCTCGAGCACTCGCGCGTCTTCTCGTTCCTGAACGACGGCGACCCGCAGGTCTACATCGGCTCGGCCGACATGATGCACCGCAATCTCGACCGTCGGGTCGAGGCACTCGTGCGTCTCGCCGACCCGGCGCACCTCGCTGAGATCGACAGGCTCTTCGACCTCGCACTGGCCGAGACCACGAGTGCGTGGTGGCTCGACGGTTCGGGCGAGTGGTCGCGGCAGTCGGTCGACGCCGCGGGACATCCGCTCGACGACCTGCAGAATAGACTCATGCAGCAGATCGGCCAGCGTACCCGCTCTGGAAAGCGGCGGTGAAGACGGCGGTGTCGACGGCGGTCTATGCCGCGGGTGCCATCTGCTGGCGCATCATCGACGGCAAAGTGCACGTGCTGGTGATCCACCGCACGGTCCACGGCGATGTCACCATTCCCAAGGGAAAGGTCGATCCGGGCGAGTCGCTGCCGCAGACGGCCGTGCGCGAGATCGCCGAAGAGACCGGTCTCCAGGTCGCGCTCGGCGTGCCGCTCGGAGTCTCGAGGTATCCGCTGCCGAGCGGGCGCGAGAAGATCGTGCACTACTGGGCCGCCGAGGTGAGCGAACGGGCCCTGCAGCGGTCGACGTTCAAGCCCAACGGCGAGGTCGCCGCGATCGAGTGGGTCACGGTCAAGCGAGCACGCGGCTACCTCAGCTACGGACCCGACGTCGAGCTGCTCGACGCGTTCGCGAAGCTGCTCGACCAGGGCATCACGTCGACGTTCGCGCTCGCCGTCGTGCGGCACGGCAAGGCGGTCAGCCGCTCGAGCTGGAACGGTGAGGATGCCGCGCGGCCGCTCACCGAGCGCGGTGTCGAGCAGTCGGCGGGTCTGGTCGACACGCTCGGCGCGTGGGCTCCGAAGCGCATCGTGACGAGTCCCGCCGTGCGCTGCGTGACGACGGTCACGCCGCTCGCCGCGGCCACCGGCATCGAGATCAAGCGCGACTCCGGCATCAGCCAAGACGCGTGGGAGTCCGGCGACGACGAGGTGCGTCGAGTGGTCGGAAAACGGGTGCGGGCCGGCAAGAGCGCCGTCATCTGCAGTCACGGCCCCGTACTGCCCGAGATCATGCGCGAGATCGCCCTCGCCACCGGCACCCCGCTGGGGTCCTACGTGACGGATGCCGCGGGGCTCGAGGCGGGCGCGTTCAGCGTCGTGCACCTCTCCTCCGAGAGCCCGGGGTCGGGCATCATCGCGATCGAGACGCATGCACCGCGCGCCTGAGTCACGGCTGGCGGGCACCCGTTCCACGTGCGGGCGGGGTGAGCGCGACAGCGGTCGTTCACCTGCTGTTTACCGTCGTGGCGGAAGCTCGTAAGGCGCGCTCATTAGCCTCGCAGACGGGTCGGCACCGACCCACACCTGCAATCCAACCCCGGAAGGGAATCCACGTGAATCTCAAGCGTTTCGGCGTGCCCGCCGTTGTCGCCGTCACGGCCGCGATCGCGCTCAGCTCCTGTGCCTCGAACGAAGGCGGCGCAGCACCGTCGGAGTCGGCCTCCAAGCTCTCGGGCAACCTCGTCGGCGCCGGCGCCTCCTCGCAGGACGCGGCCCAGCAGACGTGGATCGCCGGTTTCCAGATCGCGAACCCCGAGGTCACCATCGACTACGACCCCTCCGGTTCGGGCGCAGGTCGTGAGACCTTCCTCGAGGGCGCCAGCGACTTCGCCGGCTCCGACCGTGCGTTCAAGGACGAGGAGATCGCCGCCGGCGGCTTCAAGAAGTGCGCCGCAGACTCGACCCTCGTCGAGCTGCCGCTCTACATCTCGCCGATCGCCGTGATCTTCAACCTCGAGGGCGTCGACTCGCTCGACCTCGACGCTGCGACCGTCGCGGGCATCTTCGCCGGCACGATCTCGAACTGGAACGACCCGGCGATCGCCGCGACGAACCCCGACGCGAAGCTCCCCGACCTCGCCATCACGCCCGTGCACCGCTCCGACGACTCGGGCACGACCGAGAACTTCACCGAGTACCTCGGCGCCGCTGCATCCGACGTCTGGACCTGGGAAGCTGACGGAGTCTGGCCGTTCGAAGGCGGCGAAGCCGCTCAGGGCACCTCGGGCCTCGTCGACGCCGTGACCAACGGCAACGGCACCATCGGTTACGCCGACGCCTCGCGCGCCGGTGACCTCGGTACCGTCTCGATCAAGGTCGGCGACGAGTTCGTGCCGTACTCCCCCGAGGCCGCTGCCGCCATCGTCGACGTTTCGCCGTTCGCCGAGGGCCGCGCCGAGGGCGACCTCGCCATCGACATCGACCGCACCTCGGAAGAGGCCGGCGTCTACCCGATCGTGCTCGTGAGCTACCTCATCGCGTGCGGCCAGTACGAAGACCCGGCGAACGTCGAACTCGTCAAGGGCTACCTCTCGTACATCGCGAGCCCCGAGGGCCAGGAGGTCTCCGCGACCGACGCCGGTTCGGCGCCGATCTCGGACACGCTCCGCGAGAAGGTCACCGCCGCGATCGACTCGATCAAGTAGTGACATCGTGCCCGACCTCGATCGTTCGCGGCGGGGTCGGGCACGTTCGCGTCTCAAGAACCCGACTCAACAACTCTGAGGATCGCACCAGATGACGTCCGTACCCGGCCCGATCAAGGCGAAGCTTCGCGTCGGCGACCTCGTCTTCTCCCGCTCCGCGGTGTTCGCGGGGTCGATGATCCTCGTCACCCTGGCCGCGGTGGCCATCTTCCTGATCGTGCAGAGCCTGCCGGCCATGGTGGCCTCCAAAGAGGATGCTTCGATCCTCACGACGAGTTTCTGGGACTACGTCGGTCCGCTCGTCTTCGGCACCGTCTGGGCCGCGGCGCTCGCGCTGCTCGTGGCCCTGCCGATCGCCATCGGCATCGCGCTCTTCATCTCGCACTACGCGCCGCGCCGCCTCGCCTCGGTGCTCGGCTACGTCGTCGACCTGCTCGCCGCCGTTCCGTCGGTCGTGTTCGGCCTCTGGGGCATCGGCGTCTTCGCCCCGGCGCTCGTCACCGCCTACGCCTGGCTGAACGAGAACCTCGGCTGGATCCCGCTCTTCAGCGGCACTCCGTCGGCGACCGGGCGCACCATCCTCACGGCCGCCCTCGTGCTCGCCGTCATGGTGCTGCCGATCATGACCGCCATCTGCCGCGAAGTGTTCCTGCAGACGCCAGTGCTGCATGAAGAAGCAGCGCTCGCGCTCGGCGCCACCCGCTGGGAGATGATCCGCACCGCGGTGCTGCCCTTCGGCCGCCCCGGCGTCATCTCGGCATCGGTGCTCGGCCTCGGGCGGGCGCTCGGTGAGACGATGGCCGTCGCGATGGTGCTCTCGGCGTCGCCCGTGATCACCTTCCAGCTGCTCACCTCGGTCAACCCCAACACGATCGCCGCGAACATCGCGCTCAGCTTTCCCGAGGCGTACGGACTGAACGTCAACGTCCTCATCGCCACCGGCCTCATCCTCTTCATCGTGACCTTCGCGGTCAACGCCTTCGCGCGCTGGATCGTCAGTCGCCGCAAGGAATTCTCGGGAGCCAACTGATGACCGTCCAGACCACCCAGGCCCCCGAGACCGGCGCACCCATCGCCAACTCGCTCACCGCCGGGCGACTTCCGAAGTCGGCTCCGTGGACGATTCTGCTCACCGCGGTCGCCGCCGCAGCCGTCGTCTTCGGCGTCATCGCCGCCGGCTCGGGTGGCGGCTACAACTGGGGCGGTGCGCTGTTCATCGGGGCCCTGCTCTACATCCCCTCGATCTGGCTGTTCTCGACGCTCGTCGAAGGACGTCGACGGGCGATGGACCGGCTGGTGACCGCACTGGTCACGGGCGCCTTCCTGCTCGCGATGATCCCGCTCGTCTCGCTCGCGATCACGGTCGTGAGCCTCGGGGCGGCCCGCTTCGACGCCGACTTCTTCTCGATGTCGATGCGAAACGTCACCGGCGAGGGCGGCGGAGCCCTGCACGCGATCATCGGCACCCTGCTGATGACGGGCGCCGCAGCGGTCATCTCCATCCCGATCGGCCTGATGACCTCGATCTACCTCGTCGAGTACGGGCGCGGTCGCCTCGCCCGGGGCGTCACCTTCCTCGTCGACGTCATGACCGGCATCCCGTCGATCGTCGCCGGTCTCTTCGCCTACTCGGTCTTCGCGATCTTCCTCGGGCCCGGCACGCGCACCGGCATCGCCGGCGCCGTCGCCCTCTCACTGCTGATGATCCCCGTCGTCGTGCGCTCGAGCGAGGAGATGCTCCGCCTCGTGCCGAACGAGCTCCGCGAAGCAGCCTTCGCCCTCGGCGTGCCGAAGTGGCTGACGATCGTCAAGGTCGTGCTGCCCACCTCGATCGCGGGCATCACGACGGGCATCATGCTCTCGATCGCGCGCGTCATCGGCGAGACGGCGCCACTGCTCATCGCCGCGGGCTTCACCGCGAGCGTGAACTACAACATCTTCTCAGACCGCATGCAGTCGCTGCCCGTGTACGTGTACACCCAGTACGCGAACCAGGGCAACCCGGCCGAGGCCTACATCGACCGGGCCTGGGCGGCCGCGCTCACCCTGATCCTCATCGTCATGGCGCTGAACCTCGTCGCGAGGCTCGTCGCCCGATTCTTCGCGCCGAAGTTCGGCCGCTGACCCCCGGCAAGCAAAGGAAACCAGTGTCCAAGCGCATCGAGGTCCGCGACCTCAACGTCTACTACTCGAAGTTCCTCGCCGTCGAAGGCGTGACGCTCGAGATCGAGCCCCGCAGCGTCACCGCGTTCATCGGCCCGTCGGGTTGCGGCAAGTCGACCTTCCTCCGCACCCTGAACCGCATGCACGAGGTCATCCCCGGTGCTCGCGTCGAGGGCGAAGTGCTCATCGACGGCAACAACCTCTACGACCCCGACGTCGACCCGGTGCTCGTGCGCCGCCAGGTGGGCATGGTCTTCCAGCGGCCGAACCCGTTCCCGACGATGTCGATCAAAGAGAACGTGCTCGCGGGCGTGAAGCTCAACAACAAGCGCATCTCGAAGTCCGACGCCGACGAACTCGTCGAGCGGTCGCTGCGCGGCGCGAACCTCTGGAACGAGGTCAAGGACCGCCTCGACCGCCCCGGCTCCGGCCTGTCGGGCGGTCAGCAGCAGCGACTCTGCATCGCACGGGCGATCGCGGTCTCGCCCGAGATCATCCTCATGGACGAGCCGTGCTCGGCCCTCGACCCGATCTCGACTCTCGCCATCGAGGACCTCATCGAGGAACTGAAGCTCCAGTACACGATCGTGATCGTGACCCACAACATGCAGCAGGCCTCTCGGGTCAGTGACAGGACGGCGTTCTTCAACATCGCCGGCACGGGCAAGCCCGGCAAGCTCATCGAGTACGCCGACACCACCACGATCTTCTCGAACCCGTCGGTGAAGGCGACTGAAGACTACGTCTCGGGCCGCTTCGGTTGAAACCGCGCCGCGTCAGTCGCGCGGCGAGAGCAGGTAGTCGTTGAACTCGCGCGTCTCCGCCGCGTCGTAGGAGACGGATGCCCCGTCGAGACGGGTCACTCCGACGGCGAGGCGCACACTCGACACGAGCCAGAGCGCGTCGGCCGTGCCGAGTTCGGCGATCGGGATGTCGCGATATTCCGTCGCCCGCCCGGTCGCGGCAAGGTGCTCGAAGAGACTCTGCTGCGTCGTGCCGTGCAGGATCGCGCCCGACGGCGCTGGCGTCGAGAAGACGTCGCCGTGACGCAGGATCACGCTCGACGTCGGCCCCTCCATGACGTACCCGTCTGAGGAGACGAAGATCGTGTCGTCGGCGCCGCGACGGCGCGCCTCGCGAAGCGCGGCCATGTTGGTCGCGTAGCTGAGCGTCTTCGCCCCGAGCAGGAGCCAGGGCGCGTGCTCGGCCGCGTCGTGCGCGTATCCGCGGTCGAGCGTCACGACGGCCACGCCGCGCTCGCGCACGGCGCTGAAGTCCGCCGCGCGGGACGCGTGCAGCCACGCGGTCGGCGCTGGTCCGTGTTCGACCCCGCGGCTCAGCACGAGCTTCAGCGCCCATTGGCCGCGGTCGGGCAGGCTCGCCACGGCTCGATCGATCGCGGCGCGCCACTGCGCGAGATTGGGCTCGGGCAGTTCGCAGATGACCGCCGAGTTGCGCAGCCGGTCGAGGTGCGGGCCGGTCTCCTGCGCATGGCCGTCGATGACGGCGAGCGTCTCGAAGACGCCGTCGCCGCGCTGCGTCGACAGCTCTCCGACCCGCAAGGCCGGCGCCGCCGCGTCGACCTCGCGGAGCGTCGACGCGAGATCGACGTCGCGCGCGTCGGCGGGCACTGGTTCGATGAGGAGGGTGACCGTCTCTGGCATGCTCCGATGCTACGCGGATGCGGCGCGGATGCGGCGCGGAAACGGCGCCCCGTGACATCCGGGCAGGAGAATGGCCGACCGCAGAACGCCTCTCGGCGCGAGGCCGCTCGGAGCGGCGAATATTGGAGCCCGGGGTTACTGCGGCCGGCCACGTCAATCATAAACGAGGTCGGGCCGCCATTCATTCCCGCGAGGCCAGCGGGCTCGGCCGCGCCGGGTGCCGACCCGTCGACTGCGCTGCCTAGTCGAGCGCGTCGCGGCGCCAGAGCCGCGCGCACGAGGCGAGTTCGTCTGCGAGCTCCGTGAGCCGAAACGCGCGGGTGGTGAGCGCGGCCGAGCGATCGGGGTGCGCGGAATCGGTCGCGTCGGCGTCGTCGGCGAGGCTCGCCATGCCCGCGGCGCTGACCCGGGCGAATGCGGCCGCCCGTTCGAGGGCGACCGCGAAGTCGCCGGTGAACAGGCCGTGCAGGATGCGGTCGGCGAGTTCGCGGACCTCATCGGGTCCGGCGGGAATGGCCGCGCCGGCGACGACCTGGTCGATCGTGCGCGAGACCTCGCTGCCGCGCTGGAAGGCGAGGCTCATGCTGCGTGGATCCTGCCGGATGAGGGTGCGCAGCAGGTAGACCCGCCAGAGGGCCCCGGGAAGGCTCTTGGCCGAGGCTCGCGACCAGAGTTCGGCGATCGCATCGATGCCGTGCTCGTCGGTGTACGAGACGAGGCGGGCGACCACCTCGGGGTCGGGGTCGGCGCGCACGCGTGAGAGCAGCGCGGCTGCGGTGTCATGGGCGACCCTGCTGAGGTGCGCCGGGTCTTCGGCGCCCTGGAAGGCCTCGAACATGCCGGGCGGGAACTTGGTGGGACGAGTGAAGTCTGAAGCCATCGCGGCACACCTTACTCGCCTTCGCACAATGCAGCGACGCGAGCAGGCTATTCTGGTTCGGCGGGCCTCTAGCTCAGTTGGCAGAGCAGCGGACTTTTAATCCGCGGGTCGTCGGTTCGAGCCCGACGGGGCCCACCGTCTCACCGCTTCGATTCCGCCCGGCGATGCTCCGCTCACCGGGCACCGCCTCGGCGGGAGTCCGAGCTACTCGACGACGTCGACGAGCGCGGAGTCGAACGCGTGCATCTGCACCGACCCGATGCCGTTCTTCGCGGCAGCCCTCGTCGTGTCGTCCTCGGATGCGGCGTTCAGCTGACCGATGCCGGCCTTCTGCCGGAACCTGATTCGTGCGCTCGCATCCTCGTAGAACTCGAACGTTCCCGCCATGGCGGCTCCTCCCCAGGTGTCCCTCGTGCCCACATCCTCGTGCGCACGCTCTCACGGTAGACCCGCTCCGCTCCTGCGCGCCAGAGCCTGGCCGGACTTCTCTCGGAACGCGCACGGCGACCGCCGCCCTGCCGGGGCCGCGATCGCGAGCGTCGCCGTCAGCCCACGAGCGAGCGGAAGCCCGACATCAACGCCACCCGCTCGGCGGAGCTGCGTGCGAGCGGCGTGACCGACAGCGTCGTGACGCCGGACTCCGCGAACGCGGCGACCCGCTCGGCGACATACGATGCCGGGCCGATGAGCGAGACGGCCCGAACGAGCTCGTCGGGCACCGCGGCGATCGCCTCCTCCTTGCGTCCCTCGAGGTAGAGGTCTTGGATGAGCGCCGCCTCGGCCTCGAAGCCGTAGCTCGAGATGAGCTCGTTGTAGAAGTTCTTGCCCCGGGCGCCCATGCCGCCGACGTAGAGCGCGAGCTGCGGCTTGACGAGCGGTAGCACGAGCTCGGGCTCGTCGGTGATCGCCAGTGCCGGGCTCGCGAAGATGTCGAGCGGCGCGAGCTCGGGCGCGCGCTTGGCGGCGCCGGCGGCGAGTGCGCCGCCCCAGACCGCAGCAGCCCGCTCGGGGTGGAAGAACATCGGCAGCCAGCCGTCGGCGATCTCGGCGGTCTGCTCGACCGACTTGAGGCCGAGCGAGGCGATCGTGATCGGGATGCGCTCGCGCACCGGGTGGTTGATGAGCTTCAGCGGCTTGCCGAGGCCCGTGCCCTCTCCCTCGGGGAGGGGGATGCGGTAGCGGCGCCCGTCGTGCACGACCGGCTCGCGGCGCCAGACCATGCGGCAGATCTCGACGAGTTCACGGGTGCGACCGAGCGGCGCGTCGTAGGGCACGCCGTGGAACCCCTCGATGACCTGCGGCCCGGATGCCCCGATGCCGAGCTCGAACCGGCCATCGGAGACGAAGTCGAGCCCGGCGGCGGTCATCGCCGTGAGCGTCGGCGTGCGCGTGTAGAGCTGCAGGATGCCGGACGCGAGCGTGACGGTCGACGTGCGGGCGGCGAGGAAGCCGAGCTGGCTCACCGCGTCGAAGGAGTACGCCTCGGGCACGGAGATCAGGTCGACCCCGGCGCGCTCGAGTTCGACGACCTCGTCGGCGACCTCCCGGAATCCGCCCGCGTAATTCAGGAACATGCCGACGCGCATCCGTCACTCCTCTTCGTGTGCTGGGCCCGGCCGGTCGGCCGCGGGCACTCAGACCCTAACCGAGGTGCGCGGGCGGGGCGGCATCCGTTGTCGCAGGTCGACTACGTGGGGATGACGACGATCGGATCGCTCGTGGGTTGCGGAGAACCGCCGGCCGGCTCGACCGTGACGCCGACCTCGACACCCGGCGCGAAGGCACCGTCGAGCACTCGCCAGGTCTCCTCCCCCTGCACGTCGAAGGTTCCGGCCGATTGCGGGCCGTCGTCGTCGATGTACCAGAGCTCGTAGGTCGACTCGGCGCCCACATCGGGCAGGCCCTCGACGATGACGCCCGAGCGGCCCTGCTCGGCCGACCAGTAGAGGGTGACGGCGCCGCCCCCGTCGACCTCGTGCGTCGATGACTGCACGTCGGAAGCCTCGGCGATCGCCGCCATCTCGCGCTGCGCACCCCAGCCGTTGGGTCCGGCCCAGCCGACGCCGATGATCGCCCCGGCGATGAGCGCGACGGATGCCGCCGCTGCCGCGATGATCGCTCCCGGACGCTGGAACCATCGGTGCTGTGCGACCCGCTCGGCACGCCCGGGTTCTCGGGCGTGCCGCGGGGCGGCGGCCTCGGGCTCGGGCGCCGCCGCAGCCGGCGGAGCGGGTGGCGCGGCCGTGGTCGCCGCGGCCTCGGGACGCTGCTGCGGCAGCGCGTCGAGCTGCGCCAGGAGCCGGGACTTCAGGGCGGGCGGGGGCTCCACGGGGGCGACTGCCGCTGCCAGCAGCGCCGAGGTCTCGGCGAAGCCGTCGGCCTCGTCGCGAAGCGCGGGGTCTGCAGCGAGCGCTCGCTCGACAGCGGCCCGTTCCTCGGCGTCGAGCGCGTCGAGGGCGTGCGCGGCGAGGGCACCGCGAAGCGCCTCGAAGGAGTCGGGGGCCGGCTCGTCGGCGCGGCGCTCGTCGCGCTCGTCGCGCGGGTCGTTCGTCTCGCTCATGTCGTCACCCCCAGTGCGGTTCGCAATCTGATCATCCCGTCTCGCAATCGGGTCTTGACTGTGCCGAGCGGCACCTCGAGCCGGTCGGCGATCTCGCTCTGCGTGAGCCCGCCGTAATAGGCCAGCGAAACACACTCGCGTTGCAGTTCACTGAGACCGACGAGCGCGTCGACCACGCGCTCGTGCTCGACCCGGATCTCGACGGCCTCTGCGACGGTGTCGACGGGCACCTCGAGGTCGCGCACCCCGACGCGGAGGTCTCGGTCGCGCGAGGCCTGCGACGCCCGGATGCGGTCGACGGAGCGGCGATGGGCGAGCGTGAACATCCACGCGAGTGCGTTGCCGCGCGCGGCGTCGAAACGCGGTGCGGACTGCCATATCTCGAGGTACACGTCTTGCGTCACCTCCTCGGCCTGCGCCGGATCGACCACGAGCCTGCGCACGAGTCCGAAGACCCGTGCCGCGGTCGCCTCGTAGAGCTCGCCGAAGGCCTCCCGGTCGCCCCTGCCGACCTGCGTGAGGAGCTCCTCCGCGGTCGGGCCGGACTCCGGGGCAGTGAGAGCCCTGTCGCGGTCGGCCATGCGACCCAGCATGCCAGATTGGCTGCCGGTCGTCGCCTGGGCGATGACGTCGTGGTGCGGTGCGCAGGCATGGCTCATCCGAAGGTGAAGGAGTAGGCGTCGACACCGGAGGCCACGGTGACGGTGATGACACCGGATGCCGAGGCATCCGTCTTCACGAGTTCGTACGACCTCGGCACGCCGCTGATCTCGATCCTGCGGCGCTCGCTGCCGTCGTCGACGACGATCGTCCCCTCGCCGCCGAGCACCATGCGCACCTCGCTCCCGGTGTAGTCGAGCCGCACTCGGGCGTCGCCCGCCGCCGGAGCGATCGACTGGGTGTCGAGCGTCCAGTCTCCGTCGAGCGCGAACGCGTCGTCGCCGAGCCTCGACGGGAACGCGAACCCGGTCGTGGCCCGGCGGTAGTCCTCGTCGCCGCCGAAGTTCACCTGCTTCGTCGTGCCGAGGAAGGTCTCCGGCGTGGTGGAACCCGCCTCGGGGGTGTCATCGGCCAGCTCGGTGGCGGGCGGCAGCGTCACGCCGGGATCGGCGTCGCCCAGGAGCTCGCGGATGAGTCCCTCGGTGGCGAGGTCGTTGCCCTCGCCGAACGAGATGTGCCGCACGACGCCCTCGGCGTCGATCAGGTAGTGCGCCGGCCAGTAGCGGTTGCGGTAGTTCGTCCACGTCGAGAGCGAGTTGTCGACGCCGACGGGGTAGTCGATGCCGAACGCGGCGATGCCGGCCTCGACGTTGCGCGGCTCCTTCTCGAAGGCGTACTCGGGCGAGTGGATGCCCACCACGGCGAGTCCGGCGTCGCGGTAGGCCTCGTCCCAGGCGACGACGTGCGGGATGGAGCGCTGGCAGTTGATGCACGAGTACGCCCAGAAGTCGATGAGCACGACCCGGCCGCGGAGGGTCGCGAGGTCGACGGCCGCCCCGCCGTCGGTGTTGAACCACTGCTGGATTCCCCTGATCGACGGCGCACTGCCGCACGACTCGAGCTCGGCGGCCCCGTTCGTGCACTGGTCGAGCTCCGCGTTCTCCTCGTTGACGAGGCCGCCGAGATCGAGCGCCCGGGCCACCTCCTCCGAGTCGGCGAGCTCCTGCTGGAACGCGCTCGTGTAGTCGGGAACGAGTCGTTGCAGCAGCTGCGGCAGGTTGAAGACGAGCCCCACGGCGAGCCCGATCATGACGACGCCGCCGGTGATGCGGATGGCCCGCTGGTGCGTGCGGAACGACTTCACCCGCTCGGCGACCCGCCGTCCGGCGAGGGCGAAGACGAGCAACGGCAGGGCGGCGCCGACCGCGAACGCGACGGTGAGCACGACCGTCTCGAGCCCGATGCGGCCCGTCGACCCGGCCACCGTGATCGCCGCGAGCACCGGCCCGGCGCACGGCACGTAGACGGCGCCCAGGGCGAGGCCCAGCGGGAACCCGCCCTGCTCGGTGCCGACGTTCTTCCGCGGGATCCAGGAGAACGGCTTCTCGAGCAGCTCCTCGAAGCGCGGCACGATGAGGCCGACGCCGATGAGCACGAGAACGACGATCCCGGCCCAGCGCAGCACGTCCTGCGGAAGTCCGAGCAGGGCGAGCAGGAGCGATCCGACGAGGGTGAAGACGCTGAAGCTCAGCACCAGCCCCGCGATGACGAGGTAGGGGCGGAAGCGTCCGGCCTGCGGGGCATCCACTGCGCCTCTCGCGCTCTGCGCACCGCCGGAGAGGAAGATCACCGGCAGCACGGGCAGGATGCACGGCGAGATGCCGGTGATGAGACCTCCGAGGAGACCGATGAGGGCGAGCGTGATCACAGGGTCCTGCTTTCTCGGGTCGCCGGTGGTTCGCAGCGGAGGCCGGATCCGATTGGTCGGCCGCCCCGTTCGACGTCGACCGATCCGACGGCATCGACCAATCCGATCGGAGACGGGCACCGAACCCCTCGCAACGACCCGCTCCCGTGGTCGTGTTCAACGAAGGAGTCGACCGATGCGTTCCACGTCCCGCAGCACCCGCACCGCCCTCGCGGCGTTCTCGATCACGGCCGTCGCCGTGCTCGGCCTCGCCGGTTGCAGCATGGGCGGCGCCGCCGCCGAGAGCGACGAACCCGCGATGTCCGAGCAGAGCCAGCCGACGGAGCAGGCGACGGAGGCCGATCCCGCCGCCGACCTCGTCGGCCCGGGCTGCGCCGCCTATGCCGAGGCAGTGCCCGACGGACCCGGGTCCGTCGTCGGCATGTCCACCGATCCGGTGGCCGTCGCCGCCTCGAACAACCCGCTGTTGACGACCCTCGTCGCCGCGGTCTCCGGTCAGTTGAACCCCGACGTCGACCTCGTCGACACGCTGAACGGCGACGAGTTCACCGTCTTCGCGCCGGTCGACGAGGCGTTCGCCAAGATCGATGCCGCGACCATCGAGTCGCTGAAGACCGATTCGGCGACGCTGACGAAGATCCTCACCTACCACGTGGTGCCCGGCCAGCTCTCGCCCGATGAGGTCGTCGGCACGCAGACCACGGTCGAGGGCGGCACCGTCGAGGTGACCGGCTCGGGCGACGCCCTCATGGTCAACGACGCCGCGGTCGTCTGCGGCGGCGTGCGCACCGCGAACGCGACGGTCTACCTCATCGACACCGTGCTGATGCCCGCGATGTAGCACCGCCCGCGGCGAACGGCCCCGTCGGACCGACGACGGGGCCGTCCCCGCGCCCGGCGTCCGCGCGCGCCTTCAGCACTCTCGAAGACGGATGCCGCAGGCTTGAGATCCCCGGCCTCGAAGGGAGCCCCCGTGGTCTGGAGCATCCTGCTCGACGTCGCCCTCGTGCTCGTCTTCATCGGCGCGGTCGTGAACGGCTGGCGGGCCGGCCTCCTGCGAACCGCCGCCGGCCTCATCGGGCTCGTGGCCGCGGGTGTCGCCGCCTACTTCGTCATGCCGTGGGTCGCGGGCCTCGTGCCCTCGCCCGAGTGGCGGGCACCGGCCGCGATCACCGCCGCCATCGTGCTGCTCTGCCTCGGCACCTGGCTCGGAGCGGTCATCGGCCGCGCCCTGTGGCGCGGCGCGCGCGCAGTGAAGCTCGGCGCCTTCGACCGGGTCCTCGGCGCCATCGGCAACCTGCTCGTCACCGCGTTCGTCGTCGCCCTCGTCTCCTCCGGCATCTCGGCGATGGGCGTTCCGGTGCTCTCCCCCGCCGTCGCCGGATCCCGGGTGCTGCAGGCCCTCGACGCGATCACCCCTGCACCGACCCGCAGCCTGTTGGCCGAGATCCGCACCGCCGCGCTCGGCGAGGGCATCCCGTGGCTCGCCGACGTGCTCGACGGTCCGACCGAGAGCCCGGCGCTGCCGACGTTCGCCGTCGACGACCCCGAACTCGCCCGCGCGGCGGCATCCGTCGTGCGCATCACCGGAAGCGCCTTCCAGTGCGGTTCGACGCTCTCGGGCAGCGGTTTCGTGGTCGCCGCCGACCGCATCGTCACGAACGCCCACGTCGTCGCCGGTGTCACCGAGCCGATCGTCGAGGCGCCGGGCCAACCGGCCCTGCCCGGGCGGGTCGTGGCGTACGACGAGGCGAACGACCTCGCGCTCATCGCCGTCGCCGGGCTCGCGACCCCTCCGCTGCCGCTCGCGATGGCCACGCCCGGCCAGGAGGTCGCCGTGGCGGGCTACCCCTTCGGCGGACCGTTCGAACTGCGCCCGGCGAACGTCATGTCGAGCGGCCCCCTCACGATCGAGGCGGCGGGCCGGGCCTCGACGCGCGACGTGATGACGCTCGCCGCCGACGTCGACCACGGCAACTCGGGCGGCCCCGTGCTCACGGGCGACGGCGCGGTCGGCGGGGTCGTCTTCGCGAAGTCGGAATCGGTCGACAACGTCGGATTCGCGATTCCGACGTCGACCCTCGCCCCGCTCGCGAGCGAAGCGCCGAGCCTCGAGGCCCCCGTCGACTCGGGCTCGTGCGTCGTCGGGTGACGGCTGACGGCTGACGGCTGACGGCTGACGGCTGACGGCTGACAGCCTCGACTACTCGGCCGTGAACCCCTCGAAGCGGATGCCCCACGAGACCTGCCACTCTTCGCCCGGATCGAGCCAGCGCAGGCCCCGGCCGGAGTTGAAGGCCTCGGCCGGTGCGGTCATCGGCTCAACGGCGATGGCGGCGTCGCCGTCTTCACCCGGGAACGCGCGCGAGGTGTACACCTGCACGTACTCGAACTCGTCGTCGGCCCAGATCGACACGCTGCGGCCGTCGGGCGCGGTGAGCGTGTGCAGCACCTGCCCGTCTTCGCTCGCGAGCTCGCCGAACGCGTCGTCGAGTGAGAGCTCGCCCACCCGCCGGCCCTCGCGGAAGTCCCACTCGGTGCCGTCGACCGGCACCTCGCCGGTGGGCAGCAGGCGGTCGTCGACCTCGATGTGGCTCGCGGCGTCGAGGCGCAGCGTGAGGTCAGCCGTCGGAACGCCGCCGATCTTCAGGTACGGGTGGGTGCCGATCGCGACGGGCGCGGGATCGGCGCCGAGGTTCTCGACGAAGTGGGTGACCCGCAGCCCGTCGGCGACGAGCTCGTAATGCACGGCGGTGCCGAGCAGGAACGGGTAGCCGAGCTGCGGGTAGACCGTCGCGGAGAGGGTCACCGAATCGCGCTCGCGGGCGATCGGCCGATACTCGGTGTAGCGCAGCAGCCCGTGGATCGCGTTGGCCCTGGCCGGCTCGGTGATCGCGAGTTGGTACTCGACCCCGTCGTGGCTCCACCGGCCGTCGCGGATGCGATTCGGCCACGGCACGAGCACGATGCCGGCGCCCATGGGCGGTGTCTGGTCTTCGCCGAACGACGGCACGAGGTCGATGCCGTTGATGCTCAAGGTGCGGATGCCTGCGGCGACGGAGGTGATGGTCGCGTGCAGGTCACCGCTCGACGTCGAAGTCTCGAGGACGAACTGTTCGCCCGTGGGAAGGGTCATGAATCCACTCTAGAGTCTCGCGCGGAGTGCACCGCGAGCCCCGCCTCGACGAGCTCGGCGACGATCTGCTGCGGCGCCGCGGCATCCGTGACGAGCGCATCGAACGCGTCGATCGGGGCGACCCGGCCGAGGTGCACCTCACCGAGCTTCGTCGCGTCGGCGACGACGATCGAGCGCGCGGCGGCCCGCATCATGAGCGATTTCACCGCGGCTTCCGGCAGGTTCGCGTTCGTGACGCCGTGCACGGGGTCGACGCCGTTGCAGCCGATGAAGGCGAGGTCGACGTGCACCTCGTCGAGCATCGAGCCCGCGAGCGGGTGCACGAGCGAGTGCTGCTTGGGGCGCAGCGTGCCTCCGGTGACGATGACCGTGAAGCGCGGGATCTCGGCCTCGAGCTCGAGGGCGATCGAGAGCCCGTTGGTGAAGACCACCACGTCGTCGAGCTCGGCACGGGCGCGCAGCGCGCGGGCGACCTGCAGCGTCGTCGTGCCGACGTCGAGGATGATGCTCTGCCCGCTGCGCACGAGCGAAGCCGCCTGCTCCCCGATGAGTCGCTTCGGTTCGACGGATGCCTCGAGCGCCTCTTCGAAGCTCGGTTCGCGTTCGGGGCGCTCGGCGGCGAGCGGCGAGGAGACCGGAACGGCGCCGCCGTGCACCCGGCGGATGCCGCCCTGCCGCTCGAGCGCGTCGAGGTCGGCACGAGCCGTGACGGTCGTGACGCCGAAGGCGGTCGAGAGCTCGGCGACGCGCACGAACCCGCGTTCGGCGACGAGGGCGAGCGCGAGTTCGCGGCGGCGCGGCGCCGCGAGGGGTGCGCCTTCGGCGGCATCGGTCTCTGCGGCGTCGGACACGGCGCGCTCGGCCGCAGTCGCGGCGGCATCGGTGGTCATACCGGAATCATGCGGCCTGCGGGGGCGACTTTGCAATACGAAACCGAGTTGTTTGCGAAACGAAAGACGCGTAGGGTGTGGCGCGTGACCGACTCGAACGACGTCGCCGGCGAGGCATCCGCTGCCCCCGTCGACCCCCGCATCATCGTGACCACGACGCAGCTGGCCGACGGCCGCGAGCTCATCTACTTCGACGATGTCGACTCCGCACTGCCCGCCGAGCGCGCCGTCGACGGCCGTGCACTCGACCCGCGACCGGCCAATGCCGAGATGCGGCAGGACCCGCTCACCGGCGAGTGGATCTCGATCGCCGCCGCACGCCAGAACCGCGTCTTCCTGCCGCCCTCAGACCTCGACCCGCTCGCGCCGCAACGGCCGAGCAACCCCTCCGAGATCCCGAGCAATTACGACGTCGCCGTCTTCGAGAACCGGTCGCCCTCGTTCGGGCCGGCACTCGGCGAGCCGGATGCCTCGAACGCCGACGCCCTCGCCGAGCTCCGCCGGGTCGGGCTCGAACGAACGCGCCCGTCGATCGGGCGCTGCGAGGTCGTGTGCTTCAGCCCCGAGCACGAGGGCTCGTTCGGCACCCAGACCGTCTCGCGTGCGCGCACGGTCATCGAGGCGTGGGCGCAGCGCACCGCCGCCCTCTCGGCGCTGCCGGGCGTGCAGCAGGTGTTCCCGTTCGAGAACCGCGGCCAGGAGATCGGCGTGACCCTCGGCCATCCGCACGGCCAGATCTACTCGTATCCCTACATCACCCCGCGCACCGAGCGACTGCTCGCCTCGATCGACGCCTACGGGCCGACGCTCTTCGCCGATCTGCTGGAGCGCGAGCGCAGCGGCCCCCGCGTCGTGCTGTCGGGCGAGCACTGGACGGCGTTCGTTCCCTTCGCGGCGCGCTGGCCGATCGAGGTGCACCTGCTCCCCCACCGGCACGTGCCCGACCTCGCCGAGACGACCCTCGCCGAGCGCGACGAGCTCGCCTCGCTCTACCTGCGCCTGCTGCGCGGCATCGACCTGCTCTACGGCACCCCGACGCCCTACATCGCCGCCTGGCACCAGGCGCCCGTGCACGAGCGCCGCGACGAGGTTCGGCTCATGCTGCAGCTGACCAGCCCGCGGCGGGCCGCCGACCGGCTCAAGTATCTCGCGGGGTCGGAAGCGGCGATGGGAGCATGGATCGGGGACGTTCCTCCCGAGTCCCAGGCGGAGGCGCTGCGCGTCGCGATCGGAAAGGCCGAAGCATGAACGAGACCCCGAACGCCGGCGCCGGATCGGCGACGACCGCCCTGGCGGCGCACGGCTTCGCCGAATGGTACGGCCGCCGGCCCGCGGGCGTCTGGTCGGCGCCCGGGCGAGTGAACCTCATCGGCGAGCACACCGACTACAACGACGGCTACGTCTTCCCGTTCGCCATCGACCGGCGCACGGCCGTCGCCCTCGGCGATCGCGACGATCGCGTCATCCGCGTCGCCTCGGCCTTCTCACCCGAGGCCGTCACCGTCCACCTCGACGAGCTCACCCCCGATGCCGTGAGCGGCTGGGCCGCCTACCCGCTCGGCGTCGCGTGGGCGCTGGGCGAATTCGGCGCCGACCTCGCACACGTGCGCGGGGTCGATCTCTACGTCGCCTCCGACGTGCCGATCGGCGCCGGATTGTCGTCGTCGGCCGCGATCGAATGCGCCGTGGCGCTCGCCCTCGACGAGCACTGGGGGCTGGGCCTCGACCGCCCCACCCTCGCCAAGGTCGGCAGGCTCGCCGAGAACCGCGCCGTCGGCGCGCCGACCGGCATCATGGACCAGTCCGCTTCACTCCTCGGCGAGGCCGACACCGGCGTCTTCCTCGACTGCCGCAGCCTCGACGCCGACGTGATCCCCCTCGGCTTCACGGCCGACGGCCTCTCGGTGCTCGTCATCGACACCCGCGTCGAGCATGCGCACGCCTCGGGCGGGTACGCCGCCCGCCGGGCCTCGTGCGAGGCGGGCGCCCGGGCCCTCGGTGTGGAGTCGCTGCGCGACATCGGGCCCGACGATCTCGCCCGCGCGGCCGAGCTGCTCGACGACGAGACCTTCCGCCGGGTGCGCCACGTCGTCACCGAGAACCAGCGCGTGCTCGACACCGTGCGCACCCTGCGCGAGCAGGGCCCCGGGGCGATCGGCCCGTTCCTCGACGCCTCGCACGTCTCGATGCGCGACGACTTCGAGATCTCGGTGCCCGAGCTCGACCTCGCCGTGGCGACCGCGCAGGCCAACGGGGCGATCGGGGCCCGAATGACCGGCGGCGGCTTCGGCGGTGCGGCGATCGCGCTCATGATCGACGCCCTCGTGCCGATCGTGACGGCAGAAGTGCTCGCGGCGTTCGCCGAGCGCGGGTACCGCGAGCCGGCGGTGTTCACCGTGCAGGCCGACGAAGGCGCCCGGCGCGACGGCTGAGCCCGCTCGGCGACCGCCGATCGCGGCAGGACGGCTGGACGACGACGGCTGAACGCGCAAAGCGACCGCCGGCTCCGGCAGCAGGACGCTAGACGACGGCCGATCGCGGCTCGACCGCGCTCGGCATGCCGCCTGTGATGCGCACGAGCTCGTCGAACGAGGTCGGGAACACCGTTCTCGCGTGCCCCGCCGCCGCCCAGACGACCGGGAACTCGGCGAGCTGCACATCGACGATCGTGCGCACCGGCGCGGGATGACCGAGCGGTGCGACACCCCCGATCACCTGACCGGTCGCCTGCTTCACCGTCTCCTTCGAGGCGCGGCCGATGACGCCGCCGAGCTGCTCGCCGAGCCAGTCGGTGTCGACCCGGTGCGACCCCGAGGTGAGCACCAGGATCGGTTCGTCATCGATCGTGAAGACGAGGGAGTTCGCGATCTGGCCGACCTCGACGCCGAGCGCCTCGGCGGCGAGCTGGGCGGTCGTGACGGCATCGTCGAACCAGACGATCTCGGGGGTGAGACCGTGCCCGGCGAGGGCGCCGGTGACCCGGTCGACAGCGGGGTGGCTGGGCGATGGCATGCGAGACATCGTAGTGCCGCGCACCCGCACGTTCACCCGCGTGCCCTACAGTGCGAGCGTGGATCAGCCCGCCCTCGCCCGCCGCCTCGGATTGCGCGACGCCGTCACGATCGGCCTCGCCGCGATGATCGGCGCCGGCGTCTTCGCGGCCTTCGCCCCTGCTGCCAGGGCTGCGGGCGCGGGCCTCATCATCGGCCTCGCGATCGCGGCGTTCGTGGCGTTCGCGAATGCGAGTTCGACCGCCCAGCTCGCCGCACGGTATCCCGAGTCGGGCGGCGCCTACCGCTACGGCCGCGAGCGGCTCGGCGAATGGCCCGGCTTCCTCGCCGGCTGGAGTTTCGTCATCGGCAAGACGGCGAGCTGCGCCGCCATGGCGATCACCTTCGCCGCGTACCTCGCGCCCCCCGCGTGGCAGCGCCCGATCGCGGTGCTCGCCGTGATCGCCGTCGCGGCCGTCAACCTGCGCGGCATCACGCGCACGGCGCGTGCGGCGACCGTCATCGTCGTCGGCGTGCTCTTGGTGCTCCTGCTCGTCGTCACGGCGGGCACGGCGGCCTGGCTCGGGAGCGACGGCTCGGGCTCGGCGGGGTCGGGCGCGGCGGCGTTCGGCCCGACGGTGTTCGGCGCGGAACTGCTCGCCCACGGCTGGCTCGGCATCCTGCAATCGGCGGGCCTGCTCTTCTTCGCGTTCGCCGGCTATGCCCGGATCGCGACGCTCGGCGAAGAGGTGCGCGACCCGTCGCGCACGATCCCCCGGTCGATCGGCATCGCGCTCGGCATCGCGGTGCTCGTCTACGCGGCCGTCGGCGCGGCGTCACTCGGGGCTCTCGGGCCCGATGGGCTCGCGGCATCCGTCGCCCCGCTCGTCGACGTCGTGGATGCCGCGGGGTGGCAGTGGGCGGCCCCGATCGTGCGCGTCGGAGCCGCGGTGGCCGCACTCGGGGCGCTGCTCGCCCTCATCGCGGGCATCGGACGAACCGCCCTCGCGATGGCGCGAGACGACGAGCTGCCGCGGGCGCTCGCCCGGGTGCACCCGCGCTTCCACGTGCCGCACGTCGCCGAGATCGCGGTCGCGGTCGTCATCGTCGCGCTCGTCGCGACCGTCGACCTCCGCGGTGCGATCGGCTTCTCGTCGTTCGGCGTGCTGCTCTACTACTTCGTCGCCAATCTCGCGGCGATCACGCAGCCGCGCACCGAGCGCCGCGTGCCACGGGCGTTGTCGGCGGCAGGGGCGGTCGGATGCCTCGCGCTCGTCGCCACCCTCCCACTCGTCTCCATCGCGGCCGGCGTCGGCGTGCTGGCCGTCGGCGCCGCCTACCGGCTGATCGCCCGTGTAGTGCGCACGCGCCGCGACCTCGGCCGTGCGCACACACCCTGACCCGACCGGGCCTCGTGGGCACGCGTAGGCTGGCGGCATGTCTGCAGACCCCTCGGCTCGCATCCTGACCATCGCCGGGGTGCCCGCCCCCGCGCTCGACGAGACGGCCTTCGTGGCGGCCGGCGCCGTCATCGTCGGCGATGTGCGGCTCGCCGCCGGGTCGAGCGTCTGGTACAACGCCGTGCTCCGCGCCGAGGCCGAACCGATCACCATCGGCGAGAACTCGAACCTGCAGGACACGGTCGTCGGTCACGTCGACGCCGGCTACCCGCTGACCCTCGGACGCGGCGTCTCGGTCGGGCACGGTGCCGTGCTGCACGGCTGCACGGTGGAGGACGACTGCCTCATCGGCATGAGCGCCACGGTGCTGAACGGCGCCGTCATCGGTGCCGGCTCGCTCGTCGCCGCGGGCGCCGTGGTGCTCGAGGGCACTGTCGTGCCGCCGGGATCGCTCGTCGCGGGGGTGCCGGCGAAGGTGCGGCGGGAGCTCAGCGAGACCGAGCGGGCCGGCATCCAGCGCAACGCCGCCGCCTACCTGCGCCACGTCGAGGCGCACTCCTCGCCGGTCGACTGAACGGCCCGCTCACCGGGGCGCCGCGACGCTCACACCTCGAGCACGCCTCCGCGCAGCGCGAACACCCGTCGTCGCAGCCTGCGAACCCGGCGAAGCACCCATCGGGCCGGCACCGCGACGAGCATCGATACCGCGCCCGCGAACGAGCGGTCGTGCTTGCCGAGCATGCGTTTGCGCTCGAAGGCGCGGCGGAGCGCCCCACCGGTGAGGTTGCGACTGCGTTCCCGCGGCTCGAGCGCCGCGTCGGCGCGCCGTTCGAGGAGCAGCGCGAGCCGACGTGCCCAGTCGTCGTGCTCGCGGCCGTGGAAGTAGTTGTCGGCGAGCCAGTCGGGATTCGGGTGGCGCGTCTCCCAGCCGGCGAGCGCCTCGGCGCCGCCGAACAGTCCGCTGCCCTCGAAGACGGTGTTGATGAGCTTCGCGTCGATCCCGAACTCGTCGACGAGCAGCGCCGGGATCCCGGCCGCGACGGCCTCGAGCACCGCGGTCGAGCTCACCGTCACGAGGCCCGCCGCGCTCGACAGGTGCTGCGACATCGGCCCGTCTTCGACGACGAGGTTCGGCGGCAGCGAGCCACCGAGCTCGCGGCGCACCTCGGCGTCGGCGAGCAGCTCGGCGAAGTCGAACGCCTCGGCATGCGTCTGCGCCTCGCCCGGGCGCGCCCGCACCTTGACGACGACCCGCCGTGACGGGCGACGGCGGGCGGCATCGGCGAGCCAGCCGAGCAGCCGCACCCGGTCCTCACGCTCAGCGGGCACCTTGGCCTGCGCCGCGAAGACGAGGTCACGGCGCGCGGGGTCCGCCGCGGCATCCGTCACCGCCGTCTCGGGGAGGAACGGGAGCGTCGCGAGGCCGAACTCGACGGCGACCCCCAGACCCACCGCGTTGGCACGGAACTCGCGCACCTCGCGCCGACTGTGCAAGACGATGAGGTCGACGAGTTCGCGGTAGACGATCGCCTTCGGCGCGGCCGGAATGGTCAGGCCGGGGAAGCCGCTGACGATGACCGGCCGATCGGCGCTGCGATTCACGATCGGTGCGACGACCCGCACGAGCGGGCCGCGAAGTGCAAGCAGCACCGCGTCGGGGCGAGTGCGCGCGAGCAGCCCGGGCAACTCGCCGAGGTGGACCGTCGACGCCGAATCGGGGGTGAACTCCGATCCGGCGAGCGCAGCGGCCAGCTGTCGCGGGCTCGGCCGCACGGGCGACTCGAGCACGATCAGCTCGGTGCGCCACTCCGCCGGAAACCGCGACGCGAGGGCCGCGCCCCACTTCACATACGAGTCCGAGTCGGCGACCACGAGGAGGCGGTGGCCGGCTCCTCCCGGTACGGCCGGCGCATCCGTCGGGCTCGTCGGGTTCGCTCCGCCGTCGTCGGGTCCGTCACTCACAGCGCAGGAACGCGGCGCAGCTTCGCCCGCGGCGCCTCTTCGCCGGGGAAGACCCGCTTCACGCCGTCGCCCATGGCTTCGCCGATCACGCGGATATCGCGCACGAGGTGCTCGAAGCCGGTGGGCTCGAGCGAGGCGGCCTGGTCGGAACCCCACATCGCCCGGTCGAGCGTGATGTGCCGCTCGACCGCGACGGCGCCGAGGGCGACCGCCGCCAACGAGATCTGCAGGCCGCGCTCGTGACCTGAGTAGCCGATCGGCACGCCGGGGTAGCGGACGCGCAGCGTGTCGATGGTGCGCAGGTTCGCCTCCTCGGACGGCATCGGGTAGCTCGAGGTCGCGTGCAGCATGACGAGCCGGTCGGTGCCGAGCGTCTCGACGGCGCGGTCGATCTCGTCGAGCGTCGACATCCCCGTCGAGAGGATGACCGGCTTGCCGGTGCGCGCGATCGCCTCGAGCAGCGCGATGTCGGTGACCGACGCCGAGGCCACCTTGTGCGCGACCACGTCGAGCCCTTCGAGGAACTCGACCGACGGGACATCCCACGGCGACGCGAACCAGTCGATGCCGGCGCGAAGCGCGTACGAGGCGATCTCGAGGTACTCGGCCTCGCCGAACTC
Source organism: Agromyces badenianii (assembly GCF_003070885.1). Classification (NCBI taxonomy): domain Bacteria; kingdom Bacillati; phylum Actinomycetota; class Actinomycetes; order Micrococcales; family Microbacteriaceae; genus Agromyces; species Agromyces badenianii. The sequence continues at coordinate 2,314,122 of NZ_CP028913.1, forward strand.
CACGCGGTACCGGTAGTCGAGGTAGCTCATCGTGCCCCACGGCGTCTCCCGCTGCACGTCGCGCATGTGCTCGGGGGTGGCGATCTCGGGCGTGCGCTTCTGGAACTTCACGGCCTGCGCGCCCGCCTCGACCGCGACGTCGATGAGCCGCTTGGCGATCTCCACATCGCCGTTGTGGTTCAGGCCGATCTCGCCGATGACGTAGACGGGGTGTTCGGAGCCGACCGTCGATCGGCCGATGCGCACAGACATGTGGTTCTCTTTCATTCAGGATCGCGCACGGTGCGCGGGGTCGGGACGGCGCTCGACGCACCGGATTCGCGGGCGGCGAGGATCAAGTCGGCGAGCTCGCGCACCGCACCGTGGCCACCCGGCTGGGTGAGCACGTGGCGTGCCGCCGCAAGCGCTTCGGGCGCAGCATCCGGCACCGCGACGGGCCAGCCGACGAGCTCGAGCGCCGGCAGGTCGCCGCGATCGTTGCCGAGGTAGGCGATGCGGTCGAGACGGATGCTTCGTGCCTCCGCCCAGTCGCGCAGCACCGCGCCCTTCTCGCCCACCCCCTGCACGCACTCGACCCCGAGCTTCTCAGCTCGGCGGCCGACGACCGGGTTCTCTTCGGCTGAGAGGATCAGCACGGGCAGGCCGGCCTTGCGGAGCCGGGCGATGCCGTGGCCGTCGCTGCGACTCACCCGCACCGACTCCCGGCCGAGCTGGTCGACCATGACGGTGTCATCGGTGTGCACGCCGTCGAAGTCGGTGACGAGCGCGTCGACGTCGATGCACGGGCGCTCGCGGTCGAGCACGACGCTGCGGCCGGCGGATGCCGCGATGCCGCGATCCACGTGGGCGGCGAGCGCTTGGGCCCGCTCGAGGTCGGCGAGGTCGTCGATCTCGATCGCGTGGTCGGCCTCGACCGGCTGGATGCCGATGCGCCCGAAGAAGCGGTGCTGCGCGGCGCGGAACCCGTCGGTGCTGAAGACGTAGAACGCCCCGGTCTCGCGGTATTCGGGCTCGCGTTCCTGACGACGCGGACGACGGGCCGAGTCGTGGTTCACGCCGACGGCGGTGCCCGAACCGGCGTCGTCGCGCCAGAGGAACACGTGCGTCGCGGCGGCGGCGAAGACGACGTCGCGCTCGCCCGAGGCGACACGGCCGATCGCCGTGTCGAGGTCGGCCGGATGGATGAACGGAGACGTCGCCTGGATGAAGACGGTGACGGGATGCTGAGCGGCCGTAAGCGAATCGGGCGAGGCCTGCTCGAGCGAGGCGTGCTCGGGCGAGGCCTGCTCGAGCGCTACCGGCTCCGCCGGCTCTACCGGGTCCAGCGCGTCGAGCGCGTGCAGCAGCGCCGACTCGCTCGACGCCTCGCCCCCGGCGAGCTCGACCGGTCGGTCGATGACCTCGGCGCCCGCCGCACGAGCCGCAGCGGCGATGTCGCGGTCATCGGTCGTGACGACGACCCGGTCGATGCGCTGCGCGGCGAGGGCGGCGCGCACGGCACGTGCCACGAGCGGAACCCCGCCGACCCGCGCGATGTTCTTGCCGGGGAGCCCGAGCGACCCGCCCCGGGCCGGGATGATCGCGGTGGCGCGGATCGCCGAGGCATCCGATCGCGGGGCGCCGGCCTCAGCTCGTTCGGCGAAGCCGCCTCGCGCAGGGCGCGGAGGTGCCTCGGTGACCGCCGGATCGACCGCCGCTTCGGTGCGATGTGCTTCGACGGAGTCGGCTCGGGCCATGGCGTGAAGCTACTAGCGGAAGGCGGACGGCCGGTGCACAGATGGTGAACACCGGGCTACTGGGAGGTCGACTAACGGTGCAGGCGCTGCTCCGCTGCCTTCACGACGTTCGCGAGCAGCATCGCGCGTGTCATCGGGCCGACGCCGCCCGGATTCGGCGACAGGTGGCCCGCGACGCCGGCCACGCCCGGGTCGACATCGCCCGTGAGCCTGCCCTTGCCGGTGTCGTCGTCTTGCACGCGCGTGATGCCGACGTCGAGCACGGCCGCGCCGGGCTTGATCCAATCGGCCTTCACGAGATGCGGCACGCCGACGGCTGCCACGACGATGTCGGCGCGGCGCACCTCGGCGGCGAGGTCTTGCGTGCGCGAGTGCGTGAGCGTGACCGTCGCGTCGAGTCCCTTGCGGGTGAAGAGCAGGCCGAGCGGACGGCCCACCGTGAGGCCGCGGCCGATCACCGTCACGTGCTGTCCGCGGATCGGCACGTCGTAGCGGCGCAGCATCTCGACGATGCCGGCGGGCGTGCACGGCAGCGGTGAGTGCAGCTCGCCCTCGATGCCGAGCACGAGCCGGCCGAGGTTCGTCGGGTGCAGCCCATCGGCGTCTTTGTCGGGGTCGATGAGCTCGAGCATCGCGTTCTCGTCGTGCCCGGCCGGCAGCGGCAGTTGCACGATGTAGCCGGTGACACCCGAGGCCGCGTTGAGGTCCTTGATCGCCGCGCGCACGTCGGCCGTCGTGGCCGAGGCCGGCAGGTCGACCCTGATCGATTCGATGCCGACCTCGGCGCAGTCGCGATGCTTGCCGGCGACGTAGGAACGCGATGCCGGGTCGTCGCCCACGAGCAGCGTGCCGAGTCCGGGCACGACGCCGTGCGCCTTCAGCAGCTGGATTCGCGCGGCGAGTTCGGACTTGACGGCCGACGCCGTGGCGACGCCGTCGAGGGTGATGGCGGTCATACGTCTCTCTCTTTCCTGCAGCTTCTTCGTGCAGCTTCGGTGTTCAGGAGATCTCGGGCGACACGCCGGGGGCGGCGGGCCGAACCCCGGCGTGTCGCACCGAGTCTCGTGAACAGCGTCTGACGCCGCGAGCTACTGCGCGAGCCCCGGGTACAGCGGGAACGCCGCCGTGAGGGCTTGCACGCGGGAGCGGAGCGCCGCGACATCCGCTTCGCCCTGCAGCGTGAGCGCGATGATGTCGGCGACCTCGGTGAACTCGGCGTCGCCGAAGCCGCGGGTCGCGAGCGCGGGCGTGCCGATGCGCAGGCCCGAGGTGACCATCGGCGGGCGCGGGTCGAACGGCACCGCGTTGCGGTTCACGGTGATGAGCGCCTCGTGCAGCAGGTCTTCGGCCTGCTGGCCGTCGATCTTCGAGTGGCGGAGGTCGGCGAGCACGAGGTGCACGTCGGTGCCGCCCGTGAGCACGTCGACGCCCGCCGCACGCGAGTCGTCGGCCGTGAGACGGTCGGCGAGGATCTGCGCGCCGCGGATGGTGCGCTCCTGACGGTCTCTGAAGTCGGCGGATGCAGCGATCTTGAACGCCGTGGCCTTCGCCGCGATGACGTGCATGAGCGGGCCGCCCTGCTGGCCCGGGAACACGTTGGAGTTCAGCTTCTTCGCGAGCTCGGTGTCGCGCGCGACGATGAAGCCCGAGCGGGGGCCGCCGATCGTCTTGTGCACCGTCGAGGAGACGACGTCGGCGTGCGGCACCGGGCTCGGGTGCAGGCCCGCGGCGACGAGGCCGGCGAAGTGCGCCATGTCGACCCAGAGCTTCGCGCCGACCTCATCGGCGATCGCGCGGAACGCGGCGAAGTCGAGGTGGCGGGGGTAGGCCGACCAGCCGGCGATGATGACCTGCGGCTTGTGCTCGAGGGCCTTGTCGCGCACGACGTTCATGTCGACGAGGAAGGTCTCGGGGTCGACGCCGTACGAGACGGCGTTGTAGAGCTTGCCCGAGAAGTTCAGCTTCATGCCGTGCGTGAGGTGGCCGCCGTGCGCGAGCTCGAGGCCGAGGATGGTGTCGCCCGGCGTGGCGATCGCGGAGAGCACCGCGGCGTTGGCGGTGGCGCCCGAGTGCGGCTGCACGTTGGCGTACTCGGCGCCGAACAGCGACTTCGCCCGCTCGATCGCGAGCGACTCGGCGATGTCGACGTACTCGCAGCCGCCGTAGTAGCGGCGCCCGGGGTAGCCCTCGGCGTACTTGTTCGTGAGCACGCTGCCCTGGGACTGCAGCACGGAGACGGGAACGAAGTTCTCGCTCGCGATCATCTCGAGGTAGTCGCGCTGGCGGCCCAGCTCGAGCTCGAGAACCTCGGCGATCTCGGGATCGACTTCGGACAGCGGCGCATTGAAAACGGATTCGGCCAAGACTGGCTCCTTCATGACAAACGGACCTACGTGGGGTGCTGCCTCGCGCGCGCCAGCGCCGAGGAATGCGTACCGGCCCAGGCGTGCGGTCGGTCCGTGCCAGTCGCTCCCCGATGGTATCCATCTGAACGCCAGTTGCGACGAACGAAGCTTAGCAACGGATGCGGCCCGCTGCAGCGATCGCTGCAATGATCAAGTGCGCGATGGCCCGCGTCGAATTGCGTACCTGCACCGCCCTGCAACAGAACGGAGAGGCCGTGACCGGCATCATCCCCGCCCCCGTCGACATCGAGTACACGGATGCTGCGCCCTTCGTGCTGACGGGGCGGTCCCGCTTCGTCGCGGTCGGCGACGCCGCGTCCGTCGCCGAGACCTTCGCCGCCCGGGCGCGCATCGCCACCGGGTTCGACCTGCCCGTCGTCGCTGGCGAGGCCGCGGCATCCGACATCGCGCTCGTCATCGACGCCGACGCCGGTGCCGGCTTCGAGGCATACACGCTCACGAGCGGCGCCGACGGCGTCCGCATCTCGGCGCCAGGCCCCGCAGGACTCTTCTGGGGCACGCAGACGCTCCGGCAGCTCCTGCCGGCCGAGATCGAGCGAGCGGATGCCGCGCGGGTGCCCGCCGAGGGATGGATCGTGCCCGCGGCATCCGTCGCGGACGCCCCTCGCTTCGCCTACCGCGGCTCGATGCTCGACGTGGCGCGCCACTTCTTCCCGGTGGAGGACGTGCTCGACCACATCGACCGCATCGCCCTGCTGAAGCTCAACGTGCTGCACCTGCACCTCACCGACGACCAGGGGTGGCGGCTGCAGATCGACGCGTGGCCCGAACTCACCGGCATCGGCGCATCGACCTCGACCGGCGGCGACGGCGGCGGCTTCTACACGAAGGCGGACTACCGGCGCATCGTCGAGCACGCCGCCGAGCGATTCGTGACCGTCGTGCCCGAGATCGACCTGCCCGGCCACACGAACGCCGCGCTCAGCGCCTACCCCGAACTGAACTGCGACGGCGTCGCTCCGAAGCCGTACGAGGGCACCGAGGTCGGGTTCTCGTCGCTGTGCGCGTCCGCCGAGCGCGCGGAGGCCACCGACCGGTTCCTCGCCGATGTCATGAACGAACTCGCCGCGATGACGCCCGGACCGTGGCTGCACGTCGGCGGCGACGAGTCGCTCGCGACCTCGGAGGCCGACTACCTCGACCTCGTGCGGCGCATCACGGCCGCCGGGGCCGCGACCGGCAAGACCGTGATCGGCTGGCACGAGATGGGCGCGTCGCGCGAACTGCCCGCCGGCACCGTCGGCCAGTACTGGGACTTCGTGACCCCGCGCGAGCGGGCTGCCGAGCTCACGACCTCCTTCGTCGAGCAGGGCGGGAGCGTCATCCTCTCCCCTGCCGACGTCGCCTATCTCGACATGAAGTACCCCGACGACCCCGACGGGCCGCTCGGCCGCAAGCTCGGGCAGCTGTGGGCCGACGGGCCGACGACCCTCGAGGAGGCGTATTCCTGGGAGCCGGCGTCGATCGTGCCCGGCCTCGCGGAGGCCGACATCCTCGGCGTCGAGGCGCCCGTGTGGACCGAGACGATCGCCGCCGCGCCCGAACTCGAATTCATGGTGTTCCCGCGCATCACGGCGATCGCCGAGATCGCCTGGTCGCCCGCGCCGGCCGGCGGGTCCCGCGACGAAGCCGACTTCCACGCCAGGCTCGCCTCGCTCGGCACGCACCTCGACGCCCTCGGCATCGCAGCGCGCAAGGTCGCCGGGGTGACCTGGCTCGAGTAGCGCGACGGGCGCACTCCTCGAGGCGCCGTCCCGCACCGGGCGTCCTCCGGCCCCTACCGGCGTCTCACTGCGCGGGCTAGGCTCTGGCCGGCACGGGAGTGCCGTGCCGCGGAAGGGGAGGATGACGATGTCCGGAGTCGTGCATTTCGAGATCCCGGCTGACGACCAGGACCGGGCGCGGGCGTTCTATTCCAGCGCATTCGACTGGCGCCTCGACGCCATGCCGGAACTGCAGTATACGAACGTCGTGACGACCCCCGTCGACGAGGCGACACAGACGCCGCTCGAGTCGGGGGCGATCAACGGCGGCATGTTCGAGCGCACCGCCGCACTCGCGAATCCGATCATCACCGTCGATGTCGCCGACATCGACGCCGCTCTCGATCGGATCGTCGGGCTCGGCGGAGCGGTGGTGCAGGCGAAGACCGCGATACCGGGCATGGGGTACTTCGGCTACTTCCGCGACACCGAGGGCAACGTCCTCGGACTGTGGACCACGGCTCCCGACGCCGCGGCCGACGCCTGATCCCTCTCGAGGCGCGGGTGGCGGATGCCGCGGCATCCGCTCGGCGTCACGTGACGCTGCTCGCCGTGAGTCCGCCGACGAGGCGCTTCTCGATGATCATGAACAAATGACCACGGGCTTCTGCACCTGATCGACTCGCACGTCATGTCGCGAAACGATCACATGCCTGATCGAAAATTCTGGTTATGCTCAGTTGCAATCACTTTTCGGGCAATGTGGAGGAACGATGATCACGGGCGAACGCGAACAGATGGCAATCGAGCTCGGCTCGCAGCCCGAGATGTGGGCCAGGGCCGCCGAGCTCCGTGCCGAGCAGTCGCTGCTCCCCGCGCGCGGCGAACGCATCGCCGTGGTGGGGTGCGGCACCTCCTGGTTCATCGCGCAGTCGTACGCATCGCTGCGCGAAGCCGGCGGTCACGGCGAGACCGATGCCTTCGCGGCATCCGAGGCCTTCGTCGACCGCGGCTACGACGCCGTCATCGCACTGACCCGGTCGGGCACCACGACCGAGGTGCTGCAGCTGATCGACGGCCTGCGCGGCCGGGTGCGCACCATCGGCCTCATCGGCGACGCCGAATCACCGCTCGTCGACCTCGTCGACCAGGCCGTGACCATTCCCTTCGCCGATGAACGATCGGTCGTGCAGACCCGATTCGCCACAACGGCGTTCGCGCTGTTCCGCGCCGCGCTCGGTGAAGACCTGACCGGCGCGATCGCCGATGCCGAACGCGCCGTCGCCGAAGAGCTCGACCCCGTGCTGACCGACGCGGAGCAGTACACCTTCCTCGGCCGCAACTGGTCGGTCGGCCTCGTCCAGGAGGCGGCCATCAAGATGCGCGAGGTCTCGCAGTCGTGGACCGAGTCGTACCCGTCGATGGAGTACCGGCACGGCCCGATCGCGATCGCCGCACCCGGCCGGGTGACCTGGCAGTTCGGCGAGGCTCCCGAGGGCCTCGCCGACGACGTGGCCGCGACGGGCGCCCACTTCGAGGCCGGCGCGCTCGATCCGATGGCCGAGCTCGTGCGCGTGCAGCGCGTGGCACTCGCCCGCGCCCGCGCCCGTGGCCTCGATCCCGATGCGCCGCGCAACCTCAGCCGTTCCGTCGTCCTCGACGCGTGATGGTCGAGCACCCGACGCACGCCCCGACACTGCTCGGCCCGGGCGACGCGGTGCTCGCCTTCGACGTCGGCGGCACCGACACGAAGTCGGCCCTCGTCGACGCGTCGGGTCGCGTGCTCGGGCTCCGTCGCACACCGACGCCGCTCGATCCGTCAGACCCCGCCGGCACGATCGTCGCGAAGCTCGCCTCGCTCGCGGGCGAGCATCTGGCCGGCGCCCCGGGCGTCCGGCCGATGGCCGCCGCGATCAGCGTGCCCGGCCTCGTCGACGAGGTCACCGGTGTCGGCATGTTCGCCTCGAACCTCGGCTGGCGCGACGCCCCCATCCGATCGCTCGCCGAGGCGGCGCTCGGCCTCCCGGTCGCATTCGGCCACGACGTGCGCGCGGCGGGCGACGCCGAGCACCGGCTCGGTGCCGCTCGCGCGTACGGCGACGTCGTCGTGCTCGCGATCGGCACCGGCATCGCGAGCGCGCTCGTGCTCGGCGGCCGCCCGTACGCGGGCGGCGGCTACGCCGGCGAGATCGGCCATTCGCTCGCCGACCCGTTCGGCGAGCGGTGCGCGTGCGGCGCCATCGGATGCCTGGAGACGATCGCCTCCGCGGGCGCGATCGCACGGCGGTACTCCGTGGCATCCGGCACGCCCGTGGCCGGAGCACGCGAGGTGCTCGACGCGGCGACCGCGGGAGATCCCGTCGCCAGACGGGTGTGGGACGACGCCGTCGAGGCACTCGCCGAAGCGCTCGCGCGCCTCGTCGCGGTGCTCGCCCCCGAGGCCGTGGTGATCGGCGGCGGCCTCGCCCAAGCGGGCCACGCACTCTTCTCGCCGCTCGGCGAGCGACTCGACGCGCTGCTCAGCTTCCACCGCCGCCCAGTGCTCGTGCACGCCGAACTCGGCGACGACGCGGGGCTCCTCGGCACGGCGCTCGCGGCCCGCGACCTCGCTGCCGCGCGAGCCCGGGGCGGTGCGCCGTGATCCTCACCGTGACGCCGAACCCGGCACTCGACCCGACCTGGCGCGTCGATCAGCGGCGACCGGGTGAGACCCGTCTCCTGCGCCTCTTCGCCGGAAAGGACCCCAACGGATGAACCGTGCAGAGCGCCTGAGCGCCGTGCTCGACCTCCTCGCCGAGGGCGGCCAGGTCGACGTCGACCAGATCGTTGCGCGTCTCGAGGTCTCGCCAGCGACGGCGCGACGAGATCTCGATGCGCTCGCCCGGCAGCAGCTCCTCACCCGCACCCGCGGCGGCGCGGTCGCCCACTCGGTCGCCTACGACCTGCCGATCCGCTACAAGAACCAGCAGAATCCGGGCGCGAAAGCCGCCATCGCCGCGGCGGCGAGCGCGCTCGTGCCGCGCGGCGCGGTGGTGGGACTCTGCGGCGGCACCACGGCCACCGCGATCGCCGACGCGCTCATGTCGCGCGCCGACATCATGGAGCCGGCCCCCGACCCGAGCGTCACGGTCGTCACCAATGCGATCAACATCGCCATGCAGCTCGCGATGCGCCCGCAGATCAAGACGGTCGTGACGGGCGGCGTCGTGCACGCCCGCTCCTACGAGCTCGTCGGCGCCTACGCCGACACGGTGCTCGGCAGCATCACCCTCGACCTCGCCTTCATCGGCGTGAACGGCATCGACCCGGCCATCGGGCCCACTTCGCACGACGAACGCGAGGCCGCGGTCAACGCGCTCATGGCGAGCCGGGCCGCGCGTGCGGTGCTCGTGGCCGACTCGTCGAAGATCGACAAGCGGGCGTTCGCGGCGATCGGTCCACGCAGGCTCTTCTCCACCGTCATCACCGACTCGGGGCTGACCCGCGACCAGCACGATCGACTCGTCGACGCGGGCTACGACGTTATCGTTGCTTAGGTGAGCACCGCGCCCGTCATCATCCACTCCGCGCTCCTCGTGAGCGGCACCGACACCGTCGCCGATGCCTGGGTTCGGTTCGACGGCGACCGGGTGGCCGCTCGCGGCATCGGCGACGACTGGCGCGACGAGGTGGCCGAGGTCGCCGAGGTGACGGATGCCGCGGGGCGCTTCCTCACCGCCGGATTCATCGACATCCATTGCCACGGGGCCGGCGGAGCGGCCGTCGACGAAGGCGACGACGGCATCGAGACCGTGCTCGCCGTGCACAACGCGCACGGCACGACCCGCTCGGTGCTCTCGCTCGTGACGGCGCCGGTCGAACGGCTGGCGAACCAGCTGTCGACGATCGCCCGGTTCGCGGAGCGCGATCCGCGCGTGCTCGGCGCTCACCTCGAGGGGCCGTTCCTCGACCGGGAGTTCCGCGGTGCGCACGACCCCGGCCTGCTCCGCGCCCCCGACGAGGCGTCCGTCGAACTGCTGCTCGATGCGGCCGGCGGCACCCTTCGGCAGATCACGATCGCCCCCGAGCACGACGGCGCGATGCAGGCGATCGCGCGGTTCGCCGAGGCTGACGTCAAGGTCGCCGTCGGGCACACCGGCGCCGACTTCGAGACGGCACTCGCCGCCTTCGACGCGGGGGCCACGATCCTCACCCATGCCTTCAACGGCATGCGCGGCATCCACCATCGCGCCCCCGGGCCGGTCGTCGCCGCGATGCGCGCAGACCAGGTCACCCTCGAGATCATCAACGACGGAGTGCACGTGCATCCCGATGTGGTGAGACTCGCCTTCGCCGGCGCCCCGGGCCGAGTGGCGCTCGTCACCGACGCGATGGCCGCGACCGGCTCGGCAGACGGGGTGTACGTGCTGGGCTCGCTCGAGGTCGTCGTCACCGACGGCGTCGCGCGCCTCCGAGAGGGCGGCTCGATCGCGGGTTCGACGCTCACGCAAGACGACGCCCTGCGGCGCGCGGTGTTCGACTGCGGCATCTCGCTCCACGAGGCGGTGGGTGCGCTCACGGTCACACCCGCCGCCGCGATCGGTCGGGCGGGCGACCTCGGCCTGCTCGACCGGGGATTCGCCGCGGACGCGGTGCTCCTCGACGCGGAGCTGCGTGTCGAGGCGGTGTGGGGCGCCGGGCGGCGTCTGGCCTGACCGAGACGGGGTTCGGAGGCGTGTTCCCCATCGCCTCCGAAACCCCAGCCCGTTCGAGCGCGTGCATCGTTCCCCCGATGCTCATCGCTCGGGTGCCGGCTCGGCCGGCGCCCGCCTCGGACGGTTCGCCCGGGACGGCGGTGGAGCGGAATTCGCCTCCACCTGAGAGACGGCGCGCAGAGGGATCTATGACGCGCATTGGCGGAGAAAATCCCGATCGAGCGTTTCCCAGGGATTTCTGCTGGAATGTACCCACCCCGCCACTCGCGTCGTGAACCCGTCTCGACGCGTCTCTCCTGTGGAGCCGATGCGCTCCATGGCGAGTCCCCTTACCCGAAGGAGGCCGTCGTGCCGCCGCTGCGTACCGACCGTACGGCCGACGCCACGCTCATCGAACGCGCGCGCACTGGCGACCGTTCGGCGTACGCCGAGCTCTGGGAGCGGCACTCGGCCTCGGCCCGCACGGTCGCGCGCTCGTACAGCTCGCTCGACCCCGACGACCTGGTCGCCGAGTCGTTCACGAAGATCTACAGCGCGATCCTGGCCGGCGGCGGGCCGAGCGGCGCCTTCCGCCCGTACCTCTTCACGACGATCCGCAACACGGCCGCGGGGTGGGGCCGCGCCCGCCACGAGACCACGCTCGAGACCCTCGAATCCTTCGAGGACCCGGCGACGAGCGAATCGGCCGCGCTCGATGCGCTCGACCGCGGGGCCACCGCGCAGGCGTTCCGCGCGCTGCCGACGCGATGGCAGGAGGTGCTCTGGTACTCCGAGGTCGAGAACATGACCCCCCAGCAGATCGCGCCCCTGCTCGGCATGAGTGCCAACAGCACGGCGGCCCTCGCCTATCGTGCCCGCGAGGGTCTGCGACAGGCGTGGATCCAGGCGCACCTGCGCAATCCCGCCAACGACCCCGAGTGCCGGTGGACGATCGATCGGCTCGGCAGCTACACGCGCGGCAAGCTCCGCGGCCGTGAGACGACTCGCCTCGAGGCGCACCTCGACGACTGCGCCCGGTGCACGATCGTCGCGGCGGAGGCCCGCGACGTCGGCTCGCGCCTCGCACTCGTGCTGCTGCCGCTGACCGCCGGCATCGGCGGGGCGACCGCGTATGCGGCCTGGCTCTCGCAGGGCGCACCGGCCACCGACCTCGCGCTCGGTGCCGCCGGTTCGACCGCGGTGGTCTCGGGTATGCACGGCACCGCCGGTGCCGCCGGTGCCGCCGGTGCCGCCGGTGGGACCGGTACTGCCGGCGGGTCGGCCGGCGCCGGCTCCGGGGCTGGTGGTGCCGCGAGCGCGGGTGCCGGCGGCGCGGGAGCCGCCGGGGTGGGCGCCACGGGGGCTTCGACGGCCGCGGGCATCGCCGGAGCCGTCGGAGGCACCGGGGTCGCCATCGGCGCCGGGGTCGGCGTGCTCGCCATCGCGGCAGCGGCGGTCGCCGCGGTCATCATCGTTCCGACCCTCACCCCGGTCGAACAGCCCGCCCCGAACGCCATCGTCGCCGAGGCGGCGCCCGACTCGGCCCGCAGCATCATTCCCGACGTCGCGGACGACGCTCCGCTCCCGGTCGTGCAGCCGATCCTGCCGGTGCCGGAGACCCTGCTGCCGATTCCCGGCGACGGGGCGGAACCGGACCTGCCGGGCCCGCTGCCCGCACCCGTCCCCGCCCCGGCGCCGAGCATCGGCCCGATACCCGTTTCGCAACCCGAGCCCAAACCCGAACCGGAACCCGTCGACATCGAGGCGCTGCCGCCGGTGCTGTTCGAACCCGACACGGCGAACAACCGCGTCGACCCCGATCTCAGCGGCACCGCCGAACCCGCAGCCGTCGTGGTCGTCACGGCCGATGATGCGCGCACCTGGACGACGACCGCCGACGAAGCCGGCGCCTGGACCGCCGCGCCTCGCGGGCTGCGCGCCGGCACGACGACGCTGTCGGTCGTGCAGACCGACTCCGCCGGCAACACCTCGGCGCCGACGGTCGTGCAGGTGACCCTGCTCGCCCCCGCCATGTCGGTTCGCCCCGGCCGCGCGGAGTTCACCGGTCAGGGCGGAGCCTTCGTCGTGGTCGAGCTCGACGGCGCCCGCTACGGCTGGTCGTTCACGCTCGACGCCGGGGGCCGGGCCCACGACACGAATCGGCCGTCGTGGCTCTGGTGGGCCTTCCCCGAGCGGGTCACGGTGCGCTACGAGGTCGATGGCCGCACCGGTCCCGTCTCGCACCCCGTGCGAGCACCGTGGTTCGAGAGCGACGAGGGCCTCACCGAGGCGCCAGAAGCGCCAGAGGCCCCCGAAGCATCCGAAGCGCCCGACGTGCCCGAGGCCCCCGAGGTGCCCAAGGCACCCGACGTGCCCGACGTGCCCGAGGCACCCGACGTGCCCGAGGCCCCCGAGGTGCCCGAGACACCGCTGCCGGCCGGTAATCTGGGCGGATGACCTCCCGCGCATCCACCGAACACCTGCACCACTGGGTCGTCACGCTCAGCTGCACCGACGGCCCGGGCATCGTGCACGCGGTGAGCGGAGCGATCGTCGCCGCGCGCGGCAACATCACCGAGAGCCAGCAGTTCGCGAGCCTCGACACGGGTCACTTCTTCATGCGCCTCCAGGTGGAGTCGCCGGCCGATCGCGAGGAGATCGAGGCGGCCCTGCACCCGGTCACCGAACACTGGAGCATGCAGTGGCACCTCGATGAGGTCGGCCGACCGCTGCGCACCCTCGTGCTCGCCTCGACGGCCGGGCACTGCGTCAACGACCTGCTGTTCCGCCAGCGTGCCGGGCAGTTGCCCGTGGAAATCCCGCTCGTGCTCTCCAACCACGGCACGCTCCGCGATCTCGTCGACTTCTACGGAGTGCCCTTCGAATCCCACGCGGTGACGGATGCCGCGTCGAAGGCCGATTTCGAACGGCGGGTGCTCGCCGCGGTCGACGACCACGACATCGAGCTCGTCGTGCTGGCCCGCTACATGCAGATCCTCTCCCCTGAGCTCTGCGCCGCCCTCGAGGGTCGCTGCATCAACATCCACCATTCGTTCCTGCCGGGCTTCAAGGGTGCGAACCCCTACCGGCAGGCGCACGCCCGCGGCGTCAAGCTCATCGGGGCGACGGCGCACTTCGTGACGAGCGACCTCGACGAGGGCCCGATCATCGAGCAGAACGTCGTGCGGGTCGATCACTCGCGCAGCCCGAGTGAACTCGTCGCGATCGGTCAAGACGAGGAGAGCCGCACGCTCAGCCAGGCGGTCAAGTGGTTCTCCGAACGCCGGGTGCTCGTCGACGGCGCGCGCACGATCATCTTCCGCTGACGACGCGGGTAGGCTTGAACGTCGTGAGCGACGCACGACAGCACGACGACCGGCAGCCGAAGATCGGGCCGAACGACATCCTCCGCTTCTTCCTCGAGCTCTTCGCGTTCGTCTCGCTCGGCATCTGGGGGTTCGTGGCCTTCCCCCTGCCGTGGCCGGGGGTGCTCGTCGGCATCGGCGCGCCGCTGCTCGCAATCCTCGTTTGGGCGCTGTTCGTCTCGCCCAAGGCCGTGCTCCGCATCGACACCTTCGGCAAGGCGATCGTGGAGATCGCGGTGTTCTCCGCTGCCGCAATCGGCTGGTGGACCCTCGGCCAGCCCGTCGTGGCGATCATTTTCGCCGTGGTCGCCGCGGTCAGCGGCATCCTGCACGGCCGCAAGGAACTCGCGGGCTGACGCTCAGGCGACGACGCCCCGACCGACGACGATGGGGTGGGCGAATGCCGCGGCATCCACTCACCCCATCGGGAGCGCTCGGCTCAGATGCCCTGCCAGGCGGGCTTGTTCGCCCAGGCGTGGCGGTAGTAGTCGAGGTGCTCGAGCTGTGAGGCGGCGGCCTCGTCGACGATGACCGTCGTGTGCGGGTGCAGCTGGATCGCCGAACCGGGCTGGTTGGCCGAGACGGCCCCCTCGACGGCTGCGGCGACGGCGTGCGCCTTGACCTCGCCGAAGGCGAGCAGCACGAGGTGGCGGGCGCGCAGGATCGTTCCGATGCCCTGCGTGATGCAGTGCATCGGCACGTCGTCGGGGGAATCGAAGAACCGCGCGTTGTCGGCTCGGGTCGCTTCGGTGAGGGTCTTGACCCGCGTGTGCGAGGCGAGCGAGGAGCCCGGCTCGTTGAAGCCGATGTGGCCCGTGCGTCCGATGCCGAGAATCTGCAGGTCGACGCCGCCGGCGGCCGTGAGCGCCACCTCGTAGTCGGCTCCCGCGTGCTCGATCGTCGCCGGGTCGCCGTTCGGAACGCGCACGAGTTCGGGCGTGAGCCCGAGGGGCTCGACGACCTCGCGCGTGATCACCGCGCGATAGCTCTCGGGGTGGCCGGCCGGCAGCCCGACATACTCGTCGAGCGCGAAGCCGCGCACGCCGCGCACGTCGATCGAGTCGTCTGCGATGCGACGCGCGAGGGCACGGTAGCTCGCGAGCGGCGTGGAACCGGTCGCGAGACCGAGCACGACGTCGGGCTTCGAGCGGATGAGTGAGACGATCGTGTCGGCGACGAGGGCGCCGGCGGCGGCCTCGTTCTCTACGATGACGACTTCAGCCATTGATGTTCTCCTACGAGGGCGGCGCCGACGGCGGCCGCGGGGAATCCGAGTGGGATGACCTGCACGCGAGTCGCGAGGTCGAGAGATGCGAGGAAGGCCGACTCGGCCGCCCACTGGTTCAGGATACGGCGTGTGGCGAACAGGAGCGGTTCACCGAGGGCGGCGAGCCCGCCGCCGATCACCACGGCGTCGACGTCGACGGCGAGCACGAGCAGGCGAACGGCCGCGGCGACGCCCTCGAGGAACTCCTCGCGCACCGCGACCGCGCGAGCGTCGCCCGCCTCCGCCGCGTCGAAGAGCTCCCGCGCCGGATGCTCGGAATTCGTGGGCCACGCTCGCGCGATCGCGAGACCCGAGGCGATGGTCTCGAGGCATCCTCGCTGACCGCAGCCGCAGCGCACCCCTGACGGGTCGACGGGCACATGGCCGATCTCGCCGGCGACCCCGTGCCCGCCGCGCAGGAGCCGACCTTCGAGCACCACGCCGGCGGCGAGCCCCGTGCCGAGGTTCAGGTACGCCATCGAGCTCGCGCGGGTGCCGCCGGCGACGCCGAGCAGATGGTGGGCGCCGACCGCCGCCGCCTTCACGTCGTTCTCGACGCGCACGTCGACCCCGAGACGATCGGCCAGACGCGGGCCGAGGTCGAGCCCCTCGAGGCCGAGGTTCACCGCGTGCTCCACCCGGCCCGTCTCACTGTCGACCGCACCCGGGATGCCGATGCCGATCGAGGTGAACGACGAGGCGTCGACCCCCGCGAGTTCGGTCATGCGCTCGACCGTGCGGATCGCGGTCGCGAAGACCGCCTCCGCGCCGAAGCCGGTTGGCATCCGCACCTGATCGCTCAGCTCGCCGTCGGCACCGATCGCCACCGCAGCGGTCTTGGTGCCGCCGATGTCGATGCCGAGCCTCACGGCGCGGCCACCGCGGCCCTGAGCGCGTCGTCGACGAACGCGATCACCGCTTCGCCCAGCAGGCGGGAGGCTCCGAACGTCGCGACGTCGGCGTAGGCCCGGTCATTCGACGGCCAGCCCATGTCGACGGTCACGACGTCGTCGCGAACATGACGCAATGCGTCGATCGCCGCCCGGGCGAAGGGATGCCGGTGCAGGTCCTTGCCCACCACGAGCACCGTTCCGGCGAGCCCTGCCGGGTCGGCGAGTCCGTGCTGCTCCGAGACGGCGACCGTCACGGCGTCGCCGAGCCACGAGGGCCGGCGCGCCGCGTCTTCAGCAGCGAAGGGACCCCACGGGGCGACGCCGACGGCGATGTTCACGACCGTGTCGATGCGCACGACCGTGCCGATGCGGGGGGCCTGCGCCAGACGCGACCGGGCGGCATCCGACACGTCGAACGCGGAGATGACCCGGTCGATCTCGCCCGCGTCGTGCTGCGGTTCGACCGACGCCGCTGCCGTCGGCCCGGCGGGAACCGGCCGCGCCTCTGCGGCGAGCGCGCGCACCCGTGCGGCCGACTCGCGGACCCGCTCCGCCGGGAGACGACCCGCCTGCACCGCGGCCTCGACGGCCTCGACGATCTCGATCATCTGCTCGTGCGAGTTGTCGGAGCCGATGCAGAGCAGGTCGCAACCGGCGGCGAGGGCGCGCACCGCAGCTTCGGGGATGCCGTGCACGCCACTCGCCCCCTTCATGTCGAGGGCGTCGGTGACGATGACGCCGTCGAACCCCAGCTCCCCGCGGAGCAGGCTGTTGAGAATGTGCGGGGAGAGGGTGGCCGGATTCCGGGCATCGAGCTGCGGAATCAGGATGTGCGAGGTCATGATGGTGCGGGTCCCGGCCGCGATCGCGGCGCGGAAGGGTGCGAGTTCGCGCTCGCGGAGGGTCTCGAGCGGCAGGTCGACCACCGGCAGCGCGAGGTGCGAGTCGGTCGCGGTGTCGCCGTGCCCCGGGAAGTGCTTGGCACTGGCCGCGACGCCCGTCTGCTGCAGCGCCGTCACCCACGCCGCGGAATGCCGGGCGACGAGCTCGGGATCGGCGCCGAAGCTCCGCACCCCGATGACGGGGTTGTCGGGGTTCGCGTTCACGTCGACATCGGGTGCGAACGTCACGGTGCATCCGGTCGCGACGAGCGCCTCGCCGACCGCCTGCGCCACCCTGGCCGTCAACTCGAGGTCGTCGATGCGGCCGAGCACGGCGTTGCCGGGGAACGGCGCCCCGCGGTCGTAGAAGAGGCGCGTGACATCCCCGCCCTCTTCGTCGATCGCGATGACGGCGAGCGGGTTGGCCCCGCGGAGCGACGCGTTCAGCGTGCGGAGCTGCTCGGGAGAGGAGATGTTCGGGCCGAAGAGGCAGAGCCCGCCGAGGCCGTCGCGCAGCAGCTCGAGCACCCAGTCGGGCGCTTCGAGACCGTCGAAGCCGGGCAGCAGTGTCGTGAGGATGTCCCGGCGGAGGGTGACGCCCGCGCCGGTCGTGTCGATGGCGGTCATCCCTTGACCGCTCCCGCGACGAGGCCGCCGGTCATGCGGCCCTGCACGAACATGAAGAAGATGACGACGGGCAGGGCGATGAGCGTCGACCCGGCCATGACCGCGCCCCAGTTCGTCGCCTCGGTGGCCGATTGGAACGAGTTCAGCCACGGCGGGAGGGTGAGGTTGTAGCCCTTCAGCAGCAGCAGTGCCATCAGGAACTCGTTCCAGCTCTGGATGAAGGCGAAGATGCCCGTGGAGACGAGGCCCGGCGCGAGCAGCGGGAAGGTGACCCGCCAGAAGGCCTGCGCCTTCGTGCAGCCGTCGATCTGGGCCGCCTCCTCGAGTTCGACCGGCACCCCGGCGACGAAGCCGCGCAGGGTCCAGATCGTGAACGGCACGACCGCGGCGAGGTGCACGATGAACAGGCCGATGAGGGTGTTCATCAGTCGCCAGTCGTCGATCATGTTGTAGATCGTGAACATCATCGCCTCGCCGGGCACCATCTGCACGACGAGCACGCTCACGATGAAGACGACGCGGCCGCGGAAGGCGAATCGGGCGATCGCGATCGACGCCAGGAAGGCGAAGATCGCGCAGACGATGACGACGGTGATGGCCACGATGAGGCTCGAGGCGAGGGCGTGCGGGAAGTCGGTCTGGCCGGGCGCCGCCTCGCGGGTCCACGCCGTGATGTAGTTCTTGACCGTGAAGTCGAGCGGCAGGAAGCTCGGCGTGCGGCTGATGATCTGGTTCGGCGGGGTGAACGAGAGGTTCACCATCCAGTAGACCGGGAAGACCGAGGAGATGAAGACGATCAGGGCGAGGATGTTGAACCCGACGCGCCCCATGCGGCGCCGGCCGTGCCCTGGGCGATTGCCGCGGAGGGCGCGATGCTCGACGACCCCGAGGTCGGTGCGGGCGGGCTGCTCGGCGATCTGGATGGCGGGCGTGATGCTCACAGCTCCTCCTCCTTCAGGGTGTTGCGGACGTTGAAGTAGGAGATGGCCATGAGCAGGACCACCATGAACACGCCGATGGCGGCGGTCACGCCGAACTCGCCGAGGCCCTGACGGAACAGGTAGGTGCCGAGCACGTTCGTCTCGCTCGCGATGCCGCCCTGCTGCTGCAGCGCGTAGACCTGTGTGAAGATGCGCATGTTCCAGATCGTCTCCAGCACGATCACCGCGGTGATGATGTTGCGCATGTACGGCAGCACGATCAGCCTGAAGCGCTGCCAGGCGCTCGCGCCGTCGAGCGCGGAGGCCTCGAGCACCTCGTCGGGCACCTGGCCGAGACCGGCGTAGAAGGTGAATGCGGCGAACGGCACGCTCTGCCACACGATGAGGATCGTGAGCACCATCATGAACGACCACGGGTCGATGAGCCACGAGTGGCCGCGGAAGTCGTTGGTGCCGGTCATGGTGTTGAGGGCCCAGTTGACGAGGCCGTAGTCGGTGTCGAAGATCCAGCCCCAGACGACCGTCGCCGAGAGCGGCGGCATCGCCCAGGCGAGCAGCAGGCCGATCGAGACGGTGAGGCGCCAGCCCTTCGTGAGCTTGGTCATGAGCATGGCGACGAGCATGCCGAGCGCGATGATGAGCACCGTCAGCACGACCATGAGGCCGAGGCTGCGAGCGAGCACCGCCGGGAAGTCCGACTTCGTGAAGACCTCGATGTAGTTGTCGAAGCCCACGAAGTCGGGCGCGGTGCCGAGCATCTTGTTCTTGATCTCGAGGTTCGTGAACGAGTTGATGAACATCACGATCGTCGGGTAGACGACCATGACGCCGAGCAGCACGATGCTCGGGGCGAGCAGCAGCCATGGCGCCCAGGGCAGCGGCGCCTTGCCGTGTCGGTCGCCCGAGGCGCTGCGCGATGAACGGGATGGTCGGGTCTTCGGCGTGCGCGGCGCTGCGTCAGGCTCGGTGAGGGTTGCGCTCATGGCTGCTCCTCGAATGTGTCGCGGGGGGAATCGCGGAGATGACTGATGGTACGTCTCGGGCACGGCGGCGGTGGCGTGCCGGAGGGAGTCGTGGAAGCGGGGGCGGAGCTGTGTGGGACTCCGCCCCCGCGGGTCTCAACGGGCTAGCTGTTGAGGATCTCCTCGATCTGCGCGTCGAGGTCGGCTGCGATCGACGCCACGTCGCCACCCTGGGCGATCTTCACGAGCGCCTCCTGGATGATCTGCGCGGCCTCGACCTCGGCCCACTTCGGCGTCGTCGGGGTGACCTTCGAGTTCTCGAGCGCGACGGCCTGGGCCTTCGCGATCTCGGTGTCGGGCAGCGAAGCCGCCGCCGCCGTGAGGCCCGGGGTCAGGCCGCCCTCGGCGAGAAGCGTCTGGTAGCCCTCGCCCGCCATGATGTCGAGCGCGGCGCGAGCCTGCTCGGGGTTGGCGCTCTTCGTCGCGACGGCGACGTTCGAGCCGCCGGCGAAGATCGGCGCGGTCTCGCCGGCTTCGAGGCCCGGCAGCGCGAAGGCGCGCAGGTCGGAGCCGTAGGTGTCGGGGCAACCCGGCGCCTCGGCGTCGGCCGGAGCCGTGATCGACCACTGCACCCACGCGGGAGCCGAGAGGAAGACGTCTTCACCGGCGCAGAAGGGAACCTGCGGGTCGGTCTCGTCGCCGTCCTTGGCCGCGTTGGAGGCGTTCAGGTAGACGTCCTGCAGCTGCGTCAGGCCCTCGACGCCGCCCTCGCTCGAGAAGCCGGCCTTCCACTCGTCGCCCTCCTGCTCGGCGATGAAGCCGCCGTACGCCCAGACGTAGGGCAGCGCGTTGTACCAGTCGCGACCCGGCGCCCAGATGCCCGAGCGGGTGTCGGTCCTCAGCGCCGTGCCCGTCGCCACGTACTCGTCGAGCGTGGTCGGAACCGGCGTCGCGCCGAGGATCTGCTCGCTGTAGAACACGATGCGGCCGCCGGCGTAGTACGGCGCGGCGTAGAGCTCGCCGTCGTACGTGGCGGATTCGACGAGGCCGGGCAGGTAGTCATCGGCCGGGAAGTCGGAGAGCGGCAGGAACAGGCCCTGGTCCGCGAAGCTCGCGGTCTGGGTGTTGCCGACCTCGACCACGTCGGGCGAGTCGTTCGACTGGAGCGCAGCTGCATAGGTGTCGCTCACGTCGGCCCAGGTCTTCTCCTCGACGGTGAGGGTCCAACCTTCGTTCTCCTCCTCGAAGGTGTCCTTGAGGTACGCGCGGGCGGTGTCGGGGGTGTCGCTGCCGACGACCCAGACGGTGATCTTGCCACCGTCGGCCGACTCGTTGCCACCACCGGCGCTACAACCGGCGAGGGTCAGGGCAGCAGCGGCGCCGAGCGCCACAATGCCGAGTTTCCTCATTTGTCGTTTCCTTTCATGGGGTGGGGGCGGCAGCGGGGGTTCGCTGTCACCCTTGGTGCGTGGAGTCCCTCACGAGACTCCGAGTTGTCCGGATAGGACCATGACGGCCGCGCCGCGCAAGACGATGTCCTGCGCCTGCTCGGTCATCCGGAGCCTCAGATCACGGTTGTGTTCCGCCATCGTCCGGGTCCGGAGCGTGTCGACGGTGGCCTCGTGCAGAGGTCCGTCAAGCAGTTCTGCCGGGCCGCTCAGCACGACCTCGGAGAGGTTCAGCGCACCGACCACGGGAGCGAGCACGATGCCGAGACGCCGGCCCGCCTCGCGGAGGATGTCGTCGCGAGCGGATGCCGCGCCGTCGTGATGCTCGTCGCGCTCGTCGAGCTCGTCGAGCTCGTCGAGCTGAGCGGTCAGCCGCGGAACCGCGAGCCAGGCTTCGAGGCATCCGTCTTTGCCGCAGGCGCAGCGGGGGCCGCCGTCGGTGCCGACGACGACGTGCCCGATCTCACCGGCGGCGAAGCCGCCGCCGATCACGGGCCGGCCGCCGATGATGAGGCCCGCGCCGACACCGTGACCGATCTTGATCAGGAGCAGGTCGTCGTGGTGGGAGGAGCCGTGCTCGGCGAGCACGCCGACGTTCGCGTCGTTGGCGACGTGCACGGGCAGCGCGAACCTCGTGGCGATGCGCTCCTGCAGCGCGATGTCGCTCCAGCCGAGGTTGGGGGCCGATCGTACGACGCCGTGCGGGTCGACGACGCCGGGCGAACCGATGCCGATGCCGAGCACGGGGGTCGTGGTGCGGTCGAGGAGCTTCGCGACGAGGCGCTCGACGAGCACGACCGCGGCCTCGCCAGTGGCGCCGTCGCGGGCGATCTCGTCACGGTCGAGGATCTGACCGTCGAGGTCGACGACTGCGCCCCGGAAGACCTCGTGCTCGGAGAGGTCGACGCCGATGATGTGGAAGGCCTCGCGGTCGACGTCGATGAGGGTCGCCGGCTTGCCGGGGCGGGCGTCTTCGCGCTGCCCGAGCTCGACGACGAGCCCTTCGGCGATGAGCGCGGCGACGAGGTCGGAGACCGTGACCCTCGTGAGCCCGGTCTCGCGGGCGACATCCGCCCGGCTCTGCGCGCCTTCCGTGTAGAGGGTCTGCAGCACGAGTGCGCGGTTGTGCGTGCGGGCGTGCTCCGGCAGCACCTTGCCGGTCGGGCGGAGGGCTCGGGAGCGGCCGAAGATGACTGCGCCGGATGCGGCGGCCGGCAACGATGCGGATGCCACCGTCGAAGCGGCAGACGTCACCGTCGAAACGCCGGATGCCACCGTCGAAGCGGCAGACGCCACCGTCGAGGTGGGGGGCGTCGGCTCCGTCGTGACCGGGCCTCGCTGCGCATCCGTTGCAGTCACGTTTGTTAGTAAACCTTACGAACAAACCTGCCGCAAGGGATCGATCGCACTTCGCGCGGACGTTACCGAGTTGTGACCGGGCACTCCGCCCGGTGCATCCGTCGTCTCAGCCGGTCGTCGCCGTCACCCGCTCGACCGAGGCTGACGCAGGCGACGAGGCCCCCGCGTCGAGACGACCGCCGATCGCGCGGAGCGCCGCGAGGATCGTGACGAGGTCGACCACCTCCTGCAACAGCGCGCCCACCGTCGCCGGGATCACCCCGAACGCCGCGACGAGCATCAGCCCGACGCTCACGACGATGCCGAGCCAGATGCTCTGCAGCGCGATGCGCACGGTGTCGCGGCCGATCTCGACCGCCTTCGCCGTGCGCGAGATGTCATCGACCAGGATCACGGCCGAGGCCGACTCGCTCGCCGCTGTGGCGCCCCTCGCCCCCATCGCGATGCCCACCTCTGCGGCCGCGAGCACCGGCGCGTCGTTCACCCCGTCGCCGACCATGATCACCGGTCGCTCGGCGATGCCGGCGACCTCCTGCACCTTGTCGGCCGGAAGGCAGTCGGCGCGCACCCTGGTGATGCCGAGTTCGGCGGCGATGTGACCGGCGGTCGCCGCGGCGTCGCCCGTGAGCATCATGGTGTGGTGCACGCCGAGTTCGTCGAGACGCTCGAGCGTCGCCTTCGCGTTCTCGCGCAGCCGGTCGCTCGCGAGCAGCGCCCCCGCGAAGCGGCCGTCGACGGCGACGTAGATCGCCAGCTCCCCCGGCGCGATCTCGGTTCGCTTCGCCTCGGGCGCATGCTCGCGCACGAACGCGAACTTGCCGACGACGACCTCGCGCCCGCCGACCTTCGCGGTCACGCCGTTCGTCGCCGCCTCGCGCGCCCACTCGGCCTCGGTCAGCGGCAGCCCGCGGTCCTTCGCCGCTTGGATCATCGAGGTCGCGAGCACGTGCGAGGAGTACTGCTCTGCCGAGGCGACGACCCCGAGCAGCTCGGTCTCATCGAAGCCGTGCTCGGGCCGGATCGCGACGAGCGTCGGCGAGCCGTGCGTGAGCGTGCCGGTCTTGTCGAACACGGCCGTCTTGGCGGCGGAGAGCTGCTCGAGCACTCCCCCGCCCTTGACGATGACGCCGTTCTTCGCGGCTCGGCTCATGCCCCCGATGAAGGCCACCGGGGCGGCGATGAGCAGCGGGCACGGGGTTGCGAGCACGAGCACCTCGGCGAACCGCACGGGGTCGCCCGAGATCCACCAGGCCACCGCGGCGAGCGCGAGCGAGAACACCGTGAACGGCACGGCGTAGCGGTCGGCCAGGCGAACGACGGGCGCCTTCGACGCGGCCGCCTCGGTGACGAGCGCCACGATCTGCTGGTACTGGCTGTTCGCCGCGGATGCCTCGGCGACGACCTCGACCGCCGCCTGGCCGTTGACCGAACCGCTCAGCACCCGGTCGCCGGCGCGCTTCTCGACCGGCACCGACTCCCCCGTGATCGACGACTCGTCCATCGTCGTCTCGCGGGAGCGCAGGGTCGCGTCGACCGGCACGATCTCGCTCGGTCGCACGAGCAGCACGTCGCCGATCTTCACCTGGTCGGCCGTGACCTCGACGATCTCGTCGCCGTCGATGCGGTGCGCGTGTTGCGGCGAGCGGGTGAGCAGGGCATCGAGTTCGCGCTTGGCGCGGCGGTTCGCGTAGTCCTCGAGCGCGGCCCCGCCCGTGAGCATGAGCACCACGACGAGCGCGGCGATGTACTCGCCGACGAGCACGGTCGCGACGATGGCGGTGACCGCGAGGATGTCGAGCCCCCAGTGCCCGCGCAGGATGTCGCGCACCATGCCGACCGCCTGCCAGGCCGCCACGGCGAGGGCGTAGCCGCTGAAGATCCACTGCACGGCGGCGCCCGCTCCGCTGAGGGCGAGCACGATGCCGAGCAGCCCGATGCCGATCGTGAGCGTGACGAGCCAGTACCTGCGAGCGAGCTTCAGGACGCGTGCCATGCCCCCATCCTCCCGCGTGGAGCGAGATTCAGGAGGTATTCGCGCCGGCCGAATCCGCTGGCGACCGCAGGTGCGAACGGCGGAGACGAACGGCGGAGACGAACGGCGGAGACGAACGAGGGGCGGATGCCGCAGCATCCGCCCCTCGACTACACGACGCCGACTAGGCCAGGCGCGTCTTCAGGTTGTCGGCCAGGGTCGCGAGGAACTCCTCGGTCGTCTGGTAGCCCTGCTCGGGGCCGACGAGGAGTGCGAGGTCCTTCGTCATGGCGCCCGACTCGACGGTCGTGATCACGACGTCTTCGAGCGTTGCGGCGAAGTCGATGAGCGCCTGGTTGTCGTCGAGCTTGCCGCGGTGCGCGAGGCCGCGCGTCCAGGCGAAGATCGAGGCGATCGGGTTCGTCGAGGTCGGCTTGCCGGCCTGGTGCTGACGGTAGTGCCGGGTCACGGTGCCGTGCGCCGCCTCGGCCTCGACGACCTTGCCGTCGGGAGTGGCGAGCACCGAGGTCATCAGGCCGAGCGAGCCGAAGCCCTGCGCGACGGTGTCGGACTGCACGTCGCCGTCGTAGTTCTTGCAGGCCCAGACGTAGCCGCCCTCCCACTTCATGGCCGAGGCGACCATGTCGTCGATGAGGCGGTGCTCGTAGGTGAGGCCTGCCTCGTCGAACGCTGCCTTGAACTCGGTGTCGAAGATCTCCTGGAAGATGTCCTTGAAGCGGCCGTCGTAGGCCTTCAGGATCGTGTTCTTCGTCGAGAGGTAGACGGGGTAGTTGCGCGAGAGGCCGTAGTTCAGCGAAGCGCGGGCGAAGTCGCGGATCGAGGCGTCGAGGTTGTACTGCACCTGCGCGATGCCGTCGCCCGGCGACTGGTAGACCTCGAACTGCTGCGGCTCGCCGCCGTCTTTCGGAGTGAACGAGACCGAGAGGGTGCCCTCGCCCTTGAAGAGGAAGTCGGTGGCGCGGTACTGGTCGCCGAAGGCGTGACGGCCGATGATGATGGGCTTGTTCCAGCCCGGCACGAGACGCGGGATGTTCGAGATGATGATGGGCTCGCGGAAGATGACGCCGCCGAGGATGTTGCGGATCGTGCCGTTCGGCGACTTCCACATCTTCTTCAGGCCGAACTCCTCGACGCGCGCCTCGTCGGGCGTGATCGTCGCGCACTTGACGCCGACGCCGTGCTTCTGGATCGCGTGGGCCGCGTCGATCGTGATCTGATCGTCGGTCTCGTCGCGCTTCTGGATCGAGAGGTCGTAGTACTCGAGGTTCACGTCGAGGTACGGGTGGATCAGCGTGTCTTTAATGGCCTGCCAGATGATGCGCGTCATCTCGTCGCCGTCGAGCTCGACGACGGTACCGGCAACCTTGATCTTCGACAAAGTGGATGTCTCCTTGATTGTGTGGGGGAAACGGGGAGCTTTCGGGGCGGTCGGACACGCCGCCTGCCAGCTTACCGTCTCGACCGAATATCTCGACATCGAGACAAACTGGCCGACGGGATGTGGCGGCTCGGCTATCGACACGGCCGCCGCACGGGTTAGCCTTGGCAGCATGGCTGAGCTCAGACTGGAAGACCTGTCGGCGTCGAACATCGTGGCGGCGAACTCGCTGTCGCTCAAGCCGGGCCAAGAGCAGTTCATCGCCCCGGTCACCTACTCCGCCGAGTCCTCGGTCGTCGATCCGGCCACCGCATGGCAGCGCGTCGCCCTCCTCGACGACCGCGTCGTCGGGTTCATCCACGGCAACTTCGATCCCGAGAACGAGCACGAGGAGTTCCGGGCGTGCATCTGGCGCATCAACGTCGACGCCGAGGTGCAGGGCAAGGGTGTCGGCCGATTCCTCGCCACGGCCCTCGCCGAAGAGGCCAAGCGCCGCGGCTTCGACCGCATCACCGTGCTGTGGGAGCCGGGCGAAGAGGGCCCTGAGGCGTTCTTCCACCGCATCGGCTTCACCGATATCGGCGAGACCGCGTACGGCGATGTCATCGGCGCGCTCGCGCTCTGACCCGGGTCATCCGATCGTCGATCGCGCCGGGCGGATGCCGCAGGGGCCCGCCGACGGCTTCGTCGAGGCCGTGCTCGTGGTGGTCGCCGACATCCCGCCCGGTCGGGTCGCCACCTACGGCGACATCGCGGCGCTGCTCGGCTCGCGCGGCGCGCGCGCGGTCGGGCAGGTGATGGCACGCTACGGGGCGGACTCCCCGTGGTGGCGAGTCGTGCGGGCGGGCGGGCGGCCGCCCGCCGGGCATGCGGAGCGCGCTCGACAGCACTACGACGCCGAGGGCACTCCGCTCCGTGCGAGCGCCGACGAAGACGGGTACCGCATCGAGCTCGCCGCCTGCCGCTGGCGGGCCTGAGCGCCCTCGCGAGACCGGGCTCACGACAGCTCCTGCCGCACGGGTCAGTGCGCCGCGAGGCCACCGAGCGGAATGCACACGGTGATCGTCGTGCCGGCGCCGGCCGGGCTCACCACGACCACCCGCCCGCCCACGGCGTCGACCCGGTCGACGAGGCCGAGCATGCCGGTGCCGGCGTCGACGGAAGCGCCGCCGACGCCGTTGTCGCGGATGACGAGCTCGAGTTCGCCGTCGACGACGCGCGCGCGCACCCAACCGCGGGTCGCCTGCGCATGCTTCGCGATGTTCGCGAGCGCCTCGGAGACGACGAAGTACGCCGTCGACTCGACGACCTCCGAGAGCCGGCCCTCGGGCTGCACCTCGATCTCGATCGGCACCGGGCACCGGCCGGCGAGCTCGGGCACCGCGAGTGCGAGCCCGCCCGACGAGAGCAGCGACGGGTGGATGCCGTGCGCGAGTTCGCGCAATTCTCTGAGCGCCTGGTTCAGCACTGCGATCGTGCCGTCGAGTTCGGCCTCGAGCGGCTCGACGCCGCGATCCCGGGCCTGGTTCGCCGCGAGCCGCAGGCGCATGCCGAGCGAGACGAGCTGCTGCTGGGCGCCGTCGTGCAGGTCGCGCTCGATGCGGCGCCTCGCCTCGTCGCCGGCCTCGACGATGCGGCTGCGCGACTGGCGAACCTGTTCGAGGGTGCGCTCGATCTCCGACCGCAGCCGTCCGTTGTCGACCGAGAGCCGCAACGCGCTCGAGACGCCGTCGAGCAGGCGCATGTTGTCGGTGAGCACCCGGTCGTG
Organism: Agromyces badenianii; assembly: GCF_003070885.1. Lineage (NCBI taxonomy): Bacteria > Bacillati > Actinomycetota > Actinomycetes > Micrococcales > Microbacteriaceae > Agromyces > Agromyces badenianii. The sequence goes on from NZ_CP028913.1 coordinate 2,341,542, forward strand.
CCGGATGACCGCGATGGGCATGCCGGTGGGCGAGGTGACCGGGAGCAGCCCGTGATCGCCGTGCCGGTCGGGGGGATCCTGGTCGAGCGGCTCCCCCGCGGCATCCGCATACCTGCCCCGCTCCTCGTCCCACCAGAAGACGCGCACCGAGGCGTCGCGGAGCGTCCGTGCGAGCGACTCCGCCCACAGCCCGCGGTCGGCGCCCTCACGGGTGATGCGCATCAGGTCGGCGACCCGGGCGCGCATGTTGCGCGCGTGCGAGATGCCCGCGACGAAGCTGACGGGGATCGAGGCGATCGCCACGAGCGAGACGGTGTCGAGCACGAGGCCGGCCCTGCCCGAGACGGCGTAGGCCGCCGCCTGGGCCGCGAGCGTGACCACCCAGGCGAACAGGGCGACCGGCATGAGGAAGGCCACGGCGCGTGCCGGAACGCTGCCGCGGATCCAGCGCACGAGCAGGCGGCCGGCGATGACGAGCGCGAGCACGACGCCGACGAGGCGGTACCCGACGTCGATCACCGCGAACAGCCCGGGGGCGTCGGCGACGCGGTACGGATTCGGCGCGCAGTCGCAGACCCCCGGTGCCGGCTGGCCGAGCAGGAGCACGCTCACCAGGTAGCCGATCGAGGCGACGAACGCGATGCCGGCGATCCAGCGGTCGACCGTGTCGACGAGCCAGCCGCGCGGGTAGACGAGCACGAGGATGCCGGTGAGCACCGCCCACCACAGGTGGAGGCCGTAGACGAACGGCCAGAGCCAGGCGACGTCCTCGATGACGCGGAGGAACGAGAGCGGAATCCATACCAAGGGGAAGGCGACCATGAGCCGCGCCGGCACCCGCGACGGCCCGATCGCCCACGCCACGCCCGCGCACGCCGCGAACACGAGCGGCACGATCGCATGCATGGTCGTCCACGACATCTCGGGGCGCGCAGCCTCGGGGGTCGCGAGGTATCCCGTCACCTCCATCACGAGGCTCGCCGCCACGACCAGGGCGACGACGATGCTGCGTCTGATGATCCGGCCCTTGCGGCCGGGGGCCATCACCTCGCGCCGAGGAGCGTCAGCACCGCGAGCACCCTCCGGTGATGCTCCGGCGACTCCTCGAGGTCGAGCTTCTGCAGGATGGAGCGCACGTGCGTCTCGACGGTCTTCAGGCCGAGGAAGAGGGCCTGTGCGATGCCGCCGTTGGAGTAACCCTGCGCCATGAGCTCGAGCACCGAGCGCTCACGCTCGGTCAGGCGCGAGAGCGGGTCGTCGGCGCGCGTGCGCTGCACGAGCTGCTCCACGACCTCGGGGTCGACGACCGAACCTCCGGAGGCGACCGTCTCGACGGCGCGGACGAGGGTCTGCGGCTCGGAGACGCGCTCCTTCAGCAGGTAGCCGGTGCCGCTGCCGGTGCCCATGACCCGCAGGGCGTACTCGGGCGTCGCGTACATCGACAGCAGCAGCACCCCGATCGTCGAACCCTGCGCGCGCATCTCCTCGAGCGCGAGGATGCCCTCGTCGCGATAGCTCGGCGGCATGCGGATGTCGAGGACGGCCGCGTCGATGTCACCGCGGGCGGCGATCTCGACCAGTTCGGCGCCGGTGCCGACCGAGGCGACGAGCTCGAGGCCGCCGTCGACGAGCACCTTCGCGATGCCCTCGCGCAGGAGCAGGGCATCATCGGCGATCGCCACGCGCAGGGGACGCGGGTCCGTCTCCATCGCTCCTCCATTTCGAGGGCAGGCGCAACAGCACGGTCCGCCCGCTTGGCCGAGCGTAGCGCGAGATGGGAGTCGCCCGCGCGCCCCGTTCAGGGGGTACCCCGTTGCGTCCGACGGCCCGAACCGTCAAGCTGGACGATTCGGATGCCCCGGGCCGAGTGGTCGGCACGGGGCATCCGGGCGGCGCGCCTGCATCGTCGGGAGCGGCGCGTCCGCGTCGTCGGGTCAGACGAGCGAGTCCCGCCACGCGGCGTGCAGGGCGGCGAAGTGCCCGGTGCCGGCGATGAGCTCTGCCGGCGAGCCGTCTTCGACGATGCGCCCGTGCTCCATCACGAGCACGCGGTCGGCGATCGCGACCGTCGACAGCCGGTGCGCGATGATCACCGCGGTGCGGTCGGCGAGGAGTTTCGTGAGTCCCTCTTGCACGAGCCGCTCGCTCGGGATGTCGAGCGAGGAGGTCGCCTCGTCGAGGATCAGCACCGCCGGGTTCGCGAGGAACGCCCTGGCGAACGAGATCAGCTGCCGTTGACCGGCGCTGACCCGGCCGCCGCGCTTGTTCACGTCGGTGTCGTAGCCGTTCGGCAGCCCCTCGATGAACTCGTGCGCGCCGACCGCCATGGCCGCCCGCACGATCTCGTCGAACGACGCGTCGGGCTTGCCGAGGGCGATGTTGTCGGCCACGGAACCAGAGAAGAGGTACGCCTCCTGGGTGACCATGACGATCGCCCGCCGCAGGTCCTTCGGGTGCAGGTCGGCGAGCGAGATGTCGTCGAGCGTCACGACCCCGTCGCTCGGGTCGTAGAAGCGCGCGATGAGCTTGGCGAGCGTCGACTTGCCGGCGCCCGTCGACCCGACGAGGGCGATCGTCTGCCCCGCCGGGATCTCGAGGTCGAAGCGCGGCAGGATGACCCGGTCCTTCGTGTAGGCGAACTCGACGCTGTCGAAGCGCACGTGTCCTTCGGCGTTCCACAGGTCGACGGGCTTCACCGGGTCGGGCACGCTCGGCTCCTCTTCGAGCACGCCCGAGATCTTCTCGAGCGCGGAGGACGCGGACTGGTACCCGTTGTAGAACATCGCCATGTCCTCCATCGGGTCGAAGAAGCGCTTCGTGTAGAGCACGGCGGCCAGCAGCACGCCGACCCCGAGACTGCCGTCGACGACGCGGAACCCGCCGAGCACGAGCGTGACCGCGACCGCGGTGTTGCCGATGAGCGCCATGCCCGGGTTGTACACCGCGAACAGGCCGAGCACCTTCGCGTTGACGTCGCGGTAGTCCTCGACGAGGTCGCCGAACTCCGCCTCGTTGCGCTTCTGCTTGCGGAACGCCTGCACCGCGCGGATGCCCGTCATGGTCTCGACGAACTGCACGATGAGCTTCGCCGAGGCGACGCGCGAGCGCCGGAACAGCGACTGCGAGCGCACCTGGAACCACCGGGTGAGGATGCCGAGCGGCACGAGCGAGGCGAGCAGCACGAGCCCGGACGGAGCATCGACGATCACGAGCATGACCCCCGTGAACACCATGTACATGAGACCGCGCACGAGCATCGTCAGCCCCTCGTCCATGAGCTCGCGGATGGCATCGAGGTCGCTCGTCTGCCGCGAGATGATGCGGCCCGACGTGTACGACTCGTGGAACTCGAGCGAGAGCTTCTGCGTGTGCAGGAAGACCCGGGTGCGCAGGTCGATGAGCACGGCCTGGCTGATGCGGGCCGACAGGCGGATGTAGGCGGCGATGAGGAACGCGCCCGCGAGGCCCGTGAGCAGGTATGCGATACCCGCGAACGCCACCGGGAACCAGTCCTGCTTCATCAGCGCGGGGATGCCCTGGTCGATGCCGTACGCGATGAGCGCGGGCCCCGCGACCTGCGCGGCCGACGAGAGCACGATGGCCACCGCCGTGAGCCAGAGCTTCGGCTTGAGCGGGGAGAGCAGCGACCCGAGGAGTCGCCGCGACCGGGCGCGGATCTGCGCCGATTCGGCCTTCGAGTAGTCCTGGCGTTCTTCGCCCTGTACGCCGCTGACGCTCATGATGCCGCCTCCTCTCGGATCGTGGTCTCGACGTCGACGGCATCGACGCCGGTGTTCCTGCGCTCTTCGTCTTCGAGGCTCGTGATGACGAATCGGTAGTGCTCGCTCTCGCGCAGCAGCTGGGAGTGGGTGCCGACCGCGGTCACGCGGCCGTTCTCGAGCAGCGCGACCCGGTCGGCGAGCATGACCGTCGAGGGCCGGTGCGCGACGATGAGCGCCGTGGTCGAGGCGAGCACCGAGCGGAGCTCGGCCTCCACCCGCGCCTCGGTCGCGACGTCGAGCGCCGAGAGCGGGTCGTCGAGCACGAGCACGGCCGGCTTGGCCGCGACGGCACGCGCGAGCGCGAGACGTTGCCGCTGGCCGCCGGAGAGGCTCATGCCCTCTTCGCCGACCTTCGTGTCGAGCCCGTCGGGAAGCTCGTAGGCGAACCCCGCCTGGGCGATGCGCAGGGCCTCGTCGAGAACCCGATCGGCCTCGGCCCGCATCGCCGGGTCGCCGCCGGTGAGCTCGGGCCGGCCGAGCAGCACGTTGTCGCGCACCGAGGCGCTGAAGAGGGTCGCGTCTTCGAAGGCCATGGCGATGTGCGTGCGCAACTCGTCGCGGCTGAACGCGCGCACGTCGACGCCGTCGAGCGTGACCGATCCGCCGGTGACGTCGTAGAGACGCGTGGTGAGGGCCGTCATCGTGGTCTTGCCGCACCCGGTCAGTCCCACGAGCGCCATGGTCTCGCCGGGCTCGAGCACGAGGTCGACGCCGTCGAGCAGGTCTCCGAACCGCGCCGGCGAGTCCTGGTAGCGGAAGTGCACGTCGCTGAACGCGAGTTCGCCGCGCGGGCGTTCGAGGGTGCGCGGTTCGTCGGGGTCGACGATCGTGTTCTCGCTGTCGAGGATGTCGAAGAACCGGTCGGTCGCGGTGCGAGCGTCGAGCGCGAAGGCGAGCATGAAGCCGATCGACTCGATCGGCCACGCGAGCACCGTCGCGGTCGCGAAGAACGCGACGAGCTCGCCCACCGTGAGCTGGCCCTGCGACGCGAGCCACACGCCGACCACGAGGCAGAGCGAGAGGGCGACGGCCGGCACGACCATGATCCACACCCAGATGTTGGCATCGAGGCGCGCCTTCTCGATCTCGGTGCTGCGCAACGACTCGGCCTGCGCGCGGAAGGTCGACAGCGCGTGCTTGCCCCGGCCGAACGCCTTGAGCACGCGGATGCCGTGCACCGATTCCTCGACCGCGGTCGCGAGGTCGCCCGCTTGGTCTTGGCTGAGCCGCGACATCTCGGAGTATCGGCCCTCGAAGCGCCAGCCCGCCCACCAGAGCGGCAGCGAGCAGACGAGGAAGATGAGCCCGAGGAGCCAGTTCATCGACATCAGGATGCCGACGCCCACCACGATGATGACGACGTTCGCGCCGGTCAGCACCAGGCCGAACGAGAGCCACCGGCGGATCAGGCCGAGGTCGCTCACCGCTCGAGAGAGCAGCTGGCCGCTCGGCCAGCGGTCGTGGAAGCTCACCGGCAGGTCTTGCAACTTCGCGTAGAGCGCGTTGCGCATGCGCGCCTCGACCCGGGTGCCCGGTCCGACGACGAGCCAGCGACGGATCGCGTAGAGGATCGCCTCGGCGGCGCCGAGCACGAAGACGAGCACTGCGAGCGGGATCACGGCATCGGGTTCGCGCTGCGCGAGCGGACCGTCGACGATCTGCTGCAGCACCTGCGGGATAGCCAGTGCGATCAGCTGGGCCACGAGTGCGGCGGCCATGCTTCCGGCGAATGCCGGCATCGCCGGTCCGGCGTACTCGCGAAGGCGCCAGAGTGCGCGGGGGGTGCTCAGCCGCTGGGTCGGGGTCGACTGCTCGGGGGCGTCGGGCGCAGGCGGAGTTTGGAGGGGAGCGGACACAGCCGGTTCCTATCAGGATCGAGGCGCCGAACGCCCGGAAGCGGGCCGGAACGGCGAATGGGGAAGATTCGAGTGACGCGGACCACGACGATGCGTGTCTGCGCAGGCAGGCTGAGCCTGCGGGAGGGCGAGGTGGTCTACCCGGCGAAGCCGAACGCGAGGGAGACCGGGCGCACAGCGCCGGAGACCGCGATCGTGCGGGCGTCGGTGTCTGTCTGCATGGTGTCCTCCTGCGTCGTCGTCTCGAACCCTCGAGGCCGGTCGGAACTCAGCCCCCGGCCAGCCCTACAGACTATGGGGTTCTCGCTGCGACGCGCAAGAGTCGAAGCCCGGTGACGGGCGGTGCGCTCAGCGCACCTGCACCGACAGGCACGTGACGCAGCCCTCGAGCTTCTCGAACTCGCCGATGTCGATGGTCACGACCCGGTAGCCGAGGCTCGCGATCATCGCGGCGGTCTCGGGCGCCGACGACGACATCAGCAGCGATCGGCGCGACAGCTCGAGCACTGCGACGCCCTCGGGCTCGGTCACGGGCAGGAACCGCGGGAAGAGGCTCGCGACGTCGAGCAGGGCCGGGTCGCCGATGATCGTGCCGTCGGGCAGCGCGGTCGCGGCGCTCTTCAGGTGCAGCGCCTTCGTGATCGGCACTGCGACGACCGTGTAGCGGTGCGGAGTGAGCAGGGCGCGCAACTGCCGGATGCCCTCGGCGTTCGTGCGCTCCGACGCGCCCACGTAGACCGTGGAGCCGACCTTCAGCACGTCGCCGCCGTCGAGCGTGCCCGGCAACGCGATGCGGGCGACCGTGAGGCCCGGCACGCTGCGCACGGCACGCTCGACCGCCTCGACCTCGGGCCGGCGCGACTCGGCGCCGGGGCTCGCGAGCACCGCGAGATCGCCGAACATCACGACCGTGTCCTCGACGAAGACGGAATCGGCGAGCTCGGGCGCCGCGTCGACCTCGATCGTCTCCCAGCCCTCGGCGACGAGGGCGGCGCAGTAGTTGTCCCATTGCTGGTCGGCGAGCGCCAGGTCGACGGGCTGCCGCTCGCGGTGCGTCACCAGGGCCTCGTCGAGATTCGACGCGGGGATGCGCACGAGTGCGAGGCGACGGTCGGCGGCGGGCGGCGCGTATTCGAGGATGCCGCGCAAGACCCGCGGGGCGAGCAGGATCTCGCCGACGACGATCGCGATGATGAAGATGAGGTTCAGGCTCACGAGCGAGCCGACCACGAAGAGGAGGATCGCGCCCGAGAACGGGTTGCCCGCGGCGCTGGCCGACGCGAACGTCGCAAGCAGCGCCGCGAGGCATCCCGATGCGAACCCCGTGATGAGCGTGAGGTACCACGCGCGGGTCGCGCCGACGGCGTTCGTCACCGAGAGCAGCACCCACGCGATGAAGGCGGCGAGCGCGAAGTGCCCGAACACCTGGCCGAGCACCTGCGGCGACTGCCCGCTGCCGATGAAGAACGCCAGGAGCGAGACCAGCATCGCCGCCGTCGCGACCGAGGCCGAGGAGGCGAGCACCGCAGCCACCCGCCGCCCCGGGGTGATCGCCGGGGTGAACCGGGCCGGGGCGGACGGCTGCATGGCGGGGGACGTCATGGCACGAGCCTACTGGCCGTACCGATGTCTCAACCGGCGGCGTCGAGTCGCGCTCGGGCGAGGCGCTCGGCGGATTCGAGCGTCGTCATGCCGTGGTCGCAGGCACTGCGCAGCACGGATGCCACGGTGTCGCCGATGCCCGCGATGCGGTCGTCGAGCGCCGCCTGGTCGACACCGGGTGCGCTCGCGACGTCGAGGTAGATGACCCCGCCCGCGTTGACCACGAAGTCGGGTGCCCAGACGACGCCGCGCTCCTGCAGAAGGGCCGCGACGTCTCGCGAGGCGAGCTGGTTGTTCGCGGCGCCGACGACGGCGCGCACGCGAAGCTCGCGCACCACCTCCGGGGTGAGCACGCCGCCGAGTCCGCACGGCACGAAGACGTCGGCCTCGACGAGGTGGGCGTCGGCGGGGTCGACCCAGGCCGCGCCGAGTTCGTCGGCCAGGGCGCGCTTGGCCTCCGCGACATCCGTCACGGTGAGCCGGGCACCCGATGACGCGAGGCTCCGAGCCAGGCGACCGCCGACCTGCCCGAGGCCCGCGATGACGAGGTGCCGTCCGGCCGGATCGTTCGAGCCGAAGACCTCGCCGAGCGTCGCGAGAATGGAGGCGTGCACGCCCGCGGCCGTGGCATCCGCCGGCTCGCCGACGCCGCCCTGCTCGGGCGGGAGCCCGCAGACGTGCTCGGTGCGCTCGTGCACGACGGCCATGAGCTCGGCGCTCGTGCCGACGTCTTCGGCGGTCATGTAGGCGCCGCCGAGCGACTCGACGGCATCGCCGAGATCGAGCATCGCGTCGTGGGTGGCGGCCGCGTCGAGAGTCGTGCCGACCGGGATCGCGATCACCGACTTGCCGCCGCCGCGGGCGAGCCCGGCTGCGGCGTTCTTCATGGTCATCGCCTGCGAGAGCCGCAGGGCGTCGGCGAGGGCGTCGGTCCAGTGCTCGTAGTGCCAGAGGCGAGCGCCGCCGAGTGCCTGGCCGAGTCGGGTGGAATGCACCGCCACGATGATCGTGAGCCCGGAACGGGCGCCGCGGGTGATGAGCACCCGTTCGTGGTCGGGGGCTTCTGCCGGCAGTGCCGCGCTGACGCCGGCTGCCGAGGTCGCCGGGGCGCGGGCCGCCGGCGGGTGGGTGATCGTCATCGATCGTTCTCCTTGAATCATCCGCTTCGTGGGCGGAACCTGGCCCCGCACCTCATGAGCGCGGGTCGATTCAAGGGTACCGCCGCTGCGCTCGAACGGGCGCCGCATCATCCGCCGCCCTGCGCCTGCGCCTGCGCCTTCTTTGCCCCTGCCCCGTCCTTCGGATTCGGGAGGCGGTGCGAGTCAGTGGAAGAAGTGGCGCTCGCCCGTGAAGTACATCGTGACGCCCGCTTCGCGCGCGGCCGCGACGACCTCTTCGTCGCGAACCGACCCGCCCGGCTGCACGACCGCGCGCACGCCCGCGTCGAGGAGGATCTGCAGGCCGTCGGCGAAGGGGAAGAAGGCATCGGATGCCGCGACCGAACCGGTGGCCCGCTCCCCCGCACGCTCGACCGCGAGCTTGCAGGAGTCGACCCGGTTGACCTGGCCCATGCCCACGCCCACCGAGGCACCGCCCGAGGCGAGCAGGATCGCGTTCGACTTCACGGCACGGCAGGCGGTCCACGCGAACTCGAGGTCGGCGAGGGTCGCCGCGTCGGCGGCGTCGCCCGCGGCGAGCGTCCACTCCGAGGCCGGCAGGAAGTGACGGTCGGCCTGCTGCAGCAGCAGCCCGCCCGAGACCTGGCGCAGCTCCACGGCCGTCGGCGTGAAGCCCTCGGGCAGCGTCAGCAGGCGGATGTTCTTCTTCTTCGCGAGGAGTTCGAGCGCCTCGCCCTCGAACGCCGGAGCGATGAGCACCTCGGTGAAGACGCCCGACACCGTCTCGGCCATCTCGAGGGTCACGATGCGGTTGGCGGCGATCACGCCGCCGAAGGCCGAGACCGGGTCGCACTCGTGGGCGCGGCGATGGGCGTCGGCGATGGGGTCGGATGCCCCGGCGGAGGCGACGGCGATGCCGCACGGGTTCGCGTGCTTGATGATCGCCACGGCCGGCTCGTCGAAATCGAACGCGGCGCGCACAGCGGAGTCGGCGTCGACGTAGTTGTTGTACGACATCTCTTTGCCGTGCAGCTGCACGGCCTGCGCGATGCCGGGGCGACCGCCCTGCGAGGAGTAGAGCGCCGCCTTCTGGTGCGAGTTCTCGCCGTAGCGCAGGTCGGCGTCTTTGGTCCACGTGCCGCCCACCCACGCGGGGAACGGCGACTCCTCTGCCGGCTGGTCGGGAGCCACGACGCTGCCGAGCCACGAGGCGACGGCGACGTCGTACGACGCCGTGTGCCGGAACGCCTCACGAGCCAGCGCGGCGCGCTGGACGAGCGTCGTGCCGCCCGCGGCGACCGCGGCGGCGATCTCGTCGTAGCGCTCGGGCGAGACCACCACGGCGACGTTCGCGTGGTTCTTGGCCGAGGCACGCACCATGGCGGGTCCGCCGATGTCGATCTGCTCGATGACGGCGTCGGCCGCCGCGCCCGCGGCGACGGTCTCGGCGAAGGGGTAGAGATTCACGACGACGAGCTCGTACGGCTCGATGCCGAGGCCCGCGAGCTCGGCCTCGTGGTGCTCGAGGCGCAGGTCGGCGAGGAGGCCCGAGTGCACGGCCGGGTGCAGGGTGCGCACCCGCCCGTCGAGGTGCTCGGGGTAGCCCGTGACCTCGGACACCTGGGTGACCGGCAGGCCCGCGGCGGCGATGGCCGCGCCCGTGCCACCCGTCGAGACGATCTCGACCCCCGCGCCGACGAGCGCGGTGGCCAGCTCGACGAGGCCCCGCTTGTCGCTCACGGCGATGAGCGCACGCTTCACTGGCACGACATCGCGGTCGCGGTAGAGGCTCGGGTCGTGCGTGGCGCCGCTCATGATCGTGCGAGCTCCTTCAGGTCGAGGTGCGAGTTGGCGATGTCGAGCACGGCCTGGATGAGCAGGCGTCGTTCGACGGGCTTGATGCGGTCGTGCAGGCTCGACTCGGTGTCGCCCGGCAGCACCGGAATGCGCTCCTGCGCGATGATCGGGCCGCCGTCGACCGAGTTGTCGACGACGATGAGGCTCGCACCGGTCTGAGTCACGCCCGCGGCGATCGCGTCGCGCACGCCGTGCGCACCGGGGAACTCGGGCAGGTACGCGGGGTGCGTGTTGATCAGGTTCGGCGAGAATGCATCGACCACGGCCGGCGGCACGAGCCGCATGAGGCCGGAGAGCACGACCACGTCGGGCTCCCACCGGCGCACCTCATCGATGAGGGCGTCGCCCCAGCTGTCGCGGTCGGGATACGCCGTGAAGGGCACGGAGAAGGTCGGCACGCCGTACTCCTCGCCGAGGGCGAGCCCGTCGGCGTCGCGGTCGGCGCCGATGGCGACGACCCGAGCGGGGAACTCCGCATCGGCGGAGGCGTCGAGCAGGGCACGGAGGTTCGAACCAGCGCCCGAGATCAGGACGACGAGCTTCAGCACCCTCCGAGCCTACCGGCCGGCGGAGGTTCGAAGCTGCGCCGCCGTCACGCCCGAGACCAGGACGACGAGCTTCAGCACCCTCCGAGCCCACCGGCCGCGGAGGTTCGAAGCTGCGCCGGCGTCGCGCCGCTCACCCCACGCCCCCGTCGACCGAGCGGATGATCTTCTGCTCCTCTTCGGGCACGAGCACCTCGGTCTCGCGGTTCAGCGACTCGCCGCGGAAGAACGGCCGCGAATCCGCGAAGAACGACCACACGACCATGAGCACCGCGCCGAGCGCGAGCGAGCCGACTCCGACGACGAACACGCCGCCGACGCCGAAGAGCACCGTGTAGCCGTAGTCGGGGTCGAGCATGTCGATCGCCGAGTAGACGAAGGCCCCGGTCAGCAGCAGCGCGCCGACGAGCGGGAACACCAGCCGGTTCCAGAAGTTGCGCCACGACGTGAACAGCGTGGAGCGGAAGTACCACACGCAGGCGAAGCCCGTGATCGAGTAGTAGAACGCGATCGCGAGCCCCAGCGAGAGGATCGTGTCCTGCAGGATGTTGTCGCTGACGAGGGTCATGCCGACGTAGAACACGATGGCCACGAACCCCATGAGCAGCGTCGAGAACGACGGCGTGCGGTACCGCGGATGCACCGTGGCGAATCGCTTCGGCAGGGCCTTGTACACCGCCATCGCGAGGGTACCGCGCGCGGTCGGCAGGATGGTGGTCTGCGTCGACGACACCGCCGAGATCATCACGGCGACGACGAGGAGCCAGGCCCACGGGCCGAACACCGCGTCCTTCAGCGCGAAGAACACGTCGTCGGCGTTGCCCTCGTTGCCGAGCCCCACCCCGGTGCCACCGAGCCCGGCGTACGACATCGCGGCGACCGCCACGCCCACGTAGGTCACGAGCAGGATCAGGGTCGTCAGCACCGCCGCGCGTCCGGGGATGCGCTTCGGGTCGCGCGTCTCCTCGTTGAGCGCGAGGCACGTGTCCCAGCCCCAGTAGATGAAGAGGGCGAGCAGTACCGACTCGACGAAGGCGTCGAGCGACTCGAAGGCGAACGGGTTGAACCAGTCCGCGCTCGGCATCGTGGATCCCTCGGGTGCGGTGCCGGTGATCACCGCCGCCGACGCGAACACCACGAAGAGCACGAGTGCGAGGTACTGCACGCCGAGCAGCACGTTCTGCAACCGCTCGCCGATCTCGAGCCCGCGCCAGCTGATCCAGCTCATGAGCGCGATGAACACGACGCCGGTGGCCGTGACGAGCGGCACGTTCTCGGCGAGGTCCGGCGAGACCAGCAGCCAGAAGTAGATGCCGCCGATCTGGGCGAGGTTCGCGAGCACGACGGTGCCGGCGACCGCGACCCCCCACCCGCCGAGCCAGCCGACCCACGGGCCGAAGGCCTTCGTCGCCCACGTGAACGTCGTTCCGCAGTCGGGCACCGCCCGGTTCAGCTCGCGGTATGCGAAGGCGATGAGCAGCATCGGCACGAACGCGATGATGAACGCCACGGGCGCCTGGGCCCCCACCGCGAGCACGACGAAGCCGAGTGTCGCGGCGAGCGAGTACACGGGCGCCGTCGAGGCGAGGCCGATGACGGTCGAACCCCAGAGACCCAGAGTTCCGGCGGCGAGCCCCTTGCCCTCGGCGTGGGGCGACGCGATCTGATTCGGCACCGACATGGATCCTCCTCGATCATGCGGTCACGCGCAGAGTAGCACCGGCACCACGGTGCCGGCAGCCCCCCGAACTCAGCGGGGCTCGCTCCCCGCACCGGCCCGACTGAAGACCGAGCCCGGCTCGTCGTCGCGGCGGCCGTTCGCACGCGCCGCGTACCCACCCGTCACGGCCCCGATGCCGACGGTGGCGGCTGTGACGAGCGCGACCGCCCAGGGGTTCGGTCCGACGTCGGCGAGTCGGCCCGGACCGGCCGCACCGCCCGACCACCAGGCCAGCAGCCCGAGCACGAGCCCGGCCACTCCGGCCGCACCCGCGCCGGTCGCAAGCGGAAGCCACCATGCATCCGGGCGCCGTCTGGCGCCGAGATCGCCGGGTCTCGCGGCGTTGCCGCCGATCGCCGGGGAACGCATCGACCCGGCCACGAGCCACGTGCCGACGAAACCGAGCAGCACGGGCACGATGAGCCAGAGGGCACCGAACGCCTGCGCCTCGGTCGGCAGCGCACCGAGCAACGGCAGCCCCGGCACCGGTCCGAGGAGTGTGCCGCCCGGGGAGACCGAGGTGCCCGCGCCGAGCGCGAAGCCGGGTCCGAGCAGCCACGAGGCCGCCCACACGATGACGTTGGGGATCAGGGCGAGCTCGGCGACGGTCAGCGCGATGCCGCCGTCGATGCCGGTGCCGAGCGACTGGTAGAGGCCGGCGATCGTCGCGTAGTCGGCCGCGATGAGCCAGGCGACGAGCAATCCGGCCACGGCGAGCACTCCCGACGCCGCCCCGGCGCCGATTCGCACGACGGATCGTACGGTGGCGACGAACGCCACGGGCAGCGCCTCGACACGACGGCGCACGAAGCCGCCCGCGGCATCCGCGACCGGATCGCCCCGCAGCGACTCGCCGACCGCCCCGACGACGACGCCGACCGCCATCGTGAACGCCGGAAGCAACGTCGCCTGCCAGAGCGAGGAACGCGCCCCGTCGACTCCCGCGGTCACGGCGAGCAGGAATCCGACGACCGCGTAGACGACGATCGCCGCCACGCTGCCGGTGAACGAATGCCCCTCGGCGGCCGATCGACGGCCGATCCGACGGCCGAAGGCCGCCGAGACGACGGCGAACCCGAGCAGGGCGATCGTGACCGGGAACGGATCGCCGGCGCCCGGCAGCCCGGATCGGGCGGCGGTCACCGCATCGATCTGCAGTTCGAGGTCGACGCCGTGGCCGAGCAGCCACACGTCGGCCGCCGCCCTGAAGAAGAACGCGGCATCGACGGCGAGGCCGAAATGCACCGCCCAGAGCAGCATGAGCGGCACGAGCGCGATGCCGAGGCCGATGAGGGCGGCGACGGATGCCTCGAGGCCGGCGAGCAGGGCGATCGTCGTGCGTCTCATTCCACCGGGAGCTTATCCCGGCAGGCGCCGCTCAGCGGGCAGGACCTGCGGTGTCGGGCGGAGTCGGCGTTTCGACGTCGGGCCCCGTGAGCTCTTCGGCGAAGGCATCACCGCTCGTTCGCTCGACGTCGGCGACGACGACCACGACGTCAGGGTCGGCGTCTGGTTCGGCGTCGGCGTCGGCCGCTGCTGCGGCGAGGAGCTCGTCGGCCTCCACCTCTGCCGCCGGTCGCCGGAGCAGCTCGACGATGAGCAGGGCGAGCAGGGCGAGCAGCACGGTCGCGATGACGGTGCCCGTCGTGACCGGGCGCGAGAACAACACCACGAGCGCTGCGATGACCGCGATGGCGACGTAGACGACGACGCGCCAGCGATCGAGGCCGATGCCGAAGCGCCCCGTCGTGATGCCGTGTTTCGCAGCGGTGCTGCGCAGCGCGGCGAATCCCGACCCGGCGAATCCGCGCAGCGCCCGAGCCGGGCGCCACGGTCCCGCGAACCAGGCGACCACGGCGACGAGCAGGCCGAGCACGAGGAGGGCGATGATCGTCGACATCATGATCTCGACGAGCCCGGAGTAGATGGACTCGGCGGCGCCGGACGGCATGATCGACGGGCTCACCGCGCCTACGAAGTACCACCGCCCGATGCCGATGCCGCTCGCGAGGATCGCCATCGCGAGCGCGAAGCCGCCGGCGGTCCACAGGAGGGCCCGGTTGCGGCTCTTCGCCACGGCGACGCCGATGACGAGGAACGCCAGCGTGATCCACGGCAGCCAGGTGCCGACCCCCACCGCGAGCGCGTAGATCGTGCGCACGAGCACGAAGGCGTCGTCCTGCGCGACGACGACACTGCGATCCACCTCCGGGATCGCCTCGGCGAAGCCGACTCCCTGCTCGATGAGGCGTTGCTTGACCGCCTCGACGATCGGGCCGAGCTGCACCGAGATCGACCCGTCACCGCCGATGGCGAGCGCCGCATCGGGATCGCCCTGCATCGCGCCGACGAACTGACGATGCGTGATGCGCAGCGTCGACGCCCACACATCGGCGAACGCCGGCGACGCGATCACCCGGTCGACCACGTCGGTGACGAGCGACTGGATGCCCTGCGCGGCAGGCGCCTCGAGCAGCCCCAGCGCGGCATCGGCGCGCGGCGGCAGGCCGAGAGAGCGGATGCCGTCGAACACCTCGGCGGTGAGCGCCGGGATGTCGATCTGCTCCTCGATGGCGGCCACCACTTCGTCACTCAGGTACGCCTGCACCTCGGGATCCTCGGCGAGCGGGCCGAAGGTCGCGACGAACCGGTCGGTGTCGGCGAGCTCGAGCCTCGCCCACGCGCTGATCACCGCGACCGGTGCGAGCAGCAGGCCCACCACGACGAGCACGACGGCCGTGAGCGTGCGCCCCCAGCCGCGATGGGAGCGCCGTGGTGCGACGGATGCCGCGGCATCCACCCCGCCCTCGGCAACTTGCACGATGCCGGCGCGAAGCGCCGCGTTCTCGGCTTCGAGCGCCGCGATGCGCGCTTCGAGTCCAGTTCCGTCAGTGTCGGTCATGAGACACCCCTGCAACGACCATAGCGCTCGCGGTGCTCGAGCACACCGGTCAGTGGATGAGGGCCTTCATCAGGATCATCGCCAACCCGAACGCAGCGGTGCCGACGGCCCCGGCGAGCCGAATCGGCCACGGCGAACCGCGGCGCGCAAAGGCGATCCAGCCGAGCACGGCGAGCACTATGACCCCGACCCAGAGAGCGATCCACATGGCGACGGAGTCGTCGACGGCTTTCGTGGCCCCGAGCAGCAGGATGAACGACGGGATCAACGCCGAGGCCACCAGTCCCAGCGAGCGCTTGAACGACCCGAGGAACGCCTCGCGGATCCCGATGACGCGGCCGTGCTCGACCCCGTGGCGGGCGACGGTGCCGGCGTAGACGTGGGCGAGCCAGAACACGACGACGGTGAGGATGACCTGCCAGAAGACCTGCCACGAGCTCGCTCCATGGCTGCCGGCCACCACGATCATGCCCGAGACGAGGATGACGCCGTAGATGGACTCCTCGGTGACGAAGGTGGTGCGCACCAACCTGCTCGCGAGCGACGGCTGCGTATGCAGCGGCGCCGCCGAACCGGCATCCGATGACTCGCTCATGACACTCACCTTCTCACGTCCGCCGCATCCATGGGGCTGACGCAGGAGGGCCCCGTCGGCGACGCCGACGGGGCCCTCGAGTGAGCTGAAGCTCTACGCGCTCAGTGCGGCGTAGACCTCGCGGAGGAGCTGCGCCGTCTCGCTCGGCGTCTTGCCGACCTTGACGCCGGCGGCCTCGAGGGCCTCCTTCTTCGCCTGGGCGGTACCGGCCGAGCCGGAGACGATGGCGCCGGCGTGGCCCATGGTCTTGCCCTCGGGAGCGGTGAAGCCCGCGACGTAGCCGACGACCGGCTTCGTGACGTTCGCCTTGATGAAGTCGGCCGCGCGCTCTTCGGCGTCGCCGCCGATCTCGCCGATCATCACGATCGCCTTGGTCTCGGGGTCGGCCTCGAACGCGGCGAGCGCGTCGATGTGCGTCGTGCCGATGATCGGGTCGCCGCCGATGCCGATGGCCGTCGAGAAGCCGAGGTCGCGCAGCTCGTACATCATCTGGTACGTGAGCGTGCCCGACTTCGAGACGAGGCCGATCGGGCCCTTGCCGGTGATGTTCGCCGGGGTGATGCCGACGAGCGACTCACCGGGGCTGATGATGCCGGGGCAGTTCGGCCCGATGATGCGGGTCTTGTCGCCCTGCTCCTTGGCGTAGGCCCAGAACTCGGCGGAGTCCTGCACGGGCACGCCCTCGGTGATGATGACGAGGAGGGGGATCTCGGCGTCGATGGCCTCGACCACGGCGTCTTTCGTGAAGGCCGGCGGGACGAAGGCGATGGAGACATCCGCGCCGGTCTGCTCGATGGCCTCGGCGACCGAGGCGAAGACCGGCAGCTCGACGGCGTTGCCGTCTTTGTCGGTGTGCAGCACGGTCGTGCCGGCCTTGCGGGCGTTCACGCCGCCGACCACCTGGGTGCCCGCCGCGAGCATGCGCGCCGTGTGCTTGGAGCCCTCGCCGCCGGTGATGCCCTGGACGATGACCTTGGAGTCCGAGTTGAGGAAGATCGTCATGTCTGAATCCCTTTGCTTACGCGGCGTTCGCCAGCTCGGCGGCCTTGTCGGCGCCCTGGTCCATGTTCTCGGCGAGGGTGACGAGCGGGTGCGCCGCCTCCTCGAGGATGCGGCGGCCCTCGACGACGTTGTTGCCGTCGAGCCGCACGACGAGCGGCTTGTTCGCGGTCGAGCCGAGCTCCGCGAGTGCGCCGACGATGCCCTTCGCGACCTGGTCGCAGGCGGTGATGCCGCCGAAGACGTTCACGAAGACGCTCTTGACCTGCGGGTCGCCGAGGATGATGCCGAGGCCGTTGGCCATGACCTCCGCCGAGGCGCCGCCGCCGATGTCGAGGAAGTTGGCGGGCTTGACGCCGCCGTGGTTCTCGCCGGCGTACGCGACGACGTCGAGCGTCGACATGACGAGGCCCGCGCCGTTGCCGATGATGCCGACCTCGCCGTCGAGCTTGACGTAGTTGAGGTCGAGTGCCTTGGCCGCGGCCTCGAGCGGGTCGGCGGCGTCTTTGTCTTCGAGCAGCGCGTGTCCGGCGTGGCGGAACTCGGCGTTCTCGTCGAGCGTGACCTTGCCGTCGAGGGCGATGATGTTGCCGTCTTCGTCGAGGATGAGCGGGTTGACCTCGACGAGCGTCGCGTCTTCGCTCTTGTAGACGTCATACAGCTTCACGAAGACGTCGGCGACCTTGTCGACGAGTTCGGCCGGGAAGTTCGCGGCGACCGCGATCTCGCGAGCGGTCGTCGGGGTGATGCCGGTGATCGGGTCGACCTCGATGCGTGCGAGGGCCTCGGGCTTCTCGACGGCGAGCTGCTCGATCTCCATGCCGCCCTCGACGCTCGTGAGCGAGAGGTACGAGCGGTTCGCCCGGTCGAGGAGCACCGAGAAGTAGAACTCCTGCGCGATGCGCGCGCCGCCGGCGACCATGACGCGCTTGACGACGTGGCCCTTGATGTCGAGGCCGAGGATCGTCTTCGCCGCCTCGTACGCTTCGTCGGCGTTCTTCGCGACCTTGACGCCGCCGGCCTTGCCGCGGCCGCCCGTCTTCACCTGCGCTTTGACGACCACGACGCCGCCGAGCTTCTCGGCGGCCGCACGCACCTCATCGGGGGTGTCGGCGACGATGCCCGGAAGCACCGGGACCCCGTACTGCTCGAACAGGTCTCTGGCCTGGTACTCGTAAAGATCCACGCTCTACTTCCAATCGATCCGCACGCGCGAGAGCGCACAGGGGCTGGTGGGTGTCGGCCCGACGCGCCGAAGAATCTCGACGTCAAGATAAGTGGGCCAGCTTCCATGCTACTCCTCCCGTTCGACGCGTCCGTACCGTCGCCGGGCCCGTGCGTCCGGTCACCCAGACACGGAACGCACTCATGATCGCGCCCAAGCGCACGCTCACGCTCACGCAGAAGCCGGGACCGAGATCAGCCGATGCGGCCGAGGGCTGCCGCAGCATAGAAGAGTGCGGCGACGGTCTCGCCATCGGTGATCTCGCCGCTGCGCACCATCTGCACGGCCTCGCTCCACGGCACCGCCCGAACCGAGCTGATGCCCTCTTCGGCCTGCCCCTCCGCCCCGGATGCCACGTGGCGCAAGCCGGTCGCGAGGTAGACGATCTCGGCGGCACGGCAGATGCCGTTCAGCGCCGACATCCGCCCGATCTCGCGCCACTCGCTCGCCTCGTGGCCGGTCTCCTCGAGCAGCTCGCGGCGGGCCGCGACGATCGGTTCCTCACCGTCGGTGCCGCCCGCCGGCACCTCGATCGATTCGCCGACGGTGTGCCGGTCGACCGTGACGAGGAGCACCTCGTCGTCGTCGGTCATCGCGACGATGAACACGGCGTCGTTGCGGAGCTCGACGACGCCGTAGATGCCGTCATGCCCGTCGGGCCGCACGACCTCGTCTTCGGTCACGGTGATCCACTGGTTCTCGTACACGGTGCGCCGGGCACGCGTCGGCCAGTTCATGGTTCCTCCATCGGCCGGATGCTCGGCGTTGCGGCGGTCGGCGGCGGCATCGGCACGTGCTCGACGAAGCGCCGCGCGAGGAGCACTGCGGCGACGCCGATGATCGCCCCGACGACGGTCTCGACCAGGCGGTCGCCGAGCAGCGCAGGCAGCGGCGTCGGCGCTGCGAGGTGTGCGACCGTGAGCGCGAGCGGCGTCACGAACACGAGGGCGGCGCCGTAGTGTCGCCCGACGAGGAGCTCGGCGGCGAACTGGCAGATCGCGATCACGAGCACGAGGGCCCACACGGGCGGCTCCGGCCACAGCACGAGCCCGGTGAGGCCGACCCCGATGGCCGTGCCGATCACCCGATGCACGGCGCGCTGGGCGGTGTGGGCGGCGCGAGCCGGCGGAATCACGGCGATCGCGGCCACGACGGCCCAGTACGGGTGGCCGATGCCGAGCCCCAGCGCGATGCCGCCGGCGGCGAGCGCCGCGAGCACGTTCTGCACGACGTTCAGCCACACCCGCGGGTCGATCGCGGCGAGCGGCCTCAGGGGCGCCTGACGCGGAAGCGGCTTGAAGATCGCCGCCTCGCGTGCGCGCACCGCGTGGCGCAGCAGCCAGCCCGACATCGCGAGCAGCCAGGCGAACGCCGCGGCCATGCCGGCGATGCCCCAGCGCATCCAGCCGCTGCCGTCGTCGACCGGCTGCGCTGCGCAGACGAGCACCGCGAAGACCGCGAAGAGCGGCCCCGACGGGGTGACGCCGAGCGTGTTGAAGACGACGATCACGACCGCGATCACGACGCCGAGCGAGATCGCCTCGACGGCGAGCGGCGCCTGGGTGACGGAGAGCAGGATGCCGAGGCCGACCGCGCCGAACTGCACGGCGCCGGCGGTGCCGACCGTGCGCATCCGGATGCGGTAGGGCTCGCTGCGCCCGAAGATCGCGGCCATGCCGCCGAATGCGGCGTACGACGCGAGATCGACGCGGCCGAGGGCGACGAGCACGGCGAGCGGCACGGCGGCCGCGACCGCCGCGCGCATGGCCACCTCGACGTCGAGCGCGCGCAGCGATCGAAGTCGCGCGACGAGCCCCTCGGGTCGGCGCGCCTCAGGCGATTCGGGCATCGCTCAGAGCTTCTCGATCGGCGCGATCTTGATGAGGAGCTTCTTCTGCCCGGCTGTGTCGAAACCGACGTGGGCGATGCGCTTCGTGCCCTCGCCGGTCACCTGGGTGACGGTGCCCTCGCCGAAGTCGGTGTGCCGGATGCGGTCGCCGGCCTCGAGTGTGAGGTCGCCGTTGTCGCGCACCGTGCCGGTGACCCGATTGGCCCACTCCGTCTTCGGCTTGTCGGACCTCGTCACGCTGAACCGCTCGAGGTCGCGGTCTCGCGTACCCCACGCGCCGCCCGGCGCGCCGCGACGGGCGTTGAGCGCGCGCGGCTGCGTGCCGCCGCGCGACGTCGCCATGCCCGGCGACTGGCGCCAGTCGATGAGCCCCTCGGGGATCTCCTGCAGGTAGCGCGACGGCATCGCCACGGCGACCTCGCCGAACTGCGCGCGGCTCATCGCGAGCGAGAGGTAGAGACGCTTGCGGGCCCGTGTGATGCCGACGTAGAACAGCCGCCGCTCTTCGGCCGGGCCACCCGGCTCGGACGCCGACATCTGGTGCGGCAGCAGCCCCTCTTCGATGCCGGTGAGGAACACCGCGTGGTACTCGAGTCCCTTCGCGGTGTGCAGGGTCATGAGCGAGACGGTGCCCGAGGCGTCGTCGAGCTCATCGGCCGCCGCCACGAGCGAGACCTGGGTGAGGAAGTCGACGAGCGTCGCGCCGGGGTTCTCACGGTCGAAGTCGCGCGTCTGTGCCACGAGCTCTTCGACGTTCTCGGCGCGGGTCTCGTCTTGCGGGTCGCGGCTGTTGCGGAGCGCGTCGAGCAGGCCCGAGCGCTCCATGAGGAACACGAGCACGTCGGAGACCTTCGCGGCACCCGCGTTGGTGCCGGCCTCGATGCCCTCGGCCGAGGGCACGAGCATCGCCGCGGCCTCGTCGAGCACGTTCGCGAGCGCCGAGATCGCGCCCGTCACCTTCGGCCCGAGGCCGAGCCCGTCGACCGCGCGCATCGCCTGCCGGAAGGTGAGCTCGTTCTGCTCGGCGAACGAGGCCAGGGCCGTCTCGGTGGCCGGGCCGATGCCGCGCTTCGGCGTGTTCAGGATGCGCCGCAACGCCAGCTCGTCTGCCGGGTTCGCGACGGCGATGAGATAGGCCATCGCGTCTTTGATCTCTGCGCGCTCGTAGAACTTCGTGCCGCCGACGACCCGGTAGGGCAGGGCCGAGCGCACGAAGATCTCCTCGAGCGCTCGGGTCTGCGCGTTGGTGCGGTAGAAGACCGCGATGTCGCGGTAGGCGACGCCGGCACGATGCAGCGCCTCGATCTCGTCGGCGATGAACTGGGCCTCGTCGTGCGCGGTGTACCCGGTGTAGCCAGTGATCTTGTCGCCATCGCCGTCGGCCGTCCAGAGTTTCTTCTCTTTACGGTCGAAGTTGTTGGCGATGACGGCGTTCGCCGCCGAGAGGATGTTCTGCGTCGAGCGGTAGTTCTGTTCGAGCAGCACGACCTTCGCGCCGGGGAAGTCGCGTTCGAACTCCGAGATGTTGCGGATGTCGGCACCGCGGAAGGCGTAGATCGACTGATCGGAGTCGCCGACGACCGTGAGGCTCGCGCCGGGGATCGCCCCCGAGGCATCCGTGAGCCCTCGCACCAGGATGCCGTGCTCGTCGAGTTCGGCGACGATCTCTCGCGGCACCGGCCGCGTCAGCTCGTGGATGAGCGAGTACTGCGCGTGGTTCGTGTCTTGGTACTCGTCGACGAGGATGTGCCGGAAGCGGCGCTGGTAGAGCGCCGCGACCTTCGGGAAGGCACGGAAGAGGTAGACCGTCTCGGCGATGAGGTCGTCGAAATCGAGGGCGCTCGCCGCTCGCAGGCGCCGGGTGTACTGGCGGAAGATCTCGAGGAACATGACCTCTTGCGGGTCGTTCGTGTTCGCGTTGCGCGCGTGCGTCTCGACGTCGGTGAGCTCGTTCTTCAGCTTCGAGATCTTCGACTGCGCGCTCGCGGGGGTGAACCCCATGGTGTCGGCGTCGAGTTCTTTGATGATGCGCTTCAGGATCGTGCGCTGGTCGGCGGAGTCGTAGATCGTGAACGTCGACGACAGGCCGATCGACTCGGCTTCACGACGCAGGATGCGCACGCACGCCGAGTGGAACGTCGAGATCCACATGCCGGATGCCCCTTCGCCGAGCAGCGCCTCGACGCGCTCGCGCATCTCGGCCGCCGCCTTGTTGGTGAAGGTGATCGCGAGGATCTGGCTCGGCCATGCCTCGCGGCTCTCGATGAGGCTCGCGATGCGGTGCGTGAGCACGCGCGTCTTGCCCGACCCCGCCCCCGCGACGATGAGGAGCGCGGGCCCGCGGTACTCGACCGCCTCGCGCTGTTCGGGGTTGAGCCCGTCGGTGAGCCTGGAGCCGGAGTGGTCTGCAGAGACGGCGGGCGCCTCGCGCCAGCCGGCCGGGTCGTCGGGGTCGAGGATCAGCGTCATGTCCCTCCAAGTCTAGGCGCGGCCGCCGACACCGGCCCCGATCCGCCGCTGCCCCGACCGGCGTTCCCGACGCCTCAGCCGGTCACCGATCGGCGCGCGTCGACGCCGAGGTCGGGGTGATCGAGGAAGACCCCGTCGACGCCCATGCCGATGATCTCGCTGAACTCTCCGAGCCACTCGCCGTAGGCCGCCCGTCCGGTGCCGCGCCGGAACGGCGCTGAGAGCGACCGGTTCTCGGGGCGGAGCGTCCAGGTGTAGATCTCGAGGTTCGCCGCGTGCGCCGCATCGACGAGGTCGGCACCCGTGAGCGGCGGGCCCGCGGCATCCGCGGCTCGCCTCGTCTTCGCCCCGCCGACGAGCCGCGCCTTGCCCACGCTCACCCCGTCGAAGCGGCCGGCGAGGCCGAGCAGGCCCTCTTCGGTCATGAACGAGTCGTAGCGCGGCGCCGTGCGCGCACCGGTGAGCACGAGGTCCCACGGCGCACCGGTGCCCTCGATCAGGAACACCCGCTTGCCCCGGATGCCTCGCGCGCCGAGCCGATCGAGCAGGGTGGGCTCGAACGCCTCCATGATGAGCCGCTCGTCGCCCCGGCCCCAGCCGGCTGCTTCGAGTTCGGCGTGGAAGAGCTCGTCGAGCGGCAGCCCCAGCGCGTCGAAATGCGCGGCGTGCTTGAACTCGGCCACTATGCGCAGGAGCCGGCGTTGTTCGCCCCCCGCGATGTCGATGATCTCGAAGAGCTCCCGCAGCCGGATGATCGGATAGCGTCCGTCGAAGCTCGCACTCGCCTGCCGGATCGAGCCGAGGCGCTCGCGCGCCCGCAGTGTCGCGAGCTCCGCCCACGTGAAGTCCTCGGTGAACCAGCCGGTGAGGGCGGTGCCGTCGACTTCGCGCGTGGTGCGGCGACCGGCGAACTCGGGGCGGCTCGCGACATCCGTGGTGCCCGAGATCTCGTTCTCGTGACGCAGCACGAGCACGCCGTCGCGGGTCGCGACGATGTCGGGCTCGACCGCATCGGCGCCGAGCGCGAAGGCGAGCTCGTACGACGATCGCGTGTGCTCGGGGCGGTACCCGGGCGCACCCCGGTGCCCGATCACGAGCGGGCGCGGGGGGTCGTCGTGGAGCATGGCCCCAGCGTAGTCAGCGCGGGCTGGCGTCGCGGGGGAATTCCGTGAGAACTCAAGGCGTTGTCATGGAGAACTCCGATAGGTTGGTTGTGGCAGCGGATGCCGCATGCCCGCCGCCGTTCCGAGCCCCCGACCACAGCCGAAAGCAGAGGAACCCCATGGCTCTCGACAACCCCGCATTCTCGCGGAACTCCGCGTTCTCCGCGCAGGGGGGCGCGGCCGCAGCGCACGACATCTCGGCTCAGCAGCTGCAGCAGATGTACAACCAGCCCGCCACCCCGCCCGCCGGCGAGACCATGGCGGTCGAGACGACGATCCAGAAGGCCGCCGTGTCGTTCGGGCTCCTGCTCGTCGGTGCCGCCCTCGGCTGGCTCACGACCGAGTCGCTGCCGTTCCTCTGGATCGGCGCCGGCATCGTCGGCTTCGTGCTCGTGCTCGTCAACACCTTCAAGCGCGAGCCCTCCCCCGCGCTGATCCTCGCCTACTCGGCCGTGCAGGGCGTCTTCGTCGGCGGCATCTCGGCCTGGTACGAGTCGATCAACCCCGGCATCGTCGCGCAGGCCGTCATCGCGACCCTCGTGGTCGTCGGCGTGACGCTCGCGCTCTTCGCCTCGGGCAAGATCCGCGCCTCGAAGAAGGCGACGAAGATCTTCCTCATCGCGATGGTGGGCTACCTCGTGTTCTCGCTCGTGAACCTGGGCATCATGCTCTTCGGCGGAGCCGAGGGCAACCCGTGGGGCCTTCGCGGCAGCTTCGAGATCATGGGCATCCCGCTCGGCGTGATCCTCGGCGTTTTCGTCGTCATCATGGCGGCGTACTCGCTCGTGCTCGACTTCGACTTCATCCAGCAGGGCGTGCGCAACCGCGCCCCGAAGAAGTACGAGTGGTCGGGTGTCTTCGGCATCATGGTCACGGTCATCTGGCTGTACCTCGAGATCCTGCGCATGCTCGCGATCGCGCAGTCGAGCGACTGACCCTCGCCAGCCTCGTCGAACGGCCGCCTTCGGGCGGCCGTTCGTGTTTCGGCGGCCCTGCGCCGGCGCCCCCCGGGTTCAGAGCCCGAGCGTCGCGACCGAGGCGCGAATCGCATCGGCCGACGCCGCGAGCAGGCGTTCCTCCTCGGCCGAGAAGGGCGTCTCGTCGACCGGCACGGCACCGTCGCCGCCGACGACGCTCGGCAGCGACAGGGCGACTCCGTCGAGATTCCGGATGCCGCTGAGCACCGTCGAGACCGGCAGCACCGCTCGTTCGTCGCTCAGCACCGCCTCGACGATGCGCGCCCCCGCCAGGCCGATGGCGTAGTTCGTCGCGCCCTTGCCGCGGATCACCGTGTACGCGGCATCCCGAACCTCGCGGGCGATCTCGTCGAGCTCGCCCGCCGTGAACGGTTCGGCGCCGCGCCACTCGAGGATCGGCACCGGCCCGATGCGGGCGTTGGACCACAGCGGGAACTCGGTGTCGCCGTGTTCGCCGACGATGTCGGCGTGCACGCTCCTGATGGTCACGCCGGCCCGCTTCGCGAGCAGCCAGCGCAGCCGCGAGGTGTCGAGCACGGTGCCCGAGCCGAAGATGCGGTGCGGCGGCAGGCCCGTGATGCGCTGCGCCGCGACCGTGAGCACGTCGACGGGGTTCGTGACGAGCACGATCACGGCGTCGGGCGCCCGCTCGAGCAGGGCCGGCAGCAGCTCTTCGAGGATGCGCACGTTCGTGCCGGCGAGATCGAGCCGGGACTGCCCGGGTTGCTGCTTCGCGCCGGCGGTGACCACGATGACGTGCGAACCCGCCACCACGGCGAGATCGGCGCCGCCGTTCACCGATGAGCCGGTGAACTGCGTGCCGTGCGCGAGGTCGAGCACCTCGGCCTCGACCTTCTCGCGCGCGATGTCGTACAACGCCACCTCGTTCGCGGCACCCCGGATCAACGCCGCATAGGCGAGGCTCGTGCCCACGCTGCCTGCCCCGACCACCGTCAACTTCGAGTTCTCGACGACCCCCATGCGCCAAGTCTGGCAGCATGGGCCGTCTCCCTGCACCTCAACGGATCGCCCGCACCTGGCACGACGAAGGCCGGCACCCGTCGGGGTGCCGGCCTTCGTCAGCGGTCGAGCGGAAGCGGGCGGGCCGCCTCCGCGGCCGAACTCACTCCCATTCGATGGTGCCCGGCGGCTTCGACGTGACGTCGAGCACGACCCGATTGACCTCGGGAACCTCGTTCGTGATGCGGTTCGAGATCTTCGCCAGCACGTCGTAGGGCAGGCGCGTCCAGTCGGCGGTCATCGCGTCTTCCGACGAGACGGGGCGCAGCACGATGGGGTGTCCGTAGGTGCGGCCGTCGCCTTGCACGCCGACCGAGCGCACGTCGGCGAGCAGCACGACGGGGCACTGCCAGATCTCGTGGTCGAGGCCCGCGTTCGTCAGCTCTTCACGCGCGATCGCATCGGCCTCGCGGAGCAGCTCGAGGCGCTCACGGGTGACCTCGCCGACGATGCGGATGCCGAGGCCCGGCCCTGGGAAGGGCTGGCGGCCGACGATCGTCTCGGGCAACCCGAGCTCGCGGCCGATCGCGCGCACCTCGTCTTTGAACAGGGTGCGCAGCGGCTCGACGAGCTCGAACTGCAGGTCTTCGGGCAGGCCGCCGACGTTGTGATGGCTCTTGATGTTGGCCGTGCCCGCGCCGCCGCCCGACTCGACGACGTCGGGGTAGAGCGTGCCCTGCACGAGGAACTTGATCGGCTGTCCGTCGGCGGCCGCCTCGGCGACGAGGTCGCGCTCGGCCTGCTCGAAGGCGCGGATGAACTCCCGGCCGATGATCTTGCGCTTCTCCTCGGGGTCGGTGACCCCGGCGAGCGCATCGAGGAAGATGTCGGCCACGTCGACCGTGATGAGGCGCACGCCCGTGGCGGCGACATAGTCCTGCTGCACCTGCTCGCGCTCCCCCTTGCGGAGCAGCCCGTGGTCGACGAAGACCGCGGTCAGCTGGTCGCCGACGGCCTGCTGCACGAGGGCGGTCGACACCGCGGAGTCGACGCCGCCCGACAGTGCCGAGATGACGCGGGCCGAGCCGACCTGGGCGCGGATGCGCTCGACCTGCTCGGCGATGACATTGCCCGAGTTCCAGTCGGCGGGAATGCCGGCGGCACGGTGCAGGAAGTTCTCGATGATGCGCTGGCCGAACTCGGAGTGCTTGACCTCGGGGTGCCACTGCACGCCGTAGAAGCGCTTCTCGTCGTTGGCGAACGCGGCCACGGGCGTCGACGCCGTCGAGGCGAGCACCTCGAAGCCCTCGGGCGCGCGCGAGACCGAGTCGCCGTGGCTCATCCACACGGTCTGGTCGACCGGCTGCCCCTCGAGCAGGGCGTTGCCCGAGGCATCCGTCACCGTCGCGGCCGTGGCGCCGTACTCGCGGAGCCCGGTGTGCGCGACCTCGCCGCCGAGCTGCTTCGCCATCACCTGGAAGCCGTAGCAGATGCCGAGCGTCGGCACGCCGAGCTGGAGGATGCCCTCGTCGAGCTTCGGGGCCCCGTCTTCGTAGACCGACGACGGCCCGCCCGAGAGCACGATGCCGATCGGGTTCTTCGCCGCGACCTCTGCCGCGGTGATCGTGTGCGGCACGATCTCTGAGTAGACGGATGCCTCGCGCACCCGCCGCGCGATGAGCTGTGCGTACTGGGCGCCGAAGTCGACGACGAGAACCGGCCGCTGCTGGGTGGGCTGATCGGTCACTGCTGGGCCTCCACGGTGTCGGAAGAGTCGGTGCGGTCTGAAGTCGCGGCTCCGTCGGCCTCGCGGTGGTCGACGTAGTCGCGCACCTCTCGTCCGATGCGAGCTTCGAGGAAGAACGAGAGGAACGGCACGATGCCGCCGAGCGCGATGATGATGAACCGGCTGAAGGGCCAGCGC
Source organism: Agromyces badenianii (assembly GCF_003070885.1). Taxonomy (NCBI): domain Bacteria; kingdom Bacillati; phylum Actinomycetota; class Actinomycetes; order Micrococcales; family Microbacteriaceae; genus Agromyces; species Agromyces badenianii. The sequence continues at coordinate 2,369,085 of NZ_CP028913.1, forward strand.
ATGAGGCTCCAGAGCCGGAAGTCGCTGAAGAGGTACACGACGTAGAACCAGCCGTGCGCGATGAGGATGCCGGTCGAGAGGTTGGCACCCGTGCCCGTGGACTCGAGCCCCGCGGCGGTCTCGATCACGGGGGCGAATGCGAGCACGCCCTGGTCGCCGAACGCGAAGAGCTCGAGATGGAACGCGTACTTCATGATCATCTCGGCACACAGCAGGAGCAGCATCACGCCCGTGATGACCGAGGCCACCTGATAGAGCTTGAGCGCCCCGCGAATGCGCGGCAGATCGGCGGATTTCGGCTCGAGGGGCATGGGAACAGTCTACGTGGCGTCGAGCGGGTGCACGGCGGTCCGCATCGACGACGTCAGTCGGCGGGTGGGGCCCCGACCGCGGCCTCGCGGGAGGCGGATGCCTCGGCCTCCTCCTGCTCCTCGCGCTCGCGCTCGCGCTCGACCGCATCGCGCACGAGGCGGTACCAGAGGTAGATCGCGAACCCGGCGAAGACTGCCCACTCGATGGCGTAGAAGACGTTGAGCCAGTCGAGCTGCGCCTCCTCCTCGGGCGGCGGCGAAGCGATCGCATCGAGTCCTGCCGGCGGTTCGGCCGCGGTGACGTACCCGAAGTAGACGGGCCGGTCGTCGAAATCGGCCCACACGTTGATGAGCTGCGCCACCGCCACCGTCTGCATCGAGAACGGGTCGGCATCGTCGGCAGGGGCCATCGGCGCCTCGCTCGGCAGGAATCGACCGACGAGCGTGACGGGAGCGGCCGGGTCGACGGAGGCTTCGAACCGTTCGGCGGCCTCGCGCGCAGTCTCTTCGTCGGGCGCCCAGCCGAGCGCGACCGGCAGCCCTCCCGGCGTGCCATCCGTCACCTCGAGGTGCACGACCGGCCAGTACCCGGCGACGCCGTCGTTCAGCCGGCCCTCGACGATGACCGTGTCGCCCGGCACGACGGTGCCCGTCACCTCGACGAGCTGCGCGGTCGCGGCCTGCTCGGTCGGCCGGTCGGGTTCGGCGACGCCTGCGAACGGGCGCACCTCCTCAGTGGGCCGCTCCACCACCACCGATTGCTCGACGGCTCGCTCGAGCTGCCACTGGCCGAGCAACGCGAACGCCGCCGCGATGCCGAGGGCGAGCAGCAGTGCGAGCACCCATCGAGGGCGCAACATCATCTTGAGCATCAGCCGCCGACGCTTCCGCCAAAGACCCGACGGACATCACCCATGCGTCCCAGTCTATGGCGCCGGTCAGCCGACGACCGGCTAGTCCGCTTCGACGATGATCGATCGCGGACGCACACACCGGAGAGCTGGTGCACGGGTTCTTCGAGCGCTCGGCTCGCCGTCGAGTCCAGTGTTTCCGTACTGTTCATGAAGGCCGAATCGGTGGTTCTCGACGCATCGACGCCGAGGATCATTTCCGCCGCAGGGACTTCTCCATCGATGGACGGCATCGTCGAGCGGGCAGATCCCGCGCCCCGCGGAAAGATGCCGCAACGCCGCCCAAGGCTGGAGCGCGACAAGCGCAGCGACCGGCACCTACAGCCTTGCGCGACGTTTCAATGGTCTCCGCGCCTCTGGCATGCGTCCAGCCGGCCCTCATACCCTCACGGTTATGTTCAGCGAATCCGATCACGGCGATGAGGCGAATCCGACTGTGAGGACGTCCGGTGCGAAGCCCACCGCTGCCGTCTGGTGGAGCGCGTTCGGGGGCGGCCACGCACAGGACCCGTGGGCCGCTGCCAATAGACTGGAGCCCTCAAAGACCTGGAACGGTGGGGGAAGTAGCGCATGGGCAAGAAAGTCGTCGTCGTCGGGCAGGGGTATGTCGGGCTTCCAGTCGCGATGCGAGCGGTCGAGGTCGGATACGACGTCGTAGGTGTCGACCTTGACGACGCGCGTGTCGCTGCGTTACGAGATGGGATCTCCTTCGTCGACGACGTTTCCGAGGCCACGCTGCAATCAGCGCTCGCGTCTGGCCGTTATATGCCGACGAACGACTATTCAGACAGCGCAGAGTTCGACATCGCCGTGATCACCGTGCCGACGCCGCTGCACGAGACACTTCCCGATCTGAGTTTCATCGAATCGTCAGCAGCTTCACTCGCAGCGAACCTCCGTGCAGGAGCTGTCGTCATCCTGGAGTCGACAACGTACCCGGGTACCACCGAGGAGTTGCTCGTCCCGATCCTCGAGAGCGGTTCCGGCCTCACTGCCGGCAAGGATTTCTACGCCGGCTACAGCCCGGAGCGCATCGACCCGGGCAACCCGGTCTGGGGCTTCGTCAACACCCCCAAGGTCGTCTCCGGAATCGACGCTCCTTCCCTCGAGGTCGTGCAAGGGTTCTACGATTCGCTCGTCGACCGTACGGTGCCAGTGAGCTCGCCGAAAGAGGCTGAGCTGACGAAGCTGCTGGAGAACACCTTCCGTCATGTGAATATCGCTCTCGTGAACGAGCTTGCCATCTTCGGACACCAGCTCGGGGTCAACGTCTGGGAGGCGATCGACGCCGCCTCGACGAAGCCATTCGGGTACATGCGTTTCACGCCCGGTCCCGGCGTCGGCGGACACTGCCTGCCGGTGGACCCGAGCTACTTGTCGTGGCAGGTGAAACGCAAACTCGGCCAGAACTTCCGGTTCGTCGAGCTCGCGAATGATGTGAACGACCACATGCCCGACTACGTCTTGCAGCGCGCCATGCGCATGCTGAACGACTTGGGCTCTGCGATTCGCGACTCCCGTGTGCTGCTCGTCGGGCTCGCGTACAAGCGAGACACCGGAGACATCCGCGAGTCGCCCTCGCTTCGACTCATCGAGCTGCTGCTCGAGTGCGGCGCCCTGGTGAAGGGTGCCGACGGTCACGTCGAAGCCCACCGCTGGCCCGCGCACGTGGAGCAAGCCGAACTCACCTCCGAGACGATCGATTCGGCCGATCTGGTGATCCTGCTGACCGACCACACAGATTTCGACCTCGAGCTGCTCGGACGCTCTTCGACGCCTGTGCTGGACACGCGCAACCGCCTTCGCGGTCCGAACGTCGTGCGACTCTAGGGATCGCATCACCTCTGTGCGTCTTCTCCGGATCGTCCTCACGACGGTAGCGGCGGCCGTCGCCGCAATCGGCATGCAAATCGTCGCGCTCATCTCCCTGGATGCCGCCTCCTTCGGATACTTCTCGATCATCTATCTGGTTGGGGCGTTCGCGCTCTCCGTCTCACTCTCGGCCGTCAGCGAGGCCTGGGTACGATCGGAACTCGCGGGAACCCTTTCAGATTGGCGATCCTACGCGTCGGTCACGATCTACTTCAGCGGAATTGCAGCACTCGTAGCCTCGGCGGTCGCCTTGCTGATACCGCCACTCGCGCCGTCATGGTGGCTGGCGGCGCTTGCGGTGTTCGGCACGGTGTATCGCGCGAGTGCCCGATTCCACAGCATGCGCTCGGGCCAATGGGGCGGCGTCATTGCCGGAGATGTCGTCGGAATGCTCGCCGTGGTGGGCGCACTCATCCTGATCCTCACGTACGCGCGAGGGAGCCTCGAAGCAGTCATGAGTGCTTGGGCTCTCGCGTCGATGTCGAGCGCGCTCTGCTCACGCATCGCGGTGCCGATGCCACCAACGGTCATCGGCACTTGGGTGCGCCGCAATCGTCATGCGATATCGCCGCTGCTTCGTGATTCCCTCGTCATGGATACCGCAGCCATCGGTACCCCATACGTGCTGGCGCCGATCTTGGGGGTCGCGAATTTCGGCATCTACCGCGCGGTGTCGAACGTCGCAGCACCGGTGCGCCTCCTTCTGAATCCGATCCGCCCCAAGCTGTCGACGTTGCCTCTGTCGAAACTGGTCAACCGATCGACCTTGATCGGTCTGCTCGGGCTGTCTCTTGCCGTGGGCGGTATCGCTTCAGGCGCTCTGCTGTTACTGAATGCGCTAGATCTCGACCTCGGCGCACTCAACGACTTGACGCCGTTCGCTCTTCCGACCGGACTCTTCGTCGCGGGAAACATGCTTGGCCACAGTTACTACCTCATCGCGCGTCAGCATGCGACTGCCGAACGGATCGTCCGTGCACGTCTCGTGCAGACGCTGCTCGCAGTGGTACTGCCCATCTCGGGCGCGATATTCGCAGGTCTTCTTGGTGCGATCTGGGCGTACACGATCGCTACCTGCTCGTCCGCCGCGTTCTGGGCGGTCTCAGCTCATCGCTCCTGACGCGACGTGCAGATTCAGTCTGGAATCGTCACTCGACATCCATCGCCCTGCACCACTCGCCTTGCCACGCTCGGAAGCTGTAATGCGCTTCGATCGCGCGGCGACCTGCGACCCCGCGCGCCGCTCGAGCCGTCGCGCTTTCATTGATGACCGTTTCGAGCACGTCGACCCAATCGGACTCCGTTTCGGGGGCCAGACCTTCGGACAGCGAGAGCACCTCGCGATTCGCCCCAACCGGGCTCCCGATCATCGGCAGACCAGAAGCCCCATACTGCAGGAGCTTGTAGGCACACTTGCCTCGGCTCCAGGGGTCATCCGGTAGCGGCATCACGCCGAAGTCCGCGGACGCAAGAACGTTCGCGAAAGTCCCGATGTCCCATCCGACGCGGTCCACCATTGCATCAAGTGCCCCGAGCGGCGCTTCCCCGGCACTGACTATCGTCAGTCGCAGCCCGTGCGTTCGATGTGCGTGCAAGAGCTCCGCGGAAATCGCTTGGAGAAATCGTTCGGTACTGGGAGACCCGATCCAGATGGCGCGAGGGGTCTCGCTCAGATGAAAGTCGGTCTTCATCCGATACTCATTCGGATTGACACAGCTGGGAATCACGACGGTGTTGCGATTGAGCTGACTCGCCTGATCCGCCAAGACCGAGTTGCCCGCGATGACGGTGTCAGCCGCCTCCACAGCACGGCGCCAGATCCTCTCCTTCGGGAACAGCCGTCCTGTGAGCGAAGCTGTCGGCAGGTACAGTGCATCGTCGAAGTCGTAGACGCCAAGGCTCGCAGCAGCCAGAAGATCCCGCTCAAGCGCGCCACTGCTCAACGGACTTGCTTGACGGGAGAGAAGGAGTCGTCGTCCTCTCATCTCCGATCTCAACCTGCGGAGTCCGGTCTCGGCGACAGCAACCTCCTTCGGATGCCGCAGCAATGAGCTCGGGGCGTTCGAAGACCCACCCATGTACGTCGCGGAGCGCGCGTCGAGCTCCAACCAATCGAGCCAATCGAACACTCGCACTCTCGCGCTGCCGGCGGCTCTCCCGTACGACGTAACCGTGACAAGTTCGCTCACCGGAGCAACCTCCATCGCTTGAGCGTTGCCGATGCGTCTGGCCGCATCGACGACGCAATCATCAGTAGCGCCGCGGAAAGGTACACGGTGCTGTTCATCCTGGTCAGGCTCGTCGGGCCCGTAGGTTGCGCAGAAACGACTCGGTCTGCATCCAGACCACGTCTCGGGCGTAGCTGGCAACAACGAGCTCACGTCCCGCTTGTCCCATCGCTTTCGCGCGCTCTGGATTCGTCAGCAAGCGCGCGAGCTCTGCCGCCAGGGAGACTGGATCGCCGACACGCGCGATGCTCCCCGTGACATCGTCGACCACGGAATCGACAGCACCTGTCGCATCGGTCGTCACGACCGGTACTCCGCTTGCAGATGCCTCGAGGACGACGTTGGGAAAGCCTTCACGAAATGTCGGGAGGCAGAGGACATCCATCAGGGCATAGTAGGGCGCGGTGTCTGGAACGTGCCCCAGCACGACCGGAGGGTACCCGCCGGCGCCCAGTTGATCGAGCACCAGGCGCGACTCGGCTTCCTCGACGTCGCCGATGACGAGGAGCTGATGATCGACACCGTCGTCTGCAAGACGCTTGCAGGCTTCGGCAAGAACCTCGAGGCCCTTGTCCCGCGTCAACCGACCGACGAAACCGACCGTAGGAACCCCCGCGAGTCCGATCCGTGCACGTTCGGCGCCGGCGTCGCGGAGAGCTGACGGGTCGGCAGGTCGGAATCTCTTGGTATCGACACCATTCGAACTTCCGCGCCCCAGCACCACGACTTGATCGCCCTGGGCTAGGCGCAGATCAATCAGGCGGTCGCGAAGACTCGAACTGACCGCTATCGCGGTCGTCGACGTTGCGAAGGCGATTCGTTCGAGCAGCGTGTACACGCGACGCGCCAGCCCACGCGTGGTCTCAAGCCGAAGGCCGCGCACATGGTAGACGCGCACTGGAACCCGCGTGAGCACGGCGGCGACCAATCCGAGAAGGCCCGCCTTCGGTGTGCCCACCATCACGACGTCCGGCCGAATCCGCCGAAGAAGTCGCACCCACGAAACGAGCGACGATGCATCGGCGAACGGCGCCGGCTCACGAGCCATCTTGAGGGCGTGCGTTGTCACCTCACCCGATGTTCCAAGCTCCGTGAGCCGTGGACCGGTCGAAGACACGACATGTACCTTCCACCCGTGCGCGCTGAGATACTCCGGGAAGCCGCGCATCAACGACAGCGATACGTCAGCGGTCACTCCGAGTACAACGACGCGACGATCGCCGGTCATCAGGCCTGGCCGCGCTGTCTCTTGAACCAATCGACGGTTGTCGCGACCCCCGCCGCCAGCGGCACCGGTGCGATCTGCGGGAAGTACTCCCTGATTCGAAGCCCATCCGCCTGCGATGCGCGCACATCCCCGACACGGCTCTCGGTGTGCTCCACAGCCACCTTGAATCCGAGTTCGGCTTCAAGGACTTCGATCAGTTCCAGCAAGGTCGTGTTCGTACCGAACGCGAGGTTGACTGGATCCGGGGCGACGATTCGATCCACTGATGCTGTGAAAAGAGCCGCACAGACGCTTTCGACGTGCGTGAAGTCTCGCGACTGAAGCCCATCTCCATGCACGACGAGCGGCCTGCCATCAAGCGCTGCATCGACGAATCGAGGGATCACCGCGGCATATGCATGATCAGCGGGCTGGAGCGGCCCGTAGACGTTGAAGAATCTGAAGGCAAGCGTCTCCAGGCCGTACGCGAACTGATATGCCAGCGTGTACCCTTCGGCGCCGAGCTTGGTCACAGCGTACGGACTCATCGGGCGGGTCCAGTCGAATTCGGACTTCGGGAGCTTCAGGTTCGCTCCATAGACCGAGCTCGACGATGCGAAAACCACGTACGCACCGACGGATCGTGCTGCTTCCAGGACTGTGAGGGTTCCAGTCAGATTCGCGACATGACTTGCCATCGGGTCGTTGATCGAGCGCGGCACGCTCCCGAGCGCTCCAAGATGGACGATCGCGTCGACATCTTCAACCGCCGATCGCATTGCATCAGCGTCAGCGACCGAAGCGACGCGGATATCGACATCGAGACCATCGAGATTGGTCATGCGACCCGTGCTCAGATCGTCAATCACGCGGATATCGACTGATGGGTCGTGCAGGGCGAAATAACGGGCGAGGTTCGAACCGATGAACCCTGCACCGCCGGTAATCAGTACTCTCAAGACTTAGCGCCTCCGATCTGGGGTTTGCGATGTACTCTGCGGCTCCGGTACCGGAGCTGCAGCAGGCTGTTGTGGCCGTGCGGGGACCCCGATGACCGTCTGGCCGACCGCAACATCGCGGGTGACGCAAGCGACTGCACCGACGACGGCATCTGCGCCGATCGTCAGTCCCTGCAGAATCGCGGCAGTCGTTCCGACGAGTACTCGGTCGCCGATGACGACGTCCCCGGATATTGCGCATCCGGGGTTGAGCGAGACGTAATCGCCCAACATGGAATCGTGCCCGACTGAGACGTTCGGATTCACGTGAACGTGATCGCCTGACGAGATATTCGTCGTCATGCTCACGCCTGCGCACACGACAGATCCCGCTCCGAGGGTGACACGGCTACCGAAGTTTGCCTTGGGGTGCACGATCGGGTCGATCGGGCTGAGCCTGTCGCCGATCTTCATCACGACCCGAGCTCGGATCTGTGGAGCGCCGATTCCAATCACATAGCGGGCCGCGCCGCCTCGCGCGAGATACTCATCCAGAGAACCGAGGTACCGATAACCGCGATCAGCGAGCCGGCTCAGATTCAACTCGCTCGGCGAATCGTCGATCACTCCGTCCACGACGTACCGCGCGGCCGGGCTGCCTTCGTTCAGAGCCTCAAGAACATCGAGTACTTCCCGACCGAACCCGCCCGCGCCGACCACCACGACATGAAGCATCTCGGCCACCTATCCGCCGTGCCCGGATGGCGTCTGAGTCGACCCGCCGAATTCGGGCATCGTCACGTGCCCCTCTGCTGCGACACCGTCTCGTCGAAGCACCGAATGGATCGTCCGCCACAGAATGTGCGCATCGAGCATCAAACTCCGTCGATCGACATACTCGACATCGAGTTCGAATCTGTCATCCCACCCAACGGCGTTGCGACCGCTCACCTGTGCGAGTCCCGTGATGCCCGGACGCACCTCGTGCCGACGTGCCTGCTCAGGCGAATAACGACCCAGGTACGACATGAGCAGAGGTCTCGGCCCGACGAAGCTCATTTCTCCACGAAGGACGTTCCACAGTTCGGGAAGCTCGTCGAGGCTTGTCGAGCGCAACGTACGCCCGAAATCGGTCAGCCGATCCGCGTCGGAATGGATGCCGTTCCGATGGTCTGCATCGAGCATGCTTCGGAACTTGATGAGGCGAAAGGGTCTTCCATCACGACCGGGTCGCTCCTGAACGAACAAGACAGGCCGACCCATCTTGCACGCCACCGCGATCGAGATGGCGAGCAGCAATGGCGAGAGCACCACGAGGCCGGCGCCGGCGCCGACGGCATCGATGACCCGCTTGATACGGTCGTACGGCCGGGTTGCGCTCACCGCCGAGCCTCCAGGAACTTCCCGATGCGCTCGTCGACTCGGCGCACCTGGTCGGGGGTGAGCGCCGAACCGCTCGGCAACGTCAGCCCAGTGCGGAAGAGCGCTTCGGATGACCCGTTCAATGCTGCACGGTGATCGGCGAACACCGGCTGCATGTGCATCGGTTTCCAGAGCGGCCGTGATTCGATGGCTTCCTCACCGAGCCAGTCGCCGAGATCCGACGGTTCCCAGCCTGCGACGGTGGGGTCGACCACGATCGCCGTCAACCAGAAGTTGTCATGCTGATCATCAGCTGCACCGAAGATCTCGACTCCTGGCACGTCTGCGAAGAGCGCCTTGTAACGCTCGCGATGAAGGCGGCGCCTCGCGATCATCTCATCGAGACGCGACAGCTGCGCTCGGCCCAACGCCGCGAGCAGATTGCTCATGCGGTAGTTGAAGCCGATCTCGGTGTGCTCGTAGTGCACCGCGGGTTGACGGGCCTGCGTCGAGAGGTATCGCACCTGCGACGCGAACGCCTCGTCGTCGGTGAGCAGCATGCCCCCGCCTGACGTCGTCATGATCTTGTTGCCGTTGAACGAGAGGATCGAGGCACGCCCGAACGACCCGGCCGCACGACCCCGGTGGTTCGCGCCAAGAGATTCGGCGGCATCGGCGAGCAGCGGCACGCCATACTCCGTCGCGATCCGCTCGATCGAGGTGTAGTCGACGCACTTGCCGAGGAGGTCGACCGGCACGATCGCGGCCACGTGCTCTCCGGCCGCACTCAACTCGGCCAGCGCCTGGGCGAGCAGCGCGGGATCCATTTCGCCGGTCACGGGATCGCAGTCGACGAAGTACGGCTCCGCACCGGTGTACATGATCGCATTCGCCGTAGCGACGAAGGTCATCGTCGATGTGAGCACGATGTCGCCCGAACCGACTCCCAGTGTGACGAGCCCCAGGTGCAGAGCTGCCGTGCCTGACGACAACGCCACAGCGTGTCCGACTCCGGCGCGAGACGCGACCTCTGCTTCGAACGCATCGACGTGCGGGCCGAGCGGTGCGACCCAACCCGAACGCAGCGCGTCGACGACGAATTGCTCCTCGAGCACGCCGACATCGGGCGAAGACATGTAGATGCGCTCAGTCACGCTGCGAATCCTCTGCGTTGCGGACGAGGGCCCCATCGCCGAGGCCGAGCACCGCCGCTTCGTTGGTCCGACGCGCGCTCCGTATCCTCGCCTCCCAGCCGGCTTTGTCCAATCGCTCCGGAGAGATGCTGTTGACGCGCGCATGCGAGATCTTCGGGTGAAGCGGCCGGTCGGTCGATTCCGATGCGCCGACGAGTTCCTCGTGCAGCTTCTCGCCCTCACGCAGACCCGTGAAGACGATCTCGATGTCTTTGCCCGACATTTCGATCATCCGCTCCGCGACATCCAGGATGCGAACGGGCTCGCCCATGTCGAGAATCAACACCTCTGCAGGCTTACCGATCCCGCCGGCCTGAACGACGAGTTGGCAGGCTTCCGGAATCGTCATGAAGAACCGCGTGACTTCTGGGTGAGTGACCGTGATCGGCCCACCGGCTTTGATGAGCGCCGAGAACGTCGGCAGCATCGATCCCCGGCTTCCGATCACATTGCCGAAGCGCACCGACAGGTAACGCAACCCGGTTTCAGTCGCCATCCACGCGGTCAACTTCTCGGCAACCCGCTTCGAGTGCCCGAGCACGCTGGTCGGATTCGCGGCTTTGTCGGTGGAGATGTTGACGAAGGTGTCGACACCGACCTCGCGTGCCGCATTCAGCACGTTGAGCGTGCCCATCACGTTCGTCTTCCACGCTTCGTCGGGGTACTGCTCGAGCATCGGGAGGTGTTTCAGCGCCGCGGCGTGGAAGACCACCTCGGGGCGCCGCTCCTCGAACACCGCCTGCAGTGCTGGCACGTCGCGGATATCTGCGAGAACGACGTCACGCGTATCAAGCAGTCCATGACCAGCAGTGCCGAGCTGCGCCATCTGCAAGCCGGTCTCATCACGGTCGAGCATGATGAGCTCAGCCGGACCGTACTGGACGATCTGACGGCAGAGTTCGGACCCGATGGATCCGCCCGCACCCGTCACGAGCACGCGCTTGCCGGCGAGATATCCGGCGATCGAACCGACGTCGGTATCCACGGGATGCCGGCCGATGAGATCTTCGATCGAGATGTCTCGAAGGTCGGACGGCTGCTTCTCACCGGAGAGGATCTCGTCGAGTCGCGGCAGCACCTTGACGTGGAGTCCCAATCGTTCGCCCTCGTCATTCACCCGACGGAGGAAGCTCGCGTCTGCGCTGGCGATCGCGACGACGATCGCAGACGCGTCGGTCTCCGACGCGATACGTTCGAGGTCGCTGAGCGTGCCGCGCACGGCGACACCGCTGTGCCGCACATTCCGATATGCAGGTTGGTCGTCGATCAATGCCACCGGCAGATACGGCGAGTCCGGGTCCGTCATCATGCGGCGGATGAGCGTCGCACCCAGATACCCGGCCCCGTACACCAGAACACGCTGGGCATCGAGTCCAGGCCGTACTCTGCGCTCGACATACAGCCGCTTCATGTAGCGCGCCGCGCACATGAACAGCAAGCCGATCGGCAGGGCGATGAGGATGGTGCTGCGGGGGATGCTGAGACTCGTGCCGAAGAGGACAGTCGGCACGCAGAGAACGACGGCGACGACGACGACCGCAGCAGAGAGCGCTCTGACTTCTTCGAAGGTGCCGTAGGTGAATCGACCCCGATACAGGTGGAAGGTCCATCCGATCGCCAGCTGGAGCACGACCGCGGAGGCGATCAGCAACAACATCGGCACGACAGCGACCTGGGAGAGATCGAACTCGTACCTGAACACCTCGGCGAGAACGATTGCAAGCGCCCACGCTCCCGCGTCGAGCCCGAACTGTGTGCTGAGACGCACCGGCCGGGCCGCACGGAACCCGCGTTCCAGGATCCGCTCGGGACTGTCAGTCTTTGCCATGGGGCATCTCCATCATTCGAAAGGTTGGGGATGTTGAAGATCCACGTCCGAATCGATTCGCTTCCGTCGCTCGGCCAGATGAAGGCATCCGCGCAGAGCTGCGTCGATTCGGCTGCCGCGAGTGCGGCGATTCATCGGCTCGAGAATGCTCGCGTGCTGGCGTCACAGCCACGACACTCCCCCGTCTTCAGATCGGCCGAGGGCATCGCCCGCCCACAGCCATGTTGCGCCGCCGACAACCGAGTCCACGGCGACCTCGCCTGCACCGACCGTCGCTGCGAGGCACGCGCCCGCGGCACCGGGCACGAGTCCGGCGTCGCCGGCGGTGAGCTCGACGAGCTGGGCGCCGACGCATCCGTTCTGATCGACCACCGCGACCCGGTACGCGGTGCCGTTGGTACCGATCGCCGCAGCGCCGACCACCGGGGCCGCTGAACGCCAGCTCGCCCCCGCGTCGCTCGTCGCGTGCACGGAGCCGTCTTCGCACAGCACGGCCGCTGCGTTCGCATCGATCACCGCGAGCTGTACCACGACGCCGCACGGTGCGGACAGGTCGCCGGCGGGTGCGTGAACGCCTGCCCGGTTCGACGGATCGACGAACCACGATGCGTCGAGCTCTTCGGGCACCGGCTGCCAGGCATCGCCCGAGGTGAACGAGCGTTCGTAGGCCGGCGCGCAGCCCTCGACGCCGAGGCCGATCAGGTCGACGAACGCGTCGTCGCCGGCGGCCACGCGCTGTACCTCGGAGACCGGGGCCGGTTCTGCCGTCTCCCACGTCGCTCCGCCGTCGGAGGTGACCTCGATCGTCGTGGGCTCAGGGCAGGCGGTCGCGCCCGCGCGCACCGCCGAGCTCGCGTCGATCGCGGCGATCAGACGGCCGGGCACCGCGAGCGGCCTCGCCACCGGCGCCGGCGTGGCGGATGGCGGCTCGCTTCTGGTCGCTTCAGGTGTCGCTGAGGGCGAGCTGCCCGGCGTCGTGCCGGCGCCGGGCACCGAACGATTCTGGGTGAGCGCGACGAACGTGAGGGCGAGCACGACGACGGCGAGTGCGATGAGACCAGCGCCCGCCCACAGTCTGTTGTTGCGGCGAGACCTCCCTGCTCGTCGCGGCGCTGTCATCGGTGCGCCTGCGTGAGCTGTGCGGCGCGCGCGAGCAGCGACACCGTGGCTTGCAGGGCGGGCACCAGCTGCGCGGTCGACTCCTCGTAGACGGCGACGGGTTGACCATACGGGTCGATGACATCCGCATCGTCAGGCGATTCGAGCGGCTCGACCACGCCGCGCAGCGACGCTGCGGCCTGCACCGCGATCTTCAGGTTCGAGGCGATGCGGGCGGCGGAGCTGAGACCGGCTTCGACGGGCCCAGCGAACGGCGAGACCGAGGCATCGAGGTCGGCATCGGTGACGGATGCCGCAAGGCGACCGAACTCGCGCAACGTGAACGTGTGACGGGTCGCCGCCGGCACGAGCTCGACGACGGCTCGACGGTGCTCGCGGGCGAGGCCGAGCACGAGATCGGACTCTGCGATGAATTGCTCGGTGAGGAGGCGGGCCACGTGCGCCGAGGCATCCGTCGCCCCCAGGCGCGTCGAGATCGTCTGGGCCTCCGGCGTCATGCCGTGGCCGACGAGCGCGACGGTGCCCGCACTGGCGACCGTGACGCCCTCGATGCCGGCGAGCTCACGGCGCAGCAGTTGCTCGGCCAGCGGCGAGCGGCAGATGTTGCCCGTGCAGACCGTCAGGATGCGGAAGCTCATGAGCGAGCGCCCCGCGGTCGCTCACGGGTCGCGTCGACGTCGAAGGTGCCCTCGAGATCGTGCGACATGCCGTAGGTGTAGGTGCCGTACCCGTAGCTGCCAGGCCCCTTCGTCGGCAGCATCGTGACGATGATGCCGAGCAGACGGCTGCCGATCGCGTCGAGCGCGCGCACAGCACCCGCGAGCTCTTGCTTCTTCGTCGAGCCCGAGGCGGCCACGAGAATCGCACCGCTGGTGAGCTTCGAGACGACCGCGGCATCGGTCACGAGGAGCAGCGGCGGGGAGTCGATGAGCACGTAGTCGAACTGCGAGGTGAGCGTTTCGAGCACTCGGGCCATCGCGGCCGAGCCGAGCAGCTCGCTGGGGTTCGGCGGGATGCGCCCGGCTGGCAGCACGTAGAGGTGGTTGCGGCTCCATTTCTGCAGCACGTCGACGAGCTCGGCACGGCCGATGAGCACATCGGTGAGCCCCACGCCGCCCTCGATGCCCATGTAGTCGGCGATCTTCGGCAGGCGCAGGTCGCCGTCGATGAGGGCGACCTTGGCGCCGGTCTCGGCGAGCGAGATGGCGAGGTTCGCGGTGGTGGTCGACTTGCCCTCACCCGGGCCGGCACTCGCGATCACGAAACTGCGCGGCCCGCCGTCGAGGTTCACGAACTGCAGGTTCGTGCGCAGGCTGCGGAACGACTCCGTGCGCGGATTGCGCGGGTCGGCGTGCACGATCAGGGGGCGCTTCTTCGCATCCGGGTCGAGTGCGATGCCGCCGAGCATCGGCTTGTCGGTGATCTGCCCGATGTCGTGCAGGGAGTGGATGCGGGTGTCGAGCACCGAGCGAAGCACGGCGATGCCGATGCCGACCGCGAGGCCGATCAGCGCACCGAGCACGAGATTGAGCGGCACGTTCGGGCTCGACGGAGCGCTGGGAACTGTGGCCGGCTGAATCGTCTCGATCTTGACGAGGCTCGCACCACCGCCCTCGGGCTTCTCGAGGTCGTTGACCACGATGTCGGCGAAGTTGCGCCCGGTGGAGTTCGCGATCTCGGCTGCGAGCCCCGGGTCGTGGTCGGTCACCGTGATGTCGATCAGCACGGAGTTGACCGGCGAGCTCGCGACGATCTGCCCGCTGAGCGCCGCGGTCGACGTGTCGAGTTCCAGGTCTTCGATGACCCGGTCGAGCACGATCGCGCTGTCGACCACGTCGACGTAGCTCGTCACCGCTTGACGGGCGAAGGTCGTTCCCTGCACGAGGTCACCGGTCACCGCGGTGTCGCCGGCCCGCACGGAGACGTACAGCTCGGTGGTGGCCACGTACTTCGGTGCGACGAGGATCGAGTAGACCGCTGCGAGGCCGATACCGGTCAGCAGACAGGCCAAGATCAGGAGCCAACTCTTATGAAGGATCCTCACATAGTCGCGCAGCTCCACGAATCATCCTCTCCCCAATGGCGCAACTCCCCCGCGCGACCCAAGACAGTCTCCCATCCCGTTGCAGCTCATTACGGCAACGTTGCGTCCCATGTCGCTCCCCTGGCCGAGGGCGCGGTCGATCGTCTGCACACGATCGGTGTGCTCGTGCTCGGCGTGACGAGAATCACGCCGACGGCGACCTCAGCGCGGGATTCCGCGACGTGTCCTTCGAGCTCAGCACCGCGCGACTGATGGGCGGGGAGCCCTCCTACCGGACCCCGCCTGACTGAACGTTCGCTGCTGAGAGCTCAGTCCACCTTCACGATGTCGGGGGCTTCGAGACGTGCGCGATCCGCCGACTCGTCGTCGGGCTGCTCCTGCGAGGCGCGCTCGGCTGCGACGCGTTCCAGGTAGCGCTCGACCTCGAGGCTCTGGCGCGCGGCATCCCAGCCGAGCACACCGCCCATGAGCCTCGCGGCGACCGGCGCGGCGGAGACCCCTCGGTCCCACGCCTCGATCGAGATGCGGGTGCGGCGGGCGAGCACGTCGTCGAGATGCAGGGCGCCCTCGTGCGATGCCGCGTAGACGACCTCGGCGCCGAGGTAGTCGTCGGCACCCGGCAGCGGTTCGCCGAGCGACGCGTCTTCGCGAATCAGGTCGAGCAGCTCGTCGGTCATCGTGCCGTAGCGATTCAAGAGGTGCTCGATGCGCACCTCGTGCACGCCGAAGGCCCGGGCGATCTTGCCGCGCTTGTTCCACGCCGCCTGGTATCCCTCTGCGCCGAGCAGCGGGATGTCCTGCGTCGTCGACTTCGGCACCTTGCCGTCGAGCGCGTCGGCGGCCGCATCGATCGCGTCCTTCGCCATCACCCGGTACGTGGTCCACTTGCCGCCCGCGACGACGACGAGTCCGGGCACGGTGTGCGCCACGATGTGCTCGCGCGAGAGCTTCGAGGTCTGGTCGCTCTCGCCCGCCAGCAGAGGTCGCAGGCCCGCGTAGACGCCCTCGACGTCTTCTCGCGTGAGCGGGATGCCGAGCACGCCGTTGACGTGCTCGAGCAGGTAGTCGATGTCGGCGGCGGTCGCAGCGGGGTGCGCCTTGTCGAGGTTCCAGTCGGTGTCCGTCGTGCCGATCAGCCAGTGCCGCCCCCAGGGGATCACGAACAGCACGCTCTTCTCGGTGCGGAAGATCATGCCCATGGCCGACTGGATGCGGTCGCGTGGCACGACGAGGTGGATGCCCTTCGAGGCGCGCACCTTGAACGTGCCGCGTTCGCCGACCATGCGCTGCGTGTCGTCCGTCCATACGCCGGTCGCGTTGACGACCTGCTTCGCGCGGATCTCGAAGTGCTCGCCGGTCTGCAGGTCGTGCGCCTTCACGCCGACGACGCGCTCGCCGACCTTCACGAAGCCCTCGACCTTGACCCGGCTCGCGACGTGTGCGCCGTAGAACGACGCGGTGCGGGCGAGAGAAGCCACATACCGGGCGTCGTCGACCTGCGCGTCGTAATAGGTGAGCCCGCCGACGAGCGCATCGTTCGAGAGCGACGGGATCGCCCGCATCACCTGGCGCTTGGAGAGGTGGCGGTGGTGCGGCACTCCAGGCGGCCGGCCGCCGGTGTAGCTGAAGATGTCGTAGAGCATCATGCCCGCGCCCACGTAGAACCGCTCGAAGATGCGGGTCTTCAGCGGGTAGAGGAACCGCACGGGCTTCACGAGGTGCGGCGCGATGCGCTGCAGCAGCAGGCCCCGCTCGATGAGCGCCTCGCGCACGAGCCGGAAATCGAGCTGCTCGAGATAGCGGATGCCGCCGTGCACGAGCTTCGACGATCGACTCGAGGTGCCCGAGGCCCAGTCGCGGGCTTCGAGCAGACCGGTCGAGAGTCCCCGGGTCACGGCGTCGAGTGCGGCACCGGTGCCGACGATTCCTCCGCCCACCACGAGGATGTCGAGTTCCTTCTCCTTCAGCCGCGCGATCGCGGCCTCACGCTCTTCGGGTCCGAGCTTCGTCGAACGTGTCACGGACTTGAGTCTCGCCATCGTGGTACCCCATCCCCGCGGCCTCACGGCGAGGCCGCGCGATCCGTTTCCACGCTACCCGAGCGCCCGCCTGCGCGCTACGGAACCGGCACTCTGGACCGCGCCGCGCAGGACGACTGGTACGGGGCGACGACCTCGATCACGACTGCGCCGCTCAGGTGGACCGCGCCGCTCAGGACGACTGGTACGGGGCGACGACGACGTCGACCCGCTGGAACTCCTTGAGGTCGGAGTAGCCGGTGGTCGCCATCGAGCGCTTCAGCGCCCCGATGAGGTTCGTGACGCCGTCGGCCGAGGGCGCCGGGCCGTAGAGCACCTCTTCGAGCGGAGCGACCTGGCCGACGTGCACGCGCTGGCCGCGCGGGAGCTTCGGGTGGTGCGCATCGGCGCCCCAGTGGTAGCCGCCGCCCGGGGCATCCGTCGCCCGCGCGAGGGCCGCACCGAGCATGACCGCGTCGGCGCCGCACGCGATCGCCTTCACGATGTCGCCCGACTTGCCGACTCCGCCGTCGGCGATGACGTGCACGTAGCGGCCGCCCGACTCGTCGAGGTAGTCGCGGCGCGCGCCCGCGACATCGGCGACCGCCGTGGCCATGGGAGCGTGGATGCCGAGCGTGGCCCGCGTCGTCGACGCCGCTCCCCCGCCGAAGCCGACGAGCACGCCCGCGGCGCCGGTGCGCATGAGGTGCAGGGCCGCGGTGTACGTCGCGGCGCCGCCGACGATGACGGGCACGTCGAGTTCGTAGATGAACTTCTTGAGGTTCAGCGGCTCCTGGTTCTTCGAGACGTGCTCGGCAGACACCGTGGTGCCACGGATCACGAACAGGTCGACGCCCGCGGCGACGACGGTCTCGTAGAGCTCTTGGGTGCGCTGCGGCGAGAGCGCGCCCGCGACGGTGACGCCGGCAGCGCGGATCTCGGCGAGTCGCTCCGTCACGAGTTCGGGCTTGATCGGCTCGGAGTAGAGCTGCTGCATGCGTGCCGTGGCGTGCTCGGGGTGGAGGTTGCGAATCTCGGCGAGCACGGGCTCGGGGTCTTCGTACCGGGTCCAGAGGCCCTCGAGGTCGAGCACCCCGAGTCCGCCGAGCTGGCCCATCATGATCGCGGTCTGCGGCGAGACGACGGAGTCCATGGGCGCGGCGAGGAACGGGATGTCGAACTGGTACGCGTCGATCGACCAGCCGACGGAGACGTCTTCGGGGTCGCGGGTGCGCCGGCTCGGCACGATGGCGATGTCATCGAATGCGTAGACGCGCTGGCCCCGCTTGGAGCGGCCGATCTCGATCTCCTGGGTCACCACTCAACCCTACCGGCCCGCCCCCGTGACCGCCTGCGGCGTCGGGGGCGGCGCGCCTCAGCGGGCGCGCGCCACCCGCGCCTCGTCCCACACCGGGGCATCCGACTCGTAGACCTCGCCCTCGCCGCCGAACACCAGGAACCGGTCGAAGCCACGTGCGAACCAGCGGTCGTGGGTGACCGCGAGCACCGTGCCGTCGAACCGCGAGAGGCCCTCCTCGAGGGCTTCGGCGCTGACGAGGTCGAGGTTGTCGGTGGGTTCGTCGAGCAGCAGCAGCGTCGCGCCCGAGAGCTCGAGCAGGAGGATCTGCAGCCGCGCCTGCTGGCCGCCCGAGAGCGACTCGAAGGCCTGCTGCGCGGATGCCGCGAGCCCGTACCGGTCGAGGGCGGAACTCGCCGCCTCGCGCGCCATGCCGTCGCGATTCGCGTCGCCGCGATGCAGGATGTCGAGCAGGGTGCGGCCGCGGTACTCGGGGTGCTCGTGGTTCTGCGCGGACCAGCCGGGCACGACCCGGGCACCGAGCACCGCCCGGCCGGTGTGCGGCACCCGCGCGAGCGACTCCCCCACGGTCGTGATGTGCCCGAGGGTGCGGTCGGGTTCGGTGCCGCCGCCCGCGAGCAGGCGGAGGAAGTGCGACTTGCCCGAGCCGTTCGAGCCGAGCACGGCGACCCGGTCGCCGTACCAGACCTCGAGATCGAAGGGCTTCATGAGGCCGGTGAGCTCGAGCCGTTCGCCGACGACCGCGCGCTTGCCCGTGCGCGAGCCCCGGAGCCGCATCGACACTGCCTGGGCCGGCGGGCGCTCCTCGGGCGGCCCGGCCTCTTCGAACTTGCGCAGCCGTGTCACCGCCGCCTGGTAGCGCGAGGCCATCCCGTCGTTGTACGTCGCCTTGACCTTGAGCGTCGCCACGAGCGTCTTCAGTGCCGCGTGCTGCTCGTCCCAGCGACGGCGCAGCTCGTCGAGGCGCTCGAAGCGCTCCTCCCTGGCCCGGTGGTAGCCCTCGAAGCTGCCGCCGTGCACCCACGCCGTGTTGCCCGCCGCGCCGAGTTCGATGGTCACGATGCGGTCGGCCGCTCGGGCGAGGAGTTCCCGGTCGTGCGAGACGAGCAGCACCGTCTTCGGCGTGGCGCGCAATTGCGACTCGAGCCAGCGCTTGCCCGGCACGTCGAGGGAGTTGTCGGGCTCGTCGAGCAGCAGCACCTGCTCGGGGCCGCGGAACAGGGCCTCGAGCGCGAGCCGTTTCTGCTCGCCGCCCGAGAGCGTTGCGAGCTCACGCCACTTCGCGCGCTCGAACGGGATGCCGAGCGCCGCGATCGTGCAGTGATCCCAGACGACCTCCTGCTCGTACCCGCCGGCTTCGGCGTATTCGGCGAGCGCGGTGGCGTAGCGCATCTGCGCGGCGGTGTCGTCGAGTTCGATGAGCGCATTCTCGGAGGCCTCGAGCTCGATCGCCGCCGCGCGCACCCGGGTCGGCGCGACCGAGATGAGCAGGCCCGCGACCGTCTCGGCGGCGCCCTCCACCGTCTGCCCGGTGCCGACGAACTGGTCCATCACGCCGAGGCCGCCGTCGAGCTGCACGCTGCCCTCGTCGGGGCGGAGCTCGCCGCGGACGATGCGCAGCAGCGTCGATTTGCCGGCGCCGTTCGCGCCGATGAGCGCGGTGGTCGCGCCATCCGTCACCCGGAAGGCCAGGTCGGCCAGGAGCGGCCGGCCGTCGGGGAGTGAGAAGGAGACGCCGTTGACGTCGATGAAACCCATGGGGAGATCCGTTCGGTCCGCGGCCGGGGCGAACGCACCCGGACCGCACCGCCCGGCGGGCAGCCGACCAGACTACCCCGGTCGGCGACCCCCTGCCACCGGCGCCCGTTCTGCGGCAAGCTGGAGCCATGCAACGCATCACAGCCGAGCCGATCGACGCCCTCCGTGCTCGAACGAGCGCGAAGTGGCGCGCGTATCCGGCCGACGTGCTGCCGCTGCCGATCGCCGAGATGGACTATCCGCTCGCCGAGCCGATCGCCGCGGCACTGCGCGCCGCGATCGAACGCTCCGACACCGGGTACTCCTCGGGAAGCCGTCAGGTCGCCGAGGCCTTCCAGGGCTTCGCCGCGGCCCGGCTCGGCTGGGAGGTCGACCCGGCACGCGTGACCTGCACCGCCGACGTGAGCCTCGGCATCGTCGAGGTGCTGCGCCGGGTCACCGCACCCGGCGACGGTGTCGTGATCACCCCGCCGATCTATCCGCCGTTCTTCGACCTCGTCACCGAGGCATCCACTCGGGTCGTCGACGTGCCGATGCTCGGCGGCATCGACGAGGGCTGGTCGCTCGACCTCGACGGCATCGACGCGGCCTTCGCGGCCGGCGCCCGGGCGATGGTGCTCTGCAATCCGCACAACCCGATCGGCCTGGTTCCGGATGCCGCGCAGCTGGCCGCCCTCGCCGAGATCGCGGCCCGGCACGACGTCACGATCGTCTCCGACGAGGTGCACGGACCGCTCGTGCAGCCGGGCGTCGACTACTCGCCGTTCCTCACCGTGTCCGACGCAGCCCGCGAGCACGGCGTCGCCGTCACCGCGGCGTCGAAGGCCTTCAACATCCCGGGCCTCAAGGCGGCGCTCATCCTGACCGCGAGCGACCGCGGCGACGGGGTGCGCGCCGCGCTTCCCTACGAGGTCGAGTGGCGCATGAGCCAGTTCGGGTCGATCGCGTCGGTCGCGGCCTTCCGCGACGGGGGCCCGTGGCTCGACGGCGTGCTCGCGAGCCTCGACGACAATCGACGCCTGCTCGCCGAGCTCCTCGCCGACGAACTCCCGGGCGTGCGCTACCGCGTGCCCGATGCGACGTACGTCGCCTGGCTCGACCTCACCGCGCTCGGCTGGGGCGACGACCCGGCCGCCTACGCACTCGAGCACGCGAAGGTCGCCCTCGCCAACGGGCCGGCGTTCGGTGCGAGCGTCGGCCGCGGGCACGCCAGGCTCAACTTCGCGTGCACGCCCGAGGTGCTCGCCGAGGCGATCACTCGCCTGGCAGACGCCCAGTGACCTGACCCGCTGTCGAAAACAGGCGGACACGCCGCGGCAAACTCGGAAACAGGCACGCTCGCGGCGAGTCGCCCGAGCGTGCCTGTTTCCGATTCGGGAGAACTACCTCGTGTAGTTCGGCGCCTCGACCACGATCTGCACGTCGTGCGGGTGGGACTCCTTGAGCCCCGCCGGCGTGATGCGCACGAACCGGCCCTTGGTCTTCAGCTCGGCGATCGTGCGCGCCCCGACGTAGAACATCGACTGGCGCAGGCCCCCGATGAGCTGGTATGCCACGGCCGACAACGGCCCGCGGTAGGGCACCTGCCCCTCGATGCCCTCGGGGATCAGCTTGTCGTCAGACGGGACATCCGCCTGGAAGTAGCGGTCTTTCGAGTACGAGGTCTTCTGGCCGCGCGTCTGCAGGGCGCCGAGCGAGCCCATGCCGCGGTACGCCTTGAACTGCTTGCCGTTCTGGAAGACGAGCTCGCCCGGGCTCTCGGCGGTGCCGGCGAGCAGCGAGCCGAGCATGACCGTGTCGGCGCCGGCGACGAGGGCCTTCGCGATGTCGCCCGAGTACTGCAGGCCGCCGTCGGCGATGAGCGGAACCCCGGCGGGCTTCGTCGCCTTGGACGCCTCGTAGACGGCGGTGATCTGGGGCACGCCGACTCCGGCGACGACGCGCGTGGTGCAGATGGAACCGGGCCCGACGCCGACCTTCACGGCGTCGGCGCCCGCGTCGACGAGCGCCTGGGCGCCCTCGCGGGTCGCGACGTTGCCACCGATGACGTCGATGTGCGCGAACGTCGGGTCGGACTTCAGCCGGCGGATGATGTCGAGCACGCCCGCGCTCTCGCCGTTGGCCGTGTCGACGACGAGCACGTCGACGCCGGCATCGCGGAGCGCCTCGGCGCGCTCCCACGCGTCGCCGAAGAAGCCCATCGCCGCACCGACCCGAAGGCGGCCCTCGAGGTCTTTCGTGGCATTCGGATACTGCTCGGACTTGTCGAAGTCCTTGACGGTGATGAGCCCGGTGAGGCGGCCGTCTTCGTCGATGAGCGGCAGCTTCTCGATCTTGTGCTTGGCGAAGATCGCGAGCGCCTCGTCGGGGTTCATGCCCACCCGGCCCGTGATGAGCGGCATCTCGGTCATGACCTCGCTCACCCGCGTGGTGGGCTTCTCGAAGTCGGAGACGAACCGCATGTCGCGGTTCGAGATGATGCCGACGAGCTTGCCGTCGGTGTCGACGACCGGCAGTCCGCTGACCCGGTAGGTCGCGCAGAGCGCATCGACATCGGCGACGGATGCCTCGGGCGTCGTCGTGACCGGGTTGGAGACCATGCCCGACTCGCTGCGCTTGACCAGGTCGACCATGTCGGCCTGATCGGCGATCGAGAGGTTTCGGTGCAGGATGCCGATGCCGCCCTGACGGGCCATGGCGATCGCCATGCGGGCCTCGGTCACCGTGTCCATCGCCGCAGACAGCAGCGGGGTCGCGACGCTGATGCGACGCGTCAGGCGCGATGTCGTGTCAGCTTCACTCGGGATCACGTCGGTGTGGCCAGGCAGCAGGAGGACGTCGTCGTAGGTGAGTCCTGTGAGTCCGAACGGGTCGGCCTGGTCCATGTCGCTCCTCGTGTCGAGTGCTGCTCGAATGCCGCGCACACCGTTTTCGCGCGCGATATCCATCTTAAGCGAGTTTGCATCGCGAGCATTCCCGGATAACAATCGAACGCCGTTTGCCTCATGTGTGAAACGTATGAGACATAATCGGCACGTACTGTCGACGAAGTTGTCGACAGGTCAGGACCGAACCCAGACGGCCATCAGCCTGACGGGCGCCCTTGGAGGTGCAGTGAAACCCACACGAACGCTCGCCCATCGGTCTCCAGGGAGGTGGCTCGTTCTCCTCGGAATCCTCGCGTCCGCACTCACTCTGTCCGGCATCGCAGCGTCCCCTGCGATGGCGGAGGATGGGAGTACGGCCCAGGCTTCCGAAGAATTCGAGTACTTCTTCACGGGGAACGTGCAATTCGATCGCGAGCCGCTCGAAGGCGTGAAGATCACGGTCGAAGGCGGCGGCTTCGAAGCCGACGCCGAGACCGACGCCGAAGGCAAATGGCGAATCGGCGTGCCCGAAAAGGGCGAGTACGAGGTCACACTCGACGAAGACACCCTGCCCGAGGGCGTCGTCGTCGCGAAGGGCGAGGCCACGATCACGGCCGAGTTCGCGCTCACGAAGCTGAAGGCCGTCAACTTCTTCCTCGGCGAGGGCGAACGCACGACCACGAACTTCGCGGCCCAGCTGCTCGAACGCGTGATCAACGGCCTGAACTTCGGCCTCCTGCTCGCGCTCGCGGCCATCGGGCTCTCGCTCATCTTCGGCACGACCGGGCTCTCGAACTTCGCCCACGCCGAGATGGTGACCTTCGGTGCACTGATGGTGCTGAGCTTCGGCGTCGATCTCGCCTGGCCGATCTGGCTGGCGATCGCCGTCGCCCTCGTGCTCAGCGCAGCGCTCGGCTGGAGCCTCGACGCCATCATCTGGAAACCGCTCCGCAAGCGCGGCGTCGGGCTGATCCCGCTCATGATCGTGAGCATCGGCCTCTCGCTCGCGATCCGGTACACGTACCAGTTCTTCTACGGCGGAGCGACCCGGCAGCTGCCGGGGGCCACCGCGCCGAAGGAGCTGTCGTTCGGCGGTGTCCAGCTCTCCTGGATCGACGTCGGCAGCATGATCGTCTCGGTCGTCGTGCTCCTCGCCGTGGCGTTCTTCCTGCTGCGCACCCGCATCGGCAAGGCCACGCGCGCCGTCTCAGACAACGCGAGCCTGGCCTCCGCGAGCGGCATCGACGTCGACCGCGTCATCCGCATCGTCTGGGTGCTCGGTGCAGCCCTCGCCGGCCTCAGCGGAATCCTCTGGGCCTACTTCCGCCCCGGCGTCAGCTGGGACATGGGCTTCCAGATCCTGCTGCTGATCTTCGCCGCCGTCACCCTCGGTGGCCTCGGTACCGCCTTCGGCGCCCTCGTCGGCTCCCTCATCGTCGGTCTCTTCATCGAGATCTCGACGCTGTGGCTGCCGAGCGACCTGAAGTACGTGGGCGCGCTCGTCGTGCTGATCCTCGTGCTGTTGTTCCGACCGCAGGGCATCCTCGGTCGCCGCGAGAGAATCGGCTAAGGAGGACCGACCATGATCGACTGGATTCAGATCTTCTCCAACGCGGCGCAGGAGCTCATCAGCCCCACGACCGCGGCGTACGCGCTGGCGGCCCTCGGCCTCGCGATCCACTTCGGGTACACGGGCCTGCTGAACTTCGGCCAGGCCGGGTTCATGGCGCTCGGCGCCTACGGCTACGCCATCTCGGTGCTCTCCTTCGGCCTGCCCGTCTGGGCGGCCGTGCTCGTCGGCATCGGCGCGTCCGTCGTGTTCGCGTTGATCCTCGGCATCCCGACCCTGCGGCTCCGGGCCGACTACCTCGCGATCGTCACGATCGCGGCGGCGGAGATCCTGCGGCTCATCTTCACGACGAACACCTTCGAGGCGGTCACCGGGTCTGCTCAGGGCCTGAACGGGTACAAGGGCAGCTTCGCCGCCCTCAACCCGATCCCGAAGGGCACCTACGGTTTCGGCCCGTTCCAGTACAACGAGTACGACTGGTGGCTGCGAATCGTCGGATGGACCGTCGTGGTGCTCCTGGCACTGCTGACCTGGCTCATCATGCGCAGCCCGTGGGGCCGCGTCATCAAGGGCATCCGTGAAGATGAGGACGCGGTACGCGCACTCGGCAAGAACGTCTACTCGTACAAGATGCAGAGCCTGATCCTCGGTGGCGTCTACGGCACCCTCGCGGGCATGATCTTCGTCCTGCCCCGAGCGGTCGTGCCGGCGAACTACCAGACCTCGCTCACCTTCTTCGTCTATGCGATCCTGCTCCTCGGCGGGGCCGCCACGATCCTCGGGCCGATCATCGGCTCGATGATCTTCTGGGTGCTGCTCTCCTTCTTCTCGGGCTTCATCTCCCGGGCGGTCGAGGCGGGCTGGCTCCCGTTCATGACGCAGGTGCAGGCCGGACAGCTCCGGTTCATCCTCGTCGGCGTCGCGATCATGTTGATCGTGATCTTCAGGCCTCAGGGCATCTTCGGAAACAAGAAGGAGCTGGCCTTTGTCAAGTGATGTCACTCCCACGTCCAAGCCGGTGAAGACCACCGGTCTCCACGTCGGTGCAGCAGAACCGGGATGCCGCAAGGTCGACCCGATCCTCATCGCCGACGGCGTCACCCGCACCTTCGGCGGTCTCAAGGCGGTCGATGTCGAGCACGTCGAGATCCCCCGCGGTGCGATCACCGCCCTCATCGGCCCGAACGGCGCCGGTAAGACCACGTTCTTCAACCTGCTGACGGGCTTCGACAAGCCCGACTCCGGCACGTGGGAGTTCGAGGGGCGCTCGCTCGCGCACGTCCCGGCCTACCGCGTCGCCCGCATGGGCCTCATCCGCACCTTCCAGCTGACGAAGGCCCTCGGGCTGCTGACCGTGCTCGACAACATGAAGCTCGGAGCGAAGGGCCAGAGCGGCGAGAACCTCTTCCGCTCGGTGCTGCCCTTCCTCTGGCGCAAGCAAGAGGAGGAGATCGAGGCGAAAGCCGTCGAGCTGCTGACTCGCTTCAAGCTCGACGCCAAGCAGACCGACTACGCCGCGAGCCTCTCGGGCGGGCAGCGCAAGCTGCTCGAGATGGCGCGGGCCCTCATGAGCGATCCCACGCTCGTGATGCTCGACGAGCCGATGGCCGGGGTGAACCCGGCACTGACGCAGTCGTTGCTCGACCACATCCTCGACCTGAAGTCGCAAGGCATGACCGTGCTGTTCGTCGAGCACGACATGCACATGGTGCGCCATATCGCCGACTGGGTCGTGGTGATGGCCGAGGGCCGCATCGTCGCCGAGGGCGATCCGCACACCGTCATGGAAGACCAGGCCGTGATCGACGCCTACCTCGGCGCCCATCACGACGCCGATCTCGGCGCGACCGACACCGAGCACGTCGAAGTTCTGAAGGAGCTCATCGATGACGAACAGTAATCCCGCCCCGGGCGCGGTGCTCGAACCCGTCGGCGACATGGTCGTCGAGGTCGATACGGTGACGGCGGGCTACCTGCCCGGCGTCAACATCCTGAACGCGTGCTCGCTCCAGGCGCGGCAGGGTGAACTCATCGGCATCATCGGCCCGAACGGTGCCGGCAAGTCCACCCTGTTGAAGGCGATCTTCGGTCTCGTGAAGGTGCGAGAGGGCACGATCCGCCTGAACGGTGAAGAGATCACGAACCTCAAGGCGAACAAGCTCGTCGCCAAGGGCGTCGGCTTCGTGCCCCAGACGAACAACGTGTTCCCGTCGCTCACCATCCAGGAGAACCTCGAGATGGGCCTGTTCCAGAAGCCCAAGGGGCTGAAGGAACGGCTCGAGTTCGTCACCGAGATCTTCCCCGAGCTCGGCAAGCGACTCGGCCAGCGGGCGGGCTCGTTGTCTGGCGGCGAGCGCCAGATGGTGGCCATGTCGCGCGCCCTCATGATGGGGCCGCACGTGATGCTCCTCGACGAGCCGAGCGCCGGCCTCTCGCCCGTGCGCCAAGACGAGGCCTTCCTGCGGGTGAAGGAGATCAACCGCGCCGGCGTCACGACGATCATGGTCGAGCAGAACGCCCGTCGCTGCCTGCAGATCTGCGACCGCGGCTACGTGCTCGACCAGGGTCGCGACGCCTACACCGGCACCGGTCGCGACCTGCTGAACGACCCGAAGGTCATCGGCCTCTACCTGGGCACGCTCGGCCAGGACTGAGCAGCGCCGAGCGCGCGCACGAAACGAAGGGGCGGATGCTGCGGCATCCGCCCCTTCGCGGTGCCGGAGAGGCCCGCGCCGGGGTCGCCAGCGTCCCTCGGCGAGCGGCCGCGAAGCGCACCGGCCGCGCCCTGGCCGGCGCCCGCGCCGCGCACCGGGAGGGCCGCGGTTGACGGACCCGTCGATAACCGGCCCTGCCGCCCTTTGCGAGGCACGACCCGGGGACGCGAAAGAGGGCCCCGGCCGAAGCCGGGACCCTCTCAGTGACGACCCGTACTAGTTGATGCGGGTGTACTTGTTGTCGTCGCCGTACTCGTAGACGCCGATGGTCGCCTCGGTCGGGTCACCGTGCTCGTCGAGCGTGATGGGACCGGAAGCGCCGTCGAAGTCGATCTGCTTGCCCTCAGCGAGGAGCTTCGCGCCGTCGGCGAAGGTGGTGACCTTCTCGCCGTCGCCCGAGCCACCCGACACCTGACGCAGGTACTTGGCGATGTCGGCACCTTCGGTGCTGTTCGCCGCGTACGCCGCAAGTGCGATCAGGACCGTCGCGTCGTACGACTCGGGGCCGTAGCTGAAGTCGGCGAGGTCGGGATCGATTGCGAGCAGGCGATCACGGAAGTCGTCTTCGAGCTTCGGGCCGGGCAGCGTGCCCTTCGAACCTGCGATGAGGCCCTCGGCGAAGTCGGCGCTGTAGTCCGACAGGTTGCCGTCGACGAAGTAGAGCTGTTCGCCGGGGTAGCCCGAGCCGACGAGCGCCGGCACGACGACCTTCGCCTCGTCGAAGGTGATGACCGCGACGGCGTCGGGGTTCGCGGCCGAGATGGCCGAGAGCTGCGCGTCGAAGTTGGAGTCACCGGTGTTGAAGAGCTCTTCGGCGACCACTTCGCCGCCTGCTGCCTCGAACGCTTCCTTCGTCGCGGCCGCGAGGCCGGTGCCGTAGGGGTCGTTCAGCACGAGCAGGCCGAGCGTCGAGTTGCCGTCGTCGGCGATCTGCGTGCCGAGCACCTCGCCCTGGAGCAGGTCGGAGGGCGCCGTGCGGAAGTACAGGCCGGCGTCTTCGTACTCGGTGAAGTCGGGCGAGGTGTTCGCCGGGGAGAACTGCACGACTCCGGCCGAGCTGATCTGGTCGATGACGGTGAAGGAGACACCCGACGACGCAGCACCGACGATCGCCGAGACGTCCTGCGAGAGCAGGTCGGTCACGGAGACGGTCGCGATGTCGGTCGTGGTGTCGCCCGAGTCACGGAAGATCACCTCGAGGCTCATTCCCGCATCCGCCTCGTTGACCTCTTCCGCGCCGAGCGCGACACCGGCCTCCTCGGGCGGGCCGAGGAACGCGAGCGTGCCGCTCTGGGGAAGGATCGTGCCGATCTTGAGGTCGAGGTCTCGCTCGCCGGCTTCGATCGGCAGTGCGTCACCGGTGTCGGCCGGCTCTTCCGTCTCGGCCGACGGCGTGCCGCCCGACGCGCACGCAGACAGGAGGAGGGTGCTGACGCCGGCGATGGCGAGACCCGTCCAGGCTGCGCGAGCCGAACGCTTGGCCGTGGCCTTCGCGAATACGCTCATGTTGCTCCTTGGGACTGAAGGAATTGGTACACAATGCAGCGCCATGGTGACGCCGTTGTCTGACAGTATTCCGCGCCAATGGCGGAAACAAGTCAGTGCGGTCACAACCGTGTAACGCCCCCTCAATCGTTACCTCGCCGACACCTCGCCTCGATCCGGCGCAAGGAACCCGCATGATTCCGGGCTCTCACGCGAGGATCGCGCGTCCGCGACATCCGCTCGCCGTGTGTCGC
Source organism: Agromyces badenianii (assembly GCF_003070885.1). Classification (NCBI taxonomy): domain Bacteria; kingdom Bacillati; phylum Actinomycetota; class Actinomycetes; order Micrococcales; family Microbacteriaceae; genus Agromyces; species Agromyces badenianii. The sequence goes on from NZ_CP028913.1 coordinate 2,398,082, forward strand.
GAAGAGGGGGACGGCAGACCGTCGGCTCGGCCTCAGGCCGGTTCGGCGACCACGCGTCGCGAGGCGCGAACACCCCGCAGCAGGTCGACCGTCAGCACGATGAGCGCCACCCAGACGAGGGCGAACCCGATCCAGCGTTCGGGCGGCATCGGTTCCTTCAGCACGAAGACGCCCACGAGGAACTGGATGAAGGGGGCGAAGTACTGGATGAACCCCATGAAGATGAGGGGCAACCGTCGCGACGCCGCTGCGAAGAGCAGGAGCGGCACCGCGGTGATCGCTCCGGCGAGCAGGAGCAGCACCGTGTGCCACACGCTGACCGTACCGATGGTGAGGCCCGTGGTCATCGACACGAAGACGAGTTGCACGACGGCGAGCGGCGCGAGCCACACGGTCTCGATGGTCAGGCCCGAGACGGCGTCGACCTTCGGGCCGACCCGCTTCTTGATGAGGCCGTAGAAGCCGAACGAGAACGCGAGCACGAGCGCGATCCACGGCAGCTGCCCGTAGCCGACCGCGAGCACGACGACGGCGACGATCGAGATGCCGACGGCGATCCACTGCGTCAGATTCAGGCGCTCGCGCAGCACGAGCACGCCGAGGAAGACCGTGACGATCGGGTTGATGAAGTAGCCGAGCGCCGCCTCGACCACCTGGTTCGAGAGCGCGGCGTAGACGTAGGTCTGCCAGTTGATGAAGATGAGGAGCCCGGCCAGGCCCATCGTGAGCACGATGCGCCGGTCGCGGAGCAGCACCGCGAGCGGCCGCAACGCCCGCGTGACGGTGATGAGCAGCGCGCAGAAGACGAGGGAGAACAGCACGCGCCAGCCGACGATCTCGAACGGACCCGACGGTGCCAGCGCGATGAAGTAGACGGGCAGGAAGCCCCAGAGCCCGTAGGCGCCGATCGCGAAGAGAAGCCCGGAGCGACTCACGCCTGCCGAGGAGTCCGTCGAGGGGGAAGGCGCGGTCGCGGGGCGGGATGACACCAGCACAGACTACGCCCGGCCCGCGACGCCGCGCCGCGCCGCGTCAGCCGTCTGACGTCGAGATCCAGCCACACTGCCGCGACCCCGATCGGCCGAGGCATCCGCTCACCGGAACGACGACGAGGCCCGGACGCCCCGAGGGGGCATCCGGGCCTCGGATGAATCGTGTCGCCCTTAGCGGACGACGACTGCGAGCACGTCGCGAGCCGACAGCACGAGCAGGTCGTCGCCGCCGAACTTGACCTCGGTGCCGCCGTACTTCGAGTAGATCACCTTGTCGCCGACTGCGACGTCGAGCGGGACGCGGTTGCCGTTGTCATCGATGCGGCCGGGGCCCACTGCCACGACCTCGCCCTCCTGGGGCTTCTCCTTGGCGGTGTCGGGGATGACCAGACCCGATGCGGTGGTCTGCTCGGCCTCGACCTGCTTGATGACGATGCGATCCTCGAGCGGCTTGATGGAAACCGACACGGTTGACCTCTTTCTTGACGAAGACTGGTTAGCAGCCTCAGAGCGAGAGTGCTAAACCGAGTCTAGGCGCGATTTGGCACTCGTGCAACGTGAGTGCCAGCCCGTTCAGCCACGGGCGAACCTCGCCCAAGGGGCGATGCTAGCGTGGCCGGGTGGATCGCGCCGAACTCGTCGAACTGCTCTCGCCCGAGGGCCTCACGCTGCTCGACGGGCTGCCCGACTGGGACTCGAAGGCCGACATCGTCAAGACCGTCGCCGACCTCCGCAAGCAGGGGCATCCGCCGACGCTCGTCGCCGCCGTGCTCAGCCAGGCGAAGCTCCGCGCGAAGGCCGGAACGAAGTTCGGCCCGTTCGCCTCCCGGATGCTCTTCACCGAGGCCGGACTCGAGCAGGCGACGCGATTGAAGGTCGCCGCGCTGCACGCCGGGCGGTTCTCCCGCGCGGGACTCGGGCACGTGG